>CAWFVV010000003.1:362500-1316143 GCA_963819385.1 uncultured Alphaproteobacteria bacterium | reverse complement strand
AATCCTATGAAACGGCACGCTGCTCCCGCAAGTCGCACTCGCCCCACAACCATGTGGGCTGCGATCAGCGAGGATATTCCTCCTGAGATTTACGAGGTGGGCTTCTACAGGGAGCACATGACCCGCCAAGACCTTCGGCACATCAAGGTGAAGGTGATCCCGGTGAAGCGCAAAGGAGTGCAATGCCGATGAGTATCAAGCAAGGACCGCGGAGTTTGGCCGCGCGCCTGGCAGATCCACGCTGATCACGTCGAGACGCATTGGCGACAGCCATAACCGCCTTATCGCTATCCGAAGCGCTCCTACCTGGCCTTCGAGACGCGGCCACTGAGCTGCGCGATAACGGTGAGGCAGAGGCCAGCAAATGAGCGACGATATCGTAAAGCGCCTTCGTGCACCTTGAGTCCGGCTGGCCCGGCGACGCGGAATGCATCGATGCCGAGATTGCGGCAGAGGGCGCAGCCGAGATCGAGCGGCTGACGGCCGAGAACGACATGCTGCGCAGGCCTAATCATCGACGCACCGACGAAGGCAGAGCGCGACGAGCTTTTCGATAGGCGGTTTGGCAAGCCGTTCCCACATGAGCAAAATCAGGACGCAAAGCCGTGACCAAGCGCAAACTTTTTTGGGCCGTATGTGATGAGCGTGGCTCGATATGGCTCTACACAATTCGCGGGGTAAGGTCGCAATCTATCGCGGCATGGCTCAAAGAGGGCGGCTACAGTGGCGCTCCGGCGAAATGGCCGTTCTGGCGCCGGGCGGGCTACACCGTCGGCAGAGTCTCAATCAAGCGGATATAAGCGATGACCAAGAAGCGAACCCGCGACAGGGCCAAGGCGCTCGAGAATGACGATCGGCAAGCTCGCTCGACAGCCGATGGTCACGCGGAGAATACGGCAGTCAAGGACAAGGCGCCAAAGCCGAAGGCTGTTAAGCGATAAGTCTAGATGAAAACAGACCGCACCATCAATGTCAGCGTCGGCGACGGCGCGCGATATGTCGCGCTCCCGCGGCCCAGAGTGGCTGTATCAACTCTGCCACGTTCGCGTCGAGCCAGATCGCGGAACCAAATGCGACGACCGCATGCTCGTTGTGAGCGCCCTCGAAAGCTATCTTTATCTCGTTGAGAATTGCACAAAGGACGAGTCTTGGAAGCGCATCAAGCTCTTACGGTCGCGATGAAGGCTGTGCGCGATGGTGGGGCAAACAGGAGGGATCGGTAAAATGACTAAACCGCATTCGACGAACAGGGCCGAGCGCTGCGGCAGCGCGTATACTCACTCTGATTCGAGCTAACCGCATGGCGCCGATTCGGGCTCGCATCCAATCCGCTCTTGCAGGTCCTACGCGATGAGATTGCGGAGGGCGCGCCGACGAGCCGGAGAGACATTCAGAATTCCTACGAGCGGTTCGCCGCCGACAATCCCAGTGAATTTGTGCGACGATAGATGATCACCGCAGAGAACAGCATCCGCGAGCCGACTGAGGCTGAGACGACCGGCTATCAGCTCCGGCTGATCGCTCGGCTCCTGCGCGACATCCTCGACGGCAACCGAGAACAGCGCGCCAAGGAAGCGCTGACAACCGACCGCGACACGATGTTCTTGGTGCTGCCTAACTCCCTGGCACATTTCCAGGTCGAGGCGTGGATCGGTGCCCTGGGTAAGGGGGCCGACTTGATCGACCCGGACGATTTCTACGCTTACAAGAGGTCACTGTAACATTTCGTGATCACAATCCCCACATGGGCCTATTTACTTTATCCATCTAATCAGCCTATATTGTCATTGCCAGGCCGGGATTGAGCCTGACCCGGCGCCTCGCGGGATCAGGGGCGGAGGAATGAAAATGACCAATCACCCGAACCGTAAGATCATTGCCATCGGCTATCGTTTCCGCGCCGCAGGGCAATTCTGGACGGTCGAGGCGCGCCAGCGGGGGCGCCAAGGAGAAGCACGCACGATGTATATCGTGCGTCCTGATGGCGGATTGCCAGAGGCACGTACACGGGAATGGGTGCTCGCGCAGCCCGGGGTGCCGGCGTGACCTGGGCAACCGACCGCCGTCTCGACTACATCGACTGGCGCCTATCCCAGCACGGCGATATTTGCCGTGCCGACATCATGACGGTGTTCGGGGTTTCCGAGCAACAGGCATCAAACGATCTCGGCGCCTTCCTCACCGCCCACCCGGGGGCGATGGAATACGGCAAATCCGCCAAGCGCTATGTGCGCGCCAAGCGCGGAAGGAGTCGCGGGAAGGTCTATGATGTGGCGTGGGTGGCAGAAGAGCGCCGCGCGCGGATTGCTGCCGAGTGATGCTGGATTTGCCTACACCTTGCGCCACGCCACGACACCGCCGAGCGCGCGCGGCGAAATCCATCGGGTGCGCACGCCGCCACGGTCGTTCCCTGATCTGATCAAGATCAGGCCGTCGCGATGCTCTAGCAATCTAGCGACATGATGGCGCCAGACAACCACATTGGCTGTATCTGGCGATGCTGCCGCGCCGAGCCTCGCCCACGCCATTGCGAGATTTAGCGCGCGATCGGCAAGCCCGAAATCATGTCTGAGCCAACATCCACACCATTGGATGCCGCGGCAATCCGCGGGGCGCTCCGCTTCGACAATCGCGCAATACGTTCCTGCGCATTTAACGCGCGCATAGGCGTGATGGCGATGCCGGGCCTCGGCCGAACCACAGCATAGGGCGAGCGCGATTGCGCCCGCGATCAGGTAGCGGAGCATGAATTTTTCCCGTGCTGTTGGTGGCCTAGGTCGATTGAGCGGCGCTCTTGTCGAGCTTGCCTTCCATGCGCAATAGGCGCGCTTCGATCCGGTCGCCCATGTTAGTTACGTTCGTTTCCATGCGCTCCATTGCAGCCGAGAACAAATCGCGTTTCACGAAATTATCACGGCCCCATAGCTCGACTTCGACGATCTTCGCCCTGATGGCGGCTGCCGTTTCGCCGGTCTCCCTGCGAACCCTGTTAATCTCGTCATCGACGGCTTGGCGATTTTCGGTGATCGTTTTGTTGATCGCCGCGGCCGTCCGCGCGAGAGCCCACGTTCCCAAGACGGAGAGCACCACGACATTAACAAAGAGGCCGGCGAAAGTTAGTAGAGCTTGTTCGCTCACAGCGGCGACGCCTGATATCGCTTGCGCACACCCTCATACCAGCTACGCGATTGCGCCCCGCGCCGGCTGCAATCCTTCCACTCGCCGCGCGCCAGATCGAAGCCCTGATTGGCTGGCATGCCCGGCTGGATATGCGACGCTGGGCATGCGCCCATGAACGATGGGGGCGCTGGAAGCTGCACGGCAACCTTCGGCGTGACGGCCGATGGAACGCTAGCGCAGCTCGTCAGCAGTAATAGGATGACAAGACTTGTCGGCGGCCTGTAGCGCACAAATCTTCTCCTGGTCCTGCTGGGTCTGTTCCTCGAGCTCGGCGATACGTGCCTTGGCATCGCTGTCCGCGGCGGTGGCCTGGTTGGTGTCGCGCTGCTTGGCCTGCTTGTCGGCCTTGGCCTCGCGGGCGACGATCTGCGCTTGGCACGCGGTGCCAGCGACATGCACGCGGTATTGATCGGCAGCCGTGGCGGCGAGCACCGCGGCCAGGAGCGCGCAGCCAAGCCGGGTTGCTGTGATGGCGCCGACTGCCGTCTGCAGGCCCTCCATGACGACGCCGAACGCGGCCGGCGCCATGATGAACAGCGCCAGCAGCCCGAGCGTGCCGCCACCGCCGATCAGCGTTAGGGCAACAGTGATCCAATCGAAGCTCATCCGGTCGCATCCTTGACCTTATTATGATGCGCGAGCCCGTAGAGGGTCAGAGCAACGGTCACGACGGCGATGCCAAGCAGGAGATACTTCACGATTGCAATCGTATCCTGGAATGGCGAGAGCTGGCTGGTGGCGTTGCCGAGCTGTTCGGCCATGCCGGCGGTGACAACGGCGCCGGTGGTGGTGGCCGCCCCGGTCTGCGGCGTCATCGGCGGCTGTGCCGTGTCCTCCGCCTTGGCGCGGGCACTGGCCTCTGCCTTCACCTCGTCCCGGAGCCCGTTGCGCTCGGACTGCCCGGTCACGGCCATGGCCTTGGCGGCCTTCTCGACGTGATCGACGCGGGCAAGCCAGCCACGACCGTAGCGGGGGAACTGGCGTAGGGCTCGGTAGAACGCCCGGCGGCGCTCACAGAAGGCGTGGATGGCCGCCTGTGCGTCCATTGCGGCGACCTTCGCCAGCGTCACGTCGCCCATGAAGCCATCCACGCGCACGCCTACGGCTTGCTGGAGGGTCTTCGCCGCCTGCGCCGGGCCGGTGTTCACGCACGCGTCGAAGAACGCGTAGTCCATGCCGGACGGCAGGCGGTCGCACCACGGCGACCAGTAGCGATCGCGGTAGATCTCGGTGTATTCGGCAGGCGTGATCTTCCACACGTCCTGCGGCGGCAGGCTGTGGCGCGCGCGATAGCCATCGTATTCGCGCTGGATGATGCCGTAGGCGGTGCGGCCGCCGTGGTCGTGCGGATCGTCGTCGAGGCCGCCTTCGTCCACCAGGACGAGGCGCAGGGCGTGGGGGAAGGTGTCGGCGACCATCAGACGCCCACCTTGGCCTTGAGGGCGGCGATGTCCGCCTTGATGGGCGCGACCGCATTGGCGATGGCGGCCTGCACCTTGGCGTCAACGTCGCCGACCACCGCCGTCACGCGGGTCTTGAGATCGGCCTCAGCGGCGGTCGCCTTGGCCTTGACCTTTGTTTCGATCGCGGTCCACAGGCGCTTGCCGCCGAAGATGAGGATTAGAGGGACGATGACGATGGCGGCGCCAATCACGCCCCAGAAGAGCGGTTCCATGGGATTTCCTTTCGTGTGGAGGTTGTGGTAAACGTGGCGAGTGTTGCTTCCAAAAAACAGGTTCACTCCGGCAAAGGAGATCGCGCGCGAATATCTTTGCGCCCTCCGATCCGTTTCAGTTCAGAAAGTAAAATTTGGGAAGGCGCAAATCTGCATCGGGGCCGAGAAAACGCATCTCATGCCGAGTCTGCCATTCGGCGTCATTAAATTCGGTCCGATTAGAGCCGCCAGAGGACTTGCCTTGGCTGACCTTGAATGCGTCCAGTACGACGACGGCAGCGGTAAACGCAGGCTCGTGACACTGCTGTCAAAAAGGTGGGCTCGCATTGGCGACGGACTAACCTTTAATGCGATGGTAGACGGCCTTGACGCGACGATTGCATTTACCCAGCTGGCGCGCGGATACTCCGCATCTTATTGCGTCAAGAACATCACCAGACGGCTCATCCAGAACGTCAATGTTATGGTTGGCGCTCCGGGGTTCCCCGATCGCAGATGCATCATTGAGGGCGGCTCCGGCGAAAGTTGCTTCTCTGCATTAGGCTATAGCCGAAAGTTCCTGTCATACGACAACATCAATGAGGAAATGGACCATCTTGCGATAGCCCAATGCGGCGCGGGGAAGACGCTTGTGAACTGGCTGCAATTTTCCTCCGGTCCACTTTATCGATGCCTCGTTGAGGGCGACTGGCAGTCTGCACTTTGCTGCCACATCAACAAGAGAAGCTACTTGACAGAGTCATGCGTATGGCGATTGGCCAATACTTCGGCCCGACGAGTGCGCGAAGATAAGTGTAAATCACGAAATCCTAGATCACACGCAGGATGAAGGGCAAAACCATTGACGGCGGCAATATCGGGAGAGCGGTTCCGCTGCCGCCGAGTGCGGTGCTAGCAGTGATGCCGGTCGTTGCGCTGTTCGTCGTGGCCGTTACGCTATTCCCGGAAGCCGCCATAGTCGGCGTTCCCGGAGAGCCAGAGGCGGCTACTTGGCCGGTCAGAATGTGCGTATGACCAGGGTCAACGATGGTTGTCGCCAATGTGGCGGCCGGAAGGTTAGCCAGCGCAACCGTCTTGTTCTGACCACCGCCCGTCCCGCCCAACACCGTCCCGTCGAAATTGCCGCCCGCGACGGTTATCCTACCCGCGTCCGAGCCGCCCATGTTGCCCAAGCCGGCGAGGAAGCGCCCACGCAGGTCCAGCACATTGAACGTGGACGATCCGTCACCGGGGCCGTAGGTGGTACCAACCAGTGCGAAATAAGTCGCGTAAATCGTGCGGGAAATCGCCTGACCGAACGGCAGCACGAATGCGGAATTTGGCGCCGTCGTTCCCGTATAGGGCAGCAATCCGCCGAGCGGGATGCCATAAGGGTTGCCGGCAATGTTGCGAAGATAGAACGCGCCATCCGAGTTGTTGTAGGTCGCGACGTAGGGCGTGCCCTGGATCAGCATGCCCGATTGGAGTTCAAGGCTCGGCCCGTAGCGCAGCGGCTTCGCGCCCAGGCCGTCCACGTTGAGCGTGACGGTGGCGCCGTTCGTGGTGTGCGGAACGAAGGCGATCATCGCGCCGGACATGTGGGCGAGCGTATCGAATCCCTGATTGCTGGCGACCGTGTAGGCCGTACCCGATCCGGCCGTCGTGATGGTGCCCGAGATGTCATCGCGCCACTCGGCGAGACGAGCCTCCATCGCGCGCGCGCTATCGTTCACGGCGGACGGCGACATGCCTTCGGCCCAGTTGATCGTCGGGTCGGAAGTCGCGTTGCTCGCGGCCGTCTTGGACCAGCCCCAGAATGGCATGCGTTACCCCGTTGGATTTTGTCTCGCCCAGAAATTGGCGAGCGCGGTTGGGTCTGATGGAGGCGCCAGCATGCTCCATAGCGAGGCTGGCGCTGGCGCCTGTTGCGGCGTCGGTTGGGCAGGCTGTTGCGCCGGTTGCCCGAACAGCGGCATGGGCTGCCCCGCCATGGTCGGCGGTGCGCCGGTGTAGCTCATGAGGTTGAGCGGGCTTGCGGGCTGCGCTGAAGCGCCCACGTTGACGGGCGGCGACAACGGGAGCGGCGTTCCCTGATCCTGCCCAGGCTGTAGCCCCAGGAGCGATTCTGCCCGCGCCCGGTGCCCCGCCATCTGCTGGGTCACCTTGTCATAGATCGTGCCCGGCGCGCCGCCATTGTTGGCATCGCTGCGATTGTAGAGGCCCGGCGAGCCGGCGTTGATCGTCGAGTAGATGTCCAACATGCCCATGCCGGGCCGCACGCCGCGATCGCGCAGGAAGTTCTCCGCTGCCGTCACCTGGTCCGCGACAGGCATGCCGGGCTTCACGCCGTATTTCTGCTGCTCTCCGGGACCGAACTGGATTAGCCCGAGGTACTGGTTGTTTTTGCCGCCCCAGAGATTAGGATTGAGTGTTCCGCCGGTCTCATAGCTCATCGCCGTGAGAAGATCGGACGGGTTGATACCGAGCCGCTGCGCCGAGGCGCGCACCGCTGGGATAAGGGCCGGATCGACTGCCATGTTGGTTGACCTAGAGCCGCATGAGTGGAAATCCGAACGCTCGCCGCGCGAGCCGTTTTTCGGGCCGGGCCTGCCCGGAACTCTCGCCTATCTGCTGGGCTTTGCGCTCACGGCGACTGCCGTGCACTTCCTATTGCATTAGGCGCCACGGCTGCGCCGGCAAACAGCCCCGAGCCGATGCGATTAGCAAGCAATTGGCGCGTCCGTACATTCTGCACGGCCTGCGTGATCAGGCCGGGGAGCTGTGACCCGCTCACATTCGAGCCGCGCAGAAGAAGCAGGCGCCCGACCTCTTGGCGCACCGCCGCGGTGTTTCCGCTCAGCGCATTTGACCCCGCCGTGATCAGGCTGCGCGCCGCGCCGACCCAATTGCCGTGGATAATATCGCCGATGATCGAGGGATAAATCCCCATCGCATTCGCATCGGCAAGATTGTCCGCCGTCTGGCTGCCGCCGGTGGCCTGCGAGCGCGTCGCAAACATCGTGTTTTCGCGACCAAGGCGCTGCATCATCGTGTTGCCGGTTCGCATCGGCGCCATGGCAGCGGCTTCGGTTCGGAAAGCATCCGAGGTGAACGGCCGCGCCTTATTCGCGCCAACGGCAGCACTTTGCGTCTGTGCGATCAGTGGATCGACGTAGCCGACGCGAAACCCCTGCTGCTCCGCAGGCGGCATCGCACGGAAGGCGGGAACGGTGTCCTCTACGCGTCCACGCATCGCGGCCTGCTGCCCCGTGCCGATTGCATCGATAGTTCGAACTCGCCGCAGCATGCGCACGATTGGCCGCGACAAATCCAGGCGACGCCTGCTCCATCGCAACATCGAGTTCGGTGCGCACCTGTGTCAGGAGGCGAGCCTTGTTGTTCGTGCCGGCGCGCCGGGCCGCTTCGATTTGGTCGGATAGATCGCCGCGCACACGCTGCAGCGATTCGAAATCCGTCAAGTTTGATCGGCCGTCCGTCAATCTGGCCCGCACGTTGGCGAGCGAGGCTTCGACGCTATCCGGCGCGATACTGGCTTGCGGATTGATGAAGCCCCCAGCTCCCGGACGAAGTGTCCTATCAATGCGCTGGATTACCGGCGTGACGTTGACCGCCCCCGCATTGGCCCGCGCGGCGTCGTAGTTCACGTCCGACGCGGCGTCACGCGCCTGCGTAAGCCGGTCGGTTGCCTGCTGCGCAGTCTGCGGCGCGTCGAAGCCCTCCGCGAGGGTATTAGCGACACGGCGCCCCTGCCCGGCCTGCCGCGCATCAAGGAAGTTTATTGCCTCAGTGCGCCCATCTCCCGGTGCGCGGGTGACGGTGGAAAGCATGCGTTGGCCGGGATTTCCCAATGCATCGGCCAAGGTGAATTCAGGCTGACCCTGCTGCGCCGCAGTCGTAATGGAATTCAATAGTGATTGCGGTGTCTGCCCGCTTTCCGAGATGGCGCGCGCGACCTGCCCTTGCGCATATTTTGCCGGGTTGAGGCGCGCCGCAATATTGCTGACGACGGGCGATGCAACGGCGCCAGCGATCTTTAGCGCCCCGGGCGCTACGCCTCCCAGAAGCATTCCGCTCAATCCGCCAGTCAGCGCATTTTGGCCGCGCTCCTCAAGAGAGTTGCCCTCCCCAGCACCGGCCACTGTTCCGTACAGCCCCGCATCCGCCGCTGATGCGAGGCTCTTTGCTCCGAGGCCCGCATCCGGCGCGAGCCTTCCCAGAACGCCAAGCCCAGCACGCGCCGCCCCCGTGCCGGATAAAACGCCGCCCCCAAGCTCGGCCACCGTTCCAAGCGTGCCGGTGCTTTGCCGCGCTTGGTCGAGGTTCATGTCCTCGAGGGCCTTGGCATAGCGATAGCCTTCTGCCGGGCTCGCCGTGTGATGATACAGCATTGCCAGTGGCGTGGTCGCAGCCGCAGTGAGCTCATCGGAGAAGCCGAACGTAGCCCCGTGCAGGATACGCGCCATATAAGGATCGTTAGGGGCGCCGGCCGCCGCCGCTTTAGCCATCTGGTCCCGCGCGGCCGCATGATATTTGTCCTCATCGAATGTCGGAGCGCCGAGCGCCGACGTGGCGGCATGAATGTCTGGCGCATCGACCTCATACGGCGTTCCGTTAGGAGCTTGCACGTCAAAGGTTGGCATTACTTTTTCTCGCGGATGCGAATGCCATTCGGAAGCGTGATCCAGCCCTGCGCGTCAGGCGCGGGAAGAGGTGCCGGCGCCTGATGTTGCGCCTGTTGCACAGGCTGCGCAGATGCGGGCGCCGACTGACCGCCGCTCGCCCATGCATTGATGCGATTGAACGAGTGCTGCGCTTCGTCGTTGATGGCGCGATACTGGCCAGGGAGCGCGCCCATATTGTTCATGCCGGCCTTGTAGGCCGTCTCTCTCGCCGTGATCTTCGATCCCAAGAGACCCGCAAGCTCGCCGATAGCAGCGCGCATTTCATCCGGCGTCTGTGCCTCGTTGATCGACTTGTTGAAGGCCGCGAAGGCTGAGTCGCTGACGTGGCCGCCATGATATGCTTTGGCGAGTTCGTTCTGCGTCGTCACGAGGTCATTGCGGAATCTGACCAGGGCCGGATTGCCAACAGTCGCGTCAGTGGCCATGTTTTTCAGCATATTCCATGGCTTGAAACCCGTGTTCCCAAGGCCGACCGCCGAGTCCATGAGCCGGCTCAGATGGCCGCCAACCGTATTGAGCGCCTGCGTTTCCTCGAATGCCTTTCCGCCTCCCTGGTAATCTTTCTGCAGCGCGACACGAGCGGGGATTGCCGTCTCGTCAAAGTTCGGATCGATCGCGTGCGCGAACCGGATGGTCATATCGCGCGCGGCACCGCGGGCGCTCAGATTGGACGGGATGGCCTGCCCGTTAAGCATCGCGACAACGCCGCTGCGGATGCTGTTCGGCACAAGCTGTAAGAGTTGCTGCGGTCCCGCGCCTTGCGTCCGCGCCTGGTCGATTTGATCAAAGACGGCTTGCGTGCTCGGCGGAACATTTGCGGCAAGCGCACCGCCGGGGCCAACCGGAGCGCCATTAACGACGGCCGGCGTCGCTTGCATTCTGTCGGGCTGTAGCCACACGCCGCTTTTCTGGCCGGTAAATGGATCGGTGCCGGTCTCCTGAAATGTCGGCTTGCTGTAGAGTTGCGGCGCGATCGTTTCCATGACCTTCGGATTGAGGGCTGCGGCCTGCGCCGTCGCGGACGGCACGCCTGCGGCAACCAATGCCCGATATGTAGACATGACCTGTTGCTGCATGACGCCCGCCGGATCGGTGCGCTGGCCGGTCATCAGGCCGTTGACCGAATTGAGAATGCCCGCGAGCGGATTGCCGCCGGTGGTGAAGTTGGTGGCGCCCGCGGTCAGGCGATCCATGATGCCGGGACCTGCCGCGCTCGGCGAGCCGCCGCCAAAGAGCGATGTGAACGGATTGGGTTGCGGCGCCTGCTGCGGAGCGGCTTGCGGCATCTGCGCGGGAAGGCCCTGCCCCTGCGCTGGCGCAGCGTTGGGCGGCAGCATCGCATTGGGAGGCTGCGCATCAACGCCCGCACCGTAGCCGGCCGCGCCGCTCATCGTCGGAAACGAAGGGGGCAGCGCAGGCGCAGGGAGCGGTTGCACGTTCGGCGCGTTAAGCGCGGCTCTACCATTCATCAGCGCAGGCGACGCAGCTGCATCGAAGGCCCCTCTTTCGCCCGACGTCGAAAGCTGTTGCGGCGCGAATAGCGGCGCCAAGGCGCTTATTGCGGAATTGGCACCTGGGCCCGGAAGTGCGGCGCCAGCGGCTTGTCCCATGGGGCCTTGCGCGCTCAGCAATGCGCCGAGCCAACCAAGGCCCTGCTGTGGGTCGAATTGGATGCCGTCGAGGATGCCCATTGCCGTTCCTTAGCTAAAGCCGCCGCCCGCCGGCATGCCAGCGGTCGGGGCCGATTTGAACGGATTGAGGAAGTTGGAGAACGCTTGCGAGCCCATGAGAAGCTGTTGCATCGGACTCATCGTGCTGGTGCCCGTCTGCGTGCCGCTGCCCGTCTGCGTCCCGAACTGCGCCGCGATCGGCCCGAGAATGCCGGATAGCTGAGAGGCATTCGAGATTGGCAACTGGTTCTGTTGGAGCGCAGCGTTGAGGAAGGTCTGCGGCCCAAGGTTCGGCAGGTTGAATGCGTTCGGCGCATTGTTGAGGCCCGCGGTTTGGATGCCCGCATTGCCAACGTCGAGATTGCCCAGGATGCCGCCCGCATTGTTCGCGTTGTTGCCGAGCACGCCAGCAGCGCTGATTTGATTGCCGGCCGCGTTCTGCAGGATGCCCGTATCGCCCTGCGCAATGCCGGTCGCCATGGCCTGCGCGTTCGCGGGCGAGGCCAGTCGGCCGGCCGCCGAGAATGCGGGATTGACCGTGTTCTGCACCTGCTGATTGACGGTGTTGAGCTGCTGCGCCAGCGCGGGGTTGCTCGCCGGATCGAGGGAATTCCCGGTCGTGAAGGGGGAGAGCGCGGATGATACTGCGCTGGCGCCATTGCCCACCGTGTTCGTCGCGGTGCCGAAATTCGGGCCGCCGCTGAGTTGGGAGAGCACTGAAGCGCCAGCCGGCGCGGAATAGGGATTGGCCGCACCCGAGTTTTGCTCGATCTGCCCGAACGCATTCGTGATGCCGGGCGTAACCCCGAGATTGCTCGTCATGCCGCCGAGCGCGCCGAGGATGCCCTGCAATCCAGCTTGCGCCGGCGCATAGGGCGTAAGCTGCGATTGCTGGTTCGAGGTCTGGGAAGTTGTAGACGTGCCCCCCATTTTATGCCGCCCTTCTTGTTGGCCTGCGCCGATTCTGCGCCTGCTCTTTTGGTGTTGCCCATCGACAGTTGCTGGGCTCGTAATCGCCCTCGTTATCGATACGATCAATCGTATGAGTTCGCGAGGGCTTTGGCCCCATATCCAAGAGAAATGCCGAAAAATCATTCAGCCATCGCTCACAGACCACGATTCCGCGGCCACCATATCGTTCGTAATTGTGCCTGTTTTTATTCAGGCACCTCTCACGCATCGCCTGCCAAGAATAATACTCAGATGTGCGTCGTTGCTTGCGACCGACACGAATAGAATGACCATGCGTTCGCTTGGCATGCCCTAGAGCTCCAATTCTTGCGATCTTTACGCAACCGCAACTCGTCACGCTCCCTTGCCGGAGAGCGACGGAGAAGCACACTTTGATCTTGCCGCAGACACAAATACACTTCCATGCGCGATGTCTGCACGATGATCGCGGCTTAGGGGCCAACTCAACTGCAATCAGAGAGCCAAACACTTGCCCGGACAGATCAATTGGATTCCCCCGCATTATCAGATGTCCTTTGCCAAGACGACGCGAACTGTTCGATATCCCGCGAGCATGCGTTGCCAGCCCGGACGCCCGCATATCTCGATCGTGCCGCAGCTTTCGGCCCGCGCGTATTTCTCGAGTCCCTCAATCAGATGACCGAAGCGCTGCCAGTCGTACCCGCCACATGCAACGATGGTGCAAACCCGCTCGCCGTCGCGCTCCGTGACCTTCGTGACGGCTGCGGCGAGGATCGCGCCATTCTCCGTCGCAACCCATAGATACGAGTTGGCGCCGAGCACATCGGCCTCAACGTCGGCGAACTTCCCCATACCACCGCGCTGCATCGCGCGCGCGATGTAGTGCGCGACGTGCGGCCAGAGCAGCCCAACTTTGTCGGGCGGCACGCATGCCAGTTCAACCGAGGCAGACAAAGCCAAATGTCCGATCTGTCTGCGCGTTGTTGGCGTGCGTGACGGTGAATGACTGGTTCGCCACCGCGCTGATGTAGCAGCCGCCGGCCGCGAGTTCGGCGGCGGCGTGTAGTGTGGTCGGCGAGAGCAGCACGACGCTGCCCGCTCCGCACGTCGGCGCCGTAACGGTCGTGCTCGCCGCGCCATGCGTGAGCGTCACTGTGCCGACCGCATTGGAACGGCCCTGCGCAAGCTGCTGGATCGCCAGCGCGAACTTGGATAAGTCTTTCTCGCGTGAGCCGACAACGTAGGCTGTCATCGTTCACCTTCAAGTGCGATATCCGGCTCGATCCCCTCCGCGAATGTCCACACCGTCGCGGCCGGAATGCGGATATTGCCGCGCGCGTATCGGGTCGAGGCACGCTGCGGACAACTCCCCGTCGCATCCATGGCGTTCTCTGCCGTGAACACCTCGGTATCGGTCAGGCGCTCACGCGTCCCAACTGAGCCGAATATCGACGGCGCATCGCAGATCGGCCGAAAGCCGCGCACGAACACGCGGCGCCCGGCCTGCGCCTGCGCAGCGGTGGCGACCGTCGCTTGCAGGTTCGGGCCGCGAAAGAACCCGAGCGCGTGGCTTGAATTGAACGCGGCTATCTCGGGTGAGGTCGCGGTCGCGAAGCTATCCAGCGACGCCGTCATGGCGTCGATCGAGCCGCCCGGCGCGATCGCATCGAGATTTTCCAGCGTGAGGCCCGGCTGTGAGCAAGAGCCGAGAAATTCCCCGCTGACCATCAATGGCGTGAAGCGCTGCAGCACGTAATCGTAGCAGAGGATTTTATCGAACAGCGCGGCAGCGCCGTCATTCGACTTGTAGGCCCAAAACACCCGGTTATGTTTCGGGTCGGAGGCGCCGAGCACGAGTTGCAGGTTACCCGCGTCGATATCTGCCAGGATGGTGCGATCCACCTTTTCCTTGCCGATCGGCTGCGGATAGCCCGAGCCTGGGTCCATCTGCTGGAAACCCTGCGGCCCGAGGAAGAACAGTTGATCGCCTGAGCGCACGAGAGAGTATGGCGCATAGAGGCCGCGATCGTCGCTGATACGCTCGATCTGGAAAATGACCGGCGAGCCCGGCGCATAGATCATGCGCCTGATGGCCGTGTCCTGGAAGATGTTGCCGAACTCGCCACCGCCAACACCTCGGACAATACCGCCGTCCGGCAAGTCCTGGAAGTTCGATGAGTTCGTGGTGTTGGTCCAGTTGGTCGGATCGCCGAGGCCCGACCACTGCACGCGGTATGGATTATTGAGCAGCCCGGAGAGCACGACGAAATCACCGACCACCGAGATATAGCGCGACTGCGGTGGCGAGCCTGCGAGGTTCGCAAAGGCCGTCGATGACGTGAGGTCGAAGAACTGCGGCGCCACGTTGGCCTGCACCGCGATCACGAAATTGATGTACTGGACGAACTGCCATTGATCGGTGGATGACACGGACGAATAGCTGCCCGCGCCCAACGAAACGTCAGTCCATGCCTGCGTGGTGTTGTTGAGTTGGTAGAGCTTCGTGGCCGTAGCGGCGAAGATCGCGATAGAGCCATCAGTTTTGATCGACTTGAAGAAGCCTCGACATGCGCCGGGCAGCGCGGCCGAATAGGTCGAGAGGGACGGCATCGGGCCATACCCATCTCCGCGCGGCAGCACGTTTAAAGCTTGATCGGTGTAGGCTTCGTCATAATCGCTCACGTCGGGCCGGTACTCGCCGAAGGGGGTGATTCCCATTACGGGCAAGCCCCCATCACGCGCACCGCAGATGGGCCGCGTGTCTTCGTGTCAAGCTTCTCGATTTCATCGAAGATCGCATCGCGCCGTCCAGCCCATAGCGCGAGGCTATCGGGGTCCTTAACGAAGCCATGCGCCTCGGCGAGTGAGCCGAACAGATAGATATCGGGATGCGCGGCATAGAGCCAATTCACGCCAGCCGACAATGGCGTCACCTTCTGGAAATAGTCGAAGGTCAGCGCCGAGTTGTCTGAGGGCCCGACAGTCAGGTTGCTTCCCTCGATCGCGAAATATCGCGGGTCGCCCTGCGGCAGCGTCGGGAACAGCGCGTGCAGATAGGACGGATGCACGTACTCCAGCTCGCGCGGTCGGCTACCCGTCCATGTCACGCGGCGCCACGTCAGATAGTCGGCCGGGATCGTCGCCACGCCATTCGTCGGCGTAAGAGTGGCCGTCAACTCCTGCGAGCGCACGCGCAGCCGGCGATTGGCGACGGTTTCGAATAGCGTGATGAAATCCGGGATAACGGCCGTCAAATCCCCGCGCGCGATCCATGCCGCAATCTGGGTTTGCAGATCGGCGTAGGTGAGCAGGCTCATGACCCAAATCCCATGATGCCCTGCACGGCTTGGCTATCCGTGCGCAAGTGACGCCAATCGGGATCATTGAGCTTCTTGCGGATGAATTCGCCAAACTCACGCTCCGACATTGCCAGCACGTTCACGCCTTCCTCGTTCATCCACTTGACGAGGATCACGTTCGGAATGCTGGCGATATGGCGCCCCCAATCGCTGCGCTGCGCCTCACCGCGGAGCACGGCATTGCGCTCAAGGATCGGCTCCACGTCCTGGGCGTGCTCGATCGTGAGTGAGGTGCCGTCGCTGTGGAGATGCGCGCGGGCAGCGACGGCGCTCATCAGCCGAGCTCCACAACGTTGAGCGTTCCAGCCGTGCCCGTCACCAGGCCGTTCGTCGTGGCTTGTACGGCGGCGATGCTCTGGCCTGGCGACACCATGAGATAATCGATAGTGTTCGCCGGCAAGTACACGTCCGTCTGAGCCGCCGTCAGTGATCCATTCCCGACCTTGACGAAGCACGCCGAATTGGCAGCGATGCGGATTTGGTAGGTCTGTGCGCCGAACGGATTGGTGGCCGTCGCCGACGTGCCCGTATAGGCAACGGCTTGCGTTGCAAGAACGCGTCCATGCCCGAGTGAAACATTACCTGCCATGATCTGTTACACCGGCTTGAGCGCGGCGCCGAACATGGCCGCGATGGTGGCACCGGATGCGCCGGAAGGTGTGAACGTGATCACGTCGTCGGCGTTCGCATAGACGGGCGAACTCGGCGTCATGCTGGCGACCTGGCCGGCGGCAGCGCTCGCGACCGGAATGACGAACGGAGAACCCGAAATTGCTGCGCCATTGAGCGCAACCGCAACCGAACAGTTAGCCGTCGTGATGACGCCCTGCGTCGTAGCGTCCACGAGATCGATCTGACAGCGGAACGGCACGCGCAGATAGGCCGGAACCGGCGTGCCGCCGATGCTCGGGCAATATGTGTCACGGTGGACCGTGGGGAACTTGTGAACCGAAGGATAGGCCATGTTGGTCTCGCTCTAAAAGAGGAAGGCCCGCATTTGCGCGGGCCACCAAGTGGGGAGGGTGAGTGAGGAACGGCGTCGCTTACGACGACGTGTTGTCGAACACGCCGCCGGATGCCTTTTCATTCCGGCTTTCCAGCGCGTATTCCGAGATGATGGCCTTGCGGTCCGAGTCGCCGGTCACGGCGAGCTGGCGTGAGACCATCTTGCGGCCGTTTAGGTAAGCGATGGCCCACATATCCATTTGCAGCACGAGCACGTCGCGCGCGCGGCTGAAGCGGTTCGCCACCACCTTGAGATAGCCGAAGTCGGAGTCGTAGGCGTCGACCGACGCGATAATCTTCTTCGACTTCGTGTCCTCGATCGGCGTTGCCCGGCCCGTGAAGGTGGAGAACACCTGCTTGTTGAACGCGCCGGCCATGATCAGGCTGGGCTTGCCGCCGGCAGTCCAGATCGATGAAAGGACGGTCTTGAGCCGCGCCTCAGTGAAGGTCGGCAGCGTGCCGGTGCCGTCCGTGCGCGTGCCGGTGCCGTCCGCCGCGGCGGGATCGGCCGCCGACGTCCCGCCCTTCGACGTATTGGATTTGATCCACGAGAGTATCGATGCCGTCTTGCGGGCCGTCGTGTCGTTGCCGCTCGCCTTGGCGGTGTTGAGCCCGACAAGGATCGTCTCCATGTCGCGCTTCATCTCCATGCCCTTGAGCATTTCCTGGTAGGCCATTTCGTTGTCGCGGCCGGCATGCTCGACAGCCTGTTGGGTGCCGGAAACCTGCGGCCCCTTGCGGCTGATCTGGCAGACATTGCCGAGGCGCACGGTCGGCGTGGTCGCGTCCGCGGTCACGTCGTCGCCCTCGAGCTGCGCGTTCTGCGCCGCTGCCGCGAGCGCCTGCGTCTGCCACTCGTGCAGCACGGCGGTCGCCTTGGTCTTCTCGACCCCGGTCATAAACGGGGTGTCGGTCGGGTCGATTTGATAGATGACGTCGGACAGGTCTTCGCGGTTGCCGGTCGCCTCGTAAGTGGCGAAGGCATTGGTGGGGAGAGCCATTTTCGTTGGTCCTGGTTATCGGCGCTGCGAGGCACGCCGAGCGGCCAAGAGAGCCGCGGCATCGCGCAGGTTGCCGGATTGGTTGAGACGTTCGGTGAGGTCTTTGACCTTGCCATCGGCGTCCGCTCCTCGAGCGGGAGCCGGGCCGGGTCGCTGCACGTTCGGCACGGGACGAGGCGCCGGCTTCTTCGCCGCCGCCTGGGCTTCGCGGTATTTCACGCCGTCGCGGATGAGGAGTTGGATGCGGTGATCGCGCAGCGAGAGACCCCGCTGCCCGTGCCACATCTCGCCGAGCTCGCCGTCCGAAAAGCCCAAATCCTTGAGCATATCGGCTGCGTTGCGGGCGACCTTGGCGTTGACTTCGGCGTTCGCAAGGTCGGGCGCCTTCTCGATCAGAAGGGCATCCTGCTCACGCGCGAAGGTCTGCCATTGGGTCGCCTTCTCGGCCTGTGCGCGCTGTTGAGCGGCCGTCACTTCCTGCTGAACGACAGCAACTTTCTTCTGCTGCGCGTCCCATTGGACGTAACGGGGCCAATCCTCAGCGGCCATCTTCTCCACGTCGGCGATCGATCGAATGTCCGCGAACTGCCCTTGCTGTTGCGCCTGCAAGGCTTGCAGAAGCATCGGCAGGGCCTGCTCGTATTGCGTCCGTACCTGTTCGGCCGCCGTTTCCTTGGCCGTGAGGGCCTTGGATTGCTCGGCTGCCGTCTGTTGACGTTTGAGGAAATCGCCTTCGCGTGACCGCTCACGTTCCACAAGGCGTTCTTGTGTTTCGCGGGGGAGGCCCTTGAAAAGCTCCTTATCCTCTTTCGTCCATGACCTCGGAGGATCGACGGGAGCAAGCTTTTCGGCCTGCTGGTCGCCCTCCTTCGTCTCACCGGGACCCGTTTCGGGGGCGGCGTCGTCGGCTTGCGCCGTCGAGTTGTCGGCGGTCGCGGCATCGCGCGCCTCGCCGGTTTGTTCCTGTTCGCCCCGCTGCGCCGCGGCTTCCTTGCGGCGCGCATCGAGAAGCGAATTTGCGCCATCACGCAAGCTGATCGGGCCATCGCCTGATGCGCTGCGCTCGACAATGGGAGACTGTTCGCCGCCGCCGGTGGCCTCCGGGGCAGCACCGTCGATCGAGAGGGCGTGGGGGCTCGTCCCGCCAAGCAGGCGGTTGCGGAAATTCAACAACATGTGCGGTTCCTCAGACTATCTTGAGATCGGGGCGCTGCTGCGCCAGCATGTTCAATTCGGCCTGCGCCAATCGGCCGGCCGCCGCGATGAGCTGCAAATCATCCCATCGCTTTTTCGCTTCGTGATATTGCCGGAATAGAAACTCGCGGCCTTCGTTGTCGCGCGGCGCCGTCTTGGTCCAGGCATCGAATAGCTCGGCGATGCGGGCCTGCTGGCGCTCTTGCAGGAACGGATCGCGCAGATAGGCTTCCGCCCTCGCGGCGTCCTCGAGCTTCTTGTGCAGCGCGATTTCGTCAGCCATTGCCCTGCCCGTAGTGGTGCGCCAGCAGCAGCATCAGGCTTTCCTCGTCGTCGTTCTCATCGTGGACGGGCTGCGCATGACCCATAGCAGCCTGTGCGCTCGCCATCGCGGCGACCTGGCGCAGATGCTCCATACCGCGCGCCGCTGCCTCAGCGTGCGCCTGGACGAGGGCTGAGACCCGCGCATCCCCTGCGACCCTCTCCTCGATCCGTGCGCGCTCGCGTGCGGCTGCGAATTCCAACTCACGTCGGCGCTTCTCGGCCTGCCGGCGTAGCTTCTCGTCACGCTTCTTGCGCTCTGCTGCCTCGCGCTCGGATTGCTCGGCCGCGAGCATGTCGTGCCAGCGTCGGCGGGAGAATGTGCCGCCGCTGATCGAGGAGCCGCCGCCGAGTAAATCGTAGCTGTACGCGATGGCGCCGAGCGTGAGCGTATAGTTGATGGTGGCGAAAGGCTCGGTCGGATCGAATGTAACGGGGCTATACGAGAGCGCGTAGGAGGCTTGGCCCCATGCCTCTTGGGCCTGAAATGTAACGGCCTCAAGTGTCAGCGCGTAAGAGGCGAGCGCCTGTGGCAGCGCAGTTCGGAACGTGACGCCTTCCAGGGTGAGCGCATAAGCAGACTGCGCCCACGCTTGCCCGATCTGAAATGCGACGCTCTCCAGCGTCAATGCATATGCTGCCTTAGCCTGCATCAATCCAGTTTGAAACGTCACGCCCTCCAGCGTGACCGCATAGCTGCCGGCCGACTGAGCAAGCGCCATCCTGAATGTGACGCCCTCAAGCGTGAGAGCATAGCTTGTCGAGGCCCACGGAATGACGGTGGTAGTCGCACTTATCTCGGGAAGCTGCCCGAGGGCAAACCTTCCAAGTGCGTCAAATCCAAGCATGGCGGTTATGCGATCCTAAAAGCTGAAATTGTCAAATCCTTGCTCTGTCCTGATCCGTTCGAAAGAATGACTCCCGACGTAGAGCTTACGTCAAGGACGGAAATTCGCAGATTTCCGGCGGGCGACGAAATAATTCCCGACAACGCCACAGTAATCTGCGTGGCGGAGCCGGCAACAAGCACAAACCCAGAAGCGATGACAGTGGTCCCGTCCCACAACTTGACCTTGAAGCGCGCGGCTCCCGCGTTATCGACGAGCGTCGCCGTCCCGCTCACATGCCACGTCCCCGTGGAGCCTTGCGCGACGCTAGGCCCGTCGAAGAATGTTGCTGTATTACTCAGCGCAACATCGGACCCGAGTGCGGCAGATAACGGTGAGAGAGACGGCATATCCGTAATCGCCAACGCTCGGAATGCTGGTGCCGTCGCTCCACCGCTCGTGGGGCCGGCGAGCACCGTTGCCGCGGATTGCGTCTCCGTCATCGATAGCAAATCCTCGGCGAGCACGACAATCGCGACCTGAGGAACCGCTGTAAAACTTATTTTCGATGTGCCTCCAGACGAATTGAACAAGACCGTGGTGCGCGCAAGCGTCGTCGTTCCTGACGTATATGTACCTAGCCCAACCTCCCATTGAGACAGATCAGCACTCTCGGCCCGATATCGATAGGTTTTCCCGTTGACAGCGTTCGCAGACGCGGGGGTCTGATATCCCGTAAACAGCAGTCGAAACGACAAAATCGACAGTGCCAGTTGAAACCGGATTGAAGCGGCAGATGTCGAGAAATGCTGTCATCGATTAGACCAGCTGCAATACGCCGTTGGTGGCGTCGAACTGGACCTGGAAGGAATTCCCGGAGGTCACGACCTGCGTCGTGCCATAGTCAACAAATGCAATCAGGTTTCCGCTCGCAGCCGTCGAGTTGTAGAGCACCGCATAGCGGAAGGTGGCGATTGAGCCTCCCGACGCGGTAAACGTCACATTGTTGAGCTTAAGCGTGTAGGTACCGCTCGTCTGTGACGACGAGACTAGCGTGGCTGCGGTGCCCCCCGCCGTGTAGCCGTTGCCCGCCGCGATTTCGGTAATATCGGTTTTGATCGCGTTCGTGGCGACCGGGGCGACATTGGTCAACATGACCTTGAGCGTGTCGGAGCCGAGGTTATGGACCTTGCTCGCAAGATCGTTGACGAAAGCGTTGAACTTAGACGGCGTTGCCATGCTCTATCCTCTATATCGGCTCGATATGCGACACGCGGCCGCCAGCATCACGCGCGACCCGCATCGGGCGAGGCGGCGCGACATGAGGCGCGGCGGATGCATGGCGGCGATCAAGCCAGCCAAGTGCTGCGGATCGATCGCGGGCTTTGCGGGCTGGCCATCCGGCCCAGGCGCGCCCGGCTGCGTGAGCGGCACGAGGCTCTTGACCATGTCGACGTGCTTGGCCTGCATGTCCATTTGGTGCTGCGCGGCCTTGCGGCCATCTTCCGCAACCGCCAACTCTTTCTCCTGCTGGAATTTGAGCATCTGCAACGCCATGTCGGCCTGCGCCTGCGTCTGCACGTGCTGCTGATCGGCCTGCGCCTTGGCGGCCGTAAGCTGTAGCTGCGCCTGCGACGACGCCTGATCGGCCTGCGCCTTCATGGCATCCGGATTTGGCGGCGGCGGGATGGGCTGTGCGGCCTGATCCTGCGGGTTAGGCGGCGGCGCGGACGGGTCGATGAAATACTGATCCGGCCCCTTGAGCCCGGCGAGCGACACGAATTGGCTTGCCGAGTTGTGCAGGTTTTTCTTGCTCACCATGCCCAACGCGATAGCCTTTTCCTGCAAGCCCATGACCTGCCCGAGAGCGCCGAGCTGCTGCGCCTTCGTGCCGGAGCCCAAGCCCACATGCACCGTCATGTGGTCGCGCTTCTTCCACTCGCGAGGATCAACCGCGACCCATTGATTGCGCAACTGGACGGTCTGCCGCGCCTGCCCGTGCTTGCGGATCGTCTCGTGCAGGAGCGCGAACAAGTCTTTGATGCCCGTCTCGGCGAAGATGCGGGCTATCAGCTTGATCTTGGCCTGCGAGGCCGAAAACACCTGATTGACCGCGGTCGCGCTCTGGTTTTGCAGCGCGTCGGCGTCGAGCCCCTGCCCCTGACGGGAGACGCCGGTGCGGCCCTCCATCATGGCGTCCATGTACTGCATGACCGGGAAGGCTTGCGCCGCTATGCTCGGCACGACCTGCCAGTTGAGGCCGCCGGGCTGTTTTGTCCGCACGATCCCGCCGGGGCGCGACACGAGAAGATCGTCGAGCGTTTCCGGGCTAGCAAATGATTCCGCGACTTCCACGCGCGGGTTGTTGGACAGATAGACGTTGTCGAGCACGCCTCGCAGGATCGCCGTCTTGATGCGCTGGATATCCATCACGAGGTCGGCGATCGAGCGTCCGAAGAATCGATGCGTTTGGATCACCGGCGTCATCGCGGCGAACGGGATGTCGTCGAATTCCTCAATGTCAGGCTTGCCGTCCTTGATCAGGATATCGCCCTGAGAGCCGCCGGTGCGCACCTTGTAGAGGCAGGCTTTCCCGTCGCCCTTGTAGTCCATGCGGATGTAGTGCTCGGTCGTTTCGATCCGGCGAGCGGCCTGGTTGTTTTCATCGCCCGTGTATTCGTATTCGTTCACCGTGTCGCGGCGGACTTCCTCGATATTGGTGATCGCGGTGTAGGTCGGCAGCGTCTTGACCTGGTCGGGGTCGTAGCCCTCGGCGATGAGCTTGGCCTGCGAGATCATGATCTTGTGAAAGCAGTAATCGCAGTCGCGCAGCGAGCAGGCGTTGCGGCTGATGCCGAATTCCTCCGGTGGCACCGGCTCGATCTTGGCCTGCGAGGCGTCTTTCTTGCGCACCACGATGACGTCGTGGAGCATGGGCGGCGGGGCTGGCGCGGGCGCTCGGTGCGCCCTGAGGCATCTGGCTAGGCATGGCGGGGCCGGCGCCGGGGGGCATCCCTGGGCGCTGTGGGGCCGCCTAGCATGGACATTAGCGACCATTCCACCAATAGAAGACGGGGCGGCCGGGAGCGCGCCACGGCACCCAAAGGCATAGCGCCTTCGTGCGACGCGATATCTCAAAGTGCCATCGCCACTTTCCGCGAACGGCTGAATTGCTGAGGCGGGCGATCTTCATCAATATGCCCCTACCTGATCGCCATCGCCTGACGGCTTGCGCTCTTGCTGCTCCAACTTGTCCTGCGCCTCATCATCGTCCTGCGGCTCGCCCATCGGCCGCGCCGTGTGCGCCACGATCTCGACGTCCGGGTCTGACTGCAGGATAGCGTAGGCATCGTCGGTCAGGTCGTAGTAGGTTTCACGCTCCTCGAGGGTGCGTTCCTCCCACCACACCTTGACGAGCCCGGTCTTGGATAAAAGCGCGTCCTTGATCATGGTGTAGAGCGTGAGGAAACCAGGATTGATCTGGAGGAACACGTGATTGACATAGTCAGTCTCTTGCTCGGCCGCCGCAGTGTCGTCAGGGCCGTTCGGCGCGAACTTGACCACCTCATCGCCGCTGCAAAATATCTCCATGAGCGGAGGCAAGATGCCTTCGACCGTGTCCGACACGTCGGTTGACACGGCCTGCGAGCGGCCCTCCGGCGCCGGCATGTCCTTGTGCATGTCGGCGAGATAATAATCCATCGCGTCGCTGCGCTCGGCGCTGAGCTTGGAGGCCGCGATGGCGGCAAGCGAGTCGCTGCGCTCGGCCTCGAGGAGCGCTTTCAATTCGATGAGCGACATTTTCGCCATGTCAGCTCAGCTTTCCGTTCCGCATCATGACCAAGATCGACACCAGCGCGGCATTCAGTACGACTTGAAAGACCGCCAGCGAGGTCAGCGCCGAGATGACGTGGGCGGCGGTGGTCGGGCTCATGCATTTCCCAGCCGCGGATATTCGATCTTGCGCGAGAAGCCCGCAGCCGACGCGACCGGCTCGGCGAACGTGAGCGCGACCGCGTCCCATTCGTCCGGGCTGCTCATCCCGCGCGATCGCATGTGATCCTTGCTCTCAAGCTGCAGCCGCGTGTGGCTGTCATAGGTGTAGCCAGGCCCGCACGCATCGGCCTGGAGGCTATCGAGGTCGGGTATCTGCGCGCCGGCGGGATCGGCCAGCCATTCCTTCGACTTCATCCACATTTCAGCGCGGCGATTGAGCGGGCCGCCCGATGGCTTGCCGTGCTCGTCAAGCGGCGGCGGCTCGAATGGCGCCGAGCCGAAATTGACCGGCCGCACAATCGCGCCGAAGCCCATCTCATTGAGCCGGTCATAGACGCCAGCTCCTACCCCGCCGACGTCGATGAACACGCGCTTGGGCTTTTCTTTCTCGATTACCTGTTTCAGCCAACCAGCCGACTGCATGGTGTCGAGCTTGATCTTGCTCTCGATGCTCTCAACGCAGCGGCCACGGCGCCGGGCCAAGGAATGCCGGTCATCCCCCTTCCACGCCGGATCGAAGCCAATCACCAGCGGGCCGGAAGGCTCGCACTTGGCCTTGCGCGCCTTGGCGATCAATGCCGGAGCGATGAAGCTGTCGTGGCCCGATTGCTGGAAGGCTTCCGCGGCGCTCGCGGGATACTCCTGCATGAATAGCGCAGGGTCTTTCAGCTCACCGATCTTGGCGCGACGCCACGCCATCTGTTCGTTGTCGAGGCCGTAGAGCCCCTGATATTCGATTTCCTCGCCATCGAGCGTGAAGCCTGCGCTTACAGGCTTGCGATATTCCTCCTGCCAAAACCACGGCACGAAGATCGCGATGTAGTCGTTCCGGCCCGTCTCGGCATCGCGCCAGGTCTGATGGAAGAAATTGCCGATGCCGTTCGCCGTACTTTCGAGAATGACTTCCGTATCGGCCATGTCCGGGATGGCTTGCAGCACACCGGCCGCGTGCGTGTCGGCGTGTGGCCAGAATGCAACCTCAGAGCCGTGGAAAAGCTGGATCGTGCTCGAGCGCCCCGCCCCCTTGGTCGCCGCGGTGGCGACCCGATAGCCGCTATCAAGCGCGTCGAAGTTCAGTTCCTTGGCGTTCGCGTGGCCTGTGATGGGCCGCTCATTATCCGGCATGTTGGCGTGGAACCTGTCCACCATGTCGAATAGATTTTGCGTCGCGGGGTCTTCGTGCGTGAGGATGAAGGTCCGCAGCCCATTCGAGTAGATCGTGCGGTGGTAGAACCGGCCGCCGACGTAGGTGCTGCAGCCCTGCTGGCGACCCTTGAGAATGAGCGCGCGAACCTTGCCGGTCGCGGCCTTTTGCCCCTCCAGAAGTGAATGGATGTGGCGCTGCGCCCGGTTGAGGGTGAGCGGCGAAATCCTACCTGACTTGTCCCTGATCCGCAGGCGCTCGCTGCCGAATGCCTCAAGATCAGTGCGAAGTCTGATTTTCGTCGCCCGCCTCGCCTTCTCCGTCAAGAGGCGCATGAGCTCGGATTTCGATTCCGATGAGAGAGGCAAGCTGTCGAAGGCGCTGATCGAGTTCGGCGTCACTGATGTCATCGAGCGGATCGACCTTGAGATTGATATCCTTGGGCAGGATCGAGGCCACGACCTTGAGATATTCGTGCGGGCGCTCGGTGCGCACCGCGATGATCGCGGCTACTCCAAACTGATCGAAATCGGACGCCAGCGCCTCAAGGAATGCCTCACCGAGCCTGTTGCGCGCGCCCTTTGGCTTGCCAGCCGGATTGCCGGATTGGCCGGGCTTCCATGGCGGCTTCAATCCGCGGTGCTTTTCCGGTGAATTTTCACCATCGCTCATTTGGCCGCTGTCCTGAATTTCGCGAGGGTCGACGATCCCGGTTGAACTATGCTCGCCTTGCGGCGCAGCGAACCCCCTCCGGTACGGATCGCCTTGGTATTGCCCGACGCCCTCGCTCGCCTGGTGGAGGCGGGAGCCCGCCTTAGATTGATCTCAGGTGCTCGATTGTCCGGACGAGCCGGGCAGCGTAGGGAGGGCCGGGCCACCGTTCGAGTAGAGCGCATTCACGGTCTTGAGGTCGTTCACAGAGCCCTCGACGTTGCCGACGATCTGCGTGGTGGTGGCCATCTCGGTCTGTAGACTGCCCATTGCGGCCTCGAGACGCGTCGCCAGTGCGTCGGCGTTGCTGTCCAAGGCCTTCAACCCGCCCATGAGCCGGGCTAGGCCGCTACCCTTTTGCGACATTGCTACGGTGCTCCGAAGTTGAGCGATTGGTGAAGGTTCGGCCGGCGCCGATGTTTCATGTGAAACCACGATATCGTGAGCAGCGCGCTTTACTCGCTCCACAGGCGAGCCGTCGAAAGGCGCAGTTACCAGCGCGAAAGGCGTTCCATCCGCGTGCCAGCCGGTCAGGGTCAGCTTTTGCCGGCTGCCCTCGTAGATCAGGCCGGCTTGATCGAGCCTGAGCGCGGCCCCAGCCGCAGCCACGAAGGCCGCGCGGACGCTGTCCATGCTCATGCGGATTATGATTTTCTGGGAGAGGCGGAAGGGCTTTGCGCACAGTTCCGACACTGGAATTTCCCGCATCGCATGATTTGCCCATATCCGTCAAGCACTATCTCCATATCCTGCACAACGCATTCAACCCTATCCGCAAATCCCCCACTTTCCCCTCGTCCAAAGCCTCATAGGCTATCCGATCGAGGCAGATGTCATAGGTGGCGATGGCGACGTAGGGACCACGGCGCAATGACGTCCCGACGTCCATGAGGGTGCGATAGACGTCCGACCATTGCCGGCGAACATCGAGAATTTCGGCTTCATCCCGTTCGGCGCGGCATGATGTTCCCCCTGCCGCGAGGTCGAATGTTGCAGCTCGGGGCGATCCCGTTTGATAGCCCTGGACGGAGGCATGCTTGAGCGCGATCGATGCATAGCGATCCCCTGCCTCGTATTGGGCATGAGAAATCGATAGCGGGTCCGTGGGTGAGTTGCGGCCGGCAAGGGCTAATCTGCCAAGGCAGAAGCCCGCGAGCGGATCAGCGGCGTCGCCTTCCCCTACCATGCGTATCCTCTGGGCCATGACGACGGAGCGAATGACGTGGGAGGGCTCGACGGGGCGGTGGTCGCGCTCGGCCTCGGGACGGCGTTCGCGAATGCGCGGGCGGCCGGGGCGCTGGTGCAGGAGGGCTTGCGTCGAAAGGTTCATGCGGCTCGATCCCCGCTCAATTCGATTTCCGGAGGCCATTCGGTATCAAAAACCCAACCGCCGCTCCGATCTCGCGGGTATGGTTTGCCGCGCGTCGCACGCGACCAGTTATCCCACGCGGCAAGCTGCGGGCTCTCAGGAGCCCCGTAGAATTTTCCCGGCGGTAGCGCGATCGCGTCGGGAGGCTTTTCGGGATACCCCTCCCAACGCCGCTGATTGAGCCAAGTCGCGGCGTGGGGAACGTATTCGGTGCCGACTTTTCCGCGCTCGCGGCATTCCGCGGCGAATCGTTTAGCGCCGCCGACGATCTCGGCCGCGACCTCGCGATTGATCTCGTGCTTTTTGCCGGTCGCAAGGGCCTTCACGAAGGCTTTGACGGCAGGGGCTTTCGGATTGCCTCCGGCTCGGGAGGGGTATTCGGTCCAGAATTCTTCGAAAATCTTCGAAACCTCATCGACCGTCTCGCGCGCTCGCGCGCGTGATTCTGTCTGTTCTTGTGTCTCTTCTTGTTTCTCTCTCTCTAGGCAAGCCTCTTGCTTGCGGGAGGATAGCGGCACGCTATCAGTCAGGAAAAACCCAGCCTCAATCAATGGGGTAAGGGCAGCCGATAAGTCATCTTCGGTGATGCGTAGCCGAAATGCGATCTCACTCATAGCCGCGGTTATAGCCCCACCCTCGTATTCACTCGCTAGCAGCCAAAGCATTGGCGCTAGAGCCCTGCTAGCGAGCGGCAAGCGAGAATATCCAAAGTCGTCCAAAAGCCCGCGGTGGAGCTTGATCCAAGCGGGCTTGCGGTCGCTATAATGCTGAAATTCCTTCCAGTTCTTCGGCGTGAGGCTCATGCTACTGCACTCGCGGGCGCCATTGCGGCCAGGAGACGATGCGCAAGGGCTTTGCTTTCGGCCGGCATCAAATATCCCGTCCCCCACTCCCTCTCGACGCTTAAGCCGAATGGCCGGAGCTTGCGGCGCACATCGCAAATCACGACGTCGATGATCTTGAAATTGATCTCGCTGTCGGCGCCCCAAATTGCCGCGAACGCAACATCTCGCGACATGACCGGCCAGCGCATCAGAAGATTGAAGACAGCAGTTTCCTTTTTTGAGAGACCAAAGGGCCGCGCTCGCGGGCGCAGTCCAAGGATTTCCTCAAGCTCCTCCACGCGATCGCGCAGGCGCTGAACTTCTTGGGTCATTTCCATGACCTCATGACGGCGAGGCGCCCGGCCGGCGCGCGGTGCTCATAGAGCGAGCGACGCGGCGTCCAGCAGAGGCGCGTATGCCGAGCGCAATAAGGGCTCCCGGCCTCTGTAAGAGCCTCGCCGCCGCAAAAGCGGAAGGTCTCAAGGTTCGAGGTGTCGCCGATGGGATAGCGGCAGTGATACGGCTTGGCCTCCATGAACGGAATGGCGCAGTCGGACTGCTCGGGATCTGGATCGGGCTCGATGGGCGCGGCCAAGACCGGAGCGCGAGCCTTGCGCACGCGCCGGATATATTCAGCGGGCGGCCTGGGCTTGCGGGTCGCCGTTACCCTCGTCTCCGGACCGGTCCCGCAAAGGCCCAAGCGAAAGAGCTTGCCCATGATAGAATTTCGCGTCGATCCAGGGATCACGCGCGATATGAGCGTTGCAGAAAATCCATCGCCGTGCATTTTGCGGAGAACGGCGATCGCCAATGCATCCCAATCGACGCTCATCGGCAGCTCTCCTGCCATTTGGCCGTGACGGCGCTAACCTCAAGGGCGAAAGTGGCGTCCTTGGCCGCGCGACGGCCAACAGCCCGGATCGCATGCCAAACGGTCGAGCGGTCGCGGGAGAAAAGGGATGCTATCTGTTGGCGCGAGTAGCCAAGCTCGCGGTCGCAAAGAAACATCGCTACTTGCCGCTGGCGACCAATGGCCGTCGAGCCTCGCGCCTGCGCGGACATGAAAACGGGAAATGGCACTTCGTAAAAGATCGCAACCGCTTCGGCGATGGAGCGTCCGCGAGGTTGTCCGCGAGCGAAAAGGCTTCGCAAAAGCTCATTGTCGTCAACGAGACTATCGAGCCAATCGGGGCGAATCATCCGGTAGTAGGAGGGAGGGACTTGATCGATCTGCGGAGGTCGCGGCGCAGGAGCGGATATAGGAGGCGCAGGAGGACGCCAAGCCGCGGCATTGATAATCGCCCGCCGTGCAGCGTGAGCCGCACGCATTTCGGCAGCGGTCGCGTATTCTGCGACTCGCGCAGGCATGATCCTCATGTCTTTCCCCGTGCCCTATCCCGCCGGTCGACCGGCGGTTATTCAGTGTCGTTATAAATCTCCGGAGCGATCCAGACCGCGAAGCGCGCGAGCCGCGCTGACGAGCGCAGTAATGTCGTCGCTATGGAAATCCGCATCACGCACGTTGAGCGAAGAAGCCAAGCCTTCAAACTGCCGCGCGAGATTTCGGGCTTCATGTCGTCCTGCTGCCGCTTTGAGCTTTGCCGCGACCTCACGGCTGGTTGGTTCTTGGTAGAAAGCCGCACGCGCCACACGAGGTGAGATTCCTGCAAGGTCGGCTACTCGATCAAGCCAACTCTTGCGGTTTTCATCCGCCATAAGCGGGCCGCCAACGGCGATGACCAACTCACGCATGGAAGCCTTTTCCGTTTTCATTCCGTGTCCCTCCGGTCAGGTTGCTCGGCATGACAGAGCAACAGATCAGGGAGCACGCGGAGCGACTGACGCGACTACTCGATGGCCGCCAGACGAAGATAGTCAGGCGGGATTGCGACGGCGGGCCGGTGAGACGGCGCGACGTCGGAACGAACGTGGTACGATTTGAGGATCATGCGCGGCCCTCGCATACGAGGGACGGCGCGAGACGGATCAGTATGCAGCGAGATGCCGCCCATAAGAAAAATTGATTGCCCATTGTACTGTTTCGGACTGATACTCGCCCCTGCCGCGCATTCAGACGCGGACGTACAACAAGGGAGAGTGGGCTATGGGCAGCGTGATCCGGTTCCCGGAGCTTCATGCGCGGGCCTCGGGGGCGGGCTCTGGGCGAGGAACACCGGACGGCCACTTGGCGCCGGGCCAGTTATCAGAAAACCACTGCATCGTCCGCTCGAGCCGGCGCACCTGTATGTCGGCGCCGGCCTCAATCGCAGGAAGCTTCTTGGTGTCACGAAGCGCGCGCCAAGACACCGTTGAGATATCCAATCCCTCGGAGTCGGCATATGCCCGCGCGACCGTCATAAGCTGCTCGATGCCTGTCATGACGCCAATATCGGTAAAATTACTGCGGAAGTCAACGGCAATCTTACTGCGCGACCGCTCTGTTGATTCCAGTTATCCTACTGGCATGGAACTGCGAGATGTAATCGCGTGGGTAGACGCGCGCCAAAGCGCACTTGGCCTGAGCGATAGGCAGGCCGAGAAGCGTGCCAATAGCCCGTCCCTCATCCAGAACATGCGTAAGACCCTCAAAAAGGGCCAAGGGAGCCTCCCGAAACTTGGAAGCCTCCGAGCACTCGCCGACGTGCTCGGGGATCCACCGCCGGACCTGTTTGAGCCCCTAGCCGCCCTCAACGGCCGCCGCAGTCAGCGTGTCAACTCATCGGCCGACGCCGTGGCAAGGCTGCGCGCGGAACAGGAATTCTACCGGCAAAAAGAGCGTGAATTTCGGCAGAAGGCCGAAGCTCTGGAAACCGCCCTGGCCGTGCTCCAAAGGAAGGCGAGCTGATATGCGCTTGCTTGCCGCGTGCGCCCTGAGCGCGGCTTTAGCGAGCTGCGCCATGATGCGCCCGGCACCCGTTCCTGTTTATGCCCATTATGACGCCTGCGCCGGCCAGACGGCAGGCTTTGCCGCCATGGCGGCGTGCGGGAAGGCGCGCAGAACGGCCTATTGCCAGGAACATCAGAACTGTGGCCCCGAAGGAAACGCCTTCGTGGAATATGCCGATGGCCTCGCGCGATCGGTCGAAGCGCACGAGATCACGGAGGGCGATGCGATGCGCCGCTTTGCCGAATTCAAGATGACGATGTACGCCAACGTCAGGCACGACCAAGCGGTCATTGCGGCCGGCGCCGCCGCCGCGCCGCCTCGGAACTGCATCAGAACCGGCAATATGGTCTCCTGTAATTAGCCCAAAATATTTTCAGTAAAATTACTGCATAAGGCTTGACGCAGTAAAAATACCGCATCATAGTGGCTCCCATCGAACACGGGAGCCGCCGATGTCCCTCCGGGACGCATTCCTTGAAACAACCGATCCGATCGCCAAGCGGCGCGCAGACGATGCCCGCGAAGCTTGGCTTCAAGATCGGCTCCTGCAATCCCAGCAGGCGCGCGAGGCCATGCGCGAGGAAGCCGAGCGGATCATCGCCGCCAGCCGCAAGTCCATTCAGCCTCGGCTGCGGCAGGTGCTCGACGACTGCCAAGCCGATCACGATGACGAGCGTGAAGGCGGCTGGGCAGTTTGATCAATCCAAATCCACGGAGGGAAAAAATGCAAATCACCGTCAACGAAGATCGCCTCGCCGAAATCACAGCGCTCGAACACGGATCGCACGACGCCAGCGGTCATTTCTGCGCCATGGAGGCCGTCGCCTACGTCGCTGGCGAGCCGTGGTCCGATCATCCGCAATGCGCGTGCCCTGTCATCGGTACGTTCATGCGCTCGTGGAACGACGCGCTACCCAATGACGATGAGCGGACGCGACTGCTGATGCCGCTGATCCCGCGCCTTGTCGGCACCCGATCAACGAAGGCCATCGAGGATCGCCGCGCCATGATGGCGGCCGATTGGCTCGTGCGCACGCACACGCCAGCATGGCTCCGGCTTGCCGGCCTAACGGCGCAAGCCGACGCGATCGCGAGCCTGCCCGAAATCACGTCGATGGCGCAGATTCCATCCATTCGCGAGCCGCTAGAGGCTGTCAGGCGTGATGCGGCTGCGGCGGGGGCTGCGGCGGGGGCTGCGGCGCGGGCTGCGGCGCGGGATGCGGCGTGGGCTGCGGCGTGGGCTGCGGCGCGGGCTGCGGCGCGGGATGCGGCGCGGGATGCGGCGTGGGATGCGGCGGGGGCTGCGGCGTGGGATGCGGCGGGGGCTGCGGCGTGGGATGCGGCGTGGGATGCGGCGGGGGCTGCGGCGTGGGATGCGGCGGGGGCTGCGGCGTGGGATGCGGCGTGGGATGCGGCGGGGGCTGCGGCGCGGGCTGCGGCGGGGGCTAAGCTCGCGCTCACGAAGGTCGAACTGCAGCAATCCGCGCTCGCGCTGATCGAGCGGATGATTGCGGCCAGCAGCGAGAAAAAGGCTGCATAGCCGTGGACCTCGTCGACCTCGCCGAAGACCTGAAACAGCGCGGCATGTTCCTCGCCACCGCAGCGCAGGAATTTGTCTCGCCGCTTTGGTCGGAGCGCGCCTATCAGGCGATCCGACGCCTAGCGACGCGTCAGCAGCACGTACACGTGGATGACCTGCTTCGCACGTTCATGGAGCGGCCCGCGCATCCCAACGCATTCGGGGCCGTGTGGCAGCGCGCAATTCGCGAACGGATCATCATCCATTCCGGCCGCGTGAAGCCCTGCACGGTCGATCCAACGAAGCACAAACACCAATCGCCCGTCTATCTCAGCCTGATCTATCGGAGGATGTCATGAGCTTAGACTATTGGGATCGCCACGTCGCGCCATACCTGTGGTCGATCGAGTATCGCGCCCGCTGGGCAGCCTCGAATGCGCGTGACGCTGCGGCGGCAGTTCAGATGCTTCCCGCCCGCCCCGCATTCGAGACGCGAGCGGAAGAAATGCTGGAAACCGCCGAGACTGAATTGTCGCACGCGCTCGAAATCGTTCGCGCTGCGCGCCGCAAATATGACGAGGCACCGATCGAGACGAGTGAAGCGGCGGCGTGAGGAGCAAGGAAAACGGACTATGGGCTTAACCGACACTCAAAAGACCGCACTTGCGGCGCCACTAGGCGCCAGCAACGTCAAGAAGCGCGACCAGGGCGGCCGGAAGGTCTCCTACGTTGAGGGTTGGCACGTCATCGCCGAAGCCAACCGGATTTTTGGCTTCGACGGCTGGTCGCGCGAGACGGTCGACCTCCGATGCGTCGCCGAGAAAGAACGGCAGGTCGGGCAGAACAAAACGCCGGGCTGGGGCGTGAGCTACATCGCTAAGGTCCGCATCATGGTCGGCGCCACGATCATCCGCGAGGGCTGCGGCACAGGCCACGGCATCGACCGCGATTGCGGGCAGGCCCACGAAAGCGCGCTCAAGGAAGCCGAAACCGACGCGATGAAGCGCGCCCTCATGACCTTCGGCAATCCGTTCGGCCTCGCGCTCTACGACAAGACGCAAGAGAACGTTGTGGACGATGACGCGCCCCGCATTCCTGATCACGTCATCAAATACTGCGACGCGATCGACAAGTGCATGACGCTAAAGGCCCTCGACACTTACGGCAACACGACGCTGAAAGCCGAGATTGGCGGCCTGCTCCGTGAGCACCAGGATGTGGTGCGCGGTCATTTTGGGCTGCGCGCGAAGGCCCTCAAGCAAGCGGACAATCTCGCAGCATGAGCGCGCCCGCGGCCTTTCGAGCCACATACAGCGATTGGAAGCTGATCCGCAGCCGCAAGGTCGTGCAGGTCGTGCTCGAGATTCCCTTGGAGGCATCGGGGCAGGCTTATGATGTGCTCGGCGGCATGCCCAATCCAGGCGCCGAGACTTGGTGCGCAGTCGCGCGGCTCAACAGCGAAAGCGAGGTGATGCCATCTGAACAATCCAAATCAAGGCAACCTGAGACGTCGCCCGCACCGGAAGCCCCAACCCCTCACGCGCCGGTGCGGGCGCTTCGCTCGCCCGCACAGCGCGCGGGCATCATGTGCGACAAGCCGAAATTTTGGGCCTTCCTCCGCGAGCGCCATTACGAGGTGCTCGACGCCGAACAGGCCGCCGTCTACGTGCGCAACACATGCGGGGTGAGATCGAGGGCCGACATTCTTCCCGGCACCGAAGCGGAGCAGCGGCTCAACCTCATCATCTCATCTTTTCAGGCGTGGGACTTGGCGCCGAGCGCGGGGGCGGCATGACGAGATCGCTCCCCGAATGGATTGGCTCCGGCCCTGACGCGAAGATCCCCGACCGCGTCCGTGTCCGCATTTTCCAACGCTATGACGGCATCTGCCAATGCGGCTGCGCGCGACGCATTGCAGCCGGCGAGCCCTGGGACGCCGAAGACGAGATCGCCATCATTAACGGCGGCGAGCGGCGGGAGAGCAACCTGCGGCCGTTCTTGGCCGAGCATCATCCTGCCAAGACCAAGCGCGACGTTGCGATCAAGTCCAAGACCTACCGGATGGCGAAGCGGCATCTTGGCATCCGACGCACTTCCCGCCCCCTCCCCGGCTCCCGCGCATCGGGATGGAAACACAAGATGACCGGGGAATGGGTGAGGCGATGAGAGCGCTTGATTTACAAGGAGAGCGTTTCGGGCTCCTAACTGTTTCGCGTCTTTTCTTGCCTAGTGACGGGGACGGGAGGCGATGGATTTGCGCTTGCGATTGTGGGACTGAGGCCATCGTTAGGGCTGAATATCTGCGTGCTGGAGATACCAAGTCTTGCGGGTGTCTAAATCAACACCGTCGCCGGCAGGCTTTCATGACCCACGGTCTGTCTAAGGCTGGCCGCGGTTCTGGATACACATGCTGGGTAAGCATGAAGGGACGATGCCTAAATCCGAACTATCGACAGTTTTCGATCTATGGCGGCCGCGGCATCACAGTGTGTGAACAGTGGCTCAAGTTTGAGAACTTCATCGCGGATATGGGTCCCCGCCCTACCCCGCGCCACACGATTGATAGGATCAACTCGAACGGAAATTACGAGCCATCAAATTGTCGTTGGGCGACTCCGATACAACAAGGCCGCAACCGCCGCGGTGTAAATATGGTGACTGTCGGGGACATAAAAATCTCCGCCATTGATGCGATCGAGGTAGCGGTACGGAATGCAAAAATAGATGGCCAACCCCTCCTCGAATTTCTTGATCGCAACGGACTCGCTATCGCAGTGCGGCGCAAGCGCATGGATGGGAGGGTCGAGAGATGGTAACGCCCCTTCTCACATTAGATGACGTGGCGAGCCGGCTTCACAAAAGCCGCCGCTGGTTACAAACTTTCCTTCGCGACCATCCGGACTGCTATCTTCGGATCGGGCGCACGCCGCAGTTCGAGGATGCGCAAGTTGCCCTGCTCATCGCGAGGATCGACCAATCATGCCGCTCGAACTCAAGCCGCCCCGCAAGGGCAAGACGCCCTATTGGTCGGTTCGCGGGACTTACCTCGGAATCGGAGTTGACCGAAGCACTAAGACTGGCAAGCGAGCAATCGCCGCCAAGGTCCTCAAGAAAATCGAGGGCCAGATCGAACGTGGTGAGTTTGCCGAGACGGGCGAGCTGACATTCGCCAAGGCGGCATCCGCCTACATGAAGGCCGGGGGAGAGAAAAATTCATGACGCCGCTGATCAAGCATTTTGGGTTGACACCCGTGCGCAAGATCAATCAGGCAGCGATCGATGCGGCTGCGTCGGCCTTGTTTCCGGACGGCCCCGGATCAACGCAGAACCGACAAGTCTATTCGCCGGTGTCCGCAGTCCTCAAGCGTGCAGGCGCCGACTTCGGGATCAAGCGGCCTCTCGGCGCCAGCGGCAACAAATCGACATTCTGGCTATGGCCCGAGGCCATGTTCCGCGTGATCGACGAGGCGACCAAACTCAATCTCGAATTCGGCATCTTCTGCGAAACGCTTCTCTACACCGGCGAGCGGATTAGCGAAGGGCTAGCCCTGGAATGCGATAGGACGCGCCTTGCCGAGGGCTTCGCCTACCTAGCCGATAGCAAGAACGATGAGCCCAGGGCAATCTTTCTGCCGCCGCATCTTGTTGCCCGGCTTGCCTGTCATCCGCGCGGCCTCGATCGGCCGGGCGAGCGCATTTTCAAATTCCACAAAGGTGGCCATCTCTATAGCCTGCTGCGCGTCGCTTGCTTCCGGGCTGGCGTCGATCTGCCGCCCCGCCTCGCCTTCCATGTGTTCTGCCACACCTACGGGACTTGGATGCGTCGCTATGGCGGCCTCGACCTTCGCGGCCTGGTTGGGACCGGCCGCTGGAAGGATGAAAAATCGGCGGCCCGGTACGCTCATGTCGTCGTCAGCGAGGATGCACAACGCGCCGAGCTGCTGCCTACGCCGAAGCGAGCGTAACATGGAGAATCCGTGGAAAATGATGGTTGGTGCCGAAAATAATAATGATTACAGCGCCGAGCACTCCCTTGGTAAGGGAGAGGTCGTGAGTTCAATCCTCCCCGGCAGCACCATCAAAATCCCTTGTGAAATAGAGCTTTTACGCCTTGCGTGACGTGAACCGATTGTGGCGAACAGCCCAGAACGATCCGGTAACATCCGCCTATTCTGTGCCGACAGCCTCCGAGTATTTCAGCGATAGACTTCCCGGCGATGCCCAACCGCCACCACCAGCACCACGAAGCGATCGTCCTCGATGGCGGCGACGATGCGATAGTCGCCGACACGGTAGCGCCAAAGGCCCGTGAGATCGCCGGTGAGCGCGCTGCCTAGGCGGCGCGGGTTTTCGCTGCCGGCAATGCGTTGACGCAAGAAGTTCAACACCCGGGTTTCGGCTTGCGCACCGAGCTTTCGCAGGTCGCGGGCGGCTGCCCGATCAAATTCGACCAGCCAAACTCGCGCGACCATCAGCGCTTCGCGCGTTGCTTGAGCTGCCGCTCCAGAGTTTCAAGCGTGACGCGCGGTCCGCCACGCGCCAGGCGCCGTCGCGCCAGATAATAATCCTCGATGTCCTCGAGCTGGCGCAGGATCGCCTCGCGCGCATAATAGCTCTTGCTGCGGCCCGTCTTCCGGGCCAAGGCGTCAAGCCTCTCCTCGATGTCGGGCGGTAGGCGAAGGGCAAGCATTCGGAGACTCCAGGTTGCTATACATGTATAGCAGCATGGCTAAGCGAGGTTCAATCCTCCCCGGCAGCACCATTCTGGCGCCCGTCATCCATTCCGGCTGAGTTCGGAGCCGCGCCGCCCTCATCTCTTATGCCCCATCTCGTTCTGCAGCTCGGCGATGCGGCGGCGGATTTCCGCCAAGGCCAACTCGGTCGTGCTGCGATCGCGGCGCTCGGCGCCGACCCTCTGCGTCGCCTGCTCGATCTCGGCCAGCAGCGCACGCTCGGCCTTGATCATGGCGCTCAGGTTGGCGCGCCGGTCGCCGCTCGTCTCCGCCGGCTCGCGACCCTCGTCGTCGGCGAGAAAGCTGGCGACCTCGTCGAGGCTGGCGTCGCGCAGCACGTATCTGGCCAGAGCGAAGGTGGTGCCGGTGCGCACCAGCGAGAGTCCCCTGAGCTTCGCGGCGTATTGCAACGCCTGCTCGCGTTCGTCCATCACGACGTCCCCCCTCACGCACTCACACTACCCCCCGGGGCAACATGCGCTGCTCCGAGGTCACATTGGCCATGCAAAATCCGGCGCGCATCCGCCGAAAATTTGTCGACGCAGTGGAGCGCGGCCGATTCCGCGGCGGTACCCGGCGCCGTCGAGACGGGACTGCACTGCGTCTACGGAAATCATGCTATGTTGGATTGCGACGAGGCTGACTGCGCCTCCGGGGGGAAGCAGACTCACATGTCTCGATCGACACGCCGCCGTTTCGTGAAGGGCATCGCCGCGACGGCGGTCGCCGCGCCCGCCGTCTTCTCCGCCCGGCGTGCCGCGGCCGCGCTCCCGCCGCTGCCGAACCTGCCGACCGCCGACGCCCTGCTGCTGCAGCCGGGCGATGCGCAATTCGTCACGTACCAGCCGGCGTTCAACGCCCGCACGATGCTCACCCCCGCGCTGCGCGCCATGTGCAAGACCGCGAGCGGGGTCGGCACCATGGTCGACTGGTGCAGAACCAACAATCTGCCGTTCGCGATGCGGTCCGGCGGGCACTCCTACGAGGGCCTGTCGCAAAGCGCGAGCGTGGTGATCGATACCCGGCTGCTCGCCGCGATCAGCTACGATGCGACGACGAAGACCGCGACCGTCGGCGCCGGGGCGTCGCTCGGCGCGTTCTACAACGTGGTGGCGCCGCATGGTCAGGGCTTCCCGGGCGGAAGCTGCCCGACCGTCGGCGTCTCGGGCCACGTGCTCGGCGGCGGCTACGGCCACCTGGCGCGGCCGTTCGGGCTCGCGTGCGACAGCCTGCTGTCCGTCGACCTGATCGACCCGCAGGGCAAGCCGGTCCATGCCGACGCGCAGCAGAACCCGGACCTGTTCTGGGCCTGCCGCGGCGGCGGGGGCGGCAGCTTCGGCGTCGCGACCGGCTACCGCTTCCAGCTGCACACGGTCGGCACCGTCTACGTCTTCAAGATGAGCTGGCAGGGGCTGAGCCCGGCCCGCGCCGCCGCGGTCATGAAGACCTGGCAAGCCTGGGCGCCGCAGGCGCCCATCCAGATCAACGCGCATCTCACGATCACGCCGCACGGCGGCGGCACCATCAACCTGCTCTGCGGCGGCCAGTCGATCGGCACGCTGGCGCAGCTGCGGCACGAGCTCGGCGCGCTGTCGACCACGCCGAGCATCTCGCCGATGTCCTACATGAGCTCGATCAACTATTTCGCCGGCAGCGGCGGCTGGAACTACGCGTCGGCGCCGATGAAGGGGAAGTCCGACTACGTCACGTCGCCCTTGAGCGATGCAGGGCTCGCCGCCCTGATGAATGCGATTGCGAAGAAATCCGACGTCTACGTGATCTGCGACTCCTATGGCGGCACGATCGCGACACCGGCGGCCGATGCCACGGCGTTCGCGCATCGCAAGGGCACGCTGTTCTGCATGCAATACGGCGCCAGCTGGACCGACGCGAAAGACACGCCGCAGCGCCTCGCCGACATGGGCGCGGTCTACGCCGCCATGCGGCCCTATGCGTCGGGCCAATCCTATGTGAACTATTGCGATCTCGACCTGACCGACTGGCCAACCGCCTATTGGGGCCAGAACCTCGCGCGCCTCAAGCAGATCAAGGCGGCGTTCGATCCCGACAACGTCTTCCGGCACGCACAGAGCATCCCTTCAGCCTAGCCGAAGCCACACCCCAGCGGCCACGTGCGGCGACGCGGGATTACGGCGAGGCAGCCTGGAGCTTCGCATTCAGCAGCTCGAGCGCGATGGCGAGATTCGCAGGATCGGGCTTGAGTTCGCCGACGTAGATCCGGCGCGTGATCTCGACGAGCGTCTCGTTGGCGGGGGTCGGAATTCCGCGCTTGCGGCCCTCTTCGACCACCAGGCCGTTGATCAGGTCGACTTCGCTGAGCCGTCCCTTCATATGGTCCTGCAGCGTCGTGTTGGCGCCGCGCCCGGGGCCGATGTCGTGATTGACCTTGTCGACCAGCTTCATGAGCAGGTTGTTCGATCCTTCGATCTCCGCGGAGGTGAGGCCGAAGATCGGGACGATCGGGTGGCCCAGCGCTTCGCCGACCTTGAGCGATTCGGAGCCGAGCCGCATCATGAAGTCCTGCATGCCATCGGGCTGCCGGTCGGTAAGCTCGCCTCCCGTCATCGCGATCGTGCCGAGCGTCATCGAGTTCAAGACGAGCTTCATGTACTTGGCCGCGAGGATGTGCGGCGTGAGCTCTACCTTTCCGGCATGCCGCAGGATCGCGGCGACATCCTCTTCTCGCCCGTCCGTGGAGGGGTGAAAGCTCCCGAGCGCAAACCAGGTTCTGTCCGGAGCCGTGTTTCGCTTCACGCGACCCGGCTCGAAGCAATACGACGACAGCTCGGGAACGCAGCCCAGCGTGCGGGACGGGCCGACCACATCGGCGATGACGTGGGCCGTCATGCTGTTCTGCAGCCCAACCAGGAAACCGTCCGGCTTCAGATAAGGCTTGATGAGCTCGGCATGCCAGCGGGTATCATAGGCCTTGGTCACCAGAAACACGACATCGAAGACCTGATGCATCGAGGCGAGCTCGCACAGGTGATAGGCCCGCACCTTGGCATGGATTTCGCCCTGCCTCAGGGTGACATGGAGGCCGTTGGCCCGCATGGCCTCGATGTGAGCCGGCCACTGGTCGATGAGCACGACGTCGAGCCCGGCATTGGTGAGGTCGGCCGCGACACAGCTTCCGTTCGCGCCGGTACCGAGAACCGCGATTTTCTTTTGCATCGTGTTTGATCAGTGAGGTGAGCAGGGCGCTTGCGCTCCTTCTCCCCCTTCAGGGGGAGAAGGTCGGGATGAGGGGGCGTCTCCACATACTCGGACGTAGCGAACTCGCGGAAGCGCCCCCTCACCCCGACCCTCTCCCCCTGAAGGGGGAGAGGGAGCTCAATCTCCGTGCCTGCCTCACGAGCATTACTCCGGCTTGAGATTGTAGTGCAGCAATTCCCGTCGCAGTATGCAAGCGCGCGCGACCACCGACTCCGGCGCCTTGGACCGATGGCCCGAGCCGACATCGCGCGAACCACGATTCCGACAGCGACACCCCGCCCGCTTCCCGGCCTCGGCAAAAACCGCTAGGAGTCGTGCACTCCGGTTCGGGGGCGCGCCGGAAAAAAACAGACGACAAAAAGAGACGGGAGGGGATTGCCGTGACCGCAGCCGCCGAGCGCCGCGCCGAGGGCGCCAACATTTTCGACGTCGGAATCAACGAACGCCTGCCGGCATCCCAGCTTCTGGTGGTCGGCCTGCAGAACGTGTTCGGCATGACCGGGATGTTCGTCTTCCCCGCCCTGCTCGGCCGCGCGTTCCAGCTCACGCCCGAGCAGATCGCGTATCTCTACGGCATGACCTTCATGGTCTGCGGCCTCACCACCATCCTGCAATCGGTCCTCCTGCTGCGCCTGCCGATCACGCAAGGCCCATATGCGGGCTGCTTCGCGGCCCTGCTCGCCACCGGCCATCTCGCGGGCGGGCTCGGCGCCGCCTACGGCTCGCTCCTGGTCGCGAGCCTGATCTGGTGCGTGCTGACGGTCTCGATCAAAGGCTTCAGCGTCATCGGCCTGTTGGCGCGCTTCATGCGTGCGCCGATCATCTCCGGCATGATCGTCGTGCTGATCATGGTGCAGATCGCCAACGTGGCGTTCCCGAACTGGATCGGCCTGAAGCAGAGCCCGGGCTTTCCACTGATCAACCTGGGCGCCGGCGCGATCTGCCTCGCCGGGCTGATCGCGGTGACGCTGTGGGGCGGCCCGCTACGGCGCGGCGCGATCCTGATCGGACTTGCGCTCGGCACCGCCTGCTACGCGGCATTCCGGCCAATCTCGCTCGGCGCCGTGATGGGCGCGCCGTGGCTGGTGACGCCCAAGCTGTTTCCGTTCGGGTTCGCGGTCGATCCCGAGCTCGTCGTCGTCTTTCTGCTCGTGCTGCTGCCGGCCGGCGTCGGCTCGATGGCGCTCTACCAGATCGTCGCCGACTGGGGCGGCGAGCGACTGCCGTCCGACCGCAGCGCGCAAGGCACCTTCGCGATGGGCATCGGCGCCGTGCTCGCCGGGCTGGTCGGCGGCTTCAGCACCATCGTCTATCCGGACAACATGGGCATGCTGCGCACCACCCGCGTCGGCTCGCGCTTCGGCACCGCGGCCGCGGGCGCCCTCCTCATCGTGCTCGGCGCCTGCGTGAAGTTCGACATGCTGCTGGTCGTGGTGCCGCTGCCGGTCGTCTCGGCCGCCGCGACGCTCCTGTTCGGCGTCGTGTTCATGCATGGCGTGCACATGCTCGCGGCCGTCCAGTGGGACGACCGCAAGCTGATGGTCGCGGGCCTCGCCATGCTGATCGGGCTCGGCGGCCTGTTCATCTCGCCCGAGGTGATGCAGACGATGCCGGTGATCGTGCGCCTCCTGGTGCAGCAGCCGGTGATCTCCGGCGGCGTCACGCTGGTGGTGCTCTACGCGCTGTTGTGCGCCGAGCCGGCGCCGGTGAAGACGGAAGCCGACGTCGTCGGCGCGCAAGCAGCGAAGGCCGCCGAGTAGAGCGCGTCATGGCCGGGCATGACGACCGCATCGCACGGCGGCCGCCTTGTCGAGCGCCGGATATTTGACGATCATGCCGCGATGGCACGCATGCTTCGTCTGCCCGCGTTTGCGCTCGCTCTGATCCTCGCCGCGTCGGGCTGCGCCCGCGCGGCGGGCGCCATCACGCTCGGCATCACCAGCGCGACCGCGTTCAGCATTCCGCATTACATCGCGGAGGAGAAGAAGTTCTACGAGGCCGAAGGGCTCAGCGTCGACACGATCATCCCCGGCTCGGCCAACGGCGTGCTGCAGCAGCTCGCTGCCGGCTCGCTCAACATCGGGCAGGCCGCGACCGACCAGACGCTGCGCGCGATCGCGCGCGGGGCGCCGATCCGCATCATCGCGGGCGCCGCATCGAATTCGCCGTTCCGCATGGTCGCCGCCAAGGGAACGAAGGGCTGGGGCGAGCTCAAGGACAAAACCATCAGCGTCGGCGGCCGAACCGACGTGACGCTTTATTTCCTGCGCGTGATGGCGCGCCGCAACGGGCTCGGCGACAAGGACTACGACCTGATCTACAGCGGCGGCACGCCCAACCGCTTCGCGCAGCTCCTCTCCGGCGCGGTCGCGGGCGCGATGCTGACCAATCCGCAGGATTTCATCGCGCTCGAGCAGGGTTTCGTCGACCTCGGCAGCGTGCCGGACTATCTGCCGCACTGGGCGCAGAACAACATCGAGGTCGACACGCGCTGGGCCGCGCAGCACCGCGCCGACGTGCTGGCGTTCCTGCGCGTCCATATCCGCGCGACGCGCTACTTCTACGATCCGGCCAACCGCGCCGAGGTCATCGCCATCCTGGCGAAGCACACCAGGACCAACCCGGACGTCGCCGCGAAGACCTACGACCTCTATGTCCGCCAGCAGGTAATCGCACCCGATGCGGCGCTGTTCGAGGAGGGCATCAAGGCCAACCTCGACGCCTTGGTCGCGATGGGCGACATGGCGGCGGCGCCGCCGCTCGCGAATTTCGTCGATGCCGGTTTCCTCGCGGAGGTCGCCAGACAATGACAGCGGGCGACGTCGCCGAGCATACGCGTACGCGAACCATCATGTGCGGCGACATGCCGGCGTTCCTCGCGGTGCCGGAGAGCGCCGCCACGGCACCGGCGGTCATCGTCGTCCACGAGCGTTACGGCCTCACCCGGCACATCTGCGACCTCGCCGCGCGTTTCGCGGCCGACGGGTTCGTCGCGATCGCGCCCGATCTCTACTTCCGCCATCCCGACCAGGCGGCGCTGCATCGCGGCGACGCCGGCTGCGACGTGAGCGATCCGGAGGCCGTGCGGGCGCTCGAGGCGGTGATCGACGCGCTCGGGCGCGAGACGCCCGCCGACCTGACGCGGCTCGCCGTCATGGGCATCTGCCAGACCGCGCGCCTGCCGCTGGTGCTCGCGGCCACGCGCCCGCTCGCCGCCGCGCTGGTCTGGTACGGCGCGGCGCAGCCGCGCGAGTGGCAGGTCAACCCGAAATATCCGCGCGCGCTCGACGAGATCATCGCGGCCATCGACTGCCCGGTGCTCGGCCTGTTCGGCGAGACCGACCATCTCATCTCGCTCGACGACGTGCGCAAGCTCCGCGACTGCCTGGAGCGGACGGCCAAGTCCTACGACATCCACGTCTACCGCGACGCGCCGCACGGCTGGCTCAACGACACCATGCCGGGCCGTTATCGCCGCGCCCAGGCGGAAGCCGCCTGGGCCGACCAGCGCGCGTTCCTGCGCGCCGCGCTCGCCCCCGACCGCGACGGCAAGCAGATCGTCCAGCGCTTTGCCGCCGACGTCGCGACGGATTACGATTTCAGCCGCAACGTGCGGTATGAATAGTTTTCGCAAGGAATAACCACGGAGACCCGCCATGGCGCGCGATTTCGAGGATCATTGCTGGAAGGACATCGTCGACGACGAGGTCCTCGAGATCTACGAGGCCTATCGGCGCGAGCTGAAGGTCGGGCGCAATCCGGCGGTGCTGGCGATCGATCTCTACAACAAGGCCTACCAGGGCGGCGCCCGGCCGGTGCGCGAGGTCAACCGGCTCCATCCCGGCTCATGCGGCGTCCACGCCTGGAACGCGCTGGAGCCGACGCGCCAGCTTCTCGCCGCCGCGCGGCGCGCCGGCATCCCGGTCATCTACACGACGCGCCACGCCGACACCGGCGGCGTCGACTCGACCCATCGCCGCAAGGGCCAGGAGGCGGAGGAACTCTATCACATCAAGGCCGAGGTGGCGCCGCAGCCCGGCGACCTCGTCATCCACAAGGAGCGCGCCTCGTGCTTCTTCGGCACGCCGCTGGTGGCGCACCTGCGCCGGCTCGGCGTCGAGAGCCTGATCATCTGCGGCGAAAGCACCTCGGGCTGCGTGCGGGCCAGCACGGTCGACGCCTATTCGTACGCGTTTCATAACGTCGTGGTGGAGGAGTGCACCTACGACCGCTCGCTGCTCAGCCACAAGGTCAACCTGTTCGACCTGCACCACAAATATGCCGACGTGATGCACCTCGACGAGGTGATCGCGCATCTCGACGGATTGGCGCGGGGGCGGGATGCGGCTTGAGGGAAGACCGTAGCCCGGATGGAGGCGCACGCAGGTCGGGTTTACCCGACCTGCGCATCAAATATGTCGATCTCGGGCAGGCCCGAGATCGATGCGCCGTAATCCGGGAGCGCTTTCCCCGCATTCCGCTTCGCTCCATGCGGGCTACGCACGCCCCTTGAACAACCGCTCCGACGCGAGCCGCGCGCCGTCGCGCAAGCTCGCGAGCTTCGCCCAGACCACGTCCTCGGCGACGCGGCCCCAGCCGGCCGAGGTATCGAAGCCGCAATCGGTTCCGGCCAGCACGCGTGACGGATCGCCGACGACCGCGGCGACGCGCTCGATGCGATCGGCCACGACCTCCGGGATGCTCGACAAAATTGGTCAGGCTGTCGATGACGCCCGCCACCAGGACCTGATCGTCCGCGAGCGGATGCTTGGCGAAGCAGCGAAATTCGTGGGCGTGGCGCGGATTGGCGAAGGGCAACACGAAGCCGCCGACATTGCGCCTGCTGCAGGGCGGGCAGAATGTCCTCGAGCGGCACGTCGGCAATCGTGCGGCGACTCGGAGTTGCCCCAGCACACGTGCAGGCGGACGCGGTCGCGCGGAACGTTCGCGAGCGCCTGATTGATGGTCGCGACGACCTGCTCGACGAATGCGACGAATTCGGAAACCGGCTGGTCCTTGTAGGTGATGTGGCGCTCGAGCGCGAGATCGGGCGCATCGATCTGCAGCAGCAGCCCGTTCTTGCACGATCGCTTCGTATTCGACCTGAAGCGCGCGTGCCGAGCGCCGCGAGATAGTTCGCCAGCGTATCGTAGTGCTCGTTTCGCACCGCCATGGCGAGGATGCCGGGCGACGGCGCGCTCATGAACGGCTCGACGAAGACGCCGGGATTTTCGGCCAGGACGGCCTTGAAATGGCGGCACTCGTCGTTGATCGCGCGCTCGTCGAGATAGCGCACCTCGCCGATCGCCTTCGGCAGCCCGCCGAGCGCCGAGACCTGGGTCTTGCTCGCGTGCTGCTCGATCCACATGCGCTTGAATTCCGGATAGCGGTCGACGTCGGCGCGCGACGGCCGCTCCCAGCTTCCGCCGAGCCCTGACAGCCGCGCCTTGAGATAGAGGAAGAAGGAGTCGCGCTGCTGCTCGCCGTTGTTGCCGACGTCGATGCCGGCGTCACGCTGCTTGCGCACGATCGCCCGCACCGCCTCGCGGCCGGCGCGATCGATTACTCGGCGGCATCGACCGCCTCGCCCGCGGGCGCGCAAGGCATAGAGCCGCGTCAGCTCGCGCGGCCGCGGCAGGCTGCCGGTATGGGTCGTCAGATATCCTCGAAGTGCTGCGCTGCATCAGTTCGGCTCCTGTCATCTCGACATATGATGGGGCAGCCAAAGCGCGAGATCGGGCCACGAGGATCACCAACGCAAGCACCACGAACATCGTCAGAGTGGAACGGGATGGTGCCGAGGATGACTTCGCTCAACTTGCCGTCCCAGATGCTCTGGATGACGAACAGATTGATGCCGATCGGCGGCGAGATCTGGCCGAGCTCGACGAAGAGGACGAGCACGACGCCGAACAGCAGCGGGTCGATGCCGTAGCTCGGCAGCACCGGAAAGATCAGCGGCACCGTGATCACGATCATGCCGAGGCTTTCGATCAGGCAGCCGAGCACGGTGTAGAGAATGAACAGCGCCAGGAAGAATTCGAGCCGCGCACAGGTGCAGGCCGACGATGAACGCCGTGACCTTCTCGCCGACGCCCGCGAAGCTGATCGCATAGGAGAAGATGTAGGCCGTGAAGATGATGAACAGGATGTTGCCGGAGAACCTGATCGTGCTGTACATCGCGTCGATGCAGGCCGCGCAGCGTCAGGTTGCCGAACACGGCGCCGAGGACGATCGCCAGGATGCAGCCGATGGTCGCGCCCTCGGTCGTGGTGACGAGCCCCGCATAGATGCCGCCGAGCGTGCCGGCGATGAGCATGCCGAACGGGCAGGACGTCGGCCAGCGCGACGAGGAGCTCGTGCAGCGAGCGCGGGCCCGGACTCGCGCGGCGCCACGGCCGGCACCGCCGAGGCATGGACCGCGATATAGAGCATGAAGGCCGCCGTCATGATCAGGCCGGGCACGACGCCGGCCATGAACAGCTTCGGCACCGAGGTTTCCGTGAAGGTGCCGTAGACGATCATGCCGAAGCTCGGCGGCAGCAGGATGCCGAGCGTGCCGCCGGCGGCAAGCGACCCGGCCGCCAGGCGGCGGTCGTAGTTGCGGCGGATGAGCTGCGGCAGCGCCACGCCGCCGATCGAGGCCGCGGTCGCGATGCTCGATCCGCTGACCGAGGCGAAGATCGCGCAGCCGGCGATGTTGGTCTGCAGCAGCCCGCCGGGCAGCCGCGCCACCAGCTTGGCGAGGCCGCCATAGATGCGGCTGCTCAGGCCGCTGACGCGCAGGATCTCCGCCATCAGCATGAACAGCGGCACGCAGGTCAGCACGAAGCTGTTCATGCTGCCCCAGCTGACCAGCCCCAGGCTGTTGAGGCTCGGCAGGCCGCCCTGCAGCAGCAGATAGAGCATCGCCGGGACCGCGATCGCGAACGGCACCGCCATGCCGCACGCGAGCAGCACGAGAAAGAAGACGAAGGTGACGACGATCTGGACGTCAGGGCTCACGGGCGCCCTCCGCCATCGGCTTTTCGTGGTTGGCGCGTGTCCTTTTCGGCGAACCGGCGTCCACTTCGCCGGGACACGCGCGCCCGGCGCAAGCCGGCGATGTCGGCCGCGAGCGTGCGCACCATGCTGAAGCACAAGGCCGCAGCACCCAGCGCCATCACGGCCTGCGGAATCCACAGCGGCGTCGCCAGGTAGGTCGGGGCACGATCGCCGAACCGGAACGAGGACATCTCGAAGCGCGTGAGCTGCCACAGCAGCAGGGCGCAGAACGCGAAGGAAAGGAGATCGAAGACGACACGCGACAGCGCGCGTCCGAACGGCGAGAGGCGCGACTGCACCAACTCGACGCGATGGAAGCTGTCGCTGACCTGGCACACCGGCAGGCTGACGAAGGCGATCATCACCAAGCATGTAGCCGCCGAGCTCGTCGGAAATCTCGAAAGAAAAGTTGAACAGCCACCGCGTCAGGATGTCGACGCCGATCACGACCAGCATCACGGCCAAGGCGGCGACGCAGGCGAGCTTGCAGATGCGCTCGACGATGCTTTCCTCGAGCCGGTGGGCCGTTGGGCGGCCGCGCGCCTCGCCCTGCTCGATCTGCGCCATGATCTGTCGGGATCTATTTGCCGAGCGCCGCCCGCACCTTGGCCAGCGCCTCGACGATCTCGGGACCGCGCGCCTTCGCCCACTCGTCCCAGTACGGCTTCATCTCGGCCACCGCGCGCGCATTCTCCTCCGCGGTCGCCTTGGTGAAGGTGTATCCGGCGGCGGTGAGGACCTGGACCGATTCAGCCTCCTCCTTCTGCATCGTCTCCTGATCCCAGCGCGCGGCGTCCTGCGCGACCTTGCGCACTTTCTCGCGCAGATCCGGCGTAAGCTTGTTGAAGGCTTCGGTGTTGGCGATGAAGTAGGAATTATTGACGTTGATGATCAGGACGTAGCCGTATTTGAGCAGGTCCTTCCACAGCACCGCGCCGACGCCGGCCGTGAAGATGCCGTCGACCACGCCGCGGTCGAGCGCCGAGGGGACTTCCGGCGCGCTCATGGTGATCGAGGTGCCGCCGAAGCGGCGGACGAACTCGCCCTGCTCGGGCTGGGCGACACGCAGCTTGAGGCCCTTGATGTCGGCGAGCGATTTGAGCTTCTTGCGACCCCACATGAATTGCAGCGGATACGTATATGAGGCGAGAAGCGTCGCGCCCTTCTGCCGGTAGGCCTTCTCGATGTACGGCTTGAGCACCGCATCGGCCTTGGCGAAATCGTCGTAGGACTGGATCAGCATCGGCAGCCGCAGGATGCCGGTGACCGGGATGTTCCCGGAATTGAACAGGTCGTCGCCGATCTGCACGACATTGCCGCCCACGGCCTGGGTGATGTTGCTGGCGCTGATCTGCAGCGTGCCGGCGAGATGCAGCCGGACCTTCAGCGCGCCGTTGGTCTCGCGGTCGATCTCCTCGGTGAACAATTTAGCGCCGCGCGACGTCGCGAAATTCGGCGCCGACTGGTGCATGTAGAAATTCCACTCTTCCGCGGGCGCCTGCCCACCGGTGAGGATCACGGCACTCAACGACAGGCCGAGCGTCGCCGCGACGGACACGGCAACGGCCTTGCGATTGCACGCGATCATGCCGATCCTCCCCGCGACGGGATCCCGCGCTGCTGCGCGCCGGCCCCATCGATCCGCGATTTTTGCAACGACAATTTGCGCGAACGAGCCTACGGACGCGTCATTTTGCTGTCAACGCAACGGCTTTGCGTTCCGCGTCAGCCGTTGCGTGCAGGCCTTCACACGAATTTCGCGGCGGGCGCGATCGCGAACGTCGGATTCAAAGCGGCGCCGCCGGTCGCGCGCGTCAATTCAACTGGTAGCTCAGACCGACACGCAAGACGTCGGTGGTCAGACGGTTTTCGCTGAAGATGACGGTGGACCCGCCGGAGGACTGGGTCGTACTGGCAAACTTGCCGAAGTCGTAGTGCAGATATTCGAGGCGGCCGAGCCAATTGCCATGGATCCGCGTCTCGGCCCCGAGGCCCGCGGCCCAGCCCCACCGCCAGGACTCCTGGGTCTGTGCGGTGGTGGAGTCGATGCCAAAGCCTGAGCTTTCGGTGGCGGTCGCTTGCAGGACCTGGGCCCAGGCGAGGCCGCCGCTGCCGTAGACGACAAGATTCGGCCACGCCAGCCAGCCGAGCCGCGCGCGGGCGGAGCCGAGGAGCTCGAACTTGTCGGTGAGGGATTTAGATGTGAAAGACCCCGGGACGGCGCCCAATGTCCCCGAGGTCGATCCTTTGATGCCGGTGGTGGAGGCATCGATCTCGAGGCCGGCGAGCCAGCGGCCGGCTTGCCAGTTCGCGCCGGCCTGGCCGCCAGCGAGCCAGCCCGCGGAATGGACGTCGGACAGCGGAACCGTGCCCGAGACGCGGATCTGATCGTTGCCCACGCCGCCGCCGCCATGGACGCCGAGATAGAAGCCGTTCCAGCTCGTCGGGGTCGGAGCATCGTCGAACCGCGCCGGCGCGGCGCCGCCGTCGCCGACGAGCCGGTAGCTCGCGCCGGCGCGCACGACGTCGGCGGTCATGTGGTTGCTCGCGAGGAGCGGCGTGACGGTCGTCACCCCGCCGGTCGTGACGGTGCTCACCGCACTGCCGGTCTCGCCGAAATCGTAGTGCAGGTATTCGAGTCGCCCGGTCCAGTTGGTCGCCCCGATCCGCTGCTCGGCGCCGACGCCGGCGACCCAGCCGAACCGCCAGGTCGGCGCGGAGGCGTTGCCGATGGTCGTGGTGGTGGTGGGGACGGGAAAGCCCGCGATGGTCGTCGTCTGGACGGAGTCCACGGTTTCGGTGATCTGGGTCCAGGCGAGACCGCCGGTGCCGTAGAGAAGCGTCGTCGGCGAAACCAGATAGCCAAACCGCGCCCGCGCCGAGCCGAGCAGGCGAAACTCTTCGCCCACCGTGCCGCTCGCGGCGGTCGTCACGAAGGGGGTCACGGAGGTGCCCGCCGCGCCATTCTGGCCGTGGATGTTCGTCACCGAGAGGTCGCTCTCCAGACCGCCGACCAGCCTTCCGCTCTGCCAGTTGGCGCCGGCCTGGAAGCCGCCGAGGCCGCCCTGCCCGTCGATGCCGTGCATGAGGCCGTTGCCGAAGAACTCGTCGAGGCGGTCGCGTGTCCCGCCATAGCCGGCATGCACGCCCGCATAGGGGCCGGCCCAATTCCACGGCGCGGTCGAGGACGAGGATGCCGCCGGCGATGCCCAGGCAAAAGGCCCGGAGCCGGCCACGTCGCCGGCCGGGCCCGCGCCGCCGAACTTGTAACTCAGGCCGGCGCGGACGACATCGACCGTCATCGGCCCCTCGGTTGCGGCGAGGGTGCCCGCATCGGCGCCGCCAATGGTGGTCACCGTCGAATTGCTCGCGTCGCCGAAGTCGTAGTGCAGGTATTCGAGGCGGCCGAGCCAATTGGTGTTCGCGAGCCGCATCTCCGCCCCGACACCGGCAACCCAGCCGAAGCGCCAGGTCGGCAGGGTGGTGGTGGCGGCGAGGGACGCAGGCCCGGTCATGAGCTCATTGGACGACAGATCGACGCGGGCCCAGGCGAGACCAGCGGTGCCGTAGAGCAGCAGATCGGGCCGCGGCAGATAGCCGAAGCGCAGGCGGCCGGAGCCGAGCATCTCGGCCCTCTCGGCAAGCGTGACCGACTCCGTGCCGGTCCCGCCGACGACCGGGCCAGTGCCCGCGGCCGACGACGTGCCATGGGCCGAGGTGGCGGAGATGTCGAACTCGAGACCGGTGAGCCAGGCGCCCCTCTGCCAGTTGGCGCCGGCCTGGAAGCCGGCGAGGACCCCCGGCGAATTGATATTGCCGAGGCTCGGCGTGCTCTGCCCGGGAAACAGCGGCTCTTGCAGCGGATCGTGCATCCAGGCAGCGCCCGCGTGCCCGCCGAGGTAGAAACCGTCCCAGCTCCAGGCTGGCACCGCAGGCGGCGCCTTGAACGGCAGATCGGCCGCCCGCACGGGAGCGCCACCGGCCGCGCTCAACGCCACCACGCCGACCGCGACGAGAAGAAGTCTTGGCACGCGATTCCCCGATAGCCCCCCGCATCAATCATAACCCGCGTTGCTACCGCCAGCTATTGCGGAAAGAACACACGTGCGGAGAATAGTGTCGGCACGCAAGGAGTTGCCGTAGAGATCCGCATAAGGGACGAGCGCGACACTCCCGCGCTTCAATCACGCCGGGCGAACCGAAGCTGGCGCGGAAACGGCCGGGCTCATGGCGCTTGAATGAGCTGGTGAACGAACAGCGAGTGGCGCGAGGCCTCGTGGTCGAGCAGGCGCCGATCAAAAAAGTGCGGCCGCGCCCGATGTCGCCGGCACGGCCGCACGCCTATCGAGAGCCAGCGAGAGCTAGCGAACTTCAGCGGAAGTCTTGTCCGTGGCCCTGTCGTATTTCAGCGTCAGCGAATTGATCTGACACAGATCGACACCGTGCCAGATCACGCCCGGATAGCCGGGGTCGGCCCATTCGATCTTGAAATTCCACTTGCAGCCCTTGTCCGCGGTGCTGAACTTCACATCTTGGCTGCCGCCATCACCCATGACGCCGCTGAGCTCATTGTCCGACCAGTCGTTGTCGCCGGGATTGTTGAAGCCGAGAAATTTGATGCCGTAGCCGGTGCCGTTGATGACCGTCACGTTGCGCTGATCCGCGGCAAACGACGACATCGTCAGCGCCGCAGCGGATAGCGTCAAAGCGAGCAGGATGGATTTCATAATGATTTCCCCGTGGTTAAGGATCGACAGGTCCACTCGGCCCCGGCGGCGACCGACTGTCAACATTCGAGGCGCCGATCGAACGTAAAGTCGCCGTAAATAAATTGGCCTCGACCACGTCCGCGCAGCACCCTGCTCACGTGTTGAGCACGGCTGCCATGGCGTTTGAGTGAACCAGAGATAGCATAGGGCAAATGGCTCGCTGCCGATGCGCAATGGCCGTGCTACGATCAGGCCAAGACCAGGAGGAGAACCATGCGGCTGACCTGTCTCGCTGCGGCGCTGGCTCTGTTGTCCGGCGGGGCCACCGCAACCGCGGAGTCCATCGAGGTCATGCCGGCAATACCCGCGGGCATCGCCGTCAAGGTGTGGATGCCGCGCTTTCCGGATACGCACTCGCGGCGGCAAGCCGACCATGCGGCCCGGGTAAGTTGCGAGATCGAGGGCGGCAAGGCGCGGTTTATCCGCTCGGCGCTGATGCAACGGACGGAGAGGCACGGGCAGCAGGGCGTGTATCTCTACGACTGCCTGCGCTAGCTCAGGGCGTGAGCCTCCGCATCGAAGTCCCGCCGTCCGTGCTGCGCCGAGATTTTCTGGTCGAGGGCGAGTGAACGTTCACGTCACGCGGCCGCCCCCTCCTCGCGCAGGCGCGCGATCGCATCCGCATCGAGTCCCGCCTCGCCGAGCACCACATCGGTGTGCTCGCCGAGCGCCGGCGCCGGGCGGCGCCAGACGCCCGGCGTCGCCGAGAGGCGCGGCACGATGTCGTGCATCGGCAGGCTGCCGAGCTCCTGATCCTCGACCTCGACGATGACGGGACGCTCCTGGAAATGCGCGTCCGCCATCGCGTCGGCGATATCGTAGACCGGCCCGACCGTGACGCCGGCGGCGCGCATGTGCGCGAGCGCTTCGTCATGCGTCTTTTGCGCGAACCAGCCGCCGACGGCGGCATCGACCAGGTCGCGGTGGGCGACGCGTGCGCTGTTGGTGCGGAAGCGTTCGTCGGCGAGCATGTCGGCCCGGCCGATGGTCTCGAAGATGCGGCGCGCCATGGTCTCGGTCGAGCCGGACATGGCGACGTATTTCCCGTCGGCGCAGCGATAGACGTTGCGCGGCGCCGAGGTGTTGGAGCCGCTGCCGGTGCGCTCCTTGACGGCGCCGGTCGCGCGGTAGATCGCGGCTTCCGGCCCGAGCACCGAGAACATCGACTCGAGCAGGGTCAGATCGATCACCTGACCGCGCCCAGTGTCGTTGTCGCGCGCGCGCAGCGCCGTCACGGTCGCGAACGCGCCGTAGAGGCCGGCGATCATGTCGGCGAGCGCGAGCGGCGGCAGCACTGGCTCGCGGTCCGGGAATCCTGTGCGCGCCGCAAAGCCGCTCATCGCCTCGACCAGCGTGCCGAAGCCGGGCAGCGGCGCATACGGCCCGGTCTGGCCGAAGCCGGAAACGCGCACGATGACGAGGCCCGGATTGCGCGCGTGCAGGATCTCGGGCCCGAGGCCCATCTCCTCGAGCGTGCCGGGGCGAAAGTTTTCGATGAACACGTCGGTGCCCGCGACAAGGCGGAGCAGCGCGTCGCGCGCCGACGCGTGGCGCAGGTTGAGCACCAGCGAGCGCTTGTTGCGCGCATAGGTCTTCCAGTGCAGCGACTGGCCCGCATCGCGCCAGTCACGCAGCGGATCGCCGGCCGGCGGCTCGACCTTGACGACGTCGGCGCCGAAATCGGCGAGCTGCAGCGACAGCATGTTGCCGGCGACGAGGCGCGAGAGATCGAGCACGCGCACGCCGTCGAGCGGGCCATGTGCGTCGGGGTCAAAGCGGATGGTGGGTTCGGTCGGAGGGCTCGTCATCGGAGAAGAATAGATGAAGCGCGATGGCGAGAAAAACCGCCCTGCGGCGGCAGGATCGGCATCACCTGATCAACAAAGATGCAAAGCAATCGGCGCGCGTCATGCGCCCGCGACTTATCGCGGCAGATGCAGCGGGGCAGGCTCGGAAGGCTTCGGGACCGGAGCGCGCCGGCGCTTGTCGACGAGGAAATATTTCAGCAGCCTTCCCCTCGAGCGGGCCCCCGCAGCTCTTGCAGGTGATCTCGACCGGATCGGACTGCGCTTCGATCTCGACCACCCGATAGGCGGCCCCACAGTGCGGACAGTTCATGCGGGTGGATGCTTGCTCGGCCATGGCGACTTATGGGCCACAGGTGAGTGGCCGAGGTCAAGCGCCTGTTTCGACTAAAAAACGTACATGCTGTCTGGTGTTACCGCCAGCAACTCGCGCGCGGCCACCGCTCCATCTGATGGCCCTGATCAACGGAGTTGCACACGATCAGCGCCAACAGGAATTGCGCCCGGCTCGGAAACAGCTTGTGGCGCGTGCGCCACATCCCTGTCTTTTCCACACAGGTGCACCGATCTCCTATTGCAATTTCCAAATGTATCCCCTGGAATTGGTAAATTGGTAGCGCCCTCCACGAGGGCGGTCGGCCATCCGGTGGGGAGAAGTCGCAATGGCAAAATCGGTGAAACGCGCAAAGAAGGCAGCCGCGAAGAAGAAACCAGCAGCGAAGAAGCGGGCTGCGAAGAAAGCAGCCGTGAAGAAACGGCCCGCCAGGAAAGCGGCCGCGACGATGATGATGGCTGCGGGCGCAGGCGGGTCGGGCTGCTGCGTGGTGACCGGCCTGGACGGCCCCAACAAGCAGTTCCCGCACATCACTCAGCAGAAATGCAATCAGATTGCCGACGATCTTGGCGGCAACGCGCATTGGTACCCGGGCGAGTGCGCCTAGACGACATCGTGAACAGCATCGTGCGCGTGGCGCCGCTTGGCGCATGGGGGGAAGTATGTCGCGTCGTGAGCTTCTTCGGCGTTACGCCGTTATTTCGGGCGCACTGATCTGCACAAGCTGCGGCGTTCCGTACTACGACGTGCCTTACGACCATTACAACCAGCCAAACGCAAAGACGATCGTCCAACGCCTGCAATGCGAAATACGCGACATGGTTCGCGACGACCGGCCGGACGATCCCGCGTCGTTCAATCGTCTGTGGCTGCTGGATGGTGATTTCGACGTCCAGGTCGCTCTGTCGCTCGAAGTCAACGACTCCGGCGGCTTGGCTCCGAGCGTGTCCTATATCGGCAACCTGAACCATTTCACGCACATCAGTACGTATACCCTGGGCACAACCGGCAACCTCAACGAGGGACGCGACCATACGTTCAACGAAAACATCCAGATTTCGGTCCGACAGATCTACATGGATTGGAAGTCCGGATATAAGCCTTACGATTGCCCGTCGGCGGACACCAATCTTTCCGGAACCCTGGGCATCAAGGATCTCGTTGCGCTTGCCGCGTCCACGCCGTCGCTCGTCGACCCGCTTCCGCCGTCCGGTTCCTCCAAGCCTACTTCGGATTCCGCCCCCAAGAGCGTCTTCGGAGGCAGCGTACAGTTCGTCGTGACGAAGAGCATCAGCTCGACCGGACCGACCTTCGCGCTCGTGCATTTCAAGAGCATCGCGATGCTGGGGAGCCTGTCCGAGATCAACACCGACAAGCTCACGCTGGCCTTCGCGCACGGACCGAACCTCGGAAAGAGGATGCCGCCGATCACGCCATTGGCACGCGCACGCGGCTACACGCCGAACGGCTTCAATCCCTCGGCCTACAGTTTCCTGCAGCAGCAGATCACGAGTTCGATCGCCTCGCAGATCATCATTCTGCAGAAATCGCTGCAGCAGTGAGCCTCGGGAGGACGGAGAAGCTGTAGTGCGACGTCGCGACCGCCGAGCAGCTCACACGCCGAGATGCCGGTGCAGCACCTCGGGCTGGCCGCGCGCCGCATCGGCGGTCAGCTCCTCGACCACGTGGCCGTTGTTGAGGACGTAGATGCGGTCCGCGAGCGTCATCGCGGCCGAGATGTTCTGCTCGACCACGACGATAGTCTGGCCGGCCTCGGCGAGCGTGCGGCAGGTCGAGAGCAGGTCGCGCACGATGATCGGCGCGAGGCCCTCGAACGGTTCGTCGAGCAGCAGGATCTTGGGATCGCGGACCAGGGCGCGCGCGATCGCCAGCATCTGCTGCTCGCCGCCCGAGAGGTCGGTGCCGCGGCTGCCGCGCCGCTCCTTGAGGCGCGGGAACATCGCGTAGATGCGCTCGAGCGGCCAGCGCTTCGGCGCCGTGAGGCCGGCGAGCACGAGGTTTTCCTCGACATTGAGGCTGCCGAAGATGCGGCGTTCCTCCGGCACGAGCTGCATGCCGGCTTGCGCGATCACGTGGCTCTTCTGGCCGGCGATCTCGTGGCCGTCGAGCCGGATCGAGCCCGCGCGCGGCGTCACCATGCCCATCAGGCTCTTGAGCGTCGTGCTCTTGCCGGCGCCGTTGCGGCCGAGCAGCGCCACCACCTCGTTCTGCTCGACGCGCAACGCGACGTCGAAGAGGATGTGCGAATCCCCGTAGTAGCTGTTGAGCCCCGTGACCTCGAGCAAGCTCATGCGGCGTGCACCCCGCCCAGATAGGCTTCCTGCACCTTGGCGTTGCTCTTGATCTCGTTCGGCGTGCCTTCGACGAGCACGCGGCCTTCCTGCAGCACGGTGACGCGCCCGACCAGCTCGAACAGCGAGTCCATGTCGTGGTCGATGATCACCATGGTGCGGCCGCGGCTGATCGACTTGAGCAGCTTGACGGTCTCGACCCGCTCCTGCGGGCTCATGCCGGCGAGCGGCTCATCGAGCAAAAGCAGGCTCGGCGAGGAGGCGAGCGCGAGGCCGATCTCGAGCCGCCGCTTCTCGCCATAGGCGAGCTCGGCTACGGCTGTGTCGGGGCGCGCCGTGAGGTCGACAAGCTCGAGCGTCTGCTCGACCTGCTCGCGCAGGCCGGGAAAGCCTGAGATGCTGCGGAACATGTCGAGGCGGAACTTGCCGCGTAGCGCCGCGAGCGCCGCGATGGTCAGGTTCTCGCGCACCGTGAGGCGGGTGAAGAGCTGATTGACCTGGTAGCTCTTGGTCAGCCCGAGCTGACAGACATCCGTCACGTGCTTGCCCGTGATATCGCGGCCCTCGAACACGATCTTGCCCGAGGTCGGCGGCACCTCGCAGGTGAGCATCTTGAAGAAGGTGGTCTTGCCGGCGCCGTTCGGGCCGATGATGCCGCGCAACTCGCCGTGCTCGACCGAGAAGTCGATGTCGCTGTTGGCGACGAGGCCGCCGTAGCGCTTGGTGAGGCCCGTGGCCTGCAGGATCGGGCCCTTGAACCCGTCGAGCGCGTGCCGGCGCGCCGGCATGACCGCGACGGCCGGTGGCTTGGTCGATGGCTTGGCCGGCTCGGCGGAAACCACAGACGCAGTTACCGGCGCCGGCGCCGCGATAGCCGCGCCGTTCGACTTGGCTGCGCCGCCACGGCTTACCAGCCCGATCAAATCGACGATGCCGCCGACGATGCCGCGGCGCAGGAAGCACACCAGCAGCACGAAGACGAGGCCGAGCACCAGCTTCCAGGCGGCGCCCAGATTGAACGCACTCTGGAGGAAATCCTGCAGGAAGAGCCACAGTGCGGCGCCGACCAGCGGGCCGAACAGCGTGCCGGCGCCGCCGATCGCGGTCTGCATGACGAGCTGGCCGGACGTGTCGAACATGAAGGCGTCCGGCGGCATGAAGGCCTGCAGCACGCCGAGGAGACCGCCCGCGAAGCCCGCATAGGCGGCCGCGATGACGAAGGCGGCGAGCTTGTAGCCGTGGATGTTGTGGCCGACCGCGGCGGCGCGCAGCGGGTTGTCGCGGATCGCGCTCAGCACCGCGCCGACCGGCGAGCGCACGATGCGCAGCGCGATCGCCATGCCGACGAAATAGCAGGCGGCCAGGAACACGTAGAGGGATTCGGCGGTGTTGAACTGGATGGTCGTGAAGCCGAGATAAAGGCTGGGCGTCGGCACGCCCGGCAGGCCGTTCTCGCCGCCCGTGTAGGCGGAGAGCGGCGAGAACTCGGTGAAGAAGAACACCTCGGCGATCGCCACCGTGATCATCGCGAAATAGATGCCGGTGCTGCGCAGCGCGATCAGCCCGACCAGCCAGCCGACGGCGCCGGCGACCACCATGCCGATGATCAGCGCGAGCCAGACGCTCGGAAAGCCCATGCGGGTGAGCAGGTAGGCGGCGACGAAGCCGCCGGTGCCGTAGAACGCCGACTGGCCGAACGAGAGCAGGCCCGTGTAGCCGAACAGGATATCGAAGCCGATGCCGAACAGGCCCCACACCAGGATGCGGTTGATGGTGTTGGGCGCGAAGCCGATGTGCGGCAGCACGAACGGCGCCAGAATCAGCGCGATCGCCGTGAACAGCTCGACCAGGAGGGGATGTCGCTTGACCATCAGACGGCCGTGCTCACTCGCGGGTCGCGGTGCCGAGCAGGCCGTGCGGCCGCACCAGCAGCACGAGCGTCATCGCGGCAAACAGCATGACATAGGAGTAGGCGGGATCGACCATCGCGGTGATGCTGATGATCTCGCCGGCGATCACACCGCCGAGCACCGCGCCCGGGAACGAGCCGACGCCGCCGATGACGACGACGACGAAGGTCTGCACCAGGATGGCCTCGCCCATGTCGGGCGTGAGCGACACCACCGGCGCGTTGACGATGCCGGCGAAGCCGGCCGCCATCGCGCCGATGCCGAACACCAGCATGAACACGCGATAGACGTTGATGCCGAGCGCACCGACCATGCCGAAATCCTCGATGCCGGCGCGCACGATCATGCCGATGCGCGTGCGGTAGAGCACGATGAACAGCGCGAGGAGCGCGACCGCCACGATGCCGACCACCTCGAGCCGATAGGTCGGATAGAACATGAACCCGAGCGAGATGATCGGCGGCACGGTGATCTCGGAAAACGGAATGTGGAGCGCCGGCGCCGGCACGACCTTCGAGAGGCTGCCGAAACCAAGGCGCACGAGCTCGACGAAGACGATGCCGAGGCCGAAGGTGACGAGCAGCTGGTCCTCGCCCGGCCGGCTGTAGAAATGACGGATGATGACCCGCTCCATCACGACGCCGACCAGCATCACGAACAGGGTGCCGGCCAGGACCGCGACGATGTAGGAGTCGGTGTATTCATAGGCGAGGAAGCCGGCGTAGCCGCCGAGCATGAACATCGCGCCGTGCGCGAGGTTCAGCACGCCGAGCGTGCCGTAAATGATGGTGAGGCCCGAGCTGATGAGCGCGAGCAGCGCGCCCAGCACCAGGCCGTTGAACATCTGCGAAACGAGATTGACCCAGTTGATCACGAATAACCCCGCCCCTCGGGATCGCCACACGCCTAACCCGGATTTCGCCGGCCGCCGCACCGGCGGCGGCCGCGAATTCCGGGTTCAGACGCTGTGCTCGCCCTGAGACATTAACAGCATCCCGTTCGTTTCCGAAGCCCGCATCGGGGGTTTCACCAGATTGCGAGCTCCGGAACCGGGATGCCGTCCCTGACGTCCGCTCAGGTGTATTCGCCGAGCTTGCAGCCGAACGCATCCGGCTTCTGCATCAGCGGCTCGCCCGGGACGACCTCGGTGACCTCCCAGTAGTCTTCCTTGTTCTTCATGTCCTTGGGCGCCTTGCCCTTGACGATGATCACCGGGCGAACGAGCTGGTGGTCCTCGGGTCGGAAGTGCACATCGCCGACCATGGACTGGAAAGTCTCGCCCTTCTCCAGCTCCTTGATCACAGCCGGCGGATAGAAGGTGCCGGCACCTTCGACCATGCGGGCCCAGATCGCGAACTGCATGTAGCCGTTCTCGGCGCCCCATTCCGGCTTGTAGCCGTACTTCTTGGTGAACTCGTCGACGAACATCTTCGCCAGCGGGAACTTGTCCTCGAGCGTCCACCAGAAGTCGGTCGAGGCGTAGACGCCCTCGGTCAACTCGGGGCCCACTTCCTTGGCCAGGAAGGGGATCTGGTACGGCACCACGAGCTTCATCTTCGGGATGATGCCGAACTGCTTGGCCTGCTGGACCGAGAGCACCGCGTCGTGGCCCCAGTTCACGTTCACCAGGAACTCGGCGCCCGAGTTCGCGATGTTGGTGAGGTACTGGCTGAAATCCGGCGCGCCGAGCGGCGAGACCTGGTTGGTCACCATGGTCCAGCCGCCGTTCTTGGCCAGATAATCGTTCACCGACTTGGTGACCGTGTGGCCGTAGGTGTAGTCCGGCGTCATGAACGCGGCCTTGCGGTTCTTGCCGTAGGCCTTGAGCAGGACCGGGCCGATCGCGTTCGCGGCGGTCTCGCCGTAGAAGCACTGGCGGAAGCCGTAGCGTACGCAGTCCTTGCCGGTGGTGTCGTTCGAGCCCGAGATCGCGGCGGCGTAGAGCACGTGCTCGCGCTGCGCGAGCTTGTTGAGCGCGACCGCGACCGCGCTCGAGGTCGAGCCGGTCATCAGCACGATCTTGCTGTCGGCGATGAAGCGCTGCTGTGCCTGCACGGCGTCGTTCGGCTTGGCGGCGCTGTCGGCGACGAGCAGCTTCACTTCCTTGCCGAGCACGCCCTTCGCGGTCTTCGGCGAGATCTTCTTGATGAGCGCATGCCCGCTGTTGATGTGCTCGACCGCGAGCTGCATGCCCTTGAGCTCATCCTCGCCCTGCACCGCGTAGGTGCCGGTGCGCGGCACGGCAGCGCCGATCGAGACCGAATTGCCCTGCGAGCCGGCCGGCCAGGTGCCAATCGGCGGTTGGTCTGCGCCCACGGAGATGCGCGGGAATGCCGTCGCGGCGAGAATGGCGCCGCCGGCCTTGAGCACGTTGCGGCGGGTACGGGTGGGACCGTTGTGACTCACGTAAACCTCCCATCGTCCAATTGTTATGGCTAATGCCTGGGTGGGCGAGGCACCCCCTCCCCTTGGATGGAGGGTTTTCGACGTACCTCGCGTGGGCGCGATTATTCATTCAATTGGCCGTCAGGCAATATCCGCACGTCCCGGACCGCATACGCCTTTGGACGTAGAACGGCGCGCCGGCATGCCGGGCCGCGCCCGGATCGGCCATTTCCCGCTGAAATTGCGAAGCATTCCGCCCCGACATGACCGCGACCAATGGACGCGCGGGCGCCTTGCGGCATCGGACCGGACATGATCCAGTCGATTCCGCGAGGGGCATCATGATCGGCAAATCGATTGGCGGGGCGGTCCGGGTTGGCAGCCTTGCGTTGCTGCTCGCGACAGTGGCCGCGGCGGGCGCCGCGGCGGCCGACTTGCCGTTGGCGACAAAAGCGCCGCCTGCGCCGCCGGCCGACCCCTCTCCGTTCTGGGTCGGGATCGACGCGCTCGCCTGGACCGTCAAGGGCGACCATCTGCCGGCCCTGGTTACGACCGGCCCGACCGGCATGCTCGGCGCGCCCGGCACCACGGTGCTGTTCGGCGGCTCCGCGGTCAACGACGGCTGGCGCCCGGGCGGCCGGATCACCGCGGGCTACTGGCTCGATCCGCGCCACACCCGCGGGATCGAGGCGAGCTTCTTCGATCTTGCGGATGCATCGACCAACTTTGCGGCAAGCTCCGGCGGCACGCCGCTGCTGGCGCGGCCGTTCATCGACGCCACGACCGGCTTGCAGAACACGCTGCTCGTCGCGTCGCCGGGCACCTCGTCGGGGTCGGTGGCGATCAACGAGACGTCACGCCTGCTCGGCGCCGGCATCCTGTATCGCCAGGACGTCGGCCGCTTCGGCGGCGAGCGCATCAGCGCGTTGATCGGCTATCGCTACCTGCACGCATCCGACCGGCTCCGGATATCGAACTCGACCACCGTTCTGCCGGGAGCCCCCCTCCCCATCCCGCCCGGCACGGTGATCGCCGGCATCGACCAGTTCGATGCGACCAGCGATTTCCACGGACTCGATCTCGGGCTCACCGGCGAATTCAACAGCGGGCCGTGGTCGCTCGACTGGCGCGCCAAGGTCGCGCTCGGCGCCAACATCAACACCGCGCAGATCAACGGCTCGACCGCGGTCACGCCGGCCGGCGGCGCCACCACGGTGTCGCCGGGCGACCTGCTGGCGCTGCCGACCAACATCGGCAACTACTCGCACACCCGCTTCGCCGCCGTTCCGGAACTCGAGCTCAAGGCCGGCTACCAGCTCACGCCGCAATGGCGGCTCATCGCCGGCTACGACGTGCTGTACTGGACCGGCGTGCAGCGTGCCGGCGGCCTGATCGACACTGCCGTCAACCCGAACCTGGTCCCGGGATCGGGTATCGTCGGCGGACCGAACCGGCCGCAGCCGACGTTCAACACCACCTCGCTGGTGGCGCAGGGATTCTCGCTCGGCGCGCGCTACGGATTTTAGAACCGCCTCGTCGCGCAAGCCCGCGGCAGCGACGGGCTCGGCCCCGTGCCCATTCGTTAAGTTGCAGATTTTACGGGAATTTTATGCGCCCGATCGCCGCGCCACGGGCTCGCGGCCATGCGCAAGCCACGCTTTATGATACACCGGTGCTCCGCACAGGGAGCACCCGCCGAATGGTTGGAATTGTCCGCATCGCATTGCGGCGGCCGTATACGTTCGTCGTTCTCGCGCTGCTCGTCCTCATTATCGGCCCGCTCGCGGCACTGCGCACCCCGGTCGACATCTTTCCCGACATCCGCATCCCGGTCATCGCCGTGGTGTGGCAGTACACCGGCCTGCCGCCCGACCAGATGTCGGGGCGCATCACGACCCAGTTCGAGCGCGCGCTGACGACCACCGTCAACGACATCGAGCACATCGAGGCCAACTCCTACATCGGCTTCGGCATCATCAAGGTGTTCTTCCAGCCGAACGTCGACATCCGCATGGCCAATGCGCAGGTCACCGCGATCTCCCAGACGCTGCTCAAGTCGATGCCGCCGAACACGACGCCGCCGCTGATCCTCAACTACAACGCCTCGACGGTCCCGATCATCCAGCTCGCCCTCTCCGGCCAGGGCCTCACCGAGCAGAACCTGTTCGACCTCGCGATCAACGTGGTGCGCACCCCGCTCGTCACCGTGCAGGGCGCCGCCATCCCGTATCCGTTCGGCGGCAAGTTCCGCCAGGTGCAGATCGACCTCGACTCCTCGGCGATGCAGGCGCGCGGGCTCTCGGGCCAGGACGTCGCCAACACGCTCGCGGCGCAGAACCTGATCACGCCGGTCGGCACCGAGAAGATCGGCAGCCTCGAATACGCAATCCAGCTCAACAACGCGCCATCCGTCATCCGCGACCTCGGCGACCTGCCGATCAAGAGCGCCAACAGCGCCATGATCTACCTGCGCGACGTCGCGCACGTGCGCGACGGCAACTCGCCGCAGACCAACATCGTCCACGTCGACGGCAGCCGCTCGGTGCTGATGCTGGTGCTCAAGAACGGCGCGATCTCGACGCTGTCGATCATCGCCGGCATCAAGCAGAAGGTCGCGGAGCTCAAGTCGCTCGTTCCGCCGAACCTCAAGATCGCGCTGGTCGGCGACCAGTCGGTGTTCGTCAGCGCCGCCGTGAACGGCGTCATCCGCGAGGGCGTGATCGCGGCGGCGCTCACCAGCCTGATGATCCTGATCTTCCTCGGCAGCTGGCGCTCGACCGTGATCATCGCGACCTCGATCCCGCTGTCGGTGCTCGGCTCGCTCGCGGCACTGTGGGCGCTCGGCGAGACCCTCAACATCATGACGCTCGGCGGCCTCGCGCTCGCGGTCGGCATCCTGGTCGACGACGCCACCGTCACGATCGAGAACATCAACTGGCATCTCGAACAGGGCAAGGAGGTCGAGCCCGCGATCCTCGACGGCGCCGCGCAGATCGTGACGCCCGCCTTCGTCTCGCTGCTGTGCATCTGCATCGTGTTCGTGCCGATGTTCTTCCTCGACGGCGTCGCGCGCTTCCTGTTCGTGCCGATGGCGGAAGCCGTCATCGCCGCGATGACATGCTCGTTCATCCTGTCGCGCACGCTGGTGCCGACGATGGCGAACTACCTGCTGCGCAAGCACGCGGCCCACACCGACACGCACGGGCTCGACGGGCCGCTGCCGCGCTCGCGCAATCCGCTGGTGCGGATGCAGCGCGGCTTCGAGGCGGCCTTCGAGCGCTTCCGCGCCGGCTATCGCGGCCTGCTCATGCTGGCGCTCGGGCATCGCGGCGTCTTCATCGTCGGCTTCCTTGCCGTGGTGCTCGGCTCCTTCGCGCTCGTGCCGTTCCTCGGCCGTGACTTCTTCCCGTCGGTCGACGCCGGGCAGATCCTGCTGCACGCGCGCGTGCGCGTCGGCACCCGCATCGAGGCGACCTCCAACAAGTTCGCCGACATCCAGAAGGCGATCCGCGCGATCGTCCCGCCGGACGAGCTCGACACGCTCGTCGACAATGTCGGCCTGCCGATCAGCGGCATCAACATGACCTACAACAACACGGGCACGATCGGCACGCAGGACGGCGACATCCAGATCAAGCTCAAGGAAGGGCATCGGCCGACCGCCGAATATGTCCGCGTCCTGCGCGAGGAGCTGCCGAAACGCTTCCCGGGCGTCACCTTCGCGTTCCTGCCGGCCGACATCGTCAGCCAGATCCTCAATTTCGGCGCACCCGCGCCGATCGACCTGCAGATCCGCGGGCCCAATGCGGACGCGAACTTCGCCTATGCGCAGAACCTGTTGCGGCGGCTGCGCCACGTACCCGGCCTGGTCGATGCGCGCATCCAGCAGTCGCGCGACAGTCCGGGCTTCGACGTCGACGTCGACCGCACCCGCGCGCAGCTTGTCGGCGTCACCGAGCGCGACGTGACCAACTCGCTCGTGGTCAATCTCGCCGGCTCGAGCCAGGTGGCGCCGACCTATTGGCTCAATCCCGACAACGGCGCGTCGTACCCGATCGTGCTCCAGACGCCGCAATATGCGATCGACTCGCTCAATGCGCTGCGCAACCTGCCGCTGACCGCGGCGGGAGCGCCGACCATGCAGACGCTCGGCGCCATTGCGGACATCTCCCGCACGAGCCGCAGCGCGGTGGTCTCGCAGTACAACATCCAGACGCTGGTGCAGATCTACGCCACCACGCAGGGGCGCGATCTCGGCGCCGTCGCGTCCGAGGTGCAGCGCATCGTCGACGAAACCGCGAAGGATGTACCCAAGGGCTCGCAGGTCGTGCTGCTCGGACAGGTGCGCACCATGGACCGCGCTTTCTCGGGCCTGCTGTTCGGCCTCCTCGGCGCGATCGTGCTGATCTACCTGCTGATCGTCGTGAACTTCCAGTCGTGGGGCGATCCCTTCGTCATCATCACGGCGCTGCCCGCCGCGCTCGCCGGCATCGTGTGGATGCTGTTCGCGACCGGCACCACGCTGTCCGTGCCGGCGCTCACCGGCGCCATCATGTGCATGGGCGTCGCCACCGCGAACAGCGTGCTGGTCATCAGCTTCGCGCGCGAGCGGCTGGAGCAGCTCGGCGACCCGGTCCAGGCCGCGCTCGAGGCCGGCTTCGTGCGCTTCCGCCCGGTGCTCATGACGGCGCTCGCCATGGTCATCGGCATGGCGCCGATGGCGCTCGGGCTCGGCGAGGGCGGCGAGCAGAACGCACCGCTCGGCCGCGCCGTGGTCGGCGGCCTGATCTGCGCGACCTTCGCGACCCTGATGTTCGTCCCCGTCGTCTTCAGCCTGCTGCATCGACGCCACGAGCCGGCGTCCGATCCCGCGCTCGGAGAGCCGCATGCCGCCTGAGCTCGCGACCCCTTCCGGCGCCCGGCGAAAGCCCGGCGTCGCCACCTAGCCCACGCTGGTTCGGCGCTCGTTCTTGTCGGCGAACCGGCGCCACCCCGGAAAGGCGCTAAGTTGCCGATTTTACGCGAAATTTATGCTCGAGCTTGCCAGATTCAACCGGCTGCGGCCGATCGGGCGCCGCGGCTTGTAGTATACAGGGCGCCGCGCAGAGGGAGCACGCGCTGAATGGTTGGAATTGTCCGCATCGCATTGCGGCGACCGTACACTTTTGTCGTACTCGCATTGCTTATTCTCATTATCGGCCCGCTCGCGGCGTTGCGCACGCCGGTCGACATCTTTCCGAACATCCGCATCCCGGTGATTGCGGTGGTGTGGCAGTACACCGGCCTGCAGCCCGACCAGATGGCGGGCCGCATGACGACCCTGTTCCAACGGGCGCTGACCACGACCGTCAACGACATCGAGCACATCGAGGCGAACTCCTACAACGGCTTCGGCATCATCAAGGTGTTCTTCCAGCCGAACGTCGACATCCGCATGGCCAACGCGCAGGTCACCGCGATCTCGCAGACCCTGCTCAAGCAGATGCCGCCGAACGCGACGCCGCCGCTGATCCTCAACTACAACGCCTCGACGGTGCCGATCATCCAGCTTGCCCTCTCCGGCAAGGGCCTAACCGAGCAGAGCCTGTTCGACCTCGCGATCAACGTCATCCGCACGCCCCTCGTCACCGTGCAGGGCGCCGCCATCCCGTACCCGTTCGGGGAAAATTCCGCCAGGTGCAGATCGATCTCGACTCCGCCGCCATGCGGGCGCGCGGGCTCGCGGGCCAGGACGTGGCGAATGCGCTGGCGACGCAGAACCTGCTGACGCCGGTCGGCACCGAGAAGATCGGCGATCTCGAATACACGATCCAACTCAACAACGCGCCCTCCCGGCTCGCCGCGCTCGCCGACCTGCCGCTCAAGCGCGCGGACGGCACGGTCGTCTATCTGCACGACGTCGGCCAGGTGCGCGACGGCAACTCGCCGCAGACCAATATCGTCCACGTCGACGGCAGCCGCTCGGTGCTGATGCTGGTGCTCAAGAACGGCGCGATCTCGACGCTGTCGATCATCGCCGGCATCAAGCAGAAGGTCGCGGAGCTCAAGTCGCTCGTGCCGCCGGATCTCAAGATCGCGCTGGTCGGCGACCAGTCGCTGTTCGTCAGCGCCGCGGTGGACGGCGTCATCCGCGAGGGCATCATCGCGGCGGCGCTGACCAGCGTGATGGTGCTGATCTTCCTCGGCAGCTGGCGCTCGACCGTGATCATCGCGACCTCGATCCCGCTCTCGGTGCTCGGCTCGGTCGCGACGCTGTGGGCGCTCGGCGAGACGCTCAATATCATGACGCTCGGCGGCCTCGCGCTCGCGGTCGGCATCCTGGTCGACGAGGCCACCGTCACGATCGAGAACATCAACTGGCACCTCGAGCAGGGCAAGGAAGTCGAGCCCGCGATCCTCGACGGCGCCGCGCAGATCGTGACGCCCGCCTTCGTCTCGCTGCTGTGCATCTGCATCGTGTTCGTGCCGATGTTCTTCCTCGACGGCGTCGCGCGCTTCCTCTTCGTGCCGATGGCGGAAGCCGTCATCGCCGCGATGGTGTGCTCGTTCATCCTGTCGCGCACGCTGGTGCCGACGATGGCGAACTACCTGCTGCGCAAGCACGTGGCCCACACCGACACGCACGGGCTCGACGGGCCGCTGCCGCGCTCGCGCAATCCGTTCGTGCGCATCCAGCGCGGCTTCGAGCTGCGCTTCGAGCGCTTCCGCGCCGGCTACCGCGCGCTGCTCGCGCTCGCGCTCGCCCACCGCACCGTCTTCGTCGTCGGGTTTCCTTGCCGTGGTGTTCGGCACCTTTGCGCTCGTGCCCTTCCTCGGCCGCGACTTCTTCCCGTCGGTCGATGCCGGGCAGATCCTGCTGCACGCGCGCGTGCGCGTCGGCACCCGTATCGAGGAGACCGCCAACAAGTTCGCCGAGATCGAGAAGACGATCCGCGAGATCGTCCCGCCGCAGGAGCTCGACACGCTGGTCGACAACGTCGGCATGCCGATCAGCGGCATCAACATGACCTACAACAACACGGGCACGATCGGCACGCAGGACGGCGAGATCCAGATCAAGCTCAAGGAAGGCCACCGGCCGACCGCCGACTATCTGCGCATCCTGCGCGAGCGGCTGCCCGATCGCTTCCCGGGCGTCACCTTCTCGTTCCTGCCCGCGGACATCGTCAGCCAGATCCTCAATTTCGGCGCGCCCGCGCCGATCGACCTGCAGATCCGCGGCCCCGACACCGAGGCGAACTTCGCGTATGCGCGGGAACTGTTGCGGCAGCTGCGCCACGTGCCTGGCCTGGTCGATACGCGCATCCAGCAGTCGCGCGACAGTCCGGGCTTCGACGTCGCCGTCGATCGCACCCGCGCGCAATACGTCGGTGTCACCGAACGCGACGTGACCAACAGCATGGTGGTCACTCTCGCGGGCTCCGGCCAGGTCGCCCCGACCTACTGGCTCAACCCGGACAACGGCGCTTCCTACCCGATCGTCATCCAGACCCCGCAGTACGAGATCGATTCGCTCAACGCGCTGCGCAACCTGCCGATCAGCGCGTCCGGCCCGGCGCCGATGCAGACGCTCGGCGGCATCGCCAACATCACCCGCACGAGCGGCAGCGCGGTGGTCTCCCAGTACAATATCCAGACGCTGGTTCAGATCTATGCGACCACCCAGGACCGCGACCTAGGCGCGGTCGCGGCCGATGTGCAGAAGATCATCGACGCGACCAGGAACAGCGCGCCGCGGGGCGCGCAGGTCGTCCTGATGGGACAGGTGAACACCATGAATCGCGCCTTCTCGGGCCTTCTATTCGGCCTCGCTGGCGCCATTGTGCTGATATACCTGCTCATCGTGGTCAATTTCCAATCATGGCGAGACCCGTTCGTGATCATCACGGCGCTGCCCGCCGCGCTGGCCGGCATCATCTGGATCCTGTTTGCGACCGGCACGACCCTCTCGGTGCCGGCGCTCACCGGCGCCATCATGTGCATGGGCGTTGCCACCGCGAACAGCGTGCTGGTCATCAGCTTCGCGCGCGAACGGCTCGACCAGACCGGCGATCCGGTCCAGGCCGCGCTGGACGCGGGCTTCGTGCGCTGCCGCCCGGTGCTGATGACGGCGCTGGCCATGATCATCGGCATGGCGCCGACGGCGCTCGGCCTCGGCGACGGCGGCGAGGAGAATGCGCCGCTCGGCCGCGCCGTCATCGGTGGCCTGATCTTTGCAACGTGCGCGACGTTGGTGTTCGTCCCCGTGGTTTTCAGCATCCTGCATGGACGACACAAGACGGCGCCCCTTCCCGTACCCCTTGGAGAGCCGCATGCCGCCTGAAACCCCACCCTCCTTCTCCAAGCGCGGGCTCGGCATCGCCGCGCTGGTGACGGCTGTGCTCGCGGCGGCGATCGTCGTCTCGGGTATCATGACGCGCGAGACCGCCAATGCGCGGCTGCGCGACTGGACCGAGCAGCGCGCCGTCCCGGTGGTCAACGTGGCGCCGCCCGCCACCAAGGCGAAACGGGCGACCCTCGACCTGCCCGGCCGGCTCGATGCCTATTCGCAGGCGCAGCTTTTCGCCCGAGTGAGCGGCTATATCCGCGAATGGAAGGCGGATATCGGCACGCGCGTGACCGCCGGGCAGGTGCTCGCCGAGATCGACGCGCCCGACCTCGACCAGCAGATCATGCAGGCGAAAGCCGATCTCGCGAGCGCGCAGGCCAATCTCGTGCTCTCCAACGCCAACCTGCAGCGCGGCCAGTCGCTGATCGCCTCGGCGGCGATCTCCAAGCTCGACCTCGAGCAGCGCCAGGCCGACGCCGCCAACAAGGCGGGCATCGTGAAGTCGTCGCAGGCTAATCTCGACCGTTTGCGCGCGCTGGAAAAGTACAAGCAGATCGTCGCGCCGTTCGACGGCATCGTGACGGCACGCGCGACGGACGTTGGCGCGCTGATCAACGCGGGCGCCGGCGGCGGCCCGGCCTTGTTCGTCGTCTCCGACACGACCCGGCTGCGCGCCTTCATCAATGTGCCGCAGGCCTACGTGCCGGGCATCAAGATCGGCACCAAGGCGCGCCTCACGGTGCCGGAATATCCCAACCGCGGCTTCCTGGCGACGGTCGAGGCGTCCGCCCAGTCGGTCGATGCCGCCAGCGGCACGACCCGCATGCAGCTCCTTGTCGACAACGCCGCGGGCGAGCTGATGACCGGCGCCTTCGCCAACGTCACGCTCGACCTGCCGAGCCCGGACGTTGTGCTCAGCGTGCCGGCGAGTGCGCTGATCTTCGACCAGAGCGGCCTGCACGTCGCGACCGTCGACGCGAAGGACCACATCGTCCTCAAGACGGTGACGATCGCGCGCGACATGGGCCAGACGGTGGAGATCGGCTCAGGCCTCACGGCCGAAGACCGCATCATCGAAAGCCCACAGGACGGGATCACGACGGGCGACGAGGTGCACGTGGCGAATACGGCGGCACAGCGCGCCGAGGCGGTCGCCAAGGATCAGCGCTAGGCTGATCCGTTTCGTCATGGCCGGGCATAGCCGTTCGAAGAACGGCGTCGCTTCGCTCGCCTATAGCCGTTCGAAGAACGGCGTCGCTTCGCTCGCCTATGGCCGTTCGAAGAACGGCGTCGCTTCGCTCGCCTATGTCCCGGCCATCCACGTCGTCGCTGCACGAAAGAAAGACGTGGATGCCCGCGACGAGCGCGGGCATGACGGAGAGAAGCTACGCGCCGCGCCGCACCGTGACGGTCTCGCCGATGTCAAAAGCCATCAGGTCCTCGCCGGCCACCAGCGGGCCGTCATAGGTCTCCCGCGTCTGCGCGACGATGTCGTCGATCGTCGGCGGGGGGAACACTCCACTGCCGAGCGCGACGATATGCGTGTAGGCGGCGAGCTTCGGCCTCGTCTGGGCGAAGACCCGGCCGGCGTCGCGCGGCGTCGTGTGATGCGCGATGATCCGCTGGATGTATGCCTCCTTCATCAGATCGGGCCCCGCGCTCGCGACCTCGTGGACCAGAAGGTCGGCGCCAGCGCCGTACTTGATGACGTTCTGATTGTACCGCGTGTCGGAGGAGAACACGGCGACGCGGCCGCCGTACTCGAAGCGATAGCCGTAGCACGGCTTGATCACGTCGCCATGGTCGACCTCGAAAGCGATCACCCTCACGCCGTCCTGCTCGTACACGACCCCGTCGCGGTCGAACTCGCTGACGTCGGTCGCTATCCCCGAGCGCGGCAGCTTCTCGTCGGCGACGCGGATCTCGATGTCGCGCGCATAGGCGCGCTCGAGGTTCGTCATCAGCTCGCGCGCGCCGGTCGGCCCGATCACCCGATAGGGCGTCTTGCGCGTGCCGAAATGCGAACTCGAGCCATCCGGTGAGCCACACGTCGGGCACGCCGGAGGTGTGGTCCGAGTGGTAGTGGGTGAGAAACTGCACGTCGATCCGGCCGAGCGGGATCTTGAGCTGATAGAGCCGAATGGTGGCGCCGCGTCCGGCATCGATCAGGAATTTCCTGTCGCCCGCCTCGACCAGCGTGCACGGGCCGAAACGGTCGGGGCTCGGGATCGGCACGCCGGTCCCGAGCAGGGTCACGCGGAAGTCGGCACGCGTCATGTGTTGATCTTGATCCCGGCTTCCTTGATGACCTTAGTCCAGCGCACCGTCTCGGCGTGCACATGGGCGCCGAACTCCTGCGGCGTGCCGCCACCCACATCGGTGCCGATCTTGGCAAGCGCCTCGCGCACCTTGTCGGTCTTGAGCGCCGCGTTCACGGCACGGTTGAGCCGCGCGATCACGTCCGCCGGCGTGCCGGCCTTCACCAGGAGCCCGGCCCAATCCTCGGCGACGAGGCGCGGGAAGCCAACCTCCGCGATGGTCGGCACGTCCGGCAGCACCGGATTGCGCTTGTTTCCCATTACCGCGAGTGCGCGCAGCTTGCCGGTGTTGATGAGCTGCACGACCGGCAGCAGCGTGATGAACTGGTAGGTGTTGACGCCGGCCAGCAGGTCGGCGATCGCCTGCGGGAACTGGTTGTAGGGCACGTGCGTCGCCTGCACGCCGGTCTCGAGCTTGAACAGCTCGCCGAGCAGGTGCGCCGGCGTGCCGAAGCCGCCCGACGAGAACGTGTGCTTGCCCGGATCCTTCTTGAGGAATTCGACCAGCTCGGCGACCGAGTGGACCGGCACGCTCGGGTTCACCACCAGCACATTGTAGCCGGTGCCGATGCGGATCACCGGCGCGAAGTCGCGATCGAGATCGATTGCCGACTTGGGCATGAGCGCCGGGACTGCGGTGATCGGCGTCGTGACCGAGAACACCGTGTGCCCGTCGGCCGGCTGCTTGAGCACCTCGCCGATGCCGAGCGTGAACACGGCGCCCGGCTTGTCCTCGACGATCGTCTTCCAGCCCTCGAGCTCGGTCAGCGCATTGGCGACGATACGGGCCAGGATGTCGGGCGGCGTGCTGGTGGAGTTCGGCACGACGAACCGGATGAGGCCGGACGGAAACGACTGCGCACGTGCGGGAATGAAGGAAGCGGCACCGAGGCCTAGCGCCGCTACTCCGCTCAGGAAAGCTCGTCTGTTCATGGTCGTCCCTCTTGGTTGGCTACGTCCTGCCGGCCCCCGTTCTGTCGAGGAGCTCCCAGGGCTGAACGGACGCTAGCGCAAGCTGACCTTACGGAATAGAATGAAGATGGAATGATCTCATAACTTTTGAGAATACCATGCCCTGGAACGAGCGCACCAAGCGCCGCCTCAAGCTGCGCGATCTCGACATCCTCGCCACCCTGATCGACGCCGGCAGCATGGGCAAGGCGGCCGCCCGCCTCAACGTTTCGCAGCCGGCCGTCTCCAAGGCGATCGCCGAGCTGGAGCACGCGCTCGGCGTGCAGCTGGTCGACCGCGGGCGGCGCGGCATCGTGCCGACGCCGTACGGGCTCGCGCTCAAGAAGCGCAGCGTCGCGATCTTCAACGACCTGCGCCAGGGCGTGCAGGACATCGAGTTCCTGTCCGATCCGACGACCGGCGAGATCCGCATCGGCTCGACCGATCCGGTCTCGGTCGCGCTGCTGTCGCCGTGCATCGACCGGCTGACGCGAAAATATCCGCGCATGAGCTTTCACATCATCGCGGGCGACACCGCAACGCTTTACCGCGACGTGGTCGATCGCAACGTCGAGCTCGCGATCTGCCGGATGATCGGCCCGCTGCCGGACGATCTTTCGGCCGAGGTCCTCTTTCACGATGCGCTCGCGGTGCTGACCTCGGCGCAGAACCCGCTGATACGCCGGCGCAAGCTGACGCTCGCCGACCTGGTGGACGAGCCGTGGGTGCAGCTTCCCGCCGACAGCCTGTTCGGCGGGATGGTCGTCGAGGTGTTTCGCGCCCACGGCTACGAGCCGCCGCGGCCGACCGTGGTGACGCATTCGGAATACCTGAAGAACGATTTCCTCGCGAAGGGGCGGTTCCTCTCGGTGCTGCCGGGCTTCATGCTCAAGGTGCCGGGATGGCATCCGCGGCTCAAGGCGCTGCCGATCGCCCTGCCCCACACGCGCAAGCCGGTCGGGCTCATCACGTTGAAGGGACGCACGCTGACGCCGCTGGCGCAGCTGTTCATCGAGAATGTGCGAATGGTGGCGAAGGGGATGGCAGAGCCGTAGGAGTCGTAGCCCGGATGGAGGCGCGTAGCGCCGTAATCCGGGGAAACCCTATCCGCGGAGGCGCTTTCCCCGCATTGCGCTTCGCTCCATGCGGGCTACCGTCACCGCCGCTCACGTATTGATCTTGATCCCGGCGTCCTTGATGACCTTGGTCCAGCGCACCGTTTCGGCGTGCACATGGGCGCCGAACTCTTCCGGCGTGCCGCCGCCGGCATCGATGCCGAGCCTGGCGAAAGCCGAGAGCACCTTGTCGGTCTTGAGCGCGTTGTTCACGACGCGGTTGAGCCGCACGATCACGTTCCTGGGCGTGCCGGCCTTGACGAGGAGGCCGGACCAATCCTCCGACACGAGCTTCGGAAAGCCGGCCTCGGCGATTGTCGGCACGTCCGGCAAGGCCGAATTGCGCTTGCTGCCCATCACGGCCAGCGCGTTCAGCTTGCCTGTCTTGATGAGCTGCACGACCGGCAGCATGCCGATGAACTGATAGGTGTTCACGCCGGCGATCAGGTCGACGATCGCCTGCGGGAACTGGGTGTAGGGCACGTGCGTCGCCTGCACGCCGGTCTCGAGCTTGAACAACTCGCCGAGCAGATGCGCGGGCGTGGCGAAGCCGCCCGACGAGTAGGTGTGCTTGCCCGGGCTCTTCTTGAGAAATGCGATCAGCTCGGCAACCGAGTGCACCGGTACGCCCGGACCGACCACCAGCACGTTGTAGGCGGTGCCGACGCGTGCCACGGGCGCGAAATCGGTCTCGATGTTGATCGAGGCAGTGGGCACCAGCGCGCTGATCGCGGTGACGCCCGTCATGGCGACGAGCAGGGTCTGGCCGTCGGCGGCCTGCTTGAGGACCTCGCCGGCGCCGAGCGTCATCACGGCGCCCGGCTTGTCCTCGACGATCGTGTTCCAGCCTTCGTTCTCGGCGATCCCGTTGGCGACGATCCGCGCCAGGGTGTCGGGCGGCGTGCTGGCCGAGGCCGGCACGACGAAGCGAACCGCGCTCGACGGGAAAGTCTGCGCATGCGCGGGAGTGAACGCCGCGGTGTCGAGGCCGAGCGCGGCCGCGCCGGTCAGGAATGCGCGTCTTTTCATCGCTTCCTCCTGGTCACCGCCGCCGATTGGCGGCGTCGAGCACCTGCGGATTGACCACATTCGTCGGCTTGCCGGCCCCATAGGCAATGATCTGGTCGAAGATATCGACGAACTGAGTCTCGTACTCTTCGACTGTCACGTAGCCCAGATGCGGGGTCGCGACCACGTTCGGCATGTTGAGCAGCGGATGCGCGGTGTCGCGCAGCGGCTCCTCCTCGTAGACGTCGACCGCCGCCCAGCCGGGGCGCCCGGCTTTCAGCGCCGCGACCAGCGCGCCCGGCTCGATCAGCGGCGCGCGGCTGGTGTTGACCAGGAGCGCGCTCGGCTTCATGCGCGCGAGGTCCGCGGCCGTGACGATGTGGCGGGTCGCGTCGACGAGGCGCATGTGCAGCGAGATGATGTCGCACTTTTCGAAGAACGCTTCCTTGCTCGCCGCCACGTCCCAGCCCTCGGCGCGGGCGCGCTCGCGCGAGGCCTCGCGCGCCCACACCAGCACGTTCATGCCGAAGGCCTTGCCGTAGCCCGCGACCACGGCGCCAATGCGGCCCCATCCGTAGATGCCGAGCGTCTTGCCGCGCACGCTGTGGCCGACGCCCATCTGCCAGCGCCCGGCCTTGAGCGATTCCATCTGCTGGGGAATCTGCCGCATGGCGGCGAGCACCAGCCCCCAGGTGAATTCCGCCGTCGCATGCGACGGCGTGCCGGCGTGCTGGCTCGACGAGACGACGACGCCGAGCCGCGTGCAGTCGTCGATGTCGATATGCGGGAAGACGCTGCGCTGGCTGATGAGCTTTAGCTTGGGCAGGCGTTCGAGCAGCGGGCGGCGGATTTTCGTGCGCTCGCGGATCAGCACCAGCACCTCGGTATCCTTGAGGCGCTCGGCCAGCGCGTCGGTGTCCGGGACGTGATCGTTCCAGATCGTGACGTCGTGGCCCTCGAGCTTGGCGAAGCACGGCAGCGTGCGGACGGTGTCGAAATAGTCGTCGAGGATGGAGATTTTCACGAGGCGCCTCCGTTGCGGCGGGGCGCAGTCTTACTCGCTTGCGGGGCGATCCGCCACAAGTGGCCCGTCAGCGACAAGCACGGCGTGAGCGACCGTTAGGGAGGCAAGGCGCCTACGCCCTCTCCCCCGCTTGCGTCCGAAATCGGGCTTGCCCGATTTCGGCACCAATAATCGGCCGAAGTCGGATAAATCCGACTTCGGCTGGAGAGCCGGAGAGGGGGAAGCCGCTTGCTCATGCGTGTGTGGCTTCCCCCTCCCCGCCCTCCCCCGCAAGCGGGGGAGGGAGCCCACACGCAGTGCCAACCTCACTTCGCCATACGGGCTTTCACCGGGTCCTTCACGTTCTCGACCTTCTCGAACTCGACGTTTTTCAGCTCGCCGCCGACTTTCTCGACCTTGCGGAAGTACACGGTCTGGATGATGTCGCGGGTCTGCGCATCGATCGAGATCGGGCCGCGCGGGCTTTCCCATGCCATGCCCTTGGCGGCGGCGATCAGCGCCTCGGCGTCGCTCTTGCCGTCCGTCTTCTTGAGCGCCTCGTAGATCAGGTGCATGCCGTCCCAGCCGCCGACGGCGAAGAAATCCGGGTTGCGCTTGTACTCGGCGTTGAAGGCGGCGACGAAGTCCTTGTTCATCTTCGAATTGTGGTTGTAGTCGTAGTGGAACGCCGTGATGATGCCGAGCGCGGCGTCGCCCATGCCGCGCAGCGCGTTCTCCTCGGTGATCTCGCCCTGGCCGAGGATCTTGATCCTGGTCGAGTCCATTCCGCGCTCGACCAGCGCCTTGGCGAGCGCGGCCGGCTGGGCGCCGCCCGGCACGAAGATGTAGATCGCCTCGGGGCTCGCGTCCTTGATGCGCTGGACGAAGGCGGAGAAATCCGGATTGGCAAGCGGGATGCGCAGCGAGCCGACGATCTCGCCGCCCGCGCCCTTGAAGCCGCGCTGGAATGCGCCCTCGGCATCGAGGCCCGGCGCATAGTCGGACACCAGCGTGTAGACCTTGCGCACGCCGCTCTTGTAGACCCAGGCGCCGAACGCCTCGTTGACCTGCGGAATGGTGAGCGAAGTGCGCACGATATAGGGCGACTTGGTGGTGATGATCGCGGTCGCGGCGTTCATCACGACCTCGAGTTTCTTCGCCTGCTCGGATACGTCGGCGACCGCGAGCGCTTCCGGCGTGATCACGAAGCCCGCCAGGATGTCGACGTGATCGTTGACCACGAGCTCGCGCGCCATGCGCTTGGCCACGTCCGGCGAGCCGCCGTCGTCGCGGCGGATCAGCTCGATCTTGCGGCCCGCGACCACGTCGCCGTGCTGCTTGATGTAGAGCTTGATCGCGCCGTCCATCTGCGCCGACGCATCGGTGAACTGGCCCGTGTAGGGCATGATCAATCCGATCTTGAGCGGCTGCTGCGCCAGCGCCGGCGTGCCGGCAAGCAATGCCGCCACCAGACCGCAGAATCCCCATCGCCCCGTTCGCATCATTTCCTCCCGTAGCCCCGAGCTTCCATCCCGGTGGCGGTTCATTCTACAACGTTTTAGCCAACCTGCCCGCGCGGGCATAAGCTGTCTGGGCATGATGGACCGGGGCGCGCGATGAGAAAGCCGTCAAAGAGTCGCAAGGCCGCCGCTGGCAGGCGCGGGCGCGCGCCCACAGGGCCGCTCGTGGGCGTGCGCATCGTCGATATGACGACGGTGCTGATGGGTCCCTATGCGACCCAGATCATGGCGGACTACGGCGCCGACGTGATCAAGGTCGAGCCGCCCGACGGCGACATCATGCGGCACGGCGGCCCGATGCGGAATCCGCGCATGGGGCCGATGTACCTGCAGGCCAACCGCAACAAGCGCAGCATCGTCCTCGACATCAAGACCGCCGGCGGCCGCGATGCGTTGAAGCGCCTGTGCCGGGGCGCCGACGTGTTCATCTGCAACGTCCGCCCGGCGGCGCTGCGCCGCGTCGGCCTCGGGCCGGAAGACATCCGCGCCGGCCATCCGCGGCTCATCCATGTCAGCCTGATCGGCTACGGCGAAGGCGGCCCCTATGCGGGCCGCCCCGCCTATGACGACCTCATCCAGGGCCTCGCCGCCATCCCGGCGACCTTCCAGCGCACCAGCGGCGCCGAGCCGCGCTACGCGCCGCTCACCATGGCGGACCACATCGTCGGCCTCAACGCCGTGCACGTGGTGCTCGCCGCCCTGCTCGAGCGCGAGCGGTCCGGCAAGGGCCAGGCGATCGAGCTGCCCATGTTCGAGACGCTGGCGCAGTTCGTGCTCTCCGATCACCTCGGCGGCCGCGCCTACGAGCCGGCGATCGGCCCACCTGGCTACAGCCGCCTGCTCGCGCGCGACCGGCGGCCCTACCGGACGAGCGATGGATACATCTGCATCCTGGTCTACACCGACCGGCAGTGGGAATCGTTCTTCCGCCTGATCGGCAAGGCCGAGCAATTCCACAGCGATCCGCGCTTCACGACCGCGGCGGCGCGCGCCCGGCATTTCGCCGAGGCCTATACGCTCATCGCCGAGATCCTCGCGACGCGAACCACCGCCGAGTGGATCGTGGCGCTGCAGCAGGCCGACATCCCGGCGGTGCCGATGCACGACCTCGACGGGTTGATCGACGATCCGCATCTCGCCGCCGTCGGCTTCTTGCAGGCGTTCGACCATCCGACCGAGGGGCGCATCCGGCTGGTCGGCATTCCGAGCCGCTGGAGCCGCTCGCGTCCCGCGATCCGGCGCCATCCGCCCGGCCTCGGCGAGAACAGCGTCGAGGTGCTGCGCGAGGCCGGCTACACCGACGCCGCGATCGCCCGCCTCGCGGCCGATGGCTCGCTCGGCAAGGTCGAGGTGCCCACGCCGCCTGCGGCGGTCCGACGCCGCGCGCGCAAGCCGAGAAAAGCATGAGCGTCGGCTTCACCGACACGCAGGAGCAGCTTCGCACAGCGGTGCGCCGCCTGTGCGAGCGCTTCGGCGACGACTATTGGCTCGCGAAGGATCGCGACGGCGGCTTTCCGCACGACTTCCATCGCGCCTTCGCGCAGGCCGGATGGCTCGGCATTGCGATGCCGCCGGAGTTCGGCGGCGCCGGCCTCGGCATCACGGAAGCCGCCCTGATGATGCAGGCGGTCGCCGAGTCGGGCGCCGGCTTCTCGGGCGCCTCGGCGCTGCACATGAACATCTTCGGGCTCAACCCGGTGGTCGTGTTCGGCAGCGACGCGCAGAAGCAACGCATGCTGCCGCCGCTGATCGCCGGCGACGACAAGGCCTGCTTCGCGGTGACCGAGCCCGACGCCGGGCTCGACACGCTGCGGCTCAAGACGCGCGCGACGCGCGACGGTGACCGCTACCTGGTGTCGGGCCAGAAGATCTGGATCAGCACCGCCCAGGTCGCCAACAAGGTCCTGCTGCTCGCGCGCACGACGCCCGCCGAGAATGTCGACAAGCGCACCCGCGGGCTCACGCTATTCTACACGGACCTCGACCGGCGCCACGTCGAGGTGCGCGAGATCGACAAGATGGGCCGCAAGGCGGTCGACTCCAACCAGCTCTTCTTCGACGCATTGCCGGTGCCGGCGGCGGACCGGATCGGCGAGGAAGGCCACGGCTTCGACTACATCCTGCACGGCATCAATCCCGAGCGCATCCTGGTCGGCGCCGAGGCGATCGGCCTCGGCCGCGCCGCGCTTTTCCGCGCGACCGCCTACGCGAAGGAGCGCGTGGTGTTCGGCCGCCCGATCGGACAGAACCAGGCGATCCAGCATCCGCTGGCGCGCCACTGGATGGAGCTCGAGGCCGCGAACCTGATGGTGTTTCGCGCCGCCGCGCTCTACGACGCAGGCGAGCCGTGCGGCGCGCAAGCCAACGCGGCAAAATTCCTCGGCGCCGAGGCGGCGCTCGCGGCCTGCCAGACCGCCGTGACCACCCACGGCGGCATGGGCTACGCCAAGGAATTCCACGTCGAGCGCTATCTGCGCGAAGCCATGATCGCCCGGCTCGCACCGGTGAGCGCCGAGATGATCCTGAATTTCATCGGCGAGAAGGTGCTCGGGCTGCCGCGGTCGTATTAATCCAATTCAATTCGCAAGCGTGCCCTCATTGCACGCAGCCATGGGCCAGCCACACATTCATCCTCATGGTGAGGAGCGTCGCGCGGCGACGCGTCTCGAACCATGGGCCGCAGGGGAATTGGCGGCCGCCGCGTGCTCGGCCCATCCTTCGAGACGCCCGCCTTCGCTACGCTACGGCGGGCTCCTTCAGGATGAGGGGGCATTGGTGGTTGGCATCGGCGTTGTCGCTCTGAGGACCCCGCGGCAACAGCGGCATGTGGCAACGCGTTTCGCGGGGTGTTAGCCTGCCCGCATTGCCGGCCAACATCGCGCGCAGTCGCATCACGCCATGAGGAATCCCATGTTCGATCGCCGTCGTGTTGTCCAAGGCGGGCTCGCCGCCCTCGGCTCCCTGCCCCTCGCCGCACCGCGCGCGTTCGCGCAGGCGAAGACGCCGGTGAAGATCCGCTACAACGAGGTCGTGCACTCCCTGCTCTACGCACCATCCTATGTCGCGATGTCGAAGGGCTATTTCACCGAGGCCGGGCTGGACGTGACGATGTCGACCGCTAACGGCGGCGACAAGTCCATGGCCGCGCTGCTCTCCGGGGCCGCCGACATCGCGCTGATCGGCCCGGAGACCACGATCTATGTGCAGACCAGCGACTCGCCGACCAAAGCCCGGATCTTCTGCGGGCTGACCGCGACGGACGGCTTCATGCTGGTCGGCCGTGACAAGGCCGACCCGTTCGATTGGAAAGCGCTCAAGGGAAAGGAAATCCTCGGCTTCCGCCCCGGCTCGACGCCGCTCCTCTTCCTCGAAGCCGCCCTGCGCAAGAACGGCATCGATCCGCAGACCGACGTGAAGCTGCTCAACAATATCGGCGTGCCGGCGCGCGTCGGTGCCTGGCTCTCCGGCCAAGGCCAGTATGCGATCTTCATCGAGCCGGACGCCTCCCAGCTCGAGCTTGATGGCAAGGCCCATTTCATGGCGTCGGTCGGCGAAACGGTCGGGTTCGCCGATTACACGGCCTTCATGGCGACCGAGAAATACATCCATGACAACCCGGCGGTCATCCAGGGCTGGACCAACGCTATCGCCAAAGCGATGAAATGGACTGCGACGGCGCCGGCCGGCGAGATCGCCTCGACCCTCGCGCCATTCTTCCCCGGCGTGAACCAGAAGGCCTTGGTCGGCGCTGCGCAGCGCTATCAGCGGCTCAAGATCTGGAAGAGCACGCCGGTGATCGAGCCGGCCGCGATCGAGAAGTTCGAGGACATCCTGGTGCAGGGCCACGTACTCGAGGCGAACAAGCGGGTGAAGTTCGAGGATCTGGTCGTCACCGAGTTCGCCGCGAAGGCGAAGTGATCCGTGGTTGACGACACGAGCAAGAAGCCTGCGCCCCCTCCCCCGCTTGCGGGGGAGGGTGGGGAGGGGGAAGCCACACACTCTGAGCAAGCGGCGCCCCCTCCCCCGCCCTCCCCCGCAAGCGGGGGAGGGGGACCGACCGCCCTCACCTGCCGGCCCGCCCAAGGTCGAGCTGCGCGACGTCGGCCTGCGCTATTTCGGCCGCGACGGCGAGACTGAGGCGATCAAGGGCATCTCGCTCGCGATCGCGGCCGGCGAGTTCGTCGCCATCATCGGCCAGAGCGGCTGCGGCAAGAGCACGCTGCTGTCGCTGATCTCTGGCATCCTGCGGCCGACCGGCGGCGCCGTGCTCATCGACGGCGCCGCGGTCGCCGGGCCGAGCCGCAAGGTCGGCTACATGCTGCAGCAGGATTACCTTTTCGAGTGGCGCACGATCCTGGAGAACGCGGTGCTCGGCGCCGAGATCCAGGGCCTCGACATGGGCAAGGCGCGCGCCCGCGCGACGCAGCTGCTCACCCGCTACGGCCTCGGCCAGTTCCTCGATCGCCGGCCGCGCGAGCTCTCCGGCGGCATGCGCCAGCGCGTCGCGCTCGCGCGCACGCTCGTCACCGAGCCCGACATCGTGCTGCTCGACGAGCCGTTCTCGGCGCTCGATTTGCAGACCCGCCTCGCACTCGCGGACGAGGTCGCCGAGATTCTGCGCCGCGAGCGCAAGACCGCGATCCTGGTGACGCACGACATCGGCGAAGCCGTCAGCATGGCGGAACGCGTGGTCGTGCTCTCGCGCCGGCCCGGACGCGTCAAATCCGACCGCGCGATCCGCTACGCGACGCCGGACGGCGCGCGGCCGAAGCCGTTCGCGGCGCGCAACGCGCCCGAGTTCAACGGCTACTTCAACACCCTCTGGCAGGAGCTCGAAGTCCATGTCGAAGGTTGAGGTCGCGACGTATGCGGGCGAAAGCCCGGAGTACCGCGCCTGGCTCGCGCACGAGCGGCGCGGCCGCCTCACGGTGCGCGGCACGCAACTCGCGCTGCTCGTCGTCTTCCTCGTGCTGTGGGAGATCCTGCCGCGCGCGCAGCTCATCAATCCGCTGTTCACCAGCTATCCGTCGGCGCTGTGGCCGACCTTCGTCTCGCTGCTCGATTCCACGCCGCAGCAGGCCGGCATCCTCTGGCACGCCGGGTCGACGCTGCTCGCGACCATCATCGGCTTCTCGGCCGCGATGGCGCTCGGCACCGCGATCGCGGCCGCGCTGTGGTGGTGGCCGGCGCTCTACCGCGTGCTCGATCCCTACCTCGTGGTCGCCAACGCCATGCCGAAGACCGCCTTCGTGCCGATCTTCTACATCTGGCTCGGCGCCACGCTGTCGATCTACGGCATGTCGATCGCGATCTCGCTCTTCGTCACCGTGCTGATGATCTACAACGGCTTCAACGGCACCGATCCGAACAAGATCAAGCTCGCGCAGACCTTTGGCGCCACCAAGGGCCAGATCCTCGCCAAGGTGGTGCTGCCCGGCAGCGTGCCGACGCTGATCGCGGCGCTCAAGGTGAACGTCGGCCTCTCGCTGGTCGGCGTCGTGGTCGGCGAATTCCAGTCCGCCAATCTCGGCCTCGGCTACCTGATCCAGTACGGCAGCCAGATCTTCAAGCTCAACATCGTGATGACCGCGATCACGATCCTGGCGCTGCTGTCGTCCGCCATGTATCTCGCGATCGCCTGGCTCGAGGCCGTCGTGATGCGCCGACGCTAGCGCGTGTTCCGGCGAAAGCCTGCCCGCGACTTGATCGGGGGTGGACGCCGGTTCGCCGAAAAGAACATGCGCAAAATGAACGAATTGAGGGCTGTCGATCCCAGACGCCTGCGCCCGCCGCCGGCGCGGAGCCCGCCATCGCGCCGCGCAGGGCGACGAATATCGGGAGGAATATGACGGCGGTCACGGCCGAGATGCCGAGCGAAACCAGGATGATCAAGTCGGCGTGGCCGTTCGTCCGCAGCCACCCGTAGACCTGGCCCAACACCAATGCGTTGAACACGCTCACGATCACCGCGACGCCCACGTAGGTGAGGAGAAAGGCGCCAACCTCTCCGCCCGACGTCGTGACGGCGCTCCTATCGGCAGCCACCGTCGGCGGGACGCTGCCAAACCCGGCGCGAAACAGAACGAGGAGAAGCAGGGTGAGAAGCCACCCCACGAGGCCAACCGTCAGTGTCGCAGCCGTCATGGCGATCGCGCCGCCGCTGCGAAAGACCTGCAGGTATAGAGCCCCGAGAAACATTCTGGTCGCCACGAAAATGATGGCGACCACGATGGCGCGTGCCAGAAAGAACGCCCCGATCTCTCCCCCATTCGTCAGCCGCATCGACATGGCCTCCCGATCGGGCGGCCCGCTGCCGCCGTGCCTGCGACCTTGCGCAACGCTTCGACGATATCAGAACCTCTCCCGATTGCCATACGCTGCGCGGGCGAACCGGCCTCCACCCCGATCAAGTCGGGGGCAGGCTTTCGCCTGGACATGCGCTAGATTGGCGGTGCACGGAATTCAATTGATTCTGGACGTTCGATCAATTCACGGAGGGCCCCATGCATGTCCGCGAACCGATCATAAAGACGATCAAGGTCAAGAGCCTGCGCCCGACCCAGATGACGGTCGGCATGCGCGAGGTCGCCGAGAAGCGCCAGCGCTGGCGCGAGCACAAGGAAAAGAAGAAAGCCGAATTCCTCGGTAGCCACCTGGTCCCGGTCATCCTCGGCTCGAAGGACCGCCACTACGTCATCGATCATCATCACCTCGCCCGCGCGCTGCTCGACGAAGGCCAGGACGAGGTGGCGATCACGGTCGTCGCCGATCTGCACGCGCTCGACCGCGAGGCCTTCTGGGTCGTGCTCGACAATCGCGGCTGGTGCCATCCCTATGACGAGAACGGCGTGCGGCGCACCTTCGTGGACATCCCGACCTCGATCGGCGACCTGCGCGACGATCCGTTCCGCAGCCTCGCGGGCGAGCTGCGGCGCCTCGGCGGCTACTCCAAGGAAACCGTTCCGTTCAGCGAATTCCTGTGGGCCGATTTCCTGCGCCGCCGGCTCAAGCGCAAGGCAGTCGAGAAGGAGTTCCAGGAGTCGCTCGAAAAGGCGCTGGACTTCGCCAAGGGCGTGGAAGCCAACTATTTGCCGGGATGGTGCGGGCCCGTGACGGAGTGAGACGCGCAGCACCCGCAACGGCTCGTTAACCATAAAAGTCCGCACCGGACGTGGTACGGCCGTGAAACCGCGCCCGCGGACGCGGTGCGCCGCCGGGCTGTCGCATTCCATTAACCGCCGATTAGCCGCAATCCCGAACAGGCGGCGGAGTTCGTGAGCCGCAACAGCGGCTTATGCATTTTATCAGGATTTTCCGCCTAGCTTGCCCACGGAATTGGCAGCGATCTGGCATTCCGGAGAATGCAGTGGGCGGACTCGCTTTGAAGATTCTCTTTTGCGGCACCGACGGCGATTGCGCCGCCATGCGCGCCGTCGCGGCGAACGCATCGACCGCGCTCGACCTCGTCACGTCGAGCGAAGACCACGTTCCGGCCGAGGTCATCTTTCCACCGGGCGAGCCGCCGGTCGAGGCCGTCATCGCGACGCAGGCATGGCTTGCGGCGCGCGGGCCCGCCGCCATCGCCGAGCTGCTCGGTGCCGACGACGGGCTCTGCCTCGTCGTCGAGACTGCCAAGCCCGACAGCATGTCGGAGTACAGCGTATCCGAGCGCGTCACGGCGGTGCCGGAGGATCACGCCCGCGCCCTGCAGCTCGCCACGGCGCTGGCGCAGCGCTGCCGGGTCGAGCGCGAGCACGGCAGGACGCGCCGCGAGCTCAAGGCCGCCCAGCGCGCCGCGCAAATGGTGTCGACCGAATTCCAGCGCCAGCGCCGCGACCGCGACCAGCAGTTCGAGACCGCGCTCAACAACATGTCGCAAGGCCTGTGCATGTTCGATGCGGACGCGAACCTCGTCGTCTGCAACGAGCGCTACCTCGAAATGTACGGGCTGAGCCACGACGTGGTCGTGCCCGGCGTGAACCTGCGCGCCATCCTGCTGCATCGCAAGGAATGCGGCAATTTCGCCGGCGATCCCGACATCTATGTCAAGGAGCTGCTGGCCGCCATCGCCAAGGGCGAGGTGCAGCCGCAGCTCGTCCAGGCCGGCGACGGGCGCAACATCTCGATCGTCAACAGCGCCATGGCGAACGGCGGCTGGGTCGCGACCCATGAGGACATCACCGAGCGCACGCGCGCGGAGGAGAAGATCCGCCACATGGCGCGGCACGACAGCCTGTCGGGGCTCGCCAACCGCGCGGCGTTCCACGACGAGATGGAGCTGACGCTCAAGCGGGTGCGCCGCGGCCAGTCGGTCGCCGTGATGTGCCTCGACCTCGACCACTTCAAGAACGTCAACGACACGCTCGGCCACCTCGTCGGCGACAAGCTGCTGTGCGCCGCCGCCAACCGGCTCAAGGACGTGGTGCGCGAGACCGACGTGATCGCGCGGCTCGGCGGCGACGAGTTCGCGGTGCTGCAGACCGGTCTCGACAAGCCCGAGGCGGCCGGCTCGCTCGCGCAGCGCATCATCACGTCGATCAACCAGCCCTACGATCTCGACGGCCACCAGGTCGTGGTGAGCACCAGCATCGGCATCGCGATCTCGCCCGGCGACGGCAACACGACCGATCAGCTGCTGCGCAACGCCGATATGGCGCTCTACCGCGCGAAGTCCGATGGCCGCTCGACCTATCGCTATTTCGAGCCCGAGATGGACCAGCAGTTGCAGGCCCGCCGCGCACTCGAGATCGACCTGCGCAACGCGGTCGCGAACGACGAATTCCAGCTGCATTACCAGCCGCAGGTCGACGCCACGACCGAGCAGATCACCGGGTGCGAGGCGTTGCTGCGCTGGAACTCGCCGACCCGCGGCATGGTGCCGCCGAGCGAGTTCATCCCGCTCGCCGAGGAGATCGGCCTGATCGTGCCGATCGGCGAATGGGTGCTCAAGCAGGCCTGCTGCGAGGCCGCCTCCTGGCCCAATACGGTGCGCGTCGCCGTCAACCTGTCGCCCGCCCAGTTCAAGAGCCGCAGCGTGATGCAGAGCGTCATCAACGCACTCGCGGTCTCGGGCCTCGACGCGACCCGCCTGGAGCTGGAGATCACCGAATTGGTGCTGCTGCACGACAACGAGGCGACGCTCGCGACGCTGCATCAGCTGCGTGGCTTCGGCATCAAGATCTCGATGGACGATTTCGGCACGGGCTATTCCAGCTTGAGCTACCTGCGCAGCTTCCCGTTCGACAAGATCAAGATCGACCGCTCCTTCATCAAGGACATTTCCGACAAGGGCGACTGCGCCGCGATCGTCAAGGCGGTGGCGGGCCTCGGCAAGGGCCTCGGCATCGCGACCACCGCCGAAGGCGTCGAGACGATCGAGCAGCTGCGCCATGTGCGCCTGGAAGGCTGCACCGAGGTGCAGGGCTATTTCTTCAGCGCCCCGCAGCCGGCCGACGCGCTACACGCTTTCTTCGCGGCGCAGAAGACGCGGACGCGCGCCGCGTAGGGCTACGAAATCCAGGCATCAGCCCAATTGAAAAGGGCCGGCGTTGCCGCCGGCCCTCGTCGTCGATCCATGTCGCTGCGCTGAGGCGCTCAGGGCAGGAAGTTGCGCTGGATGCGGAAGAAGACGCTCACCACGTCCTGATCCTCGATCCGGCAGCCCGCGCAAGCCTGTTGCGCGCCGTTGGCGGCGAGCGCCACACCCGAGCCCGCGTAGGCCGTGTTGAGGTGATTCCAGGTCACGTCGACGCCGATGTCGAGATCGGGATGCGGGTTCCACTGCGTCCGCGTGCCGACCTGCCACCAGCTGAAGTTCGGCGAGCAGGAATTGCCGGCCGGGAGACCGAGCGGCGGCTGCACGGCGCCGAACACCGGGGTGCCCGGGCAGATGGATGCGCCGCCGGCGCCGGGCAGGTGCGAGTTAATGATCCCCGTCGCGGTCGAGCTGTAGTCGACCTCGGTGTAGCCGCCGTATACGGAGGAACGCCACTTCGGATTCCAGAAGTGCTGGTAGAAGCCGTTGACGCCCCAGACCGTGGTGAGCTGAAGCTGGGTGCCGGTCAGGCTCGTGATCGAGCTCTGGTTGTCGTAGACCGCATCGCTGACCCAGCCGAAGCCGACGCTGGTGTTGTTGCCGTAGACCTGGAACGGCCCGGTGGCGCGCGTCGCGTAGCCGGCCGCACCGACGGTGTAGACGGCCTGCATACCGACCTGGTCGCCCTTGAGGCCGAACACGTCGTTGAGCGTGAAGCCGCCCGTGATCGCGAAGCCGAGCTTGTCGTCCGGATGGCCGAAGCCGGTGCAGTTCGTGCCGGCGACGCAGCCCGTGCCCGGGTTGCCGGTGTTGGCCGCCGTGTAGTAGCCGCCGCGCACGTCGCGCAATGCCGCCGCGATCTGCGCATAGCCCCAGGCCTGATCGATGCGTAGCGAGCCGACGACGTCCGGCATCTGCCAGCCGCCGTTGTCGAAGGCCTGCGTGCCGAGGCCCCACTGGCCGGCGAGGCCCATATTGTTGACGATCGCGCCGCGCGACGAGCTCTGGCCGATGTTGGAGCCCTGCGACGACGAGCCGCCGTCCTCGAACGACAGCGTGGCGGAGAAGCCGTTGCCGAACTGCGCCGTGTAGGCGATGCCCCACAGGCCGAGCGCACCGGTGTCGCCGGAGATGCGGCTGTTGCCGTAGCTGTACGGCGCCATCGAGTTGATGTCGAAGTACGAGCGGATGCGGCCCGCCGTCAGGCCGGCGAACTGAATGAAGCCGCGGTCGAAGTAGACGACGTCGTTGGTCGGCGCCGAGCCGTTGTTGGCGCTCGTCTGGAAGCCGCCTTCGAAGTAGGAGCGCAGCGTGCCGTACTCGGTCTGGGTGCGCAGGTCGACCGAGAGGCCGACACGGGTGCGCATCGAGAGCTGGCTCGTGTCGGTCCGGTCGAAGCGGCCTGCCGCGGCCGCGTCGGTCGCGCCGAAGCCGATCGGCACGCCGCCGTTGCCGGCGTTGTACTCGAGCTGCTCGCGGACATAGGAGCCGATCTTGAGGCACGTGTCCGTCCCCGGCACGTACCAGAAGCCCGCGCCATAGAGGCTGCAGACCCGCACGTATTCGACCGGTTTTGCCTTGACGGGAAGATCGGCTGCCTGCGCGCTAGCCGCAGCGACGAGACCCGCTGCCGAGCCGAGAAGAAAGGTCTTCATGAATTTCATTGCATCCCCCAAATCGCCAGAAGAGGTGCTCCCTCTCCTGAAATTCCGCCATTTCGGCTGCCGCCCCGGCCGAACGCCGGTTGTATTCGAAGCAGGCTACTTTGGCCGTCGCCCAAATCAAGACAATCCAGGCACAATCCAGGCTCGGAAGCGGTGGACTGCGAATTTCCCCGGAACCATGTTGCAGATTAGACACGAAAAACCCGGCTCGGAGCCGGCCGATGCCCAATCCTTGGGGCACCTGGGTCGCCGCGCGCGGGTTGGAGAACGGGCGATTCGCCACGATGTCGACGGCGGGCGGAATGCCCTGCGCGGATATTTCGAGCAGGCGGCGCACACGCGCGCCGCGTAGGCCCGGCAACCTACCCCCTCAGCCCAAACGAAAAGGGCCGGCGTTGCGGCCGGCCCTCGTCGTCGATCCATGTCGCTGCGCCGAGGCGCTCAGGGCAGGAAGTTGCGCTGGATGCGGAAGAAGACGCTCACCACGTCCTGATCCTCGAGGACGCCCAGAGCGGCCGGACGAGCACCGTTCGCCGCTAGAGCCACGCCCGTCACGACGCCGAGGGCTCCGGGATCGCCCCGGCCCTTGTACGCCGTATTCAGGTGGTTCCACGTCACGTCGATGCCGATGTCGAGATCGGGGTGTGGATTCCACTGCGTGCGCGTGCCGGCCTGCCACCAGCTGAAATTGGGCGAGCACGAATTGCCGACGCCCGACCCGATGCCGAGCGGCGGCTGGATGATGCCTTCGACCGGCACGCCGCAGGCGGTGCCGCCGGCGGGGGGCGACGGCAGGTGCTGATTGATCAGCCCCGTGGCGGTATTATTGTATTCGACCTTGTCATAGCCGGCATAGAGCGACGTGCGCCACTTCGGGTTCCAGAAGTGCTGGTAGAAGGCGTTGACGCCCCACACCGAGGTCAGCTGGAGGCTGCTCGGGCAACTGCTTCCCACGGGGCAGTTCGGGGAGACGTTGTCGAAGACAGCGTCCGTGACCCAGCCAACGCCCACGCTGGTATTGCTGCCGTACACCTGAAACGGACCCGTGGCGCGGGTCGCGTAGCCGGCAGCGCCCACCGTGTAGACCGCCTGCACGCCGAACTGATCGCCCTTCAATCCGAAGACGTCGTTCAGCGTGAAGCCGGCCGACGCCGCCCAGCCGATCTTGTCGGAGGGATGCCCGAAATTGGTGCAGGGTGTGCCGACGCAGCCGACGCCGTTGCCGGCTGAGCTTGCCCCAGTGTAGTAGCCGCCAGCGACCTCATGCAGCGCGCCCGAAAGCTGCGCATAGCCCCAGGCTTGGTCGATCCGCAGCGAGCCGACGACGTCCGGGATCTTCCAACCTTCGTTGTCATACGCGATCGTGCCCAAGGGAGTGAACGCCGCGCTGTTCATGTTCACGACCAACGCGCCGCGCGATGAGTTCTGGCCGGAGTTGTTGCCCTGCGAGCTCGAGCCGCCGTCCTCGAACGAGATCGTCGCCGACACGCCGTTGCCGAACTGCGCCGTGTAGGCGATGCCCCACAGGCCGAGCGCGCCGGTGTCGCCGGAGATGCGGCTGTTGCCGTAACTGTACGGCGCCATCGAGTTGATGTCGAAGTACGAGCGGATGCGGCCCGCCGTCAGGCCGGCGAACTGGATGAAGCCGCGATCGAAGTAGACCACGTCATTGGTCGGCGCCGAGCCGTTGTTCGCGCTCGTCTGGAAGCCGCCTTCGAAATAGGACCGCAGCGTGCCGTATTCGGTCTGCGTCCGCAGATCGACCGAGATGCTGGCGCGCGTGCGCATCGAGAGCTGGCTCGTGTCGGTGCGGTCGAAGCGGCCTGCCGCGGCCGCGTCGGTCGCGCCGAAGCCGATCGGCACGCCGCCGTTGCCGGCGTTATACTCGAGCTGCTCGCGGATATACGAGCCGATCTTGAGGCACGTGTCCGTCCCCGGCACGTACCAGAAGCCCGCGCCATAGAGACTGCAGACCCGGACGTATTCGACCGGCTTCGCCTTGACGGGCAGATCGGCAGCTTGTGCTCCCGCTACGGTGAGCACGCACGCCGCTGAGCCTTGAAGAAGGCTTTTCAAGCCTCTCATGGCAGACCCCTGTCATTATTTATCCGAGAGGAATTATGCGGATATTCCTCCCCGTCACCCCCCGCGTTTCTTCCTGACAGAAGGTCGAACTACGGCCGCATCACGAAGGTACCCCTGCGGCGGTCAGGGTCAATCGAAGGCAGGCGGCCAGCGGTGGCCAACCGACATTTTGCAGGGAAGCGTTGTAAAAAAGACACGAACCAGTTGTGCCCCCAGCGGTAAAATAAAACCTCCCGGCCTCAAGGACTGCATCGTCCGCGGCCGCAACCCCACCTTCATGTCGGGCTGTGCACAAAAGCCATCGCGAATCACAAGGCGATATCGGCGACGCGGCGCGGCGGCGCGCGCCACGTCGGGCGAAATCCGGCCACCGGCCCAATTGAAAAAAGGGCCGGCGTTGCGGCCGGCCCTTTTCGTAGATCTGGTCCGCTGCGCCGTGACGATCAGGGCAGGAAGTTACGCTGGATGCGGAAGAAGACGCTGACCACATCCTGATCCGACACCGAGCATCCCGTGCAGGCGGGTCGCGCGCCGTTCGCGCCCAACGTTACGGGCGTGCCGGCATAAGCCGTGTTTAGATGATTCCACACCACGTCGACGCCGATATCGAGGTCAGGATGCGGATTCCATTGCGTCCGCGTACCGGCCTGCCACCAGCTGAAGTTCGGCGAGCACGAGTTGCCTTCGCCATGGTTGATGCCGAGCGGCGGCGCCACGGCGCCTTCGACCGCCACGCCGCACGCCACGCCCGGAGCGGTTGTCGGCGTCGGCAGATGCTGGTTGATGATATTGGTGGCGGTGCCGTTGTAGTCGATCTCGTTGTAGCCGCCGTAGATCGAGGTGCGCCACTTCGGATTCCAGAAGTGCTGGTAGAAGCCGGTGATGCCCCACGCCGTGGTCAGCTCAAGGCTGGTAAGGCCCGCGCCGGCGTTCGGGATATTGTTGTCGTATACGGCGTCGGTGACCCAGCCGACGCCGACGCTGTTATTGCCACCGTAGACCTGGAATGGACCGGTGGCGCGCGTCACATAGCCCGACGCGCCCACGCCGTAGACCGCCTGGATGCCGAACTGGTCACCCTTGAGGCCGAATACGTCGTTCAACGTGAAGCCGGCGGTCACCGCCCCACCGAGCTTGTCGGACGGATTGCCGTTGAGTGTCGAGTTTGCCCCGCCGTAGTAACCGCCGCGCACGTCGCGCAACGCCGCCGCGATTTGCGCATAGCCCCAGGCCTGGTCGACACGCAGCGAGCCGATCAGGTCCGGCACGCGCCAGCCGCCGTTGTCGTACGCGATCGTGCCCAGGCCCAACTCGCCCATCGCCATGTTCGCGACCAAGGCGCCGCGCGATGAGTTCTGGCCGGAGTTGTTGCCCTGCGAGCTCGAGCCGCCGTCCTCGAACGAGATCGTCGCCGACACGCCGTTGCCGAACTGCGCCGTGTAGGCGATGCCCCACAGGCCGAGCGCGCCGGTGTCGCCGGAGATGCGGCTGTTGCCGTAACTGTACGGCGCCATCGAGTTGATGTCGAAGTACGAGCGGATGCGGCCCGCCGTCAGGCCGGCGAACTGGATGAAGCCGCGATCGAAGTAGACCACGTCATTGGTCGGCGCCGAGCCGTTGTTCGCGCTCGTCTGGAAGCCGCCTTCGAAATAGGACCGCAGCGTGCCGTATTCGGTCTGCGTCCGCAGATCGACCGAGATGCTGGCGCGCGTGCGCATCGAGAGCTGGCTCGTGTCGGTGCGGTCGAAGCGGCCTGCCGCGGCCGCGTCGGTCGCGCCGAAGCCGATCGGCACGCCGCCGTTGCCGGCGTTATACTCGAGCTGCTCGCGGATATACGAGCCGATCTTGAGGCACGTGTCCGTCCCCGGCACGTACCAGAAGCCCGCGCCATAGAGACTGCAGACCCGGACGTATTCGACCGGCTTCGCCTTGACTGGAAGATCGGCGGCTTGTGCCCCCGCTACGGTGAGCACGCCCGCAGCCGTTCCTAGAAGAAGGCGCTTGACGCCCCTCATGGCAGACCCCTGTCATTATGTCTTCGAGAGGAATTTGCGGATATTCCTCCCCGTCGCCCCGCATTTCTTCCTGACAGAAGGTCGAACTACGGCCGCATCACGAAGGTACCCCTGCGGCGGTCAAGGTCAATCGAAGGCAGGCGGCCAGCGGTGCCCACCTGACATTTTGCGGGGAGACGTTGCAGAAAAGACACGAACCGTCTGTGGTTAAGGGCCCATGCGGGCGTATCCAGCGGTAAAATCAGCCCTTCGACCCTCAAGGGTTGCGCTCATCCGCGGCTGCAGCCGGTTTCAAAAGTGCCCGGCTGTTCACCAAGCCGTCGCCAATCACAGGCCGGCCTCACCAACGCGGCGCCCTGCCCGCGAAGGCCTGCCGAATCACGTTGTCGACGTCCGACTTGCTCGGCTTCCGCGGATTGGGAAATACGCGACCCGCGACGATCTCGATGGCGCGCGGAATGTCCTCCTCGCGCATGCCGAGATCCTTCAAGCCGGTCGCAAGCCCGCAGGCGACGTTGATGTCGTAGAGCGCCTGCCCGGGATCGCCGGTCCCGAGCGCCCGCATGATGCGCTCCATGGCGGCCGGCGCCGCCGGCCGGTTGAACGCGACCGCGTAGGGCAGCGCCACTGCGTGAGTGCGCGCATGCTCGGTGCCGAAGTTCTGCCGCACGCGCTGCGCCACCGTGTGCGACAGGCCGACCGCCGTACGGAACGTGGCCGCGAGCCAGGCGCCGTAGAGCGCGTCGGTCCGCGCCGCGAGATCGCGCGGATCGGCCTTGAGCCGCGGCAGCGCGGCGCCGATGAGCCGCACGGCCTCCTCGGCGAGCGCGAGCACGATCGGGTTGGCGTCCGGCCCGTAGAGCAACTCGACCGCATGCGCCATGGCGTTCATGCAGCTCGCCGCCGAGGTCGCGAACGGCAGGTCGCGGGTGAGCTCGGGGTCGTAGATCGCGCTCGCCGGCAGCGCGGCAGGCGAGGCGCCCGAACGCTCGTCGGCGCCCGCGCCGATGTACCAGCGGCTCGACATTTCCGAACCCGAATAGGTCGTCACCACGGCGATGAACGGAATCTTCGTCGCTGCCGCGACCGCCTTGGCGAGCCCGATCGGCGAGCCGCCGCCGACGCAGACGAAGCCGTCGGCCGCAAGGCGCTTGAGCTCGCCGACGATCTCGTCGAACGCCGCCGCCGGCATGCCGCCGCGCGCCGCGTCGCACGTGCCGACCACCCGCGCGCCGAGCGGCGCCGCGATGCGCTGCGCCATCTCGGCGCGACCGCGCGAGCACAACAGCATCACGCGGCTCATCTTGTGATGATCGGCCTCCGCGGCGATGCGCGCGACCGTGCCGCATCCGAACAGGACGCGCAGGCGGTCGGAAGTGTAGACGAACGGATCAGGCATGCGGGCTACTCCGCGCGAGAAATGGGTGCGATCGAGGGGCGGCGGGTCGGGGTGGCAGGCGGCGGTCGGCGCCACTATGAATGACGCGAAATTCCGGCGCAACGCGCCACTAGAGCGTATTCCGTTCCTACGGAAGCGGAATACGCTCTAGCTTTGTTTGTTGGGCGCATGTTCTTGTCGGCGAACCGGTATCCACTTCACCGGAACATGCGCTAGGGATAACGGCGCATGGTCGATTTCGTTCTGGTGCATGGAACGTGGGGCGGCGGCTGGCAGTGGCGCGCGGTCGCCGACCGGCTGCGCGGGCACGGCCACCGCGCCTTCACGCCGACGCTCACCGGCCTCGGCGAGCGCGAGCATCTCGCCACGCCCGAGGTCGGCCTCGACACCCATGTGGCCGACGTCGCTAACGTTATCGCCTGGGAGGAGCTGCGCGACGTCGCGCTCGTCGGCACGAGCTACGGCGGCCTCGTCATCGCGGGCGTCGCCGACCGCATGGCGGAGCGCATCCGCGCGCTCGTTTTCCTCGACGCCGCGCTGCCGCAGGAGGGCAAATGCATGCTCGACCTCGTGCCGGCAGAGCGCCGCGCGACCGTCGAGCGGCTGGCCCGCGAGCAAGGAGAAGGCTTCCGCGTGCCGACCTCGCTGGTGCTCGACACCGGGATCGCGGACGAGCGCACGCGCGCCGCGTATCTCGCGCGCATGAGCCCGCATCCGCTGCGCTCGCTGCAGGACAAGGTGGCCCTCACCGGCCGCTGGCGCGACGTGCCCACCAAGGTCTACGTGCTGGCCTCGCTCAAGCCGACCCACCACTTCCTCGATTACTACGAATGGGCGGGCCGCACCCCGGGCTGGGCAGCGCGGCAAATCCCCTCCAACCATTTCCCCATGACCACCATGCCGGACGAGACGGCCGCGCTGCTCATGGAGGCTGTGGGCTGATGTGGCGGCGCGCCGCGCCGAAAGCGTGATGATTTTATCGTCGAAGCGTCATCACGCTTTAGCTTGTTGTTTGGGCATGATCTTTTCCGAAAAACCGGCATCTGCCCGGGAGCAAGTCCGGGGCGGGCCTTTCGGGATCTTGCTCCAATTTGATGAAACGCGCGCTGCCCGATTCGTGTTATGATCATGAGAGGCGCGCCCCCTGGCGCCGCCTGGACGGGATGCCCGACATGATACCATTCGCCGCCCTCGCCCTCGGAACGAACCTCGTCATGGTCGTGGCCGACGGAGTGCCCAAGCTCAACATCGAGCCGAGCTGCAAGACGGCCGGCGTCGAGGGCATGGCGCTCGGGCGCACGACCCAGTCCTGCCTCAATGACGAGAACGGCGCGCGCGACCAGCTCGCGAAGGACTGGTCGAGCTTTTCGGCCGCCGACAAGACCCATTGCCTGTCGATGATTTCGACCGGCGGCTCGCCAAGCTACGTCGAGCTCTTGTCCTGCCTGGAAATGTCGCGCGACGCGAAGAAGATCGCCCAGGGACGCGATGCCAACCAGGAGCAACCCGTCGTGCCGCACCGCCGCAAGCGCTGAGCACCATACCGGGCAGAGTCCATCGCTCCTGCGGCTCGTGAATAGCGAGTGGATATCCTCCTCCCTGTTCGCTATTCACCATTCGCCATTCGCTACTCACTATTCGCCATTCGCCTATTCCGGGCCGGCACAGCGAGCCGAACAGGGAGGATCACCCAATGAACATCAACGTTCCGCCACCCGCCGGCGCGGTGCCGTGGGAGCAGGTGCGCACGCGGCTCGACCAGAACGGCCCGTTCTCCAACATGTACGACACGCCGCTCTACCGCGACGCCGTGTGGGAGCAGTTCTCGGAAAAAGAATACGCACGGCGCTATGCGGCGCTGCGCGACAAGATGCGTGAGGCGAAGCTCGATGCCGTGATCGTGCCGGGCGGCCCGAGCCACTGGAGCTTCGGCGGCGGCATGACCTGGCTGACCGGCCACTGGGAATGGCACGCGCTCGCATCCTATGTGCTGGTGCCGCTCAATGACCCGCCGACGCTGATCTTCTCCATGGGCGGCACTCATTGCGAGGCGGTGCGCCGCCAGGTCGCGCCGGCGCTGTCCGACGTACGCCAGAGCCGCGGCGGCCGCTATGCCGAGGTGATGGTCGAGCGCTGCAGGGAGATCGGCTTGACCCGCGGCCGCATCGGCCTGGTCGAGATCGACCCGCGCCACAAGGACTACCTGCCGGTCAACCAGTACAACGACCTGCGTGCCGGGCTGCCCGACGTCGAGCTCGTGTTCACGCGCAGCTTCATCCACGAGCTCGTCATCATCAAGAGCGCCGAGGAGCTCGACTGCGTGCGCAAGGCGGGCGTGCTGTGCCAGCACGCCATGGAGGCGATGGTCGCGGCCGCCAAGCCCGGCGCGACCGAAGCGGACCTGCGCGGCGCCGCCGGCTCCGCCATTCTCAAGGGCGGCGGCGACATCGATTTCCTGATCATCGGCGCGACCGCGATGGCGAACCCGGCGATGTTCTTCGGCAATCCGCGTCCCTCCGAGCGCAAGCTCAGCCGCGGCGACATCGTGATCATGGAGCTCGCGGCCGGCTATCGCGGCTACTCGGCGCAGATCGGCTCGCCGATCTGCCTCGGGCCGCCGACCGAGATGGTGCGCAAGTTCTGGGAGGAGATCACGCTGCCCGGCTACCAGCAGATCGTCGCCGAGATCAAACCGGGCAACCCCCTCGAGAACGCGCGCGCGGCGGCGCAGTTCTTCCGCCAGAAGGGCGTGCAGTCGCGCCCGATCCAGATCCACGGCATCGATATCGTCACGGGGCCGCCGCATGTCTTCGCGGATCGCGTCGAGGGACGCGAGGCCGACAAGGTGTTCCTGCCCAACATGGTCACCATGGCGGAGCCGAACCCGATCACCGCCGACGGCATGTTCGGCATCTTCCTCGGCCACACCTTCATCGTGACGCAGGACGGGCACGAGGTCGTGGACAAGTTTCCGCTCGAGATCGCGGTGGCGTAGCGGCCTCGCCCGCGATCGCGCCTATTTGTCTTCCGGCCCGATCACGCTGTCGCTCGGCGAGGGCGAGGCGGCTTCGGCATCCCAGGCCGCAAAAGCCTGACCGAAGGCGCGTTCGCCTTCGGCGCCTTTCGCGAAAGCCAGGATGGCGCGTTTCTGGTCGCTGTAGACGATCGGCAGATCGAACCAGCCGAGCTGGTGCAGGAGACGCATGTTCGATGCGAGATCCTTCACGGCGGCCGAAAGGCCTATGAGGAAAAACCGATCGATCACTTTGACGGAGAGGCACCAGAGCCGGGTGCCGCGCGCCGTCTCGCGCTCCTTCATCAGGATGCCCGGGACCTTGTCGATCTCGCCATGCGCGAATGGCGCCGGCAGCGTGAATATCAGCTCGATCGTATGGCTCGCCGGCAACGACCTGTCCCGGTTGCGCCGGAACGACGCCTCCAGGACCATTCCGCGCTCCGGCACCGCGATATGCGCCCGCACCACCGTTTCGGCCGCGCCGCCCATGGTGTCCGGACTCGTCGCAACGCGCCAGCGCGTCTCACCCGCGAAACGGTTGCCGGTCGGCTTGCCCGGATCCTCTTCGTAGAGGACCGCGGTTGCCGCGTCCGCCGGCGCATGGTCGGTCGTGCCGCTGCTCCAATCGGGCGCTGCGGCGCGCGCGCCGCGCAAGCCGACCGACCACAGCGCCGCCGCGCCCGCGCCGATGCCGAGAAGGATCGTGCGCCGCACCGGCTGCAGCCGCATCTGCCCGTCCAGGCCCATGGGCCACCCTGATCTGCCGCGCCGCCCCCGCACCGCGACCGCAGTGAAGGGCAGAATCGCGGCGAAAAACAGACGGAAAGGCTACGCGGCGCGCAGCAGACCCCACAGGCTGTCGCTGACCGGATTGCGGTCGGTCGGGCCGTAATGCGTCGAGAAGCCGGCGCGGCGCGCGATCTCGCGCAGCGTCGCGGGCGTGAAGTAGTTGACGTGGTCGGGAAAGCGAAAGCCGCTCCAGCGCATGGCCATCACGCGGCGATTGAGCGAGGCATAGTTCGGCGTCTTGATCACCACTGTGGCGCCATCCGCGAGCGTGGCGCGCAAATGGACGAGCGCCTCGAGCGGAAAGAACTCGTGCTCGATGTAGCCAATCAGCATAGCGCCATGGAAAAAGGCGCGCGGAAACTGGTCGAGCCCGGCGGCGGCCGGCGCCTGTACGCATTTGCCGCCGTAGCCGCGGAACGCGGCGTCGGCTGCGGCCGCGGCCGACTTCGAGATCTCGACGCCGTACGGCACGTAGCCGTCGGGCGGCGGAATGAGATTGATGCCGGCGCCGCAGCCCACATCGACGATCGGGCCCGGCCGCACATGACGCGCGAGGATGCGTTTCGGCTCGCGCTTCGACATCAGATGCATGCGAAAGCGCGTCGCATTATGCAGCGCCGTCATGATCGGATAGGTGCGGCTGCGCTGCTCTGCGTGCGAGACCGAGGAGACCTCCCAGGCGCGCTCGTCCTCGAACTCGTGCTGCGGCGGCAGGCGGTCGAGATGCGCGAGGCCGCAGTCGCCGCATTGCACGACGCTGAACTCGGCCGTGCCGTAGGGTGTCGGCTTCGCCCGGCCCGCCGGCGCGCCACACAGCGGGCAATCACGCTTGTCGATCGAGGAGGTCATCGGCGCATCAACTGCCCGGCACGGTGTGCGGAGTCAATGCGCAGACCCACGTGATTCAAGGAACCGTCATGGCCGGGCTTGTCCCGGCCATCCATGTCTCTCTTAATGGCATCGCCGCAAGACGTGGATGCCCGGGACAAGCCCGGGCATGACGTGGATATGGATCGAAAACGCCGTGGCGCCCAATTCATCCTACCCCTGCCCCACCAGCGCAAACCATTCGTCCTCGGTGAGCACCGTGACGCCGGCCTCGCGCGCCTTGTCGAGCTTCGAGCCCGCGCCCGGCCCCGCGACCAAGTAATCGGTCTTCTTCGACACGGAACCCGAGACCTTGGCGCCCAGCCGCTCGGCCGTCGCCTTGGCCTCGTCGCGCGTCATCTTCTCCAGCGATCCGGTGAAGACCACGGTCTTGCCGGCGACGGGCGAATCCTTCGGCCTCTCGGCGTCGCGGATCGTCACCTGCTTGGTCAGCCGCTCGACGATGCCGCGGTTGTGCTTCTCGGCGAAATACTTCGCGAGGCTGTCGATCACCGTGTCGCCGATCTGGTCGAGCGCATCCATCTCGGCGCGCGTCTCGGCATCGCCGTCCGCCACCTTGAGGGCAGCGTCGTGGAATGCTTCCCACGTGCCGTAGCCGCGCGCGAGCGCGAGCGCCGTGGTGTCGCCGACGTGGCGGATGCCGAGCGCATAGATGAATCGGTCGAGCGGGACGTCGCGCCGCGCGCGGATCGAGCCGAACAGGTTGGCGACCGACGTCTCGCCGTAGCCCTCCTCTTCCTCCAGCTTGATCTTGGCGTTGCGCGCCGCGAGCGTGAAGATGTCGGCCGGCTCCTTGACCCAGCCGCGCTCGAAGAACAGCTCGATCTGCTTGTCGCCGAGGCCCTCGATGTCGAAGGCTCGGCGCGACGCGAAGTGCTTCAGGTGCTCGATCTTCTGGAACGGGCACGCGAACTCGCCCGAGCAACGGAAGCGCACGCCCTCCTCGCCCGCCGCATTGATCTCGCGCACGACGGCTGTGTGCAGCGGACACGGGCACTTGGTCGGGAACGTGTAGTCCTTGGCGCCGCGCGGCGTCTCCGGAACGACGGCGAGCACCTGCGGGATCACGTCGCCGGCGCGCTGGATCTGCACCGTATCGCCGATGCGCACGCCGAGCCGCGCGATCTCGTCGGCATTGTGCAGCGTCGCGTTCTGCACCACCACGCCGCCGACCGTGACCGGATCGAGCTTCGCCACCGGCGTCAGCGCGCCGGTGCGCCCGACCTGGATCTCGATGTCCTTGACGACCGTGATCGCCTTCTCGGCGGGGAACTTGTGCGCCACCGCCCAGCGCGGCGTGCGCGACACGAAGCCGAGCCGCTCCTGCCAGTCGAGCCGATCGACCTTGTAGACGACGCCGTCGATGTCGTAGTCGAGCTCGCCGCGGGCGAGCTCGATCGAATGGTGGAACGCGATGCAGCTCGTCGGCCGAATGGCAGATCCTGGTCAGCGGGTTGGTCTTGAAGCCGCAGCCTTCCAGCCACTTGATCATGCCGGACTGGGTCGGCGCCGGCATCGCGCTCATCTCGCCCCACGCATAGCCGAAGAAGCCGAGCGGGCGCGACGCCGTGATCGACGGGTCCTTCTGGCGCAGCGAGCCCGCCGCCGAGTTGCGCGGGTTGGCGAAGATCTGCCCGCCCGCCTCGGCCTGGCGCTTGTTGAGCGCGAGGAACGCATGCTTGGTCATGTAGACCTCGCCGCGCACCTCGCAGATGTCCGGGATCTTCTTTCCCTTGAGCCGCTTCGGCACGTCCTCGAGCGTGCGGATATTGGCGGTCACGTCCTCGCCTTCGCTGCCGTCGCCGCGGGTCGCGGCGGTGACGAGCTCGCCCCCCTCGTAGCGCAGCGACATCGAAAGGCCGTCGATCTTCGGCTCGGCCGAAAAGACGATCGGCTCCTCGGCGGACAGCTTGAGGAAGCGACGGATGCGCTCGACGAACTCCTGGACGTCCTCGGCGCTGAACGCATTGTCGAGCGAGAGCATCGGCACGCGGTGGCGCACTTTCGCAAACCCGCGCGCCGGCGCCGCGCCGACCTTGAGCGACAGGCTCTCCAGCGTGCGCAGGTCGGGAAAGCGCGCCTCGATCGCGTTGTAGCGTCGGCGCAGCGCGTCGTACTCGGCATCCGAGACGGTCGGCGCATCGTCCTGATAGTAGCGCTTGTCGTGCGCCGCGATCTCGGTCTGCAGCCGGGCATGCTCGGCCTTGGCCTGCTTCTCGGTCAGGTCGTCGACGGCGGCGGGTTTCTTGGTGGTGCGTTTGGGCATGCGATTCCGGATCGTAGGGTGGGCGAGCGCAGCTCGCCCACGCGGAAATTATTGTGGCAGATGCGCGTGGGCAACGGCGAAGACGCCGTTGCCCACCCTACGCAGGCTTCACCCCGCCGCGGCCTTAATCAGGCGCTCGGCGGCGGCGCGGGCCTCGGCGGTGATCTCGGCGCCGGCGAGCATGCGGGCGATCTCCTCGCGGCGGCGCGCGGGCTCGAGCTCGGTGACCCGCGTGGTGACGCGCTTGGCCTTGCCGGCGGCGTCCTTGGCGATGAGATAATGATGGTCGGCACGCGCCGCGACCTGGGGCGCGTGCGTCACGGCGAGCACCTGCACGCGGCGGCCGAGCCGCGCGAGCCGCACGCCGATCGCATCCGAGACCGCGCCGCCGACGCCGGTGTCGATCTCGTCGAACACCAACGTGGGCGCCGAGCCCTTGTCGGCGATCACGACCTTCAGCGCGAGCAGGAAGCGGGCAAGCTCGCCGCCCGATGCGACCTTCATCAGCGGGCCCGGCGGCGTGCCCGGATTGGTGCGCACCCAGAACTCGACCCGGTCGATGCCGTGCGGGCCGCCCGACGCCGTGTCGCTCTCGATCGCGGCGGAAAACTTCGCCCGCTCCAGCTTGAGCGGCTTGAGCTCGGCATTGACCGCCTTGTCGAGCATCTCGGCGACGCGCGTGCGCCGCTCCGACAGCGTGGCCGCGGCCTTCGCATAGGCTTGCGCGGCCTCGGCGCTCGCCTTCTCCAGCGCCACGAGCCGGGCCGCACCGGCGTCGATCAGGGCGAGATCGGATGCATATCGTGTCGCCAATGCCGCGAGGGCGTCGACCGGCGCGTTGTACTTGCGACCGGCGGCGCGGAGCGCGAACAGGCGCTCCTCGATGCGCTCGAGCACGCGCGGGTCCTGGTCGGCGGCGGCGAGCGCTGCCTCAAGATGGCCGCGCGCCTCGTCGAGGGCGGTGAGCGCGGCGTCCATCGCGCGGACGGCCGGCTCGATCAGCCCGGGCGCCTGCGCCTGACGACGCTCCAGCCGGCGCAGGGCGGCGGCGAGCATCGGCGCCGGCGATGACTGGCCGGCGACCGATTGATGCGCGTCGCGCAGATCCTCGGCCACCTTCTCGGCCTGCATCATGGCGGTGCGGCGCTCGGCGAGCGTCGTCTCCTCGCCCGGCTCGGGGCCGAGCGCGGTCAACTCCTCGACCGCATGGCGCAGCCAATCGGCCTCGCGCGCCGCGCGCTCCACCTGCGCGCGATGCTCGGCCACGGCGGCTTCGGCATCGCGCCGCGCCGTCCATGCGGTCGCGACCTCGGCCGCGAGCACGTCGAGGCCGCCATAGGCGTCGAGCAGGCGGCGATGGGTCGCGGCATCGACCAAAGCGCGATCGTCGTGCTGGCCATGGATCTCGACCAGCGCGGTGCCGAGATTCTTCAGAACCTGCACGCCGACCGGCTGGTCGTTGACGAAGGCGCGCGTGCGGCCGTCGGCCACCTGCACGCGACGCAGGATCAACTCGTCCTCGACCACGATGTCGTTCTCGGCCAGCAGGACACGCGCCGGATGGGTGGCCGGCACGTCGAACGCCGCGGTTACTTGCCCCTGCTCGGCGCCCTGGCGCACCAGCGAGGCGTCGCCGCGCGCACCGAGCGCGAGCGCGAAGGCATCGAGCAAAATCGACTTGCCGGCGCCGGTCTCGCCGGTGAGCACCGCGAGGCCGGACGCGAAGTCGATGTCGAGCCGGTCGATCAGGACGATGTCGCGGATCGAGAGACGGGTCAGCATGACAATCCCGCGGGCGGTGGAGAACGGGATTTTAGGGGATTCGGCCGGGCGCGTCTCGCCCTCACGTCAACCAAACTGCGCTTGTCCCCGCTGGCGGGCGGCCGCGCAACGCGTCAGTTGGCGGCGCCGACCGTGTCCTTCTTCGAGCTGAAGCCGACCAGCCGGAAGGCCTTGCTCATCCACGAGCCCTGGTCCTCGCGCGGCTCGACGCCGCCGGACTTCACGAGCCGATAGGCGTCCTTGTACCAGGGGCTGTCGGGGAAATTGTGCCCGAGCACGGCGGCGGCGGTCTGCGCCTCCATCGTGATGCCGAGCGCCATGTAGCACTCGGTCAGGCGCTCGAGCGCCTCCTCGACGTGGCGGGTGCGCTGATATTGCGTGACCACCACCTTGAAGCGGTTGATCGCGCCGATGAAGTCTTTCTTCTTCAGGTACCAGCGGCCGATGTCCATTTCCTTGGCGGCGAGCTGGTCGCGTCCGACCTCGATCTTCTTGCGCGCGCTCTCGGCGTATTCGGTGTTGGGGAACTTGCGCGTCACCTCCTCGAGCGACGCGATCGCGCGCTCGGTGCGCGACTGGTCGCGCGAGACGTCGGGGATCTGGTCGAAATAGGAGGCGCCGATCAGGTACTGCGCATAGGCGGCGTCCTCGCTGCCCGGATGCAGCGTGATGTAGCGCTTCGCCGCGTTGATCGATTCGTCGTACTGGCCCGCCGAGTAGTACGCGAAGGCCGACATGATCAGGGACTTGCGCGCCCACTCCGAATAGGGGTGCTGCCGGTCGACTTCCTCGAACTTCTTCGCCGACGCTTTGAAATCCTGCTTTTCGTTCATCAAAAAGAGGCCTTCATTATAAAGGCGGTCGGCCGGCTCGTCGGGCAGGATCGGGTCCTTGTCGCCGAAGAAGCTGTTCCACATGCTGCAGCCGCCGAGCAGCGCCAGCACCGGAATGAGCAGGAGCAGGCGCGTCAGAACGCCCCGCCTGCCCCGACCAGGAGTCGTGGTTGAAGAACGCAACGGCATCGGCGCCAACAGACCCCCCGTGACTTGCCAGAACTTTCCCCGTCGACAACGCGTCGACCGGTGCCCAGCCGGCCCCATTCCCCGGCCGGCAAAATCGCAGCCGGGCCAAGCGTGTATGCCGACAATCGGCCTGGAATGTGGCGGAACGATTAACCGCCGGTGGACGGCAGCGCATGTTCCGGCGAAAGCCTGCCCCGGACTTGATCCGGGGTCGATCACCGCCGACAAGAACATGCGCAAAATGAAAAATCCAGCCTGCTTCGGATCAGGAGACGTCCGGCCCGAACGCCGGGGCGACCAGTCCGTCCGCCACGTCGGCATGGCCACGCGGCCGGCGCGCGGTTCCGACCTCGACCAGCCGCCACGCCGTCGGATCGGCCAGCAGGGCGGACACCACCGCATGGTTGAGCTTGTGGCCGCCGCGCACCGAGCGGTAGGCGGCGAGCAGGGGCGCGCCCGCGAGCGCGAGGTCGCCGATGGCATCGAGCGCCTTGTGGCGCACGAACTCGTCGGCGAAGCGCAGACCATCCTGGTTGAGGATGCGGTTGTCGGTGACCACCAGCGTGTTGTCGAAGGTCGCGCCGAGCGCGTAGCCGGCGCTCCACAGCTTGGCCACGTCGCGCATGAAGCCGAAGGTGCGCGCGCGAGCGATCTCGCGGCGGAAGCTCGTCGGATCGAGGTCGAGCGCCAGCACCTGGCGGCCGATCATGGCGTTGTCGAAGTCGATCTCGACCTCGAGGCGGAACCCGCGCGCATGCGGCCGCAACTCGCCGAACGAGGCATCGCGCATCACGCGAATCGGCTTGAGCACCTCGATGAAGCGGCGCGGCGCCGGCAGCGTGACGATGCCGGCCTGGTCGATCGCGGCGACGAACGGCTCGGCGCTGCCGTCCATGATCGGCACTTCCGGTCCGTCGATCTCGATCACGGCGTTGTCGACGCCGAGGCCCGCGAGCGCGGCGAGCACATGCTCGGCGGTCGAGCACAGCGGTCCGCTCGGATCGCCCAGCACGGTCGCGAATTCGGTGGCCGTCACGGCGCGCACGTCGGCGCGAATCTCGCAGTCGGGACGGCCATCGAGGCCGGTGCGCAGGAAGACGATGCCGGTGTCAGCGTCGGCCGGATGCAACGTGAGGGTCGCGGGCAAGCCGGAATGAACGCCGATGCCCGTTACCGATGCATCGACCCGCAAGGTCGTCTGCTTGCCGACTTTCATGCCAACGTCCCACTCGAAATTGCCGCCGCGACGATGCGGCACGCAACAACTTCCCCCGAGGGCCTTCGGCGGGTCGCCTTTTTGCCATGAATTGCAGAAGACGAGCCGTTACCGGTCTCGGATTCCCCCACGCAATTCCCCGGCCAAAAACCCCCTGTTGATGAAGAACCTTAGACAGGACCGGTGGAAACGCCAACTCACGGTTTTTTACCGACTGTTACCTTCTCGTTGTCCCATTTTGACCGGGCTTCCGCCTTGATTTCGTCAGGTTGGGGCCATGCCGCGACCTCGGGTCGGTCACTCCTGCCTGGCCGGCCCGCCAGGTCACGTCCGCGGGTTCCCGATCGTCCCATATTAACCATCGAAATCATGTGCTTATCGGCGTGCGGTAGCGGGCTCGGGACACGTCCCACAAAGCAGAAAGGCCCCGGCCAAGCTGGCCGGGGCCTCGTATCAGCGCCCGTGCGTCCGGCTCAATTCGCCTGACGGCGGAGGAAAGCCGGGATCTCGAGTTGATCGTCGTCGTTCGGATTGCCCTGGTTATGCACAGCCGGCAACGGCCGGCCGTGTTGGTCAAGTCCTTGCGGCGCCCCACGTTTGGCGTATTCCGACACCGGTTCGCCACGGGCTTCCGGCATCCGCGGCGGAATCGGCCGCGGTACCGGCCGCTCCGGCAGCGGCGGCATCTGTACCCGCACGGGCGGCCGCTCGGCAGGCTCGTGGTGCTCCTCGCGGCGGCCGAGGCCAACCGCGGCAAGGCGCGCGAGCAGCGACCGCGGCTTCTCGGCTTCCACCTCGGGCGCCTCCGGCTGCTGGCCATGGCTGGCGCGCACAACATTCTGCGCGTGCGCCGGGAACTCATCGATGCGCGGGATGCGCGGCCCGCGGGCGGCCGGCCGCTCGGGCTGCGGCGGGATGAACACCTTCGGCATCGCGGGCTCGGCCGGCGCCGGCGCGGGCCTTGAGGGCGCCGGCTCGAACAGCGACGGCTTGGGCGGGATCGGCCTGATCGTGACGTCCTCGAGCGCGGCCTTGACGGCGGCGGTCGCGGCGGTCTCGGCCACGCTCGGCGCCGGCTGCGGCGTCGCCTGCGGCCGCGGCTCGGTGCGCTCGATCCGCTCCTGCATGCGCTGGGTGTCGGCGCGCAGCCGCTGGGTCAGCTCGGCGATGCGCGACTCGTGGTTCGCGACCGCCGCTTTCTGCTGCACCTCGTTGAGCTGGCGCGCGCCCACCACCTCGTCGACGCCGGTCGCGACGACCGACACGCGGATGACGCCGTCGAGCGTCTCGTCGAAGGTCGCGCCGACGATGATGTTGGCCTCGGAGTCGACCTCCTCGCGGATGCGGGTCGCGGCCTCGTCGACCTCGTACAGCGTGAGGTCCTTGCCGCCCGTGATCGAGATGAGCAGCCCGCGCGCCCCCTTCATCGACACGTCGTCGATCAGCGGATTGGAGATCGCGGCCTCGGCGGCGCGCAGCGCGCGCTTCTCGCCGTTCGCCTCGCCGGTGCCCATCATCGCCTTGCCCATCTCGCGCATGACGGTGCGCACGTCGGCGAAGTCGAGGTTGATCAGACCCTCTTTCACCATCAGGTCCGTGATGCAGGCGACGCCCGAATAGAGCACCTGGTCGGCCATCGCGAAAGCGGCCGCGAAGGTGGTCTTCTCGTTCGCGACCCGGAACAGGTTCTGGTTCGGGATGATGATCAGCGTGTCGACCACCTTCTGCAGGTCGGAGATCCCCGTCTCGGCGCACTGCATGCGCTTCTGGCCCTCGAAGTGGAACGGCTTGGTCACCACGCCGACCGTGAGGATGCCGAGCTCGCGTGCCACCTTGGCGACCACGGGCGCCGCGCCCGTGCCGGTGCCGCCGCCCATGCCGGCGGTGACGAACACCATGTGGGCGCCGGAGAGATGATCGCGGATCTCGTCGATCACCTCCTCGGCCGCCGCGCGCCCGATGTCGGACCGCGCGCCGGCGCCGAGGCCTTGCGTGACCTCGACGCCCATCTGGATGATGCGCTCGGCCTTGGAGAGCGTGAGCGCCTGCGCATCGGTGTTGGCGACGACGAAGTCGACGCCCTGCAGCCCCGCCGAGATCATGTTGTTGACCGCGTTGCCGCCGGCACCGCCGACGCCGAAAACCGTAATCCGCGGCTTGAGTTCCCGGATGTCGGGGATCTTCAGGTTGATGCTCATGGCTGCCTCTTGATTGCGCGGGCATCGGCCCACGGGATCGTGCCGGTCCGCCCCCGGCCGATGGGTTGAATCCGCTGGGTGCACCGGATCATCAGAAGCTCTCGCGAAGCCATCGTCCGACCCGTGCGATGTAACCGCCGGTCCCTGTCATGAGCTGCCGCGTTTTTCGCGGTTCGAAGTGTTCGAGATGCGCCGCCTGGGGATAGACCAGGAGGCCGGCCGCGACCGCGAAGGCCGCACCCTTGGCGTCCTCCGGCAATCCGCTGGTGCCGAGCGGGCGGCCGATCCGCACCGGTCGCCCGAGGATGCGCGCGGCAAGCTCGGGCAGCCCGGTCAGATGGCTCGCGCCGCCGGTGAGCACGACGCGCGAGCGCGGCTCGGCCGCGAACGGCGAGCCGGCGAGGCGATCGCGCACCATTTCGAGGATCTCCTCGACCCGCGGCTTGATGATTCGCGTGAGGCTCGCCCGTGACACGAACTGCGGCGGATCGCGCTCATCGACGCCGACCGTCGGCACCGTGATCATGTCGCGCTCGTCCAGGCCGCCCGCCAGCACGCTGCCGTAGAGCGTCTTGATTTGCTCCGCGTCGTAGATGCTGGTCGAGAGCCCGCGCGCCAGATCCATGGTGACGTGGAACCCGCCGAGCGCGAAGCCATCCGCGTGGATGAAGCGGCCCGACGAGAACACCGCCATCGTGGTGGTGCCGGCGCCCATGTCGATCACGGCCGCGCCGTGATCGGCCTCGTCGTCGGCGAGCACCGCAAGCCCGGACGCATAGGGGCTCGCCGCCATCGCCTCGACAGCCAGATGCGAGCGCTCGACCGTGAGCATCAGGTTGCGCACCGCGGCGCCGTCGGCCGTGACGATATGCATGTCGACGCCGAAGCGGCGCGCCAGCATGCCGCGCGGATCGCGGATGCCGCGCGCGTCATCGAGCGCAAAGCCGATCGGCAGGGAGTGGAGCACCACCCGGCCCTGGCGCAGCGAGCGCCGGCTGCCGGCCGCGAGCACCCGCGCGATGTCGGAATCGGTTACCGCTGCGCCGCTGATGTCCACCTCGGCGGCGAAGAGCTCGCTGGCGAGCCGGCCGGCCGACACCGACACGATCACGGCCTCGATCTGGCGGCGCGCCGAGCGCTCGGCGAGGTCGACCGCATGGCGCACAGCCTCCTCGGCCTCGACCAGGTCGACCACGTTGCCGGCCTTCATGCCGCGCGCGCCCGTGTGCGAGAAGCCGATCACCTCGATCGAGTGGGTGCGGCGGCGCAGCACCTCCTGCGGCGCATGCGGGCTGAGCTTCGCGATCAGGCACGCGATCTTGCTGGTGCCGATGTCGATCGCGGCGACGACCGCGCTGCGCTTGGGCGACACCGGCTTCATCTTCGGGGTGAGGCCGTAGTGGAGGGAGCTCACGCGCTGCCCCCCTTCTTCGGCTTCTTCGGATGCAGCGCCTCATCGCGCGCCGCCGCGGCGGCGTCGGAGAGGCGTACCGTCACCCGGTCGGGCAGGCGCAGGTCGACCGCGACGATGTCGCGGGTCAGCAGCTTCTTGTCGTGGTCGAGCGCGACCAGCCGGTCGAGCGCGGCGGCGACGTTGTCCTCCGGCAGCGCCACGTCGATGCCGTTCTTGAGCCGCAGGTTCCAGCGCCGCTCCGACACCAGGATGGCGGCGCGCATCTGGTCGCGGATGTCGGGATAGCGGTCGAGCAGCGCGAGGAGCTCCTTGGCGCGCGGGCCCGCGCCGATGCCGACGAACAGCGGCAAGTCGACGAAGCGGTGCGTGAGGTAGGGCTCGAGCACGGTGCCGTCGTCGGCGATCACGCCGACGCGGCCGTCCTTCTGCCACAGCGCGAAGGCGGCGCGCTCCGTGATCGCGACCTCCAGACGGTCGGGATAGAGCTTCTGCACGGTCGCGTCGGCGATCCACGGATTGGTCTTGAGCCGCGCGCGCGCGTCCGCGACGTCGAGGAAGAGCAGCGAGGAGCGGCCGGTCACGCCGGCGGCCGCGAAGATCTCCTCGCGGCTGAGATGCTTGTTCCCGCTGAGCGCGACGCTCGCGATTCTGAATCCGACCGCATCGGCGGCCGCGTCGCGCGCCGCGTGAAAGCCCTCGATCGCCTCCGGCACGTGGTCGCCGCGCACGATGCCGAGCACCATGGCGCCGACGAGGAGCAGGACCGAGGCCACGACGCCGGTTCCGCGCGGCGGCCGATAGGCGTCGAGCCGCTCGGCGCGCGCATTGAAGCGGCGCGCCAGCGCGGCGAGCTTGCCGGCAGCCGGCGGCAGAGCGCGCCGCGCGGGCGCACCCGCGCGGCGCGCCGCGCGCGTCCGCCGTGCCGATCCCGATGACGCCGGGCGCGCGGGCCCGTTCATCGGTTCAGCGAGGCATCCTCCACCATCCATCGAACCAGCTCTTCGAACGGTATGCCCGCATAGCTTGCGAGCTCCGGGACAAGCGATGTCTCGGTCATTCCGGGCTGGGTGTTGACCTCAAGGCAAACCAATCCTTGTGTCCCCTCCGCACGTTCGTCGTAACGGAAATCCGCACGACTAACGCCCCGACAGCCGAGCGCACGATGCGCCAGGACAGCGAGTTTTCGGGCCTCTTGGTAAACATTTGGTTTAATCGGTGCCGGGAGAAGGTGTTTTGATCCTCCCGGGGCGTACTTTGCTTCGTAATCGTAAAAACGCACGGTCGGAACAATCTCAATTACGTCAAGGGCCCTGTCCCCCATGACCGCGCAGGTGAGTTCCTTGCCGGGGATGAAGCGCTCGACCAGCACCTCCTCGCCATAGTTCCAGTCGGGCCGGGTGAGTTCCTGTGGCGGGTGGGTGTGCTGCTCGGTGACGATGAACACGCCAACGCTCGACCCCTCGGCCACCGGCTTGATCACGTAGGGCCGCTCGAGCGCATGGGCGCGCGCGGCCTCGAGCCGGTTGACCAGGACGCCGGGCGGAACCGGAACCCCGGCATCGTGCAGCACGACCTTGGCGCGGTCCTTCTGCATGGCGAGCGCCGAGGCGAGCACGCCCGAATGGGTGTACGGGATGGCGAGGATCTCCAGGAGCCCCTGGATCGAGCCGTCCTCGCCCGGCCGGCCGTGCAGCAGGTTGAGCGCAACGTCGGGCTTCGCGGCTTTCAGCGCATTGGCGACATCGCGGTCGACATCGATGCGGGTGACGCGAAAGCCTTGCCGCTCGAGCGCGTCCGCGCACGCCTTGCCGGAGCGCAGCGACACCTCGCGCTCGGCCGACCAGCCGCCCATCAGGACTGCGACGTGTTGAGTCATTGTCTATCCCCGAATGCTGACGATCCCCTCCCCCGCTTGCGGGGGAGGAACGCGCGCGAAGCGCGCCAGGAGGGGGCAAGTCGGCATACGCATGCGCAAGCGGCGCCCCCTCTCCCACTCTCCCCCGCAAGCGGGGGAGAGGGCGCGCGTGAGTCAATCGCAAGCGCGTGGGCCATCAACTTGCTACCCCGACCCGTTTGATCTCCCACTCCAGCTCGACGCCGCGCGTCTCGCGCACCCGGCGCCGCACCTCTTCGCCGAGCGCCTCAATGTCGGCGGCGCTGGCATTGCTGCGGTTGATCAGAAAATTGCAGTGCATCTCCGAGACCTGCGCGTCGCCAAGCACGAGGCCGCGGCAGCCGGCGGCGTCGATGAGCTGCCAGGCCTTGTGGCCGGGCGGGTTCTTGAAGGTCGAGCCGCCGGTGCGGCTCTTGATCGGTTGAGTCGCCTCGCGGGACCCGGTGATCTCGTCCATCTCGGCCGCGATCGCGGCGGCATCGCCGGGCCGGCCCTGAAACAGGGCCTGGGTGAAGATCACGTCCTCGGGCGCGCCGCAATGGCGATACGTGTAGTGCATGTCCGCAATGGTGAAGACGCGCACATGGCCGGAGCGGTCGACGCCGCGCGCCTCGATCAAAACATCCTTGGTCTCGCCGCCGTAGGCGCCGCCGTTCATGCGCAGCGCGCCGCCGATCGCGCCCGGAATGCCGCGCAGGAACGCGAGCCCCGCGATGCCGGCCTCCTGCGCCGCCTTCGCGACGCGCACGTCCGGCACCGCCGCGCCGGCGCGCACGCGCGCCGAAGGCTCGATCGCGATGTCGGAGAAGCCGCGGCCGAGCCGGATCACGACGCCGGCCACGCCGCCGTCACGCACGATCAGGTTCGAGCCTAATCCGATGACGGTAACGAAGATGTCGGATGAGAGTGCGCCGAGGAAATAGGCGAGATCGCTTTCGTCCTCGGGCATGAACAGAACTTGTGCCGGGCCACCGACGCGAAACCAGGTCAGCTCGGCGAGCGACTGGTTCGCGAGCAGCCGCCCGCGCAGCGCCGGCATCGCCGATTTGAGCGAGGTGGTGATGTCGGGGAACGTCATGCGGGCACGGCGCTCGCACTCCCTCCCCCGCTTGCGGGGGAGGGTGGGGAGGGGGACGCCCCAAGCACGGAGCAAGCGTCGCCCCCTCTCCCACTCTCCCCCGCAAGCGGGGGAGAGGGCACGCATGTGTATTTGGCGAACTCCGTGGCCATTATGATTTCGCCGCCAACTCGCCCGGCAGCGCGTAGGCCCATTGCGTGATCGAGCCGGCGCCGAGGAACACCACGTAGTCGCCTGGATGCACCAGCCCGCGCACGATGCCGGCGAGATCCGCCGGGCCGTCGAGCGGCACCACGTGGCGATGGCCGCGCGCGCGCATGCCGGCGACGAGCGAGTTGCGGTCGGCGCCCGCGATCGGCTGCTCGCCGGCCGGATAGACCGGCGCGACGATCACGGTGTCGGCGTCGTTGAAGCAGGCGGAGAACTCGTCGAACAGCGACTGCAGCCGCGAGTAGCGATGCGGCTGCATCACGGCGATCACCTGCCCCTTGGTCGACTTGCGCGCCGCCTTGAGCACGGCAGCGATCTCGACCGGATGGTGGCCGTAGTCGTCGATCACGGTGACGCCGTTCCATTCGCCGGTCTTGGTGAAGCGTCGCTTCACCCCGCCGAAGCCCGCGAGTGCCTTGCGGATGAGATCGTCGGAGACGCCGAGCTCGCGCGCGACCGCGATCGCGGCAGTCGCGTTGAGCGCGTTGTGGCGGCCCGGCATCGGCAGCGTGAGCTCCGCGATCGTGTGCACGTCGGCGCCGGTGCGGTCGCGAAACACGACCGAGAACCGCGAGCCGCCGTTGGCATGGTCGAGATCGGCGAGCCGCACGTCCGCTTGCGGATTGGTGCCGTAGGTGATGACTTGCCGATCCTCGATGCGGCCGACCAGTTGCTGCACCACCGGATGGTCGGTGCACATCACGGCGAAGCCGTAGAACGGCACGTTCTCGACGAAGGCCTGGAACGCCGCCTGCACGGCCTCGAAGGTGTGGAAGTGGTCGAGGTGCTCGGGATCGACGTTGGTGACGATCGCGACGTCGGCCGGGAGCTTGAGGAAGGTGCCGTCGGATTCATCCGCCTCGACCACCATCCAGTCGCCGGCGCCGAGCCGCGCATTGGTGCCGTAGGCGTTGATGATGCCGCCATTGATCACGGTCGGATCGAAATGGCCAGCGTCGAGCAGCGTCGCGACCATCGACGTGGTCGTGGTCTTGCCGTGCGTGCCCGCGATCGCGACGCAGCTCTTGAGCCGCATGAGCTCGGCGAGCATCTCGGCGCGCCGCACCACCGGACGGCGCTGCGCGCGCGCCGCCACGAGCTCCGGATTGTCGCGCTTGATCGCCGAAGAGACGACCAGCACGTCGGCGCCGTCGATGTTGTCCGCCTTGTGCCCGATCGCGACCCGGATGCCCTGGTCGCGCAGCCGCTTCACGTTGGCGCTGTCGGCGACGTCCGAGCCCGTCACCGTATAGCCGAGGTTCGCCAGCACCTCGGCGATGCCGCTCATGCCGATGCCGCCGATGCCGACGAAATGAATCGGTCCGATGTCGCGCGGCAGTTTCATGTCAGGTGAACCCTTTCGCCCTCAAGTATGACCCCGAAAAGTGGAGACCGGTTTTCCGAATAGGTCATGCGTCACCGATAAGACCGGCCACCCGCAATACCAGCTCGGCGAGCCGGTCGGCCGCGTCCGGGACGCCGGCGGCGCGCGCGCGCTGCGCCATGATGGCCAGCCGCTCCGGCTCGACCACGATGCGGGCGATCTCGGAGGCGAGCTTGTCGGGCGTAAATGCCGCCTGGTCAATCCTTATCGCGCCGCCTGCCTGCTCCAGCACGGTCGCGTTGGCGAGCTGGTCCTGGTCGAGCGCGTGCGGTAGCGGCACCAGGATCGCGGGGCGGCCTATTGTCGAGAGCTCCGCGACCGTCGAGGCGCCCGAGCGGCTCACCACCAGATGGCTTCGCGCGATGCGCGCCGGGAGATCCGCGAAGAACGGCGCGATCTCGGCCGGCGTGCCGAGCCGCGCATAAATCGCGCGCACGCGTTCGATGTCCTCCGGCCGCGCCTGCTGGGTGACGGCGAGGTTGGCGCGCACCGCGAGCGGCAGGAGCTCGACCGCCGCCGGCGCGATGTCGGCCATGATGCGCGCGCCCTGGCTGCCGCCGAACACGAGCAGGTTGATCGGCCCGGGCCGCGCGGGCGGCACGTAGAGCACCTTGGCGGCCTCGATCACGGCCGGGCGCACCGGATTGCCCGTATGCGTCGCCTTGGCGGCGAGCGCCGGCTCGCGCGCGAGCGCGCCCGCAAAGCTCGTCGCGATCGCGCGCACGCGCGTGCTGAGCATCCGGTTGGCGCGGCCCATCACGCCGTTCTGCTCGTGGATCAGCGTCGGGATGCGCCGCCAGGCGGCGGCGAGCACCGGCGGGATGGTCGGATAGCCGCCGAAGCCGATCACGGCCGCCGGCCGCAGCCGGCCGAACAGGCCGAAAGCGCGCACGGTGCCGCGCGTCAGCGCCAGGCCGGTGCGCGCGAGCGAGAGCGGATCGCGCCCGCGCATGGTGGCGCTCGGAATGATGTGGGTCTGCCGCGCCGGAAAATCCTGGCCGTAGAGCGCCGCGCGCTCGTCGGTCGCGAGATCGACCACGACGCCGCGCTTGGCGAGCGCGACCGCGAGCGCCTCGGCCGGAAACAGATGGCCGCCCGTCCCGCCGGCCGCGACCACCACGAGCGGCGCGTCGACCCGCGTGCTGGCCGCAGCGTCCACCATCAGGCCGGGCTCGCCACCAGCGCCGGCGGCTCGGCGTTCGCGATCAGCCCGGCGCGCGGGCGCTCGCGGGTGAGCGCGATCAGCATGCCCATGCCGTAGGCAAGCGAGATGATCGAGGAGCCGCCGTAGGAGATGAACGGCAGCGTCATGCCCTTCGCGGGGATGAGCGAGACGTTGACCGCCATGTTGATCGCCGATTGCGCGCCGAACAGGATCGCGAGGCCCGCGGTCGCGAAGCGCGCGAACGGATCATCACTTTTCATCGCGCGCGTGAGCGCGCGCATCACGATGAAACAGAAGAGCGCGAGCAGGATGAGGCAGAGCACGATGCCGAACTCCTCGGCCGCGACCGCGAACACGAAATCCGCATGCGCATCGGGCAGGTATTGCTTGACGGTCCCCTCGCCCGGCCCGCGGCCGAACCAGCCGCCGTGGCGGAAGGCGTCGATCGCGGTGTCGATCTGGAAGGTATCGCCCGAGGCCGGATCGAGGAAGCGCTGAATTCTTCGCATCACATACGGCACCGTGAAATAGGCGCCCGCAAGGCCCGCCGCCGCCGTGCCGGCGAGCCCGATCACCCAGATCACCCGCATGCCGGCGGTGAAGAACAGCGCGCCCCACACCAGCACGATCAGCATCGTCTGGCCGAAGTCGGGCTGGCGCACCAGCGCCGTGACGGTCGCGCCCAGCATGACGAGCGCCAGCGTGTTGGCGGGCATCTCGGGCTTTTTCGACAACTCGGCGAACAGCCAGGCAATCAGGATCACGAAGGCGGGCTTGAGGAACTCGGACGGCTGGATGTTGACGCCGAACAGCACGATCCAGCGCCGCGCGCCCTTGACCTCGGCGCCGAGGAACGGCGTCGCCAGCACCATCACGAACGCGACCGCGAAGACCACGAGCGCGATGCGCCGGATGTGGCGCGGCGCGAGGAACGAGGTGCCCAGCATCACGACGAGCGCCGGCACCAGATACATCACTTGGCGGTGCACGAAATAGAACGGATCGAGCCCGATGCGCGCCGCGACCGGCGGAACTCGCGGCCAGCGACAGGATGATGCCGGCCAGCATCAGCGCGATCAGCGCCGCCAGCATCGGCCGGTCGACCGTCCACCACCAGGCCGCAAACGGCGTGCGTTGGGCGCGCGAAACCATGCTGGGGCCTCCGAGGCGGTGGTGCGGGTGGTGTGCCGGGAGAGAGTATGGTTGCCGGGGGGTTAAGGAAAAATTGAGAATCGAAGATACACTGGCTGCGCGCCACTGTTGCTACCCGAGGAACCGCTCCTCGTTGTGCCATCGGAGCGTCAGGCCGTCGGGCTCTGACCCATGGATATTCACTGGCACAATGGCCTGCTGGTCCATGGCATAGTAGTCGCGTCCATTTTCGAACTCCTCCTTGATCTTTCGGCTTACCCTGAACCGTAGATCAGGCGTCACGGTGACGTAGCCAGCATCGAATAACGAATGAATGTCCCGACGGAGTAGAAGGCCATTGCTCGGGTCATGCGAACCGCCTTCGGCGAACGGCTTGATGTGTGCGGCTTCAAGCGCCGGTAATGTTCGCTCTCGGGTGATCGCACACCGGCGCTGATAGGCATCGGTCACAATGATACGAAATGTTCCTTGTCCGAGACGTGGTCGCACCAAGGCGGGAGCGCCATATCGTTCCTGCTCCCTTTCGGCAGCGAACAAAGGTGCATCGCTGAGTGTCAGCCGATCCTGAACGGCATTCCAAAGCGCCGCACCATCAGCCTCAGACGCATCATACGTCTTGAACGTGACGATGTTGCGAGACCAACTTGACGGCACTGGTATCCACTCAGATTCGGGAAAGAAGAACGGTTTCGTCAGAATGCGGCATCCGATTAGAAAATCACCACGGTCCGCGGGGTCAGCACGGCGATACTTGATGATTTGTCGTCGCATTTCTCCGAGCGAATCCGCTCCGTTCGCCTCACGAAATGCTTCCCACGCTAGAGAACAGGGAATCGCATTGGCGTACGTGAACACCCCACCGCCGACGACAAAATTCAAGGGAGCGTGCAGTTTGAAGAGAAATAGTTCGCCCGGTTGCAAGGCCCTAAACGGCGCCGCGCCCGGCGCCCAGAAGTTGACCTCAGGCAAAGATTTCTTTGCCGCGAGATGATCAAACCATTCCCGGTCTGTGACAGCGACAACAAGCCGAACGGCCATTGCCGGCTCCGTATTGAGTCTCTCAATTCATAGCAGCAACAGCAAATTTGGCGAAGCGTTCATGCCGTGCTCGTCTAACGCGCTGGGGTCAACGCACTCCTATCCTCACCGAAACGGGTTTACCACCACAACGCGCTCGATCTCCTGTCCGTGCGCCATGTCCTCCGACAGGATCTCGCGGCAGCCGAGCGCGCAGGCGGCGGAGACGATCGCGGCGTCCCAGTAGGAGAGGCGGTGCGCGGCTTTGATCTCCAGCGCGCCGAGCATGACCGGCAGCGTGATCTCCTGCACCCGGAAGCGCAGCCAGGTGCGCATGAGGCCGGCGGCGATGTCATGCGGCAGAGAGTCCGCGCGCGGCGGGCGCGTTGCCTGGACGTAGAACTCCTGCAGCACTTGGACGGACAGCGCATTGTCGCCGGAGTCGAGCAGCACTTCGGCGATCATGCGCTTTTCGAGCTCCTCGCGCGCGCGGCTGATCGAATAGAGCAGGATGCTGGTGTCGAGAAAGCGCGGCGCGCTCATGCGTCGCGGCCGCGTTCGTGCGTCTGGTCGCGCGGCAGCCGGTCGGCGGCGCGAAAGGCCTTGATGCGGGCGCGCAACGCGCGCTCCTCGCGCCGCAGGCGTTCGGCGTCGCTTTCTTCCTCGGCGAGCGCAATGAGAAAAGCCTTCACCAGGGCCGACACCGAGGTGTCCTGTTCGGCGGCCTTCATGCGCGCCCGTCGGTATGTCTCGTCGTCCACAGAAACTGTGATATTCTTCATATTTTCACAGTACTCGCCGGCGCAGAGAGCGTCAATCCATGCCGCGGCAGATGCTCGATGACGAAGCCAGCAAGGCCCAGCGGCCGCTCACCCCCGCCGCTTCGCCCGCCGCACCAGGTAGTCGAAGTTGATCTTGAACTGCTCGGGCCGGCTGAGGTCGTGTTTGAGCTTCTGGATGTCGGCGAGCGGAAATTCCGGCGCCGGCGTGCCGGCCGCCTCGGCGATCATCTGGATCATGGCGGCATTCTCCAGCATGATGGTCGAGATCACCAACTCCTCGATCGTCTGCCCCGTGACGACCACGCCGTGGTTCTTGAGCAGCACAGCACGGCGCGGGCCGAGCGCGCGCGCGACGCCGGCGCCCATCTCGGGCGAGCGGATCAGGTTGATCGTGTCGTCGTAGAGCCCGACCGAGTCGTGAAACAGCGCGCCCGGCTGGCTGTAGGCCTTGAGCGGCCGCCCGCTCGACGACAGCGCGATCGAGTACGGCGGATGCGTGTGCAGCACGCAGGCGACGTCGGCGCGCGCCTTGAAGATCTCCGAATGGATGTAGACCTCGCTGTGCCGCTTGGCATTCCCCGCCGCGACGTTGCCGTCGAGGTCGATGGTCAGGATATTGTCCATCGTGATCTCGTCGAGCCCGATGCTGTGCGCCTTCATGAAGAAGCGCGCCGGGTTGTCGGGCAGCAGCACCGAGATGTGGCCACGGGTGAAATCGTCCTGGCCCTCGCCGACCAGGACCTTCCCGGCCCAGATCATCTTCTCTTTCAGTTCGTCGTGCGTCATGTGATCTCTCGTCATTGCGAGGCAGGTGAAGCCCGCCGAAGCATCTCAGGCCGCGACTCGCTGGTCTTGATTGCCTCGGCGCTACGCGCCTCGCAATGACCCGTAACCGGCCTATCGGTCAAGCCCGCCGGGCGGCCGCACGTCACGCCAGCGCGGTGCACTCGATCATCACGCGGCAGCCCTCCGGCAGGCGGGCCCCGCAAACGGTGCGCGCCGGCGGGGGATCGGGGAAGAACGTCGCATAGACGTCGTTCATCGGCACCGCTTCCAGCATGCTGGCGAGCAGCACGTTGACCTTGACGACTTTATCCATGGACGAGCCGGCGGCCTCCAGCATGCGCTTGAGGTTGGTCAGAATCAGCCGCGTCTCGCTCGCGGTCGTGCCGGGCGCGCGCTGGCCGGTCGCGGGATCGACCGCCACGAGCCCGGAGACGAACAGGAAAGGTCCCCCGCACACCAGGGTCGACGCGGGCTGGCCGAGCGACGCGGCGGCATCGAGGCCTGGGGGCGGAGCAACGACGGAGCGCTCGAGCGGCATGATCTTCCTCCTCACGCCGCCGCGACGACGTCGAGCTGGATCTTGAAGCCGGCCTCGCTCTGCGCGGTCCATACGGTGCGCGCCGGCGGCCCGTTCGCGACGTATTGTCGATAGACCCGGTTGAGCACGTCATACTCGATGCTGTCGTAGATCAGCGCATGCACCTGCACGAGGCGGTCGAGCGACGAGCCGGCCGAACTCGAGCAGCAGCTTGAGATTACCGAAGATGCAATGCGCCTCGCTGGTCAGCGTGCCGTGCTGGCGCTCGCCGGTGTCGGGATCGATCGGCAGCATGCCGGAGCAGAAGATCAGGCCGCCGGCACGGATCGCGGGCGACTGGTGATGCCCGTAGTGGGCGCGGAAATCGAGCCCGGGCGCCGGCGCGGCGATGACCTCACGCATTGATGTCTCCTCCACTACCCTCACCCTCGGGGCAGGGCAATCGCATTTGGCTTCGCACAGCGTCAGCGCTCCCTCTCCCCGCGTGCGGGGAGAGGGTCGGGGTGAGGGGGCCTCTCGGCGAGTCGTTACTCATGATGTGCCTTGCTGCGACTCAGCGCCCCTTACCCCAACCCTCTCCCCGCAAGAGCGGGGAGAGGGAGCGCAGGCGCAGTGCTTACCTCACGACCCCGCCAGCGCCACGCATTCGATCTCGCAGCCGTTGCCGAAGCGAAGCTGCATCGACCAGGCGGTGCGCGCCGGCGGATCCCTGGGAAAGAACTCGCGATACACCCGATCCATCTCGGCCATGTGCGCGATGTCGGCGAGCACCACCTGGATGCGCACCACCCGATCGAGCGAGGAGCCGGCGGATTCGAGCATGTGGCGTATGTTGCCGAGCGTCATGCGCACCTGCTCGCCGATCGGGCCGTGGAAACGCGCGCCGGTCTCGGGATCGATCGGCCCCATCCCGGAGAGAAAGATGTAATCGCCGACGCGGATGCCCGGCACATGCGGCAGGTTGGCGTTGCGCGACACATTGAGCCGCGGATTCTTCGGCTGGATCACCGAACGGGCGAGCTTCTCGGTCATCGTTCCCTCGCCTTACGACCGGGCGAACTGCTCGGCCGCCGATTTCGGGCGCCAGCGCAGCAGGCGAGCCTCCATCGCGTTGGTGATGGCGGTGAGCGCCAGCATGAGCACCATCATCAGGAAGATGATCGCCATGGCGCCGTTGATATTGTAGTTGGTCGAATAGTTGTTGAGGCGGAAGCCCAGCCCTTCCGACGACACCAGGTATTCGCCGAAGATCACGCCGACCAGCGCGAACGGAAGGCTGACCTTGATGCTGGTGAGGATCCAGCTCGACGCGCTCGGCAGCATCACCTTCTTGAAGACCTGCCACTCGGTCGCCTGCATGACGCGCGCGATGTCGCACAGCGCCTTGTCGACGCTGCGGATGCCGGCCAGCGTATTGAAGAAAACGACGAAGAACACCAGCGTCGCGGCAAGGAAGACCTTGGACGAGTAGCCGATGCCGAACCACACGATCAGCATCGGCGCGAGCGCGACGCGCGGAATGCTGTAGAGCGCGAGCAGGAACGGATCGAGCATCTTGGCGACGTAGGCTGAACGGGCCAAAAGCACACCGAGCACGATGCCGCCGCCCGCGCCGATCCCGAAACCGAGGATCATCTCGAACGTCGTCACCCACAGGTCGTGGTAGAAGGCGGGAGTGATCAGCTCCGTTCCGACCTGCGCGAAGATCCTGAGCGGCGCGCTGAAGTAGAACGAATCGAACCAGCGGTCGGCGCCGTATTGCCACAGGCCCAAAACCACGACCGCGAAGACGGCACGGCTCACCTGGATCGACAGCGTGTTGTCGGGCGAGAACCAGGACGGGCGCGCACGCCGGCGCGGCGCGGGCACCGCCGGCGTACTGCGCACGATCGCGCCGTCAGTGGGCACTTCGGTCGAAGCCATCGAGCTGAACCGCGAGTTCGTTCCACAACGCATCGTAGAGGCGGCGGAACTCGGGAAGGTCGTGCAAATGGAAGATGTCACGCGGCCGCGGGATGTCGACTTGGTCGACGCGCACGATGCGGCCCGGCCGCGCGCTCATCAGCACCACGCGGTCGGCAAGCGCGATCGCCTCGGTGAGGTCGTGGGTGACGAACAGCACCGTCGAGCGCTGCGTTTCCCAGATCGACAGCAGCAGCGCCTGCAGGCTTTGCCGTGTCTGCGCGTCGAGCGGGCCGAACGGCTCGTCCATCAGGATGACGGACGGCGCATAGATCAGCGTGCGGATGATGTTGGCGCGCTGGCGCATGCCGCCCGAGAGTTGGTGCGGATAGGCCGCCTCGAAGCCGTCGAGGCCGACGCGCTTGATCCAGCGCGTCGCCTCGCGCCGGCGCTCGGCGGCACCGACGCCGGCAAGCTCGAGCGCGAGCGCGACGTTGTCGATCAGCGTGCGCCAGGGAAACAGGTTGTCCTGCTGGGTGATGAAGCCGACCTGGCGGTCGGTGCCGGCGATCTCGCGGCCGTCGAGGCGGATGCGCCCGCCGGAGGGCGGCGCGAGCCCGGAGATGAGCGTGAGCAGGCTCGACTTGCCGCAGCCGCTCGGCCCGACCAGGGTGACGAACTCGCCGCGCTCGATCGCGAGGTCGACCGCCTCGAGCGCCACCACCGGCACCGCTCCGCCGGAAAATTCCTTGCGGATGCCCTCGATCTGCAGCACGGGGCCCGCCGCTCAGTGCTTGTCGAGGAAGCTGTCGTCCGCCACCTGATCGAAGGTCGCCGGCGTCTTGACGGCGCCGCTCTCGACCATGAAGGCGCCGGCCTTGCGCACCGAGCCGGGCGTGACCAGGCCGTCGCGGGAATAGATGCGCTTGGTGTTCTCGAAGGTCTCGAGCAACACGTCGTCGGGAACGCCGCCGAACAGCTTCTTGAGCATCGGCATGTGGCTCTCGGAGGGCGTGTCGAGGATCTCCTTCACCGAGGCGAACAGCGCGCGCAGGAAACGGCGCGTGACGTCGGGGTTGGCCTTCAGGTACTCGGGCGTCGCATAGACCATCTCGAACAGGAAATCGTCGAACGCCGGATCGTCGCCGCGCGCATTGTTGGTGAGGCGGATCGCCTTGGCGCGCGAGACCGCGAGCTCGGTGAACGGGCTGCCGGTGCAGCCGACCGCAATGCGGTTGTTTTCCACCGCCGGCAGCATCGAGTTGAGCCCGCCGACGCCGATCAGCTGGAAATCCTTCTGCGCCGTCAGCCCGACGCGCTTACCGTAGATGTCGAGCAGCACGTACGTGAAGGCTCCCGGCCGCGTCCCGGCGACGGTCAGGCCCTTGAGCGCCTTGAGCTTGGTGTCGAGGGGCGTGGCCGTGGTGATGCCGAGCTTGTCGGCAACCTGCTTGTTCATCGCGCAGTCGATCGCCATGCGCCGCGCCAGCATGGCGACCGCCTTGAGCGGCTTGCCCTGCTCGTAGGCGGTGAACAGCCGGTTGGGCGTCGAGATCGCGAATTGCGCGCTGCCGGAAATCACCGCGTCGACGTCGGGGCCGTCGCCGTTGGTCGAGATGACCTCGATCTCCAGCCCTTCCTTGGCGAAGATGCCTTTCTCCTGGCCGTAGTAGAGCGGATAGAAGATCGTCGAGATCGTCGGCACCGTGATGCGCAGCTTTTGCAGCTCCGCCGCCCGCGCGCCGGGCGCCGCGAGCGAAAACGGCAGCAGGGCGAGCAATGCAATCACTACTGTACGCGCGCGCATCGGCTACTCCTCAGCAAAAGGGCAGTCTCCGGCGAAAGACAACTCCAGCGAAAGACGAAGTATGCAAATGTTAGGCCTAAAGCGCGACCGACAACAAGTCGCGCGGCGCATTGGTGCCATTCGCCAGCGCCTGCGCCAAACTGCTGCGCCTAACCAGCAGTTGTCGGGATCAGTGACTGCCTGCGGAGAAGTCGCGCGGCAGCGTGCAGCGCGCGACACGCACCTTGCGCGTCGTCGCCGGCGTGTTGCGGCTGCGGCCGACGAAGCGCGGCTCGCCGCCCGCGACCACGGCGCCGACCGCCGCGATATCGCCGTGACGGATCGCATCGAGCGCGCTCGTCTGCGTGCCGCCGTCCGGCGCATCGATCAGCGCGACATCGGCCGCGCGGCCGGCCGCCAGCACCCCGCTGTCGAGCCGGTAGACGCGCGCGTTGCTCCCCGTGGCGGCCGCGATCGCGCGCTCCGGCGCGATGCCGCCGAGGCTCGCGAGATGCGCGATGGTGTAGAGCATGCCGAGCGGCATCACGCCCGAGCCGGTCGGCGTGTCGGTCGCGATGAGCACGCGACCGAAGGCGCGGTGGCGCTCGGCCGCCGTCGCGCACAGAAGCGCGGTGCGCAGGTTGCCGGCAGTGCAGATCTGCAGCGCGATGTCGCTCTCGACGATGAGGCGCTCGAAGTCGCGGTCCGGCATCGCGGTCGGCCCGCCGTTGACGTGGAACGAGACGTCGGGCTTGAGCGCCAGCAGATGGTCGCCCGTGATCGCGCCCGAGCCCGGGATCGACGACCCGCCCGTATGCACGGTCGTGACCATATGATGAGCGTGCGCCGCCGCGATCAGCGGCCCGTAATCGTAGGCGCTCGCAAACGCGCCGAAGCCCGCCTTGGCGAGCCACACGCCCTGCTTGGCGATCTCGCCGAGATCGTTGCCGGTGAGCGTCGGCTCGAGAATGACCGAGCCCGCATGCACGCGCATGCCGCCCGGCCGATAGTCCTTGAAGCACTTGTGCGCCGCGACCGCGAGCGCCTTGACGCCGTCGGCGTCGCGCGGCCGGCCCGGCACGTGCACCTCGGAGGCGCTGATCGCCATGGTGACGCCGCCGTGCAGGTAGCTTGCGAGATAACCGATGGTCTGCTGGCGCGGCGTGTAGTCGCCGAACGTGATGTGCACGTGCGAATTGATCAGGCCCGGGATCGCGGTCGTGCGGTCGGCGTCGATGACGACGTCGCACGCCTCGATGGCCGCGGCCGCCGCGGTGCCGACGCTGACGATGCGCGCGTCCTCGGTGACGATCGTGTCGCCCGCGACGAGCGGGCGATCGAGGTCGCCCGACACGATCGAGCCTATGTTCACGATCGCGATGCGCATGCACGCTCCCCTCGTCATGCCCGCGCTCGTCGCGGGCATCCACGTCTTCCTTCACACGCTGAATGAAGACGTGGAGCCGGGACATAGGCGATGCCGGCCATGACGATGTGTTAGCCTAAGCATACGGACTTAGGCCAGCAACTCCGTTATGTTCCCCGCATGCTTCGCTTTGCCGTCGCTCTCCTGATCTGCGCCGCCGCGCTCGTCCCGGCCCGCGCCGACCCGCTCGCCGACGCCGCCGCGAGCAACGCGCGCGTCACCGCATTCCTCGGCGCGCTGTGGCCCGAGGCGCAGAAGCAGGGCGTCACGCGGGCGACCTTCGACCGGGCCTTCGCGGGCTTCACACCCGATCCGCGCGTGATCGCCGCGACCCATCGCGAGCCCGAATACGGCAAGCCGGTCGGCGACTACGTCAACTCGGTCGCGTCGAAATCGCGCGTCGCGGCCGGTGCCGACAAGGCCGCGCAGTTGGCGTCGGTGCTCGACGCGATCGAGAAGCAATACGGCGTCGAGCGCTGGATCGTGCTCGCGCTGTGGGGCATCGAGAGCTCGTACGGCGCGGGCGAGGACCGCTGGGACGTGATCCGCTCGCTCGCGACGCTCGCCGAGGCGCGCTACCGCGACCCCTATTTCCGCAACGAGCTGCTGATCGCGCTGCGCATCCTGCAGGAAGGCCACATCGCGCGCGAGCGCATGCGCGGCTCGTGGGCGGGCGCCATGGGTCAGCCGCAGTTCATGCCGTCGAGCTTCTACGCTTATGCGGTCGACTTCACGGGTGACGGCCGGCGCGACATCTGGACCAGCGCGCCGGACGTCCTGGCCTCGATCGCCAACTATCTGGCGCGCAGCGGCTGGCAGCGCGGCCTGACCTGGGGCTACGAGGTCGCGTTGCCGCAGGGCTTCGACTATCGCACGAGCCGCGGCTCGTTCGCAGAGTGGACGCAACGCGGCGTGCGGCGCGCCGACGGCGGCGCGCTGCCGCGCGAGGGCGACGGCTTCCTGCTGTTTCCGAGCGGCGCCGCCGGCCCGGCCTTCCTGGTCACCGCCAACTTCAACGTGATCAAGCTCTACAACAACTCCGACGTCTATGCGATCGCGGTCGGCCACCTCGCCGACCGCATGCACGGCGGCGCGCCGTTCCGCGCCGCTTGGCCGAAGGATGACCCGCAGCTCTCGCGCGACGCCCGCATCGCGCTCCAGCACAAGCTCGTGGAGCTCGGCTATCCGGTGCACGATTTCGCCGGCCGCCTCGACTTCGACCAGCGCGACGCGATCCGCGCGCTGCAGGCGAAGTTCGGCATGGTGCCGGACGGCCAGCCGACGCCGGCGCTGATGGCGCGGCTTGGCCTGAACGTCAGATAGATGTAAAACTCAGTGCTATTTCGGCGTGTGGCGGCGCAACCAGCCGCCGGCATGGAGGGACGGACCAGATGCTAAAACTCGCGGCTTTGCTTGCTCCCGTGTTGCTCATCGCGGCCACATCGGCGCACGCCCAGCAGACGGGCGGCAGCAGCGGGCTTGCGCTCGCGGCGCTCGTCGGCGCGCATTCGCCGGCACTCGGCGCCGCCGACAAGAACGCGCTGTCGCGCATGCTCGACGGCAATCTCAATTTTCATTATCCGGCGGGCAAGAGGATCGTCGTGAAGGCCGACAGCGTCGTGTGCCGCTCCAGCAATGTCGACATCTCGGCGCATTCCTGCGTGCTCACCTTCGGCACCAAGAAGGCAAGCCTCGCGGGCCGCGCCGCGCACGAGCTCTACGCGACGATCATCGAGGTCGGCGTGCCGGGCGACGGCGCGGCCGGCACGATCTACGAGGCGCTCAAGACGCTGGCCTGCACGATCGATCCGAACGCCGTGAAGCAGCGCGACGGCAGCGGCGCGGACTGCACCTTCGTGCCCGGGCAGTAATGTGGCGCGCGCGGGCGCAAGCTTACATCGGGCACGCCGTCAGCCTGTAGGGTGGGCAAAGCCGCTCTCACGACGCATGCCGTGTGGGCAAGGCGCACGGGCGGTTTTGCCCACGCGGTGATGCAGAGGAATGCGCCTTGCCCACCCTACGGGTCAGGCGCACACCCGCGCCGTCAGCCCTTGCGGTTCTGCGCGTTCCAGTGACGCTCGAGATTGGCGATCAGCGCCGGGCTGAAATGGCAATAGGCCTGCTCGCGCGCATAGACGGCGCAATAGCGGCGGAAGAGATCGAACGGCTCCTCGCCGACGCGGAACGCGCGGCGGTTGCCGACCGCGCCCACGGCGCCCGAGCTGGTCAGGCCGTCGACGACGCGCTCGATCGCGGCGTCCATCTCGGCGGCCGGCGCGATCTCGTCGCAGATCAGCCGCCCCTCCGGACTGATCGCACACGCAGCTTGCGCTCGTACTGGATCAACTGCCGCGCGAGGCGGTCGCCGGTGAAGCGCGGCAGCCGCAGGTTGGCGGCGCCCGGGATGATGCCCTCCTTGCGCGCCGGCAGCGTCATGAACGCATCGTCGGCCGCGAGCACGTAATCCATGCGTGAGCAGAATCTGGCAATGGCCGCCGATCGCGAAGCTGTCGACCGCCGCGATCCACGGCTTCTCGATCGCCGTGCCGTGCACGTCGTCGGGCAGCTCGTCCGCGCGGGCGACGCCGCGCATGAACTTGTGCACGAAGCCCAGGTCGCGCTGCATGAACCAGACGAACGGGATCTTGCCGCGATAGAGATGCGTCAGGTTGATGCCGCTGCCGAAGATATGCCGGCCCGCGTATTTCGCGTGCTCGACCGTGCCGCCGCGCAGCACCGCGATCTCGGTCTGCGGGTCGAGGATCGCGACGTCGACCGCGATCTCCATGGCGTCGAGCGTGGTCTGGTCCTCGGCATTGAGGTAGCGCGGGTTCTGCGCCGTCAGATGGACGGCGCGGCCGCGCCGCTCGACCCGGGCCGCGGCCGAGGTCGACGACGCCGTCGGCCGCGAACCGCGCCAGATGCTCGGCGGTCTCCGGCCGCGGCAGCAGCATGGCGTGGCAGAGATGCGCGCCCGGCGCGCTCGTGGCCGAGAATGTGCGACAGCAGAATGCCCCTGGTCGATCTCCAGGCCGTCCTTGTCGCGCTGGAGCAGCGCCGCCTCGGCCGCGACCTGCTCGCGCGTCGGCACCAGGCCCGGGAATCGCCTCGGCCGCGGCTGAACACCAGGTCCTCCACCCGGACGAAGCGCGAATAGCCGTGCGTGCAGCGCCGCATAGACGGCGCTTCGCATGGACGCGCAGGAACCGCTCGCCGCGCCGCGCGCGCATCGCGGAAGATCGTTTCAGCCGCCGCCGCGTGCTCGGCCGCGCGTTCGGGCTGCTTCGGCAGATGCGCGACCAGCTCGTCGCAGACGCGCCAGAACACGGCCGTAGCGCCGCGCAATCCTCGGCGAACACGCCGCCCGTCTCCGGCGCGGCGGCAATCCGCGCATCGATCGCCGCATCCGGAATGCCGCCTGCGCGCAGCACGCCGCGCTCCGCCGCGCCATCGCTCGGTTTCGCCATGCTCAGCCCTTTCGGCCGCAGATCGACGACCCGCTTGGCCTTGCCCTGCGAGCGCTCGATCGTGCCCGGCGCGACCACGCGCACGCGCGTCGTGACGCCGACGAACGCCTTGATCAGATGCTCGGCCGTTGCGTTCGAGCGCCGCCACATCGTCGCGCCGCCAGCGCGCCGGCCGGCGCGCGCGTCTCGACCACCACATCGAGCTCGTCGAGCCGCTCGGGCCGGCGCAGCTCGAGCACGTAGTGCGGCGCGAGCCGCTCCTCCTGCGCCAGCACCGCCTCGATCTGCGATGGGAAATACGTTGACGCCGCGGATGATCAGCATGTCGTCGCTGCGCCCTTTGACGCGCTCCATGCGCCGCATGACGCGCGCGGTGCCGGGCAGCAGGCGCGTCAGGTCGCGGGTGCGATAGCGGATCAGCGGCATGCCTTCCTTGGTCAGCGTGGTGATCACGAGTTCGCCGGCCTCGCCGTCGGCAACCGGCCGCCCGGACTGGGGATCGATGATCTCGGGATAGAAATGATCCTCCCAGATCGTCAGGCCATCCTTGGTCTCGATGCATTCCTGCGCCGACGCCCGGGCCCATCACCTCGGACAGGCCGTAGAGGTCGAGCGCGTCGATGCCGAGCCGCCGCTCGATCTCGGCCCGCATGCCCTCGCTCCACGGCTCGGCGCCGAAGATGCCGAGCCGCAGGCTGCATCGCGCGGCGTCGATGCCCTGGCGCTCGAACTCGTCGGCGATCGCCAGCATGTAGGACGGCGTCACCATGATGATGTCGGGCTGTGAAATCGACGATGAGCTGCACCTGCCGCTCGGTGAAGCCGCCGCCGACCGGGATCACCGCGGCGCCGAGACGTTCGCCGCCGTAATGGGCGCCGAGCCCGCCGGTGAACAGCCCGTAGCCGTAGGCGACATGGATCTTGTCGGTCGAGCGCCCGCCGGCGGCGCGGATCGAGCGCGCCATCAGCAGCGACCAGGTGTCGATGTCGCCCTTGCGTGTAGCCGACGACGGTGGGCTTGCCGGTCGTGCCGCTCGACGCATGGATGCGCACGATGTCGTCCATCGGCACCGCGAACATGCCGAACGGATAGTTCTGCCGCAGATCGCTCCTTGGTGGTGAAGGGAAACTTGGCGATGTCGGCGAGGCTGCTCGGAGGTCGGACGGGTGCACGCCCGCCGCCGTCGAATTTCTTGCGGTAGTGCGGGACGCGCTCATAGGCGAGGCTCACGGCCTCCTTCAGGCGCTCGAGCTGCAGCGCGCGCAGCTCGTCGGCGCTCGCCGTCTCGATCGGCTCGATCTGGTCGAGGGTGCCCATGCGTCTCCCCGGCGAAATCCTCCACGCGGCGCGACGTTTTCGTCCGCGCGCCTGTTGTATCCTAACCGTCAAATGCTCTATCCGATAGCGCGGCGGCCGGCCGCCGCAACGTCGAGGGACAGCGCGAGGATCAGCGTATGAGCACCAACCGGGTCTACCGCGTCGCCGTCATTCCGGGCGACGGCATCGGCAAGGAGGTCATGCCCGAAGGCGTGCGCGCGCTCGAGGCGGCGGCCAAGCGCTTCGGCTTCGAGGTGCAGCAGGACTGGTTCGACTTCGCGAGCTGGGACTACTACGAGAAGCACCAGCGCATGATGCCGGAGGACTGGAAGGAGAAGATCGGCCAGCACGACGCGATCTTCTTCGGCGCGGTCGGCTGGCCGGCGAAGATCCCCGACCACATCTCGCTGTGGGGCTCGCTCATCCAGTTCCGCCGCGAGTTCGACCAGTACGTCAACCTGCGGCCGGTGCGGCTGATGCCCGGCGTGCCCTGCCCGCTCGCCGGCCGCAAGCCGGGCGACATCGACTTCTTCGTCGTGCGCGAGAACACCGAGGGCGAATATTCCTCGATCGGCGGGCGCATGTTCGCGGGCACCGAGCGCGAGATCGTGCATGCAGGAGACCGTGATGACCCGCGTCGGCGTCGATCGCGTGCTCAAGTTCGCGTTCGAGCTCGCCGAACGCGCGGCCGAAGAAGCATCTGACCTCGGCCACCAAATCCAACGGCATCTCGATCACGATGCCTTATTGGGACGAGCGCGTGAAGGCGATGGCCGCGAACTATCCGCACATCAAGTGGGACCAGTACCACATCGACATTCTGACGGCGCAGTTCGTGCTCAACCCGGACCGCTTCGACGTGGTGGTCGCGTCCAACCTGTTCGGCGACATCCTGTCCGACCTCGGCCCGGCCTGCACGGGCACGATCGGGATCGCGCCGTCCGGCAACATCAATCCGGAGCGCAAGTTTCCCTCCTGTTCGAGCCGGTGCACGGCTCGGCGCCCGATATCGCGGGCCAGGGCATCGCCAATCCGGTCGGCCAGATCTGGTCGGGCGCCGATGATGCTGGAGCATCTCGGCGAGGCCGAAGCCGCGCGCGCGATCGTCGCCGCAATCGAGCGGGTGCTGCCCGAAGCGAAGCTGCGCACGCGCGACCTCAAGGGCACGGCCGACACGGTGGCGTGCGGGAAAGCCGTGACTGCGGCCATCGGCTGACGATCGAGCCTGCATAATGGGCCCGCATGAACGATGAAAGGCGGCGTGTCCCCACGCTGCCTTTCGTCGTTGTGCAACCGTGTCGTACCTCCCCGCATACGCCCGCGCGCCGACCTGGTTCCCACAATTGCGGTTCCCGCATCCCTGCGATCGTTTCCGTGCGGGTCGCCGAATTCCGGTCGGAACGGTTGCGGCGGGCACCCGTTGACGTTCGTCAATTACGCAACATGCACGTGAAAGGAGATCGCGCATGAGAAAGGTACTCGCTGCCACGGCCGTCTCGGCCCTCCTGCTGGTTCCCGTCGGCGCCTACGCGCAACGTTCGAACCAGACGACCGAATCACAGCAGAACTTCCGCGACAACGTGAAGGCTGAAAAGCCGACCGCGAAGCGCCAGCACATCCTGCGTGGTGAGACCAACAAGAACGACACCAATGGTGCTGCGCCGGCTGCGCCGGCTGGGCGCTGACGAACGCTGACGTAGGCGTCAAACGTCCGCCTCGTTCCTCTCTTCCTTCGGGAAGAGAGGACGCGGGCGGCGTCAACGTTTGATCGAGTGATCGACGTGTGACGATGCGAACGAGCTTGGGCGCAACGAACTTGGGCGCGATGCGTCGTGCGCGCGATGGGCTTGCCCGATCGCGTGCTATTTTTTTTCTGTAAGCCCCGGAATAGCCCGCACCAGGCTGCGGAACCTGTCGCCGCGCACCTCGAAATTCGGATACTGGTCGAACGAGGCGCAGGCCGGCGAGAGCAGCACCACCGGCGCCTTGAGGCCCGACGCCTCGGCATCGTTCGCCGCCGCCGCGACCGCGCGGTCGAGCGTCTCGACGATCGTGTGCTCGGCCTTGCCGGCGAGCGTTTCGGCGAATGCGGGCGCCGCCTCGCCGATCAGGTAGGCCTTGCGGATGCGCGGGAAGAATTCCGCCAGCGGGACGATGCCGCCGGTCTTCGGCTTGCCGCCCGCGATCCAGAAGATGTCCTCGAAGCATGCGAGCGCGCGCGCCGCCGCGTCCGCGTTGGTCGCCTTGGAATCGTTGACGAACAGCACGTTGCCCTTGCGACCGATCTCCTCCATGCGGTGCGCGAGGCCCGGGAACGACCACAGGCCCTGCTGGATCGCCTTCGGCTCGAGCCCGAGCGCAAGCGCCGCGCCGGCCGCGCAGGCGGCATTCTGCGCGTTGTGGACGCCGCGCAGCGAGCCGATGCCGCCGAGCAGCGCGATCGGCTTGGCGCTCGCGCCGGCGGCGCGCATGATCTGCTCGCCCTGCACATAGATGCCGTCGGCGAGCGGCCGGCGCACCGACACGCGCACCACCGATTTGCCCGCCTGCTCGATGCGATCGGCCGCCGCCTGGCACCATTGGTCGTCGACGCCGACGATCGCGGCGCGTTGCGCGCGTGCGACCAGGCGTTCCTTCACGGCGGCGTATTCGGCGAGCGTGCCGTGGCGGTCGAGATGGTCCTCGCTGACATTGAGCAGGATGCCGATCAGCGGGTCGAGGCTCGGCGCGAGATCGATCTGATAGGACGAGCACTCGATCACGTGCGCGCGTCCTGGCACGGGTGGCTCGAGCGACAGGATGGCGGTGCCGATATTGCCGCCGAGCTCGGTCTCGTGGCCGGCGCTTTCCAGCAGGTGCGCGACCAGCGCCGTGGTGGTCGACTTGCCGTTGGTCCCCGTGATCGCGACGAAGATCGAGTTCGGGTGCGATGCGCCGCCGCTCGCGGCAGAACAGCTCGATGTCGCCGATCACCTCGACGCCGGCGGCGCGCGCGAGCCCGACCGTCCAGTGCGGCGCCGGATGGGTGAGCGGCACGCCGGGCGCGAGCACGAGCGCCGCGATCCTGCTCCAGTCGACCTCGCGCAGGTCGGCGGTCGGGATCCCGGCCTGCGTCGCATGCTCGACGCGCGCCGCATCGTCGTCCCAGCCGATCACGTCGGCGCCGCCCGCGAACAGCGCGCTGGCGCTCGCGAGCCCCGAGGCGCCGAGCCCGAACACCGCGACCTTGCGGTCCGCAAATGTGGTGACGGGGATCATGGGTTCTTCCCCTCCCCCGCTTGCGGGGGAGGAACGCGCGCGAAGCGCGCCAGGAGGGGGCAAGTCGCCGGCGCCTGCGTGCGCGGCTTCCCCCTCTCCCACTCTCCCCCGCAAGCGGGGGAGAGGGCCCGCAGTGCTTGGGGAGAAGCGAACATCTTCATCGCGCCTACCTCAGCTTCAGCGTCGACAGCCCGGCGAGCGCGAGCACGATCGAGATGATCCAGAAGCGGATCACGATCTGCGGTTCGGTCCAGCCGAGCTGCTCGAAATGATGATGCAGCGGGGCCATCTTGAACACCCGCCTGCCGGTGAGCTTGAACGAGAGCACCTGCACGATCACCGACACGGCTTCCAGCACGAACAGCCCGCCGATGACGGCGAGCGCGATCTCCTGCTTGGTCGCGACCGCGACCGCGCCGATCAGCCCGCCGAGCGCGAGCGAGCCGGTGTCGCCCATGAAGATCGACGCGGGCGGCGCATTGAACCACAGGAAGCCCAGTCCGGCACCGATCATGGCGCCGCACAGCACCGCGAGCTCGCCGGTGCCGGGAACGAAATGGATCTGCAGGAACAAGGTGTAGTTGTAGTTTCCGATCAGGTAGGCGATGAAGCCGAAGCTCGCCGCCGCGATCATGACGGGGCCGATCGCAAGTCCGTCGAGGCCATCGGTGAGGTTCACGGCATTGCCGGCGCCGACGATGATGAAGGCGCCGAAGACGACGAAGAACCAGCCGAGCTCGAGGAGAAACTGCTTGAAGAACGGAAAGGTGATGGCGGAGGAGATCTCGGACGGCCCGATGAGCTTGATGGCGGCGCAGGCCGCAGCGGCGATCAGCATCTCGATCAGCAGGCGGGCCCAGCCCGGGAAGCCGCGATGAGTCTGCCGCGTGACTTTGAGATAGTCGTCGTAGAAGCCGACGCCGCCGAAGCCGAGGGTGACGCCGAGCACGACCCACACATAGGGGCTGGCGAGATTGCCCCACAGCAGCACGCCGACCAGCAAGCCCGACAGGATCATCAGGCCGCCCATGGTGGGCGTGCCCTTCTTGGTGAGAAGGTGGGAGGCCGGACCGTCAGTGCGGATCGGCTGACCTTTGCCCTGCTTGAGTCGCAAGAGCTTGATGATCGCCGGCCCGAACCAGAACACGAAGATCAGGGCCGTCACGGTCGCGCCGCCGGTGCGCACCGTCAGGTAGCGGAAGATGCGGAAGACCGAGACCTGGTCGGAGAACGATGAGATCCAATAGAGCATCAGGTCAGCCTTGCATTGGAACGCGGGCCTGCGCGGCCGCGGCGGGCGCCGGATAGCGGCGCACGAGCGCCTTGACGATCGGCGCCATGCGAGAGCCGAACGAGCCCTTGATCATGACGGCATCCCCGCCGCGCACGGCGGCGACGACCTCGGCCTCGAGGGCGCCCGCATCCTTCGCATAACCGCCCCGGCGCTCGGAGGGAAGCGCCTGCCACAGTGCCTCCATCAGCGGGCCGGCGCAGAAGACGAGGTCGATCGCATGTTCGCGGACCGCGCCGGCGAGCTCGCGGTGCAGCTCGGCGCCCGCGGCGCCGAGCTCGAGCATGTCGCCGAGCACCGCGATGCGCCGCCCGCGCGCGCCGATCGGCGCCTGGCCGAGCAGCGCCAGCGCGGCGTGCATCGACACCGGGTTGGCGTTGTAGCTCTCGTCGATCAGCAGCGCGCTGCCGCCCGGGACCGCGAGCGCGATGCGGGTGCCGCGCCCGGCCGCCGGCGTCTGCTCGGCGAGCGCGAGCGCCACCAGCGCGAGGTCGGCGCCGACGAGCTGCGCGGCCGCGAGCACGGCGAGCGAATTGAGGACGAGATGCTTGCCGGGGGCGCCGATCTTGTAGGCGACGCGATGGCCGAGGATGTCGGCCTCGACCGTCGAGGCGTCCGGCTGCAGCGCATAGCGGATGAGCCGCGCATCGGCGCTCTTGTGCTCGCCGAACGCGACGATGCGGGCGACGCCCGCCTGCTTGGCGGCGCGCGCGAGGCGGGCGAATTGCGCGTTGTCGTGGTTGATCACCGCGACGCCCCCCGGTGCGACGCCCAGAAAGATCTCCGCCTTGGCGTCGGCGATCGCGTCGAGCGATCCGAAGAACTCGAGATGCACCGGCGCGACCGTGGTGACGATCGCAACGTCCGGCCGCACCAGCCTGGTCAGCGGCGTGATCTCGCCCGCGTGGTTCATGCCGATCTCGAACACGCCGTAGCGGGCGCCCTGCGGCAGGCGCGCGAGCGAGAGCGGCACGCCCCAGTGATTGTTGAACGAGGCGACCGACGCATGGGTCTCGCCGTCGCGCGACAAGGCGAGCCGCAGCGCCTCCTTGGTCGACGTCTTGCCGACCGAGCCCGTCACCGCGATGATCTTGCCCTCGCTGCGCGCGCGGGCGGCCGCCGCGAGATCCGCGAGGGCGGCGAGCACGTCCGGCACCACGAGCAGCGGCGCGTCCGCCGCCATCTCGCCGCGCTTGCCCTCCGCGACCACCGCAAGGCCGGCGCCGTTCGCGAGCGCCGCCGCCACGAAGGCGTGGCCGTCATGGGTATCGCCCTTGATCGCAAAGTACGCCTCGCCCGGCGCGATCGAACGGCTGTCGATCGAGACGCCATGGATCGCTTCGGGCAGCGCGCCGACGCGGGCGGCCCGCATGGCGGTCGCCATCGCGTCGACCGTCCAGAGGGGGGCGCTCATGCGGCATTCTCCTCGAGCGCGGCCGCAACCGCCTCGTGATCGCTGAAGGGCAGTGTCTGCTTGCCGACGATCTGGCCGGTTTCATGGCCTTTGCCCGCGATCAGCAGCACGTCGCCGGCGGAAAGCTCGCCGATCGCATGCCGGATGGCCTCGCGGCGGTCGCCGATCTCGACCGCGCCGGGCGCGGCCGCCAGGATCGCGGCGCGGATTTTCGCCGGCTCCTCGCTGCGCGGATTGTCGTCGGTGACGATGACGCGGTCGGCTTTTTCCGCCGCGATCGCGCCCATGATCGGCCGTTTGCCCTGATCGCGGTCGCCACCGGCGCCGAACACGACGACGAGTCGTCCGCGCACATAGGGACGCAGCGCCTCGAGCGCTTTCGCGAGCGCGTCGGGCTTATGCGCATAGTCGACGAAGATCGGCGCGTCCGCGCGCCGCCCGACCAGCTCGAGCCGGCCCTTGGCACCCACGAGGTGCTCGAGCGCCGCGAACACGGCCGCGGGCTCGCAGCCGCTCACGATCGCCTGGCCGGCCGCGACCAGCGCGTTCTCGACCTGGAAGGCGCCGACCAGCGGCAGGCGCACACTATAAGTCTTGCCCGCGTGTGCTAGCCGCAGCCGCTGCGCGAAGCCGGCGATCTCCGCATCGACGAGTCGGATGCCGTCGCCCTGGCGGCCGACCGTCAGCACGGTCAGGCCGCGCCGGCGCGCCGCCGCGACGACCGCCGCGGCCTCGGCGCTGTCGGCCGCGATCACGGCCGCGCCGTCCGGCCGCACGATGCGCTCGAACAGGATCAGCTTCGCAGCGAGATAGGCCTCCAGTGTCGGATGATAGTCGAGATGATCACGCGACAGGTTGGTGAAGCTCGCGACGCCGACCCGCACGCCGTCGAGCCGATGCTGGTCGAGCCCGTGCGAGGACGCCTCGAGCGCGAGGTGCGTGATGCCGGCGCCCGCCAGCCCGTCGAGCGTGCGATGCAGCTCGACCGGGTCGGGCGTCGTCAGCGAGCCATAGACTTCCGCATCCGGCGTCACCACCCCGACGGTGCCGATGCTCGCGGCCCTGTGGTCGAGCGCGGCCCAGATATGCCGCGTGAAGGCGGCGACCGAGGTCTTGCCGCTCGTGCCGGTGACCGCCGCGATCACCGCCGGCTGGCGCGGGAAGAATTTCGCCGCCGCGAGCGCGAGCGCGCGGCGCACGTTGCCGACCTGCACGAATGCGATGCCGTCCGGAAGCCGCTCGGGCGTGCGCTCCGCCATCACGGCGGCCGCCCCCGCGGCGAGCGCTTGCGGAACGAACGCCAAGCCGTCCGCCTTGGTGCCCGGCACCGCGACGAACAGAAACCCCGGCTTGACGGCGCGGCTGTCGGCGGTGATCCCGACGATCGCAAGCGCGTCGAAGCGCGCCTCGCGGCGGGCGTCCTCGCTCAACAGATCGCGCAGCTTCATTGCGGCTCGATTCCCCGTCCGGACTCAAGGCCGATGGCGCCGGTGTAGAGCATTTTCGGGCGCGATGGAATCGCTCGGACGCGGCACTGCGCCCGCGCTCCCTCTCCCCGCACGCGGGGAGAGGGAGCGCTAAGGCCGTGCCAGCATTACTGCGTCGGCCGCGATGCCGCGAGAATCAGCTTGTCCGGCGGCGGCAGGTCGAAGCGCGGCTGGAGGCCGAGCAACGGCGCCGCCCGGCTGATCACCTTGGCGGCGGTCGGCACGGCATTCCAGCCGGAGGTCGCAAAGCCGTGGGTCTCGGGCAGCGCCTGCGGCTCGTCGATCATGATGAAGACGAGATAGCGCGGATCATCCGCCGGCAGCACCGCCATCACGTCGGTCATCAGCCGCTTCTTGACGTAATGGCCGCCGAACACCTTTTCGGCGGTGCCGGTCTTGGCGCCCACGTAGTAGCCGGGCACATCGGCCTTCGTCGCCGTTCCGTTGCCGCCGGTTTCGGCGTTGATCCGCATGAGGTAGCGCATCGCCACGCTCGTCTCCGGCTTGATCACGCGCTTCGCGAGCTTTTGCGCGTCCGCCTCGGAGCGCTTGAGGAAGGTCGGCGGGATGAGCAGGCCGCCGTTCATCAGCGCGCCGACGCCCATCACGGCCTGCAGCGGCTCGACCGAGAGGCCGTGGCCGAACGCGATCGTGACCGTGTTGACCTCGCCCCAATGTTTCGGGACCATCGGCTCGCGGCTTTCCGGCAGTTCGGTCCGCAGCCGGTCGAGCTGCCCCAGCTTGCGCAGGAACGCCTGATGCGCCGCGATGCCGAGCGAGCGCGCGAGCGTCCCGGCGCCGATGTTCGACGAATAGGTGAACACCTCCGCGACGCTGATAGGACGGTGCATCGGGTGATAGTCGTGGATGAAGAACCGCCCGTAGTGCAGCGGATTGCGCACGTCGACCATCGACTTGATGTTGTAACGCCCGGAATCGATCGCCATCGCGATCGTGAAGGCCTTGAACGTCGAGCCCATCTCGAACAGGCCGTTGGTCAGGCGGTTGAAGGTCTCGCCCATGACGCCCGGCCCGTATTTGGCGCGCAGCTGGCGGTCCCGCTCGGCCAACTCTTGCGGATTGTTCGGATCGAAGTCGGGCTCGGACACCATGGCGATCACTTCGCCGGTGCGCACCGCATAGATGATGCCCGCCGCGGCCTTGGCCTTGAACTTCTCCTTGGCGGCGACGAGCTCGTCGCGCAGCACGTGCTGGACGCGCAGGTCGAGCGAGAGCACGATCGGCTCCTGCTGGCGATCCGACGCGAAGCCCGCGCGATGCAGGTCGGCGAGGCCTTGGTCGTCCAGCCATTTCTCGATGCCGGCGACGCCCTGGTTGTCGACGTTGACGTAGCCGAGCTCGTGCGAGACCTCGGCGCCGTTGGGATAGACGCGCTTGTTCTCGCTGAGGAAGCCGATCGCCGGGATGCCGAGCCGGCGGATCTCCGCCTGCTGCTGCGGCGTGATCTCGCGCTTGAGCCAGGCGAAGCCGCGCTTGCTGCTGAGACGCTGGCGCAGCTCGTTGACGTCGAGATCGGGCAGGACCGAGAGGAGGCGCTCGATGTCGACGTCGACGTCGTAGACGCGGCGCGGCTCGGCAAAGAGCGACGGCCGCTTGACGTCGGTCGCGAGGATCTCGTGGTTGCGGTCGAGGATCTCCGGGCGCGCGGTCGCGACCGCGTCGGTGCTGCCGCGCCTTGCGGCGTGGCTGTCGGGCGCGACCGCGAAGATCATCAGCTTGCCGGCGATGATGGCGTACACGACCGCAAAGCCGACCATGGCGAGCCCGAGCCGCGCCCGCGCCTTGCGGTCGCGGTCGACGTTGCGGCCGTAGAGCAGCGCCTGCACGAAGCGGCGATGCCACGGCATCACGGGAGCCGGACGCGGCTGCGGCTCGGCCGCGGAAACGGAAGGCGATGCGTCGTTCATGCGATCACCTCGCGGGAACCGGTTTCTTGGTGCTGCCGGTCGGACGGTCCAGCACCTGCTTGTCGATCATCGCGGCGAGCGGGTCGGGCGTATCCGTCGGCGCCGCGGGACGCCGGGCGGTCGGGCAGATGGCTGAGCGTGTCGAATTGCGTGCCCTCGACCGGGCGCAGCTTGAGATGGCGCTCGGTCAGGCCCTGGATGCGGCCCGGATTGTCGAGCTTCGACCACTCGGCGCGCAGCGACGCGATCATGTCGCGGGTGTGGCGCAGGTCGGTGGTCAGCTTGGCGATGCGCTCAGCCTGCAGCGTCGAGTCGAACTTGATCTTGTAGACATAGACCGCCGCGCTCACGAGCGCGGCCACGACGATGAGGTGCAGGAACCGCATGACCTCACCTCCCGCGCAGCACGTCGGCGAGCGCCGGCAGCCGCGGCAAGGCCGGCTGGTCGGCCGCGTCGGCGGGCGCGTCGGTGCGTGCGGCGGCGCGCAGCTTCGCGGAGCGCGCGCGCGGATTGGCCGCGACCTCGGCCTCGTCGGGCCCGACCGGACGCTTGGTGAGAATCTGGAAGCTGGCGGGGCGCGGCGCCGCCTGCGGCAGGTGACGCGAGCCCATGCGGGTGCCGGCGCGCGCCGCGAGATATGTCTTCACGATGCGGTCCTCGAGCGAGTGGAACGAGACCACCACCAGCCGGCCGCCCGGCTTGAGGATGCGCTCCGCCGCCATCAGGCCGTCCGCGAGCTCGCCGAGCTCATCGTTGACGAACAGGCGCAGCGCCTGGAACGTGCGGGTCGCCGGATGGATGTCGCCCGGCCGCGTGCGCACCACGCGCGCCACGATGTCGGCGAGCTGCGCGGTCGTGCGGATCGGCGTCTCGGCGCGCGCCTTGACGATCGCGCGCGCGACCCCACGCGAATGGCGCTCCTCGCCGAGCAGGAAGATGATATCGGCGAGCGTGCGCTCCGCCGCCGCCGCGATCACGTCGGCGGCGCTCGCGCCTTGCGTCCCCATGCGCATGTCGAGCGGCCCGTCGAGGCGGAACGAGAAGCCGCGCTCGGCCTGGTCGAGCTGCATCGAGGACACGCCGAGGTCGAGCACGACCCCATCGACCGCCGCGAGGCCGAAGCTCGCCGCGACCTCGTCGAGCGCCGAGAAGCGGCTCTCCGCGACCGTGAGCCGGCCGCCCATCTCGTCGACCAGCCCGGCCGCGTCCGCGACCGCGCTCTGGTCGCGGTCGAGCGCCAGCACCTTGCAGTCGGCGGCCGCAAGCATCGCGCGCGCATAGCCGCCGGCGCCGAAGGTGCCGTCGATGTAGTGCCCGCCGTCGCGGATATTGAGATGCTCGACCACCGGCCGGACGAGCACGGGAATGTGGCGGGCCAGTCCGCCAGCGACCTCGGGCGATCCGATGCCGCGGCCCGTCGTCATTCCCGTGCCCCGTCGTCCGTGGCCGGACTCTCGGCGCCGAGGCGTTTCGTCAGCGCGCGCACCGTCGCGGTGGCCTGCGCGAGATGCGCGCGGAAACGCTGCGGCTCCCAGATCTGGAACTTGTGGCCGAGCCCGACGAACGCCACGGCGTCGGTGATCCCGGCATGCGACTTCAACTCGTCCGACAGCACCGCCCGGCCCTCGCCGTCGATGTTGACGGTGTCGCTGCGGCCGTAGAGCGCGACCCGAAATTCCTCCCGCTGCGCCGAATAGGGCGGGAAGCGCGCGATCAGGCTCTCGATCTCCGCCAGCAGCGCATGGCCGCCCGCATCGACCGCCGGCTGATCGAGCGCCGGATAACAAAAGAGCCCGGCGAAACCGTCGCGGGCCAGCACCGAGCGAAACAAAGCCGGGATCGAGACGCGCCCCTTCGCGTCCAGCCGCAGAACTGTATTCGACACAAAGCGGTCCATACGCGCCCGCACACGCCGATGGGGCGCACCCGGGCGCCCGCCGCACGCAATCCGCGCTCGCGTCGACACCGCGAGCCATTTCGGTCCAGCCGACCGAACTTTCTGGATTTCTGTGGGATAGCATGGGATTATATGGGCGTCAACGGAACGAGCCCAGGCCACCTTCCTGCCGTAGATCAAAGTATTAACAGCCGTCAGCCTTAAGGAACCGTTGCCGCCTAGTGCCGCGAACCCGAAGTTCGCACAGAGCAAGCTGCGAGCGCGGTTGCGAACTTCAGGTTCAAAAGCGGCACTAGAATTATAGTGCTGCTAGTGTCCTTTCGATCCCGAAGTTCGCTCAGAGGCCGCAGCAAAACCTTGCGAACTTCTGGATCGGGACACTAGCCCCTGGAGCCACCCGCCGATGCGGATCGCCCTGATGACCGACATCCACGGCAACCGGGAGGCGTTCGCGGCCTGTCTCGAGCATGCCGGCCAGAACCGCATCGACCGCTATGTCTTCTTGGGCGATTTCGCCGGCTATGGCGCCGATCCCGGCTGGGTGATCGACACCGCGAGGACCTATGTCGAGCGCGGCGCCATCGCGATCCTCGGCAACCACGACGCCGCCGTGCTCACCGACAGCGCCAGCATGAACGAGGTGGCGGCCACCGCCATCGCCTGGACGCGCACGCAGCTCGACGACGGCCAGCGCAATTTCATCGCCGGCCTGCCGCTGTTCGTCGAGGAAGAAGACCGGCTCTACGTTCATGCCAGCGCCCACGAGCCCGACCAGTGGCACTACGTGCTCGACATCTACGCGGCCGCCAGCAGCCTGGTGGCGACGGACGCGCGCGCGACCTTCTGCGGCCACACCCACGTGCCCGCCCTCTTTCACATGACCCAGAACGGCGACTTCGCGGGCTTCGAGCCGGTCGAACGGGAGGAGATTCCACTCGACCGCGAGCACCAGTGGCTCGCCGTGATCGGCGCGGTCGGGCAACCGCGCGACCACAACCCCGCCGCCTGCTACGCGGTGCTCGACGACGAGCGCGGCACGCTCACCTACGTGCGCGTACCCTACGACGTCAGAGCCGCGTCGCGCAAAATCCGCGCCGCCGGCCTGCCCGGCATGCTGGCGGCGCGCCTGATCGAGGGCGTGTGAGCCGATCGATCCAGACATTGCCCGCCAAGATCATCCCCCGGATCGCCCCATGTCGCGTCGCGCCGCGAACCTGGGCTAAGGTCGCCCCATGAACTTCCCGCCCAAGAACTTCCCGCCCATGAGCTTCCCGCCGGATTCGCCCGTCGTCGATCAGGTCAGCCCGTCGCCCAATCACGAGCCGCGCAAAGGCGTCGCGCGGCCCGATATCCTGCTGCTGCACTACACCGGCATGAAGACCACCCAAGCCGCGCTCGAGCGCCTGTGCGATCCCGGCCCGCGCGTGTCCTCGCATTATCTCGTGTTCGAGGACGGGCGCGTCTTCCAGCTCGTGCCCGAGGCGCGGCGCGCCTACCACGCCGGGACCTCGTACTGGGAAGGCTCGACCGACATCAACTCGCGCTCGGTCGGCATCGAGATCGGCAACCAGGGGCACGATTTCGGCTGCCCGGCCTTTCCCGACGCGCAGATCGAGCGCGTGATCGCGCTCTGCCGCGATATCGTGGCGCGCTGGTCGATCGCGCCGTGCCGCGTGCTCGCCCATTCGGACGTGGCGCCCAATCGCAAGCGCGATCCGGGCGAAGCCTTTCCGTGGCGCCGCCTCGCCGAGGCCGGCGTCGGTGCCTTCGTCGAGCCCGCGCCGATCGAGCGCGGTTCCGCGCTCTGCCCGGGCGATCACGGCGTCGAGGTCGCCACGCTGCAACGGATGCTCGCCGACTACGGCTACGGCGTCACGGCGAGCGGCAGCTACGATTCCACGACGCACGAGGTCGTCGCGGCCTTCCAGCGCCATTTCCGTCCGGCGCGCGTCGACGGCATTGCGGATGCCTCGACGGTGCGCACGCTTGAGAAGCTGTTGGCGCGTCGCGCGTAGGATGGGTTGAGCGCAGCGAAACCCATCATCTTTGCGGCGCCGCATAGGCGATGGGTTTCGCTACGCTCAACCCATCCTACGGCTGCTACGGCTACCCCCGCTCCTCGATCACGCTCGCGCGCACGTCGTCCTCGATCAGGCGCCAGATGCGGTCGACATAGGCGACGAATTCGGGCGTGCGCTTGATCGACAGCGCGCGCGGGCGCGGCAGCGTCACCTCGACGTTCTCCTGCACGCGGCCGGGCCGCCGCGCGAACACCAGCACGCGGTCGGACAGGAAGACGGCCTCGTCGATCTGGTGCGTCACGAACAGCACGGTCTTGCGGCCCTGCTCCCAGATGCGCAGGAGCTCGGTCTGCATGATCTCGCGGGTCTGCGCGTCGAGCGCCGAGAACGGCTCGTCCATGAGCAGGATGTCGGGATCGATCGCGAGCGCGCGCGCGAGGTTGACGCGCTGGCGCATGCCGCCGGAGAGCTGGCGCGGATGGTAGTCCTCGAACCCCTGGAGACCGACGAGCTTCAAGAGCTCGAGCGTGCGCCGCCGCGTCTCGGGGCCGGCACGGCCGGCGATCTCCGGCCCGATCAGCGCGTTGTCGAGCACCGTTCGCCACGGCAGCAGATTGTCGTTCTGGAAAACGAAGCCGCGATCGGTGCCCGGCCGGGTGACCGGCTTGCCGTCGATCATCACCCGGCCCGCGGTGGCCGCCTCGAGGCCCGCGATGATGCGCAGGAACGTGGTCTTGCCGCAGCCGCTCGGGCCCACCAGCGAGATGAACTCGCCGGGCGCGACCGCGAGGTCGATGGCGCGCAGCGCCTCGAGCGCGTCGAAGCGCTTGTCGAGGCCCGAGACGGCGAGCTTTGCGGTCATGTCGACGCCTCGAACTCTCGTTTGAGCTCTAATCGCGGGTCCACGGCACGATCCTGGTCTCGAGCCAGCCGAACCCCGCCGTCATGGCGATGCCGGCGGCCGCGAGGATCACGACGCCGGCGAACAGCTCCGGCATGTTGAACGCGTCGGCCGACTGGCTGATCAGGCGGCCGAGGCCGGCGCGCGAGCCGAACAGCTCGGCGACCACCACGGCGATCAGGCCGCGGCCGATGCCGAGCTTGAGGCCGGCGAGGATGAACGGCGTCGCGGAGGGCAGCGACACCTTGAGGAAGATCTGCCGCGGCGTCGCGCCGAAGCTGCGCAGCATCTCGATCAGCCGCGGGCTGGTGGTGCGCAGCCCCGCCTCGGTGTTGATGGTGACCGGAAACAGCACCAGGAAGATCACCACCAGCACCTTCGACCAGATGCCGATGCCGCACCACAGGATGAACAGCGGCGCGAGCGCGATGGTCGGCGTCGCATAGAGGCCGGAGATCCACGGCTGGGTCACCTGCTTGGCGAGCGCGCTGCTCGCCATCGCGAGCCCGAGTGCGATGCCGAGCGCGCTCGCGATCACGTAGCCGATCACGAACTCCAGGCCGCTGACCCCGACGTGGTGCCAGAGCTCGCCGGTCTCGCCGAGCGAAATGATGGCAGCGACGATCTGCGAAGGCGCCGCCAGGAACAGCTGATTGGCGACGACGAAGCGGCTCAGCACCTCCCACAGCGCCAGACCCGTCGCGACCGATACGAGGCCGGCAAGGTGATGGCGGCGAAAGGCGGCGTACATGCCGCGCGCGGCCGTGCGCGGCGGCGCCGCGGTTCTCTCGCGTTCGCTCACGGTTGCGGTCACGTTCAGTCGCTGATTTTCGTCACGCCCGGCAGGATCAGGCGCTCGACCTCGATCTTCTGGGCGTCGCCGAGACTGATCAGGGCGTCGACCAGGGCGCCGAGCTTCTTGCGCGAGATCGTGCCGGTCGGCTCGAAGAACTTGCCCTTGCGGAAGAAGTCGTAGGACTTCTCGACCTCGTCCGGCTTGAGCTTGCTCGCGGTCACCATCATGTTGACCGCCTCGGCGCGGTTGGCGTCGTCGTTGAACCAGGCGATCGACTTGGCGTGCGCGGCGAGAAGCCGCGTCAGCAGGTCCTGATGCGCCTTCGCCCAGGCGAGATTGACCGCCGTGCCGGAGAACGGCAGCTCCGGCGCGAAATCGACGGTGACGCCGAGCTCGTTGAAGCCCTGCGCGCTCGCCTGGAAATTGAACGGCGGCAACAGGATCGCGGCATCGACCGCGCCGGACAGCAGGGCCTGGGCGCGCGCCGAGGTCGCGCCGGCGAACACCATGTCGAACTCGCCCGGCTTGATGCCGCTCGGCGCCAGCATGCGCTCGACATAGATGCGGGTGATGTCCTTCGGGCCGCCGAGCGAGATGACCTTCCCCTTGAGCGCCGCCAGGCTCTTGATCGTCGACTTGGCGACCAGCGCGTACGGCGGCGATTGCGACTCGAGGCGAACGATCGCGATCGGCGCACCCTTGTCGATGGCGCGGATCGGATCGACCAGCCCGGTCGACATGGTGACGTCGAGCGATCCGGCGGTAAGCTGCTGGATCATCTGCGCGCTCGACGGCACGTAAACGAGATCGATCTTCACGTTCTTCTCGGCGAAGAATCCCTTGTTGAGGCCGATGAACACCGGCCACAGGTTGGCCGAGGCGGACCCGACGGTGCCGATCGTCACGCTGTCGGCGGCGCGCGCGGGCGTCGCGGCGAGCGCCGCGATCATGGTCATGAGAGCCATCCGCCGCAGGGTCGTGCCGATACGCATCAAGCTTCTCCTCAATCGACGATCTTGGTCGCGTCAGGCAGGAACAGCCGGTCGACCGTGAAGCCGGGCGGAATGTCGCCGAGTTGCTTCAGTGCCTCAACGACCTGATCGAGCTTACTCTTGGAGATCGCGCCGGTCGGCTCCAAAAAACGGCTCTTGATGAGGAAATCATAGGCATGCTCGACGTCGTCGTGACTGAGCTTGCTCACCGACATCATCAACTGGACCGCCTCTTCGCGATTTGCCGGATCGGTCAGCCAGGCCACTGACCTGGTGTAAACCTTGAGGAACTTCTGCAGCGCATCCTTATGGCTTAACGCCCAGTTGCGGTTGGTCGAGACGCCCGAGAACGGCATGTCGACCACCTCGGAGGCGAGCCCGAGATTGGTGAAGCCGGCGGCCTCCGCATGGAAATTGTACGGCGCCGTGAGGAGCGCGGCGTCGGCGGCACCGGCCTGCAGCGCCTGCAGCCGCGCCGACGTCGCGCCCGCATAGATCAGGTCGACGTCCTTCGCGGCAACGCCGCTCGAGGTCAGCATGCGCTCGAAGAAGATGCGGGTGATGTCCTTCGGCCCGCCGACCGAGACGATCCTGCCCTTGAGGTCCTTGATGTTCTTGATCGCCGGCTTGGCCATGAGCGCGTAGGGCGGCCGCTGCATCTCGATGCGCACGATCGCGAGCGGCGCGCCCTTGTCGACCGCCCGGATCGGATCGACCAGGCCGCTGCCGACGCTGACATTCACGGCATCGACCGTGAGCTGCTGGATCACGCCCGCATTGGCCTGCACGTAGATCATATCGATCTTGATGCCCTCGGCGGCGAAGAACCCCTTTTTCTCGCCGACCATCACGGGCCACAGGTTGGCGGAGGCCGAGCCGACCGAGCCCACCACGATCGTGTCGTCCGCACGGGCGCTCGGCGTTGCGAGCGCCGCGACGCACAGGCCCGCGATCGCGACCGCGCGCGGCCATCGAGACGACGCCGTCATCGCGCGCTCCTTCACGTCTTGAGTTGCGCCAGGTAGTGCTCGGCGATCTCGCTGCCGGTGGTGCGCCACACGCCGGCGTGGCGGCAGATGTAGTCGAGCGCCGCGTCGAGCGCGCCGATGCGGTGCGGCACGCCGCTGATGTAGGGATGCAGCGCGATCGGCAGGACGCGGCCCGACGTCTCGCCCTCGCGATAGAGCACGTCGAAGGTGCGGCAGATCATGTTCTTGAACTCTTCGGGCGAGACGAGCATGTGCTCATAGGCCGGCTTGTCGTTGCACTGCTGCGGATAGGGCACGGAGAGGATCTGCTTGCCGCCGTCGAGGTGCATCACGTACGGCTGGTCGTCGTTGCACCAGTCGCACTGGTAGAGGCAGCCTTGCGCTGCGAGGAGGTCGAGCGTGTCCCAGGTCTGCTGCAGGCCGGAGCTGAGCCATCCCTTGACCGGCTTGCCGGTGGCGCGCGAGATCTTCTCGAAGGTGCGGCGGATGATGTTCGCCTCCTCGCCGGGCGGCGCCTCGTTGAGGCGGCGGGTGTTGCTCTCGTTGTGCCCCATCCACTCCCAATTGCGCTTGTTGCCCTCCTCCAGGATGACCGGATGGGCGTCGCACAGGTTGGCGTTGAGCGCGACCGAGCCGCGGATGCCGTAGCGGTCGAGCACTTCCATCATCCGCCAGACGCCGATCCGGTTGCCGTAGTCGCGCGCCGACCACATCACGACGTCGGGAATCTTTCCGCCGGCGCCGTAGCCGCCGGGACGCTCCTGCAGCGAGAAGTATTCGATGTTGGGGATCACCCACAGCGCCACGCGCGCGCCATTCGGCCATTCGAGCCGCGGGCGGTTGATGATGGGCGAATAGTCGAACGGGCCGTAGTCGCGCGGTTGCATGGAGATCAGCTCGCCTTGCGCACTGCCATTGTGCCGAGATGGTCCACCACCTCGTCGCCTTTCATGACGTCCGCGTATTTGTGGTGCAGGTCGAACAGGTTGATCTTGTGCGACAGCAGGCTGCGGTCGAAGCAGCATTCCTCGACCAGGGTCACGTGGAAGCCGTGCGAGTAGGCGTCGACCGCCGAGGCGCGCACGCAGCCCGAGGTGCTCTCGCCGCAGATGATGACCGAGCGCACGCCGAGCTGGGTCAAGTGCGCGACCAGCGGCGTGCCGAAGAAGATGCTGGCGCGCTGCTTGGTGATCACCACGTCGCCGGGTTGCGGCTTGAAGTCGGAGCGGATGGCATAGAGCGCGGGATCGACCTGGATCTTGCGCCGCCGGGTCGCGGTCACGCTGCCGGGCAGCGAGTTGGCGCGGGTGTCCATGGTCGAGTAGAACACCGGCAGGCCGGCGGCGCGCGCCGCGGCAAACAGCCGCTTGGTCGGCTCGATCGCCGCAAAGGCGTTTTCGCCGCAGGAGCTCGGATAGGTCTTCGCCACCTCGGCGACCGGCCGCGCGCCGCCCTGGTAGGACAGCTCGTAGAGATCGATCGCGATCAGCGCCGGTGCCGGCCCGACGAAGGTCTTGCGCTCATAATGCGTATAGATCCCCAGCACGTCGGACGGGACGATGTCCTTCCAGCAATGGTCTTCGAAATCGCTCGCCATCGGAATCGCTCTCCCGGCTGATCGCGCGCAGCGGCAGGTCTGCGCAAAGAGGTGGGAATATCCGCCTGGTTCATCTGAGCCCGTCTGCGGAGGCGTTTCAATAGCGCGGGACGTTCTGCCTGCTCGGCCGACCGCGGACTTGACGCCGCAGCTTTGCGCCCCCATTGCTCTCCGGGTCAGTCGGCCGCCGACCGCGGACTTGACGCCGCAGCTTTGCGCCCCCATTGCTCTCCGGGTCAGTCGGCCGGACGGCCGCTCCGGCAAGGATCGAAAGGTCGCCGGGGAGGAAAGTCCGGGCTCCATGGACATGCGGTGCCGGATAACGTCCGGCGAGGGAAATCCGCGCAAGCGGCAGAACCTCAGGGATAGTGCCACAGAGAACGAACCGCCTCCCCCTCCCTACCCTCCCCCGCTTGCGGGGGAGGGTAAGGGAGGGGGCAAGGCAAGGGTGAAAAGGTGCGGTAAGAGCGCACCGCGTTGCGGGCAATCGCAACGGCAGGGCAAACCCCACCGGGAGCAAAACCGAATAGGGACGGCGCGGGGCTTCGTCGGCGCAAGCCGGAGGGGCCACGGGATCTGTGTCCGGATCCGGTCGTCCGGGTAGGTTGCTGGAGGCGCCGGGTAACCGGCGTCCCAGAGGAATGGCCGTCACGCGGCGGGGCTTGCCCCGTCGCCCTACAAAACCCGGCTTACAGGCCGGCTGATATGTTGAAGGGGGCTCGGCGGAAAATCCGCCGGGCCCCCACCATTTTCAGATGGGTCAGGCCGCCTCTGCCGTCAGCACGCGCCCCTTCGTTTCCGGCAGCGACAGCGCCGCGATGATCAGGATCCCGTAGGCGATCGCCGCGAACACGCCGATCGATTGGCCGAGCGGGAGCGTCTTGCTCAGCAGTCCGACGAACCACGGATTGAGCGCCGCGATGCCGCGTCCGAAATTGTAGGCGAAGCCCTGCCCCGAGCCGCGCATGCGGGTCGGAAACAGCTCGGTGAGGAAGGGGCCCATGCCGGAGAAAATGCCGGACGCGAAAAACCCGAGCGGGAAGCCGAGATAGAGCATCGTCGTGTTGTCGACGGGGATCTCGGTGTAGACGATCACGGTCACCAGCGAGCACGCCGCGAACAGGATGAAGTTCGCGCGCCGCCCGATGCGGTCGGCGAGCCAGGCGCTCACCCAGTAGCCGATCAGCGAGCCGATGATGATCACCGCAAGATAGCCGCCGGTGCCGAGCACCGTGAGCTTGCGCTCGGTGCGCAGGAAAGTCGGCAGCCAGGTCGTGATCGCGTAGTAGCCCCCCTGCGCGCCGGTCGCGAGCAGCGAGCTCAGCACCGTGACCCGCAGCATGGCGGGCGAGAAGATCTCGAGAAAGTTGGCCGCCGTGCCGGCAGCCGCGAGCTTGCTCTGCGTCGCCGTGAACACCGGCGGCTCGTCGACGAAGCGGCGCACGAAGAAGACCAGGATCGCGGGCGTCACGCCGATCCAGAACAGCGCGCGCCAGGCGACGTCTTGCGACAGCACGCTGAACAGCAGCGTCGCCAGCAGCGCCGCGAGGCCCCAGCCGATCGCCCATCCGCTCTGCATCGCGCCGACCGCCTTGCCGCGGTGCTCCGGCCGGATCACCTCGCCGACCAGCACGGCCGCCGCCGCCCATTCGCCGCCGAAGCCGAAGCCCATGAGCGCGCGGAAGGCGAAGAGCTGTCCGTAGCTCTGCGCGAACCCGCACAGCAGCGTGAAGAACGCAAACCACCCGATCGTGATCTGCAGCATGCGCACGCGGCCGACCCGGTCCGCCAGCGCGCCCGCAAGCCAGCCGCCCACCGCCGAGGTCAGCAGCGTGACGGTGCCGATCAGCCCGGCCTCCGCATTGGTGATCGCGAACGCGGCGAGGATCGCCGGGATGGCGAAGCTGAACATCTGCACATCCATGGCGTCGAGGATCCAGCCGCCGAGGCAGGCCCAGAACGCGCTGCGCTCGCGCGGCTTGAGCTGCCCGTACCACGCGGTCGGATGATGCTCATCGCTTGCGGCGGCTGTCGGCATCGCCATCGCGTTCTCCCTGCGGTCGATCGGGCTTTGCGGCGCCCGCCGGCTCATCTTAGATAAGTTCCGATTATCAACGCTTGTTCCTTGGAGGCGGTTGGACTTGGCTGGGCCGTCCGTGCTCTATGGCGCGCGCCTCACACCTCTGCTGCGTTTGACATGACAAGCACCGACACGAGCTCTAGCTGGGATTTCTGGATCGACCGCGGCGGCACCTTCACGGACGTGATCGGGCGCAAGCCGGACGGCACGCTGGTCGCCCACAAGCTCCTGTCGGAAAACCCGGAGGCCTATCGCGACGCCGCCGTGCAGGGCATCCGCGACCTGCTCGCCCTCGAGCCCGGCGCACCGATCCCGCCCGGAATGGTCGGCGCCGTGAAGATGGGCACCACGGTCGCGACCAATGCGCTACTCGAGCGCAAGGGCGACCGTACGCTGCTGGTGACGACCAAGGGTTTCCGCGACGCGCTCAAGATCGGCTACCAGGCGCGGCCGAAGATCTTCGCCCGCCACATCATCAAGCCCGACATGCTGTTCGAGCGCGTCGCCGAGATCGACGAGCGCGTGCGCGCCGACGGCACGATCGAGCGCGCGCTCGACCTCGCCGGCGCGCGCGCAGCGCTGGAGGCCGCCAAGCGCGACGGCATCGCGGCGGTCGCGATCGTGTTCATGCATGCCTATCGCTATCCGGACCACGAGCAGCAAGTGGCTTCGCTCGCGCGCCAGATGGGCTTCGCCCAGGTGTCGGTCAGCCACGAGGTCTCGCCGCTGATCAAGCTGGTCGGCCGCGGCGACACCACAGTGGTCGACGCGTATCTGTCGCCGATCCTGCGCCGCTACGTGGCGCAGGTGGCCGGAGAGATGGCCTCTTCCCCTCCCCCGCTTGCGGGGGAGGAACGCGCGCGAAGCGCCCCAGGAGGGGGCAAGCCCGCACCGCATGAGCAAGCGGCTCCCCCCTCCCCGCCCTCCCCCGCAAGCGGGGGAGGGAGCGCAAACGCATCAGCAAGCGGGCAAGCCCGCCTCATGTTCATGATGTCCTCCGGCGGCCTCACGGCGGCGGAGCTCTTCCAGGGCAAGGACGCGATCCTCTCCGGCCCGGCGGGCGGCGTCGTCGGCATGGCGCAGACCGGCCGCTCGGCGAGCTTCGCGCGCCTCATCGGCTTCGACATGGGCGGCACCTCGACCGACGTGTCGCATTTCGACGGCGAGTACGAGCGCGCCTTCGAGACCGAGGTCGCGGGCGTGCGCATGCGCGCGCCGATGATGCTGATCCACACGGTCGCAGCCGGCGGCGGCTCGGTGCTGCATTTCGACGGCGCGCGCTTTCGCGTCGGCCCCGACTTGGCCGGCGCCAATCCGGGGCCGAAGTGCTACCGCCGCGGCGGCCCGCTCGCCGTCACCGACGCCAACGTGATGCTCGGCAAGCTCATCCCGGACTTCTTTCCGAAGATCTTTGGACCGCACCAAGACCAGCCGCTCGACGCCGATGCGGTGCGCGCCGCCTTTGCCGAACTCGCCGGCGAGATCGGCGGCAGCCGGGCCGCGGAGGACGTCGCCGACGGGTTCATCAAGATCGCGGTCGAGAACATGGCGAACGCGATCAAGAAGATCTCCGTGCAGCGCGGCTACGACGTGACGCGCTACGCGCTCAACTGCTTCGGCGGCGCCGGCGGCCAGCACGCGTGCCTCGTCGCCGACGCCCTCGGCATGACCAAGGTGCTGATCCATCCGTTCTCGTCGCTGCTCTCCGCCTACGGCATGGGCCTCGCCGACATCCGCGCCACCCGCCAGCAGGCGATCGAGGAGGATTTCGGCGAGGCCGCCCTCGCCTCGCTCACCGCCCACGGCAAACGCCTCGGCGACGAGGCGCGCGAGGAGGTCGCCGGCCAGGGCGTGCCGAGCACCGACATCACGGTGCACGTGCGGGCGCACATCCGCTACGCCGGAACCGACACGGCGCTGGTGGTTGCGGCACTCTCTCTTCACCCTCCCCTGCAGGGGGAGGGTCGGCGGTCCGCGTCAGCGGACCGACGGGGTGGGGTGGCTCAGTCACCCCCACCCGCCGCGCTGCGCGCGGCGACCTCCCCCCTGCAGGGGGAGGTGGGTGCCTCGCTTGCCGCGATGAAATCTTCCTTCGAAGCCGCGCATAAATCGCGCTTCGGCTTCATCGATGAATCGAAGCAGCTCGTCATCGAAGCCGTGTCGGTCGAGGCGGTCGGCGGCGGCGCGACATTCACCGAGCCGGATCACGCGACGACGGATACGTCCCTGCCCGCGCCCGCGCGGATGACGCGCTTCTATTCCGGCGGGCACTGGCACGAGGCCCGCGTCTTCACCCGCGACCAGTTACGCCCCGGCCACCAACTGCCGGGCCCGGCCATCATCATCGAGCCGCACCAGACCATCGTGGTCGAGGACGGCTGGCAGGCCGAGCTCACCGCCAAGGATCATCTGGTGCTCGCCCGCGTCGTGCCGCTCGAGCGCGGGCACGCGATCGGCACGCAGGCCGATCCCGTCATGCTCGAGGTGTTCAACAACCTGTTCATGTCGATCGCCGAGCAGATGGGCGTGTCGCTGCAGAACACCGCCTACTCGGTCAACATCAAGGAGCGGCTCGATTTCTCCTGCGCCGTGTTCGCGCATGACGGCACGCTCGTCGCCAACGCGCCGCACATGCCGGTGCATCTCGGCTCGATGGACCGCGCGGTCGAGACCATCATCCGCGAGAACTTGGGGCACATCGCGCCGGGTGACGTCTACGTCATCAACGCGCCCTACAACGGCGGCACGCATATTCCCGACATCACGGTGTGCACGCCGGTGTTCGACGACGCCGACAAGGCGATCCTGTTCTGGGTCGCGAGCCGCGGCCACCATGCCGATATCGGCGGCACCTCGCCAGGCTCGATGTCGCCGCTCGCGGTCACCATCGAGGAAGAAGGCATCTATATCGACAACTTCAAGCTGGTCGACCGCGGCCGCTTCCGCGAGCAGGCGCTCTACGACCTGCTCACCAACGCGAAGTATCCGGCGCGCAATCCGCTGCAGAACGTCAACGACATGAAGGCGCAGATCGCCGCCAACGAGAAGGGCGTGCAGGAGCTGCGCAAGATGGTGACGCACTTCACGCTGCCGGTGGTGCAGGCTTACATGCAGCACGTGCAGGACAACGCCGCCGAGAGCGTGCGCCGCGTGATCGACCGCCTGCACGACTTCGAGTTCGCCTACGAGATGGACCAGGGCAGCGTGATCAAGGTGAAGATCACGGTCGACAAGGAGAAGCGCGAGGCGACCGTCGATTTTACCGGCACCTCGCCGCAGCAGCCGACCAACTTCAACGCCCCCGAGCCGGTGACCCGTGCCGCCGTGCTCTACGTCTTCCGCGTCATGGTCGACGACGACATCCCGATGAACGGCGGCTGCCTGCGCCCGATCAACATCGTGATCCCGAACAAGTCGATGCTCTCGCCCGAATACCCGGCCGCCGTCGTCGCCGGCAACGTCGAGGTCTCGCAGGCCGTGACCGACACGCTGTTCGGCGCGCTCGGCGCGCTCGCGGGCGCGCAGGGCACGATGAACAACCTCAACTTCGGCAACGCCAAGCACCAGTACTACGAGACGATCTGCTCCGGCTCGCCCGCCGGCCCGGGCTTCGACGGCACCGACGCGGTGCACACCCACATGACCAACACGCGCCTCACCGACCCCGAGGTGCTCGAGTTCCGCTATCCCGTCGTGCTGGAGGACTTCCACATCCGCAAGGACTCGGGCGGCCGCGGCCAATGGCACGCCGGCGACGGCATCCGCCGCACCATCCGCTTCCTGGAGAAGATGGAGTGCACGATCCTGTCCGGCCACCGCCGCGTGCCGCCGTTCGGGTTGGCCGGCGGCGAGGACGGCCAGATCGGCGAGAACTGGGTGCGGCGGAACGATGGGCGGATGGAGCGGCTGAAGGGGGCGGACGCGACGGTGATTGACGCCGACGAGGCGGTGATCATTCAGACGCCGACGGCTGGGGGATATGGGGAGCCCGAAAAGCGCCAGCGGTAGGATCAATTAGCTCGAATATTGAGCGGTTGGCCCTAACGGATGTAACGGATGTAGCGCTTTGTGGCGGATGGCCGCGCGGATGGCGCGAACGTTGGCCCTGACAGTCGCGCCCCGGGCCTCGGCACATGCACATCCACATCTTATCCCCTTCTGATATCAGACCTTTCATCTCTTCGAGAGAGAGAGAGACAGACAGACAGAAAACAGAAAGAGAAAGAAAGAGAGTGTGTGTGGAGGGTTTCAGGTCGGCGGTCCTTCGCGACCCTGAAAGAGGTCACCTTGCGCGGTATCCAGGTGGGCCATCAACGGCCCACCGAGTTTCGTCTCCATCTCCGGGAAGCCGCTACAAGCGTTACATCCGCTACACGAGGAAGCTCGGCAGCGCGCCCGCGGGAGCTTCAAAGGGCCCCAAAACCCAAACGGAACCGCACGGCAGCGCCCAGGAACTGCCTCTGGGAGAAGATGGGAAGATGGAATGCACGACCCTGTCCGGCCACCGCCGCGTGCCGCCGTTCGGGCTCGCGGGTGGCGAGGACGGTCAGATCGGCGAGAACTGGGTGCGGCAGAACGATGGGCGGATGGAGCGGCTGAAGGGGGCGGACGCGACGGTGATCGATGCGGGGGAAGTGGTGATCATTCAAACGCCGACGGCGGGAGGATATGGCCGCAGCCGGCTTTGAAAGTTGATGCCTGAGGCATCAAGCCAACGCGGTTCTTGTCGTCGCAAGCTCAACCAAATGCGCCCGCATTTTTTTAGGCCGCTCATGATTTAAGCACGAATTGTTCATGCGCATGATTCCCAGCACGAACTCTGTATCGAGATCGAGCGCGGCAGCCCTGGCGAGAATGAACTCTTTGCCTTGGGAGACCATAGTGCGCGCAAGCTGAGGCAAGTCGGCGGTCGGCTCGTAAGTCGCTGAAGCCTGATGCACAAATGCCGCAGCCGCGCAAAGCTGAGGCTGATGCCCTTCCATTTTCCCCGGGCTCAGGGGGACCGAATGTTGATTCTCAAGCACCCGTGCGGTGCGGCTCAACAACTCTGACATCTCTTGTCGATCAAGCTTCATGTCGGCGTCGCCTTCTTACACTGAAGCAACATATATCCTTCGCTCGAGATTTTCAATCCACGGCGGCGGTCCAAAAGAGCGTGCACCCGTCAAATCTGCGTCTTTCGACCCCGATGTCTCGGTTCTCCATCGCCAGTCTGCCCGATCGCTTTCGTCGCTTCCGCCGCAACATGAGTGGCGCTCTTAGTGAGAGCATCCACAAATGCACGCTCCGAGAAGCCAAATGCCATCGCAGCGGCGTAGAGGTAAGGATAACTGAACGAGACGAAGCTTGTCTTTGTTGTGACAAGATAGAGAAAGATTCCGGCAATGCCGCCCAACAGTGGCCGAATGAATGCTGTCCTAACCAGCGGAAGGGCCCCTACTGGGGCCGGTTGCGAAATCGTGCTTAGTGCACCTCCGAGAACTCCAGCGAGAATGGTCGTGATCATTTGATGGCTGGTCGCACCGAATGAGCAACTAAATATGTGATCGGCAACGCAGCCGTTCTCGAAAAGAATGGCAGACCCCGTAAGCACAAGAAAAAGTAGCGCGATACCGAATAGAACCCGCGTCTTGTGCTGAAGTACGATACTTGCCCAATATTCGAGAACGAGACGTTCATCGAGCCGAGCTCTAATTTCCCTGACCATCTCGCGCACCACTCGCTCGTCAAGAACGGAGTCGCCGCTACCCGTGGCGCCTGTTTCTTGAGGCGAGTCAGCAGTGAGAAACTTATCAATGTCGTCGACCGACTTTTTGTCAAAATCGGGTTTATTTTCTGTTTCTCTGCCCTGCTCCGCTTCGATAGCCAGACGCCGTTGTTTGATTGAAATCCATGCGGCGCGTAGCCCGTCCGGCGGCATGATCAAAATAAGATTTTGAAGGATGACCAAAATCGACTGTCGAACAAAAATGGCATTCTTGAAGAAGATTCGTCGATGACTTTGAAGGCATTGGGCCAGCGTGTACCCGCATGAATCCAAGATGGCCAAATCCGCGTCAGTTAGCTTCGCTCGTTGGATCTTGGCAAGCTCAATCCGCACAAATTCAAGATCCGCGGTGACGTTCTGATCGTGGGTACTACAGATGCTCCACCACGGCCAAGGACGCAGAGGGCCCGGGATTGATGACTGTGCATTGTCGTCCATTCGCCCCTCCCATGCCGTCTTTCGTTGTACAAACTCGGATCTTCAAATTACATGAGAATCGAATGAACTTTGCAAGTAGAGCGGCAGGGTGAACGCTCATCCACCGGCCATAGCCGACATCTCTCACTTGCGGCTCACCGCGCTCGCCGCTTGGGTCGCCGCACGCGCGGCTCCGCCGCCTCTTCGACCTCAACGAACCCGCTCGCCTTCACCCCATCATATGCCGGCAGCCGCAACCCGCCCGTGACCGCATCAGCCCGCCGCCGCTCGTCCCACCTAGCCAGCAACCACCGCGAACCCTTCAGAATCGCCCGCATGGACTCGATATGAAGCCGCGCCGCCTCGATATCGCGGCGGCATTCCTCGATGATCCGTCGGGCGATCGCCTCGACGAGAGGGGGTGGCTCGGTCACTCGGTAACGCTCGCCCGGCCAGGTTGCAGACGCATACTACCTGGCAAATAGGCACGCGGCACCCCACCCTCAATGGCCTCCGGCCCCGGCGGCAACCGGCGCCGGCCGCTTCATGACGATCCCCGCCGCGGCGAGCACGACATAGACGACCGCCAGCATCAGGAAAACGTCGGCGAAGGCCATCACGGTCGCCTGCTGGTGCACGAACTGGGTGAGCTGCTTGATCGCCATCGTCTGGGCGTCGGTGCCGAAGCTCTGGAAGCGCGCCGTCATGTTGGCGAGGGTCTCGACGGCGGCGCCACGGCTCCAGGTCACCGCCTCGTGCAGGCGGGCGATGTGCAGGTCGATGCGGTCGTCAAGCAGGGTGTTGAGCGCCGCGAGGCCGACGGCGCCGCCGAGGTTGCGCATCAGGTTGAACAGGCCCGACGCGTTTTTCACCCGTTCCGGCTCGAGCGTGCCGATCGCCACGTTGGTGATCGGCACGATGGCGAGCATCATGCCGATCCCGCGGAAGATCTGCGGCCACAGCAGCTCGTAGAAGTCCCAGTCCTTGGTCACCCAGGTCATCTGCCAGGAACCGATCGCGAAAAACAGGAAACCCGCCATCAGCACGAAGCGCGGATCGACCTTGCCGGCGAGCCGGCCCGCGATCGGCGCGGTCAGGAACATGGCCACACCGGAGACGAACATGGTCTCGCCGATCATCAGCGCGTCGTAGCCGCGGATGCGCGCCGAGATAGACCGGATAGAGATAGGTCAGGCCATAAAGGCCGATGCCGAGCACGAACGAGAACAGGCTGCCGAGCGCGAAGTTGCGGTTGCTGAAGGCGGAGAGATCGACGATCGGCGCCTTGGCGGTGAGCACGCGCGCGAAGAACACGAGGGCCGAGACGCCCGAAATCACCGCCATCATGCGCGATCGTGTTGTCCTGCAGCCAGTCATTGCGCGGCCCCTCTTCCAGCACGTATTCGAGCGCGCCGAGGAAGCCGGCCATCGACAAGAGCCCGACCCAGTCGAAATGCTCGAGCAGCTTGAGGTTCGGCTTGTCGAAGTCGACCAGGGCGAGCGTCGCGATCGTCACCGCGATGCCGGGGACGACGTTGATGAAGAACAGCCAGTGCCACGACAGCGCGTCGGTGAGATAGCCGCCGACGGTGGGGCCGATGGTCGGCGCGAGCGTCGCGACGAGGCCGATCAGCGGCGTGATGACGTTCTGCTTCGACTTGGGGAAGATCGTGTAGGCGGTCGCGAACACGGTCGGGATCATGCCGCCGCCGATGAAGCCCTGGATCGCGCGCCACAGGATCATCTCGTTGATCGAGCTGGTCATGCCGCACATGAAGCTCGCGAACGTGAAGCCCGCGGCCGAGATCGCGAACAGCCAGCGCGTGCCGAGCGCGCGCGAGAGATAGCCGGAGAGCGGAATCGCGACGACCTCGGCGATCAGGTAGGCGGTCTGCACCCAGGAAATCTCGTCGCTCGAGGCGGCGAGGCCGGCCTGGATGTCGGTGAGCGAGGCCGAGACGATCTGGATGTCCAGGATCGCCATGAACATCCCGAACACCATGGCGAGAAAGGCGACCAGCCGGCGCGGATCGATACGTTCGTCCGCACCGGCCGGTGCCGCGCCGACGCGGGGGGAAGACGTCGGCCGCAAAGTCATCGTCGTCGAGTGGGCGCTCATGGCAGATCCCCTCGGTCTCAGCGGGTCTAGAACCGCTCGTCGCCGGCGAGCACCGGCAGGCCGTTCTTCGGCTGGTCGCGCGTGTCGACGCTGACCACGACCGACATGCCGGGCCGCAGCAGCCGTTCGCCGGTCACGGCGAGCGGAACGCGGATGCGCACCGGCAGGCGCTGCACGATCTTGGTGAAGTTGCCGGTCGCGTTGTCGGCGGGCAGCAGCGAGAACACCGAGCCTGAGGCGGGCGAGACGCTCGCGACCGTGCCCGTGATGGTGCGGCCGGGCAGCGCGTCGACCGCGATCGCGACCTTCTGCCCCGGCAGGAGGCCGGCGAGCTGCGTCTCCTTGAAGTTGGCGTCGATATAGACCGCATCGAGCGGCACGACGCTCGCGAGCCGCTGGCCGGTCTGCACGTAGTCGCCGACCTGCATGGCGCGGTTGCCGAGCACGCCGTCGATCGGCGCCCGGATGGTGGTGAACGAGAGGTCGCGCTCGGCCTTGGCCTGCGCGGTCTTGAGCTCGTCGAGCGTGCGGGCGGCCTCCTGCTGCTGCGCCTTGAGCACCGCGACGTTCGCCTGCGCGGCGTCGAGCGCGGCCTGCGCGTTCTTCACGCCGGCGTCCGCCTGGTCGCGGTTGGCGACCGCCTGCTCGAGCGCCTGCTGGCTCGCGAACTGCTTGGCGGCGAGCGCCTGCTGCCGATCGGCCTCGAGGCGCCCGCGGGTCGCGGCCGCTTGCGCGGAGGCGAGCTGCGCCTTCGCCTGATCGACATTGGCGGCCTGCGCCACCACCTGCTGGCCGATGCGCTCGACCGTCGCCTGCTGGGTCGCGGCCTTCTGGCGCGCCTGGTCGACCGCGAGCCGATAGTCGCCGTCGTCGACGGTGGCGACCACGTCGCCCGCGTGCACGAAGCTGTTGTCGGCGACATAGATATTCGCGACGTAGCCCGGGACCTTGGCGGCGAGCGTCGTGTTGTCGGCGTGCACGTAGGCGTCGTCGGTCGACACCATGAAGCGCCCGACCGTCCACCAGTGATAGCCGAACCAGCCGCCGGCGCCGGCCGCCGCGAGGAGCGCGATGCCGAGCATCGCCAGCCTGCGCCGCCGCGGCGCCCGCACGGGCTCGACGTCGATGGTCTTCGAATCCTCGTCGACCCGCATCAGCGCCGGAACTTCATGGCGCGCCGCCGGCGGAGCATCCGGATCGCGCCAGCGGCGCAGGATGTCGGGATCGATTTCGGCGTGCGCGTGGGTCGCCTGCTCGGCCGCATTGTCGGCGGCCTGTCCGCGCTGGCCGCCAAGCGTTTCGGAATTTTCATCCAAGTACATGGACTTGCTCCGCTTTTCGATCGATTCGGTAATGACCGAACCGTTCAGTCACGCGGAAATTAGTCCCCAATCTGAATAATGTCAATACTGACCGAACGGTTCGGTCATTGATCTTTTGGCGAAGGTGCGCCATATTCCGGCGCAGAGGAATCGCAAAAGGCCCAGGAGGCCTTGGACAATGGTAACGGATGCAGCAGTCGCGGCCCGCCCGGCGCCCGACGCGGCCGAGGACAGCGCCAAACGGCGCCAGATCATCGACGGGGCCCGCGCCGTGTTCCTGGCGCAGGGGTTCGATGCCGCCAGCATGGGCGAGATTGCCCGCAAGGCCGGCGTGTCGAAGGGCACGCTCTACGTCTATTTCGACAACAAGGAAGAGCTGTTCGAGGCGATCGTCCACGAGCAGTGCCACGCGCAGGCCGAGGGCCTGTTCGATCTCGACGCCGACGATCCCGACGTCGAGCAAGCGCTGATGCGGCTCGGCACCAACTTCGTCAACTATCTCTGCCAGCCCGAGAAGGCGTCGCCGCTGCGCGCCGTCATCGCGATCGCGGATCGCATGCCCGAGATCGGCAAGAAGTTCTACGAGAGCGGACCGTGCTGCGGCATCGGCATGCTCTCCGCCTACATCAAGAAGCAGGTCGATGCCGGCGTGCTCGCGGTCGACGACTGCGAGGTCGCGGCCGCCCAGTTCCTCGATGCGTGCCAGTCGACGATGTTCAAGCCGGTGCTGTTCAACTTCGCCCCGCCGCCCTCGCGCGAGCGCGTCGAGCATGTGGTCGGCATCGCGGTCAGGACCTTTCTGGCGGCGTATCGCGTGCGCTGATCATTGGGCTCACGGCCGGTTAACCTTGGTCGCGTGTCGCGCGGCGGCGATGCAACAGGCCGCCTGAAAGTCGCGTTGTGCGTAGAGCGGACATCCCAACGCGGAGCGCATATGCGCATGGCCCGGATTTGCACATTCGTTCTGACGCTGACGGCGTTCACGTTGGGCGCCGGAGCGGCGCGCGCTGACTATCCGGTCTCCGGAAAATGGACCTATGACAACACGTCCGACTCCGGCCCTGCCAAGTCCTGCGGCAAGCGCACCATGGAATTCCGCGGCGCCCAGCGTTTCGACACCGTCGGCGGGGTCTCGCAGTATCGCAATGTGAGCGTCGATCCAGCCTCGTCCACGGCGTTCACCGTGGTCGACGAGTTCTTCAACGTGCAGATCCGCGGGCGCGTCCAATACACGCTGCGCATCATCGACAAGGACCACATCGTCCTGCACCTAGAGCGCGGCGGCTCCATCCCGCTGCGCCGCTGCGCATAGGCCGCAGCGCATCCTCATCCGTCTCCTAGGGCGTCACCCTGAGGTGCTCGGCGCGAAGCGCCGAGCCTCGAAGGGCCGATGCGGCGCCACTTGCTCGCTCTTGCGGCACGGCATTGACCGATCATCCTTCGAGGCGCGCCTGCGGCGCGCGCCTCAGGATGACGGGTTTAGCGCAATGCTTTTCGGTGAGGCTTTAAGACGCAAATGCCCGGCACAAGGCCGGGCATGACGAAATCCAGGATTGTCTCTCGGGATGCAGGCCGCTCAGCGCGTCGGATGCTGATCGAGCGACGCTACGGCGGGCGCACAGCCGCGGGTCGCGGCAAGCTCGGCCTCGTAGAAGGCAGCGTCCGGCTCGAGCAGCGGGTTCTCGTCGGCCAGCGCACGGGCGCGGGCGGCGTCGCTGACGAGCTGCTTCACCACGGCGGCAAACTGCACCGGTGTTGGCGGGCAGCGCGAAAATCCTTGCGAGCCCGGCTGCGCCGACGCGCCCGACATGGCGCCGAGCACGAACGCACCGGAGATGACCGCAACCGTCACGATGGCACGAAAGCTGGTCATGTGAAGTCCCCCTTCGCGGACGGAGCCATCGCGGGCTCCATGTGCGTTAGACGTGGCGGGACCGCAAAAGGTTCAATTAACGTTAACAAAGGAGTTCACGAACGCGCGAAGCGCGGCGGCGCGGCAGGCGCCGCCGCAACAAGATCGATAAAAATGATATATTTATCAGATAGTTAAGATGCCGAGGCGGCGCCTCGGGCTATTGGCCTGTAGCCCGCATGAGCGAAGCGACATGCGGGACAGAGCCGTTGCGGACGCAAGGTCCCGGATGTCGCTTACGCTCATCCGGGCTACTCCGACTCGGGTGGTCAGTCCTCGCCCGCGACCGCGTCCGGCAGCCCGCGATCGTCCTCGTCGCTGTACGCATTGGGCACCAGGCCATGCCACGCTTGGCGATCACCATGCGGACCGACCGAGCCCGTGACCCCGGTGTCGCGCCGTGCGTAGTGCCCCCGCGCCCGTGCCGCGATCTCGTCGCCCGGGACGGCGCCCGGCTCGCAGATGCGCGGCCGGCTGGCGCGCCGCATCAGGTCCACGTGGATGTGATTGTAGTGATATTTGTTCGAGCCGGGCGCCAGCACGGTGGTGAACATCTGGCACGCCGCGCCCTGCACGTCGCGCAGGAAGCCCTGCTCCTCGGGCGTGCCGTGCCAGCCGCGTTCGACCGTGACGGTGCGCCCGTCGGCGAGCACGAAGGACGCGATGTCGAGCGCATTGCCGAAGGCGTGCTCGGAGATGTGCGCGTTCGGATTGCCGTTCATGCCGCGGCACGAATAGGCCGAGATCTGCCTGATGCCGGTGACGGGCTGGCCGAACCATTTCTGTGCCGCCGGCTGCACGGCTTCGCTGATCCAGCGGTCGAGCACCGACACGAGCGGACACGCGAGCGTCGCGGGCGGCGACACGGAGGCGGTGGTCGATGCGGTCGCGAGACGCGACGGCGACATCGGCACGACCTGGCCGCTGCCCGGATAGCTCGGCGGGAACGACTCGTTGTGGGCGGCGGGCGCCGATGCCGGCGGGCGCGCCGGAAGCGTGCGCGGTGCGCCGTAGGTCGGCAACGGCGTCTGGTAGTCGCCCGGCGCATCCGCGTTGGGCGGATCGTAGCCGGGCGGCGCGAGCGAGATCGGCCCGTTCGCTCCGGGCGCACGCGAGTAAGGCGCCGGCTGATAGGGAGCGGACGACGGCGCACGTTGTGCATCGTCAGGATAAGGCGCCGGCGGCTCGTACGGCGCGGGTGCAGGCACGCGCTGCGCGTCCGGATAGGGTGCGGCCGGCTCGTAATCGTCCTGCGGCCGATACTGCGGACTGGGCGGCAGGCGCGTATCAGCCGGATAATTCGGATTGACCGCGAACGGCGCGTTTGCCGGGGATTGCGACGGCAGAGCTTGCCGGGGCTGCGGCGGATAGGACGGCGCGGCGCCGTATTGAGTGTTCGGCGGCAGACGCGTGTCGGCCGGATAGGCCGGATTGACCGCAAACGGCGTATTCGCCGGATATCCGGGCGGCGGCCGGTACTGCGGCGGACTGCCGTACGGCGGATTGGCCGGATACTGCGGCCGCTGCGACGGATATGCGGGCGTCCCCTGCGGCACGTCGCTCGGCGGGCGCACCGCCTCGTCCTCGTAGCCGAGCGGCGAAGCCTCGCCGAGTGCGCTCACCTTCAACGGAAAGTCGGCACCGCACATCCCGGGCCCATCGATGGGCGGGAGCAGCACGACCGAGGGGGTCTCCTTCACGGAGCCCGATTTCAGGCAGGCCTGCTCGGCCTCGCCCCGCCACGCCGGACGTTCCTCGGTCACGAACCCCGGCTTGCACCCGGCGAGCGCGACGAGAATGACGGAGCCGACGAGATACCAACGAACTCCACGCGTCATGCGCGGAGAATGCGAGGAAGTCTGTTAACGAGCCTTTAGCAATACGCGTGCGCCCGCGCGGCCAGCGCACCGCATGGTAAAGACTTGATGACCCCTTGATTGCCCTGGAACTTTCCGCTCACATCGTGGCCTGGGGGGCCGCATGGAAGGCAAGGCTAGGTTCATTTTTCCGATCGTCGTCACCGCCATCATCGTGTTCGTCGTGAGCGCCGTCGTGACCTATTTCAACATCGGATTGCGCGTCGATTTCGTGCCACGGTGGCTCAGCGCCTTCCTGGTCGGCTGGCCGGTCGCGGCCGTGACGGCGTTCGCGGCGCTGCCGGTTGCGCGCGGCATCACGAAGCGCATCGTCGGCCTGATCGACGGGACCGCATGATGCTCTCCGCCCTCGACCTTGCGCGCCGGATCGAAGCCGGCGACCTCACACCCGCGGCCGTGATCGAGCTCTGCGCCGAGGCGATCGAAGCGCGTGAGCCCGCGATCCAGGCCTTCGCGGCGCTCGACGTCGCGGGGGCGCGACGGCAGGCGGAGATGGCCGGGCTCGCCAACCGTCCGCTGCGCGGCCTGCCGGTGGGCGTGAAGGACATCTTCGACACGTCCGATTTCCCGACCGAGTTCGGCACGCCGATCTACGCCGGCAACCGGCCGCGCGGCGACGCGGCGCTCGTCGCCTTGATCCGCCGCGCCGGCGGCATCGTGCTCGGCAAGACGGTGACGACCGAGCTCGCGTTCCTCAATCCGAGCAAGACGCACAACCCGCACGATCCCTCGCGCTCGCCCGGCGGTTCGTCCTCGGGCTCCGCGGCGAGCGTCGCGGCCGGCATGCTGCCGATCGCGGTCGGCAGCCAGACGGGCGGATCGGTGATCCGGCCCGCGGCCTATTGCGGCGTCACCGGGTTCAAGCCGTCCTATCGTCTGCTGCCGAGCGCCGGCATCAAGCATTTCTCGGTCTATCTCGACACCGCCGGCCTCTTCGCGGCGCGTGTCGCCGACGTCGCTTTCGCGGCCGCCGCGATCACGGGCCGCGACCTGCGCGTCGACCGCGCGACGATCTCGGGCCCGCGCATCGCGATCGCGCGCACCAACGTGTGGGACCAGGCGAGCGCCGACATGCAGCGCGCGCTCGAGACGGCCGCGAAGGCCGCGGCGGCCGCCGGCGCGCGCGTAGTCGAGCCCGCATGGCCCGCGTTCCTCACCGAGGCGTTCCACGCGCACGGCGTCATCCAGGACTACGAGGCCTTCCGTACGCTCGCGTTCGAGTACGACCGCCATCGCGAGCAGTTGAGCCCGGTCCTGCGCGACATGCTCGACAAGGCCGCCGCCGTCACGGCTGACGACTACGACGCGGCGCGCCGCACCGCCAAGCGCGCGCGAGAGGCGCTTGCGGATGTCATGAACGAGTTCGACGCGCTGCTCACGCCGTCGGCGCCGAGCGCGGCGCCCGGACCCGAGACCACGGGCCCCGCGATCTTCAATCGCGTGTGGACGCTGATGGGCACGCCGTGCGTGAACGTCACCGGATTGAAAGACGCGCGCGGCCTTCCGCTCGGCGTGCAGATCGTCGGCCGCTTCGGCCGCGATCACGACGCGCTGCTGGCCGCACAATTTTTGGAAAATGCGATCGAAGCCGGAGCGTGAGCGTTCCGCCAATACCGGAGGCGGCACGTAAACACCGAATTCGGGATTTTGAATTTCGTTCCATGCCGCGGCGCATGGATTTGCGGTGCGCTCCGCGAAATATTCCCACAGGCATCAAGCCTTGCGATTTCAGAGCCTTGCATGACAAGTGGTAGGCGCATGGGGAGCGCGCGAGCGCACTGCAGCAACGATGTAACTGTTGTGGGCGGCCCGCTTTTGCTAAACATCCATTCATCGTCAACCACCAAGGAGTCCTCTCGTGGACCTTGCCCTGAAACCGACCGTGTTCGATTTCCTGGCATTGATTGCCGCTGTCACTCTCGTCGGCGCAATCATGCTGGGCGCGTTCTGATTTCAGCAGTCCAACGATAAGACCTTAAGGTCGACAACCACCGCGACCGAGTTGCGCGGTCAACGGTTGAATGAGCACCGGAGGGGATGGGCCCTCCGGTGCTTTTCATTTTGGTGGACGAGATTTCGCTGACGAGTAGCTTTCATCGCCCGCGCACGCGGACTCGTAGGATGGGTTAGGCGCGAAGCGCCGTAACCCATCGGCTGAATCGCCGTTTGCACGGAAGTTGATGGGTTTCGCCGCGCTCAACCCATCCTACGGCCGCTTTCGCGGGCAATGACGCAGTGACCTCAGGCCGCTGGCGCGCGGACACGCCGCGCCGGATCGTAGTTGAGCACCGGCGCGAGCCAGCGCTCGGCTTCCTCGACCGTCCAGCCTTTGCGCCGCGCATAATCCTCGATCTGGTCGCGCTCGATCTTGCCGACGCCGAAATAGTGGCTCTGCGGATGCGCGACATAGAGCCCGCTCACCGAGGCGCCCGGCCACATCGCGAAGCTCTCGGTGAGCGTCACGCCGATCGCCCGTTCGGCGTCGAGCAGCCGAAACAGCGTCGCCTTCTCGGTGTGGTCGGGCTGCGCCGGATAGCCCGGCGCCGGCCGGATGCCGCGATATTTCTCCGCGATGAGATCCGTGCTGCTCAGCGTCTCGTCCGCCGCATAGCCCCACAGCTCGCGCCGCACGAGCTGATGCATCCGCTCGGCGAACGCCTCGGCCAGGCGATCCGCCAGCGCCTTCACGAGGATCGACGAATAGTCGTCGTTCGCGCCCTTGAAGCGGTCCGCGACCGCGTCCTCGCCGAGGCCCGCCGTGACGATGAATGCGCCGACGTGATCGGCGACGCCCGCCGGGCGCGACGAAATCGGCCAGCGCCGTGTTGGCGCGGCCCTCGCGCCGCGCCAGTTGCTGGCGCAGCGTATGCAGGATCGCGATGGGCTTATGGCGCGTCTCGTCGGCGAAGAGCGCGATGTCGTCGCCCTGCGCATTGGCGGGCCAGAAGCCGACCACCGCGCTTGCGCGGAACCAGCGCTCGGCGATGAGCCGGTCGAGCATCTTGCGCGCATCGTCATAAAGCGCGCGCGCCGCCTCGCCGACCTTGGCGTCGTCGAGGATCGCGGGAAATTTTCCCGTGAGCTCCCAGGTCGCGAAGAACGGCGACCAGTCGATGAACGGCACCAGTTCGTCCAGCGCATAGTCCGCGAGCACGCGCGTGCCGAGGAAGGTCGGGCGCGGCGGCGCGTATGCGCCCCAATCGAGCTTGAGCCCATTGGCCCGCGCGTCCGCGAGCGCGACCCGCTGCTTGTTCGCCTCGCCGCGCGCGTGGGCGGCGGCGATGCGCGCATACTCGGCGCGCGTCTCGGCCACGTAGGCGTCGCGGTTCTGCCGCGACATCAGCGCGCCGACGACGCCGACCGCACGGCTCGCGTCGTTGACGTAGACGGTCTGGCCGCGCCGATAGTTGGGATGGATCTTCACCGCCGTGTGCACGCGGCTCGTGGTCGCGCCGCCGATCAGCAGCGGCAGGTCGAAGCCCTGGCGCTCCATCTCGGCCGCAACCCCGCACATCTCGTCGAGCGAAGGCGTGATCAGGCCGGACAATCCGATGATGTCGGCGCCCTCGGCCTTGGCGGTCTCCAGGATCTTCGCCGCCGGCACCATCACGCCGAGATCCTTGACCTCGTAATTGTTGCACTGGAGCACGACGCCGACGATGTTCTTGCCGATGTCGTGCACGTCGCCCTTGACGGTCGCGAGCACGATCTTGCCGTTCGAGCGCCGTCCCGTCTCGCCGCGCTCCGCCTTCTCGCGCTCCATGTACGGCATCAGGTAGGCGACGGCCTGCTTCATCACACGCGCCGACTTCACGACCTGCGGCAGGAACATCTTGCCCGAGCCGAACAGGTCGCCGACCACGTTCATGCCGTCCATCAGCGGCCCCTCGATCACGTCGAGCGGCCGCGTCGCGCCGGCGCGCGCTTCCTCGGTGTCCTGCGTGATGTAATCCGTAATGCCGTGCACCAGCGCGTGCGCGAGCCGCTTGCCGACCGGCCACTCGCGCCACGCGAGGTCCGCTTCCTTCGCTTCGCGGCCCTTGCCCTGGAAGCGCTGCGCCAGCGCGAGCAGCCGCTCGGCCGCCTCGGGCTTGCGGTTGAGCACCACGTCCTCGCAGGCGTCGCGCAGCTCCGGGGCGAGGTCGTCGTACACCGCCATCTGGCCGGCGTTGACGATGCCCATATCCATGCCGGCCTGGATGGCGTGATAGAGAAAGACCGAATGCATCGCCTCGCGCACCGGCTCGTTGCCGCGGAACGAGAACGACAGGTTCGACACGCCGCCCGACACGTGCGCGTACGGCAGGTTCTGCCGGATCCAGCGCGTCGCCTCGACGAAGGCGAGGCCGTAGCCGTTGTGCTCCTCGATGCCGGTCGCGATCGCGAAGATGTTCGGATCGATGATGATGTCCTCGGGCGGGAAGCCGACCTGGTCCACCAGGATGTCGTAGGCGCGCTTGGCGATCGCGCACTTGCGCTCCAGCGTGTCCGCCTGGCCCTGCTCGTCGAACGCCATCACGACCACGGCGGCGCCGTGCCGGCGCACGACCTTGGCGTGGCGCACGAACTCGGCCTCGCCCTCCTTGAGCGAGATCGAGTTCACCACCGGCTTGCCCTGCAGGCATTTCAGCCCGGCCTCGATCACCTTGAACTTCGATGAATCGACCATCACGGGCACGCGCGCGATGTCGGGCTCGGACGCGACGAGGTTGAGGAACGTCACCATGACGGCCTCCGAGTCGAGCAGGCCCTCGTCCATGTTGACGTCGATCACCTGCGCGCCGTTCTCGACCTGATCGCGCGCGACCGACAGCGCCGCCGTGTAGTCGCCGGCCGTGACGAGCTTGCGGAACTTGGCCGAGCCCGTGACGTTGGTGCGCTCGCCCGCGTTGACGAAGGGGATCTCCGGCGAGAGCGTGAAAGCCTCGAGGCCGGCGAGCCGCAGGTAGCGCGGCGGCTCGGGAATGGCGCGCGGCGCCTTGCCGGCGACCGCCTGCGCGATGGCGCGGATATGCGCCGGCGTGGTGCCGCAGCAGCCGCCCACCACGTTGACGAGGCCCGCGCCCGCGAACTCCTCGAGCAGCTCGGCCATGTATTCGGGGCTCTCGTCATAGAGGCCGAACTCGTTCGGCAGGCCCGCATTCGGATAGGCGCACACCAGCGTGTCGGCGACGCGGGCGAGCTCGGCGATGTGCGCGCGCATCTCCTTGGCGCCGAGCGCGCAGTTGAGGCCGATCGACAGCGGCGACGCGTGGCGCACCGAATTCCAGAACGCTTCCGGCGTCTGGCCCGACAGCATGCGCCCGGAGCGGTCCGTGATGGTGCCGGAGATCATCACGGGCACGCGTCGCCCAAGCGTGTCGAACAGCTCCTCGATCGCGTAGATCGCGGCCTTGGCATTGAGCGTGTCGAAGATCGTCTCCAGCAGCAGGATATCGGCGCCGCCCTCGATCAGCGCCCGCGCCTGCTCCGCATAGGCGGCGCACAGCTGGTCGAACGTGACGGCGCGGAAGCCCGGGTTGCTCACGTCGGGCGAGATCGACGCCGTGCGGTTGGTCGGCCCGATCGCGCCGGCGACGAAGCGTGGCCGGCCGTCTTCCGCGCTCGCCAGGCGCGCCGCCTCGTGCGCGAGCCGCGCGCCCGCGACGTTGAGCTCGTGCGCGATGCCTTCCATGCCGTAGTCGGCCTGCGCGATTGCGGTCGACGAGAACGTATTGGTCGCGACGATGTCGGCGCCCGCGCGCAGATAGGCGAGATGGATGTCGCGGATCGCGTCAGGCTTGGTGAGGTTGAGCAGGTCGTTGTTGCCGCGCACCTCCCGGTTCCACGCATCGAAGCGCGCGCCGCGGAATTCCTCCTCCTCCAGCCTCAAGGCCTGGATCATCGTCCCCATGGCGCCGTCGAGCACCAGGATGCGCTCGCGCGCGAGGGTGCGGAGCTGTTGTTCGATCGGGGAGATGTTCGCTGACGAGGTCATGCTGTGAACTTTGCGCTCTGCGCTGCCACAAATGCCTCCGTCATCACCCGCGAAAGCGGGTGATCCAGTAACCACCAACGCGCGACTGTGGTTACTGGATGCCCCGCTTGCGCGGGGCATGACGGCGTGTGTGGGAAAGCAGCGACCATCACGCGGTCTCCTTCACGACGGGTCTCAAGCCCAGCAAATGGCACACGGCGTAGACGAGGTCGGCGCGGTTCATCGTGTAGAAATGGAAATCGCGCACGCCGCGGTCGACGAGATCGAGCACCTGCTCGGCCGCGACCGCCGCCGCGATCAGCTTGCGGGTCGCCGGGTCGTCGTCGAGGCCGGCGAAGCGCTCGGCGAGCCAGCCCGGCACGCAGGCGCCGCAGCGCTCGGCGAAGACGCGTGTCTGCTTGAAGTTCTGCACCGGAAGGATCCCGGGCACGACCGGGATCGCGATGCCGCGCGCGCGCACGCGGTCGAGATAGCGGAAGTAGAGGTCGTTATCGAAGAAGAACTGGGTGATGGCGCGGCTCGCGCCGGCGTCGACCTTGGCGGCGAGCATGTCGATGTCGGCCTCGACGGTCGGGCTGTCGGGGTGCTTCTCGGGATAGGCCGAGACGGAAATCTCCGCATCGCTCTGCCGCTTGATGCCGGCGACCAGATCGGCCGCGTTGAGATAACCATCGGGATGCGGCGCATAGGGCTCGCCGGCGCCGCCGACCGGATCGCCGCGCAGCGCCACGATGTGGCGCACGCCCGCGGCCCCGTAGCCGGCGATCACGGCGTCGATCTCGGCGCGCGTCGCCGCCACGCAGGTGAGATGCGCGGCAGGCACCAGCGACGTCTCGGCCAGGATGCGCTTCACCGTCGCGTGCGTGCGCTCGCGCGTCGAGCCGCCCGCGCCGTAGGTCACCGAGACGAAGGCGGGCGCGAGCGGCGCCAGGCGCTCGACCGAGTCCCACAGCGTCTTCTCCATCTCGGCGGTCTTCGGCGGAAAGAACTCGAACGAGACGCGGATGTCGCGCCCGCCGCCGACGAAGCGGCTGCGCCGCGCCTGAACGCCCTGCACTATGTCTTTCATCACGCCACCTCACGCGCGCCGGCGAGCAGGATGCGGGGATCGCGCGCGAGCCACAGCGACACCTCGATCTTGCCGTCGAGGCCCGGCGCGACATTGCTGTGCCGCAGCACCTCGAGCCCCGCCTGCTCCATCCATTGCGTCACCGCGTCGGGCGCAAAGCCGAGCCGGCGATGCGCGTGCTCCTCGCGCAGGAATTCGAGATCGTGCGGCGCGAAGTCGATCACCAGCAGGCGGCCCTGCGGCCGCAGCACGCGCGCCGCCTCGCGGATCGCGCGCGCGCCATCGTCGAGGAAGTGCAGCACTTGATGCACGATCACGACGTCGAACGAGTCGCGCGGCAGCGGCAGGTCGTAGATGTCGCCCTGGCGCACGCTGCAATGCCTCAAGCCGGCGTGGTCGAGCCGCGCGCGCGCGAGCGCCAGCATGTCGAGCGAGAGGTCGATGCCGAGCCCGCGCTCGAGGCCGGGGCCGAGCAGCTCCAGCATGCGGCCGGTGCCGGTGCCGAGATCGAGCAGCGAGCGGAACGGCTTGTCGGCGAGCGCCGCGCTGCACCTCGGCCTCCACGGCCTCGTCGGCGGCGTGCAGCGCGCGGATGCGGTCCCACTCGACGGCGTGCGCCTTGAAATAGGCCTGTGCGGCGGCGGTACGGGCGGCGCGCACCTCGGCGAGCCGCTCGCGGTCGCGCGCGATCACGGCGTCACGCTCGTCGAGCCGTCCGATCAGCGATCGGATCGCGAGCGCCGCCGCCGCCGTGCTCGGCGAGACGGAAGAACGCCCAGGCGCCTTCGCGGAAGCGCGCCACCAGCCCGGCCTCGGCCAGCAGCTTGAGGTGCCGCGAGACGCGCGGCTGCGACTGGCGCAGGATGTCGGTGAGGTCCGAGACCGTCAGCTCGGCCTCGTTGAGCAAGGCGAGAATGCGCAGCCGCGTCTCCTCGCCGGCCGCCTGGAGCGCCGCGTTGAGATCGTCGAAGCCGACCTGGTCGGGATCCGGCATGGATGGGATATCTCCCAATGTGGGCCACTCTGCCCAACGGCCGCATCATATAAACATATCTTTATGCCGTTAACAGGGGGTCTGCAAGGGGCCTCGGCCCATTCGGCGGAGCCATTGGAATTGGGCCAAGCGATTGGATAATGAGAGCCGCATGGCCGACGACGCTGGAATCCGCCCGGGCGAGGTCAAGGTCGAACTGCCCCAGGGCTTCGACGCCGGCCTCTATTTCATCGGCCGCATCCGCACGCCCTGGCCGACCCGCGACGACTGTCCGAAGAACAGCCGCGAGTCCGACGCCGTCTGCATCATCGAGGTCGATCCGCGCTACGCCGCCGCGCTCGTCGGCGTCGAGAGCAGCACGCACCTGCTTGCGCTCTACTGGATGGATGAGGCGCGGCGCGATCTCGTCGTGCAGGCGCCACGTCACTACGGCGAGCCGCGCGGCACCTTCGCGCTGCGCTCGCCGGTGCGGCCGAACCCGATCGCCGCGAGCGTCGTGAAGCTCGTGAAGGTCGACGGCCCGCGCCTCTCCGTCGTCGGCCTCGATTGCCGCAACGGCACGCCGCTCCTCGACCTCAAGCCCTACTTCGCCTCGACCGATGCGGTGCCGGACGCCGTCGTGGGATGGCACGCGAAGCGGTGAACGTTACCCTCCCCTGCAGGGGGAGGGTCGCGAGCGAAGCGAGCGGGGTGGGGTGACTGAGGCGCCGCCACCCCACCCCGGATCGCATTTCGCTTCGCTCAATGCGATCCGACCCTCCCCCTGCAGGGGAGGGTGAAGCGAGCCCGCTGAAGCGTGGGCTTCGGTTCGCCGACAAGGACATGCGCCATTAAACTCGCAAATCGGCCGGATTGCTTGCCGCGCGCTGAACGGCAGCGCGGCTAGATCGTTATTTCGCGTCAAGCAAGCAAGCGTCTGCAACGGCGTGTGATTTTTGCACGCGCCGCGCAATGCAGCAGCGACAAGCGCCCCCGCATCGCGTCGCGCGCATGTTCGACGCCGCGACCGGTAACGTTTGAATCAAATTTTCCCCGTGTTTCTTGAACCTTTTCAAGAGCTGCGGCGACATAGAGACAGAAACAGGGGGTCATCAATGTTTCCAGTCTCTCGCATCCGCGCTCTCCGTTTCTTCGCTGTCGCCGCGCTCGCCGGCGCCGCGCTCACCGTCACGGCATCGGCCAACCCGCTCTCGCTCTTCGCGCCGGACCAGCAGACCTCCGCCGACACGCGCGCCCTCGCGTACGCACATGAGGACCAGGATCAGGGCTTCGAGCAGGCCGCCCGCTTCAAGCGCCAGGTCGTCAACTACGCCACCCACGAGGCGCCCGGCACCATCATCATCGACACGCCCCACACCTATCTCTACCTCGTGCTCGGCAACGGCCGCGCGTTGCGCTACGGCATCGGCGTCGGCCGCGAGGGCTTTGCCTGGGCGGGCGTGCAGACCATCAGCAAGAAGGCCGAGTGGCCGGATTGGACGCCGCCGCCCGAGATGCTCGCCCGTCAACCCTATCTGCCGCGCTTCATGGCCGGCGGCCCCGGCAATCCGCTCGGCGCCCGCGCCATGTATCTCGGCGGCACCGAGTATCGCATCCACGGCACCAACGCGCCGGAGACCATCGGCACCCGCGTGTCATCCGGCTGCATCCGCCTCGTCAACGAGGACGTGATCGACCTCTACGGCCGCATCAATGTCGGCGCCAGGGTGATCGTGCTGCCGATCGAGCACCGCGCCGAGGCGCGGGTGAGTTCGCGGTAACGTCACGCGCCTCCCGAACACTTCCTCGTTATGGCCGGGCTTGTCCCAGCCATCCACGTCTTTAGGCGTCGGCAGCGAGCAAGTCGTGGATGCCCAAGCCCCGGCACGACGGAGAAAACGTCGACGCCGCGCTATTGCGAGTCAAAATAGTGCAATCCCGCCGACGACACCGCACCGGTGACCACGCACGGGATGCCGAACTCGATCTGGCCGGCCGCCGCCGCGCCGATGCAGCCGAGCGCGAGCGCGCCCTGGCCGATCTGCCCCCACGTCGACATGTCGCGCTTGTAGCCCGGCCCCTTGCGCTTGAGGTCGTCGATCGAGGCGAGCGCGTCCTTGCGCAGGCGCGCCAGATCCATGGTCTCGGCCGCGAGCGTCACCTCGTCGAGCTCGACCTTCACGTCCTTCGGATAGTACTTGCCGACGCTCTTGAGCATGGCGAGGAGCTTGGCGTCGCGCGACGCATTCGCGGCGAGCGTGTACTTCGCCATGCCGCCGAGCGTGAGCCTGTCGACGTCGTTGCGGTCCTTCGACCAGGAGAGGAGCGCGATGATGTCCGAGATCGCCGGATTGAACGAGCCGGTCGCGCAGTAATAACCCCACAGGAGGTCGAGCAGCGCCGGCGTCGGCAGCAGCGCCACCTTCTTCTTATCGCCTGTGATCGAGCCCGATGAAGCCGCCGAGCTTGTCGAACGTTCCGGGCGCTTGCGTGAAGCCCGCCTGCTGCAGCGTCGGCAGCTCGCCCATGAGATATTTCTCGATCATCAGCTGGCGCGTCGGCAGGCTGGCGCGATGGCGATAGAGCAGGTCCTTCCAGCCCGTCATTCCCGAATAGGCCACCGCCTGCACCAGCGCCCACTGATCTTCCGGCGGCAATGGCAGCATGCGGTCGAGCAAGCGATCGGCCTGCGCCGCATTGTCGCGCAGCACGCCCGCGATGAAGCCGATGAAGGCGCCGGCGTTCTCCGTATCCTTGAAGACGCCGAGCTGGCTCATGGCGTGCACGGCGTCCGGCACATGCGCGGGATCGCGATGCAGGCGATATTGGTTCATCCAGCCGAGGACGCCTTCGCGCGACGTGAACGTGCCGGACGTCAACGCGCTCGATTTGGGCGGCGCGGCCGCAGCCGGCGCGCCGAGCATGACGAAAGCCACCATGATGGCCAAACCAGCGATGACGCGGCGCATTGTCCCCTCCACGATCGCTTGAAAACGCCCCAGCGTCGCGGAGCACATCAAGCCGGTGCGACCATTTCGTGGGCGGGCCTGTGCGAAAACGTGACCGGATCGCGGCGTTTTGCGACATAACGGTGACTGGATCGGGCCGCGCAGGCCACTATGATGCGCGCCGTGTTAACGATGGGAGTGATCATGCGCATTGGTGTGATGGCGGCCGGGGCCGTCGGAGCTTATTTCGGCGGCCGGCTCGCGGCGGCCGGGCACGACGTCGTGTTCTTCGCGCGCGGACGAAATCTCGCGGCGCTGCGGCAGGACGGCCTGAAGATCACCAGCGTCAAGGGCGACCTGCATCTCCCCAAGGTCAACGCGACCGACGATCCCACATCCGTCGCGCCCGTCGACGTCGTGCTGTTCGCCGTGAAGCTGTGGGATACGGAAGTCGCGGGCGAGCAGACGCGGCCGATCGTCGGTCGCGAGACGCGCGTGATCACGCTGCAGAACGGCGTCGACTCGGTCGAGCGCCTGGCACCGATCCTCGGCAAGGACAACGTGGTCGGCGGCATCGCGTATTGTGCGACGGTGCTCTCCGCGCCTGGCGTCGTCTCGCACACCAGTGATTTCGCGCAGATCCGCTGCGGCCGCGTCGACGGCGAGCCGGACGCGGTCCTCACCGCGCTCGCGGACGCCGCCAAGAAGATCAACCTCGACATCGTGCAGACCGGCTCGTTCGAGGTCGATCGCTGGAAGAAGTTCGTCTTCCTCGCCGCCATGTCCGGCATGACCAGCGCGACGCGCGAGCCGCTCGGCAAGATCCTCGCCGATCCCGACACCAAGATCATGTTCCATGAGCTGCTGCGCGAGATCGTCGCGGTCGGCCGCGCCAAGGGCGTGGGGCTGCCGGCCGATTTCGCCGAGGACCGCATGAAGTTCGCCGCGACCACGCCGTTCGGCTTCAAGGCCTCGATGGCGCACGATCTCGAGCGCGGCAACCGCATGGAGCTCGACTGGCTCGCCGGCCGCATCGTCTCGCTCGGGCGCGAGCTCGGCGTGCCGGTGCCGATGAACACCGCGGTCTATAGCGTGCTCAAGCTGCACCGCATGGGCAACGCCGCGTGACGCGGCGCGAGCTCGAGCTCGACGACCTCGGCGAGCTTACCCAGGCGCTGCGCAGCCCCGACCATCCGCCGCGCGTCTTTCGCGTCGCCGAGGCGCTCACCGGCGCCGTGATCGGCCATCGCCTGTTCACCATCATGCGCTACGACGCCGAGCGCGCCGAGGTCGAGCGCGTCCACACCAGCCTGCCCGCCGTCTATCCGGTCGGCGGCCGCAAGGCGAAGCGCGACACCGCCTGGAGCGACCACGTGCTCCGCGACATGCAGGTGTTTCGCGCCAACGATGCGGACGGCATCCGCCCCGCCTTCGACGACCACGCGACGATCGCCTCGCTGGGCCTGGGCTCGGTTCTCAACATCCCGCTCGTCCTCGCCGGCCGCTGCCTCGGCACGATGAATTTGCTCAACGAGGCGGGTTGGTACACGGCGCAAGACGAGGTGACGGGATTGCTGCTGGGGTCGTTTCTGTTGCCGGTGCTGGCTTCGTCATAATGCACTGCGCTCCCTCTCCCTCTCCCCGCGTGCGGGGAGAGGGTCGGGGTGAGGGGGCGTTTCCGCGAGTTGTTGCTAGCGATGTCGTTCGCTGACACTCAGCGCCCCTCACCCCAACCCTCTCCCCGTAAGAACGGGGAGAGGGAGCGCGGGCGCCGTGCCTGCCTATCGCCCGATCGCATAGGCCTGCATCAACCTCGGCGTCGCCGCCGCAATCACCATGCCGTCCTGGCGGCCCACCGCGCACACGCGGCCGAGCGCCCATGGCCCCTCCACCTGCACGTCGTGGCCGCGCCGGCGCAGCGCCGCGATCGCGGCCTCGCCCCAGCGCTCCTCCACCAGCAGCCGGTTCGGCTCGGCCTTGCGCGGATAGAACGACTGCGGGAAATGCCGGCTGGTGAACAGCGGCATGTCGATCGCCTCCTGCAGATCCAACCCGTGGTGGATGTGGCGCAGCAGCACCGCGAGCGTCCACTGGTCTTGCTGGTCGCCGCCCGGCGTGCCCATGGCGAGGAACGCCTCGCCGTCGCGCGTGATCAGCGTCGGCGTCAACGTCGTGCGCGGCCGCGCGCCCGGGTGCACCGTCGAGGGATGCCCCGCCTCGACCCAGCCCATCTGGCCGCGCGTCGTGATCGAGAAGCCGAGCTCAGGGACAGCCGGCGAGCTCTGCAGCCAGCCGCCCGACGGCGTCGCCGACAGCATGTTGCCGAACCGGTCGACCACGTCGATATGCACCGTGTCGCCCCACTCGACCGGCAGCGGCGCAAACGTCGGCTCGCCCTGGCCGATGCCGAACGGCACCTCGGCGCCCGCCATCGCCATCACGCGCGCCATGCGCTCGGCCGCACCCGGCAGATCGCCCGGCCGCAGCGCGCGCGATGCCTCCTCGCCGACGAGCTTGCGCCGCGCCGCCGCGTAGTCGTCCGACAGCAGGGTCGCGAGCGGCACGTCGACCACGTCGGGATCGCCGTAGAACACCTCGCGGTCCGCATAGGCGAGCTTGAGGCATTCGACCAGCGTGTGGGCGAAACGCTCTCCCGCCGGATCCATCGCGTCGAGGTCGAAGCCCTCGAGCATCGCGAGCGTCTCGAGGAAAACGGGGCCCTGCGCCCACGGGCGCGTCTTGTGCACGTCGAGCCCGCGATAGCGCCGCGACACGGTCGGCTCGATCCTGGCACGGTAGCGCGCGAGGTCGTCGCCCGTGAGCAGCCCGCCGTTGCGGCGTCCGGTCGAGTCGATCAGCTCCGCGGTCCGGTAGAACCGGTCGATCGCTTCGGCGACGAAGCCGCGATAGTAGGTGTCGCGCGCCTTCTCGATCTGCGCGATGCGATCGGCGCCCGCGCTCGCCGCTTCCGCCAGAATGCGCCGGTAGGTCGCCGCCGTCTGCGGCGTGCGCATCAGCGCGCGCGGCCGCGGCACCTCGCCATGCGGCAGCCACACCTTGGCCGAGGTCGGCCACTCGGTGGCGAAGAATTCCTTGGCGGCGAGGATCGACGCCGCGACGCGCGGCAGCACCGGAAAGCCGTTCTCCGCATAAGCGATCGCGGGCTCCAGCACATCGGCGAGCCGCAGCGTGCCGTAGTCGCGCAGCAGCAGCATCCAGGCGTCGAACGCGCCCGGCACCACCGCGGGCAGCAGTCCGGTGCCCGGCACCTGCTTGAGCCCGAGCTGCGCGAAGCGCGCAGGGGATGCCGCCGCCGGATAAGGCCCCTGCCCGCAGATCACGACGGGCGCCGCCGCATCGTGAGCTTTCAGGATGATCGGCACCTCGCCGCCCGGCCCGACCAGGTGCGGCTCGATGATCTGCAGCACGAAGCCCGCTGCCGCGGCAGCGTCGAAGGCATTGCCGCCGCGCTCCAGCGTCGCCATCGCGACCGCGCTCGCGATCCAGTGCGTGGTCGCGACCGCCCCGAAGGTGCCGCGGATCTCGGGACGGGTCGTGAAGGTCGCCATGCGGGGACTCGTAAGGGGTCGAAAGGGTCGAAGCGGTCGCATTGACCACTCTGGCACATTCGCGGCAAGTGTCTCCGGCGAATTGTATCCGAGGATGACGACCATGACGACGACGCCGCACCGCCGCTCCGTGCTCACCGGGCTCGCCGGCCTTGCGGCCGCGACGCCGCTGTCGCGCGCCTTCGCGCAAGCCTGGCCGGGCCACGCGATCAGCCTCGTCGTCCCGTTCGCGCCCGGCGGCTCGACCGACATCCTGGCGCGCATCGTCGCCGGGCATCTGAACCAGGCGCTCGGCCAGCCGATCGTGGTCGAGAACCGCACCGGCGCCTCGGGCAACATCGGCACCGCGACCGTCGCGCGCGCGGCGCCCGACGGCTACACGTTCCTGTTCAACACGATGAGCGTGCACACCATGAACCACGCGCTCTTCGCCAAGATGCCGTTCGACGGCGTCAAGGATTTCTCGCCCATCACGCTGCTGGCATACGTCCTCAACACGATGGTGGTGCATCCGTCGGTGCCGGCGAAGACCGTCAAGGAATTCATCGATTACGCCAAGCAGAACCCCGGCAAGATCAACTACGCGTCGGCCGGTCCGGGCTCGACCAACCATCTGTGTGGCGCGCTGTTCGAGAAGATGGCGGGCGTACAGATGGTGCACGTCCCTTATCGCGGCGGCGCGCCTGCCGTCGCCGATACGGTCGCGGGCCGCGCCCAGGTGTTCTTCACCGCCGGCACGCAGAGCCTGCCGCACGTGAAAGCCGGCGAGTTGCGCCTGCTCGCCGTCACCGAAGGCAAACGCTCGGCGCTCCTGCCCGACGTGCCGACCGTCGCCGAGACGCTGCCCGGCTTCGAGATGGCGGTGTGGTACGGCGCCTACGGCCCCGCCGCCATGCCGCGCGACATCGTCACGCGGCTCAACCAGGAGATCGGCCGCATCCTGTTTCTGCCCGAGGTCAAGGGCAGCATGGACAAGATCGCGGTCGAGGTCGCGAAGGGTACGCCCGAGGAGCTCGGCCAGATGACCGCCCGCGACGCCGCGAAATGGGGCGGCCTCATCAAGGAGCTCGGCATCACGGCGCAGTAAAAGACATCGTCATTGCGAGCGAAGCGAAGCAATCTCATACGGCATACGCATGCGCTTGCGGATCGAGATTGCTTCGTCGCTTCGCTCCTCGCAATGACTGCTCGTGTCCCTCACTCCCCCTTCAAATTCGCCGCCCTGATGACCGGCCACCACTCGTCGGCTTCCGCCTGCTCGAACGCCGTCATCGCGGCGACGCTGCGCTGATCTTCCGGAAACGGCTCCTGCCCGATGGCGCGTAGCCGCGCCAGCACCTTCGGGTCGGCGAGCGTCTCGCGCACCGCGGCGTTGAGCTTGTCGATCACGTCTGGCGGCGTGCCCTTCGGCGCCCACAGGCCCTGCCAGAGCGACGCGTAGAAGCCCGGCAGTCCCGCCTCGTCGACGGTCGGAATCTCCGGCGCGTTGGGCGCGCGCGTCTTCGCCGTGATCGCGAACGCCTTGACGGAGCCGGCGCGCACCTGCGGCAGCGCGTTGGAGAGCTGGTCGAACATCATGTCGATCTGCCCGCCCATCAGGTCCTGGATCGCCGGCGCTGCGCCGCGATACGGCACGACGACGTATTTCGTTCCGATGCGGTCCGCGAAATGCGTCACGCTCACCAGCGCCATCGCGCCCGCGGTGCCGACCGATGCCTTGCCGGGATTGGCCTTGAACCAGGCGATCAGCTCCTTGAGATCGTTCGCCGGCATGGTCTTGCGGGTGACGATGACCTCCGGGTTGCCGGTGAGCAGCGCGACCGGCGCGAAATCCTTCAGCAGGTCGTAGGAGAGCCGGTAGAGCTCCTGGTTGAGCACGTGCGAGCCGTTGTTGCCGATGCTCAGCGTGTAACCGTCCGGCGCCGCGCGCGCGACGCGCCCGACCCCGATATTGGCCGCGCCGCCCGGCACGTTCTCGACGATCACCGTCTGCCCGAGCGGCACCCGCATGCGCTCCGCCACGATGCGCGCCACCACGTCGGTCGGCCCACCCGGCGGATACGGCACGATGATGGTGATGGGGCGCGTGGGGTAAGACTGGGCCGCGGCGCCGGCGAACAGCACGGCGATGAGGCAGGCGATGGCGGGTCCGGCGATCGACAGCAATTTCGGCATTCTATTGATCCGTCATCCTGAGGCGCGAGCGAAGCGAGCCTCGAAGGATGATCGGCCGAGGTGGCCCGGCACGCAAGTGGCCGTGCAGCGGCCGTCGCCCTTCGAGGCTCGGCGCTTTCGCGCCGAGCGCCTCAGGGTGACGGCGAGAGATTGATATTACCGCCCCGCCGGAATGCCCGCCGTCTTCAGCCGGATCTTGTAGATGCCGGTGCGCGCCGCGATGTAGAGCGTCTTGTGGTCGGGGTCGCCGAACTCGACATTGGCGGAGAGCTCGGGCGTCTTGATCGTGCCGATATGCTTGCCGTCCGGCGTGATGATCCAGATGCCGCCCGGACCGGTCTCCCACAGGTTGCCGTGCACGTCGACGCGCACCCCGTCCGTGATGCCGCGCTCCGGCTCCTGGTGCATGTCGATCAGCATGCGGCCGTTCGCGAGCGTGTCGTCGGGCTTCACGTCATAGGCCTTCACGTAGCGGTCGAAGCTGCCGTTGACGTAGAGGATCTTCTCGTCGGGCGAGAACGCGAGCCCGTTGGTGTTGGGCACGTCCTTCACCACCAGCGTGAGCTTGCCGTCCTTCCACATGAAGACCGCGTTGAAGTCGAGCTCCTTCTTCGGGTCCTTCTCGCGCAGGCGCAGGCCGCCATAGGTGTCGGTGAAATAGATCGCGCCGTCGCGCTTCACCGTCACGTCGTTCGGGCCGCCGAAGCGCTTGCCCTCATAGCGGTCGGCCAGCACCGTGCGGGCGCCGTTCTTTTCAATGCGCACCAGCGAGCGGCCCGCCCAGGTCGCGATGATCAGCCGTCCCTGGCGGTCGAGCGCGAGCCCGTTCGCGCCGATCAGCGGGTACTCTTCGTAAGCGGGATCGCTCTTGTCCTTGCCGTTGGTCTGCACGAAGCCCCAGCGCCACGGATGCATCCCCGAATTGGCCGCGCGCTCGACGTAGACCGAGAGGTCCTTCCCGTCCGGCGACATCTTGTAGATCACGTTCGCGGGGATATCGCTGAACAGGAGATAGCCCGAGCGCCCTTGCGTCACCCAGGTCGTCCCCTCCGTGAACCCGAAGTCGCCGCGCACCAGCTCAAGCTTGGCATCCGGCGCGATCAGCGCATCGAGCGCCGGATCGAGGCGAACGACGGAGGTTTGGGCCGAGGCGGCCCCGAGAGTCGTGACAAGTACCGCAAGCGGCAGAATGAATCGCATCGCAACGCCTCCCCACGTCATTGCGAGCGCAGCGAAGCAATCTCTCTTCCCTTGCGCATGCGCCCGCGGATCGAGATTGCTTCGTCGCGCACCCAAGTCGGGCCTGCCCGACTTGGGCATCAATTCTGCTGATCTCGGGCAAGCCCGAGATCAGTGCGCTCCTCGCAATGACAACTGCCTCTACTTCGCCGCCTCCGCTTTCAGCTTCGCCATGTCGGCTTCGCTGCGGAAGCTCATCACGGCGACCTTGCTGGTGCGCGAATAAGGCACGACCACCTGCAGCCCGCCCGTGTGCTCGGTCAGCGAGATGTAGCGCGCCTCGGTGCCGCGCGTCGGCAGGTCGAAGCGCGTCCACGTCTTGGCGGCCGGGTCGTAGCGCAGGATCGCATCCGTCATCCAGATGTTGAGCCAGGCGTCGTGATGGCTGTCGACCGCGATGTGGTAGGGCTGCATGTTGTCGGGCAGCGGCACGAACGAGGTCTCGCCCGTCTTGGTGTCGATGCGCGCGAGCGAGCCGCCCCACGAATTGCCGATCCACAGCACATCGGCATTCTTGTCGGTGCCCATGCGGCGCGGGCCCTCCGACCACGGCAGCGGGTTGTTGAAGTCCGGCTGCTTGTAGGTGGCGTAGAACTTCTTCTCCGCCTCGTTCGCGCTCGCGAGCTGCGGCTGGACGGGCGGCAGCTTGATCTCGCTGATCTTGTTGGCGACCGGATCGGCATGGCCGATGGTGTCGAGCTGCATCTCGGCCCACCAGCCGTGGCCGTCGCGGTCGGCGGCGGCGCCGTAGGTCACGCCGGTGCCGCTCGGCGTCTGGTAGGTGATCGACTTGAACTCCATGAACGTCTCGGTCTTGGGATCGAAGCGCAGCGCGCCGACCGGCGACGATGCCCAGACGTATCCCTTGCCGTCGATGTCGACCGTCACGGCGCCGCCGGTCGGCGACATGCCGGGCGGCGGCAGGAAGACCTCGATCTTCTCGGTCTTCGGATCGAGCTTGGCGAGCCCGCCCTTGCTGGTGGTGATGTTGAACCAGATGTTGCCGTCCTTGTCGCGCGTCATGCCGTGCGTGTTGGCGGCGAGCCCGCCCGGCTTCGGCACCTGGAGGAATTTCACCGCGCCCGTCTTGGGGTCGATGCGGCCGACCGTGAGGTGCTTGTTCGGCGTGTTCGACGTGAACCACAGATTGCCGTCGAGGTCGGACCAGGCGTCATGCACCAGCGCGCCGATGCGCGAGGGCGTGCCGAGCGACCAGTCGTGGCCGTCGTTGGGCCGCGCCGGCGCGTCGACGTCGGACGGCACGTCGTATTCGCGGAACACAACGCGCGCCGTCTCGCCGCTCGGGCGCGGCGGCAGCTTGATGTTCATGGTGCTCTCGCCCGGCCCGCGCGCGCCCGCGAGATATTCGGCGAGCTCCTTCTCGTTGAACTGGAGCAGCCCGTTCGGCGTCGCCTTCTCGCCCTGATAGACGCCCGAGACGTTGACCATCTTCATGAGGTCGATGATCGCGGTCCAGCCCGCCGGATCGAAGCGGTGCTGCAGCGGATAGCTCGGCGTGTGGCAGCTCGTGCAGTTGTTGCGCACGAGGTGCTGCATCTTCTTGTCGTGCTCGGTCGCGGCCGGCAGGCTGCCGAGGAACACGTCGCCGGGAAGCTGGCGCACATAGTCCTTGAGCGAACTCAGCGTGAAATTATGTGCCGCATTGGCATTGAGATCGACTTGCGCGTCCGCGGTCGCGAACGACAGCGCCTGCGCCCACACGTGATAGTGCCCGGCCGGCAGCGGCGGGAAATAGTAGCCGCCACCCTCATCGGTGAACACCGTGGTCGTGATGGTCGAGCCGTCGGCCTTGGCCGAGACGGTCACGCCGCCCATTTTATCTCCGCCGCTGCCCGCGATCGTCCCGGACAGGATCGCGTCGGCGGCGTAGGCCGGAACCAACATGGTCGTCGAAACAAGCGCGGCGAGTAAACCCGCGAGCATCACACCTTTACGTCTCATGGCGTGTCTCCCTTTGTGTGGGCGAGTGGCGAATGGCGAGCAGCGAATGGCAAGAAAATTATTCGCTACTCCCTATTCGCTGTTCGCCATTTTTCTCTTTCAATCCTGATCGCGTCCGTTGGCGTGCGTCGGCGTCGCGCCCGCTGCGGCGCCCCCCGGCGGCACGGTCTTGAGATAGGCCGCGATGGCGGCGATCTGATCGGGCGTGAAGTTGTACTTGAAGCCCGGCATGCGCGGCGTGCCGTTGGCGATCACCTCGCGGATCGCGCTTTCCTGCCCGCCTGCCGAGTCGCGCGAGAGCACCGGCGCATAGCGCGGCGCGCCGATCTGCGGCAGCAGATGGCACTCGCCGCACGACTGCAGAAAGAGGTTGCGGCCAAGCGTCTGGGCCTCGTTGAGCTGGGGCTGCTGGGCGAAAGCGCCGCCCGCAAGCAATACCGCGGCGGCCGCCGACGCCATGCGCACATAACGCATCATCGTTCCTCCCACTGAGAACGTCTCTTTTTTGGAGAACGTCTCTTTTTTGTAAGGCTACGCTACGGCGGGGCCTACGGAAAGTGCGTTGCGGGCATGGGTGGACTGCACAGCCTCGTGTCCCGGGCGCGCCGCAGCGGCGCGCGAAGCGCGCTGGTGCGCCGCAGACCCGGGACCCAGGGGCCGCACATGGATGGGTCCCGGGTCTGCAGCGCACCACTTCGCGCTGCGCGCTACGTGCTGCGCTGCGCCCGGGACACGAGGCACGGGGAGTTGCTAGGATTGCGCCCCCACCTGCCCCTCCCCATCATCTGCGAGTATCCCCATGAGCCAGCACAAGACCGAAACCCGCGACGGCATGACCATCGAGTGGGATGCGCCGATCGAGATGGATGACGGCGTGGTCTTGCGCTGCGACGTGTTTCGCCCGCTCGAGAGCGGCAAGCATCCCGTGATCCTGAGTTACGGCCCCTACGCCAAGGGCCTGAGCTTCCAGGACGGCTATCGCCATGCCTGGCTGCGCGTCGTGAAATCCTGTCCCGAGATCGAGCAGGGCTCGTCCAACAAGTATCAGAACTGGGAGCTGCTCGATCCCGAGCGCTGGGTACCGGACGGCTACGTGCTCGTGCGCGTCGACTCGCGCGGCGCCGGCCGCTCGCCCGGCCATGTCGACGTGTGGTCGGCGCGCGAGGCGAAGGACATCGCGCTCTGCGTCGACTGGGCCGGCACGCAGCCGTGGTCGAACGGCAAGGTCGGCCTCAACGGCATCTCGTATTATTCGATGAACCAGTGGCAGGCGGCGCCGCTCAAGCCCAAGCACCTCGCGGCGCTGTGCGCCTGGGAGGGCTCGTCGGACTACTACCGCGAGCTCGCTCGCCACGGCGGCATCCTCTCCGACTTTCTCTCCTCCTGGTATCCGCGCCAGGTGACCGCCATGCAGCACGGCGTCGGCGACCGCGGGCCGAAAAGCGTCGTGACCGGCGAGCCGGTCGCGGGTCCGGCGACGCTGTCGGAGGCCGAGCTTGCCAAGAACCGCGCCGACGCGGACGGCGACGCCATGCGCCATCACCTGATCGACGATCACTACAAACCGCGGCTGTCGACGTTCGACGACATCGAGGCGCCGCTGCTCTCCGCCGCCAACTGGGGCGGCATGGGCCTGCATCCGCGCGGCAATTTCGAAGGCTACCTGCGCGCCGGCTCGAAGCAGAAATGGCTCGAGGTGCACGGCGACACGCACTTCACCCTGTTCTACGCGCGCTACGGCCAGGAAATGCAGAAGCGTTTCTACGACCGCTTCCTCAAGGGCCTCGACAACGGCTGGGAGAAACAGCCCAAGGTGCTGCTCAACATCCGCCATCCCGGCGAAAAGTTCGTTCCGCGCGCCGAGAACGAATGGCCGCTCGCGCGTACCCAGTGGACCAAGTTCTACCTCGATCCGTCCGCCAACGGCTTCGGCCGCGACATACCGAAGAATGCGACCACGCTCGCCTACGCGACCACCGGCGACGGCCTCACGTTCTCGACGCCGCCGATGACGGAGCCGCTGGAGATCACCGGCCCGGTCGCCGCCAAGCTGTTCGTCTCGTCCGACACGACCGACGCCGACCTCTTCCTGGTGCTGCGCGTGTTCGATCCGGCCGGCAAGGAGGTCGTCTTCGTCGGCTCGAACGATCCGCGCACGCCCGTCGGCCTCGGCTGGCTGCGCGCCTCGCACCGCAAGCTCGATCCCGCCGAGAGCAAGCCGTATCGTCCGTGGCACACCCACGACGAGTTGCAGCCGCTCAAGCCGGGCGTGCCGGTCGAGCTCGACGTCGAGATCTGGCCGACCTCCATCGTGGTGCCGCCCGGCTATCGCCTCGCCATCTCGGTGCGCGGCAAGGACTACGAATACGACGGCACCGATATCGCGCCGCCGTTCGCGCCGTATCCGATGAAAGGCGTCGGCCCCTTCACCCACACCCACCCGCAGGACCGCCCGAAGGACATCTTCGGCGGCACCAACACGCTGCATTTTGCCGACGGCAAGATGCCGTACGTGCTGCTGCCGGTGATTCCCACCTGATCGTCATTGCGAGGCGCGCGAAGCGCGCCGAAGCAATCTCGCGCCACAATTCGTTGAGCGAGATTGCTTCGTCGCTTCGCTCCTCGCGATGACGGGTCAGGTTTTCTTCGGACTCATCCACCTTGCCCCGGCCAACACCCCCACCGCACACATCGCCGGCAGCACCGCGATCCACATATCGGCGGCGGCGAGCGCGGCGGTCGCGGCCCAGGTGATCGACGCGAACGCCTCCGCGAACGTCGCCATGCGCGACGACGTCTGGCGGCGGCGGAAATGGCTGCGCTTCGCCTGCGCGCGGAACCAGAACTGGACCGCGGTCGCGGAGCCCGCCGCGAGCACGACCCCGATCGCCGCGACGACGCCCTCGTAGGGCGCCGCCAGCAGAAGCCCGACCAGGAACGGCGCGAACACCATCAGCACGGCGCCGAGCACCGCCTCGATCTTGGCGCGCATGATATCGCGCGGCTTCACCGGCGCGGTCGCGACGAGATCGGGCGCGTCCTCGCCCGAGATCGCGAGCCAGGCGAGCCCGCCCGCGAGCTGGCCCGCGCCCATCACCAGCACCGGCACCAGCAGCACCAGCGCGCTCGCGCCGGCGCCAAAGCTCTTCCACAGCATGAAGGCGGGCGGCAGCAGGTAGAGGAGCTGCATCAGCGTCTGCGACACCAGCCATGGGTCGCGCCGCAGCAGCACCCATTCTTTGCGCCGCAGCGCGCGCTTCACCGAGCCGCCGCGAAAGCCGGTGCTGCGCCGCTCGCGCGCCGTGCCCTGCCCGACGCTTTGTGCCGCCACCGCGTGCTCGCCGAAGGATCCCGAGAAGGCCAAGATCGCGGCGCCGAGCAGCGCGAGGCTGACGAGCACGACCGCGGCGAGCGCCGGCATGTCGCCCAGCATGGCGCGCGCCGGCCACCACAGCGGGCTGTCGAGCCCCGGCGCGTGCGCGACCAGCGTCGTAGAGCTCAGGTACGCGGTGCGCGACAGCGTGCCGTAGGAGACGATCGCGGCGAGCTGCAGCCCGATCACGAAGCCGGCGCCGATCACCGCCGCGACGATCTGCGCGATCAGCCGCGTGCGTTTCGGCCCGATCGCGCGAAACAGCGCGACCGTGAGCGCGACCGCGAATGCCGCCGCCGTCACGCCGAGCGCGGCCGCGACCGCATAGGCGCCGAGCCAGCGCGCGCCGCCGCGCAGCGCCAGCATGTTGATGAAGGGCGATGACAGAAGCACCGCCATGGCGACGATCGCGCCCGCCATGGTGGCGATGCGCACCGCGAAGAGCTTGCGCGCCGCGACCGGCGACGACAGGATCAGGTCGAGGTCGGAGCGCGCATAGAACGCGCGCGTCACCGATTCCATCGCCTGCGACACCATCAGCGACCACGCCAGCAGCGCGCAGCCCGTGATCGTCACCAGCGTCGCCTTGTCGACCTCGGCGCCGACCGCCGCATACGGCCCGACCATGCCGTAGGCGATCACATGCATCGCCGCGCCGAACGCGATGATCGCCACCGCGACATTGCGCTGGCGCCAGCGCCGCCCCGCCGTCATCATGCCGAGCCAGTCGCGCCAGGAGAGCCGCAGCTCGTGGGCGGCGAACCAGGTGAGGGTGGCGGGGTGGCTCACGACGTCACCCTCGCCATAAACTCAGAGCGTCATGGCCCGCGAAAGCGGGCCATCCCGTACGCCGTTTGCAGGCGGTTCGCGGGCAGCATCCGACCCGCGGGATCTGCGTGTACTGGATTGCCCGCTTTCGCGGGCAATGACGCTGAAAAGATCTGCGACGCACCGGCATTCACGCCGCCTGCGCCTGCTCGGCGACGAGCGCCAGGAACGTATCCTCCAGCGTGCCGCCCGCGGTGCCGTGGCCGGCCTGATGGCGCAACTCGTCGAGCGTGCCCTGCGCGATCAACCGTCCCTGCGCGATCACGCCGATACGATCCGCCATGCGCTCCGCGACCTCGAGGATATGCGTCGTCATGATCACGGTGCCGCCGGCCGCGACGCGCTCGCGCAGCACGGTCTTGACCTGGCGCGCCGAGCCGGCGTCGAGGCCGGTGAGCGGCTCGTCGAGGATGATCACCTTCGGCTCGTGCACCAGCGCGCCCGCGAGCGCCACCTTCTGCCGCATGCCCTTGGAGAAGCCCTCGCAGCGCTCATGCGCATGCGGCGTGAGACCGAGCCAATCCATCAGCGCACACGCGCGCAATTCCGCGGCGCGCGCCTCGATGCCCCACAGCCCCGCGACGAATTCCAGATACTCGAACGGCGTGAGCTTGTCGTAGATCATCGGCTCGTCCGACACCCACGCCATCACGCGCTTCGCGCCGACCGGATCCGCAAGCGCGTCGATGCCCGCGACCGCAATCGCGCCCTCATCCGGCTTGAGCAGCCCCGCCACCATGCGCAGCGTGGTCGTCTTGCCCGCCCCGTTCGGCCCGAGCAGCGCGTAGAACTCGCCCGCGCGCACCGTCAGATCGAGCCGGTCGACCGCCGGCCGGTCGAAGCGCTTGACCAGCCCGCGAATGTCGAGAGCAGGCGGAGAGGATTCCGTGAGCATGCGGCGCGCTCGCCAATGATGAATGCGTGGCGCGACCGTACGGCGCAGAGGTTTCGGCGGGGTGAAGATGACGGGAGGATGCGATACCGCGTATCGATTCTGTTTACCAAGACTTCGGCCGCACACTCGGCGCCCGCGCTCCCTCTCCCCGTCCTTACGGGGAGAGGGTTGGGGTGAGGGGCGCTGAGTTCGCAGCGAAACACGTCGTCGGCCACGACCCGTGGAGACGCCCCCTCACCCCGACCCTCTCCCCGCATCCGAACTCGGGCCTGCCCGAGTTCGGCACTATTGGTGCGCAAGTCGGGCAAGCCCGACTTGCGCGGGGAGAGGGAGCGCAGACGCCGTGCCCGCTCACCCCATCTCCGGCGGGATCGTCTTCCTCGCGCTATTTAAAAGTCGCATCGAGCAAGACCGTCTGGGCGGAAGTCTCGCGACACAAGTTGTAGAGGGCGAAGCTCATCAACTGCAGGCTCGCGGGGTTCTTAGGCACCAGATAATCGTAGGGCTTCAGCGCCTTCTCGCGATCGCGTCGGCGCCCGTTCTCGCACTTGGATGCGAACTTGTCGGCGCTCAGCAGGATCGTCTTCTTCTTTCGTTCATTCACCACGTCCACGTCGCGCAGCACGTAGCTGTTGTCCGACGCGAGGAACTTGATCATCTCCCCAGTCGCCTTGTCGAAGCAGGGCAGGAAGGCCGCCTTGAACTTCGGATCCTGTTTTGCCGCCAGCGCAGCCGCATCGAGCTTTGCCTCCGCGGCGCAATCCACCACCATGCTGGCCTTGTTGTAGAGCAGCATCTTGATGAAGTCGTCCGCGTCCGCGATCGCGTCCAACCAGTTGCCACGCACCGGCTTCCCCGCCTTCGCGACCAGTTGCTTGAACTGGTCGCGGTGCAGGGCGAAGAATTTCTGCAGTGACCCGGTGCTGACCTGGCCTGCGTAGTCCGAGCGGTTGATCGCCTCGGCCGCCGCATAGACTGCGAGATCCGGCGCCTGTGTGTCGGCGCGCGCCGCCCCCGCAAGGCCGGCAATCACCATCGCGGCGGCTGCCGCCATCGGCAGCAGTCGTCTTGTCAGATCCCGCATGTTCGCACGTCCCCCCAGTCAGCAGATCGGCGCCAACCTCTCAGGTTCAGCCTGCTTCGGCAAGCAACGCCCGGCAGCGACACGCAACATGGCTGCGCGCAGGTTGCGTTTACGTCATCTCCGGCGCGATCGTCTTTCTCAGGAACGCATACGACAGCGCCTCGTTATACGCGACGTGCGCGTTGTCGGCGGCGCCGGCGTGGCCGCCTTCGGACGGCTCGTGGAACCAGACGCGCAGGCCGAGCGCCATCAGCTTGGCGGCCATCTTGCGCGCGTGGCCCGGATGCACGCGGTCGTCGCGCGCCGAGGTGGTGAGCAGGATCGGCGGATAGCTGCGTCCCGTCTCGACGAGCTGATAGGCCGAGATCAGCTTGAGGAATTCCCAGTCCTCCGGCTTCTCTGGATCGCCGTACTCGGCGACCCAGCTCGCGCCGGCGCTGAGCTTGGTGTAGCGCCACATGTCGAGCAGCGGCACCTGGCAGATGATCGCGCCGAACAGCTCCGGGTAGCGCGCATACATGTTGCCGACGAGCAGCCCGCCATTGCTGCCGCCCTGGCAGGCGAGCCGCGCCGGCTTGGTCACGCCGCGCGCCGCGAGGTCGCGCGCGACCGCCGCGAAATCGTCCTGCGCGATCTTCTTGCCGTCGCGCCGCCCCGCCTCGTGCCAGGCCGGACCGAACTCGCCGCCGCCGCGGATATTGGCGATGACGTAGACGCCGCCGCGCTCGAGCCACAGCTTGCCGGCGAGGCCCGCGTAATAGGGCAAGAGCGAGATCTGGAACCCGCCGTAGCCCGTGAGCAGCGTCGCATTATTCCCGTCGAGCTTTAGATTCTTGGGCCCGACCTGGAAATACGGGATGCGCGTGCCGTCGTCGGCTGTTGCGTGATGCTGCGTCACCGTAAGCCCACGCGCGTCGAAGCGTTCCGGCCCCGACTTGAGCGGCTCCGGCTTTTCGCCGAAGCGCACCAGCGACACCGACATCGGCGTCACGGCGTCGTTGACGTAGAGCGCGAACTGTCCGGCTTCGTCCGGCGGCACGAACGCGTTGCTGAAATCCTGGTCGAGGCCGCCGATGTCGACCACCGACTGCTCGGAGAAGCCTTCCAGCGGCTCGATCCGCCACGCGCCGTTCTCCGGCCGCGCCAGGGTCACGCGCGAGCGCACGTCGTCGAGCGTCTTGAACGCGATCACGTCGCCCGCCGTGTCGGCACCCTCGAGAAAGACGGTCTTGCTCGGCGTGAACAGCACGGTGAAATGGCGCTCGCCTGCCATGAAGGCGTCGAAGCCGATCACCAGCAGCGCGCCCGCCGGATAGGTCTTAGCCGCCGACCGTCCAGTCGGTGCGCAGCGTGACCATCAGCGTGTCGCGGTTGAGCGAGGCCGAGGCGTCGGTCGGCACGTCGAGACGCCGGCGTTGGCCCGGCTCCTCCTCGACGAAGACCTCGGAATTGATGAAGTCGAGCGACGCGCATGAAGATCGTGCGCGGGCGCGGCGCGTCGAGCTCCTGCACGGCGCCGACATAGATGTGCGCGCGCTCGCATTCGAACACGATCGGCGCCTCGGTGAACGGCGTGCCGCGCCGCCACAGCCGCACGGTGCGCGCGTACCCTGAGTTGGTCGCGAAGTCCGCCCCGCCAAGCGGCGTTGCGACCAGCAGCCGGTTCTCGTCCATCCACACGGCGCCGGTCTTCGCCTCCGGCAGCGTGAAGCCGTCGGCGACGAACTGCCTCGCCTCGATATCGAACTCGCGGATCACGCTCGCGTCGGCGCCGCCGCGCGAGAGCATGACGAGGCCGCGCCGATAGTCCGGCGGCAGCGCCGTGCAGCCGTGCCACACCCAGTCTTCCTTCTCGGTCGCCGCGAGCGCGTCGACGTCGATCAGCACATCCCAATTCGGCTGCGCGCCGCGATAGTCCACGAGCGTGGTGCGCCGCCACAGGCCCTTGGGATGCGAAGCGTCCCGCCAGAAATTGTAGACGTAACCGCCGCGCCGGCCGATGAACGGGATGCGGTCGTCGGCATTGAGCAGATCGAGCGCGGTCTTGCGGTCGACCGCGAAGCGCGCGTCCTCGAGCGCCTTGACGGTCTCGGCATTGCGCGCGTCGAGCCACTCGCGCACGCGCGGGCCGTCCATCTCTTCGAGCCAGAGATACGGGTCTTCGCTGTCGACTGAAGTCATTCGTTCCTCGCGTTGTGAATTGCTGCAAACCCTATGGCCGTCACCCTGAGGCGCGAGCGAAGCGAGCCTCGAAGGGCCTGTGCGGTGCTACTTGTTTGCTTGCTTTAGCGCAGCGGCCGCCATCCTTCGAGGCCCTCGCGGAGCCTGTCCTTGGGCCGGCCGAAGGCCGGACCCGAGGGCTCGCACCTCAGGATTGACCCGCCCCGCCGCGCCCGCCCCCCCCTCGCTCGCCCGCGCCCGCGCCCGCTCGTCCCCCCCCCCGCGCCCCCGTCCGCCCCCCCCCCCCCCCCCGGGGTTGGTTCAGGTCATGTGGCTATTTGCGACGGCGGGTCGCGCGCGCGCGCCTGCCGCGGTGCGGTCGCGTTCGCTGCTGGCGCGTGCTGCTTCCGCTGCGACTTCCGCACGCCCCCCTGTCGCTCGTCGTCTGTGCCGGGCTGCGGCTTTCTCCGCGTCGTCCCTCGCCCCGCCGCCTCGGCCGGCGCGGCTCGTTTCGCCGTCGCGGCTGCCGGCTCGGCGCCGTGTCGCGGCTCGCGGGCGCGACGTCCACGGCCGCGCCGCCGGTACGCCGCCCGGCGCGTGCGCGTGCGCGGGCGCGGGTGACGTCGGCGCTCGCCGTGGCTGGTCGGGCCGGCGCGGCGGCGTGCGCCCGGGTTGCCGCGGGCCACGGCCCGCCACCGTCCGACGCGCGCGTCTGGTGCCGTGCGGCTTCCGCCGGCCTTCTGCCGTCGCGACGGCGGCGGCGGGTCGTGCTCGTCACGACGCGACCCGTCGCTCCGCCGCGCCTCCTCGCCGTGCTTGACGGTCGGCGCTATGCGTCTGCCCGCGCCATCTGTCGACGCGGCTTCCGACGCCGTACCGTGGCGCCGCCTGCTCGGTGTACGGTCCGCCCGCCGTAGCACACCGCAGATCCCTATGCCCGCGTGCCGCGTGCCCTCGTCCGCCGCGGCCCGCTGGCCCGCCGCGTTTCCTCGCGCGCCCGTCTCGCCCGCTTCCCCCTCTTCGTTCGGTCGCTCCGTCCACGTGTGCGGTTCGCCTCCCAAAATTCTCGCCGACACCGCCGCCCCGCCTGTCTCCCCCTCCGTCCCTCCCCTCCTCCCCTCCTCTCAGGATGACGGAGTTGATTGACCGGGATGTGGCTATGTTACGCCCCCCGTGTAATCACCTGCGCCGCAGCAGCGGCCACATGCGGTCGAGCGAGGGCGCCTTGTTGAACCTCTGCAGCCCCGCGAACATCTTGACCGCCGCGTCCTTGTCGACCGCGGCCGGCGCAATCCATGAACTTCGTCGCGATTTGCGCCGGCGTGAGTGGGAACTTGCGGCGTCCCGCTCGCATAATAGCGCAGCGCTCGATCGTGCTGCCATCGCGGAACCGCACGATGATGCGCGACGGGCTCTCCTCGAAGATCTCGGCGAATTCCGGATCGATCGCGATCGACACCAGCCGCGCCGCCTTGCGCACCGCCTCGTCCTTGATCGCCTTTTCGGTGAAAGCCGCCAGCATCGGCGCGCCGTGGATCAGCGAATAGGCCGCGACGTACGGCATGCTGAACTTCGCGTTCTCGACCGAGACCGGGTATTTCGGCCCGATGCGCGCCGCCGCGTAGCGCGTGATGCTCGCCGTGATGCCCTCGATGTCGCCAAGCCGCGGCAGCAGCGTGTCGCGCAGCTCCAGCGTCGCGTCGATCGCGGTGTGGCCGAGGCCGCCGCATGGATAGAGCTTCGGCCGGAAGCCGCGCTCGACGATGTCGAAGGTCCGGCCGAGATCGTGGAACGGCGCGAACGTCACGTCGAGCCCACGCGCGAAGGCGTGGAAGTAGCCGTTGGTGCCCTCGAGCGCGACCGCGCTGGCGGTGAAGCCGCGCTGCGCCAGCATCGCGGCCATCATGCCGTTGCGCGCCGCGACGCCCGCATGCAGCGGCTTGGTCATGGTGCCGAAATTGGACGAGAGCCCACCCGCGAGCGACGCGCTGATCCCGACCGCATCGATCACCGCGGCCGCCGGCAGCTTCATCAGCCGCGCGCAGGCGACCGCGGCCGCCGTCGTGCCGATGGTGCCGACCGCGTGCCAGCCGCCGGCGCGCGACTGGGTCGTGTTGGCGCGCGCCATGCGCGAGGCGACCTCGAATCCGACCATGTAGGCCGCGGTGAGCTCGGCAGGCGTCGCGCCGGCCTGCTCGGCGAGGGGCAGCAGCGCCGGGATGATCGGCACCATGGGCTGGCCCATGATGTAAGAGAAATCGTAGTCCATGGCGTGCGCCGCGACCCCGTTCGCCAGCGCGGCGAGTTGCGGCGAGGCGCGGAACGACTGCCCGACCACCGTGGCGGCGGGCGCGCTGCCCTCCTGTTTCACCATCTCGCACGCGATCTGCGCGACCTTCTCTTGGCTGCCCGCCAGCATGACGCCGAGCGTGTCCGTGAAGGCCAGTCGCGTGCGCTCATGGGCGAGTTCCGGCACGCGCTTGAGGTCGAAGTCGACGACGAAGCCGGCAATGAGCTCGCTGAGCTTCTTGCCCGCGTCGGCCGCGGGCGCCGCAGCCTTCTCCTCGGCCCGCGCGATCGCGCTGGCGGCGAGCAGCGCCGCGCCGCCCGCGCCGAGGATGGTCCGGCGATCGATGCCACCGTTGCGCTCGTCCATGGCCGGCCTCCTCTTTTGCGGCTGCGAACTATGCCGCAGTCCGTCGGCCGTCAGAAGCCCCCATCGCCGCGCGAAGACCCCATGTGAGGCGAGCACGACGCCCGCGCTCCTTCTCCCCCTTCAGGGGGAGAAGGTCGGGACGAGGGGGCGCCCCCACGAGCCGTTACTAACGATATGCCTCGCTGAGATTTAGCGCCCCTCACCCCCCCTCTCCCCGTAAGAACTGGGAGAGGCAGTCTCTCAGCGCTCACCTCACATGCGATCGGACTAAGCGCCAACCGGAATTCCCCTGCTGCACCGCAGGACCTCGCTCCGGCGAGGGCTGGCACCGCAAAACCGCAGGTCTTTCCGCCCGCCCTCGCATTGACACCCCTCACCATCGGCTTACATTACGCATAGTTCCGAGGGGTGCTCCGTAGGGAGCTGAGAGTTCGCGCATGCCCGCGAAAACCCTTCGAACCTGATCCGGGTCATGCCGGCGAAGGGACGGGACACGAACTCCCCCCAATCGCTTGCCCCTGATCCACGATTTCGTGCCGCGGGTTGCGCGGCGTCTCGACCTTCCGTCGTCGCCCGCAGGGCGAAGGCGGAAGGACCCAGGAGCCATGCGATGAACAAGCCCCTTTCCGCCTCCGATCTCGCCACGCCGAAGGTCACGACCGGCCCGATCGCCGGCTCGCGCAAGATCCACGTCACGCCGGAGGCCGCGCCCGACCTGCGCGTGCCGTTGCGCGAGATCGCGCTGATCGAGCGCCGGGCGAGCCGCCGCTGCCGCTCTACGACACCTCCGGCCCCTACACCGACAACGACGCCGTGATCGACGTCGAGAACGGCCTCTCGCGCGCCCGCGCCGAGTGGGTGCGCGAGCGCGGCGACGTGGAGGAATACGACGGCCGCCCGATCAAGCCGGAGGACAACGGCAACGTCAGCGGCAAGCACCTCGCCCGCGCCTTCCCCAACACGCCGAAGCCGCTGCGCGCGCTCGACGGCAAGCCGGTCACCCAGCTCGAATACGCCCGCGCCGGCGTCATCACCAAGGAGATGATCTACGTCGCCGAGCGCGAGAACCTCGGCCGCAAGCAGCAGCTCGACCGCGCCGAGGCGGCGCTCGCCGACGGCGAGAGCTTCGGCGCCGCGATCCCGGCTGTTCATCACGCCCGAGTTCGTGCGCGACGAGGTCGCGCGCGGCCGCGCCATCATCCCGGCCAACATCAACCACGCCGAGCTCGAGCCGATGGCGATCGGCCGCAACTTCCTGGTCAAGATCAACGCCAACATCGGCAACTCGGCCGTGACCTCGTCCGTCGAGGACGAAGTCGACAAGATGGTGTGGGCGATCCGCTGGGGCGCCGACACCGTCATGGACCTCTCCACCGGCCGCAACATCCACAACATGCGCGAATGGATCATCCGCAACTCGCCGGTGCCGATCGGCACCGTGCCGATCTACCAGGCGCTGGAGAAGGTCGACGGCGATCCGGCCAAGCTCGACTGGGAGGTCTACCGCGACACGCTGATCGAGCAGTGCGAGCAGGGCGTCGACTACTTCACCATCCACGCCGGCGTGCGGCTCGCCTACGTTCCGCTGACCGCCAAGCGCGTCACCGGCATCGTCTCGCGCGGCGGCTCGATCATGGCCAAGTGGTGCCTGGCGCACCACAAGGAGAGCTTCCTCTACGAGCGCTTCGAAGACATCTGCGAGATCATGCGCAAGTACGACGTGTCGTTCTCGCTCGGCGACGGCCTGCGTCCCGGCTCGATCGCCGACGCCAACGACCGCGCCCAGTTCGCCGAGCTGGAGACCCTGGGCGAGCTCACCAAGATCGCCTGGGCCAAGGGCTGCCAGGTGATGATCGAAGGCCCCGGCCACGTGCCGATGCACAAGATCAAGGCCAACATGGACAAGCAGCTGAAGGACTGCGGCGAGGCGCCGTTCTACACGCTCGGCCCGCTGACGACCGACATCGCGCCCGGCTACGACCACATCACCTCGGCGATCGGCGCGGCCATGATCGGCTGGTTCGGCACCGCCGATGCTCTGCTACGTGACGCCGAAGGAGCACCTGGGCCTGCCCGACCGCGACGACGTCAAGGAGGGCGTGATCGCCTACAAGATCGCCGCCCACGCCGCCGACCTCGCCAAGGGCCATCCCGCCGCGCAGCTCCGCGACGACGCGCTCTCGCGCGCGCGCTTCGAGTTCCGCTGGGAGGACCAGTTCAACCTCGGCCTCGATCCCGAGACCGCGCGCGAGTACCACGACGAGACCCTGCCGAAGGAGGCGCACAAGATCGCGCACTTCTGCTCGATGTGCGGGCCGAAGTTCTGCTCGATGAAGATCAGCCAGGACGTGCGCGACTATGCGGCGACGCTGAACGAGAAGGAGGAGGGCATGGCGGAGATGTCGGAGAAGTTCAGGGAGATGGGGAACGAGGTCTATGTGGAGGCGGATGCGGTGAAGGAGAGCAATAAGGCTATATAGATAACCAATCGGGGTGGGGTCATGGCCGACAAGAATTGAGATCCAGAGATAGCCGCGCTCGAAGCTGTGTATGCGGCTCTTAAGAACCTTGACGCGCCTTTACGAAAAAAGGTCCTGTCATCGGTATTTGCTTTGCTTGACCTGGACCCGAACGTTGCCGGACAAGCTGGAGGTCGGCATGTTACGCCTGAGTTGCAAAAGTCGCCGACTATGCCCATGCGGCCAGTTGGGCTTGGCGAGCTGATCAACGAGAAACAGCCCGGTACAAGTGCTCAGCGCATCTCTCTCTTTGCCTATTATCGAGAAAAAACGGAAGGTCACTCGCGCTTTGGCAGAGACGATCTCAAGCCGTATTTTGCAAAAGCAAAGATACCGCCCGCAACGAATTTCGATCGCGACTTTGTAGAGGCAGTTAAAAGAGGTTGGATCCATGAAGATGGAACGGACTCATATCTAACAACAAAAGGGATAGAAGCTGTTGAGTTTGGCTTTGAAGGAGAGCGCAAATACAAAGAGAGAAATAAGAACAAGGCGTCGACCGCAAAACGAACGTCGAGAAAATCCAAAAAGCGAAAAGGTCATGAGCGGCTCGGCTGCCCATGGTCGATGAACAAGTCATTCTGATTGCTGAGCGCCTCCGGGATGACGTCTCGGATTTTCGCCGCCTGTTGCGCAACAAATATAAAAAGCCGTCACGGCAGGTCACAGGCGACGAGGACAGAAAACGCGCAGCACGATTGCGGAAATCTGGCTGGTCGAAGTAGCCACGAACGACGGCCTTGGCGTAGCCATAGGCGCTTCGATTTGGCCGATCTCAGCGTGCATTTCCAGCGCGTGCTGACGTTTTCCGAGCATGCCACGATCAGGTCGCGTTATGACGCAGAACTCACGGCGATCATGGAGAATTTTACTCTCAAAATTGTGGTGCCGCTAAAGCAATCACGCGGGCGACCCATCCCCCTGATGCAAGGCCCGCCAGCGGGTCTCTCCAACGTGAATTCCGTGTTCGTCGGCCAATCGTTTCATTCGGACGACAAACGTGTCAATCAGTTAGTGCACGATGTTCTTGGTGCGCTTGGTCTTAGGGTCGTAACAGGAGAGAAGCCTAAAGCGGATCAGATCTCCCATAAGGTTAAACAATTAATTGAAGAGCAACCCGTATTCATTGGTATTTTCACTCGCCGCGACAAGATCGCACGAAAGAAAGAGTGGACGACTAGCCCTTGGGTCATTGACGAAAAGGCGTACGCTGTAGCAAGAAAAAGAGATTAATCCTCCTAAAGGAGCACGGCGTAGGAAGTATTGGCGGAATTCAGGGAGACTATGAGTACATCGAATTCAGCCGCGACGCTTTAGAACAGATATCGATACGACTGATCCGAACTTTTCGAGCTAGAAAATATGGGTCTGCGTAAGTAAGGCGATATCTCACTTGCGAGCATGCAGCACGCGTAGGGTGGGCAAAGGCACGGAACGCGGCGTGCCCACGCGAGGAGCGGAGCTTACTGTTCGATAGGTCGGCCGCAAGCGCCGATCGAACGGTGGCACGTTTCATTTTTCCCACCCTACGCTTGCTGCGGAGCCCGCGGCGGCCGCCGGAACGACGCCGATAGGCCCGGGCGCCCGCCCGGCTAGGATTTACGCCCCATCGGAGGCCGCCCATGACCATTCTCTATCACGACGGCAATCGGCGCCTGCAGGACCAGTTCGACAGCCGGCGCATTGCCGACCGGCTCGAGCAGAAGCTCGCCCGCACCGCCTTCACCGATGACGACAAGGCCTTCATCGAAAGCCGCATCCTGTTCTTTCTCGCCACGGCCGACGCCGACGGCCGTCCGACCTGCAATCACAAGGGGGGCGCGGCGGGCTTCGTGCGCGTGGTCGGGCGCGACGAGCTCGCCTTCCCGGACTATGACGGCAACGGCATGTTCCTCGCGATGGGCAACATCGCGGTCAACGCCAATGTCGGCCTCCTGTTCATCGACTTCGAGAAGCCGAAGCGGCTGCGCGTCGAGGGGACCGCGCGCGCCTCGCGCGACGATCCGCTGCTCGCGCACACCGTCGGGGCGCAGTTGATGGTGCGGGTGAAGGCGCGCGCGATCTATCCGAACTGCCCGCGCTACATCCCGAAGATGACGCTCGCCGAGCCATCGATCTACACGCCGCGCGCCGGCGTCGATCCGCCCGAACCGGCGTGGAAGGGTTTTTCCGATTTCCAGGATGCCGTGCACCCGCGCCAGCCGACCTGGCGCGGCGAACCGACGTAGCAAGCGTAGGGCAATAATAGCGCAGCGACGCCGGCGAGCCATGAATGGCACACCGATGTTCCGGGACGTCGGGGCGAAAGGCGTAGATCAGGACGTTGACGTCAGCGGGCTCACTTGAGGCGCTTCATCCGCTCGACATGTTCCAGGTCATCCATTTCCTGGAGCGCCGAGGAATTGGCGATATCGATCCCCGGCATGAGGCCACCCGTGGCCGTGCACACCGGAGGCGGCAGACGCCTTCCTGCCCCGCCTTTCCGGTTCTCGGCGATCATCGGCCGCAGCCCACCCGCGATGAGCGACGCCAGCGTACGCCCCTCCGCCGCGGCCTTGCGCTTGGCGCGGGCGAGCAGATCCCAGAGCAGGCGGACGGTCGCTCGTTCGAACATAGGTCAGATATATCGCATTGGCGGCAATACGCCGAGGCGGATCGCCGCGGCGATGGCTGGATCACCGTTCACGCGCTGGCGCGGAATCGGAGCCGGTATGATGCGACGCTCTCATTCGGCGAGGATAACGTCGTTCCGTTGTTGTGCCCCTCTGCCATTCTGCGTATGGCTGAAATCCTAGTCTACGTGACTTGCGCCCGGGCTCGTCCGCAAATTCTGCCGACACGCTCGGTCCGCCTGACAGCGGCCCTGCGCGCAGCGCCGTTGCCTGTCTTCCGGCGCCACAACCGGACGTAGGCCCTCGCCTGTATTTCTGACCTGTTTCCATTGCTCTCTCATTGTTCTTTCCATTGTTTTCCATTGTTCTTGCGTCGGCGGCTTTTCTCTCGCCTTTCCAATACCTTGCATTGTAATTAGCGTCGAATTTCCATTGCAGATCGCCTGTATTTTTTTCGGCCCCCCTTCCGGCCTCGTCTGCCGAGAGCGCCCGCGGGGAACCATGCGTTCGGCCAGCCGGTTGTTTCCCGAATGAGGAATGTGCCAATGGCCGATCCGACGCATAGCCGGGAGACGCGCGAAGCCGACATGCGCGTTCTCGCCGAAAAGCTTCTGTTCACGGTCGACAAGAGCGAGGGCGGCTTCACGCTGACGCGCACCACGGATCTGTCGCGGCCGGAGCGCGCCGCAAATCTGACGCTGCCGCAGGCCGAAGAGCTATTGGAAACCTGGAAATTGCGCGGGCTGGGCGGCGGGTGACGCAAGCGAATCGTAGGGTGGGCGAAATCGTCCTTCACGATTTCGCCCACGGGAGGCTCCGCTCGAGGCACTGCGCGTGGGCGGCAAAGGTGCCGCCCACCCTACAGCGCTGCCCCCTCACCTCTTGAACAACCCCATGATCTCCGCCTTCGCCAGCGTATTGAAATGCAGGTTGAACCCGACCACCGCCGGCGAGGTGTCGGCGGTCACGTCGAGCTTGTCCTTGCCGACGGCGAAGACCGTGAACAGGTAGCGGTGCGGGTGGTCGCCCTGCGGCGGACAGGGGCCGAGATAGCCGCTGTTGCCCAATTCTGTGCGCGTCATCAGGGCGCCGGCCGGCATCTTGCCGCTCATCGGGTTGCCGGCGTCGAGCGGCAGCTCGGTCACGTTCGCCGGGATGTTCACCACCACCCAGTGCCAGAAGCCCGAGCCCGTCGGCGCGTCGGGGTCGAAGCAGGTGAGCGTGAAGCTCTTGGTGCCGGCCGGCGCGCCCGACCACTTCAGGTGCGGCGACTTGTTGCCGCCGGCGCAGCCGAAGCCGAAGTTCTCCGACAGGATGTGGTCCTTGCCGAGATAGTCGCCGTCCTTGAAGCTGTCGCTCGTGAGCGTGAACGCCATCACGGGTCTCCTGATTCATGCGCCATTCATTGCGCCCGGCCGAAGCCTAACCCGGGCCGGGCAAAGCGCAATGCCCGGAACGCGCCGGTACGCCGCGGCCACTTCTGCGCGCTGGAAATCCGCCGCGCGCCGGACCATAATTCGAATCATGACCGACGTGACGTGCACATGCGGAGCGGTGTTCGAGGTCCTCGAGACCAAGGGCCCGTCACGCGATCATGATTCTGCGGTGAGATGCGTCGTGTGCGAGAAGGAGCTCTTCCACTGGAGCGGCTCCGACGTCGGGCAGTTGCGCCTGATCAAGCGCCCCGAGCTGGACCGGGAGTAAGGCGACGCGGCTATTGCTGCGTCATTGCCCGCGAAAGCGGGCAATCCAGTAACCACGGTCGGACGAATGGAACGCCGACAGTGCTCTACACATTTGCTGCGGCGTACTGGATCGCCCGCATTCGCGGGCGATGACGGCAGTGGGTGGCTACAAGGCTTCGCTCAGCTTCTCGACGAGCGCCGCCGAGCGTTGCAGGCCTTCGGCCGTTACTCCGACAAGCTTGCCGCGGCGGCCTTCTTCTTGCTGGCGGGCTTCTTCTTCGGCGCCGCGGCCGCGGCCGCGGCGAGTTCCGCGTCCCTGGCCAATCGCTGCGCCCGCAGCAGCGCGGTCCTGGCGCGGATCGCCTCGGCTTCGGCTTCGTACTCGGACATCGCCTGCTTGGCATCGTTCGCCTTCTGCAGCTTGGCGAACTGGGCCTGCGCGTCATCTTTCTTGGATTTGTCGGCCATGGGGGCTCCCGGATGGCCGAATCGGCCAGGCGCATTGTGACATGGTTACAGCGCTTATATGGGTATTGCGGGCCGATAAGGCAATTCGCGGCCGGAACCCTCGCCGGCCGCGCCGGCCCCTCACCGCCCCGGCTTCCCCCGCGCCAGCCACCCCAGCTCGCCCGCCGTGCCGCCCTTGAGCCGCACCATGGCGCGCTTCTGCTTGTCGCCGACGCGCTCCATCTCGGCGATGCCCGACGCCTCGACCAGCTCGCTCAGCCGCGCGAAGCCGTAGTTGCGCGGATCGAACTCGGGCAGCTGCTTGGCGATGTGCGAGCCGACGCCGCCGAGGTCGGCCCAGCCGTCGTCGTCGGACACCGCGTCGATGGCGGCGCGCAGCGTCGCGAGGAGCTGCGGCGTCCTTGGGGGTCTTCTTCGCGTTCGCCTTCGCGGCGCCCCGGGCGGCCGGCGCCGCCTCCTCTTCGTCGCCCGCCCGCAGCACGTCGAGATAGATGAACCTGTCGCACGCGGTGACGAACGGCGCGCGGCGTCTTGCGCTCGCCGAAGCCGTAGACCGTCACGCCCTGCTCGCGGATGCGCGCCGCGAGGCGGGCGAAATCGCTGTCGCTCGACACGATGCAGAAGCCGTCGAACCGCCCGGTGTTGAGCAGGTCCATGGCGTCGATGATCATCGCGCCGTCGGTCGCGTTCTTGCCGGTCGTGTAGGCGAACTGCTGGATCGGCTGGATCGAGTGCTCGAGCAGGCAGCTCTTCCACCCCGTCAGGTTCGGCTTGGTCCAGTCGCCGTAGATGCGCCGCACGCTCGCGACGCCGTACTTGGCGACCTCGGCGAGCAGGCCGGCGACGATCTTCGGCGAGGCGTTGTCGCCGTCGATCAGGAGTGCAAGCGTCGCGCTGTCGTCTGGCATGGCCTCAGCATAGCGGATTGCAAGGACGATCGGAATGGCGCCGACGGATTAGCGTAGGATGGGTTGAGCGCAGCGAAACCCATCATCTTTCGGCAAAAAGCGATGGGTTTCGCTGCGCTCAACCCATCCTACGGTCTGCGGTCGCGTCCTCAATCCCCGAACACCCACCGGATGATGCGGGGATTGTCGCCGTAGCCGCCATTCCGCGCGAACGGCTCCTCGTTCCAGAACTTGTCCGCCGCCGCGCGGTCGGGCAGCTCGAGCAGCAGCGCCGTGCCGATGTTGTCGGCGCCGTCGGCGGAGCGGATCGGACCGCGGAAGATGAAGCTGTCGCCGTATGACGCGAAGTATGACTCGTGCGCGTGCAGGTGCTGCCGGAAGAACTCCGGCGAGCCGGTCTTAGGTCCCGTGCACAGGAACTGCTGCAGGCCCTTGCGGCGATAGTCGGCCGCGCGCCTCTGGAAGCTGTTCGACCAGCGATGAACCTCGACGCGCCCGTAGACGCCCGCCTTGTTCATCGGCTCGTTGGCGACGAAGGCGTCCGCGGCCGCGCGGTCGTCGAGCTGCATGAAGAACGACGTCCCCAGCATGTCGCGGCCGTCGTCGGACACGAAATGGCCGTAGCCGATGACGCGTTCACCGAGGCCCGCGACGTAGCGCTTCTGCTCCGCCAACGCCGCCCGCCGGGCCTCGCCCATCCCGGGCTTGTCCCAGCAATAGATCGCCCACTGCGCCGCCTTGGTGCGATAGAAGTTCTTGAGCGCCTCGCCCTGCAAGCCATAGCGCGGATCGCCCGGCAGATATCCGGTCGCGTTCGTTTCCGACATGTCGCCTCCAAGCAAGCGCAGGGGCCTCAGCCCATCCTACAGCGCTTTCCGGCGAGGCGCCCGATCCTCCGCCGCCCCATGAAAAAAGCCGGGGTCCGAAGGCCCCGGCTTGATTGCGCGAGCGTGCGACGCGATCGGTATGTCGTCAGAACTTGAAGTTCAGGCCGGCGCGCGCGACCGTGAAGCGGTCCTTGAAGTCCGCATTGAAGCCAACTCCCGGAGAGGGGACGTTGGTGTGGTTGAAGTGCCCGGCGTCGATATAGAGCGCCTCCAGCTTCGCCGACCAATGCGCGTCGATCGCCACTTCGGTGCCGCCGCCGATCGTCCAGCCGCTTTGCGTCCGTGTCGTCAGATCGCCGGTGGCAATCACCGATTTCGGCGCGAACCCGTCCTGGAAATTGACCCAGGCGCCGCCGGCCGTGACGTAGAACAGCGCGGGACCGGTCGACGTGCCGAACCGGGCGCGCGCCGTGGCGTACCAGTTGGTCTTCACCTCGAACTGGGCGGTGGTGTCGAACCAGTCGTCGACCGACGCGTGGATGCCGAGATAGCCGATATCGGCTTCGACGCCGGTGAACCATCGCTGCGTCAGCATGTAGTTGTAGCCGACCTGGCCGCCCGCGGCCAAACCTTCGCCCTTGGGATCCTCTTCGCCGCGGGTGGGGGAGCCGATGTCGACGGCGTGCACCAGCGACATGCCGCCGCCGACGTTCACGCCCGCATAGAAGCCATGCCAGTTATGGTCCGACGGAAGCATCGCGCCGAAGATCGGAAGGCCTTCCCAATTGCCGTCCAGCTTGTAGTTCAGGCCCGTCTTGATGACGTGATAGGTGTGATCGACGGTCGTGGGAACGAGCGCGCCCGAGCCGGGCGCCACGCCCACGCCGAACGGATCGGTTCCGACAACGTTGCTGCCTGTGTCGATGAAGAGATACTCGGTCTTCGTCGTCCAGTTGCGCGACAGTTTCGTCTCGACGCCGACACCGGCCGTCCAGCCGGTTCTGGTCGTCGTGGCCGCGGTCGCCGGTATGGTGATGAAATCGCCGCCGAACGTGTCGGTGGTGCGGACGAAGGCGACGCCGCCGGTGACATAGAGCAGCGAGGGGCCCGTCACATACCCGAAGCGGCCGCGGACGGTGCTGTACAAATCGGCCTTGGAGCCCGCGATGATGACGTCGTTGTATTCCTTGACGGTGCGGTCGACGCCGAGCGTACCGATGTCGGCTTCGATGCCGACCAGCCAGCGCGGAGCGAATTGCCAATTGTAGCCCACGGTCCCGCCGACCGTCAGGCCCCTGTCGTTGACGTTGAACTGGCCGATTCGCGTCCCGGCCGGATTGCCCGGCGGATTGGTGCTGGTCTTGGCCTCTTCGACCGAGGTGCCGAAATAGCCGCCGACATAAAATCCGGTCCAGTCGTAGGTGACGACCGGCGCCGCCTTGACGGGCATCTTGACCGGCATGTCCGCCGCGTTCGCGGCACCGGCCAAGACGAACAGCGCAACACTGCCCAATAATAGATTTTTCATCGAAGTCGCTCCCCTCAGACCTGCTGAGCCTACAACTCATGCGGGCTGCCGGGCACGAAACTTTGCCTCAGGGCCGGCTGGGCGGCATGTTTCTGTGCGATTGTGGCCTTCGGGCAACAGAATGGACGCGCCTTGACGCTGTAATAGTGCGCCTCGGTCGTCGAAACGGCCCCACCACCGAGGCCGACGCCTGGTCAGAAAGATATGGAAGGTGCCGACGACGCCGATCCCGATGAGCGCGGCGCGATTCGCGATGCTCCGCGAATCCCAGGGACCGCGGCTACCCGAGGCGGCCGAGCTTTGAGAATACGCTTGCGATGCGGAGCTTTCTCGAAGGGCGTAATCCCGATGCCGCGCGCCGCGCATTGGCTGCGATCTGGCGCGCGCTCGAAAATCTGCAGTGAAGCGTAGGATGGGTTGAGCAAAGCGAAACCCATCATCTTTCATCAGACGCGATGGGTTTCGCGGAGCCTGTCCTTGGGCTTGCCGAAGGCAAGACCCGAGGGCTCAACCCATCCTACGGGACGACTCAAGCCCGCCCGCGTCAATTATTGTGCCCACCGTCCTCCCGCGCCTTCATCCAATCCGCCAGGTTGCCGGCGGGCGCGCGCGCCGCCTTCTTCTTCGCCGCGACCTTCTTCACGGGAGCGGGCGGGCGCAAGGCGGCCTCCTCGGCGTCGCGCGCGAGGCGCAGCTCGCGCAGCTTCGCCGTCTTGGCGCGCAGCGCGATCGCGTCGGCCTCGTAGTCGGCGATCGCCTGCTTGGCGTCGTTCGCCTTCTGCAGCTTGGCGAACTGCTTCTGCGCAACGTCCTTTTCTGATCTCTCGGCCATGCGGCCTCCTGTTCTGTCGGCGCATGATCTTTTCCGAAAACCGGTAGCCAGCCCGGATCAAGTCCGGCGCGGGCTTTTTCGGGGTCATGCTCCCGTCGGCCGGACATATCCGGTGTCGGTGACGTTGGCTATCCGGTTATCGCGGCGACAGCAGGGCGCATGGGTGCAAATTGGCGCGAATCCGCGCGAATCGGCCGCAACGCCTGCTTCCCCGCAGCCGTATCATGACGAGCTTGCGCTTGTCGCCGACCCCCTCGATGTCGACGAACCCATCCTACAGCCTCCCCTCTCTACCCGTATTCCCCGCCCCGCCCGGCCTTGCTACCCTGCCGGCACGATCACCACGCAGGGGGCTCGCCATGATCGATCGTCGCCGCACACTCCGGCTCGCGCTCGCCGCGTTGCCGGCCACGGCCTGGCTCGCGTCGCAGGCGGCGCGCGCCGAGCAGGCCTTCGAGCGCTTCTATCCCTTCCTGATCGACCTGCCGGGCTGGACCGGCGACAAGCCGGACGGCATGGCGATGCAGCTCGCCGGCTTCGACATCATCACGGCGACGCGCAAGTACAAGCGCGAGGGTGCGCATCTCGAGGTCGGCATCCTGACCGGGCCGGCCGCGCAGGCCGGGCTCTCCATGATCAAGTCCGGCATGAAGATCGAGACGTCCGAGGGGCACGTCGTCATCGAGACCGTCGACGGGCTCAAGATCGCGCGCACCTACACGGCAAAGGACAAGTCCGGCGCCATCCTGGTCGGCATCGCCGAGAAGGCGCTGTTCAACTTCGCGTACACCGGCATCGCCGAGGACGAGGCGCTCGCACTCGCCAAGCGCTTCGACTGGAAGGCGATCCAGGCGTCGCTGCCGAATTAGCGCGGCGCGCCGGGGTGCGGACATGATCACGCGTCGTCAGATCATCGGTCTCGGCGCCGCCGCGCTTGCGGCGGCCGCCCTGCCGCGCGCGGCGCGCGCGGACGAGGGCCTCGAGCACATTTATCCGCTGCTGATCGACTTGCCGGGCTGGGTCGCCCGCAAGCCGGGCGGCATGACGATGAAGAAGTTCGGCGCGGACATGACCATGGCGGTCCGCGAGTATCGGCGCGGCGACGCCGTCGTCACGGCGCAGGTCACGATCATGCAGGCGGTCTGGACCTGGCGCGGCATGCTGGGCATCAAGGCCGGGCGCGATGATCCCATCGGCGAACCCGAGGTGACGAAGATCCCGTTGTACGACACGTTCGGCATGGTCCGCGTGACGCTCGCCGCCGATGCGCAGTTCAACCTCATGTTCAAGGGCATCCCCAGCGCCGAGGCCATCGAGCTCGCGCGGCAGTTCGACTGGAAGGCGATCCAAACGGCGCTGCCCAAGCCATAGCTTGCTGCCGGGTTGACGTCGGCGCCGGCGCGCGCGACAGGTCCACGTCATGCGAATGCAACGACAGCACGCCATCATCCGGGTGAGACCATGCGACTTCGTTCAATCGCCGCCGCAACCGCGGGCCTCGCGATGACGCTCGCGTCCAATGCGTCCGCCGCCGAGCTCACCGTGCTGGCGGGCGGCTCGATGACGGCGAGCCTCAAGGACCTCGGCCCGCGCTTCGAGCGCGCGAGCGGGCACAAGCTCACGATCCGCTTCGCCGGCACGCCCGAGCTGATCAAGCTCGCGACCTCCGGCGCGCCGTTCGATCTCGGCGTCGTTCCGATCGACGTGATGAAGGACGCGGGCGCGCGCGCGACATTCGCAGCCGCCCCGGTCGACGTCGCGCGCGTCGGCTACGGCGTCGCGGTGCGCGCCGGCGCCGCCAGGCCCGACGTGAGCACGCCGGCGGCGCTCAAGGCGACGCTGCTCGCGGCGAAATCGATCACGCTGTACCCTGAGAGCGCGGCCGGCGCCTTTGTGCTGAAGACGTTCGAGCGCCTCGGCATCGCGGACGCCATGAAGGCGAAGCTGAAGGCGCAGGCGGCGCCGGGCGACATTCCCAAGGCGGTCGCGAGCGGCGAGGCCGAGCTCGGCGTCTTCCTCACCAACGTGCTCGCCGCGCCCGGCGTCGAGCTCGCGGGTCCCTTCCCGGCCGAATTGCAGAACGATCTCGTGTTCGTCGGCGCCGTCGCGGCGCAGTCGAAGAATGCCGACGCCGCCAAGGCATTCATCGATTATCTCAAGACGCCCGAGGCCGCCGCCGTGCTCAAGTCGAAGGGAATGACGCCGGGATGAGCGCGCCGAATGCGTAGGATGGGTTGAGCGGAGCGAAACCCATCACCCACGGATCATGCCGGGATGATGGGTTTCGCTGCGCTCAACCCATCCTACGACCTATCCTACGGTTCTACCGGCAACCCGCTACCGACAGGCCGAATCCGCTGAGGTCCGCATTGATCTGCAGCCCGATCTGCCGTCCGATCAGGTGCAGCTCGGCGCCTTTGTCGTTGTGCAGCACGATGCCCTGCGCGCCGATGCCGACCGCGGCGCCGGCGCCGCCCGCGACGTAGCCGCCCTGCACGTCGCAGGGGCTGCGGATGCCGTAGACGCGGCCGCGGAAATGCGTCTCCGACGCGCCGAACACGATGCCGCCCGAGATGCCGCCGATGGTGAGCGGATAGTTGCGGCCATGGAAGTGCAGCACGCCGTTGCCGCCCGAGCCGCCGATCACCCAGCCGGCCTTGAGCACCGAGAAATCGATGTAGCCTTCATCGGCGCGCGCCGGCGAGGTCGCGGCGAGGCCCGCGATCGCGGCAAGCGCAATCAGGGCGGCACGAGAACTGGACGCAAAGCGCATGGCGGTCTCCTCCTGTGCATTTTTCGAGTTGAGGGCCGTATCATAGCCCGAATGGCGCCATGGGCGGCAATTTTATTCCCCTGCGGCATCGCGGCTTTGTAAGGGGGCGGATTGGTAAGGCGAATGGGTATTTGCGCGACCGCACGCCGGGCCGGCTCGCTTGACGGCTTCCCCGGCTTGCGCTTCGTTCGGGTCAACCTCCTCGGCGCGCCCGTCCGGCGCCGCAACCTCGCAGGTGTCCCGATGTCCCACGTGATCTACAAGGTGGTCCGCCACGACGAAGGCTGGGCCTACACGGTCGACGGCGTCTTCTCCGAGCCGTTCCGCACCCACGCCGAGGCGCTCGCAGCGGCGCGGCGCGTCGCCGCCGAGCAGCGCGTGCCCGGCCGCACCGAGGCGATCGAGTGGGAGGACCCGCAGGGCCGCTGGCACAGCGAGACCGCGCGCGGCAGCGACCGCCCGGAGACCGACGTGCAGGACAGCGAGTGAGCGCATAGCCCGTAGCCCGGATGGAGCGCAGCGTAATCCGGGATCGACGGTGCGTCGATTGACGGCGTCCCCGCATTCCGCTTCGCTCCATGCGGGCTACAGCCAGGAAACACCCCATGAAAATCGTCGATCTCAGCCGCGACCTCTATCACCGCACCCCGAGCTATCCGGGCCAGCCGCCGATCATCCACGGCATCTGGAAGACGCACGAGGAGTCGAAGGCCGACAGCGGCGGCGTGCACGGCAACAGCGTGATGTTCTTCTCGATGCCCGACCACGGCGGCACCCATATCGACGCGCCGCGCCATTTCGGCGCGAGCGGCACGCCGATCGACGAGTATCCGCTGGAGAACTGCATCGTGCCGGGCATCTGCATCGATCTCCGCCACATCGCGCCCAAGGCCGAGATCACGCCGGCCGATCTCGAGGCCGCGGTCGCGAAGGCGGGCGTGCCGGTGCCACAGAAGGGCACGGTGCTGCTCTGCACTGGCCATCACGCGCGCACGTTTCCGACGCAAGGCCTATTCGACCGACAATCCGGGCGTGAACGTCGCGGCGACCGAATGGCTCGCCAGGCAGGGCATCGTCCATTTCGGCATCGACTCGATGCGGCCCGGGCCCGAGGGCATGGTGAACACGCTGGTGCACAAGGCCTGCCTCGAGCTCGACATCACGCACATGGAGAGCCTGTGCAATCTCGAGACGCTGCTCGGCCAGGGCACCTTCCGCTTCATCGGCCTGCCGCTCAAATGGCGCGGCGGCACCGGCTCCCCGATCCGCGCCGTCGCCGTGTTCGAGTGAGCTCGTTTCGTAGGATGGGTTGAGCGCAGCGAAACCCATCGCTTTCCCGGTCGACGCATAGATGATGGGTTTCGCTGCGCTCAACCCATCCTACGCGCCAACGTTTTTGGATCATCCATGAACCGCCTCATCGACATCCCGCCCGACCAGCTCACGGCCGAGCAGAAGACCGTGTTCGACAATCTCACGGCCGGCCGCGGGCGCATCCTCGGGCCCTACAAGGTGTGGATCCATTCACCGACCGTCGCGGCCGGCATGGAGCACATCGGCACCCATCTCAACAAGCGCGGCAAGCTCACGACCCGCGAGGTCGAGATCGGGATTCTCGTGATCGCGCAGCACTGGGATGCGAACTACGTGCGCCAGGCGCATATCCGCGCCGGCAAGGCGGCCGGCCTCTCCGACGAGATCATCGATGCGGTGCTCGCGGGCCGCGATCCCAAGCTCGCCGATCCGCACGAGCGCGCCGTGCATCATTTCGCGGCCGCGCTGGTCGCGGGCACCAAGCTGTCCGACGCCGCGTTCGCCGAGATCGAGACCGCGCTCGGCCGCGACGGCATCGCCGAGGTGCTGGTGCTGCTCGGCTACTACACGTCGGTCGCCCTCGCGATGAAAGTGCACGACGTCCCGGTGCCGACACAGACGTGAGCCTCTTCCCCTCCCCCGCTTGCGGGGGAGGGTCAGGGAGGGGCAAGTCGGAGAGTTTCGTAGGATGGGTTGAGCGCAGCGAAACCCATCACCACACGCGACGCTGATCGATGGGTTTCGCTTCGCTCAACCCATCCTACGAGGCGCCCGGGGAGGACACACATGCACCGACAGCTCGCGCTCGCCGCCGCGCTCATGCTGGCGCTGGCGGCGCCCGCCGTCGCGCAGCAATACCCGGCGCAGCCGGTCCACCTCGTCATCCCGTTCGGCCCGGGCGGCGGCAGCGACATCGTCGGCCGCATCCTGGCGCAGGAGCTGCAAGCGCAGCTCGGCCAGCCGATCGTGGTCGAGAACCGGCCGGGCGCCGGCGGCACCATCGGCAACGAATACATCGCGCACGCCTCGGCCGACGGCTACACGCTTGGCATGATGACGGCCGGCCAGGTGATCGCGGCCGTGATGCGCAAGTCGATGCCCTATGACGCACGCACCGCCTTCACCCCGGTCGCGCAGGTCGCGAGTGCCGGCCTCATCATGGTGGCGCGCACCGATTTTCCCGCGAGCAACATCACCGAGCTGATCGCGCTCGCCAAGCAGAAGCCTGGCAAGATCGTGTTCGGCAGCCCGGGCTTCGGCGCGACCCAGCATCTCGCGGCCGAGCTGTTCAAGCAGACGGCCGGCGTCGACATGCTGCACGTGCCGTTCCGCACCACGCCCGATGCGCTCACCGGCCTGCTGTCGGGCCAGGTCGACGTGGTGTTCGAGACGATCTCGGCGGTGCTCGGCCAGATACAGGCCGGCAGGCTCAAGGCGCTCGCGGTCACCGGCAAGGACCGCTTCCCGGCCGTGCCGGACGTTCCGGCCGCGATCGAGTTCGGCCTCCTGCCCGGCTACGACGTCACCACCTGGTACGGCATATTCGGCCCGCGCGGCATGCCGCCCGCCGTGGTGGCGCGGCTCAACCACGTGCTCAACGCCATCATCGCCGAGCCCACGGTGCGCGAGCGCCTCACCAAGGCGGGCGTGGTCGTGAAGGGCACGACGCCGGAAGCGTTCGGCCAGATGATGGACGACGAGCTCGTGCGCTGGGAGACCGTGCGCGCGAAGGCAAGTTTGCCGAAGCAGTAAAATGTAGGATGGGTTGAGCGAAGCGAAACCCATCGCTTTGACGGCCAACTCATAGGTGATGGGTTTCGCTTCGCTCAACCCATCCTACGATGTATGCTCAGGGCATTAAAAACCAGGGAGAAAACGCACCATGAATCGCCGCACGATCCTCAAGACGGCGCTGCTCTTCGGCGCCGCCGCGGTCACGTCCTCGCGCGCATCGGCGCAAGGCACGGGCTGGACCGCCCTGTTCGACGGCAAGAACACCGACAATTTCAGCCCGATCGGCGACGCCAACTGGCGGCTCGAGAACGGCATCCTGGTCGCCGACAAGGCGTCGAAGATCAGCTACATGGTGTCGAAGCACGACTACGCCGACTTCGAGCTGCGCGCCGAGTTCTGGGTGAGCGACGACGCCAACAGCGGCGTCTTCATCCGCTGCACCGATCCCAACCTCGTCAACGGCAAGAACGCCTACGAGGTGAACATCTTCGACACGCGGCCCGATCCGAAATACGCGACCGGCGCGATCGTCGACGTCGCGAGCTCGTCGCAGGTCATCAAGGCCGGCGGCAAGTGGAACCTGTTCGAGATCACCGCCAAGGGCCCGCGCTTCGACGTGACGCTCAACGGCATCAAGTCCGTGGTCGGCGCGACCGACAGCAAGCACCCCAAGGGCCGCATCGCCCTGCAATACGGCCAGGGCGTGGTGAAATTCCGCAAGGTCGAGATCAAGACGATGTGAAGTCGCCGTCATTGCGGGCGCGTAGGATGGGTTGAGCGCAGCGAAACCCATCACTTCGGCCGCCGCGAACGAGGCATCGATGACGAATTATCGACGCAACGTCGCTCGCGGCGGCAGCTACTTCTTCACCGTGAACCTTGACGATCGCCGCCGCACCCTGCTGACGGACCACATCGACCTGCTGCGTCGCGCGTTCCGCGAGACCAGGGCACGACATCCATTCACGATCGACGCGATCGTGGTTCTCCCCGAGCACTTGCATGCCATATGGACGCTGCCGGAAGGCGATGCCGACTAGCCACGCGTTGGCGCCTGGTCAAATCGGCGTTCTCGCGCGCACTGCCGCCCGGTGAACCTGTGTCAACGAGCCGCGCCGAAAGAGGCGAGCGTGGCATCTGGCAACGTCGATATTGGGAACACACATTGCGAGACGAAGGCGACTACGCGCGTCATGTCGACTATATTCATTATAATCCGGTCAAGCATCGCCGCGTCACGCGCGTGAGTGCGTGGCCGCATTCCTCGTTCCACCGGATGGTGCGGCTCGGCGTCTATCCGCAGGACTGGGGCGGAGACATGAGCGCTATCGGGTTCGAAGATGGTTCTCAATTCGGTGAGCGATAGACGGGCCGTGAGCAAGCGATGGGTTTCGCTTCGCTCAACCCATCCTACGCATTTGTGCTTTTGAGGTACCCGCAATGCCCTCGCGACAGATCAAGCTCAATGCCTTCATGCGGCCGGCGAGCATCCACACCGGCGCGTGGCGCTATCCGGGCGCCTGGCCGGATGCGAACTTCAACTTCGCGCGCCTCAAGCAGTCGATCCAGCGGCTCGAGGCCGCGAAGTTCGACGCCTTCTTCATGGCCGATCACATGGCCGTGCTCAACATGCCGATGGATGCGCTGAAGCGCAGCCACACCGCCACCTCGTTCGAGCCGTTCACGCTGCTCTCCGCGCTCTCGCAGGCGACCGAGCGCATCGGCCTCGTCGCCACCGGCTCGACGACGTTCGACGCGCCCTATCACATCGCGCGCCGCTTCGCCTCGCTCGACCACCTCAGCAACGGCCGCGCCGGCTGGAACATCGTCACCACGTCGAACCCGGACGCGGCGCTCAATTTCGGGCTCGACGAGCACATGGAGCATGGCGAGCGCTACAAGCGCGCCCGCGAGTTCTACGACGTGGTCACGGGCTTATGGGATTCATGGGCGGACGACGCCTTTGTGCGCGATGCCGAGCACGGCATCTTCTTCGATCCCGCCAAGATGCACGTGCTCGGCCACAAGGGGACATATCTCTCGGTGCGCGGCCCGCTCAACATCGCGCGTCCGGTGCAGGGCTGGCCCGTGGTGGTGCAGGCGGGCGCCTCCGACTCGGGCCGCCAGCTCGCGGCCGAGACCGCGGAAGCCGTCTTCACGGCGCAATCGAACATCAATGCGGGGCGCGAGTTCTACGCCGACGTGAAGGCGCGCATGGAGAAGGCCGGCCGCAGCCGCGACCACATGAAGATCATGCCGGCCTGCTTCGTCGTGGTCGGCGACACCGTCGAGGACGCGAAGGCGAAGCGCGCGAAGCTCGACAGCCTCGTCGACTACGCCAACTCGATCGCCTCGCTCTCGATCGCGCTCGGCCACGATGCCGCGAAGTTCGATCCCGACGGGCCGCTGCCGGAGATTCCGGAGAGCAACGCCAGCAAGAGCGGCCGCGAGCGCGCGATCGCGCTGGCGAAGCGCGAGAACCTCACGGTGCGCCAGCTCGCGCAGCGGCTCGGCGGCTATTCGGGCCTCGCCATGGTCGGCACCGCGAAGACCATCGCGGACGAGATGGAAGAGTGGATCGAGACGAACGCGAGCGACGGCTTCACCATCATGTTCCCATACCTGCCGGGCGGGCTCGACGACTTCTGCGACAAGGTGGTGCCCGAGCTGCAGCGGCGCGGCCTTTATCGCCGCGAGTACGAAGGACCGACGCTGCGCGACAATCTCGGCCTGCCGCGGCCCGGCAACCGCTTCTTCGACAACAAGCACTGATCGCGAGGTCGGCCATGGATTGCGTGAGAATGATGATGCGGGGTTTGCGCCCGCGCCACGCGGCTTTCCTCACGCTCGTCGCCGCATTTTGTGCCGGTGCGAGTCCTTCCGTCTTCGCCCAAACCGCAACGCCCCGCATGGAGAACCGCATGCCGTCCGACATCGATCCGCAATCGGGCTTCCGCCTGCCGCTGCTCAAGCGCGAGGAGCTCGACGAGGCCGCGCGCAAGACCTTCGACAGCGCGACCAAGCCCGGCGAGACGATCGCGGGCCTGCAAGGCCCTGCCGGCATCCAACTCTACAGCCCGAAGACGACCCAGCACCTGCGCGCGATCAACCGCTACCTTCGTTTCGAAGCCGGCATTCCGCCGCGCATCCGCGAGATCGCGATTTTGTCGACCGCGCGCGAGCTGGACAACCAGTTCGAATGGGTCGCGCACGAGCCCGAGGCGCTCAAGGAAGGCGTGCCGCAGGCCGTGATCGACGTGATCAAGTATCGCAAGAGCACGGCCGGGCTCGACCCGACCGACGCGGCCGTGATCGAGCTCGGCCGCGAGCTGTGGCGCGCACACAAGGTGAAGCCGGAGACCTTCGCGACGCTGAAGCAAGCATTCGGGCCGCACAAGCTCGTCGACCTCGTGCTGCTGATGGGCAATTACGCCGGCACGGCCGCGCTGCTCACCGCCGTCGACATGCAGCTGCACGACGGCAAGCAGCCGTTGATGCCGATTCCGTAGCGTTGTCGCGCCGACAGCTTTCGAGCGCGCCGATGGATTGCGATTTCGTAAAAGTGCGTTCTCTCAAGATGAACGCCAGATGAACGCATAGGTCGTTTTCGTCGCGGAACGAGGGCGCTCCTGATGCGTTTTCCATCCAGTGAAGTTCAACAGCCACGCGAGGTATCTGCGATGACCAAGACCCTGACAGCTCTCGCGGCAACCGCGGCGATAGCCATTGCTGCGGTCGCGGTGCCACAACAGGCGCAGGCGCGCTGGCATGGCCGCTTCGGCCCCGGCCCGTTCGTCGGCGGCTTGGCGGCCGGCGCGATCATCGGCGGCGCGCTCGCAGCGCCGTACTACTATGGCGGCGGTCCATACTATTACGGCGGCTACTACGGTGGGCCGTACGCCTATGGCGACTGCTGGCGCGAGCGCATCTGGACGCCGTATGGCCCGCGTTGGCACCGCGTCTGTCGCTGACGATTTGTTCATCTAAGCCAGAGGACTCGAGAGGAATTGAACGCCGGACGGGAAACCGTCCGGCGTTCGACGTTTGTGCGAAGCAATAAGTTTGCGAGCCGGCACCGCAAACAAATTTCCGCCAAATTGCCGGGGTTTTCATTAGTTCCAGTTGCCGGTAGGATGGCAGCGGTAGCGAATCCGCGTTCGGTATCGGCCGATCACCCCCCTGAGAGGAAAACAATGACGAAGACTTTGACTGCCCTTATGGCGGCCACCGCGGTCGCCCTGGCCGCTGCGGCCGTGCCCACGACTGCCAATGCGGGTTGCCGCGGCTGCGGCGTCGGCGCAGGCATCATCGGCGGCCTCGCGGCCGGCGCCATCATCGGCGGCGCGATCGCCAACTCCGGTCCGCGTTACGACGGCCCGGGTCCGGCTTACGGCGCGCCTGGCGTCGGCTATCCGCAGCCGGTTGCTTGCGCCAACGGCCCGGGCTTCTGGGCGCCGCGCCAGTGGGTCGGCCACGATGGCATGCAGCACGTGTCGGAGCGCCAGTTCTACTGGTGCCCGTAAGTCTGCAATCGTGAGATTTGACCGCGCCTGATCCCGGCGCGGAACGACCGGCCGGCTCGACAGAGCCGGCCGGTTTCGTTTTGGGGAGGTGGGCCACCGCTCTCGCGTCATTGCGAGGCGCGAAGCGCCGAAGCAATCTCGATCGGCATACTCGTGGAACGAGATTGCTTCGCTTCGCTCGCAATGACCGGTGTTATCGCGCCGCCCGCATGTGCTCGAGCACGTCGGCGGTCGGCCAGCAGTCGAGCTTGAGCCGGTTCTGCTTTTGATACGCGCCAAGCGCGAGGCGCGTCTTCATGCCGGCCTTGCCGTCGAGCTTGTCGCCGTAGAGGCCGAGCGCCGTGAGGCGCTTCTGCATCTCCTCGAGCTGCGCGGTGTGCAGCTGCACCACCGGCTGCCACGGCGCCTCGAACGGCCCGCCGCCGCCGATGAGGTCGGAGAGGTGCCCGACGAACAGCACATAGAGGTCGGAGAAATTGTATTCCTTGATCGCGAAGTAGTTATGGAAGATGAGGAAGCCCGGCCCGTAGGTGCCGGCCGGCAGGATCAGCGAGGCCGGCTCCGACAGATATTTCGCCGGCGGCTTGCGCCCGTGTGCGAGCGTGAAGCCCGCCTTGAGCCAGTCGGACAGCGGCATCTTGCGATCCGGATCCGCGATCGTGCAGTCGACGTTCGACGGGAGGCGCACCTCGTAGGCCCACGGCTTGTCGCGCTCCCAGCCCTCGCCGACGAGCTGCTTGGCGGCCGACGCGAGCGCATCCGGCACCGAGGTCCAGATGTCGACCTTGCCGTCGTGATCGAAGTCGACGCCGTACTTGTAGTACTCCGACGGCAGGAACTGGGTCAGCCCCATGGCCCCGCCCCAGGACGAGCGCATCTCGCTGCGCGGCACGCCGTCCTGCAGCATCTTGAATGCGGAGAGGAGCTGGTCGCGGAAGAAATCCTTGCGCCGGCCCGTATAGGCCTGCGTCGCGATCATCTGGATCGCGTCACGGCCGCCGTAGTGGGTCGAGTAGTCGCTCTCGCGCCCCCAGATCGCCAGGATGATCGTGCCCGGCACGCCGAACTCGCGCTCGATGCGCGTAAGCGTCTCACGCCGCTCCTCGTAGAGCTTGCGCCCCCGCTCGGCGAGCCGCCTGAATGAAGAACTCCTTGAGATAGTCGGCCGGCGTCTGCACGAATTCGGGCTGGCCGGGCGGCCGCTGCACGCGGCCCGGGATGACGAGATCGGGCAGGTTGAGATCCGGTTCGAGGCCGCGCGTCGCGGCATCAAAGGTGGCGCGCGAGACGCCGGCCTTCTGCGCGTCCGGCCACATTGATTGTACGAAGGCCGTGAAGTCCGCGTCGGGAGAGGCATGCGCCGGCGAGCCGACCGCCAGCGCAATCGACAAGGCCACCAGGGCCAAATTCACGACGGATGCGAATCTCGCGGCGGCGCGAATCATGCGCCCATCAATGCGACGAAGCCGGCTGCGAGCGCAAGTAGCTCTCGGCTTGCGCGCGCACCGCCGCCGGCAGCACGCCCTCGCGCGCCATCACGAGGAAGCGCGGATCGGTGGTGGCGTGGCGGATCGTCATCAGCGGCGCATAGACATCGGAAACGTAGAATGCCACCGCGTCCGCGGCCGTCGGGAACTCGATGATCACGGCACGCTCGGACACGAAGCTGCCGCCCAGCATCGTCGCCTTGGCGGCGCGGGCGAGAAAGCGCCCGCCGAAGTGCGCCACGATGGCGCCGACCTGTTCGGCATAAGGCTGGAAGCGCACGAGATCGAGCATGCGATGCGCCGCCACGACGAGGGCATGGCCGGCCCCCGGCTCGGCCACCGCCTCGACCGCGTAGCCCTCGACCCCGCGCGCGCGGGCGGACTCGACCATTGCATCGTCGACTCGCGCAACAACAAGCGAGGTCCACGGCCAGGGACCTTCGAGCACGAGCGCCTCGCCTTGCGCAACAATCCGGCGCGGATCGAGGGCGAGGCCCGCGATCGCGGAGCGGCCGGCGACGAGATAACTCACCGCGTGAACTTCTTGTACTTGATCCGATGCGGAATAGTGGAGTCGGTGCCGAGGCGGCGCATCTTGTCGGCCTCGTAGTCCTGGAAGTTGCCCTCGAACCACTCGACATGGCTCTCGCCCTCGAAGGCCAGCATGTGGGTCGCGATACGGTCGAGGAACCAGCGATCGTGGCTGATGATCACGGCGCAGCCGGCGAAGTCCTCAAGCGCCTCCTCGAGCGCGCGCAGCGTGTCGACGTCGAGGTCGTTGGTCGGCTCGTCGAGCAGGAGCAGGTTGGCGCCGGACTTGAGCATCTTGGCGAGGTGAACGCGGTTGCGCTCGCCGCCCGAGAGCGTCCCGACCTTCTTCTGCTGGTCGGCACCCTTGAAGTTGAAGGCGCCGCAGTAGGCGCGCGAGTTGACCTCGCGCTTGCCGAGCATGAGCTGGTCGAGACCGCCGGAAATCTCCTGCCAGACGGTCGCGTTGCCGTCGAGCGTGTCGCGCGACTGGTCGACATAGCCGAGGTGCACCAACTCGCCGACCTTGATCGTGCCGGCGTCGGGCGTCTCCTGGCCGGTGATCATGCGAAACAGGGTGGTCTTGCCGGCGCCGTTCGGGCCGATGACGCCGACGATACCGCCCGGCGGCAGATTGAAGGTGAGATTGTCGATCAGCAGATTGTCGCCGAACGCCTTGTTCAGCCCGTCGAACTCGACGACGTGCTGGCCGAGCCGTTCGGTGACCGGGATGACGATCTGCGCCGTGCTCGGGCCCTTGTCGCCCGCTTTCGCCAGCAGCTCCTCGTAGCGCTGGTAGCGCGCCTTGGATTTCGCCTGCCGCGCCTTGGGCGAAGCCTTGATCCACTCCTGCTCGCGTTCGAGCGTGCGCTGGCGTGCCGCCTCCTCGCGGCCTTCCTGCTGGAGGCGCTTCTGCTTCTGCACCAGCCAGGACGAGTAGTTGCCTTCGTACGGGATGCCCTTGCCGCGATCGAGCTCGAGGATCCAGCTGGTCACGTTGTCGAGGAAGTAACGGTCGTGGGTGACGATCAGGATCGCGCCCGGATAGTTGCGCAGGTGGCCTTCGAGCCACGCGACCGTCTCGGCGTCGAGGTGGTTGGTGGGCTCGTCGAGCAGCAGCAGCTCGGGCGCGTCGAGCAGGAGCTTGCACAGCGCGACGCGGCGGCGCTCACCGCCCGAGAGCGTCGACACATTGGCGTCGTCGGGCGGGCAGCGCAGCGCGTCCATCGCCTGGTCGACCTTGGAGTCGAGATCCCACAGGCCCTTGGCCTCGATCTGGTCCTGCAGCTTCGTCATCTCGTCCGCGGTCTCGTCCGAGTAGTTCATGGCGAGCTCGTTGTAGCGGTCGAGGATCGCCTTCGAGGACGCGACGCCTTCCATGACGTTCTCGCGCACGCTCTTGTCGGCATCGAGCTGCGGCTCCTGCGGCAGGTAGCCGACGCGGGCGCCTTCCGCGACCCAGCCCTCGCCGACATAGTCGGTATCGATGCCCGCCATGATGCGCAGCAGGGTCGACTTGCCCGAGCCGTTGACGCCGAGCACGCCGATCTTGGCGTCCGGGTAGAACGACAGGTTGATGTTCTCGAGCACCTTGCGGTTGCCCGGATAGGTCTTGCTCAGACCCTCCATGTGGTAGACGAACTGGCGGCCGTTCATAAAAATGTCCTTGGATTCGTGGAAATCTCCGCCGCGCCGGGCGTTCCCTTGCGTGATGTCGGGATTTGTAGCGCTGATGTAGCGACCCTGCCGCGCAACGGCAAGGCGCGGCCGGCGGCGGCCGCGTCCACCCGGCGAGGCATGCCGAAAACGCGCCCTGCCTGTGGCAATCTGACCGCAACCGCGGCTTAACGCCCATGGTTCGATGTGACAGATTGCGCCCGCGCGGCAGGGCCTGCCGTGCTGGTTTGTCTCTTATCCAGGATCGGTCTCGATGCTCAAATTTGCCACCCTGCTGGCGGGCCTGTTGCTTGCGGCGCCGGCGTTCGGCCAGACGAGCCAAGACGCTGCCGCGGGTTATCCCAACCGGCCGATCAAGGTCGTCGTCTGCGTGCCCGCCGGCGGCGGCGTCGATACGATCACCCGGATCGTCGCCGACAAGCTCAGCAAGAGCCTCGGCCAGCCGGTGATCGTCGAGAACCGCACCGGCCAGGCCGGCAATATCGGCGCCGAATATGTCTACGGCTCCGCGCCCGACGGCTACACGCTGCTCGCCTCGCAGCCGGCGCCGATCACGGTGAACGTGCTGCTCTACCAGAAGCTCAACTTCGACCCGACCCTGTTCCAGCCGGTCGCGATCCTGAGCTCGATCCCGAATACGCTCACGGTGCGGCCGGACTTCCCGGCGAAGACCATGCAGGAGTTCCTCGCCTATGCGAAGGCCCATCCGGGCACGCTCAACTACGCGTCGCAAGGCATCGGCACCACCTCGCACCTCACCGCCGAGCTGTTCAGCAGCAGGACCGGCATCAAGATGGTGCACGTGCCCTATCGCGGCACGGCGCCGGCGATCAACGATCTGATCGCGAGCCATGTCGACCTGATGTTCTCGGAGCTCGCCTCCGCGATCCGGCTGCACCAGGCCGGTCGCGCCCGCATCCTCGCGGTCTCGACCAAGCAGCGCAACGCGCTCCTGCCCGACATCCCGACCTTCATCGAGTCCGGCGTGCCCGATTTCAAGTCGGACACCTGGAACGCGATCTCGGCGCCGCCCAAGACGCCGCCCGCGATCGTCGCCAAGCTCAACGCCGCGATCGTCGAGATCCTCAAGATGCCGGACGTGCAGGATCGCCTCAAAACGCTCACCATGACGCCGGAGGGGATGACGCCCCAGCAGGCCGCGGCTTTCATCAAGGCCGACACGCAGCGCTGGGCCGGCGTGATCAAGGCGGCGAACATCACGGCGGAGAAGTAAGGGGCTTTCCCTCTCCCCGAAGAAGGGGAGATGGTGGCGAGCGAAGCGAGCCGGGTGAGGGGATCTCGCACTCTCGATAGTCATAGAGCCCCTCACCCAGCCCGCCCCCACGCAGGTCGGGCCTGCCCGACCTGCGCATTATTGATGCCAAACTCGGGCAAGCCCGAGTTTGGTGGGGAGAGGGAGCGCAGGCGCTGTGCGCACCTCACTTGTCTTCCGCCACTTAATCGTGGGACCTTCAGGTTTCGCCAAGCCAGCCACCATGGATCGACCGATGAAATACCGCTGCGCCGTACTCGACGACTACCAGAAGGTCGCGCTCACCTGCGCGGACTGGTCGAAGGTGACCGACGACGTCGAGGTGACGGTCTTCGACCAGCCGTTCAAGAATGCCGACGAGGTCCGCCGCAAGCTGCAGGGCTTCCAGATCATCGCCATCATGCGCGAGCGCACGCCGTTCCTGCGCGACACCCTCGCGGCGCTGCCGGACCTCAAGCTGCTGATCACCACCGGCGCCCGCAACAAGTCGATCGACGTTGCGGCCGCGACCGAGCGCGGCATCACGGTCGCGTGCACCGGCGCGTTCGGCAACCCGACCATCGGCATCACGTTCGGCCTGATCCTCGAGCTCACCCGCCGCATCGGCTTCGAGAACGCGCGCATGAAGGCGGGCGCGCCCTGGCAGGTCACGCTCGGCCACGACATCCAGGCCATGACGCTCGGCATCGTCGGCCTCGGCAATCTCGGCAAGCGCGTCGCCGCCGTCGCCAAGGCGTTCGGCATGAAGGTGATCGCGTGGAGCCCGAACCTCACGCCGGACAAATGCAAGGAAGCCGGCGTCGACTACGCGACCAAGGAAGACCTGCTGCGCAACGCCGACATCGTGACGATCCATGTCCAGCTCGGCGACCGCTCGCGCGGGCTGCTCGGCGAAACGGACATCGCGCTGATGAAGCCGACCGCATATCTGGTCAACACCTCGCGCGGCCCGATCGTCGACGAGAAGGCGCTGATCGCGGCGCTCACCGCCGGACGCCTCGCGGGCGCCGGGCTCGACGTGTTCGACGTCGAGCCGCTCCCGGTCGACCACCCGTTCCGCAAGCTCGACAACGTCGTGCTGACGCCGCACCTCGGCTATGTGAGCGCCGAGAGCTACAAGGTCTATTATTCCGACATCGTCGCCAACATCCGCAACTTCGTCGACGGCAAGCCGGTCAAGCTCATCGGGGGCTGACGGCCGGCCGAAGCGGTCATTCCTCCCTCAATCCACCTCATCCTGAGGAGCGTCGCGCAGCGACGCGTCTCGAAGGATGGGGTGGCCCCTGCACCTGCAGCCCATCCTTCGAGGCTCGCTTCGCTCGCACCTCGGGATGAGGAGGAGCAAGGGGCTCGATCCATGTCGTCCTGAGGCCATTGCGGGTCCGCGTCCAATGCGCGTAACCTGTCCGCCATCACGTTTTTCCGCGCGGAGGCCGCCATGACACGCCGATCCCTGCAACGACTGTCGCTCCTGCTTGCGTGCTCGCTCGTCCCGTTCGTCGCCCATGCGGAGCTGGTGCGCATCTACATCACCAACAGCGCGGGCGACGCGATCGACGTGATCGATCCGACGACCAACAAGGTCGTGCAGGAGATCAAGGACATCGAGGGCGCGCACGGCATCAACTTCGCGCATGACGGCTCGAAGGTCTTCGTCAGCAACGAGGCCACCTCGACGCTCGACGTGTTCGACCGCGCTAGCGGCGCGTTGATCAAGAAGATCGCGCTCAGCGACCATCCCAACAACATCGCGGTGACGCCGCAGGGCGACCGCGTCGTCGTCGCGATCGCGCGCGGCAGCGGCGCGCTCGACATCATCGATACGAAGACGCTGACGCTCAAGAAGACGATCCCGACGCACGCCCGCCTGCACAACGTCTATGTGACGCCGGACGGCAAATACGCCGTCATGGGGTCGATCCCCTCGAAGTCGATCACCGTCGTCGATCTCGCGACCGAGCAGGTCAGCTGGCAGCTCCAGCTCGACGAAGGGGTCAGGCCGATGACGATCGAGACCAACGACGACGGCTCGACCAAGCGGATCTTCGCGCAGCTCTCCAACCTCAACGGCTTCGCGGTGATCGACTTCGCCAAGCGCTGGGAGGTCGCCCGCATCAAGCTGCCGCCCGCGCCGGCCGAGTTCGAGACCGACTCAGACCGCTCGACCGCGCCCTCGCACGGCATCGGCGTCTCGCCCGATCGCAAGACGCTGTGGGTGACCAGCATCCCGAACAACGCGGTCTACGTCTATTCGCTCGCCGACCTGAGCCTGATCGGCCATGTCGACCTGCCCGACCTCAAGCTTACCGGCCACAAGCCGCTCTCGGCGGTGGCGAACTGGATCACCTTCACGCCCGACAGCAAGATGGCCTACGTGTCGAACGCGGCGCTGCGCTCGGTCAGCGCGATCGACATGAAGGCGATGAAGGTCGTCGCCGTGGTGCCGGTCGGCGAGGTGCCGAAGCGGATCAATACGCTGGTGATGAACTGAACGTTAGAGCGTCATTGCGAGCGAAGCGAAGCAATCTCGCTCAGCAGACGCATGCGTTTGCGGATCGAGATTGCTTCGCTTCGCTTCGCTCGCAATGACGGCTGTGGCTACTTCGCCGTCGCGCCGTTGACCCACGCCGCGATCGCCTTCCAGTCCGGGTCGTTCTTGTCGGCGAACTGACGGCCGCCGGAGTGAAAGGCGTCGCCGCCGCCCTCGGGCGCGAGCGGATGCAGCAGCAGCCGGCTGGTGTCGGGCTCGCCGGGATTCACCAGCTTCGACACGGCCGCGAAGTTCTTGCGCGATTGCTCGTCGGTCCACATGCCCTGCCCGGGCGGCAGCTTCTCCAGATGGAGCGCGTTGTTGCTTTCCGCATGGCAGATATAGCAGCGCGTGTGGCCCGGCCGCTTCTCCAGGAAGATCGGCTCGACCTTGCTCTTGAAGAATCCGTAATCGAGCGCCGGCGCCGCCGCGACCTTGCAGGCGAGCGCCACACCCGACGCGATGATGATGAACCGCAACCAACCCCGCATGCACGGCCTCCCTTGTTGGCCGCAAGACTACATCGTCATGGGCCGGCTTGTCCCGGCCCTGACGCGGTCCAATGCAGTGGTCAGGACGACGTGAAGCGATCGTCGACCTCGGTCGGCTCGTCCACTGGCGCGTGGATCTTCGGCCCCGCAACGGGGCGCTCGCGCCGATCGGCGCTCAGGCGGCAAACCTCGGCTTCCTCTTCGGCGATGCGGCGGGTGATGAACGCGCGCTCGACATCGGTCAGCCGCGTCTCGAGCAGGAACTTGTAGCGATGGATATTCTGCCGATGGACGAGTATCCGGATCGTCGCTTCGTCTTGCACGGCGGCGGTACTCCCCTCCAGCGAATTGCGCAAGGCACTAACACGACAAGTCGCGACCCCGCGTTCCGGTTCCGCCAGGGGTCGCGCCACGTCTGCGTAAACAATTCTTTACGCGGAATTTCCGTGCGCGCTTGAAACACTTGCCGGGCCTGGGCGTTAGGCGGGTGGGGCAAATATTGCAGTGCGGGAGCAGCCGATGGGGGTCGATCCGTTTGAATTTCCGGCCCGGCCTGCGGCATCGCGAGCCGCCGCCGTGCATCCCACCGATACGCCTCTGTTCGCGACGCTGCGGTTCGAATGCAGCGAGACCGGCAAGCCGATCGACTACGAGGTGCCGGGCGACGCCAACACGTTGAAGGATCTTTGGTCGCGCTCGCTGCTGCGCCATTGCCGCCATTGCGGTCAGGTGCATCGATTTTCATTCCGCACGGCGTACGTGGCCGGCATTCTCACGATCAGGTCGACGCAACCCCCGGGGCCATGAACGACGCCGCTGCCGTGGCTTTGCTGCGGCTCAGTCGCGTCCTACCTGCCGCTCACGTACCTCGCGCAGCAGGTCGGCGAGCGTCCGCCGCAATCCGTGCACCTGGTCGAGCAGGCTCAGGATCACGTCGATGCCCGGGTCGTTCACGGCAAGATCGTGCCGCAAATCGCGAATGAGCGCGGCGCGCGCGACGTCGGCGTCCGTGAAGGCGGGTTGCGCTGCCGTGCCGCTCGGAATGAGCCACTCTTCGGCGATCCAGGCTTCGAGCGTGCCGTCGTCGAGGCTTGCGCGGACCAAAAACTCCTGTCGGGTGATCGTCATGGCTGCATGTCCCGCCGCGGATCATAGGATTTGCCGGCTAGCCACCCGGCAAGGAAGCTCTCGAGCTCGGCGTCCGGCGCCGGCGGCAGCACCACCTTGAGCCGCACCAGCTCGTCGCCGTGGCCGCCGCCCTGGCGGTGCACGCCCTTGCCCTTGAGGCGCAGCGTGGCGCCCGTGTTGGAATTTTTCGGCACGCGCATCATCACGGGACCGGTCGGCGTCGGCACCGGCACCTCGCCGCCGAGCACCGCCTCGCTCAACGTGATCGGCAGCTCGACGTGGATGTCGTCGCCCTCGCGGGTGAAGAAACGATGCGGCCGGACCGTGACGTCGACCATGGCATCGCCCGCCTTGCCGGTGCCGTGGCCCGGCGCGCCCTTGCCGCGCAGTCGCAGCGTCTGACCGTCGGTGATTCCGGCCGGAATCTTCACTTCCAGAGTCCCGCCATCGGGCAGGCTCAGCCGCATGGTGCCGCCGTTGACGGCATCCAGGAAGTCGACGGCGAGCCGATAGTGCATGTCGGCGCCGGGCGCGTTGGCGCGCGCATGCGCCTGCCGCCGCAGGATCTCGGCGAAGAGATCGTCGCCGGTGGCGAAATCCTCGAAGCCCGACGCGTCCGTGTAGACGTGGTCCGCATCGGAAGCGAAGTCCTTGTAGAAGCGTTGGCGCGGCCGCTCGGCGCCGGCCGCATCGATCTCGCCGCTATCGAACTTCGCGCGCTTGTCCGGATCGGAGAGCAGGTCGTAGGCCGAGGAGATTTCCTTGAACTGCTCCTCGGCCTTCTTGTTGCCCGGGTTGAGATCAGGATGGAATTTCTTCGCGAGCTTGCGATAGCTCGTACGAATGTCGTCGAGCGACGCGGTCTTCTCGACGCCGAGTATTTCGTAAGGGTCCGTCAAAATATCCTCCTCACGCAACGAAGCGGATAGGTCCGTGCAATCGCACGGGCTCATCCGCCGGCGCGGCGACGTAGGGTGGGCAAAGGCGGCCGATGCGCACGCATCCGACCGCAGCGCACGTTCCGCCGTGCCCACGCGGGAGGTGCCGCACAGACCGCGTGGGCACGGCGGATACGGCGCCCGAGCCCATCACGATCGTCGTGGCCGCCTTTGCCCACCCTACGGCGCTAACATGATCCCTACGCCTCGGCCACCGCAAGCGGGCGCTCGTCCGCCTTGGCGGGCGAGGAAGTCCGCGCCGGCTCCAACGCCGCCGCGACGGCATCATCCACCCGCTCGAGCCAGATGAATTCCATCTGGCGCCGCACGTCGTCGGGGACGTCGTCGAAGTCCTTGCGGTTGCGCGCCGGCAGCATCACGCGCGTGATCCCGGCGCGCGCCGCCGCCGTGACCTTCTCCTTGACGCCGCCGATCGGCAGCACCAGGCCGCGCAGGCTGATCTCGCCCGTCATCGCGGTGTCGCTGCGCACCGTGCGATCGCTCATCAGCGAGACGAGCGCGAGGAACATCGCGACGCCCGCGCTCGGGCCGTCCTTCGGGGTCGCGCCCGCCGGGACGTGGATGTGGATGTCGCTCTTCTCGAAGCGCTCCGGATCGATGCCGAACGACGCCGCGCGGTTCTTGACGACGCTCAGCGCCGCCTGCGCGCTCTCCTTCATCACGTCGCCGAGCTGGCCCGTGAGGATGAGCCTCCCGTTGCCGGGCAGCCGCGTCGCCTCGATGAAGAGGATGTCGCCGCCGACCGGCGTCCACGCGAGCCCGGTCGCGACACCGGGCACGCTCACCCGCATCGCCACCTCGTCCTCGAACCGTGGTGCGCCGAGGATCGCGCCGAGGTCGTCCGCCTCGATGCGGATCGGCCCGCTCTGGCCTTCGGCGATGCGCACCGCCGCGTGGCGCAAAGCCTTGCCGATCTCGCGCTCGAGATTGCGCACGCCCGCCTCGCGCGTGTACTGCGCGATGATGGCGCGCAGCGCCGCGTCGGCGAGCTCCACCTGGCCGGGCTGCAGCCCGTTCGCCTCCATCTGCCGGCGCATCAGGTAGCGCCGGGCGATCTCCAGCTTCTCGTTCGCCGTGTAGCCTGCAAGGCTGATGATCTCCATGCGGTCGCGCAGCGGACCCGGGATCGTGTCGAGCATGTTCGCGGTCGTGATGAACACGATGCGGCTGAGATCGAACGGCACCGCCAGATAGTTGTCGCGGAACGTGTTGTTCTGCTCCGGGTCGAGCACCTCCAGCAGCGCCGCGCCCGGATCGCCCTGGATGCCGGCGCCGAGCTTGTCGATCTCGTCGAGCATCATGACGCAGTTGCGCGCGCCCGCCTTGCGGATCGCCTGGATGATGTTGCCGGGCAGCGCCCCGATATAGGTGCGCCGGTGGCCGCGGATCTCGGCCTCGTCATGCACGCCGCCGAGGCTCACGCGCACGAACTTGCGGTTCATGGCGCGCGCGATCGACTGGCCGAGCGACGTCTTGCCGACGCCGGGCGGGCCGACGAAGCACAGGATCGGCGCCTTCCCGTTGGGCGCGAGCTTGCGCACCGCCAGATATTCGACGATGCGGCGCTTGATCTTGTCGAGGCCGAAGTGATCCTCGTCCAGGATCTTGCGCGCCTGCACGATGTCGATCGGCGTCTCCTCGGGCAGCGCCCAGGGAAGCTCGATCAGCCAATCCAGATAGCTGCGCACCATGCCGTATTCGCCCGCGGCCTCGGGCATGCGCTCGAGCCGACGCAGCTCCTTGCGGGCCGCGTCCTCAATCTCCTTCGGCATCTTGGCGTCGGTGATCGCCTTGGCGAGCTCGGCCATCTCGGCAGTCTTGCCTTCGTCGCCTTCGCCGAGCTGCTTCTGGATCGCAGCCATCTGCTCGCGCAGCAACACCTCGCGCTGGCGCGCGTCGAGCGCCGCCTTGGTCTGCTGGCCGATCTCCTGCGACAGGCGCAGCACCTCGATGCGGTTCGCAAGCGTGCGCGCCACCTTGTCCATACGCGCCACGATGTCGACCGTCTCGAGGATCTCCTGCTTCTCCTCGGGCTTGGCATCCATGTAGGCGGCCGCGAGGTCGGCGAGCGTCGGGGCGGCATCGACCGCCTCGATCGTCGCCAACAGCTCGGCCGGCACCTGCGGCAGCAGCCGCAATGCTTCGAGGAGCTGGTTCTTCAGGTTGAGGAAGCGCGCGTCGATCTCGGGCGTGCGCGTTCCGGGCTCGGGAATCCGCCGCACACGGGCCACGAAGAACGGCCAGCCGCTGAGGAATTCCTCGATCTGGAAGCGCTGCTCGCCCTGGCAGACGAGATGATGCGTGCCGTCCGGCGCGGTGAGAAAGCGCACCACGTTGGCGACCGTGCCGAACCGATGCATGTCGATCGGCGACGGATCGGCCTCCTTGGCGTCGCGCTGCATCAGGATGCCGACCGGGCGCTGCTCGCGCATCGCCTGCTGGGCGGCGAGGATCGACTTGGTGCGGCCGACCGTGATCGGCATCACCTGCTCGGGAAACAGCACGGCGCTGCGCACCGGCACGATGATGAGCGCGTCGGACGGGATCGGCGGGTAGCTTGCAGCCGAGCCGCCGCTTTCGCGGGCGCTCAAGGCTTCCATGTTTTGGGTATCGGTCATCTGATTATTCCGATTTCTGCATCGTGATCGCGAGACAGCCGTGCACGAAGACCCGACGTATCCCATCGTAGCGGCCGGCCGGCAGCCGTACGCGGCGCGCGAAGCGCCCTTGCGGCAGCTCGAGCCGATGGATCACGGCGGTGCGCAATTCGCCCGGCAACACGCGCGTGCCGGCGACGACCAGGTCGCTGCCGTCGATCGCGACCTCGACCTGGTCCGGGTCGACGCCGGGCAGCGCCACCAGGACCAGGACCTCGCGGCCGGTCTCTAGGATGTCGACCGGCGGCTCCCAGGTGGGAAGCCGCGCCGTCGAGCGCACCGGCCGGAAAAGCTCGCGATGCAGCCGGTCGGCCCGTGCGAGCATCTCGCAGGCCTCGGACCACATCCAGTCGCGGGGAAAATCTCGTTCCAACTCAAGCCCCATCGTTTACCAGGAGGCAGAGATGGGAATTCGGTCCGCGGTTTTCAACGGCGGCGGGCACTAACCGGCCGGCGCCAGGCGCCCGAAGCTAAGATCCTTGGCGCATATTCTTTTCGGCGAACCGGCGTCCACTTCGCCGGAATATGCGCTAATGCGACATCAGCACCGGCACCGTCATGGTGCCGAGAATACCGCGCGTCACGCCGCCGAGGATGAACTCGCGCAGGCGCGAATGGCCGTAGCCGCCCATGACGAGGAAATCGGCGCTGACGTCGGCCGCGTGCGACAGGATCGTGTCCATCACGGTGCCGCCGGTCGCGACGATGCGCTTCACGTCGACCCTGAGGCCGTGCCGCGCGAGGTGCTCGCCGATATCGGCGCCCGGAATCTCGTCGCCCTTGCCGGCATCGCCTTGCACGATCACGACCTCGACCGTCTTGGCGCGGTGGAGGAACGGCATGGCGTCGCCGACCGCGCGCGCCACGCTGCGGCCGCCGTCCCAGCAGACCAGCACGCGGTCGAGCGTGAGCGCGGCCTTCTGGATGTAGGGCACGACGAGGACGGGCCGGCCGGCATCGAACAGCGCCGCCTCGATGACAAGATCTTCCAACGGCGCCCTGCCGGACTCGGCCTGCCGCACGATCGAGAGATCGAAGCGCCGGGCGATCCGGCCGAACATCTCGGCGGCGCCCGCAAGGCTCGCGTCGAGCCGCCGCGACTCGGCCGAGATGGCGTTTCGTCGCGCCACTTCCTCGAAACGCGCAATGACGGTCAGAGCGGCCGCCTGCGCCTCCTCGCGCTGCTCGTCGATCCAGTCGGCCGGGACTGCGTCGCCGATACCCATGGTCGGCGGGATGAAAGGGTCGAGCGCGAACGCGATGCCGGCCAGATGCGCCTCGAAGGCCGCCGCAACCGAGACCGCGTAATCGATGGTCGCGCCGCCGCTCGCCCGGGCCGACAGATGAAATGCGATGTCCTTGATCATGAGGCGTCCCCGGTCACGTAGGATGGGTTGAGCGCAGCGAAACCCATCATCTATGAATCCAAAAGCGACGGGTTTCGCTGAGCCTGTCCTTGGGCTTGCCGAAGGCAAGACCCGAGGGCTCAACCCATCCTACGAAAGAATACCAGCCCGACGACGGTCGAGGTATCGCCCAAGAGCCGCTGTCTTGCACGCCAGATCATGGCAAGATGCATGCTTCACGCGGCGCGCCACATGACGATCGACCCCGGCCCCCTCCTCACCGACCTCTACCAGCTCAACATGATCCAGGCCTATCTGGACCATGACGAGACGAAGCCCGCGGTGTTCGAGTTCTTCGTCCGCTCGCTGCCGGCGCGGCGGCGCTTCGTCATGGCCGCCGGACTGGAGCAGGTGCTTGAATTCCTCGCGACCCTGCGGTTCTCGGCGGCCGAGATCGACTGGCTCGCCTCGACCGGCCGCTTCAGCAAGCGCGTGCTCGACTATCTTGCCGCGCTGCGCTTCACCGGTGACGTGCACGCACTGCCGGAAGGCACCGTCTGCTTTCCCAACGAGCCGATGCTGCGGGTGACGGCGCCGCTGCCGCAGGCGCAGCTCGTCGAGAGCCGCGTGATGAACATCATGCACTTCCAATCGGTGGTCGCCTCCAAGGCGGCGCGGATCAAGCTCGCGGCCGGCGACAAGCTGGTCGTGGATTTCGGCCTGCGCCGCGCACACGGCGCCGAGGCCGGATTGATGGCGGCGCGCGCGAGCTACATCGCGGGCTTTGCCGGCACCGCGACGGTGCTGGCCGAGCAGCTCTTCGGCATCCCGACCTTCGGCACCATGGCGCATTCCTACATCGAGGCGCATGACGACGAAGCAACCGCCTTCGAGAACTTCGCCCGGGCGCGGCCGAACAATCTCACCTTCCTGCTCGACACCTACGATACCGAGGCGGCGGCACGGAAGGTCGTCGCGCTGGCGCCGAAGCTCACGGCGCTCGGCATCACGATCCGCGCGGTCCGCCTCGACAGCGGCGACCTGACGACGCTCGCGCGGCGCGTGCGCCGCATCCTCGACGACGGCGGGTGCGCGGGCGTCACGATCTTGGCGAGCGGCGGCCTCGACGAGGACGAGATCGCCACGCTGCTGCGCACGGGCGCGCCGATCGACGGCTTCGGGGTCGGCACCAGCCTGACGACGTCGTCCGACGCCCCGACGCTCGATTGCGCCTACAAGCTGCAGGAATATGCCGGCCTGCCGCGGCGCAAATACTCGCCGAGCAAGGAGACGTGGCCGGGCCGCAAGCAGGTCTGGCGCCGCTACGGCGCGGATGGCCGCATGGCCGAGGACATCCTCGGCCTCGATGGCGACTCTCATCCCGGCGAGCCGTTGCTCGCGCTCGTGATGCGGGAGGGGCAGAGGATCAATGCGGCACCGTCGCTCGACGACCTGCGCCGCCATGCAGCACGCGAGATCGCGCGCCTTCCCGATGCGTTGCGTTCGCTGGATGCCGGCGACGCCTATCCGATGCGGATCGCCGACACGCTCAAGCGGCTCGCCGCTGAAACCGATCGGCGCGTGCGGGGACCATGAAATCACCCGCAGCCGCGGATGCGGCGCGCGCCTATCCGATGACGGTCGGGCGTAGGCTCCTGAAGTGGTGGCGCTAGGTGGTCGACAAGGCCGGCGTGGAGGTTGCGCGCGGCGCCTTCGGCGCGCGTGTCTGCGCCCTATCCCATGCGAGCAGCTGGGCGAGGACCACCATCAGGACGCCGCCCGCGAGATTGACGAGCGTCTGCGCGACGAGCCCGTCGCCATAGCTCGTGAGCACGAAATGGCCGAGGACCGCCAGCACAATCCCGAAGCAGAAGATGTGCAGCGAACTCTGCCCGCAGGCGATCAGCCATCGGCCGACTCGCGTCGTCAGCACGGCGCTCGTCGGCCGCACCAATTGCGCAACGACGAGAGCGAGGATCAGAAAGCTCGCCAGCCTGACGGGATTGAGGTTCTGCTTGTCGCCCACATAGGGCGCCAGCAAGGTGAACAGGAAATCCGGCGCGTCGGTAAAGTTCGACTGGATCATCCATGATGCGCTGATCAGCGCCACCACGCCGGCCGCCGCCAGCGCCGGCAAGGTGAGCCAAGTCCGGTTCGGCAGCAACGGCACGCCGCTCACCTTGGAGTAACCCATGGCCGCACCGATCACGAACAGGAACTGCCAGGCGAGCGGATTGAAGAACCACGTCGCGCCTTCGGGATAGCCGGGCGTCTGCCAGCCCATGAACTGGGTCGCGGCATAGAGCGCGGCCGACGGCAGCAAAGCCCACCACGGATTGCGCGCGATCAGCGCCAGGATCAGCGGAAACGCCGCGAGCAGCACGATGTAGAGCGGCAGGATGTCGAGAAACTGCGGCTGGAACCGCAGCATCAGCACCTGCGCGACCGCCGCCGGCGGATTGTCGAGGAAGCTCGAGATATTGAACGACTGGGTGTAGCTCGGATCGTCCACCGCGACGATCGAATACGACACCAGCGCGGCAAAGATCGCGAAGACGAAGATATGGGCGACATAGAGCTGCCAGACGCGATGATAGATATGCGCGCTCGCCACCGGCAGGCCACGGTCGAGCAGGCGCCCATAGGCGAGCGCCGCCGCGTAACCGGAGATAAAGACGAACACCTCGGCGGCGTCGCAAAACGCAACCGAGTGCAGTGTCACGTTGGAGAGGAAATTATTGGGAATGTGGTCGATGAAGATGAAGAGGAGCGCGAGGCCGCGAAAGAAATCGAGGCGAAGGTCACGCTGGGATGCCGGCCGCACGACCGCACGCGCGTCGGCCGAGTGGCCGAGTGCCGCCGGATAGCGCAGCGCAAGCGACAGAGAGGTAGCCATCGTGCGGCCTCACATTCCGTTTCAAGCGCCGCCCCGGTGGACGCCGAGACAACGCAATCCGTGGCTCGGCGCCTGCCGAGCATGTGTAGTCCCTCTCCGAGATTTCCTCCCCATGCGTGCGACGATTTAATGTCGATTTTATTTTCGTATTTTTTATCGCGCCGAGCGCCCGATTTCGGGATGCAATCGCCGGGCCAAATGGTTTCTTATGGTTTCCAAATGGTTTCAGCGCGTCCCGACGGGCGCCCGCGCGTAAACATTGCGTAATATTGTGGCCAAAGTGAATCGCAGGCGGGGCAATTCGTGAGCACCGCGCCTGCCGGATAAGCAATCCGGCCCTTTGCCGCCCCAATCGCTTGCCGCCGTCAATCCATCAACAGGCCGCGCGCCTTGATGGGCGTTGCCCACTTTTTGATCTCGTGGTCGACGAATTGCCTCAAATATTCCGGCGAGCGGCGATTGCGCCGAGCCCACCGGGTAAAGTTCACGCCGCTTATACCGACGGACCGATCCGGCTGATGTTGGTCTCGAGATAGTCGAGTTGCTCGGCCGCCGTCGTGGCGCCGTTGATCACGGCCGCGATGGTCGCCGCGATGGCGCCCGCGCCTTGCGCGACATTCATCCTGCCGCGCAGCATGTCGGCGAGGTCGACGTCGATATGCGCCTGCATGCGCTCGACCGTGCGCGGGTTGGCGGTGATCTTGATCGTCGGCGCGACCGGATGGCCGGTCGGATTGCCGGTGCCCGTGACGAAGCAGACGAGTTGCGCGCCGCCGGCCGCGAGCGCCGTGACGTTCTCGACGGCCGCCGCCGGCGCATCCATCATCCAGACGCCGGCCGCGGGCGCAGGCTCGCCGTAGCCGATCACGCCCATGATGGTGCGCGAACCGGTCTTCGCCAGCGCGCCCAGCGATTTCTCCTCGATCGACGTGAGCCCGCCCGCAAGATTGTCCGGCGTCGGATTGGTGCCGGCGAGGTCGACGCCGTGCTCGCGCGCGAGCTCGTTATAGGCCTGCACGGTGCCGATGAGGCGCGCCGCGGCCTCCGGCGAGACCGCGCGCCGGCGCAGCAATTCCTCGCCGCCGAGACATTCGACCGGCTCGGAGAACACCGCCTTGCCGCCCGCGTCCACGAACCAGTCCGCGAACGCGCCGAGCGCCGGATTGCCGAACAGGCCCGAGGTCGTATCCGAGCCGCCGCATTCGAGACCGATCGTGAGCTCGTCCGCCGCGAGCGGCACACGACGCACGCGGCCTGCTGCGTCCTGCAGGCGGCGAATGATCGGGCTCCCCTGCGCAAGACATTCTTCCACGCCGCCGACGTCGAGAAAGGACAGCGTCTCGACCGGCCGTCCCATCTTCCGCGCAAGCTGCGCCACGCGCGCGCTGCTCTCCGGCTCGAACGACACGACCAGACAGCCCGCGACGTTGGGATGCGCCGCGAGGCCCGCCATCGATCGCAGGCTCACCTCGAAGTCATGCCCCATCTGCCCGCGGCCGTAGCTCGCGGGAAGGCACGTCACGCCGGGATGGCGCGCCGCAAGCTGGCGAACGACCGGATTGACGTTGTCGGCGGCCGCCATGACGGCGACGAGATTGCGAACGCCCTTGCGCCCGTCGTCGCGCGGATAGCCGGTCAGTCCTTCGCGCCACGCCGTCATGCGGTGACACCCAATTCCTTCGCGAGGCTCATCACATCGGCGAGCTCCGCCCGCGACAGCGGCACGCCCTCGCGCAGACGCTCGCGCCGCAGCGCCCAGCGCCGCTCGCCCGGATAGCGGATCGGCTCGGCGGCGGGGTTGACGGGCAAGGCCGCGAGCCTGCGGACGAGCTCATCGAGCCGCTGCGCATAGGCGTCCTTCCCGAGCGCCATCGCGAGATCGATGGCGATGATCGTGTGCGCGGTCCCTTCCGGCGCATCGGGCGATGCTTCCTTCGACGACACCTGATCCGCGAACGCGCCGCCGGCGAGCACGCCGGTCAGCGCCTCGAGTGCCACCAGCAGGCCGAAACCCTTGGCGCCGCCGAAGGCGAGCAGGCTGCCGGCGAGCGCCTGGGCGGGATCGCGCGTCGGGTTGCCGGCAGCATCCTGCGCGACGTCGGGCGGCAACGCCGCGCCCGCGCGCGCCGCCTCGACGATGTTGGCGCGCGACGTGACGCTGGTCGCAAGATCGAGCTCGAGAAAGGCGTCCGGTTGCGAGAGCGGCGCCGCGATCGCGAACGGGTTGTTGCTCAAGAGCGGCTTCGTCGCGCCCGCAGGTGCGACGCAGACCTGGCCGTTCGACGTGACGATGCCGAGCTGTCCCTGCGCGGCCATCAAGGTCGCGTAGTAGCCCGCAAAGCCGAGGTGATTGCTGTTGCGCACGAGCGCGATTGCGATGCCGGATTGGCGCGCCGCATCGGCGGCCGCCTGCGCCGCAGTCGTCGCGACGTAGTGGCCGATGCCGTTGCGGCCATCGATCATGAGCAGCGAATGCCTCGCCTCGATCTGCGGCCGCGCCTTGCCGTCGACGCCGCCCGAGCGGATGCGCGCCACGTAGGGACGAAGACGCCGCAGTCCATGCGTCTCGACGCCGCGCAGATGCGCCTCGGTGAGTGCATTCGCCATGGCTTCGGCGGCATCCGCGGCCGTGCCTGCCGCCTGCAGCAAGTCCCGCGCCAGGTCGTGCACCCATTGCGCGGGACGCCGCACCGCCGAGGTGGCGTCCTGCTTCGGCGCGGGCGACAGCGCGCTTCGCATGTTGTGCGAATGCACGTGCTCGCCCGGCGCGATCGCGGCAGTCGCGATGCCGATCGGAAATCCGTAGCGATTGACCGGCCGCCCTTCCCCGATATCGCGGATCGCAAGCTTGTGGCCGAACGGGATCGGTTGGCGCGCCGTGATCTCGTGCACGGTCTCGCCCGATGCGCCCACCACCGCGACCGTCGCGCCCGCCGCCACGGCGTCGAGCACCGCCGCGACATCGTCATTGGCCGCGAGCAGGACGGCCCGCACCGCATTTACAGCCATTGGGACGTCGCTTCCTCCGCCAGAGCGAAAGCCTTGGTGCCGGTGTCGACCAGGCCCGAATAGCGCGAGAAGAACAGATAGCCGGTGACAGGCGCGCGCAGCTCCTCGATCACGTCGAGGCCGTGCGGGTCGACCATTTCGCCGAGCACCGTCCCTTTTTCGATCCGGCGCCCGAGATCCGCGGGCGAAGGATAATGCGACTGCAGAAACCCGCCGACCGACGGGTTGGCCTCGAACCGGCTCTTGACGCCGAACAGCAGCTGCTTCTTCGCCGGCGCGCCCTCGCCCGCGATCATGCCGAGGCTCGCCATCATGGATCGCAGCCCCGTCACCATGTCGGCGATGTAGCCCGCCTCCGCATCGGGGCCGAGATAGACGCCGCCGATTTCCGGATTGGCGGTCGGAATGCCGCGCTCGTTGCAATAGCGCGCCGCCGTGCCGGCGAGATTGTTGGCGTGGATGAACGTCGCGTTGAAGGCGCGGCACAGCTTGAGCGACGCCTGATGGACATCGGCCGACGCCGAGGGGTCGAAGTCGGCGCGGCCCTGGAGCCGGCCGCCCAATCCGCCGCAATGAATGTCGACCAGCGCATCCACATGGTCGAGCAGGTTGGTCGTGATGACGCTCGCGAGCCGCTGCGTCAGGTTGCCCTGCGCCTGACCGGGGAAGACCTCGTGCAGATCGGTCTTGCCGTGCTGCTCGGGCGTCTGCCGGTTGAACACGGAGAGCGCCAGCGGATTTGCGACCGGAATGGCCGCAACGCGGCCCGACAGCGCCGTCACATCGAGCTCGGCGAGCAGGCGACGCACGGCCATCAGCGACATGGTCTCGTCGCCGTGCACCGTCGTGATGATCCCGAGCGTCGGCCCCGGCTTCGCGCCGGTGACGACATGCAGCGCGAGGCTGAGCTCCATGCCGGACGCCAGTCGTGCGACGTCGAGCCGGACGAGCTCGCGTCCCGGCTTATTCTTGTTGGCGAGCGCAGGCATGGGGCTTACTCGTAGCGGGGTCGTGGGCAGGACTTTTTCGATGAAGCCGAAAACGCGTCAGGGCGACGTTGCGACCAGCTTCGGATCGATCGCGCGGAGGAATGTCGTGTTCATCGCGGCCGACCAGTTGATCGGCCCCTTGAGAGCGCCCTTCTGAACCATGAATTTCGCGAGCTCATCCATGTCGTTCACGAACGGGCGGTCGAACGTCATGTCGAAGTGGATGAGGCGCACGACCGGCACGGACTGCTTGGCATCCCCTTGCACGGCCTGCGCCCAGATGCGGGTGGCCTCTTCGGGATTGGCACGGACGAAGTCGACCGCGCGCCGGGTCGCGTGCAGCACCTTGCGCACGAGATCGGGATGCTGATCGGCAAACGACCGGGTCACGCTCAGGATGATGCGGTTGTTGGCGAGCCCCTTCGCGCTCGCGATGAGCTTCATGTTCGGGGCCGTCGCGATGGCGCGCGTCGTGAACGGCGCGAGCCACGCGAACGCGTCGATGTCGCCGTGGACGAGCGCAACCACCATGTCGGGCGGCGCGAGATCCAGCATCTTGATATCGGAGGGAGCAAGTCCGCCCGACTCCAGATAGCGGTCGAGAAGGAATTCGCCGGTCGAGCCCATGCGGGTCGCGACCTTGCGCCCGCGCAGGTCGGCGGGTGAGTTGATCTCCTTGCGGCCCACGATGCCGAAGATCTCGGTGTCGGACGAGAGCGGCGCGAGGCCGATCACGTTGCCGGACTGCCACATGGCGGCCGACGGAAGATCGCCGGCCGACACGAAGTCGCCGCGTCCGGCGCGGAACGCCTCGACCGCGGTCGCGCCGGTCGTGAACACCGTCACGTCCACGTCCAGCCCCTCGTCCGTGAAGTAGCCCTTCGCTTTCGCGACCTGGAACGGCACCCAGTGCTCGTCCGTCCCGGTGAAAAGGCGCACCTTGATGGTGTCGGCCAGCGCGGTGCCGGCCGCGCACCAGGTTGCGAGCGCCGACAGCAGGAGGACGATCGCGCAAGACTTCCACACCGCTGCAATGTCCGATCGGATTGATGTCAGGTGAAGCATGGCGCCTGCCCCCATTTGTGGGTCCGCTTCGAGACCTCTCCCGATAGCGGCCTAGACATTGACCTGATGCTCCATGAACCGCTTCATGGTGCGATCGATCGCGAGCTTGAAGCAGCCGTCGATGATCGCGCCCAGGACGCCGAGCGTCACCAGGCCGACGAACATGATATCGGTGCGCAGCAACGTGCGCGACTGCATGATGAGATAGCCGATGCCCGATTGCGCGGCGATCATCTCGGCGGCGACGATCCCCATGAAGGCAAATCCCAGCGCGACCCGCATTCCGGTCAGGATGTAAGGTACCGCCGATGGAATGACGATGCGCAGGAATATCTGGCGCGGCCGCGCGCCGAGGCACTTTGCCGCATTCAAGCGGATGTTCGGGACCGCGGCGACGCCCGCGGCCGTGTTCATGATCATGATGATGACCACGCCGTAGAAGATGATGAAATAGCGCGACAGGTCGCCGATGCCGAACCAGATGATGGACAGCGGCACGAGGGCCACCGGAGATATCGGGCGCAGCAGCTGCAGCAACGGATCCGCGAATTGCGCGACGATCGGGATGCGGCCCATCAGCGTCCCGATCACGATGCCGAGCGCGCAGCCGGCGGCGTATCCGACCAGGACGCGCTCGAGGCTGATCTCCACGTGCTCCATCAACGCGCCGCTGCGCAACATTTTCAGGCCTGTCTCGAACGTCGCCGTCGGCGTCGGCACGAGGTCGGGATACGCGAAGTAGCGCGCAAACGCCGACCACGCGAGCAAGGCGAGCGACAACGATATGGCGGTCGTCGCGACGCGGCCGAGGAAGCGCAGCAGCCTAGGCGGCATCGAGCGACACTCCGACCTCGTCCTGCAGCGACGCCTCGACCCGCGCATAGATGGCGGCGACGGCCTCGTCGGTCGGCTTGCGCGGATAGGGTTGGCCGACGACGAACTCCTCCTTGATCGATGAGCCCGGCCCGCGCCGCATGACGCCGATCTTCTCGCCCAGCAGCACCGCCTCGCCGACATCGTGCGTGATGTAGACGACCGTCATGCCGAGCTGGCGCCAGATGCGCAGCAATTCCTTTTGCAGGATCCGCTTCGTGATGGCGTCGAGCGCCGCGAAGGGCTCGTCCATCAGCAATACTTCCGGCTCGATCACCAGCGCGCGGGCGAGCTGGCAGCGCTGCCGCATGCCGCCGGACAGCTCATAGGGAAACTTGTGGGCATGTTCGCGTAAGCCCACGAGCTCGAGATATTGCAGGGCGCGTTCGGCTGCCTCGTTCTTCGCCATGCCCTGGATCGACAGGCCGAACGCGACGTTCTCCTGCGTGCGCATCCAGGGAAACAACGCGTTGGTCGCGTCCTGAAAGACCATCACGCGATCGGTGCCGGCCGCGACGATGTGGCGATCGCCCATGCGGATCGCGCCGGCCTCCGGCTGCGCGAAGCCGGCGATCAGGTTGAGCACCGTCGACTTGCCGCAGCCGCTCGGACCGAGCAGGCAGTAGAACTCGCCGCGCCGCACCGTCAGGCTGGTGTTCGCGAGCGCGTGATACTCGCCCGCACGGCCGGCGTTGAAGGTCATCGACACGTTGTCGAGGGCGAGTTCCGTCCATCCGACCGGTGCCGCGGAGACGGGCCGAATGCCGGATGGCCTGGACGGCTCAGATTCGGGCGGCGCAGTCATGGATGGCCTTGGATCGCTTGGATTGCCTCAGGCCCCCGGCGGCAGACCCACCGAAACAGGGCAGCCGAGCGTTCAAGTCGAGAGTGTAAGACGATAACTCGTGCGGTCCGCCCGGTAAATCGAGGTACCGGTGTGTATGGCTTCATTCTTCCGCGTGAGGAAGGTCACGCGGCGCAGCAGAACCGGCTGCCCGCGCTTGATTCCAAGAAGCCTCGCCTCGTTCTGATCGGCGGCGCGCGCCTCGATCTCCATCTCGCCGTGATCGATGACGATGCCCTCGCGGTTGCGCAGGTAGTCGACGAGCGAAGACGTCTCGATGTCCTGCTTGGTGAGGTGCGTGCAGCACTCGGCGCGTATGTAGCGGTCGTCGATGGCGACCAGCATGTCCTTCTGGAATCGCAGCCGCTGCACGTAGGCCACGGACGCGTCCGCGCCCAGGCCGAGGCGTTCCGCCACATCTTCCGGCGCCCGCACGCGCGGCTCGAAAAGCGCGACCTTGACGTTGAAGCCGCCGGCGCTCTGCGTCCAGGCTTCGAGGAAGCTCGTCAGCGTCAGCCTCTCTTTGAGCTTGCTGCGCCGCACAAACGTGCCGCGTCCCTGGATGCGGTAGAGCACGCCCTCCCCGACCAGCTCGTCGACCGCCCGCCGCACCGTGATCCGGCTCACGCCGAAGCGCTTGGCGAGGCTCGCATCGGAAAAGGACTGGTTCTTCACCTCGGGATGGGCCCGGATCATCTCCTCGATTCCCGCCTGTACCTGGCGATACAGCGGAAGGCCTTCCACGAAGGGTTTGACATCCAGCATGCACAACCGCTAGTCTTGTTATAACATCATGTCAACCGCCCCCACGCCGATTCGCCTGGGGGTTGCTGCCGGAGCCCCGCTCGTAATGAGGAAAGAAGTCGTCCACACCGACCAGGCCGCCGTGACGGGCGCTCCGCTCGTCCAGGCGGTGAAGCTCGGCAACCTGGTGTTTTGCTCGGGGGCCTCGCCGCGCGATCCCAAGCAGGGCAACAAGGTGGTGGACGGCGGCTTCAAGGCGCAGGCCGCCCAGGCGCTCGCCAACCTCAATGCCGTCCTCACCGCCGCCGGCAGCGGGTTCGAGCACTGTCTCAAGGCGACCTGTTACATCCTCAACGTCGACGAGAATCTGCCGCTCCTCAATGAGGTGTGGGTGCAGCATTTCGGCAAGAACTTGCCGGCCCGCACCGTCGTCGGCGTCGCCAAGCTCCGGGAAAATTACTTGTTGGAGATCGAGGTGACGGCGTACGCGCCGTGATCTCGGGCTTGCCTGCCTCTTTGTGAAACAGGGGGAAGTAGAAGTGGCGAAGAAAAGTCCAATGCCGATCGACGTCCTGGTCGGACAGAATATCCGTATCTGCCGGCTGCAGCAGCGGTTCTCGCAAACCGAGCTCGGCCGGCGCATCGGCGTCACGTTCCAGCAGGTGCAGAAATACGAAAAGGGCGCCAACCGCGTCGGCGCGAGCCGGCTGAGCCAGATCGCGGACGTGCTGGGCGTCCCGTTGCTCGCCCTGTTCGACGGCAGCGCGACAGCGACGCATCATGCCGAGGCCGAGGACACGCCGCGCGCGCTGCTGGCCAATCCCCATTCGCTTCGCCTGCTGCAGGGCTTCGACAAGATCGGCAGCGACGCCGCGCGCGCGGCCCTGCTCCAGCTCGTCGACGCACTGGCCGACGAACCCGCTTCCGGCAAGGACGCGCGCAGAAAGTAAGGTTGCGAGCTGCTGACCTATCCTCCGCCGTCATCGTCCGCGCCCGATCAAGTCGGGGGTAAACTCCAGCGGACGATCAGTACTCCGCAGCACATCGACAGGGCACCGCCACCGTCCCATTCTCGCGTTCGTGAGTACTGAGTTGCCCGCTTGCGCGCGCAACGACGCCGTAGGACCAACGCATGCCCCGGCGCGAAGGATGAAAGCGATCGTCAGGCACAACCGAGGGACGCCGCATGCTGCCGCCGAAATTCAATATCGTCGATATCAGCCTCGAGCTCGATCCGAAGAACTTCGCGATGCGCACGCCCGCGGGATTCACGAAGGACATGCAGTTCGCGATGGAGGTGATCAAGGAGCACGACGCGCCGGGCGGCGCCGGCCAGATCGTGCGCGGCGTGCACATGCGCCTGCATGCCGGCAGCCACGTCGACGCGCCGGAGCACAACGTGCGCGGCGGAACGCAGATCCACCAGCTGCCGCTCGACCTGTTCATCGGGGATGCGATCATCGCCGACCTGCGCGACAAGCTGCCCGGCGGGGCGATCACCGAGCACGACCTCGAGGCGCGCGTCGGCAAGCAGATTCGCAAGGGCGATCGGCTCATGCTGCGCACCGATCACAACAATACTTATGACGGCGGCTCGGAGGCGTGGATGAAGGCGTCGCCCTATCTGACCATCGGCGCGACCATGTGGTGCATCGGCAAGGGCGTGGTCATCGTCGGCTACGACTTCTATCACGGCAACGACGAGCCGAATTCGCCGCGCGTCTTCCACAATTCGCGGACGCTGAGCGAGCACGGCGTGATCACGATGCCCTACCTGAAGCACCTCGACCGGATCGGCCGGGATCGCTTCACGCTGATCGGCCTTCCGCTCAAGCTGATCGACGCGGAGGCCTCGCCGATCCGCGCCGTCGCACTGGTGTAGCCACGCCGGCAAGAAAATGATTTGCGGGAGACACGTCCGATGGACCGCAGGCAATTCCTCGCGGCGGCGCTGCCGGCGCTGTCGTCCGCACTGGTGCCGCAGGCACGCGCCGCCGATCAATATCCCTCGCGCCTGATCACGCTGGTGGTGCCGCTCACGCCGGGCACGACGATCGACATCCTGGCCCGCCTCTACGCCGACCGGCTCACCCAAATCCTCGGCCAGCAGGTCGTGGTGCTGAACCGGCCGGGCGCCGGCGGCATCATCGGCGCGCAGGCGGTCGCGCGAGCGAACCCGGACGGCTACACGCTGCTGTTCGCCAATTCGGGGCACGCGATCCTGGGACTGATCAACAAGGATCTGGCGTTCGACCCGATCCGCGATTTCGCCGGCGTCTCGATGGTCGGCACCACGCCGGCGATCGTCGTCGTGCCGGCCAGGCTCGGCGTCGCCGACCTCAAGGAATTCATCGCGCTCGCCCAGGCGAGGCCGGGAACGATCAACTACGGCTCGGCCGGCGTCGGCACCGCGACCCACCTCGCCGGCGCCTATTTCGCGGCGCAGACGGGCACCAACCTGGTGCACGTCCCCTACACGGTGAGCTCGAACATCATCTCCGACATGTTGAGCGGCGCGATCCAGGCGTCGTTCGATCCGCTCGCCTTCGTGCTGCTCGTTCGTGCAGAACGGCAGCCTGCGCGCGCTCGCGGTCGGCGCCGACGAGCCGATCACCGATCCCGTGATGGTTGCGACCGCGGTCTCGCAGGGCGTCGATTATCACTATGCGACCTGGTACGGCATCCTGGCGCCGGCCAAGACGCCCGCACCGATCATGCAGAAGCTCGCCGCCGCCATCGCGCAAGCGAGCGAGGACCCGCAATTGCAGCAGAAGCTGAAGGTGCAGGGCATCAATCCGCGGACCCTGGCGCTGCAAGCGTTCGACACCTACGTCGATCAGGATGTCGCGCGGCTCGCGCCGCTGACCAAAGGCATTGCGGCCAAGAAATAGGATTCAAGAAATAGATTATTGAGTAACGATATACCGAAAGCCCGAAATATTCGAAGTTTTTCTCACCGGGCGTCGTCACTTCCTTCACATCCAAGATCGTCCTGCGGCGCGATCGCAAACCTTCGCATCGGAACGATCAGGTGGCGCGTGACGCGCGTCCGACGTTGACCCCATCCGCAGATACCAAAACGTGCCGGCGCGCGCGGGGAGTTTGAACCTCCGGCCGCTCCAGGTGACAGAATTATTGGATGCACGTCTGCCTTTAATCGCGACCGCAGGACCAGGTTCGGCGGCAACCGATGATCAGATGCTGCGTCACCAAGTGCCACAACACCTATGAGAGAGGTCTTCCGATGCGACTGTCATCCTGCATTCCTGCGATCGTCGCCTGCGCCGTGCTCGCCTTCGCACAGGCGGCCTTGGCGGCGGCGTCCTGTCCGGGCGGCGGAACTCCAACGAACTGCAAGGCGCATTGCACGCTGACCAATCCACCTCAATGCACGGAGGAGTGCGAGTGCGCCATCACGAAGTTCCACGGCTTAGGCGTGAACGCCCCCGCAGCCGCCGCGCAAACGCCAGTTCAGAACAAATCTCCTGTGTCGATCAATACGACGTCTCCTCAAGGGGGGACGCGCATCAAGCACTAAAAGGCAGGCGCGCCGACAGGTGAACCGCCTCGCCGCGCCGGTCGACTGAATCGCAGAATCATTGCCGCAAAAGCAAACGAGAGGAAGGCATGACGAGAATACAGTCACTGTTCGTCACTCTTACGGCCGCCGTCGTGGTGATTTGGGCGGCCGCTGGTCCGGCGCACGCCGTGCGGTGCCTCAAGATGCTCACGCGCAACGGGACCGTCGTCTATTGCGGCGGAGGTTACGTCGACCTGCACGGCAACGTATACACCAAGAAAAAGGCCGCGTTGTCACCTCCGCCGGCGCCTCACCAGGGACCCGCCCAGATCAATCATCCCGTGATGGTCAACGCCGCTTCTCACGCCGGAGGCGGGAGACACTGACCCTCGTCCTGTTCATGGTACCCCCGACAAGCCCCGCCCTGTCGGGGCTTTTTTTGCATCGATGCTTCCGCAGGCTGCAGTTCTCTTTCGCCCAATACCGCGTCCAGAGTGGGCAATCGAGGCGCCGCGCAAACGCGGCTTGAACCTAGGTGGCGATATACCAATAGCCGAGAATGTTTTGCAGGTTTTTCCCTCCTGTCATAGCCGCACTTCTCTCACGGCCAAGACGACCCCTGCGGCAGGAGCCCAAATTTAATGTCGGCGCGATCAGGCTGCCGCGCAATGCACGTCCGACGCTCAATCCGTCGCCGCGATATTGCGACCGCCTTGGTGGTGGTGAGCATCGTTCAGCAATGGAGACTGAGATGACGAAACGATGGACGGGCTTCGGCACGATCGCGTCCCCTCGCGGCGCTCACGGCCATTATCGCGGCGCCCAACGCGGCCCACGCGCAAACGCTGCGATGTAGCCAAGTGTGCGTGCTGACAAATGGTTTTCCTACATTCAATATCGACGTGTGTCTCGAGTACCAAAAGGTATGCACGCACGTTCTGCCGCCATCCCTCCACTTTCCGAACTGCAGAGGAACAGTGCAAAGAAAGAATGCAAAGCAATTTTGACGCGAACAACGGTCGCGTGATGATCACCAAATACGGCCGGGCCGCCGGGCTTACCGAGACCAACCTATCGACGTTTCATCCGCCTGGCGCCGCCGTCCACGCCGTGCCGGCGTCTGCGAGCGTGAGAGGGCCGGTGGGCAACAACAACCCGACAGGCAGCGGCAACAAGCTCACCCAGGGCACCAAGACCCCCGGTGCTCCGCTCACATCGGGAGGCACGTCCGCGACGGGCGGCGCCAATACCACCACCAGCCTCTTGAAGAAGCATTGAGGGCTGACGCATCGCCCTCACTTGGCGGCGTGCCGGCCCATCTCAATTCAGCGAGATCGGTATGTGCCTGGCATTCCGGCAAGTGCCGCATCATTGAACAACGATAATACCTAAGCCAAAAATGTTCCGAGGAGGGCTTCCCTCCTCGCATAGCCGAACTTCCCTCACACCCAATGCCGCCCGCGGCTCGATCGGGTTGCCGCGCAACCCACCTCCGACATTGAACCTGTGGTCGCAAAGCCGCGACCACTCGATGGTGGCGATCATCGTTCAGTAAAGGAAATCGAGATGGCGAAACGACGGACAGGCTTCGGTACGATCGCGCTCGGCGCACTCACGGTCCTGGCGGCCGCTCTCTGGGTGCCCCCAGCGGCCCTTGCAATGCAAACCTCGCAATGCGGGTTTGTCTGCGCGGAAGGAGCCTCGGAGGGGGGCACCTGTTCGTCGGTGCATTTTGTCTGCCAGACGACCAGCATCGCTCCGGTTGGAGGTTTCCATCCCGTCCCGAAACCGAAAACGCCGCCTGTCCGCAATAATGCCTTCGGCGGCAACCGGCTGACCGGCGGCGGCAACAATCTCACGGCCAACAAGATCCCCGGCGCTCCGCTCACGGCCGGCGCTGCCAGCACCGCGAGCCTCTTGAAGAAGCATTGAGGGCTGCCGCGAACCCCGGAGTTCGCGTCCCATCACCTGGCGACGCGCGAGCGCATCCAGATCCCGCGGGATCGAGATGTGCTCCGCCCTCAGGCGGATTGTCAGTGTCCGATCGTGAATGCCGGGGTCGGCTTTGCCGGGTCCGGAATGAGCGAATTGGGATAGCGGTAGAACCAATCGTCGATCGGCAAGACCGGGTATGCGGTCTGGGAAATCTTCGGCTGCGAGAAGATGACGGCGGTCTGGCGCATGACTCCGGCCAATCGCGGATTGACGCATTCGCCGGTCGCGGTCTTCCCTTCCGGGCACTTGACCTGCGCGGCCGCCGGCCCCGACGCGAGCGCGATCCAGCCGAAGGTCGCCAGCACGGCCACGCATGCGATCCGCATCATGTCTGCCTCCTAGAATCTCGCCGTGGCGCCGATCGTCACTTGCCACCCGTTGCTCGATACCACCGGAATCGTGAATGCCGGCTCGAAGTCCTGGGCCAGCAGGCTGAATTTGCCGAACTGAGTGGCGGGATTGCTGCCCTCACTGGTCCAGACGTGCTCGACCTTGGCGTTGAGCGTCACGTTGTCGGTCGCCGCATAGCGCGCCTGCGCCCCGGCGGCCGTGCGCGTTTTCGCCGGCACGAACTGCACCGTCTCCGAATCGTAGCCGTTGTGGTTGCGGAACAGGAAGCTTGCGATCGGACCGAAGGCCACGCGATCGAACGCGAACAGATGCTCCACGCCGATCCGCCAGAGATCGGAATTGGTGTCGAAGGCTTCGGGCACCAGCCCCGCGGGGCAAACCACGTTCTGGCACTGGAATGTGATCTCGTTCCGCTGCGAATGCGAGACACTGCTGGTAAGCGTCGTGGTGCCGACATGCTCGCCTTGCCAGTTGTACGACGCGGTCGCCGCCAGCATATAGCGGTTGCCCGGGCGGATGAACGGCTGGTTGTCCTGGACGGTCGGGCTCTCCGTTGTGGCGGTGGCGGTCAACGTGCCGCTGAACGGCCCGGAGGCATATCCGATCGAGCCGGTCAGCGTCAGGACATCGCCGGGCTGGACGTTGGTCGGATTTACCGGCGCAACCGCCGCCAGGGGCGCCGCGATCGGGGCTTCCAGCTCATACGCGCCGCGATGCGTGAAGCCGACGCTCATCGTCGCAAGCCAGGAGCTGTTGAGCGGCAGATTGAAGCCGAGCGTCGGACCGATGTTCAGCCCTTCGCCGAACGTGGAGACGTCGACGAGATCGGGATCCATGCGCGCGCCCACTTGCGAGGGCGTGAGCGCCGACAGCCCGGTCGGGAGATTCAAATTGAGCGAGGCGAACGGCTGGAAACCGTTGAAGCCGAGATACGTGACGGTCCCATTGACGACCGTGTCCGTGGCCGTCTGGACATCGCCAACGAGGCCGCCCGTCGACTGGTGCGCCTGCACCCACCCGCCGCGGCCGAGCAGCTCGACCTTGAAGTCGGGCGATTGTCCCACGAGCTGGGCCGCATAGGGCGTGTAGATCTCGAAGCCGCTGCCCCGCGCCGTGTTGGGGACGATAGGATTGGCGATCTGATTGGTGAACACGAGCCCGTTCGTGGGATAACCGCGGTTGCTCTGCCACGCGAAGTACCGCGTCTCGGTCGAGAAGGTCTGGCTCCACGTCATTTGCGACAGCGGTGCGGGTACGGGCGATGCGTCGGCGTACGCGGCCGGCGTTCGCGCGCCGCCGTCCCAGAAGTAATAGTTGAGACCGAACGTGACCGTTTGAATCCGCTGCTTGACCGCGAGGGAGCCGGTGGTCGATGTCACCGGATCGAAGAAATTCACGCTGCCGTTGCCGAAGTCGTAGAAGTCGTATCCGAAGGTCGCGGTCCAATTCGGCCGGAACGGATATTCGAGGCCCGCGCCGACCGTCCAGCCGGTGCGGGTCTGGCTTGCCTGATAGTCGGTCGCGGCGGCGGGGCCGCCGAGCAGCGGCGCGAGCGGGAAGAACGGCGTCTGAATTTCATAGTTGGTGTGCGCCCAGGCGGCGCCGCCCTTGGCGTACAAAAGCACGCCGTTGAAAACATATCCCAGGCTGCCCGTGACGCTGGCGAGCCCATCAGTCTTCGTCTTGAAGGTTGCGGGCTCGTCGAACAGCGGGTTGACCAAAGCGAAATCCACCCCGCGCGTGCCCACGATGCGACCGCCTGAGAGCTGGCCGCCGACGCCGACAACCCAATTCGGCGCGAACTGATATTTACAGCCGGCCTGTCCGCCGACCAGCAGGCCCGACAGCGGTTGGGCGGTTGAGATCGTCGGGTTGACCAGCAGCTGTTGCGAGCCCGGCGGATGAAAGCCGTCCGGGCTGCCGAAGCCGTCGCGTTCCCAGCCGCCGCCGAGATGGCCGCCGATAGAGCACCCGGTCCAGCTGAAAGGCAGAGCGGCGGGCGGCGCTTTCACGGCGAGGTCGGCCGCATCGGCTGCCCCGCCGATGGCCAGGGCAATGACGGGCAGCAGCGGCGTGAGGAAGCCGCCCAGCGATGGCCGCAATCGCAGACGTAACGAGGCGACAGCTCGTGGCAGCGCATAGGGAGCAGGTCGGCAAACGATCCGCGTCTTCAAGGCCAGCCTCCCCCCCAACGGCCACCCGCATTTCCGGAAAAATCGCCGCCTGGCAGAATCCGGCTGGCAGAATAGAGCCGCTACATTCCCATGGGTCAAGCGTGTGAGTCGTGGTGGAAGCTAAAGGGGGCCGGTCTCGCACGCTTGGACCCTGGAGAAATAGGCTAGGCCGAGAGGGAAATCCCCGTCCGACGCCCGAAGCCCGTTGCCGATATGCAACTGTCGGCCGTGAAGCTGGAGCTGACGGTCGTTGCGCGCACGTCCCGTCACGGTCGCCGACGCCGGGGAGGGCGAGTTAGAATAGGCCTCCCGGCTATTGCGGCCCCGCTAGCTCCGTCCCGTCGCCGTCTCCCGGTATTCCGCGGTGGGTCTCGATCTCACGTTACATGTTTGTTCAAATTTCCCCGGCATGGGAGGAAGGTCCCTTCCCGTCCGGCCCAATCTTCCTGACAGTGCCGCCCGGGGCGATGCGTATCGTAGGCAAATCAACGTGTCGCAGACGCATCAAAGATGACCACTCCTCCTGGCGTGGTGGACGCCACGCTGCAGTTCTCGACCGACCCCTTCGCCGAGCGCGAGCGCGTCTCGGCTTGGCTCGACATCTTCGGGCGCGGCATCGCCAAGCTGGACATCCTCCCGATGCGAGACATCCCGTTCTACGCTCGCATGCGCATGCGTGTGATGCCCGACCTCGTCATCGCGTCCGGCGCCAGCGCCGTCAAGGATGTCGGCCGCTCGCGATCGCTCGTGGCGGACGGGAACGACACCCTGATTCTCCATATCGCGTCATGCGCGGCATCGACATTCCAGCTTGGACGGGACATCGCGGTGCCCGCCGGCGATGCCATCGTCTTATCGAATTCCAACGTCGGTCATTTCACGTTCGCGGGCGAGCAGTCCGTCCTCGCCCTGAACGTACCGCGCGTCGTGCTGAAGTCCGCACTGCGCGATCCGGATGCCGTCTTCACCCGCACGGTGCCCAAGGAGAACGAGGCTCTCCGGCTCCTTCGCGGCTTTGTCGGCGCCATCGCGTGTCAGCCGGCATTCACGGATCCGGAAGTGCAGCGTCTCGCCGTGGCGCACGCCCACGACCTGATGGCCCTGGCGCTCGGCGCGACGCGCGATGCCGCCGAGATCGCCCGGACCCGCGGCGTGCGCGCGGCGCGGCTGCATGTCGCCAAGGCCTTCGTCGCGAGCCACCTCGGCAAAAGCGGACTCTCGGCCGCTACGGTCGCGGCACATCTCGGCGTCACGCCGCGCTATGTCCACATGCTGTTCGAATTGGAAGGCATGTCCTTCACTGAATTCGTTTTGCTGGAGCGCCTCGAGCGTGCGTACCGCATGCTGGGGGCGCCACGCCACGCCGGCGAAATGATCAGCGCGATCGCGTACGCGGTCGGCTTCTCAGACCTCTCTCACTTCAACCGCAGCTTCCGCCGCCGCTACGGCCGCACACCGTCGGACGTGCGGGCGCAACGCAACCGAGAGTGCAGGAATTGAACGAACGCGCTACCTTGGCCGACGCACAATCATCTTAGACGAACCAAGATGACCCCCCCTCCTGGCGTGATGGATGCCACGCTGCAGTTCTCGACCGACCCATTCGCCGAGCGCGAGCGCGTCTCGGCCTGGCTCGACATCTTCGGGCGCGGCATGGCCAAGGTGGACGTCCTCCCGATGCGAGACGTCCCGTTTTACGCCCGCATGCGCATGCGGATCATGCCCGACCTCGTCATCGTGTCCGGCGCCGGCGCCGTGAAGGATGTCGGCCGCTCGCGATCGCTCGTGGCGGACGGCAACGACAGCGTGGTTCTGCAGATCGCCTCGTGCGCCGGATCGGTGTCCCAGTTCGGGCAGGACATCGCGGTACCGGCCGGCGATGCCATCGCGTTACCGAATTTCGATGTCGGTCATTTCACGTTCGCGGGCGAGCAGTCCGTCTTCGGCGTGAACGTGCCGCGCGCCGTGCTGAAGTCCGCGCTGCGCGACCCGGATGCCGTCTTCACCCGCACGGTGCCCAAGGACAACGAGGCTCTCCGCCTCCTGCGCGGCTACGTGGCCGCCATCGAGGGTCAGCCGGCCTTCACGAACCCGGAAATGCTGCGTCTCGCCGTCGCGCATGTCCATGACTTGGTGGCCCTGGCGCTCGGCGCGACGCGCGACGCCGCCGAGATCGCCAGGACACGCGGCACACGCGCGGCGCGACTGCACGTCGCCAAGGCGTTCGTGGCAAGCCACCTCGGCCGAAGCGAGCTCTCGGCCGCGATGGTCGCAATGCATCTCGGCGTCACGCCGCGCTACGTCCACATGCTGTTCGAAGCCGAAGGCGTGTCCTTCACGGAATTCGTCTTGTCGGAGCGCCTCGCGCGCGCCTACCGCATGCTGGGGGCGCCCCGCCATGTTGGCGATGCGATCAGCGCGATCGCATACGCGGTCGGCTTCGCGGACCTCTCTCACTTCAACCGCAGCTTCCGCCGCCGCTACGGCTGCACGCCGTCGGACGTGCGGGCGCAACCGCACCAGGATCGGCACAATTGAACCAATCCGCTGCCTCGGCCGACGCACTCTGATGAACGGTTCGAACAGTTCGGCCGCCGCCCGGTAAGAAAGTAGAGATCCCGGAACACATGGCTACGCCACCCCGTCGTCCCGCGATCCCGACGCATTTCTCGACCGACATGTTCGCCGAGCGCGAGCGCGTCACGGCATGGCGCGAGATGATCCGCAGCCTGGCCCACCTCGATGTCGTGCCCCTGCCGGACATCCCGTTCTATGCCCGGGCCAACATCCGGCTGTTGTCGGACACCGCGATCGTCTCCGGAGCGGGGTCGTTGAAAAATTCGGGCCGCACCCGCGAGCTTGTCGCCGACGGAAACGACGCCGTGATCCTGCAGGTCACGTCCTGCGACGGGGTGGCGTCGCAGCGCGGGGAAGACGTGCCGGTTGCGGCCGGCGATGCGGTCATTCTGTCCAATGCCGAGGTCGGCAACTTCGCCTTCCGATCCGAGCAATCCTCGCTCGGCATCATGCTGCCGCGCGAATCGCTCGAGCCTCTCCTGCGCGACCCCGACATTATCGGACGTACCGTTGCGCAGGACAACGAAGCGCTGCGGCTGCTCAAGGCATATGCGCGGGCGATCGAGCGCGAGCCCGCGGTCGAGAACGTCGATTTGCAGCGCCACGTCGCCGAGCACCTGCAGGATCTGGTCGCGCTCGCGCTCGGCGGCACCACCGACGCGGCGGCCATCGCGCAGACCCGTGGCGTGCCTGCGGCGCGGTTGCGGGAGGCAAAGACCTACGTCCTGCGCCACCTCGGCCAACCAAGCCTGTCGGCAGCGCATGTCGCCACCCATCTCGGCGTCACGCGGCGCTACGTCCACATGCTCTTTGCCGCGGAGCCGCAGTCGTTCTCGCAATTCGTGCTCACCGAGCGGCTCGCGCGCGCCCACCGCTTGCTGAACGCGCGGGGCCACGCCGGCGAGACGATCAGCGCGATCGCCTACGCGGCGGGCTTCGCGGACCTTTCGCATTTCAACCGCAGCTTCCGCCAGCGCTACGGCTGCACGCCGTCCGACGTGCGCGCCGCGCGCCGTCGCGCGCCCAATGATGACTGAGCCGTCATGGCTTGGTCGCGATCGCGCAGAAGAGCTTCGACCCGTCCACGATGCGCGACTGCGCAAAGCCGGCGGCGGCGAGCGACTCTGCAACGCCCTCCTTTGGCTGTCCGGAATTGACCGTGAAGCCGAGCACGACGTTGGCCCCGTGCTTGAGCACGCGCCGGATCTCCCGCAGTCCCGCGCCCGCATCCGGCCACGCCCGCATCGAATTGATCGCGAGCGCCTTGTCGAACGTCTCGTCCGCGAACGGCAGCCTTTCGGCCGAGCCGCAGCGCAGGTCGGCCCGGCCGCTGCGCAATGCGTCGCCGTTGCGGGCCGCCGCCTGCCTGAGCATTTCCTGCGACTGATCGATTCCCGCGATCGATCCTGCGGGAACGCGATGCAGCATCAGTTGAATGGCGACACCAGGCCCGAAACCGACCTCCAGGACCTTGTCGTCCGGTCGAAGGTCGAGCAGCTCGATGACTTGCGTCGCGGCATCGCGGTTCACGCGCGCCATGATGATCCCACCCAGCCGTCCGAGGATGCCTTCGGGACGGCCGAACATGCGCATCAGCAGTTCGCGCACCCAAGCCATGGGTTTGATCTCCAACGAAACGATCGGAGCCGACGTCCGCGCGCCCCGCGTCTTTCGGCACACGTGATCGCGGCCCTTGCGTATTGGCGGGGGTGTTCTTCTGTCCGTCGCCGGTCTCCCGGCGCAACCCTGCCCAACTGCCGCCAAGCTGCGCCAAACTGCGCCATGAGCGGTTGTTGATTCAAGCTCAACGCGGGATCGGCCCCGATGTGCCATCCCGGGGCGTTCGGACGTGTCGGGGTTCTTCGAAAAAAGCGCTTGCAATCTACAGCGCATGATTTTATTTTAAAACCAGTTGCAAAATGCAATCACACACATCGGCCGGCAATCATCAAGGAGCCTGACGCATGTCCGACATCTCAACGGATCACGGCACGATCACGGTCGAGCGCGCGCTCGCGGCGCCGGTTGCGCGCGTCTACGCCGCGTTTGCGGACCCGAAGGCGCGGGAGAGTTGGGGCGCGCCGTCCGACACCGCCGTGTTCATTTACGATGAAGCGGATTTCCGCGTCGGCGGACGCGATCTCGCCCGCTGCGGCCCCAAGGACGATCCGAGGTTTCGCGTCGAAACGCGCTACGTCGACATCGTGCCTGAGCGGCGCGTCGTGTGGACGGAGACGATCCGTGAGATCGAGCGGCTGCTCGCGACCAACATCACGACGTTGGAGCTGCGACCCGACGGCGAGCGCACGCACGTGAAAGTCACCGTGCAGGTGACTTCGTTCGTCGGTCCCGACATGATCAAGTACACGAAGGCCGGTCACGAGGGCTCACTTGCCGGCATGGCCCGCCATCTGGAGCGGGCCGGGCGGCAGGCCGGATGAGTTCCGACCGCCGGCTGTCCGTCAGCGCAGGGGACGCGGCGGAGGGGCGGTCGCGAGCAAATCCATGGCCAGCACCTTCGCGGCCATCTGGCGGTCGATATGAGGCGCGATCACCCGATCGAACGCGAATTGCAACACCTCGAACTCGTACTTGCAATCCTTGGCGCGCGACTGCGGAAGGAACCCTCTCTCGACCAGGCCGGCATAGCGCTTTTCGTCTGAGCCGTAGGCGATGCATTGCATATTGTAGAAGCGCTCCTCCGGCTGCCCGTGGTTGCTGGAAAACGCGGCAAGCGGAATGACCGCTTTGGGATTTTGCCGATAGTCCTTTATGAATGCCTGGTAGGACCAGGCGGCTCCCATGATAAGCCGGCTCGGATCGTCGCGGAATTGCAGCATCATATAAATCGCGAAATTGTCGGCTGCGTCCTCTTCACGGCCGAATACCGGGACTTCGTAGACGTCGAATACGAGATGCCCAAACTCGTGGGTGATCGCGAAGAGCAGCTGGCCCACGAGCGCGTCGGTCGGCGTGGGCCCGTCGTTCGTCACCATCACCGGCAAACGCTTCCAGAGCTCGTACAAATATTCGTAGCAAAGCGTCACCGTCGGCTCATTGCCGATCGGCTGATACCACGCGTTCGCCACGCCATCGCATCCGATCGTCCGTATCAGGACGTCGCGCGGCAGACGGAACAGCGTGAGGATGGCCTGCGCCTTCTCGAGCGACATGCGCTCCATGAGCTGCATGTAAAGGCCCTCATGATCGGGGTTTTTGGGCGCAACGTATTCGACACGTATTCTCCCGGCTGACATATCTCCGGCAACAGCCTGAGTGCTGCCGCTCGCGGCACATGCGACGGCAACGAGCAAACATGCCACCTGCGCAAGCAACGATTTCATTTCAGTCTATCGATTCGGGGCAGGCCGCGGGTACCGCGCAAGGTCGCGGCCGGTTGTCCTACAGGAGCGAATCAGACGGAGCGGATCAGGCGAACCGGAGTTCGCCTGATCCGCTGCCGATGCGCGCGCGAATGCAGCCGGGAGGATGGTCGCACCGCCGCGCGCATGGCCACCTCAGTGGTCGTCGCGCTTTTTCGCCTTGTCGCCGACGGCGCGTGATTGGGCAGGGTCTTGGACCTCGCGTGACTGGGCAGGGTTTTGCCGGTCAGTGGTGTCGTTGAGGTTGCGCGCGTTGGCCGGATCATTGAGGTTGCGTTCGTCGGCCGGGTCATTGAGATTGCGCGCATTGGCAGGGTCGCGCGAGGCTTGCGCTTGCGCCACCGTGACGGCCGGAACCGCACACGCCAAGCCGAGAACGAACGCGAGGGGCATTGTCGACTTCAATCCGAAACGAGCCATTTTAGTCTCCTGTCGTGGGGATGCCTGTTCCCGCATGGCATTGAGCGGGTGAAGGCGGTTGATTTGACGTGGGAAGCTCCAGGCACAAGCCCCCGATTGGCCGGTCATGCACACCTACCCTGCCGCCCACATAGGTCGGGACGACCGACTTCACTTGTATTTTCGTGCTTTCTTTTGTCTGTCCCTGCCGTGGAATTGTATCCGACGGCGTCAACGATGCGTCACGCAAGCCATGAACGAGTTTCCGCGTAACGGGGGCGATGACAACGATGCGGCGCGCCGCACGCTACAAGGGCGTGCGTGGTCGCCAGCCGGCGTGCCAAAAAAATCGCTGGTTCCACGGTGGGCCCGGCAGGACTCGAACTGCAACCAAGCGGTTATGGGCGCGTCAAATCTATTCGAATATCAAGCAAAATCAGAATGTTACGATCTCGTCCGCCCCCGTTATGTGGCGTCCGGTAGGGGATTATTGGTTATCCATTGGTTGGATGTCTGATCAGTATGCTCACACAACTCATGTTCGCCCCGGCGAGCGCGGCTTCTGCTCAGCCCGCACGAGACATCCCGCATGCCTCATGTAAACTTGCCGCGCAGTCGGCAGGGAGTGGGACCATGCTGTCGCCCTATCTGGTGGAGAACCGGCACGTCGCGGTGAAACGCTGCCGGCACGGCCTTTTCATGTACAACCGCAACGACCAGTTCATCGGGCGCGGCCTCGACCTCTATGGCCAGTGGTGCGAGTTCGAGATCCAGCTGCTGCGCCAGTTCGTCAAGCCGGGCGACACCGTCATCGACGCCGGCGCCAATATCGGCACGCATACGGTCGCCTTCGCCGACCTGGTCGGGCCCACCGGGCCTCGTCCATGCCTTTGAGCCGCAGCGGCGGAGCTTCCACATGCTCGCCGGAGATGCGGCGCTCAATGCGTTCGACAACGTCGTCTGCCATCGGACGCGGTCGGCGACAAGAACGGTGAGATCGCGCTGCCGCCGTTGCCGCCGCCCGACGTGCATTTCAATTTCGGCGCCGTGCCGCTGTCGCGCGCCGCCGACGACGGCGAGCGCGTGCCGCTGGTCGCGCTCGACTGCTCACCTGCCCGGCTTGCCGGCTGATCAAGATCGATACCGAGGGGATGGAGCCGCAGGTCCTCGACGGCGCGCGCGGCTTGATCGAGCGCTGCCGGCCGCTGCTCTATGTGGAGAACAACGAGCCCGGCGCGTCGAAGCCTCTGAGCGAGCGGCTCGACGCACTGGCTATGCGGCGCACTGGTCGATGTTTCCCTATTTCGATCCGAACAATTTCTACGCCACACGATCAACATCTGGCCAAGCATGGCGCCGGCCGCCAACCTGATCTGTGCGCCCAGGAGGTGGCCCTCGATCTGCGGACCACGAGCCCTTTCTCGGCGCCAACGACGACTGGCGCGCCTGCGTCCAGCGCGTCATGGCGCGCCAGAGAAATGACGATGCGCTCGGCGGCAGCCGGGGACGCGGGCTTGTCCCAGGCGCCCCTCGCCCTCACGGTTTCGACGACGCCGAACCGCAAAGCTCTCCGGCGGCGCGCCGCGCCGATATCGTTCCCACATGCCCGCTAGGCGGCCTCGATATCGCGCGCATAGCTCTCCGTGCGACAGCGCCGATCCGTCGCGGTGCGCGTAAGCTTGTCCCTGAGCGCCGCGAGGCGGCGGGGTCTCGCGCGAGCCGCAGCGCGAGCGCCTCGTATTCCTCCAGCGACGCGGCTGACGGCTCGGGAGCCCGATGGCGCGCAACGGCTCGCGCACGCGGCCCTTGCGCCCGGCGTTTGCCTTGATGGATCGGAGCGGTACACGTAACCAGGTGTTGTTGCATGCTTCCGGCGCGCTTTCGATACGTCACTCCAGCAGGCATCTCGCTACATCGGCAGGGCAGACTGCCGAGCGGCATGCTATATCGCGCGGCACTCGCCCGCGATCCACGTGCCTTCGATCCCCACTATCTGCTGGCTTTCCTCTACTACCAACAGGAAGCCGGCCGAGCGCATCAACTGATTTCGCGGCCGTCGATCTCAGACCGCGATCATCCGAAGCGTTAATGTGCTCACCGGCATCTTGCTTGCACTGGATCGTCCGTCAGATGCGTTGCGTCATGTGACAGGTGCTCAAACTCGAGCCTACCGATACCGAGCCCTCTATATCGGGGAGTGATCCTCGAGCGCCTCGAGCGTCCAGACGATGCGATCGCGCAATACGCAAGGTCCTGACAAGCAGGCCCGACCACACGCTAGCGCTTCTCAATAGAGGTACGCTGCTGATGCGCTCGCACACAGGGGCGCTCGTGGACTTCGACCGACTGCTGAGATTGTGCCTGTCGCATCGACGCGCTGACCATCGCGCAACGCGCTCGTCAAGCTCAATCGTCCGAGCCAGCTCTCTCCATGCTATGATCAAATCCTCGCCGCCCAACCCGCAAATGTCGATGCGCTCAACAACCGCGCTCCACGCTCAAGCTGCTCCAGCGCGACGCCGAGCCTTGACGAGCTACGAAGCAGCGTTAAAGGTCAGCCCACATACGCCGACACCCTGTTCAACTATGTAACCTGTGCTTTCGCTCGCCGCTAGACGCGCGCTTGCAAGCTACGACCGAGCGCTCGCGATCGCCCAAGACCGCGCCGACGTTTTTATTGCGCGCGGAAATGCGCTACAGCAGGCCGGCAGCCTTCAGCAGGCGTGCGAGCTATGAACGTGCACTGCTGTCAGTCGCGACAACTTTGATGCGCTGATCGCTTGGCGGCGTCCTCGTAAGCTGGCGCCTGAACAAGCCCGAGAGGCCGTCGAACGCCTGTCCAATCTGAGTTCGGGGACGTTGATCGCCTCGAAGATGCGCTCAGGCCTGCGTGAGCCTGCGCCACTTCCAGCGGAGCGCGTGAATTCCGTCGATGCTTGCTCTCTCTCCACGACCCGCGCTTGAGCGGCCTGCAAACTGCCTCATGGAGACGTGCGCTTGACGAACTTGCGATGCGCGCCGCAAAATCGTCGCACTCGAGAAGCAGCGCCGCATCGATCCGCTCCTCTTCATGCGTTTGATCGACGATCCGCGCGCCTCTTGGAATGCGCTCGCAGGTTTGCGCCTCCCGAGACTTCCGAGCTGCCACACCTGCACCGATAGCGACCGCGTTCACGCAGCGAATCCGCGTTGCGTACCTCTCGCCCGATTTTCGCAACCACCCGTCGCCTATTTGTCGCCCAGTTGTTCGAGCTGCATGATCGAACAAAGTTCGATGTCATCGGTCTCGTATGCCCGATGATAAGAGCGAGATCATCGCGCATCGCCAACGGCTTTCAACAATTCTATGATGCCCGATCAATGACCGACGAGGAAACGGTCGCGCTCCTCCTACCTCGGCTATTACGGCGGCTCCGGGCGCCCTATTTCGACTATCTCATCGCGGACCGTATCGTCGCACCCACCGAGCATCAGGCGTTTTTCTCGGAGAAGATCGTTCACCTGCCGGACTGCTTCATGGTGTGTGATTTGATGCAGCCCATATCGGCAACGAGCCCGCATCGAGCCGATCACGGACTGCCTGAGAACGGCTTCGTGTTCTGTTGCTTCAATCAGGCTTACAAGCTGTCAGCTCCCGTCTTCGCCGTGTGGATGCGGCTGCTTAAGGCGATCGACGGGAGCGTACTATGGCTATCGGTCAACGACGAAACTGCGCGCGAGAACCTGCGCAATCGGCAAAGGAATATGGATCGGTCCGGCACGAATTGTGTTCGCGCACGGCCTCAGATTGCGGGAAGATCACTTTGCCAGGCATCGACTTGCCGACCTTTTTCTCGACACCCTCCCGTACAACGCGCATACGACCGGCTGTGACGCATTGTTTGCAGAGCTTCCGAGTGTCACGTGCCTCGGCGCCACGTTTGTCGGTCGCGTAGGGGCGAGCCTTCTGAGCGCCGTGGGCTTTCCGAGCTGGTCGCAATGGACCTCGCGGAGTACGAGGCAATCGCTCTGCAACTGGCGAGCGATACCAAGCGACTCGCCGCGATCCGGCGGCGGCTATGTGAGAACTTCGCCACCCATCCGCTGTTCCAGATGGATCGCTCTCGGCAGCACATCGAGTAGCCCACGTTACGATGTTGGAGACGTGGTACCGCGGCGAGGGTGCGCGCGGCTTTGCCGTCGAGCCGGTTGGGACCGAACGCGAGACAGCTGCGCCCTCAACGGACCCGGTCACCAATGAGCAGGCTCTCGATGTCAGAAGCGGCGACATCGGTTGGATCGCTGCGAGTCCTGTTCAATAAGGCGTCAGATACTCCACTGTCATCGATGTCGGTTGTGCGGACGGCACTTTTTCCTGAATTGTCTGATGCGGGGCTATTCGCCGGGCCGTTCCGCTGAATATCGACGCTAATCGGCTGTATGAGGCCTCGCTTGCCGCGATCAAGGATGCCGTCAGCGGAGACTACCGGATCTGTGCGATAACGGACGACGAGGGTGAGATCGAGCTGACGACCGCGACCCATCCCTATTGGTCGTCGCTCCGCCCGACGGACGATCCCTATTGGCAGCGGTCAATAACCTTTCGGCGGTACGCTGAGGGTCCCGACCACGACCCTCGACTCCCTTCGACGGGAGCTTTCGTTGCATCCGCCATTTCTCCTCAAACTCGACGTCCAAGGCGCCGAAGAGGCGGCGTTACGCGGCGCGAGCGCGCTTTTGGCCGACACCCACGTCGTCATTTGCGAGGCCCATATCGATGATTTTCAGAACTTGAATTGAATATTGGTACAACAAGGCTTCGTTCTTTACGACGTCACTGAGTTGCAGCGACTTGCCGACGGGACCCTGGGGTGGTTTTATCCCGTGTATATCAACCGGACGCTCGACTTCGTGCGTCCAAAAACTTTTTGACCGACGAGGACAATGCACGTGTCATCGACTTGCAAATAACAAGGCGCAATCGGATCTTGGAGTTGAACGGGACAATTTTGGCGCGCTTACGAAAGGAAAAAGAGATCGCATACCAGCGACAGGATACCGGCCAGCCGGCTGGGGGCGCCGTGGACGCAACGGTCCATGTCCCTGTGGCTCTGGCAGAAGAAAGCATTGTTGTGGAAAATATCGCTGAGTTCATCTGCGAAGACTTACCTCGGCGCCGGTCTTCGTTGAAGGGATGTCGATTGGATGGGACGGCTTGATCAGGCAACCCAGAGCACCCGAGCATCCAACCGCTCGTTGATCTCAAAGATCTGCCGGCGCTACTTTGGCCGTCATGTTTACAATCAACGCTGCATTTGGCCCCGCATAGCGCGTATCCCCCCTTGGCGACGGCCCGCAATCACCTAATATGCGAACCAGGAACGTCCCGCCGCGGTATAGCATGGGATTGGACCTTTCTTCACCTTGTGTCAGAGGCTTGTTATGAAAACGGCTCTTGTGTGCGGAGCCGGCGGTTTCATCGGCGGCCATCTCGTCAAGCGGCTCAAAGCTGAAGGGTTCCTGGGTGCGCGGCGTCGATCTCAAATTTCCGGAGTTCGCCGAGACCGAAGCCGACGACTTCGTCATCGGCGATCTGCGCGATCAGGATGTTCTGCCGCGTCGGTGATCGATCGGCGGTTCGACGAGGTCTATCAGCTCGCCGCCGACATGGGCGGCGCGGGCTATATCTTCACCGGCGAGCACGACGCCGACGTCATGCACAATTCGGCGACCATCAATCTCAACGTGCTCGACGCCTGCCGCAAGCGCAGACATCAAGCGCATCTTCTACTCCTCGTCCGCCTGCATGTATCCGGCCTACAACCAGGTCGATCCCGACAATCCGAACTGCGCGGAGGACTCGGCCTATCCGGCCGCCCGGACAGCGAGTACGGCTGGGAGAAGCTGTTCAGCGAGCGGCTCTATCTCGCCTATGCGCCGCAACTACGGCATGGAGGTTCGCGTCGCCGCTTCCACAATATCTTCGGGCCGGAAGGCACCTGGGCCGGCGGCAAGGAGAAGGCGCCGGCGGCGATCTGCCGCAAGGTCGCCGAGGCGCCGAGCGGGCGGCGAGATCGAGATCTGGGGCGACGGCAAGCAGACCCGCTCGTTTCTCTATATCGACGAATGCCTCGAAGGCACCACGCGCCTGATGCGCTCGGACTTTCACTGGGCCGGTCAATATCGGCTCGGAGGAGATGGTCACGATCAACCAGCTCGTCGACATCGTCGCCGACATCGCCGGCAAGACGTCGACAAGCGTGCATATTCACCGGCCCGCTCGGCGTGCGCGGCCGCAATTCCGACAACGAGCTGATCCGGCAATCGCTCGGCTGGCAGCCATCGCAGCCTTTGCGGGGCGGAATGCAGAAGACTTACGCCTGGATTGCAACGCGGGTAGCCGACTGGAGCGGACACAATAGTGCCGCAGCATAAGCCGTGCCCAACAAGCAAAGGGAGCCGCCTCGACGGCTTCCTCTTCCAATCGCCTTCTCGCACCGCCGGCGGTTCAAAACCAGTGATGCCAAGCTGCTGCATCGCTCCTTGAAGGTTTGCGCCATTGGAAACCGTGCAAAACCCCGCCCGCGCAAATAACGTCTTGCGCCTCTTTATGTTCTTGGGGCGTCTCCCTACGCCTGTTAGCACCGCCGTGTGAACCCCGAAGAAGGCACAGCCTTGCAGGCACACATGACGGCATCTCTCCAACCTGCGGAGGCCGCGGCCCCGCAAATTCCACCGCCTTGATTCTCGCCACCTCGGCCGCGGTCGCCGCCGGCGATGACCTGCGGCCTATGACGATCTCGCGGCGCGCATCGCCGGCGCGGTGGCGCCGGCCTGGCATCATCGAGCAGCTTTGGGTGCGCGACGTCGTCGACCTCGTATGGGAGGTCGTGCGCTGCGCCGCTACAAGGCGAGCCTGCTCGCGTCCCGCGCGTATCTCGGCATGGAGGCGCTGCTCAGGGGGCTCCGCGAGACCTTCGCTGCGACAAGGCGCGGGAGTGGCGGCGCGCAAGCCGACCGCGATCGGCGACGTTAACGCGCAGCTCGACGCCGCTGGCCTCGGCCCCGATGCGGTCGCGGCGAGCACGTTCGCGGCGAGCCTCGACGAGTTCGAGCGCATCGAGAAACTGATCGCCGCCGCCGAGGCGCGCCGCGCCGCCACCCTGCGCGAGATCGAGCTCTACCGCGCCTCGCTGGCGGCGCGGCTGCGCGAGCAATCCGACCGAGCCGCGATGATCGCGGAGGGCGAATTCGAGGAAGTCGCTCCGCGGCCGCGCGGCGCATGACCGGGCGCATCGCCGCACGCCGGCCTCGCTGGCGATTGCCGCGGCGCAGTCGCGCCAGCGTCGGTCGCAGCACCGGCCCGCGCACGCGCGAGGCAAGGCCAAGGCGGCGCACAACGCGCGCCGCCACGGGCTGAGCCTGCCGGTGCTCGCCGACCCCGCCCTGCGCCCGAGGTTGCGGCGCTGGCGCGGGCCATCGCGGGCGAAGGCGCGAGCGAGGCGCGCCACGCCGCCGCGGCGCGGATCGCGGAGGCGCAGGTCGATCTCGCGCGCGTGCGACGCCTCAGGGCCGAGCTGATGGCGGCCGTGCTCGCCGGCCGCGAGCCGATCCTGCGCCTCGCGCGCCTCACCGCTACGAGCGCCGCGCGTTCTCGCGGCGGAAGTTCGCGATACGCGCCTTCGCTTGCGAGGACGCATCGGCGCTTCTGTGAAATGCAAAATGTGAAATGGCAGAACGAACCCAGGCACCATTTTGGCAGAACGAACTCAGGCCTCATTTGCAGAACGAACCCAGGTGGATGATTTGGCAAAACAAAGCCAAGCCGAGAAAGCGCAGGCTTCTCAATCATCGTCCATTGAAGAGCTGAGAATTTTACCGTGCCCGCCTTCGCGCATGGCTGGCTCGCCGAGCCGAAGCGCCCGATGGCGCGAAGGCGGTGGGCCGGCAGGACTTGAACCTGCCACCAAGCGGTTATGAGCGCGCCGAATTTATTGGAAAGTCGTGTAAACTCAGCGCGTTACGGTTTCGTCCGCCCCCGTTTGTAGGTGTCCGGAAGGGGGAATTCATTGGTTATCTATTGGTTGGACGGCTCCCAATTCACTCGTGAAGAAACGCCGACTTCTCCGGCAGCATTAGGTTGCGCGCGTCGCGCCGGTCAGCGCAGTCGCTGATGTTGCGCGCGTTGGCACGATCATTGAGAGGGGTCCCTGCGCCTGGAAATCGACGGCGGGATCCTTGAGGTTGCGCTGGCTCGCCGTGTCGTTGAGATTGCGCGCGTTGGCTCGTGGCGAGCCAAGTCAACCACAGTACCGCGCAATGGGTTTTCGGTTTGCGCCCAGAGATCCCAGACGGCTAGCGGACTCGCGCGCGGCCTACTGCAGCGGTCGGCTACCATCGGAAAAGGCATCCGGAAAGCGGACTTGGCACTTTAGCCCTGCGGGAAGCGCATACTCAGAGTTGGGCACCTCCAGCCGAATGCCGATCGTTCCGCTGGCCGCGTCGAACACGCGATCGACGACCGTAACCGTCGCAAGGTATCGGCTACCGACGGGCGCTTCCGGGTAAACCTCAGCCCGCATTCCCGGTCGAATTTTGCCGAACTCCGTCATCGGCAAGGATACCTCGACACTGAGCGGATCTATCTGTGCGACAGTCAGCAGGTGCGCCTGATCGAAGACATATTCACCCGGCCCGAGCGTTCGTTCGATGACCACACCATCGATCGGACTTCGGATGGTCCGTTGTTTCAGAACCTCGTTGGCGCGGGTCAACTCCAGGCGAGCCATGCTGCGGTTGACCTTCGCCTGATCGAGCTCGCTCTCGGCGACCTTGGCCTGTGTCAGCGCTTCGTCCGCCGCCGAAATGGCAATGTTGTCATTCTTGCGCAGCTCAGTGGCCCGGTCCGCCTTGCGTTGTTGAAATTCGCGCTTGACGTCACCAGATCGTACGGCCGAATCATCGTCAGCGCGCGCCTTAGCCAGCGCTACAGCCGCCTCCTCGACTCCTGACTCAAGACGCGCAACAATATCCCCTTTCTTAACGATCGTGCCGCGATCAACCAAGACATCGCTGAGCATGCCCGGCACCGGTGTGCCAAGCTTGAGCACCATTTTCGGCTGGATCAGGCAATCGAAGGCCGGGCCTTTCAATTTCTCTTCTTCCGCACTCGCCAAGCCTGAGGCGAGCAGGAGTGGGAGAAGAAGGGCACACGCCCCTCGCTTGGATACATGAGATTCCCACATAGATCCGCTCATCCTTGCTATTGTATTTTGGTGAAGCTCTCTTGCGATAGGCTTGACGTACGGGCCGCCCATGGCATCGTCCAATCACTCTTTGATTGCCTTCATTCTCCCCTCCCTGAAAACGCCAGCACGCGATCCAATCGTTGATCGAGGTCGACGTTCTGTACTCGCACGGATGCGTTGCGTCGCTCGGCACGATATTGGGCGATCCGCGTGAGCCACGCGTAGAGGGCCTTATGAATTCCCGAGCCACCCTTGGCGAACGTTTTGGCGAGCCCAGCTGCAGCCGGCATATAAGTGGAGAATAGCTCGTCTTCGAGCGAAACGATGGCCTGGCAACTGCCGGGATCGCCCTGCCGGGCACAACGCCCCAACAATTGCCGATCGAACTCGTCGCGAGTTCGTGATACTCGGTCAGAATGACGTGAAGGCCACCCAGCTCTGCGATGCCCTCCCCGAGTCGGATATCCGTTCCCCGCCCCGCCATATTTGTCGCGACGGTGATGCGCGACGGTTGTCCCGCGAGAGCGATGATACTCGCTTCCATCTGATCCTGCTTGGCGTTCAATAACGTATGCTCGATGCCTCGTTCGTGCAGGACGGCGCTGATTTCTTCAGAAGATTTCACCGAACGCGTGCCAATCAACACCGGACGCTGTTGTTTGACGGACAGGCGCCCAACGACATCTGCGACCTCGCGCCACTTCTCGGCTCGATCGGCGCAAATTCGCGCAGATTCGTAAACGCGCCGCGACGGCCGGTGCAACGGAATGCGCACGACGTCCAGCCCGTAAACCGACTTGACCTCACGCGCGACCTCTTGCGCAGTCCCCGTCATTCCCGCCAGCCGGATATAGCGGCGAAAAAGACGCTGGTATGTCAGGCGCGCAACCGTTTCGCGCCGTTGGGTCGGCTCGCACCCCTCCTTCACCTCGATGAGCTGATGCAGACCGCGCTCCCACGAGCGATCCGGCATCAACCGGCCTGTCGATTCGTCGACAATCTGGACCTTTCCATCGTTGACGACGTAGTGTTGATCTTTTCGGTAAAGGACCAGCGCATTGAGCGCCTGCGTCACCAATTCTTCGCGTGCACGGACGGATGTCCACACGCCATCGAGATCGACTGCCAGGGAGTCGAGCTTAGTGAGGCCCGTCGAGGTCAGTGTTACGCCTCGCTCGGCCCAGTCCACGGAGTAATCGTCTCCCGGAGAAAGCTGCCGTGCGAGATCAAGCGCCCGCTGGCATTGCTCCATGTCCTCGGCAGGTCCGGTCGCCGACGATAGGATCAACGGCGTGCGCGCTTCGTCGATGAAGATACTATCCGCCTCGTCGACAATTCCGAAATACAGTCCGCGCAGCACCAGCTCGTCGTCGCGGTCAACCGTACCGCGCATGTTGTCGAGGGATAGATGCAGCCGGCTGCCTCGGTGCGCGAGGGCGACTCGATCGCGCAGATAATCAAACGCGAGTTCCTTATTGGTGCAATAGGTCACCGACGCCGCGTAGGCCTGCCGCCTCGCAGACTTGGTCATTCCTTGAACCACGGCAGCAGTGCTGAGGCCCAAAAAGCGATAGACCGGCCCCATTTCGTCGGCATCCCGCTGGGCAAGGTAGTCGTTGACCGTGATGACATGCACCGGATAACCAGCGAGCGCGACCGCACTGGCGGGCAGCGTCGCCGCAACCGTCTTGCCTTCACCGGTCTCCATTTCAACCAACTTGCCTTGCAGCAGCGCCCATCCTGCCAACAGCTGCACGTCATAGTGTCGCCGCCCGAGCGTGCGTGCAGCCGCTTCTCGCACCAGCGCAAAGCTCATGCCGACCAGTTCCGGCACGAAGCCTTTCCGTCGCAGTGACGCCCGCATGCTGCGTGCGAGGGCCGCTAGTTCGGGGTCCGCCGCCGCACGAAACACGTGCTCATGGCGATTCACATGCTCCACAATTGACGCAAGCGATCGGGCAGGGTCGCGAAGCCGGTTAAGCACCGGCTTGACCGCAGTGGCCAATAGGAATTGGGCTGCCCGGTCATGCCAGCCCGGGTTCGGCTCCTGGCGTTCGGCATATGCCCGCCCGGCCGCAAGTTCGTGTGCCTCGATCCCAAGCGCGGTTCTAGACATTGAGCGCCGACAGAAAAAGCAGCCGGATGCTACGATACCATTGCATTGCCAGCGGCTCCGAGCGGTGCTCGAAGCGCACCCAAACGCGCTCCCCGAAGTGATCGGCCGGACTGATGCCATCAAGCTCGATGTCGAACTGGAACACGCGCTGCAGCGCCTTAGGTCCCTTCGTCCCGCGCGGGTCGGTCCCGATCTCACCGCCCCCCTCGACGGCCAACGCAGCGCTGGGAAGCATTTCATCCCCGGCCGGCACTTCGCGCAAAACTCTTCCGTCCAAGGCAACCTCCGGGTGGTCCACGAGGCGGACACGGACGCGCGAGGTGTTGCGCCGCACTCTATCGACCGCCTCCTGTGGAACAACGACGCGGACGATCGGCCGCACTTCGCCGATGACATAGCCGAGCAGCTCGCCTTTGCGATAAAAGCGCCCCGGCATGTCTTGCGTCTGCGGTGCGATGAAAATGCCGTCGGTCTTGGCGCGCACGATCAGGTCGGCCCCACGTTCGCGGATGCGTGCGAGGTTTGCCTGCTCGCTGTCGAGCTGGTCATGAACGATCTGAGCCTTGGCCAGATCAGCGACGAACTGCGCGGTGTATTCGGCTTGCAGTTCCGCGACCTTGCCTTCCTGCCGACGTGCTTGCGACTTGAAGACCGGGTCGTCCAGCTGGATGAGGGAAGCGCCCGCGGTGACGTGAGTTCCGGGCTGAACCACGAAGTCATTGACGAATCCGCTCGCGCCGGCGCGGAGAACTGCCTCGTCGGGCAGCCACAATACGCCTTCGGCATAGGAGTGGGCCGGAACCGGGACGGCGAACAGGATGCCGCCCAGGCCCACCAGAATCGCGGTCACCATGGTGATTGCCCGCGCCCGATTTTTGTGAAAACGAGGACCGCTCACCAATTGTCGCACTGCCTTGAAGATTGGAAATACCATCATGGCCCCCACAGCCCAAGCCGCCAACAGCACGCCGATCACGAAAAACTGCTTGGCAATAAACAAGGCGATGACGAACGTCACGAATACACGGTAAATGGTCGACGCGAAACCATAGAAAAGGAACCACGCTTTTTCCGCTCGCGATACCTCCGGCGGCTGGACGTCGCCCATGCCAAGAATGTACCGCTCAATCAGGTAGCGCCAGTATTGTGCCGATCGTGCTGCCAGATTTGGAATCTCGATCAAGTCCGCAAGAATGTAATATGCATCATAGCGCAGCAGCGGATTGCCATTGAACACAAGCGTCGACACGCTGGCGATCAGCATGACATTGAAGAGGACGGCACGCACCGTTCCGGGCTCGACCAACAGCCATAGGTAAAACGCTATCGCCGCCACGAACAATTCGACCATCATCCCGGCCGCGCCGACGATCGCACGTTCGTACTTGGACCTGAAGACCGACGCAGCAGATGCCTCGACATACGGCAACGGCAGCAATACCAGCATGATGACGCCCAAATCATGGACTTCGCCGCCACCGGCCTTGGTCGCGGTAGCGTGACCGAGCTCGTGCAGCGCCTTGATCGTCGGAAACACAAAATAGAGCACAAGCAAATTATCGACGGCCAGAATACGGTCCGTGATGTTGTTGGTCAGGTCCGGCCAGTGCGGCGAAATGAGGAACAATGCGGGCAGAACCACCGCGCACCACACGAGCGCGCCGAGCTTACCCCAAATCAGCCGTGAAACTCCGTTGAACCTATTTAGAAAAGCGTCCGGGTCCCACAGCGGAACGCGTATCGCCATCGGATTGGCGTAAGAGCGAAAATGACGTGCTCGTTCGTCGCGTTCGCTGCGCGCAAAAAGCTCGGCTACGTCGGGCGTGACATCGCTTTGAAGCAGGTCAGCGGAATGAAGCTGTCCGAGCAGCTCTATGATTTCGTCTTGTGTCGGCGCATCTTCGCCGAGCCGCTCATTCGCGAGCTCCCATAGCTGCCCGACGCTATGGGTGCCGTCCATGAGCGCTATGATCAAGCGCGCTGATGCGCTGAAGCGGTGGACCCTCGAGGAGGCCGGATCCTCCAGCAAGTACCACACCTCGTTGCGGTATTGATGCCGATGGAGACGCACATGAGAGCGCAGCTTGGGCTTGCGGTTCTCGACGCGGTACCACCAGCTGCTGAGTAGACGACTCGTCATTGGACCCGCGTGTCAGGGCATCCACTTCCACGCAAACAGGCGCAGCCAATCAACCAATCGATGTGTCCAGATCCACAGCAGGTTGCGATCACCGATGATGATCTTTCCAACGCCTTCCATGCCGGGCCGGACGCTTTCGGGTGGACTATGCAGGTGCGCTTCAACGCGGAAATAGTTCTGCCCTTCCTTGATTGTGGATACGGGAGTGATCTGCTGAACCGAGAAGTCCATGTGCTGGTTGGGGATGCCGGAGAGCGTCAGCTCGCCCTCCTGACGGAGCGCCACCTGTGCAATATCACGCTCATCCACCTCCAGAATGACCCGGTAAGCGTCCAAGGGCGCGACTTGAAAAAGCACCTTGCCGAGCTCGACCGGCGTCCCGATCAACTCGCGGAGATCGCCGGATACGACGACGCCGTCGAAGGGTGCAACCAACGTCGCCCGGGAAAGCCTTTCGGAAATCAAAGATAAGGCTGCGTCGACTTGATCTATCTGCGCAGCGACAATCACCACTGTCGAGTGCTCTTGCTTTGCGAGCGCTTGCCTGTGCTTGCGCAACAGTTGCTCGCGCTCCGACGTCAGCTTTGCCTGCTCGAGTTTGAGATCTCTGTCGTCCAATCGGCACAGCACCTGCCCGGCACGTACGGTGTCGCCGGCGCGCACGAAGCTTTGCAGGATGTAGCCCTCGAAGGGCGCCGCGACGACCCGCTGCACCTCCCCTTCGATCACCGTCTTTGCCGATACGCGATACGTTCCGGTCGTCACGCTGCAAAACAGCGCCGCGCCGATGACGACCAGGGCGATGAGCTTGACGCCGGGGTGACGCGGCCCGAACAGCGCCTGCACAGCCGTGCGCAAGGTTTGGTACGCATGTTGCAGCAGATTGCGTTCGTTGTCCTGCTTGAGTTTGAGGATGGGCCCGAGCAGCTCGCCGACCGTCTTGCACAGCTCCACCGTCTCGGCATCGAACGCATTGCCGGAGCTGCGCTCGAAGGTCAGCGCGCCAATGGCGTGCCCATTCTCGACCAGTGGTACCGAGCAGATGGCAACATCGCGAAATTCTCGCGCCAATTCGGCATGCGCCATCGCGGCACGCTCGACATCATCGCGCGGCGGATAAACCAGCGCCACATCGAGGTCGAGGACCTCGTCCATCGCTTGGCCGATGAGTCGACTCAAATCCATTTTCGGGTCGAAGGTCGCTGTATGCGAGATCGCACGGACCTCGATATCGTTCGAGATTTCCAAGCCGATGCTGACCCGGTCACACTGCAGCCGGCCGGCCAGCTCGTTGCTGACGGCGAGCGCCGACGACGCAAAGTGGCGCTCTTGCAGGGCCGTCGCGACGAGGCCCATCGCAACCGCCATCCGCGACAGGCGCGCCTCCCGCTCCTCGAGCGCACGCTTGCGGAACTGGTCCACGAGCCACGCGCTCGCCCAGTGCATCAGCCGCAATCCGCGCTGCAGCGCCTGCTCGGGACCAGGCGACAGATCGAGCACGACCGTCCCATGGAGCACGCCGGCAACCTCGATGGGATAGCCCACGTAGGCCCGCTGATCGTGCGACGGTGCCGATCCTCCGTCCGCGGACATGACAATTCCCCGCCGCTCCTTGAGCGTGCGCTCCGCCGTGGGGCCCAGATACTGGATATCGCGGCCAGCGTGCGGCCACACGGCGGCCGGGGCGTATGCGCCGGCCTGGTCGGGCCCGAGCAGCAGGACAGCCGCGCCCACCCGCTCGATCTGCAGACACAGGATCGCGAGCCAGTTGCTGTAGAACTCGGTCCGGTCGTGGGTCGTAGCGAATCTCGCCCACGCCGCCGATTCCGCACGCGTGACGTCTTCGCTCAGGGAGTAGATCGGCGCAGGGCCAGCCATCGGTGCTTACTCAACCCGTAACACGGAACAGATCCCGCCCGGCCGTCGAGCGTAAGCATTGGCACGACTGGAGTGCGCAAACCCGCCACGCAACGGATGCCCGCGTGCCTCCGCGGCTCTGTACGGTCGGCTCATGGCGGGCTCGCCAGAAAGAGCAGACCGTACGCAAGCTCGCGCGCTCCTCTCGGTCCGCCGCCGCGCCTATCACTTCGCTCCGACTGCGCGCTTCTTGCCGGCCTTGCCAGCATCCGCCGGCCCCTGCTTTTCGCTCTTTTCGCCGCCGTTCTCGCTCGCCGCTTCCCCGACAAGGCGATCCTTCAGGCCCAAGAAATTGCGCATCGAGTGGAGGTGCAGGTAAAGCAGCTCGAGCTCACCCGTCTTGGCAAGTGCGGCGAGCTTGTCGCCCGGAACGGCACTGAGCTTGGCGCGATTCACCGCCATGAAGCCGCTGAGCGACAGCTTCTCACCTGAGGCGAGGTCGGCCTTCGCCTGCATCGGCTCGAACAGATCCAGTTCGCGCAGCTTTTGGCAAAACGCCTGAGTCAGGCGGAAATGGCGCTGATATTCCGTCAGGAATTTCAGCATATTGTCGGTGTACGGGGATGGCTTGCCGTCATCGCCGTAAATTCGTTGTCCGCGGCCCTCGCGGTTGAATCCCGTGAAGGCTTCGTCGACGCACAGCACGAATCGCTTCTCATCGGGAGAGAGGGAAAACACAAACGGATAGCGGCGCACAAACGCCGGAATGTATTTGGCATGCCATGTTGCGTCCTTCGATACGTAGACATTCTCCTTTCCACGCATCCCAAGGATCGCGACGGGCATGATGTTGTTCTCGGCGCCGGTGAACACGATGGCGTATTCCGACGCTGCGTCAGGAAATTCAGCCGCCATCAACGGCACCGAATTAACCTTACGACTGAAACCATAGTCGCCTCTGGGCTCCACTGCGCAATCACGGTGGCGTGCGACCTGCAACGGCACGACCGTTTCGTAGATCAGCAATTGCGTTGCCATTGTTGATGCGGCTCCTTGTTACGCGTCACACGGTACAATTCATGGCGACAGATGCACGCGAATTCCCGCATTCGGATTCCGCTGCGTTTCGGTCTGACCAAGATGGTTAAGGAAGTCGTCCAGCCAGCCCGGCGTGCTTTCCGATGAATCCGCAGTCGAGTCGGAGCCGCTGGCGCGATCGTTATTCCAGACGACGGTCGGAGGGTCAATCTCGTTCGACCCCGACGCCACCGCGTGGAAAGATCTTGGATAATAGTCGACCTGCGATGGATCGGCCGATATTTCCGCCGACGGCGACCCAGCGCGCGATCGGGACAAATCGACCGCCAAGCCCTGCGCCAAGGTCGATGGCCCTTCAAGGGAAACCAATGATCCCTCGAGAGAACCGGCATCCACCACGTGCGATGTGGGCTGCGGCACGGCGCCGGGCATGATACTTGAAGCCGGTGCCAAGCCAGTGATCGGCTGGCCTGAATTGACACAACTCGGTGCGTTCGCCGGCTCCGCATTCGACGTGAACGCGACGGGCACTGCACCCGGGCCCGACGGCAGCGTGGCGGCCGGCGGAACGTCCTGCAACGCCGCTCCCAAGACCGGTGGATCGGCCGCAACGGGCACCCGCCGTTCGCCGGCCTGCAAGGTCATGCCGGCGACGTCCTGCCCCTGATCTTCCGCGAAGCCCATGGCATTGCCCATCTCGTGCACCACGGTGGTGAGCAGGTCCATGTGTCCAGCAGCCGGGCTCGACGGGGCCGCCGCCAGCACCCCGCTCGCCAAGCGGATCGAGAATTCACTGCTGTCGTTGGGCGTCGGGTCGACGAACCAGCCCCACCCAGCAGCGCTGCCGTCGAGAACGATCGTGGTGCCGGTCGTTGCGCCAAGCATCCCGTCGGGCAAGTCGGCCACCAGAACGGTTACCTGGTCGAGGATTGCCAATCGCTGATCGCCGGCGCCAAGCGCCGAGGTCCACAGGTCTTTTGCGGTGGCGACAATGGCGGCCAACCCGTCCGCAGTCACCGAGGCGAGGTCGGTCGATGGAGAGGCCGTCACCGCCGCCACCTGCGGGACGCCGCCGCCCGCATAGGCGATGTCGTCGCCGCGGATCAGCACATTGTCGAACGACGCGTTGCCGTTGCGGGCGAACAGCCCGACGCCGCCGTCATGCACGAGGAAGTTATAGTTGACGCTCAGTACGGTCGTACCGTTGAGCACGACATTCACATTGTTCGTCGTGTCGTCCGACAGCGCGACGAGCAAGCTGTAGTCCGTCCCGGCCTTGATGGTCGCGCTCGCCGTGGCGTCGACGTACCAGACGCCGTTGCTGCGATGACCCAGCACCACCTGGTTCGTGCCAGCAATCACAGCGGCATAGAGGAAATCATTGGCCGAGGTGGCGTCGAACGTCAGGCCCGCATAGGTACCTGCCTTGCTGGCGTTCACGGTCGCCGAGTACTCGACATAGGAGAGCGGGGCCACCGCCAGGGGCCGCGCGCTGATGGCGACACCGTTTGCGGGCGCCGTCGCGGAATAGCGGCCGGCAGTGCCGCTCGTGGTCGTCCACGTCCCGGCCAGCGGAGTGAAGTTATTGGCAACGCCGTCCGAGAAGTCCTCCAGCACCGAGTACGTGAAGTTGATCGGCACCGTCTGCACCGTATAGGCACTGAACGCGGCGAGCGAGTTGTTCGTGCCGACGCCCAGCGCGCCGTCGTTCAACGGATCCGCAAAGGTGTACGACAGGCTCAAGGACTGAGCATTCTTTCCGGCGCCGGAACCCAAGGTCAGCGTAACTGTCGAGCCGTTGGCAGCGAGCAAGAGAGTGTTGTTCTGGTTCAAGGAAAGGCTCGGCTTGCCGGCCGGAAGCGTGGCGAGATCAGTCCACCCCGACGCCGTACGCTGACCGATCTTCAAGACATTATGCGTGACATCGATGCCGGCATATTTGAAGTCGGTCGGGCTCTGGTAGTCGAAGATGATGAAGCCGTTGGCCTGGCTGCCACCGTTGGTGACCTTCAAGGTCGACTGCACCTCGTAATAAGACGGCAGCCAAGTGTCGAGATCGAACAGGCTGACGTTGTCGCCCGCCGCGGTGTTGACGGCGTTCTGAATGGCACCTGCCGTCACCGACCATGTGCCGGTGTCCGTCAGCATGCCGCTCGGGCCGTTGCCACTGAAGGACGCGCTGCGCAGCACGTCCCGCTGCGTACCCGGCGTGTTACCGGCTTGCGGATCGGTGGGCGCTCCGGTCTGGCCGTGCCACGCGGCGTCCTGCTGCAGGACCAGGCCGAGCTCGCCCGCCGGCTCGCCGTTGCGCCCCGGGTTCGGGTCGTTCTTCGTCGGGCTGGGTGCCGCCGCGCCATTGTTCAGATCGGAGTAGCGCGTCGGGTCAACGCCGTCACCGAGCGATTCCGCGTAAAGGAAGTCATGCAGTTCCGGCTGCAGCGTACGGCTGACAGTCGCCATGCCGAACTCGGAGAACGGCACGAGGTAGCTGTTGTACTCGCCGACCCAGTCGATCAGGCGATCGCCGCCCGTATTGGCGATCAGCACGTCCTTGCCGGCGCCGCCGTAGGCGCGATCCTCGTAGCTCGGCTGCGTCACCGGCACGTTGTTGAGCCCGCCGTTGACCGTCTGATCGTCGACCGCGTTCAGCAGGTCGTTGCCCCAACCGCCGAACATTTCGTCACGGCCGGTGCCGCCGACGATCCAGTCGTTGCCGTTGTCGCCGAAGATGTCGTCGTTGCCGTCGCTGTGCGCCGACCCATAAGTGACGGACTGGCTACCGTTCTGCTGCGACGTGCCGCCCGGCACGAAGACGCCCGCGTTCTGGTTGAAGTTCAGGAAGAACTGCAGGCCGTTGCCGGTCTTGTTGAGCGTGCCATCCGGATTGAGCAGTATCTGCCGGAACGGATCATTCTCGTCGTAGAGAGCGAACTCCCCGGTCCGGCCGGCGATCTGCGGATGCAGCGAATTGGGATCGATCGGGTTGAAGCGCAGCGCGTCACCCGGATTGTACGGATGGAAGTAGTCGGTTTCCGCGATGCCGGCCAGATTGAGGTTGGCATCCTCGGTTTGCGTGTAGGACAGCGGCAGCGCCTCGGCGCCCGAGATCGCGTCGTCGCCCGAGCCGCCATGGATCCAGTCATTGCCGAGACCGCCGAAGATGATGTCGTCGTCGTGTCCCTTGGGCACGATTTCATCCGCGGTTGGGTTGGGATTGCTGTTCCAGACCGGGTCGACGCTGAACGGGGTGAGATCGACGGTCGCCTTCAGGGCACCGCTGAGATTGATGGTGTCGACCTGCATGTTGCCGGGCGTCGAGATCAGCTCGTTGAGCACGTTCCCGTCGTCGTATTTCGGATCGGCGTCGCTTGACAGCAGCGGCGCGATGCCGTTCAGCGCCTCACCCTGGCTGATCAGATAGCCGGCGTTGGTCGGATCCGCACTCATGCTGTTGCGGCTCATGTAGATCCGGCCATCGTCGCCGATGATCGCGTCGTCACCGGTGCCGCCGGAGATCCAGTCGTTGCCGTAACCGCCGATGATGTTGTCGTTCTGGCCCTCGCCATACACGGCGTCGCTGCCCGTCATCGCGTAGATGAAATCGTCGCCGCCTTCGCCGTGAATTTCGTCAGCCCCGCCGATGTCGAGCTTCGCCGAGGCCGGGTTGAAGTCGACGCCGCCCGGCGTGTAGTCGAGCTGCTCGACCGCACGCACGACGATGTGGTTGTCGATGGCGGCGGTGATGCCAGTCGTTCCGGTGCTCGTGCCGACCGCGTCGGAGTCGTAGTTGTAGACGAGCAGGCCGTTGATGCTTGCGACGCCGTTCGATCCTGCGGCGTTCCAGGCCATCGTGGCGCTCGTGCCGGCCGTGCCCCGTGCCACGCCGTTGACGCCGACCAGCCGGAAAATATTGCCGTTGTCGCCAATGATCGTGTCGGAGTTGAGCGCGTGGCCGCCGGCATTCACCGTGATGTTGCCGTTGCTGTCGACGGTTGCCTGGCCCGGATCGTTGAGCGAAATCTCCGTTCCGGCGCCACCGAAGATCATGTCTGAGCCGTCAGGACGCTGGCTGCGCGCCGTCAACCCATACAGATCGGAGCTGCCGCCGATGATGTCGTCCTGGCCGAGGCCGCCGAAGATGACGTCGCTGCCGCCGTTGCCCTCGATGTAGTCGTTGCCGTCGCCCGCGCCTTCGAAGCTTGGGTTGACGGTCAGCGCGCCGGAGAAGTTGGCGCTGAAACCGAAATTGTTGGGATCGGTCGGCACCGGCCCGCCACGGGCGGCGCCGAAGGTGGTGAAGCCGCTCGTCGGGAGCTGATACGTCCCGCCGGTCGCGAGTTGCAGGGTGAGCTGCGCCTGCGCGAGCTGATAGGCCGTGCTGCCGGCGAACATGCCGATGGTGCCGTCGCCCTGGATGACGTCGTTGCCGAGCTGGCCGAAGATCTCGTCGTCACCCGCGCCGCCCGCGATGTAGTCGTTGCCGTACTCGTTGGATGGCGTGGTCGGCAGGGTGTCGCTCGCGAGGAGACCGTCGTTCTGCACGTCATCGAGCAGCGTGATCTCATACTGCGTTTCGTGGCTCGGATCGTTCTGCGCCGCGCCGGTCACCAGGCTTCCGGTGCCGATGGCCTGTGCCGTGGTCAGGCCGGTCATGCCGGGCGAGGCATAGATCTGCGTGCCGCTCAGCACGCGGAACCGCGGATCGAGATCATCGGGCCGGAAGCAGATCTCCGCGTTGTCCCCGGCGATCGCATCGTTGCCGGCGCCGCCATCGATGTAATCGTTGCTGTCCTGGGCGCCCGAGACGTTGCTGCCGCCGATCAGGATGTCGTCGCCATTGCCGCCATAAAGAATATCCGAGCCCTGCTCGCCCATGATGATGTCGTTGCCGTCACCACCAAAGAGCCGGTCGTTGCCCGCGCCGCCCCCCGCAACCGTCACCGGCACCGCCACGCCGTTCACGACGAACGAATTGATCGCGGTGTAGTTGATGGGTCCACCCAGATCCCCACACACCAGCGACTGGCTCGAGCCGAGCGGCTGGCCGTTAGCGGCTGAGACCTCGCCCTGGTCACCGAAAATGATGTCGTCGCCGCCGAGTCCATAGATGGTGTCGTCGCCGCCGCCGCCGAACAGGATGTCGTTGGCCTGGCTGCCCGTGATCGTGTCGTTGCCGTTGTCCCCAGGGCCGAACCCGATGGTCTGGATGTCGCCCAGATTGAAGAGCGGCACGCCCCAGATCGCGGTGGCATCCGAGTCGAACGGCGTCGAGGTCAGCTTGGCATTGTCGCCGATCGCGATGTTCCGGCCTTCGCCCGCATCGATGGTGTCGTTGCCGGTGCCGCCAATGATGATGTCGTTCTTGTCACCCGACGTGATCTGATCGTCCCCGCCTTGAGCGGTGAAGAGCGACCAGACGCGGTCGATATCGGTCAGGCGGATCGGGTTCACCGACGGATTGTTCTGCTGGATTTCTTCGGAGACGTAGTCGACCTCGCCGAAGTCGCCGAACACGATGTTGTTCTGATCCTGCTGCGCCGTGCCCCCGCTGCTGGCGAAGGTGTTGATGATGTCGTTGCCCTGGCCGCCGAAGATGATGTCGGCCCCGTCGCCCGTCGTAATCGTGTCGTTCCCGCCGTCCGCCGGCGCCGGGTCGATCGTCTGCACGATGCCCAGATTGAAAAGATGCACCGACCAGATGGCGGTCGCATCCGAGTCGATCGGCGCGGAGGTCAGCGTGCCGTTGTCGCCGAGCACGATGTTCGTGCCGCTGCCGGCCGAGATCGTGTCGTTTCCGGCGCCGCCGATGATGATGTCGTTCTTGTCGCCGGTGGCGATATTGTCGTCGCCGCCCTGAGCGGTGAACAGCGACCAGATGCGGTCGATATCGTTGGTGCGGATCGGGTTCAACGGCGAATTCTGCGCGACCTCTTCGGAGATGTAATCGACCTCGCCGAAGTCGCCGAACACGATGTTGTTGCCGTCCTGCGCCGCCGTGCCGCCGCTGCTGATGAAGGCGTTGATGATGTCCCCGCCCTGACCGCCGAAGATCATGTCGCGGCCGATGCCGGTCGTGATCGTGTCGGCACCGCCGTCGGCCGCCGTCGCATCGATCGAGGTGACCAGCCCGAGCGCCGGCATCTGATAGTAGTTGTCGTGCGTCTTGTTGGGATCCAACGGCGCCGGCGTGTTCACCCCGTTGCCTGTCCGCAGGATCTGGCCGTGATCGCCGAACACGATGTTCTGGCCGGCACCCGCGTCGATCGTGTCGCCGCCCTGGCCGCCGATGATGATGTCGTCGCCGGCACCCGTGGTGATCGTATCGGCCGCGCCGTACTGGGCGGCGGTGTCCACGCTCTCCGCCAGATCGAGGGTCGTCAGGTCGCCGTCGGTGGCGCCGATCAGGACGTTGCCCTGGGCGTCCATGCCGCGGAAATCGCCCGAATTGTAGCTCAGGTGCCCCTGATCGCCGAAGATGATGTTCGGGTCATCGCCGGCGGTGATGGTGTCGCTGGCGCCGCCGCCGAAGATGCGGTTGGAGCCCGCCCCGCCGCTGATCGTGTCCGCGGCTCCGTTGCCGGGCTGCGTCGTGCGGATGTCGGTGATCTGCCCGAGGTTCAGGATCCGCTGCGCGTCCGGGATCGCCTGCGTGATGATGCCGTGGTCGCCGAAGATGATGTCGGCGCCGCTGCCGCCATCGATGGAATCCTGACCGGCCGTCAGCCCGTCGCTGTTGGGCGCCAGGCTGGCATTGACTGTCGGGAACGACAGCACGCGCGAGATCACATCGACGTTGATGCCGGAATCGCCGTAGATCTGATCGTCGCCGCCGTTGCCGTAGATGTGGTCGTTGCCCGACCCGCCGGCCAGATAGTCGCCGATCTGCGTGCCCTTGATGGTGTCGTCGCCGGCGCCGCCATAGATGGTGACCCCCACGTCGGTCGGCGATCCGGTGTAGTTGGCGAACAAGGCGCTCGCGTCGATCAGGTCGTTGCCGCTGTTACGGAACGGATTGGCGCGCGGGAAATTCCGCTGCTGCGCGCCGCTGCCCTGCGAGATCAGATCGCCCAGCGCCTGATACGGCACGCCCGCATACCACGATCCGTCCTGCGACGTGTCGCCGAAGATCACCAGCGGCGAGGTCGGCCCGCCGGTCTGGCCCGGGATCGGCGACGTGGCGATGATGGTGTCGCCCATGATGCTGCCGGTGTAGACGCCGGCGACCGGCGCCTGGACCGGCAGGTTGCCGCCGCCCTGGATCACCGTCAGCCCGCCCTGATCGGCGGTGGTGTGCAGCGTGCTGGTGATGTCGAGGTGATCGTTGCCCTGCCCCATCAGCAGGTTGAGCACCTCGATGTTGCTCGACGTGGTTCCGTCCGGATTGACCGTGCCGTAGGTGATGCCGCCCGGAACGACGTTGCTTTCGCCGAAGGCGGTGTGGGTGAACGTCAGACCGTCGGCCATGCCGAAGCCCGTCAGCTGGGCGCCCGTCAGCGTGCCGATTTTGTCCTGCTGGCTGGAGTCGTCATAGACATTGAGCACGTCGATCTGGGTCGATTCGGGCGGCGGCGTCGCGATCTTGAAGACCGGCGCGTTGGTTTCGCCCGGCATCATCACCCCGTTGACCAGCGGATGGGCATCGGTGCCAACGCCGCCGTCGATCTCCAGCGGCCCGTGCAGCGACGTCAGCAGGTGCGGCTGCACGGCGAACTCTTTCGTGCCCGGATGCAGCAGCGGCGAGCCCGCCGACACCGGCACGGCGGTCACCGTGACGGTCTGCTCCTTCCACCAGTTCGTCGGCGTGAAGGTCAGAGACGACAGCGATTCCGTCGTCAGTCCATCACCCACCGGCGTGATCGTGACATCGCTGGTCGGCGCCGAGGTGAGGCGCACCGTGTAGGTGCCCGTCACCGTGCCGTCGGCGCTGATCACCATCGGACCATTCGGCTGATTGACGATCACGCCAGCGGTGTCGTTGTCGAGCACGGTCACGTCGACACGGCCGGTCACGCCGCTGAACGACGCATCGCCGGCGCTCCATGCGAAGGCGATCGGTGAATCCGCCGGATCCTGCCGGAGGTTGTCGTCGACCGCCTGGACGGTGACCACAATGCCGCTCTGCCAGTTGCTCTGGTTGAAGCTGACCGTGTCGGTCGCCACGCCGTTGACGAACGTCTGCAGCCGGCTGTGGTCGTAGCTGAGCTGGAAGGTGGTCGGAGTGGACGGTGGGCTGGTCAGGCCGACCGTGAAGGTGTCGGCAATGCCCTGCGTCGTGCCATCCGGCAATGGCACCAGGCTGCCTTCCAGCACCTGCGTCTTGCCGCCGGTTTCGGTGATCACGAGGTTCGGCACGTTATCGTCGCTGACGTTCACCGCGACGTTGCGCACCAGGGTGTGGTTGTAGAGGGCGAGCGTCGCCGCCTGCGCGGCCGCGCTCGCCGCCGCGGCGTTGGTGACCACCGCCACGACGGAGTGGCTGATCACCACCGTTCGCTGGCCTTGCGGCACGGTGCTGTTCGCGGCGGCGACATGAACCGTCTGCGCCACGTTCCAGTTGGTGCTGTCGAACGCCAGGACGACACTATGGTCCCGGACGGTCGTCGGGACACCATTCACGATGTCGGTATGCTCGAATTCGGCAGGATCGGTCGAGACCAGCACCGAATCGCCGCCCGACTGCTGGCTCTCCTGCGGGGCGAGCGCGGCCGAGACGGTCACATAGACCGTCGTGCCCAACGTCGGCGCGACCGCGAGCTGTACGGTGTAGTCGTCGGTCGTGCCCCAGTCGCCCGAGGACGTCTGGCGCACCGAGGTGTCGCCGCCCAACTCGTTGATGATGACGTTGCCGAAGCTGGACAGCCCGCCCGGCACGGCCGCGAGCGGTTCGCCCGCGATGCTGAGGTCGATGCCGGTGGTCAGCAATCCATTGTAGTTCAGATCCAGCGACTGGACCTCGTGATTGATGAACGAGGACTCGCCGCCCAGGTCCTGCGTGGTGACGACGTTGGTGACGTCGCTCGCCACATCGAACGTATCGCTGCCATTCCCACCGACGAGACGGGTGACGACTCCGGCCGGCGTGCTGAGCACCGTGAAGGTGTCATCACCGTCCATCCCGTCGACCTCGAGCAACTCGATATTGGAATAAGTCACGCTGATTCCGGCGCCGAAGACGCCCTGGTCGGTGATCACGAACCGATCAGCGAACTCGGTCCCGATGACGATCACCTTGTCGAAACCGGTGCCACCGTCGATCGAGACCGGCGCATTGACGTTGTATTCGACCGTATCGTCACCCGCGCCGGTCAGGATGTTCGTCGCGCCCGTGCTCGACGAGCCGCCCGTGGTCAGCGGAATCGCGACGCCGTTCGCATCGGTCGCGATCGTTCCATCCGGATTGGTCTGCGCGAGCGCAAAGGCCTCGACGATGAACAGATCATCGCCGGCATCGCCCTCCAGTCGCAGCGCCGCCTTGTCGCTGTAGACCGTGAAGGTGTCGTTGCCGGTCCCGCCTTCGGCAAGCAGCGGGGCGCTGATGCCATTGCTGACGTAGCCGCGGGTCGTCGCGATCGTCTGGAACTGGTCAGACGCCGGAATGTCGGCGCCGGTGTCGCGCGGCGTGCCGAAAATCTGCCCGATCTGGAACGTGTCGTTGCCCGCACCACCGTCCAGCGTGGTGATGGCGCGGTTGTCGTCGACATAGAAAGCGTCGTTGCCGCCGAGCCCGTCGACCGTCAGACGGCCCAGGTGATCGTCGTAGTTCACGCGCTCCACCGCCGCCGGGCTGGTGCCCGCCATGGCGGCGTCGAGGGATCCGTGCAGCAGCGCGACGAATCCGGGCGAGGACGCCTCCGGCTCGTTGGGGATGAAGTTCATCGCCCGCAGCAGGAAGATGTCGTCGACCGGATCGCCGGCGTCGTTCAGCGCGCTGTCGGCCCCATAGACGGTCAGCTCGTCGACGCCGTCATCCGGCGCGCCGCTGTCCAGCACGTTGATGACGTAGTTGTTTTGCGCGTGCTGGCTGCCGCTGGTGTAGATGAAATAGTAGTCCGTGCCGCTCTCGCCATCCAGTGTCAGCGTGTTGCCATTGCCGGCGCGGTCGATGTTCATCGACTGCAGCTGGTTGACGTAGAAGCGGTCCTCGCCGTCCGCGGTCGTCGCCGTGTCGTACTGGCTGCCATAGACGCGCGTGTTGGCGGTCAGAAGCGTCTGATTGAAGTTGAACGTATCGACGTCATTATTCCCGAAGATGCTCGTAAAGCCGCGGGCCGTGGTCGCCAGCGGGTTGCTGCTGCCGATCGTCCCGCCGAGGTTCATCACCGTACCGAAGCCCGGATCGGCATCACCCGGATCGGCGTCATCGCCGTTCCGCCGCTCGTCGCCCCGGATGGTGATGCCCCGGCCGGCCACGATCCGGCTGGTGGACGACGTGAGGACGTTGTCGCCCACCCACAGCGCGATGGTGCCGGCGGCGACGATCTCGGTCGCATCGATCTGCAGCGGTCCGCTCTCGTTAATGCGGGCGGATCCTCCGCCGCTATCGAGCACCAGGTTCTCGGTGTTCACCGCGCTCGTATCGGGCACGGTCAGGCGCAGGTCGCCGCCCAGGGCACGCGCGGCCAGGACATCGAGCTGGCCGTTCACCTCGGTGATGAACACGTTCTGGGCAGCCTGGGCGAACAGACGGCCTGCGGCCCCGGTGTCGATCTGCAGGTCGTCGGTGGAGAGGCCGATGCTGCCGGTGCCGCGGGCGTCGAGATCGATGTTCACGCCCGCGACGTTGATCGCCTGGCGCACCCGGCCGTCCGCATCGCGATACGTCCCGTCCGCACTGTCGGGATTGACGTCGTTGTTGGCATCCAGGATCGACCCGGCACGCGCGACCAGCGTGACATCGCCGGTCGCGGAGATCACATGGTCGACCCGCAGGTCGCCCTCGGTTTCCTCGATGTAGATGCTCAGCGGCGCATCCGCCCTGAGAACGCCGCTTTGGGCAACGCCCGCGATCGTGTCGAGCAGGTCGGTTTCGAGGAAATTGTCCGCCGAACCGATGCCGCCGGCGATCGCCCGCAGCGTGATGTTGCGGCCCGTCACGTCCGCGTCCGCATCGGCGAGCGCGTCGACGATGGACTGCGGCGCCTTCAGCGTGACGTCGTTGGCCGTGGACGTGATGTCGCCCACCCGCATGTCACCCGCATACTCGGTGAGCGTGATGAACCCGTTGGTCAGCACATCGATGTGGCCGTTCCCGAGAATGTCCGTGGTGCCCTGGACATTGACCTCGGTCGCGGTCGGGGATGAATCGAGGGCGTTGAGAACGATGTTCCCGCCGGCTTCGATCAGCCCGTAATTGTACGTGCTGTCGATCGGCGTTCCCGCCGGATCGGGGGCAAACACCCGGCCAGGCAGGCCGGCGTCGGCGACGCCTGACGGCCTGCTGCCGTCGGGCCGGAAGAACGTGAAGAACGTATGGTAGGACGAAGCGAAGGCCGGATCGCCGAAGGCCGTTTCGCTCGGCACGTCGACCGCAATGCCGCTCTCGCCGATCGTCTGATTATCGACGACGCTCGCCCGCATCGTGATATTGGCGTCGGTGCCGGCCTCGATGATGTTGAGCGTCGGCTGGAATATCTCACCCGCGGGAATGTCCTCGCGCAGGTGGGTTTGCACATCCAGATTGACGCTCTGGCCAGCCTTGGCGAACAGCGCCTCGTTTCCGGCGGCGCTCTGAACCAGATCGATGCGGATCGGGGCATCGGCGGTGCCGATATTGCCGGCGGTCGCCTCGATGCCATGGAACAGCGACAGCATCGCGGACGTCGATTCCGCCGTAACCGCACCCACGGCCTTCAGGGTGATGATGCTGTTGTTCGTGCCACCAATCGAGTCGATCTGATAGACGCCGGCGTTGACCGGATCGTTGCTGATCTTGATCAGGTCGCCCGCGGCGAGACCGAAATTGGTCCAGTCGCCGTTGTCGGTGCGGGCGATCGTATCCTCGTTGGCGCCATTGGTCGCGAACTGCAGACCGCCAACGAACGGACCATCCGCAAGCCCCAGCAAGTCGTCGGCGGCGACGGGCGAGAACGGGTCGCCGATGGTCCGGGTACGGATGATCGATTGCGAACCCGCCGGCGGCTCCGACAGGATATCGCCCAGCGTGTTCAGGATGCGAGTATCGCCGGCCGGATTTTCGATGGCCGCGTCGTTCGTGCCCGGCAGTCCACCACCGGCAAGGATGATATTCGACGGATCGGCGGCGGCATTGGGCTGCAGGTTGAGGTCGCGGATATCGATGACCGAGGGCACCCGTCCCTGGACGATCGCGAACTGCACCTTGACGGAGTCGTTGGCGTTCTCGGTTTTCGCCGGTGGTGTCGTATCCAGAAGGACTTTCGGCTGCGACGGGACCTGGATCAGGTCGATATTGTTGATGATCAGGTCCAGCGCCAACTCGTTGATGATGCGCACGCTCTGGTAATTGTCGAAGAACGTGAACGTGCCCCACCAATGATCGCCCGCGAGGTGTCCGCCGGTAATCGAGTTGCCCGCCTCGAACACGATCTCGCCGGACGCGGAGTTGGTGATGTCCGCCACGTTGACGGCGCCGAAGCCGCTGAGATCGGTCCCCGCCGCCGGGTTGGCAATACCGTCGACGGTGATGTTGGTCGCGCTGATCACGCGGCCGTCCGGCCCGACCACGAGCTCGGGTGCCGGCCCCGCGCTGACCGTGATGTCGGAGTTCCAGTTGATGTTGCGTGCGTCGGTGTTGAGGTTATTGCCGTCTCTGATGTCCACGCTGCCATTGTTGGCCTTGACCAGCACGGCGACGCTGCCGAAGCCCGCCGGCAGGTCGGTGTCGAGCGTCGTCGGCGGCACAACGCCGCTCGTCGCCGCGCTCGCACGCGGCGCCGTGACGATGGTGACGCCGGAATCGCCGTCGACGGTGTTGGTCAGCTCGCCGTCATTGTCGCCACTGGCGCCGCTGCCGCCGAAGAGGCCATAGAAGGCGTGATCGGCCTCGCGATCGACGAGAACGCCCGTATGCAAGGCGTGAATATCGACGCCTTCCAGGGCGTCGATCAGCGCGTGGCTCGAGTCGTCGCCCTCGAGCAGCACGTTTGTGTCCGAATGGAGATCGTTTTCCGCATTGGAGCCCGCACCACCGGCGAAGCCGCCGGCGGTAGCAGCCGAGTGCGCGAACGCGTCGAGCTTCGTGACCTCCGCGTCGAGGCTGACGGTGCGCGCACTGATATCCGCGTCGCTGCCGACCGTCACGTCCGTGTCGCTGTGCAGATGGGTGGTGCCGTCCGCCGAGGCAACGCCGATAAACCCGGCACCCAATGCTTGCGAGGTGACACGGGTCGTCATCTCGCTCAGTGCGTCGAGCGCGAAATCGCCGCCCGCGATGATGTCGACACCGTTCGCGAGGAGGGCGTTCGCCACGTTGGTGTAATTCACGGTGGCGCTGGAGGCGCCGACGCCGACGAACCCGGCGGCCGTCGAGTCCGCGAATGCCGAGACGAAGCCGGCGGAATGCGCCGTGATCGACACGTCGCCGGCCACATCGAGCAGGTCGGCGGCATCGGATGCCTGCACGGTCGGCGTGAAGGTCGCCACGGCGGTCGGAACGCTGACGCCGGCGAAACCGAAAGCGCCGCCGCTCGCCGATACGGTCGAGACCCCGCTGTCCGTCGGCGGATGGATGTCGCGCAACGAGGCGCCGGGGGTGATCGGGTTCGCGAGCTCGTCGATCTCTCCGAGCAGCTTGTTCGCGCCGTCACTCGCGCTGACGAGGTCCAGGTGCAGGCTGTTTTCGAGCTCCGCGACGGCGAGTGTCTCGCTGGTTCCGGTCACCTTGCCGGTGACCGTGTAGGCGTTGGGGTTGTTGACGGCGAGCACGTCGCCGTTCGTCGTGAACGTAAAGCCCGCCCCGGCAAGCTTCGCGTTGCCCTGCGCGGAGGCCAGCAGGCCCGACACGACATTGGCGATGGTGTCGTGGTTCTGCACCGTATAGCTCACCGTCGCCGCCTGGTCGGTACCATCGACGGGGGAGACCCAGCGGATGTCGAGCTTGAGCACGTCGCCCGCCGTCGTCGCCCCGCCGATCGTCGCGTTCGAACTCCTGGCCGGTGGGGGTAAGATCGATCCCGCCTTCCTCGTTCAGGAAATGCGTGCCCGTGGCCCCGTCGAGCGAGAGGCCGGTCACCAGCGCGCCGGTCGAATCCTTCAGCTGGAACGAGCTCGAGGTCGGGTTGAACACCGTGTAGGTCACGCCGTCGGTGAGCCCGCCGAGCGCCTGCGGCACGAGCATGTGCTGCACCCTGGCGCCCACATCCGACTTGTCGGGGTTGAGCGCGATCGGCGTGACGTCGATGTTGCCGCCGTCGTTCGAGCTGGTCCCGTCGAGCGTGGCCGCCAGCTGAATCTGGAAATCGTTGAGCTTGATGACGTAATACGAATGGCCGCTGACGAGCCCGCCGATCGGATCGTTCGGATTGTCCGCGTAGTAGGTGACCTTCTCGCCGGTCTGCATGTCTGGCGGCGAGGCCCTTGTCCGCGACGCCGTCACCGTTCGTATCTTCGCCGAGAAAGATGATGTTGTTGTCGACGCTGGTATAGGTCTGGGTGTTGGTGTTGTCGAAATCGACGGCCTTGCTGTTGAATTCGACTGATGCCGGCGCCCGATAGGTCAGCTGTTGGCCGCCCGTGTAGCTGTTGGCAATATTCAGGGTATCGCCGCCGGTAATCAGGTTCGGCCCGACATTGAAGCCGGTCGGCGCGACCAGTGCCTCGTCCCGCGTCTGCGTGAGCTTGATGGTACGGTCGTCGATCTTGCGGACGTAGAAAATGCCGCTGTCGCCGGTGCCCTGGTTGAGGCCGCCGACCAGTTGCAGCGCGCCATCGTTGTCGTAGCGTACCGCATCGCCGGTCTCGAAGTTGTCAGGCGTGGCGAACACGATGATGTCGCGTGCCGCGTCGACGCCGGAAGCGCCGGCGGGCGCCCCGAACGGATTGCTGTCGTCGATCGGCGTGCCGCTGAAGGTGTCGCCGAGCTGCAGCGTGTTGGCGTCCTTGGCGATGACGGTGAAATTGCGCGTCGTGCTCAGCGGACCCGTGAAGGTCGTGATGGCGCTGTTTCCGTCGGTGTCGTAGCTGACGACATCGCCGGTCTGCAGACCGTGGTCCTCGAACGTGATGGTGTCCGCCGACGTGTTGACATCCGACGGGTCGAAGGTGTCGCCCAGCGGGGTGGCGTTTTGCTGGACCGGCAGGTCCGCCGAAACGATGAGATTGCCACCGGTATGGATCGTCGTCGTGTTGCCGCCGATGAATGCGAGCACGGTCGGCACGATGTTCAGCGTACCGTTACCGACGCCGACCGCCGCAAGGCCTCCGCCGACGGACGACGCGTCGGCATGGCCTTCGGCCGACTCGGCCAGCGCCACGATGCTGACATCGCCACTGGTCGTGATCTGCACGTCGTTGCCGACATAAGCCTTGTTCGTCGGCGTGACGTCGCTCTCCGCCGCGACGCCCTGCGCCTCGATGAGGCCACCTCCCGCCACGAACCCGCTGGCGGTAGCCGAATCCTTTGAAATCGGTCTTGATGTCGAGTTCGCCGGCACCGATATGCGCGCCGTCGCGCACCGATGCGGTGGTCGAACTCGTATCGTCGGCGTGCGATACGGTGCCGCCGATGCCGGCCAGAATGCCACCCTGTCCCAGCGTGGCTTGCGCAGTAGCGTTGGTCTTGCCGCTTTCCCCGAGGATGGAGACCGTGCCGCTGCTCGCGACGGTGCTGTTGCTGCCGATGAAGGCTTCGGTGACGCCGCCGACGTTGGCCGTCGAATTCGTGCCGGCGGCATCGACTACGCTGATGGAAACGATGAGCGAATTGGTATTCGCGGTGCGCGAGTTGGCGTTCGCCACGACATCAAGCGAATCGACGCTGAGCGCAGCATTGGCGCCGACATAGGCGCGAACGTCGCTGCTGTTGTCTGCCTCTACGACGTAGACGTTGATCGATATCCCGCCGCCGCCGCCGCCGTGGGCAGTGGCGTTGGCGCTGGTGTCCGAGCTGGCGCTGATGCTGACGTTGCCGGCCGTGATGCTGCTCGCCGTGTTGTTGCCATCGTCGAACGCCGCGCCCAGGTGCGCGTCGGTGAGACGATCGACCGTCGTTTTTGCTCCGGTCGTTCCGACATTGATCAGGCCGACGGCCAGCGGCACCGCGTCCGCGCTGGCAACCGCGTTGGAATAGGCCGTGATGTCGAGGCCGCCGGGCGCCACGACGGTGCTGATGCCATCGACGAAGGCGAGCGTGCTGCCGCCGATCTCGACGCTCGGCAGCGCGATCGCAAAATCGAGGGCGCCGGCGCCGACACTGTCGGTGCTGGCGGTGCCGGTGTGGCTCGAGCTCGCCTCCACCGTGACCTTGCCGAAGGCTGTCAGCGTGGCCGAATGCGCATAGGCTTCCACGGTGTCGGTCAATTTCGAATCGGCCTGAGCGCCGGACGCACTCAGCCCGTTGGACGCCGCGACGCCGACCGACTGCACGTCGACCGTCTGAACGGCGGACGCGGAAACGACGATGTTGTCCTGCGTCGAGGTCACAGACGAATTGTCGATGTGCGCCGCGACGGTACCCCCGATCTGGTTGTCGCTGAGCGAGATGCCGAGGGCCGCCGAACCGGCGCCGCCCGCCGCCGCCAGTGCGAGGACCAGGGCGCTGATGTTCGAGACGTCATGTGCCTCGACGGTGACCGTGCCACTGGCGCTGACCGTGGAGCCGCCGGTGATCGATGCTTCAGTGGTCTGCCGGGTAGCCGGATCGCTGCCCTCGCCGATCAGGTTATTGGCGCTGGAGCCGGCGCCGGCGCCGCTCGCGCCGAGCGAGGCGGCAAGTGAATAAGCCTGGGACGTCGCCTCGATGTCGTTGTTCGACGTGGCGGTAGCGTCGATGTTTCCGCCGGTCGACGCCACGTTCGAGGCGTCGATATTGGCGCGCACGAGGTTGTCGATCGTGTTGGTCGCGGGCGATGCCGCGACCGAGATCGCACCCGCTATGGCGCCGAGCGCGACGGACACGCTCGCCGCCACGTCGACGGCGTGGATGCTGGTGACATCGCTGGCATCGATGCTGATGTCGCCGGCCGCCAGCAGCCCCTGGCCCGGACCTGCGCTGTCGAGCACCAGCGCCTGCGTGCTGTTGGTAATCGCGTTGTTGGCGATGCTGGCCACGATCGCGCCCGCGATGGCGCCGCCGCCGCCCGCGATCGAAATGGCCGCGCCGATGGAGTTCGCGTCGATATGCCCGGTCGAAGCGGCATGCACCGAGGCGGCCCCCACGCTCGTGAGGCTGGAATTCTCGACCTCGGCGAGGGTGACGTTGTGGATTTCGTTGTCCGTCAGCGAGAGGCCGAAGCTCAGCGACCCCGCCGCGAGGGCAGCCGATACCGTGATGGCGGCACCCACCGCCGTGGCCTCGATATCCCCGTTATTGCTCGCCTCGACGGTGACCAGGCGGGCCGGACCGATGTGGCTGTTCTCCACCTCGGCTTGGGTCGTATTCCCAATGGCGTTGACGGAAGCGGCACCAGCACCGCTGAGCGAAATGCCCGCCCCGATCCCGGCCGCGACGGCGACGGCGCCGGCCGCGCTCACTGAAATCGAAGTGATGCTCGCGTCGGAGTCGGCCGCAACCTCGAACTGGCCCATGGTTTGTCCAGCAGGCGGGGCAGCCGTGACATCGTCGACCAGCGCCGTCGTGATGTCGCCGATGTCGTTCGCCGCGACCGACGCTCCGACCGCGACTGCTATTCCGCCTGCCACGATGCCTATGCCGACAGCCACTGCGACCGACACTGACGTAGCAGACGCCGTCAAGTGGCTGCCGTCGTCCGCGATGACGCTGAAGTCGGCGCCGCTGCGCAGGGCGAAATCGGAATGCTCCGCAGCCGCCTCGAGCGTATTGTCGATCGTGTTCACCGATATTGCGCCAGCACCGGAGATGGCTCCGGCAAGCCCGACGATGCCGCCGACGCCGACGCCGACAGCGACCGCGCCGACCACCGTTATCGCGTCGATGGTCGCCGTCGAGTCGGCGGCCACGGTGACGTCACCGGCATCCGCGAAGGTGCTGTTTTCGATCAGGGCGCTCGTGTGGTCGGTGATGTCGTTGACCGACACGGACAGACCAATCGCCACGGATACAGCCAGGACGCCGCCTACACCGACCGCCGCGGCTACCGAGCCAGCCACCGTCTCGATCGCGGCGCTATCGGTGGCCGTGACCGTCACGTCACCGCCCGCATCGACCGTGCTGTCGCTGATGAGCGCCTTCGTGGTGTTGCCGATGAACGCACCGGAGCCCGAACCGGCGCCGGCGAGCGCACCGCCGCCGCCGGCGCCGCCGGCCACCGCACCCGCGATGCCGAACGAAAACGCGGTTATGCTCGTCGTAGACGTGGCTTCGACGCTCACCCCGCCCGTGGACGAAACCGTTGACCCGTCGATTGTCGCCTCGACATCGTTGCCGACGTTGTTGACGGAGAGGCCCGCCCCGAGTGCAACCGAGAGCCCGACTGCGGCCACACCCACCGCCACCGCGATTGCCGCACTGCCGGAATCGGCATCGATCGACGAAGCGTCGCTCGCCTCGACCGTAACGCTCCCAGCGTCGAGCGTGACCTGCGAACCGTCGACCTCGGCATGCGTGGTGTTGTTGATCGTGTTGACCGACATCGCGGCCGCGCCTGCAATGGCCCCGGCGCCTGTCCCGCTGATGGCGACGGCGCCGCTGGCAATGATGCTCAGCGCGTCGATCGAGGACGTCGAGGTAGCGGTGACGCTAAGTCCACCGACGTCGAGGAGCTGACTGTTCTCGACACCGGCGAGCACGGTATCGCCGATGTCGTTGATGGCGATCGACGCACCGATCCCGAAGGCGATCGCGAGGCCTTCGACAGACGCCGCAATTGCCAGCGCAAAGCCGCCCGCATCAGCGGTGATCGCGGATGCATCGGTTGCGCTGATCTCGATGGCACCGGTGTGGCTGATCGTGGAATTTTGGACCAGCGCCTCGATGTCATCGTGGATATTGTTGATCGAGATTGCGCCTGCACCCGCGATGGCGACCCCGGCAGCATTGATTCCGACGCCGGCAGCCGCGGCACCCGCGATGGTGACGCCGCCGACGGTTGCGGTCGAGTTGGCGGTTACGTTGACGCTGCCGGCGTCGTGGACGGTACTGCCGTCGATCGACGCGATGGTGCTGTCATTGATGTCGTTGATCGCGATGGAGAGGCCGACAGCCCCCGCCCCTGCCAGATCGAGGCTGACGGCAACCGCCACGGCTACGCCGGCCGACGACGCGTCGATGCTGGCGTTGTCGATCGCGCTGACCGTCAGATTGCCGCCCGCATCGACCGTGCTGTCGTCGATGTGCGCCGTAACGCTGTCGGCGATGGTATCGATCGAGCCCGAACCGGCACCGCCAAGGGCGATGCTCCCCGGTCCCGCACCCGCGGCCACGGCACCCGCGAGGCCGAACGCAAAGGCGCTGATGCCCGCAGTGGACGTGGCTTCGACGCTCACCCCCGCGGGGGACGTGACCGTGGAATTGTCGATTTCCGCCGAGATGCCGTTGCTGATGGTGTTGACGGCGAGGGCCGCTCCGAACGAAATGCCGGCCGCGATGCCACCGGGACTGATGGCCAGCGCCAGCGCCGCGCCGCCGGAATTCGCATCGATGTGCGACGAATCGCGCGCGGTGACGCTGAGCTCTCCGCTGCTGAGATCGATCTGCGAGCCGTCCGATATCCGTGCCCCAACCGTGTTGGAGATGCTGTTGACGGCCACTGCGCCGCCGCCTGCCACGCCCAGCGAAAACGAGCCGATCGCGACAGCCGCGGTGCCGACGAAGCTGAGCGCGTCGATCGAGGCATCCGACGAGGCGGCGACGGTCAGATTTCCGGCGTTGACCTCGGTATCGTCGACGGCGGCGAGGACGTCGATGCCGATGTCGTTGACCGCCAGCGAAGCCCCCACGCCGACGGCGATTCCGAGGGCGTCGCCGCTGGCGCCCAGCGCCAGGGCGAAGCCGCCGGCGTCGGCCGTGATCGCCGACGCATCGCTTGCGCTGATGACGACCGCACCCGTGGCGTCGATGTGCGAATCCTCGGCACGCGCCGTGACCGCGGTGTGGACATCGTTGACCGATACGGCGCCGGCGCCGGCGATCGCCACGCCCGCGGTCTCGAGCCCCACCCCGACGGCAGCCGCCCCGCCGAGAGTCACGGCATGGACGGTCTCGGTGGAAATCGCTTCAACGCTGACATCGCCGGCATTCTCGACGGTGCTGCCGTCGATCGCCGCGGTGGTGCTCCCGCTGATGTCGTCGGTCGCGACGGAAACGCCGACAGCCACCCCGACGCCGATGTCTTCGCTGGCTCCCACACCCAGGGCCGCCGCGCCCGAAAACGTATCGATCGTGGCGCTATCGGTGGCGTGGACCGTCACGTTGCCGCCTGCATCCACGGTGCTGTCCGTGATGGCAGCCGTCGTGTTGCCGGCGATCGTCGCAACGGAGATCGAACCCGCGCCCGCTATTCCAACCCCCAGGTCCTCGACGCCGCCGCCGATCGCACCGGCAAGGCCGTACGAAAAGCCGAATATGTCTGCAGCAAAGGTCGCCTCGACATCGACCCCCGCCATCGATGTGATCGTGGAGCCGTCGATCTCCGCCGCGACGTCGTCGCTGATGGTATTGACGGAGACGCCGACACCGAGGCTGATAGCCAGAGATTCAGTGGTGCTCGCCGCGACCGCCAGAGCCGCGCTCCCGGTATCCGAGACGATGCTCGAGGTATCGGTCGCTGTGACCGTCACCGCCCCGCTGTGAAGCTCGACCTGTAAATCGTCGACCTCGGCATGGGTAGTATCGGCAATCAAATTGACCGCGAACGCAGCCCCGCCTGAATAAGCCTCGGCGCCATCCTCGCTCACCGAAACGGCAGCGCTGCCAACCAGGGTCTGCGCCTCGATGGTGGAGTCCGACGAGGCGGTGAGGGTGAGGCTGCTCGCGTCGACGATCGAGTTCTCGTCGACGGCGGCCAGCAGATCGACGCCGATGTCATTGACCGCAATCGAAGCACCCACCCCGATGCTGATGGCGTTGCTGTCGCCACTGGCGGCAAGCGCCAGCGCAAAGCCGCCGGCGTCGGCGACGATATGGGCCCCATCGGTGCTGCTGGCCCTGACCTCGCCGTCAGCATCGACGCTGCTGTTCTTGATCCGCGCCTGATTGTTGCTGCGGATCCGGTTGGCCGAGATCGATCCGGCCAGAGAGCCGGCCACGGCCGTCCCGTCGGTTGAGACGCTGGCGCTGCCCGCTGCGCCGATGGCCAGATTGACGATGCTGGCGTTCTCGTCGGCGGTGAGAGTGACATCGCCGTGCGCGCGGACGTCCGAGTCTTCGATGGTCGCCCAGACGTGGTTGCCGTCGCCGCCGCCGATCCAGTTGATGGAGAATGCCGCACCGGCCGCGACGGTCTTGGCGGAACCTTCGCCGGAGATGCCGGCTGCCACGGCGATGCCGCCGGCAAGCGCGGTGATATGCGATTGATCCTGCGCCGTGACCGCGACGCTGCCCGCCGTGACATTGCTGTCGTTTGCGATCGATGCCTCGGTCCGCACATCGATGGTATTGATCGAGAGCGAGCCTGCGCCGGTGCCGGCAATGCTGTCGCCGCCCTCCTCGCCGACGGCAGCGCTCACGGCGCTGCCCAGCGTAATGCCGACGATGGTCGCATTCGACGTCGCCGTGACGGTCAGCTCGCCCGCCCCGCCGATCTCGATCGTCGCATCATCGAGCCGGGCACGCACGTCCCCGTCGATCTCGTTGACCCCGAGCGCGACGCCAAACGCCAGGGCCGTCGCATCCGTCGTCTCCCCGCCTTTGGCCAACGAGAATGCCAGCCCACCCGCGATGGCAACGATCAGAGGGTCGCTGACGGCGCTGATCGTCGCATCGCCGCCTGCCAGCACGGCTCCGGAATCGATGAGCAGCGCCTCGGTGGTGTCCTCGACGTTGTTGACCGACACCGATCCCGCCACCGTGATGGCTTTGCCCGACGACCCCTCCAGCTCCGCCCCCGTGGCGTGGGCCCCGGCCCCGCTGGCCGCAACCGAGATGATGTCGCCGGATCGCTGCGCTTCGATGAGCAGCACATCGCCGCTCGATGCCGTGAGGTCGAGATCGGTCGACTGAATGAACGAACGGGTCGTTCCGGTCAGCTGATTGTAGCTGACGGCGCCGGCCAGTCCGGCGGCCGTGCCCCCCTCGGATCTCGTGCCCCCCGAATCCCCCGCCTCCGCGAATGCCAGGCCGCCGGTCGCGACGACGAGGTCGCTGGCGTTGTCGCTGGTCACCGCTACGCTTCCGGCTTCGAGCTCGCCGGCGTCGGCGATCGACGCCTGCACGTCGTCGGTCACGAGGTTGATCGAGAGCGCGCCGGCCAGCCCCACGGACAGGTCGGCTTCCCCGTCCTGGGTCTCCTGTCTGACGCCTTGTTCGGCTTCATTTCCGAAAAAGAGCTGCGTCGGCGGCGGCTCCTCTGAGCCGGAGGCTTTCGCGCCCGCGACCGCAAAGACATAAAGCGCGCCCTCGCTGGTGGCATCGACGTCGACGCCTTCCTCGATCGTGAAATTTCTCTTGAGATCGGGCTCGGAAGGCGCGCCCGGATCGGTCGCGCCGATCACCGCGCGGGTGTCGCGGGTGATTTCGTTGACGCCCACCGTCAGGCCGATGCCCGCGGATTCGCCGAGCGCCACGGCTCCCGCAACTGCGATGCGGACCATGTTGTCGTCGGCATGCACGTGCAGCGCGGCAGCATCGACGATCGCGTCGGCACTCACCTGGGCAACGGTCGTCGTGCCGAGAATGCCGACGAGCGCCGTTCCGCTCACGCCGAACCCGCTCTCGCCGGCCGCGCCGGCCTCGCCGAAAGCGAAGCTGAAAATGTCCTGGCTGGCCTTGACGGTCAGGCCGCGCTCCTCCTCGTCGAGATTCAACCCTGCGCCGGTGTAGATCCGGGCGCCGTCCTCGACCGTCGCCTGGGTGTTGTTGTCGGTGATGTTCAGCAACAACGTCCCGCCGATGCCGCTCTTCTCGCCTTCGGCGCCGAAGGGATTGACGAGTTCGGTCAGGGCGTCGAGGAACTTGCTCTCGTCGAACTTCTCGAACGCTTCGGCGCCCCCTTCGATATTGAGCGACAGGCCGCCAATGCCGCCCATCTCGATCAGGTGCATTGCCGTGTCGGCGTTGACCTCGACGCTCTGGTCGCCGCTGCGGAACCGACTGTCCGCCGTCTGATTGATCTGCGCCCCGCTGCCGATGCTGGCTATCGATTCGTTGTTGTAGACGGTGATGCCGAACGCGCCGCCGACAGAGGTCTCGGCTTCTTCCGCCTCCGCGGTGATGAACGAGTTGAACAGGTTCGACGCGAGGCCGAGCGTTCCGTCGTTGAAGAAGGCCCAGCCTTCCGGACCCAAGTCCCTGAGGTAGTCGGCCGGATTGATCGAATCCACCGGAGAATCGATGAGGTACGGATAGTCCAGCTCCGACTCGAGCTTGAATGCACCGCCGACGTCGATCGTAGCGCCGGCATCCACGAGGGCATGGACGGTGTTGTTGTAGATGCCGAGGCCGATCCCGACGGCGACGACGCCCTCCGCTCCCTCTATACCTTTTCCCGGGTCTTCCGCCGGTTTCGAGGCCTCGGCCCCGACCGTGGTCTGCGAGAATTCGTTGGCCTCGGCACCGACCGAGAAGTCGTTGGTCACGCCGATATGCGCGGTCGAGCCGATCTCGGCCGTGACCGTGTGATCGGCGAAGACGACCGAGAGAGCGCCAGTCCCCGCGATGGAGGTCGAACTCCCCGGCGAGGGGGCTCTCGGCGATCTTGCTCAGCGCGTCGGGAAGCTTGGTGGCCTCGGAGGCGTTGGCCAACAGGACGAAGCCCGACGTCAGACCGCTCGCGAGAGCGTTGGCGTCGACGAGACCGTCCACAAATACCGATCCTCCGCCCAACGCACCGCCCAGCGCGCTGTTCGCGATCGAGGCCTCCGTGGTGGCCTCGTTGGTGGCTTCGAGCTTGGCGTGGACGCCCGCCTCCTCCGAGTCCAGGCTGCCGCCGCCCGCGCTGGTGAGATCGACCGGCGCGGCCGCCAACGCGGCGTCGCGCGACGTGGTCAAGCGGATCGTGTTGTCGTCGAGCTTGACGACGTAATAGACCTGCCCGTTCTCCAGGCCCGTGATGGGCGTGTCGCCGGTGGTCACCGTGCCGAACAATTCGCTGGCGCTGCCGTCCGCGTGCAGGAGCGTGACCGGCTCCGGTGCCAACTCCTTGGTGGGATCGACGGCGTAGACGATCGCGTCGCCGGTCTGGAGGCCGTTATTGGGCAGGTAGATCGTGTCGGCGTCGCTGTCGACGGCCGTGCTCGGGTTGAACGACTGGATGTCGTCCGAATAGACGAACAACTGCGTGCCGGCGCCCGGAGTCAGAGTGACGATGGCGGAGGGATCAGTCGCCGTAGGATCGGTCAGGCTGATCGTGCCATCGGGATTGTTGACGACCAGGTAGTCGTGGTCCTGCACGAGGCCACCGACGGGGCTGGTGTTCGTGCCCGGGTCGTTGCTGCTGCCGATGTAGGTCACCTGCGTGCCATCGGCGAGCCCGGACAGACCGCTGATGCTGTTGTTGCTGACCGCGGCGCCATCGAACGACTGGGTGGCGATGCGGCTGATCGTCTGCGTCGACGTAGGATCGACGTGGGCATTGTCGAGATCGATGCCGAGCCCTTGGGTCAGCTGAATGAGCCCGGTCGCCGCATCGAGGACATGGACGTAGTAGGTGTCGCCGTCGGTGAGCCCGCCGACGGACGCGCCGCTGTCCGGCGCGTGGAACACCACGGCTTGGTTTTCCTCGAAGCCGAGGTTCGGCAGCGTGATGGTGTCGCCCGAGATGTTCACGCCGGACTGGTCGAAGCTGACGTCCGAGCCGCCGAAGGCGTCGATCGTGCCATCGACCCGCGCCGAGACATCGGCCTTGTCGATCGACAAGGCGATGCCGATCCCGGCGGTGCCGTCCTCGTATTGGATCGACTGAGCCCAATCGAAGTTTACCACTTCGCTGTCGGCGTTGATTGCGACCGCGCCGTGCTTCGACGTGATGGCGGAGGTCTGATCGACGGCGATGTGGGAGGTTTCGCTGGTATTGCCGATCGCCACCGAGAACGCAAAGTTGTTGGCGTTGCCGGGGAGGATGCTGATCACATTGGCGGCGCCGACCGCCTTGACCTCGGCTTCCGATTCCGCGCCCGTGTCGATGCTGACTCCCTCGTCAGCGGTGATCGAGCTGCCGATGAGGGTGGCGGTCGCCGTGGACTGCGCTTCGCCGTAGCCGATCGCGAACGTGACGTATGGTTGAAGCGGGCTGCTCACCAACTCGATATGGAACGATGCATTGGCGGCCGAGTGCGCGGCGATGTCCACCGCCGCGCTGCTGTCGATATCGGTGCCGGTCAGGTCGATGGTCGCCGTGGAGGCGCGCACGTCCACCTGCGCCGAGATTCCCGTGACCAGGCTGGTCAGCATGCTGGGAACCTGGCCGAGCAGGCTGAAGCCGTTGCCGACGAGCTTGTCGACATAGTCGGGCAGATCGTCGAAGAGATTGAGGTCCTCGGCCGTCGCGGTGATCGACACCTCGCCGCCGTGGATGCTGGACTCCTCGATGTCGATGCTGGCGTCCTTGCTGGCGACGAAGGCTGGCGAGAAATAGGACGACTGCCGGATGGCGGTGTCGTCGGTCTTCATCTCGATCGCACCGGCCTCGAAACCGCTCTCGTCATCGACACTCGCCAGGAGATCGGCATGGCCGATCGAGATGTTCCGGCCTTCGAGCGAGATGTCGCCGGAATCGCCGATGGTGGCGCCGCCAGAGTCCAGGTGGCGCGTGTCGAGCGCGATCGTCGCTCCCGGCAAGGCCGCGACCGCAATGGTCTCGGCGGACAAGGACAGATCGCCACCGTTGGTTTGCACCGATCCGTCGCCCGTGATGGCGTTCGGCGCCGTGACGGTCAGCCCTCCGGACTGGATGCTGCCGTGTAGCGCGAAGCTGTCGGCGCTGGTGACCGTGAGTTGCGCGTTGAGGCTTGGGTCGAGCGAGTTGCCGGTGAGCGAGTCATGTCCGGCGCCCGTATCAAGGGTGAAAGCCGCGAGGCCGGCATTGGCGAAGGTAAATCCGGGGACCGTGTTGTTGGTCGTCCCGAACTGGGTTTGGCCGGAGCCTGCGCCGGTGAGGAAGAACTGGTCGTCGCCGGCGGTACCCTTGACCGAGATGGTGTCCTGGCCGCCGGCCCCGTTGATCAATCCGGTGACACCGCCCTGAGCCGCAACCTGAAAATCGTCCTTCCCGGCCCCGCCGGTGAGGTTTTGCATGCCGGCGAATGATACGTTGCCGACGGTGCCGGCGCCGTTGCCGGTCAACAGCCAGGTGCTGCCTGAATTTGGTCCGATGAGGGTGTTGTTGCCGCCCCCGCCGTCAATGGTCGCGTTGACCGTGATGACATCCTGCAGCTGGACGGTGTCGTCGCCGCTCCCTCCGGCGACCTGTATCTGCTGCACGTTCTGGAAGGTTGTCGGGGCCCCGCCGTCGAGCGTTGCGACGATTGTCGCGCCCGAGCCGGTCAGCGCCGTTTGATTGAGGGCGATCGTGTGGGCGGCTGCATCGCCCTGAACCGTCAGCACCCCGTGCGGATCGACGCCGGTCGTCACCGACATTAGTAATCGGGGCTCTATGACTTCCAGCGTAAACGCGCGCCGCCTTGCCTGGGCACGATCCCGCGCAATTTTCGGCTTATCGCCACGCCCGCCGGGCCCAGCCCACCCTGGGAAAAGTTTTCCCAAAATGGAACGCTTGAACGCCGACCGCTTGCGGCGGCTCGACCCCATGACAACCCCCTGCCCACCGCCTCAGCGCAGCGCTTGCGGCATCATCTGACAGATTTGGCGGGTAACTCAAAGTGGTCTGTAGCAATCGCCCGCCTCCGTCGTTGAGAGACAAGAGCCTTTCGCTGCGCTGTGGTGCAAGAGAAAATCGACGTAACCCTAAAGCTTGAGACGCCGTGTCAATGAATTGATCTCGAGTGTCAACTTCACGTGGAGTGCGCGTCGAGAGTTGCGTCCTTTAGCCGCCGGATAAAGCGGTATGCGATAAAAGCGCGCAAAGTCCGGGGCGATCTCGCCCAGGTTGCTGTTGCTCCCTGTTGGAGGTCCGAAAACGCGATCGCTCTACACGCCGCGTTGCCGTGCTACGATTGGTGCGATGGCCGAGGACAGGGGCAGCGGCAGCATTATGGCCAAGGGGAGCATCAACGTTTCGCAGACGGACGTCGCCGCCGAGCTGTCCGTGAGGGACAAAGGTGAGGCGGGCTCGCCGCCCAAGCTGCGCGGGCTAGATACCAATCCGCAGGGCGATTGCGGCCCGTGGCTCTGGCATGCCTTTCGCGACACCGTCCCGCATCTCTACACGCTGTCGTTACCCGACCCGTCGGAGGAAGCACGCTTCACCCTCTCCACCCGCACCTATCCGGCGCCCCGCGCGATCCTGATGCACTCTCGGGGCACGGCGTTCATCATGACGCGGGGACCCGCCCTGGTTGCGCGCGGCGCCGACCAGCTGCTCATCCTGCTCCAGAGCAAAGGCTCGGTGGAAACCGACTGTGGCGCGCGGCGCGGGCGTATCGAGGCGGGCGATGTCGCGATCTTCGATTATGCGCGGCCGTTCCGCAGTGCGGTGACCGACTACGAGAATCTGATGATTGTCGTTGCGCGCGAGAGCGTGCCCGCGGCACTGCTGGCCATGGAGCCGCACGGTCTTGTCTTTCCGCGCGGGAGCGGCGCGTCGGGTCTGATCGGCGCAGCGCTGCAGGCATTTTATGCGCACGCCGACCATCTGACGATGAGCGAAGCCGAGGCGGCGATCGAGGTCATCGTGGCGCTGACGACCGCGTGCGCGCGCGGAAGGCTGGCGGGCGAGGAATTGGATTACATGAAGTTGCGGAGAAGGGCCGCGCTGGATTACATCGACGCGCATCTTGCGAACGCGCAACTTGGGCCCGATGAGATCGCCGAGGGGGCCAAGCTCTCGCGCGCGTCGCTCTACCGGCTCCTGGCGGCCGAAGGCGGCATTCGCGTCGTGTTGTTGAAGCGTCGGCTCGACGAGGCTCTGCGGCTCATGCTGGAGGACAACAAGGACGAGTACTCGCAAAAGGAGATCGTCAGGCGCTGCGGCTTTGGCGGCACGAGCCAGTTCAGCCGCGCATTCCGAGCGCGCTTCGGCGTATCGCCGCGCCAGTACCGTACGCTCGTCCGTCGACAGGACCTCGACTGGCATGAAGCGCGGCTCATGGCCGACGGCTTCGACCCGGATGCCTTCTTATGGCGGCAGCAGGGGTTGAGGGGATCGAAACAATCCAGTGGCTCGGGTTGAGCGCAGCGCAATTCCGAGCCTGCCCATCCACGAATGGAAAAACGGCGACCGACTTGGCCCAGACACGCGCAAAGGCGATGTTCCCCTTAGCTTGGCGACAATCCGCCCTGGAAGTGGAGCCCTGCCAACTTTCGGACTTTGCACCAGGCGCTGTGGAATGACTGGAAATGAGCTTGCCCGACAAATAGCTCCCCCTCTCGGCGCGGTAGCATCTACTTGAACAAATCTAGCGACGTTGAAAGTCCCGTACCTATCTCGGATGCGGATCTGAAGGTTTCTGTACTTACGCCGATGGAAATCTTTTCGAGCATCAACGTTTGGCAGACAGACGTCGCTGCGGAGCTGTCCGTGACGGACAAAGGTGATGGCGGCTCGTCGCCAAAGCTGCGAGGGTTAGATACCAATCCGCATGGCGATTACGGCCCGCGGATCCGGCATGCTTTTCGCGACACCATCCCGCATCTCTACACGCTGTCGCTGCCCGGTCCGTCGCAGAACGCTTCACCCTCTCCACCCGCACTTATGCGACGCCTCGCGCGATCCTGATGCGCTCTCAGGGCACGGCGTTCGTCATGACGCGGGGGCTCGCCCTGGTCGCGCGCGGCGCCGACCAGTTGCTCATCCTTCTCCAGAGCAAAGGCTCGGTGGATGTCGAACGAGGTTCTCGAGGGCGTCTACGGCCACCACCACCCTGACCACGTGCGCCGCCGGCGACGCGATCAGCTCGAAACAATCGCAGAACGCCGCCTTGCGCTAGCGGCAACAAGGCCAGAACGTTTCATTGGTTGAGACGGAGTCGGCATTTCGGCCAAGCCGAAAAGTCGAGTGAATTCACGGTGGGCCCGGCAGGACTCGAACCTGCAACCAAGCGGTTATGAGCCGCTAGCTCTGACCATTGAGCTACGGGCCCGCCGGAGCGCGGAACGTAGCAGGCGAGCGGCGGGCAAACAACGCCGCGCTGTTCTCGGACTGCGTCGAGCATCGCCGCCGCGTCGGTTCCCTTTGCTTATTGACTCTCGACCGATTCACCTTCTTGAGCGACTCTGTTATGAAGTGATTCGCGCGATGGAGAGGGCCCGACGCCGGAGCGAACGTCCATCGACGCGGCCAATGCCATGCTGCCGACACTCAAAGTGATCTTCGCGACCATGATCGCCGCCTGTGCGGCGGTGCTGACGATCAGCGCCGGCGTGATTGCGACGCGCGATCCCGGCGAGCCTCTCGCCGGGGTTCCGAGCATAAGCCGTCCGCTGGTCCGCCAGGCGATCGTCGAAGACTCGGATTGGCAGCACGTCCAGCTGCTCGCCTATACGCGCCGTGCCGACGAGTTGCAGCGGCTGCGCGACCTGCCGACGGCCCCGGCACGCGCCGTTGTCGAGTATGCGGAGCGCGCCCAGAAGGCGGCCGAGGCGGAGGGCGCGCCTGCCGCCAGCCCCGCGCTCGCGCCCGCGCCGGCCGTCGATACCGCCGCACCGGCGCTACCGCCGCCTCCGGGCGAGACAACCGCTGACACCGCTCCGAGCTCGCCGCCCGCGGCGCAACCGGCTCCGACCGTCGTCGCCAGCGCGCCGGCGGCAGCCCCCCTGCCTCCGCCCGACGAGCCTCCCGCCGTCGCAAGCGCGCCCGCCGCAATACCGGCCGAGGCCCCCGCGGCGCCGCCCGTGGCCGCGATCACCGAACCCGCGAGCGCACCGTCGCCGCAAGTCGCGCCAGCCCAGATACCTGAGGCGCCCGCCGCCACGGCCGAGCCTGCTCCGACGCCGGCCGCCGCGAGCGGAGCCACCCAGGTCGCGAATGTGCAGTCCGGCAGCGGCGAGACGGCTGCAATCAAGGCGACGGAGACGCGCACGGAGGCGAAGCCCCATCATCGCGCCAAGAGCCATGCGCGCAAGGAGCCGCACAAGAAGGAGAAGAGCGCCCGCGTCGCACGCACGCGCCTCGCGCCCGCCGCGCAGACCGGCTTCCCGGTGGATCTGCCGAAGACGACGCAAGGCGCCGGGACCAACCCGGCTCAGCAGGATTGGCGCTAGAACACGCGCGCGCACCGCGTCACAGGCGGAAGAGCCGCTTGGCGTTGCCGCTCAGGATCTTGGCCTTGTCCTCGTCGCACAGCGGCACGCTCTCCATCCAGCGCGTGCCGGGCGGGTTGGGCACGAACGGCCAGTCGATCGCGAACAGGATGCGGTCGACGCCCATCTCCATCACGCAGCACAACAGCGCCGGATTGGAGAAGTTGCCCGACGTGGTGATCCAGAAATTGCGGCAGAAGATGTCGCGAAAGCCGATCTGCTTGACGCCCGGCCGCGACAGCGCCTGATCGATGCGCCAGACCAGGAACGGCAGCGTCTCGCCGAGATGGCCGAGCACGATCTTGAGATTGGGATACTTCTCGAACACGCCGCCGAGCACGAGGCGGATCGCGATCGTCGCGGTCTCGACCGTGAAGCCCCAGGCGGCGCGGACCACCATCGGGAATTCCTTGGCGTATTCCTTGTAGTAGACGTCGCTCACCTGCTGGTGCGGCATCGCGGGATGCAGGTAGAGCGGCACGTCGAGCTTCTCGGCGCGCTCGAAGATCGGCCAGAAGCGCTTGTCGTCGAGGAAGATGCCGTTGGCGAGGCCGTGGATCATCGCGCCCTTGAAGCCGTGCTGCTTGACCGTGCGCTCGAGCTCGTCGGCCGCGGCCGCGGGGTCGCTCGTCGGCAGCGTGGCGAACGCCGCAAAGCGCGTCGGGTGCTTGGCGACCGCCTCGGCGAGCCGATCGTTGACGCGCCGCACCAGCGCGACCGCGTCGGGCGTGGTGAGCTTCTGCGCCGAGGGCGCGCCGTGCGAGATGAGCTGGACGTCGACGCCGGCCTCGTCCATCTCCTTGATGCGCAAGTCGCCGAGATCGAACAGCCGGTTCATCATCTCGGGATTGCGCACGCTCTCGACCCCCGCATAGGTCGCCGCCAATTCGCGATCCCAGTAGTGCTCCTCGATCGCGATGACCGGGCAGTTCGGCTTCTTGAGCATGATGCGATTCCATTCCCGCGGTTGACGGGTGTTCCTATCAAGCACGGCCGCCGCTGTCACGGCCGCCTCGGCCCGATCCGGGCCATGACTTGCGATGCAAATGGGCTAACATGCCGACGCCCGGCGCGAACAGCGCCGCCGGGCCACAAGCAAGGTGCACCAGGGAGCGTTGCATGCACGTCTTCGATCTCGAGAAAGAGCAGGAGTGGAATCCAAAGCACCACGTCGAGAAGATTCTCGGCAAGGTCGGCGAAGGCGACGTGACGGTTGCGTGCTGGGAGCCGGGGCAGATCAGCCCGTACCACTCCCATCCGCACGCGACCGAGATCTATTTCTGCTACGAGGGCGGCGGCAAGATGCGCACGCCGACGCGCACCATCGACGTGGTGCCGGGCTCCTTCGTGGTGCACCCGAAGGGCGAGCTGCACGAATACATCAACGGCCCGCAGCGCACGTTGCTCTTTCGCGTGCGCTACGGCGACGACATGTCGACGCGGCACATGGAGAACCGCCACGACAAGGATTGGAAGCAGAAGCCGGAGGACGCCGAATTTTTCCGCGCCCACCCGGCGCTGGTCACGGCCGAGGTGGCGTAGCCGTCAGCCGCTCGCCCGCGCGGGCTCGCGCTGCAAGTCGGTGAACTCGGCGCCGATCTCGTAGCCGAGCCGCCACACCACGCGGCAGGTCCGGCGCGGGCGCTCCGCGCCGGTGACCACCAGCGTGAACTCACCCGGCACGTCGGCGAGCTCGGCATGCAGCCGCACCCCGGTCTCGGACATGTCGACGATCAGGCAATCGCGCGAGGGGCCGGCCAATTCGGCCTGGATGCGCGCATAGCGATTGAAGCTGTAGCGCACCGACCTGCGCCGTTCCTTGATCATGGATGAACCTTGTCCACCAACCTCGTTCCGCCGACCGGTATGGCTACCCGATCAATGCTTGCAGACGGCCAAATGCGGACGCTGCGTTTTTCCGCGCATTTTCACGAAAATTGGCGGCAAATTCGCCGCATCGAGGTAAGTCCATGACCCTCGTCTACAAGATCTGCCCGCGCGCGCTCTGGGCCGAGGCCGAGCGCGAGGGCATCTTTCGCGGCGCGCCGGTCGACCATGCCGACGGCTATATCCACTTTTCCACTGCCGACCAGGTGCGCGAGACCGCCGCAAAGCATTTCGCCGGCGCGGACGATCTCGTCCTGGTGGCCGTCGATGCCGAGAAGCTCGGGCCGGCGCTGAAATGGGAGCCTTCGCGCGGCGGCGCCCTGTTTCCGCACCTCTACGGCGAGCTGCCGCTCGCCGCCGCCGCGTGGACCAAGCCGCTGCCGCTCGGACCGGACGGGCGACACCGGTTCCCGGCCCTGTAGCGCATGTTCCGGCGAAAGCCTGCCCCGGACTTGATCCTGGGTGGGCACCGGTTCGCCGACAAGTACATGCGCCATAAGCCGTCGGCAGGCTAAATTTCCCCCGACAAATCAATGGCGCTTATCAAAGCCTGCGCGGTCTAGTAGAGAGATAGGGCAGTTGGGGTCGAAGTCGTACCGGGGGGAGGAGGCTGCGGATGCAATCGCCATCGACGTCGCGCCGCTTCCAAGCCGTCCTGATCAAGCCGTCCCACTACGATGACGACGGCTACGTCATCCAGTGGATGCGCTCCTTCATTCCGTCGAACTCGCTCGCCGCGGTCTATGGGCTCATCGCCGACGCGCGCGAGCGCCGCGCGCTCGGCGATGTCGAGATCGACATCGACGCGGTGGACGAGATCAACACCCGCATCCGCCCCGCGCGGATCGTCGAACGCTTCCGCCGCAACGGCAACTTCGGCGTCGTCTTCCTGATCGGCGTGCAAAGCAATCAGTTCCCGCGCGCGCTCGACATCGCGCGGCCGCTGCGGGCGGCCGGCATCCCGGTGGTGGTCGGCGGCTTCCACGTGTCGGGCTGCCTCGCGATGCTCGACGAGATGCAGGACGACCTCAAGACCGCGCTCGATCTCGGCATCTCGCTCTACGCCGGCGAGCTGGAAGAGCACTGCGACGACCTCCTGCGCGACGTCGCGAACGGCAGCCTCAAGCCGATCTACAACTACCTCAAGGCCCTGCCCGGCCTCGAGGCGATGCCGCCGCCGGTGCTGCCCAAGCAGTACCTGACGCGCACCTACAATCTGATGACGAGCTTCGACGCCGGGCGCGGCTGCCCGTTCGAATGCTCGTTCTGCACCATCATCAACGTGCAGGGGCGCAAGTCGCGCAAGCGCACCCCCGACGACGTGGAACGCCTGATCCGGATGAATCTCGATCAGGGCGTGAGCTGGTTCTTCATCACCGACGACAATTTCGCCCGCAATAAGGACTGGGAGCCGATCTTCGACCGCATCATCGAGGTGCGCGAAAGCGTGAAGGGCACGCCGCGCGACCTCAAGATCATCATCCAGGTCGACACCCTCTGCCACAAGAACCCGGACTTCATCGCCAAGGCGAAGCTCGCCGGGGTGCGGCGCGTATTCATCGGGCTCGAGACGATCAATCCCGGCAACCTCGCGGCCGCGAAGAAGCGGCAGAACAAGATCACCGAATATCGGCAGATGCTGCTCGCCTGGAAGAACGCCGGCGTCATCACCTATGCGGGCTACATCCTGGGCTTCCCGAACGACACGGCGGAAAGCATTGTCGAAGACATCAAGATCATCCAGAAGGAGCTGCCGCTCGACATCCTCGAGTTCTTCTGCCTGAGCCCGTTCCCGGGCTCGGAGGACCATCAGAAGCTGTGGCGGCAGAAAGTCCCGATGGATCCGGACATGAACCGCTACGACGCCGAGCATGTGCTGACCGCGCATCCGAAAATGACGCGCGCCGAATGGGAAAACGCCTACCGGATGGCGTGGAAGCTCTACTATTCGCCCGAGCACATCGAGCGGCTGTTGCGACGCGCCGCCGCCTCCGGCATCGGCGTCTCGCGCCTCGCGACCATGATCTTCGGCTTCTCGTGCGCGGTCGAGATCGAGAACGTGCATCCGCTGCAGGCCGGCATACTGCGCCTGAAATATCGCACCGACCGCCGGCCCGGGCTGCCGGTCGAGCCTGCCTGGCGCTTCTACCCGAGCTTCATCGCCGAGACGCTGCGCAAGCAGGCGAAATACTTCCGCCAGTGGCGCATGATCGAGCGCCTGCGGCGCAGCATCCGCAAGGACCCGGCGCGCATGGATTACCGCGACGAGGCGCTGGCGCCGGTCGAGGCGGGAGACACCGAGACGCTCGCGCTGTTCACCCACAACGAGGCGGCGCGCTCCGCCGTGCAGCACGCGCGGAAGATCAAGGAGCTGACCGCGAAGGCGTCGGCCGGCTGAGCGCCGGCTGCGATCGCTCATGCCGGTCTTCACGCCACATCAAGACGCCGCGCTCAAGGCTGCCGCGGACTGGCTCAAGTCGGGGCCTGGCAGCGGCGGCACGCCGCAGGTCTTCCGTCTGTTCGGCTATGCGGGCACCGGCAAGACCACGCTCGCGCGTCACCTCGCCGAAGGCGTCGACGGCACCGTCGTGTTCGGCGCCTTCACCGGCAAGGCCGCGCTGGTGATGCGGCGCAAGGGCTGCCCCGACGCCTCGACCATCCACAGCATGATCTACCGCGCGCGCGAGAGCGGCGAGGAGACGCCGAGCTTCGACCTGTGGGAGGAGGCACCCGCCTCGAAGGCGCGCCTCATCGTCATCGACGAATGCTCCATGGTCGACGCCGAGCTCGGCCGCGACCTCCTCTCGTTCGGCACGCCCGTGCTGGTGCTGGGCGATCCGGCGCAGCTGCCGCCGATCCAGGGCGGCGGCTTCTTCACCGAAGCCGAGCCGGACGCGATGCTCACCGAGGTGCATCGCCAGGCGGCCGACGATCCGATCATCCACCTCTCGATGGCGGTGCGCGAGGGCGAATGGATCGAGCCCGGGCGCTACGGCGACAGCGAGGTGGTGCGCAAGGACGCGCTCGATCCCGCGCGCGTGCTCGAAGCCGACCAGGTGCTGGTCGGGCGCAACGTCACGCGGCGCTCCTACAATGCACGCCTGCGCGAGCGGCGCGGTTTCGTGGACCCGTTGCCGCAGGCCGACGACAAGCTGGTCTGCCTGCGCAACAACCGCCGCAAGGGCCTGTTCAACGGCGGCCTGTGGATCGTGAAGCAGCGCAGCGCCGCGCGCAGCACCGGCACCGTCGGTTTGCGCCTCACGCCGGATGAAGGCATCGGCCGCGGCGTCAAGGTCACAGTGCGGCGCGAGTGCTTCACGGGCGGGCTGGAGGAGCTCGATTGGCTCCAGCGCAAACGCTACGACGAGTTCGACTACGGCTACGTGCTCACCGTGCACAAGGCGCAGGGCTCGCAGTGGGACGACGTGGTGCTGTTCGACGAGAGCCGCGCGTTTGGCGACAGCCGCGCGCGCTGGCTCTACACCGGCATCACACGCGCCGCGCGGCGATTGACGGTGGTGATGTAGGGTGGGCAAAATCGCGTTCGCATCGCCATCCGCGTGGGCAACCGCGCATACGCGATTTTGCCCACGCGGAGACGTAGGAGCATGCGCGGTTACCCACCCTACAGACTACGATGATTGTCAGGCTGCCGCGGCCTTGCGCGGCGCAGCGCGCAGCGCGTCCATCAGCTTGCGCACCGAGCCGAGGTCCTCGAGTCGCTGCACCATGTCGACCACCTCGTCGACACGCGACGGCGCGAGCACGCCGTCCGCATAGGTGCGCAGCTTGCCTTCGATCTGCGCCCAGGTGAGCGGGTTCTCGGCCGAGCCGCGCGGATGCTCGCAACGAGCGGTGAGCACCTTGCCGTCCATCATCTCGATCTCGACGATCGCCTGCACGCCGGTAAGCGACGGATCCGGCCGCAGGTCCACCTGCTCGGCCGATGCGCGACGCAGCTTCGGATCGTCGTAGCGCGCCGGCTCGTACTCGGCGAGCGTGAGCTTGCGGTCGTGCAGGATGACGGCCGCGGTGTAATGCGCCGAGATCAGCGCATCGAACTTCGCTTTGTAGTGCGCGAGCTTGCCGTGCATGTTGAACACGGTCTCGTTCAGCCGCACGCGCAATTGCTTGACCTTCGCGGGATCTATGTCGTGCGCCTCGACGAGATCGAACAGCGCCGTGTTCATGCCCTGGGTCGAGGACGCCGACGGCCACAGGCGCAACGCGATCTGCCCGAGCTCCCAGCGCTTGCCGAGATCGGCGGTCGCGAGCTCCGGCTTGCCGCCGTTCGAATAGCTGTTGTAGAGGCCGCCGTCCTTGGCGGTGAGGAACTCGCGCGTGGCGAGGAAATTCTGCTCGGCGAGGAGCGCGCCCATGAGGCCGGACAGCGCGCCGCGGCACTGATGGAATTTCACCGTCGGCGTGCCCCAGGCCGCGAAGGTGCCGGCCGCCTGGCTGCCGGCGAGGCCGAACGCCTTCGCCATGGTGTCGGCGTCGAATCCACGCAGGCGCCCGACCGCCGCGGCGGCGCCGAACGGCCCGAGCACGCCCGGGCCATGCCAGCCGCGCCCACGCATCGCCGGATAGTCGGCGCCGATGCCGACCCGCGTCGTCACCTCGAAACCGGTCGCGAGGGCGACCAGCAGATCACGGCCCGAGCACGCATCGCGCTCGGCGATCGCCAGTGCCGGCGGCACGACCTCCGGCGTCACATGCGTGAGCGTCGCGCGATGGATGTCGCACATCGTGACGGCCGTCACCAGGAAGCCGTTGAGGAGGGTCGCACCGGCGAGCGAAAGCCGGTCGCCGCCGATCACGCTGCTCTCGTTCGACTGGCCGAGCGCGCCGGCGAGCGCCGCGATCTGGCCGGTCTCCTCGCCCTGATGGCCCGCGACCGCGCACGCGATGGTGTCGAGCAGCACGTTGCGGCAGTGAGCGCGCACGTGCTCCGGGATCGCGTCGTACGTTAGTGTCGCGGCGAAACGCGCGAGCTCCTGGGTCGTCTCTCCCATCGTCGTTCTCCTGCTTGCGGCCAAAGCGCTTTAGCACCATCGTGGCGACGAGGCCACATCGTGGAGATTTCATCATGCCGAAGAGCGAGACCGCAACCGGCACCCTGGAGGAGCGCGTCCGGGCGATCGAAGATCGGCTCGCGATCTACAACCTGATCGCCAGCCATCCGCCCAGTGCCGACACGGGCGCCGATTATTACACGCGCGCCGTCTATGCGGATGACGGCGTGTTCGACCGCGGGCCGCATGTGGGCGGGGCTGGGCGCGAGGCCGTTGCGGCCGTCGTGAAGACGCCCGAGCACCAGGCCGCGATCAGCGGCGGACTCGCCCATTTCGCCGGCCTTCCCTACATCGAGCTCGACGGCGACCACGCCGCGGTGACGTCCTATCTGCAGATCCTGATGCCCGATCCCAACGGCGCACCGGTCGAGCTGTCCAACCACGGCACCTCGAAGGGCTTCCGCATCCACCGCGTCGCCGCCAACCGCTGGGAGCTGGTGCGCACCTCGGCCGGCTGGAAGATCAAGCGCCGCACGCTGCGCCCGCTCGACGGCTCCGAGCCGGCGCGGCAAATTCTGCGCCAGGCGCTGAAGGCTTATGAGACGAACGCGTAAAACCCACCAACACGTCATGGCCGGACTTGTCCCGGCCATCCACGTCTCTCTTGCTGAATTGCCGTAAGTAAGACGTGGATGCCCGGCACAAGGCCGGGCATGACGGAAAAAAGGAGGAGTGACACCCATGCCCGAGATCAAATTCGAGAACCCCGACGCGCTCGGCAAACCGCTCGGCCAATATTCGCACATGACGCGCGTGAAGGCGTCCGAGTACCTGTTCATCGCCGGCCAGGTCGCGGTCGACAAGGCCGGCAACGTGATCGGCGCCGATGACTTCGACGCGCAATGCGTGCAGACCTTCGCCAACATCGAGACGGCGCTGAAGTCGCAGGGCGCGGGCTGGGCGAACGTGGTCGAGTTCACGACCTATCTGGTGCACTCGCAGGACATTCCGAAGTTCATGAAATTCCGCCTGCGCGAATTCCCGAAGCTCTTTCCGAACGGCGCCTACCCGCCCAACACCTTGCTGATGATCGATCGGCTGGTGGGCGAGGCCTTTCTCATCGAGGTGAAGGTGGTCGCGGCGCTGTGAGGCTGCGGCGGCTTCTGAACCAACTGCCCTCCTGGCGCGACCCATTCATGATGGGTGACGCGGATCGTCACGACCGGATGCGACGGCGTGCTCACGCGAGCGCTCCGGCGCATGTCGGTGCGTGCGGCGCGTCGTCCGCCAACCAGGAGCACATGATGAGCAAACTCACTCGCCGCACCGCTCTCGCGGGCAGCGCATTGGCGTTTCTTCTCACCACGGCCGCGCAACCGGCCTTCAGCCAGGACAAGGGCACGACGAGGCTATTCAAGATCGTCACGGTCAAGGACGAGATCGTGATCGGCCTCGATGACTTCGAGCTCACTCAAGCGGGCGGCGCCGATGCGGGCGCGGTTGCGCGTATGCTCGCGGGTGACGGTCACATGACGGCGTGGCAGTATACCGTGAAGCGCGGCGCGAATGGCGACTCACAGCAGGCGCCGCTGCAGAAGGTGGGCCTGCTTGCGAACGGCTCGCTGCGCGTCGAGCCGTACGCCACGCCTTACACGATCCTGCCGCACGAATGACCGTAGGGTGGGCAAAGGCGCGAAGCGCCGTGCCCACGCGCCGCGAGGGGTGGCCAAGCTTCGCTTTGCCACACCCTACGGCTCCGCTTTCGCGGACATGACGACGTCTTGGTTGATCAGTTCGTCTTCAACTTCGCCTGCACGGCGAAATCGGCCCAGGCTTTCAAATCGGCGCGGATGAAATCGCCGAATGCCTGGGCGCCGAGCGGGGTCATCACGACGCCCACCTCGGTCAGGCGCTTCTGCACGTCGGGCTCGGCGACCACGTCGGCGAGCGTCTTCTCCAATTTCGCGACCACCGCCGGCGGGGTCGCGGCCGGCGCCGCCATGCCGACCCAGTAACCGACCTCCATCGGGAGGCCGACCTCCGCCATGGTCGGCACATCCGGCATCAGCGGAAAGCGTTTTGGCGCCGCGATCGCCAGCGCCACCAGCCGGCCCGCCTTGATGTGCGGCAGGCCGGACACCGGCGACAGGAACATCGTCTTGAGGTGGCCGGCGATCAGGTCGTTCACGGCGGGCGCCCCGCCGCGGTAGGGCACGTGCACCATGTCGACGCCGGCCCGCACCTTGAAGAGCTCGCCCGCGAGATGGCTCGCGCTGCCGACGCCGATCGAGCCATAGGTCAGCGTGCCCGGGTTGGCGCGCGCGAGTGCGATCAGCTCGGCCACGGTGCGCGCCGGCACGGATACATGCACGGTGAGCGCAAGCGGCGACTTGCCGATCAGCCCGATCGGCGCGAAATCCTTGATGCTGTCGTAGCTCAGGTCCTTATAGAACAGCGGATTGACGCCGTGGCTGTCGGTGATCATCAACAGCGTGTAGCCGTCGGCCTCGGCATGCGCGACATAGGCGCTCGCGATCGTGCCGTTGGCGCCGGTGCGGCTCTCGACGATGAATTGCTGGCCGAGCTTCTGCGCCATGCGGTCGGTGATGACGCGCGTGACGAGATCGACCAGGCCGCCGGCCGGGTAAGGCACGACGACCCGGATCGGATGCGACGGATAGGCAGTCTCCTGCGCAGTGGCACCGCTTGCGCTGCCAAACACCAGCGCGCACGCCAGCGCCGCGACCAGCCGTCTCATCTCCCGCGCCTCCCCTCGCCCCGCTCCGCCGCGCGAGCATGCCCGGCAGAGCGGCGCTTGTCGAGAATAGCGCGGGAGACGTCGACGAGACCGCCGGATCAGCGGCCGGCGAGTTGTTGATCGAAGCCCGAGGCCGCGTTCTGCGCGACCCGCTCGATCGGCCGTGCCGACGCGTAGCTCCCCGACCAGGAGTTCGCCTGGTAAGGCGAGGAGCCCTCGCGCGCCTGATAAGGCGAGAAGCCCTCACGCTTGGCGCCGTCGTAGTAGCCGCGCGCATAGTTCATGACCGAGCGGTCGAAATTGCCGTGCGCCACGCGGTAGGCGCCCGCAAGATAGCGCACCGCATAGGTGAGGTTCGTATCGGGATCGAGCAGCCCGGCCGCCGACCCCGTATAGCCCATGGCGCGCGCGGTCGAGTACTTGATCTGCATCAGCCCCATCGCGCCGCCGGCGCCGACCACATGCGGACGGTAGCGGCTCTCGCGGATGACGACGCGGTGCACGAGCGCTTCCGGCACGCCTTCCGCGGCGGCGTGGCGCGCGATCATGCCATCAAGATCGCCATGACTTTCACGCTCAACGGTGCGCTGCGCGTATCCGGCGCCAAACGCGCCGGGCGCGACCTGGTGATGCGAAGCATGCCGCCAAGCATGATGGTGCGAATGCTCACGCGCGAGGGACGGCTGCGCCAAAGCCGGAACCGTAAGCGCAATGGTAGAGACAATGAGAAGACGCATGACGTCGCTCCATGCTGTCCTCCCTCCGTGCAACGGCTCATTGGGCGAAGGAATCCGGCCATGATCGGGCGAAACCGTGCATACGGCGTGGTGATGTCGTGGCGTTCGGATTAACGGCCTGCCCGCGTGGGGGCGCAACGACGAATTGAATCAATTCACGTGAATGTCGAGCTGCTTCACCAGGCGTCCATATTTTTCATCATCGTCATGAAAGAGCTTCGCGAACGCATCGGCCGTGCCGCCGACCGGCTCCTGCGCGGCCTTGAGCAGGTTGGCGCGAATGTCCGGGTCGGCGAGCGCCTTGTTGATCTCGGCGTTGAGCCGCGCGACGATCGGCGCGGGCGTGCCGGCGGGCACGAACACGCCGAGCCACTGGGCGAGCACGAGGCCCTTGATGCCGGCCTCCTGGTAGGTCGGGACGTCGGGCAGGCTCGGCGAGCGCGTCGCGGTCGACTGCGCCAGCAGCTTGATGGTGCCGGCCTTGTAATGCGGGATGAGCGGCGAGGAGCCGAGCGACGCAACCTTCACGTGGCCGGCGATGAGATCGTTGATCGCCTGCCCGCCGCCGCGATAGGGCACATGCGCAAGCTTGACGCCGGCGATCTGCGCGAACCACTCGGCGACCATCTGCTGTTGCGAGCCGACGCCTGACGTCGCGAAGCTCATGCCGGGCTCGCGTTTCGCCAGCGCGATGAAATCCGCGAGCGTGCCGACGCCGAGCGAGGGATGCACCGCGAGCACCACCGGCTGGCGCGAGATCTGGATCACCGGCACGAAATCCTTCGACGGATTGAAATTGAGCCGGAAGATGTGCGCCGTGCTGGCGATCTGGTCGGTCGTCACCAGCACCGTATAGCCGTCGGGCGCGCTCTTTGCCGCCGCCTCCATGCCGATATTGCCGTCGGCGCCGGTGCGGTTCTCGACGATGACCTGCTGATGCAGCGCGCGCGACAGATAGTTTCCGATGAGGCGCGCGCCGACATCCGTCGAGCCGCCTGGCGGGAACGGCACGATGAGACGGATCGTGCGGCTCGGCCATTCGTCGGCGCGCGCCGTGATGGACGCGGTCATCGGCACGACGAGCGACAGCGCCAGCAGGGCAGCCCCAATGCGCGACATGGTCATGGCCGTGCGCCTCCCCTTTGCATGCTCCCCTTTGCATGCAGCGCCAATTATCGTAACGCTGCCGTCCGCGCCCCGCCATATGCAAGGCCGCGACATCGCGTCAACAAGGTTCAGCAGCCGATGCCCTATTCGACCTATCTGCCCGAGCATATGGGCACCGCGGTGCTCACGCCACCCGGCCCGTTCGTCGCCGGCTCCTTCCAAGAGCTCACGATCGTCTACACGGCCGGCACGTTCGGCATCGACGACACCGGGATGCTGAAGATCTCCTGGCGCACCACGTCGGATATGAGCAAGCCGCAGTTCGACAAGCCGGCGGCGGCGAACTACACCACCGTCGAGGCGAGCAACGGCGCCAAGCTCGAGTACTGGTTCGACCGGCTCAACATCCGGCCCTGGGCCAACACCATCCTGATCCGCGTCGGACGCGGCTATCTGCGCGAAGGCGACACCATCACGGTGCGGCTCGGTGATCGCCGGCAAGGCTCGCCGGGCTATCGGCTGCAGACCAATTGCGAGGCACAGGTCGAGCTGCGCACGTCGGTCGACGCGTTTGCGGCCTACGAGTTCTGCGAGCTCGCACACCCGGCGTTCGACCTCATTCCGGGACCGGCCGCGAGCTGGAAGGCGATCTGGCCCTCGCTGGTGGTCGCGGGCGAGCCGTTCCGGCTCGCGATCGTCGCCGAGGACATGTGGGGCAACCCGACCGACGACGTCGAGCAGCGCATTGCCCTCAAGGCTTCGCGACCGATCCGCGGCCTGCCCGAGAGCGTCGCCGTCGAGCGCGGCGCGAGCCCGTACGTGATCGAGGGGCTGGTGGCGGACGGCTCCGGCGACGTCGAGCTGCGCCTGATCGCGGAGGGCCGCGAGATCGCGCGCGCCAACCCGATGCGCGTGGTCGAGGCGGCGCTGTTGCGCCGCTACTGGGGCGACCTGCACGGCCAGAGCGGCGAGACCATCGGCATGGGCTCGGCCCAGGTCTATTTCGAATATGCGCGCGACAAGGCCTTCATCGATATCGTCGGGCACCAGGGCAACGACTTCCAGATCACCGATGCGTTCTGGACCGAGCTCAACCGCCTGACCGCCGCGTTCGACGCGCCCGGCCGCTTCGTCTGCCTGCCGGGCTACGAATGGTCCGGCAACACCGGCATGGGCGGCGACCGCAACATCTTCTTCCGCCGCGAAGGCCGGCCGATCCGCCGCTCGTCCAACATTCTGGTGCAGGGCGAAAGCGCGCCCGGCTCCGAATGCTACACGGCGCACGACATCTTCCGCGCGCTCGAGGGCGAGGATGCCGTCGTCATCGCGCATGTGGGCGGCCGCTACGCCGACATCAAATACGCCCATGACGGACGGCTCGAGCGCACCGTCGAGGTGCATTCGAGCTGGGGCACGTTCGAGTGGCTGCTGCATGATGCGTTCGACGAGGGCTTTCGCGTCGGCGTGGTCTGCCACAGCGACGACCACAAGGGCCGGCAGGGCGCGACCCGGCCGGGCGCCTCGACGTTCGGCGCGATCGGCGGGATCACCTGCTACTTCATGCGCGAGCTCACGCGCGACGCACTGTTCGAGGCGCTGCGCCGTCGCCGCCACTACGGCACGACGGGCACCCGCATCTTCATCTCGCTGCGCGCGACCTTCGCGTCCCCGGTGACCGGCTTCACGGAGGACCCCAAGCTCGCGGCGGGCCACGAGACGTCGGTGCGCGAGGCCGCGATGGGCGACATCGTGCGGCCCGGCACCGTGCCGATGCGGCTCACCGCCGAGGTGATCGGCACTGCGCCGATCGAGCGGGTCGACGTGCTGCACGGACGCGAGGTGGTGCAGACGGTGCGGCCGTTCGCGCCGAGCGATCTTGATCGCCGCGTGCGCGTGCTGTGGCAGGGCGCCGAATATCGCGGCCGCGGCCGCGAAACGCTGTGGGACGGCAAGCTCGCGCTGACGGGCAACCGCATCACGCGGTTCGCGCCGGTGAATTTCCTCAACCCCGAGCGCAAGGTGCGCGAGATCGACAATGGGGCGGCGCTGGCCTGGACATCGGTGACCACCGGCAATCTCGCCGGCATCGATCTCTGGCTCGACGACGGGTCGCGCGGAACGCTGCGGATCGACACCAACATCGTCTCGGGCGAGGTCGATCTCGCGACGCTGCGCGACGAGGTGATGGCGTTCGACGGCGGCGGTCTCGGCCGGCAGTTGAGCGTCTATCGGCTGCCGGACGACGACTGGGCGCGGCGCGTCACCCTCGAGCACACCGCGACGTTCGCCGGCGGCGCCGATCTGCCCGTCTATCTGCGCGTGACGCAGGCCGACGGGCATCAGGCGTGGACGAGCCCGATCTACCTGATCGAGTGAGAAGCCAAGTGACTTAGAGTCAGCGCTCCCTCTCCCCGTTCTTACGGGGAGAGGGAGCGCTGGCGCCGCGCCATATCACTGCGCCGCGGTCCAGGCCTTGTAGTCTTCCGGCTTGACGCTGCCGAACTTCCTCACGAAGGCGGTGATCGCCCAGATATCCTTGTCGTTGACGCCGGCCTTCTCGAAGCTCGGCATTCCGGTCATGTTGATGCCGTTCTTGACCACCCAGAAGATGTTGCGCGGCTCCGCGCTCGCCATGTCCTTGAGGTCGGGCGGATCGGGATGCAGGCCCTCGGAGAACTTGCCCCAGTTGACGCCGGGCCCGCCGTGGCAGTTGACGCAGCCGGCCTTCGCGTACGCACGCGCGCCGTCCTGGATGACGGCCGGATCGTCGAGCGACATCGGCGGCGTGAGGCCGGCTGAATGACGGTCGATCGAGGCATTGCGCACCGTCGGCAGCGCCCAGCTCACGATCGCGGGATCGTCGATGGCGGCCGCGACGTTGTAATAGCCGAGGAAGAAAAAACCCGCCGCGGCGACGCCGACGATGATCGCGAGCAAACCTACGAGAATGAGAAGAACTTTCATGGAGCGGTCTCCGGGTGGCTGAAAGAGGACCGCGGACCGGGTGAGATTATTCCCGGCGGCAGCCAATGGACCAAAAGCGCGTCAACCCTGGCGCAACCATAACGACAACGCGTGAACCCGCCTGATCTTAGCATGGTTCCTACCGTCGTCAGGAGCGGTCGGCGCGATCTAGGAAAGTTTTCTACTGGGGGCGCCAAGTCCGGAGGCCCCAAAGTGGCATGGGCAAACTCCCGCAAGCCTTGCGGCGGGCGCCACACAGCCATTCGGCGCCAAATACTTTGAAACATTTCAGGCCGGCGCGTTGTTGCCTTAGAGCACCCGCGCACCCACGGCAGACACCGCCTCCACCCATGGGCAAAGAAGTCGAACTGAAGCTCGAAGTCCCGCCCCGGGCAATCGGGCGGCTCAAGCGGCTGCGTACGCTCCATCGCCACGGACGCGCGCAGGAAAAGGATCTCGTCTCGGTGTATTTCGACACCGCCAAGCACAAGCTGCGCAAGCACGGAATGTCGCTGCGCGTGCGGCACATCGGCGACAAGCGCGTGCAGACCGTCAAGGCGAACGGACAATCCGCGGCCGGCCTGTTCAGCCGCAACGAATGGGAAAAGCGCATCGACCGCGACACACCCGACCTCCGCGCGGCCCGCGGCACCGCGCTCGGCGGCCTGATGAGCAAGAAGCTCGCGCGCACGCTCAAGCCGGTGTTCGAAACGCAGGTCCATCGCACGGTGCTTCCACTCAACGGCGGCGCCAGCCGCATCGAGCTCACCCTCGACCGGGGCCAGGTGCGGCTCGGCCGCAAGTCCGCGCCGATCAGCGAGGTCGAGCTCGAGGCTCAAGCGTGGGCGGCCGGCCGATCTGTTCGCGGTCGCGCGCAAGCTAGCCGAGAAGGTGCCGGCGCGCTTTGCGGTGCGCAGCAAGGCCGATCGCGGCTACGCGCTGGTCGGCGGCGAGGCGGCCGCGGCCGTGCGCGCGCCGGAGATCAAGCTCGATCCCGGCCTGCCGACCGGCGCCGCATTCCACGCGATCGCGATCGGCTGCCTGCACCATCTCGCCGCCAACGAGCCGGCCGTCCGCGCGCTGGACGCCGAAGGCGTGCATCAGATGCGGGTCGGCCTGCGTCGGCTGCGCGCCGCGATCGCGGTGTTCTCCGACCTGCTCGACGACGATGAGACCGCCCACATCAAGTCCGGCCTCAAATGGCTCGGCGGCGAGCTCGGTCCCGCGCGCGACCTCGACGTCTACGTCACGGGCAACATCAAGCCGCTGCAGCGCACGCTGCCGGGCAAGCGCGGGCTGGAAGGCCTGCAAGGCGATCTCGATGCCCGCCGCTCGGATGCCTTCGCGCGCGCCCGCAAGGCGGTCGAGTTGGCGCGCTACCGGGCGCTCGTGCTCGACACGCTCGGCTGGATCGAGGGCGGCGAGTGGACGACGACCGACGATGAGCTGATCAAGGCGCGGCGGCGGCGCAATGCCGCCGACTTCGCCCGCGAGGAGTTGGCGCGGCGGCTCCGGAAGGTGACCAGGAAGGCGAAGCGACTGGGCAAGCTCGACGCCCGCCGGCGCCACAAGCTGCGCATCGGCATCAAGAAGCTGCGCTACGCCGGCGAGTTCTTCGCCGCGCTGTTTACGGGCCGCAAGGCACAGAAACGGCTCCGCCGGTTCGAGCGGGAGCTCGAGCGGCTGCAGGACGGGCTCGGCGCGCTCAACGACATCGCGGTCCATCAGAATCTTGCCGGCAAGTATGTCGGCCGGCGCGGCCGGCGGCGCCAGCGCGCGTTCGCGATCGGCGTCGTCTCGGGCCGCGAGCAGAGTTGGATCGATCCGCTGCGCGCGGCCGCCAAGAAGGCGGCGGATCGGTTCGCGCAGGTGCGCCCGTTCTGGGCGTGACGGGGCATCTTTATCTTCCGGGTCCAAAAAGGAGCCCCGGCCGCGAGGCCAGGGCTCCGTCTCTGCTTAGGATGCTTTCGAGTCATCCAGGATGGGCTACGTCCGGTCAGTTACGGTCATAAGTTTGGTAGGCGCGCCCGCTGTTCTGGTGGTCAGCTTGGTCCGTAGCATAGCCGTAGTAGCTGCCGGACCGCGGCCCGCCGTAACCATATGACTGGGCGTTCGCGGCTGACCCGATGAGCGCAGCCCCACCGATCGCCATGAGCGCGATAGCGGCGTTGCGAAGATGACGCATGGATGGCTCCTTTCGTCTTGTCCAAACCACTGTCGGTTCGTACCCCGACAGCGAAGACGTCGCGCGATGCGCGACGTCTTACAGGGGCAACGGACGAGCGGACGATCGTTTCCGCGCATTTCGCGATGAAATTTGCGGAACCGTGACGGTCACAGTTCCGGCACGTCGCTTTATGCGACGTTTACGGACGGAACGCGTAGGCGCGAACCGGCGCGCGCTTACGCCGTATGTCCGGGGTCGAAATCGTCCGGCGTCTTCTTCTTTCGCTGTGGCGTCATCTTCGCCGGCGCGAGCTCCGGCGCCCCGCGCGGCCCGCCGAGGCGGGCTTGGGCGATATCGTCTTCGCTCGGACGCGGCTCCTTGCGGTCGCGCGCCTCACTCTTCGTCTCGTTCATTGCTTGCCTCCTCGCGGATGCTGCGTGAAGACGAAACGGCGCGACCACGGCGCCGGTTCCGGCGACGCGGCGAAGCGGTCAACCTGGCTACCAATGCCCTTTGCGCTTGTTCCAAGCGTAGAGGATGTCGGCAAAGCGGTCGTAGACGAAGCGCGCGAGCGGCCGCACTACGGCGTTGCCGGTGAGCGTGCCGAGCCAGCGCTCGCCCGGCGTGAGCCGCCACACCGCGATCGCGACGTCGGCGCCGACCAGAAGGCCTCCTTGCGCATCGGTCGCGTGCAGGCGCCGCCGCACGTCGTCGAGCGAAGCCCCGTAGGCGGCGAGCGCCTCCGGCTCGAGATTGATGTCGCGAAACGCGATCGTCCCAGCCTGCACGGCAGCGAGCAGCTTGTTGCGCTGTCGATCGATACCGGCATCGCAGACCGGACAGCGGGTATTGTACCAGACGGTGAGCTGGGAGACGAACATCGATGAACCTGTGCAGGCTCGGTCCGGGGCGTCGAGCACCCCGTCTCCAAGCTGGCCTGCATCACGGCATCTGGTATTCTGCGATGCTATCCGCAACACACAATCCTCAAACGGAGACCACCATGCCCAAGGCCTACTGGGTGTCTTGCTATCGCTCGATCTCGAACCCGGACGCCGTCGCGGACTACGCGAAGCTTGCGGGGCCGGCACTCGCCGCCGCGGGTGCGCGCTTCCTCGCGCGCGGCACGCCCGCACAGGTCTACGAGGCGGGCCTCAAGCAGCGCATGGTGATCGCCGAATTCGACAGCGTCGCGGCCGCCATCGCGTGCCACGACGGGGCGGGCTATCAGGCCGCCCTCAAGGTGTTCAACAACGCGGCCGAGCGCGACTTCCGCATCATCGAAGGGCTGGAGTGACCCGAAATGGCGGACGCTGATTGCCGCCATTGAAATCGTTCACTTTTCCTTTCATGGCTTTGTTCTGCCGTTTTGCCCGATGAGCGGCCGCCGGGTGACCCGATTGGGCCCTGGCGGCCACGGTTGTCCAGGTGTCCGGCGAAGCAGCCTGAAATCATTGCTGTTATCCCAGTTGGGTTACGCTGCCAAAATTGGCCAGCTTGCAGCGCGTGCCCGTCGGCCGTGCGCGAAGTCTATGTCTTGATGCGCTCGCGCTTCCGACGCGGGGTCGCCAACGCCACCAGCGGACAAGCGGGCGCACATCGGCGCATCCTATGTCGCAACTACGGTCAAGGATGCACTGGCGCAAGAATGAAAATGCCGAGCGGGGATAACGTCGCGCGTCAGGCGCGTGCGTCGACACAATCGCGCAGCAGGCGCACGTTGCGGCGGTTGGCACGGAACGCCACGTCGAACGCGTCGCCGAGATGCGGAACCGTGCCGATGATCCCTTCGATCGACACGTTGGCCAGCATGCGCGCCAATATGGCCGCGGCCCGCCGCAAATTTGCCCCCTCGCGCTTCTACCCGCATGCACCTATATATGCGGCGCAGCAGACACACCGATGGCCGCCCCGCCGCCCGCGGGGCTTTCGTTTTCGAGGGTAGCAACATGGCAAAAAGACCGGGAACCAACCCCAAGAACGAATGGGCGTTCTTCGACGTGGTCTACGAAGATGGCTCGCAGCGCTCCAACCGGCGCGTGCCGCTGGCGCTCCTCGACGGCCTCGAGGGGGACGCCCCGGCACGCGGCTTCCTGATCGAGCAGGACCGCGAGATCGCGGAAAAATCCGGGCAGCCGCCCCTGGAGATCGTCAGCTTGCGCCGGGTCGGCGCCAAGCCCGCGAAGTACGAGAGGGTGTAGGTGTAGGCGCCTGCCGCGCGGAATTCCGCCGGCTATTCCGCGGCGACCCGCGAGAGCTCGCCGGCATCGCGCATCTGCATGTAGAGATGGATCGGGTCGATATCGAACCCGTTCGGCCACGACGGCGCGCCCATCTCGACAAACACGCGTGCAAAATATTCGGCGGCCTTCAGCGGCTCGATCATCGGCCCGCCCTCGGCAAGCATCGACGACAGATCGTGCACGCCTTCGCTACCATCCGTGAACCGCACCCAAAGGCGACGGCCATCGAGCGCACGAAGGCGCAGCACGTCGACCATCGGGAAGTCATTCGTCTGCATCTGGTCCAGCGAGCCGTTCTAAGGGCTGTTTAGCCCGGGCACGACGCCAATTTTGCTCCAAATCGAGCCCGACGCGCAGTGTCCACTCGCGAACCATCCCCGTCGGCAAGCCGTACCAAAGCTCGCGCCCGTCCATATCGGGCGTGCAAATGCGGCGGGTTGTGATCGTCATAAAACATCTGAATGGCGATGCCGTAGAACCACGCGATCGGCGGCATCGCCACTAACCTAGTTGTCCAAGAAGCTCCGCAGCTTCCGCGACCTGGCTCGGATGCTTCAGCTTGCGCAGCGCCTTCGCCTCGATCTGGCGGATGCGCTCGCGGGTCACGCGAGAACTGCTGGCCGACTTCCTCGAGCGTATGATCGGTGTTCATGCCGATGCCGAAGCGCATGCGCAGCACGCGCTCTTCGCGCGGCGTGAGCGAGGCGAGCACGCGCGTCGTCGTCTCGCGCAGGTTCGACTGGATCGCGGCGTCGATCGGCAGGATCGCGTTCTTGTCCTCGATGAAGTCGCCGAGATGCGAATCCTCCTCGTCGCCGATCGGCGTTTCGAGCGAGATCGGCTCCTTGGCGATCTTGAGGACCTTGCGCACCTTCTCGAGCGGCATGCCGAGCTTCTCGGCGAGCTCCTCGGGCGTCGGCTCGCGGCCGATCTCGTGCAGCATCTGGCGGCGACGTGCGCACGATCTTGTTGATCGTCTCGATCATGTGCACCGGGATGCGGATGGTGCGCGCCTGGTCGGCGATCGAGCGGGTGATCGCCTGCCGGATCCACCACGTCGCGTAGGTCGAGAACTTGTAGCCGCGGCGATACTCGAACTTGTCGACCGCCTTCATCAGGCCGATGTTGCCTTCCTGGATCAGGTCGAGGAACTGCAGGCCGCGGTTGGTGTACTTCTTGGCGATCGAGATCACGAGGCGCAGGTTGGCCTCGACCATCTCCTTCTTGGCCTGGCGCGCCTCGCGCTCGCCCTTCTGCACCATGTGCACGATCTTGCGGAACTCCTGGATCTCCAGGCCGGTCTCGCCCGCGAGCCGATGGACCTCGCCGCGCAGATCCTTGATGCGGTCCTTGTCCTTGGCGACGAGGTTCTTCCAGCCCTTGGCGGCGAGCTTGGAGACGCGGTTGAGCCAGCGCGGGTCGAGCTCCGCGCCCTGGTAGTTGCGCAGGAACTCCTCGCGCGCGACGCCGTGGCTTTCGGCAAGCCGCATCATGCGGCCCTCGTGGCCGACGAGGCGCTTGTTGATGTCGTAGAGCTGCTCGACGAGCGAGTCGATGCGCGCCTGGTTGAGCCGCAGCGACTTCACCGCCGCGATGATCTCTTCCTTCAGCTTCTTGTACTTGCGCTCCTGCGCGGGCGTGAGCGAGGTGTTCTTCAGGCGGAACTGGATGTCCTGCTCCTGCAGGCGGCGCAGGCGCTTGTACTCGCTCGCGACCGTGTCGAAGGTCTCGAGCACCTTCGGCTTGAGCTCGGCCTCGATCGCGGCGAGCGAGAGCGAGTTCTCCATGTCGTCGTCGTCCATCTCGCCTTCGCCGGGGGGCGTCTCGCCGGTGCCCTCCGCGCCGCCGTTCACCTCGTACTTCGCCTTGAACGGAGTGGCGCGCGGCGGGCGCGGTCGCGGGCGCGACCGCCTGCGGCATCGGCGCGGCGACGACGTGGCCCCCGCCCATGCCCGCCGCGGCCTGACCGGCCTCGCCGCCAGCGGTGACGACGACGCCCGGCATCGCCGGGTTGGCCGGCATCGCCTTGGCGTCGGGGCCCGCATAGGTCGCCTCGAGATCGATGATGTCGCGCAGGAAGACCTTTCCCTCGTTGAGCTCGTCGCGCCAGATGATGATGGCCTGGAAGGTGAGCGGGCTCTCGCACAGGCCCGCGATCATCGCCTCGCGGCCGGCCTCGATGCGCTTGGCGATCGCGATCTCGCCCTCGCGCGACAGCAGCTCGACCGAACCCATCTCGCGCAGATACATGCGCACCGGATCGTCGGTGCGCTCGCCCGGCTCGGACTTCTTGGTCTCGGTCGGCACCTTGGCGGTGGTCTCGACCAGCTCACCTTCGCTGCTTTCCTCTTCCTCGGCCTCCTCGGCGGGCTTCTCTTCCTCGTCGCTGTCGGTCTCTTCCTGCTCGACCGTGTTGATGCCCATGTCGTTGAGCATCGCGAGGATGTCCTCGATCTGCTCGGAGGTCACTTCCTCCGAGGGGAGCACCGCGTTGATCTGCTCGTAGGTGACGTAGCCGCGCTTCTTGGCGAGCTTGATCATCTTCTTGACGGCCGCATCGGAGAGGTCGAGCAGCGGCAGCGGCGCATCGGTGGTGGCTTCCGGCGTCTCCTTATCGGGCGCCTCGTCCTTCTTTTCTTTTTGGGCCGCCTTGGTCTTCGTCGCCATTGCGATCTCCTCACACCCGCCTGCACGCGCACCCGTCAATGCGCGTAATCCTGCGAAACCGGACGTTCTCACCGCGGCCCGCCGCCGAATCAGCAGCAGATTGTTACCGGCAGCACTGAAACGCGCGTTAACCCTTGTCGTCCCTCTACCCGACCCGCCACGACGCACTTGCTCCGGCGGGCCCGGCAGCTCTTCAGACAACCCCGGAATTCTCCAGGCATTCCATATCTCTAAGTGCCCCGCCCCTCAAAGAGTTCGGGTCGGCCGTCCGGACAGGGCGCCAAATCCCTCGATCGAGGCTTCCGTTCCGTCAATCGCTGAAAGGCGGCCTTGCACATCGCGCAACCACGCGAAATTCTGCTCGCTCGGGTCGTCGCCTAGTGCCCGCTCGGCATCCTTGAGTTCCCTATTTAGCGTCCGGCACTTACGATGCAAGGTGACCACATGGGTCCACCACTGGCGCACGTCGTCAGGGGCCGCATCGGCCCGCGCGGGCCAGTCGGCCGTATGGGTGAGCGCACGCTCGATGCGCGCGAGCAACGCGCCGTGCTCGCGGTCAGCAATCAGGGCGCGCAAATCCTGGTTCAGGTTTTCGTTCAGGTTTTGGTTCAGATTTTCTTGCGGCGCGGCGCCCGCATGCACGGCTGCGGCATCCAGGATTGTGCGGCGCAGAAGGTCGGCGTCGGGATTGAGGAACTCCAGTTCCGCGACCTCCTCGGCATGGGTGTCGAGCAGCCACGGATGGTTGACGAGCGTGAGCAGGATCAGCGCCTCGCGCGCCGGCAAGGCGCTGCGCGAGCCACGCACAATCGAGGAGGCGGCAAGCCGCGGGCTCAGGGGCGCGAGACTTACAGGCTCGCCGTCCCCCATGCCCATCCGCCCGCGCTTGCCGGCGAAGCGATCGCGCCCGCGATCGCGGAACGAGCCCGCTCCCGACATGGAGAAACGGCCCGCGCCCCCTGACTTGGCCGCGCGCGCCAGCGGCGCGAACAGGGTGCGCAGCCGCGCCTCCAGATCCTGGCGATAATATTTGCGCACGGCCTCGTCGCCGATCGCGGCGGTCACCGCATTGATGCGCGCTTCGAGGCCGGCGCGCCGTTCGGGCGTATCGAAGCGGCCGGTCGCGGTCTCGCGCATCCACAGCATCTCGGCGAGCGGCCGCGCGCCGGCGAGCACGTCGGCAATTGCACCCTTGCCGCCGGAGCGCGCGAGATCGTCCGGATCCTGGCCGTCCGGCAGGCTCGCGAACGTCAGGCTCTTGCCGGGCCGCAGGCGCGGCAGCGCGAGATCGAGGGCGCGGAATGCGGCACGCTGGCCGGCAGAGTCGCCGTCGAAGCAGAGGATCGGCTCGTCGGCCATCTTCCACAACAGGCCGAGCTGGTCCTCGGTGAGCGCGGTGCCGAGCGGCGCGACGGTCGCCGGAAAGCCCGCCGTCACCATCGCGATCACGTCGACATAGCCCTCGACCGCGACCACGAGCGCGCCTTGATGCGCGGCGGCGCGTGCGGGCGCGCCGTTGTAGAGCGTCGCGCCTTTGTGGAAGAGCGGCGTCTCGGGTGAATTGAGGTACTTGGCGGGCGCATCCTTATCGAGCGCGCGGCCGCCGAACGCGATGGTACGGCCCGCGAGATCGGCGATCGGAAACATCACGCGGTCGCGGAAGCGGTCGTAGGGAACCGGAATATCGTCGCCGGCGACCAAGAGCCCCGCCTCGATCATGTCCTCGGGCGAGACGCCCTGGGCGCCGAGATGCTCCTTGAGCGCGAAGCGCTCGGCCGGCGCGTAGCCGAGACGGAACTTGAGCTGGGTCGCCGGGTCGAGGCCGCGGTCGGCCAGATAGCCGCGTCCGCGTGCGCCGGCGCGCGAAGCGAGCGTCGCCTCGAAGAATTTCGCCGCGAGCTCGATGATGTCGTGCAGCGTACGGCGGCGATGCTCCTGCGCCTCCGCCTCCTCGGTCATCTTCGGCACCGCGAGGCCCGCCATGGCGGCGAGCCGCTCGATCGCCTCCGGGAAGGTCACGCCTTCGGTGTCCATCACGAAGGCGAAGATGTCGCCGTGCTTGCCGGACGAGAAGTCGTGATAGAAGCCCTTCTGGTCGTTGACGAAGAACGAGGGCGTGCGCTCCTTGTTGAAGGGCGAGAGGCCCTTCCACTCGCGGCCGGACTTCTTGAGCTTCACGCGCCGCCCGACGACGTCCGAGACCGGAAGCCGGGCGCGCAGCTCGTCGAGAAATTGCGGCGGAAAGCGCATTGATGTCACGGATTCGATGATTCGCTCGTCGTCTCAGGTTAGCGCGGTTCGGCCGCCAAGGGGCGGCGACACGCAACGCCCCGCGGACGGCCGGGCCTTGTCCCGGCTATCCACAGACGACGCAACACCCCTACCCTTGTGCGGCGCACACGACATTGCTTCACTCTGTACTTAATTAAGTACATTCTTTATAAGAGCGCATGGACTCCCTTGCCGCCCTCGCCGACACGACCCGGCGCCGCATCGTCGAGATGCTGGCGCAGCGCGAGCTTGCCGCCGGCGACATCGCCGACCGGTTCACGCTCACGGCGCCCGCCATCTCCCAGCACCTCAAGGTGTTGCGCGATGCCGGGCTCGTGCGTGTGCGGGCGGAGGCGCAGCGGCGCATCTACGAGCTCGATCCCAATGGCTTCGCCGAGCTCGACAAGTGGCTCGGCGCCATCCGTCAGTCATGGCGCGGCCCGTTCGCCGCGCAGGAACGGCGGCTTATCAAGCGCAGCGACGGCAAAGCAAGTCCGGGGGACGGGAACAGGGCGTGAAGGAACTTGGGCTTTGTCTGGCGCATGTTCTTGTCGGCGAACCGGGGTCCACCTCGCCGGAACATGCGCAAGGGGATGTCCCCTTCGCCGGGATATGCGCTACAAGCCGCCCTCCACGCGATCGATCCCAAGGAGCATGCGAATGCGAGTTTCTCGACGCGCCTGCGCGCTGCCGGTTCTGGGCGCAGCGCTCGCGGCGGCCGGCTTCCTGACGACGGGCGCAACCCGCGCGACCGCGCAAACCCCCGGGAGAACCATGACCACAGCATCGGGCTTGAAGATCATCGACAGCAAGGTCGGCACCGGCGCGTCGCCGAAGACCGGGCAGACCTGCGTGATGCATTACACGGGCTGGCTCTATGACGAGAAGGCGGCCGACCACCACGGCAAGAAGTTCGACTCATCGGTCGACCGCAACGAGCCGTTCGAGTTCGCGATCGGCCAGCACAACGTCATCGCCGGCTGGGACGAGGGCGTCGCCACCATGAAAGTCGGCGGCAAGCGCACGCTGATCATCCCGCCGCAGCTCGGCTACGGCTCGCGCGGCGCCGGCGGCGTCATCCCTCCGAACGCGACGCTGGTGTTCGACGTGGAGCTGCTCGGGGTGAAGTGACGCCATTTGGCGTCATTGCGAGCGAAGCGAAGCAATCTCGATCAGCAGGCGCATGAGTCCGCGGAGCGCGATTGCTTCGGCGCGCTTCGCGCGCCTCGCAATGACCGCATTTATTCCTCCGCCACAAACCCCGACGCCTTCACGACCGGGGCCCAGCGGGCGTAGTCGGCGCGCACGGTCGCGGCGAATTCCTCCGGCGTCTCGATGGCGGGCTCGTTGCCGAACGTGGCGAGGCTCTGCGCCATCGCGGGCGACTTCGCGGCCGCGTTGATGGCGGCGCCGAGGACGCGCACGGTATCGGCCGGGGTCTTGGCCGGCGCAAAGGCGCCGAGCCAGGTCTCGACGGCGACGTCGAAGCCCTGCTCGCGCATGGTCGGCACATCGGGGAGAAACGCCGAGCGGTGCGCGCCCGTCACCGCCAGGGTGCGGATGTTGCCGGACTGCGCCTGGGTCAGCGTTTCGCTGATCGGGTTGATGCTCGCCGGCACGTGGCCGCCGACGAGATCCTGCAGCGCCGGGGCGCCGCCGCGGTAATGAACCGGCGTCATCGCGATGCCCGCCGCACTCGCGAACATCACGCCGACGAAGTGCGGCGTGCCGCCCGCCGCCGTGGTCGCATAGTTGGCGTTCGCCGGATTGGCCTTGCACCAGGCGACGAAGCCGGCGAGCGACGTCACGCTCGCGGGCACCATCGGGCCGACATTGTAGGTCAGCATCGATTTCGCGGCCGGCGCCACCGGCACGAGATCGCGCAGCGGATCGTAGCTCAGCTTACGGAAGCTGTGCGGGTAGAGCGTGATGGGAAAATCCGGCGTGAACAGCAGTGTGCCGCCGTCGGGCTCGGCGTTCTTGACGTAGTCGACCGAAGCACGCGCGGCAGCGCCCGGCTTGTTCTCGACGATGATCGCCGACGCGAACGGGACCTGCATGCGCTCGGCGAGGATGCGGGCGACGATGTCGGTGCCGCCGCCGGCCGGAAAGCCGACGATCAGGCGCAGGGTGCGCCGCGCCTGCGCGAGGGATTGGCGGGTGGCCGCGATGATGGCGGGAACGGCGAGCGTGTGAGCAAGTAGATGGCGGCGAGTGAGCACGGTATTTGTTCTCCCTCGCGATTTTAGCACGGCGCTTGCGCTCCCTCTCCCCGCGCTTGCGGGGAGAGGGTTGGGGTGAGGGGCGCTGACTATCCGCGAAGCAACGACTCGCGGATAGGCCCCCTCACCCCGACCCTCTCCCCCTAAAGGGGGAGAGGGAGCGCAAGCGCTTTGCCGTGGACCTTACTGCGGCTCGAGGCCGGCGTCCTTGACGACCTGGCGGGCGGTGGTGCGTTCCTTGTCGATCTCGACCGCGAAATCCTCCGGCGAGTTGATCGCCGGCACGAGCCCGCGCGCGAGCAGTGTCTTCTCGCGGAAGCCGGGCTCGTTGACGATACGGCCGAACTCGGCCGCGAGCTTGTCGATGATCGGCTTCGGCGTGCCGGCCGGCACGAAGAGGCCGTACCAGCTTTGCGACGCGGGGCCGGTATATCCCGTCTCGGCGAGCGTCGGGATGTTGGGATATTGCGGGAAGTGGATGTTGTTGAGCATGACGAGCGCCGTCATGTCGCCGGCCGAGAGATGGCCGAGCACGTTGCCGATGCCGATGAGCCCGATCGGGGTCGAGCCGTTCATGATCGAGTTGACGGCCTCGCCGCCGCCGCGGAACGGCACGCGCACCCAGTCGGCGCCCTTGTCGGCCTTGAGCCGGTCCATGTAGAGCGCGAGCGCCGGCGAAGCCGTGAGATAGTTGAGCGTACCGGGCTTCGCCTTCGAGGCGGCGATCAGCTCGTCGATGTTCTTCACCTTGAGCGACGAGTTGACGACCAGCGTCTGCAGCAGGTGGAAGAGGTTGGTGACCGGGACGAGGTCCTTCTTGGGATTGAACGGCAGGTGCTTGAACAGGTACTCGTTGTAGACCGTCGCATCGGCGTTGAGGATGCAGATCGTGTAGCCGTCGTTGGTCGCCTGCGCGCACGCATTAGCGCCGACGTTCTGCGAGCCGCCCGGGCGGTTGTCGACGATGAGCGGCTGGCCCCAGTGCTTCTGCAGCTCCGCCCCGACCGCGCGCGCGAAGATGTCGCTCAAGCCGCCGGCACTGGTGTTGGTGATGACCCTGATGGGCCGCGCCGGGTAGTCATCGGCCGCGGCGGCAACCGTTCCAAAGCACGTGACGACGCAGGCAGCGAGCAATGATCGCTTGAGCGCAGAACGCACGAGACGTCTCCCCCAGATTTAATTATCGCCCGCATGGTATCGGGCGCAAGCTGTTGGGGCTCAGGCTTACGAGCCGAGCTGTCCCTTTACCAGCCCGCCCGCCTTGGCGAAATCCATCTGGCCGGCGTAGCGCTCTTTTAGCGCAGCCATTACGCGGCCCATGTCCTTGATGCTGGCCGCGCCGGTGTCCCGGATGACGGCGGCGATCGCGGCCTTCTGCTCATCCTCGGACATCTGCTTGGGCAGGTAGCCCGAGATGATGTCGATCTCCTGCTGCTCCTGCTTCACCAGGTCGTCGCGGCCGCCCTTTCGATAGAGCTCAACGGACTCCTGGCGCTGCTTGATCATCTTCTGCAGGATCGACAGCACATCGGCGTCGCCGAGCGCGGGCTTGCCGCCGCCGCGCGCCTCGATGTCGGCGTTCTTGAGCGTGGCGTTGACCATGCGCAAGGTCGAGACGCCGCGCTCGTCCCTGGCCTTCATGGCCTCCTTCAAGGCGTTGTTGATATCGTCGCGCAACATCGCTATGCCCTTCGCCGACCGCCGCCCTTGGCCCGCAAGCGAGTCGCCCCAGATCGGCTCGCAAGCGAGTTGCCCCGTATGGAGCGCGGCGGCAGACATGTAGGCCAGCGATGAACGACACACAAGCTGCCACACAGGCGGCGGGCTGGAGCGAGCCCAAGCCGACGGCGCTTCTCGTGCTCGCGGACGGCACCGTGCTCGAAGGAACCGGGTTCGGCGCCGTCGGACACGCGGTCGGCGAGGTGTGCTTCAACACCGCGATGACCGGCTACGAGGAGATCCTCACCGATCCGTCCTATGCGGGGCAGATCATCACCTTCACGTTCCCGCACATCGGCAATGTCGGCACCAACGAGGAAGACATTGAGACCGTCAACATGGCCGCGACGCCCGGCGCGCGGGGCGTGATCCTGCATTCGGCGATCACCAACCAGTCGAACTACCGCGCGACGCGCCATCTCGACGCGTGGCTCAAGGCCCGCGGCATCGTCGGGCTGTGCGGCATCGACACGCGCGCGCTGACCAGCCTGATCCGCACCAAGGGCATGCCCAATGCCGTGATCGCGCATGCGTCCGACGGCGCGTTCGATCTCGCGGCGCTGAGACAAGAAGCGCGCGAATGGCCTGGCCTCGTCGGCATGGATCTCGTGCCGATGGTGACGAGCGGGCAGCGCTTCGACTGGGACGAGACGCCGTGGCAATGGGAAAAGGGCTACGGCCGACAGGAAGCACCGGGCTTCCGCGTCGTCGCGATCGACTACGGCATCAAGCGCAACATCCTGCGCCAGCTCGCCGGCGCCGGCGGGAAGGTCACGGTCGTGCCCGCGACCACGTCGGCCGAGGACATCATGGCGCTCAAGCCGGACGGCGTCTTCCTCTCCAACGGCCCGGGCGATCCGGCGGCGACCGGCGAATACGCGGTCCCGGTGATCCGCGCGCTGATCGACCGCAAGGTGCCGACCTTCGGCATCTGCCTCGGCCACCAGATGCTCGGCATCGCGCTCGGCGGCAAGACGATGAAGATGCACCAGGGCCATCACGGCGCAAACCATCCCGTGAAGGACCTGACCACCGGCAAGGTCGAGATCACCTCGATGAACCACGGCTTCGCGGTCGACCGCGCGACGCTGCCGGCGAACGTCGAGGAGACGCACGTGTCGCTGTTCGACGGCTCGAACTGCGGCATCGCGCTCAAGGACAAGCCGGTATTCTCGGTGCAGTATCACCCCGAGGCTTCGCCCGGCCCGCGCGACAGTCACTATCTGTTCACGCGGTTCGTCGACATGATGCGGGCGCACAAGGGGGCCTAAGCCGTCTTGCCGGCCCGAGCCGTCTTAAGCCCGCATTAAAAAGTGCCCGAATAGAAGCGTGGAGCATGATCCCGAAAAGTAGCTGCCGGTTTTCGGGAGAGAGATCATGCTCCAACGATAGTGTCACATATCGCCGCCGTTTGCCGGGCGGCTTGAGCGACTTCAGGTCCTGCCGATGCCAGCCCCGCCCCCGATCGCGCCCGAGACCTTCTCGTTCGCCGACGACGGCTCGATCCCCAACAATCCGCGGCTGCCGTTCCTGGTCTATCGCGGCGCGATCGACCTCAAGGGCAGTCCCGATCCGGAAGACCTGGTGGAGCGGACCTTCGCGGCCAATCGCTGGGGCGAGATGTGGCGCAACGGGATCTATCCGTACGCTCATTACCACTCGATGATCCACGAGGTGATGGGCCTCGCGCGCGGCCGTGCCAGGGTGCGCTTCGGCGGCGGCAGCGGCCTCGAGCTCGACATCGCGGCAGGCGACGTTTGCGTGCTGCCGGCCGGCACGGGACATCAGAGGTTGTGGGCGAGCCCCGATCTCGTCGTCATCGGCGCCTATCCGCCGAACGGCAAGTACGATCTCTGCCGCGGCAGCAAGGCCGACCATGCCCGCGCGATCGCGGCCATCGCCGAGGTGCCGCTGCCGGCGACCGACCCGGTGTTCGGCGCCGCCGGCCCGCTGATCCGGCTCTGGCGCGCCTAGATCCTCATGGACGGCTGGATCGATTTCTACGACTCGGCGCACTCGATCTACGTCAATGCGCACCATCGCGACGTGCACTTCCGTCGGCTCGCGAACGATCTTGCGGCCTATGTGCGGCCGGGCGCGACCGTGCTCGACTACGGCTGCGGCGAGGCACTGCATGCCGACATCGTCGCCGCCAATGCGGCACACCTGACCCTCGTCGAGCCGGCACCCGGCGTGCGCGCGCGCATTGCGGCGCGCTTCGCGAGTGATGCGAAGATCGACGTCTGCGGCCCCGAGCGGCTCGCCGAGCTCGCCGACCATTCGATCGATCTCGTCATCATGCATTCGGTGGCGCAATATCTCGTGCCCAAGGAGCTCGATGCGGCGCTCGCGAAATTCCGCCGGCTGCTGCGCCCGGACGGGCTGTTCGTGCTCGGCGACGTGATCACGCCCGGCGCGTCGGCGCTCCAGGACGCCGCGTCCCTGCTGCGGTTCGGCGCCCGTGAAGGGTTCTTTTTCGCCGCCATCGGCGGGCTCGCGCGGACCGCGCTCTCGCCTTACCGGCGATTGCGCTCGTCGCTCGGCCTCACCCGGTACGATGAGGCCGGCATGGTCGAAAAGCTCACCGCGGCCGGCTTCACGGCGCGGCGGGCTGGCCGCAACATCGGCCACAACGCGTCGCGCATGACCTTCCTGGCGTTGCCGGCGGGCTCGGCGGCATGGAACTAAAGGCCCGTTATTGTTAATGAAATTTTGCTCCAACCACTAAGCGACCGGCAAGCCTGCCATGCTATAAGCGCCCTCGGCCCGGTGGCGGAGCGGTACGCAGAGGCTGTGCAAGGCCTCGCAGCCTGGTTCGAATCCAGGTCGGGCCTCCAATTCCCGTGCGACTTCGTCGCAAGGGAATTGCCCGTCGAAGCTCGAAGAGCGAAGACGGGCCACGCAAGCCGCCTCTTTCCCCCGCGGTTTCGCACCTTATCTCTGTGTAGCCTTCCGGCCTCACCCTTCCCTGCCCGGCGAATCTGGGCTAAGGGGACCCGGCCGCGCCCAACCAGCGCGCGTGGCGACCAGGCGGCGCGTCAGTGACGCCTTTTTTTATGCCCGCGATCAAGCGCATGTCCTCGGCGAAGTGGACGCCGGTTCGCCGATAAGGACATGCGCCAACATGTGAATCTTGGCGGACCCTGGATGCCGAAACGGACCGACATATCCTCGATCCTGATCATCGGCGCCGGCCCCATCGTCATCGGCCAGGCCTGCGAGTTCGACTATTCGGGGACACAGGCCTGCAAGGCGCTCAGGGACGAGGGCTACCGGATCATCCTGGTCAACTCGAACCCGGCGACCATCATGACCGATCCGGAGATGGCGGACGCCACTTATGTCGAGCCGATCACGCCCGAGATCGTCGCGAAGATCATCGAAAAGGAGCGGCCCGACGCGCTGCTGCCGACCATGGGCGGGCAGACCGCGCTCAACTGCGCGCTCTCGCTCAAACGAATGGGCGTGCTCGACCGCTTCGGCGTGAAGATGATCGGCGCGACCGCCGAGGCGATCGACAAGGCCGAAGACCGCGAGCTGTTTCGCGAGGCGATGCACAAGATCGGGCTGGAGACGCCGAAGTCGTCGCTCGCCAACGCGTCGGACCTGAAGAAAGTGGACCGCGAGCATCACGCGACCGAAATCCTGCGCATCAGGGCGCAGCAGCTCGGTCCCGAGGAGGAACGGCGCGCGCTCGCGGCCTTCGAGGGCGCATGGGCGGCGGGCGAGGCCGACCGCAAGCGGCGCTACGTCGAGAAGGGCCTGATCGAGGGGCTGGAAGCGCTCGGCGACATCGGCCTGCCGGCGATCATCCGGCCGTCCTTCACGCTCGCCGGCACCGGCGGCGGCATCGCGTACAACAAGGCGGAGTTCCTCGAGATCGTCGAGCGCGGGCTCGACGCCTCGCCGACCACCGAGGTGCTGATCGAGGAGAGCGTGCTCGGCTGGAAAGAGTTCGAGATGGAGGTCGTGCGCGACAAGCGCGACAACTGCATCATCATCTGCTCGATCGAGAACCTCGATCCGATGGGCGTGCACACCGGCGACTCGATCACCGTCGCGCCGGCGCTGACGCTGACCGACAAGGAATACCAGATCATGCGCGACGCCTCGATCGCGGTGCTGCGCGAGATCGGCGTCGAGACCGGCGGATCGAACGTGCAGTTCGCGGTCAATCCCGCCGACGGGCGGCTGGTGATCATCGAGATGAACCCGCGCGTGTCGCGCTCGTCCGCGCTCGCCTCGAAGGCGACCGGCTTCCCGATCGCCAAGGTCGCGGCGAAGCTCGCGGTCGGCTACACGCTCGACGAGATCGCGAACGACATCACCGGCGGCGCCACGCCCGCCTCGTTCGAGCCGACCATCGACTACGTGGTCACGAAGATCCCGCGCTTCGCGTTCGAGAAATTCCCCGGCGCCGAGCCGGTGCTCACCACCTCGATGAAGTCGGTCGGCGAGGTGATGGCGATCGGCCGCACCTTCCAGGAGTCGCTGCAGAAGGCGCTGCGCTCGCTGGAGACGGGGCTCACCGGCCTCGACGAGATCGCGATCGAGGGCGTCGGCCTCGGCGACGACAAGAACGCGGTGCGCGCCGCGCTCGGCCGCTCGACGCCGGACCGCCTCCTCAAGGTGGCGCAGGCGATGCGGCTCGGCATCAGCGACGAGCAGATCCACGCGAGCTGCAAGATCGATCCCTGGTTCCTGGCGCAGATCCGCGGCATCGTGGAGACGGAAGGCCAGATCCGGCAGAAGGGCCTGCCGGCGACGCCGGGCGCGCTGCGCCGGCTCAAGGCCATGGGCTTCTCGGACGCGCGGCTCGCGCGGCTCACCGGATTGTCCGTCGATGAGGTGACGCGGCGGCGCCATGCGCTCGGCGTGCGGCCGGTGTTCAAGCGCATCGACACCTGCGCGGCCGAGTTCGCCTCGCCCACCGCCTACATGTACTCGACCTACGAGCCGCCCTTCGCGGGAACGCCCAGCGACGAGGCGGCGCCCTCCGACGCCAAGAAGGTCATCATCCTCGGCGGCGGCCCGAACCGCATCGGCCAGGGCATCGAGTTCGACTACTGCTGCTGCCATGCGGCCTTCGCGCTCCACGAGGCGGGCTACGAGACCATCATGGTCAACTGCAATCCCGAGACGGTCTCGACCGACTACGACACCTCGGACCGGCTCTATTTCGAGCCGCTCACCGCCGAGGACGTGCTGGAGATCGTCGACGCCGAGCGCCGCAACGGCACGCTGCACGGCGTGATCGTGCAGTTCGGCGGCCAGACGCCGCTCAAGCTCGCGGGGCCGCTCGAGGCCGCGAAGGTGCCGATCCTCGGCACCTCGCCCGACGCGATCGACCTCGCCGAGGACCGCGACCGGTTCAAAGCATTGCTCGACAAGCTCGGGCTGCGCCAGCCGAAGAGCGGCATCGCGACGAGCCCCGAGAAGGCGCGCGCCATCGCGGATGGCATCGGCTACCCGATCGTGATCCGCCCGTCCTACGTGCTGGGCGGCCGCGCCATGGAAATCGTGCACGACGGCGCGCAGCTCGACCGCTACGTGGCGCGGCTGGCGGCCGACCTCGACCGGCCATCCGAGCTCGCAGTGTCTTCGAGAAGCGCCCGCTGCTGATCGACCGCTATCTGTCGGACGCGACCGAGATCGACGTCGACTGTCTCGCGGACGGCAAGGACACGTTCATCGCCGGCATCATGGAGCACATCGAGGAGGCCGGCATCCACTCGGGCGACTCGGCCTGCGCGCTGCCGCCGCATTCGCTCACACCGACGACCATCGCGGAGCTCGAGCGGCAGACGCGCGCGCTCGCGCTCGCGCTCAAGGTCGGCGGGCTGATGAACGTGCAATACGCCATCAAGGACGGCGACATCTACGTGCTCGAGGTCAATCCGCGCGCCTCGCGCACGGTGCCGTTCGTCGCCAAGGTGATCGGCATTCCGGTCGCCAAGATCGCGGCGCGCGTCATGGCGGGCGAGCCGCTCGCCGGACTTCGGCCTCGAGCCGCCGGCGCTGAACCATGTGGGCGTGAAGGAGGCGGTGTTTCCGTTCGCGCGCTTCCCGGGCGTCGACACCGTGCTCGGTCCGGAGATGCGCTCGACCGGCGAGGTCATCGGGCTCGACCTGTCGTTCGCGATCGCCTTCGCCAAGAGCCAGATCGGCGGCGGCTCGGGCCTGCCGCGCGGCGGCACCGTGTTCATCTCGGTCAAGGACGCCGACAAGGGGCGCATCGTGCCGGCCGCGCGGCTGCTCACCGAGCTCGGCTTCAAGGTCGTCGCGACCTCCGGGACGCTGCGCTACCTCGCCGAGAACGGGGTTCCGGCACACAAGATCAACAAGGTGGCGGAAGGCCGGCCGCACGTGGTCGATGCCATCAAGAACGGCGATATCCAGCTGGTTTTCAATACCACCGAGGGGGCGACCGCCCTGGCGGACAGCCGGTCGCTGAGGCGCGCTGCCCTCTTGCATAAAGTCCCGTACTACACCACTCTTTCAGGAGCCGTAGCGGCGGCGCAGGGCATCAAAGCTTATCTCGGGGGGGATCTCGAGGTGCGCACGCTGCAGAGCTATTTCGCGGGTCAAGCCTGATTGCCGGCCGGCGCGAAGCTGACGGTTCGGAGTTGGCAGAGAGACCGACGATCGCGCAACCGGGAAACCCGTTTCGCGGTCGGAACTTTATTCTCTGCGGAGGATTAAGGAGCGATGGACAAGATTCCAATGACAGCGGCAGGCTACGCCGTGCTCGAGCAGGAGCTGAAGCACTGCCAGGCGGTCGAGCGGCCGCGCATCATCCAGCAGATCACCGACGCGCGTTCGCACGGCGACCTGTCGGAGAACGCCGAGTATCACGCCGCCAAGGAGCAGCAGTCGCTCAACGAGGGCCGCATCGCCGAGATCGAGGACAAGCTCGCGCGCGCCGAGATCATCGACGTGTCGAAGCTCTCGGGCGACACCGTCAAGTTCGGCGCGACGGTCACGCTGGTCGACGAGGACACCGACAAGAAGTCGGTCTGGCAGATCGTCGGCGAGCCCGAGGCCGATGCCAAGAAGGGCCGCATCTCGATCACCTCGCCGCTCGCGCGCGCGCTGCTGGGCAAGAAGAAGGGCGCGCAGGTCGAAGTGGTGACCCCAGGTGGCGCCAAGGCCTACGAGGTCATGAAGGTCGAGTGGCGCTGAGCGAGCAATCCGACTTAGCCTCGTAGGGTGGGCATTGCGCCTCCCGATCTCGGATTTCCAACACGGCAATATCGGCGCAATGCCCCCGCGGACACCGGATCCGCCGCGTGGGCAAAATCGCGTTCGATCATTGGCGCGATGACGGAGTCTAGGTGGCGATTTTGGCCACCCTACGCCGCTCGCCACTCGCTACTCCCTATTCGCTCGCCTCCATCGGCACCGCGGCGGCGTCCTTCGAGTTGCGCAGCGTCAGCGACGTCTTGACGTTGCGCACATGCGGCGCGGCGGTGAGGTCGGTGACGAAGGCCTGGAAGGTCTTGAGATCGGGCGCGACGCATTTGAGGATGAAGTCGATCTCGCCCGACAGCATCCAGCATTCGCGTACGAGCGGCTGCGCCCGCACGAATGTCTCGAACTCCATGAGATCGGCCTCCGCCTGGCTCGACAGGTGCACCATGGCGAACACGGTGACCTCGTAGCCGAGCAGCTTCTCGTCGAGCAGCGCGCGGTAGCCCTTGATGTAACCCGCCTCCTCCAGCGCGCGGACCCGGCGCAGGCAGGGCGGCGCCGAGATGCCGACCCGGCGGGCGAGTTCCACATTGGTGATGCGGCCATTGTCCTGCAGCTGGCGCAGGATGTTTCGGTCGATATCGTCGAGACGGGCGGACACTGAGCCTCCGGGCTGTTCGGCGGCCGCTGTCTACCGCGAACCCCGATGCCGCGAAAGATTATTGCGCGCTGCGAAGGCGGAATTTGTCGAAATTGCCACGTCCCGCCGTAAACTGTGCACGTCCAGGGTTGCGTATCTTGCATAGCTTGCCGAATAGCTTACATTGCAGTCAGGACTCGCGCCCCCGTCCCAGACGCGGCAACGCGCGGCTTTCCCCCATCAGGACCTCTCGATGCCTAAAACCACGCATGCCAAGGTCGTCATCATTGGCTCGGGGCCTGCCGGTTATACCGCCGCGATCTATGCGGCCCGCGCGATGCTCGAGCCGGTGCTGATCCAGGGCGTCCACCCGGGCGGCCAGCTCACCATCACGACCGACGTGGAGAACTATCCGGGCTTTGCCGACGTGATCCAGGGCCCCTGGCTGATGGAGCAGATGCAGCGGCAGGCCGAGCATGTCGGCACGCGCATCGTCACCGAACACGTCAACGCGCTCGACCTCGACAGCCGGCCGTTCCGGCTCACCTGCGATTCCGGCGACATCTATCTCGCCGACAGCCTGATCCTCGCAACCGGCGCCCAGGCGCGCTGGCTCGATCTGCCGTCGGAACAGAAGTTCAAAGGCTACGGCGTCTCCGCCTGCGCGACCTGCGATGGCTTCTTCTACCGCGGCAAGAACGTGTTCGTGATCGGCGGCGGCAATACGGCCGTCGAGGAAGCGCTGTTCCTTACCAATTTCGCGGCCCACGTGACGGTGGTGCACCGGCGCAACGGCTTCCGGGCCGAGAAGATCCTGCAGGACCGCCTGTTCAAGAACCCGAAGATCTCGGTGATCTGGAATTCGGTGCTGCACGACGTGCACGGCGACGACGATCCGCTCAAGGTGAAGAGCGTCGCGTTGCGCAACGTCGAGACCGGCGCCATCACGGAAAAGGCGGCCGACGGCGTGTTCATCGCGATCGGGCATTCGCCGGCGACCGAGCTCGTCGTCGGCAAGCTCGAGCTCAAGCCTTCCGGCTACGTGAAGACCGCGCCGTACTCGACCGCGACCTCGGTCGCCGGCGTGTTCGCGGCCGGCGACGTGACCGACGATGTCTATCGCCAGGCGGTCACGGCAGCCGGCTTGGGCTGCATGGCGGCGCTCGAGGCAGAGCGATTCCTCGCCGCACACGGCGAGACGGAGCGGCGCGCGGCCGCCGAGTGATGGGCGCGGGGCGCGCGGGGCGGGGGTTGAAGGTTCGGCATCATGGACTGGGATAAGCTGAAAGTCTTTCACGCCGCCGCCGAGGCCGGCAGCTTCACGCATGCGGGCGAGCAGCTCGGCCTGTCGCAGTCGGCCGTCTCGCGTCAGGTGAGCGCGCTCGAGCAGGAACTGTCGGTCGCGCTGTTTCACCGCCATGCGCGCGGGCTGATCCTGACCGAGCAGGGCGAGCTCCTCTATCGCACGGCGCACGAAGTGTTCATGAAGCTCGAGGCGGCGCGCGCCAAGCTCACCGACTCGCGCGAGCGGCCGCACGGCGACCTCAAGGTGACCACCACGGTCGGCATCGGCGTGCACTGGCTGACCCCGCGGCTCGGCGAGTTCGTCGATCTCTTCCCGGACATCCGCATCCAGCTCATCACGACCGATGAGGAGCTCGACCTCGCGATGCGCGAGGCGGACGTGGCGATCCGCCTGCGCCAGCCGACCCAGCCGGACCTGATCCAGCGCAAGCTCTTCTCGGTGCGCTTCCACGCCTATGCGTCGCCCGAGTACCTCAAGCGCTTCGGCACGCCGCGCACCATCGAGGATCTCGACGCCCACCGCGTGCTGCTGCTCGGCGGCCAGATCCCGTCCTACCTGCAGCCGACGCGCTGGCTGGTCGAGGTCGGCCGCGACAGCAAGGGGGCGCGCACGCCGCACCTCAGCATCAACAACGTGCTCGGCATCCTGCGCGCCGCGCAACGTGGGCTCGGCATCGCGATGCTGCCGGATTATCTGGTGGAGGAGAACGGCGGGCTGGTGCAGCTGTTCACGGAAAGCGATCCGATCACGCTCGACGCCTTCTTCGTCTATCCGGAAGAGCTGAAATCGGTCGCGCGCGTGCAGGCCTTCCGCGATTTCCTCGTCAGCAAGGCGCAGCGCTGGAGCTACTGAATTCCAGGCGACGCGACTTCACGCTGCCACGACCTGCGACGCCGCGTCCCGATCGGCTTGGCCCTATTCACATAGCTGTCATGCAGGGCTTTGCGTTGCGACGCACGGGGCTCCTCGACATATTCGACCGGTGCTGCGGATGATCGATGGCTGCATCCTCCCAGGTCGCGATTGATCGCCGCAGTTGTTCCCCTCTGGAAGGTGACTGTCGGCTCTGCCGACAAAACTGACGCCGGGCCTCGCGCCCGGCATTTTTTCGTCGCCAGGAGACGCTTGCTCGCAAGCTCTTGCGGAAGCCAGCGACATAAATTGCCGCCGTCGCCGAGGAGCCCTGCCGGATGCGGGCAGGCCTGATCCGGCGCTACGCGCTGGCGGCGCCGAACTGCCACCACGGGCGCGGCTGCGGAATGATGCGCTTGCCGGTCGTGCTGGAGATCTTGGCGAAGAGGTCGACCTTCGGCATCGGCTTGGCGAACAGGAAGCCCTGGCCGACCGGCACGCCGAGCCCCTGCAGCTTGTGGCTCTCGTGGTGGTTCTCGATGCCTTCCGCCACGGTCTTGAGCCCGAAGCGACGCGCCACGTCGATGATCGACTCGAGCATCCCGGCCTTCACCTTGTCGAGATTGCAATCCATGACATAGGCGCGGTCGATCTTGAGCTCGCTGAACGGAAGCTGGCGCAGGCGGCCGAGCGACGAGTAGCCGGCGCCGAAGTCGTCGATCGCGAGACTGCACTTGAGGTCGCGCAATTCGTTGGCGACCTCGTTCGCCATCACCAGATCGTTGACGATCTGATCCTCGGTGACTTCCAGGATGAGGCCCGGCCACTGATCGGACTTCGGCCGCTCCGCGCGGACCAGCTGCGCGATCGGCAGCTTGACGAAGCCGCTCGCCGGCACGTTGACGGCGAGCTTGAGCGCCGGCATGCCGAGCGCCGCGCAGTCGTTCCAATCCCGCAGCGCGGTCAGGATCACGTGCTGGGTCATCTCCAGCATCTCGTCCTCGCCGGCGCTCGGCAGGAAGGCGCCCGGGCCGAGCACGCCGAGCTCGGGATGGCGCGCACGGATGAGGCCCTCGGCGCCGACCCAATTGTGCGTCTGCAGGCTGACCTTGGGCTGATACCAGACCTCGAGCCAGCCGCGCTTGAGCGCCTTGGCGAGGGTCACGATGGGCTTGCCGGACGCGTCGCGTTCATCGTCGGCGGCGACGACCGTGCGGTCCGTGCCCGCGAACATCCCCTTCAACGCCTTCAACATGACGCAAACCCGTCCAAAGCCGCACCCATCGGACGCCTGACATTTCACGTCTATCTATTTCAATGGCGATGTATTTTCGGTTAGCGCAGGGACGCAAAACGGGGCGAACTGACGCATAAGCGCGCAAAATGGGCGCGCAACCGCGCCGGCGCGGCCGCCACCGCCAAGGATGACGCCGGCCGCGCCCGTGACGTTAATGAATGGTTGCCGACGCGCTTGCGGCGCCGCTCACTCGGCCGCCGCGGCACGCCGCGCCGCGACGATCTGATCGGCCGGTTTGCCGGTCAATTCCGCCATGTGATCGAACTTGAACGTGAAGCTGCCGACACCGGCGGTCGCCGAGCGCACCTCGATGATGAGGTCGCCGATCTCGGATTCCGGCATCATCGCCCGCACCGCGTCCCAGCCCTCCCATCCTTCGCGCGTGTCGAAGCTCAGGATCTGGCCGCGCCGGCCCGACAGGATGGCGTTGATCTTGGCAGTGGCCTCCGTTGGACAAACGATCTCGACCGTATGGATCGGCTCAAGCAGCACCGGATTGCATTGCGGCAGCGCGTCGTTGATGCCGATGCGGCCCGCGATGCGGAACGCCATGTCGGAAGAGTCGACCGCATGATAGGAGCCGTCGACCAGCGACACCGCGAGATCGACCACCTGGAAGCCGAGCGGCCCGTGCTTGAGCGCGTCGACCACGCCCTCCTCGACCGACGGGATGTAGTTGCGCGGCACCGCGCCGCCGACGATCTTCTCGTTGAACGCGAAGCCCGAGCCGCGCGGCAGCGGCTTGATGTCGAGCACCACGTCGCCGAACTGACCGTGCCCGCCCGACTGCTTCTTGTGCCGGCCGCGCACGGCGCTGACCGGCTTGCGGATCGTCTCGCGGTAGCCGACGCTCGGCGTGCGCCGCTCGATCGCGACGCCGTAGCGGTCGGCAAGCCGCTCGGTCGCGACCCGCAGGTGCATCTCGCCCTGGCCCCACACCACGACCTCGTGCGTCTCGGGATTGTGATGGACGACGAGCGAGGGATCCTCGTCGTGCAGCTTGTTGAACGCGACGCCGAGCTTGACGTCATCCTTGCGGTCCTTGGCCGAGACCGCGATCGCCAGCACCGGCGCGAAGGGCGCGACCTCGGCGACCGGCTTGTGCGTCTGCTTGCCGGCGGAGAGCGTCTCGCCCGTCTTGGCGTGGTCGAGCTTGCCGAGCGCGACCGTCTCGCCGGCCGATGCCGGCCCGCGCTTCTCGGTCACCTGGCCGACCAGCTTGAGCACGCCCGACACGCGGCCGGCTTCCTCGTCCTGCGAGCTCAGCGTGGTGCCGTCGCCGATCTGGCCCGACAGCACGCGCGCGACCGACATCTTGCCGCCATGTGCCGTGTGGAAGGTCTTGAGCACATAGGCGACCGGATCGCTGCCCTTGATTGCGAGGCGCTTCGCGGTCGTCTCGATACCGTGCAATTCGTGGCGCAGCGCCTTGAGCAGCCGCAGCACGCCGTTGGTGCGGGTCGCGACGCCGATCAGCACCGGACAGATCAGCCCGTCGCGCTGCTCTTTGGCGAGATCGTCGAACACCTTGTCGCGCGGCGGCGGGATGTCCTCGAGGAGCTGCTCCATCAGCTCGTCGTCGTGGTCGGCGAGCGTCTCCAGCATGTGGAAGCGCGCATCCCTCTCGCGACTCAGGTCGTCGCCCTCGAGCACGATGACCTCGGACGGCACGTGCTCCTTGTAGACGAAGGCGCGCTCGAGCGCCAAATCGACGAAACCCGTGATGATGTCGTTCTTCCAGATCGGAATCTGGCGCAGCAGCAGCGGCACGCGCGAGGCCGGCTGCAAGAGCTTGAGCGTCTCGCGCACGCGCTGATCGGCCTTGTCGATCTTGTTGAGGAACAGGAAGCGGGGAATGTTCAGGTCTTCCAGCTCGCGCATGATGAGCTGGAGCTGCGATACCTTGCGCTCGTCGGCCTCGCACACGACGACGGCGGCGTCGATCGCCGGCAGCACCGCGCGCATCTCGTGCACGAACTCGACCGAACCCGGACAATCGACGAACGTATAGTCGTCGCCCATGAAATTCGCGGTGGCGACCGAAACCTCGACGCTCATCTTGTGATGGCGGGCTTCCTTGGAGGCGTCGGCAACCGTGGTGCCGGCGTCGACCGTGCCCTGGCGCTGGATCGTGTTGGTGCGGGCTAGGATCGCTTCGAGCAGCGTGGTCTTGCCGCTCTGGAACGGCCCCACCAGCGCAATGCACCGTGGGCCTTTTGCGTTTCCGCCGTTGACTGCCATCGTGTTACCTCCCGTCGGAGATCAGGCGTCCTGTCCAACATCGTTTCAAAGAACGGGGGTGATTGGCAAGAGGCGACACACCGCGACCTCAGGCCACGGGCACCCGACAATCAAAATTGGGAACTGCGCTCGCGCGCGTCGCCGGGATGCCGCGCCCAGCCTTCAGTCAAGTTCAAGGACGGCGCGTGCAAGGCCGACGACGCAACCGCCGGCTAGACTAAGTCGGCACGCAATGCCCGCCCACGAGGATAAAGCCGGGCCCACACGTCACCGGCGGCGCCGTCTGCTGCGTCGGCGCCTGCGGCACGCTTTGCTGTCCGGTCGCGCCGCCGAGCGTGAACAGGTTGAGATTCTGGTCGGCCGGCGGATCGTCCTCGCGGTTGCGGCGGATCAGCGACTTCTCGTGGTTGCCGAAGTAGAAGCGCAGCCCGCCGTAGATGCCGTGGAAATCGCCCTCGCCGGCGCGGCCCTCGACGAACAGCGAGCCCATGGTCTGCGCGCTCACCGGGAAGCCCCACTCGCCGCCCAGGGTGAGCATGTTGCGGCCGTCCGTATAGGCGTGGCCGATCGAGACGCGCAGGTTGTCGGTGAGGTAGTACGCCGCGGAAATCTGGTCGAAGAAGCGCGTCCTGACGTCGAGCGTGTTGATGATGCTGCCGACGATCTCGCTCTTGTGGCTTCCGGCCTCGACGCCGGCAGTGCCCTCGAGCGTCCAGCGGTTGAGGTAGAGCGCGCCTTCGCCGCCGAAGCGGCCCACATAGGCGCCGCCCATCTGGTCCCAGAACGTGTTCGACGTATAGAAGCCGGCGAGGCCGCGCGCCGGATCACGCCAGAACGCATGCGCGGCGCCCGAGCCGAAGAAGCGATCGTCGAAGCTGCCGAGAGCACCGTCGAGCTGCAGGCCGAACTGGCCGCCGAGCGGAATCGAGACCGAGCCTTGCGAGCCATAGACGGTCCGGTTGGCGATCGTTCCGCCGAAGCCGTCCGCCTTGAAATTGAGGCCGTCCACGGCGGGCTGGTACGCCGGCTCCGCCAGTGCCGGCGCCTTGGTCACGAGCGGCTGCAGGTCGGCCGCGCCCGCGGCGCCGCCGGACAACGACAGAATGCCGCCGACGATCCGCGCCAGCGCGATCGACGGCGGCAAGCTTGCTCGCCTGCTCATCTCTGTAAGATCCGCCCCAAAGCCCTGTTCCGACGGAGGATGGGGCAGGGTTCCGCCAGTGTCAAAGCGCGATCCGGCATAACGCCGCGCATGGCACAAAATCCGCCCGACTGTGGTCGGGCGGTAACACTTGCAGACCCGAGGAGATGGTCAGCGCACGTAGTTGAGATCGAGGCCCGCGACCCCGGCCGCGATGTTGAGGCCAACCTGGCCTTGCACCGAAAACGGCTGCAACGCGATGGTGCGGTTGTTGCCGCCGACCAGCGCGTTGGCGCCGAGGCCGGCGATCAGGGAGGCTTCCGCCGCAGCGCCCGCATAGGTCCCGCCGAGCGCGCCGCGCGGGCGATTGGTCGGCGCGTAGACCGCCCACACCATGACGCCGCCGGTGGTCACGCCGACGTCGACGCCGAGCTTCGAGATCGTGCCCGTATAGTATTCGATCGGGCCGGGCGACGCCGGCGTGAACGTGCAGCTCACGTTGCGTTGCGATCCGATGATCAGGCCGATGCCGGCCGATACGTCACAGGTGAGCGATCCAGCCTGGACGCGCTCCTGCGCCTGGGCGGTGCCGGCGACCGCCGCCAGCGCCAGGACGGCAGCCGTAATGAAGGTGCGAGACATGGATCCCCCTGTCCGATTGCGTGTCTGACTTTAAAGCCCCTGTGACCGTGGCCGGGTCACCGCGGCGATACTATTCCGAACACCCACACGTGTCATCAAAGATTGGATTTACGCAGGGTTACGGGAGAAGCCTCAGCCGGACGCCGACAGCAGGAAATCGGCGAGAATCCCCGCCTGCGGCGCGAACATGTCCTCGCCGGTGACGATCGGCGAGCCGCGCCGGCGCGCCGCCTCGAGGAACGGCGTGACCGCCGGCCGGGTGACGAGGTCGGCCGCATGCGCGCCCGTCTTCAGCCGTTCGACCACCACCGGCAGCGGATCGCCCGCCGCCATGCCGAGCGGCGTCGCGTTGACGACAAGGTCGAAGCCGGCCGGATCGGCCGAACCGGCTGCGATGTCGCGCGGCGCGAGACGCGCGCGCAGCTCCTCGCGCCGGCCCGCATCCATGTCGTGCACCGCGACATGCGCGCCCGCCTCCGCGAGCGCGAGCACGACCGCCGAGCCGGCGCCGCCCGCGCCGACGACCAGCGCCCGCCGTCCCTGCGGCGCAAAGCCACCCGCCCGCAGCGCCGCCACGAGCGCAACGCCGTCGGTCATGTCGCCCGCCCAGGCGCCGTCGCGCTCGCGCCGCATGGCGTTGACGGCGGCAAGCGCGCGCGACCGCTCGCTCGGCCGCTCGCAATGGCGCAGCGCCGCGAACTTGTGCGGCACCGTCACCACGATGCCGTCGATGTTGCGCACGCGCTTCGCCGCCGCCATGAAGGCGTCGAGATCGGCAACCGGCACCTGCATCGGGATGCACACCGCATCGACGCCGCGCTCGGCGAAGACGCGCGTGAGCCCGGCCGGCGATTTCGTCTGCGCGACCGGATCGCCGACGATGAGATGGATGCGCGTCTCGCCGCTGAGGCCGGGCAGCATGGTTTTCTTTTCCTGGTTTACGCCGGGAAGCCACTATCCGAATATATTGAATCTTACTAGCCGCGAGGCGCGGCGCTCGAGGAGCAAGGCATGGCCGGATATCCGTTGATCGACATTTATTGCCACATCTTCCCGGAGCGCTTCTTCGAGGAGATGGTCCGCATCGTGCCCAAGCTCACCAACATCGGCGCGCGGCTGCGCAACGTCAAAAAGCTGTTCGACCTCGATCTGCGTTTCCGCGAGATGGACGAGTACGGCGACTATCGGCAGGTGATCTCGCTGCCCAATCCGCCGATCGAGGACCTCGCCCAGGGCGCGGCCGGGCTGGAGCTCGCGCGCATCGGCAACGACACCATGGCGGAGCTGTGCCGCAAGCATCCGGAACGCTTTGCGGGCTTTGTTGCCGCAGTGTCGCTCACCGACATCGAGGGCTCGCTCGCCGAGATTCGGCGGGCCGTGCATGAGCTCGGCGCAAGCGGCATCCAGGTGTTCACCAGCATCGCGGGCCGGCCGCTCGATGACGCGGCCTTCGCGCCGGTGTTCGCCGAGATGGCGAAGCTCGACCTGCCGATCTGGCTGCATCCCGGCCGCATGGCGACGATGACCGACTATCCGGGCGAGGCGAAATCGCGCTTCGAGATGTGGTGGTGCTTCGGCTGGCCATACGACACCTCGGTCGCGATGAGCCGGCTCGTCTTCGCCGGCCTGTTCGATCGGCATCCCGGCATCAAGATCGTCACCCACCACTGCGGCGGCATGATCCCGTATTTCGACGGCCGCGTCGGCGCGGGCCTCGACGTGCTCGGCAGCCGCACCTCGGACGAGGACTATTCGAAGATCCTGCCGTCGCTCAAGCGGCCGCACCTCGATTACTTCCGCGAGTTCTACGCCGACACCGCGATGTTCGGCGGCAAGTACGGCATCGCGTGCGGGCTCGAGTTCTTCGGCGCCGACAAGGTCGTGTTCGCGACCGACACGCCGCTCGGGCCGATCAAGCCGACCATCGAGGTGATCGACCGGCTGGGCTTGAGCGACGCGGATCGGCGGAAGGTTTATTGCGGGAATGCCGAGAAGCTGCTGAAGAAGAAAATGTAGGCCGTAGGATGGGTTGAGCGAAGCGAAACCCATCACTTGGACGGCAGACGCATAGATGATGGGTTTCGCTTCGCTCAACCCATCCTACGCATTATCGGCGCAGGTACCGCCGCATGATGCCGCCCAAGATGGCGCCGACGAGCAGAAGCGCGGCGATCGGGATCGCGACGAAGAACGCGCCGACCACCGTGACGAAGACCAGCGCCGCAACGATTCCGATCAGGGCCGCGACCACCAGGAAGCCGATCGGGCCAATCCGGTGCACAAAGACGCGCTGCGTGCCGTAGACGTTGTGGCGCGCCCACGGGTCCGCCTGGCCGCGCCGCCAGTCGGCCGGTTCCTGGCCCGGAGGGATGATTTCCGGCTCCGTCGGCTGTCCGCGTGATGCCATTTTTGCACGCTCCACGGGGGATCTGTTCCCCGGCCTCATGTGGGAAACGCGCCCGGCGGCCGCAAGCGCCCGCCGGAGCGTCATCCGCGACGCTACGCCGCTTTCTCGATCAGGCTTTCGCCCGGCCGGACGCGCGTGAAAACGACCGGCGCTGTCTCGACCGCAAGGTTATCGCCTGAAAGCCGCGTCAGCGTGTAGCGCGAGGTGGCCAGATCCGACGCGGCCGGGAAATCCTCGCGGAAATGCGCGCCGCGGCTGTCGATGCGCGCGGTCGCGGCGGCACAGATCGCGCGGCTCACCAGGATCAGGTTCTCCAGGTTGAGGCGGTCCATCCAGGTCAGGTTGTAGCGCCGGTCGGTATCGGCGACGCCGATGTCGGCGACCTCGCGCGCAAGCGCATCGAGCGCGGCGTCGCCGCGCGCGAGTGTGTCGGCGGTGCGCAGGATGCCGACCTCGTCCCACATGATGTCGTAGAGCTTCTCGCGGATCGCGCTGAGATCGCCGCGCGGCCGGCCGAGCGGCGCGAAGGCGCGCGCCCGCGCGCGCTCCAGCGCGGCCGGATCGGGATCGGCCAGGGCCGTGTTGCGGCTGGTCTTCGCCGCCATCGCGTCGCCCGCGAGCCCGCCGAACACGGTGGAGTTGGCCACGCCGTTACCGCCGAGGCGGTTCGCGCCGTGGACGCCGCCGGTGTCCTCGCCGGCCGCAAAGAGACGCGGCATCGGCGTCGTGCAGTCGGGCGAGAAGACCACGCCGCCCATCATGTAATGCGCGGTCGGGACCACCTCGACGCGGCCGCCGGCGAGATCGAAGCCGCAGTCGGCGCAGCGTTCGACCATGCCTTTGAAATCCTGCCGCACCTTGGCGGGGCCGAGATGGCCCATCTCGATGTAGACGCCGCCGTGCGGGCTGGCGAAGCCGGCACGGATGCGATCCTGGATCGAGCGGCTGACGATGTCGCGCGTCGCCCGCTCGCCGCGCGGATCGTACGCGAACATGAATCGTTCGCCGGTCGAGTCGGTGAGATAACCGCCGGCACCGCGCAGACCTTCCTCGAGCACGGTGCCGGTCATGCGCGTGCCTTCGCCGGCCAGGAGTCCGGTCGGGTGGAATTGGACCATCTCGATGTCGCGCAGCGGCAGGCCGGCGCGCAGCGCCATCGCCATGCCGTCGCACGACTTGTCGCCGGACGGCGTGTGGTACTTGTACATGGTGGGGCCGCCGCCGGTCGCGAGCAGCGTCGCGCGGGCCCGCACGAACAGCGGCTCGCCGGTGCGCATGTCGAGCATGTACACGCCCGCGAGGCCGGAGCCGTCGGCGGCCGGGATCAGATCGATGGCGCGATAGTCCTCGAGACGCCGCACGTCGCGCCGCCACACCTGCTCGGCGAGGCGGTTGATGATCTCGATGCCGGTGAGGTCGCCCTTGTGCACCGTGCGGTCGAAGGTCTGGCCCGCGAAGGCCTTTTGATGGACGGTGCCGTCCGGATTGCGGTCGAAGAAGCAGCCGAGATCGTTCTCGAGCTCGCGGATGCGGATCGGCGCGGTGGTCACCAGCAGCCAGGCGAGATCCTGGTCGTTGAGCCAGGCACCGCCCTCGATCGTGTCCATGAAATGGCGCTCGATCGAGTCCTCCTTGGCGAGCGCGACATTGTAACCGCCCTGCACCATGCGGGTGCAGCCGCATTTGCCGAGCAGGCCTTTCACCGCGATCGTCACGTCGAGATCGGGGTTGGCTTTCTTGGCATGCAGCGCCGCGAACAGCCCGGCGCCGCCGGCGCCGAGGATGAGGATGTCGGTGTCGAGTTGGTTCATCACGCCTCGCCGCGATGTCTCGTAGGGTAGGCAAAATCGCATGCGATTCCGCGTGGGCAACCGCACCGATCTCGGGCCTGCCCGAGATCGGCATCAATAATGCGCAAGTCGGGCAGGCCCGACTTGCGATGCGATTTTGCCCACGCCGCCACGTCCGAGCGGGCGCGGTTGCCCACCCTACGGCTGCGGCTCACATGGCTCATCCCGCCGCTCCCAGCTTCGCCAGGATCGCATCGCGCCGCGACAGCGCGACCGCATTCACATCCGCGTGCAGCGAGCCGCCATGCGAATCCATCGTCACCAGCAGCGGGCCGAAACCCTTGATGCGGAACTTCCACAGCGACTCGGGGTGGAGATCGTCCATGTCGACGTCCTCGATCGTCTCGATCCACGTCGTCTCCAGCGCCGCGGCGCCGCCGACCACCGCGAGATAGACGCCGCCGAGATCGCGGAAGGCGTCGAGCGTGCCCTGCCCCATGCCGCCCTTGCCGATGATGATGCGCACGCCGTCGCGCTGCATCAGCGGACGCGTGAAACGCTCCATGCGCATCGACGTGGTGGTGCCGATGCACACCGGCTCGTAGGGACACCCGTTGCTCGACCGCGGATCGACCTTGCGCACGTTCGGCGCCGTGTGCACGACCGCGTGGCCGCGCAAATCGAAGCGCGTGGTGCGGCCGCGGTCGAACATCGCGATCAGCGTGGCGTCGCGGATGCCGAACAGCGTCTGCTCCAGCGTGACGGTGTCGCCGACCTTGAGCGCGCGCACCTGCGCGTCGCTCACCGGCATGTCCAACGTGTGATGCGCCATGGTGGCCTCAGACAAAAGAGACGCCGCCCGGCGTGATCAGTCCGACGGCGCGGCGCGCCGAATGGCATTGGATGTTCACGGCGACCGGATTTATCGTGATGTGGGTCGCGGCGACCTCGACATGCACGCGGAACGAGGTGGCGCGGCCGCCGAGCCCCTGCGGTCCGATGCCGAGCTCGTTCACGGCCTCGCTCAGCTCGGCCTCGATCTTGGCGCCCTCGGGATCGGAGCAGGTCGTGCCGAGCGGGCGCGTTGCCGCCACCTTGGCGATGTGCATGCACAGGTCGGACGTGCCGCCGACGCCGACGCCGACGATGGTCGGCGGGCAGACGCGGCCGCCGCATTCGATCACCTTATCGATGACGAAGCGCTTGATCGCATTGGCGCCGTCCGCCGGGATCAGCATCTGCAGGAACGAGCCGTTTTCGGAGCCGGAGCCTTTCGGGATCATCTCGATCGCGACCGTCTCGTCGCGCTCGTCGAAATCCACGTTGATGATCGGGATGCGGATGCCGCACGAAGTCTGCTCGTTCTTGCGGGTGATCGGATGCACCACCGAGGAGCGAAGCGGATGCTCGCGCGTCGCCCGCTCGCAGCCGCGGCGGATCGCGTCGGTCATCGAAACCCCGTCGACATCGACGTTGCGGCCGATCGTCACGTTGTAGATGGGAATCCCGGTATCCTGGCAGAGCAGGTTGTTGGTGCGCTCGGCGACCGCGATGTTCTGCACCATGGTGCCGAGGATCGTGCGCGCGGTCGCGTCGGTCTCGGCGGCGGTGAGCCGCTCGAAGCCGCGCTTGATGTCGGGCGGCAGCAGCTTGAGCGCGCGCACATAGAGCGCCTTGGCGAGTTCCTCGACTTCCTTCGGATCGAGCTGCATGCGGTGTCCTAACGTTCCTACAGCACCAGGGTTGCGCCCGAAATCGCGATCATCGCGGCGAGCACCTGCCGGAACCGGCGCTCGTCGAGCCTGCCGAACGCGACCCAGCCGAGCCAGGCGCCAAGCAGAAGCGCCGGCAGCGCCGCGCCGACCAGCACCAGATCGAGCGTATCGAAGGCGACGAAGCCGGTCGCCACCACCGTAGCAATTTGCATGACCAACAAGAAGGGTTGATAGACGCCCCGCGCTACGTCTTTCGGCCACCCGCGCAGCTGCGTCCAAATCGTCGGCAGCACGCCCGAATAGCCACCGATCCCGCCGAGAATGCCCCCGATGAATCCGACCGCCGCGTCCGCCGCGCGGCCGCCGCCCTTGACGTGCGGCAAGCGTGGCGTCGCCAGCGCGTAGATGCCGTAGGCGAGCAGGAACGCGCCGAGCGCGATCTTGAGGGTACCGGGGTTGGCGCGGGTCAGCACGAGGACGCCGATCGGCACGCCGATGAGGCCGCTGATGATGAAGGGAAGCACCCGGCGCGGCTCGATGGTGTCGCGGATGCGCCAGACCAGGCCGATATGCAGGATGGTGCCGCAGGCCGCGACCAGCAGCGTGGCGCGCAAGGGATCGAGCACGTGCAGCCACAGCGCGGTGGCGGCGAGCGCGAACGCGAAGCCCGCCGCGCCGACCGCAAACCCGCCGAGCAACGCGCCGAGCCACACGAAGACGAGAACCTCGAGGGTGATGCCCGCCACGGCTGGATCAGACGACCGCGATGCACGGAGCCGCGCCGCATGGCGCGGTGCGGCATCTCGTTCGGTGCAATGTCTGGCAACCACCCGGCATGGCCGGTAATATCCACAGCGGGAAACGCGAGGCAACAGGCAAGCGCGCCGCGATCGCCGCTCGCACAAGGGGGCAACATGCGTACCGTGAAACTCTTCGTCGCGCTCGCGGCCGCGCTGCTTGCCGCCGCGCCCGCGGCGGCGCAGGACTATCCGCAGCGCCCGATCACGATCATCGTCCCCTTCGCGGCCGGCGGCCCGACCGACGTGCTCGCGCGCTTTCTCAGCGACCACATGAGCCGCAGCCTCGGCCAGGCGGTCATCGTCGAGGACGTGACCGGCGCCGGCGGCACGATCGGCTCGACGCGCGCCGCCAAGGCGGCGCCGGACGGCTACACCCTGGTGATGGGCAACATCGGCACGCATGCGGCGAGCGTCGGGCTCTACAAGAACCTCGCTTATGACCCGCGCACCAGCTTCGAGCCCGTGATGCTGGTCGCGACCACGCCGATGGTGCTGACCGTCAAGAAAGACCTGCCGGTCAAAACGCTCAGCGACGTGGTCGCGCTCGCCAAGCAGCGCAAGGTCACCATGGGCAGCGCCGGCACCGGGTCGAGCTCGCATCTGACGCTGCTCTTGTTCCAGAGCCTCACCCACACGGAAGTCCAGCACGTGCCCTATCGCGGCCTGTCGCAGGCCGAGAACGACCTGCTGGCGGGCCAGATCGAGACGCTGTTCGACCAGGTGATCTCGGCCAGCCCGCAGATCATCGGCGGCGGCGTCAAGCCGATCGTGGTGACCGCGCCCGAGCGCGCCAAGGCCATTCCCGACGTGCCGACCGCGGCCGAAGCCGGCATGCCCGACCTCATCACCATCACGTGGACGGCGCTGTTCGCGCCCAAGGGCACACCGAAGGCGATCGTCGCCAAGCTCAATGCGGCGGTCGACGCCGCCATGCGCGACGCGACGGTCGCCAAGCGGCTTGCCGAGCTCGGCGCCGACCTGCCGCCGCCGGGCGAGCAGCGCAGCCCCGAGTTGCTCGGCAAGCTCGTCGCCTCCGAGGTCGCCAAGTGGACGCCGCTGATCCGCGCCGCCGGAGTCGCGAATTGAGCCCAGAATTGAACCCATGCGCCTGACCGACGAAGAACAGGCGATGCAGGCCGGCGCGTTCGGGCCGGCCGTGCAGTGGGCGATCGAGCACCAGATCCGGGTCGGGCGCTATCTGGGCGCTGAAGACTTCGTGCCGGTGACGCAGGCGCACATCATGGCTGACACCGAGTCGCTCGGGGTCGCGGGCGTCGAATGGCTCGAGGCGTGGGCCCGCCTGCCGGCCGCGCAGCGGCGCGTGCGCGTGCCGACGATCACGGACCCGCGCGGCACCGATTTCGCGGCCGCGGCGCGCCTCAAGCATCAGCCCTGGATGCTCGACCTCGAGCACCGCGCGATTCACGCGTTCGAGGCGCTCGGCATCCTGATGACCGACACCTGCATCAATTACCAGACCATCATGCCGCCGGTACGCGGCGAGCACGTCGCCTACGGCGACACCGGGGTGGTGATCTATTCCAACAGTGTGTGCGGCGCGCGTTCGAACTTCGAGGGCGGCCCGTCGGCGCTGAGCGCCGGCCTCACCGGCCGCACGCCGCGCTACGGCTATCATCTCGATGAGCGGCGGCGCGCAACGTTGCTGATCCAGACGTCGGCGACGCCGCGCGAGCTCAACGACTGGGGCGCACTCGGCGGCATCGTCGGCCGGCTCGCGGGCGACTACTGGCAGGTGCCGGCCGTGGTCGGGCTCGACCGCGTGCCCGGCTCGGACGAGATGAAGCATTTCGGGGCCGCGCTCGCGAGCTACGGCTCGGTCGCGCTCTTTCACATGGTCGGCATCACGCCGGAGGCGCAACGCCTCGATGACGTGATCCCGGAAGGCGATATCCGAACGCACGACGTGGGCGAAGCCGACATCCGCGCGTTCCAGGCGGCCTACGCCAAGGAGATCGACCAGGTCGACCTCGTGGTGTTCTCGGCGCCGCAACTCAGTCTGGTCGAGATGCAGCAGGTCGCCGACCTGCTCGACGGACGGCGCGCCACCATTCCGCTGCTCGCGATCACCAGCCCGCAGGTGAAGCCGGACGCCGACCGCATGGGGCTGACCCGCCGCATCGAGGCGGCCGGCGGCACGGTGCTCTCCGGTATGTGCTTCTATCAGAGCTATGCGCGCGAGATGGCGGAGGCGAACGGCTGGCAACGGCTTGCCACCAACTCGGCGAAGCTCACCAACATCATCGGCGGCTACGGTTACCGGCCGGCCCTCATGTCGATGGAGGCCTGCGTCGCGGCCGCCTGCGCGGGCGGGAGGATCGACGCGAGGATCGAAGGATGAGCGGGAAGGTCTTTTACGCCACTGCCGGCATGGGCGTGAAAGCGCGAGCGCCGGCGCTCGTCGCCAAGGACGGCTTCTCGGCGCGCTACGACCTCGATCGCATCAAGGGCGTGTTCTCGCGGCCGCAGCACAAGCTCGCGGGCGAAAGCTATGTCGGCCGCGTGCTGGTACTCGATGCCGCCAAAGGCGGCGTCGCCACCGCCTGGATGCTCTACGAGATGAAATCGCGCGGCGTGATGCCGGCGGCGCTGGTCCTCAATGCCGTCAACCCGATCATGGCGCAGGGCGCGGCGCTCGCCGATTTCACCATGATCTCGGGCTTCGATCAGGACATCACGCAGGCGATCGCCAACGGCGCGATGGTCGAGGTCGATCCGACGGCCGAGCGGCCGTGCATCCGCATCGTCTGAGCGCCGCGGCCCCGGCGCGATGCAATGGCCGCCCGGCGCGCAAGTTCGGCGAGTGGAACCGGCGCCCCGATCACCGGCGCGTGCACCTGACCCGACGTCATGTTGCAGCAGTCCGCGCGCATGGGTCGCATAATAATGGAGTCTCCGCGTATTCCGTAGAAGGCGAGCGAGGTGGTAGGCTCCCTGCCGATCGGCTTGAACCGACCCGTTCGAGTTCGATCGTGTTGAGGGGCGTCTATGATTTCTGTGGCCTGCCAAGCGTCGCTGACGCTTGCCGATATCGCGTCGCTGACCGGTGCGGTGCCGTGCAAAAGCGCAATCCTGTCACACCGGATCACCAACGTCGCGCCGATCGATCACGCCGGCCCCAGCGACCTCGCCTTCCTCGAGAGCAACAAGTTCGCGGACGCGCTGGCGACGACCGGCGCGGGCGCAGTGCTGACGCTCGAGCGCTTCGCCCCACGGGTTCCGGCCGGCGTCAATATGTTGCTCACCCGCGAGCCGTACCGCGACTTCGTCACGGTGGCGCGCGAGTTCCACCGCGGCCGCCTGCGGCCGACCTCGCCGTTCGAGGCGGACGGCGTGATGTCGGGCGCGCATGTGCATCCAAGCGCCACGCTCGGCACGGGCGTGACCGTCGACCCGGGTGCGGTGATCGGCCCGCGCGTGACGATCGGCGCCGGCAGCATGATCGGCGCCAACGTCGTCATCGGTGCCGACGTACGTATCGGAGCCGAGTGCTCGATCTGCTCCGGCAGCACGATCGTCGATTCAGTGCTCGGCAATCGCGTCATCATCCATCCGGGCTGCCGCATAGGGCAGGACGGATTCGGTTACGTGTCGGGCCGCGCGGGCCATGTGAAGGTCCCGCAGGTCGGCCGCGTCGTCATCGGCGATGACGTGGAGATCGGCGCCGGCACCACGATCGACCGCGGCGGAATGCGCGACACCATCATCGGCGACGGCACCAAGATCGACAACCTGGTGCAGATCGGACACAACTGCATCATCGGCCGCCACTGCATCATCGTCGCCCAGTCGGGGCTCAGCGGCAGCGTGACGCTCGAGGATGGCGTCGTGCTGGCGGCGCGCGTCGGCATCTACCCGCACGTGACGGTCCACAAAGGCGCGCAGCTCATGGCACGCTCCACCGTGCGACGCGATGTGCCGGTGAACGGGCGATATGGCGGCCTTCTCAACGCCAAGCCGGTGCGGCAATCAATGCGCGAGATGATCGCGATCGAGAATTTGGTGACCGGTGACGCCGACACGGATCCGGCGGACTGACGCCGGCGCCGCGGCGCACGGCGGGCTCACCCCACGTTGAGCAGAAACGCCAAGCCGACCGCGCAGACCACCGCGGCGCATCCCGTCAGGACCGCGACGGTGCGCTCGCGGACGTTGAGGAACTCGATCGCGAGAACCCGCAAGCCGAGCGTCATGTGCGTCGCGAGTGCCGCGACGAGCAGGCATTCGCTCGTCTTCACGAGCGGCGTGTGCGTGACGGCGAGGAACGAGTTGAGCGCGCCGGCGCCGTTGAGGGCAGTCGCCAGCGCCAGAAAATGCAGCGGCAGGAAGATCGCGAGCGCAATGCCGGAGAGGCGGTGCAGCAGCGCCGCCACGAACCCCGGCTGCTTGTGCGAGGCGCGCATCATGCGACATACACCGCAATGACGGCGCGCATGCCGAGCACAAGCAGCGTGACCGCAAAGACGGCGAGCACGAGATCGAGCACCGGTCCGCGCCATGGCGTCCATTCGCGCACGATATTGCGCAGCCCGATCGGCGCGTGGAACGCGACTGCGGCGACGAATATCGAGTAGAACAGGAAGAACCCGATATTATTGTGCGTGCGCGCGAGGATGTCGGCGGCCGTCAGGCCGCCGCGGATCGCGTAGAGGATGGTCGCGAGATGAACCGCGACCGCGAGCCCGAGCACCATGGCGCTGATGCGCTGGGCGAGAAAGAGCACGGGCGTCATCGCGCGCCGCCTTTCAGCGCGTGCCAGAACAGGGTGCGCTTCAATCCGGCGATCGAATAGGTCGGCGCGATCGCCTTGGGGCAGAACGACGTGCAGCTCATGTGCGTATGGCAGCACTGGCAGCCGTTGTCGCCCGCGACCGCTTCGAGCCGAGCCGCCTGCCCGGTGTCGCGCACGTCGCTGACCAGCGTCCACGCGCGATTGAGGGCAGCGGGGCCGAGATAATCCTTGTCCCACGCCACCACGTCGCAGGCCGAGTAGCACACGCCGCAGCCGATGCATTCGATCGCGGCGTCCGCGGCCTGGCGCGCGGGCGTCGCGGGCGGCACCACGGCGAAATCGACCGCGGGCCGCGCACCGGGCTCGAAATAGCCGTGAGCGTCGCGCCACTTGTCGAAGAACTGCACCATGTCGACGGCGAGGTCCTTCACGACCGTGAAGTTGCGCAGCGGCTCGAGCCGCAGCGCGCCCTCAGGCGTAGCGGCTTCCGACACGCGCGTGCGGCAGGTCCAGCGCGGGCGGCCGTTCACCACCATGGCGCAGGAACCGCACATGCCGACGCGGCAGGCGAAGCGGTAAGACAGCGTCGGATCTTGCTCGCGCTGGATCTCGGTGACGACGTCGAGCACCGTCTGGTTCTGCCGGCGCGGGACGGCGAATGTCTGGAATTCGCCGCGCTCGGCGCCGCGCCAGACGTCGACGTTCAGCATGTCGTTCGTCATCGCAAACCCGTAGGGTGGGCAACCGCGCCCACATGCGACCGCGTGGGCAAAATCGCGACCGGCGCGGTCGTCCACGCCGCGCTGTCTCGCAACGCGATTTTGCCCACCCTACCGCTCACCGTAAATCAGAAAGATAATGCACCGTATCGGTGCGGCAAAGCGACACCCGCCACTCGACCGGCGCGCCGTCGATCGCGAGTGCCGTGCGGTCGACCGCGAGCAACGGCGTGCCGACCGGCACGTCGAGGTGCTTCGCCTCGCGGCGCGTCGCCGCGATCGCCTTGAGCCGCTCGGCCGCGCGCGCGATCGAGACGCCGAATTCGGCACGATAGAGCTCATAGAGGTTGTTGGGCAGGTCGCGCTTCTCGATGCCGGGGAACAGCGCCTTGGGCAGCACGATGCGCTCGAAAATGCAAATTTTGTCGGCCAGCATGCGCACGCGCTCGATGGCGACGACGCGGGCGCCTTTGCGCAGGCTGAGGATGCGCACGGCGTCCGCGTCGGCATCGCGCACCTCGACGCCGAGGATGCGGCTGTCGGGGAAGCGGCGCCCGCCGGCGTCGGGGATCAGCTTGAAGAACTGGAAGAGGATGCGCTCCTCGTCGTGGCGCGCCACGTAGGTACCCTTGCCCTGGCGGCGTATCACCAGGTTCTCGGCCGCGAGCTCGTCGAGCGCCTTGCGCACCGTGCCGTGCGAGACGCCGAGATCGGCCGCGATGTCCGGCTCGCTCGGCAGCACGCCGTCCGCCGCCCACACGCCCTCGGCGATGCGCTTGACGAGCACGTCCTTGACTTGCCGATAGAGCGGGCGAAAACCGAGCGTCGCGCGCTCGCTCGTCACCGCCCGGGCCTCGTCGCTCAAGGTCTAAGTCCCCACGTTGACTCTCATGTCTTATGTCTTATACAAGACTTCGATTGATCGGTCCATGGTTTCGGAGGAGTTATGAGCGCCCCACAGCTTCTGGTGCACGAGAAGAAGGACACCGTCGGCGTCGTCGTGGTCGAGGACCTCAAGGCCGGCACCGACATGACCGCCGTGATCACGGCCGACAATTCCTCCTTCAAGATCCAGTCGAAGGCCGACGTGCCGATCGGCCACAAGGTCGCCCTCGTCGACATCAAGAAGGGCGATACCGTGTTGAAGTACGGCCAGGACATCGGCAAGGCCGTCGCCGACATCAAGAAGGGCGAGCACGTCCACACCCACAATCTCAAGACCAAGCGGTGGTGAGCCATGGCTAAAGCGGCGAAACAGAACGGTCACGGCAAGTCGAACCTGCGCTTCTCGGGCTGGCGCCGCGAGAATGGCCGCGTCGGCGTGCGCAATCACGTGCTCATCCTGCCGCTCGACGATCTGTCGAATGCGGCCTGCGAGTCGGTTGCCAACAACATCAAGGGCACGCTCGCGATCCCGCACGCCTACGGGCGCCTGCAGTTCGGCGAGGATCTCGAGACCTTCTTCCGCACCCTGATCGGCACCGGCGCGAACCCGAACATCGCGGCCTGCGTGGTGATCGGCATCGAGGACGGCTGGACCAAGCGCGTCACCGACGGCATCGCCAAGACCGGCAAGCCGGTCACCGGCTTCGGCATCGAAGGCTTCGGCGACATCGCGACGGTCGCCAAGGCCTCGCGCATCGCGAAGGACTATGTGCAGTGGGCCTCGGAGCTCAAGAAAGAAGAGTGCGACATCTCCGATCTGTGGGTCTCGACGAAGTGCGGCGAGAGCGACACCACGACCGGCCTCGCGTCGTGCCCGACGGTCGGCAACATGTACGACAAGCTGATCCCCCACGGCATCTACGGCGTATTCGGCGAGACCTCCGAGATCACCGGCGCCGAGCACCTCGCCAAGGAGCGCGCCGCCAGCAAGGACATCGGCGAGAAGTGGTACAAGGTGTGGAAGGCCTATCAGGACGACGTCATCGAGGCGCACAAGACCGATGACCTCTCGGACTCGCAGCCCACCAAGGGCAACATCGCGGGCGGCCTCACCACGATCGAGGAGAAGGCACTCGGCAACCTCGAGAAGATCGGCCGCGACTGCCGTTACATCGACGTGCTCGCGCCGGCCGAGGCGCCCGCCAAGGGCGCGGGTCTTTACTACATGGACACGTCATCGGCGGCAGCCGAGTGCGTGACCCTCATGGCGGCCGCCGGCTACGTGGTGCATACCTTCCCGACCGGCCAGGGCAACGTGATCGGCAACCCGATCGTGCCGGTGATCAAGATCAGCGGCAATCCGCGCACCGTGCGCACCATGTCGGAGCACATCGACGTTGACGTATCCGGCATCCTGCGCCGCGACATGACGATCCCCGAGGCCGGCGACGCGCTGATCGAGATGATCATGCGCACCGCCAACGGGCGGCTCACCGCCGCTGAGGCCCTCGGCCATCGCGAATACTCGCTCACCAAGCTCTATCGCAGCGCCTGATCCCGCGGGCCGGATCGCAAGCGGACAGAAAGTGGAAGCCCCCATGGCGGAAGCCTCCGTCACCACGGCCCCCACGTGGGCAGCCGCCATTCGTCGCCTCGCGCCGGGCTTCCTGTTCGCGTCGCTCGTCGCGGTGCTCGCCGTCCTCGGCGCGCCCTATGTGGCGAAGGTGATCACGATCCCCGCGATGGTGCTGGCGCTGTTGATCGGCATCGTCCTCAATCCGGTCGCGGCGCGGCCGGTGTTCCAGCCGGGCCTCGTCTTCTGCGTGAAGCAGCTCCTGCGCTGGGCGGTCGCGCTGATGGGTCTGCGCATCGCGCTCGGCGACATTGCGGCGCTCGGCGTCGGCACCGGTGTCGTGGTGGTGGTCTCGATGGTGGTGACGATCCTGGCCGGCTTCCTCGCCGCGCGCGCGCTCGGCCTGCCGTCGCCTTACGGCGCGCTCGCCGGCGTCGGCACGGCTGTGTGCGGCGCCTCGGCGACGCTCGCGACCTCGGCGGTGGTGCCCGAATATCCCGGCAAGGACGCGGATGTCGTGTTCGTCGTGGTCGGCGTCAATGCGCTCGCGACGCTCGCGATCGTGCTCTATCCGCCGCTCTGCGTCGCGCTCGGCTTCGACCCGCAGACGACCGGCGTGATGCTCGGCGCCACCATCCACGACGTCGCCCAGGTAGCGGGGGCCGGCTACGCGGTCTCGGAAGCGGTCGGCAACGCCGCCGTCATCGTCAAACTCTTCCGCGTCTTCCTGCTGCTGCCGGTCGTGCTCGCGATCGGCTGGTGGTTCATGCGCCAGGGGGCCGCGGCGCGCGCCGCGCGCGTGCCGGTGCCGGTGTTCGCCTTCGTGTTCCTTGCGCTGTGCATCGTCAACAGCGTGCTGCCGTCGGTCCCCGCGCTTGCCCCGCTCTACGGGCACGTCAAGTCCGCGCTGGTCGAGGCTTCGACCGATGGGCTGCTGATCGCGATCGGCGCGCTCGGCCTCAACACGTCGCTCACGGCGATCGGTTCGCTCGGCTGGCGACACATCGCGACGGTGTGCGCCACCACGCTGGTGATCCTCGTCGTCGCGACCGGCGGCCTGCTGCTCATCCGCTGAGAGCCCGATGGCCACGCTGACGCTCGCGGACGCCGAAAGTCTCGTCGCCCGGGCGTTGGTCCGCTGCCACACCAGCGAGGCGAACGCCATCTGCGTCGCACGCGCGCTCGTCGCCGCGGAGGCGGATGGGCTCAAGGGCCATGGCCTGTCGCGAACGCCGAGCTATGCGGCTCAGGCGAAGGTTGGCAAGGTCGACGGCTTTGCGGTGCCCAAGGTGGATCGACCGCGGCCGGGAGCGGCCGCAATCGATGCCGCGCACGGCTTTGCCTATCCGGCGATCGACGCCGCGCTCGCGGTGCTGCCCGCGATGGCGCGCGAGGCAGGTATCGCGAGCGCTGCGATCCGCCGCTCGCATCATTGCGGCGCGGCCGGGCATCCGGTCGAGCGGCTCGCCGCGCAGGGCCTGGTCGCGCTGATGTTCGCCAATACGCCGGCCGCGATCGCGCCGTGGGGCGGCGCCAAGGCGGTGTTCGGCACCAATCCGATCGCGTTCGCGTGCCCCCTGCCCGGCCGCGCGCCGCTCGTCGTCGATCTCGCCCTGTCGAAGGTCGCGCGCGGCAACATCCTGGCCGCGAAGCAGAAGGGAGAAAAAATCCCGCGCGGCTGGGCGCTCGACTCACAGGGCGAGCCCACCACCGATCCGGATGCCGCGCTCGCCGGCACCATGCTGCCGCTCGGCGACGCCAAGGGCACGCCGCTGCTCCTGATGGTCGAGTTGCTCGCCGCGGGACTGACGGGTGCGAATTTCGCGGCGGAGGCATCGTCCTTCCTCGACGACAAGGGCCCGCCGCCCGGCACCGGGCAGCTCATCATGGCGTTCGATCCGGCTGCGTTCGGAGGATCGGCCGAGCATTGGGCGCGGCTCATCGCGTCGATCGAAGCGCAAGCAGGCGCGCGCCTGCCCGGCTCGCGCCGCCTCGCGGCCCGGCGCAAAGCCGCGAACGATGGGCTGACGGTGGACCATGCGCTCGTCGGCGCCATCGAGAGGCTGTAGGGTGGGCAAAGGTGGCCCCGTCCTTGGTTTGATGCACGGCGCCGGCTCCGCCGTGCCCACGCGTCTGCCGGCAATTCGGTGGACACGGCGGGACGAAGACCATGTCCGTCCGCTGACGTATCGGCCGCCTTTGCCCACACTACGGATCATCGCATGACGACCCTGCCCAACCTTCGCATCGATGGCGCTCGCCTGTGGGACGAGCTGATGGAAACCGCGGCGATCGGCGCGACCGCCAAAGGCGGCATCAACCGCCTCACCCTCACCGACCTCGACCGGCAGGTGCGCGACTGGTTCAAGGCACGCCTCGAGAAGCTCGGCTGCACCGTCACGATCGACTCGATGGGCGCCATGTTCGCCCGCCGGCCGGGGCGTGCCGATATCCCGCCGATCGCGCTCGGCAGCCATCTCGACACCCAGCCGACCGGCGGCAAGTTCGACGGCGTGCTCGGCGTGCTGGCAGCGCTCGAGACGCTGCGCACGCTGGTCGAAGCGGGTTACGAGACTTTTGCGCCGATCGAGGTGATCAACTGGACCAACGAGGAAGGCGCGCGTTTCCAGCCCTCCATGGTGGCGTCCGGCGTGTTCGCGGGCGCGTTCGACCATGACTGGGCTTACGGCCGGCACGACGCCGCGGGCGTGACCTTCGCGCAGGCGCTCGATGCCATCGGCTACCGCGGGCCGCAACGCTCGGGCGACCATCCGCTGTCGGCGTTCTTCGAGCTGCACATCGAGCAGGGGCCGATCCTCGAAGCCGAGGGCAAGACGATCGGCATCGTCACCGGCATCCAAGGCATCCGCTGGTTCGAGGCGACGATCCGCGGCCAGGACGCGCACACCGGCGCGACGCCGATGCACCTGCGCAAGAATGCGCTACTCGGCGCCGCGCGTCTGGTCGAGCGCGTCAACGCGATCGCGCTCGCCCACCCGCCGCAAGCGGTTGCCACGGTCGGACGGTTGGAGGTGAAGCCGAACTCGCCCAACGTCGTGCCGGGCGAGGTCTTCTTCACGGTCGACCTCCGCCATCCCGATGCCGCGACGCTCGACGCCATGCAGGAGGCGCTGAACGCGGCCGCGCAAGAGGAGAGCGGCAAGCTCGGCCTCGAGCTCGAGATTAAGAAGATCCTCGATCAGCCGCCGGTGCGGTTCGACGCCGAATGCATCGGCTGCGTGCGCGAGAGCGCGCGCGCGGCGGGCTTCGCGGCGCGCGAGATCGTCTCGGGCGCCGGGCACGATGCGGGCTATGTGTCGCGCGTCGCGCCGGCCGCCATGGTCTTCGTGCCGTGCCGCGGCGGCATCAGCCACAACGAGGTCGAATATTCTGCGCCCGAGCACTGCAGCGCCGGCGCGCAGGTGTTGCTGCAAGCCGTGCTGGGTTACGATCGGTTATTGGAGGAGCGGGCGACCGCGCGACGCGCCTAGCGCCGTAGGGTTGGCAAAGGCGGCCAAGACATTGCGGTCTGGCACGATCGGCGTGCCGCCGTGCCCGCGACGCGACCGGTGCGGATCACGACCGCGTGGGCACGGCGGATCAAGTTCAGCGCACCTCAACGCACACCTGGGCCGCCTTTGCCCACCCTACGGGTCTTCGCGACGCAATAGGAAAACGGTTCACAACGGAGGATGACATGCACAAGGTCTCGACCATTGCCGCCGCCCTCACGCTTGCCGCGCTGCCGCTCGCCGCGTCCGCGCAGGGTCTCGACATCAAGCACTTCAACTACAGCGAATGGACCAAGGGGCGCTTCTCGGAAGCCGTGACCGTGACGGGGCCCGGCAAGATGATCTTCCTCGCCGGCGTCGGCGCCGAGGACGAGAACGGCAAGGGTGGCGACATCCGGCACAAGGGCGATTTCGTCGGCCAGTGCCACTACGCCTACGACAAGATCAAGCGGGCGCTCGCGCAGAACGGCGCGACGCTCGGCGACGTCGTCAAGATGGTGACCTACGTCACCGACATGCGCTACCAGCAGGACTACGGCAAATGCCGGGTCGAGGAGTTCGGCAGCAATGCGCTGCCGGCGCACACGCTGCTTAACATCAGCCAGCTTGCGTGGCCCGGCATGCTGATCGAGATCGACGTGACGGCTGTCGTGCCGGTGAAGTGAGGCCGTAGCGCCGTAGGGGTGGGCAAAGGCGGCCGGGACGTTGCAGTCTGGCACGCTCGGCGTGCCGCCGTGCCCACGCGACTGATCCGGAGCCCGCGACTGCGTGGGCACGGCGGATCGACTCCATGCACTTCAATGGACGCTCGGGCCGCCTTTGCCCACCCTACGGGTCAGTGCCCTGTGGCCATGCGCGCGAGCTTCGTCGCGTCCGCCGGTGGCACATCGCCGCGCCAGACGATGTGCATGTCGGGCCGCAGCAGCATGAGGCCGTGCCCGTAGACCGCGCGCGCGTGCGGGTCGTCAAGCGCGAGCAGCCGGAGCGGCGCCCCGATGGCGGCGAACGCTTTGTCGAATCCGGCGGCATCGCCTCGGCCGTCAAGGCGCAGCAAGGTGTAGTGATCGCCGTAGCCGACGCGGTCCTGCACGGCGGTGCGATCCTTCAGCCAGACATGCGGCAGCCGCGCGCCGGGCCAGGTCGACGGCACGTAGGTCATGAAGTCGTGCGGCGGACCCTCGCCCGGCTCGGCGGCGATCAACGGTGAGTCCGCGTAGCGGTAGCCGAGCTCCGCGCCGATCATCTCGTTCGACTTGCGCTGCTCGACTTCCGCGACCGCGATCAGGTCCGCGCGCGTCTTCGCGCCCTCCGGCGTCTTGTCGCGGATGTTCGGCCGATACATGCCGCGCCACTTGCGGCGGCCGCCCGCCGCGAAGCGCGAGGCCGCGACGTTGCGCTCGCCGACCTGGCGGCGCTCGATCTCGTAGGATGCGAGCAGGTTCGGCCCGCCCCACCCTTTGAGCGTCGCGGCGAGCTTCCAGCCGAGATCGACCGCATCACCGACGCCGGTGTTCATGCCGAGCCCGCCGGTCGGAATGACGAGATGCACGGCGTCGCCGGCCATGAAGACGCGGCCGCGCTGGTACGAATTGGCGACCAGCAGGTTCTGCCGCCACGGCGCGCAAGAGAGCCGCTCGTACTTGATCGGCATGGCGACGACCTGCTCGAGCTTCGCGTCCATCTCTGCGTCGCTGTCGAGGATTGCGTGCAGCGTGAAGTGCCTGGTCGAATCCTGCGTGATCAGGAAGCTCGAGGTGCCGTCGGCCACGTGATAGTGCCGGCCCTTGCCGATCGGAATGCGGTCGTAGAGGTCGTCGATGCGGTAGAGCGCCTGGCGGAATTGCTGCAGGTTGGCGTCGCCCGCGAGCTTGATGTCGAGCTGCTTGCGCACGCCGCTGCCGCCGCCGTCGCAGGCGACGAGGTAGTCGGCCGTGATGTCGACAGTCGTGCCGTCAAGCCGCTTGATGTGACCGGTGACCGAGCCGCCGTGGTCGGTGAACGACTTGAGCGCGTGCCCATAGCGCACCGCGATCGAGGGCAGTTCCTCGGCGATCGACTTGAGCAGCGGCTCGAGGGTGTATTGCGAGATGAGCTGATAGGGCTCGAGCGGCATCGACGCGTCGGGCGAGCCGGCGATCTCCTTTTCGGCTTCGGCGACGGAGGGAAACGGCAGGCGCCACAGCGGCGGCTCGACCAGCGACAGCACGATGAAGACGTCCATCGGGTTGTTGCGGGGAAGCCCGGCCGCGCGCACGCGCTCCGAGATACCCATGCGGCGGTAAAGCTCCATGGTGCGGGCGTTGCACCGCTCCATCTTGGGCAGGAACGCCGGCGCCTCCTTCTGCTCGATCAGTGTGCAACGGATGCCCCGCTTGCCGAGATCGACCGCCAGGGTCAGCCCCACCGGCCCCGCCCCGACGATCAGTACCTGTGTGTCCGCCATCTCTTCCTCAACTCGCGTTTCGCCGCTTCATAGCGGTTCGACGGCGCGAGATGGAAGAGCGATCTGGCGATACCTGGCAGCTCGCTGGAGCGTGGCGCTATTGCACCTGCACGCCCGAGTCCGCGACCATCCGGCGCCAGGCGTCGAGCTGGTCCTTGATGTACTGGCCGAGCTCGTCGGGCGAGCTGGAGAATCCCTCGAAGCCCACCCGCCTGAACTTCACCTTGGTCGCCGGATCATCGATGATCTTGCGCAGCGCCGCGTTGAGCTTCGCCACCACCTCGGGCGGCATCTTCGCCGGGCCGACGATGCCGGCCCAGGCATCCATGTTGAAGCCCTTGATGCCGGATTCGTCGAGCGTGGGCAGCTCGGGATAGAGCGACGAGCGCTTGATGCGTGTCTGCGCCAGCGCCCGCAGCGAGCCGGCGCTGACGTGCGGCATGGCGGTCGTAAAGTCGGCGAACATCATCGATACGCGGCCCGCAATGATGTCGGTGAGCGCCGGCGGCGTGCTCTTGTAGGGCACGTGCAGCATCTCGAAGCCGCCCCAGTGCTTGAGCGTCTCGCCGGCGACGATGCCGGACGTGTTGCCGCTCGCATAGGACAGCTTGCCGGGATTGGCCTTGGCGTAGGCGATCAGCTCGGGCACCGTCTTGGCCGGGATGTCCTTGTTGACGACCAGCATCAGCGTGAAGCTGCCGGCCCGCGCGATCGGCGTGAAATCCTTGACCGCGTCGTAGCTCAGATCCTTGAGCAGGAACGGATCGGCCGACAGCGGCGAATTGGTTGCCATCAGCAGCGTGTAGCCGTCCGCCGGCTGATGCGCGACGTAGGTGGCGGCGAGCGCGCCGTCGGCGCCCGGACGCGCCTCGACGATGACCGGCTGCTTGAGCGCGGCGCTGAGCTGCTCGGCGATGATCCGGCAGATCGTGTCGCTGGCGCTGCCCGCGCCGAACGCGGCCACGAGGGTAATCGGCCGGCTCGGATAGGTGTCGGCGCGGGCGGCCGGGCTGAACAGGACCGCGGCAGCGGCCGCGAATGCGAGAAGCAGCTTCTTCATGCGCAGTTCCTCCCTGTCGGTCGCGATTGTGCTTTGTTGCCGGCGCGTCGGCCTCGCGCAGCCGCGCCCCGGTCGCTCAATTCCCCTTTTCGATCGAGTACTGGCCTGCCGACGGCACGTGCGCTGCCGCTCGCTCGAGGGACCTCGGCACGTCCCGCCTGGCAGCTCGGCCTTCAGGCTACCCCGGCGGAACGACCGGACGGAAGGGGCCGCGGCGTCACATCAGGAAGAGGCCCTTGCGGCTCGTCTGGCGGTCGAAGATAGGCCTCGTCGGCCTGCGCAAGCTGCCCGCGGTCGGTGAAGAGGTGCTCGACCTCATTGGTGTGGTCGTCGATGAAGCGAGCAGCGTCGAATGATTTTCCCGGCGCGATCTAATTTTCGCGGGATTTGACGCGCGCGGGCCAGCGCGCCGCGAGCAAGGCTCATCGGCAAATTTTCAGGTGGCCCCCCGCCGCGATAGGCGGTGCTCATGCCGGGCGGCGACCGGGCGCGTTCATGTCCGCTTTTCGGCAAATGCGGACATAGGCCGTGCACCTATGCTGGATCCGTCCGACGCGATTGACCAGAGCGGACATTCGGCGGGGCGGCAAATGCTCCCGTACAGAATGTTTTGGAGCGGCAGCGGATCAACATATCCGCCAGCGATTGGCACTCCAGTCACTGGCAGCTGCTGTTCGACCTGCTTACTTCCGATTGCTCCCGATCCATAACCCGATCGTCGACGAGGCCGGGCCCGATATCAAGAATAAGTCGACCGAATAGTCGCTTGCATGCGCGCTCAGCGTGCCCCCGTCCTTGTTGAGCCCAGGGCCCATCGGGCGACTGAAGCCGGGAAGGCATGCAGCTGCCCGGTTCGCAAGCTTGCGTATCGCCGCGCCCTTGTCTTTGCCGGTGATCGGAAATTCGCAGCGGTAAATGGGATGGCGCCGACCCTGAGAGTTGGCCGAATCGTTTGTCGTGATCTCGCACGCGGTCGCACCCTCGGGCGTCCCGCTCGCCGCGTAGTGGTCGACGATGTTCGCCGGGTCGGTGCTCGTCGCCTCCTGCTTCTCCTGCCTCGTTTGTTGACCCCGCAAAGCGACAAAGCCGTTGGACGCGTCCGCGAAGATCGCCCGAATCTGCGCGCAGAACTTGCCGGTCTCGGCAGCCGCAGCGCTCCAGGCAACGGAAATTGCAAGCACGACGGTCAGCGCCACGAGATTCGATGCAGTGCGTATCATGATCCCCCCTTGCTATGTCTTGTTACTATGTCTTGTTACTCGACTAGCAACAAATTGCTCGCGCCGCAAATGTTCCCGTCGCGGCGGTGGCTGGAAAACAGGGTGGCGCGCCACCCCATTGCGGGACGACCGGGCGGAAGGGGGCCGCGGCATCACATCAGGAAGACACCCTTGCCGCTCGTCTGGCGGTCGAACAGCCGATAGGCCTCGTCGGCCTGCGTAAGCTGCCAGCGGTCAGTGAAGAGGTGCTCGACCGCGATGGCGTGGTCGTCGATGAAGCGGGCAGCGGAGCATGATTTTCCCGCCGCGATCTAATTTCGCAAGACTTGACGCGCGAGGGCGCGCGACAGGCGATGCTCATGCCAGGCGCGCTCATGTCCGCTTTTCGGCAAATGCGGACATAGGCCGTGCGCCAATGCTGGATCCGTCCGACGCGTTTGACCCTAAGCAAACTCCGCACTGCCCCGCAGCAAGATTGGCCGCTCTACTCGGGTTTGATGTTCGCGGTCCGGATCACCTTGGCCCACTTTTCCGTTTCTTCAGCGAGGAGCTTTCCGAAATCGGCCGGCGAACCGCCAAGCACCGTAGCATCCAGTTTTGCAAGTTGCGCCTTGAACGTGGGATCGGCGAGTGCGGCGTTGATCTCTTTGTTAAGGCTGTCGACGATTTCGGCAGGAGTGTTTTTGGGCACGCCGAGGCCAAAGATTGAGCTTGCTTCGTAGCCGGGGACGAACTCGCCAATTGCTGGGATGTCCGGCAGCGCTTCCGAGCGCGTCGCTGTGGTGATCGCGAGCGCGCGCAACCTCCCGGCCCTGATGTACCCGATCGATGGCGCCGGGTTGGCGAAGACGACCTGCACCCGGCCGCCGAGCAGATCAGTCAGCGCGGGCGCAACGCCGCGATACGGCACGTGCAGAATGTCGAGGCCGCCAGCCTCTTGCTTGAACAACTCGGCAGTCAGATGGGTGATCCCACCTATGCCGCCCGAACCGTACGAGAACTTGCCCGGGTTCGCCTTGGCGTAGCTGATGAACTCGGCAAGCGTCTTGGCTGGAACCGAGGGGTGCACCAACATGACAAGGGCGCCACGGATGAGGCTTGCGACTGGCGCGATATCGCGGATGAAATTGAAATTGAGCTTGTCGTAAAGCGTGGCATTGATCGCGTTCGGCGAACCGACCAGCAACAGCGTATCTCCGTCGGCAGGCGCGCGCACGACGGCCTCGGTTGCAATATTGCTGCCCGCGCCCGGCCGGTTGTCGACGATGAACTGCTGGCCGAGGCGTTGCGACAACCACTGACCAATCAAACGCGCGAGAATGTCGTTCGGCCCGCCGGCGGCAAAGCCGACAATGATCCGAACCGGCCGCGACGGGTAGGATCGCCCACACGCGAAGCGCGATAGGGCGGGAAGCGCGGCGAGCGCCTGCTGCTAGGCGCAGAAAATGGCGGCGCGGAAGTTTCAAGGGGGCTCCTCAAGTCCGGCGCCGACGAGGCGCTCTGCCTTTGTTGGGGGCTCGTTGGCGACCCTCGCGTGCGGATTTAGCGGATGCGGTTATGCTTGTATAATGCTATCTCATGATATCGATATCTCAATTCCGTGATATGAGGGGGCCACGCGATGCGGGTGAGCGATCGGATCGGCCGCCAGATGAAACTGCATGATCTCCACGTACTCATGGCTGTCGTGGAGGCTGGCAGCATGAACAAGGCTGCGACGCTCCTGAATACCGGGCAATCGGCGATTTCCCGATCAATCGCCGATTTGGAGCAGACGGTTGGCGTGCGTCTGGTCAATCGCAGCCCCCGAGGTGTCGAGCCGACCGAATACGGCCGCGCCTTGCTTGATGGAGGAACGGCTGTCTTCGACGACCTGCGCCGCGCAATGAAGACGATCGAGTTTCTCGCCGACCCCACGGCTGGAGAAGTGCGGATCGGAAGCAGCGCCTTGCTGGCGGCGAGCTTCGTGTCTGCTCTCGTCGACCGGCTCTCCCAACGCTATCCGCGCATCGTATTTCATCTTGCGACCGGGCATGTGGAGGCCCTGCACAGGGAGCTGAGCGGGCGGAGGGTCGATCTCGTTATCGCAAGGCGATTCGGTCCCATCCTCGACGAGCAATTCGATTTTGAATTTCTTTTTGACGATTCATTTGTCGTCGCGGCCGGCGCGCAAAGTCCATGGGCGCGGCGGCGCAAGATCGAGCTTGCCGATTTGGTCAATGAATCGTGGGTGCTCCCACCGCCAGGAAGCGTGATCCCTTCGGTCGTCATGGAGGCGTTTCGTGCCAGAGGACTCAATTATCCCCGTACGGCCGTCGTAACCGAATCCGCAGAGGTGCGGACGAGTCTCTTGGTGACCGGGCGCTATCTCACTGTTTTCCCAGCCTCCGCATTGCGCTTTTCCGAAAATCGCTCGGAAATCAGAATTTTGCCCGTCAAGATGCCGATGGCCCGGCTGCCAAACGGAATCGTAACGCTGAAGAACCGTGCGCTCGGCCCGGTCGTGCAGCTCTTCATTGACAGTGCCCGGGACGTCGCAAAGTCACTGGCGAAGCGATGATGATCGTCATGTCCGTTCGTGGGCCCCTAGCTGACGTGCCAGCGTTCGCGCGCGAATGTCTGCTCTCGGGGTAAAGCGGAGCATCGCGGCCGAGCTCAGCGGGTTCTGAGCCACGGCCTGTCGCGCCCACCCCGAAGCGGCCGCGGCGTCACATCAGGAAGACGCCCTTGCCGCTCGTCTGGCGATCGAACAGCCGATAGGCCTCGTCGGCCTGCGCAAGCTGCCAGCGGTCGGTGAAGAGGTGCTCGACCGCGATCGCGTGATCGTCGATGAAGCGGGCGCAGTCCGCCTGGATGACGGTGGAAAACGTCCACGACGCCAGGATGGTGAGCTGCTTGCGCAGCATGTCGGGGCTCACCTCGATGGTCACGTCGCCGCCTTCGCCGACGAAGCACGCGACGCCCCAGCGCCGCGCGCCGCGCACGGCGACGAGCCGTCCCTCGGCGGCGCCCGAGGTGTCGAGCGTCCTGTCGGCGCCGAGGCCGTGCGTGAGGTCCTTGATCGCCGCGACCGGATCGCCGGCCTTGGGATCGATGACGGCATCGGCGCCGAACTCGCGGGCGCGCGCGAGCCGTTCGGCGCTGAGATCGAGCGCGATGACGCGCGCGCCCATCGCGACGGCGAGCTGCGTCGCCGAGAGGCCGACCGGGCCCTGTCCGACGATGACGATGGTGTCGCCGCCGGCAAGGTTCATCCGCCGCAGCGCCTGGTAGGCGGTGCCGGTGCCGCACGAGATCGCGGCCCCGGTCGCGAAGCTCAAGCTCTGCGGCAGCGGCACCACCGTGTGCGCCGGCACCTTCATGTAGGGCGCGTGCGCGCCATGCCCGGTGACGCCGTAGACGGTGCTGCCGTCGTGGCACATCTGCGACCAGCCGGTGCGGCACTGCGGGCACGTCCCGCAACCCGAATAGTGATGCACCATCACGCGCGCGCCGGTGCGGGCGATGCGCTCGTCGACCGCGCTGCCGACCGCCGCGACGACGCCGCACGGCTCGTGGCCGGCGATAACCGGGCCGCTGAGCTTGCCGAGACCGAGCGCCGCGGCAGCGTCGGTAGCGCGATAGGCCTTGAGGTCGCTGCCGCACATGCCCGATGCCTTGATGGCGATCACCACGTCATGCGGGCCCGGTGCGGGATCGGGAAACTCCGCCAGCTCCAGCTTGCGTTGGCCCAGAAACGTCACGCCGCGCATGGTCGTTCTCCCGGGATGATGTGGTCGACGGGCGACACGATAGCGCGAAACCTGCCCCGATGCTTGCAGCCGGCGCAGCCCTGGCCCGCAGCCGGCGGCCGCTTGACCGTCATGACCCCCGGCGATAGCGTTTCATGAGGAAACGCCGAGCAAAAAAGGTCGCCAAAAAAGCTCGAAGGAAACCCGGAGGGCAGACTCCATGACATCCTTCGCGATCACGCCGCTTACCGGTCACACCGGGGCGGAAGTCACCGGCCTCGATTTCACCCAGCCGATCGACGCCGATACCCGCACCACCCTCAACCGCGCCTTCGCCGAGCACCACGTGCTGGTCATGCGCGACCAGCATTTCGCGCCCGATCAGTTCACGGTCGCGGCGCAGGTCTTCGGCGAGCTGCTGCCGCACGACAAGAAGGAGCATCACGTCCCGGGCCATCCGGACGTGTACTACATCTCCAACGACGAGATCGTGAACGGCCGACGCATCATTCCGGGCGAGACCTTCCACACCGACCACTCGAACCACCCACGCCCGCCCAAGGCGACCATGCTGTTCGCGATCGAGCTGCCGTCGAGCGGCGGCGATACCCAGTACGTCAACATGCACGACGCCTATGAGGACCTGCCGGCCGAGACGCGGCGCAAGATCGACGGGCTCAAGGCCGTGCACGTGTACCTGAGCAAGTACAGCCCGCGCCCACTCGGCTCGATCAGCCAGGACAGCATGCGCGAGGTGCCGCCGCCCGGCATCCACCCGCTGGTGCGCACCCATCCGGACAACGGCCGCAAGGCGCTGTTCCTCAATCCGGTGCGCATCGAGTTGATCGTCGGCATGGAGGACAAGGATGCGCTGGCGCTGGTCGACGAGCTGATGCAGCACTCGACGCAGAAGAAATACGAATATCGCCACAAGTGGCGGCACGGCGACTGGGTGATCTGGGACAACCGCAGCGTCATGCACCAGGCCAACCCGGACTACGACATGAGCCAGCGGCGCTATCTCTATCGCCTGATGCTCAAAGGCGAAGTGCCGGTGTGACGGCGCTGCCGGCGCGTAGCCCGTAGGGTGGGCAAAGGCGGCCCGGGAGCCCGTCGGACGCACCGTCGTCGATCCGCCGTGCCCACGCGGTCAGGCTTGGCTCGCACGCGCGTGGGCACGGCGGGACGCCGACGTAGCGGATCGCGATCTATCGGGCCGCCTTTGCCCACCATACGATTCCGGTCAAGAGCTGAACCGGGCGCGGTAGTCGTTCGGCGTTGCCGAAAGTATGCGCAGGAAGCTGCGACGCATCGTTTCTTCCGAGCCGAAGCCGCAACGCTGCGAGATGCGCTTCACCGGCAGGCGTGACTCCGACAACAACCGCCGCGCCGCCTCCACCCTCAGTCGCTCGATGGCGCGCGCCGGCGTTGCTCCTGTCGCCTCGGCATAGTGCCGGCTGAAACTGCGCTCACTCATCCCGGCCTGATCGGCCAGCGTGGCGAGCGAAAGATCGTCGGCGAGATGCTTATTGATCCATTCGTGCAGCGCGCCGAATTCGTCCTCGGCCGATTGCATGGACAAGGCTTCGCTGAATTGCGCCTGCCCGCCCGGACGCTTGAGGAAGACAACGAGATAGCGCGCAACCGCCAGCGCCACGGTGCGACCCAAGTCTTCTTCGACCAACGCCAGCGCGAGGTCGATCCCAGCCGTCACGCCCGCCGAAGTCCACACCGAACCATCGCGCACGAAGATCGGGTCTGACTCGACCCGCACCGCGGGGAAACGCCGAGCAAGCTCGGCGCAGTATGACCAATGGGTGACGGCTCGCCGTCCATCGAGCGCGCCTGAGGCACCCAGCAAGAACGCTCCGGTGCAGACCGAAGCGACGCGACGCGCCTTCTTCGTGCGCTGCCGCAACCAATCAACCAGCACGGTGTCGGCGGCAGCCGCGTCGACCCCCGGGCCACCGGCGACCATCAGCGTGTCCGGAGCCGCGCCGGCGCGCGGCAGCGGGCTGGTCGCGATCCCAAGTCCGGCCGTGGCCATGACACCCTGGCCGCCTTTCGCCACCACGCGCAGGACGTAAGGCGGCGTTCCTCCGGCTTGCGCGACGTGATCATTGGTGGAGGCGAACACCTGAAGCGGCCCCGTGACATCCAGCAACTGCACCGACGGATAGGCCAATACTTCGACGATGCGAGCCGCGTTGCCGCGACCAGGATTTGGCTGGAAACGAGGGGACTTTGGCATTTCCGCCACGGCCTACCGGTTTAGGCTGGCCCTGTCCATCCCAACTCAAGGGAGTGCTCCATGATCCCGGATGACACCCATTTGCAAATCGGTTCCCTACTGTTCGAAGGCCTCGACCAGATCGACCTGACAGGCCCCTTCGAAGTGCTGTCGCGCATTCCGAACTCGACTTACCGCCTCTACGGCAAGACAGCCGCGCCCGTGCGCGACCTCAAGGGATTGCGGCTGACGCCGGATGCGGCGCTGTCGGATGCCCCACAACTCGATGTGCTTCATGTGCCCGGTGGATTCGGCCAGGAAGCCCTCATGGAGGACACTGAAGTGCTGGCCTGGATCGGGCGGCAGGCCGCCGGGGCGCGTAGCGTTTTCTCGGTATGTACTGGCGCGCTGCTCTGTGGCGCGGCGGGGCTGCTCAAGGGAAGGCGGGCGACGACGCATTGGGCGTCGTTTCACCTGCTGCCGTACTTCGGTGCGATCCCGGTCAACGAGCGGGTCGTCGTCGACGGCAACTGGGTTTTCGCGGCCGGTGTCACGGCCGGCATCGACGGCGCCTTGCGGCTCGCCGCCGGGTTGCGCGGTGACGACGCCGCTCGGGCCATCCAGCTCTATATGGTGTACGCGCCGGAGCCGCCCTTCGACTGCGGCACCCCGGAAACCGCGCCTGCCGCGATCCTCGCACAAGCGCGGCAATCGGTAGCCGGCATCACCGCGCAACGCAAAGCGACCGCCCGGCGCGTCGCCGCACGCCTCGGCATTGATGTTTTCGAGGCCGCGCCGTGAGTTTCGCGCCACGAATTTCATTTGGCGGAAAACGAGGGGTATTTGGCAAATCCGCCAAAGCATCCTCGCCTAATTAAGCATCGGCGGAACGATCGTCTCCGGCCTTCGAATTCACCGAGCGGTGGCGGTTCCAGACAATCAACGGCGCAGCCATCGCGGCCAAACCTGCAGGAGAAATAAAATGCAAAGTTTTCCCGTTCTTACGATTGATACGGCGCCCGCGAAATCCAAGCCTGCACTGCAGGCACTGCAGGGCGCTTTCGGCATGATCCCGAACGTTGCCGCCACCATGGCAACGTCTCCCGTGCTCATCGACAGCCTGGTCGCGCTGTTCGGCAAGGTGCATGGCGGCAGCTTTACCGAGGCGCAAATCCAGACGCTTCTTCTTACCAACGCGGTGACAAACGGCTGCTCGTGGGCGGTCGCTTTCCACACGGGTCTGGCGCTGCTAAAGGAGGGCCTCGACCAAGCTGACGTCCAGGCCATTCGCGAACGCCGCGTTCCGAAGGACGCTACTTCCGCCGCGCTATCGACATTCGCCAGAACCTTGATCGAGAAGCGCGGACGCGTTGACGATCATGACGTCGATGCATTCGTGGCGGCCGGTTTCCGCAAGGAGCACGCGTTGGAGGTCATCGCGGTCGTGGCGGCATCCACCATCACAAACTATACTGCCAGCGTCACGAAGCCGCCGGTCGAAGAGCCTTTCCAGGCCTATTTGCGAAGCGCCTGATCATCGTGCCGGGTTTCAAAGCCGGTCCGTAGGGTGGGCAAAGGCGGCCAAGACGCTGCGATGTGGCATGCCGGATGCGCCGCGGTGCCCACGTGAAGTCACGTCGTCCCGACCGCGTGGGCACGGCGGATCGACCTCAGCGCTCTCCAACAGGCGCCTCGGGCCACCTTTGCCCACCCCTACGATTCCGGCGACTGAGCGCGCTCGACGCGACACAACAGCCCGCGCGCGTCGGGCGAGCCCGACGCTGGATCGAACGGGCCGTCATAGGACATGGCGGCGTTGATATTGATATCCAGCGCGCCGTGCAGCGGCGCCGGCGCGTCGGGGCGCCACCAGCCCATGCCGGTGCTCACCACCCCCGGCACGGTCGTGTCGCTGAGCTTCGCGCGCAGACGGCATGGCGGGAGCGCCGCCGAGGTCTCCACCGTGACCCAATCGCCTGCCGCGATGCCGAGCTCCTGCGCGGTATCGGGATGAATCAGCAGCATCGGATCGGGCGAGACCTTTTCGGCCCACGGCTGCCCGCGGAAGCGCGAGTGATGATAGGTCTTCTCGCGGTCGCCGGTGAGCAGGACCAGCGGATAGCGCGCGCGCACGTTGTCCGCGGCGCGCTCGCGTGCCGGTGGCACATAATCGGGCAGCGGATCGAGGCCGGCGGCGCGCATGGTTTCGGACAAGAGCTCGACCTTGCGGCTCGGCGTGGCGAATGGCTGCTCGGCGAAATTGCCGAGCCGCTGCGGCACCTCGACATAACCGTGCTGCTGGAGCTCGGCGAGCGAGATGCCGCTGTCGCCGATGATGAACTCGTTGAATTCGCGCTGGTTACGCCACGGGATGAACCGTTCGGTCAGCGCGCCGCGCGCCTCCAGGCGATCGAGCAGCCCGACCGCGATGTCGAGATCGCAGCGTGCCTCGCCGTAGGGCGGCGCGGCGTTGCGCGTGTAGAGCACCGCGGACGCTGCCGGCGCGAACGCGACTTCCTCTTCCTCGAGTGCGGTCGTCTTGGGCAGCAGGATATCGGCCATCTGCGCGGTCGGCGTCATCTCGTGCGCCGCGACCGCCAGGAAGTCGAGGCTGCGCAATGCTTCCATCGTGCGCTGCGCGTTCGGATAGGTGACGAGGATGTTGACGCCGCTGGCATAGAGCGCGCGCAGCGGATAGGGCTCGCCTGTCAGAATCGCATCGATCACCGTCGGATTGTGACAGGCGGTCTGCCAGCCGCGCGGACCCGCCCACAGCGGAAAACGATCGGCCCCGATCGTCTGTCGCTCGATGTCCTCGGGCAGGCGGAATTGCGGCATGTGCAGCAGGTCGAGATAGCTGCGAAAGCCGCGCGGCGCCTTCACGCGGCGGTTTCCCCCGCGCCGATCGACATTGCCCGAGATGGCGAGCAGCGAGTGGAACGCGCGAAACGTCTGCACGCCGGCGCTGAACGCGTCGATGCCGTGGCCGCTCACGAAGCATGACGGCCCCTGCGCATAGAGCCGGGCAGCGGCGACGATCTGCGCCAGCGGCACGCCGGTGAGCTCCGCGGCGCGCGCCGGCGGATATTGCGCGGCACGTTCCTTGAGCGCCTCGAACCCGTGGCACCAGGTGTCGACGAAGTCGCGATCGTAGAGCCCCTCCTCGATCATCACCGTGATCATCGCGAGCGCCAGCGCCGCATCGGTGCCAGGCCGCGGCCGCAGCCAGATGTCGGCGAGGTCGCAGGCCTGAATGCGTTTCGGGTCGATCACGATCAGCCGCGCACCGCGTTTCTTCGCCGCCTTGATCGCCGCCCATTGCACCGGGTCGGCGGCGCTCGGATTGCGCCCGACCAGCAGGACGCAATTCGTGTTCGCGATGTCCTCGCCCGACGTGATGTTGAGGCCCATCGCCCGCGCACTGACGGCGCGGCAGCCGCCGCACAGGTCCTGGTTGATCATCCAGTTCGGGCTGCCGAGCGAGCGCAGCAGCAGCGCGACGATCGCGCCGCGGCTGAAGAAGGCGCCGCTCACCGCGCCCGCGATCGCGCGCGGCCCATATTGCGCACGCACCGCCGCGAGGCGATCCGCCATCTCGTCGAGCGCCTCATCCCAGGAAATCCGCCTCCACTGGCCGCTGCCGCGCGCGCCGTCGCGCCGCATCGGATAGAGCAGCCGGGACGACCCGTAGGTCACGCCGAGCGCGCCGCGGATGCCCTTGATGCAGAATGCGCCTTTCGAGTGCGGCTGGTCGCGGTTGGGCGCGATGTCGGTGACACGGCCGTTCTCGACGGTGAGCAGCGAGCCGCAGCATACCGAGCATTCCCAGCAGGTGCTGGGATAGACGGCGGCGCCCGACGACGAACGTCGCTCGGGCGGCCGCGGCGCCGCTAGGGTGGCGTCGGTCATGGCCAGCGCAGTATCGGCGCGGCCACGCGGCGCCGCAAGCGAATCATCTCAATCGAGCGTCGTGCCGCTCGCCTTGATCGGCGCCGCCCATTTGGTGATCTCGCTGCGGACGAACCCGTTGAGCCAGTCGGGCGACCGCTGCGCCGGCGGCACGACCGTGTTGCCGAGCTTCTGCAGGTGCTCGCGCGCCGCCGGATCGTCGAGCGCGGCGCCGAGCGCCTGGTTGAGCCGTGCGATCACGGCGGGCGGCGTCTTGGCCGGCGCGACCAGCGCGTACCAGCCCGGCGTGTCGAAATCCTTGAGCCCCTGTTCGGCCGCGGTCGCAACATCGGGCAGCACCGCGGTGCGCTCGCGCGTGAGCGTCGCGATCGCCTTGACGGTGTCGCCGCGGATCTGCGGCAGCGCCGTCGAGATGAAGTCGCACATGTAGTCGAAACGGCCCGCCACCAAGTCCTGCTCGGCCTGCGCCGAGCCGCGATACGGGATGTGGGTCGGCGTCACGCCGATCGCCGCATTGAGCAGCAGGCAGGTCACGTGCGGGCCGGACCCGGCGCCGGCGGACCCGAACTTCAGCGTGCCCGCATGCGCCTTCGCGTAGGCGATGAACTCCGGCAGGTTGTTCGCCGGCAGGTCCTTGCGCACGATCAGGATCGGCGGCGCGGTTGCGATCATGCCGATGCCGGTGAAATCCTTCACCGAGTTGTACGGCAGGTGCTTGTAGAGCGACTCGTTCTGCGCCATGAGCCCGGCCGGCCCCATCATGAACTGATAGCCGTCGGGCGTCGCGCGGGCGACGCGCGCCGCGCCCGTGATGCCGCCGGCGCCGCCGACGTTCTCGACGATGATCTGCTGGCCGAGAGCCGCCGACATGCGCGGCACCACGATGCGCCCGACGATGTCGGCGGGCCCGCCGGCCGCGTAGGGCACCACCATGGTGACGGGCCGCGTCGGCCAGTCTTGCGCCTGGGCCGACGCCGCCGCGCTAGCCGCAAGGGCAGCGATGATCGCGAGCATCCTGGTGGTCGACATGATGTCCCTCCCCGGCCCGCCATTCTGGGCGACGATGCCGCGACGGCATTATCGGCGAACGGGCGCCGCCATTTCAATCGCGCTGCCGGCGCGCCGCGGAGCGCGATCCTATCGCGTGCAGAGCTGACGCCCGCCGCCGCCATAGGGCTGGTAGGTGCAGTCGGACGGATCGAACGACGAATAGGCGCTGGCGCAGGCTTCGACGTTGCACTGCGCGGGCGAACTGGCGCCGGTCATGCTCTCGCCGGGCCGCGGCTCCACGCTGGCCGAGCGCGCCATGGGGCAGAGGCGCCGCCCGCCCCCCGAATAGGGCTGATAGGTGCAGTCGGCGGCGCGGAACGAATGATACGTGCTGGCGCAGGCCTGGAGATCGCACAGGCCGGAGGCCTCCGGGGGAGTGCCCGCTTGATCGTCGCCGGGCTGCGTTGGTGCCTGATCGCCCAGCCCGGTCGTTTCGGCGGCCGGCGCCGAGGCAATCTGCGCGCCTTCCGCGCCGACCAGCGGCGTTGCCTGCGTCATGAACTGCTTCCAGATCGTCGCCGGCAGGCTGCCGCCGGTGACGCGCCGCATCGGCGAGTTGTCGTCATTGCCGAGCCACACGCCCACCACCAGCGTGTCGTTGAAGCCGATGAACCAGGCGTCGCGATAGTCCTGGCTGGTGCCGGTCTTGCCTGCCGCAAAGTCGCCGTCCAAAGATGCGCCGCGGCCCGTGCCATGCTCGACCACGCCGCGCAAAAGCTCGATCATCGGCTCCCGCACCTCGCCGAGCGTCCGGCTCGACACGCGCGGCGCTGTCTGCCGCAGCGGCGCGCCGTTCGTCGCCGCACCGACCGCCGCGATGCCCCAGGGCCGCACCGGCATCCGGTCGGCGCGCACGGCCGCGAACGCGCTGGTCATATCCAGCAGGCTGACGCCGTAGGCGCCGAGCGCGAGGCTCGGCGTCGGCGACAGCGGCGTATCGACGCCGAGGTCGCGCGCGGTGGCGATGACCTTGTTGAGGCCGACATCCATGGCGAGCCGCACGGCCGCCGTATTGACCGAATGCGCGAACGCATCCTCGAGCGTCATGCGGCCATAGTGCGCATTGCCGTAGTTCTCCGGTTCCCAGCCCTTGATGTCGAGCGGGCCCGCGTCGATCGTATCGGAGGGCGTGTAGCCGGCACGCAGCGCCGTCAGATAGACGAACAGCTTGAACGACGAGCCGGGCTGCCGGTTGGGCGCGACCGCGCGGTTGAACTGGCTCGCGCCATAATCCCGCCCGCCGACCATCGCGAGCACGGCGCCGTCCGGCCGCATCGCGACCAGCGCGCCCTGCGAGACGCCGAGCCGGCGGCCCTGCGTCGCCAGCGCCTTGTCGAGAATGTCCTGCGCGATGCGCTGCACGTCGGGCATCAGCGTGGTGCGCAGCCGCATGGTGTCGGCGTGCGGGCCGATCACCGCCGGCGCCTGGGTGCCGACCCAGTCGGTGAACCAGGACCGTGCCGCCGCCAGCTGCGGCGCAAGCTTCGGCACCGCCGGATGGGCCTTGGCATCGCTGGCCGCCTGCGCATCGACCGCGCCGTTCGCGACCATGGCGTCGAGCACGGTCGCGGCGCGCGCCTGCGCGACGTCGAGATGGGCCAACGGATTGTATTGCGACGGCGCCTGGATCAGGCCGGCGAGCATCGCGGCTTGCGCCAGCGTGAGGTCGCGCGGGTCCTTGCCGAAATAGAGCCGCGCCGCCGCCGCCATGCCGTAGGTGCCGGCGCCGAGGTAGACGCTGTTGAGATAGCGCCGGAGAATTTCCTGCTTGCCGAGATGCGCCTCGAGCCACAGGGCGGCGAACGCCTCACGCAGCTTGCGCGTATAGGTGCGGTCGTCGCCGACGTAGCGCATCTTCACGAGCTGCTGCGTGATCGTGCTGCCGCCTTCGACGATGCCGTGCGCCGCCATGTTGCGATGGGCGGCGCGCAGGATGCCGAGCGGATCGACGCCGAGATGCTGGTAGAAGCGGTGATCCTCGATGCTCACCACCGCCTTGATGAGCACGGGCGGAAAATCCGCGAAGGGCGTGTCCCCACTCTTGAGCGGCCCGATGCGCCCGAGCGGCGCGCCATTCGCGGCCTCGATCAGCAGGCTCGGCCGATCCGGCTGGTTCTGCGCATCGTTGAGCTTGAGATCGTTGAGCGCCCACACCATGCCGGCGCCGAAGGCGAGCGCGCCGATGATCGCGATCGCGCCGACGACCACGCCGACGCGGAACGTGAACCGGCGCAAGACCGTGCGGCTCGCGCGCGCCCACGCGGCGCCATCCGGCTTCAGGGCATGCAGCGACGCACGTCCCCAACGCGGGCCGGCGTCCCCAAGGTAGCGGCGTAGCCGGCGCGCCAGCGTCGCGAGATCGCCGCCGACGGCGCGGAGAAATTCGCGGCCCGCCGCGGCAGTTTGACTGCGGCGCGCCCCCGCGGCGTCCGGTACGCGCTCCATATCGTCCGGCGTCTCTTGCATCGCGTGGAACCGGTGAGCGGACGCCCAAGACATGTCCATGGCGGACAGGGGAATCCCTGTGCTGTTCAACGTGTTCGCCGTAATATGGTTGCAATGCGCGCAGCGCCGGCCGGCGAGCGCCGCAAACACACGCGCCCGCGACGTCGGCCCGTGAGATCAGCCGAAAATGGCGGTGTTCACTCGGCCTTGATGCCGGCCGCGCGGATGACCTTGCCCCATTTCTCGGTCTCGCCCGCGATCAGCTTGCGGTAGTCCTCCGGCGATCCGGTGAGCAGCATGCCGCCCATGTCGGCGAGCCGTGCCTTGATCTTGTCGTCGGCGAGGCCCGCATTGATCTCGCGGTTGAGCTTGTCGACGATCTCGGCCGGCGTGTTCTTCGGCGCTGCCACGCCGAACCACGAGCTCGCCTCGTAGCCGGGCACGAAATCGCTCACGCACGGGACATCGGGCAGCGCATCCGAGCGCTTCGTCGTGGTCACGGCGAGCGCGCGCAGCTTGCCGGCACGGATGTGGCCGAGCGAGGCCGTCATGGTCGCGAAGCCGACCTGCACCTGGCCGCCCATCAGGTCGATCATCGCAGGGCCATCGCCGTGATACGGCACGTGCTGCAGCTTCACGCCCGTCAGGCCGTTGAACATCTCGCCCGCGAGGTGGCTCGCGGTGCCGACGCCGGCCGACTCGTAGCTCAATTTGCCCGGGTTGGCCTTGGCGTAGGCGATCAATTCCGGAACGGTCTTCACCGGCAGTGCCGGATTGACCTCCAGCACGTTGGGCACGCGCACGACACCGGCGACGGGCGCGAGATCGCGCAGGAAATCGTAGCTCAGGTGCGGATAGAGCCAGCCATTGGTCGCCGCCACCGGCGCGACCATCAGCAGCGTGTAGCCGTCCGCCGGCGACTTCACCACCGCCTCGGTCGCGATATTGGCGCCGGCGCCCGGACGGTTCTCGACGATGAAGCTCTGGCCGAGCCGCGCCGTGAGCCACGGCGCCAGGAGGCGCGCCAGGATGTCGGTCGTGCTGCCGGCCGCAAAGCCGACGAGGATGCGCACGGCGCGATTAGGGTAAGTGTCCGCCCATGCGGGCCGGGCCAAGGCCGGCAGCGCAGCCGCGCCGGCGGCGAGACGGAGAAACGTACGGCGGTCAGGCTGAATGCGACGACGCGGCATGCCGGTGCCCTCGGTGCGTTTCCCCTCGACGCGCATGTGGCTGCGCGCCACGATCGCCGCCATTGTCTCGCGGCGTCATGACGCCCGGCCGGCAGCTTTACGGTGAGGCTACACCAACGCCGCATCCGCGTGTAGGGCGGCGATGTCGCGGCTCGCCCCGGCACCGATTGCGCTCCGCGCGGGCACGTGCGATGTCCCTGCATCCTCTTGCTTCTCCCGGGATTTCGACTCATGAGCCTGCCGGACGAACGCCGACGCCGAATCGTCACCACCCATGTGGGCAGCCTCCCGCGCCCCGATTCCCTCTCGGCCATGCTGTTCTCCCGCACGCAGAAGCAGCCGGTCGACGCCGCGACGTTCGCGGGCGAGCTGCGCGACGGCGTGCAGGCGATCGTGCGCCAGCAGGGCGAACTCGGCATCGATGTCGTCAGCGACGGCGAATTCTCGAAGACCAGCTTCCAGTACTACGTGACCGACCGGCTCGGCGGCATCGAGTCCTTCACCCCGGCGCCGGGGCGGCGGGTCACCCGCGAGAACCAGGCCTTTCCGACCTTCTATCGCGACGGATCGCACTCGGGGACGCAGCCGACGCGCTTCGCCTGCACCGGGCCGATCCGCTACACCGGGCAGGCGCAGCTCGCGCAGGATCTTGCGAACCTCAAGGCCGCCGTTGCCGATGCCGGCCACGTCGATGCGTTCATGCCGTCGGTGTCGCCGTCGAGCTGCGTCGGCCTGATGGAGAACCGCTACTACAAGAGCGAGGAGGAGCATCTCTACGCGGTCGCCGACGCGTTGCGCGAGGAGTATCGCGCGATCATCGCGGCGGGGTTCATGCTGCAGATCGACGACCCGCGCCTCGCCATGCACTACATGCTGACGCCGGGCGAGAGCGTCGAGGCGACGCGCGCCTGGGCGCATCGGCGCATCGAGGCGCTCAACCATGCGCTGCGCGACCTGCCCCCCGAGCGCGTGCGCCACCATACCTGCTACGGCATCAACATGGGGCCGCGCACGAGCGACATCGAGCTCAAGCACCTTGCCGACCTGATCGTCACGATCCGCGCCGGCCACTATTCGTTCGAGATGGCCAACCCGCGCCACGAGCACGAATGGCGGGTGTGGGAGAGCGTCAAGCTGCCCGACGGCAAGGTGCTCATCCCCGGCTGTATCACCCACGCCTCGGTGATCGTCGAGCATCCCGAGCTCGTCGCCGAGCGCATCGTGCGGCTGGCGAAGATCGTCGGCCGCGAGCGCGTGATGGCGAGCTCCGACTGTGGATTTGCATCGACGATCGCGCCGAACGAGCGGCCCGAGATCGAGCCCGAGATCGTGTGGGCGAAATTCGCCAGCCTGGTCGAAGGCGCGCGGCTCGCGACAAAGATACTGTGGAGCTAGAAGCCGTCATGGCCGGGCTTGTCCCGGCCATCCACGCCTTGCTTACTTACAATCAGCAAGAAAGGCGTGGATGCCCGCGACAAGCGCGGGCATCACGTGAAGGGAGTGACCTTTCGGCCTCGGCCCTAGAAGGAACACCCATGTCGCAGCGGATCAAATCCAAGCTCATCGCACTCGGCGCAGCGCTCTTTCTCGCCCCCGCCACCGCGGCCGCGCAGGATGCCTACCCGACGCGGCCGATCCGGCTGGTGGTCGGCTTTGCGGCGGGCGGGCCGACCGACATCCCGGCGCGTTACGTGGCCGAGAAGCTGTCGGACCTGCTCGGGCAGCGGGTCGTGGTCGAGAACAAGCCGGCCGCCGCCGGCATGATGGCGACGCGCGATGTGCTCGCCCAGCCGCGCGACGGCTACACGCTGCTGCTGTGCACGCATTTCGAGTTGATCAATGCGGCGGTCTACCGCCGCCCCGGCTTCGCGCTCGCCGAGCTAGCGCCGATCTCGCTGATCTCGAAATACTACTATGGCCTCGTGCTCTCGAATGCCGTGCCGGCGGACGACATCGCGTCGTTCACGCGCTACGCCAAGGCGCATCCGGGCGAGATCAGCTACGCGAGCATCGGCGCCGGATCGGCGCAGGAGATCTTCGCCCACCAGCTCGAGCGCCTCGCCGGCATCAGCATGACCAAGGTGCCCTATCGCAGCGGCCCGATGGTCCTTCCGGATCTCATCCCGGGGCGCATCCAGTTCTACGTCTCGCCGGTGATCGGCGTCATGCCGCAGGCGCAGACCAAGCAGCTCAAGTTGATCGGCGTCTCCAGCGCGGAGCGGCTCGCGGCCCTCCCCGCGGTGCCGACCATGCGCGAGCAGGGGATCGATTTCGTGCGCTTCGGCTGGCTCGGCATCTGCGCCGGCAAGGGCACGCCGCCCGACGTCATCGCGCGCCTCAACCGCGCGATCGCGACGATCGTCGCGACGCCGGACTATCAGCAGGTGACCGCGAAGGCTGCCTCCGTTCCGCAATCCTCGTCGCCGGACGAGCTGCGCCAGGTGATCGAGCAGACGCGCAGCGAGGTCGAGGGCACGATCCGCGACTTCGGCCTGCAGCAGGATCAGTGACGGCGGGGGATGCCCTCACGGCCTGGATTCATGCGATCATTGCCGCGATGAAGCGCTCCGCCGAGTGAAGCGGGCGCGGCCAATCCGGGGAAACGCTCATGAACGGCGCCGACGTCATTGCCCAGATCATCAAGCGCGAGGGCACCGAATTCCTCGCCTGCTATCCGCGCAATCCGCTGATCGAGGCCTGCGCCGCGATCGACGTGCGGCCGATCCTGTGCCGGCAGGAGCGCGTCGGCGTCGGCATGGCGGACGGCTTCTCGCGCATCCGCCGCGGGCGGCAGAACGGCGTGTTCGCGGCGCAGCACGGGCCGGGCATCGAGAACGCCTTCCCGGGCGTCGCCCAGGCCTATTCGGAGAACGTGCCGCTGCTCGTCATCCCGGCCACCGCGGGCGTCGAGCGCCAGTACATCAGCCCGAGCTTCCGTGCCGCCGAGGTGTTCGCACCGGTGACCAAATGGTCCGCCATGGCGTCCTCGGTGCAGGAATTGCCCGACCTGATGCGGCGCGCCTTTCACGCGATGCGCAGCGGCAAGCCCGGCCCCGTGCTGGTCGAGGTGCCGAACCCGGTGTTCGAGGCGACGTTCGAGGGCAAGCTCGACTACGTGCCGGTGCCGATGGCGCGCACGGCGCCCGATCCCGATGCGATCAAGGCGGCGGCGCGCATGCTGCTCGCCGCCAAGCACCCGGTGCTGTGGGCCGGCCAGGGCGTGCATTACGCGGATGCGAGCGAGCGGCTGGTCGCGCTCGCCGAGATGCTTCCGGCGCCGGTCGTCGCCACCAACCCGGGCAAGAGCGCAATTCCCGAGAGCCACCCGCTCGCACTCGGCGCGTCGACGCGATCGAGCCCGAAGATGTTCGCGGAGTTTCTCAAGGGCGCCGACCTCGTGCTCGCAATCGGCTCTAGCCTGACCAAGACGAACTTCGGACCGGGCGTGCCGGCCGGCAAGACCATCATCCATTCGACCAACGATCCGGGCGACATCAACAAGGACTATCGCGCCGACCTCGCGCTGGTCGGCGACGCCGCGCTCGTGCTCGATGCGCTGATCGCGGAAGTGGGCCGGGAGCGCGCCGGCGATCCGCAGGCGCGCGCCGCGCTCGAGCAGCAGGTCGCCGCCGTCAAGCGCGACTGGCTCGCCGAATGGGCCAAGCACCTCGATTCCGACGAGGTGCCGATCAACCAGTACCGCGTGATCCGCGACCTGATGCGCACGGTCGACCGCGCCAACACCATCGTCACCCACGACTCGGGCAGCCCGCGCGAGCAGCTTCTGCCGTTCTGGGAGACGACGGCGTCGCATTCCTACATGGGCTGGGGAAAGTCGACCCAGCTCGGCTACGGGCTCGGCATCATCATGGGCGCGAAGCTCGCGGCGCCGGACAAGCTGTGCATCAACGTGATGGGCGACTCGTCGTTCGGGATGACCGGCCTCGACATCGAGACGGCGGCGCGCAACCGCATCCCGATCCTCACGATCGTGTTCAACAACGGCATCATGGCGGCCGAGCGCAGCGTGCTGAAGATCTCGACGCAGAAGTACGGCGCGCTCGACGTCGGCGGCAATTACGCCAAGGTCGCCGAGGGCCTCGGCGTCGCATCGCGCCGCGTCGAGAAGCCCGCCGACATCGTGCCGGCGATCAAAGGCGCGGTCGACGTGGTGAACGGCGGCGCGCCGTACCTGCTGGAGTTCGTCGTCAAGGAGGGGCAGGAGTTTTCGCGGTATTAGCGCTGTTTCCAATAGACCAGATTATTAACTCGTCATGGCCGGGCTTGTCCCGGCCATCCACGCCTGTACTGCACGCAGGAAGACGTGGATGCCCGCGATAAGCGCGGGCATGACGAACGCAGATGGCGCAGCTCCATGGCTCGACTATCCATACTTATAAAGTATGACTTGAGCATACGAAGTCTTGGTTTTCCGGGCAAGCGTAGATCACTTTATGCCCGTAGACGATGCATGACGCATCGCCCACTCGGATCAGGACCAAGACCATGACAATGCTCGCCAACAAGACCGCTCTCGTCACCGGCGCTTCCCGCGGCATGGGCCGCGCCACCGCGCTCGCGCTCGGCGCCGCCGGCGCCCGCGTCATCGTCCACTACGGCCGCAACGCCGATGAGGCCAAAGCCGTCGTCGACCACATCCGCGCCAATGGCGGACAGGCCGATATGGTTGCCGCCGATCTTGCGGCGCCGGACGGCGCCCACGTGCTTGCTGCGCAGGTGCGCAATCTCGTCCGCGGCAAGCTCGACATTCTCGTCTCCAACGCCGGCATCTCCAACGCCACCACGATCGAGACCCTGTCGGTGAAGGAGTTCGACAGCCTGTTCGCCGTCAATGTCCGCGCGCCGTATTTCCTCGTGCAGCAGTTGCTGCCGATCATGGTGAAGGCGGCGCCATCGTGTTCGTCTCGTCGCTCGGTGCGCGCGCCGCGGTTGGAACGCTCGCCGCCTATGCCAGCACCAAGGGCGCCATCAACACGCTGGTGAAATATCTCGCCTCGCGCTCGGCCCGCGCGGCATTCGCGTCAACGCCGTCGCGCCCGGCGTGATCGACACCGACATGTCGAACTTCACCAAGACCGAGGCCGGCCGCGCCACCGTGATGGGGATGCAGTCGCTCAAGCGCATCGGCCAGCCGGACGACGTCGCTTCCGTGGTCGAATTCCTCGCTTCCGATGCGTCGCGCTGGATCACCGGCGACGTCATCGCCGTCGACGGCGGCTCAAAGCTCTGAGCCGCCGACGCCGATCATTCCTTGAACCGATGGAGCAAGCCATGAGCCTTTGTATCACCTGCAACGAGGCGCAACCGCGCCCGGTGCTGTCAAATGCGACCACCACCGTCGTGGCCGTGATCACCGCCATGACATTTTCGGCGAGCGGCGCAGCGCCGACGCCGCTTTATCATCAGTACCAGGAGAGCTTTGGGCTCACGCCCTTCGCCGATCACCATCATCTTCTCCGCCTACGTGCTGAGCCTGCTGGCGGCGCTGCTCACCGTCGGCTCGCTGTCGGACTATATCGGACGGCGTCCCGCCCGCCCATTCTTGCGGCGCTGATCCTCAACGTCGTGTCGATGGCGATATTCATGGCGCCGACTCCGCGCGGCGCTGATCGCCGCCCGCGCGCTGCAGGGCTTTGCCACCGGGCTTGCGACCGCGACACTCGGCGCCGCGATCCTCGATAACGACCGCAGCCGCGGCCCCGTCCTCAACAGCATCACCGCATTCGCCGGTCTAACCGTGGGAAGCCTCGGCGCGGCAATCCTTGTCACCTACGCGCCCGATCCGCGCCAGCTCGTCTATGTCGTGTTGCTGGTGCTCTCGGCAGCTCGAAGCCTTCATTCTCTGGTCCATGCCCGAAACCGCGCAATTGCGCGCCGGCGCGCTCGCGTCGCTGCGCGCCTCACATCAGCGTGCCGGCACAGGCGCGCGACGTGCTGGTTCGGGTGACGCCGGTCACCATCGCATCCTGGGCCCTCGGCGGTTTCTACTTCTCGCTGATGCCGGCGCTGGTGCGCGTCGCGACCGGCGTGAGCCTTCCGGTCATCGGCGGTCTCGTCTTTGGCGCCTGTCTCAACTCAGGCGGCCGCGCGGTCGATTCCCGAGGCCGAGACCAGGGCCGCAAGCCGCTTGCGGGCGTAGAACATGCGCGTCTTCACGGTGTTCTCCGGGATGGCGAGAATCTCGGCGATCTCGCGGATGGATTTCTCCTGGTAGTAGACGAGGTCGATGATCTCGGCATGCTCGCGCGAGAGAGCGGCAAGCGCGCCGCGGATGACCGCGCCCGTGTCGTTGCGTCCGAGCTCCGCCTCGGGGTCACGCGCCGGATCGACGGCGTTCTGGGCGGCCTCGCTATCGAGCGATTCGGTCGGCCGGCGGCGGGCGGCATCCAATGCCCTATGCCGCGCGATCCCGAGGAGCCAGCTCGACACCGACGCGCGGCCCTCGTAGCGGCCCGCATGCTGCCAGGCGTCGATGAAGGTCTCGCTCACCGTGTCCTCAGCGAGCGCTGTCTCGCGCACGATGCGCAGCACGAAGCGGTAGACCTTCACCTGATGACGCGTGAACAAGGTGCGCAGCGCGGATTTATCGCCGGCCGCTATCTGCCTGATCAGCATCTCGTCGGACTGCGAAACCGCACGGTCCTGGCTCGACAACGCGAAGGTGACCTTGCTCATGGCTCCCCGCCTCCATTCCACATCCGAACTTGATCTGCGCTTCCAGGTGCATCGCTTCGCGTTCAGGCCTCGAGCAAAACGTCGAAGCCGCCGTAGATCAGCCGCTTGCCGTCGAACGGCATCGGATTGACGCCGGGCTGCATGCGCGGGTCGGCCATGACCTTCCGCATGCCTTCGTCGCGCGCCTGACGCGACGGCCATACGATCCAGGAGAAGACCACGGTCTCGTCGTCCTGCTTCTTCACCGCCATCGGAAACGACGTCAGCTTTCCGTCCGGAACGTCGTCGCCCCAGCATTCCACCATCTTCAACGCGCCATGCTCCTTGAACACCGGCGCGGCCTCGTGCACGTGCTTCTCGTAAGCTGCACGGTTCGCGGTCGGCACGGCCGCTACGAAGCCATCGATGTATGTCGGCATGATCGTCACTCCTCTGATACGGCGGGGCGGTGAAAAAGTTGCAGGATGTAGCGGCGCAGATGCGCGACGCAGTCGCGCGCGACCTCCGGGCCGCCCTTCGCCTTGGCGAGAATGAACGACCCTTGCAGCACCGCCTGGGTGTAGAGCCCGAGGCTCTCGGCGCTCCATGACGCGTCGGGCGCGTAGAGCGCTTTCGCGGCGGCGATGTCCTCGCCGACGCGGGCGGCGTGACGGACGATATAGGTCTCGCAAGCGTCCCGGATGGCGGGATGCGAATCGTAGGCCTCCTGCACCATGGTGCCGAGGAGGCAGGTGTATTCCGCAATGGGTCCCGTGAGGATCGCGGCGCGGAAGTCGATATAGCCAAGCAGACGGTCGAGCGGGTCGGCGAGCTCATGATACGGCGCGCCGCCGAACAGCCGCTCCGCCATCTGGGCGAAGTGCGAGGCCGCTTCGACGCCCAGCTCTTCCTTGCTCTTGAAGTGGTGAAAGAACGCGCCCTTTGTGGCCCCTGCGGCGCCACAGATGTCATCGACCGTCGTCGCCGAATAACCCTTCTCCCGGATCATCTGCATCGCCGCGTCGAGGAGGCGGCTGCGAGCGTCCGGCTGCGCTGAGGAGCGGGTGGTTTTTGCGTTCATGATGATGACATACCAACTAGTCGGTATGTACGTCAAGAGGTTTTTTTCCGTCGCAATATCAACCTCTTCTCACAAATCCGCCCTTGCCTCAGCAAGCGATAGAAGGCGACCCGTGAAAGCGCAGGCGCGCGATCGGGCGAGCGCGCCGTGACACGCGTCACAACTTTTCGCTTCCCCGGATGAGTCCCTCGAACGGCTCGCGCGTATCCGCCGACCAATGGTTGGTCAGACAGCCCGAGCCCGAAGGAGGCCAACCAACATGTCCGCTCGCAAATCCATGCTCGCTCTCGCGGCGATTGCCGCGCTCGCGACATCAACCCTGGTGCCCGCCGACGCTCTGGCGTCGGGACACGGCAATCGGGCGGCCGCCCCCGCGCCGGTCGTCTCGTCGCATCCGACGCAGTCGCTGGGATGGGGTTACGGACGCGGGTGGTGCTACTGGCATCCGTACGCGTGCTACTACCGCTAGCGAGGTTGTGGAGGCGTGGCGCGATCGGCACCGTCACCGGCCGCCGAGTGCGGCCTCCACCTGCCCCATCATGGCCTGCGCCAGCATGCGATAGCCTTCGGGCGTCAGATGATGCCCGTCCGGCTGGTGCGGCAGGTTATGCAGCATGCCGTTCTCCAGCATGACCACCCCGATGCCGCGCGCCTGCAGCCGGCTTTCGATCGTGCCGATATTTTCGGAGCGATCGCCCTCGCGGCCCCGGCGCCGATCATTGCCGCCGGGCTGCAGGATCACGACGCGCGCGCCCTTCGGCACCGCGCCGAGCCGGCGCATCATTCCGCCGGTCGTATCGCCGTTGATACCCGCATTGATGACACGCACATCGTGGCCCTTGGCGCGCAGCAGCGCCTCGAGCTGCGCCGGATAGGCCTCGCTGCGCGCGACACCGCGGCCGTAGGTGTTGCTTGCGCCGAGCGCGACGATGATGGTCGCGGCCTGAGCGACGCCGACGCTGAGGATCAGTGCGGCCGCGATGATCGCGAGCCGCGCGGCCGTGCGGAACGAGGACACCGGCATGCTCACGGCGAGACGGTGCTCGGGTTCTTCTGATCGGCCACCATGAAAACCAGGATCTTCGCCCGCGCGTCGCTGCTCGGATTGTGCGAGGTCGAGTGCAACGCGCCAGGCGGCTCGTAGAACACCTCGCCGGCTTTCAGCGTCCGCGGCGCCTCGCCGTTGACTGCGAATTCATACGTGCCCTCGAGCACGTAGCCGAACGTATGGTGGCCCGGATGGCGATGCGGCGGGCTGCTTGACAGCGGCGGCCGGTCGAGCAGCGAGATACGGACCTCGCGGCCCGGCACATCCGGCAGCGGCTGGGTGAGCAGCTGGCGCGGCGGCGCTGGCGCCGGCTGGGCATCCGATACGCGAATGCTCGCCGTGACCACGATCGACAGCAGCGAGGCGGCGGCTGCGATGACGGCATAGGAGCCGATCGATCCTGTGCGCATGTTCGTTCCCTCCGCGGCAAGGAATTCGTAGACCCGTAGAATAGAAGCCGCGGCGCCGCAGCGCCACCACAAGACCGCAGCCACAACCGGGGGGCACGCCATGACGCGACCGTTCGAGGCTCGCCGCCATGCGGCTACGCCCGGCGGCGCCGGCGCGAGCGAGCGCCTCCACCATCGGCATGCTGCTGCCGCCGCTGCTCGCGCAACATCTCCTTGCGCAGCGCGAGCGTCTTGCGCCGATGCGCGCGGGCGAGCTCTTCCGCGCGATCGCCGTCGCGCGCCGCGATGGCGTCGAGAAGCCGGCGATGCTCGTCGAGCGCCTGCGCGGGCCGGCCTGCGCCATAGAGCGTGCTGCTCTGGATCTGGCGCACGTGATCGAGCAGAGACTGCGATGCCTCCAGCAGGCGGCTGTTGTGCGAGGCGCGATAGATCGCCTGATGAAACTCGCCGGCGAGCCGGCGAAAGCCGCCGACGTCGCCACGCTCACAGGCGGCTTCCATGTCCTCGATGAGCTCGCCGATCTGCGCAAGCTCCGCAGGCGTGGCGTTCTCCGCCGCGAGCCGTGCCGCCATGCCCTCGAGCGCCTCGCGCACGTAGAACAGCTCGTTCAGATCCTGCTCGCTGAAGGCGCGCACGACGAGCCTCGCGCCCGCGTGGGCGACCAGCCCCTCGGCCTCGAGCTTGCGCAGCGCCTCGCGCACCGGCGTGCGGCTGACCATCAGCTCGGTCGCGAGCGCATCGCTGCGCAGCGGCGCGCCAGGCGCGAGATCGCCATGGACGATGCCGTGCCGCAGCGCCCGGTAGACCGCCTCGGCGGTCGTGCCGGCGTTGGTCTGTTGCGAAAGCAGCGCGCGCAGCCGCATCGATGCGTGCCCTACACGTAGCCGAGCCAGCGCCACCAGGTCGCCGCGAACAACAGCAGCGCCAGATAGGTGATCACGGTCATCACGATGCCGACACGGATGAAGTCCCGCGCCTCGAACGTGCCGGTGCCGAATGCGAGCATGTTCTGCGGGCCGTTGATCGGCAGGATCCAGCCGATGCTGGTCGCGAAGGTCAGCAGCATGGTCATCCCGGCCACCTTGGGGGCCGGAATCGCGGCCTGCTGGAAAACGCCGAGCAGGACCGGGATCATGGTCGTCGCCATGGCGGCGCCGCTGGAGAAGCCGAGATGGACCACGATCATGAACAGCCACAGCACGGCGAGCATCGCGAAGATCGACAGTTGCTGGACGCCGAACTCGTCGACCACGAAAGTCGCGAGCCAGCCCGCGGCGCCGGTCTTGAGCAGCGCCGTGCCGAGGCCGACGCCGACCCCCAGCTGGATGAGGATGCCCCAGGGAATCCGCGACTGGACATCCTTCCAGGCGATGACGCCGAGGTGCGGAACGAACATGAGGGCGACCGCCGCGACCGCGACGGTCGACGAGTTGATCGCGTGCAGCCGCTGCTCGGTCGCCCAGAAGCCGAGCAGGACAAGGGAGAGAACGAGAAGGCGGATTTCGGCCGGCGTGATCGGGCCGAGCTTTGCGGCGAGATCGTCCGCGGCCACCGGGAGTTCGGCTTCCCCGGCGCGCGGCTTCATCATCGCCATCAAAACCACGTAGAGCGCGGCGCTCAAGGCGAGCGAGAAGGGCGCGCCGACCACCAGCCAGTCGATCCACGGGATGCGGACGTGGATGGTCTTGTCCATCAGCGCATTGACGTAAACATTCTGCGCCGCGCCGGTCGCGATCCCCATCGCCCAGATGAGCGACAGGTAGACGATCGACATCATCAGCATGCCGGCGACCCGGCTCTTGCGGTCGATGCCGAGCGCGGAAATCAGGCCGAGCACGATCGGCACCAGGCAGGCGACGCGGGCGGAGGCGGTCGGCACGAAAAAGGCGAGCACCGCCATCACCACGATGGTGCCGGCGAGAAGGCGGCTGCGGCTGGTGCCGATCAGCGCGATCACCATATAGGCGAGCCGCTTGTCGAGGCCGGTGACGCTCATCGCGGTCGCCAGCACGAGCGAGGCGGCGATCAGGGCGACCGCCGGGTTGGTGAAGCCGTCGAGTGCCGCGGAAAGCGCCCGCGAGGTGCCGAGGACGCGGTCGGGCTGGGCCGGATCCGGCGCGGTGCCGAGCAGGAGGGCGATCAGCGCCAGCAGGATGACCGAGCTTGCCGCGTAATCGATCGCCTCGGTCATCCAGACGATGACCGCAAAGGCAAAGATCGCGAGCATGTGCTGCCCCGCGATGCTCAACCCGGCCGGGTGCGGCAGCAGCACGATGGCGACCAGCGCCGCGGCGGCGGCGACGAGGCCCCATTGCCTCGCCGGAAACGCACGCACCCGCGCAGACGCCGCGGCATCGACGGCCCCGGCGCGTTCGGCATTCACCGCGTCACTCGACATGCATGCGGCCGCTCCTGTCGGGCCGACCCGGCCAACCCTTACGCGGTCGCGATACGGCGCGTCACCGGCCGATAGCTGAAGGCGGTGGGCACGAACAGCGAATGAATCCCGGCGCCACCCGCGACCACGATGTGAATGTCCTCAGGACGGTCCGCGATGCCGATATGATTTGGGTCGCCGACCTGGGCGAACCAGCGCTCGCGCCGGTGGTGCAGCCCCTTGACGCTGCGACCGCAGAAGCGGCTCAAGGGAATCCGCGCGCGCTCGAACAGCGCGTTGCGGAATTCTGTCTTGCCGATGCCGTCGCGCGCCATGGTGGCGGCATGCTCGGGGCTGATGACGAACAGCGGCCCAGTCGGGAAGATGATGTTGTTGTGCCCGAGACCGAGCGTCGCGCCGACGAAGTGCTCGAGGACGTCCTGGCCGGTTTCGCAGCCGTAGGTGAAGACGTTCTGCGGCGCCGACGCCCCGATCACCGTGACAGTGCTCTCGTCGGGCGCGAACCCCGCCTCGACATGGAACGGCGTCCACGGGCTGTCTGTTTCGGCTTCGGCAATGCAGGCCGAGAACTTGGCGGCCTGTCCGTGGGTCGACATGTCGGTCTCGCCCGGAATGTCGCCGCCGACATTGCGCAGCACGAGCTGCACGGCCCGGCCAATCGTCGCGTTGGGTCGCGCGCCCTGGCCGAAGACGTTGCCGCGCGCGTTGATGTCGAGCTCTCCGACGATCGGCCCATTGACGATGAACAGTGGCGCCGTCGTGTTGGTCGCGGTCTGAATGCCGTAGAGCTGGCAGTCGTTGTCGAGCGCCGCATCGAGCGCCGCCAGCACGACCGGGAAATATTCCGGGCGACATCCGGCAAGCACGGCGTTGATCGCGACCTTCTCGATCGTCGCCCGGCGCCAGCGGGGCGGAACGGGTCCGATCGGCTCCGAGCCGTCGCGTCCGGATGCGGCCACCATCGCGGCGACTTTTTCGGCGGTCGGCGGCACGACCGGCAAGCCGTCGGTCCAGCCGCGCGCGAACAGCATCTCCTGCTCGTCGATGTCGTTCGCCCCGCCAACGCGCTCGGCGGCGGTATCCTCGGCCACGTCGGTCGTGCGCGCCGTCAAGCGATCGACCAGCACGGCGAGCACCGCGTCGGCGCGCTCGGCGACGACGTCGCGCCGTGCCGTATGCATCGGGTGGGGGATGCGGGCGAGCGGCAGGTCCGCCATGCCGCGACCCGACGCCTGCTTGCGCGCCGCCGCCGCAAACGCGGTGCTGAAGACCGTGACGGTCGGGATGCCGCGGCGCTCGATCTCGACCGCGTCGGCGACGCTGATCGAGGTCGAGGTGCCGCAATCGCCGAAGCACTGCACGACCGCGTCACATCGGGCGAGATCGGCGAAATCGTCGCCGGTCAGGCGATCTTTGGGGGCGGCCTTGCGCACGACTGGACCCACCGCGATCGCATACTGGTCGGAGAACCGGCTGATCAGCCGGCGGATGAACAGGTCGGCGTTGCACTTGCTGTTGTCGACGAAGCCGAGCCGCTTGCCGCGCAGGTCCGCAAGGCGCGCGGCGACCGGGATGGCGGCGACGTCGTCGGCGACGGTGGGTTCGAAGGCGGATATGGCTGCCATGCGACACTTTCCTCGGATTATATTGGATCCAATTTAATCCATTTTCGGCGCCGTGACCAGCACCCCTTCCGGTGACGTCGATGCCCGCGCGCAAGGCAACGCGACAGCAGCAAGGCGGCCTACCAGTGACGACACGGAAGCCGATCGATCCTCTGCGCATGTTCGTTCCCTCCGCGGCAAGGAGCCCGTAGAATAGGAGGCGCGGCGCCACCACAAGACCGCAGCCACAACCGGGGAGCACGCCATGACGCGACCGTTCGAAGGCATCCGGGTGATCGACGTGACGCACGTGCTGGCCGGGCCGTTCGCGGCCTACCAGCTTGCGGTGCTCGGCGCCGACGTGATCAAGGTCGAGCATCCCGACGATCCCGACCAGAGCCGCGGCAGCGGCACCGACAAGGCGCTCAACCGGGCGCAGATGGGCACCGGATTCCTGACGCAGGCGTCGAACAAGCGTTCGATCACGCTCGACCTCAAGAGCGAAGGCGACCGCGCCAAGCTCAAGAAGCTCGTCGCCACGGCCGACGTCTTCGTCGAGAACTATCGGCCCGGCGCGCTCGAAGCGCTCGGACTGGGCTATGACGCGCTCGCGGCGCTCAATCCGCGGCTGATCTACGCGTCATTCTCGGCGTTCGGCCAGACCGGGCCGCGGCGCGAGCAGACCGCCTACGACCACGTGATCCAGGCGACCTCGGGCATCATGGCGATGACCGGGACCACGGACGTGAGCCCCATCATGTTCGGCTCGCCCGCGGTCGATTATGCGACCGGCATGACGGGCGCGTTCGCGCTCGCGTCCGCGCTGTTCCAGCGCGAGAAGACCGGCCGCGGCCAGCGCATCGACATGGCGATGCTCGACGTCGCGATGATCCTGATGAGCTCGCATCTGACCGGCTATCTGCGCAACGGCAAGCATCCGAAGCCGCACGGCAACCGGCACATACATGCCACCAACGGTGCCTATGAAACCAAATCGGGCCTCGTGATGATCGGCGCCAGCAACTTGCGCCAGCAGCGGCGCCTGTGGACCGTGCTGGAGCGCCCCGACATGATCAAGCGCACCACCGACGAGCGCGAGGCGGACCACGACCGCGAGACCGCGGTGCTCGCCGAGATCATGCTCACGCGCACGGCGGACGAATGGGAAGCCTTCTTCCAGGCGCGGCACGTGCCGGCCGCGCGCGTGCGCACCATGGGCGAGGCGATCGCCGACCCGCAGGCCGCGAGCCGCGGCGTGATCCACCGCCACGCGGGCGCGCCGGGCATCGAGGGAAGCTTCAGCGTGCCGATCGCCGCCTTCATGTTCGCCCACGGCGGCCCGCGCATCGACACGCCGCCGCCGCGGCTCGGCGAGCATAATGACGAGGTTTTTGCCGAGCTCGAGTGCTCCGACAGCGTGCGAAAAGTGGGGACGTAGATCCGTAGGGTGGGCAAAGGCGGCCCCGGTGTCCGTTGAGTACCTGGTGTTGATCCGCCGTGCCCACGCGTCGGGCCCGGATCAGTCGCGTGGGCACGGCGGCGCGGAGAGCGTGCCAGCTCGCAATGTCTTGGCCGCCTTTGCCCACCCTACGGTTCTGCTCTTGCGGGGGAGAGGGTTGGGGCGAGGGGCGCTGAGTTGCAGCAAAACACACCATCGGTAACTAGCCGTGGAGGCGCCCCCTTGTATCTGGCAATCGGCATCGTGGTGTGATGAGAGCGATGCTGCGCGGGGACCGCACCCAGATAGAAGGGTTTCCCGCACCGTCGGCGAGGCCGTCGCGGCGGCTTGGAGCGTCCAATCAAATTTTGCCTAAGCTTCCAACTCGCCTCGTGCGCGCTACGGGTCTGCGGAACTCTTCCTCGACCGAGACGTGGGCAGTCGTGAAGTGGGAGCCGTGACGCTCCATGTGCGCCGCATGAAAAAAGGTCCCAACGAGCTTTTAGCTCGGTGGGACCAGCCTTCAGCCTTGGGATTAGAGCAAGTCAACTTTGGGAGTTTAGTTGCTACTGGCTGCCGGCGTTCGTGAGAGCCTTGGAAACATTGCTGAACGTACCGCTGAGCGTCTTACCCAGCCCGTTCACCACCGTGATGATGGCGACCGAGATGCCTGCTGCAATGAGCCCGTACTCGATTGCCGTTGCGCCCAAATCATCGCGCGCGAAGCGCATCAACTGGTTCTTCATTTCGCCTCCGTTGGGTATTGCTGCAACTCAGGGAGAGCAACCCTGCATTGGTGTATGTACTTAGTGCGCCCTAAAGGAATATTAAATTGCACGCAAAAAGTGTGTGACGGCGATTGAAAATTTGGGTTCCCATCGGGAACATCTGCAATCTGGAAGTTCCATATTTCCTGTGGAAATAGGCCAATCTCACGCGTTATCAGATTCCAATGAGTTCCACGGCGAGGCCGCTTGTGGGTGGGTTGGAGAGAACGCATTGATATTGATGCATGTAGAGATTGCGTCCAATCCGCAAGTCTCGCAGGCACTCACGAGCCCGAGCGGCCACGACGCGAGACCCGTTGCTCGCCGAGATCTGCTCACGCGCACCGCCGACGCTCCATGCTCCGACAGCGTGCGCAAGGCGGGGACCGAGGGAGCGCACTCATGAGGTCGGCCTCCGCCAGCGCTTCCATCACCGGCACCCTTCGAGCGTCGACGCCTTGTTCTCCGGCACGAACGGCCCGAGCTTCTTCACCGCCGCCTCGGCATAGCTCGCGTCGACCAGGCGTTCGGCCGGCAGGTTCGCGGTCGAGAACTTGTTCGCGACGTACCATCGCTGCATGTCGAGCATGCTCGCCACGTTGATGCGGCCGTCCGGGCTGCGCGACGGCCACGGGTAGTCGTTGAGGATCTTCGGGTTGCGCTCGGAGCCGTGGCGCACGATCAATTCGATCATCTCCTTCCTGATCGAGCCGCCGTGATAGGCGTTGCAGTAGTCGCGCACGCCGCGCAAATAGGCGGTGACGTAAGCCTGCAGCGCGTCGTGGTTCTGCTTCGCCCAGTCGGTGTTCACCATGATCACCGCGATCGTCATCGGGCTTGGCTGCACCAGCTTGTCGGGTTTCGCGAAGGGCACCGCGAGCTTCTGCTCGGCGTATTCGTAGACGAAGGGCGGAATGAGCAGCGCGGCATCGACCGCCTTGTTGGCGAGCGCCGCCGCCACCTGGTTGAAGCCCAGCACCTTGATGTCGACGTCGGAGGCCTTGAGCCCGGCGGTCTCCAGCATCTTGCCGGTCTCGTAGGTCGAGACCGAGCCGACGCCGTTGCTCGAGATCACCCGGCCCTTGAGGTCCTTCAGATCCCTGATCTGGTCCTTGAGGTCGGTGCGGACCATGAGGTCGTGCCCGATCGGCGTCGACACGCGGTCGGCGATGATCGTGACCGGCAGCCCTTTCGCGATGGCGTTGAAATAGCCCGCCGAGACGCCGCCCGCGATGATCTGCAGCTTGTTCGTCGCGAGCAGCACCATGGTGTTGGCGGAGGTGTCGATGTCGTCGATCACCACATTGAGCCCGGCCTCCTTGAAGTAGCCGCGGTCGAGCGCGATCAGCTCGGCGCCGTTGGAGACCGAGCGCACGAGCGCGATGTGGATGGTGGTGTCCGCCGCGAACGCCGTGCCGACGCCGCACGTGAGGGCGAGGGCAACAAGCACCGCGAGATGGCGCAGCTTCATGCGATGTCCTCCCGGCGAATTCTGCGCGCTCCCTCTCCCCCTTCAGGGGGAGAGGGTCGGGGTGAGGGGGCCTATCCGCGATTCGTTGCGCCGCAGTAATTCAGCGCCCCTCACCCTGACCCTCTCCCCGCAAGAGCGGGGAGAGGGAGAGCAAGCGCCTTGCAAACCTTACGCCCGCGCGTACTTGCCGCGGTTGAAGAAACGGTCCTTGTCCTCGTCGGACGCGGTGTCGCGGTTCGATTTGATCGCGCCGGTAATCTCGATCATCTTCTTCACGGCCGGGCGCGCCGCGATCTCCTCGAACCAGCGCTTGAGGTTCGGGTTGCTGTCCCACTTCACGCCCATGTTGTCGTGGTTGCGCGTCCACGGGAAGGTCGCGATGTCGGCGATCGTGTACTCGTCGCCGCCGAGATACTTGCTCGCGCCGAGCCGCTTCTCCAGCACCTCGTAGAGCCGCTTCACCTCGGTCTGGTAGCGCGTCATCGAATACTCGTTGCCCCCGCCGGAGAACAGCTTGAAATGCGTCCACTGGCCGAACATCGGGCCGACGCCGGTGAGCTGGACCATCAGCCACTGGATCGCGTCGTAGCGCTTGGCCGTGTCCTTGGGGAGGAACTTGCCGCTCTTGTCGGCGAGATACATCAGGATCGCGCCCGACTCGATCACCGTATAGGGCTTGCCGCCCGGCCCGTCGTGGTCGACGATCGCGGGGATCTTCGAATTCGGGCTGATCTTGACGAACTCGGGCTTGTATTGCTCGCCTTTCCACACGTCGACCGGAATCGTCTTGTAGGGCAGGCTCAGCTCCTCGAGCATGATGAAAATCTTCTGCACGTTCGGGCTGGTCAAAGCATAGAGATCGATCATGACTGGGTTTCCTCGAATGAAGGCGCGGACTTTAGCCTATATGGCGGCGCGGTGGCTACCGGCGCGCGCGCTTGCGGCGGCCGGGCCGCGCGCTAGATTTCGACCGAACAGAAAGCCGTCGGACAGGGCATGCCAAAGCACGTCGTCGCCACCGTTTCGGAGATCGCACCCGGCGGCCGCAAGCGGGTCGAGGTGAAGGGCCGCGCGATCGTGCTGTTCAACCTCGGCGGCGAGTTCTTCGCGCTGGCAACGCGCTGCCCGCATCAGGGCGGCGACCTCAGCCAGGGCCAGCTCACATGTCTCGTCGAGTCGAGCGAGCCCGGCGAATACAGGACCTCGCGCCACGGCGAGATCCTGCGCTGCCCCTGGCATCAATGGGAGTACGACATCCGCACCGGCAAGTCGTGGGTCGATCCCCGCACCGTGCGGGTGCGCAATTTCCCGGTGACGGTCGAGCCGGGCGCGGCGCTCGTCGAGGGGCCGTATGTGGCCGAGACGTTTCCGGTGAGCGTCGAGGATCAGTATGTGGTGGTGGAGATGTGACTCCCCGTCATGGCCGGGCTTGTCCCGGGCATGACGAGTCAAATTACGCGATAAGTCGCGCGCGGATTCTCCACCATGATCTTGCGCCGCAGCTCCGGCGACAGACTGCGCGGCAGGATCTGATCGCCGTCGAACTGCCAGTGCGGATAATCGCTCGCGTAGAGCAGCATCGCGTCCGAACCGAGATGCTCGATCGTGCGCGCGATCGTGTCCGCGTCGTCCGGCGCATCGAACGGCTGGATCGTCAGGCGGAAGTGATCGCGAAAGATCTCCGACGGCGTGCGGTCGACCCAGGGGATCTCGCTGCGCAACCCGCGCCAGAATTTCGAGAAGCGCCACAGAAAGGCCGGCACCCAGGTCACGCCCGAACTCGATCAGCACCACCTTCAGCCCGGGAAACTTGGCGAACACGCCCTCGCTGATCAGGCTCGCGGTCTGCGACTGGAAGCCCTGCGACTGGCTGGCGTAGTCCTCGACGTAATAGCTCGGCCAGCCGAGCGCCGTGACGGGATGACGATAGGCGCTGCCCGCATGGATGCCGATCGGCAGGCCGTGCCGCTCGGCCGCCGCGAAGATCGGCCAGAACTGCCGCCGTCCGAGCGGCGTCTCGCCCATGGCGAGCACCAGGATCTGCACGAAGCGCTTGTCGGCGGCGCGCCGCTCGATCTCGTCGACCGCGTGCTCGACGTTCTGCAGCGCCACCACGATCGAGGCGCGCAGGCGCGGATCGCGGTCGAGCCATTCGCGCGCGATCCACTCGTTGAGCGCCCCCGCGAACGCCGCCGCCATGTATTCGTCGAAGACGAGCTGGATGCCGTAGAGACAATTGAGGATCGCCACGCCGGCGCCCCAGCGGTCGAGCACCTGGGCGCCGAGGCTCGCCACGTCCATGCCGGCGCGCCCCTTGGCATCGCGCAGGTCGGGGCGCGCCGAGAGCGGCGCATTGGGCGGATAGCTGATGCTGTCGAGCGAATCGATGCCGCGCTCGACCACCGTGGTGCGCCAATGGTCGTCGAGATAGGGCAGCAGCGCCTGCATGCCCGGCACCGACGGATGCACGTCGCAGTCGATCGTCACGTCGCTCGCCACGCCTGCGCTCATCGCTCGCGCCGCCTAAATCTGTTCGAGCATGATCTTTTCCGAAAACCGGTACCCACTTTTCGGGATCATGCTCCATCGCGCGCGGGCGGCCACCTCATCAGCGTGCCGCTCGCGGTCGCGGTGGTGAGGAGCTTACCATGGCCGTCGCGCAGGCGCCCCTCCATGAACGTGATGGTGCGCCCCTTCTTCACCACCGCGCCCTCGCCCACGATCGGGCCCGGCCGCGCGGGCGAGAGAAAATGCGTGGTCATGTCGACCGTGGGCACGACCCAACCGGGCCCGCCCATGGTGGCGAGCGTCGAAAACGACATCACGAGGTCGAGCATGGCGGCGAGCATGCCGCCCTGCACGGTGCCGAGCAGGTTGCAGAACTCGGGCTTCGCCTCGAACGCGATGGTGATCCGGCCGACCGCCGGGTCGCAGGCGAGCGGCCGCGCGCCCAGCAGGGTCGCGATCGGATTGGTCGCATAGGTCTGGGAAATCCAATCGAGCGCCTCGGCTTCGGCTGTCTTCATGGATGCGCCCCCTGCGCGCGAATGGCGAGTAGCGAATAGTGAGTAGCGAATAGTGACGGGAGGGTCCACCCTGCCCTACTCGCCATTCGCTATTCGCCACTCCCTATTGGCCATCACGGCGCATGCACATATTTCTTCGCGACCGGCCCCCACTTGGCGACCTCGCCGGCGACGAAGGCGGTCACCTGCGCGGGCGTCATCGGCTCGCGCTCGATCGCGTCCTGGTCGAGCCGCTGCTTCACGTCCGGCATGTCCAGGACTTGGCCGACCGCGCGATTGAGCTTCTGCACGATCTCGTCGGGCACGCCCGCAGGACCCGACAGCGCGAACCAGGTGCGTGCGACGAGATCCGGATAGCCCTGCTCGGCAAGTGTCGGCACGGCAGGGTAATCCGGCACGCGCGCCTTCGACGACACCGCGATCGGGATCACCTTGCCGGCGCGGATCTGGCCGAGCGCCGAGCTCCACGTCATGCTGCCGAACATCACGTTGCCGGCGAGGAGATCGAGCATCGCCTGCGCCGAGCCCTTGTGCGGAACGTGCACAAGCCGAATGCCGGCCTCGCGCGCGAACTCCTCGACGAGCAGATGGCCGAGCGTGCCGACGCCCGGCGACACGAAGTCGAGCGATTTCGTCTTCGCCAGCGCGGCCAGCTCGGGCAGCGAATGCACGCCGAGCTTGGGATTGACCACGAACACGTTGGGCGGGCCACCGATATAGGCGATGTGGGTCGCGTCGCGCATCGGATCGAAGCCGGGGCTTGGGCTCGCGGCCGGCTCGATCGCGTGATAGGCGACGCTCGACGTCACGAACGTGTAGCCGTCCGGCTCCGCATGGGCGACGAACGCCGCGCCGATCAATCCGCCGCCGCCGGGCCGGTTATCGACGTAGAAGCGCTGCCCCAGCAGCGTCGTCAAGTGATCGGCAAGCAACCGGGCGAACAGGTCGGCGGCGCCGCCGGGCGTCGAGGGCGCGACGATGCGCACCGGCCGCGTCGGCCAGTCGAGCGCGTGGGCGGGGCAAGTGGCCAGCCAAACGCCGAGCGCAAGCGCCGCCGCGGCAATCACCACCTGCATCCGCCTGCGCAACATTGCGTCTCCGCTCACTCGCCCCACACTCGCCGCGCCATCGCGACGACCCGCGCGAGCTTTTCCTCGGCGCGCGCGATGAGGTAAATCAGGATCTCGAGAATTCTACTTCAACCGCTTTGCGGCCTCCTCGACGAGCGTCAAATCCGCATGCGCCTTGATGTCGACGTTCTGCTTGATGAAGCCCAGGTCCTTCATCACGTCGGCATTGCGCTGCAGCGCGTCAAGATCCGGCACCATGTTGGGATCGCGGTAGTCGTCGTCCTTGGTGAACAGCCAGCCGAACCGCTCAGGCGGCGCCTTGGTGATCTTGGACGCGATCTTCGCCACCTCGTCGTGGTTCTTCGGGTCGAGGTACCAGTGCACGATGCGCAGCAGGTCCTCCATGAAATCGACCATGGCGGCGCGGTGCGCGTCGATGAAGGACTTGCGCGACGCGAACACGATCATCTGCGTGATGCCGAGCGCGTCGCGCTGGTAGAACAGGACCTTGCCGTCGGCGCGCAGCTTCGGATTGAGCGCGAAAGGCAGCACGGCCGGAATGAGGTCGACCTTCTTCTCCAGCAGCATCTGCGGCATCGCCGGCAGCGGACCTTCCAGCATCGTATAGTCGCGCTTGTCCTCGAGCCCGTGCTTCTTGAGCATGAAGCGCTCGGCAACGTCGACCGCGCTGCCGGCGCCGTTGGTGCCGACCACCTTGCCCTTGAGGTCCTCGACCTTGTTGATGCCGCTGTCCTTGCGGACAAAGAACTCCTGGCTGAACGTGCCGGGCTGGCCGTCCTGGAACTCGTCGGCGATCACGCGCAGATCGTCGAGCCCGGCATTCTCGATCGCGATCGTCAGCGACGAATAGGCGAGGCTCGCGACTTCCAGGTCATTGTTGGCGACCGCCGCGATCATCTGCGGCGTGCCCGGATAGCGGACCACCTCGAGCGTGTAGGACTGGCCCATGTGCTTGGCCAGGTCCTTCTTCTCCATGACGATCGACGCCCAGTTGGCGAGTGGCGCCACCCACGACATGCGGATCTTCACCGGCTCGGCGCCGGCGCCGCCGGCGCCGATCAGGCCGAGCGCGGCCGCGGCCAACGCGAGCTTGCGCAATTTCATTGTTTCCTCCCGGTTCGAAAATCCGGCATCGATATTTGGTGGAAGATTGTCGGAGGTCCAACGATCTTTTTCAAGCACGAAGCCTGTGACGCTTTGCCGTCAGGCCGGCTCGGCCGCTTCCTGGTGCCAGATCAGGAGCCGCCGGCGCAGCAGCGCCATCGCCTTGACGAGCGCATAGCCGACCACCGCGATCTCGACGATGCCGGCGAAGACGCCGACCGAGTTGGCGAAGCGCGACGCCGTCATCATGGCGGCGCCGAGCCCGTAGCCACCCATCAGCATCTCGGTCAGCACCGCGACGATGAGCGCGAGCGGAAGCGCCACCTGCAGGCCGGTCATGATCTGCGGCAGCGCCGCCGGCAGCACGACCTGCCACAGCAGCTCGCGCTCGTTCGCGCCCATGTTGCGCGCCGACCAGATCAGCTCGCGCTCGACGCCCTGGATGGCGATGACGGTCGCGGCAATCACCGGGAAGATCGAGTTCGAACACGATCATGGTGAGCTTCGACACGTTATATACGCCGAGCCACAGGATGATCACCGGCAGGAAAGCGATCTTCGGCATCGGGAAGCCGATCGACACGATCGGATCGAAGAACCAGCGCGCGAGCGGCAGCCGCGCGATCGCGACGCCGAGCGCGATGCCGCCCACCGCCGCGATGGCAAAGCCGAGCATGGCACGGCCGATCGTCACCGCCATGTTGAACGCGAGATCGCCCGCGACCGCATCGTGCCAGATGCGGACCAGCACGGTGCTGAGCGGCGGCAGCTGATAGGCTGTCAGCAGCCCACTGCGCGCGAGCAGCTCCCAGCCGACGAGTAGCGCGACGATCGAAGCGACGCGCGCGCCGAACCACAGCGCCCCGCGCATGGCGCGCGCGGCCGGTAGCAGCGAGGATGTCGTCAGGTCTACGCTCGCCATATCAGCATCCGCTGCATGAGCGCCTGATAGAGCCGGTCGGCCGCAAAGCCGAGCAAGGCGACCGTGAGCACCACCGCGTACATGGCGTCGTAGTTGCCGTTGTCGCCGAGCGAGCCGATCAGATAACCGAAGCCGTTCTGCGCCGTGATCAGCTCGGACGACACCAGCAGGATGAAGGCGAGCGCCAGCGCGGTGCGGATGCCATTGAGCAGCTCGGGCAGCGCGCTCGGCACCACCACGTCCCACAGCGTGCGCACGCGGTCCGCCCCCATGCTGCGCGCCGACCACACCAGCGCCTGCTCGGCGGAGCGCGCGCCGTTGAACGCCCCGATCGTCACCGGGATCATGCAGCCGAGGAAGATCAGCAGGATCTTCGATCCGTCGCCGAGGCCGAGCCAGATGATGGTGACCGGAATGAGCGCCGTCTTCGGCACCGGATAGAAGATCTCGACGATCGGCCCGAAGATGATGTTCACCGCCCGCCAGCGCGCCATCAAGATGCCGAGCGCACCGCCGATCACGACCGCGAGCGCGAGGCCGGCGCCGCCGCGATAGAGCGAGGCAGCGCCGTTGGTGACGAGGTCGCCGTCGCGGATCAGGTCGACCCAGGCGGTCGCGATCGCGCTCAGCGGCGGCAGCGCGTCGCCCGAGACGATGCCGAGGCGCGACACCAGCTCCCAGCCGAGCGCCAGGATCAGCAGCGGCGAGTAGCGCACAAACGACTTCACGACGCCCGCCGTCATGGCGCCCGCGCTCCTTGCGCCTTGATGGCCTCGTCCTTCACGAGGCCCCAGATCTCGTCAACCTTGTCGACGAAGGCCTTGGCCTTGAGCACGTTGGGATCGGTCTTGTCGAGCTTGATGTCGACGATCGTCTTGATGCGGCCCGGCCGCGCCGACATCACGGCGACGCGGTCGGCGAGGTAGACCGCCTCCTGCACGTCGTGGGTGACGAAGATCACGGTCTTGGGCGTGCGCTGCCAGATGCTGAGCAATTCGGTCTGCATCAGATGGCGCGTCTGCGCGTCGAGCGCGCCGAACGGCTCGTCCATCAGCAGGATTTTCGGATCGAACGCGAGCGTGCGGGCGAGCGCGGCGCGCTGCTTCATGCCGCCCGAGAGATGCGACGGATAGCTGTCCTCGAAGCCGGTGAGACCGACCATGTCGATGAACTGCTGCGCGCGCTTCTGGCGCTCGGCGGGCGGCATGCCCTGCCGTTCGAGCCCATAGAGGATGTTGCCGCGCACCGTCTTCCACGGAAACAGCGCGAAATGCTGGAACACGATGCCACGATCGGGACCCGGCGCCGTCACCGGCTTGCCGTCGACCGCGATGCTGCCGCCTTCCACGGGCAGGAAACCGCCGATGAGATAGAGCAAGGTCGACTTGCCGCAGCCGGAGGGCCCGAGCAGCGCCAGGAACTCGCGCTCGCGCACCTCGAGCGACACGTCCTCGAGCGCCAGCACCGGCTTGCCGCGTGGCGGCCGGTACATGTGGCGTACGCCATCGACGACGATCTGCGCCATGCGGATTGAGTGCCTCTTAGCGCATGTTCCGGCGAAGTGGAGGCCGGGTCGCCGATAAGAACATGCGCAAAATGAAGAATCGAGAGCGTATTCCGATTCCGTAGGAACGGAATACGCTCTCGGGATTACGCACCGCGCCTTCGGGCACCGATGTCTCTACTTCATATATTTGTCGACAAGCACTGCGGCATCTTGCCGATCCTTCTTGAGGAATTCGACGAAGTCCGCGCGCGAGCCGGCGACCACGTCGAGAAAGTTCTTCTCCGCAAAGGCCGTGAACTTGGGGTCGCGCAGCGTCGCGGCGAGCGCGTCGTGCAGGCGCTCGACGATCGCGGCGTCGGTGCCCGCCGGCACCACCACGCCCCAATAGATCGGGCCGCCCGGGAACGCCGAGAAGCCCGCCTCGCGGAAGGTCGGCACGTCGGGGAAGCGCGACGAGCGCTGCGCGGCGTTGAGCGCCAGCACCTTGATCTTGTGCTGTTCGACCTGGCCGCTCATGTTGCCCATGCCGATCTTCGAGACATCGATCGTGTTGGCGAGCGTCGCGTTGATGATCTCGCTGCCGCCCTTGTAGGGCACCGGCACGAAGCTCGTGTGCCAGTACTCGCCGAGCCATTGGCGGAACGCGTCCGTGACGGTGCGGCCGCCGAGCGTGCCGAAGGTGATCTTGCCCGCCTGCGCGACCGCGCGCTCGCGCAGTTCCGGCAGCGAGCTCGCGGGCGAACCGCCCGGCACGATCAGCCCCTCGATCACGTGATACATGTCGATGACGGGAACGAAGTCCTTCTGCGGGTCATATGGCAGGTTCGGCACGGTCAACGGGTTGAACGACATGGTGTCGGGGCTGACGAGACAGAGCGTGTAACCGTCGGGCGCCGACTTGGCGCACTCGCTGCCGCCGATCACCATGGCGCCGCCCGGCTTGTTGACCACGATCACGGTCTGGCCGAGGCGCGCCTGCAGTTCCTGCGCGGTCAGCCGCGCCGCCACGTCGGTGACGGAGCCGACCGAGATCGGGACGATCAGCCGGATCGCACGGTTCGGATAATCCTGCGCGTGCGCATGGCCGCCGACGAGCGACGCGAGGCACAGGGCGGCGCAGATACGCAGTTGAGCGCGCATGACGTTTTCCTCACCTGAAAGGGAGCTTTTGGTTATTGATCCGATCGACCGGATGGGAAGAAGCCCATTGTTGGGGCGAGCCTCAGCGCTGTCAACGCGGCGACGGGCTCGGCTTATCGCGCCCCAATCGCGAGCAGCGTGGCGAGCGCGAGGATCAGCGCCGGCGGCATCACGGCGAGGCCGACGAGGAGAAAGCGGCCGGCGCCGACGTCCTGGCCTTCGCGGCGCACCGCGACGAGCCACAGGATGGTGGCGAGCGAGCCGGTGACCGAGAGGTTCGGCCCGAGATCGACACCGATCAGCGCGGCGCCCGTGACCGAGGCCGGCACGTGATCGGACGCGACCACCGAGCCGGCGATCAGGCCGACCGGCAGGTTGTTCATCAGGTTGCAGGCCACCGCGGTCACGAGGCCGGTCGTCCAGGCTGCGAGCGACGCCGACTGCGCAACGCTCGCCGCGAGCGCGCGCGCGAGCGCCGCGATCACGCCGGTGCGCGCGAGCGCTTCGACCAGCACGAACAGGCCGGCGACCAGCGGCAGCACGCCCCACGAGATATGGCGCAGCAGCGGCCACGGCGCCTGGCGGTTTGCCGCGAGAATGATCGCGGCCGTCGCACCGCCGCAGATGAAAGTCGGCAGCCCGAGTTGCAGGTCGAACGCCGAGCACATCACCAGCGCGGCCGCGGTTGCGGCAATGCCGTAGGCCGTGTGGCGACCGCCGCGGCCAAGCGTCGGCCGCGCGACCGTGCGCGCGATCGCCTCGCGCCGCAGCGCCGACGCCTGTGTCAGGCGCAGCATCAGATAGGTCGCAACCACCGCGACGATCGTCGGCAGGCCGAACTGCGCAAGCCAGGCCGCAAGATGCGGCATGTGGCCGTCGAAGATGACCAGATTGGCCGGATTGGAGATCGGCAGCGCAAAGCTCGCCGCATTGGCGATGAAGGCGCAGACGAACAGATAGGGCAGCGGCGCCGCACCCGCGGCGCGCGTCGCCGCATAGACGGCCGGGGTGAGCACCACCGCGGTCGCGTCGTTGGAAAGAAAGACCGTGACGGCCGTCCCGACCGTGTAGACCAGCAGAAAGAGCCGCTGCGGCGAGCCGCGCGCATGCTCGACCGCGAACGATGCGAGCCAGTCGAACAGGCCTTCCTGTCGTGCCAGCTCGGCGAGCAGCATCATGCCGGCGAGGAAGAGATAGACGTCGAGGCCCTTGGCGACGCCGTCGAGCGCGGCGCGCAACGGCAGCAAGCCGAAGACCACCAGCGCGGCCGCTCCGAGCACCGCCCAGATCGCCTCGGGCAGGCGCCACGGCCGCAAGATCACGCCCGCGGTCGCGGCCGCCGCGACCGCCCAGGTCGCCTGCCCCGCGTCGATCACGACGTTCGCCGCGCGGTCATGCGCGCGTCGCCCGGCCGCTCGTCCCGGCTCGCTTCGGATTCAGGCGGGACCTCTTGCACGTTGCTTTCTAACCCGCGTCCTTGACGCGCGTCATGATGATCGCACCGCCGGCATCTCGGGATTCGGACCCAAAGTCCGTTCGATTTCGTACACACGTTATGACAAGCGTTAGGCAGTTGTATTGTTTTTTGGTTGATCGCGCACGTTAGAAGCAACGAATCCTGTGCAAAATGCAAATGCGGCACGCCATGGATCCCTCTTGGTGAAAATACCCGCAGGGTGAAAATAACCGCAGGATGCCTGCAACTTCCGGCTTTAACCGCGACTTATCTTTGGTAATTCCGCGGTAATTCGACGCTTTCCTCGAATTGCAAATTCCATATATATACAGTTGTCTTACGCAACAGGGAATCATCAAACGTGGCAAAGAGAAGTCCACTACCGGTCGACGTGCTCGTCGGTCAAAACATCCGCATCTGTCGACTGCAGAAGGGCCTGTCGCAAGGCGAGCTCGGTCGGCGCATCGGCGTGACCTTCCAGCAGGTGCAGAAATACGAGAAGGGCGCGAACCGAGTCGGCGCGAGTTGTCTCACGCAGATCGCCGACGTGCTCGGCGTGCCGATCCCGACGCTGTTCGACGGCGCTCCGTCGCCGACCCACGCGCAGGCATCGCCCGAGCAGTCGCCGCGCTATCTGCTGGCGAAGCCGCATTCGCTTCGGCTGCTGCAAGGCTTCGACCGGATCGACAACGACGCAACGCGGCTCGCCGTGCTGCATCTCGTCGAGAGCCTGGTGCCGGCGAAGCGCGAAGGCTCGCGCCGTCGCGTCTGACCCGCGGCCTCGCGCCGTTCTCATTCGGCAAGGTCGGCAAAGCGCAGCTCTCCGGTCGCTCCCGCCGGAGACGCTGCCGCCTCCGCTCAGTCGAAGGCTCGAGCCGCCTCTCGCAATCGCCGTCCGACTCAATTCACGCCGCCGCTGATCTCTCCGCTCCCGCGCAACGGGTGCGGCCGTGTTTCGTGCCGGCAATTTCGCCGCACGACGCGCCTGCGGACATTGTCATCTGACTGCCATACAGTCATGCGTGAAGTCCGCGCCACGACTAGTGCCGCGAACCCGAAGTTCGCGCCGCGATTGCTGCAAATGCCTGCGAACTTCGGAATTGGGACGCTAGCGCTCCGGAGAGATAAGCCATGCGAAAGACGCTGTCGGGTCTGGTTGTTGCTATTGCGGCGCTGATCACCTTGCATGCGCCCGCGCGGGCCGCGGACGTGATCTGCTACAATTGCCCGCCGCAATGGGCCGATTTCGCCACGATGCTCAAGTCGATCAAGAACGACCTCGGCTACGATATCCCGTTCGACAACAAGAACTCCGGCCAGGCGCTCTCGCAGCTTATTGCCGAGAAAAAGAACCCGGTCGCCGACGTCGTCTACTACGGCGTCAACTTCGGCATGAAGGCGAAGACGCTGGGTGTGATCGAGCCGTACAAGCCGGCCAAGTGGGACGAGGTGCCGGCCGGCCTCAAGGATCCCGACGGCGACTGGACCACGATCCACTCCGGCACGCTCGGCCTGTTCGTCAACAAGGATGCGCTCGGCGGCAAGCCGGTTCCGGCCTGCTGGAAGGACCTGCTCAAGCCCGACTACAAGGGCATGGTCGGCTATCTCGATCCGTCGTCGGCGGCGGTCGGCTATGTCGGCGCGGTCGCGGTCAACATCGCGCTCGGCGGTTCGGACACGAACTTCGCGCCCGCGATCGACTACTTCAAGGCGCTGCACAAGAACCAGCCGATCGTGCCGAAGCAGACGTCGTATGCGCGTGTCGTCTCCGGCGAGATCCCCATCCTGCTCGACTACGACTTCAACGCCTATCGGGCGAAGTACACCGAGAAGGGCAATTTCGCGTTCGTCATCCCGTGCGAGGGCTCGGTCGTGTTTCCCTATGTCGTGAGCCTGGTGAAGAACGCGCCCGACAAGGACAAGGCGAAGAAGGTCATCGACTATCTCCTGTCCGACAAGGGCCAGGCGATCTGGACCAACGCGTATCTGCGCCCTGCCCGCCCGATCGAGCTGCCGGCAGCCGTGAAGGCCAAGTTCCTGCCCGACAGCGACTACGCGCGCGCCAAGAGCGTCGACTGGGCGAAGATGGAAGCCGTGCAGAAGGGCTTCACCGACCGCTATCTCGCCGAGGTGAAGTGAGCCACGCCGTCATGTAGGCTGTCATTGCGAGGAGGCCGCAGGCCGACGAAGCAATCTCGACCTGAGTACACCGTGGCAGGAGATTGCTTCGCTTCGCTCGCAATGACGAGAAAATGCGCCTCAACACCTTCCTCACCCTCTGCCTTCTCCCGCTCGCAGTGGCGGTCCTCGCCTTCTTTCTCCTGCCGATGGCGCGCCTCGTCGCGGTCGGCGCGACCGGGCCGAGCGGCCTCTCGGCCTACGCCGCGATCCTGCTCGAGCCGCGCTATCGCGGCACGCTGATCAACACCATCCTGCTGTCGGCCGCGACCACGGTGGCGACGCTCGCGATCGCGACGGTCGCCGGCATCTTTCTCCAGCGCCATCGTTTCCCGGGCCGCGCCGTGCTGGTCGCGCTGCTCACTTTTCCGCTCGCCTTCCCGGGCGTCGTCGTCGGCTTCATGATCATCCTGCTCGCCGGACGGCAGGGCCTCATCGGCGAGGTCACGCTCGCGCTGTTCGGCGACAAGCAGGTGTGGGCCTATTCGATGCAGGGCCTCTTTCTCGGCTATCTCTATTTCTCGATCCCGCGCGTGATCCTCACCATCATGGCGGCGGTCGAGAAGCTCGACCCGAGCCTGGAGGAAGCCGCCCGCGCGCTCGGCGCCGGACCATGGGCGGTGATGCGCGACGTGGTGCTGCCCGCACTCGCCCCCGCCTTCCTCGCGTCGGGCGCGATCGCGTTCGCGACCGCGATGGGCGCCTTCGGCACCGCCTTCACGCTCGCGACCGACATCGACGTGCTGCCCATGCTGATCTACACGGAGTTCACCCTCTCGGCGAACGTCGCGACCGCGGCCGCGCTCTCGGTCGGCCTCGGCCTCGTCGCCTGGGCGATCCTCGCGCTGGCCCGCTCGATCGCCGGCAACACCGTGGCGGCCGCCGGATGATGACCGCCTGGCGCGACCGGCTCATCTTCGCGGCGCAGCTTGCCTTCACGCTGCTGGTCGCCGCATTCCTCATCGTGCCGGCCGCGCTGTCGATGATGGCGGGCGTGACCGTGAACTATTTCCGCGGCATCCGCTCCGGCGTCACGCTCGACTGGATCACCCAGGTGTGGGAGCTCTATGCCGACACCATCGCGCGCTCGTTCCTCATCGCGCTCTCGGCGCTTGCCGTGACACTGATCATCGGCGTTCCGGCCGCCTATGCGCTCTATGTGCGCGGCGGCCGGCTCGCCCGCACCGTCGAGGAGATCATCACCCTGCCGCTCGCCATCCCCGGCCTCGCGATCGCGCTCGCGCTGCTGCTCAGCTATGGCGGCTTCCCGGATTTCCGCCGCTCGTGGCTTTTCATTCTCGCCGGCCACGTCATCTTCACGCTGCCCTTCATGGTACGCTCGGTGATCGCGATCTTCGCCGCGACCGACGTGAAGACGCTCGACGAGGGCGCCGCCTCGCTCGGCGCCTCGCCATGGCGGCGCTTCCGCGACGTGATCGTGCCCAACGCGCGGCCCGGCATCCTGGCCGGATCGCTGATGGTGGTGACGCTGTCGCTCGGCGAGTTCAACCTCACCTGGATGCTGCATACGCCGCTCACCAAGACGCTGCCGGTCGGCCTTGCCGACAGCTATGCCTCCATGCGGCTCGAGGTGGCGTCGGCCTATACGCTGGTGTTCTTTGTGATGATCATCCCGCTGCTGATTGCCATGCAGGTGTTCGCCGGCTGGGGCGCCCGAGGAGCGCGGCGATGAGTCTGGGCCACGATGCGCAGACCCACGGCGTCACGGTGCGGGTCGAGGCCTGCGCCAAGACCTTCGCGGACGGTACGCGCGCGCTCGAGCCCGTCAGCCTCGACATCGCGCGCGGCGAGACCGTGGTGCTGCTCGGCCCTTCGGGCTGCGGCAAGACTACCATGCTGCGCATCGTCGCCGGGCTCGAGCAGCCCGACGCCGGCGGGCACGTGCGGTTCAACGGCGCCGACGTGACGCATCTGCCGATCGAGCGGCGCAATATCGGCATGGTCTTCCAGTCCTATGCGCTGTTTCCCAACATGAACGTCGCCGACAATATCGGCTACGGCCTCAAGATCCGCGGCGTCGCCGCCGCCGAGCGCAAGGCGCGCGTCGCCGAGCTGGTCGCGCTCACCGGCATCGAGGGCCTGGAGAACCGCCGCATCGATCAGCTCTCCGGCGGCCAGCGCCAGCGCGTCGCGCTCGCCCGCGCGGTCGCGGTGCGGCCGAGCGCGCTGCTGCTCGACGAGCCGCTCACCGCGCTCGATGCCGCGCTGCGCGAGCGGCTGCGCGGCGAGCTCAACCGCCTGCTGCGCACCCTCGGCATCACGACGATCTACGTCACCCACGACCAGGCCGAGGCGATGGCGCTCGGCGACCGCGTCGTCGTGATGCGCAAGGGCGCGATCGCGCAGATCGGTACGCCGCGCGAGGTCTATTTTTCGCCCGCGAGCCGCTTCGTCGCCGAGTTCATCGGCGCCGCCAATATCGTCGAGGCGGAAAGCGCAGCCGGCGCGCTGACGCTGCCGGGCGGCCGGCTGCCGCTCGCGAACGGCGCCGCGAGCGGAACCGTGTTCGCGATGATCCGCCCCGAGGCGATCACGCTCGCGTCGCCGGCGGGGGCGAGCCTCGTCGGCCAGGTCGACAGCGTGAGCTTCACGGGCGACCGCCAGCGGCTCAGCGTGAGCGGCGCCGCCGCCAAGCCGCTTGCGGTAGACGTGCCGAACTCCATCGAGGTCAAGGCCGGCGACCGCGTCGGCCTGACCGTCGATCCCGCCGCCATCCGCCTGTTGCCCGGAGACCCGCCAGGAGACTCGAGATGACGGCGCGCCCAATCCTGATCGCGCAGATTTCCGACCTGCACATCAAGCCGCCCGGCGAGCTTGCCTACCGCCAGATCGACACCGCGGCCGCGCTCAGGCGCTGCGTCGCCGAGCTCAACCGCTTGGCGCCGCGCCCCGACTTCGTCGCGATCTCGGGCGACCTCGCCGACACGCCGCGGCCAGACGAGTACGATCATCTCAAGACGCTGCTCGCGCCGCTCGACATCCCTTTCGCGGCCGTCCCCGGCAACCACGACAACCGCGCGCTGCTGCGGGCCGCGTTCCCCGACCAGGCCTATGCGCGACCCGACGGCGCCCTCGACATCGCGCGCCGTGCAGGCGATCTCGATCTCCTGCTGCTCGATTCGAGCGTTCCGGGCGCGCCGCACGGCCTGCTCGAGCCTGATACGCTGCGCTGGCTCGACGCGGCGCTCGCCGCCTCGACGGCGCGGCCGGCGCTCATTTTCCTGCACCATCCGCCCTTCGTCACCGGCATCGCGCACATGGACGGGCAGAACCTGCGCAACGCCGGCGATCTCGCCGCCATCCTGCGGCGCCACCCGCGCGCACGCCTGGTCGCCGCCGGGCACGTGCATCGCGCGACCCTCACCACGTTCGCGGGCGTCGCCGCCACCATCTGCCCGGCGCCCAACCACGCGGTCGCGCTCGATCTCGACGGGCGCCTGCCGCCCTCGTTCAAGGTCGAGCCGCCGGCGTTTCACCTGCATGCCTGGTTTCCGGGCGAAGCCTTCGGCAGCGTGATCACGCACCACGTTCCGATCGGCGATTTCCCCGGGCCCCACCCGTTTCGCGGCAGCGACGGCCGCCTTCTATAGGCCGCCCATAGGCCGCCGCTGCCCCAAGATTGACATCGTTTCAACGGAATGGTTCCCATCCGATCTGCATTCGTCAAAGAGGGGATGACACATGCGTATCGCAAAATTTCTGCAGGTTGCCGTCTTGCTCGCTGCCGCGCTGGTCGCGGGCCAGTTGGTATCGACGCCGGCGTTCGCCGACCAGGCGAGCGACGTCAAGGATTGCTTCTCGGGCGACGACACCCGCGCCAGCCAACGCATCACGGCCTGCACGCGGATCATCGAATTGGGAAAGCTGAGCCGAAAAGACTTGGCTGGCGCCTATAACTGGCGCGGCGAAGCCTATCGCATCCTCAAGCAGTACGAGCTTGCGCTCGCCGACTACGCGCGCTCGATCGAGATCAACCCCGACTCGGTCTATCCGTTCGCCAACCGCGCCGAGGTCTATCGCATGCAGGACAAGACCGACCTGGTGATCGCGGACGCCACCCAGGCGATCCGCATCGACCCGGCGCTCAACGCCTCCTACGCGATCCGCGGCATGGCCTACGAGAAGACGGGCGATCTCGACCGTGCCCGCGCCGATTTCAACAAGGCGCTGGCGCTCCCGGTGAAGGGCAATGACGGCCAGTGGGCGCAGGACATCGCCCGCAACCACCTGCAGAGCATCGGCGGTGGCGACAATGCCGACACCGGGACCAATTCCGGCGGGAACGTCCTGATGAACAGGTAATTCGCCGCCGCAACGACTGACCTGAACGCTGGGTGCGCTGCCGCGCACCCGGCGTTTTCATGTCCGGACGGCGGCGCGCAACCGCCGGGCGGCCCGGACGAATCAGGCCGCCGGCTTGTCGACGATCAGGTTGCCGTCGTCGTCGACCGAGAGGCCGGTCGCGCGCGCTTCCGCGACCACCGACGGATGCCAGTCGACCTTGCCGGCATCGGGGCCGCCGATGATCGCCATCAGCAGCGCATCCGGCCGGTCGGAGAGATTGCGAAAACCGCGATAGATGCCGATCGGCACGTTGCACACATCGCCCTCGGCGAGATCGATGGTGCGCTCCTCGTCGCCGTCGAGCCAGAAGACCTGCCACGGCCCCTTCACGGGAATGAACACTTCCTCGGTCGCGTGGCGATGCAGCGCCGCGCCCTTGCCCTTGGGCGCGCGGACATAGGTGACCGAGAATCCGGCGGCGCCCGCCTTCACGTTGGGCTTGAGCGCCGCGTTCTCGGTGACGCCCATGCCGACCATGTCGATGATCTCGCGCTCATAGGCGGGAATGCGCTGGTCGAGGAAGGCGAGGTTCGAGCCGCGCGCGGTCGCGCGCGCCACATGGCCGCGCTCCATCGCGTCGCGCGAGACGCGCGGGATCGGCTTGCCGGCGAGCCGTGGATCGACGACGGGCATGGTTTCCTCCCTGGCGTGGTCGGTTTCTGCCCGGGAGTGTATCAGATCATCGCAAGCGCGACGCCCCGTCGCCTATTGCACCTTGATGTCGGCGCGCTTGACCACGTCGGCCCATTTGACGATCTCGGCCTTCACGAACGGCTCGATGTCGGCGAGCGGCATGGTGGCCGGCTCGCCGGCGCCGTCGGTGATCGCCTTGCGCACCGCCGGATCTTTCAGCGCCTTCACGACCTCGGCGTTGAGCCGCGCGACGACCGCCGGCGGCGTCGCCTTCGGCGCCCACAGGCCGAACCAGACGATGTACTCGTAGCCCGGCACGCCCGCCTCCGCGACGGTCGGCACGTCGGGCAGCAGCGGCGAGCGCTCGCGGCTCGTCACCGCAAGCGCGCGCACGGTGCCGCCGTTGATCTGCCCGAGCGCACTCGCGAGGTTGTCGAAGAACAGCGGCACCTGGCCGGCGATGACGTCCGTGTAGGCGGGCGCCGCGCCGCGGTAGGGCACGTGCGTGAGCTTGATGCCGGCCATCAGCTCGAACAGCACGGTCGAGAGATGCTGTCCGGTGCCGTTGCCGCCCGAGGCGAAATTGATCGAGCCCGGCTTCTCCTTGGCGAGCGCGATCAATTCCTTGATCGACTTCGCCTGGAAATTCTTGGCTGCCACCACGGCGAACGGATAGTTCGCCAGCATCGCGACCGGCGTGAAGTCGCGGATCGGATCGTACGGCAGGCGGGCGTAGAGGCTCGGGTTGACGGCCATGTTGGCATTGAGGCCGGCGATCATCGTGTAGCCGTCCGGCGCCGATCGCGCCGCCGCGGTCGTTCCGACCAGCGTGCCGGCGCCCGGCCGGTTGTCGATGATGACCGGCACGCCGAGCTGCTTGGAGAGCTGGTTGCCGACGATGCGCGCGATGATGTCGGTCCCGCCGCCCGGCGTCTGTGCCACGATGATGGTGATCGGCCGGCTCGGAAAGTCTTCCGCCGCCGCGAGATGCGGGGCCAGAGCCGAGAGACCGAGCGCAATCGCGCAGGCGGCAAACCAACGAAGCATGAGGAGTTCTCCGAAAATCGTAGGGTGGGCAAGATCGCGTAAGGAGGTTGATCCGCGTGGGCGACCGCGCATCGATCTCGGGCCTGCCCGAGATCGACACTATATATGCGCAAGTCGGGCAAGCCCGACTTGCGTGCGAGCTTGCCCACGCGGCGCGCAGTCTACCCGCGCGCGGTCGCCCACCCTACGGCGTGATGTGCCGTGCGACGAATTGCACCATGTCGGCAAACATGGCACCGGTCTGGGACAAATCCGGCGAGTGGCCGGCATGGCGCGCCATGGCGATATATTCGAGCGCGATCTCGCCGCCGGCCTTGCGATAGTTGGCGACGAAGCGCTGCGGCTCGTTCTCGGCGACCGGCGAATCCGGGTCGCGATAGTCGTGCAGCATGTCGCCCTGGCCCTGGAACCAGATCGCCGGGGGCAGCTCGACCTTCTCGCCGCGCTCGAGCGCGAGCATCGGGTTGCCTTCCGCCATGTTGGCCTCGGAGCGCCAGTACAAATCCTGGCGCGCCATGATGCCCTTCGGCCAATCCGGCGCATTGGGGCCGGCCTGCACGCGCTGGGCGTGCCGGTAGCGCCCGAGCGGGTTGATCACCGGCCACGACATCACGACGCAGCGCACGCTCGCGTCATGCGCCGGCGATCCCGCCGGCAGCGCGATCGCGGCGTAGCGCGGATCGTGCGGCCGCATCGCGACCAGCATGGCGAGATGGCCGCCGCTCGACTGGCCCGAGAGGCCGACGAGGTCGGGCCGGGTCTTGAGGTCGGCGGCTTTGAGCTTCGCCCAGCGCACCGCGTAATTGATGTCCTGCACCGAGGCCGGGTACGGGTCGGTGTTGCCGGAGCGGAAATCGAGCGCGATCGACACGACGCCGTGCGACGCCATGTACTCGTGGCGCAGCTTCTCGGTGAAGCGGTCGCTCATGCACCACGCGCCGCCGTGGCACTCGACCAGCGCCGGAAACGGCCCCGCCCCGCGCGGCCGATAGACGCGCGCGAGCAGCGGCTTGTCGCCATGGCGCAGATATTCGATGTCGTCGACGGTGAAGTCGGTGGCTTTGGCGTCGAGTGTCGCAGTATTCATGGGAAATTCCTCGCGTTCCGACGTCATTGCGAGGAGGCCGCAGGCCGACGAAGCAATCTCGTCCGATCGCACGAGATTGCTTCGTCCCGCTACGCGGGCCTCGCAATGACGCCTTTGTATCAGGATAGATGAAATTGCGCGGCTTGTACCGCGGCCGGGCGATGGGCCGACAGAGAGCGCTGAGCGACGCGGTGCGCGGTGCTCCGTTCAGGGTCGACCCGATAGCGTCATGAGCCACGGCTGGCAGCGCCTCGCCGAACGGCGGCAGAGGACCTTTCCCGACCCCTCTCGAGTTCGCCAGCATGAGCCAGTCTCTCAAATACCCAGAGCGCGGCGCAGCACGCGAGCAGCAAGACCGCGCCAAGGTCGAACGTAACGTTGGAGCTGCCGGCGATGCTGGCGATATACCCGCCTGTCCAGGGACCGAGGACAACAGCGAGGTAGAAAAGCGTGTAGAAGACGCCCATTCCGATGGCGCGCGTGTCAGGCGCGAGCACCCTGGCAGGGAGGCTCATGATCGGCCCGGCGGGAATTCCGCACACCAGGCCGAGTGCGACGAACGCAGGCAGGATCGCATGGCCGCGCGCCGCGATGACGAGCATCGCCGCGAAGGCAAGAAGACCGCCGAGCAGGACCGCGCGGTGCCGCCCGGTTCGATCGGCAAGGAAGCCTCCCAGCGGAACGGAGACCGCCACAAGCCAGAGCACGACACTTGTGGCAGAGCTCGCCGCCGCAATGGACCATCCGCGCTCGACGAGCATTGACGGTCCGAAGCTGAAGATCATCCCGATACTGGCATTAAAGAGACCCCAGATCAGCCCAGCCATGATCACGGCGAGCAACACCGTCCCAACAGGCTTCACGGTGAGCTCGGGGGCGGTTGCTTCCAACACCGGCGGCGCGCGGTACAATGCCGCGAGAGCCATCATTCCGACCACGACGAGGGCAGTCGCAAGCAAAAAGGCGGACCTGACGCCGGCGTTCGCCGCAACGGGAGGCAGGGCGACGAGGGCGAGCGCGATCCCGACCGGCCAGGAATTGACGAAGATCCCCATCGCCGTCGCGATCTCTTTTCCGGTAAACCAATCCGTGACCATTTTCGACATCAGGACGTTCAATAGAACGCCGCCGATTCCAGCCAAGAGGCGACCGAGGACCTGGAGATGCCACGCGGGTGAATAGGCCATGATGAGGCCGCCGCAAATCATCAAAGCAAGCCCGGCAAGGACAACAAATTTGTCCCCGTACCGCTTGCCGATGGCGCCTCCCGGCAAAGCCAAGGCTATGCCTGGCGCAAGATAGATGCCGATCAGCAGTCCGATGTCGGCGAGATCAACGCCAAACTCCTGCCTGAGCGTCGGGCTGACTGCGGCAACGCTTTGAAACTGAAATGCCATCGCGGTTCTGACGGCGAAGAGCAGGGCAAGAATTCTCCAACGGACCGGCATGGTGACCTCAATGCGAACCAGCTCCTAGCCCGCTCCGTCATGCCCGACACCCGGGTCCGGCCTTCGGCCGGCCCGAGTGTAGACTCTTGTGCCGGGCATCCAGGTCTTGTTTACGACGAGTCAGCAAGGAAGACGTGGATGGCCGGGACATCGGCGAGCCCTCGGGTCTTGCCCTTCGGCAAGCCCAAGGGTGAACTCCGCGACGCCGTTCTTCGAACGGCTATGCCCGGCCATGACGAAAATCCTAAAGGTGCCTCCAACCCATCGTAATTGCTGCTGTTATCCCAGTTAGCTTCGTTCTGGAATTTTGCTTTCCGACGTTTTGCCGAGCGGCGGCAGGGCGGCGTCGAAGGCGCGCAGCGCAAACTTGCGCCGCGCCAAGGCGCTGCGCTCGTAACGGTCGAGGCGCAGAAGCTCGTGCGCGACGGCCGCGTCGGTCTCGAGCCGCGCACGTACGGGCAGGCGCGCCCGCCGCACCCGCGCGAGATCGAGCTGCGCCTCGGCGATGCGGCAGGCCAAGTCGAGGATGAGTGGGTCCGCCGCGAGGCCCACGATCGAGCCGACGATGTGCCGCGCGAGCGAATCGACATCGACGTCGATGCACTGGTCGTGCCGCAACGGCAGGCTCAAGCCGTGGCGCCGCGAATTGCGCGCGGCGACGATCTTGCCGGCCTTCGTTCTTGGACCCGTGCTCTTGCGCGCGTTGCGCCGGCTCGCAAACGCCCGGCGCGCGCGGCTCATCCGAACGCCTCCGGATATTGGCCGGTCTGCGGCGGAACGGGCGCGAGCTCGGCGTCCTCTACCTGCAGATCGATTTGCTGCTGGGCCGCGGCGGCGGCGCGGCGCAGGCGCTCGGCGAGCTCGGCCTGATGGCGATAGAGCTGGCGCAGCATCTCGTCGCGGCTCGCCTCGGCGCCGCGGATCATGCGATCGATCGCCTCGACCTCGCGGATGCGGGCGGCGAGCGCCTGCGCCCGCACGACGCCCAGGCCGAGGCCCGCGGCGGCGAGCGTCGCCTCGACCGCGGCGATCGCATCCGGGTCGCGTGCGTGCCAGCGCTTCGCCAGGGTGTAGTAATCGTTGGCGCCGAGATCGCGCAGCACGGTACGCAGCCCCTCGCCCGCGCTGGCGGTCAGCAGGTCGGCCTTGAGGCCGCGCAGCCGCACCACCTCGAAGGCGAGGTCGACGAAGTCGCGCACCCAGATGTGCTCGACGATGCCGTGCGGCTTCACCTCGGCGATGATGTGGCCGAGCAGCGCCTCGTAGGGGGCGGCCGTGTCGTCGCGGATCAGCGGCGGCGGCGCGATGTCGTCGAGGACGGCCGGAAGGTTGGCCTGAAAATTGGCGGTGCCGGCGGCGGCCGGCTGTGCGAGGTCGGCGGATGTGGCCATGCGTGCTCCATCGTGGTTGTCCCTCCCCGCGGTGGCGGAACGCAGCGCCGGCGTGGGGCTTGCGCTTTGTTCACTATTTGTTCTATCATGTCGGGTGGCGCTGCGCAAGCGAAAAAACCGGCCGCGGCGCGCAACGCCATGCATCGGTCGGGCAACGCCGAAAGGCGCCGCAGGCCGTCCCTCGCATCGTCCACACAGGAGAACCTCATGCACGTCGAGAACGATCAGAGCGAAACCTCGGCCGGCCGCGCGGCCGACGCGACCGAGCAGTTGTTCGACACGCACGCCAGGACAATCGTCCAGCAGCTGATCGAGCTCGCCGAGAAAGGGGATCCGACGGCGCTGCGGCTGTGCATGGAGCGCCTCATGCCGCCGCTGCGTGAGCGCCCGGTGCAATTCGAACTGCCGCCGCTGGAGAGGCCCGGCGATGCGGTCGCCGCGATCGCGGCGATCATTGGCGGACTCGGTGATGGCTCGCTTAGCGCGGTGGAGGGATTTCAGCTGGTGCGGATGGTGAGGATGTGCGTGGAGATCCTGGTTCTTGCTGGGCGCGAGGAGCGCGTGGAAACGCCGCGTGTCATCGGCTCTGCCCAGTTGCCCCAGCCTCGCACCGGCGAGGCGCGGCTGCGTCCGGCTGCTTAGGCTGCGCAAGCCCGCTCTCGCGGACTGCTCTAGGCCGCTGGGCAGCACACCATGAAGAAGCTCATCCTTGCGTGCCGGCGCGTCGAAAGTGGCATCGGTCCCGCTGCTTCTCCCTACGAAGACGCCAGGCGGGACTGGCCCTTTGGCGCGCGAGGGGAGGACCGACAATCAACGAAGCGAACGACAATCAAGTGACTGAGCGCGGAGCAGATAGCCGGTGCATTGAACGTTTTCATGTCCGCTTCGGCTTTTCGCCGCTACCGGTATGGCCCCAAATCTCCTGCAGGTCCTTTTGCAATCTCGCAATTGATTCGCGGCTCTTGAGGGCGTTTCTGTAGGCTCGATTCATCAGGCGCGGTCCCTCGTCATGGTCCGTTGCATGAATCATGTGGTACATCACCCGGCCGCCGATCTCCCGGCTGTAGATTTCCCAACCGTAGGCGTGCTTGTAGCCAAGCTCCGACTTCATCCGCTCGCAAAACAACAACATGCGGTCACGCGATGGCATGCCTTGGAGCCTGGCGTAGTCCGCGCCCCCCCACCAGCGTTCAAGAATTGACTTGTCCTTGACCCCCGCCATCGAGCGATCAAGCCAGCCTGTCGCGAGGAAGTAAAACAGCTCGATCTTGTAATCGGCGCGATGTTTGGAGAGCGTCACCAACGTCCGCCACTCGCATTCAAACGTATGTTGATCGAGCAGGCAAAACGTCGCTGTTTTATCGTCGATACCGCTCCGCGCGAGGATGCCGGCGACATTTGCGTTGAAGTCGCCCGGCACGATGTCGATCGTCCGGTTGCGAATTTTGGGTAGCGCATCCTGGAGCGCCTTGAGTTTGGCAACCTTTTTGTCGTCAGCCTCGCAAAGCCAGAAATTGCGCAACAGCGCCGGGCGCGACTCCAGCACCAGCTTGGCCGCCCACGCATCATCTTTGCCGTCATACTGTGGCCCGGCGAACCCGTCGATATAGGCGCCGTGCTTGGTGACAAGGACGAAATAGAACAGGTAGCGCTCGATCAGCCTCGCCTTGTTCTCGGTCCAAATTGGCCGCTCTGCCGGCTTGAATTTGAGCGGTTTGTCCGTCGGCTGCGGCAGCCCTGCAAAAAGATTAAGTTGAGCCTTCATGCAACCAATGCTGGCGCATTCAAGCGGCGACTGTCAACAATCCCCTTGGAATTGGGAAATCCCGGTACAATTTGCCATCAAGCAGACCGCCGCCCTTGCCGTAGGGGTCGGCCACCGCCGCCGCCGTCCGAGTAATGCCCTTCTCGCCGACCAACGGATTGTTGGTGACCACACCCCATTGTTTAAAGAACGGCGCAACGCCGAACGCGCAGCAATCGCGGATCACATCGCGCACCCAATCTGCCGCCATCGGCCGTGCGCCATGACCGCTCTCACCGCCGACGATCAACCAGTCCGGCTGGCTGTCGTGCTTGGCATTGAGCCGAAGCGGCCCGATAGCGGGCTCGTAGGAAATGAACCGCACAGCGGCTGGGGTGCGACTTAAAATTGGCCAGCGTTGGTTATAGCGGATCTGATCCTCGGCCGTCGTGCCCAACCAAACGTTGGGCTGCCCATGCTCGGGCCAGGCCTTCGGCAGCATCTTGGCGATGTTCTGCGGGCGCTTTGTCAACAAAAGCCAGTCTAGCGCTGGAGTTGCAGCAATCAGTGCAAAGAGGTCCGCTCGCCAGCCGGCGTCAACCTGATTGTCAAACACGTCGGCAAGAGACGCGCAGAACACGCGCTGGCGCCGGCTGTGCTGCGCCTGAAACGCGTTCGCCAGCCCTTGCCACTTGAGCGGCGCGCGCCAGTAGGCCTCCGATGTGCGCCGCCGGGGGTTTTTGCCCCATTTGACCAAGCCCGACCGCTTCGACCACGACTCGGCATAGCAGTGATCGCAGCCCGGACTAACGTTCGTACACCCGACCCAAGGGTTGAACGTGTGATCGGTCCATTCGATTTTTGAATTTTGTGCCATGCGCGCACCATTGAATCAGAGCTGGCCTTAAATTTCGATGAAAAAAGCGATCAACTGAGCGGATTTGATCGCTCTGCCAAAGGTACGCTTTGGCCCGACAAAGATGGTGATTCTGTCGCCTGATCATCCTCGCCGCTCCACGGCGCTACGACGGCGCTAGCTTGTGCGTTGTTGCTGCAGTGAACGAAGTGAAATCCGGAGCAGCCTCGCCACGGCGTAGAACGGACCGGATTTCACTCCGCTCAATCGGCGCTACACGCTTACGCTGCGGGGACAAGTAGTGTAAAAGTCCCCGCAGAGAGCTTGGCCATGGCTTCCATCCGAAAAAAGCAAAAACTGGCGCGCCGCCTCCTCGACCAGCACCAGCGCATGGTTCTTGCCGGCACCGACCGCGACGCATTTCTCGCGGCGCTCGCGCGCGATCCGGCGCCGGCGCCGCGTCTGGTCGAGGCCCTCAAGCGTCATCGCCGCCTGTTAGGCTGATCGCGCATGATCATGGCGATCGAGCCGCTCGGCAGGCACGGCCCGAGGTAGCGGAGCCGGCCCCGCGGACGCCATGAACCGACCTGCACGCTCGCCCTCCCCCTACTCGCCGGCAATCTCGTCGTAACCGCGGCCGATGAACTGAATGAAGCAAATGCCGTGGCCGAAGGGATCGACCATGCGGGCGATGCGGCCCCACCGATGCGTCTCGATGTCGCCTTCGATCGTCGCGCCCGCGGCGATCGCGCGATCGACCGCAGCGGCGACGTCGGCGACGACGAAATCGAGGTGCACGGGCGTCCAATGCCGTCGATAGCGCCGCTCCTCGTCGGTGCGCGGCGACGGCTTGCTGCCGGCGGGTTTCACCAGCAGGTAGACGGCCGACGAGGCACCCAGCATCTCGACGCCGAGCGCGCCGAAGCTGCGGCCCGGCCGCAAGCCGGCCGCCTGCTCATAGAACGCGATGGCCTTCGGCAGGTCGTCGACGTCGATGTTGACGAGCAGATCCATGGCTTGCTCCGGGATCGTGCGATCAGCATATCGCCGGCATGGTCCCTGCGCTCCCTCTCCCCGCTCTTGCGGGGAGAGGGTTGGGGTGAGGGGCGCTGAGGCGCCGCGAAATAGATCGCTGGCAGAGACTCGTGGAGGCGCCCCCTCACCCCGACCCTCTCCCCGCGCGCGGGGAGAGGGAGCGCGGGCGCCGTGCCAGACAAATCCTCGCGGCTTTTCTTCACCCCGCCGGCGGCAGCAGCGACTTGATCTTCTCCAGGAGGCGCGGCAGCTCGACCGGCTTGGTGTCGAACTCGTCGCAGCCGGCGGCGAGCGCCTTCTCCTTGTCCTGCACCATGGCGTGCGCCGTGAGCGCGATCACCGGGATGCCCTTGGTCGCCGGGTTGGCCTTGACTTGACGCGTCGCTTCCCAGCCGTCGAGGATCGGCAGGCTCATGTCCATGAGGATGAGGTCGGGCTTCGACGAGGTCGCGAGATCGACGCCCTCCTGACCGTTCACCGCGATGACGACCTCGAAGCCGTTGCGGGTGAGACGGCGCGAGAGCATGTCGCGATTCATCTCGTTGTCTTCGACCAGCAGGATTTTTGGCATTACGTTTCTCGAAGGTAGGATGGGTTGAGCGCAAGCGAAACCCATCATCTGTGTATTGGACGTCAAGGCGATGGGTTTCGCTGCGCTCAACCCATCCTACGCGGCTCCGGTTACTCTACCGCGGCGCGACGGCCGGCGATCGCGACCAGCGCCGAGCCGAGCGTGCCGATCGGCTGGGCGCTCTTGCTCAGGATGAGCAGCGTGTTTTCGGCGAGGAAGTTGCGCTCCTCGACGGTCAGCTCCTTGGCGGTCAGCACCACGATCGGCAGCTCGGCGAAGTCCGGCTGCTCGCGCACCTTTTCGAGGAACTCGAAGCCGTCCATCATCGGCATCATCAGGTCGAGCAGGACCAGCGACGGCATCGGATTCTGCGCCAGCCACGCGAGCGCGGCCGTGCCGTTCTCCGCCTCGGCGGTGCGCATGCCGACGCCCTCGATCGTGCTCTTGATCATGTGGCGCACGTCCGGCTCGTCATCGATGATGAGGATGCGCCCGCTCTTGTCCGCCGGCGAGAACTTCTGGATCAGGGCGATCAGCCGGGTGCGGTCGATCGGCTTGGTCATGTACTCCGACGCGCCGAGCGAGAAGCCGAGATTGCGGTCGTCCACGATGGTCAGCATGATCACCGGGATGTGCTCGAGCTTCGGCTCCGACTTCATGATGCCGAGCACCGACCAGCCGTCGACCTTCGGCATCATCACGTCGAGCGTGACGATGTCGGGCGGATCGCGCCGCATCAGGTCGAGCGCCTGGTGGCCGTCGGTCGCGTGCAGCAGCCGGTAGCCTTCCTTGGCGAGCGTCGCGTTGAGCACGTCGTGCACCACCGGATCGTCGTCGACGATCAGCACCGTGATGAGACCCGGCGCCGCGCTCGCGGTCTCCTCCTCGATCTCGATCGGCTCGGCGGCGGCGCGCTTCGCGGTCTCGACCGGCAGGAGGATCGTGAAGGTCGACCCCTGCCCCGCCACGCTGGCGACGTCGATCGAGCCGCCCAGCATGGCGCAGAAGTGCTTGGTGATGGTGAGCCCCAAGCCGGTGCCGCCGAAATTGCGCGTGGTCGAGGAATCCGCCTGCGTGAAGGCTTGAAAGAGGCGCGCCATCTGCTCCGGCGTCATGCCGATGCCGCTGTCGGACACATCGATCCTGATCCATTTCTTGCCGTCGTCGCCGTCCTGATGCGCGAGACGCAGCGTCACCTTGCCCTGCTTGGTGAACTTCGCGGCATTGCTCAGCAGGTTGATCAGGCTCTGCTTGAGCTTGGTCACGTCGGTGCGCAGCGAGCCGATGTCCGGCGCGCACTCGATCACCAGCGTGTTGTCGTTCTTCTTCACCATCGGGTCGACGATCGTCTTCACCTCGTCGACGAGCCGCGTCAATGAAACCTGCTCGACGTAGACGTCCATGCGACCGGCCTCGATCTTGGACAGATCGAGGATGTCGTTGATCAGGCCGAGCAGGTGCTTGCCGGCGCCCTGGATCTTCTCCAGGTCGCCCATGCTCGCCTTGTCGCCGCGGTCGGTCGCATCCTCCAGCAGGATCTCGCTGTAACCGATGATGGCGTTGAGCGGCGTGCGCAGCTCGTGGCTCATGTTGGCGAGGAACGACGACTTGACCCGGCTCGCCGATTCGGCCGCCTCCTTGGCGCCGCGCAGCTCGAGCTCGGCGCGCACCCGGTCGCTGATGTCGACGATGCTCGCGATCACGGCGGCGCGGCCGTGGAAGTCGAGATCGACGTGAGACACCATCACGGAGCAGAGCTTGCCGTCGGCGCGCACGAACTGGAACTCGGTACGCCCGCCGTTGCTCGCCGCGATCAGGCCGACGAGCTCCTCCCCCTTCAGCGGATCGTCGAACACCGACATGATCGTGCTGCCGAGCAACACATCCGCGCTCTTGCCGACCATCTCGCAAAAGCTCGGATTGAGGTGCAGCAGCTGCCGCGTCTCGCGGTCGACGATCGCGAGGCCCACGGGCGCGGCGGCGTCGATCGCGCGGAAACGCTCCTCGTCCTCGCGCAACCGCTTCTCGGCCTCCTTGCGCTCGGTGATGTCGGTGTAGATCGCGATGAACCCGCCGCCCGGCACCGGATCGCGCCGCACCTCGAGCACGGTGCCGTCCGGCCGCACGCGCTCGAACGAATGGGAGCGGCCGAGCAGCGCGAGCCGCTTGCTGAGCTCCTTGTCGATGTCGGCATTGTCGCCGAACTCGCCGCGCTCGCCGATGTAGCGGATATAGTCCGAGAAGGTGCGGTCGGTGCCGAGAAACTCGTCCGGCATCTCGAGGTAGTCGCAAAACAGGCTGTTCCACGTCACCAGCCGATGGTCGGCATCGTACATGGCGACGCCTTGCGCCATGTTCTCCAGCGTCGCGCGCAGCAGCGCCATTTCGCGCTGCGCGCCCAGCCCTTGCTTGTCGGTCTTGCCGGGCTTTGCGGCCGCCGTTTTCACGGCCTTCTTCACCGATTTCCTGGCCGCCGCCTTGGCGGGCCTGCGGCCCGGTCGGGCCGCCGGCTTGCTTCGCGTCGCGCGGGCGCCGCGCGTCTTGCTCTTCGTCTTCTTCATGGGATGTGCGTTCTGCGTTCAGGCGCCGAGGGCCACGAGCCCGTCCGAGCGGCCGCGATGGATGCTGAGCATGGCCGTGAATCCGCTGATGTCGAACACCTCGCGCACCGAGTCCTGCAATCCGCAGAGCGCGAAAGCGCCACCCGACGACTTGATCTTCTTCACCACCATCAGCACGGCCCGCAGCCCGGCGCTGGTGACGAAGTCGACGCCGGCGAAATCGATCAGCAGCTTCGGCTTGGCGCCGGCGATCAGCCCGCCGATGCGGTCCGCGAAGGCGCCGCTCGCGACGGCGTCAAGCCGGCCCCTCGCCGTGACCACGTAGGCGTCGCCGACCCGCTCTTCCTGCAGCTCCATCGCTGGCTCCGTTAAGTCCTCAGTTGCGCCGCACGGCACCTGTCTTGCTCTGCGCCCGTCTTGCTCTGCGCCCGCGCTCCCTCTCCCCGTTCTTACGGGGAGAGGGTTGGGGTGAGGGGCGCTGAGGCTCAGCGAGACACTTCGGTAGTAAGGACTCGCGGAAGCGCCCCCTCACCCCGACCCTCTCCCCCTGAAGGGGGAGAGGGAGCGCGGGCGCTGTGCTCACTTCACACAGCTACGCTCGCGAATCCTTTCGAAGGACAAAAAAAGTCATGCGGTTTTCGCCGTTTTGATGCGAATACTCAAGGGTGCTGAGCTGCCGGACGAGATGCAGGCCGAGGCCGCCCACGGCGCGCTCGTCCAAGGATGTCGCCAAGTCGGGCGGCGGCGCCGATCGCGGATCGAACGCCGGGCCCTGGTCGACGATCTCGCCGCGCACGCGCGATGGTTCGACGCTGACCGTGATGCGCGCCGGCTTGTCGCGGCAGCCGCCATGCGTGCCGAGATTGGCCAGCATCTCCTCGATGACCAGCGCGACATGATGGGTCGCGCGCGCGTCGACGTCTTGGCGCTCCAAGAAAGCCATGACGTCGTCGAGCACCCGGCTGATCGCCTCCGGGGTCGCGACCGCCCTGGCCTCGAGCGCCGTCACGGCGCACCGTAGGTGACGAGCAGCGCCGCCATGTCGTCGAAGGCGGGGCGGCCGGCCTCGAAGGCGCGCACGTCGGCGACGAGCCGGGTGAGCGGATCGGCCTCGTCGGCTTGGACCGCCGCCATGAAGGCCGCGACCCGGTCGTCGCCGTAAAGCGTTCCCTTCGGATCGTGCGCCTCGGTGAAGCCGTCGGTGAGGATCAGCAGGCGATCACCGGGCGCGAGCGTCGCCTCGCCGCCGCGGTAGCGCATGGTCTCGTCGAGACCGAGCGGCGGCCCGCCAAGCACACCGAAGCGCTCGACCGCGCCGGCACTGTCGCGGCGATAGGGCGGAATGTGGCCGGCGCGCACATAGGCGAGCCGGCCGCTCGCCATGTCGAGGGCGCCAAGAAAATACGTGACGAAGGTGCAGCTCGCATTGCCCTCCGCGAGCGCCGCGTTGACGAGGTCAAGCGCGCGCGCCGGCTCGCCGAACAGCGCCGCGGCATCGGGCCGGCCCGCCAACCCGCGCACCAGCGCATGGGTGCGCGCCATCATCAGGGCGGCGCCGGCGCCCTTGTCGGACACGTCGCCGAGCGCCAGCACCACGGTGCCGTCGCCGAGCACGAAATGGTCGACCACGTCGCCGCCGACCTCCTTGGCGGGCTCGAGCAGCACGTCGATGCGCAGCGCCCGCCCGCCGCGCGTGCCCGCGAACGGCGGCGGCGCGAGCGCGAGCTGCAGCGTGCGCGCCTCGTTGAGCTCGCGCTGCTTGCGCGCCAGCTCGTCGCGCGTGTGGTCGCGCAGCGCCTTCTTCTCGATCGTCGCCAGCACGCGCGCGCGCAGCAGCGTCGGGTTGAACGGCTTGAACAGGAAATCCTCGGCGCCGAGCTCTATGCAGCGCACCACCGGCTCGATCTCGCTCAGCGCCGAGATGACCACGACGGGCAGGTCGTTGATGCGGCCGTCGCGCTTGAGCACCTCGAGCACGCCGAAGCCGTCGAGCTCCGGCATCATGATGTCGAGCAGCACGAGGTCGTAGGCCTTGGCCGCGATCGCGGCGAGCGCCTCGTTGCCGTTGGCGGCCTGGTCGATGTCCTTGAAGCCTAGGCGCTGCAAGCGCCGCAGCAGCAGGTCGCGATTTTCCGCGACGTCGTCGACGACGAGGATGCGGGCGGTCCGCTCGCTCACGGGGGTGCTCATGGCGTAGCCGGCCTCGTCTCGGTCGCGGGCGCGAGCAGCAGCGCGCTGCGCCGCGCCAGCCAGATGATGCGCTCGAACAGCATGGTCGCGGCAAAGATCGCGTCCTGCGCCTTCGGCGGCAAGGTCGGGTCCTCGCGCAGCGCGCGCTGGCGGACGCGCTCCATCAGCTCGTCGCGCTGGCCGAGCAAGGCGAGCACGAACTCGCGCTCGGCCGGATCGTCGCTTGCGGTCGCATCGACCAGCGCGCCCAGCAGCGTGTGCAGCGACTCGATCATCTGGTCGGCGACCCGGCCGCTCGACGGCCATTCCCGCGAGGCCTTGCAGGCGGCGACGAACTCATCGAGGCCCTCGTAGATGGCGCTGACATTGGCGGTGCGATGCTCGAGCCGCACCGCCTGCTCACGGTCGGAGCGTTCGAGATTGGACTGAAGGATCGCGCCAAGGTAGCTCGCCATCGCGCCCGTGATCAACGCCGCGGCGGCGCGCAGCGTCGCGGGCGCGGTCGCGGGGCCTTCCACGTCGGCGCGCACCGTATCGAGCATCGCGGGCAGGCGCTCCAGCAGCCGCCGTTCCTCGCGGCCGACCAGCTCGATGGCGAAGCTCGGCTCGACCAGCGCCTCGTCGATCAGGAAGGCGGGCTTGGCCAGCGCCTGCAGCTCGCTCGGCGGCGCCACGCGCTCGAACAGCGCCATGAGCCACGGCAACAGCAGCGTGCACAGCGTCGAGCCCGCGACCTGAACGATGAGGAAGACCCAGGCGACCTGCCCCGACATTCCGCGCGACAGCGCGCGCGCCGCGTTCTCGATCACGCTGTTGCCGGAGGCGATCTCGAACACCATGATCGCGGCGACCACCGCGAAGCCGAGCAGCTTCTGCGCCACCTGCATCCAGGCGATCTGTGCCGCGTCCCCGCGGTGCGTCGCGGCGGACAGTGCGTAATTCGCGCCCGCGCCGACATTGGCGCCGTAGATCAGCCAGCACGCGCCGGTGAGATCGAACAGCCCGGACCCGGCGCCCGCGACCGCGAGCGCGCCGGCAACCGACGAGGACTGGCAGACCAGGGCGAGCACCGCGCCCATCGCCAGCAGAAGCAGGGGATTTTTCGCGGCCGCCGCGAACGCGCCCTCGCGCATCAGGTCGTCGCTGATCGGCTGCGTGCCGCTCTTGAGCATCTGCATGCCGACGAACAGCATGCCGACCCCGAGCAGGGTGCCGACCGCGTTGCGGGTCCGCTCGTTGCGGTCGAGCCCGAAATACATGGCGACGCCGGCGAGCGCGACGAGGTAGCTCGCGGCGAGGCGGACATCGATCGCGACCAGGATGACGAGGGCGGATGCGCCGACATGCGACCAGGTCGGGATCAGGACGGCGCGGCGCTTGTCGACCATGCCGCCGCCGACCAGGCCGATGATCACCGAGGTCACCGCGTTGGTGCTCTGCGTCACCACGCCGGCGATGATGCCGATGAGCGCGGCGAGCCACACGTGCTTGCCGAACCGCATGAGCAGCAGGCGCAGCCGGCGCCCGGCGAGCGGCACCAGGTTGGCGGACAGGAAATGAACGCCGCAGAAGAACAGCCCGAGGCCGGTCAGGAACGGAGCGAGCATCTGCATCGGCTGGAATTCAATGCGCTTGGCACTGCGCGTGCGCTCCCTCTCCCCCTTGCGGGGAGAGGGTTGGGGTGAGGGGCGCTGAGGTGCAGCGAAAAAATCGTCCGCAACACTCGCGGACAGCCCCCTCACCCCAACCCTCTCCCCCTGAAGGGGGAGAGGGAGCGCGCGCGCCGTGCGAACAAAACGCGATAGCTTTGCGCCCGCGGGCGACAGCGCGCTCCGCACCCTGCTCGATCGGCAGCATTTGCGCCAGGCCGGCGGCAGTGACGACCTCGACGACCACGGGATTCGGATTGATCAGCTTGAGGCTGCCGCCGCGGCGCCCCACCGCCTTGGCGGCCGACACCAGGTGGCGCAGCCCGATCGAGGCGATGAACGTCACGCCGGACATGTCGACCAGGATGGTGTCCTTGGTGCCCGACACGGTCGCGAGCGGCAACGCCACCTTGTCGGCGCCCGCGATGTCGAGGCGGCCGGTCAGCACGACCCGGGCTGTCGAGCCGAGGTCGTCGATCTTCACGTCCATGGGTTTCTCGGGGGTTCGGTAGGTATCGGGTCTACTAACCCAGGTTATATGACAGTTCGGTGACAGCCGGAACTGGGGCTGCTTGCGCGGTGTCCGCGCTCCCTCTCCCCCTTTAGGGGGAGAGGGTCGGGGTGAGGGGGCGCCTCCACAGACTGTTACCGAGGCTAAGCTTGCTGCGACTTAGCGCCCCTCACCCCAACCCTCTCCCCGTAAGAACGGCTGTCATATTCACACATCTTGCCGGGGCCTTTGATGGCTGATTCCGTGGAGCATTCCATGATTCGCGGGAGCATCCGATGTTTTGGGCCGAATATGGACTGGGGCGGTTTGGCGACGTGCGCCGGCAAAAAGGGGGGCCTTGTTGCATGCGGCGCTGGTCGAGCGACCGTGTTCGTGCATCCTTCGGCTGGCTGGAACGCGGGCGCGGGAGATTTGCTTTACCCGGTTCCTGCGCAACAGGTTTGTGACGGCGGCCGAGATGGCATCGCATGCTGCGGAGCGTACAGCTGCGCGGGCAGCGAGGCGTGATGTCGTGGTGATCCAGGATACGAGTGAACTGACCTTGGGAGGGCAGCGGGGGAAGGCGCGCGGCTATGGACCGGTCGGCAAGGGCGGCGCGTTGCGTGGCCTTCTGTTGCATGCGGTTTTGGCGATGGATGCCACGACCCGCGGGCTGCTCGGGCTGGTCGACGCCAAGGTGTGGAATTGCGATACCGGCAAGGTCACGGCGCGTCGCTCGCGCCCGACCACGGAGAAGGAATCGCAGCGCTGGCTTGATGGCACGACGCGCGCTGGCGAAGTCTTGGCGCAGGCTGCGAGCATCACCGGCGTATCGGACCGGGAGAGTGATATCTACGAGCACTTCGCACGGCGGCCGGGCAACGTTGAGCTGATCGTGCGGGCCTGCCAGAACCGCAAGATCGCGACAGACGATGCGGCGCAGATCGATCTGCTGTTCGCCCATGTCGACCGGCTGCCGGAACAAGGCCCGTTGACGGTCAAGATCCCGGCCGCGCCGGGGCGCAAGGAGCGCATGACGCAGCTCGCGGTACGCTTCTCGCGTGTCACGTTGTGCAAGCCGCGACATGGGGCGGCACCCGATCTGCCCGACACGAGACGTCGACGCCCGATGACGGCAAGCCCATCCATTGGCGCCTGCTAACGACGCACGCGGTCACGACGCTCGCCGAGGCACGCAGAATTGTCGATCTCTATCGAATGCGCTGGACCATCGAGGAGTTCTTCGCCACGCTCAAGACGGCAGGCTTCGACATCGAGGCGGCCGAGATCGGTGCCCCGCAAGTCATGATCAAGTTCGTCACCGCCGTCACGGTGGCGGCCGTGACCGTGATGCAACTGGTCAAAGCCCGCGACGGAACCACCAGCCAGAGCCTCGCTGACGCGTTCGAACCGGCCGACCAGCCAATCCTCGAAGCCGTATCGGCACAGCTCGAAGGCAAGACCGCGCCGCAAAAGAACCCCCACCCAAAAGGCTCCCTTGCCTTCGCGGCCTGGGTCATCGCCCGTCTCGGCGGCTGGACCGGCTACTATGGCAAGCCAGGTCCACGGGTGATGCGCCGAGGTCTCGATGACTTCCAGCGCATCAAATACGGCACCGCCCTGAGGCTCCAAAATGTGTGAATCTGAGAGCCGTAAGAACGGGGAGAGGGAGCGCAAGCGCTGTGCGCCCCTCACTCACTTCGCCTTGGCGTAGGGATAGATCAGCTCGCCCGTCTTGTACTCCGACGGATCGATGATCACCTCGGTCGACAGATCGCGGAAGGAGTCGATGCTGTTGTTCTTGATGTTCTGGAACTGCACCAGCAGCATACGCTCCTGCGCCCACTCGCCCTGCGGGCCGAACGTGACGTCGCCGACCACGGTGTGGAACGTGTTCTTGTGGATGTAGGCCGCGAGCGTGGCGTCGTCGAGGCTCTTGGTCGCCTCGATCGCCTGCCCGAGCACCTGCAGGTACGCATAGGCCCACACCGGCATGTAGTAGCCGAGCGGATCGACGCCGGCCGCGCCGGCCCGTTCCTGGTACTTCTTCAAGAGCTCCATCGAGCCGGGGAATTGCAGTCCCTTGGCCGGGATCCACGTCTCGTAGTCGACGATGCCGTTGAGCAGCGGGCCGAGCTGCGTCTTGAACACGGTCGCCTGCAGGCCCACCATGGCGCCGCCGATCATCTTCGGCTTGAAGCCGACCTCGTTGATCGCCTTGATCAGGCCGACGGTATCGAGCGGATACGAGCAGAGCACCACCACGTCCGGATTGGCCGCCTGCATGGCGCGCACCACCGGCCCGAAGTCGGCGGTGGTGGGCGGATAGCTGCGGTCGTAGACGATCTTGAGGCCGGCCGCCTTGGCGTTATCGCGCGCGCCCTCGCAGGCGTTGCGCCCGAACTCGGCATCGGCCGACGCGATCGCGACCGTCTGCGGCTTCGGATTCTGCGCCATCGCGACCTTGAACATGTGCTGGGTGAAGGCCGGCCGCGGCGTCGGGCCGTTCGGGATCATCGAGAAGTACTTGTCGTACTTGAACTCGTCGTTGATGCCGGTGCCGAACAGGCTCATGAACAGCTTCTTGCGCTGGATCATGATCGGCATCGCGGGCGCGATCTGGGTCGACGCGTAGCCGCTCACCGCGAAGTCCACTTTGTCGACGTCGAGCAGCTTGGTGTAGATGCCCGGCACCGTCGCGGGGCTGCTCTGGTCGTCGTAATGGATGAGCTCGACCGGCCGCCCGAGCAGGCCGCCCTTGGCGTTGATGTCGTCGCGCCAGATCTCCATCGCGAGCAGCGACATCTTGCCGTTGGCGGCGAGCGGGCCGGTGAGCGCCATGCCGAACCCGATCTTGATGGGCTTCTCGGCCGCGCCGGCGGGCGCTGCCGCCAGCGCAAGCGCGGCGAGCGCCGTCAATGAGAGCCTGCGTGCGAATTTTGCGAGCCGGGATGGCCTCGACATGTGCGTCTCTCCCTCAATGCGCCGCGCGGTTCGGCAAATCCGCCGCGCGGGCGTCGTTGCGTGAGGTACAGCATAACCCAGCCGCCCTCGTCCGGCGCAAGCAAAGAACCGGCGCCGCCAAGCCGGGGAAACAAGCCGGGGGAAGCTGCCCACCGGGCCGATGAGAAGTGCGGGCAGCAGCCGTCGAGCGAATGCGCGCGCCAGGCGCGCGTTACGCGACCGCGTCACGTCGCCTTGCGCCCGCGCGGTGGCTTCGTCGGCTTCGGCTTTTGCGACTTGAGCTTTTGCGACTTGGGCTTTTGCGGCAGGACCCAATCGACAGACGGCAGCAGATCGGACGTCTTCGCGTGGGCCTCGCGACGATCAGGTCGTCTCGCGCCGCGCGACGACTTGCGGGCGGTACGCTTCGGAACTTTCATCCATGGCCTCCCATGGGGTCATCGTGGCGCGACAAAGGGGCAGGCCGAAGGCCGCTCCGGCATCGAGAACATTCCATTGCGTATCACCGAGAGCCATTGCGTGCTGAGTGCGGGGATAACGGCATTCATTTTTTCTTTTGCCTACACACATCGCGCGCCGGTCGGCACATGCCGCATCCTGCGGCACGCAATGGCGTGCCACACATGGACGACATGACATCCCCGATACCGCGAATCTCGCTCACGCCCGACGAGGCGGCCCAGAGCACCGGCTTTTCGCACGCGCATCTTCACGGCGATCCGCGACGGCAAGCTGATCGCGCGCCGCGACGGTAAGGCGACCGTGATCGGGCTCGACGACCGGCGAGGTCGGCTGAGCGACGACGGGCCGCCTGCGCTCTGGTCGAGGGCTAACGCGCGGGTTCCACCTCACCGCACAACAGCACCGCCATTGGTTCCGACACACCGCCAGCTTCTTCACGCGACCCGGATTGCCCCAACCAGTCCCCGCTCTTGCCTTCCTTTGGTCAAGCCCGAGTGACCTGCTTGCCGAGCCATGCAGCCGTGGCGGGGTGACGTTGCCTGGGTCAGGTCACATTGCAGCAAGCCAGGGGGTGCGGATGGATTCGACATCGAGTTCGACACGGGCCGAGCCGCTCTTCGACGACGGTGCCGCTCCGACGGTGCCGCAGGGCCCGTTCGGCGGCGTCGAGGAAACGCTGGCAAAGCTCGCTCACCAAGCCGCGAGCGATACGCGTGACGCGCGGTCCCGCGCGCCGGCGCCCGACACCTCCGCCGACGCACGCATCTCGCAACCATCCGTGGCCACGACGCCTGCCCCGGCGACGCCCGGGCCTGCAACGCTCGGCCCTGCGACGCTTGGCCCTGCCGACCGCAGTGCGCAGATCCCGCGCGAGCAGCAATCGTCCGGCAAGCGAAGCACCCTCGCGCGTGTCGCGATCGCGGTTTGCCTCGTCGCCGCTGCACTCTGGGCTTGGCGGTCGTATGGCGGCCCCGCACGAGCCATCGTCGCGGCCTGGACCTCGCCGGCCGGCGTGAGCTCGACGCAGCCCGCGGCGGACCAGGCGTCCGTCCCGCAGACGCCTGATCCCGCGCCCAATTCCGCGCCCAATCCCGCCCCTACGCAAGCCGCGGTGATCCCTGCAGTCGAGCAGTCCCCGCCGCCGGCACAAACCGCGTCGATGCCGCCGCCCGGACCGACGGCCGCGAACGCGCCGGCCGCACCCTCGGCCGACCACCAGCAGATCGACGCGATGTCGCGCGATGTCGCCGCCTTGCGTCAGACCGTCGAGCAACTCGCCGCCGGGCAAGCGCAATTGAAGGACCAGATTGCCAAGCTGCAGGCGGAGAAAGCCGCGGCAGAGAAGCCGCCGACCGAGAAGCCGAAGAAGCGCGTGGTGCGTCACGTGCCGGCCGCGGTCCACTATTCGGATGCGTTCGACCCGGCGCAAAGTCCCAATGCGCCCGGCGTGCCGCGCACCATAGGCTCCGTTGTCGTGCGCCACGAGGCACCGCAATCCACTTATGGGATCTCGACCGTGAGCCCGCTTCCGCCTCCGCAACCACCAGGGCCGCAAAGGCCGCCGATGCCGGTGCCACAGCCCTGAGCGTCGCCCACGCCGCGCGCGGACGCCGCCCCCGCGGCGGGCAAAGCACGGCGGGACGGCGGCTCGTATCTTGCGATCGATTGCGGTTTACGGTCGGCGCACGCGGCGGCCGACGAGAAGCGCGACCATGACGGACAGCGCAACGAGGATCGCAGCGACGCTGTAGTTGTCGACGACGCTGCTCGCCTCGTACCAGAGAACGAGAATGACGGCGCCTGCCGCCGCCGATCCCCATTTCAGATATCGCATGGGTGGCTCCGCCGCAGGCCAATTTTTCTCGAATGGCGCTAACGCAGGCCAGCGCGCGTGGATGCCATGGCGGAGGAAGCCCGAACCCGATCTCGATATACGCTATCGCGATCGATGGCAAAGGAAAAAGCCTCGCGCGAAGCGCGCCTCCCGCCGAATTGACCCACATCGGATCGGCAAATCCTGTACAAGGGTCATGCGCCAGTGTCCCGATTCCGAGTTCGCTGACTTTTGCAGCGACCTCCGAGCGAATTTCGGAAATCAAAAGGACACCGGCAACACCGTGATTCCAGTGCCGCTTTTGAACCCGACGTTCGCAAGCAGTGCTCGCCGAGAAATCGTGCGAACTTGGGGTTCGCGGCACTAGGCGCCGATTCCGCGCGGTTCGATTTGCAATTCGGCCGATCGCTTCCCATGTCGCGCCTGCGGACGCCGCCGCGGCAGAAAGACGGGCTCGATGTCCGCCGGAGACGCATGACAAGCAAGATCAGGCTACGCCCGCAGGCGGACTCCGGATTTACGGAGGAAGAGCGCGACGGCGCCGGAACCCATCCGGAACGGCCGCTCCACGATCGATCGGAGGCCTCGGTCAACACCCTGATCGAGCGTGCCAAGAAACTCGGCTATGTTACCCGCGATCAGGTCGGCGCCGCGCTGACCGCCGAGGACGTTGCCTCGGAGCAGATCGAGCGTGTCCTCGCGTCGCTCAGCGAAATGGGCATCGACGTCGTCGAGCACCAGGACGCAGACCGCGAGGACGAGAAGGCCGAGGAGCCGGAGAGTCAGCCGGCCGACGCCGCCATCGTCGATGTGGCCGGCGATCCACCCGCCGTCGCAAAGGCGTCGGAGCCGGGCGATCGCACCAGCGATCCGGTGCGCATGTATCTGCGCGACATGCAGGCGACCCAGCTCTTGTCGCGCGAAGGCGAGGCCGCGGTCGCGCGGCGCATCGAGGTGGGCCGCGAGGCGATGATCTCCGGGCTGTGCGGAAGCCCGCTCAGCTTCCAAGCCGTCGTGCTGTGGCGCGACGAATTGACCGACGGACGAGCCTCCTTGCGCGACATCATCGACCTGGAGGCGACCTACGCGGGTCCCGGCGCCAAGCCCAAGCCGGCGCCTGCCGTCGAACTCGACCGGCCAACCAGCGCCGCCGATCGCGCCCGATGAAGCGGGGCTGGCCCCGCTCGCTCCCGAACCCGCGGCCGCACCCGTCCTGCCGCGGGCCGAGCCGAGGGATGGCGGGAGGCCGGGTGAGAATGACGCCGCACGCGATCTCGACGAGGAGGATGAGGACAACTGGATTTCCCTCGCCGCGATCGAAGCGGAGCTCAAGCCCATCGTCCTCGCAACGCTCGACCGCGTTGCCAAAGGCTACGAGCGCCTGTGCCGGCTGCAAGCACGGCACGCCGCGCTCAAGCTCGAGAGCGCCGGGCCGTCGCGGTCGCACGCGAGCGCATACGGCAAGCTCAAGCAGGATATCGTCGCCGATCTCAAATCGCTGCACCTGCGGCAGGCGCGCATCGACTCGCTGGTCGAGCAGCTCTACGACATCAACAAGCGGCTCCTGGGGCACGAGGGCCGACTGGTCAGGCTCGCGCGCAGCCACGGCATCGCGCGCGAGGATTTTCTCGCGCAGTACATCGGAGCGGAGCCCGGCCCGCGCTGGCTCGATCGCATCGCGGCGCTGCCTGGCCGCGGCTGGAGGGACTTCGTCGCCCGCGAGAAGGACCGGATCGAGGATCATCGATCGCAGATCCAGGAGCTGGTCGGCGCCGCCGGGCTCGATACGGGCGAATTCCGCCAGGTCGTGCAGATGGTGCAGAAGGGCGAGCGTGAGGTGCGCCAGGCCAAGAAGGAGATGGTCGAGGCCAACCTGCGGCTCGTGATCTCGATCGCGAAGAAATACACCAACCGCGGCATGCAGCTCCTCGACCTGATCCAGGAAGGCAACATCGGCCTCATGAAGGCGGTCGACAAGTTCGAGTACCGCCGCGGCTTCAGGTTCTCGACCTATGCGACGTGGTGGATCAGGCAGGCGATCACCCGCTCGACGTCCGAGCAGGCGCGCACGATCCGCGTGCCGACGCATGTCCTCGATGCGATCAGTCGCGTGATGCGCGCAAGCCACCGGCTGTTGCGCGACACGGGGCGCGAGCCGACGCCCGAGGAGATCGCCGAGAAGGTCGGAATGCCGATCGAGAAGGTGCGCAGCGTGCAGAAGGTCGCCCGCGAGCCGCTGTCGCTCGAAACCCCGGTCGGCGAAGAGAACGATTCCCAGCTCGGCGATCTCATCGAGGACACCGGTGCGGTGCTGCCGATCGACGCCGCCATCCAGTCGAGCCTGCGCGAAACCACGACCCGCGTGCTCGCCTCGCTCTCGGCGCGCGAGGAGCGCGTGCTGCGCATGCGCTTCGGCATCGGGCTGAGCAGCGACAACACGCTCGAGGAGGTCGGTCTGCAGTTCTCCGTGTCGCGCGAGCGCATCCGCCAGATCGAGGCGAAAGCGCTGCGCAAGCTCAAGCACCCGGACCGATCGAAGATATTGCGGACATTTCTCGACGGCTGAGAGAGCCACTTCCGCCGTCATTGCGAGGAGCCGAAGGCGACGAAGCAATCTCGATCCACGCGCACGAGATTGCTTCGTCGCTTCGCTCCTCGCAATGACGGCGGGAGCTTAAGCCGCCTGGTCGACCGGCGTGGGGCGCTTGTCCATCACCTGGTCGATCAGCCCGAAATCCTTCGCGGCCGGACCGGTGAGGAAATAGTCGCGCTCGAGCGCGTCCGCGATCGTGGCGAGCGGCTGCCCGGTAAGGCGCACGTAGATGTCGTTGAGGCGCTTCTTCAGGTCGAGGATTTCCTGGGCGTGCAGCATGATGTCGGTCGCCTGCCCCTCAAAGCCGCCCGAGGGCTGATGCAGCATGATGCGGGCGTTCGGCATGGCGAAGCGCATGCCCTTCTGTCCCGCCGCCAGCAGCAGCGAGGCCATCGACGCCGCCTGGCCGAGGCACAGCGTCGACACCGGTGAACGGACGTACTGCATCGTGTCGTAGATCGCGAGGCCGGAGGTCACGACGCCTCCCGGCGAATTGATGTACATCGAGATCTCCTTCTTCGGATTCTCGGCTTCGAGAAAGAGAAGCTGCGCGATCACGAGGGTCGACATCCCGTCCTCGACCGGGCCGGTGACGAAGATGATGCGCTCCTTGAGGAGCCGCGAGAAAATGTCGTAGGAGCGCTCGCCCCGGTTGGTCTGCTCGACCACCATCGGGATGACGTTGTTCATGTAGACGTCGCGGATATCTTTCATCGCGGCTCCTTGCGCCGGGGATCGTCGATGCCGATCGGCCCACATGGCGGACACGCGCGCATCAAAACTCCGCAGCCGTCAACTCGTAGGATCCCTTGCGCCCGCGCGCATAGACCTTCGTGGCGGCGGCGTAGATCGCATTGCGGTGGTGATCGAACGCGAGCAACGCCGCGGCTTCGTCGTACATGAGATCGGATTGCAGGCGCTTGAGGGCCTCGTAAGTCACGAAGAACGAGGTCTCCATGGCCGAGTTGTAGCCCCAGAATCGCACCGCCCTCCGCGTCGCATCGTAGCTGCGGCTGTCGTTTGGAAAGCTCAATGACATGGCACCCCCGTGATCGGGCATGCGCCGGTCGGATGGGTTGGTGTGAAGGGCCGGGCCGCTTTGATCCGGCGTCTCGGCGATATGAATCCTTATGCCCTTATGATCGCAATGTCGAGCGCAATGCCATCCAGTGTCGAATATATAATGGCAGGTCCCTTGTTTGTCCTGCGACACGCCCCAACTAGAAGATGTACCTTGAAAAATTCTTTTAATCCTTGCTTGAGGAGTTCCTCATGACGAACGAACAACAGAAGCCCGTCGCGCCGCCCAGCAATCCGACCGTCGCTCCGGCACAGAATCCTCCGCAGCAGACCCAGGGCGACAACAAACCGGACATCGACAAGTCCGGCGCGCAACCGCAGCAGAAGTGAGCCGACGTCGGACGTTTCGTCGCCCGATATCCGATCGAGCGTGATGATGCAGGGGGGCCGTCCAGGCGGGCGGCCTCTTCGTCGTTCGCACGCTTCAGCACGTACCTTGTGAGCCGGAGGCCCGATGACCATCGTGTTCGACTACGACATCGCGGCGGACCTGTTTGGCTACAGCAACGCGGCAGAATTGCGTTCCAACAAGAGCCGGCGGGTCAAGCGCCACCCGCTTGAATATCGGCGGTTCGCCCGCGCCGCGGACGCCATCCGGTTCGCGATCGAGGAGATGCCGCCGCAAATGCTGGTGGGGGCGTGTCTCGAGGTCGACGAGGTGCGTTTCGACGGCGAGGGAATCCGCGAATTGTACGAAAGCGCCGCGTATCCGCTCGCGCGGCCGCCGACGGCGCTTGCATCATGACCGCGCAGACGCGCGCCGGCCGCGGCTACTCTGGCGCAGCCAGTTGATCTTCGTTCACGACACGCTCGTACGGCTCGAGCGTGCTTTTGACGCGATATTGGAATTCGCCGTCGCGTAACGGAAGAAGAGCAATGATCGTATATTCGCCGTCGGCGATATTCGGCAGGGTCAACGACCTCGCCAGCCAGACGGTGCGGCCGAGCGTAAAACGGTGGCCGACGACGCCGGGAGCGCGACGTTCCCTCATGGTGTCGCCTCGATCGATGTGATCCACTCGTTGCCGCATCCCGCGCAGCGCCACGTCCGCACGAGCAGTCCCGCGTCGGAGACGCGCGACGTGATCGGAACGGGCGGCGCCCGTTCGTTGCAGCGCGCGCAGCGGGCGTCGGCCGCTCCGTCGCTGTCCGCAATCCGCGACATCCATTTCTTCCGCACCTTGCGGTATCGATCGATCAGCCGGGCTGCCATCTGCCGTTCCTCGCTGACGGTGGCTCGCGTCCCGTGTCCTCTCGTGTGCGGTCGGCCGTAATGCTGCGGATGCGATGATCGGGCAGCAGGCCGCGCCAATCACGAGGCGCAATCGTTCAGTGCCGCGTGCCCTCCCTGGCGTTGGCCATGCGCACCTGAATCTTGATGCGGGCTTGCGGGATCGAATACGCCGCCGCCAGCTCGTCGAGCATCGCGGACGCCGCCTCGATCGACTCCGCGATCTCCTCGCCCCAGACGCCCTTCTCGGGCTTCGCCTCGTCATACAGTTTGACTTGCACCGTGAAGCCGCCGTCTTCTTCGCTGACGCTGGCCGACAGGTGCGTAAAGCGCGATGCGTCCGACGTGCTTTGAGCCCGCGTCCGGGTACTCCGGGTACGTTTCATGCGCGGCCTTCAGCGGTTCCCAAGCTCGTGCACCCGGATGTGTCGCGTTGTCCGGCGGATGATCGCCCAACCGTGTCGTCCGAGTGAACGCCGACGCCGTTTACGGTTCGTGGCGACGACTGGCCTGAAGGACGCCGCGACCGCGTCCATGTGCTGACGCTGGCCGCCCTCGATTTAACATGGCGACGCTGATACGCAAGCGCCAGCATTATTTTCGGATGAGCCGTAACATGCTCCAAACACTGGTTTTTCCCGGTTTCGCGGCGGCACGCGGGTGGGCGCGGCCGTATTCCGGCACGGCCGGACTCCCGCTCTCCTGCAAAAAGGCGCAAGGTGCTCCCAACCCTGTGGCAACGGCGTCATGAAGCTCGGCTGAGCGCCTCGCCCGGCCGCACGAGCCGCACATCGCCGCATGGAGAAAAGCCAATGACTGAAAAGACCATTGATCTCGACAAGCACCGCGGAATGTCGGCGCAAAAGGAAACGCGGCTGCGCCGGCTGCACACCGAGGTGCGCGAGCAGCGCGATGCGCTGCGCACTCGGCAGGACGCATTGGAAGAGCAGCTGGTCGCGGCGCCGGCCGAGAGCTGGGAGGATGCCGCCGAAAAGGCGCGCTATCTGCTCACTCTGTTCGCGGGAAGCGTCGATGCCCAGGATCCGCGCCGGCAAAAGCTGATCGCCGCCGTCCTCGACGATTTTCAGCGCCTGTCCGGCGAGCCCGTGGAGCCGCCGAAGGACGAGACGTGACGCCGATCAGTGGTCAGGATTTCGTGTTGTTACGCGGCAGCGGATACTCGCCGCCTTCATAGAGATAGCGAATCTCGTCGGCGCCGAAGCGCGTCTCGTCGACCAGCAGGTAGGTGCCCGGCAATACGGCGGCGGGAAGGTCCTCGATGACGAAGCGCACCGCTTCCGCGGCGGTGTCGAACCGCTTGTATTTGGGCCAGCTCTTGGCCGCCCGGCTGCGGCTGAGGAACAGCTCCGCCGAAGCGTTGTAATCGAAGCCGGACAGATCGCGCGTCGGCGCGCGAGCGCGCTCGCCGACGCCGTCTTCCACTTTCGCCGCGCGTTCCATGAAGCGCTCCCGTTCGTGGTTAAGTGCCGTCGTGCACGTGGCTCGCACCGCGCGCACGCCGCTGTTTGCTCACGACTTCCAACTGCGACGGGGCGCGACCCGGCAAGCACGGCCCCATTGTCGCCCTCAATCAGCCTTTGCCTTCGGCTTGAGGCGCCACAGCTGGAAGCCGTGGTCACCGATGGCTTTTTCGATGCCGTCGCGCGAAAGCCCGTGCGGCGGGGCCGCACCCGGCGCAACGGCGCCGACCGCATGCCAGGGACGGAATTTTTCCGGCAGCCTGCTGCCCGTGATGTCGCCCGCAAAGGCGCGCAGCTCGCCGCTCGCATCCGACTTGAAAACGTAAAGGCGCATCGGATCACCTCACCCCGGAGCGCATCTGATCGAACCCGCCGGGGCCGCCAGGCCGGCTCGGAGCGCCCGGTCGGGGCGGGCCGCCCGGCCGCCCTCTCCCGGCCTCGAGCTTCTTCTTCGGCGGAGCTGCGATCAGCCCCTCGCGGATCGCCTGCTTGCGGGCCGCTTTGCGCGCGCGCCGCACGGCTTCGCCTTTTTCCCGCGTCGTCCTTGCGGACGGCTTCTCATAAAAGCGGCGCTGCTTCATCTCGCGAAATACGCCTTCGCGCTGCATCTTCTTCTTCAGGACGCGAAGCGCCTGGTCGACGTTGTTGTCGCGGACAAAGACTTGCAATGGATGCGTTCCCTTCTGTTGCGATCGCGGGCGGCTGGCCGGTGTCGGCGAGCGCAAGCGCCGATCGCCTGGACGACGGAAGCAAAAAATCTCACCGATTTCGTTCGCGCCGGGCGGCTTTCGGACGGCCGCGCGCTGTCTGCACTTGGTCCCGTGCGATCCAAGTGCTGTCGAACGTAACGGTGCGCGAAATCGAGCGGATAAACGTGCGCTCCTCTTCGTCAGGGCGGGAGCGCAACCATCTCTCAGCCATCGGCGGCCGGGCCAAAGCCGATGGTCTGCCTAACATATGCGCCCGGGGGTCGGAATGCCAGCCTTTTTCGCCAACGGCTTGCGGCGAAACGAGGATCTCTCGTTCATCGTGACGCGCAGGTCGCACGGCCAAGTTGTTTACCTTTGGCCCCTATGGTGGCGCTCACCACCAGCGGGACCAGCAACGTGCGCCCGCGACGGCACCATCGACAATCAGCCGTGACATCGCGCTTGGCGCCGCCGCGCCGATGCGGCGCGCGTCCCGACACTGGCGCTTCACAACCGGCGTTTCACATCGTCCAAGCGCGGCCGTCATGCGGCGCGGCGGCGAGATCGAGGAGAGCTCCCATGCGCAAGGCCCTGCCCAACGAGATGTTCACGCAACCGGAAAACAGCCGGTTCACCATGTTGCGCAGCTGGGTGCTCGACCACGCGGTGACCGAGATCGAGATGAAGGAGCGGCAATTCTGGAACTTCGCGGCGCTGCAACCGGTCGCCGAGAAACCCTGGGCAACCTTCATGGGCCGCGCGATCAGCGTGCCCGACATGCCGGAAGACGCGCAGAAGCAGATCGGCGTCTTCGACAAGAATTTTGCCGGCAAGATCTGACGCTCGCGCGCCGCCACGGTGCGATCACCCGGCGCGGCTGGCCTCGCATACCAACCGCCTGAAGGAAATCCTCGGCCCTTATCGCGTGCGGCAATTGTGGCGCCGCTCTTCCCTCTGGATTTCCGCGACGCGCCGTTCCTGGCCGCGAGTTAGACGCGGCTCCCCCGGGATGCAGCCCGCATTGCTGAAATAGGCGAGCGCCTCTCTCGTCTTGAAGCAATAATGCGCCTCCGCATAAACTTGGTTGCGGTCGATGAAGAGCTGTACGCATTCGTCGCCGTCCTGCGCCCGCGCCACACCGGCACTCGCGACGATGCCGCCAACCACCACGGCGAGCGCCAAGCCGCGCTTGAAATCAATCATCTTCAGTTCTCCTCTCCGATCGCCACATGATGAACCTTGCGTCCGCCTGCGCCGAGCCGATCACCACCGGCACTCGGCGAGACATTCGTCGCGATATCGTCGACACTCCGCTGGCGATGCCTGGCATGGCCGTTTTGTGCATTGCTCGCGACAGCTGACGGCCCGGCCGCCGCCTTGGGCTGCCATCGCGGGCAACGACGACTGCATCGCCACGAGAAGGGCAAGGGCAGCGAGCGTGTATCTGGTCATGGGACAGCTCCAATTTCGGCACTGACCGGGCGATGCACTCGTAGATCAGCGTGCCTGGATCAGGCGCCTGACGTCCGTCATGCCGCGGAACGGATTTTCCTCAACCGACGGGCCGGCCGGTTCGCAAGTGGAACGGAGCGCACATCCGCGTGCCCCGTTCACAAGATGCGTACTGGATTGGTACGTTGCGGCGGCGCCAAGTCAACGAGAAAGCGTCGCGGGTTCCCGATCGATGCAAAATGTTCCGTTGCCGCCCCTTCAACGCGCCCCTAGCGTCGTGCCCTGGGCGTGGTGTCTGTCGGCGCCGACCGCGCGCCTCGTGCCGCTTGGCATGCATATCAGGCCGCCGCGCAATTTCACGCCCATCCCGGCCGCGGACGGCTGCCGGCCATCGACATGCAGGTAGCCGAGGTACTCGGCGCACGTGCGCGTAACATCTCCCGCTGGTCGACATGAGGAAAGACATGCGCCTCAGGTTTTTTTGGATCGCTGCTGTTGCCGGACTCATGCTGCCGTCGCCGCAGGCGCACGCGCAGCCTTCGCCGCAGTGGCAGAGCTGCACGGGAATTCCGGGCGTAGATTGGGATCAGCAGATTCGGAGCTGCTCGACCTTGATCGAATCCGGCCGGGAAACGCCGCCCAGGCTTGCCGCTGCCTACGACAGCCGGGGCATCGCCTACGCCAACAAGGGCGACTACGACCGCGCCATCGCCGATTTCAACGAAGCGATCCGGCTCGATCCGAAGGCCAACACCTACAGCAACCGGGGCAACGCGTACAACGACAAGGGCGACCACGAACGCGCCATCCCCGACTTGAACGAGGCGATCCGGCTCGATCCAAAAAACGCCGATGCCTACAACAACCGCTGCTGGGCCCGCTTCCTCATGGACCGCGACCTCGATCAGGCGCTCGCCGACTGCACCGAGTTGCTGCGCCTTTCCCCCGCCAACCGGGCCAACACGATCAACACCCGCGGCGCGGTGCAGTTCAAGCTCGGCGCGTTCGACCGCGCCATCGCGGACTTCAGTGCGGCGATCGCGATGAACCCAAAGGACGCCGGCTCGCTTTACGCGCGCGGCCTCGCCAAGCGCAGGAGCGGCGACACGGCGGGCGGCGAGGCCGACATCGCGGCCGCCAAGGCGATCAAGGCCGACATCGCGACCGAATATGCGGGTTATGGGGTGAAGTGAAACAATCCCGCCTTGGTAAGGCCAGCGAGTGCCCGGATTGAGCCCTCGGGTCTTGCCTTCGGCAAGTCCAGGGACAGGCTGCCGCACTCGAACTCTGCAGTCTTAACAGGGACCCAGCTTATCGACGCGCTTTTGATGGCGACCGCCGTCGAATTTCGTGCTCAAGAACTCTTCGACGCATTCTTTCGCCACCGCTTCGGGACCGCGCAGCGGCTTTTACGTTTGAAAATCATCCTCGCGGTTGATAGTCGGCTTCGGGGTATGGTTTAAAGTTTGGGTTCTCACCACACGCCATGCGTACGGTTAGAACTCCCGCTCCCAATTGGCCGACGACCCCGCCTGTGTCCCCAGATAGCTTTCCGTCAATGAAGACGTAGCCTCGGATAGTGCCGAGAGAACCACCAATGCGAACGCAGACGAGATCTCGATCTCCGCCATTTATTAAGCCTGCAAAGGTTCTGTTCGGTTCTGAGATTTCTGCTCCGCTGATGCCGCGTTGTGCAAACATCTGGGTTCGCATGAACGCGGCGATTTGCTGACGATAATTTGTCGGCAAATCCGGGTGCGCACCGGTAGCTTTGGATGAAGGGGCTGTCGTGGCACAACTAACGAGCAACAATGTGGGCACAATCGACAGCAGCGCCGTCCATTTCACCAAGTCCCCATTCATCTATAGGTTGAACAGCCTGTCTATAGGACAAAAAGCGAGAGTGACAAATCGGCACGCAAAATTGACCCTCAATCGACTTTCAATTTTGACCGCACACACGAACAGAAGCCGAACCTCGCACAGCTCCTGGATCGAAAAGATGGTGCCCAGGGGCGGGATCGAACCACCGACACCGTGATTTTCAGTCACGTGCTCTACCAACTGAGCTACCTGGGCGCCGACCCCGCGAACGCGGGGCAAGGAGAGCGCCGGGGGTTATAGAGGCTCGTCTCCGACGTGTCCAGGAACACGTAAGCGCCCACGCGGTCAGCGGATTTCGGCATCGGCATCGCTGCCGGCGGCGTGCCCCCCAAAGCGGGCCGCGAACCGTTCACGCAGATCGAGCGTTGACGGAGCGGACACATTGGAACCCGAGACCATGCGGCTCAGGCTCACACCTCTCGCCGGCGCGGCTCTCGTCGCCGCCGCGCTCGGCACCATGGCGGCGCTCGCGCAAACGGACGCCGTCAACGGCCTGCGCCCGCCCGCGGCGTTCGCGAACATTGCCGACCGCGCGGCGCGCTCGCGCGCGCTGTTCGGCGAGGCCGCCAAGGTATTCGTCTCGCCGCGCTGCATGAACTGCCACCCGGCCGGCGATCATCCGACCCAGGGCGACGACAACCATCCGCACCGGCCGCCGATCGTGCGCGGCGCAAGCGATGCGGGCCCGCCGGGAGCGGCGTGCCAGGCCTGCCACATGAGCCGCACGGTCGACCTCTATCCGGGCGCGGTCGCGCGCTATGCCAGCATCCCGGGCCGTCCGGACTGGCGCCTCGCGCCGATCTCGATGGCATGGCAGGGCAAGACCACGGGCGAGATTTGCCGCCAGCTCAAGGACAAGCGCCGCAACGGCGGGCGCGATCTCGCGATGCTCCACGAGCACGTCGCCAAGGATCAGGAGCTCGTCGCCTACGCCTGGGACCCGGGCAAGGGCCGTAAATCCGCGCCCGGCACACAGCAGCTTGCCGGCGCGCTCATCCAGGCCTGGATCGACAGCGGCGCCGAGTGCCCGTGATGGCGTGGTCGCGACCGCGCGGTCAGCGCTCGGCGTCGTCGCCGGCGCCGTCATCGAGCTCGTCGTTCTCCACCGCCGGCACCGCATAGGCGCCGCTGAACCAGCGATGCAGGTCGACGTCGGCGCAGCGCCGCGAGCAGAACGGGCGCGCGCGCGGATCGGCCGGCTTGCCGCAGATCGGGCAGAGTTTGGTCGGGGTGGGTTGCTCGGACATGAACGCTATTTAGGAAACCTGATCTTCACGCGCGAGACCCGTCATCCTGAGGCGCGAGCGCAGCGAGCCCTCTCAGGTCGGCTGTAGCCGACCTGAGCATCAATAATGGCGATCTCGGGTAGACCCGAGATCGCGTGGATGATCGGCCGCGGTAGTTCGGCAAGCGCGCAAGCAGCACCGCAGCGGCCGTCGCCCTTCGAGGGCCGCGTTCGGCGGCCGCCTCAGGGTGACGGAATCACTCGTTCGCCTTGGTCTGCGCGTCGGTGATCACCGGGCCCCATTTGTCGACCTCGGCCTTGAGATAATGCCCGAGCTCCTCGGGGCTGGAGCCGACCGGCATGACGGCGACACCCGCCGCCGTGAGGGCGATCTTGTCGAGCTGCTCGGCGAATTCCGGCGCGCGGACCACCTGCGCGACGTCGGCGCTGATCTTGGCGGCGATCTCGGGCGGCGTGCGCGCCGGCGCGAGCAGCGCGTACCACGACGCGACCTCGAAGCCCGGCAGGCCCGATTCGGCGACGGTCGGAAGATCGGGCGCCCACGGCGCGCGCGTCGCCGACGTGACCGCGAGCGCGCGCAGCTTGCCGCTGCGCACCAGCGGCAGGGCAACGCTCGCGGACGGAAACATCACGTCGACCCGGCCCGCCATCACGTCGTTGAAGGCGAGCCCCGGCCCCGGATAGGGCACGTGCGTCATGTCGATCCGCGCCATCCGCTTCATGAGCTCTCCGGCGAGGTACGACGAGGTCCCGAGCGACGACGACGCGAAGGTGAGGCGGCGCGGAAATTCCCTGGCGTAGGCGATGAACTCCTGCACGGTGCGCGCCGGCGACGAGTCCGGCACCGTCATGAGATGCGGATAGCTGCACATGAGCGACACCGGCGCGAAATCCGCCACCGGGTCGTATTCCTTCTTGTGCGACAGGAACCCGTTGATCGCGAAGCCGATCGAGGCGAGCAGCAACGTGTAGGCGTCCGGCGCCGCGCGGGTGACGGCCTCGGCCGCGATGTCGCCGTTCGCGCCCTTGCGGTTCTCGATCACGACCTTCTCGCCCCACATGTCGGTGAGGCGGGCCGCCAGCACGCGGCCGATCTCGTCGACGAGGGTCGACGGCGCGAACGGCACGACGAGATAGACCGGATGATCCGGGTAGATGATCGGTTGCGCGCGCGCCGACGCGCCGAACGCCGGCGCCAGCGCGGCGGCGCTGGCCAGTTGAAGATAACGGCGGCGATCGATCACGAAAGCGGTCCTGCAGCAGCGTCGCCCGAGAGGCATTTTAGAGCACATAGCGGGAGCATGGAACGGACCTTCTTCCCTCTCCCCTGCGGGGAGAGGGAGCGCTGGCGCAGTGCCTGTTCGCGCTACCTCTTCGCGTCCATCCGGCGCAATTCGGTCTTGAGGATCTTTCCGTAGTTGTTCTTCGGCAGCGCGTCGACGAAGACGTAGTCCTTCGGCCGCTTGAAGCGGGCGATGTGGTCGAGGCAGAGCGCATCGAGCGCGGCGCGGTCGGCCGCGCCCACCACGTAGGCGACCACCGTCTCGCCCCATTCCGGGTCGGGCCGGCCGATCACCGAGACCTCGCGCACGCCGGCGTGCCGGAGCAGCACCTCCTCGACCTCGCGCGGATAGATGTTGGAGCCGCCCGAGATGATCAGGTCGTTGGCGCGGTCCTTCAGGGTCAGGTAGCCATCGGCATCGAACGCGCCGATGTCGCCGGTGTGCAGCCAGCCGCCGCGCAAGGTCGCGGCGCTCGCCTGCTCGTTCTTCCAGTAGCCCGCCATCACGACGTCGCCGCGGCACAGGATCTCGCCGCTTTCGCCGTCCGGCAGCGGCCGGTCGTCGCGCGTCCGCCACCATGACGTCGACGCCCGCAAACGGCCGCCCGGCCGAGCCGAGCCGCGCGAGCCAGCGCGGATGGCCGCGGTCGGCGATGTCTTCGCGCGACAGGGTCGTGATCGTCATCGGGCTCTCGCCGAGCCCATAGATCTGCACGAGCCGCGGCCCGAAACGGTCGAGCGCCGCACGCGCGTCCTCGACATACATCGGCGCGCCGCCCCAAATGATGGCGCGGATGTTCTCGGTGTTACAGTCGCCGCCGTGCGCGACGAGGCGCTTCACCATGGTGGGCGCCGCGAACATCGAGGCGCGCCGCCAGGCGTCGAACAGGCGAAACACCTCGTCCGGCTCGAACGCGCCCAACTCCGGCACCACGTTGACCGCAAGCCGCATCACCTGCGCCATGATGTAGAGGCCGGAGCCATGGCTCATCGGCGCCGCGTGCAGCAGCGCATCGCCGGGCGCGACCGGGTCGACCTCGGCCGCGTAGCTCTGGCTCACGCGCGCGAGGTTGCGGTGGGTGAGCATCGCGCCCTTGGGCCGGCCGGTGGTGCCCGAGGTGTAAAACAGCCAGGCGAGATCGTCGGGCGCGCGCGGCACGACGTCGATCGCGGACGCGGCGAGAAGCAACTCGTGATCCGCGCCGCCGATCGTGATCAGCCGCTCGAGGGTCGCCGGCGCATGCGGCGCGAGCGCGGCCTCGACGTCGCTCGACGCGAAGCAGACGCGTGCGCCCGATTGCTCGACGATGTAGCCGAGCTCCGCGCCATGCAGCTTGGCATTCGCCGGCACCGCGACCAGCCCGGCGTGCCAGATGCCGTAGAGCACGTCGAGGTAGTCGGGCGCGTTCTTCGCCGCGATCACGACGCGGTCGCCGGGCGCGAGCCCGCAGCGCTCGCGCAGCGCGCCCGCGATCCGCGCCGCGCGCCCGGCGAATTCGCCGTAGGTCCGCAGCACGCGCTCGCCGTAGCCAACCGCCGGCCGGTCGCCTTGCGCGCGTCCCGCGCGATGGAGCCAGAGGGCGATGTTCATGCTTGTTCGCCGCGAACTCTGAAGCTGGTCCCCCTCCCCCGCTTGCGGGGGAGGGCGGGGAGGGGGAAGCCCCAAGCACTACGCCTGCCGACTTGCCCCCTCCCGCGCGCTTTCGCGCGTATCCCTCCCCCGCAAGCGGGGGAGGGGAAAGCAAGATCACACCGCGTTGAGCCAGCCGAAATGGATCGGGTAGCCCTCGCCCGCGAGCAGCGCGGAGGTCTCGTAGAGCGGCAGCCCGACCACGTTGCTGTAGGAGCCGACCAGCTTGACGATGAAGCTGCCGGCGAGGCCCTGCGCCGCGTAGCCGCCGGCCTTGCCACGCCATTCGCCCGACGCCAGATAGCCCTCGATGTCCTGCGGCGAGAGCCGCTTGAAGCGCACGCGCGTCTCGACCAGCCGCTGGCGGAACGCCTCCTTCGGCGTGACGAGGCAGATCGCCGAGTAGACCCGATGGTTGCGGCCTGACAGCAGGCGCAGGCACTGCGAGGCCTCGTCGAGCAGCTCGGCCTTGGGCAAGATGCGGCGGCCGACCGCGACCACGGTGTCGGCCGCGAGGATGTAGGAACCTTTGAGATCCTCATCGAGGCGCACGGTCGCGAGCGCGGCCTCGGCCTTCGCGCGCGCCAGCCGGTTGGCGCAGGCGCGCGGCAACTCGCCCTTGATCGGGGTCTCGTCGATATCCGCGGGCCGCAGCGCGTCGGGCTCGATGCCGGCTTGGTTGAGCAAGGCGAGGCGGCGCGGCGAGCCGGAGGCAAGCACGATCTTGGGGCGGCCGATCATCGATTGGTGCTGGTCTCAAGGTGGGATCGCGCGGAACGTAGCGGATGGCGTGTGCCGCCACAACCGCGGTCCGTAGCCCGCATGAGCGCAGCGACATGCGGGGACGGTGTTCCCGGATGTCGCTTCGCTCATCCGGGCTACTCGTTCCCCACTGGCGCCGACCCGAACCGTTCCTTGATCCTGGCGAGCAGCATGTCGCGCACGGCCCGGTAGGCGTCGAGCCGCTGCTCGCGGCTGCCTTCGGTGTCGGTCGGATCGGGCGTCGGCCAATACTCGACGTCGGCCGCGATCGTGCGGGTGAGGTCGAGCGCCTTGTGGTGCGCCTCCGGCGACAGGGTGACGATCAGGTCGAAGTTGAGCCCTTCCCAGTCGTCGAGCTCCTCGAAGGTCATCGGCCGGTGCTTGGAGATGTCGAGGCCGAGTTCGTCCATCACGGCGGCCGCGAACGGATCGAGCTCGGCGATGCGCACGCCCGCCGACGCCACATAGGCGCGGTGCCCGAACAGATGCCGGAACAGCGCCGCCGCCATGGGCGAGCGCACCGAGTTGAGCCCGCACGAGAACAGCACCGCGTGCGGCTGGGCGCCGACCGGTGCGGGCGCCTCCCCGACGCTCACCCTTTGCCTTTCCAGTGCAGCACGGTGATGAGCGTGAACAGGTGGCGCGCCGTGTCGTGGTCCATGCTGATCTTGTTCTTCAGGCGCTCGATCAGCAGCTCGGAGCCTTCGTTGTGCAGGGCGCGGCGACCCATGTCGATCGCCTCGATCTGGCTCGGCGTCGACGCGCGGATCGCCTGGTAATAGCTGTCGCAGATCATGAAGTAATCCTTCACGAGCCGCTTGAGCGGCGTGAGGGACAGGTGATGGGTGACGACCGCGCTGTCATCGGCGGCGCGCACGTCGAACACCAGCCGGTTGGCGACGACCGCGAGATGCAGCGCGTAAGGGCCGCCCTCGTGGCCGATCGGCGCGAACGAGTTGTCCTGCAGGAGATCGTAGATCGCGACCGCGCGCTCATGCTCGACGTCGGGGCTCGAGCGGCCGATCGAGTTCTCGTCGAGCGTGAGCTTGACGAGCCGCTGGTCACCCGCGGGGGGCGTCGCGTTCATCTTCGGTTGAGCCGGATCGCGACCGAGCGCGCGTGGGCGCTCAGCCCCTCGGCCTCGCCGAGCGCGATCGCGGCGGGCCCGAGCGCGGCGAGCTGGGCGGGCCCGCACTTGAGCATGGAGGTGCGCTTCATGAAGTCGAGCACGCCGAGGCCGGACGAGAAGCGCGCCGAGCGCGCGGTCGGCAGCACGTGGTTCGACCCCGCGACGTAGTCGCCGATCGCCTCCGGCGTGTGGGGCCCAAGGAAGATCGCGCCGGTGTTGCGGATGCGCGCCGCCAGGCGCTCGGCATCGCGCGCGACGATCTCGAGATGCTCGGGCGCGACCGCATCGACCAGCACGACGGCGTCGTCGAGCGACTCGACCAGGATGGTGGCGCCGTAATCGCGCCACGAGGCGGAAGCGACGTCGGCGCGCGGCAAGGTCGCGAGCTGCCCCATCACGGCGATCTCGACCTCGCGCGCCAGCATCGTGTCGTCGGTGATGAGGATCGACTGCGCCGCCGTGTCGTGCTCGGCCTGCGCCAGCAGGTCGGCCGCGATCCAGTCCGCGTTGGCGTCGCGGTCGGCGACGATCAGCACCTCGGACGGCCCCGCGATCATATCGATGCCGACCTTGCCGAAGACGAGGCGCTTGGCCGCCGCCACATAGGCGTTGCCGGGGCCGACGATCTTATCGACCGGCGCGATCGTCGCGGTGCCGTAGGCGAGCGCCGCGACCGCCTGGGCGCCGCCGACGCGGTAGACCTCGTCGACGCCCGCGAGCGATGCCGCCGCGAGCACCAGCGGGTTGAGCTTTCCGTCCGGCGCCGGCACCACCATGACGAGGCGCTCGACGCCCGCGACCTTGGCGGGCACGGCGTTCATCAGGACCGAAGATGGGTATGCGGCAGTGCCGCCCGGCACGTAGAGGCCGGCAGCCGCGATCGCGGTCCAGCGATAGCCGAGCTCGACGCCCAACGCATCGGTGAAGCGCTCGTCACGCGGCAGCTGGCGGCGGTGATAGGCCTCGATGCGCTCGCGCGCGAGCTTGAGCGCATCGAGCGCAACCGGGTCGCACGCGGCCGCGGCGGCCGCGATCTCGTCGGGCGTCACGCGCAGGCCGACGCTCGCGAGATCGATCCGGTCGAACCGGCGGCTGAGCTCGATCAGCGCCTCGTCGCCGCGCGCGACCACGTCGGCGATGATCGCCCGCACGGCCTGCTCGACGTCCTGCGACGCCTCGCGCTTGGTGGCGAGAAACGCGGCAAAACGCTCGGCAAAATCGGCGTCGCGCGTATCGAGGCGAAGCGGCATGGCGGAGCCCTGTGACGAGCGCTCAATGGCCCGCCGCCGCGGGCGCGTCAACCCTGGCGTTGACTGTCAACCGTGCAGCGGGTTCGCGGCACTCAATTCGCTTCGTCACCCGGCACTAAGCCAAACCCGTCATCCTGAGGCGCGAGCGAAGCGAGCCTCGAAGGATGATCGGCCGAGGTGGCGCAGCGAGCAAGCCGCACCGCACAGGCCCTTCGAGGCCCGCGCCACGCGCGGGCACCTCAGGGTGACGGCGAAACCGTTGAGATTCGAGTTAAGCCGTCCTCACCGCCCCCGGCCGGTCGGCGTGGGCCGGGCAAGCGGCGGTGGCCCAGACCGGGCCGAGGTCGGCGAGCTCCGCCTCCAGGCATTCGACCTCGAGGCGCAGTGCGGCGCCGCCCGAGAACGTCAGCGTCACGGTGCCGGCGGGCGCATCGGTCTCGGTGAACTCGACCGCGAGCAGGTTGAGCACCGCGTCCTTCTGGCCACAGGCGATGTTGCGTTGGCGAACCGCATTGACGCGCTCGAACCGCAGTGCGGCATGCCGGCGGCGATAGGGCGGCTCGGGGCTCTGCGCGCTCTCCCAGTCGAACCGGTTGAGCACGATGATCGCGCGCTTCTCGGCCGGCCGCCACATGATCTCGCCGATCTTGACGACCAAGTCCTGGACATGCGCCGAGACGACCGCGATGTCCTCGGTGTCGAGCGCCACGAGCCTCAACAAATCCATGACGTGCAATCCATCACTTGCGCCCCGGTTCAGTGCTGCAAGGCGTATCTGGGGAGGTCCGCCACCGCCCGCAATCCTCGGCCAGCATTTTTTTGCGAGCAAGAGGCTACGTCGTAGCCCGCATCCCGTAGCCCGGATGAGCGCAGCGATATGCGGGACAGCGCGCTCCCGGATTTCGCTGCGCTCCATCCGGGCTACGTGGCTACGCCTTTGTCCGCTTCTCGGCGAACTTGGCGCCGAGGAAGGAGACCACCAGATCGCCGTTCTGGTTGGTGCCCGTGTTGAGCGCGACCATCAGGCCCCAGCCGGGACGGCCGGTCGCGTCGCGCAGTTCCTTCACCTCGCGCGCGAAGCTGATCGTATCGCCCGCATAGACCGGCTTGAGCCAGCACAACTCGCGGATCCCGGGCGACGGCCCGGCCTTGGCGGGCGTCTCGCCAGCGGCGCGCATGCGTTCGGCCTCGCGCCGCTCGAAGTCGACGAAATGGCGCATGTAGACCGCGGTCGTATGCCAGCCCGACGCGCACAGCCGGCCGAAATGCGAGCGCGCCGCCGCGTCCTCGTCGACATGGAAGCGCTGCGGGTCGTAGCGCCGCGCGAACGCCTTGATCTCGTCCGCCGTGAAGGTGTGGCTGCCGAGCTCGGTGCGCTCGCCGACGCGCATGTCCTCGAAGTACCTCATGCGCCCGCCCCCGCGCGCCGCTCGAGCATCATGTGCGTCGTCACCGTCATCACGGGCAGATCGGCGGCGTTGAGCATGTCGAAGCGCGCATCGACGAAGCCCATCTCGGGCCGGCTCTTGGAGACGCGGGTCTCGAGCACCTTGACGCGGACGCGCAGCCGGTCGCCCGGCCGCACCGGCGCGATCCACTTGATCTCGGGGCAGCCGGTCGCGCCCATCGAGGCGGAATCGAGCACGAAGCCGTCCGCCAAGATGCGCATCATGATCGCGCAGCTGTGCCAGCCCGACGCGCACAGGCCGCCCACGATGCTGGCGCGCGCCGCCTCCTCGTCGAGATGCATGGGCTGCGGGTCAAACTCGGCCGCGAACGCCTTGATCTCCTCGGCGGTCACCTCGTAGGCCCCGTACTCGGCCACGTGGCCGGGAGCGAAGTCTTCCCAGTAATATTTCGGCACGGCTGTCTCGCGGGTTCCCTGTCGCAGGCGTAGCCAGCGCCAACCGCCGTCGTCAATGGTATCGTGAGATGGGGCACAATGCGGACATCATTTCGCCGCGCACCTGCGTCCTCTCGTAAACCAATTGGTTACCCCGATTTACGTACAACTCGGCCGACAACGGGGTCGAGAGGGAGGCGGCATGTTCGACATTCGCGACCTGTTCCAGTGGGAACGCTTCATTACGCCGTCGGTCATCAAGATCTTCTACTGGCTCGCGCTCGCCGTCGTGGTGCTGACCGGCCTGCGCGGCCTCGTCGCCGGCCTGTTCGAGATGACCGCGAGCCTGGTCGACGGCATCCTCGCCATGATCGGCGCGCTGCTGATGATGGTGATCGGCATCTTCATGGCGCGCATCGCGGCGGAGTTCGTGCTCATCGTCTTCCGCATCAACGAGCATCTCGGCGAGATCCGGCGACAAGGCGAGCCGTAGTAAGGGTGTCCGTACCCCGTAGGGTGGGCAAAGGCGGCCACGATCTCTTGCATGAGGCACGTCATCTGATCCGCCGTGCCCACGCGCGCAGCGGCGCAGCCCCGTGTGGGCACGGCGGAGCAGGCGTCTCGGCAGACAAGAGACCCTCGGACCGCCTTTGCCCACCTACGTCGCTACGTCGCAAACCTGAAATGCATCACGTCGCCGTCGGCGACGGGGTAGTCCTTGCCTTCGAGCCGCAGCTTGCCGGCATCGCGCGCGCCCGCTTCGCCGCCGCACGCGACGTAATCGTCGTAGCCGATGGTCTCGGCGCGGATGAAGCCGCGCTCGAAATCGGTGTGGATCACGCCCGCGGCCTGCGGCGCGCGCGCGCCGCGCGTCACCGTCCAGGCGCGCGCCTCCTTCGGGCCGGCCGTGAAGAAGGTGACGAGGTGGAGCAGCCCGTAGCCGGCGCGGATCAGGCGATCGAGGCCCGCTTCGCTCAAGCCGACGGCCGCGAGATAGTCGGCGCGTTCCTCGGCGGGCAGCACCGCGATCTCGGATTCGATCTTGGCCGAGATCACGACCGCGGCCGCACCTTCCTGCGCGGCGCGCTCCTCGACCCGGCGCGACTGCGCATTGCCGCCGGCGGCGGACGCCTCCTCGACGTTGCAGACGTAGAGCACCGGCTTCGACGTGAGCAGCCCGAGCATCGCGAAGGTGCGCGCCTCCTCGGGCTTGCGCTCGACCAACCGCGCCGGCTTGCCGTCGCGCAGCAGCGCGAGGCATCGGCTGACGAGGTCGAGCGTCTCCTTCGATTCCTTGTCACCGCCCTTCGCCTTCTTCTCCAGCGCGTCGACGCGCTTTTCGAGGCTGTCGAGATCGGCGAGCATCAGCTCGGTCTCGACCGTCTCGATGTCGGCAATCGGATCGATCTTGCCCTCGACATGGGTGACGTCGTCATCCTCGAAGCAGCGCACCACATGCGCGACCGCGTCGACCTCGCGGATATTGGCGAGGAACTGGTTGCCGAGCCCCTCGCCTTTCGAGGCGCCGCGCACGAGGCCCGCGATGTCGACGAAGGTCAGCCGCGTCGGAATGATCTGGGCGGACTTGGCGAGCTTCGCGAGCGCATCGAGGCGCGTGTCCGGCACCGCCACCTCGCCGACGTTCGGCTCGATGGTGCAGAATGGATAGTTCGCCGCCTGCGCGGCCGCGGTCGCGGTCAGCGCATTGAAGAGCGTCGACTTGCCGACATTCGGCAGTCCGACGATGCCGCACTTGAAGCCCATGTTGGTCTCTTTGATTTGCGCACATCCTGGTCGGCGAACCGGCGTCCACTTCGCCGGGATATGCGGTGAATCCGTCTAATCGTCCTGCGGCCCGCCCTTGGGCTCGGAAAATCCCTTCGCCTGCATGGCGAGGTGCACCTTGTTCTGGAACGTCGCGTCCTCGCCCTTGGCGAGCAGCGCGGCGTTGTCGGCGATCACGTCGGCGAGCGCATCGACCCATTCGCGCTCGGCCTTGGCGAAATCGCCGAGCACGTGACCGTGCACCATCTCCTTCACGCCCGGATGACCGATGCCGATGCGCACGCGGCGATAGTCGTTGCCGACATGCGCCGTGATCGAGCGCAGCCCGTTGTGCCCCGCGATGCCACCGCCGGCCTTCACCCGCACCTTGCCGGGCGGCAGGTCGACCTCGTCATGCACCACCACGATGTCGTCGAGCGCAAGCTTGTAGAAATGCGCCGCCTCGCCGACCGCGCGGCCGGACTTGTTCATGTAGGTGCCGGGCAGCAGCAGCAGCACCCGCTCGGCGCCGAGCGAGCCTTCGGTCACGACGCCCTGGAAGCGCCGCCGCCACGGCGGAAAGCCGTGGCGGCGGGCGATTTCCTGGAGCACCATAAAGCCGACATTGTGCCGGTTGCCGACGTGCTCGGTGCCCGGATTGCCGAGCCCGACCAGGAGGCGCATCGCGATGGCCTCCCTGCCGGCTTACTTCTTCTCCGCTCCGCCGGCCGGCGCCGCGGCACCGCCCGCAGGCGCCGCGCCCGGGGCTGCCCCCGGTGCCGCACCAGGCGCGCCCGGCGCTCCCGCCGGACCCGCTGCGGCCGCAGCCGCCGCGGCCGCTACCGCCGCCGCTGCCGCTTCCGCCGCCGCCTTCATTTCTTCGGCGTAGCCGGACGGCGGCACGATGGTGATGAGGGTCGCGTCGCCATGCATGATCGGGCGCACGTTCGCGGGCAGCTTCACGTCGCTCAGGTGCTTCGAGTGGCTGATCTCGAGGCCCGTGATGTCGACGTCGATCGACTCCGGAATGCTGTCCGCCGGGCAGATGACCTCGACATGGTGGGTGACGATGTTGACGGCGCCGCCGCGCTTCACGCCGGGCGACTGGTCGACGTTCATCACGTGCACCGGGATGCGCACGCGGATCGTCGCACCCTCGCCGAGGCGGAGAAAGTCGACATGGATCGGATCGTCGCGCACCGGGTCGACCTGGAAGTCGCGCGGAATGGTGCGGTGCTTCTTGCCGTCGATCTCGATGTTGCAGATGCTGACGAGGAAGCGGCCCGCATGGATGCGGTGCTTGAGCTCCTCGAAATCGAGCGAGATCGCGATGGGGGCCTGGTTGTCGCCGTAGATCACGCCCGGCACGCGGCCTTCACGACGCACGGCCCGGGCGGCCCCCTTGCCGGCCCGCGGACGCGCCGTCGCCTTCAATTCATTGACGGTCGGCATAGTGAAATCCTTCGAGTTTGACGGTCAGTTCTGATTGCTGAGTGCCCGCGGCGTGCCTCCAGGGGTGTCGGGGCCGCGGACGGCGCGCTTATAGCGGGCGAACCGCGCCGTGACAAGAAAGCCGCGCACGCCCCGCGCACCGGCGGCGTGCCAGCATCAGCAGGCCAACCTGTTGAAATAGCTACATTCTGGGCGGCTGACCGCGGCCAGTCGCGGGCTGCTCCGGGCTGCCCGGCAATGTCACGGGCGGCCAGGCATTGGCGCCAAGCTTGGCCTCGAGGGCCGCGATGCGCGCCTGCAAGGCCTCGTTTTCCTCGCGCGCCAGCCGGGCCATCTCCTTGACGGCCTCGAATTCCTCCCGCCGCACCAGGTCGAGGTCGCGCAGAACCCGATCGGCCTGGTTGCGGACCAACGTGTCGAACTCGCGCCGCACGCCGGAGGCGACACCCGCCGCGTCGTTCATCAGTCGGGCAAATTCGTCGAACAGCCGGTTCGAGGTCTGCGTCATTTCTTCCTCCGCTGTTCTTGCCAAACGCCGCTTCGCCGCATCGTCACGCTCGCGCCCCAGAGAATGGCGATCCTGCGGCCCGGCCGCAACCCTTGACGCCATCCACGCCTTACCGCATCACCGCACCGGCTGCTTCACGCAGGCTTTGATTCCATGCCGCTTTCGGTTCTGCCGTTTCCGCCGTTCGATCCCGTCCTGGTGCGGCTCGGTCCATTCGCGATCCGCTGGTACGCGCTCGCCTACATCTGCGGCATCCTGCTCGGCTGGTTCTACGCCCGCCGGATCATCACCAACGAGAGACGCTGGGGCGGCCCGGCGCCGCTCACCGTCACCGACTTCGACGACTTCGTGCTCTGGGTCACGCTCGGCATCATCCTGGGCGGGCGCCTCGGCTACGTGCTGTTCTACAACTTGTTCGACTACCTCAAGCACCCGCTCGAGATGCTCAAGGTGTGGAACGGCGGCATGTCGTTCCACGGCGGCTTCATTGGCTGCGTCGTGGCGGTCGCACTGTTCGCGCGCGTGCGCCACATCCCGATTCTCTCGCTCGGCGACATGACCTGCGCGGCCGCCCCGATCGGGCTCTTTCTCGGCCGCGTCGCCAATTTCGTGAACGGCGAGCTATGGGGCCGTCCGACCGACGTGCCGTGGGCGTTCATCTTTCCCGTGATCCCGCGCAGCTCCCGCGCCATCCGAGCGAGCTCTACGAAGCGACGCTCGAAGGCCTCGTGCTGTTCGCGATCCTCGCGCTGCTGATCCGGCGCGGCGCACTGAAGCGGCCCGGGCTCATCATCGGCGTGTTCGCGATCTGCTACGCCGTGATGCGCTCGTTCTGCGAGCTGTTTCGCGAGCCCGACGTGCAGCTCGGCTTCCTGTGGCACGGCACCACCATGGGCATGCTGCTGTCGGTGCCGCTGTTCATCGCCGGCGCCGGCTTCGTCGCGGTCGCGCTGTCCGAAAATCAGCGCGGAGCCCGTGATGGCCGACCCAAGCGCTGCCCCGCCCGAACCCACGCCGCTCGCGAAGGAGATCCGCCGGCTGATCGCGCTCGCCGGGCCGATGCCGGTGTCGGAATTCATGGGCCTGTGCCTCGGCCACCCGCAGCACGGCTACTACGTCACGCACGACCCAATCGGCGCCACCGGCGATTTCACCACTTCGCCGGAGATCAGCCAGATGTTCGGCGAGTTGCTCGGCCTGTGGGCGGCGGCGGTGTGGCGGCAGATGGGCGCGCCCGCCAATGTGCGGCTGATCGAGCTCGGCCCGGGCCGCGCCACCATGATGTCCGATATGCTGCGCGCCGCGAACGTCATGCGCGATTTCCGCCAATCCCTCGTCGTTCATCTGGTCGAGACCAGCCCGGCGCTGGTCGCGCGCCAGAAGCAGACGCTGAGCAATCTCGACCTCGCGGTCGCGTGGCACGATTCGCTGGCCGACGTGCCGGACGGCCCCGCGATCATCGTCGCCAACGAATTCTTCGACGCCCTGCCGATCAACCAGGCGGTCAAGGTGGCGGACGGCTGGCACGAGCGCGTCATCGGCGTCGACGCGGAGGGCAAATTCGCGTTCGCGCTCGCGCCGGAGCCGCTGAGATTCTTCGATCAGACGCTGCCGCCGCAGGTGCGCATGGCCGAGGTCGGCTCGCTCTACGAGTGGCGCTCGGACGCGCAGGCGCTCGAGGTCGGACGGCGCGTGGTGCGCGGCGGCGGCGCGGCGCTGATCATCGATTACGGCCATATCGACAGCATGGTGGGCGACACGTTCCAGGCCCTGCGCGGCCAGCGCAAGGCCGATCCGCTGATCGGGCCCGGCCTCTCCGACGTGACCGCGCACGTCGATTTCCAGGCGATCGGCACCGCCGCCGAGAACATCGGCGCGCGCGTGCACGGCCCGCTCGACCAGGCCACCTTCCTGCGCCGGCTCGGCATCGAGCAGCGCGCCGTCAACCTCAAGGCGGTGGCGCCGCCCGACAAGGCGAAGGCGATCGACGTGGCCTTGGCCCGCCTCACCGCCGGCGGAGCGGCCGGCATGGGGGCGCTGTTCAAGGCGGTGGGTCTGTCGGCACCCGCCATCAGCACGCTGCCCGGGTTCGAGACGTGATGCTGCAGGCGAAATCGCTCGCGGCGCTGACGGGCATCCGCCACGCCTTCTTCACCCGCGAGGGCGGCGTATCCGAAGGCATCTATGCGAGCCTCAATGCTGGCGTCGGCTCCAACGACGACCGCGCCCGGGTGGCCGAAAACCGCGCCCGCATGGCGAGCGCGCTCGGCGTCGCGCCCGAGGCGTTCCTCACGCCCTACCAGATCCATTCCGCCGACGTCGTGGTCGCGCAGGCGCCATGGACGCACGAGGCGCGCCCGCGCGCCGACGCGGTCGTGACGCGCGTGCCGGGGCTCGCGATCGGCATCTCGACCGCCGACTGCGGCCCGGTGCTGCTCGCCGACCGCGAGGCGCGGGTGATCGGCGCCGCGCATGCGGGCTGGCGCGGCGCGCTCGCGGGCGTGACCGATGCGGCGATCGCCGCCATGGAGCGGCTCGGTGCCGCGCGCGGCCGCATCGTCGCGGCGATCGGCCCGTTGATCCGCCAGCCGAGCTACGAGGTCGGCGCCGAACTGGTCGAGACGTTCCGCATGGCCGATCCCGCCAATGCGCGCTTCTTCGCGCCCGCCGCCAAATCCGGCCACGCCATGTTCGACCTGCCCGGCTACATCGCGGCGCGCCTCGCGCGTGCCGGCATCGGCGTGGTTGAGGACCTCGCGGCCTGCACCTATGCGGATCCGCAGCGCTTCTTCAGCTTCCGCCGCACCACTCACCACGGCGAGCCCGACTACGGCCGCCACGTCAACGCCATCGTCCTCGCCTAACGCCCCCACGTGGTTAGCAATCCGTTAATGCGCTGGACCGCGGTGTCCGGACGGGTTACGGATTCATATTGGCCGAGCAGCCTAGTACCTCTCGTGGGGCGCGAGCGGGAACTCAAGCGGTTGCCGGCCATGGGGACGGTGGATGGGGATGGTCGGGTGCACGCGCGCCGGTGGTGCGCATCCCAAATCATTGCTTCGGATCGGCGTCGGCGCACTCGCGTCGGCGGTCCTGTGCTTGTGCGCGGCGGGCTGCTCGACCGCGCCGCAGGGAGCGATGGCGGCCGCGACCCCGCATGGGCCGACCGTCGCGTTCGAATTCGATCGTCGGGCCGCCGCCCACCATCTTCGACACGCTCGTGCAGGATCTCAGTCAGGAGGCGAGCGCCCGACAGGTCGCGGTCGTCTCGCGCGAGGGACAGGCGCAATACCGCGTCCGCGGCTATCTGGCGGCGGTGGTGGAAGGCAAACGGCGGAACACCGTCATCTCCTGGGTGTGGGACGTTTATGACGCCGACCAGCAGCGTGCGCTCCGCATCAGCGGCGAGCTGCCGGCCAGCGGTTCCGGCCGCGGCACCTGGGCGGCCGCGGACGACGGCGTGCTGCGGCGGATTGCGATGACCAGCATGGACCAGCTCGCCGCCTTCCTGGCCGCGCCCCCGGCCTCACCGGCCCTGCCGAGCGAGCCCGGCCCAAATGTGGCGGCCGATCGCCCCGACCCGACCGCCGCCCCGTCGTCGGCGCTCGCCTACGCGGGCGACCGCCGTTAGGGCATCTTTGTATTGTTCATATTTAACGCTGTGTCATGCACGGCGACCGCGCTCCCTCTCCCCGTTCTTACGGGGAGAGGGTTGGGGTGAGGGGCGCTCGATCGCAGCGAATCCAATCGTTAGTAACGACTCGCGGAGAGGCCCCCTCACCCCGACCCTCTCGCCCTAAAGGGGGAGAGGGAGCGCGGGCGCCGTGCCGAAAAAGTTTCGGGACAACAAAAACCGTCGTATTGCCACTCGCATAGGCTCCTTGTTATCACGACGCCGCCCGGCGGCAGTGCATCGTGCCGCGCGGAAGGAGGCGGGAATGGCGGCCAAGAACGGAGCGATCAAGCTCGTCGCCGGCAACTCCAATCCGCGCCTCGCCGAGGCGATCGCCGCCTACCTCAAGAGCCCGCTCGCCAAGGCGGTGGTGCGGCGCTTCGCCGACATGGAGATTTTCGTCGAAATCCTCGAGAACGTGCGCGGCACCGACGTGTTCGTGCTCCAGTCCACGTCGTTCCCGGCGAACGACCACATGATGGAGCTGCTCATCATCATCGACGCGCTGCGGCGCTCGTCGGCGCGGCGCATCACCGCGGTGGTGCCGTATTTCGGCTACGCGCGGCAAGACCGCAAGCCCGGGCCGCGCACCCCGATCTCGGCCAAGCTCGTCGCCAACCTGATCACCCACGCGGGCGCCGATCGCGTGCTCACGCTCGACCTGCACGCCGGGCAGATCCAGGGCTTCTTCGACATTCCGACCGACAATCTCTACGCCTCGCCCGTGATGGTGCGCGACATCCGCGAGCAGTTCGACCTGTCCAAGGTCATGGTGGTGTCGCCCGACGTCGGCGGCGTGGTGCGCGCGCGCGGGCTCGCCAAGCGCATCAACGCGCCGCTCGCCATCATCGACAAGCGGCGCGAGCGCGCGGGCGAGTCGGAAGTGATGAACGTGATCGGCGACGTCGAGGGCCGCACCTGCATCCTGGTCGACGACATCGTGGATTCGGGCGGAACCCTGGTGAATGCCGCCGACGCGCTCATCGAAAAGGGCGCAACCTCGGTTTCGGCCTATATCACGCACGGCGTGCTGTCGGGCGGCGCGGTCGCGCGCGTCACCGCCTCGCGGCTCAAGGAACTCGTGATCACGGACTCGATCCAGCCGACCGAGGCGGTTCGGGTCGCCGGGAACATCCGGGTGCTGTCGATCGCGACCCTGATCGGCGAGGCGATCGCCCGCACGGCGTCCGAAGAGTCGGTGTCGAGCCTGTTCGACTGAGGGCGGCGCGGAACCGCGCGCCCCGAGTCAACTTGTCGCACGCGTGCCTGTGGACGGCGCTGTTCCGCAATGCACCGGATTCCACAGAAATTTCAATAACTCGCACGCGAAGCCGTTTTGGCGACCGAGACTCCGAGCGGATATAGTCGATCGGCAGGTGATTCGGCCGTGGCCGGTCAACTCGCCTCAAGAGCGCGGAACCTGCGTCAGAGAATCTGCGTCAGTGGCCCGATCGAGTATCCGCCTTCCGCGCGGCCGTACCGTTGCGTCGCGTGAGCGTGGGATGCGTCGGCATCCACTTCAAGCGGCAACAGGCAAGCGGCAGCAGGGTGGCAACGGCATGTCTTTAAGCAACTACGCGGACAATCCGCAGATCAATCCGGTCGACGTGGTCGAGCACATGGCCTCGACCCACGACTGGTCGTTCGCGCGCGCGAGCGAGGACGAGGTCACGCTGGTCGTCGCCGGCAAATGGAGCGACTATCAGGTCTCGTTCACCTGGATGAGCGACATCGAGGCGCTGCATCTCGCGTGCGCATTCGAGCTCAAGGTGCCGCTGGCGCGCCGCAACGAGACGGTCGAGCTGGTCGCCAAGATCAACGAGCAGCTCTGGGTCGGCCATTTCGACCTGTGGTTCGCCGACGGGCTGGTGATGTTCCGGCACGCGCTGCTGCTCACCGGCGGCATCGCGGCCTCGGGCGCGCAATGCGAGTTGGCGCTCGGAACCGCACTGGACGCCTGCGAGCGCTACTTCCAGGCCTTCCAGTTCGTGGTCTGGGCCGGCAAGAGCGCGACCGAATCCCTCGACGCGACCATGTTCGAGACCTCGGGCGAGGCCTGAGGCAGCGCGCGGCGTCGACAAATCCTTCCAGCCTGCCGCGAATGGCGAGTAGCGAATAGCGAATAGAACGGACTACTATTCGCTACTTCCTATTCGCCATTCGCGGCAGGCTGGAAAGGTGGGCGATGGACCCGACTTCCCTCAGCGATTTCGACGGTACGCTCGTCCTGGTCGGCGCCGGCAAGATGGGCGGCGCCATGCTGGAGGGCTGGCATCGGCTCGGCTTGAAGTTCGACAACATCGTCGTGATCGAGCCGCAGCCGGCGCCCGAGATCATCACGCTCGGCCAGCGCGGCCTGCGCATCAATCCGTCGCGCGACACGATCGCGGCGACCGCGATGGTCATCGCGGTCAAGCCGCAAGTCGCCCCGGAGGTCGTGCCGACGCTCGCCGGGCTCGTGCGCGACGACACGGTCGCGATCTCGATCATGGCCGGCCGCCCGCTCGCCTTCCTGGAAAAATCCTTGCCGGCCGGCACCGCGCTGGTGCGCGCCATGCCGAACACGCCGGCCGCGATCGGCCGCGGCATCACGGTCGCGGTCCCCAATGCGCGGGTGAGCGACGCGCAGCGGCAACTTGCCGATGCGCTGCTGCGCGCGGTCGGCGCCGTCGAATGGGTCGGCGACGAAGCCCTGATGGACGCGGTGACGGCCGTGTCGGGCTCGGGGCCGGCTTACGTCTTCCTGCTCGCCGAGAGCCTGGCGCGCGCCGGCGCGGCGGCCGGCCTGCCGGCGGAGCTGGCCTCACGGCTCGCGCGCGCGACCGTCGCGGGCGCGGGCGAATTGCTGCACCGATCACCGCTCGATGCCGCCAAGCTTCGTCAGAACGTCGCCTCGCCCGGCGGCACCACGGCGGCGGCGCTCGACGTGCTCATGGCGTCGGACGGCCTCGATCCCGTGATGCAACGGGCGGTCGCGGCCGCGACGCGGCGCGGGCGCGAGCTCGCGGGTTGACGGGCCGGTAGGATGGGTTGAGCTTCGCTCAACCCATCCTACCGGCCCTGGAACGGCCGCTATCGGCGAACTACATTCGGTATGGAACAACCGCACCGGAGGATGCCATGGCCCGCAAGCCCGCCCGCGCGAAAGCCGATCCGCCCGCGACGCCGACCGGAAGCGATCGCGAGCGCATCGTCGCGACCTTCATGGCGCTCCTTGCCGAGAAAGCGATCGAGCAGATCGATCTGACCGAGATCGCGGCCGGCGCCGGCGTATCCCTCGGCGCGCTGCGCGGCGAGTTCCCCTCGAAGCTGGCGATCCTGGCGGCGCACGTGAAGGCGATCGACCGCGCCGTGCTCGAAGGCGGCGACGGCGACATGGCCGAGGAACCGCCGCGTGAACGCCTGTTCGACGTGCTGATGCGGCGGATCGAGGCGCTGGCGCCGCACAAGGAAGCGCTGGCCTCGCTGCTGCGCTCGGCGCGGCGCAATCCGGGGCTCGCCCTCGCGCTCAACGCCATGGCGGTGCGCTCGCAGCAATGGATGCTCGCGGCCGCCGGCATCCATGCGGCGGGCCCGCGCGGCATGGTGCGCGCGCAGGGGCTCGCGGTGCTGTTCGCCCGCGTGCTGCGCACCTTCGTGCATGACGACGACGAGGGGCATGCCCGCACCATGGCGGAGCTCGACCGCGCGCTCGGGCGCGGCGCACGCCTCATGGGGGTGCTCGGCGATCTCTGCCGCTTCGTGCCGGGCTGCCGGCCGCGCCGGCGTCACCGTCACGACTGGGATGACGAGCGCGACGACGAGGCGCCCGTCGCGGCGTAAGGCGCCGTCTTAGGGTCTGGCCGAAAACAAAGTGAATCCGTCATCCTGAGGCGCGAGCCCTCGGGTCCGGCCTTCGGCCGGCCCAAGGACAGGCTCCGCGAGCCTCGAAGGATGATCGGTCACGACGCCGCAACAGCGAGCAAATGGCACCGTATTGGGCCGTCGCCCTTCGAGGCTCCGCCGCTGCGCGTCGGAGCGCCTCAGGGTGACGGATTTAGTTGAATACTTTCAGCAAACCTTCAGCGCGGTCCGCCGCCGGGGCGATCAAACAGCGGCAACGTGCCCTCGACCTGCGCGCCCTCGATCGCGAGCAGCCGCAGCTTCGTGTTCACGCCGCCGCGCGCCGAGAAGCCGCCGGCCTTGCGGCCGGCCGCGACCACGCGATGGCACGGGACGATGGGCGGGAATGGATTCTGCCCCATCGCGGTGCCGACGTCGCGCGCGAGCTCGGGCTCGCCGCCGAGGCGCGCCGCGATCTCGCCATAGGTCAGCGTCGATCCCGGCGGAATGCTGCGGGTGATCTCATAGATGCGCCGGTTGAACGTCGGCACGCCGTCCATGTCGAGCGCGACGTCGGAAAGGTCGGCCGTGCCGCCGGCGAGCAGCGCCATGATGCCGTCGATCGCGCGGCGCACCGCGGGCGGCGGCGCCTGCTCGGTCGCGCCCGGGCAGCGTCGCAGCAGCCGCGCGCGCAGCTTGTCGTCGTCGGCCTCGGGCAGCCCGGCGGCAACGATCGCATGCGCATTCCACGCGATGCCGCAGCGGCCGATGGCCGTATCGAAGATGGTGTAGCCGTTGTCCGTCATGCCCGTAATGTAGCAGCCGGCGCCGGCGGTCGCACCACCGCTCACGTGGACTTGAGTCCCGTTTCTTGCTTTTCCAGCACAAACTTTCGGAAAGTCGGTATCCGTCCGCGGATCCAATGCCCGGCTACACCGGAATCCGCACGCTCGCCCTTAAGCCCGCGAGCGGGCTCTCGCCGAGCGTGATGTCCCCGCCATGCGAGCGCGCGATATCGCGCGCGATCGCCAGGCCGAGGCCGGTGCCGCCTTCGTCCTGGTTGCGTGCGTCGTCGAGGCGCAGGAACGGCTTGAACACGTCCTCGCGCAGGTGCGGCGGGATGCCGGGGCCGTCGTCGTCGATCGTCACCGTCAGCCAGCGATGGTCGCGGTGGCCCGTGATGGCGATCGAATCGGCGTGCCGCGCCGCGTTCGACACCAGGTTGGCCAAGCAGCGCTTGAAGGCGTGCGGCCGCACCGTCACGACCGGATAGCCATGGAACACCACCGCCGTCTTGTGGCCGTGGCGTTCGGCATCGGCCTTGAGCTCCTCGAGGAACGCCTCCATGTCGGTCGGCGCCGCCTGCTCGCCGCCGTCGCCGCGGGCGAACGCCAGGTAGGCCTCCAGCATGCGCGCCATCTCGTCGACGTCGCGCTTCATCGCCTCGGCCTCGGCCGAGTCGCCGATCAGCGCCAGCTCGAGCTTGAAGCGGGTGAGCACGGTGCGCAGGTCGTGCGACACGCCGGCCAGCATCGTGGTGCGCTGGTCGATGGTGCGCTCGACGCGCGCCTTCATCTCGATGAAGGCTGAGGCGGCGCGGCGCACCTCGCGCGCGCCGCGCGGGCGGAAGTTGGGTACGTCGCGGCCCTTGCCGAAGCTCTCGACCGCCTCCGAGAGCCGCAGGATCGGCCGGATCTGGTTGCGCAGGAAGAGGATCGCGACGGTGAGCAGTACCAGCGAGGTGCCGACCATCCAGAGCAGGAAAATCTGCGAGTTCGACGCGTAGGCGGCGCTGCGGCGCGCGAAGACGCGCATGACCGCGTCGTCGAGCTGGATGCGGATTTCGACGATCGAGGAGTTGCCGACCGTGTCGAGCCAGTATGGCCGGCCGATCTGCTTGCGGATTTCCTCCGACAGCGCCTGGTCGAGCAGGGAGAAGAACGGCTTGGGGCCGACCGGCGGCATGTCTGTCGGCGGCAGGAAATCGACCTGCAGGCCCATCCGCTCGGCCGCGATGCGGCGGATGCGCGCGTTGTCGGCATCGTGCGGATAGACCTTGTACATCTCGATCAGCGCCGCGATGTCTTGCGTCACGGCGGCCGAGAGGCGGCGCGTCACCGTGTTCCAGTGGCGCTCCATGAACACGAACGCGACCACCGACTGCAGCAGCACCATCGGCACGATGATGATGAGGAGCGAGCGGGCATAGAGGCCCGTCGGCATCAGGCTCTTGATGAACGTGCCGAAGCGGTCCCACACGTCGTAGACGCGATGCGCCGCGGTGCGCAGGCGGGCGAGCCCGGTGTCGATCGTCGTCACGTCGTCACCACCAGGCGATAGCCGGTGCCGCGCACGGTCTGCACGAACAGCGGATTGGCCGGGTCCGCCTCGATCTTGCGGCGCAGGCGGTTGACCTGCACGTCGACGGCGCGCTCGCCCGACGAGACGCCATTGCCGGCGAGCGCGAGCCGCGTCACGGTCTCGCCGGGCGCCGCCGCCAGCATGCGCAGCATGTCGCGCTCGCGATCCGTGAGGTGCACGACTTCCTCGCCGCGGCGCAGCTCGCCGCGGCCGATGTGGAACACGAAAGGACCGAAGCGCACCGATTCGGCCGCCGTCGCCGGCGGCGGGCTCGCGCGCTTGAGGATATTGGCGATGCGCAGCGACAGCTCGCGCGGCTCGAACGGCTTCGACACATAGTCGTCGGCGCCGAGCTCGAGGCCGGCGATCCGGTTCTCCTTCTCGGCGCGCGCCGTCAGCATCAGGATCGGCACCGCCGACGAGGTGCGGATCGCCTTGGCGAGGTCGAAGCCGGTCTCGCCCGGCATCATCACGTCGAGGATGAGCAGGTCGAAGCGCAGCCCGTCGAGCTTGGCGCGCGCGTCCGCGGCGGTGTCGGCCGTCGTCACCCGATAGCCCTCGCGGTGCAGGAAGCGCGAGAGCAGGTCGCGGATGCCGCGGTCGTCGTCGACGATGAGCAGATGGGGCGCATCGTCGGCCAGCGGGGCGAGGCGGGCGGACATGCGCGACGCCTTACCGGAACCGGCGCGCGGACTCGGCGCGATCGATCAGCCGCATCACCCGGTCACGGCCGTCCGCGTCGATCATGGCGGTGAGGAACTTGCGGGCCGCCTCGTGCGCGCCGGGGCCGACCTCGGCGAGCGCGCGCGCAATGCGCGCCGTCTGCAGGCGCGCGAGCCGCAAGGCGAGCTCGGCGCCCTTCGGGGTGGCGAACAGCAGGCGCTGGCGGCGGTCGCGCTCGCCTTCCTTCTGCTCGATGTAGCCCTCGTCGACCAGCTGCTTGAGCACCCGGCCGAGCGACTGCTTGGTGATCTTGAGGATGTCGAGCAACGCGGCGACCTTCATGCCGGGATTGCGATTGACGAAATGCAGCACGCGATGGTGGGCGCGGCCGAAACCGAACTTCGCCAGCACCTCGTCGGGATCGCCGACGAAGTCGCGGTAGGCGAAGAACAGCAGCTCGATCAGGTCCCAGGTCGGCTCGGCCGCCGGCTTGGCGTCGGGCTCGGCCGGGGTCGCCCGCCGGGCGGCGCTCAAATTTATGTCAGCCATGTTGACATATTTTGGTTTGTTTGTTACCCAACGCCGAGCTTACGCGAAATGATCGTGCTCACGGGCCGGAAGCGGCGTGCGGCGGCCGAGCAGGACTCTTGGACGCGGGAAGGATAACGGGACTTGCCACCCAAGGCAAAAGCGCCCGAAACAGCAAAACGGCGGTCATCCGCCCAACGAGCATGTCCAAGGAGCATATGATGACTGTCCCCAACTCGATTGCCCGCCCTTTAGGCTAGACCGCCCGTTCGCACCATCAACGACACCCGCCCACGAGATCGCCATGTCCGTGTCTTTGCCTCTCGCCTTCGTGACCGAACCGCATCCCGCGCCGACGCCGCCGGACCGGCGCGCCGCCGCCCTGCGAGATCCGGGTTTCGGCCGCGTCTTCACCGACCACATGGCCGCGATCCGGTACCGTGACGGCAAAGGCTGGCACGACGCCAAGATCACGGCGCGAGCCGCCATTCCGATGGACCCGGCGGCGGCGGTGCTGCACTACAGCCAGGAGATCTTCGAGGGCCTGAAGGCCTATCGCACCGCCGACGGCGGCGCCGTGATGTTCCGCCCCGAGGCGAACGCGCAGCGTTTCCAGAAGTCGGCCGAGCGCCTGGCCATGCCGGTCCTGCCGGAGGATGCGTTCGTCGGGGCGCTCGACGCACTGGTCAAGATCGATCGCGACTGGATCCCGGAGGGCGACGGTAGCCTCTATCTGCGGCCCTTCATGTTCGCGAACGAGGTCTTCCTCGGCGTCAAGCCGTCGTCGGAGTATCTCTTCCTCGTGATCGCCTCACCGGTCGGCTCGTACTTCAAGTCGAAGGACAGCGCGGTGTCGGTGTGGGTGGAGCAGGACCTGACGCGCGCCGCGCCGGGCGGCACCGGCGCCGCGAAGTGCGGCGGGAATTACGCGGCGAGCCTGCTCGCGCAGCTCGGGGCCGCCAAGCACGGCTGCGAGCAGGTGGTGTTCCTCGACGCTGTCGAGCGGCGCTGGGTCGAGGAGCTCGGCGGCATGAACATCTTCTTCGTGTTCGACGATGGCTCGATGCAGACGCCGCCGCTCGGCGGCACGATCCTGCCCGGCATCACGCGCGCCTCGATCATCACGGTGGCGAAGGGCATGGGCATCAAGGTTCGCGAGGAGCCCTACGCGTTCAGCCAATGGCGCGAGGACGCCGCCAGCGGCCGTCTCAGGGAGACGTTCGCCTGCGGCACCGCGGCGGTGCTGACACCGATTGGCAGCGTCAAGTTCGACGGCGGCAGCTTCACGATCGCCAACGGCGGCTCGAGCAGCCAGACCGAGAAGCTGCGCGCGACCCTGGTCGACATCCAGCGCTGCCGCGCCCCCGACCCGCACGGTTGGGTCCATCGCGTCTTCTGATTGGTAGGGTGGGCAAAGCGAAGCGTGCCCACCAGCTGACTCAGACGTGGGCACGGCGCGCTTTGCGCGCCTTTGCCCACCCTACTCGGCGGCGTTCGGCTTCTCCCACCGCTCCGCCGCGATGTCATCGGATGACTTTGCCTCGACCCACGCGGTCCCCTGCGCGCGCTCTTCCTGCTTCCAGAACGGCGCGCGCGTCTTGAGATAGTCCATCAGGAAATCGGCGGCCTCGAACGCGGCGGCGCGGTGCGCCGACGCGGTCACGACCAGCACGATATTGTCGCCGGGCACGAACCGCCCGTAGCGATGGATGACGGTGACGCCGAGCAGCGGCCAGCGCGCCTGCGCCTGCGCGACATGCCGCGTGATCTCCTCCTCGGCCATGCCGGGATAGTGCTCGAGCGTGAGCGCCGAGACGCCCTGGCCGGCCTCGTGGTCGCGACAGACGCCCGTGAACGTGACGACAGCGCCGATATCGGTGCGCCCGCGCGACAGCGCCGCAGCCTCGGCAGCGACGTCGAAATCCTCGCGCTGCAGCCGTATTGTCATTTGTGACTTACCCACCCGTCATCGGCGGAAAGAACGCGATCTCGCGCGCCCCGGCGACCACCGCGTCGGCCCGCACGTGCGCGCGATCGATTGCGGCGCGCACGACTTTCGGATTCTCGAACGCGTAGGCGTATTCCTCGCCGCGGCCGGCGAGCCATGCGACGACGTCGCCGATCGTGCGAATGCCGGCCGGCAGATCGACGACCTCTTCGGTCTTGCCGATCCGCTCGCGCACCCAGGCAAAATAGCGCAGCGTCACGCTCATTCGTCGATCAGGTGCCGCACACCGGCGCGGAAATAGTCCCAGCCGGTATATAGCGTCACGAGCGCCGAAATCCACAGCAGGCCGATGCCGGCCTCGGTGATGATGTGCGTGCTGTGGCCGAGCGCCCTGCCGATCACCTGATCGCCCGCCTCGCCGGCGAGCAGGAACCCGATGGCGACGAGTTGCACCGCCGTCTTCCATTTGGCGAGCTTGGTCACCGGCACGCTGACGCGCAGCTCGGCGAGGTATTCGCGCAGACCCGACACCAGGATCTCGCGGCACAGGATCACGATAGCGGCCCAGACGGTCCAGCCCTTGATGGTGTCGTCGGCCGCCAGCATCAGCAGGCAGGAGGCGACCAGCAGCTTGTCGGCGATCGGGTCGAGCATGCGGCCGAAGGTCGACTGCTGGCCCCACATGCGCGCGAAATAGCCGTCGAGGAAGTCGGTGATCGCCGCCGCGACGAAAATCGCCAGCGCGATCCAGCGCAGCCACAGGCTGCCCTGCAGGATGTCCTGCCAGTACATGCACGCGACGACGGCCGGAACCGCCACGATCCGCGCATAGGTCAGAAGATTGGGCAGCGCGAGCGGCCGGGCCGGCAGACGCTGCGTCGTGCTCACATCCATGGGGATACAATAGCCGCCCCGCGGCACATGCGCCAACCCTACACAAAAACTTGTCCTGCGCCGCGACCTTGGCCAGATTGCCGCAGCACGGACGAAGGACGAGGTGGCCGGTGAGATTCGGGTGGATGCGGGTGGCGCTGCTGGCGCTGGTGGTTGCGCTGACGGCGGGGCCCGCGGCCGCGCAGAACCAGATCGCCCAGGACGGGTGGGAAGGGTTCGCGATGCGCGATTCGAACAACAATTTCGACCGCTGCGTCCTCTACAACCGCACCGTCGAGGCGCTCACCGCTTCGCCTTACCAGATGCTCGGCATCACGCGCGACGCCGCCGGCCGCATCGGCCTGCTCGTCTTCTACGATCCGCGCGCCCTCACGCGCGGCAAAACCACGGTGCGTATCAAGCTCGACCAGCGGCCCGCCGCGACGTTTCCGGGCGACGCGCTGTCGGACTTCCATGTCGACGTGCCGGCGCTCGATCCCGACACGGTCGCGGCGTTGCGCAACGCCAAGATCATGGACGCCACGACCGGCGGCCACACCATCCACTTCGACCTGAGCAACATGGGCGGCGTGCTCGACCGGCTCGACGCCTGCGTCAAGATTTATGGGCCGAAGAGCTGAGCGAACGTAGGATGGGTTGAGCGCAGCGAAACCCATCATCTATGAGGCGCCGTAAAGCGATGGGTTTCGCTGAGCCTGTCCTTGGGCTTGCCGAAGGCAAGACCCGAGGGCTCAACCCATCCTACGCGTCCCTCATCGTCCCGCCTCGTGGAAGAAATCGAATATCCGCTTGGCGGTCTCGTCGTTGATGCCGGGCACGCGCGCGAGGTCGGCCAGCGAGGCGCGCTCGATCTCGCGCAGCGTGCCGAAGTGGCGCAGCAGCGCGCGCTTGCGGGTCGGGCCGATGCCCGGGATCTCCTGCAGGCCGGCCTCGCGGATGTCGCGCTTGCGCCGCGCGCGGTGCGAGCCGATCGCAAAACGGTGCGCCTCGTCGCGCAGCCGCTGCACGAAATAGAGCACCGGGTCGCGCGGCGGCAGCTTGAAGCTCGCCTTTCCGGGCATGTGGAACGTCTCGCGGCCGGCATCGCGGTCCGGCCCTTTGGCGATCGACACAAGCGGCACATCGACGACGCCAAGTCCCGCGAGCGTCTCGCGCGCAGCGGTGAGCTGGCCCTCGCCGCCGTCGATCAGCACGAGATCGGGCCACGGCGTCTCGGCGGGCTCCTCCGCCGGCGCGTCGGGTTCGACGCTCGCACCTGCATCGGGCAGCGCCGCCACCTCCGGTCCGGCGGCGATCGGGGCTGGAACGCCCTCCTCGGCGAGGCCGGGCGCCCGCGGCGCCTCCGCCATCAGCCGCTTGAAACGGCGGGTCAGCACCTCGCGCATCATGCCGTAGTCGTCGCCGGGGACGAGGTCGTCCGAGCGGATGTTGAACTTGCGGTACTGGTTCTTGCGGAAGCCCTCCGGACCGGCGACGACCATCCCGCCGACCGCATTGGTGCCCTGGATGTGGCTGTTGTCGTAGACCTCGATGCGCCGCGGCGCGCGCGCGAGCCCGAAGGCCTCGGCCACACCCGCGAGCAGGCGCTGCTGCGAGGCCGTATCGGCCAGCCGGCGGCCGAGCGCCTCGCGCGCATTGGCCATGGCGTGATCGACCAGGTCCTTCTTCTCGCCGCGCATCGGCACCGCGACCTCGACCTTGCGGCCGCTCTTGATGGTGAGCGCCTCGGCGAGCAGCGCACGGTCGGCGATCTCGTGCGAGACGAAGACACAGCGCGGCGGCGGCTTATCGTCGTAGAACTGGGCCAGGAATGCGCCCAGCACCTCGCCGGCCTCGAGCGAACGGTCGGCGCGGGGGAAATAGGCGCGGTTGCCCCAGTTCTGCCCGGTGCGGAAGAAGAACACCTCGACGCAGTTGAAGCCGCCGTCCTGATGCACCGCGAAGACGTCCGCCTCCTCGACGCCGCGCGGGTTGATGCCCTGGTGCGACTGCACGGCCGCGAGCGCCGCGAGACGGTCGCGCAGGATGGCGGCGCGCTCGAAGTCGAGGGCCTCGCTTGCGGCTTCCATCTCGTGCGCGAGCTGATCCTTCACGGCACCGCTGCGGCCGGACAGGAACGCCCTCGCCTCACGCACCAGCTCGCCGTAGTCGCCGTGCGATATCTCGCCGGTGCACGGCGCCGCGCAACGCTTGATCTGGTGCAGCAGGCAGGGCCGCGTGCGGCTTTCATAGACCGCATCGGAGCACGAGCGGATCAGGAACGCGCGCTCGAGCGCCGTGATGGTGCGGTTGACCGCGTTCACGGCCGCGAACGGCCCGTAGTAGTCGCCCTTGCGGCTGCGGCCGCCGCGATGCTTGAGGATCTGCGGCGCCGCGTGATCGCCCGGTGATGAGGATGTAGGGAAACGACTTGTCGTCGCGCAGCAGCACATTGAAGCGCGGACGCAGCCGCTTGATCAGGTTCGCCTCGAGCAGCAGCGCCTCGGTCTCGCTGCCGGTCGAGACGAATTCCAGCGCCGTCGTCGCCGCGATCATGCGGGCGATGCGGCTGTCGTGGCCGGTCGGCCGCGCGTAGGAGAGAACGCGCTTCTTCAGGCTCTTGGCCTTGCCGACATAGAGCACCTCGCCGGTCGCGCCGATCATGCGATAGACGCCGGACGACGCCGGGGCGAGCTTGGCGTAGCGCGCGATGACGGCGCGCCCGGCGCCGAGCGAGCCCGGCGCGAACTGCGCGAGCTCGGCCGCGTCCTCCGCGGCCTCCGGCAGCGTCTGATCGTCCTCCTCGTCGGGAAGATCGAGCTCCGGCTCGATGTTCTTTTTCGAATCGTCCATGGCCCAAGAAGTCGTGCGCCAAGCACGCGAACGCAAGCGCTCTATCGAGGGAGCATGATCTGATCCGAAAGCCGGCGGCCACCCCGGATCGGGTCCGGGGCAGGCTTTTTCGGGATCATGCTCTATTCCTCGACCTCGGCGCCGTCCGCGCTGCGCCAGGCGAGATGCTGGCCGCCGTCGACCGCGATGGTCATGCCGGTCACGCTCGCGGCGGACGCAAGATAGAGCACCGCCTCGGCGATATCCTGCGGCGTCGGGCCGCGATCGAGCGGCAAGGCGTGCACCTGCCGGGCGAAAGACTGCGCATCCTGGCGCGAGCTCGGCAACGTCGGCCCGGGCGCGACCGCGTTGACGCGGATGCGCGGCGCCAGCGCCTGGGCGAGCGTCGTGGTGGCGACGTAGAGCGCGCTCTTGGTGAGCCCATAGGACAGGAACCGCGGGGTCGGGTTGAGGACCCGCTGGTCGAGCAGATTGACGATCGCGCCGGCGGCGCCGGCGGGCAGCTGCGCCGCAAATGCTTCCGCGAGGAAGATCGGCGCGCGCAGGTTGACGGCGAAATGTCGATCGAAGCGGTCGCGATCGAGGTGGCCGATCTCGTCGGGCTCGAACTCGGCCGCGTTGTTGACGAGCAGCGTGAGCGGCCCGACCGCGCCGGCGGCCGCGGGCACGAGCCGCAGCACCGCGGCGTGGTCGGCAAGATCGGCCTCGACCGTCGCGGCGCGGCCGCCGGCGGCCATGATCTCGCCGACCAGGCGATCGGCATCCGCGCGCGAGCGCCGCGCCTGCACGGCGACCGCGTAGCCGCGCTGCGCCAGCGCGAGCGCGATGGCGCGGCCGATGCGCTGGGCGCCGCCCGTGATGAGGGCGGCAGGGCGGACCCCGGAAGCGGTCTCGGGCATGCGGCACAGACAACGCGCGCCCCGAGTGGACTGACAGCGGCCGGGAGCGCGTACGAACCGCGGGGCGCAGCATAACGCGCGGGCACGCCCGGGTGAAATGGACACGCGGACGCGCCATGCCCGCGCCCGTCGGCGTCCGGCCGGATACGGATGCTTAAGGTAAATCGCAAGCGGCCCGCCCCGCTTCACTGACGCTTAACGGCAGCATCGCGATTTTAATCGACGTAACGACGGATTTTTTGCCTTGCCGGCCGCGCCCGGACATCACCATCGATGCCGCGACTGCGCCAAGGCCTATGCCGGCGGCCGCCATGCGGCGGGCCGGACCCACGCGCCGAGGAGCACATGCGGGCCTGCGCCGCAACGATTGGAGTAGCCGCGATCTGCCTGATGGTTGGCGCCGGAACGGCCCGCGCCGCCGACATCCCGCGCGGCCCCTATACGGCCGCGCCGCCCTACCCGACCTACAACTGGGTCGGCCCCTATGTCGGGCTCAACCTCGGCTATCAGTCGGGCACCGCGACGAATGCTGGCGATCTGAACGGCGTCATGGGCGGGCTGCAGGGCGGCTACAACTGGCAATTCGGCGCGTTCGTGGTCGGTGCCGAGACTGACCTGCAGGGATCGGACGCCGGCGGCCGGTTCGCGGCATGGCAATTCTCCAATCCATGGTTCGGAACGCTGCGCGGCCGCGTCGGCTATGCGCTCGACAGCGTGATGCTCTATGCGACCTTCGGCCTCGCTTACGGGGGCGGCCGGATCGAGACGAATGGGCTGCGGGAAGCCAATACGCACGTGGGGTGGGCGGGCGGCGGCGGCCTCGAGGTGGGCCTCACGCCCAATTGGTCCGTCAAGGCGGAGTACCTGTTCGTCGACCTGTCCGACCAGCGCTACGTCCTATTTCGCAACACCGGATTTGAGTTGAACGTCCTGCGTTTGGGCGTGAATTATCGATTTTGACAGCTATGCGACGCGGAACGTTTTACCGGGATTAACGTTGTTGACGTGAAGAGCACTGGGAACCCTGCCGAAGTCCTCCACAGTATTAATTTTTGGTAACCATGAAACTCGTCCGAGGGAACTCGGAATGTGAGCTTCCGGGGACCAAATTGAGGCAATACTCGGGCGAAATTCGGCACGTAAACTATTCATCTACCATGGTGTTTTCAGTGCTTGGGGTGTGTCTTTCGTGCACTAGACACGAGCCTACGATCGAATACTTTAGCGTCAAGGGTTAAGACAGGAGGATGGGTTATGAAGCGTTTACTGCTCGCGAGTGCCGGTGTCCTGGCGATGGTCAGCCTGGCTAACGCGGCTGACTTGCCGCGGCCGATGTACACCAAGGCTCCGCCGATCGCGACGCCCTACTACAACTGGACGGGCTTCTACGTCGGTATCAACGGCGGCGGCGGCTGGGGCAGCTCGTCGTGGGACTCGGTCGGCGGCTTCGATACGTCCGGCGCCATGGTCGGCGGCACGATCGGCTACAACTGGCAGACCGGTCCGTGGGTGCTCGGCCTCGAGGGCGACATCGACTGGGCCAACATCAAGGGAAGCACCGCGGTGGCAACCTGCCTCGGCGGCAACTGCACCACCCAGAACAACTGGCTCGGGACCGCGCGCGGCCGCGTCGGCTACTCGTTCGATCGCTGGATGCCCTACCTCACGGGTGGCGCCGCCTTCGGCGACGTGCAGGCGAGCAATCCGGGCTTCACCGGCATGACCAGCACGCAGCTCGGCTGGACCGTCGGTGCGGGCGTCGAGTTCGCGGTCGTCAACAACATCACCGCCAAGGTCGAGTACCTGCACTACGATCTCGGCAGCTTCCAGTGCGGCCTGAACTGCAACCTCCTCGGCGGCGACAACGTCAGCTTCAATGCCAACGTTGTCCGTGGCGGCCTGAACCTGCGGTTCTGATCGATCGATCAAGCCTGACGGCGAAAGCCCCGGCCGATGGCCGGGGCTTTTTTATTGGTCAGCCGGAACGTACGCGTTGCCGCGTGCGCGTTCAGGCCGGGGCCGTCGCCTTGAATGCCGGCACCGCGGCGGCAAAATCCTCGAGGTACTTCACCAGCCGAGGATGGTCCTTGCGCCAGGTGCCGTGGAAACGGAAATCCTGATACCCGAGCATGCAGGCGAGCGCGATCTGGCCGACGGTCGGCGTCGCGTCGCGCGCCGGCGGCGCCGCTTCGAGCGACGCGAGGCCGCGCGCCACCTTGCCGGCCTGGTGCTCGATCCACTTCGGCTCGTGCTTGGCCGGGTCGCGCCAGCGGCCCTCGTACACGAGCAGGATCGACGCATCCATGATGCCGTCGGCGAGCGCATGCAGGCGCAGCGCCGCAAAGCGTGCCTTCGGATCGGCCGGAATGATGCGGCCGCCGCCCGCGAGATGATCGAGATATTCGAGGATGACGCGCGAATTGAACAGCACGAGGCCGTCGTCGAGCACGAGCGCCGGAATCTTGCCGAGCGGATTTTGCTGACGCACGGTATCGTTGGGATCGATCGTATCGGCGGCCTGGATCGTGATGCGGCTCTCGAGGCCGAGAATGATCGCCGCCATCCTGACCTTGCGCGCGAAGGGCGATGCCGGAGCAGAGCGCAGAATCATCGGTCGGTCCTTTGACTTTGATTTGAAATGAAACGCACCACGCAGCCCCGCGCTGGTGCGCCGGGCCGCCGTGGCGAACCGTTATACGGCGCATGGCGGTTCGGCAACCGGATATCGACGGCGAGAAAAATGCCGCCGGCGCACGTTCCGGCGAAAGCCTGTCTCCGACTTGATCTGGGGTGGACGCCGGTTCGCCGACAAAAACATCCGCAAAATAAAAAACACAACGTCTTCCGATTCCGTAGGAACGGAATACGCTTTAAGCAACGCACCGCGCGTCGGACGCCGCGCCGATGGTCGCCGGGCCGAGGATCGATCAGCCGTGAAGCGCGCGTCGTCAACCAGTGACGACGAGGTTCACGGCTTTCGGTCCCTTGCCCTTCTTGTCGGGCTCCACATCGAAGCTGATGCGCTGGCCCTCGTTGAGCGCTTTCAAGCCGGCGCGCTCGACCGCCGTGATGTGAACGAATACATCGCGTCCGCCGTCGTCCGGCTTGATGAAGCCATAGCCGCGTTCGCCATTGAAGAACTTGACCGTACCGGTCATCGCCATCGGGAAACTCCTCCCCGTGGTTGCTCCGCCGTCGGCCCCCACGGCGCGACGGCTCGGCTGGACATTCACCGACGGGAAAAGCTCCGGCCACTCACTCGGCCTCGGACATAACCGCCGCCTCCCGAAGGAGATGGAACGTCAAAGCCCCGCGGGACACTAACATACAACTCCGTACAGTAAAAAGGCCCGACTAAGTCCGCTCGAAGGTTTAACGGTCGCCCGCAAGCCAATCGACTTTTGCCCGGCCGTCGGCCGGCGGCCCCAGCGCGGCGCGAAGGGCCGGCAATATCCGCCCAAGCTCGTCGGCAAGCCGCCATGGCGGGTTGACGATGGCGAGGCCGGCCCCGGTGAGCCCACCCGGAGCCTCGGCCGATGCCCATTCGAGCTCGACGCGCATGACTTTTTGCCCGCTTTTCGTCGCCGCGCCGCGACGCAGCACGGCCGCCAGGCGGTCCGGCCCGACCCGATCCTTGATTGGGTACCAGACGAGGTAGATCCCGGTCGCCCATTTACGCTGGGCGCCCACGAGGGCGTCGGCGAGCCGCGCGAACTCATGCTTGTCCTCGTAGGGCGGGTCGATCAGGACGAGGCCGCGCCGCTCCTTGGGCGGCACATAGGCATTGAGTGCCGTCCAGCCGTCGATCGCGACGGCGCGGGCGCGGGCGTCGTGGTGCAGGTTCGCGCTCAGTTTCGCGGCCGCGCGAGGCTCGAGCTCGCAGGCGACCAGCCGGTCCTGCGGCCGCATCAGGCTCAAGGCGATCAGGGGCGAGCCCGGATAGTAGCGCAGCGCCCCGGCCCGATTAGCTGCCGCGACCGCCGCCAGATAGGGCGCCAGCAGGCCGCCGATATCGTCGGTGAATTCGGCGGCCGACAGCCGGCCGATGCCGTCGCGCCATTCGCCGGTGCGCGCTGCTTGCTCCGACGTGAGGTCATAACGGCCGGTGCCCGCGTGGGTGTCGATGACGCGGAAGGCCGCCGCTTTCTCGCCGAGGTGCACCAGGATGCGGGCAAGCACGGCGTGCTTGAGGACATCGGCGATGTTGCCGGCGTGGAAGGCGTGACGATAATTCATCACGCCTTCCTAACCCCGACCCGGCCGCTGGAGAAGTACGCAACATGCTCCAACGGCCGCGCAGGATCTCAACCGCCGGCAGCCTGCTCGCCGCTACGCACGCGCGGCATCAGCACCTGCTCGCGTTGACACGAACGCTGATCGACCTCGGCGCAGCTGCGGAATTGCAGGTCTTTGCTCAGGCAGATCCGCACCGCGTTGAGACGCTTGGCATCGCAGCCGACCGCGATCCCGTCATGCGGCAATCCCGGATTGGCGGCGACGAAAGCATCCTTGACCTCGATCGGCGTGACCGTCTTGGGCTGGGCCAGGTCGAGGTAGTCCGGCGGAATCTTCACCAATGCGCGCGCCTTGCGCACGGCCTCGAAATAGGCGCGCGCCGGCAACCCCGAGCACACGCCGTGCCGATCCCATTCGCGGAAGATCAGGCGCGGGCTCGGCATCAGGTCGATCATCGACGAGATGACGTTGCGGTCGAGGCGGGGTGCCGGATTCTGGCAGAATTCCGGAAACCCGCGCTCGTATTGCGGCCACAGGCCTTGCACGATGAACGCGAAGGGCTGCTTGCCGCATTCCGGCTGGCGCGCCGCATTTTGCGGCGAGCGTTCTGTCACGGCGTCGCAGAACGACGGCGACCATGACAGGGAGAGCACGTAGAAGTCGAACTGGCCCGGCTCGTTCTGCCGCCGGTCCTGGGCTTCACTCGATACCAGACTGATTGCGAGGAGAAGTGCGGTGATGACCGCGATGCGCGTAACGATGTTGGCCATGGTAGGTCCCCTTTACTCTACGGGAAGGACCCACCCCCAATAGTTGAATTTTTCAAACATAGCAAGAACAAAAAACGAACGTACCGTGGACAACCTCGCCCGCCGTCAGGGCGGTAGTGTCTCAGTTTGAAGACACTACCGTCAGGGCCGCGCTTCCTTGCAGCTTGGGTTATAGGCCCAATTGCGGTCGAGCCCCACCACGCACCATTCGACCCCGTACGTCATTCCGATGAGGCCGCCGTCCTCGACGATCGAGTAATAGACCCGCCGCTTGACGCCGTCCGACACGAGCGCGTCGGCGCTGCAGAACCGGCGCGGAATTGTTCCGGCCACCCACGGCCGCAACGCGATCTGATGTACGTTCTTGAAATCCACGATCTTCAGATCGGAGTGCCAGAAGCGGCCCTCCTTGGTCGAGAAAGTCGACTGGATGCGGTCGAGCGGACCCGAACTCGGTGCAGAGCGGGACCTCACCCGAGTAGCGCGGGCCCGACAGGTAGAAATTCATCTCGAAGAAGCCGGCGCTGCGGCTCGGGCCGGTCGTGCCCGCCACCGTCAGAAGACCCAGCACCAGCGGAAGAATGCGTGTCCAAACGCGGCCCGACATGGATGTGTACTCCTGAAAGCGCTGCTGCCACGAGCAGCCTAACGGTGCCGCGCGCGCCCCGCCTGGTCAAGCCAATACGGGGGCATTCGACGGTTTAGCTCGGAGGGCGTGTCCTTTTCGCCATAGTGACCGGCGGAATAGCCCCGGCATTGCCCCGGCCTTACCCGGCGCCGCCGCGCCAATCGCCCAGCACCGCCTGCACCAGCGCGAGCGCCGCGACCGCGGCGGTATCGGCCCGCAGGATGCGCGGCCCGAGCGCGAGCCGCACGATGTTGGGGCGGGACAGCAGCATGTCGCGCTCCTCCGCCGCAAAGCCGCCTTCGGGTCCGACCAGCACCGCCAGCGCCGAGGCGCCCGCTGCCGCGGCGAGCGCGGCGGCCGGGTCGGCGATCGGCGCATCCTCGTCGCAGAAGATCAGCAGCCGCTCCGGCGCGAGCGCCGTCAGCGCCGCCGCGAGTGCGACCGGCGCCGCGATCTCGGGCAGCCGCAGCACGCCGCACTGCTCGGCGGCCTCGATCGCGTTGGCGCGCATGCGCCCGACATTGACGCGCTCGGCCTGGGTATGGCGGGTCATCACCGGCGCAAGCCGCGCCACGCCGAGCTCGACCGCCTTCTGCACCATGTAGTCGAGCCGCGCCCGCTTGAGCGGCGCGAACAGATAGTCGAGGTCGCAGCCCGCTTCCTGCGGCCGGGTCTGCGCCTCGAGCCGCACCGTCATGGACCGTTTTCCGGCCGCCTCGACGGCACCCCGCCATTCGCCCTCGCGGCCGTTGAACACCAACACCCGCTCGCCGGGCTTGAGGCGCAGCACGTCGCGCAGGTAATGCGCCTGCGGCTCGTCGAGCGAAGCGGCCCCGCCCGCCTGCAGCGGCTGGTCGACATAGAGGCGCGGGCTGCGGAAATCGTAGCGGGCCATGGGTTTGGGCTCGAAAAGGACTGATTACGGGGGGTTGCGGGCGCCCGCCAGGGGTCTTGGACCTCAGGTCTTGCAGCCAGAGCCTCGGCGTCTTGCCGCGGTATCGCCGGATTCGAGGGATTGTTAATGAGTTGATTTAATGATCCGCATTGGAATCAGGAACCTGGAATCAGGAACCTGGGATCGGGAGATGGCATCCATGACCTCCGCACGTGTGTCTGCACGTGTATTTGCGCGTTCCCTGCCGTTGGCGCTTGCCGTCGTGACCGGCTGTGCCGCTGCGGCGCAAGCGCAGAACCTGCCGTGGCCGACTGACGCACCGCCGCCGCCGTCCGCGAACGCCCCATGGCCGACGCAGCCGGCCGGGCCGGCCCCGGCGGCGCCCACTGCCCTGCCCATGCCCGGCGGCCCCGGCATGCAGGGCGCGCCTGCACCCGGCATGGCGATGGGCGGCCCCGGCCCCACCCCGGAACAGCAGAAATGCATGCAGGACTTCCAGATGTATCGCCAGGAGGTCGAAAAGCGGGCCCACGCCGCCGAGGCCGAGAGCAAGAAGAAGCCGACGCGCGAAAAAATGTGCGAGGTGGTCAGCCTCTATTCGACCGCCGAGTTCAAGTGGATCAAGTTCTCCGAAACCAACATGGCCAAATGCGGCATCCCCAAGCAGGCCATTGAGCAGATCAAGCAGGTGCACATCCACACCGCCGAGGCGAAGAAGAAGCTGTGCTCGCCCGGCCCGTCGCAGGCCGCGCCCGCGACGCCGAGCCTCTCCGACGCCCTCGGCGCCTCACTTCAGCCGAACGCCGAGGAGACGAAGAAACGCAAGGTCGGTGGCACCATGGACACCCTGACGGGGCCCGTCCTCACGCGATGAGCGCGGCGCCAGGACGGGTCGCCGATTCGACCGGCAACTGGGTCGACGGCCTCGCCCCGCGCTGGATGCAGCCTTATCTGCGGCTCGCCCGCTTCGACCGTCCGATCGGCGCCTGGCTGCTGCTGATCCCGTGCTGGTGGTCGGCCGGGCTTGCCGCGATCGCGGCCCGCGCGCCGTGGCCCAATCCCTGGCACCTGATCCTGTTCTTCGTCGGTGCCTTCGTGATGCGCGGCGCCGGCTGCACCTGGAACGACATCGTCGACCGCAACCTCGACGCCCGCGTCGAGCGCACGCGCTCGCGGCCGATTCCGTCCGGGCAGGTGAGCGTCGCGCAAGCCGCTGCGTTCCTGGTCGCGCAGGCCCTCGTCGGTCTCGCGGTGCTGCTCACGTTCAACCGGTTTGCGATCGTCACCGGAATCGCCTCGCTCGCGGTCGTCGCCGTCTACCCGTTCATGAAGCGCATCACCTACTGGCCGCAGATCGTGCTCGGCCTCGCCTTCTCGTGGGGCGCGCTGATGGGCTGGGCCGCATGGTTCGGCCGGCTCGATGCGGCGGCCTACCTGCTCTACGCGGGCTCGATCGCGTGGGTGATCGGCTACGACACGATCTACGCCCACCAGGACCGCGAGGACGACGCGCTGATCGGCGTCAAATCGACCGCGCGCCTGTTCGAGGAGCGCACCAAGCCGATGCTGGCGCTGTTCTATGCGCTCGCCGTGATCCTGATCGGCGCCGCCGGGTATGCGGCAAGCGGCGGCCCCGTGTTCTGGCTCGGGCTCGCCGCGTTCGCGGCGCATCTCGGCTGGCAGATCGCGCGCCTCGACATCGCCGATCCGGACAACTGCCTCACCGTGTTCAAGTCGGACCGCGACGCCGGCCTGATCCTGTTCGCCGGCATGGTGCTCGACGCGGCGAGCCGCATCTGGCTGTGACGTGATGGCGGCGCGCCGCCGCGGCGGCGCGCCGCTCAGAAGTGCCAGGTGAAGCTACCCCGCACCGAATGATCCTGCGCGCTGTCCGCGAACTGGCCGACGTAGAACAGGCCGAGCGTCGCCTGCGGCGTGACCCGCAGATCGAGGCCGGCGTCCACCACCGCGGCATCGCGCGCGATCGGCGCGCCGGCGGTCGTGAACGACGTGCCGAGCGACTGGAACGTCAGGGCCGCAACCGGGGTCACGTCGCCGAAGGCGTGCTGCCACGCCGCCGAGACGCGCGGCGTCAGGATCATGCCGTTCGGCAACATGCGGCTCGCCGCGAAGTGCGCGCCGAGCGTGGTGTAGCCCACGTCCTCGTTGCCGGCCGCGCCGTTGAGCGCCGCGAGGCCGCCGATCTCGGCAAACGCGTCCGTATGCAGATGCACCCAGGCAAGGCCGGCGAAAGGCTCGGCCGCGATCTGGCCGAGCGGCACGCCGTAGCCGATCTCGCCGAACAGCTGTGCCTGGTTGGCATTGAAGTGGGCGTTCGCGGTTTCGGCGAAGCCGGGAAAGACGATCGATCGGTTGGTGTCGATCGCGCTCCACGCGAGATCGGCGCCGCCGCGCAGATTCCATGGACCGAAGCTCGCGGCCGTATACGCGCCGAGGTGCCCGTCATCGACGGTCGCGGAGCTCGCCCGCGACGCAATGTCGACGTTCGACGTGGTGTAGCCGGCCGCGATGCCGGCCCGCCAATCGCCGAACCGGCGATCGACGCCCGTGAAAAATCCGGCGAGGTCGGGCTTGGCTTCGGCGGCGTTGCCGTCGCCGTTGATCCGGCCCCAGGCCCCGATGCCCTGCGCCCAGTAAACGAGATCGGGCGAGGACGCTTGCGGCGGCGCCTTGACCGGGAAGCCCGATGCGTAGGCGCCGGCCGGCGGCTGCGCGTATGCGAGGGCCGGCCCGCCGCTGCCAAGCGCGGCCATGGGGCCTTGCGCGTTCGCGTACGGCACCTGCAGCAATCGCGACAAGATGATTTGCCGCACCAGCAGCGCGTCTTCGATCATCAATGATTGACTGCTGGCGAAGACCTCGCCCGAGAACGCATCGAACGCCTGGCGGATGCCGGCGTCCGTCTGCGTCAGCAGTGCCTTGATGAGCGCCGCGTTTTGCGCCGCCTGGTCCAGCGCGGTGGCGACGCTGAGCTGGTTCGGCGTCAGCGCCGTGGACGCGAAGCTGAAATTATTGCGGGCGAGCGTGAGGAAGACGTCGTCCGTATCGTAGCTCAGGGTAGGCGCCAGGAAGGCGAGGTTGCTCGTCACCCCGGTGAAGGTGCCGTTGACGCCGCTCGTCGAGGTCAGGATCGTGTACTTGGTCGTAGGCGCAAACGCGCCGCTCGCCACGACCTGCACGGTGCCGCCCGACAGCGTCGTAAGGCCGGTCGCGTCGATCTTCGAGGCCTGCCCGACCCCGTTCGCCGACACCTGATAGAACGAGTTCGCCGCAAAGCTCACATTGCCCGTCACGTTCAACGTGCCGATCGATGGGCCCGCCAGCGTGCCCCCAGGCGCCGCGGTGGCGCCGCTATCGATGACGAGGCCGGCGACGGTGCCGCTGCCGCCGACGGTCGCGCCGCTCTGCACCGTGACGACGCCGGCCGCGCCGTCGACCAGCAGCACCCCGCCCTGCACCGACCACGCCTGATTGCCGGTGCCGATCAGGTCGAAGGTGGACGTGTCGATCTTGTTGAATGTGGTGAAGCCCTGATACTGCGGCCCGATCGTGCTCGCGTTGAACGTGCCCGCCCCGGTGCCGCCGAGCTGAAGAATATTGCCCGAGCCGCCGCCAATGGTGCCGTTGACCGTGAAACCCGGACCGAGCGTCAACGTGTTGCCGGTCGATGCCGACGAGAACCTGACCGCAGTGCCGCTGCCGCCGCTGATCGTGCCGGAGTTGAAGATCGTCGTCGCAGCCGTGACCGAGTTGTCGATGATGATCGCGAAATTGCCCGTGATGGTGCCGGCATTGCTGATCGTGGTCGGGCCGAACGCCTGGATAGCGCCGCTGGTCGCCTGGATCGTCCCGCCGACATTGTTGGTCACGTTCAGGTTGCCGGCCGAATTGACGATCGCGGCATCGACGCCGGAGATCGTGCCGGTGTTGGCGGTCACCGTGAGATTGCCGAACGACAGGATGCCGACGGTGACGACCACACTGGTGCCGTTCGCCGAGATGGTTCCGCCGTTGTTGGCGACCGTGACGTTGTTGCCCTGGATGCCGACCGCCTCGGATGCGCCGTTCGGCATGGTGGCGCTGATCGTGCCGCTGTTGGTCACCATCACGTCGCCGACATTGATGCCGAACGCCGAGCCGTTCGGGTTGGTCGTCGTTCCGGAAATGATTCCGGTGTTGTTGACCGTCATGGTGGAACCGAAATTGGCCGAGATGCCGTTGGCGGTCGTGGCGGCGCCATTGGCGGTGATCGACCCGCCATTGTTGTTGTTGACCGTGTGCGTGCCGGTTCCCAGCGAGAGACCGTCCGAGGCGCCGCTCGCCGCGCTGCCGGTCGCCAGGTTGACCGTATTGCTGGCGCCGAGATCCAGCCCCGCCTGCGTGCCCGTGACGGAGGCGTTTGTCTGCAGATTGACGATGTTGTTGTCCTGCTGACCCGTCCCGTATCCGTTCGGATTGTCCTGATTGAGCACGGTCCCGCTGCACGTCACCGTCGTGTTGGACGGCGTCCCGGCTCCGGTCACCGGCGAACAGGCGGCCCACGCGCCGGACGCATTCAGCGAGATGGTCGCGAAGAGAACCGCCGCGGCAGCCATCGACGAAAGGTTCAATCGAATACGGCGAGACCGGCCCGCCGCGCGGCGAGCTATTTGAAGTTTGGACACCTTCATCCCCCTGTCCCCACGAAACCCTTTATCGCGACCCATTCGGGTCAGCGGTTTCGCGAAGTCACCCATTATCTCTGTCACGAACGCTTCCTGACATTTTTGTCAGGCAGCCTGCGATTTTCGTCTGATCGCATGACGGCGCCGGGAGAATTTGCGACGGAAGAAATATGTTCAAGAACATACCTCGATATGTTCTCGAACATATTTTGCGCTGTGCTATATGCGCCACGCTTCAGGGAGAAAAACCACGATGCCGTACCCCAGCGCGCATCGCGAACAGGTCCGAGAGAAAATCCTCGCCAGCGCGCAAAAACTGTTCAATCGCCGCGGATTCGGCGCCGTGTCGATCGACGACGTCATGTCGGCGGCGGGCCTGACACGCGGAAGCTTCTATACGTATTTCAAGAGCAAGAGCGATCTCTACGCCCAATCGGTCGCCCGCGTCGTGTGCGAAAAGCAGGAAGGCGCCAACGGCTCCGACCGCCGATATGACGCGGATCAGATCATCCGTGACTACCTGTCCCATCAGCACTTCGAGGACGTCGAGGGCAGCTGCCCAATGATCGGCCTGCCGAGCGACATCACGCGCAGCGACCGCTCGATCCGGCAGGCCTTCGAGTCCGCGCTGCGGCTGATGGTCGAGATTTTCGAGCGCGACATGGGCGCGCACGGTCGCGCGGCGCACGATCGCGCGCTCGCCCGCGCCGCGCTGTGCGTCGGCGGCATGGTGCTGGCGCGTTCGATCGACGACCGGATGCTGGCGGACGAGATTCGCGCGGCCGCGATGACCGCCGCGATCGGGCTCGGGCAGTAGCGCGCTCTCAGTTGCGCGCGACGATCTCGCGCTCGTCGCGGTGAACCCGCGGCTCGGCGTGCGGGCGGCCCGGCTTGCGGCGCATCAGGATGGACGGACGGCGGCGACGCAGCGCGCCACGCCGGCGCCGACGCGGCTGCGGTGCGCGCACCCGCACGGCGCCGATGCGCTCGAACGGCTCGCGAAAACCTTCGCCATCGGCGATCAGCAGCGGCCGGCCGAGCACGCGGCCCCAGCGCTGCCACTCGGCGACCACGTCGCCCTCGGGGCCGGTCGCGACCATGAGCGGAACGGAAAGACCTTGATCGCGATGCTCCAGCATCACGGCGACGGCGCCTTCGCTCAGCGCATCGGGCGGGATGACGCGGATCGCGACGCCGAGGAATTCGGATACCTTGAGGGACAGCCGCATCCGAATGCCGCGCACCGCGCGCCGCACCACGACGCGCTCGCGGTCGAGCTCGACCAGCCGCATGCGCTCGTCGGCCCGCGCATCGCTGGTCGCGAAGCAGACCGGGAGTGCAGCCGGATCGAGCCGCAATGCGCGGCCCGATCCGGCCGGGATGGCCCTGCCAGGGGTCATTCGACGCCTCACCGAATTCGAGGTCCCTGCCGTCGGGCGTTGGTGGGCGCATTTTTCGCGTGACCGCGACATGCGCCTCTTGCCCGATCGTTGCCGCAGAGCTTAACCCCGCGCGGTCGGCATCGGCTTAAGATGGCTGGTTAACCGCCGGTGTGCGCGGTCCCTTCCGCCTCGCATGATTGACGAGACGTTGCTACGTTGCGTCGAATTGGGCCGGGTGGCGCAAGCGAACGGCCACAATCTTGATCGTTCACGGCGCAGCTACCATCTTTCAGGTCACCTTGCGCGCCCTGCCCCGCCTGCCTAAACGGTTTCTGCCACGATGAATTCCCTGTTGGACCAATCCGCCCTGACGACGCTTGCCGAACGGCTCGTCGCCGCCGCGCGCCGCGCCGGCGCCGACGCGGCCGACGCGATCGCCGAGCGCGGCATGTCGCAATCGGTCGAGGTGCGCGACGGCACCGTCGAGGCGTCAGAGCGCTCCGAGGGCGACAGCATGGGGCTGCGCGCCTTCGTGGGACGCCGGCAGGCGGTCGTGTCGACGAACGATCCGGCGGGCGACGTCGACGAGCTGGCCGTGCGCGCGGTCGCGATGGCGCGCGTCGCGCCGGAGGACAAGTACGCCGGCCTCGCCGAGCCGGATCTGCTCGCCAAGACGATCCCCGAGCTCGACCTGCTCGATCCCGACCTGCCGTCCGTCGCCCACCTGGAAGAGATCGCGCGCGTCGCCGAGGCGGCCGCGCTCGCCGTCAAGGGCGTGAGCAAGTCGGGAGGCGCCTCGGCCTCGGCCGGGATCGGCGGCATGGTGCTGGTGACGAGCGGCGGGTTCACGGGCACCTATCTCGGATCTCGTCACGGCGCCTCGGTCGAGGCGATCGCGGGCAGCGGCACCGGCATGGAGCGCGACTACGACTTCTCCTCCGTGCTGCATGGCGCCGACCTGATGGCGCCCGATGCGATCGGCCGCTCGGCGGGCGAGCGCGCGGTGCGCCGGCTCAACCCGAAGAAGGTCGCGACCAAGCGCGTGCCGGTGGTGTTCGATGCGCGCCTCGCCGGCACGATCGTCGGCCACCTCGCGTCCGCGATCAACGGCAGCGCGATCGCGCGCAAGACGAGCTTCCTGCGGGACCGGATGGGCGAGCGGCTGTTCGCGCCCGGCGTCTCGATCATCGACGATCCGCTGCGCCGGCGCGGGCTGCGCTCGCATCCGTTCGACGCCGAGGGCGTCGCGGGCGAACGGCGCGCGCTCATCGCCGACGGCGTGCTCACCACCTGGATCCTCGACTGCGCGACCGCGCGCGAGCTCGGCCTCAAGACCACCGGGCATGCGCAGCGCGGCGTCTCCTCGACACCCTCGCCGGGCGCGTCCAACCTTCATCTCGAGCCCGGCCCGCAGACCCCGGCGGAGCTGATCGCCGATATCGAGGAAGGGTTCTACGTCACCGACCTGATCGGCATGGGCGCCAACATGGTCACGGGCGACTACAGCCGCGGCGCCTCCGGCTTCTGGATCGAGCATGGCGAGCTCACCTATGCGGTGAGCGAGGTGACGATCGCGGGCCACCTCAACGACATCTTCCGCTCGCTCGTGCCCGCGAACGATCTGATCTTCCGCTACAGCAGCAACGCGCCGACCGTGCGCATCGAAGGGCTCACCGTTGCGGGCGTCTGACCCGCTCGACCTCGCCGCACTCGGGCGCCACGTCGCCGCGACCGTGCGCGAGGCCGGCGCCCTCGCGCTCCAATCGTTCCGATCGCCGATCAAGAGCTGGCTCAAGCACGGCAACTCGCCGGTCTCCGAAGTCGACCTCGCGGTCGACGCGCTGCTGCGCGAGCGGCTCGCCGCGGCCGGCGTCGCTGCCGGCTGGCTGTCGGAGGAAACCGAGGACGATCCTGCGCGGCTGTCCGCCGACCACGTCTGGATCGTCGATCCGATCGACGGAACGCGCGGGTTCCTGGCCGGCCTGCCCGACTGGACAATCTCGGTCGCGCTCGCCGCAGCGGGCCGCCCGATCCTGGCCGCGCTCTATGCGCCGGCGACCGACGAGCTCTTCCTCGCCGCCGCGGGCGGCGGCGCCACCCATAACGGGCAGCCGATCGCCGCGACCGCAGGCCGGTCGCTCGCGGGCGCCCGCGTCGCCGGGCCGGACCGCCGCCTCGGCCGGCTCGCGCCGTTCGGCATCGTTGCGGAACCGAAGGTGCATTCGCTGGCGCTGCGCATCGCCCGCGTTGCGAACGGCACGCTCGACATGGCGCTCGCCGGCCCGAACAGCCACGACTGGGACCTTGCGGCGGCCGATCTTTTGGTGCACGAAGCCGGCGGGGTGCTGACGACGCTGGGGGGTGAGACCTTGGTCTACAACCGGCCCGTTCCGACGCATGGCGCCCTTTTTGCCGCCGGGCACGCACGTCACGAGGCTCTGAGCGAACTCATGCGCGAGGGCCGCCTCGCATTCGGCTAGCGCATATCCCGGCGACCTGACACCGGTTCGCCGACAAGGATGTGCGCAGCGCGTGATGCCAGGGACGCGCGGTCACGCCAACCCGAGGGCCCTCAGATGTCGAGCGAAACCACATCGAAGCAGCTTCTCCATCTCGTCTTCGGCGGCGAGCTGGTTGATTTGGAGCACGTCGAGTTCAAGGATCTGGGCAAGCTCGACGTCGTCGGCATCTTTCCGAATTACGCCACCGCCTATACGGCCTGGAAGGCGAAGGCCCAGGGGACCGTCGACAACGCCCACATGCGCTACTTCATCGTCCATATGCACCGGCTGCTCGACCCAGAACTCCGGCGCCGCCGCGCCGAAGCGCTGACGGCTGGACGCCGCAATGGGGGTCGCCAAGCGTCTTGTGCGTTCGCGTCCGGTGCAGACGGTGGTCGGCATCGCGGCGGCGGAATTTCTGCGCCTCGTGTGGATCACCAACCGCCGCGTGCTGGAGCCGGCCGACATCTACGAGCACATGATCCCGCAACTGCCCGTCATCATCGCGATGTGGCACGGGCAGCATTTCATGGTTCCGTTCATCCGCCGCAACTATCCGGCCAAGGTGCTGATCTCGCGCCATCGCGACGGCGAGATGAACGCGATCGCGGCGGAGCGTCTCGGCGTCGGGACGATCCGCGGCTCGGGCGACGCCAGCGGCCGCTTCGACCTCAAGGGCGGCGTCGGCGCATTCCAGGTCATGCTGAACACGTTGCAGGAGGGCTGCTCGGTCGCGCTCACGGCCGACGTGCCGAAAGTCGCGCGCGTGGTCGGCAACGGGATCCTCAAGCTCGCGCAGCTGTCCGGACGTCCTATCTTACCGGCCGCCGTGACGACCAGCCGGCGCAAGGTGCTCGACAACTGGGACCGCACGACCATCAATCTTCCATTCGGCCGCCTCGCGATGGTCGCGGGCGAGACCGTGACGGTGCCGTCAGACCTGGATGATGCTACGCTGGAGCGCTGCCGAGCGTCGCTCGAGACGAGCCTCAATCGGGCGACAGCGCGGGCCTACGAGCTTGCCGATCGCTAGAGCTGCTTTATTTGATTTGGCGCGTATTCTTATCGGCGAACCGGCGTCCACTTCGCCGGAACACGCGCTAGCCGGGAGAGAGGGCCGTTGGCTGAGCGCCTGCCGTTGACGCTTCGCGCCTACACGCTGCTGACCGCGGCGGCGACCCCGCTCGTCCCCTATCTGCTCAAGCGCCGGCTCGCGCGCGGCAAGGAGCATCCGCAGCGCATGCACGAACGGCGCGGCGAGCCGACCGCGCCGCGGCCGGCCGGCACGCTGATCTGGGTGCACGGCGCGAGCGTCGGCGAGCTCGCGGCCGCGATCCCGCTGGTCGAGCGCCTGTGCGCGGGCGGCGTCAATATCCTGGTGACCACCGGGACCGTGACGTCGGCGGCCTTTGCGGGCAATCGCCTGCCGCCCGGCGCCGTCCATCAATTCGTGCCGCTCGATGCGCCCTCGTTCGTCGCCAGATTCCTCGACCACTGGCGGCCGGATCTCGCGCTTCTCGTCGAGTCCGACCTGTGGCCCAACATGATCATCGCGGCGGCGCAACGCAGCCTGCCGCTGATCGTCGTCAACGGACGCATGTCGGAGCGCTCGTTCGAGCGCTGGCGCTATTTGCCCGACACCATCGAGGCGCTGCTCAAGCGCCTCGACCTCTGTCTGGTGCGCACCGCGACCGACGCCGAGCGCTTCGCGGCGCTCGGCGCGCCGCGCATCACCACCACCGGCAACCTCAAGCTCGACGTTCCGCCGCTGCCGGTCGACGAGGACAAGCTCGGCAAGCTCATCGCGGCCGTCGCGGGACGGCCGGTGATCGCCGCGGCCTCGACCCATCTCGGCGAGGAGACCGCCATCATCGACACGCAGCGGCGCCTCAAATCGACCTTCCGCGGCCTGCTCACCATTTTGGTGCCGCGTCATCCCGAACGCGGCGCCAGCATCGCGAGCGAAATCGCGGCCGCCGGGCTCACCTCGGCGCTGCGCTCGCGCGGCCAGCTCCCGCATGCCGGCACCGACGTCTACATCGCCGACACGCTCGGCGAGCTCGGCCTCATCTATCGTGTGGCGCCGATCGTGTTCATGGGCGGCTCGCTCATCCCGCATGGCGGCCAGAACCCGATCGAGCCCGCGAAGTTCGGCGCCGCCATCCTGCACGGGCCGCATGTCGCGAACTTCGCCGACATCTATGGGGCGCTCGACCGCGCCAAGGGTGCGGAGCTCGTGCCCGATCCGGATCGATTGCCGGTGCGCGTCGGCGCCCTGCTCAAGGACGATGCCGAGCGCACGCGCGTCGCGACCGCCGGCAGGACGACGGTCGATCTCCTGGGCGGCGCGCTCGAGCGCACGCTCACGGCGCTCGAGCCCTACCTGATGCAGCTGCGTCTCGAACACGGCGATGCGTGAGCCGTCGTTCTGGTGGCGCAAGCCGGGACTGACGGCCGCGCTGCTCGCGCCGCTCGGCGCACTCTATGGCGCAGTCGCGGCGCGACCGGATGGCGCGGCCGGGCCGGCGCGCCCGCGTGCCGGTGATCTGCGTCGGCAACCCGACGCTCGGCGGCGCCGGAAAGACCCCTGCCGCGATCGCGATCGCACGCATGCTGCAGGCCGACGGCGAGCGCCCGGCCTTTCTCACCCGTGGCTACGGCGGACGGCTCGCCGGACCTATCGCGGTGTCGAGCACCCACACGGCGGCCGACGTCGGCGATGAGCCGCTGCTGCTCGCGCGCGTCGCGCCGACGATCGTGGCGCGCAACCGCGTCGCCGGCGCGGCGGCGGTGCCGGCCGAGACGACCGTCATCGTGATGGACGACGGCTTCCAGAACCCCTCGCTCGCGAAGGACATCGCGGCGCTCGTCATCGACGGCCGGCGCGGCATCGGCAACGGCAAGGTGTTTCCCGCCGGGCCGTTGCGCGCGCCGCTCGCGGCGCAGCTCGATCGCTGCCTTGCGCTCCTGGTGATCGGCGAGCCCGGCGACTCGGCCCATGCCCTCATGGCGGCGGCAAACCGGGACGGATTGCTTTCCTTGACGGGCCGCCTCGTGCCCGCTCCCGATGCGATCGCGCGGCTCGCGGGCCGCCAGGTCCTCGCTTTCGCCGGCATCGGCGATCCGGACAAGTTCTACGCCACGCTGCGCGCGGCTGGCGTCGCGGTCGCGCAGACGCGAAGCTTCGCGGATCATCATGTGTTCACCGCCGCGCAGGCGGCCGAGCTGATCGCCGGTGCGGACGCAGGCGCGCTCACATTGGTGACGACCGAGAAGGATCACGCGCGGATGACCGCCGACCCGGCCCTCGCCGCACTCGCGGCGCGCAGCACGGCACTACCGGTGACGCTGGCGATCGACGGCGAGGCTGACCTGAGGCTGGTATTGTTGCGCATGCTCAAGGCACGCACGCGCGGCGGATAGGCCGATCTGCCGCCTCGCATGTCGGATTGACGTCAGGCCTTGGCGCGGACCGGATGCAGCCGCTGCAGCACCGCCTCCGGGGAGGCATAGGGCTCCTGGCGCTCGACGCTCCAGTATTTCAACTCCTCGAGCGGGATCGCGACGCCGGTCACGGCGCAGCGCACGAACGCGCCCGGCCGGATCACGCGAAAATCGCCATCGAGGTAGCGGATTTCCGCCTCGCCGGGCGCCGAACGATTATCGAAGCGATTGAGCACCTTGCGAATTCCTCTGCTCGCCGGCCGATGGACGCGCCCCGGCGATCAACATAATGCCTCCGCCGCGCGCGCGAAACCCTTGCCCGCAGCGCTGCCGATGAGCTTTGCCTGGACCAGCCCAGGGACCATCCCACGGCGCGATCCGGTGGTATGATCTGCGCGCGATCCGCCACCCCGTCCGCCGCATGCGCAGATTTCCGATCCTCGCCGCCCTCGCGTTGGCCGCAGGCATTGCCGCGGCCGCGCCGGCGCCGGTCGCCCCCACGCCCGTCGACATCCCGCTCGACAAAGGCACGCTCAAGTCCGTGCTGTTTCGGCCCGACGGACCCGGGCCGTTCCCGGCCGTGGTCGCGCTGCACGACTGCAGCGGCCTCACGACGCGCAAGGGCGCGTTCGGCAGCCGCTACCGCGCCTGGGCCGAGCAGCTCGTCAAGGCGGGCTTCGTGGTGCTGTTTCCCGATTCCTTCGGCTCGCGCGGGCTCGGCTCGCAATGCGCGAACCGCCGCCGCACGGTCCGCAGCGACCGGGAGCGGGTCGACGACGCCAACGCGGCGCGCCGCTGGCTGCAACAGCAGAGCTATGTCGAGCCGCATCACGTCGCGCTGCTCGGCTGGGCGAACGGCGCCATCACGGCGCTGTGGACCGTGCGACGGCGCATCGCGCTCGCGGCCGTGGACGACGCCGATTTCCGCTCGGCGGTCGCGTTCTATCCGGGCTGCAAGCGGCTCGACAACGCGGCGTGGAGCGCCCGCATCCCGACGCTGATCCTGATCGGCGCGTCCGACGACTGGACGCCGGCCCCGGCCTGCGAGCACATGGTCGCGGACGCGCGCGGGCGCAGCGCCGGGATCTCGATCATGGTCTATCTCGCCGCCTATCACGACTTCGACCATCCGAACCGCCCGCTCGCGCTGCGCAGCGGCGTTGCCTATTCGGCCAACAACTCGGGGACCGTGCACACCGGCACCAACCGGGCGGCGCGCGCCGATGCGCTGCGGCGGGTGCCGGAGTGGCTGGCGCGGTAAGCCGGCCGCAGGCTGTTTTTGCCGCACGGAACCCGACCGCGACCGTCGTCGTTTCGACAATGAACTTTCGCATAGAGGGCGAGCCCGCCCACTGGGCGGGTTCTTCACATCGTCCGGGACCTACCCAGGAGCACCACCATGTCACGCATCCATCTCACTGTCGGGGCCGCGGTTCTCGCCGCCGCCATCACGGTTTCGGCCCAGGCCCAAGCGCCCGCCCAGCCGTCCACCACCGACAAGGTGAAGTCCTGGACGCAGAAGAAGTGGAACGCGGCGAAGCGCGAGTTCGCCAAGGACAAGGACAAGTGGGACGCCTGCAACAAGCAGGCGACCGAGCAGCACCTCAAGGGCCGCAAGAGCTGGTCCTTCGTTTACGACTGCATGAAGTCGTAAGAAGCGTCAGTCGTGCGTGAGCCGGCTGCGGCCACCGCGGCCGGCTCACGCACCTTCGAGCTTGGCGTCGAGCGAAATTTTCGCGTTGAGCACGCGCGACACCGGGCAGTTCGCTTTCGCGTCGGCGGCGACCTCGGCGAACTTCTTGGCGTCGATGCCGGGCACGCGCGCGGTGAGCGCCAGGTCGACGGTCGTGATGGTCCAGTTGCCGGACACCTGCTCGAGCGTCAGCGTCGCGTTGGTGGCGAGACTGCCGGGCGTGAAGCCGGCACGGCCGAGCGCCGCCGACAGCGCCATGGTGAAACAGCCCGCATGGGCGGCCGCGATCAGCTCCTCCGGATTGGTGCCGATGCCGTTCTCGAAGCGCGTCGAGAACGAATAGGCCGTGTCCTTGAGCGCGCCGCTCTGGGTCGTGAGCGTGCCCTTGCCTTGCTTGAGATCGCCGCTCCAGGCGGCCGATGCGGTGCGTTTCATAATGAGGCTCCTCGCTAAGGCGCTAAAACACTGGCGCGTGCCGCCCTGTCATGTGGGAGACAGGGAGCTCAGAACAAGTTGCCCTGATCTGTGCTCGTGGCGCGGCGGCGCGGGCGCGGGCGTTGCGCGGCGATCGGCTCGCGGCGGCCGGTGGCGCCGGTCTCGGCGGTCGCACCGACGTGGCCGTCCTGGAATTCGATATCGAGCCGCATGCCGGCCGCGACCGCGGCCGCGGTGCGCAGCGGCTGCCCCTCCGGCCCGCGCACCAGCGCAAAGCCGCGCGCGAGCACGCCGTGATAGGACAGCGCCGCGAGGAGCTGGCCGGCACGCTCCAGGCGATCGGCGCGGCGATCGATCAAGGTGAAGAACGCGCGCTCGGCCCGCTCCATCAGCCCCCCGATGCGGTCGCGCGCACGCGCGATGCGGGTGCGCTGGGCCTCCGCGTTGTGGCGCAGGCCGGCGGCGAGCAGCCCGGCCGCGGCGTTGAAACGCGCGCGGCGGCGCTCGACCTGCACGCGCAGTAGCTGCGGCGTGATCCGCGCCGCGATGCGCGAGAACGCCGTGTGGTGCACCTGCGCGTTGGCGCGCAAGGCGCGCGGCAGGCGATCCGCGCAGGCATCGAGCCGCTGGCGCGGCACGGCGAGCAGCGCGTCGGCGCTCGGCAGGGCGCGCGTCGCCGCGCGCAATTCGGTGCGGCGGTGCTCCTGCGCGCGCGACCATGAGCCGAGCGACCGGCGCGCGAGCCCGTCGATGCGCGCGATCAATTCCGAGCGCACCGGCACCGCCATCTCGGCCGCCGCGGTCGGCGTCGGCGCCCGCTTGTCGGCGACGAAGTCGATCAAGGTCACGTCGGTCTCGTGCCCGACCGCGGAGATCAGCGGGATCATGCTGTCGGCGGCGGCGCGTACCACGATCTCCTCGTTGAACGACCACAGGTCCTCGATCGAGCCGCCGCCGCGCGCGACGATGAGCAGGTCCGGGCGCGGGATCTCGCCGCCCTCGGGCAGCTCGTTGAAGCCGCGGATCGCGGCCGCCACTTCCTCGGCCGAGCCTTCGCCCTGCACGCGCACCGGCCAGACGATCACGTGGCGCGGAAAGCGGTCGGCGAGCCGATGCAGGATGTCGCGGATCACGGCGCCGGTCGGCGAGGTGACGACGCCGATCACGTCGGGCAGCCATGGCAGGAGCTGCTTCCGCGCCTCGTCGAACAGCCCTTCCGCGGCGAGCTTCTTCTTGCGCTCCTCGAGCAGCGCCATCAGCGCGCCGACGCCGGCCGGCTCGAGGCGGTCGATGACGATCTGGTACGAGGATTTGCCCGGGTAGGTCGTGAGGCGGCCGGTCGCGATCACCTCCAGGCCCTCCTCGGGCTTGAAGCGGATGCGGCCGTACACGCCCTTCCAGATCACCGCGTCGATGCGCGCGCCCTCGTCCTTGAGCGAGAAATAGCAGTGGCCCGAGGAGTGCGGCCCGCGATAGCCGGAGATTTCGCCGCGCACGCGCACGTAGCCGTAGGCGTCCTCGACGGTGCGCTTGAGCGCCGCCGAGAGCTCGGAGACGGACCATTCCGGAATGTTGACGCGGGGCTGCTCTGTCATAGACGCAAGATAGGAGCGATTTGCCCAAATGTCATTGCGAGGCCCGCGTCAGCGGGCCGAAGCAATCGCGAACCGCGAACGCATGCGCAAGTGCAACGAGATTGCTTCGCTACGCTCGCAATGACGGGGAAAAATGGTACGATCGCGTCCCGCCCGTCCACCAACACACCATCACATCCCCCGGTACCCGCATGAAAGTTGGACTGTTCGATCACGTCGAGTGGGGCGACCGCCCGCTCGCAACGCTCCTCGACGAGCGGCTGCAATTCGCCGCCGCGGCCGACGAGGCCGGCATCTGGTGCCTGCACGTGGCCGAGCACCACGCGACGCCGCTCAACATGGTGCCGGTGCCGGGCGTGTGGCTCGGCGCGCTCGCGCGCGCGACCAGGCGCATGCGGCTCGGCCCTCTCGTCTACCTCTTGCCGCTCTACTCGCCGCTGCGGCTGATCGAGGAGATCTGCATGCTCGATCACCTGAGCCACGGCCGGCTCGAGGTCGGCGTCGGGCGCGGCGTGTCGCCGTTCGAGCTCAAGTACCACAAGGTCGATCACGACCAGTCGCGCGACATCTTCGTCGACGCTTTCGAGTGCGTGAGCGCGGGCCTGCAGACCGACACGCTCACCTACAGGGGGCCGCACTATTCCTACGAGAACGTGCCGATCGCGCTGCGGCCGCTGCAGCAGCCGCATCCCGCCTTCTGGTACGGCTCGTCGAACACCACCGGCTCGACCTTCGCGGGCGAGCGCGGCATGCATTTCCTCAGCCTCGGCCCGACCGGCTTCGCCAAGAAGAACATCGACGCCTATCGCACGGCACTCGCGAAGCGCGGCGGCCCGGCGAGCCCGAAGGCGGAATTCTCCGGCGGCGTCGCGATCGGCGTGCAGCGCCACATCTTCGTCGCCGACACCGATGCGGAGGCCAAGCGCTTCGCCAAGCCCGCGATGGAGCGCCACCTCGCGCATCTCAACTGGCTGCGCACCAAGCACGGCGCCGGCGCGACCGATACGCGCTTCAACGTGCCGCGCGGCGCGAGCTTCGAGGACGCGGTGGCCGACGGCTCGACGATCGCGGGCAGCCCGCAGACCGTCTATGCGGAGCTGGAGAAGCAGGTCGCCGAGCTCGGCATCAATTATCTGCTGACGTATCTCTTCCTCGGCACCATGTCGCTCTCGGACGCGCTGCGCTCGCTGCAGCTCTTCGGCAGCGAGGTGATGCCGAAGCTAGCGAAGCTGTAGATGCTGCCGCGAACCGATTGAGATCGCGGCTGTTATCCCAATCGGGTTCAATCTGCCAATCTGCCAAAATGAGCGGGCAGGCGCGGCGCGCCGCCGCAAACCATGTCGTTGTCGCACGCGCTGCGCCCGTTGCAACTCTTCGGCAGCGAGGTGATGCCGAAGCTAGCGAAGCTGTAGATGCTGCCGCCAACTGATTGCGATCGTTGCTGTTATCCCAATCGGGTTCAATCTGCCAAAATGATCGAGCCCGCGGCGGTAGCTCGGTGAGGCCCTCTGTAAATAACAGGGATTTACAGGCGGCGTTGCATAGGTGACGGCGAAGCTGTGGGGCGGCTGTGGAATCCCTGACTTCATTGCATTTTCCGGCCATGGCTTCGTTCTGCCGATCTGCCTGAGGATCGGCTTGGGTTCGTTCGCGCAAAATGCCGCCAGACCAGAGAGGCATTCGTGACGCACACAGCGCGCCGCGGCAGTGCGGGTTGCACGTGCCCGCAGCCGCAGACGCAACTCGACATCGTCAGCTCATCTGGATTGACGGCAGACAGGAAGAACATTCCCGTTTCGAACGCACGATTTGCGGGGATAGAAAGAGCGGCCGGCGGGGGCACCGGCCGCTCTCCAATGTGGCGCGACGGAGGGGGATCGTCGCGCCGACTACCTCGATCAGAACCGGTTCTGCAGCTGGAAGTCGTTCTGATAGGGGTTCGACGCCGGCGCCGGGGTCTCCGCGCGCATGGACGCGTAGGCGTTCGCCGGCACGTGGCGCATGACGCGCGCGTGCGAGGCCGGCGGCTGGCCGTGGGCGAACGCCGGGCCGGCAAGGACCGCGACCAGGGCCGCTGCAGCGAGAGCAAGCTTCGTCGACATGGTGTGTCTCCTTTCAATGTCGTACGGCGAAGAGACCAGGCACGGTGCGGAGAAATTCCGCTGGCGGGCACGAAGCGCGTCACTAATGCGTGAGGGCCGATGGCCGCGCTATTTTCTTACGAGAACGTGCCGGCCGCACGGCGCTCGCGAAGCGCTGCGTCCCGGCGAGCCCGCAATGGAGCGCCACCTCGCCCCGAGCCGTTCGCGCTCAGGGGCGCCCGTCCATCTGGAAATCGTGAGGCGGCCACTGATTTCGCGCATCACAATATTGGAAGCCGTTCGGGCCCCACGACTCCACGGCGGCGAAGCCGCAGGCGGGCAGCGCGGATTGCGCCGCGAAGGCGGCAGGCGCCGGATATTGGCCGAGCCCCGGCGGAGGCATCGGGCGCTCGACAGAATGCGCGACCGCCGGCAGATGAATGCGATGGCGCACATGGCGGTCGCGCGCCAGCGCGAGTCCGTTCGATACGGCGAGCACCAGAACGGTTGAGATGAGGATTCTGGACGTTGTCATTTTCTCTCGCGAGGCTCGCGTTGGACCGGGAGGAAAAGGCGGCCGCCGAAGCGGCCGCCCTTGCGGGTCGGCGGGCGCGAAGAAAGGCGCGCCGCCCCGCATGGATCAGTTACGGGCGTCCAGCTGGCGGTCATAAGCCGGAGCGGACGGCAGCGGCGCGGACCGCACCGCTGTGGACGCGTAGGCGTTGGCGGGCAGGTGACGCACGTGATCGCGTGCGAGCGCCGGGCCGGCGAGAACCGCAACCAGGGCCGCGGCAACCAGAGCAAGTCTCTTCGACATGATGTTTCTCCTTTCAATGTCGTCGATGAGGAGACGGTTCGCCGAAGGCGAAAATTCCTGACGCCCCCGCGCTGTCCGTCACTGCTGCGTGATCGCTTCGGCGCGGGCGATCACGCTCCCTTGCGCGATATCGATTGCGACATGCGTGCAGACGCGAAAAAGCGGCCGGCAATGCCGGCCGCTTTCGCAAGGCGCAAGCGCAGATGATCGGCAACGGATCAGAAGCGGCCCTGCAGCTGACGATCGCCGAAACGATTCGTCAGATAGTCGGTCGGCCACCCCTCGAAGTCGTAGCTGCGGCCGTAGGCGGCGCGCGCGCTCTCGTCGAACCGCGCGCCGGTCTCGCTCGAGCGCACGACAGTCGTGCGGGCGTGGCGGGCGGCATGGTGCTTCGGTGCGTCGTCTTGCGCCAGCGCCGGGGCGGCAAGCGCCGCAAGCATTGCGGCGCTGGTGATCGCGAGCTTCATCGACATAATTGTCTCCTTTCAAGCGTGACGCCGAGGAGACCCGCGGGCCGCGAACGAAATTCCGCTTCCGTTTCACCGTTGCGTGAGGCCGTCGCGAGCCGCGATCACGACGGGTTGCGGGAAGCGGGCATCGGACCGCATGCGCGTTCAGTCGGGAAAACCATTCATCGCGGAAGATGCTTCGGTCAGTCCGTGTCGGCGGCGCGAAAGCCGCGGGCAAAGCGATCAAGCTCGTCGACCGCGGCGTCGGACACGACCCAGTAGCAGTCGCCGTTCTCGATCCAGCGCGTGACGTTGTAGCCACCGAGCCTGCTGTGCACCGGCGCGAGCGCCTGGCCGCCCGCGACCGGCACGGTGGTGATGCTGATCAGGTGCGCCTGGTCCCGATAGACGAGCGTCGGCACCCGCGTTTCGGCGACCACGTCGAGGCGGGCGCCGAGCAACGGAAAACCTGCGGCCGCGAGATCGACCACGTGCGGCGCGGCGGCAAGCTTGCCGTCAAACCAAGGCCGCACCACGCGCTGATCGGCCGACGCGACGTCGACCGGGTGGGCCGCCACCAGGGCACGGATGTGGCCGGCGACGACCTCACGGCGCACCATTTCGGTCGGCGTCGGGCTCGTCAGCAGCGCGGTTGATGCGCCCGCGACCATGGCCGTGAGCGCGATCGACGCGGCGAGCGCCCGCCAGGAGAATTCCCGACGCCGCCGTACGCCGATGACCGCCGCGATATTGGCGCGCAGCGCTTCGGATGGGGCCTCGCGCGGCAGCACGTGTCGGATCATCCGCTGCAGCAACTCGAGCTGCGCCAGTTCGGCGGCAAGCCGCGGATCGCGCGCGAGCTGCGTCTCCAGCGCGAGCGTGTTGACCGGATCGAGCTCGCCGTCGAGATAGGCGTGCAGGAGACGGGCGGGCTCCTCATGCGTGACGAGATGCGTCATGGCGCGCTCCTCGCCGCGCTCCCTGGCGCGTTCCCTCGCGTGCCCCCTTGCGCACTGCGGGCGAGCAGCGCGAGCACGCGGCTGCGGCCGCGGGCGAGCCGCGACATCACGGTGCCGATCGGCACGCCGGTCACGTCGGCGATCTCGCGATAGGACAGTCCGTGGATATCGCGCAGCACCAGCGCCTCGCGATAGACCGTCGGTAATTGCGCGATCGCCGCCTCGAGCTGGGCGGCTTCCGACTTGGCGATGAGCGCGCTCTCCGGCGTCGAGGCGTCGAGGCCGGCCGACGGCCCTTGCGCCTGCTCGATCTCGGCGGGGTCGTCGACCGCGACCAGCGCCGCCGGACGGTTCTTGCGCATCCAGGTGAACGCGGTGTTGCGCACGATGGTGAGCATCCAGGCGCGCGGATTGACGCCGGCGCTCCAGATGGCGCGGAACGCGCGCAGGCACGCATCCTGCACCACATCCTCGGCGTCAGCGCGATTGCCGGTGATCCAGCGCGCCAGCGAATAGGCGTCGGCAAGATGCGGCAGCACCAGCCGGTCGAAGCGCGCCTTGTCGTCTTCGCCGCTCGCCATCGCCGCATCGGTACCATGCGCCTGGGTCTGCACGGATGACGCGTGCGCAAATCTCCGCGCCGGCTCGACGGATGTCCGTCCGCGCTCCCCGATCGTCAGGACCGTCATCCTTCTGCCTCCGTGAGCTCGGCCAACATCCCGGTGGCAGCCCGTCCGATGCGCACTCCCACTCTCGTGCGCTCCGTCGAGGAGACTCGGGGCAGACCCCTTTATTCCGCTGTGGCGCGTTTAAATTTTCCTGTCCGGCAGCCGCTGCGATCCCTCGCGCAGCGCGGGAATAAACATCCGACGCGAGCAGTCTCGTCGTGCGGGGAATACGCGGGCGACGCATGCGCGGTGCGCAACGCGCGCAGCGAGGGAGAAAAGCCCATGCGATGGCTGCTGGCTTCGGTTGTCGTGCTCACAAGCAACGCCGCGCAGGCCGAACCCGGTATCGTGTCGGGAATGGGAACGCAGGCCTGCGCCGCCATCAATGCCCACACGCAGCCGGGCCAGGGTTACGGACAGAATGGCATCGCGGCCGCGGCGTTCTCCTGGGTACAGGGCTATATCTCGGCGTGGAACGTGATCGGTCTCATCGATCGCGGCCGGTTTGCCGATCTGACGAGTTCTCACGGCGGACGAGCAATGGTCGCGCATCGCCGCGTTCTGCCAGGAACATCCTGACGGTTTCCTTTTCGATGCCGCGCGCGACATGCTCGCCAACGGCTTGAAAATGGGCGCCGTCATTCCGATGCCGCGGACCCCGGCCGGAACCGCCGACCTCGACGCGCCGGCAAGGGCGCGCTGATCGAGCTGCTTCGCTCGCGCCGAACAATCCTCCGCGCAGGCGCCCGCCGAGTGGGCGCGCGGTCCACATCACACCATTTGCGCCCAGGCCCCGGATTGCCGTAGAGCGGCATCCGCAGCGATTCGACTTTGCACGCGCGTCAATGTCATCCATCGCGCCGCCATCCGAACGCGCACGCGGTTTGGCGCTCTTTTTCACGGCGGGAATAATCTTCAACCGCGCCATCGCGGCACCGTTTCGCAAGCTCATTTTGGCATATTTTGACGTTACGGCATGCAACCGTAAACATCCAGTATTGCCGCAATAGTTGGAATTTTCTGCGCAGGCCGCCAAAACCATCGGAATCGTGATCGGGAATAAAACATCTATCCTTCAATCATCGCGCAATCCGAATTGGCAATGAAAGGCCCTAGGGTTATTCCCGTTTCTTCATCATTTCTCGCACAAACCTCGGTGAGTGATCGCCCGTAGAGAAGCGAATCTTCGTGATTCGCTTGCGCAGCAGCGCGTGGGTCAACCTCAGCGCCACGTCCGGGGAAACCGTTCGCGGGCGTGGGTGGTGGACAGAGGCGAACTTCGCTTGGGGGGCACGAAGCGTGCCCGACGGAGCCGTCTCTTCTCGCAAGAGACAATCTGGAGGATCACGATGAAAACGATGAAAAGCTTTTTGCTCGCCAGCACGGCGGGTTTGGTGGCGGCGGGAACGGCTGCGGCGGCCGATCTCCCGATGAAGGCGAAGCCGATCGAGTATGTGAAGGTCTGCTCGGTTTATGGTGCGGGCTTTTATTATGTGCCCGGCACCAATACGTGCCTCAAGCTCGGGGGCTATCTGCGCTCCGAGGCGGATTTCGACGCGGGCGGAACGCTCACGTCGGCGGTCGGTCCGGTATCGGCGGGCGGCAACCGCGATTTCGTCGACAATCGCGAATCATCGAAGCTCGTCGAGCGCACGCGCATCCTGTGGACGCTCGACACCCGCACGCCCACCGACTACGGCACGCTGCGCTCCTATTCGCGCACCGGCATCCAGTGGACGACGGGCGACAGCGTCAATGCGGGCAGCGGCGCCGTCGCCTATATCGACCGGGCCTTCCTGCAGTTCGCCGGGCTCACGGCCGGCCGCGCGGTGTCGTTCTTCGACATCTACAGCTTCAGCCTGCACTCGCACCAGACGAACATCATCGGCAGCAACTCCGGCGGCACCGGCATCAACCTGTTCGCCTATACGGCGGAGCTCGGCGGCGGATTCTCGGCGAGCGTCTCCGCCGAGGAGGACACCTCGCGCAGCAAGCCGGTGATCAACACGGTCGGCACCGCCGGCTTCTTCAACATCACGACCGCCAACAATCTCGGCACCGGCACGCTGTCCTCGCAGGCCGGGCAGACGGTGCCGGCCTTCGTCGGCAACCTGCGGCTCGACGAGGCGTGGGGAGCGGTCTCGGCGTCGGTCGCGGCGCATCCGGTCTCCGCGAGCTACTACTCGCTCAACACGACGGCGGCGGGGGGCGGCGGCGCGCAGTCGGTCGGCGGCGGCGCCGGCGGCCTGCAGTCGCTTGGCCATCCTGGCGACCAGTGGGGCTTTGCGACGACCGCCGGGGCGGTGCTCAACGTTCCGTGGGCGAAGGGCGATACCTTCGGCTTCCAGGCGGTCTACGGCCAGGGCGCCTCGGCCTATGTGGGGCAGGGCCAGGGCAGCTTCGTGCGCTACCACGGCAACAACATCGGCCTCGGCTTCGAGACCGACGCCGTCTACGGCGCGCAGGGCACCTCGCTCGAGCTGACCACCGGCTGGAGCATCACGGCGGGCTACGAGCACTACTGGAACCCGCGGTGGCGCACCTCGCTCTACGGCGGCTACGAGGCCTTCTCCTATGACGGCAAAGCGACCGCGGATCTATGTGCCGGTCTCGCGGCCGGGGGCGCCGGCTCGGCCGCGAATGCAGGCGGGTTCACGCCGTCGAATTGCAGCCCGAACTTCAGCTTCTGGCAGGTCGGCTCGCGCACGGTGTGGAATCCGGTGCGCGAGCTCGACCTCGGCGTCGACATTCTCTTCAACCGCATCAACACGGCGTTCGCCGGTCCGGTCAACCTGTCGGCGAACGGCACGGTGCCGGCCGGCCCCTTCAACGCGGCTGACACCAACATCGTCTCGGCCGTGTTTCGCGTCCAGCGCAACTTCCTGCCGTAACGGGATCGAGCGCTGAAGAACTTCGCGCATGACCGGCGCGCCAGAGCCCGGGCGGACCGGTCATCACCTCCAGCGCGAAGCGCGGCCCCCGGCGGGAAGACTTTCACCATCTTCAGCTTCCCCCCGGGGGCTTTCTTTCCAAGGTTTGTTTTGACGACCGATCACGCGGCCGCACCTCTTGGCGGGGTGACGCTCCTCCCATGCCGGCGCCGGACGGGATACGTACCCCTCACCGCCCGCCCGGCAGTTTTTTCGTGCATGCGCCACTTGTCCGCGCGACAAAACGGCAGCGGGCAGGCACACCGGGATGATGCGCCTGCCCTTCGATCGCGGCTCGAAGCTCGGCCGATAAGCCCGGCCTCAAAATTCCCTGGGGCGGCGCGACGTGCGCTCCGCTGCTTTCGCATCGAAGCGCGGATTGGGCGAGCACAGCGTATTGCCGCCGGTTCCGCGGATCTCGTTCAGGCACATCTGGAAGCTGCGCATGCTGCAGTTCGCGTCCTGCGTATCGCCGCCCCAGTGCTGCGCGCACCAGGGCCCCTCATACCCGGCTGCGGCCGGCGGCGCCGCACCGATCCCGATCGCCGCGCACATGCCGATCGCCATCAAGAACCGCATCTTGAACCTCCTTGAATTGCCGAAGACCAGAGAAGGACTCGGGCGCACGGACGTTATTCCCGCCATTATTGCCGCAGCCCGATCGTTCTTGGACACCAATACCCACCTTCCCCAATCATGCTCCGGTCGAGCGGCTCACCACTCAGAACGGTGGACGGCTGCCGAGACCGGCCAGCGCGATCATGGCCGCACGTAGCGCGGCTCCATCGACCTGCGGCCTTCGAGATAGGGCAACGCGCGTTCCCGCCCGATGTACCAGGGATTCTTGATGCAGGCGTCCCTGCCGCATTCCTCGCGCGAGCGGATGTAGCAGTTCGTTGCGCCGCTGCTCGAGCTCAGCGAGCAGTAAGGATAGAGCTGCGCCGCATATTGCGCCTGGCTCGGGCGCCCGCCCAACGCCACCGCCGCCGCCATCACCGGCAGGATTGCCATGAACCGTCGCATCTCGAATCTCCAATCGCACCGCTACGCATCGCCTTTCGATGCTGTCGATGCAGAGACCCGACGTTGGGCGTGAGAATTCCCATTCATAACGGATGAAAGAACGCGTTCTGCATTGACGGTCGCAATACGAATGACCGGCGTTCACCACGAACTCACGCAACGGTGACGACGCGCAGAAGCGTTCGACGAAATTTCGGCGCGGCAGACCCGGTCCTTACAGTTATCGGGATTGCTCCAGCCGATCACGGAGGAGCCGATAACTCGATCACAGAAACAGAGCGATGGAGACTACATATGAAGACGATCATCACCCTTCTCACCGCGACCCTGCTGGTTGCCGGCGTCACCGGCACGATGGCGGCGGACCGCCAGGGCAGCGACGAGGCGGCCAACAATAATCTCAGCTGGCAGGCGGCTCGCGGCTCCAGCGGCGGCGGCGCCTATGCGTCGGCGCGCATTCCCTCCGGCGCCCGTGCGTCGGTGCGTGTTCCGGTCCAGATCCGTCCCGGCACCGCGCAGAGCAGCATCGACTTTCAGGCGCAGGGAGCCGGTCAGTAAGCTCATTCGCGGATCTCTATCCGAGCGAGAATGGCCGGCCACGAAGGCCGGCCATTTCTTGTTGCACCTCTGCCGCTGGTCCGGGTTCGCGCGTCATGTTTTGTGGACGTCACCTTACGGGTCGAGCTCCGGCGGAGCGGCTTACGACTTGTCCGCGAGGAAGCGCGCCGACGTCGCGCGGCGTATCCCACACGAGCTCGGGCCGCGCCCTGGTCAGGATCCTCTTGCGGATCGACGCTATCGCGCTCACGCCTTCGTCAGCAGCCGGGGGCGCGGCGCGCTCGACACCCGCGAGAGGCCGCCGCTCGCCAGGACCACGCCCACGCTGACCGCGATGATGGCGATCCAGGTCAGCCGCGTCGGGAATTCGCCGAGCAGCGGCATGCCGAGCAGCGCGACGACGACCGGCGTCAAGCCGCCGAGCACGGCGGCGCGCGATGCGCCGAGGCGGCGCACGGCCTCGCCGAAGAAGAACAGCGAGACGATCGCCGCGACGATGCCCTGCATGAATCCCTGGGTGATCACCTCGTGCGCCGGCGCGGACAAGAGCCCGGGCCCGGCGAGCAGCACGTAGGCGGGCGCGAGCATGAGCAGCGAATAGAAATTGACGATCGCGGCCGCGTGCCAGGGGCTCAGCCCCGAGCAGCGGAACGTCACCGTGTAGGCGGCGAACATCGCGGCGCCGGTGAGGAACAAGAGGTGCCCGCGCCAGGCGCCCGACGCACCGTTGAAGAGGCCGTGCGCCGCGATGCCGACGACCCCGAGCGCAACGGCAACCAATCCGATCATCCGCATCGCATCGAACCGCTCGCGGCCGATCACGGCGGAGAACACGGCGACGAACACCGGCATGGTCGCGATCATCACGGCGCCGACGTCGGACGCCGGCGCGAAGCGCAATCCGCTCGAGCTCACCAGGACGAACGGAAGCCCGGCGCCGCCCACCAGCAGCAGCGTGCGCCCGAGCCCGAGGGCGCGAAATCCGAGACCATGCCGCCACAGGACCGGCGCGAGGAGCACGCTCGAAATCAGGTACCGCAGCAGGGCGACATCGAGCGGACGCAGATGCGTCGTCACCGCGAACCGGGTGGCGACGGCCCAGGCCGCCCAGCAGGCGACGACGAGCAGCCCGGCGCCGATGCCGAGATAGAGGTTGCGCCTCTGGTCGCGCGACGAGGCCGCGTCGGGGGCAGCAAACGCGACCGGCAGGGCATTCAGGCGTGTCGTCATTGTCTTCTCTCCTTCCGACCCGGCGACGGATGGCGCGCCGGGAACTCGGGGACCCACGGCCCTATCACTAGACTAACTCCTAACCCGGTTAGGGGTTACGTCTGGTTCACGCCCTTGTCAACCACCATGCCGGTTAGTATCTAACCGGGCATGGCACATCCCCGCCAAACGAATGGGCGTCTGGTTCCTGCTCCTGGCGACGAGCTGGGCGTTGCCTTCGCCAACACCCGCTATTGGCGCGGCAGCGCGCCGGCGACCGAGACCTTGGACGGCCTCGGCGACGTGCTCGCTTGGTGCGCTCAGGAGAAGTCGATCGACGCCCACGCCCTCACGACGCTCGAGGCCTGGGCGAAGCGACATGGAACCGAGGCGGCGCGGCTGTTCGACGAGACGATCGCGGCGCGCGAGGCGATCTACGGCCTGTTCAGCGCGGCAGCCGCCGGACGGGACGCCGCCGAGCACGACATCGAGGCGCTCAACCGGCTCCTCGCCGCCGCGCCGGCGCGAACGACCGTGGCGGTCGGCCACGGCGACGCGCGATGGCGATTGCCGTCCGCCGCCCCGACCGCCGCGAGCCTGCTGGCGCCGGTCCTATGGTCGGCGGGCGACCTGCTCGTCGGGCAGCGCCTGGCGCGCGTGCGCCTGTGCGCCAACGAGAAGTGCGGTTGGCTGTTCGTCGACGACAGCAAGAGCGGCACGCGGCGATGGTGCACGATGCGCTCGTGCGGCAATCGCGCCAAGGCGCATCGCCACTACCTGAAAAAGACCGGCGCGCCGTCGGAAGCGGCCGGCTGACCGCGCGGCCCCGCTGCCTCAAAAAAATCGCGATGGCGGCGCCTTCTTGCCGCATCGCGCACCGGAGGATCGGTCGTGAAATTCGCCATAGGCTACAAGCTCAACGGAAAGACCGGGCACACCATCGTCGACGCCGAGGATGCGTTGATCGCGGCGCTGCGCGTGAAAGCGCAGCGGCCGGAGGCCGCCATCATGTATGCGCGGCGGCAGAACAAGCGCGGCGACGCGCGCCATCCGGAGAAAGGATCGTCGGCCAATAGCGCCTGACGGTCGGCGATTTATTCGTTCGAGGGCACGGACCCCGTGGGCGGACGCTTGCGCCGTTCCAAATCGGCCCGAATTTTTTCCTTGAGCGCCGCACACCAAATCCAGCACGGGCAAGCGCCGCATCCATTTGCGCTGGCGTGAGGTTCATGCGGCCGGCCATCGCAGCGTAGGCTGCGTCGATTTCCGCATCCGAGACATCGATTCCAGGCATTTCTGCTGCTCCGGGGTGAGACCGATGGCCGCGCCCGCGTCGCTGACTCGCAGGCAGTTGGCGCACCAGCGCAGCGGACCATGACGCTCCCACAAGGGATCCAGCCGCAACAATTGCTGCCGGGCGAGATCGGCACGGATGCGGCGCTTGAGCGTGGCGGTCCCGATTCCTTGATTCGCCAGTGCCGCGGTCAGTTGCGCAGGCGTCAGGCGCATGCGGGCAGCCATTTTTGCATAGGCCTGCTCGACAGCCGCATCGGACACATTGACGTCGCCCGGGCGCCGTCTCGCCGCGTGCAGGGCGAGCGTCTCGCGGTGCAACTCGTCGATCACCTGCTGACGCGAGGGCGTCTTGTGCGTCGCCAACAGATCGAACCTGGTACGCTGATCGATGTCATGGGCGGTGATCGTCTCGTCGTCGACGACGATATCCTGCGCGGCGGCGGGCGCGGCCAATACGGCCGTCACGAGCAATGCCGCCGTCAACCCCGCGCTGCGCGGCGCCATGGCGTCCCTCCCCGGCACTCCTGCCGAGGAGATTGCAACCTCCTGTCGTGGCAATTTCGCGGCGTGCCTTACGCGTCCGCCAGCGCCGCCTCGCGAGCCTCCGCCTTCTCGCGCGCGCGGGCCGAATAGAACGAGGCGTTCTGCTCGCCGCGCAAGGCCTCGCGCGAGAACTGGATCAGGTGGTGCGACGTGAAGCCCATGCCGAGCACGGCGTCGATCTGCCCGCGCTTGAGCGCCGGCCAGGCCGTGCCCCAGAATTCCCGGCGATAATCCGAGCGCCAGCCCACCTTGGTGGCGACGTTCCAGGCGAGCGTCGCGCCGAGCTTGAGGCTCGACCAGCTGAGCCGGCCGCGTGCGGGCGGGTGGAAGCGGTTGGGATAGGTCGCCTCGACCTGGTGCATGTAGCGCGCGAACAGGCGCTTGGGATCATAGGCGTGCGCGACGCAGCGCCGCCACGACGCGACCACGTCGTCGTGCGGGCGCAGGAAGCGCACGTTCGACTCGAGCGTCGGATCGTTGACGAGGCGGCCCGCGACCGCGAGGCGGTCCCACAGCGGCGTCTTGGGCAGCGCCTGCAGCAGGTTGAGGGTGAGGATCGGGATGTTCGACTGATCGATGAAGTCGGTGATGTGCTGATCGGTGTCGGGCTTGTCGGTGTCGAGGCCGATGATCATGCCGGCCGTGACCTCGAGGCCGTAACTGTTGAGCGTCGCGATGGACTCGAGCAGCGGGACCATCAGGTTCTGGTCCTTCTTCATGCCTTTGAGCGCGTCGGCGTCAGGCGTCTCGATGCCGACGAAAACCTCGCAGAAGCCGGCGTCGTGCATCAGCCCGAGGATCTCGGTCTGCTTGGCGAGGTTGAGCGTCGCCTCGCACGCGAAGGCGAACGGATAGTAATGCTGCTTCTGCCACGCGATCAGGTGGTGCAGCATGTCGCGCGCGGCCTTCTTGTTGCCGATGAAGTTGTCATCGACGAAGTAGATCACCATCGGCCGCGTCGGCTGGCGCATCATGGCCTCGAGCTCGGCGGTGAGCTGCTCGGGCGATTTGAGCCGCGGCTGGCGGCCGTAGAGGCCCGGGATGTCGCAGAACTCGCAGCGATAGGGGCAGCCCGACGAGAACTGCAGGCTGCCGATGAGGTAGCGCGCGAGCGGGATCATGTCGTAGGCGGGCTGCGGGAACGCGTCGAGGCCGAGCCGCTCCTGCGTCTTGAGCATCACCTGCGCGCGCGGCCGCGCGACGCTCGCGTCGAGGAGGCCGATCAGCTCGTCGGTCGCGTCGCCGATCTCGCCGACGTGCAGGTAGTCGAAATCCGGATACATCTCGGGCGCGCTCGAGACCGACGGCCCGCCGAGCGCCGCCACCTTGCCGGCCGCATGCGCGCGGGCACAGATGTCGCGGATCTGCGGTGCCTGGATGTGCATGCCGCTGACGAAGACGACGTCGGCCCAGGCGAAATCGGCGTCCGTCGCCGGCGCGATGTTCTCGTCGACGAAGCGGACCGGCCACGAGTTCCGGCATATAGGCGGCGATCAACAGCAGGCCCTGCGGCGGCATGAAGGCGCGCACGCGCCCCATCAGCGCGAAGGCGTGCTGAAACGTGCCGAACGACGGCGTGTACGCCGGAAAAACGCACAGCACGCGACGCTCGTGCCGAACCGATACCGCAGACCGCAATGGAAACCCCGAATTCGAAGCCCCTCGGGAACTATATCCCAAGAACAGAGGACGGTGGAAATGGGGCGGCTTTGGGTCAAACGCGTCGCGCACGCGCGCGTTCCGGTCGGGCGAGGAGCGAACGGCCGGTAGCGAACAGGGACTGCCGGGCCCGATGCCCCCGCTCGGCACTCGCTATTCGCTACTCGCCATCCTATGGCCTCCTGGGCCCGAAGCCAGCTTCGCGCGCGTCGCCGGCCCATGGCCCGCTTACTGCGCCTGCAATCCGGAGGCCAGGAAGGCCTCGTGCAGGCGCGCGCGTTCGGCGGCGATGAACGCCGCAGTCTCGGCGGGCGAGCCCCCGACCGGCATGGCGGACAACGCGCGCAGCTTTTCCGCCACATCGGGCTCCTTCAGCGCGGCCGCGATCGCGGCCGAGAGCTTCGCGGCGATCTCGGGCGGCGTCTTCGGCGGCGCGACGACCGCAAACCAGGTGGTGACGGCGTAGCCTGGAAACACCTCGGCGACCGCCGGCTGATCGGGCAGCTCGGCGACGCGCTGCGCGCTGTCGACCGCGAGCGCGCGCAGCTGACCGCTCTTGATCAGCGGCAGCACCGTGAAGATGTTGGCGAAGGTGACGTCCACGGTGCCGGCGAGCAGATCCTTCAGGATCGGCGGAATGCCGCCATAGGGCACATGCGTCATCTCGATGCCGGCAAGGTGCTTGAGCCATTCCATCGCGAGATAGGGCGAGGTGCCATTGCCGGGCGACGCATAGGTGAGCTTGTCGGGATGCGATTTGGCATAGACGAGGAAGTCGGCGAACGTGGCGAACGGCAGCCGGGGATTGACCACCAGCACGTTGGGCAGCGTCGCCAGCACCGTGACGGGGACGAACGCCTCCGGCGCGTAGCCGAGCTTGCGGTAGAAATACTGGTTCGACACCAGCGTACCCTGCGGGGTCGCGAGCAGCGTGTAGCCGTCGGGGTCGGCCTTGGCGACCAGCTCGGCGCCGATGTTGCCGCCGGCGCCCGCACGGTGCTCGATCACGAACGGCGTGCCGAAGCGCGCCGCGAGCTTGGCGGCGACGAGGCGCGGCAGGATATCCGCGGCGGCAGGGCCAGCCGCGAACGGGACGATCACCTTCACGACCCGGGTCGGATAGTCGTCCGGCGCGGCTGCGAGGCCGGGCACGGCACGCAAGATCGCCAGCAGGACGATCGCGTGGGGTGCCAACGATGCGGCTTTGGTCGTGTTCATGTCGCAGCCTCTCCGTGCGGGTGCGGATCGCGGCGGTGACGCCGCGATCCCGGCGCCGAGGATGCGCCAACCGGCCGCCGCCGTCATGATGCGGATGTCCCGGCGCGGAGGAGAAATGCGGCCGGCCGGTCCCGAGAGGCGGGACAAATGCGAGAATGGGCCGTGAAAAGCGGCGAGCGCGCAGGCATGATGGAGGCCTGGAGACCATCATGAACCGGCGATCATTCGTGCTCGGGCTGTCGACCAGCGGACTGGCCATGTCGACTTTTGCCGCCGACGCACAACCCACGGGCCTGCCCGACACGGTGCACTTCCCGAGCCGTGACGGCCACACCAACCTCGTCGGCTATCTGTTCCGGCCGACGGCGCGCAGGCCCGGCCGCGCGCCCGCGATGGTGCATCTGCACGGCCGCCGCGGGCCCTACTCGATCCTGGCGCACGGCCGCTACGACGCGACGACGCTCACCCAGCGCCATCAGTTCTGGGCGCGCTATTGGGCGGCGCGCGGCTGCTTCGCGCTCGTGGTCGACAGCTTCGGGCCGCGCGGCTTCCCGGAAGGATTCGCGGCCGGCACCCATGGGGAGCGGCCGGCGGAGATCGACGAAGTGAAGGTGCGCCCGCTCGACGCCTATGGCGGCCTGCAATTCCTCGCGCAGCACGGCGAGATCGATCCGGCGCGGATCGGGCTGCAGGGCTGGTCGAACGGCGCCAGCACGACGCTCGCCGCCATGGCCACCAACACGTTGCAAGCGGTCGGCCTCAGGCCGGACGCCGGCTTCCGCGCGGCGCTCGCCTTCTATCCGGGCTGCGGCCTCAACGACGCCTACCGCGGCGGCTACACGGCCTATGCGCCGGTGCAGATCCTGATCGGAACCTCCGACGAGGAGGTCTCGCCGGCACGCTGCGAGGCGCTGGTGCACGACAATCGCCGGCCCGGCAACGAGATCGCGCTCACGCTCTATCCGCAGGCAACGCACGATTTCGACGATCCGGGCAAGAAGCGCCAGGCCGTCCCCGCCAACGTGGCGGCGCTCGCCGACGCGACCGCCAAGGCGGCGGCGTTCATGGGGCCGCATCTGAAGCTGTGAGGCGCGCCGAAACATCGCCGCTTCTTGGCCAAGGCCCGCCCGGAGTGTAAGAACACGCTCTAACTATCCCCGTCACCCTGAGGTGGCCGCGCGTAGCGCGGCCCTCGAAGGGCGACGGCCGATGCAGTGCCGCTGGCGACTGTTGAAGCGCCCTGCCCGATCATCCTTCGAGGCTCGCTTCGCTCGCACCTCAGGATGACGGATCAATTCAGAATCGAAGACCCCATGACCGACCCCATCATCGTCGTCGGCGCCTCGCAGGCGGGACTGCAGGTCGCCGAATCCTTGCGCGCCGACGGCTACGACGGCGCGCTGATGCTGATCGGCGACGAGCCGCATCCGCCCTATCAGCGGCCGCCGCTGTCGAAGGGGCTGCTCACCGGCGAGTCGACCGAGGACCGCCTGGTGCTGCGCGGGCGCGACCTCTTGGCAAAGAAGAACATCGAGCTCGTCACCGGCGTGCAGGTCATGAGCGTCGACCGCGCGGCCCGCCGCGTGCAACTCGCCGACGGACGCGACCTCGCCTATCGCGGACTTGCGCTTGCGACCGGCGGACGGCCGCGCGCGCTGGCGATCCCGGGCGCCGATCTCGACGGCGTGATCATGCTGCGCACGATCGAGGACTCGCGCCGCATCGCGGCCGGCATCGCGCAGGCATCGTCGGTCGCCGTCGTCGGCGGCGGCTTCATCGGGCTCGAGATCGCGGCGGCGGCGCGCAAGGCGAAGAAGCCGGTGGTGGTGTTCGAGGCGCTCGAGCGGCTGCTGGCGCGCTCATCGGCGCCGTTCGTCTCCGATTTCTTCCGCGACGTGCACGCGGCGTCCGGCGTCGACGTCAAGCTCGGCACGCAGGTCGCGGCGATCGAAGGCCGGAACGGGCGGGTCGCGGCGGTGATCGCCAAGGACGGCCGCGCGCATCCGGCCGACCTCGTCGTGGTCGGCGTCGGCATCGTGGCGAACGAGGAGCTCGCGCGCGAGGCCGGCATCGCGTGCGAGCGCGGCATCGTGGTCGACGGCTGCTCGCGCACGAGCGACACGGCGGTGGTCGCGGCCGGCGACTGCACGGCGCGCCGCATGGCGGACGGCGCGCTGCTGCGGCTCGAGTCGGTGCAGAACGCGATCGAGCAGGGCAAGTCGGCGGCGGCGGCGCTGCTCGGCCGCGAGCGGCCGTTTACGGCGGCGCCGTGGTTCTGGTCCGATCAGTTCGACGTGCGGCTGCAGATGGCCGGGCTCTCGGCCGGCCACGACCGCATCGTCGTGCGCGGCGCGACGGCGGAGCGGAAGTTCTCGGTGTTCTATTTCCGCGACGAGCGGCTGATCGCGGTCGACTCGGTCAACCGTGCGCCCGACCATATCGCGGCGCGCAGGCTGCTCGACGCCGGCAAGTCGCCGACCTTTGCGCAGGCGCAGGACGAGGCGTTCGCGCTCGCCTCGCTGCTGCGCTGAGCGGGATTTTCGTTTTGCGCATGTTCTTGTCGGCGAACCGGCGTCCACTTCGCCGGAACATGCGCTGGCGCATTAACGCCCCGTCAACCGCATTGCGCGGAAGCGCAGCGCGATTCCGCCGCGCTCATTACCTTGGCAAATCGACGCCAGGTTGAGTAACGTCCGCATTGGGGCGGATTCGTCACGGAGGCCGGCGGTGGCAAGCGTGCTCGTGGTCGACGACGATCCTGCGGTACGGACGACGATCAGGCTGGTGCTCGAGCGGGCGGGACATCGCGTCTCGGTCGCACCGGACGGGCGCGCCGGGCTGGTGGCGCTCGCGGCCGGAGGTATCGACCTCTTGGTGGTCGACCTCTTCATGCCCGGCATGGATGGGCTGGAAACGCTGCGGGAGGTGCGCAAGCACCAAGCCGACTTGCCCGTGATCGTCATTTCGGGCACGTCGCTGGACGCGCCGGGCCAGCAGGCGCCGGATTTCCTCGCGATGGCGGTCAAGCTCGGTGCGGTCAGTACCCTGCAGAAGCCGTTCAAGCCGCGCGATATCATCGGCGCCGTGGAGGCCTGCCTCGGCCACGGGGCGGCGCGGCGTGCGACCACCTAGAGCACGATCATGAGCCTTTCCACGCGGCTCGCCGCCGCCATGGTTCTCCTGGTGCTGTTGACGGTCGCGGCGGTCAGCGCGCTGACCTACTCCAGCATCGAGGCGAGCGTCCTGCCGGGCGAGCTCGACCGCGTCGGATCGCATGCGCACGCCATTTCGGCCGAGCTGCAGGCCTATGCGCGCGGCGCGCGCGCCGACATCCTGGCATTCCGCTCGGCCGTCGCGCTCGACGGGCTGATGCGGGCCCGCCTCGCGGGCGGCGTCGACCCGCAGGGCGGGCGGACCGAAGCGCAGTGGCGCGACGGGCTCGCCGAACGGTTCGTGGCCGAGCTTGCCGCGAAACCCTCCTACCTCCAGTTCCGCGTGATCGGCGTCGCCGACGGCGGACGCGAGATCCTGCGCGTCGACCGATCCGGCGCGGGCGGCAGCGTGCGGCACGTGCCCAACTCCGAGGTGCGGGACCGCGGCACGCGCGACTACTTCACCGAGACGACCGCCCTGCCCGCCGGCGAGGTCTACGTCTCGCGCATCGACCTCGACCAGCGTGACGGGGTGATCGCGGTGCCGCACGTGCCGGTGATACGGGTTGCGACGCCCGTGCGGGCGCCGAACGGCGAGGTGTTCGGCATCCTGATCATCAATGTCGATCTCAGTTCCGTGTTCGCGTCGATCGAGGGGGCGGCGCAACGCGGACGGCGCATCTACGTGGTCGACAAGCAGGGCAATTATCTGGCGCATCCCGACGAGCGCCGCGAGTTCGGCTTCCAGCTCGGCCATCCGTTCCGCTGGCAGGACGATCTGCCCGAGCTCGCGACGGCGCTCGGCACGCACGACGCCGGCGCAGCGCTGGTGCACGACGCCGGCGGCGCGACGCTCGGCGCCGCGATCGCGACGGTGCGGCTCGCGGACGGACCGCCCGTGAGCGTCATCGAGACGCTTCCCTACGAGCAGCTGATGGCGCCCGCGATCGCGGTGCGGCGCTCCAGCCTGATCGCGGCCGTGCTCGCCGCGGGCTGTGCGATCGTGCTCGCCGCCCTGCTGGCGCGCTCGCTCACGCGGCCGCTGACCGCGATGACGAAGGCGATCGAAGGCTTCGGGCAAGGCCGCACGATCGCGATCCCGACCGGCGCAACCGGCGAGATCGGCGTGCTGGCGCGCGCCTTCGCGCAAATGGTGGAGGAGGTGCGCGACAAGACGACCGCGCTCAAGCTCGAAACCGAGGAGCGGCGCCGCACCGAGACCGCGCTCGCGCAGCAGGCCGAACGCGCGCGGCTCTACAGCGCGGCGGTCGAGTATTCCAACGACGCGGTCGTGACCAAGGCGCTCGACGGCACCATCACGGCCTGGAATCCGGCGGCCGAGCGGATGTTCGGCTACACGGCCGCGGAGGCGATCGGCCGCAACATCGACATCATCGTGCCGGGGGAACGCGGCGGCGAGCTGCGCGACCTCCTCGCCCGGGTGGGCCGCGGGGCGCGGATCGAGCACTTCGAGACCGTGCGGGTCGGCAAGGACGGCCGCCGCATCGACGTCTCGCTCAGCGTCTCGCCCGTGAAGTCGCCGCGCGGCGACATCGTCGGCGCCGCCAAGATCGCGCGCGACATCACGGACCGCATCAAGACGCATACGGCGCTGCTCAAGGAGATCGAGGAGCGCCGGCAGATCTTCGAGACCTCGCTCGATCTCATCCTCGTCACCGACCCGCGGGGCAATTTCCTGCATGTCAGCCCGAGCTCGCTGGAGGTGCTGGGCTATCGTCCCGACGAGATGATCGGCCGCGGCGGGATCGACTTCATCCATCCGGACGATCTCGACAACACGCGCAACGAGATGCGCGCGGCGCGCCGGGGGCGGGTGATGCGCAACTTCGTCTGCCGCTACCTGCATCGGGACGGGCACCCCGTGACGCTCACCTGGACGGGGGTGTGGTCGGACGCGGTGCAGAAGCATTTCTTCAGCGGCCGCGACATGACGGGGCAGATGCGCGCCGAGGAGGGCCTGCAGGACAGCGAGCGCATGGCCCGCGGCATCATCGATACGGCGCTCGACGGCTTCGCGCAGATCGACGAACGCGGCGTCATCGTCGACTGGAACCCGCAGGCGGCGACGATCTTCGGCTGGTCGCGCGAGGAGGCGATCGGGCGGGAGCTGGTCGGGCTGATCGTGCCCGAGCAGCACCGGGCCGACCACATGCAGGGGGTCGAGCGCTTCCTCAAGACCGGCGAGGCCGGCATCCTCGGCCAGCGGCGCGTCATCGAGGGGCTGCGGCGCGACGGCAAGGAGATCAAGATCGAGCTCTCGGTGACGGCGCTGCGCCGCCGCAGCGGCTGGCTGTTCAACGGCTTCATGCGCGACGTCACCGACAAGCTCGCGGCCGACGAGCAGCTGCGCCAGTCGCAGAAGATGGAGACGATCGGCCAGCTCACCGGCGGCATCGCGCACGACTTCAACAACATCCTGACCGTGATCACGGGCACGATCGAGATCCTGGAGGACGGCGTCGCGAACGACCCGAGCCTCGCCGAGATCGCCCACATGATCGACGAGGCCGCGGTGCGCGGCGCCGAGCTGACCCAGCGCCTGCTCGCCTTCGCGCGCCGCCAGCCGCTGCAGCCGCGCACGACCGATATCAACACGCTGATCGTCGACACGGCCAAGCTGCTGCGGCCGACGCTCGGCGAGCACATCGAGATCGAGTTGGTGTTCGAGGACGACGCCTGGCCGGCGCTGGTCGATCCGAGCCAGCTCACCACCGGGCTGATCAACCTCTCCCTCAACGCGCGCGACGCCATGCCGGACGGCGGCAAGCTCGTGCTTGAGACCGACAACGTGTACCTCGACGAAGGCTATGCGCGCGCCCATGCCGAGGTCACGCCCGGCCCCTACGTGATGATCGCGGTCAGCGACACCGGCCACGGCATTCCGGCCGCGATCCGCGACCGGGTGTTCGACCCGTTCTTCACCACCAAGGGCGTCGGCAAGGGGACCGGGCTCGGCCTGAGCATGGTGTACGGGTTCATCAAGCAGTCGAACGGCCACATCAAGATCTACAGCGAGGAAGGGCACGGCACGACCATCAAGATCTACCTGCCGCGTGCCGGGGCGCAGAGCGAGGAGGCGGCGGTGCAGCCGGCCGCAGCCATCGAGGGCGGCTGCGAGAGGATCCTGGCGGTCGAGGACGATCCGCTGGTGCGCAACTACGTGGCGGCGCAGCTCGCGAGCCTCGGCTACACGCCGATCACGGCGGCGAATGCCGCCGAGGCGTTGGCGCGCATCGACGACGGCGAGCAATTCGATCTTCTCTTCACGGACGTGATCATGCCGGGCTCGATCAACGGCCGGCAGCTTGCCGACGAGGCGCTGCGGCGGCGGCCGGACATCGCGGTGCTGTTCACGTCGGGCTACACCGAGAACGCCATCGTGCACCACGGCCGGCTCGACCCGGGCGTGCTGCTGCTCGCCAAGCCCTATCGCAAGTCCGACCTCGCCCGCATGGTGCGCACCGCCCTCGCCCAGCGCGAGGCGGCGCAGGCGGAAGCCGAGACGCCGCCACCATCGAGCAACGCCGCCGAATAGCCCACCGCGTCATGCCCGGCGCAAGCCGGGCCATGATGTAGGTATTTCGCTACTAATCACCGCCACAACGCACAAGTACCTATCCCAGCGTTATTGCAATCACAGGTCACCATCTCTTAAGCGCTTGTGCCGTAAGACCGGGCGGCACAGGGACCGCCATGCCGCCGAACGAACCCTTGGCCAGCGCGAGGACCAACCCCTCGCCCACATCAGCGCCGCGCGCCGAGGCAGCGCCGCGGCGCAAGTGCTACGTCGTCGATGACGAGGCGGCGATACGCAAGGTTTTCTACGCCGCGCTCGGCGGCTGCGACATCGACCTGCGCGGCTTCGGCTCCCTCAAGGAGCTGCTCGACGGCTGGCGGCCGGAGCACCCCGACATCGTCTTCCTCGACATCGCGCTCGAAGGCTCGGACGCGGTCGACGTGATCCGCGCGCTCGCGACGCGCAAGTACCGCGGCGCCGTGCAGATCATGAGCGGCCGCGACCGCGGGCTGCAGGACCAGGTCAAGCGCGTGGGCGAGCAGCACGGCCTCGTCATGCTGCCGCCGCTGCAGAAGCCGTTCCGCGCCGCGCAGCTGCAGTCGATGGTGCTGAGCCATTTCGCGCATGCGCCGGGCGAGGACGCCGGCCCGGCGGCGCCCGAGGCCGCCGCCGACGACTTCGGGCTCACGCTCACGCTCGCCGAGATCCTGCAAAACGGCTGGATGCAGTTCCACTACCAGCCGAAGATGGACCTGCAGCGCAAATCCATCATCGGCGCCGAGGTGCTGGCGCGTTGCCGCCACCCCGACCGCGGCATCATCCCGCCCGGCGCGTTCCTGCCCGACGCGGACGAGGCGAGCATGCAGAAGCTGACCCGGCTCGCGCTCACGGCGGCCATGCAGAACTGGAGCAAGTTCGCGGCGGCCGGCTTTCCGCTCAAGCTCGCCGTCAATGTGAGCGTCAACGACCTGATGAAGCTGCCGATCGTCTCGCTCGTGCGCGATCTGCGCCCGAAAGACGAGCGCTGGCCCGGGCTCATCCTCGAGGTGACCGAGGACCAGGCGGTGCGCGACATCGAGCTCACCCAGGAGATCGCGACGCAGCTGCGCATCTACGACATCACGCTCGCGCTCGACGATTTCGGGTCGGGCTATTCGCACCTCGCCCGCCTCAAGGAGCTGCCGTTCGCGGAGGTCAAGCTCGACCGCAACCTGGTGGCCAACTGCGGCGAGGACAAGCAGAACGCGTCATTGTGCGAGACCGCGATCGACCTCGCGCATCATTTCGGCGCGACCGTCGTGGCGGAGGGCATCGAGAAGCGCACCGAGCTGCAGGCGCTCACCGCCATGGGCTGCGATATCGGCCAGGGCTACCTGTTCGCCCCCGCGATGCCGCAGGACCGGCTGATCGTCCTGCTCAAGGAGCTGGCGCACAAGTTCGCGATGGCGTGAGGGCCTCGCGCATGGAGCGATCATGAGCACTGGGCGGCGGCCGAGGCGCGCGACGCTTTTCGGACTCGCGCTGTTGACGGCCGGTGTGTCGCCGGCCGCATCCGAGACGCTCCTAGACGCGGTGTTGTACGTGGCGAGCGGGCTCGACGCGGAGGATATCGGCAAGCGCAAGGTCACGGTGACCCAGGACGGCCAGTCGCTGGACGCGAAGCTCTTCCTATGGACAATAGGCCCAGGCAATCCCGGTAAGCTCGAGAACCTCTACTCGGTATCACTCAGACGGATCACCAATTGCCGGTTCGAAGTGGGCTTCGGAGGAGGCCTTATTAGGAGGCTCGCCACCTATCACGTCGATTTTTCCGGCGCCGATTTCGCCGACATCTATTTCAAGGACGTGCCGAACCATGCCGAATCGCATTCGCTGGTGATACCAGGCGCCATTTGGTGTCGGGTCGACGGTTACAAAGTCGGCGAGCCTTCCTGCACCAGCTCGCCTGCGGTGCTGGGCGCGCTCGGACGCCACCATGACGACAAAATGCTCGCGGCCATCCGGCGGCTCGAGAAGGTCTGCCCCGTGAAGGTATCGCTACTTCACGAACCCATGCGTTGAGCGGCCGCTCAACTCCCGTCAGACACGCTCGCCTGCTGCGGATAGAAGATCGGCGTCTGCGGATCGCGGTGCCAGTCGTACTCGGCGGCGCTCACGGCCGCTTCCGCAACCGCGCGGCCGGCGAGCCGCGACACCAGGTAGAAGCCGAGATCGGTGCCGGCCGAGACGCCGGCGGAGCTCACATATTTGCCGGCATCGACCCAGCGCGCGACGCTGTCCCACAGGACGCGCGGGCCGAACCCGATCACCCAGCCGAACGCCGCGTGGTTGGTCGCGGCCGGCAGGCCGTCGAGGAGGCCACACTTGGCCAGGATCGCGGCGCCGGTGCAGACCGACGCCATGATGCGCACGCGCTTGTCCATGGCGCGCACCCAGTCGAGCGTCGGCTTGTCGTCGACCAGCTTGCGGGTGCCGATGCCGCCCGGGATCATCAGCAGGTCGAGCGGCTCGCGCAGCGCCTGCGCGACATCCCAGTCCGGCATGACCGAAGGGCCGTTGGCGCTCTTCGTCTTGGCGATCTCGCGCGCGATCAGCACGACCTCGAACGGGTAAGGGGAAGACGACGCGTAGCCGGCGCCGAGAAAGCGGGCGATCGAGAACGCCTCGACGAAACCGAACACGTCGAGCGGCTCGAAGCCGTCGAAGACCAGGATGCCGATGCGCTGGGTCGGGGGAAACGCCGGTTGGTCAGGCATCGGGCTCTTCATCCTTTGATTGGCGTATATCCCGCGTCGGGGCGCGCGGCCCGAGATGATACACGCCCGGCGGCGCGCGACAATCAACAGATGCCGTCCTACGAGAAGCACCTTCAAGGTGCGTGCAGTTAGCCCGAGCAGGCCGTCGACGACGAGCCGCCGCCTCGCCGTCACGCCGCAATTCGTCGCCGCGTCTCGACGATGCCCAGCGCGGCCCGCGCGGCCTCGCGACCCTTTTCCGCGAAATGGGCCGTGTAGATGGCGCGGTGGTGCTCGGTCACTTGATAGTGGTGAGGCGTCAATGACAGCGACAGGATCGGAACGTCGCCGTCGAGCGCGGCTTGCATCAAGCCGTGAACGACCGCGGCGGCCACGAAATCGTGCCGATAGATGCCGCCGTCGACCACGAAGGCGGCGGCAATGACCGCCGCATACTTGCCCGAGCGAGCGAGATCGCGGGCCGTCAACGGCAGCTCGAAGGCTCCGGGCACATCGTAGACGTCGACTTCGTCGCGCGGCACCAGCTCGAGAAATCCATCGAGGGACCGATTGACGATGTCGGAATGCCAGTTGGCCTTCACGAATGCGAAGCGGGTGTGTGTCATGTGATCTCCTCCAGGTTAGACACGTCACCCAAGGCGATCACGCACGCGCTCAGCCCTCGCGCGAAGGCCGCCCGTCCGTTCTCTTTCATCCGGACTTTGACCGTCGGCTCAGGAGTTGCACCTGATCTGCTGACCCTTCGACGGAAGGCGCTCGCGGGCTTGCGGCGACGCCGCTTACCGCCGGTGGGGACTTTCACCCCGCCCTGAGAACGGGAAAGTTATGGCAAAGCCGGGTCGGGCTGGCAACGCAGACCCGGGGGCCACGCGCCGCGGCGTGCGGCTCGGTCCGGAATTCCACCACGGTCCTCGCCGATCGTGCGACATTTCGATTTTGACCGCGTCGGCGTTTCGCCCTAGCGTTCCACGCAGAAGAAAACCGGGCTCCGGGGAGGAACGCCATGATCGGCCGGATGGCGCGCACTGCCGCCGCCCTCGCGCTTGCGTTCGCAAGCCCGATCCTCGCCCATGCCGACAGCGTCGCCGACTTCTACAAAGGCCGCACCGTCGAGGTCTATGTCGGCTATTCGACCGGCGGCGGCTACGACATCTATGCGCGCATGCTGGCGCGCCACATGGGCCGCTTCATCCCGGGCAATCCGACGCTGGTGCCGAAGAACATGGAGGGCGCCGGCAGCCTGCGCCTCGCCAACTGGATCGCCAACGCGGCGCCGCGCGACGGCAGCGCGTTCGGCACCATTGGTCGCGGCACCGCCTTCGATCCGGTGCTCGGCCAGCCGGGCGCCCAGTTCAAGGGGCCGGACCTGAGCTGGATCGGCAGCATGAACCAGGAGGTGAGCATCTGCGCGGCATGGCACGACGCCGGGATCAATTCGTTCGAGGATCTCAAGACCAAGGGCCTGCTGGTCGGCGGCGTGAGCCCGAACGACGACACCGTGCAGTTCGCCAAGGTGCTCAATTACGTGCTCGGCACCAAGCTCAAGATCGTCGCCGGCTATCCGGGCGGCAACGACGTGGTGCTCGCCATGGAGCGCGGCGAGGTGAAAGGCCGCTGCGGCTGGTCGTGGTCGAGCGTCGTCACGGCGCGGCCGACCTGGGTCAAGGAGAAGAAGATCAAGATCCTGGTGCAGCTCGCCCTCAGCAAGCATCCCGACCTGCCCGACGTGCCGCTGATCACCGATCTCGCCACCAACCAGTCGCAGCGCCAGATGCTGCGCTTGATCTTCGCTCGCCAGGTGATGGGGCGCCCGTTCGTCGCCCCGCCCGGCCTGCCGGCCGACCGCCTCGCGGCGCTGCGCCGGGCGTTCATGCAGACGCTCGCGGACAAGGATTTCCTCGCCGACGCCGCCAAGGCGCGGCTCGAGGTCGACGGCGTCTCGGGCGAGGAGGTCCAGAAGCTGGTGCAGGAGATCTACGCGACGCCCACCGACGTCGCGAAGCAGGCCGCCGCGGCGCTGAAATAGGTTCGAGGCTGTAGGATGGGTTGAGCGGAACGAAACCCATCGCTGGGCGGCCAATGCACAGATGATGGGTTTCGCTTACGCTCAACCCATCCTACGATGCCTACGACGCCGCGCGATCCTGCAAAGGCACGCGCGTCGAGTCGTTGTGCTTGGCGATGAACTTCTCCAAGAGCGCCAGAAACTGAGCCCGCTCGGCCGGCGTGAAGCAGGAGAGCACGCGCGACTGCGCGCGCTGGGCAGGCTCGGCGAGGCGATCGAGCATGCGTTCGCCGGCGCGGGTGAGCGCGAGGCTCGAGCGCCGGCGGTCGCGCGCGCCGACCGCACGGTCGATCAGGCCCGCGGTCTCCAGCGTCTTGATCACCATGCCGGTGGTCGAGCGGTCGAGGCCGAGCAGGCGCGCGACCGATATCTGGTCGATGCCGGGCCGATGCCGGAGCGCGAACAGGATGCCGTATTGCCGGTTGGTGATGCCGAGCGCGCCGGTCTCGTCGAGAAAGAGCGACACCGCGATCTGATGCGCGCGGCGGATCATGAAGCCGGGGCGGCCGTAGAGGTCGTCGAGCGTGGACTTGGGCAAGGGCGGGTACCCTGAGTTCGTCATTGCGAGCGCGTAGCGCGAAGCAATCTCGCGCCGCAAGGACGTGCGGAGCGGGATTGCTTCGGCGCGCTACGCGCGCCTCGCAATGACCCGGGAAAAGCTTACTGCCAGGCGCGGTTGTCGACCGTGTTCTCGTAGGTCGCGCCGGGCGGCACCAGGCCCCAGCCGAGCGTCCATTGATAGTTGTCGTTGAAGCGGTCGCGCGAGTACGGCGTGGGCGGGGCATTGAGGATACGCCACAGCTTGAGGTCGGAGAGGTCGAGCGCGCCGCCGGCCTCCTCGACCAGGTAGTGCGCGTATTTCTCCGGGGTCCGGTTGATCGCCTCGGCCGCGACGGCCTCGGCGCGGAACATCTTGGCGAGGGTCGGCCCGTCGAGCTCCTCGCCCGCCGCCTCGCTGCGGGTCGAGCGCGACTCGATCAGGATGCGGCAGCCCATCTTCTCGGCGACGCTGATCCACGGCTCCTGCAGGCTCACGGCCTTGACCTTGCCTTCCTTGAGCGCGTCCAGCCGCTGCTTGTGCGTGCCCGCATTGGTGATCTGGATCTCGTCGCGCTTGATGAAGCCTTCCATCATCTTGAGCATGGTGAAGTGCGAGCCGTTGAACCGGCTCACCGCGATCGGCACGTTCTTGAGCTGCTCGGGCTCGAAGATGCCGGTCTTCGGATCGGTGACGATCGCGAAGGTCGACATGGCGGAGCCGAGCGCGACGATCTTGGCGGCGCGGTGGCCCTGCTCCACGTTGGTCTCGACCGCGCGCTTCATGATGCCCCATTCGCACATGCGGAACTGGTCGCACTGGCCCTGGTCGTAGAGCGCCTCCATGGTGCGCGCGAAGATGTTGTCCTTGAGCGCGCGGTCGTCGGAGCTGGACTGGCCGCTGCCCGGCGTGGTGAGCACGGTCACGTCGAGGCCCTCGTCGCGGAAGAAACCCTCGTCGCGCGCCACCAGGAGCGGCAGGTCGTGAATGGCGTTCATCATCGACGCCGTGACTTTCTTGAGCTCCGGCATGGGGATTTCCTCGGGTGATGTTGTGGTTATGGGCCGCAGTGTAGCAATCGTCAGACGTCTGTCAATTTGGCAATACAGGGTGGTTGTTGGGTCTCGCGAGGGCTCGACCCAACCTACTTGGCCGGCGCCAATGGCTCCGCTCTCTTGCGGCACCCCGGCCCCGTGCTACACCACGGCTCCCTCGTCTTTTCTCGTCCGGCGGCACGCATGAACATCCTCATCCTCGGGTCGGGCGGGCGCGAGCACGCGCTCGCCTGGAAGATCGCGGCGAGCCCGCTCACCGACCGGCTCTATTGCGCACCCGGCAACGCGGGAATCGCGCGCGAGGCGGAGTGCGTGGCGCTCGACATCGCGGACCACGCGGCCGTGATCGCGTTCTGCCGCACGAACAAGATCGACTTCGTGGTGGTCGGCCCCGAGGCGCCGCTCGTCGCCGGCATCGTCAACGACCTCGAGGCGGCCGGCATCAAGGCGTTCGGCCCGACCAAGGCGGCGGCGCAGCTCGAGGGCTCGAAGGGCTTCACCAAGGATCTGTGCCGCGCCCACAACATTCCGACCGGCGCCTACGAGCGTTTCACGGCGGCGGAGCCCGCCAAGGCCTATGTGCGGGCGCATGGTGCGCCGATCGTCGTCAAGGCGGACGGCCTCGCGGCCGGCAAGGGCGTCGTGGTGGCCATGACGGCGGCCGAGGCGGAGGCCGCGATCGACGCGATCTGCGGCAGCATCGGCGCCGAGCTCGTGATCGAGGAATTCCTGGTCGGCGAGGAAGTGAGCTTCTTCGTGCTGAGCGATGGCGAGCACGCGCTGCCGCTCGCCACCGCGCAGGATCACAAGCGGGTGTTCGACGGCGACCAGGGACCCAACACCGGCGGCATGGGCGCCTATTCGCCCGCCCCCGTGATGACGCCGCAGATGAGCGCGCGCACGCTCGACGAGATCATCACGCCGACCATCCGCGCCATGAAGCAGATGGGCATGCCGTATCGCGGCGTGCTCTATCTCGGCGTGATGATCACGGCCGACGGTCCGAAGCTCTACGAGTACAACGCGCGCTTCGGCGATCCGGAGACGCAAGTGCTGATGCTGCGGATGAAGTCGGATATCGTCCCGGCGCTGATCGCGTCGCGCGACGGCATGCTGAAGAACTTCGACCTGCGCTGGCACGACGACGCGGCGCTCACGGTCGTGATGGCGGCGAAGGGCTATCCGGGCGCCTATCAGAAGGGCTCGGTCATCGAAGGGCTCGACGCGGCGGGCGAGGTCGAGGGCGTGGAGATCTTCCACGCCGGCACCACGGCCGATGGCGGCCGTGTGCTGGCGAACGGCGGGCGCGTGCTCAACGTCACGGCGCTCGGCCGGACGGTCGGCGAAGCGCAGGCGCGGGCGTACGCGGCGGTCGACAAGATCAGATGGCCGGAAGGCTTCTGCCGCCGCGACATCGGCTGGCGCGCGGTGAAGCGGGAGAACACGTAAAATATTCGCGAGCCACGCGGTATAACCTATCGTCCCCCTCCCCCGCTTGCGGGGGGAGGGCGGGGGAGGGGGAAGCCACGAGCACGGAGCAAGCGGCTTCCCCCTCTCCGGCTCTCCAGCCGAAGTCGGATTTATCCGACTTCGGCCAACCAATCGTGCCGAAATCGGGCAAGCCCGATTTCGGATGCAAGCGGGGGAGAGGGCGCCGACGCTGAGCAAGTATGAAGAAAGCGATGCCGCAGATCGATCGTCAGAGCGCATTTACCGGGACCAAGGACGTCGCCGAGCCGCTGCGGTTCGACGCGGCGCCGCTCGCGGCTTATCTCGCGACGCATGCGCCGGGATTCAGCGGCCCGCTGGCGGTGCGCCAGTTCAAGGGCGGGCAGTCGAACCCGACCTATCTCCTCGAAACTCCGGCACACCAATACGTGCTGCGGCGCAAGCCGCCCGGCAAGCTGCTGCCGTCCGCGCATGCGGTCGACCGCGAGTTCCGCGTAATCAGCGCGCTCTCGGCGCAGAGCTTTCCGGTTGCGGCGCCGGTGCTCTATTGCGACGACACGAGCGTCGTCGGCACCGCCTTCTATGTCATGAGCTTCGTCGCCGGCCGCGTGTTCTGGGAGCCGCACATGCCGAGCTCGAACCCGGCAGAGCGTGCCGCGGTCTATGACGCGATGAACACGACCATTGCGCGGCTGCATGCGTTCGATCCGGCCGCGATCGGGCTGAAGGACTTCGGCCGCGGCGAAAACTATGTCGCGCGCCAGGTCGAGCGCTGGTCGAAGCAGTATCGCGCCTCCGAGACCGAGAAGATCGACGCGATGGAGCGGCTGATCGCCTGGCTGCCCGCCCATCTGCCGCCGGCCGGGCCGGTTCGCCTGGTGCATGGCGACTTCCGCCTCGACAACGCGATCATCGCGGTGGACGCGCCGTGCGTGCTCGCGGTGCTCGACTGGGAGCTTTCGACGCTGGGCGATCCGCTCGCCGACTTCAGCTATCACCTGATGAAGTGGCACATGCCGGTAAGCGACAGCGCCGCCGGCACCGCTTCGCTGATCGGCCACGATCTCGCGGCGCTCGGCATCCCGTCGCTGGAGACGTATGTCGAGGCCTATGCGGCGCGCACCGGCCTCGATCCGCGACCGCATCTGCCCGTCTACCTCGCCTACAACTTCTTCCGCCTCGCCGCGATCATCCAGGGCATCGTCGGCCGCGTGCGCGACGGCACCGCGACGAGCGAGCACGCGCCCGCCAAAGCGGCGCAGGTCGCCCCGCTCGCCGCCACCGCGTGGCGCTTCGCGCAAGCGGCCAGCGCGACATGAAGACCTTCGCGCTCGCGCTCGGCGGCGGCGGGGCGCGCGGCCTCAGCCATATCGCGGTGTTCGAGGCGCTCGACGAGATGGGCGTGAAGCCGACCGCGATCGCGGGCGCCTCGATCGGCTCGCTGATGGGCGCGGCTTACGCGGCCGGGCTGACCGCCAAGGACATCCGCCACCACGTGATCGCGCTCGCGCACGACCGCACGGCGATCTTCCGCCGCCTGATGACGGCGCGCGCCGGGCGCATCGCCGAGCTCGTGTCGTCCGGCTTTGCGGGCGCGAACCTCGTCGATGCGGAGAAATTCTGCGCCCAGTTCCTGCCCGAAGCCGTGCCCGAGACGTTCGAGGAGTTGCGCATCCCGCTGATCGTCGCGACCTCGGATCTCTATCGCCGCTGCGAGGTGCCGATCGCGTCCGGCCCGCTGCGGCCGGCGCTCGCCGCCTCGATCGCGCTGCCCGGCCTGATGCGCCCGGTCGTGATCGGCGAGCGCGTGCTGATCGATGGCGGCGCCACCAATCCGCTCCCCTTCGATCGCCTGCGCGGGCTCGCCGACGTGGTCGTCGCGGTCGATATCTCGGGCGAGCCCGCCGAGGAGCGCCGCGACCTGCCCAATCCGTGGGAGGCGCTGGTGATCACGGTGCTGGTGATGGCCAACGCCATCATCGTCGAGAAGCTGCGCCACAGCGCCCCCGACCTGATGCTGCGGCCGAACGTCGGCATCTTCCGCACGCTCGATTTCATGCAGGCGAGCGCGATCTTGCGCGCCGCCGAGCCGATCAAGGCGGAGGTGAAGGAGAAGCTGGGGAGGTTGATTGCGTAGGATGGGTAGCGCTGCGTTGAGCGCAGCGTAATCGGCATTTGCTCACGGGCGGTGCCCACTGCGCAATTGCCGATGCGACTTGGCCGAGCCTGTGCGTCGGACAGCACGAAGCGCCGATCGAGTGCTCAACCCATCTGACCGATGGTTCGGCACTCGTGGTGCCTCATCCTGAGCGGCGTCAACGACAACGGTCGCGGCCATAGCCCGTCGATTTGAGGGACCTCTTCCATCCGAGACTTGAGAAGGCACCGAAATATTCTCGAGGGGACTGCGCATCGAGCACACGATTCCAATCTTTCCCAAATTCATCGTGTTCTGGACATTCGATTTCGCGACACTGAAGAGCGAACTGGAAAACCTTGGATATGAAGTCGACGAGAGGTGATCATGGCGATGGGTTGAGCGCAGCGAAATCCATCGGCTGTCGAAAGTCGTTCAGAAGTACGCTCTCTCTCGCGCGCAGTCGCACTCAGGCGTTCGCGCACGATGTCCGATTTGGAGAGCTTGCGCCGGCGCGATTCGACCCTCGATTTCCGAGAGGAGCGCCTCCGGTAATCCTCACGGTCGCAAGATCTTCATCGCGCCTCGAATTACGTAACAGGTAATCCGCCGCGCGTCAGCCTTCGATCCCTACCTCTTAAACGCCGGCATCACGTCCTTGGCGAACCAGCGCAGCTGCTCCATGAACTCCTTCGGGCTGAGCCCCTCGGCCCAGTGGATCATGAAGTTCTCCAGCCCCGGATACTTCGCCGCCACCGACTTGATGCCGTCGATCACGTCGGCGGGGCGGCCGCAGAACCAGGCCTTCTGGGCGACGCCGTCCTTGAGCGAGGGCGTGCGCGACGGCGCGCCAGGGGTGCCCCAGGTGCGGCCCTGCTCGTCCGCATAGCGCACGAACCCGAACGGCGCGAACCACTTGAAGCGCTCGTCATGCGCGGGCTCGAGCTTCTTCATCGCTTCCTCCTGGCTGTCGGCGAGATAGACGCCGGCGCCCCAGATCATGTCCTCGCCGAGCTGCTTCGGCCTGCCATGCTTATGGCAGGCCGCATGATAGGCGCGCAGCACATCGTCGAGGATCTTCTCGCCGTTGAGCGTCACCATCGCCTTGAGGCCGTACTTCGCCATCATGTCGATGGTCTTGCCGCTCGCGATCGGCATCCAGATGTCGACCGGCAGGTGCTTCGGCCGTGGCACCAGGGTGATGTCCTTGAGCTGGTAGCCGCGGTAATCGACCGGCGGCGGCGCCTCGTAGAACTTGCCCTTGTGGTGGAACGACTGCTCGTTGAAGCATGTGAGCAGGAGCTGGAGCTGTTCCTCGAACAGCTCGCGGTTCTTGTCGGCATCGAGGAGCGGCATGCCGAAGGATTTGACCTCGCGCGTGTGGTAGCCGCGCCCGACGCCGAGGATCACGCGCCCATCGGTGACGATGTCGGCCATCGCATAGTCCTCGGCCATGCGGATCGGGTGCCACATCGGCAGCACGTTGAAGGCGCAGCCGAACTTGAGCCGCTTGGTCTGCGTCGCGAGCCACAGGCCGAGCTGGATCAGGTTCGGGAAGACCTCGTAGCCCTCGCGCTGGAAGTGATGCTCGGCCGTCCACAACGCGTCGAAGCCGAGATCGTCCATGAGCCGCGCCACGTCGCGGGCCGTGAAGAACGCCTCGCGCAGGCGCTCGTCGGAATAGCGCCGGTCGTTCGCGGGCGTGCCGTCGAGGCCGATATTGTCGAGCTCGATCTGGCCGACATAGAGGACGTGGAAGTGCTTGATCATGGAGGGTCCCGGCTTGAAACTCGAAGCGCACCGCAGCGGCGCCTGGGCTGTGGCCACAGACTACGCGACCTCGCGGCGCCTCGAAAAGGGGCGCGACGAGGGGCAGATGCGCGCCTTCGAGGGGTGAAAATCATGGAGATCCGTCGCGCCAGCGCCGACGATGCGCAGGAGGCCTGCGCGGTCGTCCGGCGCTCGATCGTGGAACTGTGCCATCCCGATCACCAGGGCGACCCGCCGACGGTTGCGGCCTGGCTCGCCAACAAGACGGCGGAGAACATGCGCCGCTGGATCGCCCACTCGCATGTCTTCGTCGCGGTCGAGCATGACCGCATTCTGGGGGTCGGCGCGATCGTGCCGTCGGGCGGGATCACGCTCAACTATGTGGCGCCGGACGCGCGCTTTCGCGGAATCAGCAAGAGCCTCCTGCGGCGCCTGGAACAGCAGGCCGCCGAGATCGGCGCCGAGGCGGTCACGCTGCACAGCACCGCGACGGCGCATCGCTTCTATGGCGCGGCGGGCTACCGCGACGCCGGGCCGCCGCTCAAGGGCTTCGGCCTCACGTCGGGCTATCCGATGACCAAGCGGCTGTGAGGTCCCGTAGGGTAGGCATTGCGCCGCGCTGCGCGTGCGGTCGGCACATGTGGTGCAGGCGCAATGCCCACGCTGTCGATCTCAGCGTGGGCAAAATCGCCTCGCAACGCCATCATCAAACCGATGGGGATCGTCAGGCGATTTTGCCCACCCTACCGGCGCTGCCCAAAGAAATCCCGCAACAGGCTCGCAGCCTCCTGCTCGCCGATGCCGCCGTAGACCTCGGGCCGGTGATGGCAGGTCGGCGCCGCGAAGAGCCGCACGCCGTGCTCGACCGCCCCGCCCTTCGGATCGGCGGCGCCGAAATAGAGCCGGCGGATGCGCGCGAACGAGATCGCGGCCGCGCACATCGCGCAGGGCTCGAGCGTGACGTAAAGGTCGCAGTCGACGAGGCGCTCGGAGCCGAGCGCCGCGGCGGCCGCGCGGATCGCCAGCATCTCGGCATGGGCGGTCGGGTCGCGGTCGCGCAGGGTGCGGTTACCGGCGCGCGCCACGATCTCGTTCCCGCGCACGACCACGCAGCCGACCGGCACCTCGTCGGCCCCGCCGGCCGCGCGGGCTTCCGCAAAGGCAACGTCCATGAAAGAAGGCTGGGGCAACCGCTCGTTCCGGCTTGCGAACTCTGCTATCAGGCCCGTCTTATCGATGAAAGCAGCCATGGCCCGCAAGAGCGACGATAGTGCCGCGCCGAACCCCGAGCGCATCGCCAAGGCGATCGCGCGCGCCGGGCTCGCCTCGCGCCGCGAGGCGGAAGCCTGGATCGCGGCCGGCCGCGTCGCGGTCAACGGCAAGGTGATCGATTCGGCGGCGCTCAACGTGACCGCGGCCGACCGCGTCACGGTCGACGGCGCGCCGCTGCCGGCGCGCGAGCGCACGCGGCTTTTCCTCTATCACAAGCCGAGCGGCCTCGTGACCACGAACGCGGATCCGGAAGGCCGGCCGACCATTTTCGGCGCGCTGCCGAAGAGCTTGCCGCGCCTGCTCTCGGTCGGTCGGCTCGACATGGGCACCGAGGGCCTGCTGCTGCTCACCAATGACGGCGGGCTCGCGCGCGTGCTGGAGCTGCCCGAGACCGGGTGGCTGCGCCGCTACCGCGTGCGCGCCCTCGGGCGGGTGACGCAAGGCGATCTCGACAAGCTGCGCGACGGCATCACGGTGGACGGCATTCATTACGGGCCGATCGAGGCGACGCTCGATCGCGATCAGGGCTCGAACGTCTGGATCACCTTCGCGATCCGCGAGGGCAAGAACCGCGAGGTGAGGAACGTGCTCGGCCATCTCGGCCTGCAGGTGAACCGGCTGATCCGCATCTCGTTCGGGCCGTTTTCGCTGCGCGACCTCGCCGAGGGCGCCGTCGAGGAGGTGCGCACGCGGGTGCTGCGCGAGCAGCTCGGCGAGCGGGTGATTGCCGAGGCCAAGTGCGATTTTGCGGCGCCGCTCGTCGAGCGGCCGCAGCAGCGCGAAGCCAGCGAGCCGCGGCCCGATCGGCGCGAACGCGAGCCGCGGCAGGAGCGCGAACCGCGGCGCGAGCGCGATGAGCGCGGACACGGCAAAGGCGACGATCGTCGCAGCCGGTCTGGCGCGCGGGAGCGTGACGATCGCGGGCACGGCAAGCGCGACGATCGCCGCGACCCGCACAGTGGGCGGGGGCGCGACGAACGCGGGCACAGCAAGCGCGATGATCGCCTCGACCGGCCCGGCGGCCGCGACCGCAAGCGCGATCATGCGCGTGATCCTGAGCGCGAGGAAAAGCCCGGACGGCCGCGGCGCGGCCATGCGTGGCGCCAGGAGGATGCGCCGCTGCGGCAGCACTACCGCGGCGACCGCGATGGCGCCGGCGTCGAACGCGAGAAGGCGAGCGGGCCGAAACGCGCCGGTCTCGTCACCGACCGCAAGGGCCGACGCGTCCTGGTCGAGCGGTTCGGCGAGAAGAAAGATGAGCCTCCGAAGCACGCGAAGCGCGGGCGCCGCGATGCGCGCCCGCCCAAGCGGCATCGCCGCACGCCGCGGCCCGACCGCGCCAGCGGCCCGCGGCCGTCGCGGCCACGAGAGCGTGAGTGATGCACGCGGGCGCGGCCATGTCGTTCCTTTTCCCTTGGCACAGCGCCTGCGCTCCCTCTCCCCGCGTGCGGGGAGAGGGTCGGGGTGAGGGGGCGCATCCACAAAACGTGAGTCAACGACTTCGCGGAGCGACCCCCTCACCCCGACCCTCTCCCCCTAAAGGGGGAGAGGGAGCGCAGGCGCCGTGCCCGTTGGAGCACACGCTGATGCGCGTCGTCGGCGGGCGCCTGCGCGGGCGCAATCTCGCGGTGCCGAAGAGCCAGGCGATCCGCCCGACCAGCGACCGCCTGCGCGAATCCGTGTTCAACATCTTGGCGCATGCGTATGGCGACCCGATCAGCGGCGCACGCGTACTCGATCTCTTCGCCGGCACCGGTGCGCTCGGCATCGAGGCGATCTCGCGCGGCGCCGCCTTCGCGCTGCTCATCGACGACGGCGCCGAGGCGCGCGCGCTGATCCGGCAGAACGTCGACGCGCTCGGCCTCGGCGCGGTGACGCGCGTGTTTCGCCGCGACGCGACCAAGCTCGGCGCCGCGCATCCGGTCGAGCCGTTCGGGCTCGTGTTTCTCGATCCGCCCTACCGCAAGGGGCTCGCCGCGCCGGCGCTCACCTCGCTGCGCGACGGCGGCTGGCTCATTCCGAGGCGCTCGTCGTGGTGGAAGAGGCGGCGGACGCGGAACTCGCCGCGCCCGCGGGCTACTACGAGCTCGAGCGGCGGACGTATGACGACACGGTCGTCGCGTTTCTGCGCGCCACCGCGGCACCTGCATCGCAGGAATGATCTACCGCCAGAGGCGGCGGCGCGCCCTGGCGCCGTGCGGGCGCGAGACGATATGGTGGCTGCTGACTAGACCGCGCATGTTCTTATCGGCGAACCGGTATCCACTTCGCCGGAACATGCGCCACGGCTTCCGGGAGCGAGCGAAATGAACCGCGGCACCGCCGGCGCAGCAAAGATCGACTTCGACAAATTCCGGCTGCGCCGGTTCGTCGAGCGGCTGATCGATCTCGGCGAGGTCGAGATTCACGACGAGCCGGTGCCGCTCACGGGCCTCGCCCCGATCATCGAGGCGACCGACAAGGCGGTGCTGTTTCGCAAGGCCGGCCCCGAGCGGGTCGAGATGGTCGCGAAGACCGCAGGCAATTACCGGCGCCTCGCCGCCGCGTTCGACACCAGCGAGGACAAGCTGCACGACGAATATACGCGGCGGCTCAACAGCCGGCAGCCGCTCGTCGAGGTGCCGTCCGACGAGGCGCCGGTGCATGCGATCAAGATCATCGGACAAGACGTCGATCTCGCGCGGCTGCCGTTCCACGCACAGCACGGGCTCGACGGCAGCTGCTATTTGAGCGCCGCGATCGACTACACGGTCGATCCGGAAACCGGGCGGCGCAACGTCGGCTGCCGCCGCCTGAGCCTGCGCAACCGCTACGAGGCGGGCACCAACGTGACGGCGCCGTCCGACCTCAAGCGCATCTACATGGCCTGCGTGGCGCGCGGCGAGCGGCTGCCGGTCACCTTCACGGTCGGTTCGCATCCGCTCGACTTCGTCGCCGCGACGACGCGCCAGCCGGTCGACGAGCTCGCGCTGGTCGCCAATTTCCGCGGCGAGCCGGCGCCCGTGGTCAAGAGCCTCACCAACGACATCCTGGTGCCGGCCGACGCCGAGCTGACGCTCGAGGGCTATCTCGACGCGCGCGGCTATGTCGAGCCGGAAGGGCCGTACGGCGAATACATGGGCTATTACGGCGCGATCCACATGGACCCGGTGTTCCATTGCACCGCGATCACGATGCGGCGCGACGCGCTGCACCACACGCTGCTGCACGGCTCTGCCTTCGTGCTCGACCAGGCCGACGCCTCCTGCCTGCTGGCGCTCGGCGCCGAAGCGCAGGCGCTGAAGGTCCTGCGCGAGACCGTGGCGGAGCCGGTCGCGGTCCATCTGCGCATGATCGCGGGTGCCGGCACGCTGCGGGTCGCGATCCGCAAGCGCGCGGATGGCGAGCCGCGCGCCGCGATCGAGGCCCTGCTGCGCGGCATCGTGCGGATCAAATCCGTCTACGTGTTCGACGACGACATCGACATCAAGAACGACAGCCATGTCGACTGGTGCCTCGGCACGCGCTTCCAGGCCGACCAGGATCTTGTCGTGTTGCAGGGCCTGCAGGGGCAAACCATGGACCCGTCGCTCAACGGCCGGCGCACCGGCGCGAAGACCGGCTTCGACTGCACGCGACCCTTGGGACGCGCCGGCGACATCACCTATATGCGCTGCGCGGCGCGCGTCTTCGCCGGACCGGCGCGCTTCCAGACGGTCGAGCAGGCGCTCGAAGTCAGGGCCGATGTTCTTCGCCGACGTGGTCGAAGGGCTCGGCAGCGACGACGGCCGCGAGGTCGCGTGCGCGCTCGATGCACTACGTCAGGCCGGCCGCCTGGGACGCGATGGCGACGGGCGATATCACCTGGTCGAGGGCAAGCCGGGCGTGACGACAATCGTGGGCGAGCTTCATCGCGATCCCAACGAGGGAGTGTGACGCGAGGCATCGTGTCCCGGATGCGGTGCAGCGGCGCGCAAAGCGCGCTGGTGCACCGCTGATCCGGGACCCATGCCGTAGTATGGCTCCTGGGTCCCGGGTCTGCAGCGCACAGCTTCGCGCTGCGCCGCGCCCGGGACACGACGCTGTCTTTCCGTTTCATCAATTGGCGCTGATACCGGCCGCCTTGATCACCTTGCCCCAGCGGGCAATGTCCTCGGGCAGGAACCTGGCGAGATACTCCGGCGTGCGTTGCTCCGGCGGCACGACATCGAGGCCCAGATCCTCCAGGCGCTTGCGCATCGTCGCGTCGTCCAGCATCTGGCCCACCGCCTGGTTGAGCCGCCGCACGATCGGGTCGGGCGTTCCCTTGGGAAGGAAGAACGCATTCCATACCGTTGCCTCGACGCCCGGCAGGCCCTGCTCCGTGGAGGTCGGCAGGTCGGGAATGATCGACACGCGCTTCGGCGCCATCACGGCGATCGGCTTCACCGAGCCTGCCTTGGCCTGCACGGCCCCGGTCTGGATGGTGTCGCACATGTAGTCGATGCGCCCGGCGATGAGGTCCTGCATCACCAGCCCGGCGCCGCGATAGGGAACGTGGGTGATGTCGACGCCCATCGTCAGGTTGAGGAGTGCGCATGGCAGGTGCGTGCCGGACCCGACGCCGGCGGAGCCATACTGCATCGTGCGTTGGTGCTGCTTCGCGTAGGCAACGAATTCCTGCAGGTTACCGACGGGCAGGTCCTTGCGTGCGAGCAGGATGCGCGGCGACTCGGTCATCAGCCCAACCGGGGTGAAGTCGCTGACCGAATTGTAGAGCGGCGTCTTGTAGAGCGACTGGCTGTAGACGTGGGTGCCCGAGTTGCCGATCAGCAGCGTGTAGCCGTCCGGCGTCGCCTTGGCGACGCGCGCACTGCCCGCCATTCCGGCAGCCGCGCCGTTGTTCTCGACCACGATCGGCACGCCGAGAATCTCGCTCAGCCGCTGCGCCTGCAGTCGCGCACTGGCGTCGATCCCGCCGCCCGCCGCGAACGGCACCATCAGGGTGATCGCGCGCTCGGGATATTCCGCGGCGCCGGCCGCCGCCGCGATGGCGCACATCGCGCACGCGGCGATCATCGCGGCGACGCGGCCGATCATCCGCCGATCTGGAAAGCCGAAAATCTGCGCCGACATCGGATGATCCCCGTTTCACCCGGGAATTAGCCGGCAATCGCCCGCGCAATCAAGCCGCGGCTGCTGCGACCTATTTCCTCCCGAACAATCGCTCGATGTCGCCGAGCTTGAGCTCGACGTAGGTCGGGCGGCCGTGATTGCACTGGCCCGAATTGGGCGTCGCCTCCATGTCGCGCAGGAGCGCGTTCATCTCCTCGGGCTTGAGGCGCCGGCCGGCGCGCACCGAGCCGTGGCACGCCATCGTCGCTGAGACATGCATCAGGCGGCGCTCGAGCGGGAGCGCCTCGTCCCACTCGGCCATGTGCTCGGCGAGGTCGCGCAGCATGGCGCGAGCATCGATCTCGCCGAGCAGGCCCGGCGTCTCGCGCACCGCGACCGCGCCAGGGCCGAACGGCTCGATGACGAGCCCGTAGCGGGCAAGCTCGCCGGCGCGGGCAACGAGGCGCTCGACGTCGGCTTCCTCCAGCTCGACGATCTCGGGGATGAGCAGTATCTGCCGCGCGACGCCGCTCTGCTCCAGCGCCGCCTTCATGCGTTCGTAGACGAGGCGCTCGTGCGCGGCGTGCTGGTCGACGATGACGATGCCGTCGCGGGTCTGCGCCACGATGTAGGTCTCGTGCAGCTGGGCGCGGGCGGCGCCAAGGGGCTGATCAAGCGGCTGGTCGACCTGGTCGGACGCGACCTGCTCGACCGGCACCACGCGGACGTCGGCCGACGGCGCGCCCACGTCGAAGGCCTGCTGCGCGGACGACGCAAAGCCCGCGCCGGCGAGCGCGCGGGCCGCAAAGCTCGACGGCGGCGGCGCCGCGGGCGAGCGCCGCCAGTCCCAGCCGCCGCGCGGGCGCGACGCATCCGGCCGCAGCGTTCCCCGCAGCGCCTCGACGGTCGCGGCGCCGCCGGTCGTCGCGGCGCGCTGCGTCTCGCGCGCCAGCGCCTCGTGCAGCACGCGCACGATCGAGGCGCGCACCAGGCCGGGGTCGCGGAAGCGCACCTCGGCCTTGGCAGGATGCACGTTGACGTCGACCTCGCGCGGATCGACGGTGACGAACAGCGCGACCACCGGATGGCGGTCGCGCGGCAGATGATCCGCATAGGCGCCGCGCACCGCGCCGAGCATGAGCTTGTCGCGTACCGGCCGGCCGTTGACGAAGAGATACTGCCCGAGCGCATTGGCGCGGTTGTAGGTCGGCAGGCCCGCGAAGCCCTCGACCGCGAGGCCCTCGCGGCCGCCGCGCACCTCGGCCGCATTGGCGCGGAAATCCGGCCCGAGCACGTCGCCGAGCCGGGCGAGCCGCCCGGACGGACCGGGCAGCGCCGCGCCCCAGGTGACCGGCGCGCGTTCTTCCCCGGCGAGCGTGAACGCGACGTCGGGCCGGCTCATGGCGAGCCGGCGCGCCACGTCGCGGATCGCCTCGCCTTCCGTGCGGTCGGTCTTGAGAAATTTGAGCCGCGCCGGCGTCGCGAAGAAGAGATCGCGCACCTCGACGCGGGTGCCCGCCCCGAGCGCCGCCGGCTTGACCTTCGACTTGACGCCGGCCTCGACCGAGATCGTCCAGGCGTGCGGCTCAACCGCATGCCGCGTCGTGATCGCAAGCCGCGCCACCGCACCGATCGAGGGCAGCGCCTCGCCGCGGAAGCCGAGCGTGCGGATCGCCATGAGGTCGTCGCCGTCGGCGAGCTTCGAGGTGGCGTGGCGCTCGATCGCGAGCGCGAGGTCCGCCTTGGTCATGCCCTCGCCGTCGTCGGTGACGCGGATGAGGCGGCGGCCGCCGCCCTCGGTCATCACCTCGATGCGGGTCGCGCCGGCGTCGAGCGCGTTCTCGACCAATTCCTTGACCACGCTCGCGGGACGCTCGACCACCTCGCCGGCGGCGATGCGGTTGATCAGGGCGGCGTCGAGCTGGCGGACGGGCATGCGGCGACTCGGGATTGGGCTATCATAGCAGCCGTAGGGTGGGAAAAGCGAAGCGTGCCCACCGTTACGTAACCCATCTCGTGAGCACGGCGCGCAATGCGCGCCTTTGCTCACGTACGCCACTGTCTCGGTTATCAATCGAACGATTTCACCACCCGCAGCGCCTTGATGCCGCCGCGGCGCTTCTTCGACTCGAGGCGGCGCACCCGCGACGCCTTGGTGGGCCGCGTGGGGCGGCGCGGCACCGGCCGCACGGCGGCGGCGCGGATCAGCTCGAGCAGGCGGTCGAGCGCGTCGGCACGGTTGCGTTCCTGGGTGCGATGGCTCTGCGCCGTGATGACGAGCACGCCGTCGCGCGTGAGGCGCCGGCCGGCGAGCCGCTCGAGCCGCGCGCGCACCTCGTCGGTAAGCGAGGGCGAGCCGCGCACGTCGAAGCGCAGCTGCACCGCGGTCGCGAGCTTGTTGACGTTCTGCCCACCCGGGCCGGAGGAGCGGATGAAGCTCTCGACGAGCTCGCCCTCGTCGAGCGCGATATGGTCGGTGACGCGGATCATGCCGATTTGATTTTATTCAGGCCGGCCCGGCTTGTCCCGATCTTTGGCAAACTCAAGGCACCTTCATGGAAAAATAGCCGCAGGGCGCGTTGCACCGGCCGACCGAGCGCCCTAGTCTGCCGTCCCTCCGTGCCCATGAACCATCATCCAGGGAGAATTTCATGAACCTGAAACTCGTGATTGCCGCCGCGTTCCTCGCGGCGACGCCGGCGCTCGCCCAGGGGCAAATGAGCGGCCCGCCCCCGAAGGCAGCGCCGAAGCCGCCGGTCGCGCAGGTGCAGAAGGTCCTCGCCGACATCAGCCGGGACAAGGCGAAGGTGGCGATCTATTGCCAGCTCAACAAGGTCAACCAGCAGATGTCGCAGGTCGACGAGAAGGACCAGAAAAAGATGCAGGCGCTCGGCGAGCAGGCCGACGGGCTCATGCAGAAGCTCGGCCCGGACTACGCCAAGGTCATGGAAGGGCTCGATTCGGTCGACGAGAACTCGGCGGAGGGCAAGCAGTACGCCGCGCTCTTCCAGCCACTCGACGCCCAGTGCAAGTGATCTAGGCCTGATCTACGCTTGATTTTGTCCAGAGCATGCTCCGATCCTGCGGGATCGGACATGCTCTGACTTTTTTTGAACATCGCCGTCATGCCCGGCACCCGGGTCCGGCCGGCCGGCATCCACGTCTTCCTCACAGCCATTGAGCAAGAAAGGGTGGATGGCCGGGACAAGCCCGGCCATGACGCAGGTCAATGCGGCTTCGCCAGCGCGGGCGGGCCGCTCGTCGCGGCGCCGGCGCCCGGCACGTCGCGTTTCGCCAGCGCGGGCTGCTCGCGGCCGACCAAGGCCACCAGCATGTCGCTGTCGAGCAGACGCTTGGCCACGCGCTTGGCGTCGGCCGGCGTCACCGCCTCGATCAACGCGTTGCGCTTGTCGATGTAGTCGATGCCGAGGTTGTCCGCCTGCATCGCCACGAGCTGCGCGGCGATCTTCGTGGATGTGTCGAAGCGCAGCGGGAACGAGCCCTTGAGATAGGATTTCGTCTTGGCGAGCTCCTCGTCGGTCGGCCCCGCCTCGGCCATCCGACGGATTTCCTGGGTCGCGATCGCGAGCGTTTCGTCCGCCGCCTCGCTGCGCGTGGCCGTCGAGGTCATGAACAGCGATGTGTGCTGGAGCGCCGCGATCGACGAGTAGATCCCATAGGCGAGCCCGCGCTTGACCCGCACCTCGGTGCCAAGGCGCGAGGAGAGCGCGTTGCCGCCGAGAATCTCGTTGACCACGAAGGCGGGAATGAAGTCCGGATCCTTGCGCGCGATGCCGGCGCCGCCGATCAGCAGCACCGATTGCGGCACGTCGAGATCGACCTTGACGACGCTGCCCAGGCCCTGCGGCGCGACGTTCGGGACCGGCCGCAGGTCCGCATGCGCCGGCAGCGCGCCGAACACCTTGTCGACCAGGGCGCCCGCCGTGGCGGCGTCGACATTGCCGACGATCCCGACCTTGAGATGGTCGCGGGCGAAGACGCGCTTCATGTAGGCGCGCATGTCGTCGGCCGTGATGCTCTTGACGCTGTCGGGCGTACCGCGCAGCGGACGCGCGTAGGGGTGGCCCGCGAACGCCGTCGCCCACCAGCGATCGCTCGCGATCTCGTTCGGGCTCGTGCTCTCGCGGCGCAGGATCGCGTAGACCTCGCCGCGGATGCGTTCGAGGTCGGCCGGATCGAGGCGCGGCGCGTTGATCGACGTGCGCATCAGCTCGAAGGCCGTGTCCTTGTTCTCGACCAGGGTGCGCAGCTGCCCGGAGAAATAGTCGCGCGTCGCCGAGAAGCTCAGCTCGATCGCCTTCGACTCGAGCGCCTCATGGAAGGCGCGCGACGGCAGGTTGCCGGACCCCTCGTCGATCGTTCCGGCCACCATGCTGGCGACGCCCGGCTTGTCGTCCGGATCCTGGGTGGTGCCGCCCAGGAAGGCAAAGTCCATGGCGATCAGCGGAACGGTCGGCTCCTTGACGAGCCAGAACTCGATGCCGCCGGGGCTCACGACGCGATCGATCTGGGTGGCGGACGCAGGCGCGGCGGCCGCGAGCAGCAGCGACGCGCCGACGAGCGCGCGAGCAACGGTAGTGCGCATCAGAGGCGTCACGAATGTTTCTCCTGCGGAAGTTCCTTGACCAAGTAGCCGGTGACCGAGCGGCGCGGTTCCAGCCACCTGCGGGCCGCCTCGCGGACCTGGTCGGCGCTCACCGAGCGGATCAGATCTGGCCATCCCTGCACGTCCGCCACCGTCTGGCCGGTGGCGAGCGCCGTGCCGTACCAGCGCGCGAGCGCCGCCTGGTTGTCCTGCGCGTAGACCGCATCGGCGATCATGCGGGTCTTCGCGCGCTCGAGCTCCTCGGCACTGAGGCCGTTCTTGACGAGGTCGGCGATCGTGTCGTCGATCGCACTCTCGACCGCCGGAAACGCGACGCCGGGCAGCGGCAGCGCGAAGACCCCGAAGCTCGTCTCGTCGAGCGCCGAGCCCTGGTAGAAGCCGCCCGCGTTGACGGCGACGTGCCGATCGACCACGAGCGCGCGGTAGAGCCGCGAGGTCTGGCCGCGGCCGAGCACGTGGGCGAGCACCTCGAGCGCGGCAGCATCCTGCTTCGACTTCGCATAGGACGGCACCAGATAGCTGCGCTGCATGCTCGGCTGGGCGACGCGCGGATCGGCCAGCATCACGGTGCGCGGCGCGATCGGCTGCGGTTCCTGCGGCCGCGCCCGCGGCGGCACCTCGGCGACGCGCGGCACCTTGGCATAGGTCTTCTCCGCCAGCGCCTTGACCTCGTCCGCCGTCACGTCGCCCGCGATCACCACCACGGCATTATTGGGGGTGTAGAAGCGGTGATAGAAGGCGAGCGCGTCGGCGCGCGTGAGCGCCTCGATCTCGTGGTGCCAGCCGATCACCGGCCGGCCGTACGGGCTGTTGAGGTAGAGCGCCGCGGAAATCTGCTCGCCGAGCCGCGCATCCGGGCTGTTGGCGACCCGCATGTTATATTCCTCCAGCACCACCTTGCGCTCGGGGATCACGTTCGCGTCGCTCAGCACGAGCCCGGTCATGCGATCGGCCTCGAACGCCATCATCAATTCGAGATGCTCGCGCGCGATGTGCTGGAAGAAGGCGGTGTAATCGGCGGTGGTGAACGCGTTCTCCTGGCCGCCGAGCAGCGCGACGGTCTGCGTGAACTTGCCCTCCGGGTGCTTCGCGGTGCCCTTGAACATCAGGTGCTCGAGGAAATGCGCGAGGCCCGATTTTCCCGGCGTCTCGTCGGCCGAGCCGACCTTGTACCAGACCATGTGGGTGACAACCGGCGTGCGGTGGTCCGGCACGACGACGATCTCGATGCCATTGGCGAGGGTGAAGTCGGCGACGTCCGCGCCGATCGGAGCGGCCGACGCGAACGACGCGATCGAGAGCAACGCCAACAAGGTGAGCGCGGCCCGGTTGGCCAGCCTGCGGATCGCCATCATGATGGATCGATTACCCTTTCGATATTCGTCGCGCGAAAGCGGGATCAGGTTCTAACGCAAATCAGACCATGGCGCGGCCCCGTGGCCGCGCTCCGCAAACGCTCAACGTTGCGAAATCAAGCGCGCGATCTCGCTGCGCTCAATGGTCGATGCCCTGGGTGACGCGCTCTTCCTGCGTCATTGCCTTCGGATTGGCCTTCTGGGCGCGCAATCCGTACGGCTCGAGCGGCGACGGCGAACGATAGCCGGTCGGCGGATCGGTCAGGCTCGCGCGCGGCGGCTCGGCCTCGAAGGTCGCGGTCTCGTCCTTGTTGTTGCCGGTGAAGAAGCCCTTCATGTCGCCGAAAAGGCCGCCCGTGAAACCGAGCTCGGACGGCTTGTATTGCCGCTCGGCCTCTTCGACGGTGTCACCCGAGCGCTTGCGCAACGCCTCGTCTTTCGGGCTGGCCGCGCCGTTGCGCAGTTCGCCCGGGGTGAGCTGGCGGCTGAGGTCATCCCACGTGAACGTACGCTGTTCCTTCTTGCGCCTGGCGGCGGCCTCGCGGCGGCGCTTCTCGTCCTGATCCTGCGGCCACGCCGTATTGAGGCGCGCCGCGTCGGCCGACTGCGGCGGCGGCAGATCGCGCGTCGGCGGCACGACCAGCGGCGGCCGCTCCTGGTAATTGATCCCGGCGTTCTCCTGGCCGTTGCGCAGCCCGAAGCCGCGCATGAGGCCCTTGAGGAACTTGGTGTCCGGCAGTTCGTCGTCATCGTCCTGGGCGAGCGCATGGCCGACCCCACCGAGGACGATCAGCAACGCCGCAAACGAGCTTGCGACCAGACGGCGCCGCAGAGCGTGGCGCGGAATCGTGCGAATCTGCGAATTGCTCATGGCCGTTCCCCGTATCGCCAATGCGTTCAGGCGCACTCAGACTGGCGGCCCCGCGGGCATCTATATCACGGATCAGGGCGCTTTTGCGGCGTCTTGGCGAAGGTGGATTCGTACAGCAGCCCCACCACCCCGGCAACGATCCCGACATCGGCGAGGTTAAAGACGTACCAGTCGTACCGCCGTCCCCCCACGGTGACGTGCCACAGCACGAAATCGGCGACGGCGCCGTAGGCCGCCCGGTCGATGGCATTGCCGATGGCGCCGCCGATGATGAGGCCGAGCGCGAGCGCTGTCAGCCGCGAGGTCGAATGGGCGAGCCATATCCACAGGAGCACCACGGCCAGGATTTTGACGGCAAGCAGTGCCCATTGGCCGAGTGGGCCGACCTGGGGAAAGAGCCCGTAGCTGATCCCCGTGTTCCATACCAGGACGAGGTCCATGAACGGCCCCAGCCGCACGGGGCTGTGGGCCGCGAGGTCGTAGCCGAACACGAGCCAGAGCTTGAGCGCCTGGTCGGCCGCCGCCGTCACGGCGGCGACCACGACGCCGAAGCCCGTCAGCGGGCCACGGAGGTATTTCGGTAGGAGCGTCACTCGGCCGCCCGGCGCAGCGCGTCCCATTCACGCAGCGCCTTCGCGTCGCGCGGCGAAACATCCGGATAATCCGGGTCGGAGCCGACCGAGTGGAGGATCTTCCATGACCGCGCGCAGCGGCGGCCCACGGCCGGGCGAAACACGACCGCGACGCCCGCGACGTCGTCGAGGCGGAACGCGTCGGCCGGCCCCTCCCCGCGCTCGATCGCGACCGCGGACGTGATCGCGACCTCGGCCATGTCGATGCCGTCGAGGGCGGCGAGCAGCGCCGGATCGGCGATGTAGATCGCGGGCGCGGCCTCGAGAGAAGAACCGATCTTCTTGTCGGCGCGGGCAAGCTCGAGCGCGCCGGTAACGACCCGGCGCACCTGGCGCACCTGGCGCCATTTCTCGGCGAGCGCCGCGTCGCGCCACTCGGCGGCGACCTTCGGAAACTGCTCCAGATGCACCGAGCTGTCCGCCCCCGGATAGCGCGCGAGCCAGCCCTCCTCGGCGGTGAACGGCAGCATCGGCGCCAGCCACGTCACGGTCGCGCGGAAGACATGGTCGAGCACCGTGAGGCACGCCTTGCGCGTCACCGAGGAGATCGGCTCGCAGTAGAGCGCGTCCTTGCGGATGTCGAAATAGAACGCCGAGAGATCGACCGTCATGAACTGGTTGAGCGCCGCAAAGATGCGCTTGTAGTCGAAGTTGCCATAGGCCTGGCGCACCAGCCCGTCGACCTCGGCGAGGCGGTCGAGCATCAGCCGCTCGAGCTCCGGCATCGCCGAGAACGCGACGCGGTCCTCGGCGCGGAAATGCGCGAGGTTGCCGAGCATCCAGCGCAGCGTGTTGCGCAGCTTGCGATAGGTCTCGATCGTGGTCTTGAGGATCTCGGGGCCGATGCGCAGGTCGTCGGCGTAGTCGGACGCGCACACCCACATGCGCAGGATGTCGGCGCCCGACTGCTTCATCACGTCCTGCGGCGCCGTGACGTTGCCGAGCGACTTCGACATCTTGCGCCCGTTCTCGTCGAGCACGAAGCCGTGGGTGAGCACCACGTCGAACGGCGCGACGCCGCGCGTGCCGCACGACTCGAGCAGCGAGGAATGAAACCAGCCGCGATGCTGGTCCGAGCCCTCGAGATACATCACGGTGTCGGGCCCGCCGTCCTTCTTGCGGCGGATGCCCGCGAGGCCCGGGAAGTGCACCGGGTCCTCCAGCACGAACGCGTGCGTCGAGCCGGAATCGAACCAGACGTCGAGGATGTCGTCGACCTTTTGCCACGGCTCGTTGCCGAGCTTGCCGAGGAAACGCTCGCGCGCGCCCGGCGCATACCAGGCATCGGCGCCTTCCTGCTCGAAGGCGTCCGCGATGCGCTGGTTGACGCGCTCGTCGTCGAGGATCTCGACCGAGCCGTCGCCCTTTTCGCGCACGAACACCGCGATCGGCACGCCCCAGGCGCGCTGGCGCGACACCACCCAGTCGGGCTTGCTCTCGATCATGCCGGTGATGCGGTTCTGCCCCGCCGCCGGCACCCAGCGTGTCGCCTTGATCGCCACAAAGGCGCGCTCGCGCAGCGTGTCGCCCGATTTGGCGACGCCGTCATCCGCGATGTCCTTGTCCATTGCGATGAACCACTGCGGCGTGTTGCGGAAGATCACCGGCTTCTTCGAGCGCCAGGAATGCGGATACTGGTGCTTGAGGCGGCCGCGTGCGAGCAGCATGCCGGCCGCGGCCAGCGCCTTGATCACCGCCTCGTTGGCGTCGCCCTTCTCACCCTTGTCGGTGATGACGCGCTTGCCCGCGAAACCGGGCGCCTGCTCGGTGAAGAAGCCGTCGCCGTCGACCGTGTAAGGGATCCCGGTCGAGATGCCGCGCGCCGCGAGCGCGCGCGCATTCGCGGTCCAGATGTCGAAGTCCTCGCGGCCGTGGCCGGGCGCGGTGTGCACGAAGCCGGTGCCGGCATCCGCGGTGACGTGATCGCCGGCGAGCAGCGGCACGGCGAATTCGTAGCCGCCGCCGACGCCCTTGAGCGGATGGCGGCAGACCGTGGCGGCAAGCTCGTCCGCGGTGACGTCGCCGATCTTCTTGTAGGCGGTGACGCGCGCCTGGCGAAAAACCTCGATCGCCAGCGGATCAGCCAGCACGAGCCGATCGCCGGGCTCCGCCCAGTTGTCCATCGGCGCGTCGACGACCTCGTAGAGGCCGTAGCTGATCTTGGCCGAATAGCTGATCGCGCGGTTGCCCGGGATGGTCCACGGCGTGGTGGTCCAGATCACGATCGCGGTGCCGGCGAGCGCCTGCGGTCCGGTCGCGACCGGAAACTTCACCCACACCGTGTCGCTAACGTAGTCCTCGTACTCGACCTCGGCCTCGGCGAGCGCGGTCTTCTCGACCACCGACCACATCACGGGCTTGGAGCCGCGGTAGAGCGTGCCATTCTTCGCGAACTTCATCAGCTCGCGCGCGATCTGCGCCTCGGCGGCGAAGTCCATGGTCGAATAGGGATACGCCCAGTCGCCCTCGACGCCGAGCCGCTTGAACTCGGTGCGCTGCACGTCGATCCAGTGCGCCGCGAAGGCGCGGCATTCCTTGCGGAACGCGACCACGGCGGCCGGATCGGAGAGGTCGGGCTTCGGCTTGCCCTTCGAGCGATAGTTCTCCTCCTCGATCTTCCATTCGATCGGCAGGCCGTGGCAGTCCCAGCCCGGCACGTAGTTCGAGTTGAAGCCCATCATCTGCTGCGAGCGCGTCACCACGTCCTTGAGGACCTTGTTGAGCGCATGCCCGATATGGATGTTGCCGTTCGCATAGGGCGGGCCGTCGTGCAGGACGAATTTCGGCCGGCCTTTCGCGGCCTCGCGCAGGCGCGCATAGAGGCCGAGCTTCTCCCAGCGCGCGAGGAGCTCGGGCTCCTTCTGCGGCAGCCCGGCGCGCATGGGAAAATCGGTCTTGGGCAGGAATAGAGTTTGGCTGTAGTCGCGTTCGGCGTCGGTCATGACGGCGGTATCTCAGGATTGGGAATGGCGATAAAGGGCCCGGCAGTCCCGGTCTTCCGCCGACCCAATGGTCACGCGGAAGCCGGGCCGATAATTCGCCGCGCGAACGACCCGATGACCGAAGCGGATATCACCTGCGCCATCATGCGCGCGGGTGTAGCAGATGAAGCCAGCGTCGGGAAGGCGCGCGTCGCGGCGAGGGGCCACGCGAGCGCCAAGCACACGCCTATGGACTTTCCCGCCCGTTAGTGCCAAATTGTCTCCTATATTGGGCAAATGGCACAGACCATGCGCAAACCGAAGCCGCCGCACCGCCGCATGCCGCCACGGCCGGCCGCATTGCGCGAACCAGGGTTCTCCGAAGCGACATCCAATCCGTTGGCGGCCGAGCAAGCTGTCGTGACAACTGTTTCGCCGGACCGCGTCCCGAATCATCCGGCAATTCGCGCGACGCCGGCCGCGCTTGCAGACCTCACCCGGCACGGATTCTCAGAGGAGGAAATTTGGGCTCTGGTCGTGCCCAAGCGCACCCTTGCCCGCCGGGTCGCGGACGACGAGCCGCTGACCATCGAGGAGACCGACAAGGCGATACGGCTCGAGAGGATCGCGGCTCTCGCTGATCGCGTCTTCGGAAATCCCGCCAAGGCGCACCGTTGGCTGCGGAAACCCAAGGCGATGTTGAACGGCACGCCCCCGGTTGCGTTTCTGGCGAGCGAGACCGGCGCCCGTGCGGTCGAGGAGATGCTTTACCAAATTCAGCACGGCATGTTCGCCTGATCGTGAATGAGGCTCTGGCGCATTTCGGGATTCGCCGACCTCTCGGGTGAAGGCGGCCTGCTGGCGCCGGCACGGTGGCACTCGAAAGGCCGCAGGATTGTGTACACGAGCGACCATCCGGCATCGTGCCTGGTCGAGATGCTCGTCCACTTTCAAATCGACCCTGAAGATATTCCCGAGACCTACCAGCTTATTGTCATCGACATCGTGCCGGAGATCGCCTTTGGCGCGGTGGAATTGGAAAATCTGCCGCCGAGCTGGCAGCAAAATCGCAACGCTACGCGGGAAATCGGTGACCGCTGGCTGAGCGAGGCCAAGCAAGCGCTTTTACGCGTGCCCTCGGCCATCGTGCCGCACACCTTCAACTGGCTGCTCAATCCGGTGCACAAGGATGCTGCTGCGGCCCGGATCGTCGATACGATCCGGGCACCGCTCGATCCGCGGCTCCTTCGTTAGAGCATGTCCCGTTCCTGCGAAATCGGAACATGCTCTAACCTGTTTGATTTGCGCATATCCTTGTCGGCGAACCGGCGTCCACTTCGCCGGGATATGCGTTAGATAGGCGGAAACGCCTTCGGCGCCCGCGCAAGCGCGGCGCGCGCCAGGCCGCAATCCTCGTCCATGCGGCGGACCAGATCGTCGACCGAGGCGAAGTTCAGCTCCGGCCTGATCCAGTGGATGAAGGCGACGTCGAGCGTCTTGCCGTAAAGGTCGCGGTCGAAATCGAACAGGAAGATCTCCAGCAACACCACGCCGGTGTCGAACATCGGCCGTCGCCCGAAGCTCGCGACGCCGTCGAGGCGCTTGCCGTCGAGCCCGACCCGCACCGCGTAGATGCCGTGCTTGAGCCCGCAGGCGGGATCGACGCGCAGGTTGGCGGTCGGAAAGCCGAGCTCGCGCCCGCGCTTGTCGCCGTGCACGACCTCGCCGCTCACGAACCACGGATAGCCGAGCAGCGTGGCCGCCGCCTCGACCTCGCCGGCCGCGAGCGCGGCGCGGACCTCGCCGGAGGAAATGCGCAGGCCGTCGTCGGAGAAGGCCGGAACGATGTCGACCGTGAAGCCGTTGGCGCGGCCGGCCGCCTCCAGGAACTCAGGCGTGCCGGCGCGCCCCTTGCCGAAGTGGAAGTCGAACCCGACGACCACGCCCGCGAACGCGAAGCGCTCGACCAGGATGCGCCGCACGAAATCCTCGGCCGACAGCGCCGCGAGCGCCGCGTCGAAATGCATGACGATCGCGCCGTCGACGCCCGTCGTGGCGAGGAGCCGCAGCTTGGCCGCCTCGTCGGTCAGCCGGAACACCGGCTCGTCCGGCTTGAACACGGCGCGCGGATGCGGCTCGAAGGTCAGGACCGCGGTCTTGCGGGTGAGCTCGCGGGCGCGCGCGCGGGCGACGCCGATCACCGCCCGGTGGCCGCGGTGGACGCCCTCGAAATTCCCGATCGCCACCACGCCGCCGTCGAGCGCATGATCCGCCGGCGTCGGAACGCGCGCGAGATCACCGTGAACGACGGTGAAGGACGGCCGTGCGGGCGAACGGTCGGGCATGGTGGCGGACGATAGCGCTCGAGATCTCGGGTCGCGGCGGACCGTGCGTTTCGTGTCGGGACAAGTCAAGCGAACCGGACCCCAGGCTGCCCACATCGGCGGCACCCGAGGGCGCGCTACGCCGCGATGAACGTGCCGCCATGGTTAACGAGACGCATCCGCCGCCCTATTCCGGGCCGGCGGACCGCCGCGATCCGGGCCGCGGCCCTGCGTCAGCATGCCGTCAGGTCCAGGGCTTTAACCGGATGTTCAAGGGCCCTTGCTAGCTTCACGGCGATTGGATCGAGCCTGGGGGCGCTCGGGCATCGGGGCCTATCCATGAACGCAGTCCAAACTACAGGGCGCAGCGGCGCTCGGCCGGGTGAGGCGTAACGGAGCTTGGGAAAGATGGCGGTCGACCTTTCGATGCCGGTACTGGTGGTGGACGACTACAACACCATGATCCGCATCATTCGTAATCTGCTCAAGCAGATCGGCTTTGCGGACATCGACGATGCCGCCGACGGCTCGGCTGCGCTCGCCCGCATGCGCGAGAAGAAATACGGGCTCGTCATCTCCGACTGGAACATGGAGCCGATGACGGGCTACGAGCTGCTCAAGGAAGTGCGCGCCGATCCCGGCCTGTCGAAGACGCCGTTCATCATGGTGACGGCCGAATCGAAGACCGAGAACGTGATCGCCGCCAAGAAGGCGGGCGTGAACAACTACATCGTCAAGCCGTTCAACGCGCAGACCTTGCAGAGCAAGATCGAGGCGGTGTTCCCGAGCTGAACCGACAGCGCCGGTTCCGATTTCCGCGTCATGGCCGGGCTTTGTCCCGGCCATCTCGTTTATGGATGCCCCCTCACCACACCAGCCGCCGCATCACCGCCTTCGGGTGCCGGTCGGCGTCGGCAAATATCTTCAGCAGCAGCGCGGCGTCCGGCGTCTCGCGTCCGCCCAGCTCCTCGGCGTGGATGCCGGCGGTGACGAACAGGCAGTCGATGCCGAACCGGTTTGCCCCGGTGAGATCGGTGCGCACCGAATCGCCGATCGCCAGCACGCGGTCGAGCTTAGCCGCCTGCCCGCGCGCCGCCGTGGCCTTGGCGAGCGCGGCCTCGTAGATCGGCCGGTGCGGCTTGCCGGCGTAAAGCACCTCGCCGCCGAGCGAACCGTAGAGGTCGGCGATCGCGCCCGCGCAATAGACCAGCCGGTCGCCGCGCTCGACCACGAGATCCGGATTGGCGCAGACCATGAGCAAATTGCGCTCGCGCAGCCTGCTCAGCAGCGGGCGGTAGTTCTCGGGCGTCTCGCGATCGTCGTCGAACAACCCGGTGCAGACCACGTAGTCGGCGCTCTCGGGCGGCGCGAAGGCCTCGATGCCGAGTTCCGAGAACACCGAGACGTCGCGCTTCGGCCCGATGTGGAAGACGCTCTCGCCCCGGCGGTGCGTGATCACGTCGCGCGTCACGTCGCCCGAGCTGACGATGCCGTCATAGGCGTCGCGCGGCACGCCGACCTTGTCGCAGAACTGCTGCACCACTGCGGCGGCGCGCGGCGCGTTGGTGATCAGCATCACGATGCCGCCGCCGGCGCGAAAGCGCGCCAGGGCGTCGCAGGCCGGAAGGGTCGCGGCGATGCCGTTGTGGACCACGCCCCACACGTCGGAGAGCACGACGTCATAACCCGCGGCGAGCGGCGCGAAACGGTCGATGAAGGCGGGCGCGGACATGCGATGGAATGCGTCGCGCCGTGGGCGGGCGTCAGGTGCGCGCGCCGGCGCCGCGCGCAAGCTGGGCGAGCGAAGACACGCCCCGCACGGCCACGGATGGCACTTCGCCGGCGGACGCGCCCGTCGGCGGCGGCACGTCGCCGGCCTCGCGCATCACCACGTCGCTGCGGTCGCCGATCCCCTGCATCACCTCGGGGCGGACCGGGCGCGGGGGCGAGAACAGGAAGCCCTGGCCGAACTTCACGTCGTAGTCGAGCAGGTCGACCACGGCGGCCTCGGTCTCGATCTTGGCGGCGACCAGCTCGATGTTGTGGCGCGACAAGAGCCCGGCGAAATCCTGCGGATGGATGTCGGAGAGCGTGGCGCCGGAGCGGTTGAGCAGCAGCGAGGCCTGCACCTTGACGAAGCGGAAGCCGCGCTCGGCGAGGTCGCGCGGCTCGATGCGCAGGTCGGTGAGGTTGTCGAGCGAGAAGCGATAGCCGCGCTGGGCGAGCGCCGCGAGGCTCTCGTTCTCGATCGGCCCCATCTGGCGCAGCGCCGACTGGGTGAACTCGAAGACGAGCGCCGGCGCGATCGCCTTGTTCGCCTCCATGAACTCGATGAACTGCGGAAAGGTCACGGCGTCGACCAGGGTCGAGGCCGACAGGTTGCAGAAGAGCCCGATGTCGCGGTTCTTCGCGAGCAGGCGGCGCACCACCTGGACGCAGCGGAACATCATCAGGTTGTCGATCTTGGGCATCAGCCCGCCGGATTCCGCGTAGGGCAGGAATTCCGCCGCCGTCAGCGGCTCGCCGTCGCCGACGCGCAGCCGCGCCACCGCCTCGTAGTAGCGCACCTTGCGCTGCGGCAGCGTCACGATCGGCTGGAGGAACAGATCGATGCGGTTGCCCTCGACCGCGTCGCGGATCAGCGCGACGACGGCGGCGGGCTCCATGTCCTTGAAACGGCCGCTCTGGATGCGGGCCGGCAGCGGCTCGGGCGGCGGCGGAGCAACCGCCGCGGCGACCGCCGGCTGCGGGAGCGTCGGCGCGGCCGGTATCGCGGGCGCGGCGACCGGTGCAATGACCGGCGGCGCGGCCGGCACGGCTTCCTGCGGCGCGGGCGGAGGCGGCGGCGGGGGGGGCGGCGCGACCGCTGCCACGGGCGGCGGGGCGGGAGGCACGGCTGGGGGCGCGGGCGGCGCGACAGCCGGCGCAAGCGCGACGCTCGGCGCCGCAACCTCGGGCACCGGGGGCGGCGGAGGCCCGCCGGCCGGAGGGGTCAGCTCCCTCAGCTGGGTATCGTGGGCTGCGACCGCCTCGGCGATCTGCATGATGAGCCCGCCGACCTCGCCCATTTCGGCGTTGATCGGCTGGGTGGCGGCGAGCGTGTTCTCGACTGCGGCCTGCGTCTTGCCCTCGATCGCCGCGACGCGCCGATTGAGCTCCGAGACCTGCCGCGCCAGGTCCGCGATCCCGCGCGCGAGGTCGCCGATCTGAGCGCTGGAATCGCCGCTGCCGTCGTGCAGGCGGTTGGTGACCGCATTATAGAGCGCGAGCCCGGTCAACGCCGTCAGCGTCACGATGGCCGACTCGGTGCCGCTCAGGCCGAAACGGAGATAGAGCACGGCGCCGATCGAGCACGCGATCAGCGCTATGCAGATGGCCACAAAAACGGCACTCAGGCGTCCCATCCGCTTCTCCGAGCTGGCGACGGTCAGGCGGGCAGCGATCGCAACGATTCGGCCGGCCCGAGCCGCATGTTCTACGACCGATCTGCCGCGACGCAAAGCGCAATGAGGCGGTTTTTGCGTGGCGGCCGGCAACAAGACCGACAACTTGACCTGGAGCCGGCCACACTTTCTCATGCTCCCTCACGTTGGGGCAAGCCGATGATCGGGCCGGAAATGTCTATCAGCCGAGCGGTTCCGCCCCGACCATGATGGCCGCCCTCGTCGACCGCCTGGACAAGCGCCCGCGCCAAGCCTTTGCGGCCTTCGCGCTGCTGCATGCGGCGCTGTGGACCGCGCTGCCGAGCGCGCTCTATCCGAACCTGCCGCTCGACCTGATCGAGGCGCTGACCTACGGCCGCGAATGGCAGCTCGGCTACGACAAGCTGCCGCCGCTGCCCTGGTGGGTGGTCGAGGTCGCGTATCAGGCGTTCGGCGTCGACGCGGTCTATTACCTGATCGCGCAAATCACGGTTCTGGCGGCCTTCGCGCTGGTCTGGATGCTGGCGCGGCGCCTGGTCGGCCCGACGGGCGCGCTCGTGGCGGTGCTGATCGTCGACGGGCTGCATTATTTCAATTTTACCGCGCCGAAGTTCAATCACGACGTGATCCAGCTCCCGTTCTGGGCGCTCGCCGGCCTCGCGTTCCACGGCGCGCTGCGCACCGGACGCCTGCGCGACTGGGTGCTGCTCGGGCTCGCGCTCGGGGTTGCGCTGTGGGCGAAGTATTTCGTCGTCATCCTGGCGGCGCCGCTTGCGCTCTTTCTCCTCCTCGACCGCGACGCGCGGCCGGCGCTGCGGACCGCCGGCCCCTACGTCGCGGCGTTGATCGCGCTCGCGATCGCGGCGCCGCACCTGGTCTGGCTGGTGCAGAACGATTTCCTGCCCTTCCGTTATGCCGAGGCGCGCGCCGCGCCGGTGCGCGGCATGCTCGACCACGTCCTGCATCCGCTCGCCTTCGTGGTCGGCCAGACCCTCTGGCTGCTGCCCGCCGGGCTCATCGCGCTGCCGTTGGTGTCACCGCGGCGGCCGGCACAAGAACCTTCGCTCGACGCCTTCGACCGGCGCATCGTGACGCTGCTCGCGTTCGGTCCGGCGGCGCTGCTGATCGCGGGCGCGGCGATCAGCGGGCGCGGGCTCATCACCATGTGGGGCTATCCGCTCTGGCTCTTCCTCGGGCTGTGGCTCGTGATCGCGACCGGCCCGCTGATCGAGCGGGCGCGGCTCAATCGCATCGCGCTCGCGTGGGGCATCGTGACGGCGCTCTATGCGGTCGCGTTCATCGTCGACAACGGCGTGCTGCCGTTCTTCCACCGCTATCGCGCCGCGATCTTTCCGGGCGACCGGCTGGGCGCCGAGGTCTCGACGCGCTTTCGCGCCGTGACCGGCGAGCCGCTGCGCTACGTGATCGCCACCATGTGGCTCGGCGGCAATGTCAGCCGCTATTCGCCCGAGCGGCCGCGCACCCTGATCGAGGGCAAGCCCGAGCGCGCGCCGTGGATCGACCTCACCGATCTCAAGCGGCACGGCGCCGTCATCGTCTGGGACGGCGGTGGCGACACCGTGCCGCCGGACTACGCGAGGTTCGCGGCCGGCGCCCAGGTGCAGCCACCGCTCACGCTGCCATGGCGCCGGGGCCGCGGCGAGAACACCTTCGGCTGGGCGATCGTGCCGCCGCAGAAGTAGCGGACGCAACCCTCGGGTCTTGCCTTCGGCAAGCCCGAGGACAGGCTTCGCGACATGCGGGGACGCCGTTCCCGGATTGCGCTGCGCTCCATCCGGGTTACGACGGCTCGATCTCATCGGGCTGCGGGACGCGCCCTGTGCGCAGCGTCTCATACGCCCACCAGCGGCCGTCCTTGGGCATGCCGGCACGGCGCAGCGGCTCGATTTCGGTGAAGATGAACCGCCGCCGAAAGGCCGACGGGCTCTCGGCAAGCAGAAATGCCTTCATGCGCTCGGGGCCGATAAACCACGGGCGGCTGAGAAATCGCGCCGGGTCATTTGTCCAGGCGGGTGGCTCGCCAAGCACCCAGCGGTGGCAGAGATGCTCTCCGATCGCCCCGATGAAGGCGTCCTGCCGTTCATCGCCGGTTAAACCGGGCGCTTCCTCGAGGCGGGCGCGCCGGCTGGTCGCATCCCGATCGGCGTAGAATTCGTCGAGGAACCCGACCAGGCACGAGCGTAGGGGCTCGCCCTCATCGCGAACGAATCGCTGGACCTGTGCCAGCGTTCCAGGACGGATCAACAGACGGGCTTGATTGGACATAGGCATCCATCAAAGAGTCGATCTTGGTGCTGATGCGCGGATTGAGCCTCGGCTCCAGAATGCCGGGAACATTTGGATAGCACTGTTTCAGCAGCTCGATAATTCCCTCACGCGAATCGATCCCGGTAATTTTCATGAGTGCGACGGCGTCATCTCGATCCGATTGAATCTTCAGCGTTTCATCGTCAAGGCGATTGGCCAGAACCTTCATCGCCAGCAGGTAGGCCGGAGCCGGAACATGGACACGCAGTCCCGCGGCCTCCTGTCGCCGTCTCGGATACTCGCCGAAGGGAAACAGGTTGGGTTGCGGATTTCCAATCGGGGGCGCGGTTTGCCGAACGGCCTCGTTGATCCAGTTCGACGCAAATCCCATCTCCCCCGCCACGGCGTCCGCGATCTCGTAGACCGCCGACCGATTGGTCAAGAACACCGCGTCGACGTCGGCGGATGCGTTCCGGATGTCGCTCGCAAGCACGAGGCACGATCCGCCGTAAACTGCAATCTCGATGACGAGCCCGCGTCTCGCGGCGATCGCGCCCATGCGATCGAACGCTTGCTCGATCAACTCGCGGGTGAGCTCGGTCGCCATGCAAGGTCCGTCCGTGCGCGTTCGCTATCCTATCAGGCGATGCCGTAGCCCGCATGGAGCGCAGCGGAATGCGGGACTCCGTTCCCGGATTACGCGGAGCCTGTCCTTGGGCTTGCCGAAGGCAAGACCCGAGGGCTCCATCCGGGCTACGTCGACTACGACACCTCTACGCCCCCACCACCGCCGGCCGCGCCCTTCGCCAATCGACGCCGATGAACATCACCATCGCGGCGGCCGACATGCAGATCAGTCCCGATAGAATGAACGCCTGCATGTAGCTGCCGAGGTCGGCGCGCATCAGGCCGGCGAAATAGGCGGCCGAGGAGGCGCCGATCTGGTGCGCCGCGAACACCCAGCCATAGACGATGCCGGATTTCTCGCGGCCGAACGACGTCCCGATCAGCCGCACGGTCGGCGGCACGGTCGCGATCCAGTCGAGCCCGTAGAATACCGCGAACACGCCAAGGCCGTAGAACGAGACGAACGAGAACGGCAGATAGACGAGCGAGAGGCCGCGCAGGCTGTAGTAGACGGCGAGCAGAATGCGGTTGTCGACCCGGTCGCTCAGCCAGCCCGAGCCGGTGGTGCCGACGATGTTGAACATGCCCATGGCGGCGAGAAGCCCGGCGCTGGTGACCTCGGGGATGCCGTTGTCGAGGCAGGCCGGGATGAGGTGCGTGCCGATCAGCCCGTTGGTCGAGGCGCCGCAGCAGAAGAAGCTGCCGGCGAGCAGCCAGAAATCGCGCCTGCGCACCGCTTCGGCGAGCGTGCGCAGCGAGAGCATGAAGGGATTGCCGCACCATCGGCGCGGCGGCGCCGGCTTCACCGTCGTCTCGCCGTAGGGCGCGAGGCCCACCTCCTGCGGCCGCTCGCGCATCAGCAGCGCAACGGCCGGGATGGCACGAGCGCGACCGCCGCGATGATGAGCACGGTGACGCGCCAACCGAAATGCGTCGTGACGCTCGCGAAGGTCGGCAGGAAGATGAGCTGGCCGGTCGCGGCGGCGCCGGTGAGCAGCCCCATGACCAGGCCGCGTCGCGCCGTGAACCAGCGCGCCGCCACCACGGCGCCGAGCACGTTGGCGATGGCGCCGGCGCCCATCCCGACCACGACGCCCCACAAGAGCACGAGCTGCCAGGATTGGCGCATGAAGGTGGTGAGCGCGACGCCGGTCGCGAGCAGCGCGAGCGCACTGACCATGGTGCGCCGCAGCCCGAAGCGCTCCATCAAGGCGGCCGCGAACGGGCCCATGACGCCGTAGAGCACGAGGCTCACGGCGACCGCGAAGGAAATTGTCGCGCGCGACCAGTGAAACTCCTCTTCGAACGGCACCATCAGCACGCCCGGCGTCGAGCGCACGCCCGCGCCGACCAGCAAAGTGAGGAAGGTGACGCCGACGACGACCCAGCCGTAATGGAACTTGAATTTCAAAACGAACCTCAATTTCCGTCATTGCGAGCGGAGCGAAGCAATCCCGCTGCACTTGCGCATGTGTTTTTGGATCGAGATTGCTTCGTCGCCCTTCGGGCTCCTCGCAATGACTTGGAGAACTGGCTACGCCACCGCCTTGATGATCCTGCCGACCTTGTCGAAGATTTCGTCGATCTCGTTCTCGCTCATGATCAGCGGCGGCGTCAGCGCGATCGTGTCGCCGGCCATGCGGATCATGACCTCTTCATCGTGGAAGGCACGCTCCATGGCGTCGTAGCCCCGTTTGCCAACGCCGTCGGGCAGCGACGGCGAGGTCGATGCCGGCGGTGAGGCCGACGGTGCGGATGTCGAGCACGTTGGGCAGGCCTTTGAGGCTCATGGCGGCGTCGGCCCATTTCGGCTCGAGCTGCTTGGCGCGCTCGAACAGCTCCTCGTCGCGATAGAGGTCGAGGGTCGCGAGACCCGGCCGCGCAGGCGAGCGGATGGGCCGAATAAGTGTAGCCGTGGAACAATTCCACCACGTGCTCGGGCCCGTGCATGAACGCCTCGTGGATCGGCTTGCGCGCGATCACGCCGCCCATCGGCACGGTGCCGGAGGTCACGCCCTTGGCGAAGGTGATCATGTCCGGCACCACGCCGTAGCGCTCGGCCGCGAACGCAAAGCCGAGACGGCCGAAGCCGGTGATCACCTCGTCGAAGATCAGCAGGATGCCGTACTTGTCGCAGATCGCGCGCAGGCGCTTGAGATAGCCCTTCGGCGCCGGCAGCACGCCGGTCGAGCCGGCCATCGGCTCGACGATCACGGCCGCGATGGTCGAGGCGTCGTGCAGCGCGACGATGCGCTCGAGCTCGTCGGCGAGATGCGCGCCCCATTCGGGCTCGCCCTTGGTGAAGGCCTGCTCGGCGCGATTGTAGGTCGCCGGCAGATGGTCGACGCCGGCGAGCAGCGTGCCGAACAGCTTGCGGTTGGCGACGATGCCGCCGACCGAGATGCCGCCGAAGCCGACGCCGTGATAGCCGCGCTCGCGGCCGATCAGCCGGGTGCGCGCGGCCTTCGCCGCTGCACGTTGTGATACGCGAGCGCGATCTTGAGCGCGGTGTCGACCGCCTCGGAGCCGGAATTGCAGAAGAACACGTGATCGAGGTCGCCGGGCGCGAGCGCCGCGATGCGGCTCGCGAGCTCGAACGCCTTCGGATGGCCGAACTGGAACGCCGGCGCGTAGTCGAGCTCGGCCGCCTGCTCCTGGATCGCCGCGACGATCGGCGGCGCGGTTATGGCCGGCGTTGGAGCACCACAGGCCGGCGGTGCCGTCGAGCAGCTCGCGGCCATCGGGCGTGTAGTAGTGCATGTCCTTGGCGCGCGCGATCAGGCGCGGCGCGCTTCTTGAAGGCGCGGTTCGGCGGTGAACGGCATCCAGAAGGCTTCGAGGTCGTTCGGGAACGGTTGCGAGGCGCGCTGCCGGCATGTGGGTGCCATCCTGGTTCCTGGGGATCCTGGAGATTCCCTTGCCGCTGACGGGGGCGGCTGCTACCAACCGCCCGATCCGATGTAGCACCGACAATGGCCGACAAATCCGACAAATCCAACAAGCTCAAGGCGCGCCTGCCGCGCGGGCTCGCCGACCGCGGCCCGGCCGAGATCGCGGCGACGCGGCGCATGATCGAGACCATCCGGCAGCGTCTACGAGCGCTACGGCTTCGAGCCGGTCGAGACGCCCGCGATCGAATACACCGACGCGCTCGGCAAGTTCCTGCCCGACCAGGACCGGCCGAACGAAGGCGTGTTCTCGTTCCAGGACGACGACGAGCAGTGGCTGTCGCTGCGCTACGATCTGACCGCGCCGCTCGCGCGCTACGTGGCGGAGAATTTCGACGCGCTGCCGAAGCCGTATCGCAGCTATCGCTTCGGCTGGGTGTTCCGCAACGAGAAGCCGGGGCCGGGGCGCTTCCGCCAGTTCATGCAGTTCGATGCCGATACGGTCGGCAGCGCGTCGCCTGGCCGCCGACGCCGAGATCTGCATGATGGCGGCCGACACGATGGAGGCGCTGGGCATTCCGCGCGGCTGCTATGTGGTGAAGGTGAACAACCGCAAGGTGCTCGATGGAGTGTTGGAAGTCGATCGATCTCGGCGGCGAGGAGAACGCGGGCAAGCGGCTCACGGTGCTGCGCGCGATCGACAAGCTCGATCGGCTCGGCGCGGATGGCGTGCAGCTTGCTGCTGGGCGCCGGACGCAAGGACGAGAGCGGCGATTTCACCAAAGGCGCGGGGCTGACGATAACGCGGATCGATGCGGTCACTCGATTCGTTCAGGCGCATGGGCAGCGATCCACATGCGGAAACGCTTGCGCAATCGTCGCGAACGTCGTATGCGGATCAGAGCAGTCGGCCAGCGACGGCGTCGACAGAACTTGAGCGAGATCGCGACGCTGGTCGACGGCGTGCGGTTATGACGATGACCGGATTCGTGATCGATCCTTCGGTCGTGCGCGGCCTCGAGTACTACACTGGCCCGGTCTTCGAAGTTGAGCTGCTGCTCGAGACCAAGGACGAGAAGGGCCGCCCCGTCCGCTTCGGCTCGGTCGGCGGCGGCGGGCGCTATGACGGCCTTGTCTCGCGCTTTCGCGGCGAGCCGGTGCCGGCGACCGGCTTCTCCATCGGCGTCTCGCGCCTGCAGGCCGCGCTGACGCTGATCGGCAAGCTCGACAAGCAAGCCCGAGCCCGGGCCCGGTCGTCGTCACGGTGTTCGACCAGCGACCGCATCGCCGACTATCAGCGCATGGTCGCGAGCGCTGCGCACCGCCGGCATCCGCGCCGAGCTCTATCTCGGCAACCGGGCAAGTTCGGCCAGCAGCTGAAATATGCCGACAAGCGCAACTCGCCCTGCGTCGTCATCCAGGGCGGCGACGAGAAGGCGAAGGGCGAGGTGCAGATCAAGGACCTGATGCTCGGCGCCGAGATCGCCGGGCTCATCAAGGACCGCGACGACTATCTGCAGAAGCAGGCCGAGGCGCAGTTCGCGGTGCCGGAAGGCGCAGCTGGTCGAGGCCGTGCGCAAGGCTGCTGGCGCGGCACGGCGCGAAGCATTGAGCGCCGGTGGCCGCTCAGGATGAAGGCGGAAGTCGTTATCGCCTCCTCGGCGTAAATGAAGCGGGGATAACGGGAGCCGCTTTCTTCTCTTGGTTGCCTTTCCGCGCCAAATCGGCGATGGCCTAAATCCTAGTCTCGGATTCATGCGAATCCCCGCCCGCCGCTGCTCATCGGCGGGTTTTTCGTTGCCGCGAGGGGCAGACGCGGTCCCCGGCTGCGCGTCTCATCCTATGGTTGCATCAGGCCCGTGCTTTTCATTGTTTCCATTGCTCTTCGCATTGTTTTTCTATTGTTTCCCGTTGATCTTCCGCCCGCGGGGTTTCCGTCGCGCCATCAATGCCTTGCATTGTAATCGGTGTCCCGTTTCCCATTGCAGATCGATTGTTATTTTTTTCGGAGCCCCAAATGCCGATGCGGGGTCGCCTGCGGCCCCCTCGGGATGACGGCGGATTTTGGCGATTTCTCGTGTTGTTACAGGTTCTTAACCGAGACTTCAGGCGGCAGGCTGCCCCGCCCCCTTCGTTAAGCCCATCGGGCGATCATCATCGAAACGCCAAGGGCCCCATGCTACAGGGGCGCCGCAAACTATCGGACGGGATCGAGGATCAACCATGAGCGAGGCGACGAAGGACCAGCGCGCGGACGCGCTCGTCGCCTCCTATGAGCGCGCCGGGTATGCCCGCGTCGTGCCCGCGATCCTGCAGCCGGCCGAGCCGTTCCTCGATCTCTCCGGCGAGGACATCCGCCGCCGCATGTATCTCATCAGCGATCCGGCGGGCAGCGAGCTCTGCCTGCGGCCCGACCTCACGATCCCGGTCGCGCTCGACTATCTGGCCTCGCCCGGCACCGGGCGGCCGGCCACGTTCTGCTATCTCGGCCCGATCTTCCGCCAGCGCGAGGACGGCCCGGCCGAGTTCCTCCAGGCCGGCATCGAGTCGTTCGGCCGCGCCGACACGGCGGCGGCCGATGCCGAGACGCTCGCGCTCGCGCTCGAGGCGACCGCGCTCTACGGCCTCGCCGAGCCCGCGATCCGCATGGGCGACGTCGCGCTGTTCGCCGCCTTCATCGGCGCGCTCGACCTGTCGCCCGCCTGGAAGCGGCGCCTCGTCAAGGACTTCAACCGCAAGACCAACTTCGCGCAGGATCTCGACCGCCTGGTGCTGGCGCGGCCGAACGGCGCGCCCGAATACCAGGGCGTGCTCGCGGCGCTGGCCAACGCCGATCCCAAGGCCGCGCATGCGCTCGTCACCGACCTGCTCTCGATCGCCGGCATCACCGCGGTCGGCGGCCGCTCGGTCGGCGAGATCGCCGACCGCTTCCTCGAGCAGGCCGCGCTCGGCGCCGGCAGCGCGCTGCCGGGCGACACGCGCCGGCTGATCGAGCGCTTCCTCGCCATCGGCGGCGATCCCGACGAGGCCTCGGCGGAGCTGCGCGCGCTCGCGCGCCGACGCGAAGCTCGCGCTCGAGCCGGCGCTCGACCTGTTCGAAAGCCGCACCGGCTTCCTGGCCGCGCGCGGCGTCGACCTGCGCGGCATCCGTTTCGCGACCGCGTTCGGCCGCGGCCTCGACTACTACACCGGCATGGTGTTCGAGCTGCACGAGCCGGGCGGCAAGGTGACGGGCGAGCTCGTCGCCGGCGGCCGCTACGACGGGCTGCTGCACCCGCCTCGGCGCCGCGAGCCCGGTGCCGGCGGTCGGCTTCGCGGTCTGGCTCGACGCGGCTCGTCGCGCTCGGCGGCAATCCGGGGCGACCATGAGCGCGCTCATCATCGCGGTGCCCGCCAAGGGCCGCCTGCAGGAGAACGCCGAAGCCTTCTTCGAGCGCGCCGGCCTCCCGCTGGTGAAGCCGCGCGGCGCGCGCGACTATCGCGGCGCGATCGCGGGCTTCGACGAGATCGAGGTCGCGTATCTGTCGGCGGCCGAGATCACCGCCGCAGCTCGCCCAGGGCGCCGTGCACATCGGCATCACGGGCGAGGATCTGGTGCGCGAGATGATGCCGCGCGCCGACGACAAGGTCGTGCTGCTCGACGGGCTCGGCTTCGGCTTCGCCAACGTGGTGGTCGCGGTGCCGCAGGCGTGGATCGACGTGCGCAGCATGGCCGACCTCGACGACGTCGCGACCGCGTTCCGCCTCAAGCACGACCGCCGCATGCGGGTCGCGACCAAGTACATCAACCTGACGCGCGATTTCTTCGCGCGCCACGGCGTGATCGACTACCGCATCGTCGAAAGCACCGGCGCGACCGAGGGCGCGCCGGCGGCCGGCACCGCCGAGCTGATCGTCGACATCACGACGACCGGCACGACGCTCGCCGCCAATGCGCTCAAGATCGTCGACGACGGCACCATCCTGCGCTCGCAGGCGAACCTGGTGGCGGCGCGCGGCGCCGACTGGAACGCGTCCGCGCGCGAGACCGCGCGCCTCGTGCTCGACCGCATCGTCTCGCATACCCGCGCGCGCGCCTTCCGCGAGGTGCGCACGCGCTTCAAGGGCCTCGACGAGGCGCTGCTCGCGACCGCGAAGGAGCGTTTCGGCGTGGTCGCGCCCTTCGGCGGGCCGACCTCGTCGGGCATGCTGACCCTGCATTGCCCGCCCACGGAGGTGCACGCGCTCGCGACCTTCCTGCGCGAGCACGGCGCCGAGACCGTCGTGGTGGCCGAGCTCGACTACGTGTTCGCGCGCGACAACCCGCTGTTCGAGAAGCTCGCCGCGAAAATCTAATCCTGCGCCGTCGCGGGACGCCGGCGAAACACGACGAAATGCGACAGCGAGAAATTGACCACGAAGCTTGCGAGCACCGCGCAAGCCTTGGCGGCGGCGAGTTGCATCGACTTGTCCGCGATGAATGCCGGCGCGACATATCGCGAGACAACGATCACGGTGGCCGTATTGGCGATGTAGCCGAAGATCCCCGAGACCACGAAGGTCGCGTAGGCGCGCCACGTCAGGCGGCGGCCGGATTCGGCCGCGAACGTGAACTTGGAATTCATCACATACGAAAGCGACACCGCGACGACCCACGACAGCGTATTGGCGGCGATGACCGGCAGACCGAATTTCACGGCGCCGAGCCAGAACAGGCCAAAATCGAGGAACGTATTGACGAGGCCCACCAGCCCGAAGCTGAGCGCCTTGCGGACAAGACCGAAGTCGTGGCTCAACCACCGCGACGGCGCGCGGAAAACGGAACCTGAGCTGCTCGATGACCGTCATGGCGCCCGCTTAGCATGTCCGTCCGGCCCTGCCGAGCCCGGCGCGCATGTTCGGCCGAAATGATTGCCGGTTCATCAACCGCCGCCGCATTCCGCCCTGCGACGCGACAAATCGATGACAATTGGGCTATAAAGTTGGCCCATGTCCTCAAGGATGGCGAAACGTAGGCGCACAAGGACGCCATGACAGCGACCCCACTGCAACGCGCGAACGATCGCGCCGACGCGGCCAAAGCCGGCCTCTCGATCATCGTGCCGGTCTACAACGAGGCGACCGGCCTCGCGCAGCTGCATACGCGCCTCGCCGAGATGGCGCGCGCGTTGCGCCGCACGCGCGGTCTCGCGTGCGAGATCGTCTATGTCGACGACGGCAGCCGCGACGAGACCTTCGCGGTCGCGCGCGCCCTGCCGGCGAACGGCGTCGACGTGCAGGTGATCTCGCTGTCGCGCAATTTCGGCAAGGAGGCGGCGCTGCTCGCCGGCCTCGATCACGCGCGGCGCGGCGCCGTGCTGTTCATCGACGGCGACGGCCAGCATCCGCCGGCGCTGATCGGCACGCTGGTCGATCACTGGCTCGATGGCGGCTACGACGTGGTCTATACCGCGAAGGCTCATCGCGCGAACGAGTCGACGCTGCGCCGGCTCGGCGGCCGCGGCTTCTACGCACTGATCAACTGGGGCGCGCGGGCGAAGATCCCGGAGGACGCCGGCGACTTCCGCCTGCTCTCGCCGCGCGCGACCGCGGCGCTGCGCCAGCTTCCGGAGCGCAACCGCTTCTTCAAGGGGCTGGCGAGCTGGATCGGCTTTCGCCAATTGCGCGTCGACTACGAGCCGGCCGAGCGCACGCACGGCAAGACGAGCTGGAGCTACATGAGCCTGCTCGGCCTCTCGGTCGAGGGACTGACATCCTTCTCGGTCGCGCCGCTGCGCGTCGCGAGCCTGCTCGGCATCCTGCTCGCCGCGAGCGCGCTGGTGTTCGGCGCCTGGATGCTGCTCGAGGCGTTCTTCTACGCGCAGACGGTGCCGGGCTATCCGTCGCTGATCGTCAGCATCATGGTGATCGGCGGCGTGCAGCTCCTGATGATCGGCGTCATGGGCGAGTACCTCGGCAAGATCCTCTCCGAGATAAAGGCGCGGCCGGTCTATTTCGTCGCCGAGCACGACGTGAAGGCCGCGGAGGAGGACACCGCGCGCACGGCCGCGGAGTGACCGTGGCGATCGATGCGGCGCAGCGGGACGACGTGACCGCGGGACAAGCGCCGCTCCGGCGCATCTGGCTCGTCGCCGACGACTACGGCATGTCGCCCGCCGTCAGTGCCGCGATCCGCGACCTCGTGGCGCGCGGACGGCTGAGCGCGACCTCCGTGATGGTGGTGGCGCCGAGCTTCACGCGCGCGGAAGCCCTGTCGCTTGCGACACGCGACGGCGCGGCAACGCGGGTCGCGATCGGCCTGCACCTCACGCTCACGGCGCCGTTCCGGCCGCTGACGCCCGGTTTCGCGCCGGCCCGGCGCGGCGCGTTCCTGCCGATCGGCGCCATGATGGCGCGCGCGCTGCTCGGCGGCTCGATCGCGCGCCGATCGCGGCCGAGATCGCGGCGCAGCTCGCGGCCTTTCACGACGCCTTCGGCCGCGCGCCGGATTACGTCGACGGCCATCAGCACGTGCACCTTCTGCCGACCGTGCGCGACGCGCTGCTCGCCGCCGTGCAGGCGCAGGCGCCGCACGCCTGGGTGCGCCAATGCGGCAGCGTCGCACCGCGGGTCACCGACCCCAAGGGGCTGCTGCTCGACCGGTTGAGCCGCGGCTTTCGTGCCCGCGCCGCGGCGCGCGGCGTCCGCACCAACCCGGCCTTCGCGGGAACCTACGACTTCTCCGACAAGATGCCGTTCGCTGAACGGTTTGCGCGCTTTCTCGACGGGCTGCCGGACGGCGGCGTCGTGATGTGCCATCCGGGACATGTCGACGACGAATTGAAGCGGCTCGATCCGGTCACCGACCAGCGGGCGCGGGAATATGCCTATTTCGCGGGCGACGACTTCGCGGCCCTGCTGCGCGCGCAAGGGGTTGCGCTGGCGTAGCGCATGTTCCGGCGAAAGCCTGCCCCCGACTTGATCGGGGGTGGAGGCCGGTTCGCCGACAAGAACATGCGCTAGACGAAGGAGATAGAGCGTATTCCGATCCGCAGGAACGGAATACGCTCTACCGCGGCGGAGCGCCGCATCCGCCCGTTCGACTTTCACCATGGTGCCATTGCGCGGTGCTATCCGGCTCCCGATATCATGCGCGGCCCGGTGTCCGGGCCGAGCGATCTTCAGGAGCGCCCAGCCATGACCCCGCAGGAAAACCAACTCGTCGCCGAGCTGTTCGACCGCCTTGCCGCGCTGGAGAATGCACCGCGCGATCCCGACGCCGAGCGCGCGATCGCCGAGGGCCTCGGGCGCGCGCCGCACGGCGTCTACGCGCTGGTGCAGACCGCGATCGTGCAGGACGAGGCCTTGAAGCGCGCCGATGCGCGCATCGCCGAGCTGGAAGGTGAAGGTAAATCCGCCGAACCGCCACGCCAGGGCGGCTTCCTCGACAACATGCGCGAGGCGCTGCTCGGCCGCGACGAGCGGCGCGGCTCGGTGCCGAGCGTGCGCCCGGCCGGCGGCGGCGCCCCGGGCTGGGCAGGCGGCGCGCCTGCCGGACCCGCGGCCTACGGCCAGCCCGCCAGTCAGCCCGCCATGGCGCAGCCGATCGGCAGCGGCGGCTCGTTCCTCGGCACCGCGGCGGCGTCCGCAGCCGGCGTGATCGGCGGCGCCATGCTGCTCGGCGGCATCCGCTCGATGTTCGGCCAATCGGCCTCCGCCGCCAGCGCCTACGATCCGGGCCGCGCGCCGGGCGTGGCGGATTCCCCGGGGGCGGCGGCGCGGCGAACAGCGATCTCGCCCGTCAGCTCGGCATCGACCGCATCGGTGGCGACCGCGCGAGCGAGCGTGACAGCAGCGCCGACCGCGCCGGCCTCTTCGGCGGCAACGACCAGACCGACGACAACCACGACGATGACAACGACGACGACGACGACGACAACGACGACGACAGCGATCTGGCCGGCGATTTCGACGACAGCGATACCGACAACGCCTAGGCGCGCACGGGCACAGCGTCATGCCCGGCCTTGTGCCGGGCATCCGCGTCTTTCTTGCAATTCAACAACAAGGCGTGGATGGCCGGGACATTGTCCCGGCCATGACGGAATTGAACGTCGATCAGATCACGATGACGCGCGTGCCGACCTTCACGCGGCTGTAGAGATCGATGACGTCCTCGTTGCGCATGCGGATGCAGCCGGACGAGACCGCGCCGCCGATCGTCCAGGGCTCGTTCGAGCCGTGGATGCGATAGAGCGAGGAGCCGAGATACATCGCGCGCGCGCCGAGCGGATTCTCCGGGCCGCCCGCCATGAAGGTCGGCAGGTCGGGGCGGCGCGCCAGCATCTCGGACGGCGGACGCCAGTCCGGCCACTCGCGCTTCGCCGTGATCTCCTTCACGCCCGCCCAGGTGAAGCCGGGCCGTCCGACGCCGATGCCGTAGCGGCGCGCGACGCCGCCCAACTCGACCAGGAACAGAAAGCGGTGAGGCGTGTCGATGATGATGGTGCCGGGTTTCTCCGGACCCGTATACGCGACGGTCGTCGGCAGAAATTTCGAGTCCATCGGCCCCCGCGCCGGCTCCTCGGCCGCGGAGACGGCCGCAGGCACAGCGGGCGTCTCGTAACGCGGCGCCGCGCCGGCATCATTGCCGCCGCCGAACACGAACTCGAGGAAACCGCCGCCCATGGTGCCGCGCGCCGCGACGCGGACCGGCGCCGCGGGCGGGGCGTCCGGCGCCGCCGGCGCGACCATCGCGCTGTCGGCATCGGACGGCGGCTCGAGCGAGAGCGGCGCCGCGAAGGCGGACAGCGCCGGAAGAGTGCTTGCAAGCAGCGCGCAGAACGCCGCGCGGGACACGACACGAGGCACGAGAGGGAGCATGGGACGTACTCTGTACTGATCGTCACAACGCCGCCGCGCGGAAGGCGCGCCGGCTGCCTCGCACTACAGATCGAAAACGCCAGCGATCGGTTAATAACGAACGCTTATCCTTAACGGGAGCGCGCGAAACGACCTGTTCACGATGTCATGGTTTATTTTGCCTCAAGCCGCATGGTTAACGTCGCCTCCCCCGCAATGATCGCCTTGTCACAATCGTCGTGCGACGAAACCGCGCGTTAAGCGTCGCGCTGTAGAAGAATTGCCGGGTTTGAGGGCATCGGAATGACGGCGCAGCGCAAGATCTTCCGTATCGAGCAAATGGGCGTCGACGGCGCCCCGGATCCGGGCATCGACTTTCGCGTATCGCTCGAGCCCGATCCGGCCCTGGAGTTGTCCGGCGCGGAGGTTTCCGACCTCGAGGCCGGACGCCGCCACCACGAGCTGCTCGCCGAGGTCAAGGCGCTGCGTGCGCTGCTCGAGCCGAAAGAGGACGCGCAGCGCGTCCTCGACAATTATCAGGCGCAGCTCGCCGAGATGCAGAAGCTCAAGGCCGAGCTCGTGATCATCCACACCGCGATCACCCGCACCAAGCAGGAGATCGCGACGCTGCACGTCTCGGGCTTCACCGGCGACCAGGCGTCGCGCATGACGCACGAGCTCGACGCGGTCGTCAGCGGCACCGAGCAGGCGACCCAGACGATCCTCAACATGGTGGAGGACATCGATCAGTTCGCCTCCTCGATGATCGACGGCGAGAAGAGCCAGAACGACGCGGAGCTCGGCAAGGAGATCCAGGATCGCGTCGTGAAGGTGTTCGAGGCCTGCAACTTCCAGGACATCACGGGCCAGCGCATCTCCAAGGTGGTCAACACCTGGAAGTTCATCGAGGGCCATATCGGGCAGATGATGGAAATCTGGGGCGGCATCGACGCCTTCAAGGATTTCATCCCCGATGCGCCGGCGGAGCCAGCCGGCGACGACGCGCTGCTCAACGGCCCGAAGCTCGAGAACGACGTCGGGCACGTGTCGCAGGACGACATCGACGCGCTGTTTCCGTAACGCGGCGCCAGTTCCCTACATCTGCTTCATCATCACGCTCGCCGAGGCCGGACACAGCCGCGCGAATTGCGCCGTGGCGGCGATCGCGGCCGGCACATCCTCGCGCGCGCACGGCGCATAGCCGAGCTTGGTGAAGAACTCGACCGAGTTCGAGGGTCATGAGATAGATCGCGCGGGCGCCGCGGGCGCGCGCCTCGGTCTCCATCTTGTCGACCATGGCGCCGCCGACGCCCTGCAGGCGCAGCGGCGGCAAGGTCACGAGCGAGCGCAGCAGCGCGTCCGTCCCGTGCACCTCGATGCCGGCGAAGCCGACCGGCACGTCGTCGCGCTCGAAGCGCCAGAACAGCGGGCCGTCGTCGTCGAGGTCATCGGCCGGCAGCCCGGCGCGTGCGAGCGTCGCCTTGAGCCCGTCGCGCTCCCAGGTCGCGAGCGGCTGCGCGAACACCGGCGCGCCCGACCGTTCCACTACAGGATCTCCTCGAGCCGCTCCGCCGGACGGCACAGCCGCGTGCCCTTCGTGGCGCGCACCACCGGCCGCTCGATCAGGATCGGATGCTCGTGCATGGCGGCGACCAGGGTCGCATCGCCGAGCTTCGCGTCGTCGAGCCCGAGCTCGTCATAGGGCGTGCCGCGCCGGCGCAGCAGGTCGCGCGGCCTGGCGCCCATCTCGGCGAGCACCGCCTTGATGTCGGCAACGCTCGGCGGCGTCTTGACGTAGTCGATGATGGTCGGCTCGACGCCGGCGGCGCGGATCATGTCGAGCACCTTGCGCGAGGTGCCGCATTTCGGATTGTGCCAGATCGTGATCTGCGCCCGGCCTCGCGGCGAGCCCTGGCTGACGGCTTTCGGCATCAGGTCGTTTTCTTTTTCTTCTTGGCGTGCGGCGTGCCGGGCGCCGGACAGCGCACGAGCAGCATGGTGCCGTAGCGGCCGGCGACTTCCGGATCGACCCACTTGAGGATGAGCACGCGGCCGTCGAAGGAGACCACCTCGCGGTCATCCGCGGCGCCCGGATCCGGTCCCGGGCCGACATAGGTCCGCCCGTCGGCGCTCGCCTTGATCGTCATGTCGGTGACTTGCGGGCTGTCGTGGCCCAGCATGGCGACGCCTTCCGAGCCGCGATTGATGACGTAGGGCTGGGTGCAGCCGTTGCGCGCCGCGACCTCGGTGCGCGCCTGATCCTCGGGCCGGTGGAAGGAAGCGATGCCCCACCGTCCGACGATATCGTCGGGCGCGATGCTCGCGCGCGCCGGCGGGCCGGGCGGCGGCCCCGGCTGCGGGGGCGGCGCATCGTTGCCGCTCAGGCTCGACAGCGACGGCATGCTGCCCGAGCAGCCCGCGAGCGCGAGCCCGGCGGCCACGATGGCGGAGGGAAGTCGCAGCATGGAACCAGCCATGGATACTCTCCTGCGAACGTCGCGACACTACGCCCGGCGCTCGGAATCGGAATGTGCGGTCGTCGCACTCCGGCGTGGCAGCGGCAAGGCGGAACGGGCCGCCAGTCTGCCCGACCGGCCTAAGGATATGGTTAATGCTCGCCGACCACCAGCGGGAACCTGCGCGGTGCGCCGTGCCGGCTTACCGCAGCCGTCGCGTCGTTCCCCTCACCGCGTCGTTGACCGCTTGGTTCAGCGCCTGGTTCAGCGCTTGGGCGCGGTCGGCAGCGTGTCTTCCTTGATGTTCATGGCGTGGATGTCGGCCGGATCCGTGAAATCGTAGTCGCTCTTGAAGCCCGCCGCATGGATGCCGGCGACCGCCGCGAGATCGTCCATCTCGTTGACGTCGCCCGTCACGCCGACCGCGCCGACCACCTCGCCCTGCGTGTCGCGCACGAGCTGGCCGCCGCCCTCGAGGAACATCGGGCCCTGCGCGAGCTGTTGCAGGTTCTCCATGAAGATCGGCTTCTCGCGCGACTTCTGCAGCACCAGCCGCGACGAGCGCCCGAGCGCGAGCGCCGCATAGGCCTTGCCGTAGGCGATCTCGAAGCGGAGCATCGACGAGCCGTCCTGCTTGAGCGCCGCCTTCACGTGCCCGCCGGCGTCGAGCACGACCGCCGTGAGCGGCCGCAGCTTGCGCGCCGCCGCGTCCGCAAAGATGCCGGCAATGAGTTTCGTCGCCTCGTCGAGGCTGATGGCGCGCATGGCTGCCCGTTCCCTGGTTCGTTCACCCCGGGCGTTTCTAGGTGCGGTGCGCGACGCGGGCAACGGCCAACGAATGACGTGCCGAGACGCAACCGCCCGGCCCGCGCCTTGACAGGCCGACCCTTGAGGACGTATCTCCCGGCCCGGCAATTGGCACTCCGGATCAGCGAGTGCTAACTGCCTGCCAAAACGAGAGTTTCAGTCCACCAGGCCGCGTTCGCGGCGACGAGGAAACCATGGCCAAAGCTAAGTTCCGCCCCCTGCACGACCGCGTCGTCGTGCGCCGCATCGACGCCGAGGAGAAGACCGCCGGCGGCATCATCATTCCGGACAGCGCCAAGGAGAAGCCCTCGCAGGGCGAGATCCTGGCGGTCGGCCCCGGCGGCCGCGACGAGAGCGGCAAGCTCATCCCGATCGACCTCAAGGTCGGCGACAAGGTGCTGTTCGGCAAATGGTCGGGCACCGAGGTCAAGCTCGACGGCCAGGATCTCCTCATCATGAAGGAGTCCGACATCATGGGCGTGCTGTCCTGACACCTTTACCCCTCACCCTGAGGAGCCCTCGCGAAGCGAGGGCGTCTCGAAGGGCGAGGGCCACTGAACAATCAACTCATCGGCCTCGTCCTTCGAGACGACACGCACGCAAGGGCGTGCGTGTCTCCTCAGGATGAGGAGCAAACTCATCGGAGCAAATCAAAATGGCTGCCAAGGACGTTCGCTTTTCCGGCGACGCGCGCGAGAGGATGCTGCGCGGCGTCGAGATTCTCGCCAATGCCGTGAAGGTCACGCTCGGCCCCAAGGGCCGCAACGTGGTGCTCGACAAGAGCTTCGGCGCGCCGCGCATCACCAAGGACGGCGTCACCGTCGCCAAGGAGATCGAGCTCGAGGACAAGTTCGAGAACATGGGCGCGCAGATGGTGCGCGAGGTCGCGCAGAAGACCAATGACCTCGCGGGCGACGGCACCACCACGGCGACCGTGCTCGCGGCCTCGATCGTGCGCGAAGGCGCCAAGTCGGTCGCCGCCGGCATGAACCCGATGGATCTCAAGCGCGGCATCGACATCGCGGTCGCCGCGGTCGTGAAGGACATCGAGAAGCGCGCCAAGAAGGTCGGCTCCTCGGCCGAGGTCGCCCAGGTCGGCACCATCTCGGCGAACGGCGACAGCAACATCGGCAAGATGATCGCGCAGGCGATGCAGAAGGTCGGCAACGAGGGCGTGATCACGGTCGAGGAAGCCAAGTCGCTCGACACCGACGTCGAGATCGTCGAGGGCATGCAGTTCGACCGCGGCTACATCTCGCCGTACTTCATCACCAATGCCGAGAAGATGCTGGCCGAGCTCGAGGACGCCTACATCCTGCTGCACGAGAAGAAGCTCTCGGGTCTGCAGGCGATGCTGCCCGTCCTGGAAGCCGTGGTGCAGTCCGGCAAGCCGCTCATCATCATCGCCGAGGACGTCGAGGGCGAGGCGATCGCGACCCTCGTGGTCAACAAGCTGCGCGGCGGCCTCAAGGTCGCGGCCGTCAAGGCGCCGGGCTTCGGCGACCGCCGCAAGTCGATGCTCGAGGACATCGCGATCCTCACGGGCGGCCAGCTCATCTCGGAAGATCTCGGCATCAAGCTCGAGAACGTGACCCTGGCGATGCTCGGCCGCGCCAAGAAGGTCATCATCGAGAAGGAGAAGACCACGATCGTCGACGGCGCCGGCAAGCGCAAGGACATCGAGGCGCGCGTCGGTCAGATCAAGGCGCAGATCGAGGAGACCACCTCGGACTACGACCGTGAGAAGCTGCAGGAGCGTCTCGCCAAGCTCGCGGGCGGCGTCGCGGTGATCCGCGTCGGCGGCGCGACCGAGATCGAGGTCAAGGAGAAGAAGGACCGCGTCGAGGACGCGCTCAACGCCACCCGCGCGGCGGTCGAGGAAGGCATCGTGCCGGGCGGCGGCGTCGCGCTGCTGCGCGCCAAGAAGTCGGTCGGCAAGATCACCAACGCCAACCCGGACGTCCAGGCCGGCATCAACATCGTGCTCAAGGCGCTCGAGGCTCCGATCCGCCAGATCGCCGAGAACTCCGGCGTCGAGGGCTCGATCGTGGTCGGCAAGATCCTCGACGAGCGCTCGGAGACGTTCGGCTTCGACGCGCAGAACGAGACCTATGTCGACATGATCGAGAAGGGCATCGTCGACCCCGCCAAGGTCGTGCGCGCGGCCCTGCAGGACGCCGCTTCGGTCGCGGGCCTCTTGGTCACCACCGAGGCGATGGTCGCCGAGGTGCCGAAGGACAAGCCGGCGATGCCCGCGATGCCGGGCGGCGGCGGAATGGGTGGCATGGGCGGAATGGGCGGCATGGATTTCTGAGGAAATCCACCCGGGATCCATCACGCCCGTCATTGCGAGGAGCGCGAAGCGCGACGAAGCAATCTCAGCCACAAGTGCATGAGTAAGTGAAGAGAGATTGCTTCGCTTCGCTCGCAATGACGCAAAGAAATCAAGGGGCGCGGCTGAAGCCGCGCCCTTTTTGCTATCGCTTATTGCTGCGTCTTGCGCCGCGGGTGCGTCGGCCTCGCGTGTACGGGCGGCGCGACGTAGAACGGATTGGGCGCGCAGAAGCCCTCGTTGCCCGAGCGCGCCTCCTCGCGGCACTGCGCGAACGAATCGAACGCGCAGGCCCACACTCCGCTGAAATCCTGCACCACCATGCACCACGGATGCGGCGTGCGGGCCGCCTCGGCAAGCGGGGCTTGCACCATCATGCTCGCCACGCCGGCGAGAACGCCAAGCATCAGCCTTCGCATTGAGACTCTCCTGCCTCGCAGGCTCGCGCCTGCGCGATCAATTCGACTGCGCCCGGAAGCGCATGGTGCGCGTGCCGATCAGCACCAGCGTGTCGCCCTCGAGCCGCCAGTTGGTGACGGCGTTCAGCGCGTTGATCATGTCGTCGTCGCTCTGCATGCGTTCGGGCGAACAGGACTGCTCGCTCTTCGGCCCAGTGATGATCGTGACCGTGTCTCCGGCCACCACCAGTTGGCCTTTCACGGTGTTGCACCACAGCGTGATGTCGGCGATGCCCTTCTCGTCGATGTCGATGCTCGGAATGCGCTTCGAGCCCTTGATCGGCGGCGCATCGAGCATGAATTCGCGGCCGAACGGAAAATCGGCCTGCGCCGACACCGCGGGTGCGAAGCCGCCCGCAAGCGACGCGCCGAACGCGCACGCGAGCGCCGCATGCCGCAGGGTGAGCCGAGGCCGGTGCATTGCAATCTCCAACTTGACGACGAGAATTTCAGGATGGCCGGAACCCGCTGGGGGCAACCCGGCGGGCGGATTTCGCCGCAAGCGCCCGGCAGCGTCAAGCGGCGACTATCCAGAGTTTATCGATGCCTGTGCGACGCGGTGCCGGAAGGTGGGCGCGCCCATCGGCACGCCCACACCTGCGTTGCGGATCGATTGGCGCCCGACTTACTTGGCGCCCGCATCCCGCGCCATCATGGCGAGGGCTTCCTGCACGGTCGTCATGAACTGGGCGGGGAAGATGATGGTCGAATTCTTCTCGACCGAAATCTCCGCCATCGTCTGCAGGGTGCGCAGTTGCAGCGCCACGGGATGCGCCGTGATGATGTCGGCCGCCTCGCCGAGCTTCACCGCCGCCTGGAATTCGCCCTCGGCGGCGACGATCTTGGCGCGCCGCTCGCGCTCGGCCTCGGCTTCCTTTGCCATGGCGCGCTGCATGTTGTCGGGCAACGTGATGTCTTTGATCTCGACTGCGGTGACCTGGGTGCCCCACGGCTCGGTGTGGCCGTCGATCACGTTCTTGATCTGCTCGTTGATGCTCGCCGTGTCAGAAAGCAGCTGGTCGAGGCTGAAGCGGCCGACCACGTTGCGCACCGTGGTCTGGCTGATCTGGTTGATCGCGTTGTAGACGTTCTCGATGGCGATGACCGCCTTTTCCGGATCGGCGATGTGATAGTAGGCGACCGCCGCGATGTCGATCGACACGTTGTCCTTGGTGATGATCTTCTGCGACGGGATCTGCATGGTCACGGTGCGCAGCGAGACGCGCACCATGCTGTGCAGCGGCACAAAGATGAAGGTGAGGCCCGGCCCGCGCACGCCGGCGAACTTGCCCAGGTTGAACACGACGCCGCGCTCGTATTGCCGCAGCACGCGCAGCGAAATGAACAGATAGATAATGGCGATGATCGCCACGAAGCCGATAACCGAGCTCATATATTGTCTCCCCGTGCTCGCCGAGCCGGCGCGTGCGCTACCCTACCACCTGCCGAGACGACAAACCATGACCGGCCGGCCGGTCGGCGCGGCCGTGACCCGTCGAATCCTGAACCCTGCATCGGATTGGACCGGCGTCGCTGCCTAGCGGCTACACGCGCTCGACGACGGTCAATCCGCGCAGGCGGTCGATCAGGTAGATCAGCCCGCGCTCGTCGACGGTGACGTCGTTGCTCGACACGCGCTCGCTGCCGGGCGGCACGTCCGGCATGAAATGCGCGACCTCGCGCGGCGAGTGCGGGTTCTTGACGTCGATGATGCGCAGGCCCTGCGCGAACCAGGCGAACGGGATCTCGGTGCCGGTGACCTTCTCGCACGGCTGGTGGCACGCGGTCATGAGCTTGTGCGGGCCCTTGCCCTCGATTCCCTCGACCTGGAAGCTGCCAACCGGCACCGGGAGCGTCTCGTCGGTGATGTCGACCATCCACATGAAGGCCGGCAGCGTGTCCTCGGTGCGCTGCACGTCCTCGTCGCTCACCACGAGATACTTGCGGCCGTTGATCGCGAACGGCAGCGGCAGCGCCGTGTGGGTCGGGCAGCCGAACGGCGGCGTCCAGTCGAGGCCGGAGACGAATGTCGGCTTGGTCATGTCGTCGATGTTCAGGATCACGAAGCCGCCCTGCCAGTAGCTGGTGTAGAGCCTGTTGCCGAGCCGCAGCGGATGATGGCAGCGGTGCGCGGTCTTCGGCCAGTTCGGGGTCTCGCCGCCCGCGGTGTGCTGGCCGGGCAGCCACCAGCGCCCGACCTCGGCCGGATGCGCCGGGTCCTTCAGGTCCATGATCATCATGATGTTGCCGACGTAGCCCTCGACCGTCGGCGAGAGATACGCGTAGCGGCCGTCGAAATCGAAGCGGTGCACGCCGGTGCCGACCGTTTTCCAGCGCGTCAGCTCGCGCGGCTTGGTCGGATCGTTCACGTCGTAGACGCCGAAGCCGGGCGCGAAATCGGCCGGCACCGGGTTGGTGTCGGCGTGGTTGAGCTCGTGATTGACCACCATCACGCCGTCGTGCACCCGCACCTTGTGCGAATGGGTGCCGGGCGGCATGCCGATTTTCGCCAGCTCCTTCGGGTTCTTCGGATCGCGCACATCGAAGATCGAGGTGCCGTGCGGGCTGCGCATGTGCGCCACATAGGCGATGCCGTTCTGCACGATGACCTGGCCGCCGCCGGCGCAATCGACGTAGCCGACCTGACGCAACCCCACTCCCGAACTCATGCGCGATCCTCCCCGCAAGAAGTTTGCGGGGCGATTGATAGCATGCCGCGCGTCATTTGCAGCCGGGCAGGCGGCATGGCGGCCTTGCGAGGGCCGGCGGCCGGTCGCGGCCCTTGCGGGCGCACGGCAAAGAAAAAGGCGGCGCCCTTCCCGCAGGAAGCGCGCCGCCAGATCGAGACGAACGTCGAGGGAGGACTTACTTCAGCCCCGACAGGGCAGTGTCGACCGAGAGCTTGGCGATGAAGGTCGCGCCGCACCAGTCGGAGCCCGGGCCACCCGGATTGATCGTGGTCGAGGCGACGCCCGACGCCGTGTGGTCGCTCGTGAAGGCGTTGCAGTCACCCTTGCTCAGATCCGTGTCGTAGTAGCGCAGGTCGAGCGTGAACACCTTGTAGGTGAAGCCCATTCCGAGGTCCCACGTGGTGTAGCTCTTGTACGGAATGCCGTTGGTCAGGCCCGGGAACGGCAGCGCGTAGAAGCTGTCGCTCGTGCCGAGGAACCAGTGACCGACGTCCGCCGAGACGTACATGCCCCAATCTTTCGGGAACAGGTTGGCCGGGAGGACATACTTGGCGGTGCCGGCGATGAATTCGCCATCGGCGCCCGAGTTCAGCACGGACGGCGAGTAGTAGAGGCTGCCGCCGAACGAGAACTGGTCGTTCACCGTATAGGTGGCCTTGCCGTAGACTTCCCAGAAGCTCAGGTCGGACTTGACGACGTTGCCGTTCGGCAGGTTCGGCTGGCAGCCGGCGACCGCGCCGTTGAAGCAGATGCCGCCCGGGTAATAGTAGTACCAAGCGCCGAAATCGAGCGCGAGCTTGCCGAACGTCGGGCGAATGCCGCCGTAGAAGTCGACTTCCGCCGCCGCATGGTTCGGGAAGTCGATGCTCTCGCCGCCGATCCCGAGGTAGCCCTGCAGGCTGTCGCTGAAATTGTAACGCGGCTCGAAGTAGGTCCCAACCGCCGGCCGATGCGCCGACTGGGTGACGCCGCGGAAGTTATAGTCGCTCGCGATCCATGACCCGAACGCCACGTCCCACGGGCTCGCCGCGGGAGCCGCCGCCGGCGGCGCCTTCGTGACCATCGGAAGATCCGCCGCCAAAGCGCCAGTGGCCGAGAACGCGGCCGCCACCAAAGCCGTTGCTATCGTCTTCTTCATCGCCAACCCCTGTTTCGTTTCTAGTTCGAGTCCCGGCATCTCGAAGCAGAAAACGGCCCCTTGGGAACTCGGACGCAAACCCCGACGTCGAGCCACCCTCGATGCGTTAATTTAACTCACGTGGGGTCGTTGACTCGCAAGTCGAAAGCTGCAGCATTTGCCGCCTTTTTGGGCATTTCCCGCCATTCGGCGGCCTTTTTCCGCGAAAGTCGCAAGGCGTTGCATTTCTGACACACTCGGACGGGTAGCCGCCTGCCGCATCGGAAAATACCCGCCCGCGGCGTCGAAAAAGCCGCCTCGCACCGCCAAGTGCAATTCGGGCGATCACCCGAGCCCATAAACACGAAGGCCCGCGCAAGCGCGGGCCTTCGGCAAATCAACAAAATGGCCGTGCGGTCAGGCGGCCGCCTTCTTGCGGTTGGCCTCCAGGCGCGCGTCGACCAGCGCCACCTGGGCGTCGACCGCCGGATTGCTCAGGCCCTTCTGTTTGGCAATGAGCTGCACCAGCTTGTCGGCACGCTCGATGTTGGGCGCGCCGTTCTGCAGCGCACGCGCCGCCGAGGCCGGCCGCGTCAGGCTCTGCGCCGCGGCCGCGTATTTGTCGAACGGCACGAGATCGGCCGGGTTGGCGCCGAGCTTCACGCACAGGTCGAACACGAAGTTGTAGACCGAGCGCGAGGTGTCGATGTCGCTCCAAACGGCCTCTTGCGCCGTCCGCATGCCGTCCTTGGTGACGCAGCGATAGTTGCCGGCGAGCAGCATCGCCCACTTGGCGAGCGGCACGAAGATCGAGTCGTAGACCTTGAGCTTCACGGGCAGCTCGGTCTTGCCCTCCGGCGTGTCGAAGCGGATTGCCTCGATCTCGTCCTGCAGCTGGCGCAGGATCGCGGTCGCTTTCTCGTCGTCGAAGCGCGCGACCTTGAAGTTGGTCGGCAGCGTCACCTGCAGCACGTTGACCTTCTCGTCGGGCGGGCGGATCGCCTGCGGATCCGGGCTGTTGAGCGTGATGGTCGCCGGATCGAAGCTGTCCCATACGGTCGGGTCGGTGTAGGCGGGCTTGAGCGCCTCGTAGTCGAGCCCGGGGATGCGCTTCACGTAGGGCAGCGGCGGCATGTTCATGATCGACATGCAGGGCACGCGCGATTTCGCCACTGCGTCAAGCAGCTCGCGCACGCCGGCCGAGCGATACTGCGGCTCCTGCATGGCGAGACCGATCAGGTCAAAGTCCTTCGGATTGACGCCGCTCGCGGGTCCGGCGCTGACCTTGCCGGGCAGGTTGCGCGAGCGCAGCACCACCGGGTCCTTGCGGCCGCGCACCGGCAGGCGCACCTCGAAGCCTTCGGCGTTGATCAGGTCGGCCTCGGCAGGCAGGCAGATCAGGTGGATGTGGTGGCCGCCGAACAGGAGCTTCGAGGCGAGCAGCGAGCCGTAGGACGCGCCCATGATGAGGATTTTCTTTGTCGCCGGCATCGCCGCGGCCTCCCTATGCTGTGAGAAAACCTGAGGGTTTCGGCCGATGGCCGCCCGTCGGGGCAATGCTATTCGGCCCGCCGCGCGCGCGCAATTGGGGGCTGCCGCCAAAGTAGCGGCCTAACAGCACGTGCCGGCGTTCGGGAATCTCGCGCCGTGCCGCAGGGCGCGGACGACGCGCGCATGACGCAATGCACAAGACCATGCAGCCGTGCCGCGCGTCGTCCGACGCCCGGCACGGCTAGATCAGGATGGCGGACCGCTACCCGCCCGTATGGCCGCCACCGCCGTGGCCGCCGCCACCTTCGCTTCCCGGCGGACGGTAGCTGCCGGGCGGCGAGGTGTGAGACGGCGATGACGGATGGGACGGCGCGGGCGAGTGCGTCGGCGCCGTGTGCGTCGGCGTCGGCGCGGGCGTCGGCGCACGCGGTGCCGGCGGGGCCGCCGGACGCGGCGCCATGGGCGCCGGAGACGGCATGTGCGGACGCGGCGGCGCTGCGGCAGCCGGCGCGGCGGGCCGCGGTGCCGGCGCAGCCATCGGCCGCGGCGCCGGCGGGGCGGCGGGCTTCGGAGCCGGCGGAGCAGCGGGCTTCGGCGCAGGAGCAGCCGGCTTCGGCGCAGCCGCGACGGGCTTTGCGGCCGCCGGCTTCTTCTTCGCCGGCGCCTTTGCCTTTGCCTTCACGGCTTTCTTTGCCGGCCGCCGCTTCGCGACTTTCTTCGCGCTGCGCTTCTTGGCCGCCACTTTCACCCGGCGCTTCGCCGGCGCGGCCTTCTTCGCTTTCTTCCCCTTCTTCGCTTTCGCTTTCTTTGACTTTTTGGCCATAATCGACCTCCCGATCGTTCGGCTGCCTGGTGATCGCGCGCCGCCGCACCATGCGCGGCGCAATGCGATCGTCATCACATTTCCGTCATACGATCCGACCACGCGATCAGACCGCGTCGCCTCGCCTCAAAGCCCCCGGCATCGGGCCTCCGGTCGCCCAGTCGATCAACTCGATCGGATGGACCACCGGGATATCGGTGCCCGCCGCGATCTGCGTGATGCAGCCGACGTTGCCGGCGGCGATCACATCGGGAGCGACCTTCGCAATATTCGCAACCTTGCGGTCGCGTAACGCCCTCGCGAGCTGCGGCTGCAGCATGTTGTAAGTGCCAGCCGAACCGCAGCAGAGATGGCCGTCCGGTACATCTTTGACGACGAATCCCGATTTGGAAAGCATTTCCTTCGGATCGCGTGTGATCTTCTGCCCGTGCTGCAGTGAACAAGCGCCGTGATAAGCGACCACCATGCCGGGTCGACCGACAGTACTCATGTTATTGATTTTATTGACATATTCACTCACGTCGCGAGCAAGTGCAGCGACCGTTTTTGCCTTCGCGGCATAGGCCGGATCATTGCGCAGCATGAAGCCGTAGTCCTTGACGGTGGTGCCGCAGCCGGACGCCGTGATGAGAATCGAATCGAGTCCGGCGCCGTCGATCTCGCGCATCCAAGCGTCGATATTGCCGCGTGCCGCCGCGAGCGCCTCGTCGTGGCGTCCCATGTGGTGGACGAACGCGCCGCAGCACCCCTCGCCCTCGGCCAGCACCACCTCGATGCCATGCCGCGTGAGCACGCGGATGGTCGCGGCGTTGATCTCGGGCGTGAGCACGCTCGCGACGCAGCCGGTGAGCAGCGCGACGCGCCCGCGCCGCTCGCCCTCGGCCGCAAAGACCTGCGGGCCGCCCGCGCCGCTCGGCGGAAACTTCGCCGGCGCGAGGCGCAGCATCGCGGCGAGCGGCTTGAGGCCGATCGCGTCGAACAACGGCGCGAGCGGCTTGGCGAAGAACGCCGCGAGCAGCGACAGGCGAAACAGCCGCGGACGCGGCAGCACGCGCGCCATCACGCCGCGCAGCACGCGATCGACGAACGGACGCCGATAGGTCTCCTCCACATGCGCGCGCGCATGATCGACCAGGTGCATGTAGTGCACGCCGGACGGACACGTGGTCATGCAGGAGAGGCACGACAGGCAGCGGTCGATATGGGTCACCACGTCGGCGGTCGCGGGCCGATCGTTCTCCAGCATGTCCTTGATCAGGTAGATGCGCCCGCGCGGCGAATCGAGCTCGTCGCCGAGCAGCACGTAGGTCGGGCACGTCGCGGTGCAGAAGCCGCAATGCACGCAGGCGCGCAGGATCTTGTCGGCTTCCTTGATGTCCGGATCGGCGAGCTGGGCGAGCGTGAAAGACGTCTGCATGGTTCACACTCCCGCCCACATCCGGCCGGGCCCGAGCACGCCCTGCGGATCGAAGCCTTCCTTGATGCGCCGATGCAGCGCCGCGAGCCCGTCCGGCTGCGGCGCGAAGGCGCCGACCGCGGCGCGCAGCGCGGCAGGCGCGCGGATCAAGGTCGCGTGGCCGCCGCAGGCCGCGATGGCGGCGCGCACGATCGCGGCGCCCGCGTCGTCGCTCGGCGCCAGCGCCGCCCACACGAGGCCGCCCGCCCAGTCGTGCAGGAATTCGGCGTCGGCCCCTTGCGCGATCATGCGCGCCACGGCGGCGCCCCGCATCGGCGCGGTCGACAGACGCCACACGAGGCGCTTGCCCGAGGGACCGTCGGCCGCGAACGGCGCGACATCGCGGATCGCGATCCACAGCTTGCGCGACGGCGCCTCGTTCAAGGTCGCGAGCGGACCGAACGGCTTGAGGATGCCTTCGAGCGTGCCGGTGCGATGCACCACCGAGGGCGCGACGCCCTCGAGGCGCAGCGCCGTGACGCTGCGGCCGCCGGCGATGTCGCCAGAGGCGCGCGGCGCGAGGTCGGCCGCGAGATGCGCGGCGCCCGATACGTCGCAGGACGAGCCCATGGCGGCCGCCATGGCGGCGCCGGCGCGCTCGGCGTCGAGGCCGAGCACCAGGACGGTCGCCTCGGTCTCGGGCCGCGGCAGCGTCTTGACCGTCACGTCGGTCATCGCCGCAAGCGTGCCCCACGATCCGGCGAGCAGCTTGCACATGTCGTAGCCGGTGACGTTCTTCACCACGCGCCCGCCCGACTTGAAGGTCTCGCCGCGCCCCGACACGGCCGTCGCGCCGAGGAAATGATCGCGCGCCGCGCCCGCCTTGATGCGGCGCGGGCCCGCGAGGTTGGCGGCGAGCACGCCGCCGATCGTCGCCTGCCCGGGCGCGCCGCCGAGCAGCGGGCCGTAATCCATCGGCTCGAAGGCGAGCTGCTGCGCCTTGCTGTCGAGCAGCGCCTCGATCTCGGCGAGCGGCGTGGCGGCGCGGGCCGAGAGCACCAGTTCCTCGGGCTCGTAGAGCGTGACGCCGGTGAGCGCCGCGAGATCGAGCGTCACGTCGACCTGCGCGGGCCGGCCGAGCGCGCGCTTCGTCGCGTGGCCGACGATCTCGATCGGCTTCTTCTGCGCCAGCGCCCATTGCACGGCGGCTTCCACGTCCTTGGCATCGCGCGGCTGCAGCGTGTCGGCCATGGCGCGGCTCCTCACTCGGCGGCGTCCGCCGCGGCGGCGGACGATTCAAAGGCCGGCATGATGTCGCGGGCGAAGCGGCGAAGCTGCTCGCGCCCGCCCGCGATGGTGAGCAGCACGTGGCGCACGCCTGCCGCCTGCAGGTTCGCGAGCATCGCGGCGATCTGGTCGGGCGTGCCGAAGAGCGCGTTCTCCTCGGTGCCGCCTGCCTTCTCCGCATAGGCGAGCACGTGCGAGCCCCCGCCGCGGCCGGGCGCACGCGAGACGTCGACGGTGCGCTGCGTGTAGGCCGCCTGACGCATGAGCGCGGCCTGCCGATCGGCTTCGTCCTTCGCGACATAGAGCTGGCGCGCCACCGCGACCCGCATGGGATTGAACGCGAGGCCGTGCGCCGCGCGCTCTTGCGCGTAGATGCGGATGCGCTCGCCGAGCGTCTGCGCGCTCGCATATTGATCGAGGATCAGGTTGAAGCCTTGCGCCGCGGCGCGGCGGATCGAGGCCTCGCTGCCGGCCGCGACCCACAGCGGCGGATGCGGCCGTTGCGCCGGCGGCGGCTCGACCACGATGTCGGTGAAATTCCAGAACGGTCCGCGATGGGAGAACCGCTCGCGTGTCGTCCAGGCGCGCGTCATCAGCGCGACGCACTCGTCGAAGCGCGCCTGCGCCTCCTCGGGCGCGATCCCGAAGCCGTGAAATTCGCTGTGGCGATAGCCCTTGCCGATGCCGAAATCGAAGCGGCCGCCGGAGATGAGATCGAGCGTCGCGGCAGCTTCCGCAAGCAGCACCGGATTGTGCCAGGGCAGCACGATCACGGCGGTGCCGAGCCGAAGCGTCGTCGTGCGCATCGCCAGCGCGGTGAGCAGCATCAGCGTCGCCGAGACCTGGTGCCAGCCGGTGAAATGGTGCTCGACCAGGAAGGTCGAGCGATAGCCCAGCGCTTCCGCCTCGACGTTATCGTCGAGCCAGTCGCGAAAGCCCTGCCCGGTCTCGGGACCGAGATCCTTGCTGTTCGCCTGCGCGGAGCCGAAGAGGCCGAATTTCATGAGTATCTTTTTGCTTGGCGCATGTCCTTATCGGCGAACCGGAAGCCGCTTCGCCGGGGCATGCGCTAGAATCTCGGAATGTCGGGAAACGCGACGTTGCCGCCGCGCACGTGCATGCGGCCGAGCTCGGCGCAGCGGTGCAGCGTCGGGAACACCTTGCCGGGATTGAGCAGTCCCTTCTCGTCGAAGGCGCATTTGAGGCGCAGCTGCTGATTGAGGTCGATCTCGGAGAACATCGCGGGCATCAGGTCGCGCTTCTCGACGCCGACACCGTGCTCGCCGGTGAGCACGCCGCCCACCTCGACGCACAGCCTCAGAATGTCGGCGCCGAAGGCCTCGGCGCGGTCGAGCTCGCCCGGCTTGTTCGAATCGTAGAGGATCAGCGGATGCAGGTTGCCGTCACCGGCGTGGAAGACGTTGGCGACGCCAAGGCCGTAGTGCACCGAGAGCTCGCGCATGCGGGCAAGCACGCGCGGGAGCTGCGCGCGCGGGATGGTGCCGTCCATGCAGTAGTAGTCGGGCGAGATGCGGCCGGCGGCCGGAAACGCGGCCTTGCGGCCCGCCCAGAACAGGAGCCGCTCCTCCTCGGAATTGGACGCCCGCAAGGTCGAGGCGTGGCAGGCGCGCGCGATCTCCTCGACCCGCGCGATCAGGTGATCGACCTCGGCCTGCGGACCGTCGAGCTCGACGATCAGCAGCGCCTCGACGTCGAGCGGGTAGCCGGCATGCACGAACTCCTCGACCGCGTGGATCGCGGGCTTGTCCATCATCTCCATGCCGCCCGGGATGATGCCGGCGCCGATGATCTTCGCGACGCATTCGCCGGCATCCTCCGAGCTCGGGAAGCCGACCAGGACGGCGCGCGCCGTCTCGGGCTTCTTGAGGATGCGCACCGTGATCTCGGTGACCACGCCGAGCAGGCCTTCGGAGCCGGTGACGATGCCGAGCAGGTCGTAGCCCGAGGCGTCGAGATGGCGGCCGCCGAGACGGATGATCTCGCCGGTGATCAGCACCATCTCGAGGCCGAGCACGTTGTTGGTGGTCACGCCGTATTTGAGGCAATGCACGCCGCCGGAATTCTCCGCCACGTTGCCGCCGATCGTGCAGGCGATCTGCGAGGACGGATCGGGCGCGTAGTAGAAGCCGCCATGGGCCACCGCGGCCGAGACCGCGAGGTTGGTGACGCCCGGCTCGACCACCGCGACGCGGTTGTCGAAATCGATCTCGCGCACCCGGTTGAACTTGGCCATGCCGAGCAGCACGCCGTCGCCGAGCGGCAGCGCGCCGCCCGAGAGCGACGTGCCGGCGCCGCGCGGCACCACCTTGATTCCATTCGCATGGCAATACGCGAGGAGGCGCGACACCTGCTCGGTCGTGTCCGGCAGCACCACCACCATGGGAAGCTGGCGATAGGCGGTGAGCCCGTCCGACTCGTAGGGGCGCATCTCGCGCTCGCGTGCGATCACGCCTTCGCCCGGCACGATCGCCCGAAGGGCAGCGACGATCTCGTCGCGCCGCGCAAGCACCTCGGCGTCCGGCACCGGCATCATCACCGCCATGGCAGGCTCCTTCGCGTTCCGTCCCGTCCCGTTTATATAGCGCGAATACCGCCGTCGGCACCCGGTCTTCTCGGTCGCACCGGCCGGCGCGGAATGCCGCGCCTGGCGCTTGCGCTCGGGTCGCAGTTCGGCCAGTTTCCGCCGCGGGCGGGGCGGGAAGGCCTGCGGGCACGGGCGCGCGCTCAGGTCTGGAAGAAACCGAGGAGATCGACATGAGACATCTGGTGATCGCGGCCGTGGTCCTGGCCGCGTCGACGGGGACGACGTGGGCGCAGGACGTGGACGCAGGCGCGTCGCTCTTCAAGCAATGCGGCGCCTGCCACAAGATCGGCCCGGGCGCTGCGAAGTTCGTCGGACCGGAACTCAACGGGCTCGACGGCCGCAAGGCGGGCAGCACCGATTACAGCTACAGCGATGCCATGAAGGACTCGGGGATCACCTGGAACGAGGCGTCGTTCAAGGAATACATCAAGGCGCCGAAAGCCAAGGTGCCGGAAACGAAGATGACCTATCCGGGCATCCAGGACGAGAAGAAGGTCGCCAACCTGTGGGCCTACCTCAAGCAATTCAACGCCGACGGCAGCAAGAAGTAGCGCGCATTTCGGGCGGACGCAGCGGCAGGCGCGCATCGATCCTTGTCACGCGCGCGCCTGCATGCCGCCATCGCGGCTTGCCGCAGTGCGTCACGACGCCCTGTCCCTGACGTCACGCTGAGCGCGCGTCGCCACGGCGTCGCAGGAACTCTTTTCCCGGTAAACGATTATATGGGGGCGGCGCGCCAAGCCTGCGCGAGGAGACCGCATTGTCCCTAGAACAGTGGCAATATTGGCATCAAACACAAAGGTAAAATTCGACCTTTGTGCAAACTTGATGGCGTGGATGAAGATATCCAGACGGTTATTCCTCGCGCGCTGCCCATCTGAACTTGCAGGCTCCACGTATAGATCGACATCTCGGGTGAGATGGGGAGATCGCTCATGAAGGCCGCCTACACGATCGGGATCGAAGAGGAGTACTTCCTCGTCGACGCCGCGACCAAGATGGTCGCGGCCGAGCGACCGGAAGCTTTCTTCGCCGCCGCCAAGGCGGCGCTCGGCGCGCAGGTGCGCGGCGAGCTCCTGCAGTCGCAGATCGAGGTCGCGACCGAGCCGCATCACGACATGGCGACGGCGCGCACCGAGCTGCGCCACCTGCGCACGACAATCGCCGCGATCGCGGCCGAGCATGGGCTCGCGATCCTGGCGTCCGGCACCCATCCGACCGCCTCGTGGGAATGCGCGCTGCAGGCGCCGGCGGAGCGCTACGACGCCGTGATGAACGACCTGCAGATGCTCGGCCAGCGCAACATGCTGTGCGGCCTGCACGTCCATGTCGAGCTCCCCGACGGCGAGGACCGCGTCGACGTGATGTGCCGCATGCTGCCCTACCTGCCGCTGTTCGTCGCGCTCGCGACCTCCTCGCCGTTCTGGCGCTCGCGCCCGACCGGGCTCAAGGGCTACCGGCTCGCCGCCTACGACGAGCTGCCGCGCACCGGGGTCCCTGAGCTCTTCCGCAAGAGCGAGGAGTTCGACGCCTATATCGCGGCGCTGACCAACGCCGGGATCATCGACGACGCGAGCTACGTGTGGTGGGCGCTGCGCCCCTCGCTGCAGCACCCGACCCTTGAGCTGCGCGCGCCCGACTGCTGCACCTTCGTCGACAACTCGGTCGCGATCGCGGCGCTCTACCGCGCGCTGGCGCACCGGCTCGTGCGCAATCCCTGGCTCAATGCCGACATGACGGCGGTGACGCGCGCCATCGTGGTCGAGAACAAGTGGCGGGCGCAGCGCTACGGCGTCAACGGCAGCTTCGCGACACTGGACGGCGGCGGCGCCGTGTCGGTCGCCGAGATGCTCGAGCAGGTGCTGGCGGAGGTCGCGCCCGATGCCGAGGCGCTCGGCTGCTCGAGCAGCATCGCGCGCTGCCGCGCGATCGTCGGCGCCGGCACCTCGGCCGACGCGCAGCTCGCGGTCTTCCAGGCGCACGAGAAGAGCGAAAGCCGCGAGCGCGCGCTCGAAGCCGTGAACGACTGGCTCGCCGCCGCGACGTTGCAATGAGCGACGCGCCGGCGACCACGGAAGGCCGTGGCACGCTCCCGCCGATGCGGCGCCCGCGGCGGGCGGCGCGGGCTGCGCCACGGGGCCGCGGAAGCGTGCGCCGGCGACTCCGGGCGCGTGCCAGCGCCAACAACGTGACCGTCCGCACGCTGCATTAGGTCGGGGACGGCACCCGCCGTCCCCTTCCCCCGTCGCAACCATTGCGATTATTGTCGCTCACGGCGGCACCCGTGCCGAATCCCGGCGCGGCGCCGTCGTGATTTGCGTCGATGACGCATTCAGCACGGGGGACCGACATGGCGCGACCGCTCATGGTCAAGGCCGCATTCAGCCGGAAAGCCATTCCCACCATCGCCTGCGTCAACAAGGCGAAAATGGATCTCCGCATCGATTTCGACCGGCTTGTCCGCACGCTGCAGACGTTTCTCGACGATTGCTTCGCCCCGATCTGGGGCACGCCGGCCCGGCTCGTGAAAGCGACCAACCCGCGCGCGGGTGCCTGGACGATGGTCGTCCTCGACCGCCCCGACGCGCCCGAGGCGGAAGGCTATCACGACATCACCCATCACGGCCTGCCGCTCGGCAAGGTGTTCATCAAGCCGACGCTCGACAACGGTGACAAGGTCAGCACGACCGCCTGTCACGAGCTGTGCGAGACGCTGGTCGATCCCGCCATCAACATGTGGGCAATCGGCGAGCGTGGACTCGTCTGGGCCTACGAGGTGTGCGACGCGGTCGAGGAAGAGGAGTTTTTGCTCGACGGCGTCTCCATGAGCGACTTCGTCTTTCCCGCCTATTTCGAGGCGTTCCGCAAGCCGCGGTCGACGCAGTTCGACTATCTCGACAAGGTGACGCGGCCGTTCCAGCTGCTCAAGGACGGCTACGGCGAGGTGCGGCACACGCGCCGCGACAAGCAGGTCGATTTCGGCTCGGTCGCGAAGGCGCGGCGCTTCCGCCAGGAGGATCGCCGCTATCACCGCAGCACTTATCGCTAGCGCATGATCTCGAAAAAGCCTGCCCCGGACTTGATCCGGGGTGGATGCCGGTTTTCGGACAAGATCATGCTCCAACGACGAGCTAAAGCGTGATGACGTTTCGCAGAAAGGTCATCACGCGTTAGCTAAGCTTACGCCGCGTCTTCCTCGTACCGCGGCAGCGCGGTCTGCACCACGAGGCCGCGGGCGCGGGCGTCGACGACGCCGAGCGCGCGCAGCGCCAGCAACGTGACCGTCTGCACGTTGTCGCGCGCCTTGCCGGCATCGGCGGCCGGCGCGAGCGGGCCGATCAGCCCCTCGATCATGAGCCCGACCAGCGCGACCGCGGCCGCACCCGCATCCTGCTCGGGCAGATGACCGCCCGCGATCGCGGCGCGGATTCGCGCCTCGATCTCGGCCGCGAGCGCGCGGCGCGCCGCGAGGCGGAACGCATCGACCGCCGCATCGATCGGCTCGGCGCTGACCGCCCAGGCGAGCCGGCGATGGCGCAGCGCGCGCGCCGCAAAGCCGACGAGCCCGGCGGCGAGCGCCGACAGCGGCCCCGGCGCCGTGTCGGCGGCCTTGCGGAAGGCCGCGATCTCGCGCGCCGACACCGCCTCGATGAGCGCCGCGCACGAGGTCGGTCTTGGCCGGGAAATAGCGATAGACCGTGCCGGCCGCGATGCCGGCGCGCTGCGCCACCGGCGCGATCTGCACCGCCGCGAGGCCGTGCTCGGCCGCGATCGTCCGCGCGGCCGCGACGATCGCGTCGTGGCGGGCGGCAAGATGCTGCAGGACGCGGTCGGTGCGGCGATAGGCCATCGGCTCCGAATCGAATTGGCGAACAAAAAGCAATGAATTCAGAAATTCACGACGGTTCGCAACGGCTCGGATAAGGTCGCGGATCACCGCCGCGAGATAGACGCCGCTCGGCTGCGCGGTCGGCGGCTCGGTCCAGGCGAGGTTAGTCGTCGTGCGCGGGGTGTCGTCGTCCGGCGCCGCGCGCCCAATCCCCGCGGATTTTGAATCATCGTGCCCAAAAATGAGGCTGCGCATTCCCGGTAGGCGGATAGCGGTTGACTGGTCGGTCGGCCATACACACCTTAACGGCCCAACCCGGAGACGTGCATTGAGCAACCGTCGAGGCGCCAGCCGCCACCAGGTGTTTTGCGCCGCCCTGCCGCTCGCGCTCGCCGTCTTCGCCCTGGCGCTTGGTGGCTGCGACCGCAAGCCGACGGCAACTGCTCCGCCGCCGCCGACCGTGACGGTGGCGCATCCGTTGCAGAAGAATATCACCGAGTGGGACGAATATACCGGCCGTTTCCAGGCCGTGGAGACCGTCGAGATCCGCGCGCGGGTGTCCGGCTTCATCGACAAGGTCCTCGTCAACGAGGGCCAGCTCGTCAAACAGGGCGATCTCCTGTTCGTCATCGATCAGCGTCCGTTCCAGCTTGCGGTCGAGCAGGCGGCGGCGGATGTCGCGCGCGCCCAGGCGAAGCTCGAGATCGCAACCGCCGATGTGCAACGCGCGACGCCGCTGGTGGAGAGCCAGACGCTGACCGGGCGCGAGTTCGATACCCGCAAATCCACCCAGCGCGACGCCGCCGGTCAGGTCGCGTCCGCGGAGGCCGCCCTCAAGACGGCCCAGCTCAACCTCGAATGGACCGAGGTGCGCGCGCCGATCGCGGGACGCATCTCGGACCGCCGCGTCGACGCCGGCAACCTGATCACCGGCGGCCCCAACGGCGCGACGCTCTTGACCGTCATCGTGTCGATCGACCCGATCCACTTCGTCTTCGACGGCAGCGAAGCCGATTTCATCCGTTACCTGCGGCTCGCGCGGACCGGCGCGCGGCAATCGTCGCGCGACGCCCAGAACCCGGTGTCGGTGCGGCTCGCCGACGAGACCGGGTTCGTCCATCAGGGCCACATGGATTTCGTCGACAATGTGATCAATCCGAAGACCGGCACCATCCGGGGCCGCGCCGTCTTCGACAACAAGGACGGCTTCCTCACCCCCGGCTTCTTCGGGCGGCTGCGCCTGTTCGGCGGCACGCACGATGCGCTCCTGGTGCCGGACAGCGCGATTGCGTCCGACCAGTCGCGCAAGATCGTGTTCACGGTCGCGGACGACGGCATGGTCGGCGTCAAGCTGGTCGAGCCCGGACCGATCGTCGACGGGCTGCGCGTCATCCGCTCCGGCCTCGCGGCCACCGACCGCATCGTGATCGACGGACTGCCGCGCGCGCGGCCGGGGCAGAAGGTCAGGCCGCAGGACGGCGAGATCAAGGCCGTCGCGGAAGCTCCCAAGGCCCCGCAGTAGGCCCGGACGACCTCACCCAGGGGCATCGGATGCGCTTCTCCCATTTCTTCGTCGACCGGCCGATCTTCGCGGCCGTGATGTCGATCATCATCACGATGGTCGGCTACATCTCGTATCGGGCGCTCCCGGTCACCGAGTATCCCGAGATCGCGCCGCCGACCGTGGTGGTGAGCACGACATTCTCGGGCGCCTCCGCCGAAGTTCTGTCGCAGACCGTGGCGACGCCGATCGAGCAGGAGATCAACGGCGTCGACAACATGATCTACATGGTGTCGCAGGCGACCGGCGACGGCGTGCTGCAGATTTCCGTCGTCTTCAAGCCCGGCACCAATGTCGACCAGGCGCAGGTGCTGGTGCAGAACCGCGTCTCGAACGCGATCCCGCGCTTGCCCGAGGAGGTGCAGCGTATCGGCGTCTCGGTGCGCAAGGCGTCGCCCGACCTGCTGCTGGTGATCCACCTGATCTCGCCCGACCACAGCCTCGACCAGGGGTATATCTCCAACTACGCGACCATCAACGTGAAGGACGTGCTGACGCGCCTCGACGGCGTCGGCGACACCATCGTGTTCGGCGCCCGCGACTATTCGATGCGGATATGGCTCGACCCCGCCAAGGTGCAGTCGCGCAACCTCACCGCCGACGATGTGCTCGCGGCACTGCGCGCCAACAACGTGCAGGTCGCGGCCGGCGCCATCAACCAGCCGCCGGCGACGTCGCCCGGCGGCTTCCAGGTCGCGGTGCAGACGCTCGGGCGGCTGTCGACCCCGCAGCAGTTCGGCGAGATCGTGGTGGCGACCGACCCCGATGGCCGCACGACGCGCATCCGCGACATCGCCCGCGTCGAGCTCGGCGCGCAGGACTACACGACCAACGCCTATCTCGATAACCAGGTCGCCACCGCGATCGGCATCTACCAGCGCCCCGGCTCGAATGCGCTCGCCACCGCCGCGACCGTGAAGGCGACGATGGAGGAGCTCTCGCGGAGCTTCCCGCCCGGCATGGCCTATCGGGTGGTCTACGACACCACCGAGTTCGTCCAGCAGTCGGTCGACGAGGTGACCAAGACGCTGTTCGAGGCCCTTGTCCTGGTCGCGATCGTGATCCTGCTGTTCCTGCAGAGCTGGCGCGCCGCGATCATTCCGGTCGTCGCCATCCCGGTCTCCCTGATCGGCACCTTCTTCGTCATGACGGCGTTCGGCTTCTCGCTCAACAACCTGACGCTGTTCGGGCTCGTGCTGGCGATCGGCATCGTGGTCGACGACGCCATCGTGGTGGTCGAGAACGTCGAGCGCTACCTGCGCCAGGGGCTCAACCCCCGCGAGGCCGCGCACCGCACGATGGACGAGGTCGGCGGCGCGCTCATCGCGATCGCGCTGGTGCTGTGCGCGGTGTTCATCCCGAGCGCGTTCATCAGCGGCATCTCCGGCCAGTTTTATCGCCAGTTCGCACTCACCATCACGGCCTCGACCATCATCTCGGCCACGGTGTCGCTGACGCTGTCGCCGGCGCTCGCCGCGCTGCTGCTCAAGCCGCACAGCGACGAGCCCGGGTCGGGCGTGTGGCGCACGCTGGGCCGGCCCTTCAATGCCTTCTTCGGCGCGTTCAATCGCGGGTTCTCCTGGCTGTCGACCGGCTATGGCAGTTTGACCGGGCGCCTGCTGCGGGTCTCGACCGTGATGCTGGTAGTCTACGCCGCGCTGATCGGCATCGCCTACTTGGAGTTCAGCCGGACGCCCACGGGCTTTATCCCGCAGCTCGATCGCGGCTACTTCATCGTCGCGATCACGCTGCCGCCGGGCGCGAGCCTCGAGCGCACCGACGCGGCCGTCAAGCGCGCCTCCGAGATCCTGCTGAGCCGTCCCGGCGTCTCCCACGCGGTCACGTTCGCGGGATTCGACGGCGCCACCTTCACCAATGCGCCGAACTCCGGCGTCGTGTTCGTCACGCTCAAGCCGTTCGAGGAGCGCTTGCGCGACGGGCTGACCAGCGACGGCATCCTCAACGACCTGCGCGCCCAGATGCAGGCGGTCCGCGAGGCCTTCGTGCTCGTCATCCCGCCGCCCTCGGTGCCGGGCATCGGCACCGGCGGCGGCTTCAAGCTCTATGTCCAGGATCGTGCCGGCCGCGGCCCGCGCGCGCTCGAGCAGGCGGTCGGCCTGATCACGCGCGACGCCAACCAGACGCCCGGCCTCGTCCAGGTGTTCACGCTGTTCAACACGTCGACGCCGCAGGTCTATGCCGACATCGACCGCACCAAGGCGGAGATGATCGGCGTGCCGATCACCCGCTTCTTCGACACGCTGTCGACCTACATGGGCTCGACCTTCGTCAACGACTTCAACATCCTCGGGCGCACCTACCGGGTGACGGCGCAGGCCGACAATCCGTTCCGCCTCGACGTGCGCGACGTCGCCAACCTGCGCACCCGCTCGACCGCCGGCGAGATGGTGCCGCTCGGGGCGGTCGCGACCTTCCGCGAGATCACCGGCCCCTATCGCGTGCCGCGCTACAACCTGTTCCCGGCCGCCGAGGTGCAGGGCGCGACGCTTCCAGGCTTCTCGACCGGCCAGTCGATCGCCGCCATGGAGCAGATCATGGCGCGCGACCTGCCGTCCGGCTTCGGCTTCGAATGGACCGAGATCGCGCTGCAGGAGAAGCTCGCCAGCAACACCATCGCGACGGTGTTCAGCCTCGCGGTGGCGTTCGTCTTCCTGCTGCTGGCCGCGCAGTACGAGAGCATCGCGCTGCCGCTCGCCGTGATCCTGATCGTGCCGATGTGCCTGTTCGCCGCGTTCGCCGGGGTCATCCTGCGCGGCATGGACAACAACATCCTCACCCAGATCGGCCTCGTGGTGCTGGTCGGCCTTGCGGCGAAGAACGCCATCCTGATCGTCGAGTTCGCCCGCCAGGCCGAGGAGCGCGGCGAGAGCCGGCAGGACGCGGCAATCTCTGCCGCCCGCACCCGCCTGCGGCCGATCCTGATGACGTCGTTCGCCTTCATCCTCGGCGTGGTGCCGCTCGTCACCGCGACCGGCGCCGGCGCCGAGATGCGCCAGGCGCTCGGCACCGCCGTGTTCTTCGGCATGCTGGGCGTCACCCTGTTCGGGCTGCTGTTCACGCCGATCTTCTACGTGCTGGTGCGCCGGGTGGCGTCGCTCCGTCGCAAGCCGGCGACGCCGCGCCTGAGCGAAGGCAGCTCCGCGTCGTAGGATGGGTTGAGCGCAGCGAAACCCATCGCTTTAAGACCAGGTCATAGATGATGGGTTTCGCTACGCTCAACCCATCCTACGGGTCGCGGCTCTCACTTCTTCATCCGCTCCCGCGCCGCGGCGGCGATCTTCGTCAGCGTCATCCCCGGCGTGCTCGCGTCGGGATCGATCTTGAGCGCGATCACGGCCGGCTTGCCCGACGCCTGCGCGGCCTTAAACGCGGCGGGAAAATCCTCGGTCTTCTCCACCGTCACGCCGAAGCCGCCGAACGACTTCGCATAGGCGACGAAGTCGGGGTTCTTGAGCACCGTCGCGGACACGCGGCCCGGGTATTCGCGCTCCTGGTGCATGCGGATGGTGCCGTAGAGTCCATTGTCGGCGATCACGGTGATGATCGGCAGATCGTACTGCGCGGCGGTCGCGTATTCCTGCGAGTTCATCAGGAAATCGCCGTCGCCCGCGATGCACACCACGGTGCGCTCCGGGTAGAGGCGCTTGATGCCGATCGCGGCCGGCACGCCGTAGCCCATCGAGCCCGAGGTCGGCGCGACGTGCTGGCCGTAGCGGCGGAAGCGGAAGAAGCGATGCACCCACGAGGCGAAATTGCCCGCACCGTTGGTGATGATCGCATCCGGCGGAAGATTGTCGCGCAGCCAGATCATGACGGCGCCGAGATTGACGCCGCCGGGCTGCGGCGTCGGCTGCTCGGTCCAGGCGAGATAATCATCGTGCGCGGTCTTGATGGCGTCGCGCCACTTGATCTCGTTCGGCGGCTGCAGGCCCTCGGCGGCGGCCGCGAAAGCGGTCGGTGACGCATGGATCGCGAGATGGGGCTTGTAGACGCGACCGAGCTCCTCGGCGCCCGGATGCACGTGCACGAAGGTCATCTGCGGGCCCGGGATGTCGATCAGCTCATAGCTCTGCGACGGCATCTCGCCGAGGCGGCCGCCGACCAGCAGCACCAGATCGGATTCCTTGACGCGCGCGAGGAGCTTCGGGTTGGGACCGATGCCGAGGTCGCCCGCGTAGCAGGGGTGCAGCGCATCGAACAGCGGCCCGCGGCGGAACGTGGTCGCGGTCGGCAGCGCGAAGCGCTCGGCGAAGCGGGCGATCGCGGCGTGCGCGGCGCTCGACCAGCGGCTGCCGCCGAGCAGCATGACGGGGCGCTCGGCCGCCCACAGCATCTTCTGCAGCTTCATCATGTCGGTCGCGCCGGGCCAGGTCTCGACCGGCTCGAAGGCGGGCGCGTCAGCGACCGCGACGCGCTCGGTGAGCATGTCCTCCGGGATCGCGATCACCACCGGGCCGGGGCGGCCGCTGGTCGCCGTGTAGAAGGCGCGCGAGACGATCTCGGGGACCCGCGCCGGATCATCGATCTCCACCGCCCATTTGGCCATGCCGCCGAAAGCGGCGCGGTAGTCGAGCTCCTGGAACGCGTCGCGCCCCTTCATGTCGCGCGCGATCTGGCCGACGAACATGATCAGCGGCGTCGAATCCTGGTGCGCGATGTGAATGCCGTGCGCCGCATTGGTCGAGCCCGGGCCGCGCGTGACGAAACAGATGCCGGGACGGCCGGTCGCCTTGCCGACCGCCTCAGCCATGAACGAGGCGCCGCCCTCGTGCCGGCAGACCGTCACCTCGATGGCGCGGTCGTGGAACGCGTCGAGCACCGCGAGGTAGCTCTCGCCGGGCACACAGAACACGTGCTGCACGCCGTTGACGATGAGCTGATCGACCAGCACCTCGGCGGCGGTCCGCATGTTGTCCTTGGCGCGCATGGGGGTCTCCACGGTCCTTCGTTAAACTTGCAGTCGCTTATGGCTTGGCTAGGCACGGCGCTTGCGCTCCCTCTCCCCGTTCTTACGGGGAGAGGGTTGGGGTGAGGGGCGCTAAATCTCCCGCGAGACTCATCGTCGAAAGTGAACTCGCGGAGACGCCCCCTCAGCCCGACCCTCTCCCCCTAAAGGGGGAGAGGGAGAGAACGCGCCGTACCAATCTACTATCGCTTGATCGGTGCGAATTTCGCCGGGATCATCAGGTTGTTCTTCTGCCCTACCAGATACTCGGAATCGACCATCTGCTTGGCATAGGCGATCCACTCGGGGTCCTTCCACATGGCGGCGCGCTTCTGCATGCGATCGTTGGCGTCCTCGTAGCACCAGATGTGCACCAGCGTGTTGACCTCGCCGGATTCGGTATACATGTAGCAGAGAGGCTGGCCGAGATGCCGTGTCTGCGCAGCGAATCCATGCTTCTCGTAGAGGTCGAGATGGGCGCCCGTCTTGCCCGGCTTGATGGTGTAGTAGCGGTGATCGATCAGCATGCTGTCCTCCGGTTGACGGCGCCGCTGCGCGGCGCGGATGAGGCGCGCATCATTCGGAAACAGGTGCGGCGCGGTCAAGGGCGCGGTCGCCGAATTCAACGCATGGCGGATACGCCCTCATGACGGCCGAAGACCCGCAAGCCGAGGTCCTCGCGTTCCTCGCCGATCCGGCGACGCACGGGATGATCCTGGCGGACGAGGAGGTCAAGCGCATCGACACCCATGCGGCGGCCGTCTTCCTCGCCGGCAGCCAAGTCTACAAGGTCAAGCGGCGGGTGCGCTTTCCCTTCCTCGATTACTCGACGCTGGAGAAGCGCAAGGCCGCATGCGAGGCGGAGCTTGCGGTCAACCGCGCGTTCGCGCCCAGCCTCTATCGCGGCGTCGTGCCGATCACGCGCGAGGCGGACGGCACGCTGGCGATCGGGGGGGCCGGCATGCCGGTCGAATGGGCGGTCGAGATGGCGCGGTTCGACGAGACCGCGACGCTCGACCACGTGGCGGCGCGCGGCGAGCTCGATCTCGCGCTTGCCGATACGCTCGCACGCGTCGTGGCCGCGGCGCATGCCCGCGCGCCGGTCTCCGACGCCCGAGACTGGTTGACGCGGCTCGCCGGCTACATCGAGCAGAACCGCGGCGAGCTCAACGACCACCCGGAGCTGTTCGAGCCCGCCGAGGTCGCGACGCTAGCGCGCGCGAGCCGCGCCGCGCTGCGCCGCGTCGAGCGGCTGCTGCGCGAACGCGGCGAGGCCGGCCTGGTGCGGCGCGGCCATGGCGACCTGCATCTCGGCAACATCGTCCTCATCGACCGCGCGCCGGTGGTGTTCGACGCGATCGAGTTCGATCCGCTGATTGCGACCGGCGACGTGCTCTACGACCTCGCGTTCCTGCTCATGGATCTCATCGAGCGCGGGCTCGATGCGGCCGCGAACGCCGTGCTCAACCGCTACCTCGCCGAGACCCGGCGGCCCGAGGATCTCGACGGGCTCGCCGCGCTGCCGCTCTTTCTGTCGGTGCGCGCCGCGATCCGCGCCAAGGTGACGGCCGCACGGGTCGACCTCAATGCGCCGGACGACGATGCGGCGGTCGCAGCCGCCCGCAACTATTTTCGCCTGGCGCTGCGCCTGGTCGCGCCGCCGCGCGCCAAGCTTGTCGCGATCGGCGGGTTGTCCGGCACCGGCAAGTCGACGCTCGCGCGCGCATTGGCGCCGACACTCGCGCCGGCGCCCGGCGCCGTCGTGCTGCGCACCGATATCGAGCGCAAGACCCTGTTCAACGTCGGCGAGACCGACCGGCTGCCGCCCGCGGCCTATGCGCCGGACGTGACGCGGCGCGTCTATGCGGCGCTCGCCGACAAGGCCCGCCGCGTGACCGCGGCCGGACATACGGCGGTCATCGACGCGGTGTTTGCGCGGCCCGACGAGCGCGCCAAGGCGGCGGCCGCGGCGCGCGCGAGCCATGTCGATTTTCACGGACTTTTCTCGTCACGAGCCTCGACGCGCGCGTCGCACGCGTCTCAGCCCGCGCGCACGATGCCTCCGACGTCGACGCCACGGTCGCGCGCGAGCAGGAAAGCTACGACCTGGGCGCGCTCGACTGGAAGAAGGTCGATGCCTCGGGCTCGCTCGACCAGACGCTGGCAGCGGCGCAAACCGCGCTCGGGAGCCATGCACCCCGCGACCCTGCGCCGCGCTGAAGGCGCGGGTGCTTTCACGCTGGCGCGCGCGCATAATGCGCGCGATGACCATCGACTATCGCCGCCTCGCCGTTGCGATCAACGGTTTCTGCACGTTCCTCAATCTCTATTCACCGCAGGCCCTGCTGCCGGAGCTGTCGCGCGAGTTCGGCGCCACCGCGGCCGAGATCAGCACCATCATGACGGCGAGCACGCTGGCGGTCGCGCTGACGGCGCCGGTGACCGGCGCGATCGCCGACGTGATGGGCCGCAAGCGCGTCATCACGCTCGCCCTGTTCGCGGTCTCGGTGCCGACCATCATGGTGACGTTCGCCCACGGCGTGCATGATTTCGCGATCTGGCGCTTCGTGCAGGGGCTGTTCATGCCGGCGATCTTCGCCGTGACGGTCGCCTATATCGGCGACGAGTGGCCGCCGCAGGAGGTCGCGGGCGTCGCCGGCGTCTACGTCACGGGCGCGAGCCTCGGCGGGTTCGCGGGCCGCATGGTGCCGGGCGCGCTGGCCGACCTGATCGGCTGGCGCAGCTCGTTCGTCCTCCTCGCCGCCATGACGTTCGCGGCGGCCATCACGATCCTGTTCATCCTGCCGCGGGAGAAGCGCTTCGTGCGCTCGCGCGGCTTTGCCGACTCGGGTGTGCAGATGCTGCGCCACCTGCGCAACCCGCAGCTTCTCGCCACTTATGCGGTCGGCTTCGGCACGCTGTTCAATTTCATCGCCACCTTCACGTACATCAGCTTCTACCTCGCGGCGCCGCCCTACAATTTCTCCAGCACGCTGCTCGGCGGCCTGTTCTTCACGTATCTCGGCGGCACCGCGATCGCGCCGTGGACCGGGCGCTTCATCGCGCGTTTCGGCCGGCGCAATTTCGTGCTCGGCATGATCGCGACGTGGATCGCCGGCGCGGCATTGCTGCTCGCACCGCAGCTCGCGCTGATCCTCGCCGGACTGCTCGTCTGTGCCACCTGCGGCATGCTGTGCCAGTCGGTGTCGACCGGATACATCACGCTCACCGCCAAGGAGGGGCGCTCCTCGGCGGTCGGCCTCTACGTGACGTGCTTCTATGCGGGCGGCAGCATGGGCGCGTTCCTGCCCGGACTCACCTGGGCGAGCGCAGGCTGGCCGTCGGTGGTCGCAATGCTGATCGCCATGCAGGTCATCATGGGCGCGATCGTCGCCCTGACCTGGACGCAGGGAAACAACCGCGGGGGTGAGACCCGTAGGATGGGTTGAGCGCCAGCGAAACCCATCATCTCTGCAGCAGCGAAGTGATGGGTTTCGCTAACGCTCAACCCATCCTACAAGATGGCCGCGACATAGGGAGGGCTTTTACAAATGACGCTGACCAAGGAGCAGTTCGAGTTCCTGCGCTCGATCGACACGCCGACGGTGTGCAATCTTCTCGAGATGGTGGCGCCCGAGCGGCGCGGCATGGGCTACACGGTCAAGCACCTGCATTGCCCATTCCCCGACCTGCCGCCGATGGTCGGGTTCGCCAAGACGGTCACGATCAAGACCAAGGACAAGGTGCCGCTCGGCGAGGCCTCCTACATGGCGAAGCGCCTCGACTATCTCGACTACGTTGCGGCGGCGCCCAGCCCGAGCATCGTCGTGATCGAGGACCTCGACGGCGAGCACGCCGGCTTCGGCGCGTTCTGGGGCGAGGTGCAGTCGAACCTGCACAAGGCGCTCGGCTGCATCGGCACCATCACCAACGGCTCGATCCGCGACATTCCGGCGATCCCGCCCGGCTTCCAGATGCTCGCCGGCTCGATCTCGCCCTCGCACGCCTATGTGCACGTGATCGAGTTCGGCGTGCCCGTCACGGTGCACGGCATGGCAACGGCGAGCGACGATCTCATCCATGCGGACCGCCACGGCGCCGTGGTGGTGCCGGTCGCGACGGTCGCGGCGATGAAGCCCGCCTTCGACAAGCTGATGGCGCAGGAAGCGCGCATCATCCAGGCGTCGCGCGCCCCGGGCGCGACCGTCGAGTTGATCAAGGCGGCAATGCGGGGGTAGGCAGCAAACGTCCTCGCCAAATCCGTCATCCTGAGGTGGCCGAGCATAGCGAGGCCCTCGAAGGATGATCGGCCGAGGCGCAGCAGCGTGTCTGCATGTGGCACCCTCCGGGCCGTCGCCCTTCGAGGCTCGCTACGCTCGCGCCTCAGGGTGACGGGTCCTTTTCAATATCAATGGGCGCCCTATATGGCTCACGCACCTTCCCAAGTGCCGGTGCCGAGCGTCGCCGGCGAGTAATCGAGGAACGACCAGCGTAACGGCGTCGCGGCGCGCTGGCGCCATCCGCGCGTGACCGCGAAGCGCCAGGCGCGCTCCGCCCCTTCGACCGGCCGCGCGGCATCCGGGCTCCAGTCGATCGTCGCCAATCCCTGAAGCTGGAGTAGATCGCCGGTATCGAAATCGACGAACAGAAGGGCCGCACGCGGCTCGCCCAGCAGATTGCCGAGCGTGTTGTAGAAGCGATTGCCGGCAAAATCGGGAACGATCAGCGTATCGCCGTCGACCCGCACGAAACCGGGCCGGCCGCCGCGATGGGAGACGTCGAGTTCGCCGGCGGCGTCGATCTCAGGCCTCGAGCGGCTCGCGACGAACAACGTGTCCGCCTGCGCGATCAGCGCACGGGCCTCGGCGTCGAGGCCGTCGAGCGCATTGACGCCGCCGGGCGCCGGCGGCACGCGATGCGGCTCGCGGCGCTGGATGTATTTTGCGCAATTGCCGAAGCTCTGGCGCACCGAGACGGTAAAGCCGCCGTTGTCCACGCTCGCGATCTGCCCGTTGACGCGGTTGCGCCGCCGGGTGGAGAGATCGAGGCCGAGGATGCCGACCTCGCGGCCGTCGCCCAGCGTCGCGGCTGCGGGATCGTTTCCGTCCGGCAGCGCGTCGACCCGCAACGTCACGGGATCGGGCGAATAGACGAAGCCGGGCGTGCCGGTCAGCATGGTGGCGAGCGGCCAGCCCTCCGTGTCGACGGTGGCGACGAACAGGTAGCGCAGCATCTCAAAGAAGCTGCGGTGCTGGTCCGGCATGGAGCTGCGGATGCCGGCGCCGCGCGCCCCGGAGCCGGCACGCGCCTGGGCGACAAGCTCGTCAGCATGAAACGGAGAAGGAGAGGCATCCATGGGTGGCTCCCGTCGACATCATTGATACGACGCGACGACCCCAATTTAACAATTGCAGAAATATCGCTAAGTGCTCAAATTGGTAAATTAGATTTCCACAAATCGGAATAATCCATGGACCGCCTCCAGGAGCTCGCCGTGCTGGTCGCCGTGGTCGATCACGGCAGCCTCGCGGCCGCCGCGCGCCGGCTGCGCCATTCGCCTCCCGCCGTGACGCGCGCGCTGGCGGCGCTGGAGGATCGCGTCGGCGTCCGCCTCATCGAGCGCACGACGCGGCGCCTGTCGGCGACCGAGGCCGGCCGCGCCGTCGCGGAGCGGGCGCGCGGCATCCTCGCCGACTACGATCGCGCCGTGACCGGCCTCGCCGAGGCGCCGCTGCGCGGCCTGTTGCGGGTGACGGCGCCGCTGCAGTTCGGACGGCGCCACGTGGCGCCGCTGGTGATCGCATTTCTCGAGGCCTTCGCCGGAATGCAGGTCGAGCTCGTGCTCAACGACCGCAACATCGACCTGATCGAGGAAGGGATCGACGTCGCGGTGCGCATTGGCGCACTTGCCGACTCGTCGCTGCAGGCGCGGCGCGTCGGCGAGGTGCGCCGCATGCTGGTGGCGAGCCCGGCCTATGTGGCGCGACGCGGCACGCCGCGGAAGCCGGCGGACCTCGCCGATCACGACACCATCTTCGGCAGCACGCAATCGGAGCCGTCGGAGTGGCGCTTCGGACCGGCGCGGCGCGCGAGCGTCGTGCGGCTCTCGCCGCGCCTCATGGTCAACGAGGTGGAGGCGCGCCTCGTCGCGGTGCGCGCCGGCCAGGGCATCGCCCGGGTGCTGTCCTATCAGGTGAGCGAGGAGCTCGAGGCCGGATCGCTGGTGCGCCTGCTCGCCGCCTACGAGCCGCCGGCCCTGCCGGTGCATCTGGTCGCGGCGAGCCGCGGCCATCGCGCGCCGAAGGTGCAGGCCTTCCTCGATTTCGCCGCCGCGTCGCTCGGCAAGCTGCGCGTCATCCGCTCGATGGAACGCAAGCCGTTGGGCTAAAGATACGCGCGCGCCAGCGCCGCGACCGCCATGCCGGCGATCACGGCGAGGAAGTCGTTGCGGCGGATCAGCATGGCGCCGATGGCCGCCGCGACGGCAAGCATGGCGGGCACGCCTTCACGCACGGCGAGCGGCAGCACGGTCGCGACCACCACGGTGCCGGGCAGCGCCTCGAGCATGCGGCGCACCCGCGGCGTCAACGGCACATGCCCCATCAGCCAGAAGCCGCCGGCGCGCATGCCATAGGTCACGGCGCCCATCGCCAGGATGGCAGCGATCGTGCCCGGGCCGCCGAGGTCAAACATCGACGGCGTCCTCGGCAAAGCCCTCCGCGACGCAGCCCGCGATCGCGCCCGTGATGATGAACCACCAGCCGGAGACGAGATATTCGGTCGCGAGCGCCACCGCGCCCGCGATGCCCCATGCGATCGCCCGACGGCGACCGCGCCACAGCGGGACCAGCATGGCGGCAAAGAAGATCGGCAGCACGAGGTCGAGCGCGAACGCGCGCGGATCGGCGACCAGCGCGCCCGCCAGATACCCGGCGATCGTCGCCGCGATCCACGCGACCAGGACCAGGAGGGTGCCGCCGAGAAACGCCGCGGCGTCGTTTCCACCCTCGGCGCGGTAGCGCATCATGATCACCCAGCCTGGATCGGTGGTGAACTGCAGCAGCGGATAGATCTGCCAGGCCGGCAGCGGCCCGAGCCACGGCCGCAGCGAGGCGCCGAACAGCATCATGCGCGCATTGACGGTCGCGACGACGAGCGCGAGCGCCGCGACGCCGGCGAGCGTCATGTGCTCCGGCCACGCCTCCATGGCGACGAGCTGCGAGGCGCCCGCGTAGACCCACACGTTCATCAGTAGTGCATGGAGAAGGTCGAAGCCCTTGCGCGCCTCGGTCGCGCCGACGGCGGCGCCGAACGTCATCATGCCGGGCAGCGACGGCAACAGCAGCCAGGCGCCGAGGCGCAGGCCGGCGAGCGACCAGAACGGCCGCGACGCGGCGTCGAGACGATCTTCGGTCATGGATGAGACGGCGCTCGCAAACGGGGCGCGACAAGTAACAAGACGACCCCGCCGCGACAACCGCGCCGGCGCATGGCGTCGGCACGACAGCATTGCGCCCGCCGAATGGGCGGGCGCTTAGGTTCGTTGGCGTTTGCCGGACCGTCAGGCCTGCGGCTGCGGCTCCATCCCGCCGGTGCCGCCCGGACGCGGGCGCGGCTTGCCGGCGGTCGGCACCGCGGAGCCGCGCGGCGTGGTCGGCTCGATCACCGACTCGCGGTTCGGCCGCTTGCCGTTGAGCAGGTCCTTGATCTCGTCGCCCGTGAGGGTCTCGAACTCGAGCAGGCCCTTGGCGAGGATCTCGAGGTCAGCGCGCTTCTCCTCCAGGATCTTGCGCGCCTCGTCGTGGCCCTCCTCGACCAGCCGCCGGATCTCGCCGTCGATCTTCTGTGCGGTCGCCTCCGAGACGTTCTGCTGGCGCGCGACCGACATGCCGAGGAATACCTCGTCCTGGTTCTCGCCGTAGGACACGGCGCCGAGCTCGGCCGAGAAGCCCCAGCGCGTCACCATCATGCGGGCCAGGCGCGTCGCCTGCTCGATGTCGGACTGCGCGCCCGACGTGACCTTGTCCCTGCCGAACATCATTTCCTCGGCGACCCGGCCGCCCATCATGATGGCGAGCCGCGAGGTCATCTGCTCGTACGACATCGAGAGCTTATCGCGCTCGGGGAGCTGCATGACCATGCCGAGCGCGCGGCCGCGCGGGATGATGGTCGCCTTGTGCACCGGATCGGTGGCGACGACGGAAATCGCGACGAGCGCGTGGCCGCCTTCGTGATAGGCGGTGAGCATCTTCTCTTCCTCGGTCATCACGAGCGACTTGCGCTCGGCGCCCATCATCACCTTGTCTTTGGCGTCCTCGAACTCGACCTGCGTGACCATGCGCTTGTTGCGCCGGGCCGCCATCAGGGCGGCCTCGTTGACGAGGTTCATGAGATCGGCGCCCGAGAAGCCGGGCGTGCCGCGCGCGACCGTCTTGAGGTTCACGTCGGGCGCGAGCGGGACCTTGCGCACATGCACCTTCAGGATCTGCTCGCGGCCGACCACGTCCGGGTTCGGCACCACGACCTGACGGTCGAAGCGGCCGGGGCGCAGCAGCGCCGGATCGAGCACGTCGGGCCGGTTGGTCGCGGCAATCAGGATGATGCCCTCGTTCGCCTCGAAGCCGTCCATCTCGACCAGGAGCTGATTGAGCGTCTGCTCGCGCTCGTCATTGCCGCCGCCGAGGCCGGCGCCGCGATGGCGGCCGACCGCGTCGATCTCGTCGATGAAGATGATGCACGGCGCGTTCTTCTTCGCCTGCTCGAACATGTCGCGCACGCGGCTCGCACCGACGCCGACGAACATCTCGACGAAGTCGGAGCCCGAGATGGTGAAGAACGGAACGTTCGCCTCGCCGGCGATCGCGCGCGCCAGCAAGGTCTTGCCGGTGCCGGGCGGGCCGACGAGCAGCACGCCGCGCGGAATGCGGCCGCCGAGCCGCTGGAATTTGCCGGGGTCGCGCAGGAATTCGACGATCTCCTGCAGATCCTGCTTGGCCTCGTCGACGCCCGCCACGTCCTCGAAGGTGACGCGGCCGTGCGCCTCGGTCAGAAGCTTCGCCCGGCTCTTGCCGAAGCCAAGCGCCTTGCCGCCCGCTCCCTGCATCTGCCGCGACAGGAAAATCCACACGCCGATCAGCGCGATGAACGGCAGCCAGGAGATCAGCAACTGCAGGAACCATGGCACGTTGTCGGACTGCGGCCGCGCCGAGATCTGCACCTTGTTCTTCACGAGCTGCGGAATGAGATCGGGGTCGTTCGGCGCATAGGTCGCGAACGGGCGGCTGCCGAGGTTTTCCGTGAAGGTGCCGCGGATCTGCGGCCCCTCGATCGTGACATCGTGGACGTTGCCCTTGTCGACGTAGTTCAGGAAGTCGGAGAACGAGATGTCGGTCGGGTTGGAGCGCGTGCCGGTCTGCTGGAACATCGTGAACAGCGCCAACAGCAGGAGGACGATGATCACCCACAAGGCAAAATTGCGCAGATTGGCGTTCATCCTGAAGTCCTCATGACCCGCTGGCGTCCCGGCACGGTCGAAATCCCCCGTAAAACCGGCGTCTGAACCGCTAATGTAGGTGTGGGGCGCTCCTCTGCCAAGCGAAAGGGGCCCGTTCCGTTAATTTTAACGCTGCGCGCCGATTCGGGCTTTTTTGCCCTCACGGCGGGCACGCGGCCGCGCCGACGGAGTGCCACGGCGCGGGGGCGCCCGCTCGATGGCTACGCGACCGCCCCCCAGGGTCACCAGAGCACCAGCAAGCGTGCGGCGAAACCGCACGGGACGCGCGACGGCCGCCGCCAACGCGTCGGCGAGCGCTTCGAGCTTGCCGAGTTCGACCGGCCCCTCGTCGCCCACCCACGCGATGGCGCGCCCGACGAGCCGCAGCGCCACTTCCGCCGGCAGGCCGGCAAAGTCCTGCGCCGGAAAGACAATCGGCCCACGCTCGGGCCAGACGCCGTCGCAGAGGGCGGCAGCCGCCGCCGCGACCGCGAGTTCGATCGCCGCATCGGCCCGCCGCACGCGGCGCGCCAGCCGCGCGAAGCCGCGCGCATCGAGCCCCTCGCGGACGAGCGCCGGCATCAGGCCGCGCAGGCGCGTGCGGGCAAAACGCGGGTCGCGATTGGAAGGATCGTCGGCGGCGGCGATCCGGACGGCGCGCAAGGTCGCGACGAGCCGCGACTTGGCAACGTCGAGCAGGGGCCGCACCAGGAAGACGCCGGTTGTCGGCATCACGAGCGGGCGCACCCGCGCCATTCCGGCGAGCCCCGAAAGCCCGCTGCCGCGCGCGAGGCGAAACAGGATGGTCTCGGCCTGATCGTCGATGGTGTGCGCGGTGAGCACGCAGGTCGCGCCCGCGCGCGATGCCGCCGCGGCGATCAGCCGATAGCGCGCCTCGCGCGCCTTGTGCTGCAAGCCGCTCGTCGGCTTGCGGCCGATCCAGCGCAAGACGCGATGCACGACGCCGAGGCGCCGCGCGAGACGCTTGACCGCGGCGGCTTCGCGCCGCGCCTCCGGGCGCAATCCGTGATCGACCGTGACGGCGACCAGCTTCGGCCCGCGCCGCAGCCGCTTGCGCCAGCGCGCCGCGAGCCACAGCAGCGCGGTCGAGTTCGGGGCCGCCCGAGACCGCAAGCACGAGCGCGGGCTGATCGCTCAGGTCGGCAAAGAGCAGGTCGGCTTCGGCGTCGGAGATCGCCGTCTCGCCGACCGTTGCCTCAGCAATGGACACGCTTCTGTTCGCGCTCGACCGCCGCCTTCACGTTCGCCGCGGCATGGGGAAATTTCTTGGCGACCTCGGCGAGCGTCACGCAGGCGAGATCCTTCTGCCTGAGCGCCGCGAGCAACTCGCCGAGCCGCAGCAGCGTATCGGGCTGCTTCGGGCTGGTCGGAAATTTCTTCGTCATGGTGACGAAGGCCTCGGCCGCCGACTGGTAGTTCTTGCTCTGGAACAGGCTCTCGCCCAGCCAGAACTGCGCCTCGGGGGACATGCGATCGTTCGGGTACTTGCGCAGGAAATCGCGGAACGCCTGCTCGGAGAGCGAATAGTCCTTGCGCAGCACGTAGCCGTAGGCGAGGTCGAACTCGTCGCGCGGCGACGACGAGGGCGGCAGCGTCGCGAGCTGCGGTCCGGCCGCGCTCGGATTGCGCGGCGGTGGCGGCGGCAGATTGGCGCCGGCGCCCGGCACGTCCGCCGTCTCGCTGCCGGTATTCGCCGACATCGTGCCGAGATCGAGCGGGGCGCCGACCTGGGCGGGCGCGTTCGCGGGCGGCGCCGGGATCGGCGCGGGCGGCGTCACGTAGGGACCGTTATTGTAGCCGCCGCCCGGAGCAGCCGACGCGGTGCCGAGCGGGCGCGGAGCGCCGGGCGCGTTCGGGGTGACGTTCGGATCAAAGGCATCGGAGCGGCGGCCCGGAACGGCGGGCGGCGGCGCGGCGCCCGGACGCGGCGGCGCGCCGCCGCGCTCCTCCTGCAGCTGATGGACGATCTGCTCGAGCTGCTGGTTGCGGTATTGCAGCTCCTCCATCTGACCGGTCAGCCGCCGCATGTCGTTTTGCAGCTGGTCGAGCCGCACGACGACGTCGGATTCCGATGATTGGGCGAAGCCGGTCGCCGGTGCTCCGAGGAGGCCGGCCGCGAGCGCGGCCCCCAATAGTGCGAATTGGATGGAACGCGTCATGATGGTCGCTCGACAGTCGATGGCCCGGACGGATGAATGTGACGCAGCGGCAGGTAACATACGGGGCCCTGCGTCCAAATTGTGACTGGTCGCCGCGTTGGCGGCAATGCAACTCGTCGACGACCCCACACCGATATGGCGCATGTTCCGGCGAAAGCCTGCCCCGACTTGATCGGGAGCGGACGCCGGTCCGCCGACAGGAAGCATGCACAAAATGTGCTCCAGAGCACGTTCCGTTCCGATGGAATCGGAACGTGCTCTAAATTCACGCATTGGCGCATATTCTTGTCGGCGAACCGGCATCCACTTCGCCGGAATATGCGCTAAAGCACGACCGGCGCCTGATCGGCGCCGGTCGCTCCCCTTCCCACCATAACTTTACGAACTTTGCGCGTCGTGCATCACGAGCTTGCGTTGAGCACCGTGACGGCCCGGCGGTTCTGCGACCAGCACGAGATGTCGTTGCACACCGCGACCGGGCGCTCCTTGCCGTACGAGATCGTGCGCATGCGCTGCGCCTCGATGCCGCGCGAGACCAGATATTCGCGCACCGTCTGCGCGCGGCGGGCGCCGAGCGCGATGTTGTACTCGCGCGTGCCGCGCTCGTCGGCATGACCTTCGATCGTGAAGGTGTAGCGGTTGTACTGCGAAAGCCATTGCGCCTGCTTGTCGAGCGTCGCGCGCGACTGCGGCGTCAGATCGGTCGAGTCGGTCTCGAAGAACACGCGATCGCCGACGTTGACGACGAAATCCTGCTGGCTTCCGGGGGTGGCGGCGTTGAGCCCCGCGTTGGCGAGGTCGTTGTTCTTGTTCGCGCACGCCGCAATGGTCAGCGCCGCCGCAATGGCCGCCGCGAATTTCGCGCCGCGAATGAACCGCATCACAGTCTGCATCCCGGGTTGCTCCTTCTTGATTGCACGCGTGACCGTATGGGAGCCCATTCGGTCCTCGGCTTGAGCTTCAGGTCTAGAGCCCGTTCGTTAAACGAACGTTCCGTCAACCTTGATGGGGCCTTTCCGGCATACCGCAATTACGCAGCGAGGCCGGAAAGCTTTTCTAGTGGTTAATGCGCCGTCAACAAGGCGCCGCGCGGAACGGCAGGCGATTTCGGTATCCCGCAACGGTTCCGCGGCCGCTGCGGGATGCCGTCAGGCCAAGAGCGGCGACCAGGCCGGGTCCGAGGCATAGCTCGGCGTCGGAACCTTCAGCTCGTTGCGGCCGGTGAGATCGATGGTGAAGAGCGAGGGACCCGAATTGCCGCCGGGATCGCGGAAGAACATCAGCACGCGGCCGTTCGGCGCGAAGGTCGGCCCCTCGTTGTGGAACCCTTCGGTCAGGACGCGCTCGCCCGAGCCGTCCGGATTGATCACGCCGATCGCGAACTGGCCGTTCGCCTGGCGCGTGAAGGCGATCACGTCGCCGCGCGGCGACCACACCGGCGTCGAGTAGGTCCCCTTGCCGAAGGTGATGCGCTGCGCCTGGCCGCCGGCCGCCGACATCACATAAATCTGCGGCTGGCCGCCGCGGTCCGACTCGAAGCAGATGCGGCTCGCGTCGGGCGAATAGGACGGCGCGGTGTCGATCGCCGAGGAGTCGGTCAGTCGCGTGATCCCCCTGGAGCCGCCGAGGTTCATCACGAAGATGTTGGCGTTGCCGCCGCGCTGCAGGCTCATGATCACGCTGCCGCCGTCGGGCGAGAAGCGTGGCGCGAACGTCATGCCGGGGAAATTGCCGACCACCTCGCGCTGCCCGGTCTCGATATTGAGGAGATAGACGCGCGGCTGCCCCTCGCCGTAGGACATGTAGGTGATCTCCTGCGCGGCCGGATTGAAGCGCGGCGTGAGCACGAGATCCTCGCCGCGCGTGAGATACCGCAGGTTGGCGCCGTCCTGGTCCATCAGGGCGAGGCGCTTGACGCGCCGCTCGGCCGGGCCGGTCTCGTCGACGAACACGACGCGGCTGTCGAAATAGCCCTTCTCGCCGGTCAGCCGCTCATAGACCGCGTCCGAGATGATGTGGCCGATGCGCCGCTCGTTGTCGGGCGTCGCCGAGTACTGCTTGCCCTCGAGCTGGGTGCCCGCGATCACGTCCCACAGGCGGAAGTCGGCCTTGATCCGGCCGCTGCCGTCGCGGTTGACCCGCCCGACCACCAGCGCCTGGGCATTGATGGTGCGCCAGTCGGCAAAGCGCGGCACCGCGTCGAAATTGGCGATCTTCTCGATGAACGCATTCGGATCGATCGGCGCGAACAGGCCGCTGCGGCGCAAGTTGTTGGTGATGATCTCGGTGACGGTGCGCGCCGGTTCGGCATCGCCGGGCGAGGCCGCGAGAAATTCCGGAATGGCGATCGGCATCGGCGCCACGTTGCCACGCGTCACCGGGATGTGCAGCTCGGCGCGCGCCGGCAACACCCCCAGTCCTGCCGCCGCGGCTGCCGCGCCCGTCAGCAAAGCCCGGCGCCTGCTGATCGCGCCACCCGTCATCCAATGTCCGTTCCGCCGCATCGAACCGCTTCCTCAATCTCTATCTCTAATGTCGTCCGCCGCCTTATCCGCCGAACATCTCGAGCGGATTGAAATCCACCGTCACGTCGCTCCACACCGCATATTTCGCCGGCGGCAAGAAACTGTAGGGCGCGCATTTGCGCACCGCGCGCAACGCGCTCTCGGCCGCGATCTGGAACACCGGCATGACGCTGTGGTTCGTCACCACCGGCTCGGCCGCGAGCGATCCGTCCCGCTTGAACAGGATATGGACCGTGACGACGAGGTCGCGCGCGTCGCGCACGCCGATCGGCACGTCCCAGCATTCGGCGAGGCGCGAGCGCAGCGCGTCGATCTCGGTCGCCGACAGCGTCATCGACGAGCCCGTCGAGGTGCCGAGCGTGGCGTTCTGGTTGAGCGTCGCACCGGTCGCCGCGTTGCGCTGCGGCGCGCGCTTGTCGAGCAGCGCGAGCCGGCTCTCAATCGACGCCGTATTGAACTTTTCCTGCTCGCGCTTCTTGGCCTCGAGCCGCTTCTTCTCCTCTTCCTTCTTCTTCGCCTCTTCCTTTTTCTTCGCTTCCTCTTTTTTCTTGGCCTCTTCTTCCTTCTTCGCTTCCTCTTTCTTCTTGACCTCGTCGCGCTTGAGCGCCTCGGCGATCGGATCGGGCTTTGGCGGCGCGGGCTCGGGCTTCGGCGGTGCAGGCTCCGCTTTCGCCTGCTTCGGCGGCTCGGGCTTCGGTTCGGGCTTGGGCTCCGGCTTGGGCGGCGTCGGCGGCTCGTCGGAGGTCGCCTTGATCTCCGGCTTGTCGGACACCTTCGGGGTCGGGTCTTTGATCGGGCTCTGCTCGCCGATCTTGTCGACGATCGGCTTGGGCGTCTCCGCCTTGGGCGCAGTCTTCACGCCCTGCATCATGTGCGTCAGCTCGTCTTCCGAGATCGCGTCGACCGCGACCGCGTCGATCTGCGGCGGCAGCGGCTTGGAGAACGAGATCACGCCCCACATCATCAGCAGTCCCAGCACCGCGATCGCGATGTGGGCGCAGGTCGATATGGTGAGGCCGGTCTTCATCGCGCGTTCAAGAGGCCTGCTCCGGCAGCGTCACCAGCTCGAGCTTCTGGAAGCCGGCCGCCTGCAGCAGCCCGAGCACGCGCGCAACCGTGACGTACTGCGCGGTCCGCGCCCCCTTGACGTAGATGCGCTCCTCTTGGCCGCCGCGCGCCGCGGTGACCGCCTTGAGCTTGTCCACCAGCTGCGCGATCGGCACCTCGGTCTTCTCCGAGCCGAGGAAGATCTGCCCCTGGTCGTTGATCGACAGCACCACGGGCTCGTGCTGGGTCTGGGCCAGGGCCTTCGCCCGGGTCTCCGGCAGCTCGACCGGAATGCCGACCGTGAGCAGCGGCGCCGACACCATGAACACGATCAGGAGCACCAGCATGACGTCGACCATCGGCGTCACGTTGATCTCGCTCATGACCGCATGACGGCGGTGCCTGCGCTTGCCGACCGCGTTACCCGCGGTTCCGCTCATCCCCATGCGGTCCGGTCCCCCGTGCTCACCCGCGCTCGTCGATCTGCCGCGACAGAATGGCGGCAAATTCGTCGGCGAAGCCCTCCATGCGTTGGGCCTGCTTATTCACCTCGGCGGAGAATTTGTTATAGAAAATGGTCGCCGGTATGGCCGCCATGAGACCAATTGCCGTCGCGAACAGCGCCTGGGCGATGCCGGGCGCCACCACGGTTAACGAGGTATTCTGTGAGGCCGCGATGGCCTGAAAGCTCGTCATGATGCCCCAGACCGTGCCGAACAGGCCGACGAAGGGGCCGGCCGAGCCGACCGTCGCCAGCACCAGCAGCCGGCGCTCCAGCCGCTCGACTTCGCGCGAGATGGTCACGTCCATCACCTTCTCGATGCGCATCTGCAAGCCGGCGATCGAGCGCGCCTGGCCCTCGAAGCTGCGCTTCCATTCGCGCATGGCCGCGACGAACAGCGCGGCCATCGACGTATTCGGCCGCGACGAGAGCGTCCGATAAAGCTCTTCCAGCGACTGCCCGGACCAGAACGCCTGCTCGAACCGGTCCATCGATTTGCGCGTCCGCTTGAACAGGATGAGCTTGTCGATGACGATCGCCCACACCCAGACCGACGCCAGCAGCAGGCCGATCAACACCGTGTAATTGACGAGCCAATGAAACTGCAGAAATACGTTGAAAACGGGATCCATAGACGTCCTTCCGGCTCTCCCGCAGATGCACTCGGACCGAGGCGGCGCAATTGCTGGACCTGCGGGAGGTCCCCCGACGGCATCACAGAATGTTCCGCCGGCACCCGAAATTCGTGCGCGGAACCGAGCCGGCCATCCCACGAGGCCACGCATTCCGCTCGAACTTGTCCAAACTAGGGCGCAACATCGATTACTGGTCCGCCCAACAGGCACGATGTGTGGTTAACGCTTGGTTACCGCCGCAACAGGCCGAAAGAGCCTTTCCCCGCAAGGGCTTGCAAAATGAACCCGTCTGAGCTCCACGCCCCCGCCAAGGTCGCCGCATGAACGACGACCTTCCGTCCCGGCCGATCCCGGCCGCGCTCCCGCTCACGGCCCTGCTGCATCCCTCGACGCTGATCCTGATCGCGACCAATGCGGTGCCGCTCGTCGGCGTCCTGGCGTGGGGCTGGGATGCCTTCCTGCTGCTGATGCTCTACTGGCTGGAATCGGCGATCATCGCTTTCTGGACCATCGCGCGGATCGCCACCCTGCCGCCCGGCGCCATGGGCCCGCTCTACGTCAACGGCCGGCCGACCGACTCGCCCGTCGCGATGACGATGTTCTTCGTCGTGTTCCTCGGCATGTTCATGGGCGCGCACCTGCTGTTCCTGTGGGTGATCTTCGCGGGCGAGTGGAAGCCGCGCATTCACGGCCTTGCGGATTTCTACGGCCAGATCATCGTGGCGAGCGGCCTGTGGGGCGTGCTGCTCACGCTGTTCGTCAGCCGCGGCGTGTCGTTCCTGTTTCACGCGCTCAAGCCGAGCTTCATCCTGGCGATCGAGCGGCTCGTGCCGATCCCCGGCTTGCCGCGCCCGCCGGCGGCCGGCCCCGTCGATGCCGGCAGCATCATCGGCGGCGTTCTCGCCCGCATCTTCCTGATGCAGGTCGCGATCATCTTCGGCGCCTATGTGGCGCTCAAGTTCGGCTCGCGCGCACCGCTGTTCATCCTGGTCGTTCTCAAGACGGCCATCGACGTCTGCCTCCACATCGCCACTGAGGTCCGTCCGCGGGCAACGGCCGTGCCTGCCGCGACGGCCTAGCCGCCCATCGCGAGCCGTAGCGGCTTTGGAATGCGCTGCGCCTTGCCGCCGGCCACGAAGGCCACCCTCACCTGCGCTTCCACCAGGATGTCGTCGCCGCGCGCCACCGTCTGGGCCAGCGTGATCGAGGCGCCTTTCACCTCGGCGGGCGCCGTCGTGACCGTGAGCACGTCGTCCATGCGGGCGGGCGCGAGGAAATCGAGCGTCATCGCGCGCACCACGAAGGCGAAGCCGGGCGCCTCCTTGGCGGCCTCCTCGAACAGCGCACGCTGATCGGCGCCGAGCAGGCGCAGGAAGTTCGTGCGCCCGCGCTCCATGAAGCGCAGGTAATTGGCGTGGTACACGATGCCGGAGAAATCCGTGTCCTCGTAATAGACGCGGATCGGCATGACGTGGCGGCCGTCGCGGATCTCGCCGTCGAGACTGAACTGACTCGGCTCGGTCATCGCTTGAACTCTTCGTCGATATCCATGCGACCGTCGATCACTCGCATGATTGCGATTCGCTCACGCTCGACGAGATAGAATATCAGGTGCGTCCCGACCAGAACGCTGCGAAGCCCGGACGCCAGGCTCGATCGCTCGCGGCCGATGAACGGAAAGCGCGAAAGATTCTTGAGCTTGTCGTCGACTTCTCGAACCAAGGCGCAGGTTCCGCTCAGCAAGATACGCGTATATCTCGAGGGGGTCCCTTTCCGCTTTCTCCGACCAAACAATCTTCATCGAAAATGGCGACTATTTTTCGCGCGTCGCGCGGGCCTTGCGCAAGAAGTCCTGGAAATCCCACTCGGAAACGCGGCCGGCCTCCACATCAGCCATGCCCTCCGCGATGAGCGCCTTGAGGGCGCGGAATTTTTCCGCCTGTTCCAGCCGATAAGCAACGGCAGGTTCCCGCATCTCCTCTGGCAAAAGGTCAAGAGCAGCGGCGGCTCGTTCAGTCGTGCTTTTCATAAGATCAGCCTACCATATCGCGGCGTCTCACCGCCACGGCACATCCTTCTGCATCGACTTTTCCCAGTGCCGGCCATCGAAATATTTCAGCCTCAGCGCCGCGAGATCGATGTCGTCGAGGCAGCGTGCGTTGACGTCGATCTTGTCCGGGTCGGAGCGCGGGACATAGAACGGATGGATGCCGCAGACCTTGCAGAACGTGTGCTTGGCGACGCCGGTGTTGAACGTGTAGGTCGCGAGGTCTTCCTTGCCGCTGAGGAGCTCGAAGCGCTCCGGCGGCACGATCAGATGCAGGATTCCCTTCTTGGTGCAGATCGAGCAGTTGCACACCGTGACGCTGTCGAGATCGGCGGTGACGCGGAAGCGCACGCGGCCGCAGTGACACCCGCCCTGCATCGTCTTCATCGGATCACTCTTCTTCCTGCCCGAACAGCCCGAACTGGGACGGATCGCGCGCCGGCTCCGCCAGGCCGAGGTGGCGGAACGCGTGGCCGGTGAGCAGACGCCCGCGCGGCGTGCGCTGGACCAGGCCCTGCTGGATCAGGAACGGCTCGATGATCTCCTCGATGGCGTCGCGCGGCTCGGAGAGCGCCGCCGCGATGGTCTCGACGCCGACGGGGCCGCCGCCGTAGTTCGTCGCGATGACGTTGAGATAGCGCCGATCCATGGCGTCGAGGCCCACGCCGTCGACCTCGAGCGCGATCAGCGCGCGGTCGGCGAGCTTGCGGTCGATCGCTGCCGCCTTGTCGGCGTGGGCGAAGTCGCGCACCCGCCGCAACAGCCGCCCGGCGATGCGCGGCGTGCCGCGCGCGCGGCGCGCGATCTCGTTCGCGCCCTCGCCCGTCATGCCGATGCCGAGCACGCGCGCGCCGCGGTTGACGATCAGCTCGAGCTCGGCCTCGGTGTAGAAATTGAGCCGGATCGGGATGCCGAAGCGGTCGCGCAGCGGATTGGTGAGCAGGCCCGCGCGCGTCGTCGCGCCGACCAGCGTGAACTTGGCGAGGTCGATCTTGACCGAGCGCGCCGCCGGCCCCTCGCCGATGATGAGGTCGAGCTGGAAATCCTCCATCGCGGGATAGAGGATTTCCTCCACCGCCGGATTGAGCCGGTGGATCTCGTCGATGAACAGCACGTCGCGCTCTTCCAGGTTGGTGAGCAGCGCCGCGAGGTCGCCCGCCTTGGCGATCACGGGACCGGATGTTGCGCGGAAGTTGACGCCGAGCTCGCGCGAGACGATCTGCGCGAGCGTGGTCTTGCCGAGGCCGGGCGGGCCGACGAACAGGACGTGATCCAGCGCCTCCTGGCGTGCCCGCGCCGCCGCGATGAAGATCGAGAGGTTGGCGCGCGCCTGCTCCTGGCCGATGAACTCGGCGAGCTTCTGCGGCCGCAGCGAGGCCTCCGCCGCATCCTCGTCGCGGCGCTCGGGCGCCACCAGCTTGCGCGGCGTGCTCGTCATGCGTTCACCATCGCCCCGACCCGCGCACGTACTTGTTCGGCAAGAGCTCCGTGATCGTCGAGACCGACGGCTCGTCGCCGTTCGGCACGATCACGCGCGCCTTCGCGTCGTAGTCGTGGATGATCTCACGGCACGAGCCGCAGGGCGAGACCACCGCGATGGTCTGGTCCGCCTCGCCGGGCTTGGGATGGCGCACCGCCACGATCGTCTCGATGCCCAGGTCGCCCGCTTCCGTGATGGCGCGGCCGATCGCCACCGCCTCGGCGCACACCGCCATGCGGCCGAGATAAGCGTCGATGTTGACGCCCGTGATGATGCGGCCGTCGCGCGTGCGCAGCGCGGCGCCGACCTCCTGCCATTCATTGCGGTAGCGCTGTTTGATCGCCTCGCGCGCGGCCGCGATCAGCGCCTCGTCCTCGGCGGTGAGCTTGCCGCCGCTCATCGGGCGAGCTCCTTGAGCGCCGCCCGGATCAGCCGCGCCGTGTCGGCGCCCTCGCCCGCGGCCTGCGTCGCGGCCGCGACCGCCGCGGCCGCCTGCGGCTGGCCGTAGCCGAGATTGACCAGCGCCGAGACCGCGTCGGCGACCGGCCGCGGCGCGCTTCGTTCCTCGAGCGCGCCCGAGAGCCGCACCACCGCGGGATCGACCGCGCTGTAGGCGGGCGCCTTGTCCTTGAGCTCCGTCACCACGCGTTCCGCGACCTTCGGCCCGACGCCGGGCGCGCGGGTGATCATCGCCTTGTCGCGCAGCGCGATCGCGCTCGCCAGATCCGCGGGCTTGAGCGTCGACAGGATCGACAGCGCGACCTTGGTGCCGACGCCCTGCACGGTCTGCAGCAGGCGGAACCACTCGCGCTCGACGTCGGAAAGGAACCCGAACAGCCGGATCTGGTCTTCGCGCACATGCGTCTCGATCGCCAGCGTCACGGCCTGCCCCTCGCCCGGCAGCGCCTGCAAGGTGCGGGCCGAGCAGTGCACCAGGTAACCGACGCCGTGCACGTCGACGACGATGAAATCCTCGCCGTAGCTGTCGATCGTGCCCTTGAGCTTGCCGATCATGGGGCGCTCTTTTTTCCCCTCCCCCGCTTGCGGGGGAGGGACGCGCGCGAAGCGCGCCGGGAGGGGGCAAGTCTACGGGCGAAGGAGCAAGCGGCTTCCCCCTCCCCGCCCTCCCCCGCAAGCGGGCTGTCGTGTGCACACATCTGATTCGTGCGAGGTCGCCTGCAAAGCGAAAAACGTGAAGTCATCAGAATCATTTCGCCCGTTTTCGCAAACATCGCATGGCTCAAGGGGTGGGTTCACGTAACCTATTGATCCGGAGTTCTCTTTTCGAGATGTGTGAATCCAATAGCGCAAGCGGGGGAGGGAGCCGCAAATCCTCGTCTTGCTGCATCATCCCGCCGCGATCCTGTGCACCACGCTCTGCCGATGATGCGCGTGGCAGATCGCGATCGCCAGCGCGTCGGCGGCATCGTGCGTCGCCGGGTCGGCCTTGGGCAGCAGCACGCCGATCATCACCCGGATTTGCGCCTTCTCGCCGTGCCCCGCCCCGATGATGGTCTTCTTCACCAGGTTCGGTGCGTATTCGGCCACCGGCACCCCGGCGCTCGCCGGCGCGAGCAGCGCGACGCCGCGCGCCTGGCCGAGCTTGAGGGTCGCCGAGGCGTCCTTGTTGACGAAGGTCTGTTCGACCGCAGCCTCGGCGGGGCGGAACTCGTCGACCACCCGCATCAGGCCGGTATGCAGCGTGACCAGCCGGTTCGCCAGCGCCGCCTTGTCGTCGGAGGCGACCGAGCCGCAGGCGACGTAGATCAGCCGGTTGCCCTCGACGTCGATCACGCCCCAGCCGGTGCGGCGGAGCCCCGGATCGATGCCGAGAATGCGAATCGCTTGCCTCATCCCACGCCTTGATAGACCTGCGGCATGCCCCAACGAAAGGCCGGCGGTCGGCCATGCCTCCGCGGCATGGGACAAATGCGCGCGCCCCGCCGGATTAATCCAAGCTTAAAGGCACGCTGACATGTTGGCGCGAATAACCGCCGCACGCACTTCGGACTTGCAAATGAACATCCTCCGCGACGTCTCGGTCCGCACCATCCTGGCCGGGGTCTTCCTGCTTTTCGCCGTCGCGCTTTGCGCCACCCTCGGCTGGCAGCTCTATGACGCCTGGAACGAAACCGCGGCGGCCCAGCGGGCGGAGACGCTCGCGCGCACCGACAAGGCCGTGTTCGCCGCCACTTACGACCTCCGCCAGCAGCGCACCGACCTGCAGACCCTGTTCCAGATGTCGGGCGACTTCGCCAAGGCGGTGCGCGACATCCAGGGCAAGACGCAGAAGGCCTATGACGCGGGAATCGCGGCCGTCGAGGCGACGCCGGGGATCGATTCCAAGACCCTGCTCGCCCCGACCCGCGCACGCTGGGACGCCCTCGTCGTACGCAGCCACGAGCTCGAGCAGGCGGCCGGCAACCTCAAGGAGCGCGACGTCAAGGTCCTGGGCCCCTGGTACAAGGCCGCGAGCGACCTGCTCGACGAGTTCGGCAAGCTCTCGCTCTACATGGACAACTCGGCGCGCATGACCGATCCGGCCGCTGCCGAGTTCATCGAGGTGCGCCAACTCGCCTGGGCGGTCCGCGACTATTCCGGGCGCGAATGCGGCACGACGCGCCCGTTCGTCGCCAAATCCAAGCCGTTCACGCCGCAGGCACGCGACGCCGTCAACGACATGCGCTCGCGCACCGACGTGTCGCTGCAGGAGCTCTCCGGCTACGTCGCCCGGCCCGGAATCGCTCCCCAGCTTTCGGCCGCTTACGCCACCGCGCGGGACGTCATCGCGCAGATCAATCCCGCCCGCGACGCGGTCTACACCAAGCTCGACGGCAGCGACAAGCCGGCGATGCCGGCGCAGGCGTGGACGGACTTGTGCGCGGGCCCGCTCGACAAGATTTATGTCGCCGCAAACGGCGCGCTCGACCTGATGCTGCGGCATGCCGGCGAGGTCGAGCATGCCGCGCGCTGGCGCTGCGGCCTGACGGCGGCGGCGCTCGCGATCGCGCTGGCGCTCTGTGTCGGCGGGCTCATGCTCATCCGCCGCCGCGTGGCGGCGCCGGTCGCCGAGCTCACGCGCACGATCGATCGCCTGGCGCAGCGCCGGTACGACACGCCGGTCGCGCACGGCTCGAAATCGCGACGAGTTCGGCGTCATGTCGGAGCGCCTGGAGGCGCTGCGCCTGAGCGGCGTCGAGGCCGAGCGCCTCGCCGCCGAGCAGATGGCGGGCAAGGACGCCGACCTGCGGCGCGCCTCGACCATGGAAACCGAGTGCCGGCAGTTCGAGGCCTCGATCAGCCGGATGCTCGACGCGGTCGATGCGGCGGGTGTGAAAATGACGTCGGTCGCCGACGCCATGGCGGCGAGCGCGCAGCAGACCGTCGGCCGGTCGACGGCGGCCTCGGCCGCCTCCGAGATCGCCTCCTCGAACGTCAACAGCGTCGCGGCCGCCACCGAGGAGATGGCGCGGTCGATCTCGGAGATCGGCCGCCAGGTCAGCGAGGCCGCCAAGGCCGCCGGCAACGCGGTCGAGCGCGCCAAGGGGACCAGCGCCTCGATCGAGCGGCTGTCGGACGCGGCGCAGAAGATCGGCGACGTGGTGGAGATGATCAACGCCATCGCGGGACAGACCAACCTGCTCGCGCTCAACGCCACCATCGAGGCGGCGCGGGCGGGCGAGGCCGGCAAGGGCTTCGCGGTGGTCGCGAGCGAGGTGAAGTCGCTCGCCGGCCAGACCGCCAAGGCGACCGAGGAGGTGACGACGCAGATCAAGACGATCCAGCAGCTCACCCGCGAGGCGGTCGAGGCGATCCACGCGGTCGGCGACGTGATCGCGCAGATCGACTCGATCAACGCCAGCGTCGCCGCCGCGATCGAGGAGCAAGACGCGACCACGCACGCGATCGCCGGCAACGTCCAGGACGCGGCGAACGGCACCACCGAGGTGTCGCGCAACATCGCGGAGGTGAGCCAGGTGGCGGAAAGCTCCGGCAAGACCGCCGCCGAGGTGCTGTCCGCCGCGCAGGCCGTGTCGATCCAGGCCGGCGAGGTGCGCACGCGGGTGGAAAGCTTCGTGCGGCAAATCCGGGCGGCGTGAGGCGTTCGTTTTGCGTCATTGCGAGCGAAGCGAAGCAATCTCACTTCGCTTGCTCATGCGCTCGGGGCGGAGATTGCTTCGTCGCGCTACGCGCTCCTCGCAATGACGCATTCCCCTCCCTGATGGAGAGGAAAAAACTACGCGCTCATCTTCGCGACCAGGGCGTCCGAGACCTCGAAATTGGCGTAGACGTTCTGCACGTCGTCGTGCTCGTTGAGCGTCTCGATCAGCTTGAGCAGCTTCTCGCCCTTGTCGTCGTCGACCGCGACGGTGTTCTGCGGCTTCCAGGTGAGCGTCGCCTTGCGCGGCTCGCCGAACTTCGCCTCCAGCGCCTTGGCGACCTCGTGGAAGCCTTCCTGGCTCGCATAGATCTCGTGGCCGTTCTCGTTCGACACCACGTCGTCGGCGCCCGCCTCGATCGCGGCCTCGAGCATCTGATCCGCCGACGCCACCTTGGCGTCGAACTCGATCACGCCGACATGGTCGAACATGAACGAGACCGCGCCGGTCTCGGCCAGGTTGCCGCCGTGCTTGGTGAAGGTCGAGCGCACGTCCGAGGCCGTGCGGTTGCGGTTGTCGGTCATCACCTCGACGATCAGCGCGATGCCGCCCGGGCCGTAGCCCTCGTAGCGGATCTCGTCGTAGCTCTCGGCATCGCTGCCTTGCGCCTTCTTGATGGCGCGCTCGATCGAATCCTTCGACATGTTCTCGGCGCGCGCCGCGATGATCGCCGCGCGCAGGCGCGCGTTCATCGCCGGATCGGGCATGCCGAGCTTGGCCGCCACGGTGATTTCGCGCGCAAGCTTGCCGAACAGCTTCGACTTGACCGCGTCCTGGCGGCCCTTGCGATGCATGATGTTCTTGAACTGTGAATGTCCAGCCATGGCCCACCGTTCGACACGATCCGCCGCACGCCGGCGCGCGGAAAATGCTAGTCCCTCATCCCGTGATGGGCCGGCTTATAAGACGGCCGACCGGCAAAATCCAGCCGATGCGCCCTTCACATGCGCTAATCCCAGAACGTCGGCCGCGCCTGCTCCAGGATCCCGCCGATGCGCACCGCGCCGACCTTCTTGGCGAGCCCGCTCGCGTCGTCGGTCTCGACCGCGAGCCCGCACAGCGTCGCGGGTCCCATCGCGGCCTCGAACTTGGCGCTCGCGATCTTGCGCAGGAAGCGGCCGATCGGCTCGTCCTTGGTCATGCCGATCACCGAATCGTAGTCGCCCGTCATGCCGACATCGGAGATGAAGGCGGTGCCGCCCGGCAGGACGCGCTGGTCGGCGGTCGGCGCGTGCGTGTGGGTGCCGATCACCATGCTGACGCGGCCGTCGAGAAAGTGGCCCATCGCCTGCTTTTCGCTGGTCGTCTCGGCGTGCATGTCGATCACGATCGCGTCGGCGCCGCGCTTGAGCGGACAGACGGCGAGCTCGCGATCGAGCGCCGCGAACGGATCGTCGAGCGCGTCCATGAACACGCGGCCCATCGCGTTCACGACCAGCGCGTCGCCCCCGTTCTTGGTCTTGACCAGCGCGGCGCCGCGCCCGGGCGTGCCGGCCGGATAGTTGAGCGGACGGATCAGCCGCGGCGCGCGCTCGATGAAGACCAGCGCCTCCTTCTGGTCCCAGGCGTGGTTGCCGAGCGTGACCGCGTCGGCGCCCGCATCGACCAGGTCCTGGTAGATCAACTCGGTGATGCCGAAGCCGCCCGCCGCATTCTCGCCGTTGACGATGGCGAGATCGAGCTTCCAGTCGCGCACGAGCTTCGGCAGCCGCTCCGTGACGGCCGTCCGGCCGCTGCGGCCCACCACGTCGCCGATGAAGAGAATTCGCACGTCAGGCTTTCCGCAGATCGATGACCTCGCGCTCCGTTAGCACGAGATCGAGGGTTGCGTCGCGGGGCGTCGCGGGGACCTGCGCGATCTCCTGCGCCGCAAACGCGATCCCCATCGTGGTGACCGCCTTCATGGCGCGCAGCCGCGCGATCGTCATGTCGTAGTAGCCGGCGCCATAGCCGATGCGGTTGCCGGCGCGATCGAACGCGAGCAGCGGCACGATCAGGACATCGGGAAACACCTCGGGCGCCTCCGGCGGCGGCTCGCGGATGCCCCAGACGCCCGCATTGAGCGGCTCGCCGAACGCCCACGCCCGCAGGGTGAGCGGCTGGCCCTTGCCCATGACCACCGGAAGCGCCAGCTGCGCGCCCGCGGCCGCAAAGGCGCGCATCAGCGGCACCGGATTGATCTCGCTCTTGAGCGGCGAGAACCCCGACACGATCAAGCCGGGCGCGGCCGGAACGGCGAGCGGCCGCGCCGCGATCGCGGCGGCGGCGGCGGCGCGCTCCGGCGCCGGCAGCGCGTCGCGGCGCGTCACCGCGGCGCGGCGGATGTCGGCTTTGCGGGATTCGATCGACGCGGATTGATTTATTTGGACAGAGTGCGGAGCCGCTCAGCCGTTGGAGTAGCGATCCCGGGTTCCCTACGAAAGTAGGTGGGCGCCATGTAACCGAGCCCACGGGCCCGGCCAGGGACAGCTCCCTGAAGGATCGATAAGGCCCCGAGAATATGACTCCGTACGCACCTCGCAGCCCCGCATGCCCAATGTAGTGCGCGGGGCGGCAGGTTGCCAACCCGAATAACAACGGTTCAGGGGACGACGCCCGCGGCGGCGCCATATTTCGCCAACAGCGGCGGGCGCACGAACACGAGGTCGAGCTGCAGCACGAAATTCGTCGGCGTACGGTGCAGCTCGGCGACATCGGCACACTTGAAACCGATTGCGTCGACCGCCGCGATGACCTCCGCCATCAGCGGCGCCCGCCTATTGTAATCGACGAGCGAGACCTCGACGACCAGCACGCTTGCGCCCGCGAGTGTCGCACTCGCGCCCGCCAGGACCTCGAGCTCGGCGCCCTGCACGTCGATCTTCACGAGATCCGGCGCCGGCAGCTTCTCGCGCGCGACCAGCGTGTCGAGCCGCATCGTCGCGACCTCGCGCACCTGCAGGTTCGGCTCGGCGTAATGCGATGTGTTCTCCACGTAAAGCGATGCGCCGGTCACGTCGCCGGCGCGCGGCACGTGAAATGCCCGCGCGCCGCCATCGGCGCGGCTGAGCGCCGCGATGAAATGCTTGTGGCCGGACGCCGCAAGGTCGCCCGCGTGGTCGCGGTTCGCCTCGAACAGCACGAACTGCGCGGCCGGAAAGACCACGGTCGCGGCGCGCGTCCAGCCGCCCCGGTAGGCGCCGATGTCGTAGATCACGGCGGGCACGAAGCCGAGCGATCGCAATCGCGCCAGCGCATTCTTGTGCGTGAGCTTGTCGGCCTTGCGCCGGGTCGAGGCGAATGCGCGCGGAAGCCGGAGCGCCATCGCGGCCGCTAAAACATGATGACGATTCTTCGAATCGTCATCATGTTTTAGCCCATTGTTTGAGCATGATCTTTCCCGAAAACCGGTGTCCACTTTTCGGGATCATGCTCTGTTTGAGCATGATCTTTCCCGAAAACCGGTGTCCACTTTTCGGGATCATGCTCTATTCGCGCGCGCGATCAGGAGCGCCGCGGCCGTCGAGCGCCTTGGCGAGGCCTTCGATGCGCTCCGCGGCCGAATTGAACGCCTTGATGATCGCGGCCTCGGTCGCCTTGGCGTGATCTGCCGCGCTCGTGCGGGCGTCCTGCAACGATGCGCATTCCGCCTCGGCGCGACGCAGCCGCTGGCCGTGCTCGCTCAGCTCGTCGGCGATCGTCAGCGCCGCCATGATGGTGAGGCGCATGTCGCCGATCTGGCCGAAATCGTCGCGCAGCCGCGCGATGCGCCGGTCGAGATCGTGGGCGAGACGGGTGAGATGCTCCTCCTGCCCGTCGTCGCACGCCATCCGGTACTGCCGGCCGTTGATGCTGACGCTCACCTGCCCCACGCGTGTCCCCGCGAGTTATTATTCAGCTCTCTTGCGCGCTTGGCTCGGGCGCGTCGACGATCGCGCGGATCGTGGCGATCGCCGCGTCGAGCCGCTGCGCCACTTCGCGGTTGGCCGTCTCGAGCTCGCGCGCGTGCGCTGCCGTCGCGTCGAGCTCGGATGCGAGCCGCGCCCGATCGGCATCGAAGGCGTGGACCTGCGAGGTGAGCACCGCCTCGCCCTGGTCACGCTCCAGCCTGCGCCCGACCGCGCTGTCGAGCGCATCGAGCGCGGACTGCAGACGCCGGGTTGCGATCTCGATCGTGCTTGCCTCGGTCACGCCCCGCCTCGTCGAGCGGCCGGCGAGCGAAGGCCGCCGCCGGTCATGCAAAACCGCTTGCGTAGCAAGATGTTAGAAAAAGAACTTTACGTGGCCGGCTGGCTTTCCGTCAACGGCGAGCCTGCGGTTTTCAACGCTTGTGCGATGCCGCCCCACATTACCGCGCGTTTCGATGTGGACGGCAGGCGAGCGGCCGCCCGTTTCTTTTAACTCATGAGCGTCACATGCTATCAGGCCGCGACGCCGCCTCAGGCGTTGATCGCCGACAAAAAGGCAGCTCATGACCGCAAGCGCCACGGCACGCGCCGCTTCCTCGGAACCGGCCTTCGATCGCGCGCAGCATGACCGCATGGCGAACGCCATCCGGTCCCTCGCCATGGATGCGGTCGAGGCGGCGAACTCCGGCCATCCGGGCCTGCCGATGGGCGCGGCCGACGTCGCGACCGTGCTGTTCACGCGCTTCCTCAAGTTCGATCCCGCCGATCCGGCCTGGTCCGACCGCGACCGCTTCGTGCTCTCGGCCGGCCACGGCTCGATGCTGATCTACGCGCTCCTCTATCTGCTCGGATACGACGCGATGACGATCGAGCAGATCAAGCGCTTCCGCCAGCTCGGCTCGATCACCGCCGGCCATCCCGAATACGGCCACACGCCCGGCATCGAGACCACCACCGGCCCGCTCGGTCAGGGCCTCGCCACGTCGGTCGGCATGGCGATGGCGGAGCGCCACCTCGCCGCCGAGTTCGGCCGCGACATCGTCGATCACCACACCTTCGTGCTCGCCTCCGACGGCGACCTGATGGAAGGCATCTCGCAGGAAGCGATCGCGCTCGCCGGCCATCTCAAGCTGTCGCGGCTGATCGTGCTGTACGACGACAACGGCATCTCGATCGACGGGCCGCTGTCGCTCGCCGAACTCGGTCGACCAGGTGAAGCGCTTCGAGGCCGCTGGCTGGGCGGCGCGCCGCATCGATGGCCACGACCCGCAGGCGATCGCGCAGGCGATCGAGGCCGCGATGGCGTCCGACCGGCCGAGCCTGATCGCGTGCCGCACCACCATCGGCTTCGGCGCGCCCACCAAGGCCGGCACCGAGAAGGTGCACGGCTCGGCGCTCGGCGCCAAGGAGGTCGCGGGCGCCCGCGAGAAGCTCGGCTGGACCTCGCCGGCCTTCGAGATTCCCGCCGACATTCTCGGCGCCTGGCGCACCGCCGGCCAGCGCTCGCGCGAGCTGCGCCACGCCTGGGAGCGGCGCCTCAACGGGCTCGAGCCGACCCTGCGGGGCGAGTTCGAGCGCCGCATGGGCGGCGAACTCGCCAAGGACAAGCTCGCTGCCGCGGTCGCGAGCCTGAAAGCCAAGCTCGCGGCCGAGCCGAAGAACATCGCGACACGCGCCGCGTCCGAGTTCGCGCTCGATACGCTCGTCCCGGCGATCCCCGAGATGGTCGGCGGCTCGGCCGACCTGACCGGCTCGAACAACACCCGGGCAAAGGGCATGCCGGCGTTCTCGGCCGCCGAACCGGCCGGCCGCTTCGTGCACTACGGCATCCGCGAGCACGGCATGGCGGCCGCCATGAACGGCATGGCCCTGCACCACGGCATCATCCCGTATTCGGGCACGTTCCTGGTGTTCTCCGACTACTGCCGCCCCGCGATCCGGCTCGCGGCCCTCATGGGCCAGCGCGTCATCCATGTGATGACGCACGATTCGATCGGGCTGGGCGAGGACGGGCCGACCCACCAGCCGGTCGAGCATCTCGCGGCCCTGCGCGCGATCCCGAACCTCAAGGTCTTCCGCCCATGCGACGCGGTCGAGACCGTCGAGTGCTGGCAGCTGGCGCTCAAGAGCGCACATGCGCCGAGCATCCTCGCGCTCACCCGCCAGAACCTGCCGCAGCTTCGCCTCACCGACGACGCCGACAACCGCTGCGCCGCCGGCGCCTACGAGATCGCGGCGGCCGACGGCAAGGCGGACGTCTCGCTGTTCGCCACCGGCTCGGAAGTCTCGCTTCGCCGTCGAGGCGCGCAAGCTGCTCGCCGGGCACGGCGTCAAAGCCCGCGTCGTCTCGGTGCCGTGCTTCGAGCTGTTTTTCGCGGCCGCGCCCGAGGTGCAGCGCGCCGTGATCGGCGACGCCAAGGTCCGGGTCGGGGTCGAAGCCGCCATCCGCCAGGGCTGGGACCCGATCATCGGCCTCGACGGCGCCTTCGTGGGCATGACCTCGTTCGGCGCGAGCGCGCCCGCCAAGGACCTCTACCGGCATTTCGGCATTACGGCGGAAAAAATCGCCGAAGCCGCATTGACCAAGCTCGGAAAAAGATGAGCAGCTATCCGTTGACCGGGTTTGTGATCGCGGAACTTCGCGCTAAATAAAAAGGTTGGAATCGCGCGGCCGTCCGGATGCCGCGCGGCAGGGAGCGACAACATGTCCATTCGGGTCGGAATCAACGGGTTTGGCCGGATCGGCCGCAACGTGCTGCGTGCGATCGCCGAGTCCGGCCGCACCGACATCGAGGTGGTCGGCATCAACGACCTCGGCCCGGTCGAGACCAACGCCCACCTGCTGCGCTACGACACCGTGCACGGCCGTTTCCCGGGCCAGGTCACCGTCAAGGGCGACACCATCAGCGTCGGCAACGGCGCCATCAAGGTCACGGCCGAGCGCGATCCGTCCAAGCTGCCGTGGAAAGACCTCGGCGTCGACGTGGCGCTCGAGTGCACCGGCATCTTCACGTCGAAGGACAAGGCCTCGGCGCATCTGACCGCCGGCGCCCGGCGCGTCCTCGTCTCGGCCCCGGCCGACGGCGTCGACCTCACGGTCGTCTACGGCGTCAACCACGACAAGCTCACCAAGGAGCACAGGGTCGTCTCCAACGCGTCCTGCACGACCAACTGTCTCGCCCCGGTCGCCAAGGTGCTCAACGACGCGGTCGGCATCGATAAGGGCTTCATGACGACCATCCACTCCTACACGGGCGACCAGCCGGTGCTCGATACCCTGCACAAGGACCTCTATCGCGCCCGCGCCGCCGCGCTGAACATGATCCCGACCTCGACCGGCGCCGCCAAGGCCGTCGGCCTGGTGCTGCCCGAGCTCAACGGCAAGCTCGACGGCGTCGCGATCCGGGTGCCGACGCCGAACGTCTCGGTGGTCGACTTCAAGTTCGTGGCGAAGCGCGCAACCTCGAAGGACGAGATCAACGGCGCCGTGAAGCGCGCCGCCGAGCAGCAGCTCAAGGGCATCCTCGGCTACACCGACGATGCCAACGTCTCGATGGACTTCAACCACGACCCGCGCAGCTCGATCTTCCACATGGACCAGACCAAGGTGATGGACGGGACGTTCGTGCGCGTGATGTCGTGGTACGACAACGAGTGGGGCTTCTCCAACCGCATGGCCGATACCGCCGTCGCGATGGGCAAGCTGAGCTGAAGCCGAAGCCAAATAAAAGTTTGCCGGGGGGCAAATTGTCTGCGTTCCGTACGCTCGACCAGGTCGACGTGAAAGGCAAGCGCGTGCTTGTGCGCGTCGATCTCAATGTGCCGATGAACAATGGCGACGTGAGCGACGCGACCCGCATCACCGCCTCGGCCAGGACCATCAACGAGATCGCCGACAAGGGCGGGCGGGTGATCCTGCTCTCCCACTTCGGCCGGCCCAAGGGCCGCGACCCGAAGGACTCGCTCAAGCGCGTCGCCGCCGCGGCGGCGCGCGTCATCGGCCGCCCGGTATCGTTCGCCGACGACTGCATCGGCGACGCCGCCGAGAGCGCCGTCAACGCCATGCAGGCGGGCGATATCCTGTGCCTGGAGAACACCCGCTTCCATCCCGGCGAGGAGAAGAACGACGCGGGCTTCATCGCCAAGCTGGCGCGCCTCGCCGACATCTGGGTGAACGATGCGTTCTCGGTCGCGCACCGGGCGCATGCCTCGACCGAAGGGCTCGGCCACGCGCTGCCCGCCTTCGCGGGCCGCTCCATGCAGGCCGAGCTCGATGCGCTCGTCAGGGCGCTCGAGCATCCGGAACGGCCGCTCGCCGCGATCGTGGGCGGCGCCAAGATCTCCAGCAAGCTCGACCTGCTCGGCAACCTGCTCGACAAGGTCGACGCGCTGATCATCGGCGGCGCCATGGCGAACACGTTCCTGGCGGCGCTCGGGAAAAAGGTCGGCAAGTCGCTGGTCGAGGCGGACCTCATCCCGACCGCGCGCGAGATCATGGACAAGGCGAAGACGACGAAACGCGAGATCGTGCTGCCCGTCGACGCCGTGGTGGCCGCAAAGCTCGAGGCGCATACGCCGTCGCGCGTCGTCGACGTCGATCATGTCGGCGAGGCCGACATGATGCTCGACATCGGCCCGCGCAGCGTCGAGCATGTCGTCTCGGTGCTGGCGCGGGTGAAGACACTGGTGTGGAACGGCCCGTTCGGCGCCTTCGAGCACGAGCCGTTCGACGACGGTACCGTCGAGGTCGCGGAAGCGGCCGCCGAGCTGACCGAGATCGGCAAACTCGTCTCGGTCGCGGGCGGCGGCGATACGGTCGCGGCGCTCAACGCGGCCGGCGTGACCGACCGATTTACCTACGTGTCGACCGCCGGCGGCGCATTCCTGGAATGGCTCGAAGGCAAGGCCCTCCCCGGGGTCGAGGCTTTGCGAGTAAAATGAACCGAATCGTCCGCCGGCCGTTGTCCGGGCGGACCCCTTCAATACAAGCTGGCATGAGGAGAGCGCGATGAACCTCGCCGAATTGAACAAGGTCGCTGTGGCGATGACGGCTGCGGGCCGCGGCATCCTGGCGGCGGACGAATCTTCCGGCACCATCAAGAAGCGCTTCGACGCGATCGGCGTCGAGTCGACCGCCGACAGCCGGCGCGACTACCGCGAGCTTCTCTTTCGGTCGACCGACGCGATGAAGAATCATATCTCGGGCGTGATCCTCTACGAGGAGACCATCCGGCAGCACGCCAAGGACGGCACCCCGCTCGTCAAGCTCATCGAGCAGGCCGGCTCGCTCCCCGGCATCAAGGTCGACAAGGGGACCAAGGACCTGCCCTTCTGCCCGGGCGAGGTCATCACCGAAGGCCTCGACGGCCTGCGCGATCGGCTCGCCGAATATCGCGGGCTCGGCGCCAAGTTCGCCAAGTGGCGCGCCGTGATCGACATCGGCGCCGGCATCCCGACCTGGACCTGCGTCAAGACCAACGCCCATGCGCTCGCACGCTATGCGGCGCTCTGCCAGGAGCAGCAGATCGTGCCGATCGTCGAGCCGGAAGTGCTGATGGACGGCGGCCACGACATCGACACCTGCTACGCGATCACCGAGTGGGTGCTGCGCACCGTCTACAACGAGCTGTTCGAGGCGCGCGTCGCGCTCGAAGGCACCGTGCTCAAGCCCAACATGGTGATCCCGGGCAAGAAGTCGCAAAAGCGCGCCTCGGTCGAGGAAGTGGCCGAGAAGACCGTCAAGGTGCTCAAGGCCTGCGTGCCCGCGACCGTGCCGGGCATCGCGTTCCTGTCCGGCGGCCAGTCGGACGAGGAAGCGACCGCCCACCTCGACGCCATCAACCGCGTCGGCGACCTGCCCTGGTCGGTCACCTTCTCGTACGGCCGCGCCCTGCAGGCGGCGCCGCAGAAGACGTGGTCCGGCAAGGCCGAGAACGTCGCCGCCGCCCAGCGCGCCTTCGCGCATCGCGCGCGGATGAACGGGCTGGCCGCGAAGGGACAGTGGACGGCGGAGATCGAGAAGGAGCGCAAGGCGGCGTAGCGCTTGATCCCGAAAAGCCGATACCGGTTTTCGGGAAAAGATCAGACGCGGGGCGGCCGCCGGTCAGTTGAGCGCGCAGCGCTCGACGCCGTCGGTCTCTTTGACGCAATGGTAGCCTTGCTCGCAGCGGCCGGTCCCGCAGCGCGGGCCCGTACGCACGCCGCCCACGCATCCACTCTTCGGCGCGCATGTCTCGCCGGCCGAACAGCAGCCGCGCCCGGGACCGCACCAATGATCTCCCGGCGCAGGACATTTCTGGGCAAGCGCCGCGGACGAGCCCGAGAGAACGAAGACGAGCGAAGCCGCCACCAGTAATGCGCGCATGATTTCCCCCCCTCGGCGCAGCTCTGGCGCCGCTCACTTTTGCTGGCAACGCTCGATGCCGTCCTTCTCGGTGACGCAAAAATATCCCGGCAGGCAACGGCCGGTACCGCACCGCACCCCGGTTCGGGTGCCGCCAGTGCATCCATTGCCCGGCGCGCACTCCTCGCCGTTCGGGCAGCAGCCCCGGCCGGGGCCGCACCAGTGGTGCTTCGCCGGACACGACTGGGAATAGGCCGGCATCGTGCCGGCAAAAATGAAGCAGATCGCGCTAATGGCCAGTAGTGCACGCATTTCCTCACCCCCACGTGATTGACAGCGTTCACCTCTGACCCAGAGCTTTTGTCGGCGTCCGCGCGAAAGCAAGGCGGCCGGAGGCTGCCGTCAACAAGAAATCGCGACCGGAGCCCACACGGCAAGGCCGCATCGACGCGGTTTGCCACCGCGCTTTGCGGTCGCCAGGGGATAGCTTTTGGCGACGGACTGACGCGGCGAGCCGGCAGCGGCGGCCTGCATGGTTAGCCAACTCCTACGGCATTCTCGGACTCTCGCTAACCACGCATTTATCGATTTCGGCTATCACGAGCATTCCACCTTGGGAGGAAAACCGTGGCGGCTTCGCAATTTCGTCTGGTGACGCGCAGCGACTTCGACGGGCTGGTCTGCGGCGTGCTCCTCAAGGAGCTCGACCTGATCGACGAGATCGCCTTCGTCCATCCCAAGGACATGCAGGACGGCAAGGTCGCGATCTCGGCCCGCGACATCACGACCAACCTGCCCTATGTGCCGGGCTGCCACCTCGCCTTCGATCACCACTCGAGCGAGCTCACGCGCAACGGCGGTCACCGCCCCGCGAACTACGTCATCGATCCCGAGGCATTCTCGGCCGCCCGCGTCGTCTGGCGCCATTTCGGCGGCCAGGCGCGCTTCCCGCGCGTCACCGAAGACTTGATGAGCGCCGTCGACAAGGCGGACGCCGCGCAGTTCAGCCGCGACGAGATCCTCAAGCCCGAGGGCTGGCCGCTCCTGAGCTTCCTGATGGACTCGCGCACCGGGCTCGGGCGCTTCCGTCAGTTCCGCATCTCGAATTACGACCTGATGATGAAGCTGATCGACGAGTGCCGCAGCCATAGCGTCGAGGAGATCCTTGAGCTGCCCGACGTCAAGGAGCGGGTCGAGCTCTTCCGCAGCCACGAGCCGCAATTCCGCGCGCAGATCATGCGCTGCACCACGGTCAAGGACGACGTCGCCGTGCTCGACCTGCGCCAGGAGGAGATCATCTATGCGGGCAACCGCTTCATGATCTATGCGCTCTTTCCGCAATGCCGCGTCTCGGTGCACGTGCTGTGGGGCGTGAAGCAGCAGAACACCGTGTTCGCGATCGGCAAGTCGATCCTCGACCGCACCTCGCCGGTCAATGTCGGCGCGCTCTGCCTCTCTTATGGCGGCGGCGGACACCATGCGGCCGGCACCTGCCAGGTCGACAATGCGAGCGCCGAGCACGTGAAGGCGGAGCTGATCGGCAAGCTCGCGTCGCCGCGTTGAGCGGCGCGTTCCTTCCAAACCTTCAGCCGCACGGCGCGGCCGCGGCAAGCCGGCGGCCATGACCGCGGATGCCGTCGCGCCGCTGAAGGCGGCCGAGATCGCCATGTGGCGGCTCGCTCAGCCCTACACCGGCAAGGTCGGCTACCAGCGCCCCGTCAAGGCCGAGGGACTGACCGCCGATCCGCCCGTCATCGATTGCTCGGGCTGGGTTGCCTTGCTTCTCACGGAGGCCATGGCGGCCGCGAACACGGCGGCCGGCCGCGCCGCGTTCGACGCGAGCTACGTGGCCGCCTTGCGCACCTGGTCGGACCGGATCATCAGCGAGATCGAGAGCCGGACGGGCTTCATCTTGTCGGGACCGGCTATCGACGAGGCAAGCCTGCCACGCTGCGCCACGATCGGCCTCAAGATGGGCGACCCCGCCTGGGCGACCAACCATCCGCGTCCGCGCGGCATCACGCATATCGTGCAGGTCGTTCGTCGCCCCGAGGACGATGCGCCCTTCGTGTCGGAGGCCATCGGCGTGGCGCCCGAAGGGATTCGCCTGACCGCCCTCACGGACTGGCTTGCCGCGTGGCGTGCGCAGATCGACGCCGGCGAGGCCTGGGCCGTCGACCCTTTCCGCTTGAGCCGCTAAGCCCGCCTGGGTCTCGCCCTTGCCCGTACGTACTCGCGCAGCGCTCGACTGATGCGGGTCTGATAGCCCTCGCCGGATGTCGCGTGCGTCTTGAACCAGGCGATCACGTCCGCGTCGAGGCGCAGTGTCAACTGCTGCTTGATTGGCCGGTAGAACAGGCCGCGCTGCACCAACCTGAGTGGGGCGATTGACGTCCTACTCGGCCAGCGGGACGGCGATCACTATCTCGGGAACTCTGCACTGCTTGAATATCCTCGGCGCAGGTATTCGAAAGCGAAAGCGTGCTCAACGCTGACGCGCCTGCGGACTTGTGGTAGGGGCTACGAGGATCGCGCCTTCCAGATCGCGGGGCGATTCCAATGCCGCAACGCCGCAGGGAGTGCCGTGCCCGACGGCACGCGTACCGACTCACCCCACGGCCTTGACCGGAGCACCGCGGATGGCGACCGCTTCGACACGATCTCGTGCGTGGCCGGCGCTTCGCTGGCGGGTGCCGAACGTACGCGAGCTGAGGCTCGCGACCGGCCTCGTGCTGTTCGCCTTCGCGACCACCCACTTCCTCAATCACGCGCTCGGGAACATCTCGATCGATGCGATGGAACTCGGCCTCAAGGTCGTGGGCGTCTGGCGCACGCTGCCGGGCGCGATCGTGCTCTACGCCGCCCTGCTCACCCACATGGCGCTCGGCTTCTGGACGTTGTTCGCCCGGCGCAGCTTCCGATTCACGCGCGCGGAGGCGGTGCAGCTCGTGCTCGGCCTTGCCATCCCGTTCCTGCTCGTCGACCACGTGCTCGGCACGCGCATCTCGCAGTTCCTGTTCGACACCGACAAGGGATACGCCGAGGAGTTGCTGAAATTCTGGGTCAGGGCGCCCGTGTTCGGCGTGCTGCAGGTCGTGCTGCTGCTGATCGTGTGGATCCATGGCTGCCTCGGCATCCATTTCTGGCTGCGGCTCAAGCCGTTCTATCCACGCGTGCGCGACGTCCTGTTCGCGCTCGCGGTGCTGATCCCGGCGCTGGCGCTGCTCGGCTTCTACCGCGGCGGCACGACGGTCCAGGCGCTGGTCCACGATCAGGCGTGGCAGACGCAGCACCTCGTGCCTCAGCACGTCGGCACGCGCGAGCAGAATGCCGCCCTCGCGCTCTACCGCAACGCGGCGCTCGTCGCGCTCGCGGCGCTGTTCGCGCTGATCTTCCTCGCCCGCGGCTGGCGCCGCCTGATGGAAGTAAGAGAAGGCCTGGTGGCGCTCGCCTATCCGAAACGCGCCGTGCGCGTGCCGCGCGGTCTTTCGGTGCTCGAGGCGAGCCTGCGCTACAACATTCCGCATGCGCATGTGTGCGGCGGCCGCGGGCGATGCTCGACCTGCCGTGTCCGCATCCTCGGCCGGCATGAAGAGCTGCCGCCCGCGAGCGCCGCCGAGCGCGCGGTGCTCGAACGGGTGCAGGCCGGGACGGGCGTGCGGTTGGCTTGCCAGCTTCACCCGTCGCGGGACATCACCATCGTGCCCCTGCTGCCGCCGGATGCGACGGTTGCGGCCGCCTATGCGGGCAGCCAGCGGCGCCTCGGCGAGGAGCGCTATGTCGTCATCATGTTCGTCGACATGCGCGGCGCGACGACGCTGGCCGAAAGCCGGCTGCCGTTCGACACCGTGTTCGTGATCAACCGGTTCCACACCGCGGTGAGCGGCGCCGTGACGGCGGCGGGCGGCATGACCATCCAGATCATGGGTGACGGGCTGATGGCCTTGTTCGGCCTGCGCGGCGATCGGGCGGAAGGCTGCCGGCAGGCAGCGCTCGCGTGCGCGGCGATCTCCGACGGCATCGCCCGCCTGAACGAGTTGCTGGCCGAGGATCTGCGCGAGCCGATCCGCTTCGGCATCGGCATCAATGCCGGCACCGTGATCGCCGGCGAGTTCGGCTATGGCGAGACTTCGAGCTTCATGGTGGTCGGCGATCCGGTCAACGTGGCGGCGCGCGTGCAGGATCTCACCAAGCAACTGGCCTGCGAGGTCGTGATGACCGAGGAGGTCTACGCGCAGGCGGGTTTTGCGCCCGATGACCTGCCGCCGCACGACGTCGAGGTGCGCGGCCGCGCCGCCATGGTGCGCGTGCGGGGCGCCAAGCGGGCGGCCGATCTCGGCGAGCTTCTGTCGCGGCGTGCCGCCGCGCCGGCCGCCGCGGAGCCGGTGTCGCCGGCGCGGGCGTGACGTCGTCGATTCAGGCGCTTCCCAGGAATCTTCCGAAGAAGGCGCCCATCGCGCGCAAAAGCTCGGCGATCAGCGTCCTCTTCTGCTCGGCTTGCTCCTCGGGCGGGAGCCGGCTGGTGGCGGCCGAATCGCGCAGGCGATGTTCCGCCACCGTGCGCGTCAGCGTCGCGGCGATCTCGGGATGGGCGTCGAGCAGCTTGGCGACATGGTCCTTCGCGATCTCGTAGAGAACCGCGTCGCCGATGGCGCGAACGGTCGCCGAGCGCTTCTCGCCGGTGAGCAGCGACATCTCGCCGAAGAAGTCGCCGGCGCGCAGATATCCGGCCTCGCGCAGCGTCCCGTCCGCGTCCGGCACGTGCACGCGGAGGTCTCCCTCGACGACGACGAACATGGATTGCCCCGGCTCGCCATATTCCACGACGACAGCACCGGCCGGCACCAGGCGGACCACGGCCTGCCGTGCAAGTCCGTCGAGCGCGGCGGCATCGAAGCCCGAAAACAGCTCGACCCGGCTGAGCAATTGCGCCCGATGGGCGCCATCGTCGTAGTCGAGCTGGCGGGCAGCTGCCTGGGCGACGAACACGTCTTGCTTGACGATCGCGGGCGCGAGACCGCTGTGATGGAGGTTGTTGAGCACATGCTTGAGCAGCAGGTGCCTCGCCTTGCGCGGCACCTTCTTGGTCGGATCGACCGCATAGGCGATCCGGTAGTGGACGCCGGTTTCGTCGACGGCCGCGATGAGGACATCGGGAGCCGGGTTCGCCAATGCGCCCCCTTCGGCGGCCGACATGCGGGCGGCGGACTTGAGCACGCGGATGGCGCGATCGGCCTCGACCGAGAAGTCGAGCTTGATCGTGAAATCGTACCAGGACGTCGAATCCGGCGCGCTACGGTTGAGGATGATGGACTTGGCGAGGATGCCGTTGGGAATGATGACGACGTCGTTCTCCAGGGTCGCGAGCCGCGTCGTGCGCCAGTTGATCTCCTGCACGACGCCCATGGTCGGCTCGGGACCGCGGCCGCGGACCTGGATGAAGTCGCCGGCGCGGAACGGCTGCTCCAGGTTGATCGCAATGCCCGAGAAGGCATCGAGAATAAGGCTGCGCACCGCAAAACCGATCAGCAGCCCGACCGCGCTCGACGTGGTGACGAGTGCCGTGACCGACTGGCCGAGGACGAAGGCGATGATCGAGACGATCGCGGCGCCGTAGATGACGATGGCCGAGAGCTGGCGCAGCAGCTTCGGCACGCGGACGTTGGTCCCGCGGACGGTCAGCACTTCCCAGATCGCCGCGTCGACGAGGCGGCTGAGGAGGAACGCTCCCGCAAGCCAGGTCGCGATGTGCAGTCCATAGGGGATGGCCGCGCCGACATCGACGGATACGTGCAGCACGAGGCTGTCGACGACGGAGCGTCCGACCGTGACGGTAGCGAGGAGCGCCAGGAACAGGACTGCCGGCACCCACGTCCGATAGACGAGGGCTTTCACGTGCTCGTCGAGCCGCCATGTCATGGAAGTGGGCAACTTGTTCAGGCGTCCAAGGCGCGTGCTCAGGGCGATGTGATCGAAATGACCGACGTCGCCGGCAACTGCTTTGCCGACGTATTGAGCGCCAGGAGCTGTTTCGTCAGCTCGAGCACCTGCAGGGTTCGCCCCGCGACCTTCGCGTCTCGCGGGATGCCGAACACTCTTCCGTCGTAGCCCACCGAGATGATGTGATCGCCCGGCGCCTCGACGGGATCGAGAACGAACAGATTGTCACAGAAGTAGCGCCCGGGCGGATGTCCGTGCTTGCGCGGCGAAAGATAGGCGAGGTCGTGCCGTTCCTGCAGCACCGGCGCTTCCGTATCATCGTCGCAATTGCCGAGCGGCATGGCACCGTGACGGATGCCGGTCTTGACCCGGATGGTTCGCGCCGCGTCGTTGAACTCGGGGAACAGCCGCCGCCGCAGGACTTCGCCGAGATAATAGAGGATGGCTTCCGTGGACCGCGTATAGAATTTGATCGTGACGATCCCGCCGTCGAAGGCTTCGACCGGGAACAGGGCGTCGTCGTTGACCGCGCCGGATTGCATCCGCTCCCCCTGAAATTCGTCAATGCGCTTCAGGAATGCGGGCGACAGGTGGATGCCGCGGAATTCGGCCGAACCGTCCGTATGAACACCCTGGCTCGCGTAGCCTTCGGCGGCGGGCGCGGACGAACGCGGACCGGCCAGATGCGGCCGACATTGGCCGGCGGTGCCTTGGCCGCCCCCGTGGGGAGGCGTGAACAGGCGTTGGTCGAAGTGTCCGCAGAACATCGACGAGTTGGCACGCCCGATCCAATCCGACGGTATCCCGTCGGCCGTCGCGAAGCAGAGCCGGAACAGGCTCGACTTCTTCTCCATTCGATACGTCGCGCCTTCCTGGCGGATGTCGAGCCCGGCGGTCGCCGCCTTCGAGTAGGCGTCCATGACCCGCACGGCATCCGTCGCGGCGCCTGCCCTCGACGCAATCGGCGGTCCGAATGAGGTCGCGACGCTGACCCGCTCGGTGAACAGGCCCGACGCGGCCAGATAATCGACGAACGTCTCGAACTGCCCGTACTGCAGATCGTTGCGCACAGAATTGAGAAACGTGAACTGGCGGCAGCCGCCGTTGTCGATGCGGGTGATCTCCACCTTCTGCACGAAGACGTTAAGCAGCACCTCGGGCGGGTAGCCCTGTTGCAGATAGTAGTCGATGACCTGCAGCGGGATCGGTGTGAGAATGCCCTGATAGAATTCCTGCGTGTCGAGGACCGGCACCACGAAGGTCGGCCCGCCGCTCACGCTCGCGCTCGCTCCGCCACCCTCGGAGGCAATGCGGTTGACCGCCGTGTTGGCGTTGCCGGGAAGGATGCCGAGCGCCGTCACGATCGGGATCTGCTGCGTCGCGAGCCCGCTCGCGCTGGCATTGGCGCTGGCGCTGGCCGTCCCGGTGATCGATTGAAGGCTGGTGAACTGCATCGGCCGCCGCATGCTGGCGCGGACGATGTTGAGCAGCAGCGCCTGCTCCTGCGCTTGCTCCGCCTGCAGATTGTACTCGACGGCTCGCCCGGAGAACCGGTCCACCACCGTGCATCCCGCGAGCGCATACACCGACGCGGCTGCCACAACAGCCAACGCGCCCCCACGTCCCATCACGCCCTCCACCCCACGCGCGCCCCGCCGACGCCACCCCGAGCGCTGCCTCCCCGGCCGCGGCGCGCCCCGCAAGACAATGCAACGCGCTGCCTTGCAGAACCCGGTGACGAGCAACTCGTCCGAAGGCTACACGAATACCGGAACGGCGGTTGGAAAACTTTGCGTAAATTCTCCGCTTGTGGGTTCCATCCGAACGCGCGTCGCCGTCCATCGGCAGCCCTGATCGAATGGATTGTGCGCCACCGTCGCAAAGCTGGGGGCGGGATCGCGACGCCACCCGCCGACGTCAGATCCCAAGATACGCCGCCTGCACCTGCTTGTTGTTCGCAAGCTCGGCGCTCGTGCCGTGCATGATCACCTTGCCGCTTTCCAGCACATAGGCGCGCTGCACCAGCGTGAGCGCGCGGCTGACGTTCTGCTCGACCAGCAGGACGGCGGTACCCATCCGGTGGATCTCGGCGATCTTCTCGAACGTCACGTCGGTCATCACGGGCGCGAGGCCGAGCGAGGGCTCGTCGAGCATCAGGAGGCGCGGCTTGAGCATCAGGCCGCGTCCGACCGCGAGCATCTGCTGCTCGCCGCCGCTCATCGTGCCGGCACGCTGGCGCCGGCGCTCGGCCAGCACCGGAAAGATGGCGTACACGGTCGCGAGCGTACGGCTGCGCTCCGCCTTGGCGCGCGGCACATAGGCGCCGATCTCGAGGTTTTCCTGGACGGTCAGCTCGGGAAAGACCTGCCGGCCCTCGGGCACATGGGCAATGCCAAGCTCGGCCACCCGGTAGGGCGGCAGCGCCGCGATATCGGCGCCGTCGAACGCGATCTTGCCCGCCGTGAGGCGCACCAGCCCCGAGATCGCGCGCAAGGTCGTGCTTTTTCCCGCACCGTTGGCGCCGAGCAGGCCGACCGCCTCGCCCTCGCCGACCTCGATGCTCACGCCGTCGATCGCCGGGACCGCGCCGTAGCTCGCGCTCACGCCGCCGAGCGTCAGCATGGCGCGGCTCCCGCGGCCGGCGCCGCGCCGTGCACGTAGCCGGTGCCGAGATAGGCGCGGATCACCTCCGGATCGGCGACCACGTCATTCGGGCTGCCCTCGGCGATCTTCTGCCCGTGGTCGAGCACCACGATGTGCCGCGCCACCGCCATGATGGCGCGCATGACGTGCTCGACGATCACGATGGTCAGCCCGCGCGCCGCGAGCTTGCCGATGAGCGCGACCGCCTGGTCGATCTCCGACGGGTTGAGGCCGGCCATCACCTCGTCGAGCAGCAGGAGCCGCGGATCGGTCGCGAGCGCGCGCGCCATCTCGAGGCGGCGCTGGTCGATGGTGGTCAGGTCGCGCGCCGCGCTCTGCGCCTTGGCGGTCAGCCCGACGAAGTCGATCGCCTCCTCAGCCTTGTCGCGCGCGGCCTCGGGGCGTTTGTCGCGCAGGAACGCGCCGGTCATCACGTTGGCGAGCACCGTCATGGCACCGAACGGCCGCGCCACCTGGAAGGTGCGCGCGAGCCCGTGCGCACAGATCTGGTGCGGCCGCAGCCCCACCAATTCGCGGCCGAAGGCCATGACCGAGCCGGCGTCGGGCCGGTGGAAGCCGGTGATGAGATGAAAGCTCGTGGTCTTGCCGGCGCCATTCGGGCCGATCAGCGCGAGCGTCTCGCCCTCGCGCACCGAGAAACCCACCTCGTGCACGGCGCGCAGGCCGCCGAACCGCTTGCACAGGTTCCGGACGACGAGCGCCTCAGCCATCGGAGGGCGCTCGCGTCGGCGCAGGGCGCGTACGGACGATGCGCCGATACGCCTCGGTGACGAGGCCGATGAGCCCGGTCGGCCGCCACAGGATCACAGCCATGAGGATCAGGCTGTAGACCGTGAGCTGGATGCCGCCGCGCGCGCCGCCGAGCCAGCTTTGCAGCAGCGCCGAGCTCGATTTCGAGCAGCACGGTGCCGAGCACCGGTCCCCACAGCGTGCCGATGCCGCCGACGATCGACACCAGCGCGGCTTCGACCGAGACGTTGAAGCTGAAGGCTGTGTTGGGATCGATGAAATAGATGTACTGGACGTAGAAGGTGCCGGCGAGCGCAGTGAGGAAGGCGCTGATCAGGTAGATGTCGCGCTTGATCTTCGCGGCGTTGACGCCGACCGCTTCGGCGGCGTCCTCGTCCTCGCCGATCGCGACCAGGTAGTAGCCGATATAGGAGCGCTCGATCGCCCAGGTGATCGCGAGCCCGAGCGCGAGCAGGCCGAGCGCGACGTAGTAGTACGGCGCCTTGCCCTCGAACTGCATCATCAGCGGCGCGCTGCCGAGATTGGGCATGGTGATGCCTTCGGCGCCCCAGGCGAAATCGCGGAACTTGAGGAAGAGCAGCATCAGGACCTGCGCGGTCGCGATGGTGGCGATCGCGAAATAGGGGCCGCGCAGGCGGAAGCAGAGCGCGCCGATCGGCAGGCTCGCCGCCATCGCGACCACGCCGCCCGCGATCATGCCGATCCAGGGCGAGACGTTGTAGTCGATGAGCAGGATGCTCGACGTGTAGGCGCCGAGCCCGAAATAGGCGGCGTGGCCGAGCGAGAGCTGCTTGGCGTAGCCGCCCATCAGGTTCCAGGCGACGCCGATGAAGGCGAACAGCAGTATGCGGATGAAGATGTCGATCGCGAACGCGCTCGTCACCACGAGCGGCAGGACGAGCATGATCGCTGCCAGCGCCATGAGCCAGAGCGCGCCCGGCCGCGCGAGCTTCGTCATCATCGTGCGCCCCCGACGAGGCCGCTCGGCCGGAACGCCAGCGTGAGCAACAGCATGGCGAAGACGACGATCAGGCCCGAGTTCGGCGCCGACGAACTGGATGCCGAGCGATTCGGCGACGCCCATCATCAGGCTCGCGATCAGCGCGCCCGTGATGTTGCCGAGCGTGCCGAGCACCACCGCGACGAAGGCCATCAGCACGAACACCTGCCCAACCATCGGATAGACCGGATAGAACGGCACGAGCAGCGATCCGGCCGCGCCCGCGAGCGCCAGCGCGATGCCGACCGCGACCGCGAACACGCGGTCGGGATTGATGCCCATCAGCATCGCGACATCGCGGTTCTGCGCCGCCGCGCGCATCGCCTTGCCGAGATCGGTGGTGTGCAGGAAGACCCAGAGCGCGGCGCTGAACACCATGGCGAGCACGAACGCGATGAGCTTGGCGACCGGAAGGTAGATCCCGCCGAGATGCAGCGCCGTATCCGTGTACGGCGTCTGCACCGTGCGATAGTTGGCGGTGAACAGCAGCAGCGCGAGGTTCAGGAGCAGCAGCGACAGCGCGAAGGTCAAAAAGATCTGCGGCATGTCGCCGAGGCCGAGCACCCGGCGGATCAGGAAGTGCTGCAGCAGCGCGCCCACCACGAACAGGACCGGCATCGAGATCAGCAACGTGAGCAGCGGGTCGATGCCGAGCCAGGTCGCCAGGAAAAAGCTGATGTACATCCCGATCATCACGAACTCGCCCTGGGCGAAGTTCACGATCTTGACCACGCCGAAGATGAGCGAGACGCCGATGCTGACCAGCGCGTAGATTCCGCCGATCAGCAAGCCGTTCACCACGGCCTGTGTGACTGTCGTCAGCATCGGGATGCGTCGGCGTTTCAGGATTTCATCAGGGCCGCGCGGGCGTCGTCCTTCGGGAATACGGCGGCGAGGTCGCCGTTCTGCCACTGCACGCCGACCGGATGCGCATAGATGTTCTTGCCGTCCGGGCCGAACTTCACTTTGCCTCCGGGCCCCATCGCCGCATAGCCGGACGAGACGTCGATGGTCGCGAGCGCATCGCGCACCTTCTGCGGGTCGGGCGAAGCCGCCCGCTCCAGCGCGTCGGCGAGCATGAAGGTCTGCGCCACCAGGCCGCCCGCATATTCGAACAGGAACTCGCCGTACTGCTTCTTGTAGGCCTCGTTCACCTTCTGCGCGTCGGCGTTGACGTCGTGGTTCCAGTGGGCGACGCCGAGCAGGCCTTCGGCGTCCTTGCCGACGTTCTTGTAGAAATCAGGGATCACGAACCCGCCGGAGCCGCCGTTGATCGCGATCTTCAGGCCGGTCTGCTTGATGGCGCGGATGATCAGGATCAGGTCGTTGAGGTAGGACACCGGGAACAGCATGTTGGCGCCCGAGGCCTTAACCTTGTTGAGCAGCGGGCTCGCGTCGGTGAGGCCGGCCGAATAGGGCTCGAACATCACGATCTCGACGCCCTCGCCCGGCGCCTGCTCGCGCAGGCCCTTCGAGGTGGCGGTGCCGAACGCCGTGTTCTCGAAGATGACGGCGACCTTCGGCTTGTCGCTCACGAGCTTCGCCATCTGCAGCTGGGCGAGCGCGAACTGCGAGGCGCGCGAGAAAGGCGTGAACGTATAATGGCGGTTCTTGTTGAGCTGGTCGGTGCTCGATCCCGTGATGATCGGCACCTTGGCGCGCTCGCAGACCTCGCTCGCGATCAGCGTCAGCGCGCTCGCGAAGCAGCCGTGGATCGCGGAGAGCTTGTACCCGTTGATCAGGCGGTCCGTTTCGGTGCGGGTGACCGTGGTGTCGCTCTGCACGTCGGAGACGATGAGGTTGAGCTTGGCGCCGCCGAGCGATTTGATGCCGCCCGCATCGTTGACCATCTGCACCGCGAGCTTGGCCGCGTTGACGCAGCCCTGACCGATCTGGGCGAAGCTGCCGGTCGTCGGATAGAGCGCGCCGATATTGACGGGCTCGGCCGCAAACGCCGAGCGCGGCAGGATCGCGGCCGCCGCGACGGCGCCGGGCGCCGTCTTGGTGAGGAAATCGCGCCGGTGCTGCGGCGACCCGAACCCTTTGCGGATGCGTCCCATCATGTCCTCCCGATTGTCGCGCCGTTTGCTCGGCGCCTGTTGGCGGCTCGTCCGCGGAAGATTGTATACGATATTCCGTTTCAGATGCTCACCATGTTCTGGACCGGCCCGCAACGCCCGCCCGAGCGCGACGATCAAGCGTCCCGCCGACGTGCCAGGATAGAAAAGTCGCAAGCCGCCCTGTATGTTGCGGGCATTCACCGGGAGCTCTCCGCGCCGTCGCGCCGACGGGAGGGCTGTCGCGGCGGCCGCGCGCTTACCGCAAGACTGGTCGATAACCGCAGGATGGCATCGCAAACCATGCTGAAGCGTGTGACGGATTTCGAAGGCTTGCCCGGCAGCCCACGAGAAGACCGTGGTCCTGCTGCTGCCCGAATTGCTCGACCGCGACATCGATCAGGCGAAGTTGCGCGCGACCCTGGTCGGCGCCGCGATGCCGATCCGCGTGCTCCTCTGCTTCACCGACGACAAAGGCGGACCGCTGCTCGAGGCCGTGGCCGCGCTCGGGCTCGACGTCCAGCTCCTGCTCGGTCCGACGGTCGCGGCTCCCGAGACGGCCGCCTTCACGGCGCGCGCCCTGCCCGGAACCTCGACCAGCGACCTGACGGAGCTGGCGCTCGCCTTTTCCGACATCGTGCTGGTTGCGTCCCAACCCGAGCCGACCGCGCTCACCCGCACCATCGCGTCGCTCGGCAAGACGACGGTCGTGCCGGGCGCCCCATTGCGGCCGATAAATCCTCCGGATTTTCTGCACCGTCTCGATCCCGACGCAGCGGGATGGCGCCGCGCCTGTGGACGGAAGTGCTGCGGCCGGATCGAGCAGGCCGTGCTGGAGCTGCTCGCCTTCAACTGGCTCGGGCGCGCGAAGGACGGCATCGCGGAAAGCAAGAAGCGCCTGGGCAAGTGCTTCAGCCGCGGCTGGAAGCCCAACGCCTACTTCGCGCCCGACGAATGGAAGCAACTGGCGCCGGACCGCACCGCCCTCGACGCGTCGTCAAAGATCGTCAGGTGGTTCGAAATCCTGGACCGCAGCGCCGTATACGGCTCCTACATTCATCGCGACCTGGTCTGGCTTGAGCATTTCGGCGCATCCTTCGCGGTGCTGGCGGCCGTCGCCGGCTCGCTGACCGAGCACATCCGCATCTGGGGCGCGATCGAGTTCGTCACGCTCTTCCTGGTCGCCGTGATGGTGCTGTCGGTGCGCCACACCTGGCTGCAGGACCGCTGGACGGCTTGCCGGTTCGGCGCCGAGCAGCTGCGCATCGCCCGCATGTCGCTGCCGCTGCTCGTGCTCCCCCCCGCGCTCGCGACCAAGGACACGCCGCCGGCCTCCGAGAAGGACAACAAGGAAACCGAGTTCGAGTTTGAGGCGCTGACGCTGATCAAGCGGATCGTGCGCGAGCACGGCCTTCCGCGGCTCGATCCGAACCTGGCGCCGCAGCAGGCCGCCAAATGGCTCGACCTGATCGTCAACGATCAGATCACGTACCATCATCGAAACGAGCGGAAGCTGGAATACGCCGAAGCCCGCCTGCGATTTGCCACGCAGACGATTTTCATCATCGCGATGCTCGCCGTCGTGACCCATTTCTTCATCGTTGCGCATTGGCTCCTCTTGTTCACCGCCGCGGGGCCGGCTTTCGCGGCCGCTTTGCAAGGGACGATCACGCGGCTGGGCATCGTCCATCGTGCCGCGCTCAGCGTCGACGCCGCCAAGGACCTCGGGGAGGTCCAGACCGAGCTCCTCGCCCTGATGAAGGCCTCGCCCCCGGTCGCGGAGGCCTGGTCGGAGGTGCGTCGGCTTGCCTATAACGCGGCCCGCGCCATGGGCCGCGAGAACACCTCGTGGCATGGCTTGGTTCGCCGCTACAGGGACGATCTGTGAGCGACAAGCTGCCCGACCTCGCGGCCGATCCGCGCGCGCTCCGCGTGTGCAAGAAGCCGATCCCGGTGCGCGCCGAGTTCGCAGCGGCAGACGGCGTGTGCGAGACGCTCGAAGGGCCGGTGCGGTTCAAGGCCGGCGACCCGATCCTGACCGGCACGCGAGGCGAGCGTTGGCCGGTGGGCCGTGACACGTTTCGCTCGAGCTACGAACCGGTGCCGCCGACCCGCGCCGGCGAGAACGGCGACTATCGCAAGACGCCGAGCCTCTCCCTCGCGCTGCGCCTCGATCGTCCGTGCGACGTGCCGGTCGGCTGGCAGAACGATCCGCTTCACGGTCGCGCCGGCGACTGGCTGCTGCAATATGCCGACGGCAGCTATGGCGTCATCCAGGACCACATCTTCCGCGCCAGCTACGCGCCTGCGCCGGGCGAGACGCGCTGGCCGCCCAATACTTAGCCAAATCAGCCCCCGGACCGCCGGATTGGAGACGCATCGCACGCCATGGCCGCTCGACCACCGAACACGAGACCGGCCGCGCGCTCAGCCGCGCGGCTCTATCTGGTCACGCCGGCCGTCGCCGACGTGGCGTCGGCCACCGCGCTGCTCGGCCCGGCCCTCGCGGCCGCCGACGTCGCGGCGGTGCTGTTGCGCCTGCCTGCGGCCGATGAACGCACGCTGATCAACCACATCCGCGGCCTTGCGCCGCTCGCGCAGGACCGCGGCGCGGCGCTCCTCGTCGATGGCCGCCCCGATCTGGTCGCCCGCGCCGGCGCCGACGGTGCCCATCTCACCGGCACCCCGGCCTTGCGTGAGGCGGTCGGCGCCCTCAAGCCCGACCGCATCGTCGGCGCCGGCGGGCTCGCCAGCCGCCACGACGCCATGGTCGCGGCCGAGGCGGGCGCCGATTACGTGATGTTCGGCGAGCCAGATTTTGCCGGAAAAAGGCCTTCCTTCGAGGCCATCCGGGAGCGGGTTGAATGGTGGACCGAAGTGTTCGAGATACCTTGCGTCGCCTATGCGGCGAGCCTTGCTGAAGTCGGTGACCTCGCGGCGGCGGAGTTCGTCGCGCTCGATCCGATGATTCTATCCGACCTGCGCGGGCCGGCGGAGGCCGTCGCGGAAGCATTACGGCGTCTCACGGCGGAGAGCCTCTCATGAGGATGAGAGCCTGGCTTCCTTCGGCGGCCTTGCGGCTCGCGGCCGTGCTCGGCGGCGCGTCCATGTTGGCGCCGGCTTGGGCGCAGGCGCCGATGCAGCTCACGCCGCCCGCCAGCACACCGCCCGCCAGCACCGCGAAGCCCACGCATCCGGTCCACGCGCCCGCCCCGAAACGCGTCAGGCCGACGACGGTGCGGCCCGACGCCCAGGCCGCGGCCCCGCACGCCCCGGCGACCTCCGGACACGAGCCCGATCTCGCCTTCGGCGCCTATCAGCGCGGCTACTACCTGACCGCCTTTGCGGAAGCGACCAAGCGCGCCAACGAAAAGGGCGATCCCAAGTCGATGACGCTGATCGCCGAGCTCTACGCCAACGGGTTCGGCGTGCCGAATAACGACGCCGAGGCGGTCAAATGGTACTCGCTCGCCGCCGAGCGCGGCGACCCCGACGCGATGTTCGCGCTCGCCATGTTCCGCCTCGGCGGCCGCGGCGGCCCGCGCGATCCCGCCGAGGCGACCCGGCTGCTCGCGCAGGCCGCGAAGCTCGGCCACGCCGCCGCCGCCTATGACCTTGGGCTCCTCTACCTCGACGGGCAGCAGTTCCCGCAGGATATTCCCCATGCCGCCCAGCTGTTCCAGCAGGCCGCGAACGCCGGGAACCCGGAAGCCCAGTACGCGCTCGCGACGCTCTACAAGGACGGCCGCGGCGTGCCGCAGAATACGCAGGAGGCGACGCGCCTGATGGGACTTGCGGCGCAGGCGGACGTGCTCGCCGCCCAGGTCGAATACGCGATCGCGCTCTACAGGGGCACCGGCATTGCCAAGGACGAGCCGGCCGCCGTCGCGCTGCTGCGCAAAGCGGCACTGCGCGGCAACCCTATCGCGCAGAATCGCCTGGCGCGCGTGCTCGCGACCGGCGTCGGCGTGCCGGCGCCGGATCCGGTCCAGGCGACCAAGTGGTACCTCATCTCCAAGGCCGGCGGCGCGAACGACGCCTTCCTCGACGACTTTGTGGCGCGACAGACGCCCGAGACGCGCGCGGCCGGCGAGAACGCCGCCAAGCCCTGGCTCGACGTCATCAAGCAGCAGAGCCGTTCGTAGCTACCCTCGCCCGCCTGCGCCAATCGGTGCCTATACGGCCTTCAGCCCCCTGACCTCGGCAAAGCTGAGTGCATGGGCGGCGCGCCCGTCCCCATAGATGAACCGCAAGCGACGCCGGCGCGTCACCATCTTGGCCGGCAGCGGATCGTAGCGGAACGTTTCCCCGCCGAGATGCGGCATGACGCTGCCGACGTCGGTGACCGCGTCGACCTCGACCCGAAGCAAAGCGAGCCGCGCGCCATCCGGCGCCGTCGCCTCGAACGGCACCTGGGCGAGGCGCAAGAAGCTGGTCGGATCGGGCGCGCCCGCGAAGCCTTCGACGAAGGCGGTCTCGACCAGGTCGAGATCGGGCTCGACCTGGTCGTGGGCGCCGTGCTCGTGCGTCGCGTCGAGATGCGGCCGCTGCCACTGCACCACCCGCTGCGGCGCGCCCGCATGGTTGTGACCGGGCCCGAAGTGGACCCCGCCACCGCCGAAATCATGATGGTGATGATCGTGCCCGCGATGCATGAAGGCCTCCCCTAGAGCGTTTTCAGGAACAGTGGTCGGCGGTTTTCCATGGAAAATTCGACCAGCATCTAGTAGCTGACCGGCTTGTCGATGATCGCCTTGTGGGCGCCGAGCTTGCCGTGCGCGATCATCGAGCCGAGCGCCTCGACGACGACGCGCACGCCGAACAGCGCCGTGATGTCCGACGTGTCGTAGGGCGGCGAGACCTCGACCACCTCGAGGCCGCACAGCCCTTGCGCCGCCACGAGGCCGAGCAGCTTGAGCGCCTCGCGCGGCAGGAAGCCGCCGGGCTCCGGCCAGCCGGTGCCGGGCACGAAGCCGCAGTCGACCGAGTCGACGTCGAACGAGATGTAGACGGCGTCGGCGTCCTTCCACGCGAGGTCGAGCGCGATCTCGGCGGTCTTGTCGAGCCCGAGCTTCTCGATGTCCGCGATGGTGAGCACGTTGGTGCCGCGCTTCCTCGCCTCCTGCACGCCGTAGCGCGGCACCTGCCAGCCGCCGATGCCGAGCTGCACCAGGTTGACGGCCGGCACGTTCGGCAGGTTCGTCGCCCAGTACCACGGCGTCGTGTGCATGCGTTCATCGAGATCCTTCTCCTGGATGTCGATGTGACGATCGAAGTGCACGATGCCGATGCGCTTCGAGGTGCACTGCGCGATGCCGCGCACGCAGGGAAAGCCGATCGAATGATCGCCGCCCAGCATCAGCGGGAGCGCGCCGGACGAGAAGACGTGCGCGACGCCGCGCGAGATCTGGTCGAAGCTCTTCTCGAGGTTCGCCGGAATCGTGAACACGTCGCCGGCGTCGCACAGCGTCATCTGCTCGCGCAGGTCGACGCCGAGCTCGTAATTGTAGGGCGTATAGAGCGCCGAGATGCGGCGGATGCCCTGCGGCCCGAAGCGCGTGCCGGGCCGGTAGGTGGTCCCGGAGTCGAACGGAATGCCGATCACGGCGGCGTCGTACCTGCCGACGTCCTTGACGTTCTCGACATACGGCGCCTTCAGGAACGTGTTGATGCCGGCGAAATGCGGCAGCTCGCCGCGCGCGAAGGTCGGGATCGTCTTGTCGGTGAGGCAGTCGGCGCCGGGCAGCCCCATGTCGAGGGCCCACTGCTGCTCCTTGCGCCAACCCGCCTCGGCGAGGCGGCCTTCCGCCTCGAGCGCCTTCCAGCCCTGCGTCGACAGCCTGTCGAAGTCTGGGTGATGACGGCGCAGCCGCGTCGGCGCCGGTATGAGCCCGGCCCGGCGGGTGCGGCGGGTGAACGCATCGAGCATCATGGGGCGTCTCCTTGTTGTCGGCTTGCGCTGCCGCTCGCGTCGATCGGCTGGCTGAAGCGCAGCACGGGCACCGGCGTGTCGCGCGTGAGATCGAAGTCGTAGGTGACGACGGCGCCGAAGCGGCCGGGCGCCTGCGGGTCGCGCCGCCAGCGGTCGAGCGCGATCAGCCGGGTGGCGAGGCCGAACGCTTCCTTGATGTCGTGCGTCACCAGGATCACGGTCATCTGGTGCTGCCGCCACAATGGCTTGATCAGCGCATGCATCTGCGCGCGCGTGCCGGGATCGAGCGCACCGAACGGCTCGTCGAGCAGCAGCACGCGCGGCGCGCGCGCGAGCGCCTGCGCGATGGCGAGCCGCTGCTGCATGCCGCCCGACAGCGCGCTCGGATACTTGTCGCCGTGGGCAGAGAGGCCGACCGCATCGAGCAGCGACTTGCTTTTCTCGATCGCTTCCCGCCGTGCCGCGCCGGTGAGGCGCGCCAGCACCTTGCTCGCCGCGAACTCGAAACCGACCAGCACGTTGCCGAGCACCGTGAGATGGGGAAACACCGAATAGCGCTGAAAGACGACGCCGCGGTCGGGGCCGGGCTCGGGCGGCAGCGGCACGCCGTCGAGCAGGATCGCTCCCCGCGTCGGCGGCTCCTGGCCGAGGATCAGGCGCAGGAACGTGCTCTTGCCGGCGCCCGATGGCCCGACCACCGACAGGAAGGTGCCGGACGCGATCTCGAGGTTGACGCGCTCGAGCACGATCTGGTCGCCGTACTCGACCCAGACGTCACGCACCGAGATCGCGCTCATCAGCGCCGTTCCTCGACATATGCCCACGGGAAGCCGCGGCGCGCGAGCATGAACAGCGCATAGTCGAGAACGAACGCGATCAGCGTGATCCACGCCACATACGGCAGGATCACGTCCATCGCGAGATAGCGACGCATCAGGAAGATGCGGTAGCCGAGGCCGACGTCGGCGGCGATCGCCTCCGCCGATATGAGGAACAGGAACGCAGGGCCGAGTTGGAGACGCAACGACTCGATCAGCCGCGGCATGATCTGCGGTAGCACCACGCGGATCGCCACCTGCCAGGTCGAGGCGCCGAGCGACTGCGCCTTCACCATCTGCTCGCGCGGCAGGCTCGTGACCTTGAGCGTGAGGTCGCGGATCAGGCAGGGCGTGACGCCGAACACGATGAGCACCACCTTCGACAGCTCGCCCAGCCCGAAGACGATGAACAGGATGGGCAGCACGGCCATCGGCGGAATCATCGACAGCACCGCGACCAGCGTGCCGAGGGTCGAATCGACGGTCGGGATGAGGCCGAGCGCGAGCCCGAAGCAGAGGCCCGCCAGGGTGGCGACCCCGAGTCCGATGGCAAGCCGCCGCAGGCTCGCCGCCGTATCGGCCCACAGCACGACCTCGCCGGTTCGCCGGTCGGGCTCGAACGCGAGATGGTGCGACGTGTCCACCATCTCGGCGACGGGCGGCAGCAGCTTGTCGTCTGGATTTGCGGCACGCCGCTCCGCCGAGCCCACCACGTAGAGCATGGCGATGAGCGCGAACGGGATAATGGCGAGGAGCATCCGGCCTCCCCGCTGCGGCACGATGTTCATGACCCGGCGAATGTTTGAGGCCCTCCTGATGCCTCTCGTCTTGCACTGCTCCCTGGATCGGGAGAGTTCGGGCGGGGGTCGCAACCGGATCCCCCATCGCATCCATCGCGACCCCCACCCGCACCGCCCTTCCCCATCGCGAAGGAAGAGCTGACCGAACAGCTGCGTAACGCGCGGCTAGATCTTCCCGTCGGCCGCCAGCTTCATGTAGGTCGGATCGAAGCGCAGCTTCACGTTGGTCTTGAGGCCGAGCACCTTGCCGCCCGGCAGCGCGATGCCGACGGCGTCCTTCGACTTCACCTTCTCGCCGAGCAGGTTGTGCTCGAAGCAGAAGGTGCGCACGAGGTCCATGATCTTCGGCATCTCGCCCCCGGTCATGAACCCGAGCGCATCCTTCGGCGTGTAGAACATGCGCGTGGTCTTGAGCTGCGCCTCGAAGCCGGCGAGATCGGTGCCGGAGAGCTTCGCCATCGCCTCACGCGCCGCCCTGCCCTTGTCGCCCGTGTCCTTCATCAGCGCGATTGTGTCGTACCAGATGCCGACCAGCGCCTTGGCGAAATCGGGGTTGTCCTTCAGCGTCTGGGTGTTCACCACCAGGAGGTCCTCGATCTCGCCGGGGATCTTGCTCGAAGTCGAACACCTCGGTGGCGCCCGGCTCTTTCTTCACCTCCATGAGCTGCGGATTCCACGTCACCACCGCGGTCGAGTCCTTCGACTTGAAGGCGGCGACGATGTCGGCGTCGGAGGTGTTGGCCGTCTTGATGTCGGCTTCCTTGAGCTTCACGGTCGAGAGTCCGCGCGCCAGCAGGTAGTGCGAGACCGAGAGCTCGACGATGTTGATCTTGCGGCCCTTGATCTCGGCGAGCGACTTGGCGCCCTTGAGCACGATGCCGTCGTTGCCGTTGGAGAAGTCGCCCATGATGATGGCCGACGAGTTGACGCCGCCCGCGGCCGGAATCGTCAGCGCGTCCATGTTGGTGACGGTGACGCCGTCGAACTTGCCGGCGGTGTACTGGTTGATCGACTCGACGTAGTCGTTGACCTGCGTCACGTTGATCTTGATGCCGTACTTGTCGCTCCATTTCTTCACGATGCCGGCGTCGACCGCGTAGGGCCACGGCATCCAGCCGACATAGATCGTCCAGGCGATGTTGAATTCCTTCTTGGCGGCGGCCGCCGCGGGCGAGACGCTGCCCGCCGCAAGCACCGCCGCAACGCAGAGGCCGGTGAGGAATCGTGTGAATGGCGTAGCGCATGTTCCGGCGAAGTGGACGCCGGTTCGCCGACAAGAACATGCGCAACTAGTGACAAGTCTGGAGAGAAATCTCATGGCGCAACCCTCGTTATCTGTCCGATCTGGATCGGGTCGAGGATTGGCGAGAACCATCGACGCCAATCCTGGCGACCGAGGCCTCCCGGGCTTTTGTCCCGCCGTGCACCCGGGGCGGCACGTGCCCCGGGCGGCAGCTCTCGGACCAGTCACTCCGTTGAAGGAGCCGGAACCCTAGCCACCAACTCAAGCTCCGACTGTGCAATTGCCGTGCCAGCGAAAATCATGTGCTGCGCCATGCGGCGGCCCCCGCTGGGTGCCCGTTCCGGCGGCACGCCGGCCCAATCATTGGGCGCAGGGGGGGCATGCGGGGTGGCGCCCGCGCGCCGACCCGTGTAAGCAGCGCGCCCATGCTCCGCTCCGCACTCCTCAACGTCATGATCGCCGCCGCGCGCAAGGCCGCGCGCGGCCTCAAGCGCGACTTCGGCGAGCTCGAGAAGCTGCAGGTCTCGCTCAAGGGCCCGGCCAACTTCGTCACCGCCGCCGATCACCGCGCCGAGGAGGTGCTGCGCGCCGAGCTCGCCAGGGCGCGGCCGGGCTATGGGTTCCTGGGCGAGGAAGGCGGCCGCCAGCAGGGCTCCGACCAGACCCATTGCTGGATCGTCGATCCGCTCGACGGCACCACCAACTTCCTGCACGGCATCCCGCAATTCGCCATCTCGATCGCGCTCGAGCGCGAAAGCACGATCGTCGCCGGCGTCATCTACAATCCGGCGAACGAGGAGCTGTTCGTCGCCGAGCGCGGCAAGGGCGCATTCCTCAACGACCAGCGCCTGCGCGTCGCGGGGCGCCGCCGCCTCGCCGAGGCGGTCGTCGCCTGCGGCCTGCCGCATCTCGGTCGCGGCGATCTCGCGCAGTTTCGCAAGGAGTTCGCCGTCGTGCAGGAGCAAGTCGCGGGGCTGCGCCGCTTCGGCGCTGCCGCGCTCGACCTCGCCTGGGTCGCGGCCGGACGCCTCGACGCGTTCTGGGAGCGCAACCTGGCGCCCTGGGACATGGCGGCCGGCCTGCTCATCGTGCGCGAGGCGGGCGGGTTCGTCAGCGACCTCGACGGCCGCGAGGACATCTTCGGCAAAGGCGAAGTCATCGCCGGCAACGAATTCATGCAGCGCGACCTGCTGGCGTTGATCAGGGCGGCCGCCCGCGCCTGAGCGGCCGGACCAAGGCACCGTGACGACACGCCGTCGTAAGGCACCGTGATGCCGCCGTAGCGTTGGGTTACCTTTCGCCGTGGCTGTGCCATATTTACATGAGCGTTACGGGGCGCCGGCGTGGATTCTCCGCCCGCCGCTCATGTCGAAGCAGTTGCGTCGAGGGCCGGAGCTGCGGCGGAGCGGCCGCATCCGACGCGCGAACGTCCGGTAATCCGCGGAACGACCATGGCGCAGAACGATCACGACCTCGACCCGTTCAAAGTCGGCTCGCCCCGGATTTTTCTCGTCCGGATGCTGCTGTTCCTCATTCTGGTGGGGCTGATCGGCGTCATCCTCTACCAGCAGATCTGGAACGCATTCGGCGCCAATCCCGGATTGAACACGCTGATCATCATCGTGCTGCTGATCGGCATCGCGTTCGCGTTCCGCCAGGTGATCCGGCTGTTTCCCGAGGTCGCCTGGGTCAACAGCTTCCGCCTCGCCGATCCGGGCCTCGCGGTCGAGCGCTCGCCCACATTGCTCGCCCCGATGGCGACGATCCTCGGCGACCGCAGGGGCCGCACCGCGATGTCGCCGCAGACCATGCGCACCCTCATGGATTCGCTCGCGACTCGGCTCGACGAGGCGCGCGACATCTCGCGCTACATGACCGGGCTCCTGGTCTTCCTCGGCCTGCTCGGCACCTTCTGGGGCCTGATCGAGACGGTCACCTCGGTGAAAACCGTGATCCAGGGACTGAAGGTGGGCGGCGACGCCGGCCAGATGTTCGACGCGCTCAAGGAAGGCCTCGCCGCCCCGCTCGGCGGCATGGGCATCTCGTTCTCGTCCTCGCTGTTCGGTCTCGCCGGATCGCTCGTCCTCGGCTTCCTCGACCTGCAGACCAGCCAGGCGCAGAACCGCTTCTACACCGACCTCGAGGACTGGCTCGCCACCACGGTGCGCGACCTCGGCGTCGAGGCGCCCGCCGGCGCGGGCGCCTCGCTCGGCGGGGAGCTGCGCGCCGCCGTCGACCGGCTGCGCGACTCGATGGCGGATGCGGGCAGCAAGCAGGCGACGGTCGCGATCGTCAACCTCGCCGAGTTGCTGCAGGGCCTGATCCATCACATGCGCACCGAGCAGCAGATGATCCGCGACTGGGTCGACGCCCAGGCCGAGCAGAACCGCGACATCCGCAAGCTGCTCGAAGCCCTGGTGCGCGAGACGCAGAAGATGTGAGCGGAGCAGCCACGATGACGCTCGCCCGCCGCCGCGAAAGCGGCATGAACTACTGGCCCGGGTTCGTCGACGCCCTGTCGACGCTCGTCCTCGGCATCATCTTCCTGCTCACCATCTTCGTGGTGGTGCAGTTCTTCCTGTCGCAGGAAGTCGCCGGCAAGGACACGGCGCTGACCCGGCTCAACAAGCTGGTCGCGACGCTCACCGACGAGCTCGCGCTGGAGAAATCGAGCAAGGTTTCGCTCGAGGACGAGCTCGCGAGCATGCGCGCGAACCTGGCGGGCGCCGAGAGCGAGCGCGACCGGCTCAAAAGCGCCGCGCAGGCGGCTGGCGTCGCGTCGGGCGCGGCCTCGGAGGCGCAGAACAAGGCCAACGAGCTCACCGGCGCGCTCGATTCGCAGAAGCAGATCTCGGCGCGCGCGCTCGCCCAGGTCGAGGTGCTGAGCCAGCAGATCGAGGCGCTGCGCCGCCAGCTCGCCGCCGTGCAACAGGCGCTCGACATCAGCGAGAAGAAGGACCAGACCGCGCAGGAGAAGATCGCCGACCTCGGCCAGCGCCTCAACGTCGCGCTGGCGCAGCGCGTGCAGGAGCTTTCGCGCTACCGCTCGGATTTCTTCGGCCGCCTGCGCGCGATCCTCGGCGAGCGGCCCGACATCCGAATCGTCGGCGACCGCTTCGTCTTCCAGTCGGAGGTCTTCTTCGACGCCGGCCAGGCGACGCTGCGGCCGGAGGGCAAGGCCGAGATCGACAAGATCGCGGGCGTGCTCGCCGATCTCGAGAAGCAGATCCCGGGCGACATCGCCTGGGTGCTGCGCGTCGACGGACACACCGACGTGCGGCCGATCTCGAGCTCGCAGTTCCCGTCGAACTGGGCGCTGTCGTCGGCGCGCGCGATCTCGGTCGTGCAGTACCTGATCGCCAAGGGCATCTCGCCGCAGCATCTCGTCGCCGCCGGCTTTGGCGAGTACCAGCCGCTCGACCCCGGCACCACCGAAGACGCCTACCGTAAGAACCGCCGCATCGAGCTCAAGCTCACTGAACGATAGGTTTCGTGTCCCGGACAAGCGCCGGCAAAGCCGGCGCGCCGATCCGGGACCCAGGGACCACATGCCGTAGCGCGCGCCTGCAATTTCAATATGGTGCTTCGCACATTTCGCGCTGGGTCCCGGATCTTGCTCCGCCTTGTCCTTTGAGCATGATCCCTTCCGAAAACCGGTACCCACTTTTCGGGATCATGCACCAACCCCTCGCTCCATGCGCCCGGGACACGATGCCTCAATTTCCTTTCACTCTCCGCCGCTATGCCCACGCTGACGAGGACGCCGCAATCGAGCTATGGCGGCGCACCTGGCAGGTCGCCTATCCGCGGCTCAATTTCACCGAGCGGCTCGACTGGTGGCGGGCGCGCTGGCGTCGCGAGCTCGTGCCCACGTGCGTCATCACGGTCGCGGAACGCGACAGCGCGATGCTCGGCTTCGTCACGGTCGATCCCGTGACCGGCTATCTCGACCAGATCGTGGTGGCGCCCGAGGCCTGGGGCTCCGACCTCGCAACTATGCTCATCGCCGAGGCCAAGCGCCTCGCGCCGGCCGGCCTCGATCTGCTGGTCAATCAGGACAATGCGCGTGCCGTGCGCTTCTACGAGAAGCAGGGCTTCGCCATCACGGGCGCCGACGCGAACCCGATCTCGGGCGCGCCGCTGCACAAGATGAGCTGGCGAGCGTAGCTTGTAGCCGTATGGAGGCGCGTAGCGCCGTAATACGGAAAGGCTTTCCCCGCATTACGCTTCGCTCCATGTGGGCTACGACTACAGGCTACGTCCCCTGGAACTGCAATTTCGCCAACCGCGCATAGAGCCCGCCGGCGGCGGCAAGGCTCTCATGCGTGCCTTCCTCGACGATGCGGCCCTGGTCCATCACCAGGATGCGGTCGCAGGATAGAACGGTGGCGAGCCGATGCGCGATCACGATGGTGGTGCGGCCGGTCATCAGCCGCTCGAGCGCGGCCTGCACCAGGGTCTCGCTCTCGGCGTCGAGCGAGGAGGTCGCCTCGTCGAGCAGCAGCAACGGCGCCGCGCGCAGGATCGCGCGCGCGATCGCGAGGCGCTGGCGCTGGCCGCCCGAGAGCGTGATGCCGCGCTCGCCGATCATGGTGTCGAAGCCCTGCGGCAGCCGGCGGATGAACTCGGCGGCGGCCGCCTGCTCGGCCGCCTGCGCGACCTCGGCGTCGCTCGCGTCGGGGCGGCCGAAGCGGATGTTGTCCGCGATGGTCGCCGCGAAGATCGCGACGTCCTGCGGCACGAGCGCGATGCGGCCACGCAACTCGTGCGGATCGGCGGCGTCGATTCGCGCGCCATCGAACGTGACGGCGCCCGACACCGGATCGTAGAAGCGCAGCAGTAGCGCAAAGACCGTGCTCTTGCCCGCCCCCGAGGGGCCGACGATCGCGACTTGCTCACCGACGCGCACCGCAAACGAAATGCCGTCGAGCACCGGCGCCTGCGCCCGCGTCGGATAGGCGAAGCGGACATTGTCGAACGCGACCTCGCCGCGCGCCGGCGTCGGCAGCGGCATCGGTGCGGCGGGCGCCTGGATGGTCGGCACCATCGCGAGCAGCTCGCCGAGCCGCTCGGCCGAGCCCGCTGCCTGCGAGATCTCGCCCCACACCTCGCTGAGCTGGCCAAGTCCGGAAGCCGCGAAGGCGGCGAACAGCACGAACTGGCTCAGCGTACCGGCGGTGAGCCGGCCGGCCAGCACGTCGTTGGCGCCGACCCACAGGATCCCGACGACGCTTGCCGAGGCGATGAAGATGATGATCGCGGTGAGGATCGCGCGCGCCCGCGTCGAATGCAGCGCCGCGTCGTAGGCGCGCTCGACTGCGGCGGCAAAGCGCGTGTCGGCAAGCCGCTCATTGGTGAAGGCCTGCAGCGTGCGCACGGCGGAAATCAGCTCGGCCGCATAGGCGGAGGCGTCGGCGAGCGTGTCCTGCGCGGCGCGCGAGCGGCGCCGCACCATCCGGCCGAAGGCGACCAGCGGCAGCACGATGAAGGGGATCGCGACGAGCACAAAGCCCGAGAGGCGCGGGCTCGTCACCACCATCAGGGTGGCGGAGCCGAAGAACAGCACCAGGTTGCGTAGCGCGATCGACACCGAGGACCCGACCGCAGCCTTGATCTGCGTCGTGTCGGCGGTCAGCCGCGAGACCAGCTCGCCCGACTTCGCGGTGTCGAAGAAATCGGCCGACAGCGCGATGAGGCGGTCGAACACCGCGCGCCGCACGTCGGCGACCACGCGCTCGCCGATCGTCGTCACGAGGTAGTAGCGCGACGCGCTCGCGCCCGCGAGCACGGCGACCACCGCGATCATGACGGCGAAATACTGGTCGATCAGCCCGACCCGCTCGGCCGAGAAGCCCTGGTCGATCATGCGGCGCACCGCGATCGGCACCGCCAGCGTCGCGGCCGACGCCACGATCAGCGCGACCAGCGCGAGCGCGGCGCGGCCCTTGTAGCGCGCGACGAACGGCAGCAGGGCGGCGAGCGGCCGCAGCGTCCCGCGCCGCGCCGCCGCGGCGGCGGTTGCGCTGGCCGGCGGCATCGCTTGCGGCGCCGCGGCCGTCAGTGCGTCGCTTGCGGTCACGTCATTCATCGATCCGGCTGCTCTTCATGCGGGTTCGCGGCTTGTTCGGGAGACGGCCGGACCATGCCCCGCCCAGGGTCTCAAAACAATCGGCAGATCGGCCGCAGGGAACCGGGCGTGCGCCTTGTTTCACGTACATCCGTGCGGTATACGACCGCAACTTCCGACCGTTTCAAACCAAGACTGCGCGGCGTGCAGGAGCGTCCACCCATGAAAGCCGATACACATCCCGAATATCATACCGTCAAGGTCCTCATGACCGACGGCACCGAATTCACCACCCGCACGACCTGGGGCAAGGAGGGCGACACGCTGCACCTCGACATCGACCCCAAGTCGCACCCCGCCTGGACCGGCGGCGGCCAGCAGCTCCTCGACCGCGCCGGCCGCGTGGCGCGCTTCCAGAAGAAGTTCTCCGGCCTCGGCCTCAAGAAGTAAGCCGCGCCTCGCGAGGCTTCTCTGAAATGCAAAGCCCCCGCCAGGCGGGGGCTTTTTGCTGCGATTTCTGCGAAAACCTAGCGCTCGTTGCGCTCGAACGCGGCCCGCAACAGCCCCATCTGATGATCGAGCGGATTGGCCACCACCGGCTCGTCGGGCATCGGCGCGTGGATGGTGGCGTCGAGCCGGCGCACGTCCTCGTGCAGCTTGCGGGTGCGCTCGATCAGCGCGCGCAGCTTCTCGGGCAGCCCTTTGATCACGGCCGGATCGAGCGGCTCGGCCGCCGCAAGCTTGACCTTGGTCTTTTCCTTGTTGGCCTGGTCGAGCGACATCTCGCCTTCGTTGACGGCGCGATGCAGCAGCAGCCAGGACGCGAGCTGCATCAGCCGCGTGGTCAGCCGCATGCTTTCGGTCGCGTAGGCGAGCGCCGAGGTGCGCTCGAGCTTCTTGGAATCCTTGCGGCCGGGCCCGTCGAGATACGCCGCGGTCTCCTCGACCAGCTTCATGCCTTCGCGAAACAGACGCCGAGAAGGACTGCGACGCCGCGAGCCTCGCGCCGAACGACACCAGCTCCTGCTCGCCGAACAGTTTTTCCGCCATAACGCCTCACGCCCGCCACTGATGGCGGCATAAGAGCCCGGCCCTTTCGGCGTGTCCAGCATCGGTTACGAAAAGGTAAAGATATGGTTGCCGGCGCGCCGGTCGCCCCAAAACGGAACAACATTGACGTCGGGCCACGAAAAAAGAGCCGCCGTTGCCGGCGGCTCAAAGTGATAACAGGGAGGCGTCAAACAGAGTGGACAGGAGCCACTCGGTGTCCAGAGATGGACGATCTAAGTAATAATGGGGAAAGCTTAACCGGAGGTTAAGACTACGGGTAATACCGTACTGATCCCATTGATAAATGTGGCGCTGCCGCACCCTGCCTACTTCTTGAAGAACTGGTCCGCGGCCGAGCGCGAGGCCTGCTTCTTGATCCGGTCCTGATCGAGCCGCGCGATCTCGGCGTTGAGCAGCGCGATGCGGTCGGTCAATTCCTGGACCGAGAGCAGCGTCAGCTCCTGCCCGATCTCGTGGACAATCTTCTTCTTCGGCCGGTCGTCGTCGTCGATGGCAGGCATGGCTCGGCTCCGTCGCGAGAATGAGGGCATGATCCCGAAAAGGCCTGCCCTGGACAAGATCGCGCCCAGCCGGTTGTCACACATCGCCGCGCCCCCTATCAGCGCGCCTTAACCACACAGAAATCACTTGGATGTGCCCGATGAGCCTGCCTTCGACGATGACCGCGATTGCCATCCGCGCGCCCGGCGGTCCCGAGGTGCTGGTGCCGGAGACACGCCCGGTGCCGGCGCCCGGCCCGGGCGAAATCCTGGTCAAGGTCGCGGCGGCCGGCGTCAACCGGCCGGACGTCATGCAGCGCCGGGGGCTCTATCCGCCGCCCGCCGGCGCGACTGACATTCCGGGCCTGGAGATCGCCGGCGAGGTCGTCGCGTGCGGCGAGGGCGTGACGCGCTGGAAAGCGGGCGACCAGGTGGCCGCGCTGGTGATCGGCGGCGGCTACGCCGAATACTGCGTCGCGGTCGAGGGCCATGCGCTGCCGATTCCCGAAGGCCTCGCGGCGGCGGAAGCAGCCGCGATCCCCGAGACCTTCTTCACCGTCTGGCCCAACGTGTTCGAGCGCGGCGGCCTCGTGGCGGGCGAGACGCTGCTGGTGCATGGCGGCTCGTCCGGCATCGGCACGACCGCGATCCTGCTCGGCAAGAACTTCGGCGCGCGTGTCTTCGCGACGGCCGGCTCGGCGGAGAAATGCGATGCCTGCCGCAAGCTCGGCGCCGAGCTCGCGATCAACTACAAGACCGAGGATTTCGTCGCCGCCGTGAAGCAGGCGACCGGCGGCAAGGGCGTCGACGTCATCCTCGACATGGTCGGCGGCGACTACATCGAGCGCAACTACGAGGCCGCCGCGGTCGAGGGCCGCATCGTGCAGATCGCGTTCCAGGCCTCTCCCAAGGCGACCGTCGATTTCCGCGCATCATGCTCAAGCGCCTGCACCACACCGGGCTCGACGCTGCGTCCGCGCGCCGACGCCGACAAGACCACGATCGCCCGCGCGATCGAGACCAAGGTCTGGCCGCTGGTCGCCGCCGGCAAGGTACGGCCCGTGATGGACCGGACGTTCCCGCTCGCCGACGCCGCGGCCGCGCATGCGCGCATGGAGTCGAGCCAGCACATCGGCAAGATCGTGCTGACGGTGTGAGGCGAGCACAGCGTTCGCTCTCCCTCTCCCCGCGTGGGGGAGAGGGTCGGCCTCAACAAACTCGGACATAACGGTTCGCGGAAATGCCCCCTCATCCCGACCTTCTCCCCGCACGCGGGGAGAATGAGCGCCGGCGCCGCGCCCGCACCGCGCCGTTAACTATTGAAATCCTTGCCCTTATCTCCCTTGCCGGGTACTCCAATCTGGCGCAGCGTGCGGCTGCGCTCGGCTCACGGCGCAAGCCGCGAAATCGGCAAAAGTTCAATAGATTACCTGGGCCCGCGCTGTCTGGTGCGTGCCGAGGCGCGGCACGCGGTTTGGGGGTAGGAGGTCCTCTCTTGCGTTTTCTGCGGGCCGGCCTCCTGGCGGCGGCCATCGTCTCGTCGTTGATCGGTGCGCCCGCTCACGCGGTCGAGGCCGTCAACGTGCGCCTCGACGCGCCCGCCATCGATCTCGGCGAGATGGTCGAGCGACACCCGGCACCGGCGATCGCATCCAGGTTTCGACCGCCCCGGGCGCCGACGGCATCGTGCGGCGCATCGGGGTGCGCGCCCGCGAGGCCGGCGCCAACTGGGCCGTGTTCGCGCTCGCCAATTCGAGCGACGAGCAGATCGATCGGCTGATCGTCGTGCCGCATTATCGGATGGTCGGCTCCGGCTTGTTCTGGCCCGACCTCGGCCTCTCGCGCGTGGTCAACATCACGCCGAGCTCGGGCGACCGCCCCGACCGCCAGGACAGCGCGACCGCCGACATCTTCCGCGTCACGCTCGATCCCGGCACGGTCATCACCTTCGTGGCCGAGCTGCGCACCGACAAGCTGCCGCAGATCTATCTGTGGGACCCCGACGCCTACAAGGACAAGGTCAACACCTTCACGCTCTACCATGGCATCGTCATCGGCATCGCGGGCCTGCTGGCGCTGTTTCTGACCATCCTGTTCGTGGTGAAGGGCAGCGTGATGTTTCCCGCCGCGGCCGCGCTCGGCTGGGCGGTGCTCGTCTATATCGGCGTCGATTTCGGATTCTGGGGCAAGGTGTTCGACATCTCGGCCGAGGCCGAGCGCATCTGGCGCGCCTCCGGCGAGGCGATCCTCGCCGCGACATTGCTCGTCTTCCTGTTCGCCTATCTCAACCTCAACCGCTGGCACGTGCGCTATGCGCACATCACCATCGGCTGGCTCGTCTTCCTCGGCGCGCTGGTCGCGGTCGCGATGTTCGATCCCGCGGTCGCGTCCGGCATCGCACGCCTGTCGCTGCTCCTCGTCGCGATCGCGGGCTTCTCGCTTGTCATCTTCCTCGCCACCCACGGCTTCGACCGCGCGGTGCTGCTGATCCCGACCTGGTTCCTGCTGCTGGTCTGGGTGGTCGCGGCGGGCCTCACGGTCTCGGGCGTCATCACCAACGACATCGTCGCGCCGGCGCTGCTCGGCGGCCTCGTGCTGATCGTCATGCTGATCGGCTTCACCGTGATGCAGCACGCCTTCGCGGGCGGCATCACGCACGGCATCGTCTCCGACGTCGAGCGGCGCGCGCTTGCGCTCACCGGCGCCGGCGACATGATCTGGGACTGGGACGTCTCGGCCGACAAGGTCTTCACCAGCCCCGAGACCGAAGCCGCGCTCGGCCTCAAGCGCGGCGCGCTCGAAGGCGCGGCCTCGCGCTGGCTCGAGGTGCTCCACCCGTCCGATCGCGACCGTTTCCGCGCCACCCTCGACGGCGTGCTCGAGCAGCGGCGCGGCCGGCTGATGCAGGATTTCCGCCTGCGCACGCCGGATGGGCATTATCTCTGGTTCACCCTCAAGGCGCGGCCGGTGGTCGGCTCCGACGGCGAGGTGGTGCGCCTCGTCGGCACGCTCACCGACGTCACCGAGTTCAAGACCGCCGAAGAGCGCCTGCTGCACGACTGCGGTGCACGACAATCTCACCGGCCTGCCCAACCGCCAGCTCTTCCTCGACCGGCTCGAGGCCGTGCTCGCCTTCGGCAAGAGCCGACGCCGCCATCAAGTCGACCGTGATGGTGATCGATCTCGACCGCTTCAAGCAGGTCAACGACTCGGTCGGCATGGCGGTCGGCGACTCGATCCTGCTCACGCTGGCGCGCCGGCTCGCCCGCCTGCTCAAGCCGCAAGACACGCTCGCACCGCATGTCCGGCGATCAGTTCAGCCTGATCCTGCTGTCCGAGAACGCGAAGCCGGAGCGCATCCTCGCCTTCGCGCGAGACGCTACGCAAGGCGCTGCGCGCGCCGATCACGTTCAACGATCGCGAGATCTTCCTCACCGCCTCGATCGGACATCGCGCTGTCCGACAACCAGTCGGCGCGCAACGAGGAAGTGCTCAAGGATGCCGAGCTCGCGATGTATCACGCCAAGCGCATCGGCGGCGATCGACATCGAGGTGTTCAAGCCGGCGATGCGCGCGCGCAAGACCGACCGGCTCACCCTCGAGTGCGAGCTGCGCCGCGCGCTCGAGCGCGAGGAGATCACGATCCTCTACCAGCCGATCATCCGGCTCGAAGATCGCTCGGTCGTCGGTCTTCGAGGCGCTCGCCGCGCTGGGATCATCCCAAGATTCGGGCCGCCTGTCGCCGTCCGAGTTCATCTCGGCTCGCCGAGGAGATCGGGCTCGATCGTCGACCTCGGCCTGTTCGCGCTCGAGCGCACCGCCCGCCAGCTCGGCATCTGGCAGCGCGCCGATGCGCGGCCGCGCGCCGCTGTTCGCGAGCGTCAACGTCTCGTCGCGCCAGTTGCTGCGCCACGACCTGATCCACGACCTGCGCACCGTGCTGGCGCGCTCGGGCCTCATCCGCGGCACGCTCAAGCTCGAGCTCACCGAATCGCTGGTCATGGAGAACCCCGAGACTCGCGGCGCAGATGCTCCAACGCATGAAGGAGCTCGGCGCCAGGCTTGGCGCTCGACGATTTCGGCACCGGGCACTCGTCGCTGTCCTACCTGCAGCGCTTCCCGTTCGACACGCATCAAGATCGACCAGTCGTTCGTGCGCACCGGCGCCAAGGGCAAACGCCCCGTGATCCTGCGCTCGATCATCTCGCTCGCGCACGACCTCGGCATGGAGGTGGTGGCGGAAGGCGCCGAGACCGACTCCGACGCGGTCGAGCTCTACCAGCTCGGCTGCGAATACGCGCAGGGCTTCGCGTTCGGCGAGCCGATGTCGGCCGAGCAGGCGCGCACGATGATCACCAGCGAAAGATTGGAAACGGTGCGGTGATTTGTAGGGTGGGCAAAATCGCCTGACGTGCCTCGCCGCGTGGGCACGGCGCGCACGCGATTTTGCCCACGCGGAAAGGCCGAAGCAGCGCGCCTTTGCCCACCCTACGAGTCAATCACGCGTGCCCGGCTTCGCTCGACAGCATCCCGAGATCGATGCCGAGCTTCTTCATCGCCTTCTCGTACTTGCCGTCGTTGTCGCCGCCGAAGATCAGCTCCGAGTCGGCGGTGCAATGCAGCCAGCCGTTCTCCTGGATCTCGTTCTCCAGCTGGCCCGGCGCCCAGCCCGCATAGCCGAGCGCGAGCACGGCCGAGGCCGGCCCGTCGCCGCGCGCGATCGCCTTGAGGATGTCGAGCGTCGCGGTGAGGCAGATGCCGTTGTCGATCGGCAGGGTCGAGTTCTCGATGAAGAAGTCGGCCGAGTGCAGCACGAAGCCGCGGCCGGTCTCGACCGGCCCGCCTTTGAGCACCTTCACGGTGCCGGCACGCTGCGGCAGCTGGATGAGGTCGGCCGCCGGAATGACCTCGAGCTGCACCAGCAGGTCGGGGAAGTTCATGTTGGCGGCAAGCTGGTTGACGATGATGCCCATCGCGCCGTCGGACGAGTGGGCGCACACATAGATCACGCTGCGCGAGAAGCGCTCGTCGCGCATGCTCGGCATCGCGATCAGCATCTGTCCGTCCAGATAGCCGCGCTTGGGGCCGCCGGACTGTGCCTTCTTTTTCGCAACCTTCATCGCAAAATGTTAGCCCGATCGCCCCGGTTGATCAAACGCCGCAGCCCCAATCCAGTTCACGCCCGGTTCATGTCCGGTTCACGACTTTTTCAATGGCCGCGACGCCCTACGGTCGCTAAACGTTCAAATATGATTGCATCCACATTGCGGCAACGGCTCCACCCCGGCGCGGCCGGCGCCGTCATATTCGCGCTGACGTTGCTGGGCGGCGCCGCGTACGCGGCCGACGCGTCGCCCTGGGACGCGGATGCGCGCGCCGGCGTCCGCCTGATCGCCGGAAACCGGCACGCCGGCGATGCGGGTCTGCGCGCGGGCATCGAGATCAAGCTCGCGCCCGGCTGGAAGACCTACTGGCGCTATCCGGGCGACTCGGGCGTGCCGCCGCGTTTCGATTTCGCCGAGTCGCAGAACGTGAAGTCGATCGCGATCGAATGGCCCGCGCCGCATCGGCACCTGGACGAGAGCGGCGCCACGATCGTCTACACCGACGACGTGGTCTTCCCGCTGCGCGTCGTGCCGCAGGATCCGGGCAAGCCCGTCAAGCTCAGCCTCAAGGTCGGCTATGCGGTCTGCGACAAGCTGTGCGTCCCCGCTGACGGCCATGCCGAGCTTCTGCTCGACGGCGCGCCCTCCGCCTTCGACGCCGCGCTGACCGCGGCCGACGCGCAGGTGCCGAAGCCGGCCAAGCTCGGCGACGCGGCGCCGCTCGCCGTGCGCGCGGTGCGGCGCGAAGCGGGCGGCGATCATCCCCGCATCATCGTGGATGTCGCGGGCCCCGATCCCGTCGACCTTTTCGCCGAGGGCCCCTCGCCCGATTGGGCCTTGCCGCTGCCCGAACCGATCGCCGGCGCGCCCGCAGGCTTGCGTCGCTTTGCCTTCGATGGTCGACGGCGTGCCGCCGGGCGCCAAGACCGAAGGCGCCCTCCTGACCTTCACGCTCACGTCCGGCGCAGGCGCCATTGAGGTCAAAGCCCATCTCGACTAATCCTTCGGCCGGGCTAATTTAGCGCCCCCATCCATCGAACGATTTTTTCAACCTCCAAGCATGAGAGAGGATTCCCCATGGCCATCAAGGTCGGCGATCACCTTCCCGAAGCGAAATTCAGAGTGATGACGGCCGAGGGGCCGGGCTGGAAGACCACCGACGAGGTCTTCAAGGGCAAGAAGGTCGTCCTGTTCGCGGTGCCCGGCGCATTCACGCCGACGTGCCACAAGAACCACCTGCCCGGCTTCGTGAAGAACGCCGACGCCATCAAGGCGAAGGGCGTCGACACCATCGCGGTCACCGCGCGTCAACGACGGCTTCGTCATGAACGAGTGGAAGAAGGCGGCCGGCGCCGACGCGATCGAATTCCTCGCCGACGGCAACGGCGATTTCGCCAAGGCGATCGACATGACGCTCGACGCCTCGGCCAACGGCCTCGGCACCCGCTCGAAGCGCTACTCCATGCTGGTCGACAACGGCGTCGTGAAGTCGCTCAACGTCGAGGACGCACCCGGCAAGGCCGACGTCTCCGGCGCCGACGCGCTGCTCAAGCAGCTGTAAGATCCCCGGCACAGCGCCCGCGCTCCCTCTCCCCGTTCTTACGGGGAGAGGGTTGGGGTGAGGGGCGCTCACTCTCGGCGAAGCAAATCGTCGGTAACGACTTGCGGAAACGCCCCCTCACCCCGACCCTCTCCCCGCACGCGGGGAGAGGGAGCCGCGGGCGCACTGCCTAAATCACTTAGTCGCCCGCATCTCTGCAATCGCCGAGCGCGCCAGCTCATCGGCGCGCTCGTTGAGATCGTGGCCCGCGTGGCCGCGCACCCAGTGCCAATGCACCATGTGTTGCGCGAGCGCGGCGTCGAGCCGCTGCCACAGATCGATGTTCTTCACCGGCTTCTTGTCGGCGGTCTTCCAGCCGTTGCGCTTCCAGCCGTTGATCCATTTGGTGATGCCGTCGCGCATGTACTGGCTGTCGGTGTGCAGGTCGACCGTGACGGGCCGCTTGAGCGTCTCCAGCGCCGAGATCGCGCCCATCAGCTCCATGCGGTTGTTGGTGGTGTGCGGCTCGCTGCCCTTGATCTCGCGGGTGTGATCGCCCCATTGCAGGATCGCGCCCCAGCCGCCCGGGCCCGGATTGCCCGAGCAGGCGCCGTCCGTATGGATGATGACGTTGCCTGTCGTCACGCGCTAGCCAATCCCATAATCACGCACGCTCGCGACCGCCTGGTGGAAGCGCAGCTTACGGTAATACTCGATCGGGTCCTTCGGCTTGACCAGCGCGCCCGGCGGCACGTTGAGCCAGTCGACGAGCCGCGTGAGCAGGAAGCGCGTCGCGGCGCCGCGCGCGAGCAGCGGCAATGCATCGAGCTCCGCGGCCGACAGCGGGCGCTTGGCCGCATAGGCCTGCAGCAGCGCGCGCCCCTTGGTGACGTTGTAGGCGTGATCCGGCTCGAAGCACCAGGCGTTGAGGCAGATCGCGACATCGTACGCGAGCGTATCGGTGCACGCGAAGTAGAAGTCGATCAAGCCCGACAGCTTGTCGCCGAGGAAGAACACGTTGTCGGGGAAGAGGTCGGCGTGGATCACGCCGTGCGGCAAGTCGCGCGGCCAGTGCGCCGCGAGCACGCCGAGCTCGGCCGCGATCGCGGTCGCAAGCCCCGCCTGCACGCTGTCGGCGCGCTTCTGCGCCGCCTCGTACAGCGGCCGCCAGCCCTCGACCGAGAGCGCGTTGGCGCGCCGCATGGGAAAATCCGCGCCCGCGAGATGCAGCTCGGCGAGCGCGCGCCCGAGCCCGGCGCAGTGGGTCGCGCTCGGCCGCCGGATCCACATGCCGTCGAGGAAGGTCACGATCGCGGCCGGCCGCCCGGCCAGCCGGCCGAGCGTCTCGCCGACGCGATTCTTGACGGGCTGCGGGCACGTGAGGCCGCGCGCCGCGAGGTGCTCCATCAAGGCGAGGAAGAACGGCAGGTCGCCGGCCGCGACCCGCTTCTCGTAGAGCGTCAGGATGAAATAGCCGCGGCTGGTGTGCAGCAGGAAGTTCGAGTTCTCGACGCCCTCGGCGATGCCCTTGTAGGCGAGCAGCTCGCCGAGATCATAGGCGCCGAGGAACGCCGCAAGTTCTTCGACCGCGACATCGGTGTAGACGGCCATGGACCGACCGGCAGGTTAAGAGAGGCTCAGAAACCGTGAAGACGCCCTACTCGGCCGCCGCAATGTCACGTAGTGGCCGCGGCAGCGGGAAGAACACATCCTCCTCGGCCGCCGTGACGGTCTCGATGCGCAGCGTGTAGCGCTTGGCGAGCGCGTCGAGGATTTCCTCGACCAGCACTTCCGGCGCGGACGCCCCTGCCGTGATGCCGAGGTGCTTCATGGTCGAGAGCCGCTCCCAGTCGATGTCCTCGGCGCGCTGCAGCAGCACCGCGTAGGGGCAGCCGTTGCGCTCGGCGACTTCCTTGAGCCGCTGCGAGTTCGACGAATTCGGCGAGCCGACCACGATCATCGCGTCGACGATGTGGGCGACCTTCTTCACCGCTTCCTGGCGGTTGGTGGTCGCGTAGCAGATGTCGTCCTTGTGCGGCCCGATGATGTTCGGGAAGCGCTCCTTGAGCTTGGCGACGATCTCGGCCGCGTCGTCCATCGACAGCGTGGTCTGCGTCACGTAGGCGAGGTTGCTCGCATCCTTCGGCTCGACGGTCGCGGCGTCCTCGACGGTCTCGATCAGGCGGACCGCGCCGGGCGGCAGCTGCCCCATGGTGCCGACCACCTCGGGATGGCCGTCGTGGCCGATCAGGAAGATTTCACGCCCGCGCCGATGGTGAATCTCGGTCTCGCGATGCACCTTGGTGACCAGCGGACAGGTGGCGTCGAGGGTGAAGAAGCGGCGGCGCTTGGCCTCCTGGGGCACGGTCTTCGAGACCCCATGCGCCGAAAACACCACCGGCGCGCCGGTATCCGGCACCTCCGCGAGGTCCTCGACGAAGATCGCCCCCTTGGCCCGCAGGCTGTCGACCACATAGCGGTTGTGGACGATCTCGTGCCGGACATAGACCGGCGCGCCATAGAGCGCGAGCGCGCGCTCGACCGTCTCGATCGCCCGCACCACGCCGGCGCAAAAGCCGCGCGGCGAGCAGAGCATGACGTCGAGGACGGGCTTCTGGGCCGCGGATGGGGCCGAAATCTGTTCGCTTTTGTTCATGGTCCCTTCAATTCTTCCCGGACATGGGCCAGCCCGCCCGACCTGTCAAGGCCGGCCAAACCACGCAGGGATTGCATAAATATGCCCGCATTGCCTATATACTACACGTATTCCCGTCATCCCCGATGACACCTGCTTCGCCTGGAAGGGCGGGCGAAGCTGAAGAACCTTTTTATCCGGGGACGAGGGAACTTGGGACGTTTTTCCGGAGGTCCGCCATGGCCGTGCAGCCGCTGATGCCGAAAGCCACCGCCGTCTGGCTGGTGGAGAACACCGCCCTGTCGTTCGACCAGATTGCCGATTTCTGCAAGCTGCACCCGCTCGAGGTGAAGGCGGTCGCCGATGGCGATTCGGCCCAGGGAATCAAGGGCTTGGATCCCATCCAGACCGGCCAGCTCACGCGCGAGGAGATCGAGCAGGCCGAGGCCGACCCGCAGCGCCGGCTGAAGCTTGCCGACGCCAAGGTCCGCCTGCCCGAGGCCAAGCGCAAGAAGGGCCCGCGCTATACCCCGGTGTCGCGCCGGCAGGACCGGCCGAACGCGATCCTGTGGCTGGTGCGCAGCCACCCCGAGCTCAAGGACAGCCAGATCATGCGCCTGGTCGGCACCACCAAGTCGACCATCCAGGCGATTCGCGAGCGCACCCATTGGAACGCCGCGACCCTGACGCCGCTCGACCCCGTCACGCTCGGCCTGTGCTCGCAGATCGATCTCGACATCGAGGTCAACCGCGCCGCCAAGGAGAAGCCGCCGGAGCCCGATCATGGCGTGACCCTGCTCCCCGCCGAAGTGACGACCGCGAAGCCGCAGCCCGAGGAGCCCGAGGCGCCGACGAAGGCGGACCAAGAGCTCGACATCGCCGCCGTGCGCGCCAAGCTCAACCAGATCGGCAAGACCGAGTAACGACATCCGCACAGCGCCCGCGCCCCTTCTCCCCCTTTAGTAGGGGAGAAGGTCGGGATGAGGGGGCGCCTCCGCGAGTCATTGCAACCGAAGTCCTTCGCTGAACCTCAGCGCCCCTCACCCCAACCCTCTCCCCGCGAGAGCGGGGAGAGGGAGGGCGTACGCCGTGCTCCAATCCAAGGTTGATCGCAAACGATAATTCGCCACCGGACGGCTGTTGCCCGGGCGGCGAATTGTGGCGCGCGAACCGGCAATTAACGATTCTCGCCCTAAAGGTGTCCCGGGCCGTGACCGCACCGATGGGGCGCCGCATGTTTCGCATCTTCCGCGTTTTCAAGAACCTGTACGCCAAGCTGATCGCGTCCGCCGCCATCGGCGTGCTGCTGGTCGGCGGCATGATCCTCAACGAGCAGCTGAGCGACGTCTCCATCTCCCGCGCCAATGAATTGGCCCGCAACCAGAACGCCGTCGTGAAGGAGGTCATGCTCGCCCAGCAGGCCTACCTGCGCGGCCAGGTCCAGCGCCGCAACATCGTCCTCGCCCACAACCTCAGCGACGCGCAGAAGGCGTTCGAGGACATGAAGGGCTCCGGCGCCGAGGCGCTCGCGCACGCCAAGGCCGCCGCCGAGCATGTGCTCGACGCGGACAACCGCACGCGACTCGAGCAGTTCTCGACGAAGCTCGGCGAGTTCATGTCGATCAGCCTCGACATGGCGAAGGCCCATTTCGACATGGTGAAGCAGCAGGGCAACGAGTCCGACCTGATGATCAAGTGGAACCAGGGGATGCAAGCCGCCCTCGCGCTGCCGGAGCTCAAGACTAACACCACCGCCGAGCCACGCATGCGCGATGCCGCGACCGCGATGCTCGACACCAACGCCGCCTATTGGCGTTACGCGACGCTGCAGGAGCCGGTCGTGCTCGGCAAGATGTATCAGGCCGCCGACAAGGTCTACATCGAGCTGCAGCGCGCCCGCGCCGACACCAAGGACGCGAAGTTGATCGCCGCGATCGACGGGCTGCTCGACCTGACGCAAAAGATGAACGACGTCATCGACGCCACCAAGCAGACCTACGACACCTATCTCAAGCTCGAGCGCGAGCGCAACACGCCGCTGGGCGCGGAGCTCGAGGACGTGATCGCCAAGATCTCCGCCGCCTCCGACGCCATCGCGCACCGCGCCGAGACGTCGGTCGTGGCCGACATGACCCGCTCGAACCGCGTCGGCCTCGGCGTCGGCATGTTCGTGATCGTGGTGCTGATCGCGTCGGCCGTGTTCTCGATGCTCACCTTCCGCCGCCACGCGGTCGCCAGCAAGGAAGCGGATGCGCGCGCGGCCGCCATGAAGCTTGAAGCCGAGGAGCAGGCATCGGCGGAGCGCAAGGCGGCGCGCGAGAAGGCCGACGCCGAGCGCAAGGTCGCCATGGCCCGGCTCGCCGACGAATTCGAGCAGGCCGTGGGCAAGATCGTCGACACCGTGTCGACCACCTCGATGGAGCTCGAATCCGCCGCCGGCTCCATGAGCAAGACCGCGGAGACGACGCAGCAGCTCTCCGCCGCGGTCGCGTCTGCGTCGGAAGAGTCCTCGACAAACGTCCAATCGGTGGCCAGCGCCACCGACGAGATGGCGGCCTCGGTCAGCGAGATCAGCCGCCAAGTACAGGAATCGAGCCGCATCGCCACCGAGGCGGTCGCGCAGGCGCGCAAGACCGACGGGCGCATCTCGGAGCTCTCGCAGGCCGCCGGCCGCATCGGCGACGTGGTCAAGCTGATCACCGCCATCGCGGAGCAGACCAACTTGCTCGCGCTCAACGCCACCATCGAGGCCGCCCGCGCCGGCGCCGCCGGCAAGGGCTTTGCGGTTGTCGCCCAGGAGGTCAAGCAGCTCGCGGCGCAGACCGCCAAGGCGACCGACGAGATCCGCGGCCAGATCGCCGGCATGCAGACCGCGACCCACGAGTCGGTCACCGCCATCAAGGAGATCGGCGGGACCATCGCGCGCATCTCGAGCATCGCGACCTCGGTCGCGGCCGCCGTCGAGGAGCAAGGCGCTTCCACCCAGGAGATCGCCCGCAACGTCCAGCAGGCCGCGCACGGCACCGCCCAGGTCACCGGCAACATCAGCGAGGTCACCCGCGGCGCGAGCGAGACCGGCTCGGCCGCTTCCCAGGTGCTGGTCTCGGCCCAGTCGCTCGCCAACGAAAGCAATCACCTCAAGTCGGAAGTGGCGAAGTTCGTCGAGACGGTGCGGACGGCGTAGCGGCGTTTCGCGGCGCACCGGTTCAGGGAATCGTCCTCAGAAATCGTCATGGCCGGGCATAGCCGTTCGAAGAACGGCGTCGCTTCGCTCGCCTATGTCCCGGCCATCCACGTCTTTCACGCTACGTGCGACAAAGACGTGGATGCCCGCGACAAGCGCGGGCATGACGTGGACATGCTCGCGCGGGCCGAGCCGCGTGTCACGCGTCGCGGTTTGCGCGGACCTGCGCCTCGACGGCGAGGACGGTCGGGCAGCATCGCGCGACGGCTACGTCGACGCGCCGCGCCGCCGGCAGGCCGCCGAGCAATCACTCCGCCGCATTGGGCGTGGCCGGACGTTTCAGCGCGCGGTCGCGTGAGCCGATGCGCTTGGCGGGGGTTCGCCGAACATAGCGCGAGGCGGATGCAATCTAAAATAGTTTATTTTTTACGAAACTGTTTTAGCGCGCATTCGCCGTCTTTGGCGTGGGGCGACGGCGCGCGCGCTCCGACCTATATAAATGCGGTCCGGAGCGCGTGGCGGTGAAGCATGCATGAGATCGATGTCGTCGTGATCGGGGCGGGCGCGGCCGGCGTTGCGGCGGCGCACCGGCTCGTCGCGGCGCGGATTGCGACCCTCGTCCTCGAGGCGCGTCCGCGCGCCGGCGGGCGCGCCTGGACGCTGCGCGGCGATGTCCCGCTCGACCTCGGCTGCGGCTGGCTGCATTCGGCGGACGAGAACGAATGGGCCGCGCTCGCGCCGACGCTCGGCATGACAGTCGACCGCACGCCGCCGCCGTGGGGCGCGCCGCGCCGCCGCACGCTCGGATTTCCCGAGGACGACCTCGCGGAGTTTCGCGCCGCGAGCGATGCCTTCTTCGACCGCGTCGGCGCCGCGGAGAACGATCCGGTCGACCGGCCGGCGGCGCAGTTCCTCGAGCCGGGCTCGCGCTGGAATCCGTTGCTCAACGCGATCGGCAACTACATCAGCGGCGGCGAGCTTGCGGACGTGTCGGCGCGCGACCTCGCGAGCTATCACGACAGCGGCACCAATTGGCGCGTCGCGCAAGGCTACGGCACCCTGATCGAGGCCTATGCGGCTCCGCTCGACCTGCGGCTCGATTGCCCGGTCGCGCTGATCGACCATTCGGGCCCGCGGCTGCGCATCGTCACGCCGCAGGGCGATATCGCGGCGCGCGCCGCGATCGTCGCGGTGCCCGCGGGCATCATCGCGCGCGAGGCGCTGCGCTTTGTGCCGGCGCTGCCCGAAAAGCTCGAGGCCGCCGCCGGCCTGCCGCTCGGTCTCGCCGACAAGCTTTTCCTGCGCGTCGAGCCCCCCGACGACCTGCCGGCCGAGACGCGCTTGTTCGGCGCGATCGACCGGCCGCACACCGGCAGCTATCACCTGCGCCCGTTCGGGCGGCCGGTCATCGAGTGTTATTTCGGCGGCGATCTCGCCTGGGATCTCGAGCGCGCGGGCGACGACGCGTTTGCGCGCTACGCGCTCGACCAGTTGGCCTCCCACCTCGGCGCCGACATACGCCAACGTCTCCATCCGATCGCGGCGACGTCCTGGGGCCACGATCCGTTTGCGCTCGGCTCCTATTCGTATGCGCGGCCCGGAAAATTCCCGATGCGCGCCGCGCTCGCGGCGCCGATCGACGACCGGCTGTTCTTCGCCGGCGAGGCGTGCTCCGACCACGACTACTCGACCGCGCACGGCGCCTATCGCACCGGCATCAAGGCAGCCGACGCCGTGATGCAATTGCTGCAAACGGAATCGCACGCGCCGCGATAGTCCTATCGCGTCAATGCCCCATCCATCGCCATCGCCGTCATCGCTCACCCCGAGTTCGAGCGCACGTCGCCGCACATCGATAAGGCACTGCCCCGGAGTTCGCGGCGTAGGTGCCCCAGCGTCAACATGTGGAGTCCTGCCGTTTCCTTGAGCTTCGGCGACTGCTTCCCCGCGCAACGGCCGACAAAGCAGGCCAACGGACCCAGTTAACAGTAATCCAGCCGAAGCTACGCCGTGTTTTTCTCCCTCGGAAATTCGAAAGACCCCATTGACCGGGCGTCAACCGGCACCGAGCCGCCCGCCCCAAGGTCAACAGTGGTAGATTCGCATGAAACCCGGTCTTGCTGAAACCTCCGTATTCGCTGAAGCGGACGTCGTCTGGATTGACGTCGAGACGTCCACGGCGGACGCCGAGCCGGCCCTCCTGTCGATCCGCGAGATGGCGGAAAAGTTCAACGTCACGCCGCGGGCGCTGCGCTTTTATGAGAGCAAGGAGCTGCTCAGCCCGACCCGCGACCAGGGAAGCCGAATCTACAGCCGGACGGATCAGGAGCAGCTTGCGCTCATCCTCAAGGGACGAACCCTCGGCTTCACCTTGGCCGAGATCCGTCAAATGATCGATGCCAGGAATGGGCGCGCCTCGCGGCAGGCTCTGAAGCTGACGCGGGAAAAGTGCCTCGACCAGATCACGATGTTCTCGCGCCAGATCAGCGACGCCATCAAAGCCGTGGCAGAGCTGCAGCGACTCTACGCCTCCCTTTCCCGCCGATGAGGGGTGCCATCCGGCCGCCGACATGTTCGCGATGGGCGGCGGTCTCTGAAATGAGCCCGGCAGCGCGACCGGAGAGACGCGAGGGCGCGGCCGGACAGTGACGAGCCGTACGCTCCCGTTACGCAGCCCGCACCGTAACCAGGAATCGATCGACCTCGATCTTCAGCCGGCTGCTCTCATTGCTGAGCGACCGGGCCGACGAGAGAACCTGTGCGGAGGCCGAGCCGGTTTCGCTTGCGCCGCGGTTCACATCGGTGATGTTGCTCGCGACCTCGGTCGTCCCCGCCGCGGCCTGCTGGACGTTGCGCGCGATCTCCTGCGTCGCCGCGCCCTGCTCCTCGACCGCCGCCGCGATGGTCGAGGCGATTTCCGACATGCGCCCGATGATGCCGCTGATGGCTTTGATCGAGGCGACCGAATCCTCGGTCGCCGCCTGCATGCCGGCGATCTGCGCGCCGATCTCGCCGGTCGCCTTGGCGGTTTGCGCCGCCAGCGCCTTCACCTCCTGGGCGACGACCGCAAAGCCCCTGCCGGCGTCGCCGGCGCGGGCCGCCTCGATCGTGGCGTTGAGCGCGAGCAGGTTGGTCTGCTCGGCGATCGCCGTGATGAGCTTCACGACGTCCCCAATACGTCCGGCCGCCGCCGACAGCTCCACGATGCGCGCGTCGGTCTCGTCCGCCTGCGCGACCGCCTCCTGGGCGACTCGGCTCGATTCCTGGACCTGGCGGCCGATCTCGGCGACCGAGGTCGCCATTTCCTCGGTCGCCGACGCAACCGACTGGACGTTGGTGGAAGCCTCCTCGGAGGCGGCGGAGACTCTTCACCGACAGCTGCTGGGTCGTCTCGGCGGTCGTCGCCAGGCTGCCGGCCGCCGCGTCGAGCTCGGTGGCGGCGGACGACACGGTCTTGACCGTATTGCCGACCGCGGCCTCGAACTCGTCGGCGAGCAGGTGCAGCGCCGCCTTGCGCTCGGCCGCGGCGGCGCGCGCCTTGGCCTCCTCCTGCTCGGCGTCGCGGCGCGCCTTCTCGATCGCCTTGAACTTGAACGTCTCCACCGCGTGCGCCATCTCGCCGACCTCGTCGCGGCGGCCGAGACCGGGCAGAACGATCTCGAACTTCCCGTCGGCCAGCTCGGCCATCGCCCGCGTCATCGCCGATAGCGGCCGCGAAATCGACCGGGCCAGCAGGAACGCGAGGACAAGCGCGGCCAGCGCCGCGGCGACGACCGCGATTTCCATGCGCAGCTCGGTCGCGGCGCGCGAAGAATTCGTTCGCCTGGTCGGCGCGGCTGCGCACCTCATCGATGCTCTTTTGCAGCTGCGCGATCTGCGGCTCGATCACCGCATACGCCTCCGACATCGCCCGCTGCGCCTGCGCGGACGCGGCGGTGCCCTCCGTCCAGGCAACGAAGTCCTTGCGGTAGGCGTCGAGCTTGTCGTCGAGCTCGCGCTTGAGCGCGTCGCTCAGTCCGGCGGCCGCGATCAGCTTAGCAAAGTCGGCGCCGCTGCCGAGGAACGCGTCGCGATATTTCAGGTCGCCGCGCAGGATGAAATCCTTTTCGTGGCGACGCATCATCAGCATCGCGGCCATGAGCCGGGCGTCGCCGATGGATGCGAGCTTGCCTTCGATGTTGTGAACCGAGTCGCGCAGCGCGCCCTGCAGGCCCGAATTCTCGTCGAGGCCTTGACGATGGCGCGCCTCGGCCAGCGCGGCGAAATTCTTCACGTACGTCCCGAATCCCTGGCGGACGGCGGCGAGGCGCGCGGCAATGTCGGGCAGGTTAGCGGTCGCGACGCTTTTCGCCAGCGCGTCGAGCCTCTCGGATGCGTGGCGGACGGCCTCGCCGTGCCGCGTGATGTATTTCTCGTCATTGCGAAGCAGGAAGTCCTTCTCGGCGCGGCGCGCGTCAAGCAGCGCGATCGCCGATTCGTCGGAGAGCCTGCTGATGGTGCCGGCGGCCTCGGCGGTCCGGCGGTGCTCGTCCTCGGCCGCCTTGCCGGTGAAATAGATCGCCGCGACCGCGACGAGGCCGAGAACGCCGAGCGCACCGAGCGCGCTGACCTTGTGGCTGATGCGGCCAATGGAGAATGAATGAGACATGGGGAAACCCTCGCAAGTAGTTCAGATATCTGCATTCCCGATTATTAAAATATACCTAAACAAGCTTTGAATATATACTGTATTTCTGAGGGCACCCCAAGGAACACATCGAAGTATTTGGAAACTTACGTCGAGAAATACTTGCCAACCCGCATCCGGGTGACGCAGTGCTGCCACGTTGTAGCGCCTTCGCGCGACGTCGACCCGAACAAGAATTGTCGCGCTCACCCTCGCGACACCTACGTCCAGCACATTTGAGACTCGTCCCAAGCGCGCGAATTTGTTACACACTACCTAAGCCCGGGGCGGCCCAGGAGCGCGGCATCTTCGTCAGGCGGCTGACGCAAGTCGTGGCGCCAATCCCTGATCGACCTCTTTTTGTGACATGCATGGCGTAGTGCGCAGCCCGTGATCCCGCAGCGGCGGGCAGCGGTGCGGGCGGCGGCACATGGCTGATCCGGCCGCTTCCGCCGAGGTGCGAGACATGACATCGGCAGCGATCGTGGCGAGCTCCCAGCCGGCTCCGGATGAGATCAGTGCCGAGCTGACGCGGATCACGGCGAGCGACGTCTTCAACAATTCGCCCCAGCTGATCTCGTTCCTCTCCTTCATCGTCGAGGCGGCGCTCAACGGCAAGAGCGATCGCCTCAAGGGGTATGTGATCGCCGTCGAGGTGCTACGCCGCGACGTCAACTTCGATCCGCAGATCGATCCCATCGTGCGGGTCGAGGCGACGCGCCTGCGCCGCGCGCTGGCGCGCTATTACGCCGGGCCGGGGGCCAGCGACGACGTGCTCATCGAGGTCCCGCTCGGCGGCTACGTGCCGCTGTTCAGCCGGCGCGCCGCCGCGACCGTCGATGAGACGAAGGAATCCACCGCGCCCGGCGGATGGAGATCGCGATGGAAGGCTGCTCTGCCATCGCGGCTGATCATGGCCGCGCTGGTCGTCGGGGCGGCCGCGGCGGCAATGATCCTCATGCCACAGGGCGGCTTGAACCGCTCGCCCCAGGCCGTTTCCTTGCCCGCGCGCAGCGACATGGCCGCGTCGTCGCACGGAAACGGGATGCCCACGCTCCTGGTGAACCGCTTGGATGTGGCCGGTACGCCCGGCCCGCAATCCCTGTCGTCGACGCAGTTGTGGGAAAAACTGACCGATGCGTTCTCGCGCTTCGACCTGATCAACGTCACGGCCGAACTGCAGCCGGGCCAATCCGCCGACTACGCGCTCAATGGCATCGTGGAATACAACGCCGACGGGACCGCGACGGCGAGCTTCCGGCTGCGCGACGTTGCCGAAGGTGCCGAGGTCTGGTCGCGGACCTTTGACCGGATCGCGTCCGGAAACGCGCGCGGAGCCGGCGAGGACAAGGTCGTCATCGACGTCGCGTCCTCGCTGCTCCAGCCGTTCGGCGTCATTCAAGCGCGCGAACACACGAAGAATCTCGCGGCTCCGCACGGCGACCCGCGTTATCGCTGCATTCTTCTGGCGATGGATGCCGTCCGCACCCGTGAACCCGCGCAGCACGATGCGGCGCGATCCTGCCTCGAGCGGCTGACGGCTGCCGACCAGAGCTTTACGGCCGGACTCGTCTGGTTGGCGACCATCTATGACACCGAGTATGTGTTCGGCTCCGGTCAGGATGCGGCCGCGCCGCGCGCGTTGGATCGCGCTCTGGTCCTGGCCAGGCGCGGCATCGAGCTCGCCCCGGCGAACGCACGCGCATATCAGATACTGGCGGCTGTTCTTTTCGCGCGCGGCGAGACGAAGGCGGCCATCGGCGCCATGGAGCACGCCGTCGAGTTGAACCGATATGATCTTTTCATATTGGCCGGCTTCGGCGGCCGGTTGATCACGGTCGGGCAAGTCGATCGCGGTCTGGCAATGATGGCGCAATCGGCGGAGCACGGATCCGTGCGACCGTCGTGGATGCATTTCTATCTTTTCCTCGGCAATTACCTGAAAGGTAATTTCCCTGACGCCGCATACCACGCCGAAGGCATTACCGGCGAAAACCCTCTCGGCTTCGTTGCCCGCGCCCTCGTGGCGGCGCACGCCGGCGATTCCGCCAAGGCGACTTTGATGTTGCGACAGCTCGTGGCCTTGCGCCCCGCATGGCGGGACAATGCGCGAGGCGAGTTGAGGCGCGCGATCCCCGCGGCGGACATCGTGGAGAGGCTCGCTCATGACCTCGACGCCGCCGGATTGCGGATGATCCAGGTGGCCAACTGACGGCCGACACGCGTGCGGTGATTGGTTTCGTATCCATCGCCGTCATCCGCAAACCCTGTGTTTCCCCGCGCCAAGTGTTCATCCGAGTCCCAGTTGTTCATCCCAGTCCAGGATTTTCCGCGCGCTCGCCATGTATAGCCGCGTATGAGATGTGCACGCCGCAAGATTTCGTAAGCCGTGATCGCGCGCAGCGTGAACTTCATCATCCCGGCCCGCGACGAAATACCGTGAACTGAGTTTACGGGTAACGCCGAGATCGGACTCTCGAATTGTTCGCCTGCTCGGCGTCTGCTCGACATCCCAGTCGCAAAGCCGTAGCCGTAGTAGCCGTAGGTTGGGTCGAGCCCTTGCGAGACCCAACGCCTCGCTTCACACGATGTCTCGCTCGGCTCGACCTACCATAAAGACGGGCATGATCCCGACAAGTCCGGCCATGACGCGCGAAATCGCGGAAGGTGCGACACGCTTTCGTACGGTTGATCGTCCTCCTCGCGGTCGCACTCGCCGACACCACCGGCGCGCTCGCCGCTCGACGCGACGGCGCTCGCGTCCGACGCATACTGTCCCATCAGGGCGACCGACCGCATCGTGATCGGCAAGCGCACCGGCTTTGCGTTCTGCGTCGACGCGCACCACAACTGCAAAATCCGGATCGGCGTCGACAACGCGCGGTTCCTGGTGCGGAGATCGGCGCAACGCTTCGTTAACCCACTCGACCAAGGCACGCGCGGCGCAGCGGCATCGTGCCAGCATTGATCACACCATCGCCGTCGTTCTTCTCCCGGTTGCGACAAAGTCCGCGCGACAACACAAATTCCTCAAAAAAGGGCGTCGGTAACGCAATTAGCGCGCATTCGTTCCAGCGCGTTGCGGCTCGCAAAATGATCACTTTCGCGTCGCATTTCGACCACTTCCGCCGACTTACGTCCCGCCCGCCAAGCGTCAGCTTGCGACGCATCGGCAATTGACCAAACGGTCAATATCGGAGTTGCGAATTCCAATCTGCCGCATTTGGGGCAGCCGGGGGAATCCAACACGGAGTAGAATGTCATGCGTACAGTGCTTTATTGTGCCTCGATGATTGCCGTCACGTCCTGCGTGTCGGCAAGCGCGCGGCCATACATTGCGCGGCCGCACGTGAGCGCGCCATCCACCGTCGTCTGCAACGATCGCATGTGCGCATCGGCACCTGCGGGAAGCCCGTCCCCGCGCGTCGGCGCAACCCGGCGCGTGGTCATGAGCCGCCGCGGATCGACCCGCACGTACACCCGCACATATGCGCGCCGCCGCGAGCTCGAAGCATCGCCGCAGGAGGCGCAGACCGTATCGCCGTCGGGATCGCAGCCCGCGGTCGAGCCGTCGCTTCACCACACGGGCGGCGGCGTCGTGACCATCCAGACGGCCGCGAACCCGATCACGGTTTCGTCCGGCATCGCGGGCCCGATGCGCGACCTCATCGCCGATCTCGTCGCCCACGGCTTCCGCGGGCACATCACCTGCCAGGCCTCGGGTCACATGCCCCACTCGCTGCATCACACCGGCGAGGCGTGCGACTTCGCCCAGCTCAGCCGCAACGTCGTCTCGCCGGGCGCCGGCATCATGTATCACGCGAGTTCGCTCATCGCGGCGCACGGGCTGCGCGACGGCTGCAGCTTCCACGATTGCGGCCACGTCGACAGCGGGCGCATGAGCTTCAGCGCCCGCGCGCAACTCACCCCCCGCGGCATGGCGCACATACGCCACTATGCGCGGCGCTACTACGGCCATCACTTCTATCGGACCGCCGCACGCCGGTCTTGGCGCTGACCTGGCGATTTCGGCACCGATCCCACTGCGTCATCGCCCGCGAAAGCGGGCAATCCAGTACTCACGAAGGTAAGAATGGGACGCTGGGAGCGTCCCACCGATACGCTGCGGAGTACTGGATCGCCCGCGTTCGCGGGCGATGACGGCTGGGGTGAGCGGCGAACGCGGTAGGACTTGACTTCTGTTGTGGGAAGGGCGTTCCCCACGGTAGATTGATCGCGCTCGGCAAGGCGCCGCGCCGATTGAAGGACATCATCATGGCGATCGGCGCTTGGCCTCAGGCGTTCGGCGCAAAGCAGATGGCCGTGGCAGGCGGCACGCAATACGTTCGCGTCGGCGGCAAGGGACCAGCCGTCCTCCTTCTTCATGGTTTCGGCGACACCGGCGACATGTGGGTGCCTCTCGCCGAGGCGCTGGTCAAAGACCATGCCGTCATCGTTCCCGACTTGCGCGGCATGGGCCTGTCGTCCCATCCCGAAGGCGGCTACGAAAAGGTCGCGCAGGCGCGCGACCTCGCCGCCATTCTGGACCAGCTCGCGTGCGAGAAAGTCGCGCTCGTCACCCACGACATCGGCAACATGGTGGGCTACGCCTTTGCGGCGCTTTTTCCGCAGCGCGTGACGAGATGGGTCGTCATGGACGCGCCGCTGCCTGGGATCGGCCACTGGGACGATCAGTTGAAGAACCCGAAGACGTGGCACTTCAATTTTCGCGGCCCCGACGTCGAGCGCCTGGTCGCGGGACGCGAGCGAATTCTGCTCGACCGCTTCTACAACGAGCTTTCGGCCAACCCGTCGCGCATCGACGAGGAGACGCGCGACCATTATGCGGCGCTTTATGCCCGTCCATCTGCCATCCACAACGCCTTCGGCGGACAATTCGCGGCGTTCGCGCAAGACGCCATCGACAATCAAGCGCTCGTCGCAAACGGCAAGCTGAAGATGCCCGTGCTGGCGATCGGCGGCGATCATTCCTATGGCGCGCATCTCGCCACCGAGGTCGGTTTCGCCGCCGCGGATGTGCGCGCGGCCGTGATCAGGGATTCGGGTCACTGGATCATGGAAGAGCAGCCCGAGCAGGCCGTGACCATCATCCTGTCGTTCCTCGAGGGCGAATGAGTTCAAGGATGAGGCGCGCCGCCGCGGGCGCAATGCTTCGCTCACAAGTCAGCGGGGCGACCGCATCCGCCCCCTTACGCACAGGCGTCGCCCTCGCTAGCTTGTCGGCGATGACATCGCCGTGCAGGTCCGACCATCCGATGACGCGACGCACCCGTCGAGCCGTTCTGCGCTGGGCCGCCACCGGCCTCGCGCTGCCGGCGCTCACGCGCCGCGCGTTTGCGCTCGACTATCCGGCACGGCCCGTGCACGTCATCGTCGGCTTCGCGGCCGGCGGCCCGACCGACATCGCGGCCCGCATCATCGGCCAATGGCTGACGGATCGGCTCGGCGGGCCCTTCGTCATCGAGGCCCGCCCGGGCGCCGGCAGCAATCTCGCGACCGGCATTCGTCGCGCGGGCGCCGGCCGATGGCTATACGCTGCTCGTCGTCGGCGCGCCCGCCGCGATCAACGCCACGCTCTACGGCAATCTGAGCTTCAACATCCTTCGCGACATCGCACCGGTCGCCGGCATCGTGCGGGTCCCGGAGGTGATGGTGGTCAATCCGTCGGTGCCGGCGAAGACGGTGGCCGAGTTCATCGCGTACGCCAAGGCCAACCCGGGCAAGATCAACATGGCCACCGGCGGCGCCGGCAGCGTGCCGGATGTCGCGGGCGAGCTGTTCAAGTTCATGGCCGGGCTCGACCTCGTTCGCGTCGGTTATCGCGGCGGAAGGCTCGGCGCTGATCGATCTGATCGCCGGCCAGGTGCAGGTCATGTTCGAGACGCACGCTCGCAACCGCCCCGTACCTCCGCTCAGGCCGGCAGTTGCGCGCGCTCGCCGTCACCTCAGCGACACGCTCCGCGGCGCTGCCGGACCTTCCGACCATCGCCGACTTCGTGCCGGGCTACGAAGCCACCGCCTGGTTCGGCCTCGGCGCGCCCGAAGGGCACGCCCGCCGAAATCATCGAGCGGCTCAACGCGGCAGTTACCGCCGGTCTTACCGATCCCAAGATCAAGGCGAGGCTCGCCGATCTCGGCGGCGTTCCGATGTCGATGGCCGGCAGCCGAGTTCGGCAAGCGACCTCGTCGACGAGACCGAAAAATGGGGTAAGGTGATGCGCACAATCAACATCAAGGCGGAATAGGCACAGCGTTTCGGCTCCCCTCCCCCCGCGAGCGAAGCGAGTGGTGGGGAGGGGTTGGGGGTGGGGGCGCCGCTTGCCCGGAGCGCGATTACATCCGAGCGAAATCCGCTCTAGAGTCGCGACCACACCAGGAATCCAATCGATGTCATCTGCACAATCAATCCGACGCGCTGGCCGGACTGACCATGCAGTTCGCGACCCATGTCGCGAACCTCACCTACGAGCAGATCCCGGACGAGGTGACGGCCAAGGCGAAGCTCATTCTGCGCGACGGGGTCGGCAACGAGATCGCCGCATCCGCGATCAGCGAACCCGCCAACAAGCATGATCGCGCTGGTGAAGGAATGGGGCGGCGCGCCGCAGAGCACGATCATCGGCCACGGGCTGAAGGTGCCACACCCCGCATGCCGCGCTCGTCAACGCGATGATCGGACACGGCATCGAGCTCGATGACGCCCATGGCACCGGCCTGATCAAGGCCGGGTCCGTGCTCGTGCCGGCGGCCTTCGCGGTCGCCGAATTGTCCGGCGCATCCGGCCGCGACGTGCTGACCGGCGTAATCGCGGGCTACGACGTTGCGATCAGGATCGCCAAGGCGATCAATCCGGGCCACCGCCAGCGCGGCTATCACACCACCGGCACCGTCGCCGGCATCGGGCCGCCGCCATGAGCGCGAAGCTTCTGGGCTGCAATGCCGAACAGATCGCCTGCGCGATCGGGCTTGCCTGCATGCAATCGGCCGGCATCCAGTCCTATCTCGACGATCCCTGCATGGCGAAGCCGTTCAGTCCCGGCAAGTCGGCGTTCAACGGCGTGATGGCCGCCATCATGGCGAGCCGCGGCTTCACCGGGCCGCGCAAGGCGCTCGAATTCGCGCGAAGGATTCCTCAACGCCTTCACCGACCGCATCAACGTCGAGTGTCTCGACGACGACCTCGGGCGCCACTTCTCGATCATGGAGGTGGGCTTCAAGCCGCACGCCGCGTGCCGCTATGCGCATGGCCCGATCGATCTCGCGCAGACGGCCTACCGCGCTGACGGCGTCCGGCTCGCGAACGGTCGAGAAGGTCGTCGTCGGCATGAGCGAGCTCGCCATCCGGCAGGCGTCGAAGCCGGTCTGCAGCAATCTCAACGCCGCCATGGGCAGCACCCAGTTCGGCGTCGCGCTCGCGCTCGCGGCGGGCGGCAACGGGCTGCAAGGAGTACTGGGACGGCTACAAGAACCCCGACATCCACGCCGGCGCGGAATACGATCGAGCTGCGCCGCCGAGCCCGCCTATGGCCTCGGCGGACGGCAAGCGACGATCGATATCGTTCTGAGGATGGCCGCACCGTGACGCCACAGTTCGCGGTCGAGCCGAAAGGCGAGCCGAGCAATCCGCTCAGCGCCGACGATCTCGAAGCGAAATTCCTGGCGATGACCACGATGGTGATCGACCGCGCGCACGCCCAGCAGCATCGGCGACCTCCTGATGGCGCTCGACCGGCAGCCGAGGGCCGATGTCGTTCCGCAGGCACTGACCATCCGTGGCGGCCCATCGCTGCGCGCGGCGTAGCACACAATGAAATGTAAGGAACGCACCGCACCCGCGCTCCCTCTCCCCGCGTGCGGGGAGAGGGTCGGGGTGAGGGGGCGCCTCAACAGAACTTGATTCAACAACTCGCGGAAAGGCCCCCTCATCCCGACCTTCTCCCCCTAAAGGGGGAGAAGGAGCGCGATCGCCGTGCTCACATCACCTGCGATCGCCCTGTCCTCTCCCGTGCGGGGAGAGCGAAAACCTGCCTGCGGAGCCGCCAATGACTCTCTCGCGCCGCTGCATGCTAAAGCTCGCCGCCGGTGCCGTGATGGTACCATCAGTCGCGCGGGCGCAAGGCGCCGCCCCACTCGCCGAGCGGCTCGCCACCTATGCGGCGCAACTGCGCTACGACGATCTCGACGCCGCGACGATCGAGCAGGTCAAGCGTGTCGTCATCGACACGCTCGGCTGCGGGCTCGTGGCTTTCGACGAGAAAGCCGTGCGCATCTGCCGCGAGGTCGCGCTCGCGCCCGGCGGCGGCCCCTCGACTGTGATCGGCACCGAGCGCCGCACCACGCCCGATCTCGCCGCCTTCGCCAATGGCGCCGCCTTCCGCAACCAGGATCTCAACGACATCTATGTGGCGCCTCGCGCCGGCAGCCAGGGCGCGCATCCGAGCGACCACATCGCGGCCTGTCTTGCGGTCGCGGAAGCCGAGCACGCGAACGCGACCGACCTCATCACCGCGATCGTGCTGGCCTACGAGATCAACTGCCGGCTGGTCGACGCCGTCGACCTCGCCAAGCGCGGCTGGGACCCGCCGATGCTGAGCCTGCCCGCCGTCGCGCTCGCGGCCGGCAAGCTGATGAAACTTGCGCCCGACCGGCTCGCGCAGGCCGTCAACCTCGCGCTCAACGACCACATCCCGCTTGGCCAGACGCGGGCGCAGAACCTGTCGGACTGGAAGGGCCTCGCCGACGCCGAAGCCGGCCGCAACGCGGTGTTCGCCGCGCGGCTCGCACGCGCCGGCCTCACCGGCCCGGCGCCGATCTTCGAGGGCCGCTGGGGATTCTTCGCGCTGGTGTCCGGCGCCGCCGACGTCGACGTCGGGGCTTTCGGCGGCCGCAGCAACGAATTTCGCATCCATCACGTCGGCCTGAAGCCGTACCCGGTCGTGGTGCACGCACAGACCTCGATCCCGGCCGGCATCGGACTGGCGAGGCAAGTCGGCAACCTCGACCGCATCGCCAGAATCGAGATCGCGACCACGCGGCGCGGCTACCAGATGGCCGGCAGCGAGCCCGAGAAGTGGGCGCCGCAGACGCGCGAGACCGCCGACCACAGCCTGCCCTACATCGCGGCGCGCGCCATGCTCGACGGCGACATCGGTCAGCGCAGCTTCACGCCCGGCAAGCTGCGCGATCCGCGCGCCCTCGCCTTGATGCGCAAGATCACCGTGAAGCCGGATCCGGCGCTCGACACGTTCTCGGGCGCGCCGCCGGTACGGATCACGGCGGTGCTGCAAGACGGGCAGCGCGTCGTGCAGCAGGTCGACAACATGCCGGGCTTCCCGGGCCAACCGATGACGCGCGCCGACGTCGAGCGCAAATTCCGCAGCAATGTCGCGGACCGATGGGCGCCGGAGCGGACGGACGAAGTTCTGAAATCGCTATGGGCGCTCGATCGGACCGAGAACCTGTCCGTTTTACTCCAAGGGCTTGCGAGTCAGAAGATGCGGTAAGGGATACACGCTACCATCCATGCTCGCAGCTATGGGCGCGGCCGAATGATGTCGGCTTTCAGTGGGTTGCGGTCATTGGAGGGCAATCACGGCGACCCGGGTCAGTCGCTCATGACCCGAAGCGGACATCGCGTGCAAGGTCCCGATGCGATAGCCGTTGCAGTGGGTTCGTTTGCCGACCCCACATTCCTACGCCCTCGCAATAGTCCAATGATTTCAATAAGAGCGTTCCGGCCGCATCATCGTGGGCGAGGCCTCATCCTCGCCGAAAGGGCGCCCCGCGCAAAACAAAGCTAGAAAATACAATGAATTCAATGCAGGCGATTTTCGCGCCTCGCGGGCCGCGACCCACGGCGGACGCCGGGAGTGCAGCGCAACCGCGCTTGGCGGCGGCGTCTCCGCCGCGATAGCCTTCGCTCCTCCTGGCAGCGATTGCCCGCAGCCGCAGCAACCGGGGACTGCACGTGTCCGATTCAGAGACGTTCGACTTCATCATCGTCGGGGCCGGCAGCGCCGGCTGCGTCCTCGCCAACCGGCTCACCGCGTCGGGGCGGCATCGCGTGCTGCTGCTCGAGGCGGGACCGAACAACCGCCATCCGTGGCTGCATATCCCGCTCGGCTTCGGCAGGCTGTTCACCGATCGCCGCTACAACTGGTGCTACGCGACCGAGCCGCAGCCCGGCTGCCATGACCGCAACGTCATCGCGCCGCGCGGAAAAGTCCTCGGCGGATCGAGCTCGATCAACGGGCTGATCTACATCCGCGGCCAGGCGGAAGACTTCGATCATTGGCGCCAGCTCGGCAATGCGGGCTGGAGCTACACGGACGTGCTGCCCTATTTCCGCAAGGCGGAGGACAACGAGCGCGGCGCGGACGAATTCCACGGCAGCGGCGGCCCGCTCGCGGTCTCCGACCTGCGCGACCGCCATCCGCTTGCCGTCGCCTACGTCGAGGCCGCGGTGCAATGCGGCTATCCGCGCAACGACGATTTCAACGGCGCCGTGCAGGAAGGCGCGGGCTATTACCAGACCACGATGCGCAACGGCGTGCGCGCCTCGACGGCGGCCGGCTATCTCAAGCAGGCGCGCGGCCGCGCCAATCTCAAGGTGGTGTCGGAGGCGCTGGCGACGCGCATCCTGTTCGACGGCCGCCGCGCGACCGGCGTCGAGTATCTGGTCGGCCAAGGGGATCACGACAAGCGCAGCGCGAGCGCCAATGTCGAGGTGATCGTCGCGTCGGGCGCGTTCAACTCGCCGCAGCTCCTACAGCTTTCCGGCCTCGGACCGGCAGAGCTGCTCCGGTCGCACGGCATCGATGTGGTCTCGGATGCGCCCGGCGTCGGCGACGACCTCAACGACCACCTGTCCGGCCGCATCATGCTGCGGGTCAAGGACCCGATCACGCTCAACGACGCCGTGCGCACGTGGGCCGGCAAGCTCTGGCACGGCTCGCACTACCTGCTCACCCGCCGCGGCTATCTGGCGATCCCGGCGGTCTCGTCCGCGGTGTTCATCCGCGCGCTGCCGACGTCGGCGACGCCCGAACTCGCAATGCTCGATCTCGTTGTTCTCGGCCGGCCAGATCGGCGGCGATTTGCACCCGTTCCCGGGCGTGACCGGCAACTGCGTGCTGCTGCGGCCGGAGAGCCGCGGCTGGGTGCGCATCAAGTCGGCCGATCCGCGCGCGGCGCCGGCGATCAATCCGAACTACCTCGCGACACAAAAGGACTGCGAGACGGTCGTCGCGGGCACCAAGGCGATGCGCCGCATCTTCCAGGCGCCCGCGATGGCGCGCTACATCGCGGAGGAGATCGAGCCCGGCGCCGAATGCGACAACGACGGCGAGCTGCTCGATTTCATCCGCCGCCGCGGCTCGACCACCTATCATCCGGTTGGCACGTGCCGCATGGGGCCGGATCCGAAGGCAGTGGTCGACGAACGCCTGCGCGTGCGCGGCTTCACGGGCCTGCGCGTGGTCGACGCCTCGATCATGCCCGCGGTCGTCTCCGGCAACACCAACGCGGCGACGATCATGATCGGCGAGAAGGGAGCCGACATGATTCTGGAGGACGCGAAGATCCAATCGTCTCCGAAAATCGTACGCGCCGCATAGCGCAATCAAAGCTTTTTCCATCGCGCTGCATGACGCTGCGTTACCCACGCGGGCTTTTCCGTGGCGCGACGCATCGCGTGGCATTTTTCGCCGAGACACGACGTCTCGCACGGTGTTCTGTTTTGAGAAACGCGCGCACCTTTTTACCGCGCGGCGACTGATAAACCACCGGACAATACCATTCGTAAGTGTTTTGAAAAAAGTTCGGCCGTGTGCCCGAATCACAACATATTTCTTTTCGAGCATGAATGTGACGGGGAAAAAGGGGGAATGTAATGCGTACCCTTTTATTTTTAGCACTGGGAGTGTGTCTGTCGCTCGTTGACCTGAGTGTCAGCGGCGGCAGCTTGCTGAAAGTTGAGCTCGGGTCGTCGGCCCGCGCTCAAGCGATACCGAAATCGCTGCAGCCGAACGGCAGCGAGAGCGCAACCAAGGACCGCAAGAACAGGGCCGTCGTCGGCGTCGCCGGCGGCCTGCTCTCCGGCACCTACATGCGATTTGCCGACGAGCTCGCACAGGTGCTCGACGACGGAGACAACCTTCGCGTCCTGCCGATCGTCACCTACGGCGCCGCGTCAAATCTCGACGACCTGCTCTACCTGCGCGGCGTCGACGTGGCGGTCACCCAGTCCGATGTCTTCGAGTATTTCCGCACGACGCGGAAAATCTACAACCTCGAGAACCGGGTGCAGTTCGTGATCCGGCTGCCGGTGTCGGAAATGCACGTGCTGGCACGCAACGAGATCCACAGCATCGAGGACCTGCGCGGCAAGAAGGTCAATTTCGGGCCGCCCGGAAGCGCCTCGAGCCTCACCGGGTCGATCGTCTTCCAGCGCCTCGGCGTGCAGGTCGAACCGGTCATGCTCGACAACCCGACCGCGCTGCAGAAGCTGAAGACGGGCGAGATCGCCGCGCTCGTGCGGGTGATCGGCAAGCCGGTCGACTTCTTCGAGAAGCTGCCGCGCGATTCCGGGCTGCACTTCGTGCCGATCCCGTTCTCGCAGAAATTCGCCGACTACTACACGATCGGCGAGCTGACCAAGCAGGACTACCCCACGCTGGTCGGCGACGGCGAGCGCGTCGACACCATCGCGGTCCCGGCTGTCCTCGCGGTGTTCAACTGGCCGAAGGGCACCGATCGCTACGAGCGGGTGCGCCACTTCGTCGAGGCGCTGTTCACGCACTGGGACAAATTCCGCCAGCCGCCGCGTCATCCCAAGTGGCGCGACGTGAACCTTGCCGCGACCGTGCCGGGCTGGACGCGCTGGAGCGTCGCGACCGAGATGCTGGCGAAGTTCAACCAGCAGCCCGCAGCCGCGGCAATCCCGAACCCGCCGGCCGCGCCGCAGGATTTCGCGGCATTCCTCGCCGCGAACGGCGGCGCCAACCTGAACGCCCAGCAACGCGACGCGCTGTTCCGCCAGTTCGTCGAGTGGCAAGCGCAAAAACGGCCGGCGCCGCCGCATCCGTGACGCGGCCCGCATCGCGGGCCGTCATCTGCCAAATCGATCGCGACAATAAGGAAGCGTTCTGCATCGGGTGTGCGGGCGGCGAAAGCCGCACGAGCAAGGGGAGGTGTGTATGAGTGCGTCGGGCGAAAAGCCGCTGGAGCATGGCTCTGAAAATCGGGTACTGGGTTTCGGAAGAGATCGCGCTCAAGGCAACAGGCCGAAGCGTGACGACGATACGAACGAAAGTCGTCGCCTTCCAAGATCCCCGACGATTCTCGAGTACGCGCCGAAGCACGTGCGCGAGCGTTTCGATCCACGCGCCGCCGACGAGGCCGTCCCGCCGCGGCCGCCGGAGCGGGATGAGCCTCCCGAACGGACCGACCAGGACGACGAGGAGCAGTACGACGCCCCGCTCGTGCCCGAAGCGCCGCACGACGAGACGCCGCGCGACGACAAGCGAGCCGAGGCGCCGTGGGATCGCGACGACGCGATGGCCGACGAGCCGCATGAGGCCGACGACGACGCGCCTGCGGCCAGCGCGCCGCGTCGCGCTAACGACGAAACCGAATTCGACGAGAACCTCGCCCAGCTCGCCGCGCTGCTGGAATTGATCCGCCGCAACAACGCGGCAACCGAGCAGCCATCGCGGCCGCTCCGCGTGGATGATGCACTGCCGCCGCTCGGCCCGGTGCGCGACTCCGAACTCCACATCGACGGCCTGCGCGTTCCACGTTCGCTCCAGCCGTCCTACTTGCCGCCGCCCCCGCCGCCGCTGCCGGCGTATGGCTCGAGCCCACTGAAGATCGTCGTCGGCGCCGGCGCCGCGTGCCTTGCCGCGGCGGCGATCGCCTATCTCATCGTCGGCGATTGGTATGCCCCCGCGCCGCACAGGGTCGCGCCGTTGCTGCACGCGCAGGCGGGCGAGCGCGCGGCGGCCAACGTCGACCCGCCGGCCGCGCAGGAGGCCGCACGTGCCCCCGGGCTCGCAAGTACGCCGACGCCGTTCGAGGTCGCTTCCGCGGGGCCGGCCGTCGAGGCGCCTGCGGCCGCCGCACCACCGCGGCCGCCGTCACTGCCCAGCACCGCGCCGCGCGCCGTAACGGTCTTGCGGATCGCACCCCGGCCCACCGACGCGCTCGGTGGTTCCGCTCCGCATGTGCCTCCGGCCGCCGCCGCGCTCCCGCCGGCCGTCGCACCGCAGGCGAGCCTCGCGCCACCGCCCACCCCGCCACGCGCGCCGCCCGCGATGGATGCGCAGGAGATCGAGCTCCTGCTCAAGCAGGGCAAGCAATTCGTCGCTGTCGGCGATCTTGTGACGGCGCGCACCGTGCTCAGTCGCGTCGCCAATGCCGGCGTCGCCGCCGGCGCGCTCGCGCTCGCGGAGACCTACGACCCGACGGTGCTCGCCAAGCTCGGCGTGCGCGGGATGGAGGGCGACATCGAGCAGGCGCGCCGCTGGTACGCACGCGCGCAGGAGCTCGGATCGGACGAGGCGCCGCATCGTCTTGTGCTGATGGCGCACCCGGCCGGAAACGCACGATGAGAAAACGCACGGGCCGCCGTCCGCCGCCCCATCGCGGGCGGCGCGTGATGACGCGCCGCATGCGCGACCGCCGATCGCGCGGCGCGTATCCGCGGCGCGCCCGGGCGACATCGACATCGACGCAATAATGCCCGCCCCCAAACTCGAACGCTCGAAGGAGCAACCCGTGATACGGATAAAAGCGCTTTTCGCCCTCGTCGTCGCCGCGAGCCTCGCGACGCCGTCCCTCGCCGCCGACACGTTCCCGGGCAAGAGCCCGATCGAGATAACCGTGCTGTTTCCGGCCGGCTCCTCGGCTGACGTCAGCGCGCGCCTTCTCGCCGACGGCCTGTCGACGCGGCTCGGCGTCAAGGTCTTCATCGTCAACCGCCCCGGTGCCGGCGGCGCGATCGGCTATCGCTACGCGGCGGGACAGAAGCCCGATGGTCATTCGCTGGTCTGGAATTCGAACTCGATCTCGACGACCTACTATTCGGGCGCGCTGCCGTTCCCCTATACGCAGTTTGCACCAGTCGCGCAGGTGCTGGTCGAGTTGCCCGTCCTGGCGGTGAGCAAGGATTTGCCATGGAAGACGCTCGGCGACGTGCTCGCGGCCGCGAAAGCGAAGCCCGCGACCCTGACGATCGCGAATTCCGGGGCCGGCAGCCACACGCACATTTCATCGGTCGCGATGTTCAAGACCGCGAAGGTCGACGTCGTGAACGTGCCGTTCGGCGCCGCCCAGCTCGTGCCGGCCTTGCTCGGCCACCATATCGATGCCGCCGTGCAATTGCCGGCGGCGCTGACGAGCTACGTGCGCGCCGGCGACCTGCGCCTCCTCGCGACGCTCACGGACAAGCGCGATCCGGCGTTTCCCGACGTGCCGACGGCACGCGAGCAGGGGATAGACGTGTCGCTCGAAGCCTGGCGCGGAATTGCGGTGCCCAAGGGCACGCCCAAGAAGATTGTTGCGCGGCTCGAAGCCGCGATCAAGGACACGGTCGCGAGCCCGGAGTTCAAGGAAGGCTGCGAACGCCTCGGCGCGCGTCCGGCCTTCGCGTCCTCCGCCGACTTCGCCCGGATCATCGCCAGCCAGGACGCGATGCTCGCGCAATTGATGAAGACGATCGGCCTCAATACGCGCGTGGCGCAGGTCACTAAATGAGTGCCGCGAACCCGAAGCGTGAAGCTGGCGCAATTGACGGAGACGATCGGGCCGATACGCGCGCGTAGCGGCGCGGCAAAACCTCTCCGCGGTCAATCGATCCCGTCGAGGCGATAGAACCGCGCGGCCGTGCCGGCGAACAAGTCCGCCTTCTCGGCCGCGCTCGCGCCTTTGGCGAGCAGCTTGCAGGCGTTCCAGAACACCGGATAGCTGTACGAGCCCTTGTCGACCGGGAAATTGCTCTCGAACATCGCGCGTTGGGTGCCGAACGCCGCGATGCAGGTCTCGATGTAAGGGCGCCACGTGTCGGCGAGCGTCTGCGACGACGGCGGCTCCGCCTGCTCGTGGAAGCCGAAGCCGCCGATCCGCATGCCGAGCCCGCCAAGCTTGACGTAGACGTTGTCGCACGCCGCCAGCGCCTTGATGGACGCGGCCCAGCGCGGAAAAATCTCCTTGTGCCGGCCCGCATACGGCCCGATGCCGATCGGTCCGCCCACGTGGTTGAGCACGACTTTCGTGTCCGGGCAGGCGCGCGCGAGCGCCGTCACGTCGTCGATCTGCGGATGATAGAGCCAGGCATCGAACGAGAAGCCGAGCCGCCCGAGGGTCCGCAAACCGTCGCGGAAGTTCGCCTCCGCCATCTGGCCTGGCGGCGGGTTGTAGGCCGGATTGCGGATCGAGGCGTCCGCATCCCACGCCGTGATGTGGCGGATGCCGCGGAAGCGGCCGCCGCCGGCGCGCTCGTGCGCGGCGAGCACCGGCTCGACGCGGTCGCCGAGGGTCAGATCCGCATGGGCGACGATGCCGGCCGCGACCCTGATCTTGCCGTAGATGCCGCTCGCACACATGGCCGCAACGCCGTTGACGAACTCGGTCTCGCCGATCGGCTTCATCTCCTCGGGCCCGGCCGCGCGGTGCATCGAGCGCGCCTGCACGAAGACGGTCGCCAGGATGTTGTGGCCCGTGTCGGTGTCGGCGAGGAGCTCATCGAGCAGATAGCGCCAGCCGGTGCGGTCCCACAGGTGATGGTGCGGGTCGATGATCGGCAGCTCCGGCTCGAGGATCGGCTCGCGCCGGCGATCGAGCCACTCCTGGCGGACCGGAATGTAGGTGGGCGTCGCGGCGGGAAGCGGTGGCGTGGTGGCCGGCATGGTGGGTCCTTTTGTGAGGTTACGCCTCGCACAGCGCTCGCGCTCCCTCTCCCCCTTCAGGGGGAGAGGGTTGAGGTGAGGGGGTCTCTCCACGAATGATTGCGAACGACATATTTCGCAGAGACTTAGCGCCCCTCACCCCGACCCTCTCCCCGCAAGCGCGGGGAGAGGGAGAGCAGGCGCCGTACCATCATGACTTATCCATCGCGTTGTCCGCGACGAGCTCGGCGCCGTTGATGTAGCTCGCCGCGTCCGAGACCGCGAAGACGATCAGGTTGGCGATCTCCTCCGGCTTGCCCCAGCGCGTGTCGCGCGTGCCCTGGTTGACCGACCACTGCGCGCGCTCGCGTTCGGCGTCCTCGGCGCTGAGCGTGCGCTTGGCCATCTCGCGTTCCCACTTGGCGAAGCGCTCCGGCGTATGGATGAAGCCCGGGATCACGCAGTTGACGCGGATGTTGTGCGGCGCGAGCTCGTTGGCGAGCACCTTAGAGAAACGGATCTCGGCGGATTTCGCCGGACCCGTGCATGAGGAGAGAAACGGCGGATTGAGCGTCATGATGCCGGTCTCGCCGCTCACGTTGAGGATGCGGCCGCCGCCCTGCGCGATCATCATCGGCACGATGCGCTGGCAGATGCGGAACTGGGCGAAGAAATTGATCGTCATGCCCTCGATGAGCTCCGCGTCGGTCACCTCGAGGAACGGCTTATAGGTGCCGGTGCCCGCATTGTTGACCAGGATGTCGATGCGGCCGAGCTTGTCGCGCACGATCTGCGGAATGGTCTCGATCTGATCGAGCGTGGTCACGTCGAGCGAATGTGTCTCGACCCTCTGCTGCGTCGTCTGCATGATGTCGCGTGCTGCCTCGGCGAGCGCGTCCTCGCGCCGGGCGCAGATCAGCACCTTCACGCCCTCTCGCGCGAGCGCCCGCGCGGTCTCGAGGCCGATCCCCTTGCTGCCGCCGGTGACGAGCGCGGTCTTGCCTGCGAGCCCCAGTTCCATCGCTCTCGCTCCCCTCGAAGGTGGCAGAACCTGCTCGGCACCGCGACATCGCGCGCGACCGAAACGACGATATGTCACGCCGGCCAAATCACGAAGTCGGCACGAAGTTGGAATATATCCCACGCTGGTTGCGGTGCGCGGCAAGCCGCATTGCGGACCCTCGGGCTGCAGCTATAATGCAGCGCATAAGTCGAAAAAACACAACCGCAATACAACAAGCTTCGGGAGTAGTTCGAAACGCCTTTGGGAGGAATCAAAAATGTCGCTGACTCGTCGTCAAGCGCTGGCGTCCGCCGGCGCAGTTGCCATCACGGCCGGTCTTGCCAAGCCTGCGATCGCCGCCAATGAGCCGATCCGCATCGGCTACCTGCCGGCACTCACCGGCCCCTCCTCTTCCACCGGCGTCGGCATCAATCGCGGCATCCAGCTCGCCGTGCAGGAGATCAACGCGGCCGGCGGCATCAAGGGCCGGCAGCTCGAGCTGATCACCCGCGACACCCAGAGCGAGCCGACCAAGGCCGTGAACGGCGCCGCCGAGCTCGCGCACGGCGAAAAGGTGAGCGTCGTCTTCGGGCCGGTGAATTCCGGCGAGTCGCTCGCGGTCGTGCCGCTGCTCGCCCGCTCCAAGATCCCGCAGATCCATCCGTGCTGGGTCGACACGCTGACCGACCCGAAGAAGTACCCGATGTGCTTCCGCAACGCGCCGACCAACCAGCAGATCGGCAGCGCCGCCAACCGTTACGTGATCGAGGTGCTCAAGAAGAAGAAGGTCGCGGTGGTCAGCGACACCACCGGCTACGGGACCGCGTCGGTCAACGCCTATGCGCCGATGCTCAAGGCCAAGGGCGCCGAGGTGGTCTACCAGGGCAACGTCGACGCGGCCAATCCGGACCTCAAGCCGGAGCTGCTGCGCATGCAGTCCGCGGGCGCCGAGGCGATCATGCCGTGGAGCGTGAATGCCGGCTTCCTGTCGCGCATCATCAACACGCGCGGGCAGATGGGGTGGGACGTGCCGATCGTCGGCCAGACCACGCTCGGCTCCGGACAGACCAAGGCCCTGCTGGAGAAGCCCGAATACTGGGCGAAGGTCTATCCGAACAATTTCCGCCCCGTCTGCTATGCGGCCGGCGGCAAGCTGCCCGACCGCACCGTCGAGTTCCTCGCCCGCCTGAAGAAGGCGAACATCGACATGGGCGACACGCTGCTGTGGTGGATCGCGCTCGGCTACAACTCGCCGCGGATGATCGCCGACGCGATCAAGGAAACCGGCCCCGAGCCGGCGCAGATCGTCGCCTATCTCGACAAGCTCAAGGGTTTCCCGGGCGTCTACGGCGATATCAGCTTCACGGCCGACGAGCACAACGGCTATCCGGACGGCCAGGTCGTGATGGTCGAGGCCAATTCACTCAAGGACGGCGCGTTCAACCTGGCTCCCGGCTACGGCGCGTAGTTATTCTGGCACGGTACTCGCGCTCCCTCTCCCCCTTCAGGGGGAGAGGGTTGGGGGGTGAGGGGGCGCCTCCGCGAGTTGCTGCTATCCAAGCATCTCGTGGCGACTTAGCGCCCCTCACCCCGACCCTCTCCCCGTAAGTACGGGGAGAGGGAGCGCAACCGCAGTGCAGGTTGCGCTCTGGGATCCGCAAAGGTCAGTCGATGGTCCAATCGATCATTCTTTCCGGCGTGGCGATCGGCTGCATCTACGCGCTGATCGGGGTCACCTACAACGTGATGTTCTCGGCCTCGCGCGTGTTCAGCTTCACGGCCGGCACGCTCGGGATGCTGGGCGGCGTGCTGGGCTCGCTGTTCATCGCCCAGCTCGGCCTGCCCGTGCTGGTCGGCTTCGTCCTGGTGCTCGTCGCCGGCGCGATCTTCGGCATCATCACCGAGATCGTCGCCGTGCGGCCCGTGCTGCGCAGCATCGACCAGCATCTCTACGTGCTCTCCACGCTCGCGCTGGCGCTGATGGTGCAGCAGTTCACCGCGATCGAATGGGGAACGGACGCGCGTCCGTTTCCGCGGCTGCTCGATCTCGCCCGCGGCGAGTTCGACCAGCAATACTGGCTGCCGATGCTCGCTTGCGTCGTCGTGATCGTCGGGCTCGAGCTGCTCTATCGCCGCACCCTGATCGGCCACGCGTTCCTCGCAATCGCCGAGGACACCTATGCGGCACGCGCGCTCGGCCTGCCGGAGCGTCACTTGCGCATGGCGAGCTATGCGCTCGCCGGCGCGATCGGCGCGCTCGCGGGCTTTGCGGGCGGCGAGCTGCTGCTCGCCTTTTTCGGCACGGCGCCGATGCTGACCTTCTACGGCTTCATCCCGGTCGCGCTCGGCGGCATGGGCAATAATCGCGGCGCCGTGGCGGCCGGGCTCCTCCTCGGGCTCTTCCAGCAGGCCGCGAACTTCCTGGTGGGGGGTATCTTCGCGTCGGTCGCGGTCTTCGCGGTGTTCATCGTCGTCCTGCTGGCGCGCCCCGAGGGCCTCGCCGGCGCAGCCCTGCAACGCCGCGTCTGATGGCGACCCCGGCCGCACAGGCAAGCCCGAGCCGCGCCAACGTGCTGGGCAGCACGGGCACGCTCGGCGCCGCGCTGCCGTTCCTTGCGCTGCTGGTCGTCGGCCTCGCCTTCCCGCTGTTCGGCGGCGGCTATTGGGGCGTGATCGCGACCCGCGCCTGCGTCTATTGGGTGCTGGTGTCCGGCCTCAACCTCGTCGTCGGCTTCGCGGGACAGATCGCGATCGGCTGGGTCGCGCTGCTGACGCTCGGCGCCTACACGGCGAGCGTGCTGGTCGCCGGCAACGTCACGCCGGCCTTTCCGCCCTATCTCGCGCTCGCGATCGCGGCCGCGGTCGGCGCCGTGTTCGGCCTGATCGTCGGACTGCCCGCCCTGCGGCTGCGCACCTTCTATTTCGCCATCACGACGCTCGGGTTCGCCACCATCGTGACCCAGGTGGCGCTCGCCTGGCAGAGCGTGACCGGCGGCGGGGTCGGCGTCGCCGGGCCGACGTTCCCGCCGCCGTTCGACTCGCAATGGGGGTTCTATTACTTCTGCTTCGGCCTCGCCGCGATCTGCACCTGGATGACGGCGAACATCGCGTCGAGCCGCTTCGGCCGCGCGCTCACCGCGATCCGCGACGCCGAGGTCGCCGCAGAGGCCTGCGGCATCGCCAAGCCCGGCCTGCTGGTCGCGGTCTTCCTGTTCAGCGGCGCCGTCGCCGGCGTCGCCGGCGGCCTGTTCGCCTCGCTGCAATCCTACATCACGCCGGATGCCTTCACGCTCGACCTCTCGGTCCTGTTCTTCATCGCCATCCTGATCGGCGGGCGCGGGTCGATCCTCGGACCACTGCTCGGCACCATCCTGCTCACCGTGCTGCCCGAGTTCGCCGCGCCGCTGGTCGCATGGTCGACGTTCCTCTATGCGGTGCTGCTGCTCGTCATCGTGCTGGCGATCCCCGGCGGCATCGCTGAGATCCTCGATTACAAGAACCGCCGTCCGCTCGAGACCCATCGCGCCATCGTCCCGCGGCCCGAATTGCTCGAGCGATTGATCGGCGCGAAGCTTCAAGCCGGCGCGCTCACCCTGAAAGAGGTGGCGCTGAGCTTCGGCGGCGTGCGGGCAATCGACGGCCTCGACCTCGCGATCCATCCGGGCCAGGTGCACGGGCTGATCGGCCCCAACGGCAGCGGCAAGACCACCACGCTCAACGTCATCTCCGGCTACTACGCGCAGCAGCGCGGCACGGTCAGCGTGAACGATGCGGCGCTACCGCTGTATGCGCGCCACCGGCGCGCCCATATGCGCATCGCGCGCACGTTCCAGACCCCGCGCATCGTCGGCGCCGCCTCGGTGCTGGAGAACGTCATGATCGGCGGCACCATCGACGGCACCGGTAGCTTCGGCGAGTCGCTGCTCTCGCTGCCGCGCCATCGCCGCGACGAGGCGGCGCTGCGCGACACCGCCATGGTGGCGCTCGCAACCGTCGGGCTGGAGCGTCTCGCCGCCGTGCGCGCCGACCGGCTGCAGCACAGCGAGCTGCGCTTCACCGAGATCGCGCGCGCCCTGATGCTGCGCCCCGCCTTCCTGCTGCTCGACGAGCCGGCGGCCGGGCTCTCGGCCGACGAGATCGCGCGGCTCGGCGCGCTGATCGGCGCGATCGCGCGCGCCGGCACCGGCGTGCTGCTGGTCGAGCATCACGCCGATCTCATCTTCGACATCTGCCACCACGTCACCGTGCTCAACCTCGGCAAGATGCTGGCGGCCGGGACGCCCGCCGAAATCCGATCGCACCGGGAGGTGGTCAATGCCTATCTCGGCGGATGACCCGGCGCCGTCGGCGCCCGAACCCTTGCTCCAGGTCGCCGGCCTCGCGACCGGCTACGGCAAGATCGGCGTGCTGCATGGCGTCGACCTCACCATCGCGGCCGGCGAGGTGGTGGCGCTGCTCGGCCCCAACGGCGCCGGCAAGACCACGCTGCTCAGGGCCGTATCAGGGCTGTTGCCGTGGACCGGGCGCATCACGTTCGCGGGCCGCGATCTTGCGGGCGCGAGTCCGCGCGAGACCGTGCAGGCGGGCCTCGCGCACGTCATCGAGGGCCATCGCGTGTTCACCCAGCTCACGGTGTTCGACAACCTGCTGCTTGCCGCCTACGACCTGCCGCGCGGCGAGCGTTCCACCCGCGTCGAGGAAGCGCTCGCGCTCTTTCCCGAGATCGCCGCCAAGCGCCATGAGCGCGCGGCCGCACTGTCCGGCGGGCAACAGCAGATGCTCGCCGTCGCGCAGGGCCTCGTCCGGCGCCCGCGCCTGCTGATGCTCGACGAGCCCTCGGCCGGCCTTTCGCCCGTGCTGGTCGATCGCGTGTTCGTGGTGGTGCGGCGGCTGCGCGAGGCCGGCACCGCGGTGCTGCTGGTCGAGCAGCTGATCGAGAAGGCGCTGGCGCTCGCCGACCGGGTCTATGCGCTCGCACGCGGCTCGATCGTGCTGGAGGCGAAGACCGGCGAGCCCGATCTGCCGGCGAGGCTGGAGCACGCCTATCTCGCCACTACCCGCGTCGCGTGACCGCGGCGCCGCGAAAGGCTTCACGATGGATCTCGGCTTGAAGGACTGCACGGCCTTTGTCGCCGGCGCCAGCAAGGGGCTTGGGCTCGCCTGCGCCAAGGCGCTGGCCGATGAGGGCGCCCGCGTCTTCATCTGCGCGCGCAATGCGGACGCGCTCGCGCGGGTAGCGGCGGATATCGGCGCCGCCGGCTGGTCCGCGGCCGACGTTTCACAACCTGCCGAGGTGAAGCGCGTCGTGGCCGAAGCCATCGCGCGCCTCGGCGGTCTCGATTGCCTCGTCACCAATGCGGGCGGCCCGCCCACCGCGCCGTTCGACAAGGCGGGCGATGGCGACTGGGACGTCGCGTACCAGCTCAACCTGATGAGCGCGGTGCGCCTCATCCGCGAGGCGTTGCCGGCGCTGAAGGCGTCCGGCCGTGGCCGCATCGTCAACCTCACCGGCTACGGCGTGAAGGAGCCGATCAGCGATCTCGTCGTGTCCGATTCGATCCGCGCCGGCGTGACCGTGATGGCCAAGACCATCGCGTCCGACCTCGCGCCCCACGGCATCACGGTCAACAATATCGCGCCGGGCCCGATCATGACCGACCGGATCACCGAGATATTGGCCGCGCGCGCAAAGAGCGCGGGCACGACGACGGCGGAGCAGCTTGCGCGTTTGTCCGCGACCATTCCGGTGCGCCGCATCGGCGAGCCGCGCGAGGTCGGCGACCTCTGCGCCTACCTGTGCTCGCCCCAGGCGGGCTACATCACGGGCCAGACGATCGTGGTCGACGGCGGCGTCAACCGGTCGATTTAGCGCATATCCCGGCGAAATGAACACCGGTTCGCCGATAAGGAGATGCGCAAATGCGTGAACCTAGAGCGTATTCCGTTCCGGACGGAATCGGAATAGGCTCTAACTTCCTTCATTTGGCGCATGAACTTGTCGCGAACCGGCGTCCAGTCTGGCGCCTCGACGCAAGCTGTTGCGATCGCAACCAGTCCTTGGTTTCCTGTCTCACAACAGGGGTGCAGTCCAATTCCGCCGACGGAAGGGGCTTCAAAAAAAATACAATCGATCTGCAATGGGGAATGGGACGCATTTGCAATGCAAGGCATTGAAAGACCGGGAAAAAACCGGCGGGCACAAGAACAATGAAAAACAATGACAAAAACAATGCGGAAACAATGAAAAGCGCGCACGCTATGCAACCATAGGGTGAGAGACGCAACCAGGGACGGCGCTCCCTCGCGGCACCAAAAAAACGACGATGAAGAGCGGGGGGCGATAACTCGCGCAAATCGGAGGCTAGGATTTCAGCCATCGCCGATTTGGCGCGGAAGAACAAGCAAGGGATAAAAAAGCGCTCCCGTTATCCCCGCCGAGAACGGCCGGAGTGAGGCGAGAGCACATCCCCATCCGGCCGAATTGGGATGTGCTCTAGCGCCGCGCGCTTACGGCGTCAGCGAGCGCGCGACGCGGAAGCCGATATGATAGTAGCGGGCCGCGTGCGCCTTTGCCCGAACTTTTCCGTACTCACTCCGCCTTGATGCCGGCCGCGCGGATGATCTTGCCCCACTTCTCGGTGTGCGCGGCAATGAACCTGGCGAACTCGGCCGGCGTGCTCGCAAACGGCTCCAATCCCAATTTGGCGAGCTGAGCGGTGAACGCCGCATCCGCGAGCGCGGCATTCACGTGCTGATTGATGCGTGCGACGATCTCCGGCGGCGTTCCCGTCGGCGCGCCGATGCCGGTCCAGCTGACCGCTTCGTAGCCCGGAACGGTTTCGCCGATGGTTGGCACGTCGGGCAGCACGCTCACGCGCGTACCTGACGTCACGCCGAGCGGCCGCAGCTTGCCGGCGCCGACCTGGCCGACCGCGGACGCGACGGGGATGAACATCACGTCGATCCGCCCGCTGATGAGATCCGGCAGCGCCAGCCCGATGCCGCGATACTGCACCGCGACCATGTCGATCCCGGTCATCGTCCTGAACAGCTCGCCGAAAAGCCCCGAGCTGGCGCCGGCCCCGGATGACGCCAGGTTGATCTTGCCGGGATGCGCCTTGGCGTGGGCGATGAACTCGGCGACGGTCCTGGCCGGAGACGATGGACCGACCACCATCACGAACGGCGCGCGGTCGATGCTCGCGACCGCCGTGATGTCGCGGAGAAAGTCGAAGTTGAGCTTATCGTAGAGCGTCACGTTGTGCGCGTTCGTGTCCGCGAGCTCGAGCAGCGTGTAGCCGTCCGGCGCCGCGTGCGCCACGGCCGCGGCCGCGATGTTGCTGCTGGCGCCCGGCCGGTTCTCGACCACGAATTGCTGGCCGAGTCGGTCCGACAGCGACGGGCCGATGAGCCGCGCCGTGATGTCGGTGAAGCCGCCCGGCGCAAAGCCGACGAGCAGATGGACCGGACGGGTCGGCCAGGTCTCGGCCGCAGCGACGCGCGAGGCCGCGGGGAACGTCGAAAGAGCCGTTGTGCCGGCAGCGAGATGAATGAATCTGCGGCGGTGCATCGTCATGCGCATGTTCTTTCCGCCAAGTGTCCAAATTGTAATGTCCGGATCGCGATATCGTCCGCGCATTCAGCCACGAGATCAAGAGGAGGCTGTCATGCAAATCGGACTTCGCAATATGGCGATCGGTGCCGTCGTCTGCATCATCGGCATAGCGGTTACAGCGGCCACCTATAGCGCCGCCTCGTCGGGCGGCCACTACATCGTCGCGTGGGGCGCGATCGTCTTCGGCGCAATCCAGTTTTTCAAAGGGCTGTTTCAGCTCGCGACCGGTTCGGGAAACCCCACCTGAAGCGGCGTCGCTCGAGCGGGCTACGCGGCGAAAATGCCGCGTAGCCCTGTTTCATCCGGGTGCGCCCCCCTTCCCCTTTAAGGCCCCGCCGATCTCGTCCAAAATGGCCGGATCGTCGATCGTCGCCGGCATCGTCCAGGCATCGCCGTCCGCGATCTTCTTCATGGTGCCGCGCAGGATCTTGCCCGAGCGCGTCTTCGGCAGGCGCGCCACCGTGATCGCCAGCTTGAACGCCGCGACCGGGCCGATCTTCTCGCGCACCAGCGCGACGATCTCCTTCTCGATCTCCGCCGGCGGGCGGTTGACGCCGGCCTTGAGCACGATGAAGCCGCAGGGCACCTCGCCCTTGAGCTCATCCTTGATGCCGATCACGGCGCATTCGGCCACGTCCTTGTGCCCCGCGAGCACCTCCTCCATGCCGCCGGTCGAAAGCCTGTGGCCCGCGACGTTGATGATGTCGTCGGTGCGCCCCATAATGTAGAGGTAGGCGTCCGCGTCCTTGAAGCCCGCATCGGCCGTCTTGTAGTAGCCGGGAAATTCGTTGAGGTAGCTCTCGCGCATGCGCGCGTCCTGCTGCCATAGCGTCGGCAGGCAGGCGGGCGGCAGCGGCAGCTTGATCACGATCGAGCCCATCTTGCCGGCCGCGACCTCGCGGCACGCCTCGTCGACGACGCGCACGTCGTAGCCGGGCATCGCGACCGTCGGCGAGCCGTGCTTGACCGGCAACTGGCCCAAGCCCATCGGGTTGCCGACGATGCACCACCCGGTCTCGGTCTGCCACCAATGATCGATCACCGGCCGATGCAGCAGGTTCTCGGCCCATATCACGGTGTCCGGGTCGGCGCGCTCGCCGGCGAGGTAGAGCGCGCGGAATTTCGACAGGTCGTATTTTGCGAAGAGCTTGCCCTGCGGGTCTTCCTTCTTGATGGCGCGGAACGCGGTCGGCGCCGTGAACATCGCGACCGCGCCATGCTCGGCGATCACCCGCCAGAACGCGCCGGCGTCCGGCGTGCCGACCGGCTTGCCCTCGTAGAGGATCGAGGTACAGCCGTAAAACAGCGGTGCGTAAACGATGTAGCTGTGGCCCACCACCCAGCCGACGTCGGAAGCCGACCACCACACCTCGCCGGGCTCGATGTCGTAAAGATGTTTCATCGACCATTGCAGCGCGACCAGGTGCCCGCCGTTGTCGCGCACCACGCCTTTCGGAATGCCGGTCGTGCCCGACGTATAGAGGATGTAGAGAGGGTCGGTGGCGGCGACCGGGATGCACTCGTGCACCGCTTTCGCCCACACGAAAGCATCGTCGCGGGCTTTCTTCCAGTCGTGGTCGCGGCCGGCGACGAGCGGCGCTTCGACCTGCGGGCGCTGCAGGATGATGCAGGCCTGGGGCTTCGCCGTGGCGAGCGCGATCGCCTCGTCGAGCAGCGGCTTGTAGGGGACGGCGCGGCCGGGCTCGATGCCGCAGCTTGCCGAGAGGATCAGCTTGGGCTTGGCGTCGTCGATCCGGGTCGCGAGTTCCTTGGCGGCGAAGCCGCCGAACACCACCGAATGCACCGCACCGATGCGCGCGCAGGCGAGCATGGCGACGACCGTCTCGGGGATCATCGGCATGTAGATGACGACGCGGTCGCCCTTGACGATGCCGAACTCGCGCAGGATGCCGGCGAACGTCGACACCTCGACCAGCAGCTCGCCGTAGCTGATCGCGCGCTTCGTGCCGGTCACCGGCGAATCGTAGATGAGCGCCGCCTGGTCGGAGCGGCCGCGCTCGACGTGGCGATCGATCGCGTTGTAGCAGGTGTTGACGACCGCATCAGGGAACCAACGGCCGTAGACGCCCGCGTTCGGGTCGAAGATCTTTCTCGGCGGCTCGATCCAGTCGATCTCGGCCGCCGCCTCGCGCCAGAAACCTTCCGGGTCCGCAAGCGAACGGCGATAAACCTCGTGATAGCGGCTGGTGCGGGCGTCCATGGAGCCCTCCTGTCGGTCGTTTCGCGTGATTGTGCGGCAGCCCCGGCGCATTGCAAGCCGGCATGTCGGCGCGGCTCCCCATCCCTCTCCCCTGCGGGGAGAGGGAGCGCGGACGCCATGCCCTCATTACACAAAAAATGCGCGCATTGAGGCCATGCGCAGACCACGGTGGTGTGCGACGCTCCAATGCTGCTACGTCGCCCATCGCATTGCCATCCTCACCCCCGCAATATCCGCCCGTGATCACCGACCCGATCTTCTATCTGCTGGCGTTTCCGGCGGTCGTCGTGCTCGGCCTCGGCAAGGGCGGCTTCGCGGGCGTCGGCATGGCGGCGGCCCCGCTGCTCTCGCTCTACATCCCGCCGCTGCAAGCGGCCGCGATCCTGCTGCCCATCCTGCTGTGCCAGGACATCATCTCGGTGTGGACCTATCGGCGCGACTGGGACGCCTGGAACGTGAAGGTGATGTTGGCCGGCGCGGTATTCGGCCTTTGCGCCGCCTGGGCCGTCGCGGTCGTGGTGCCGGACGCGGCGATCCGCCTGCTGGTCGGCGTCATCGGCGTCGCCTTCGTGCTCAATGCCTGGTTGGGCCGGCCGCGGCTGGTGCCGCCGACCGTGCCGCGCGGCATGTTCTGGGGCGCTGCCTCGGCGTTCACGTCCACCATCATCCAGGCCGGCGCGCCGCCGTTCTCGGTATTCGTGCTGCCGCAGCGGCTGCCGAAGATGACCCTTGTCGGCACCATGACGATCTTCTTCGCGGCGACCAACGCCATGAAGGTCGTGCCCTATCTGGCGCTCGGCCAGTTCTCCACCCGCACGCTCGCGACCTCCGCGCTGCTGCTGCCGCTCGCGATCGCCACCAACTTCGCGGGCATCTGGCTGGTGCGGGTGACGCCCGTCGAGGTGTTCTACCGGGTCGCCTATTGGCTGGTGCTGGTCATCTCGATCGCGCTCACGATTCTCGGCGCCGGCGCCCTGCTGCGCGACTGATGCCGCGACGGAATGCCAAGTGGGGTCCGATTGATCGGATGCGGCCGTATTCGCTAACCTCCCCCTACGTGGAGAAACGCCATGGCGAAAACGCCTTACGACACCGATCTCGATCGCAATCCGGCGAACTTCCAGCCGCTGACGCCGCTGTCGCTGCTCGACCGCGCCGCCGCCGTCTATCCGGACCAGACCGCGATCATCCACGGCCCGCTGCGGCGCTCATACGCGGAGTTCTATGCCCGCGCACGGCGGCTCGCCTCGGCGCTGGCGAAGCGCGGCGTCGGACGCGGCGACACGGTCACGGCGATGCTCGCCAACACGCCCGCGATGCTCGAAGCGCACTACGGCGTGCCGATGACCGGCGCGGTGCTCAACACGCTCAACACCCGGCTCGATGCCGCGATCCTCGCCTTCACGCTCGACCATGCCGAGACCAAGGTGCTGATCGTCGATCGCGAATACGCCACGGTGATGAAGGAGGCGATCGCCGGCGCCAGGGCGAAGCCGCTCGTCATCGACTACGACGATCCCGAATACACGGGCGCGGGCGAGCGCATCGGCACGATCGAGTACGAGGACCTGCTCGAAGGAAGGCGACCCGGCCTTCGCGTGGCGCATGCCGGGCGACGAGTGGGACGCGATCACGCTCAACTATACGTCGGGCACCACCGGCGATCCCAAAGGCGTCGTCTATCACCACCGCGGCGCCTACCTGCTCGCGATGGCGAATGCGCTGACCTGCGGCATGGCCAAGCATCCGGTCTATCTGTGGACCCTGCCGATGTTCCACTGCAACGGCTGGTGCTTTCCGTGGACGCTGTCGTTCGTCGGCGGCACGCATGTGTGCCTGCGCTACGTGCGCGCGGCGCCGATCTTCGACGCGATCGCGCGCCACCAGGTCACGCATCTGTGCGGCGCACCGATCGTGATGTCGACGCTGCTCAATGCGCAGGAGAGCGACAAGAAGCCCCTGCCCCACGTGGTCGAGTTCGTCACCGCGGCGGCGCCGCCGCCGGAGGCGGTGCTCGCGGCAATGAAAGGCGCGGGCTTCAACGTGACGCATGTCTATGGGCTGACCGAAACCTACGGGCCGGCCTCGGTCAACGACTGGAACGCCGCGTGGGATGCGCTGTCCGGGCCCGAGCAGGCCGGCAAGAAGGCGCGTCAGGGCGTGCGCTACCCCGTCCTCGATGCGCTCGACGTGCGCGATCCTGAGACCATGCAGCCGGTGCCGCGCGACGGCGAAACGCTCGGCGAGGTGATGTTCCGCGGCAACGTGGTGATGAAGGGCTACCTCAAGAACAAGTCGGCGAGCGAGAAGGCGTTCGCGGGCGGCTGGTTCCACTCCGGCGACCTCGGCGTCATGCATCCCGACGGCTACATCCAGCTCAAGGACCGCTCCAAGGACATCATCATCTCGGGCGGCGAGAACATCTCGTCGATCGAGGTCGAGGACGCGCTCTACAAGCATCCCGCCGTGCAGGCCGCCGCCGTGGTCGCCAAGCCCGACGACAAGTGGGGCGAGACACCGTGCGCCTTCATCGAGCTCAAGCCCGGCGCCGAGGCGACGCGCGAGGAGCTCATCGAATGGTGCCGCAAGCATCTCGCCGGCTACAAATGCCCGCGCTTCGTCGTGTTCGCGGACTTGCCGAAGACCTCCACCGGCAAGATCCAGAAGTACAAGCTGCGCGACATGGCGAAAGATGTGTGAGCGCGAGTTCGTAGGGTGGGCAAAGGCGCGAAGCGCCGTGCCCACGTGATCGCATGAACCACGCGTGGGCACGCTTCGCTTTGCCAACCCTACGCGCTAATCCCGCCCCATCCCGCTGACCATCCATCGCTTCAGGGAAGGCACACGATCGACGGTCCGGAAGAAAAACCGCTGCCACGCCTGCCGTAGCCGCCCGACATCGACCGCCTGCCGCATCGCGGTGAGCGACCTCTGCGCCGCGCCGAAGCCGTAGTCGCGCATCGCGGTCTCATACGCGCCGACGGCCTCGAACAGGTCTTGCTCGCCGCGCGCGGCAGCGACCAGCGCCCGCTTGAGCCGCATCGCGTCCTCGAGCGCCATGTTGGCGCCGATGCCGCGATAGGGCGTCATGGCGTGGATCGCGTCGCCGAGCAGGGTCACGCGGCCGGTCGGCCACGGCCCGACCGGCGTCGAGGTGCGGATCGAAAACTGCGAGAGCGTGGCCGGATCGGCGAGCGCGATCAGGTCGCGGAACGCGGGCGCCCAGCCCGCGACGGCGCGCGCCGCGAGCGCGGCAAGTTGCGCGGGGTCATGCGCGTTGGATTCCCTCACGCCGAGTTGCTCGCGCTTGGCGCCGAGGCCCCACATCACGTAGCTGCGGGTGTTCTCGAACACCGCGCCAAGCTCCTCGCCGCCCGGCTCGTTGCCGCCGATCGCGCCGGCGGCGGGCGCAACGTCCTGCAAGGCGACGAAGAGACTGACGCCATCGCGGCCGGACACGAGGCACATGCCGTCGCGCAATTCCGGCGCGATGCGCTCGCGCATCTCGTCGAGAAAGACCTTGCCGCCGATCGCCGTGACGCCGGTGTCGATCAGCGGCGCGTCGGGCAGGAACTGGCGCCGCACGCGCGAGCCGCTGCCGTCGGCGGCGACCAGGATGTCGCCCTCGGCGCAGGTGCCGTCCTCGAAATGCGCGATGACGCGGCCGCCGCGCTCCTCGTAGCGAGTGAACGCCTTGCCGAGGCGGACGTCATCGAGCCCGGCGAGCAGCACCTGCCGCAGCGTGATGCGGCTGACCGACCGATGCCTGGCGATCGCGCTGTCGTTCTTCACCATGGCGGCGTCGAGCGTGAGCAGCGGCTTCATCTGCTCGGTCATGAAGCGGAACGTGCGTCCCGGCTTGCCGCAGGTGCGGTCGAAGGCCTCGAACAGATGCGGCGGCAGGCACGCGTGCAGCGCGCAGCTGCCGCCCGGGCTGATGTGCACGCGATAGCCCTGCAGGCGGCTGGTGAGCGAGCGATCGCGCTCGTAGACGGCAGCACTCACGCCCTCGCGCTTGAGTCCTTGCGCCAGCGCGAGGCCGCCGATGCCGCCGCCGATGATGAGAACGTGCAGCGGCCGCACGGCCGCGTCGAACGATCGGGTCGGATATGGCGCGTTCATCGCAGCACCCCCGCCTGATGAGCCAGCAGGAGCACGAGGCCGAGCGAAACGAGAAAGATGCTGATGCCGACCGGCGAGCCCCAGCCGTACCAGGTCAGCGCTTTCTCGGCGTATTTCCACGCTTCCGCGTCGGCGTGCGGGTCGGTCTTCACGGGTGTCGACATGGTCAAGGCTCCATCGTTCGCGGGCGCCGTGCGCGCCGCGGCTTTTTCGGCGGAGCCTCGACTGATACCTTTGGGTCGCGGGCCAGAGGCCGTCGAGCGCTCCGCGCTTTACGTCTTCGGTTCGGGCCCCGGCGATGTTCCAGCATCGTCGGGGCTTCTTCTTTTCGCTTTTGCTAGGTGGCGGCCTCCTCGTCGTCGTCGCTCGCCTCATGTTGCTTGGCGGCCGCGGCCTGCACGTTGCGCCACATGTCGACCGGGCCCCAGCCCTCCTCGACGATGCGGCGCACGAGCTCGGTCACGAAGGCATGCTCGGCCTTGATCAGGGCGAGGCGGAATTCGCCCTCGACCGTGAACAGCGGCGGGAATTTCGTCTCCCCGGCGAGCGCCGTCGCGACCACGCCTTCAGGGAGCGGCGGCAGGCCCTGCCGCGCGACCTCGACCAGTTCGGTCTCGATCTGCGCGATCTTGCCGGCGAGTTGCGCGGCGCGGTCGCGCAGCAGCGCCACCGCCTCCTCGGGCGGCAGCACCGGCATCAGGCAGAGGCCCGCCTCGAACTGGGGATATTCCTTCACGGGATCGCGCAGCAGGTCGCGCATCCAGTCGAACAGCTCCTCGCGTCCCGCGTCGGTCAGCACATAGACGGTGCGCTCCGGCCGCTTGCCCTCGCGCGAGGTCGACTTGGCACGAATGAAGCCGCGCGCGAGCAGAAGCTCGATCACGGTGTAGAGCGAGCCGTAGCGCAGCTTGATGCTCTCTTCCTTGTGCCGCTCCTTCATCGTCGCGGCCATTTCGTAGGGATGCATCGCGCGCTCGAACAGCAGCGCGAGCACGGCGAGCGCCAGAGGATTCGCGGGATGGGCTTGCTTGGCCAATGTCTCTATCCGCCTCAGTATATCCGTATACGGATATACGCCAACGTGCCCACTCGTTCAAACGGTTCACGGAAACGTGATAAGATATATCTTACGCTGTATCTGATTCGTGCTATCTAAAGATACATCGTAACAAGGAGAACCCGATGTTTGGGATGAGACATTTCCATTCAGAGCACGAACGCCGCTGGGCGGCCGGACACGGTGGGCGCCGCCGACATGGCTTCGGATTTGGCGGCCGCCACGGTTTCGGCGGCGGCGATATGGTGCGGGCCGGCCGCATGCTGGCGACGGGCGACCTGCGCCTGATCGCGCTCGCGCTGATCGCCGAGCAGCCGCGCCACGGCTACGAGATCATCAAGGTGCTGGAGGAGAAGACCGCCGGCTGGTACTCGCCAAGCCCGGGCATCGTCTATCCGACGCTCACGTTCCTCGAAGAGGCCGGATACGTCACGGCGCAGGCCGAGGGCGCCAAGAAGCTCTACACGATCACCGACGAGGGCCGCGCCTATCTCGACCAGAACCGCGATTTCGTCGATGCGGTGCTGGAGCGGCTGGGAAAGATCGGCGGCAAGATCACCCGCATGCGCCGCCGCCTCGGCCGCGACGAGGACGACGAAGATGACAACCGCCGCCGAATGCCGTCACTGGTGCGCGCCGCGCTGGAGAACCTGCGCGAGGTCGCGGGCGAGCGGCTGGCGAATGATGCCGACGCGGAAACGAAGCTGGTCGAGATCCTGGCGCGTGCCGCGCAGGAGATGAAGAAGGCGTGACTTTTCGCGTCATTGCGAGGCGTGCGAAGCACGCCGAAGCAATCTCGGGCCGCACGCGCTTGCCGCGCGAGATTGCTTCGCTTCGCTCGCAATGACAGGGACTCTCATTCCACCTTCAGCCCAAGCTTCTTGATCAGCGGCGACCACGTCGCCGCCTCCTTCTCCATGTCGGCGGCATATTCCTCGGGCGTCGAGACGAGCTCGTCGCCGCCGTCCGCGTGGATGCGCGCCTTGACGTCGTCCGAGGCGACCGCCTTGCGCAGCTCGGCGTTGAGCCGCGCGATGATCGGTGCGGGCGTCCCGGCCGGCGCGAGCCAGCCGTAGTGCAGCATCGCCTCGAAGCCGGGCATGCCCGACTCATTGGCGGTCGGCACATTGGGCAGAAGGCTCGTACGTTGCGGTCCGAGCACCGCGATGGCGCGCAAGGTCCCGGCCTGCAGATTGCCCATGGCGGGCGCCAACACGTTGAAGGCGACCGGCACCTGGCCGCCGAGCAGGTCGTTGGTCAGCGGTCCGGTGCCTTTGTAGAGAACGATCGCGACGTTCACCGCGGCCATCGCCTTGAACAGCTCGGCCGAGAGATACCCGCCGGTGCCCATCGTCGGCGTGCCGATGTTGAGCTTGCCCGGGTTGGCCTTGGCGTAGGCGATCATCTCGCCGATCGTCTTCGGTCCGAACGACGGGTGCGCCATGATGACGATCGGCGTCGCGGAGATGAGCCCGATCGGCGCGAAATCCTTGCGCGGGTCATAGCCGGGATTGGCATAGAGCGTCGGATTGATGCCCGTGATCCCGGTATGCGCCATCACCAGCGTGTACCCGTCGGGCGCCGCGCGCGCGGCCAGGCGCATGCCGATCACGCCGCCGGCGCCGCCGCGATTGTCGATGACGATCGGCTGGCCGAGCGCCTGCGACATCTTGTTGGCGACGATGCGCGCGATCGCGTCGACACCGCCGCCCGCCGGAAACGGCACGATCAGCGTGATCGGGCGACTGGGATAGTCTTGCGCGAGGGCCGGCAGGGCCGTCGCCAGCAGCATGAACATGGCGGCAGCCGCCCATCGTCTCATCGCGCGTCCTCCATGGCTGCGCCCTATTTCGCCGCGGCCCACATCACTCGACCTTGAGATCGAGCTTGCGGATCAGCGCGCCCCACTTGGTCGCCTCGCGGTCGATGTCGGCGGCGTATTCGGCCGGCGACGACGTGAGCCGGTCGCCACCCTCGGTGCGGATGCGGGCCTGCACGTCGGGGCTCGCGACGAGCTTGCGCAGCTCGCCGTTGAGCCGATCGATGATCGGCTGCGGCGTGCCGGCGGGCGCGAGCAGGCCGTAATGCAGGACGGCTTCGAAGCCGGGCAGACCCAACTCGTTGGCGGTCGGCACGTTGGGCAGGAGGCTGAAGCGGTCGCGGCCGAGCACCGCGATCGCGCGCAGCGTGCCCACATTGATATTGCCGAGCGCCGGCGGCAGCACGCCGAAGGCGAGCGGGACGTGGCCGCCCAGCAGGTCGTTCATCACCGGCGCCGTGCCCTTGTAGGGCACGATCGTCACGTCGAGCGCCGCCGTCGACTTGAACAGCTCGGCCGAGAGATAACCGCCGGTGCCGATGGTCGAGGTGCCGATGTCGAGCTTGCCGGGCTGCTTCTTGGCGAGCGCGATCACCTCCGCGATGGTCTTTGCCGGAAACGACGGATGCGCCAGCAACGCCACCGGCATGGTGGCGATGAGGCCGATCGGCGCGAAATCCTTGCGCGGATCGTAGCCCGCATTGGCGTAGAGCGTCGGATTGATCGAGATGGTGCCGGTGTGGCCGAGCAGCAGCGTGTAGCCGTCCGGCGCGCTCCTGGCGACCGCGCGGGTGCCGAGGTTGCCGCCGGCGCCGCCGCGGTTGTCGACGATCACCTGCTGGCCGAGCGCGGTCGAGAGCTTGTCGGCGACGATGCGCGCCATCGAGTCGACGCCGCCGCCGGGCGGATAGGGCACGATCAGCGTGATCGGGTGGCTGGGATAGCCCTGCGCGACGGCCGGCAGGGCCGTCGCCAGCAGTACGAGCGCCGCGATCGCCCATCGTCTCATCGATCGTCCCTCCGCGCCGCGCCTGCCCGCATTCGTTCGCCCTCGAGATCGAGCGTACGGATCAGCGTGTCGCGCGGTCCCCGCGAAAAACAAAGCCGCCGGCCTCGATAGCACGGGCCGGCGGCATGATGACAATGGTCGAACGGGCGCTGTCAGCGCACGGGCGTAAGGGCGTTTAGTGAACGGCGGCCTCGCGCAAACGTTCGATTTCGTCCTTGAGGTGCAGCTTGCGACGCTTGAGTTCCAGGATGGTCAGATCGTCGATCGAGGGATGGTGCTGGGCTTCGGCGATTTCGGTCTCCAGCGCCTTATGCCGGAGCTCAAGTTCCGCAAGATGCGTCTGTATGGACATCGGGGAAGTCTCCTCATGTCAGATTGGGGGCCTGACTAAACCGCGCTCGCGAGCTGGGAGGATACTGGCCAGTCGTTGGGAGCAAGCGCGTCTCACCCGAGATAGTGTGCCACGGGCCCATCTGTAAGTCGATGGCGGGCGGATTGTGCAGCGCAAAAATCCACCGATGTATCTGATCGGACTACAGGTACAGGGTTGGGTACTTGAGGTACCTCCTTGAGGTGTTTGGGTTTGCCTTTGGCCGGCGGCCCCGACGCATGATAGGGTTGCGCCGACCGAGCGGCACGGATGACCCAAGAAGAAGAAACCGAGTTGCGGGCGCAGCTTGCCCGATTGCGGCAAGAGCATCGCGACCTCGATGCGGCCATCGAGGCGCTGCAAGGATCGCCGGCCTCCGACATCCTGCAGGTTCAGCGGCTCAAGAAGCGCAAGCTGGTCCTGCGTGACCGGATGACCTTTATCGAAGACCAGCTCACACCGGACATCATCGCCTAAAGGGGCGAATAGCGAGTAGCGAATGGCGAATAGGGGCGGGTGGCCCTCGCCTCGTTCCTGCGCCCTACTCGCCATTCGCTACTCGCTATTCGCCTTTCCCCGGCGCTTGCGCTCATACATGGCGGCGTCGGCGCGGCCGACGAGGCTTTCGACGTTCGTGTCGGCCGCAAGCTCGGCAACGCCCGCTGTGGCGCCGACCGTGAGCGTCTGTCCGCCCCACGAAACCGTGGTCGCCGCCACCATACGCTCGAGCGCGTCGGCTTTGTGGCGCGCCGCTTGAGCACTCAGGTTCCACAGCAGCACGGCGAACTCGTCGCCGCCGACCCGCGCCACCGCGTCGGAAGCGCGCACCGACCCGAGCAGCGCGGCCGCCACGGCCTTGAGCACCGCGTCGCCGGCCGCGTGGCCGTTGCGGTCATTGACCGGCTTGAAGCGATCGAGGTCGAGATAGATCAGCGCGGCGTTGCCGCCGTAGCGGCGCAGGTAAGCGGCGGTCCGCGTGAGCTCGCGGTCGAACCCGCGCCGGTTCATGACGCCGGTCAACGGATCGCGCTCGGCATGCGTTTCGAGCTCGGCAATGCGCGCCCGCATCGCCGCAAGCTCGCCCTCGAGCCGCGCGACCTCGGCGGCAAGCCGCACCGGGTCGGCGTGACCCGCGACAGAGGCGCTCGCCGGCGCGTTCTCGGCGGGCGGCCGGCGCGCGGTCCGCCGCCGCGAGGCCCGGCGCACCTTCGCGCCGGGCGGCCGGATTGGGATCGTCTTCTCCATGGCGTGCTGATTCGCCACTTTAATGCAGCATCACCTCGTGTCGACCGCGGGGGACGTGCCGGGGCATTCGCCCACTTGGCCGGATGGTAAAATCTTCGCAAACGTGGTGGCGCCCCGGATCGCACGGCTCTCGGGCTGACTGGTCGCGGCAAGCCGTGGACTCGCGAGGCCCTTTCTGGTAAAGCCGCGCAACTCGGGAGCCCGCGCAACCGCTATTGGCGGCCGTCAGACGCCCGGCTCCGACCAAGCAGCATTCGCCACGATCGATCGAGAGGAACAAGGCGTGCAGGTTCTCGTCCGGGACAATAATGTCGACCAGGCCCTCAAGGCGCTGAAGAAGAAGATGCAGCGCGAGGGCATCTTCCGCGAGATGAAGCTCCGCGGACACTACGAAAAGCCCTCCACCAAGAAGGCGCGGGAAAAGGCGGAAGCGATCCGCCGCGCCCGCAAGCTGGCCCGCAAGCGCGCCCAGCGCGAGGGTCTGCTCCCCGGCAAGCCCAAGACGTTGACGACGCGCCCCGGCGCGGGTGGTCCGGGCGGCCGTGGTGGGCCCGGCGGCCGTAGCGGCGGCTTCGGCGCCGCCGCCGGTGGCGGCGGCTTCGGCGGTGGTGGTGGCGGCGGCTTCGCCGGCCGCGGGCCGCGCTGAGGTTCCGGCGGCCTGATCCCGCCCCGGAGGCACTCCGGCCGTAAAAGTGCCACGGAAATAGCGCGCGGACAGGGTCTCACCTGTCCGCGTTGTCGTTTACGGCACCGCCGCACTATCGTCCCCGCGCGGGGGCGTCGATCGGAGATCCGTCATGGCTCAGCGCCCCACCTTCGCTGCAACGGCCCGGCGGTCTGCCGCCGCGCTGCTGCTGGCGGGCGCGCTCGCCGGCTGCGCGGCCAGCAGCCTCACCAACATGAACATGCCGATGGCCGCGACCGATGATGCGGCCGCGGCCGGCTCGCCCGCCAACATCGCGTCGCTCACCGAGGTGGTGACACGGAACCCGAGCGATCCGCAGGCCTACAACATGCGCGGCTCGGTGCTCGGCGAAGCCGGCCGCTACGACGAGGCGCTTGCCGATTTCAACAAGGCGATCAGCCTCGACGCGAACTATGCCCAGGCCTTCGCCAATCGCGGCCTGGTGGATCGCAAGATCGGCAAGCTCGAGCAGGCGCTCGCCGACTACAACCGGGCGATCGCGATCGATGCCAGCTACGCGGTCGCCTATGTGGGCCGCGGCATGGTCTATCGGCAGCAAGGGCAGCTTTTGCCGGCGCTACGCGACTTCAACAAGGCGATCGAGATCCGCCCCGACAATGCCCAGGCCTACTACAACCGCGGCCTGCTCTATCAGGCGCAAGGCCAGCACCAGTTCGCGATCGACGACTTCACCACCGCGATCGGCCTGTCGCAGCACAACGCCGCGCCATTCATCGCGCGAGGCTTGAGCTATCTCGCGGTCAACGATCTCAAGTCGGCGTCGAGCGACCTCGACGACGCGGTGCTGCTCGATCCGCAGAACATCGAGGCCTGGACCAGCCGCGGCCTCGCCTACGAGCGCGCGAAGGACAAGGAGAAGGCGGCCGGCTCCTACGCGCGGGCGCTCAACATCCGCCGCGACTATGACCCCGCCGTGCAGGGCTTCACCCGCGTCGGCGGCGAATTCGGCCGGAGCTATCAGACGTTCAATTGAGGGGATCGATTTTCGTAGGATGGGTTGAGCGCAGCGAAACCCATCACTTCAATCGCGAACTCATAGATGATGGGTTTCGCTGCGCTCAACCCATCCTACGACGTCCCTACTCCGCCTTGACGATCCCTTCGGTCATCTTCTTGGCGTCGCCGAGCAGCATCATGGTGTTGTCGCGGTAGAACAGCGGGTTGTCGATGCCGGCATAGCCTGAGGCGAGCGAGCGCTTGATGAACATCACGGTGCCGGCCTTCCACACCTGCAGCACCGGCATGCCGTAGATCGGCGAGGTCTTGTCGTCCTCGGCGGCCGGGTTGGTCACGTCGTTCGCGCCGATCACGAAGGCGACATCGGCCTGGGCAAATTCCGAGTTGATGTCCTCGAGCTCGAACACCTCGTCGTACGGCACGTTCGCCTCGGCGAGCAGCACGTTCATGTGCCCCGGCATGCGGCCCGCGACCGGATGGATCGCGTATTTGACCTCGACGCCCTCGGCCTTGAGCTTGTCGGCCATCTCGCGCAGCGCGTGCTGCGCCTGCGCCACCGCCATGCCGTAGCCCGGCACGATGATGACCTTGGACGAGTTCTTCATGATGAAGGCGGCGTCCTCGGCCGAGCCGAGCTTCACCGGCTTCTGCTCGCCGCCAGCCGCCGGGCCCGCGACCTCGCCGCCGAACCCGCCGAGGATGACCGAGAAGAAGTTGCGGTTCATCCCCTTGCACATGATGTAGCTCAGGATCGCGCCGGAAGAGCCGACCAGGGCACCGGTGATGATCAGCGCCGAGTTGCCGAGCGTGAAGCCGATGCCGGCCGCCGCCCAGCCCGAGTAGGAGTTGAGCATCGAGATCACGACCGGCATGTCGGCGCCGCCGATCGGGATGATGATGAGGACGCCGAGCGCGAACGAGATCGCGACGATAAGCCAGAACTCGACCGCGCTCTGGTGATTGTAGAAGCTGACGATGAAGAAGATGAGCGCCGCCGCCAGCGCGGCATTGATGACGTGGCGGAACGGCAGCGTGATCGGCTTGCCGCTCATGCGGCCGGACAGCTTGAGGAACGCGATCACCGAGCCCGTGAACGTGATGGCGCCGATCGCGACACCGAGCGACATCTCGATCAGGCTCGGCGGATGGATCTCCGTCCGGGTGCCGATGTCGAAGGCCGCCGGCGCATAGAACGCGCCGGCCGCGACCAGCACGGCCGCCATGCCGACCAGCGAGTGGAAGGCCGCGACCAGCTCCGGCATCGCGGTCATCGGCACGCGGCGCGCCGTCACGGCGCCGATGCCGCCGCCGATGCCGATGCCGATGATGACGAGCGCCCAGGCGCCGACGCCGGCGGGCGGATGCGACGCCAGCGTGGTGAGGATCGCGATCACCATGCCGGTCATGCCGAACAGGTTGCCGCGCCGGCTCGACTCCGGGCTCGACAGCCCGCGCAAGGCGAGGATGAAGAGGACGCCGGCGACGAGATAGAGCAGTGCTGCGAGATCTGCCGACATCATTTTCCCCCGATGAGGATCTTAGCCGAGGTGGGAGCGATGACCGCGCTCACTTCTTTTTCTTCTGGTACATCGCGAGCATGCGCTGCGTGACCAGGAAGCCGCCGAAGATGTTGACCGAGGCGAGCACCAGCGCGAAGAAGCCGAGCGCGCGCGCCCAGATCGGACCCAAGTCGTCGCCGACCAGCGTCACGCCCACCGCGAGCAGCGCGCCGACCACGATCACCGAGGAGATCGCGTTCGTCACCGACATCAGCGGCGTGTGCAGCGCGGGCGTCACCGCCCAGACCACGTAATAGCCGACGAAGATCGCGAGCACGAAAAGGGAGAAACGGAAGACGAATGGATCGACAGCCGTTGCGAGATGGTCCATGGGGCGCTCCTTCAGCGCGAGAGCATGATCTTTTCCGAAAACCGGTGTCGTCCACGTTTCTGGATCATGCTCTAGGCGGCGCTTTTGGGCTTGAAATTCGGATGCACGACGGCGCCGTCGCGGGTGAGCATGGTCGCCTTGATGAGCTCGTCGTCCCAGTTGACGGCGAGCGCCTTGGCTTTCTTGTCGATCATCGTCTCGAGGAACGAGAACAGGTTGCGGGCGTAGAGCGCCGATGCCGACGCCGCGAGCCGGCCCGGCACGTTGAGATGGCCGACAATCTTGACGCCGTTGACGTCGGCGACGCTGCCCGGCTGCGCGCCCTCGACATTGCCGCCGCGCTCGACCGCGAGATCGACGATCACCGAGCCCGGCCGCATCGAGCGCACCATCTCGGCCGAGATCAGTTTCGGCGCAGGCCGGCCCGGGATGAGCGCGGTCGTGATCACGATGTCCTGCTTCTTGACGTGCTCGGCGACGAGGGCCGCCTGCTTCGCCTGGTACTCCTTCGACATCTCCTTGGCGTAGCCGCCCGCGGTCTCGGCCTGCTTGAACTCCTCGTCCTCGACCGCGACGAACTTCGCGCCGAGGCTCTCGACCTGCTCCTTGGCGGCCGGCCGCACGTCGGTCGCCGTCACGACGGCGCCCATCCGCCGCGCGGTCGCAATCGCCTGCAGGCCGGCGACGCCGGCACCCATGACGAACACCTTGGTGGCCGGCACCGTGCCGGCCGCCGTCATCATCATCGGCAATGCGCGGCCGTATTCGGACGCGGCGTCCACGACGGCACGATAGCCCGCGAGGTTCGCCTGGCTCGACAGCACGTCCATCACCTGCGCGCGCGTGATGCGCGGCATCAGCTCCATCGCGAACGTCGTGACGCCGGCGCGCGCCATGGCGGCGAGCGCGGCGTCGTTGCCGTACGGATCCATGATCGCGATGACGAGCGCGCCCTTCTTATAGGAGGCAAGCTCCTGCTCGGACGGCCGCCGTACCTTGAGCACGACATCGGCGTTGGCCGCCGCGTCCGCCGCGACGGTCGCGCCCGCCGCCGCGTAATCGGCATCGAGCACGCCCGATTTAACCCCGGCGCCCGGCGCGACCGCGACCTCGGCGCCGAGCACCAACATCTTCTTCACGGTATCGGGCGTCGCGGCAACGCGTGGCTCGGTCGGATCGGCTTCCGCAACAATCGCAATTTTCATGGCTCACCCGCGGTGCCCGCCGCTGTCGACCGGGGGTCCGCAGCGTGCCGGCGGGCGGCGCGCCACGTGGGAATCGGCCTCAGACGAGGAAATACGCCATCAGGATCACAATGATGATGACGGTGATCGTGCCCCACTTCGCCAAGCCGAGGAACCGCTTATAGCTCGCCTCATGCTCGGCATAGTCGTTGCCGGTTGCGGTCGCGTATTCGACCTCGCCGTGATCGGCCATCGTTGAAGTCTCCGGGATTGCGGCTCCGAAGCGGCGGGATTAGCGCAATTGCGCCGGCAGGGCAACGGCGGACGCCGCAAAAGCCGTGCACGGTCCACCGGCGGGTGCCGCCGGGGGTACCCGCTCAGACGGTTTCGCTGTGCCCGGCCTTGGCGAGCGCCGCCTTTTGCCGCGCGCCGACCCGCGCGACCGAGAAGTGCTCGATCGCCTCGTTGAACAGCCGATAGTAGTTGAGCTTGGCGTCGAGGTGCAGGAAGACGCCGCCAAGGCCGATCGCGGCTCGGTCCATGAAGACGAACTCGCGCGGAACCTTGACGGGCCCCTTCTCCTTGAGCGCGCGATGCACCGTGAAGGCCTCGCGCCGGCCGTACTCGGACGGCTTGACCTTGTCCGCGATGGTGCGCTCGCGGTCGTCGAGCAGCGGACCGTAAATGAAATTCGCCCAGATATTGAGCACGTCGATGAGCTCGCGCGAGAGCCCGCGGAAGCCCCAGGTCTCATAGGCGTGCACGACGAGATCGCGGTCGCCCTTGAGCAGGCCGTTGTAGAGGTCGACCACGCCGCCGACGAAGCGCTCCGGAAAGATGCGGATGCAGCCGTAGTCGAGCAGATTGATGCCTTCGGGCTCGCCGCCCTGCCCGAACACCGTGTAGTTGCCGAGATGCGGGTCGCCGTGGATGACGCCATGGCGGCTGAACGGATGCCACCACGCCTTGAACATCGCGACCGCCACCCGATTGCGGGCCTCGAGCGGGTGCTCCTTGAAGGCGAGAAGCTTCTCGCCGTCGAGCCAGTCGAGGGTCAGGAGGCGGCGTGTCGACAGCTCCGGCCACACCTGCGGCACGCGCACCTCCGGCGTCTTCTCCAGCATGATGCGGTAGAGCGCGACGTTCTTCGCCTCGTGCTCGTAATCGAGCTCCTCGCGCATGCGCGCCGCGATCTCCTTGCCGATCTCGCTCGTGTCGATCGCCGGGTCCATGCGGCGATGGATCGCGAAGATCCAGTCGAGCTGGCGCAGATCCGCGGCGACCGCCGACTGCATGTCGGGATATTGCAGCTTACAGGCCAGCTCCGCGCCGTCGTGCGAGCGCGCGCGGTGCACCTGGCCGAGCGAAGCGGCGGCAGCCGGCGTATGCTCGAAGCTTGCGAACTTGCCCTGCCAATTGGCCCCGAGCTCCGCCACCATGCGCCGCTTGACGAAGGCCCAGCCCATCGGCGGCGCCTCGCTCTGCAGCTTGGTGAGCTCGGCCGCGTATTCGGGCGGCAGCGCATCCGGAATGGTCGCCATCATCTGGGCGACCTTCATGATCGGGCCTTTCAGCCCGCCGAGCGCCGCCGCAAGCTCGATCGCGTTCTTGCCGCGATCGAGGCCGAGGCCGAAGAAGCGCGTCGCCGCAATCTTCGCCGCGACGCCGCCCACATTGGCGCCGACGCGCGCATAACGCGCCGCGCGGGCGGAAAATCGGTTCTTTTCGCGGTCAGCCATGCCGGGATTGCCGTGCGAGTTCACTCAACAGATAGGACGTGCGCGGGCGAACGCCAATGGCGCGTGCGAGACAAGTTAACGGTTGTGGTCGCACGTCGTTCATATATCACTCCGCCGGGGCGTTGATGCGCACACGGCCAACCAGTACCTGACCGAGCCTCGATGAGCGAAATTCCCGCGGACCGCCGAAATCGCCGTCATCGTATTCTCCTGCGCGCCGTCTGGATCGCATGGGCGTTCGGCATGATCGTGACCGCGCTCGGCTTCACGGCGGCGTGGATTCCCGCCTTCGATCTCATCAACGAGGCGCGGCCGCTCGGCGCGCTTGCCGCGATCGTGCTGTTCGCAATCGCGGCGAGGCTGCGCGACGGGCGGCTGATCCGGCCGACCGCGTCGCTCGCGCTGCTGCACGTCGGCTTGTTGCTGCTGCCATGGGCGCGTGCCGCCGACAACGCGCCGAGCGTCCCGCCAGCGCTGCGCCTCGTGACGTTCGATCTCGGCAAGGATAACGAACGCTTCGACGAGATCGCCGATTTCATCCTCGGCACGAACGCGGACATCGTCCTGCTGCAAGACGTGAGTTGCCGCGCTGCCGACCAGCTCATCCCCAAGCTCAAGACGACCTATGCCAATGCGTTCGTCTCGGCGACGGGTTGCGACGGCCAGGCGCTGATGGCCAAGCGGCCATGGGTCGTCGGCGGCCAGGTCACCACGCGGACGCGCCAGCCGCTCCTGGTGTGGGCGCGCTTCCAGTGGAGCAATCGCCTTTTCACGCTGACCGGCGTGAACTTTTCCGAGCCGCTCATGCCGACCGAGCAAGCGGCCGATATCCAACGCCTGCAGGCGCACGTGGAGAGCCAGGGCGCGGCGCACATCGTCGCCGGCGATTTCAATCTCACGCCGTTCGCCTGGAAGTTCGCGCAGTTGCAGAACATCGGCCTCGGCCAATACGGCACCTATCTGGCGACGTATGCACCAGCCTGGCCGGTGCGCTCACCGGCACCGCTGCTCCTGACCGACAATGTGCTGTCGACTGCGGGCTTTGCGCGCGTGCGTCTCACGACGGGACCACAGCTCGGCTCCGATCATTTGCCGCTGATCGCCGACATCGCTTTCCTGAAATAACGACGGCCGTCAGGATTTCGGCAGATTGTCGCCGATCCAACGGGCGAGGCTCTGTTCCGAGACTTCGCCCGCAGCGAGGGCCAAGATAATCTTCGTCGCTTGCGCCTGATCGGGGGCGAAACGGATACCGTTTTTGCGCAAGAAGATCATCATCGCCATGAAGGCGATCCGTTTGTTGCCGTCGACGAAAGCGTAGTTCTTGGCGAGGCCGAACGCGTAAGCAGCGGCGAGCACGGGCAGGCTCGCCTGCTCGTATTGCCATTTATTGATCGGGCGCTCGAGTGCCGAGCGCAGCATGCCCTCGTCGCGCAGGCCGGGTGCGCCGCCGAAGCGGCGAAGCTGGCGACTGTGGATCGCAAGCGCTTGATCGTAAGTGATCCACGCGGGCTCTTCGGCCTCGCTCATGTGGAGGCGCGCTTATTTGGCGAGCGTCGCGAGGGTGTCGCGATACTCGTCCATGACCTCTTCGGCGAGCTCCATCGTCCGCTCGAAGTCCGGGTCATAGGGCAACAGCTGCAACCCGCCGCCCGCGAGCTCAGTCACATGCAATTCCTGGCCGCGTTTGAGGTCGAGACGCTGCATGAGCTCCTTTGGCAGGATGAGCCCCTCGGAGTTGCCGATTTTTTTGATTTCGATCTTCATGTGCTTCACTCAAATGACCGTTGTACGTTTCGTATAACACAGTTGTACAGAACGTACAACGAACGTAAAAGTATATGATAAATCACGACTTTTGTCAGTCCAGCGTTTCCAACTCCCCGATCATCCGCTCCAGCAGAGACAGCCCGCCGCGCCAGAATGCCGGGTCGCGCGCATCGAGCCCGAACGGCTTGAGCAGCTCCGCGTGGTGCTTGGTGCCGCCGGCGGCGAGCATTGCGAGGTAGCGATCCGCGAAGCCCTCATGCGCCTTCTCGTAGACCGCATAGAGCGAGTTCACGAGGCAATCGCCGAACGCGTAGGCGTAAACGTAGAACGGCGCGTGGATGAAGTGGCCGATATAGGCCCAGAACGTCTCGTAACCGGGCTTGAGCTCGACCGCCGGCCCGAGGCTCTCGGCCTGCACCTCGAGCCAGATCACGCCGAGGCGCTCGGCGGTCAGCTCGCCGCTCTTGCGCTCCGTATGGACGCGGCGCTCGAACGTATAGAACGCGATCTGCCGCACCACCGTGTTGATCATGTCCTCGACCTTGCCGGCGAGCATCGCCTTGCGCAGCTTGGGATCGGTGGTCGCGGCGAGCAGGCGGCGGAACGTCAGCATCTCGCCGAACACGCTCGCGGTCTCGGCCAGCGTCAGCGGCGTCGGCGCCATCAGGGGACCGTTCGGCGCGGCGAGCACCTGATGCACGCCATGGCCGAGCTCGTGCGCAAGCGTCATCACGTCGCGCGTCTTGCCCTGGTAGTTGAGCAGCACGTAGGGGTGCGCGGACGGCACGGTCGGATGCGAGAACGCGCCCGGCGCCTTGCCGGGACGCACCGGCGCATCGATCCAGCGATCGGTGAAGAAACGCTCCGCGATCGTCGCCATCCGGGGCGAGAACGCGCGGTACGCGTCGAGAACCGTGTCCTTGGCGTCGACCCAGGCGATCCGGCGGTCGGGCATCTTCGGTAGCGGCGCATTGCGGTCCCAGTGGGCGAGCCGCTTCCTGCCGAACCAGCGCGCCTTGAGCGCGTAGTAGCGATGCGAGAGGCGCGGATAGGAATCGCGCACGGCGGAAACCAGGGCCTCGACGACCTCGCGCTCGACCCGATTGGCGAGGTGCCGCGAATCCGCGATGTCGGCATAGCCGCGCCAGCGGTCGGAAATCTCCTTGTCCTTCACGAGCGTGTTCATGATCAGGGTGAAGACACGCAGGTTGTCCTGAAACGTCCGCGCCAGCGCCCCGGCGGCCGCTTTGCGCGTGGTTTCACGAGGGTCTTGCAGCAGATTGAGCGTCGGCTCGAGCGTGAGCGACTTGCCGGCCACCTTGAAGCGCAGCGCCGCGACCGTCTGGTCGAACAGCCGGTTCCAGGCGCCGCCTGCCGTGACCGACTTCTCGTGAAACAGCTGCTCGACGCGATCCTCGAGCTGGTAGGGCTTTCGCTTGCGCACGTCCTCGATCCACGGGCGATAGTGGCCGAGCGCCGGATCGGCCATCGCGGCTTCGATCAAGCCGTCGTCGATGCGGTTGAGCTCGAGCGCGAAGAACAACCGATGCGACGAGGCCGCCGTGATGCGCTCGCGCACGTCGCCGAAGAACTTGGCGCGGGTCGGATCGGTGGTGTCGCCGGCGTGGACGAGACTTGCGTAGGACACGAGCCGCCCCGCGCGATCGTCGATCGTCTCGTAGCCGCGGATCGCTTCCGCCAGCGCCGCCCCCGCACCCGGCCCGGCGGCGAGATCGGCGAGCCGTCCCTTGTAGGCTTCCTCGAATGCGACTGATTCGGCATCGACGCGGTCGAGGTCGCGCTTCACCTCGGGAGCGTCGAGTGCCGGATACAGGTCGGCGAGATTCGATTCCGGCAGCGCCGGTACGGCCTTCTCGGCCGATTTCTTCGATTTCGCTGCGGTGCGGGACGGGCGGGCGGACATGTTTCGATTTCGGACAGTGGACTTCGCGCTGACGCACGGGGGGCCGGAATTGGCCATGTTCAGGTGGCACGTGCGGTGTGGCAAACCCAAGGCGACGTTTCATCCGTAAACGACACACATGGGGCAGGACACCGACGCGCACAGGCTTAACAGCACTTTAAGCGCGATCGGCGAGATTGACCCAAGGCGAGACAAGTAGCGTGAGCGTGCGGAGTACCACCCCCATGGCAGAACGGGTCCTGATCGTCGACGACGACCCGGTCGCGCGTCGCCTGGTCGAGAACATGGTCAGCCGTGCCGGCTATGAGGCCGTCACGGCGGAGGGCGGCGATGTCGCGCTCGCGATCCTCACCGACGGCAAGACCCGCATCGACTGCGTCGTGCTCGACCTCGTGATGCCCGACCTGGACGGGCTGGGCGTGCTTGCCAAGATGCGCGAAGCCGGGATCGACGCGCCCGTGATCGTGCAGACCGCCCATGGCGGCATCGACAACGTGGTCTCGGCGATGCGCGCCGGCGCGGTCGATTTCGTGGTCAAGCCGGTCGGCGCCGAGCGCCTGCACGTGTCGCTGCGCAACGCGCTCGCAACCCGCGCGCTCGAAGGCGAGCTCAACCGCATCAAGCGCAGCCGTTCCGGGACGCTCACGTTCAAGGACATCGTCACCCACAGCGCCCGGATGCTCGCCATCCTGCGCACCGCCGAGAAGGCGGCCACGTCCTCGATCGCGGTGCTGATCGAGGGCGAATCCGGCGTCGGCAAGGAGCTGATCGCGCGCGCGATCCACGGCTCGGGCGAACGGCGTGCCCGGCCGTTCGTCGCCGTGAACTGCGGCGCGATCCCGGAAAACCTCGTTGAATCAGTCCTCTTCGGCCACGAGAAGGGCGCGTTCACGGGCGCCGCCGAGCGGCATGCCGGCAAGTTCGTCGAGGCTTCGGGCGGCACGCTGTTTCTCGACGAGGTCGGCGAGCTGCCGCTCGCCGCCCAGGTCAAGCTGCTGCGCGCGCTGCAGGAGGGCGAGGTCGATCCGGTCGGCGCCAAGAAGCCCGTCAAGGTGGATGTCCGGATCGTCTCGGCGACCAACCGCGACCTGATCGCGGACGTGCGGGCGGGCCGCTTCCGCGAGGATCTCTACTATCGCCTGTGCGTGTTTCCGATCGCGGTGCCGGCGCTGCGCGAGCGCGCCGAGGACATCCCGCACCTCGTCCGCCATTTCCTGCTCCGCTTCGCGGCCGAAGAGGGTAAGCGCGTGCGCGGCGTGAGCGCGCCGGCGCTCGCCATGCTGATGGGCTTCGGATGGCCCGGCAACGTGCGCCAGCTGGAGAACGCGATCTTCCGCGCCGTTGTGCTGGCCGACGGCGATGAGATCGGGGTCGACGAGCTTCCGCAGATCGCGGCGCTCAGCGCCGACACAGGGGCCGGCGAGACGTCCCTTGTTCCACGGCTGGACGCCGACGTGCAGGCCGACCGGCCAGACGCCGGCGTGTCGCCTCTCGTGCTCGATACGGGGGCACCCGTTGCGGGGCACCCGAGCTTACCCGCCGGCGCCACCGTCCCCCTGCTCGACGCCGCCGGGGACGTCCTGCCGCTGGAAGCCGTCGAGGCCGCCGCCATCCGCTTCGCGATCGGCCACTACCGCGGGCAGATGTCCGAGGTCGCCCGCAAGCTGCGCATCGGCCGCTCGACCCTTTACCGCAAGCTCGAGCAGCTCGGCCTCGCCCCGGGGGCCGGCAAAGCCGACGTTGCCGGACGGTGACACACCGACAAAAATACGTGAAAGGCGGCGAATATAATGTTCCGGATGGCGGGGCGTGGGCTAGATTGCGCCTCTTTGTGGTCATACGGACCGACTCGCTGTTCTCGGTGACTGGAATCTGATGATTGCGGCCGTTGTCGCAAGGTTGGAAGGGAACTTGTCAATGCGCGGACTTCCTCTTGGGCTCCGTCTTGGGCTCCTCCTGGCCGGTACGGCCGTTGCTGTCGTCTTCGCGGCAGGCAGCGCGCCGGTCTACGCCGCCACCGGCGACAAAGCGGTCGAGACCCTCGTTCCGCTGCCCGATACCGCTCCCGTTCCCCCGCCGACCGCACGCGACGTAGCCGCCCCGCCTGCCGCCCCCGCGGCGGCTCCCGCCGCTCCGACGGCAGCCCCTGCGGCGCCCGCCGAACAGCCGGCCGCGGCTGCGCCTGCGCCGGCCCCTGCCGCCGCGACGGCCAACCCTGCCCCGCGCCCCCACGGCCGCGGCGCCAGCCGCCGCCCCTGCCCCCGCGATGGCCTCGATCGACCAGCAGATCGCCGACAAGCTGCGTGAAATCCTCCCCAGCAAAGCCGACCGGCTCATCGAGCATAGGAACAAGGCGGCGGTGGAGGCCTTCTATGCGGCGCGCAACTTTGCGCCGCTGTGGATCGATCAAGGCAAGGCGGACGAGCGCGCCAAGGCGGTCGCGACCTTCCTGGCCCATGTCGATGCGGACGGGCTCGATCCGGCCGACTATCCGCTGCCCGAGATCAAGGCCGATGCGGACGCCGCCGCCTTGGCCGAGGCGGAGCTCAAGTACACGCAGACGGTGCTGACCTATGCGCGGCATGCGCAGATCGGCCGCGTCCATTTCTCCCGCATCAGCCCTGACATCTCCTACAATCTGGTGCCGCCGGAGCCCGCCGACGTGCTTGGCGGCCTCGTCGACACCAAGGACGTCGCGAGCGCGCTCGAGCGCTTCGAGCCGCCGCACGAGGGCTTCAAGGCGCTCAAGGCCAAGCTCGCCGAGATCCGCGCCGCCAAGAATGCGCCGGCCGGGCCGCGCATCGGGCTCGGCCCAGTCCTCAAGCTCAACAAGGTCGCCATGAAGGACCCGCGCGTGCCGCTCCTGCGCGAGAAGCTCGGCGTCGACGGCGACAACGCGGACACGACCTACGACAAGGCGGTCGCCGAGGCGGTGAAGAAATTCCAGGAGAACCATCATCTGGCGCCGAGCGGCCAGCTGACCACCGCGACCATCGAGGCGATCAACGGGCCCAAGCACGACCGCGACGCCGACATCATCATGGCCAACATGGAGCGCTGGCGCTGGCTGCCGCGCGACCTCGGCCGCGCCTACGTGATGGTCAACATCCCGAACTACACGCTCAAGGTCGTGAAAGACGGCCAAGTCGCGTGGCAGACCAGGATCGTCTCCGGCGCGCCGGGCAACAAGGCGACGCCGCTGCTCACCGAGACGATGAAGTACATCACGGTCAATCCGACCTGGAACGTGCCGCCGTCGATCATCAACAACGAGTATCTGCCGGCGCTGCAGCAGGATCCGACCGTGCTCGAGCGCATGGGCCTCAAGATGGAGCACAACCGCGACGGCACGGTGCGCATCTATCAGCCGCCCGGCGCCGCCAACGCGCTCGGCCGCATCCGCTTCAACTTCCCCAACAAGTTCCTGGTCTATCAGCACGACACGCCGGACAAGTACCTGTTCTCGCGCGCCGTGCGCGACTACAGCCATGGCTGCATGCGGGTGCAGAATCCGGATAAATACGCCGAGGTGCTGCTCGGGATCAGCAATCCGGGCGAAGGCTACACGACCGAGCGGATCAACCACATGTACGGCACGGGTGAGATCGACATCCACATGAAGACCCCGATCCCGGTCCACATCACCTACCAGACCGCGTTCGTGGACGACGAGGGCAAGCTGCAGCTGCGCGACGACATCTACGGCCGCGACGCCAAGTATTTCGCGATCATGAAGGGCGAGGAGCACAAGGTCGCCGACATTGCGATCGAGACCCACAACCCGACGGTCGTGCGCCCCGCCCGCATGCCGGCCAATATGGCCTCCGCGAACGGTAACGGTGGCGGCCTGTTCGGCTGGCTGTTCGGCGGCAACGAGCCCGACCGCCAATCGCCGCGTCGCCAGACGACCTATCGCTGACGGCGGCCGGGATAGCGGCTTGGTCGGCGCCCCATTGCGGCGCCGGCCAGCCGATACCGGCGCCGAGGTCTAACCCGTTCGTTATTCACAGCTTTCACACCCACATTAACCATTTGGCCGGCCCCTGTTGCCGGCCGCAGCACGTTTTTGCCATACTTGGCCGGTAGTTACCGTCTGGAGGGGGACGGGGGCGCTAATCTCGCGTTAACCGATCCCAGTAAGACTCTGTTAGGCATGCGCGACGCAGTGGGGCGCCGCGCAACTTACTGTTGGGCGTCGTCTGCATGCGAGATTGCAAGTGCCGATACGTGCCGCGCGACGAGTATTGACCCGCGTCGGCGCGTCGCGTGCGGGGCAAACGATCAGCCTCGCCGCGCTGGCGCTGTTGCTGGCCAGTCAAGGTTGGCAGAGCGCTGTCGCCAGCGGCGACACGCGCACGATTTCGTTCCACCACATGCACACCGGCGAGGATCTCACCGTCACCTATATGCGTGACGGGCACTACGATCCGGACGCGCTCAAGAAGATCGACCACGAGCTGCGCGATTGGCGGCGCAGCGAAGAAATCCACATGGATCCGCGCCTGATCGATGCGGTCTGGCAGGCCTATCGCGACGTCGGCGCCAAGGGGCCGATCGAGGTGGTGTGCGGCTATCGCTCGCCCCAGACCAACGCGATGCTGCGCTCGCGCAGCCGCGGGGTCGCCAGGTTCAGCCAGCACATGCTGGGCCGCGCCATGGACTTCTACCTTCCAGGCGTGCCGCTCGAGACGCTGCGCGAGGCCGGCCTGCGCCTGCAGCGCGGCGGCGTCGGCTACTACCCGACCTCCGGCTCGCCGTTCGTCCACATGGACGTCGGCAACGTCCGCCACTGGCCGCGCATGACCCGTGCGCAGCTCGCGCGCGTGTTCCCGGACGGCCGCACCGTGCACGTCCCGTCCGACGGCCACCCGCTGGCCGGCTATGCGCTGGCGCTTGCCGATATCCAGCGGCGGAAATCGAGCGAGCCCTCGACGATGTCGCTCGACGCCGCGCGCACCGCCGGCATCGACGTCCCGGCGCCCCAGCGCCAGCCCAACCTCTTCGCGGCGCTGTTCTCCTCGAAGGATGAGGACGAGGATAACGACACCGCCGCACAGCCGCCGAGCCAGCCCGCGCCGGCCGCGACGCTGCCCGAGACCAAGGTCGCCACGGCGAAAGCCCATGTCGCGCCGGTCGCGCTGCCGGTCGCCCGGCCCCGCGCATCGCCCGGCTCGCCACGAAGGCATCCGCGACTTTCAATCTCGCATCCGCCGAAAGCGCGCCCGCCGAGCTGAGCGGCCCGGCGCGCGTCGCGAATGCTGCGCCGTCGGCGAACGACCTGGTCGCGCGCCGCGGCCTGTGGACGACCTTCGCGGCTGCGCCTCCGCCGCCGGCCTTGCCGGCCCGGCCGCCCGTGCAGGTCGCTGCCGCCACGCCTCGGCCGGCACCAGCGCTCGCGTCGCGCGAGACGACCGGCGCGGTCGATACGCCGTGGCCCGTCAGGGTCGCGGACGCGGCCGACCACGTCCCGGGCGAGCTCGCGCTCTCCTATGCGTCGCAGACGAAGGTCGCGCCGCCGGCCCCGGTGACGCGCAGCCTCGCGCCCGCCAACCCGATCCCACGCGCCGAGGCGACGATCCCGCAGGCGCGCGTCGTCGCGTCCGCCAAGCCGACGCCGCCGCAAGTCCCAGCCGCAGCCCCCGCGTTCAAGATCAACACGCCGCTCGAAGATCCCTGGCTGCGCGCCCTCGTGCTCGCGCCCAATCTGCAAGAGTTCATGACATCGGCGCTGCTCGGGCAGCCCGATATGCGCGATCTGCAGCCGTTGATGGAAAAGCCGACCGCCGTCGTGACCATGTCGTTCGGTGAAGACCCGAACCCCGGCATGACGACCGACCGCTTCAGCGGCAACGCCGTGGTGTTCGTCAATACCACCGAATTTGCCAAGCGCACCGCCGCCCTGCATTGAGCGGCAGCGGCTGAAGCGTATTTCGTTCGCACTGAATCACGGCATCATGCCCGGCCTTGTGCCGGGCATCCATGTCTTGGCGATCTGGCAAGCAAGACGTGGATGGCCGGGACATAGGCGAGCGAAGCGACGCCGTCCTTCGAACGGCTACGCCCGGCCATGACGCAGCACATTCCAATGGAATCGGAACGCTGACGCGCGTCGCGTCAGATCATTCCCAGCGCGTGCAGGTAGGTCTCGAGCACCGCCTCGTATTCCATCCGCTCGTCCTTGTCCTGCTTGCGCAGCCGCACCACGGCGCGCATCGCCTTCACGTCGTAGCCGTTGCCCTTGGCCTCGGCATAGACGTCGCGGATGTCGTCGGAAAGGGCCTTCTTCTCCTCCTCGAGCCGCTCGATGCGCTCGACGAAGGCCTTGAGCTGATCCTTGGCGAAACGGGTCGCGGCGGTCTTCGCGGTCTCGGCAGCGGTCGCAGTGGCGGTGGCCATGGGAACTCCTCACATCAACTTTGCCCTCATGATTTCGAGGGCGATCGGTGCGAGGTCAAGGCGCGCGGCGCGTCATCCACACATTACACGGCGCAACTGCATGCGACGTTTGTCACTTGACGCGCGGCTGTAGGCTGTAGCTGTAGGTTGGGTCGAGCTCTTGCGAGACCCAACGCAACGGATGCGGGTGGGGGCTGTCCGGTCTCGCGAGAGCTCGACCCAACCTACGACCTGACGCGCAGCGATTCAGTGCTTGTGCGCCGCCTTGTCGAAGGCGGCCTTCTGGTCGGTACTGGCGTCCCGCTGGTGCTTCGCCTTCCACTCGTCATAGGGCATGCCGTAGACCGCCGTGCGGCTCTCATCCTTGCCGAGCGGCACGCCGGTCTTGTCCGCCTCCTCCTTCATCCAGTTGGAGAGGCAGTTGCGGCAGAAGCCGGCGAGATTCATCAGGTCGATGTTCTGCACGTCGGTACGCGTGCGCAGATGATCGACCAGCCGCCGGAAGACCGCGGCTTCGAGCTCGGTACGGGTCTTGTCGTCGAGGGCCATGACGGATCTCCGCTCAGGAGATTTGAACATAGGCGCGGGCGGCCGGCCTTTCCAGGGCGCGGTCCGTGGTTGGCGGGTGGCTTCGCGCCCCGCTTCGCGATATCTATCGCGCCCACATGAACGCTCGTCCGTTCCTCGTAGACCTGTTTCGCGCCGCGGTCGCGGCCGCGCACCCGTCGACCTGTCTCGCGCCGCACCTGCCCGCGCCGCCGGACGGCGGCCGCCTGATCGTGCTGGCAGCCGGCAAGGCCGCCGGCTCGATGAGCGAGGTGGCCGAACGGCACTATCTCGACACGCTCAAGGTGCCGCCAAGCCGGCTTTCCGGCCTCGCGGTGACGCGCCACGGATACGCGCGGCCGACCCGCGTCCTGCCGGTCATCGAGGCGGGCCATCCGGTCCCCGACCAGGCGAGCCTCGACGGCGCCGAGCGGGCGCTCGCGCTCGCCGACGGGGCGCGCGAGGGCGACCTCGTCCTGGTGCTGATGTCGGGCGGCGCCTCGGCCAACTGGATCGCGCCCGTCGCCGGCCTCGCGCTCGCCGAGAAGCAGGCCGTCACGCGGGCGCTGCTCAAATCCGGTGCCGCGATCGGCGAGATGAACACCGTGCGCAAGCATCTCTCCCGCATCAAGGGCGGGCGGCTTGCCGCGCACGCGCATCCGGCACGCGTCGTGACGCTCGCGATCTCCGACGTGCCGGGCGACGATCCGGCCGTCATCGGCTCCGGCCCGACCGTGCCCGATCCCACGACGCTCGCCGATGCGCGCGCGATCGCGGCGCGCCGCCGGCTCGACCTGCCGGCCGCCGCCGCGCGGGCGCTCGCCGATCCGGCGAACGAAAGCCCGAAGCCGGGCGATCCGATCTTTGCGCGCACCGAGTACCGCCTGGTGGCGCGGCCGGCCGACGCGTTTCGTGCCGTCGAGGCCCAGGTCGCGGCCGCCGGCTACGAGCCGATCTTCCTCGGCGACCGCGTCGAGGGCGAAGCCCGCGAGGTCGCGGCCGCGCATGCGCGGCTCGCGCGCGAGGTCCAGGCCGCCGGCCGGCGCGCCGTCATCCTGTCGGGCGGCGAGCTCACCGTGACGTTGCACGGCAACGGCCGCGGCGGGCCGAACCAGGAATACGCGCTGGCGCTGGCCGCCGCGCTCGCGGGCGCGCCCGGCATCGCGGCGCTGGCGGGCGACACCGACGGCACCGACGGCGGCCGCGGGGCGGTCGATGACCCGGCCGGCGCGCTGGTCGACGAAACCACCGCGGCGCGCGCCGCAAGGCATGGCCTCGATCCTGCCGCCTTTCTCGCCGACAACGATTCCACGGGGTTTTTCGCGCGTCTCGGCGACCTGCTGACGCCGGGGCCGACCGCCACCAACGTCAATGATTTCCGCGCCATCGTCGTTGACAGACCGTGATGCCTTTTGAGACTTACCTCCGTCGCGCATGACCTATCAACCGACCATGGCGGCGGTCTGGTACGCCGCCCGGCGCCTCTGCGCGCTCGCGGCGCTCGCCGGAGCCCTGGCGCTCGCGCTGCCGGGGCCGGCGCGCGCCGACTTCCGCGTGTGCAACAATACGACGAGCCGCGTCGGCATCGCGATCGGCTACAAGGACAAGGACGGCTGGGCCACCGAGGGCTGGTGGAACCTGCCCGGCCACAGCGGTTGCGAGGTGGTCCTGCGCGGAACACTCGCGTCACGCTATTATTATATCTACGCGGTCGATTACGACCACGGGGGCGAATGGTCGGGGCAGGCTTTCATGTGCACGCGCGATAAGGAATTCGTCCTGCGCGAGACGCATGATTGCCTCGCGCACGGCTACGATCGTACCGGCTTCTTCGAGGTCGACACCGGCGACCAGGCGGATTGGACCGTGCAGCTCACCGAGACCGGCGAGACCAGCAAGGCGCCCAACACGCCCGCCATGCAGGCGCCGCTGCCCGGCCGCCAGGGACCGGCAGCGCCGCATTTTCCGGCGCCCGCGGCCACCCCGCGATGAGACGGCAGCGTCGCAGCAAGATCGTCGCGACCCTCGGCCCGGCATCCTCCGAGCCGGCGCAGATCGCGCAGCTGTTCGAGGCGGGCGCCGACGTGTTTCGCATCAACATGAGCCACACGCCGCCCGATCGCATGCGCGCGCTCGTGCGGTCGATCCGCAAGGTCGAGGAGGACAATGGCCGGCCGATCGCCATCCTGGTCGACCTGCAGGGACCGAAGCTGCGCATCGGCGCCTTCGCGTCCGATGCGGTGACGCTCGCGAAGGGCGGGCGCTTCACGCTCGACGCCGATCCGGCGCCGGGCGACGCGACGCGCGTGCACCTGCCGCATCCCGAGATCCTCGCCGCGCTCGAGCCCGGCCACACGCTGCTGCTCGACGACGGCAAGATCAGGCTCACGGCGCTCGAGACCTCGCCCGAGCGCGCCGTCACCCGCGTCGAGGTCGGCGGCAAGCTCACGGCACGCAAGGGCGTCAGCCTGCCCGATACGACGATCCCGGCCTCGGCGCTCACCGCGAAGGATCGCACCGATCTCGAAGCCGCGCTTGATGCCGGCATCGACTGGGTCGGCCTGTCGTTCATCCAGCGCCCCGACGACATCGCGGAGGCGAAGAAGATCGCGCGCGGCCGCGCCGCCGTGATGGCGAAGATCGAGAAGCCGCAGGCGGTCACGCGGCTCGACGAAATCCTCGACATCACCGATGCGCTCATGGTCGCGCGCGGCGACCTCGGCGTCGAGATGCCGCTCGAGAAGGTCCCGGGCGTGCAGAAGCAGCTGACGCGCGCGGCGCGCGGCGCCGGCAAGCCGGTGGTGGTCGCGACGCAGATGCTCGAGTCGATGATCGCGAGCCCGGTGCCGACGCGCGCCGAGGTCTCCGACGTCGCGACCGCGATCTTCGAGGGCGCCGACGCCGTGATGCTGTCGGCCGAATTGGCCGCCGGCCAGTTTCCGGTCGAGGCGGTCGCGACCATGAACCGCATCGCCGAGGAGGTCGAGCGCGACCCGACCTACCGGTCAATCATCCACGCGCAGCGCCCCGATCCGGAAGCGACCGGCGCCGACGCGATCGCGGCGGCCACGCGGCAGATCGCCGAGACCCTCGATCTGTCGGCGATCGTCTGCTGGACCTCGTCGGGCGCCACCGCGCTGCGCGTCGCGCGCGAGCGCCCGACGCCGGCAATCGTCGCGATCTCGCCCAACGTGGCGACCGGCCGCAAGCTCGCGGCCGTGTGGGGCGTGCACTGCGTGATCGCCGAGGACGCGCACGACCAGGACGACATGGTCGATCGCGCCTGCCGCATCGCGTTCCGCGAAGGCTTCGCCAAGGCCGGCGAGCGCGTCATCATCGTCGCCGGCGTGCCGCTCGGCACGCCGGGCGCCACCAACATGGTGCGCATCGCCTACGTGGGCCAGGACGCGATACACGAATAGCGAATGGCGCGTAGTGAATGGTGAGTAGCGAGTAGCGAATAGCACTCCCCGCGCCATTCGCTACTCACGATGAGCCACTCGCATTTCCAATCCATCGATCGCCGCGACGATCCTGTCCGCCGCCGCGTGGTGCGGCATGTGCCCGATGCCCTCCAGCACGACGAGCTTCGCACCCGGAATGAGCGCCGCGACCGCGCGCGCGTGGATGTCGATCGACACGACCGTGTCGCGATCGCCGCTGACGACCACGGTCGGCGCCGAGATCGCGCGATAGCGCGGCACCTGCGCGGTGACGAAATCCTTGAGCACCGCGAGATCCTGCGCATTGGCCGTGAACTCGGCGGGGCGCAGCACCAGCCGGGAAGCGGTGCGCCGCATGTAGTCGGGCGGCGGCCGCTGCGGGACGAACACGCTGGCGACCCCACTTCCGATCATCAGCATGCCGAGCGGCAGCGCGAGCGTATGCACGAACAACGACCCGATCACCGGCGTGGCGGCGAGCGCGTTGTACCAGGAGATGCCGCCCGGCCACGGATGCGTGACGGGCGCCAGCAGAACCAGCCCGGCGACGCGCTCGGGAAAATCGAGCGCCAGCGCGGCGGCGAGCGCCCCGGCCCACGAGTGACCGAGGACGATCGCGCGTTCGACGCCGAGTTCGGTCAGCGCCTGCGCGACCAGCGCGGCCTGACGCGCCGGCGACGCGTCGGCGGCGCCGCCCGGACGGTCGCTGAAGCCATGCCCCGGACGATCGATCAGGATGACGCGCCGTCGCACCGCCAGCGCACGGCCGAGCGTGAGGTGCTCGTCCTCGAGGTTGCCGCTCGCGCCATGCAGCAGCACGACCGGCAAACTCGGATCTTGCGCATGTTCTTGTCGGCGAACCGGCGGCCACTTCGCCGGAACATGCGCTGGCGCTGGTGACGCCGGCGCGAGATCGACGACGTGCAGCCGGCCGCCCGCGATCGGCACGAAACGCCCGGCCGGACGATGGGCCCGTCCAAGACAGGCGACGCCCAGCGCCGTGATCGCGGCACCGAACCCGAGGATTACGAGAATGACGCTGAGGATGATGTGCATGCAATGATGCCCGCGCCCGCGCGGGCGCGGCGGTCAGGCCTCTGCGTGATCAGATATTTTGACCCTCGACCTTGGCGGTGAGCGTCTTCACCTTGTCGGCGACACCCTGCAGGTGCGGATCGATCTCCAGCACCTTTCGAAACGCGATCAACGCATCCTTGTCGTTGCCGATGTCCTGCATGATCGCGGCGAGCCCGGTCAGCGCGCCGAAGTGCCTCGGCTCGAGGCTGAGCACCTTGGCGAGATCGGCAAGCGCGTCGGCGTAATCCTTCTTGAGGAAGAACACCGTGGCGCGCCGGTTCCACGCTTCCACGTAGTTGGGCTTGAGCTCGATGATGGCATCGAGCAGGCGAATGGCGAGATCGTATTTTTCGGCGTCGACCGCCGCCTTGACGCGCGCCATCAGCAGATTGCAGGTGTCGCTGCCGGAGGCGAGCCAGATCGCCCAGATGCGATCTTCCACGTTCTTGGCGCTCTCCTCGTCGGGCGCGGCCTTGAGGGCGCCGAACAGGAAGTCGAGGTTGCGGTAGCGCTCGCCGCGCCGCAGCTTGGGCGGATCGGCAGGCGGTTGGACGAGGTCCTGCTTGCCCGGCTTGTCGAGCGGCGACGGCGTCTGCGCCGATTGCGCAAGCGCATTCCCGGCAACGAGCACGGCGGCAAGCGCGGCGGCGAGCGCAAGCGGATGGCGATTCATGACCCGCAGTTTAGGGCCGGTCGGCCCGGCCGCAAAGCGGCCCGGCAGCAAAGGTGCATCAAAGCCGCGTGAGGCCGATGCGGCTGCCGCACGCCGGGGTTGGCGGCGCTCGGCCAATATTCAGCCTTGGCGCGCCTTGAAGCGGCGTTGCGTCTTGTTGATGACGTAGACGCGGCCCTTGCGGCGGACGATCCGGTTGTCGCGATGGCGGCCGCGCAGCGACTTGAGCGAATTGCGGACTTTCATGGGAACCTCGGCCCGCGCGGCGGGCGCGGCAATGTCTGGGAAAAGTTGCGCGGACCATAAGGGCGCGGCGGCTTCCCGTCAACGGCGTGGTCCAGACGCGCTTTTTGCGTTTTTCTCTTGTAAAATCAATATAATAACGGTCAAGCTTGCGGCCCAAGGTCGACCCGCACGATATCGATATTGCCGCGCAGCGGCGGAAATCGGGTCAGCACGGCGGGATCGTGACCCGGGATGATGTGGGTCGGCCCATCCGCCAGCTTTTCGACCTTGGCAAAGCCCTCCAGCGCGCCCATCACGTCGGCGGCCGGAAACGGGTTGCGCTCCTCGATATTGGCCCAGTAGTGCACCGCGTCGCTCGCGAGCACGACCCAGCCGCGCGCCGTGTGCACGCGCACCACCTGCAGGCCGCCGGTATGGCCGCCGATGAGATGCACGGTGACGCCGGGCGCGACCTCGCCCTCCCCGTCATGAAACGTGACCCGGCCCGCATAGAGGTTGCGCACCAGCGCCACCACGTCGTCGACCTCGTTCTGCCGCCGGAACCATTTGTGGCAGACGCAGCGGCCGGTCGCCTGCGCCATCTCGGCGTCCTGGATGTGGAAGGTCGCCTGCGGAAACAGGTCAATGTTGCCGGCGTGATCCCAATGCAGATGGGAGAGCACCACGTCGCCGACCTCGAACACGTTGATGCCCGCCTGCGCCAGCGCGTCGGCCGGCGCATGGACGAACTGCCGGTTGCGCCGGGTCGAGGCGCCGGGGCTGAAGCCGGTGTCGACCACGATGGTACGGCCGGCGCCGCGGATCGCCCAGATGTAGAAGTCCATCTGCATCGGCCCGTCGTGGCCGTCGGGCATGATGAAGTTCTGGCTGCCCGGGCGCCCATTCGACGAGCCGTAGCGGATCGCGAGCACCTCGTAGTTCGGCAGCGGATCGGTCATGGCGCGGCTTTGCGTTCGGGAATCTGGATCAGCTCGTCGAGCTGCGCCTTGCTGAGCGGCGCCGCAATGTATTTGAACGTGACCGCGTCCGCCATGACGTCGTCGATGCCCGAGATACGGTCGGGATCGACGGCGGCCTTGGGCAGGAACTCCTGCAGCGCGCGCCGCGCCGTGCCTTCCGAGATGCTCGACCACGCCGCATAGGCCTTGATGCCTTCGGGCGTCGCGTAGACCCAGTCGAGCGCCTCGCGATAGGCGCGCATGAAGCGCACGAACACGTCGTGACGCTGCTTGAGCTCGGCCGCATTGGCGATGATCAGGCGGATGGTCTGCCGGTCGAGCGCCGGATCGTCGGAAGCCTTGGCGATCACGCGCGTCTTGCCGGCGTCGACGAGGTCGACGCCGAACGGCGCGCCCGCCCAGCCGACGTCGATCTGTCCGCTCATCACCTGGGTGAGCGTCGCGGGCGCCGCGCCCGTCGCGGTCGGCTTGAACTTCACGCCGCTCGATTTCTGCAGCGCCAGGACCGCCGTGTGCGTCGACGAGCCGTGGGTCGAATAGGCCACGGTCTTGTCGGCGGTGTCCTTGAGACTGTGGATCGGTGAGCTCGCCGGCACGTACCAGAACAGCTGGCTGCCGCCCGTGAAGGTCGAGCCGATGATCCGCACCGGCGCGCCCTTGGCGAAGGCGCTGAGCGCGCCGAGGAAACCGGTGGCGACGCCGATCTGCGCGCTGTCCGAGATCACCACCTGCTGGGTCTCGCCGCCGCCCTGGGTGTAGAGGATCTCGAGCACGAGGCCGTGCTTCTTGAAGATGCCGGCGTTCTGGCCGAGCTCGGCCACGAAGGTCTCGCCCACACCGCGCGCGCCGACCGCGACCTTGAGCGTGTCCTCGGCGGAGGCAACGTCCGTGCAGACGGCGAGCGCCAAGCACACTGTTACGAGGTTCAATCGGCGCATGATGTTTCCTTCTACCCGCATTTTGCAGATGATGTTCCTACGCTGTCATGCCCCGCGCAAGCCGCCGTAGGATGGGCAAAGCGAAGCGTGCCCACCAGTACGATATGAGAGACCGCGTGGGCACGGCGCTGCGCGCCTTTGCCCACCCTACGGCATGACAGCGTGCGCTTTTCCAACTAGCCTTCGTTCAACAACGGGAGGAAACGCAATGTTCGATCGGCACGATCTCATGCTCGCGGTCGTCGCGGGGCTCGGCGCCATCGGCGTGATTGCGGCGTTCGCGGCGCCGCTCGCACGCGCCGCGAGCGACGGGCCGCTCGTCATCGCCAAGCAGGGCTATTTCTTCGTCGGCGGCAGGATCGACCGCACGATCGACGGCGCGCCGATGGTCGGGCAGATGTATGTCGAGTACCAGATCCCGCAGGAGCGCAAGCATCCCTTTCCGGTCGTGATGATCCATGGCGGCAGCCAGACCGGAACGAACTTCACCGGCACGCCGGACGGACGCGAGGGCTGGGCGCAATATTTCCTGCGCCGCGGCTACGCGGTCTATGTGGTCGATCAGGTCGCGCGCGGGCGTGCGGCCTATGCGGCGCCCGTTTATGGCCCGACCGCGTCCGCGAAGCTCGACTGGGTCGAGATGCGCTTCGTCGCGCCCGAGCGCTACAAGCGCTGGCCGCAGGCGCATCTGCACACGCAATGGCCCGGCACCGGGGAACCCGGCGACGCGGCGTTCGACCAGTTCTATGCGAGCCAGATGCCGTCGGTCGCCGACTTCGCCAAGCAGCAGGAGATCAACCGCGACGCCGGCATCGCGCTGCTCGACCGGATCGGGCCCGCGATCCTGCTCACCCACTCGCAATCCGGCGCCATGGGCTGGCCGATCGCGGATGCGCGGCCGGATCTCGTGAAGGCGATCGTCGCGGTCGAGCCGAGCGGCCCGCCCGTGCACGACGTGGAGTTCAAGGGCGCCCCCGACTGGTTCGCGGATGCCGCGAAGACCAAGACCTGGGGGCTCGGCGAGGTGCCGCTCACCTACGATCCGCCCGGTCCGCCCGAATTCGTGCGCGAGGAGAAACCGGACGCGCCCGACCTCGTGCGCTGCTGGCTGCAGAAGGAGCCGGCGCGCCAGCTCGTCAAGCTGAAAGCCATCCCGGTGCTGGTGGTGATGTCGGAAGCCTCCTATCACGCGAGCTACGACCACTGCACCGTGAAGTACCTGCGCCAGGCCGGCGTCTCGGTGGCCTTCATGCCGCTCGCCAAGAGCAACATCCGCGGCAACGGCCACATGATGATGCTGGAGAAGAACAACGATCGGATCGCGGACGCGATGAACAACTGGCTCGACGAGACGTTTCGCATGTCGGCGAAGCGGTAGCCCGGATGAGCGCAGCGAAATCCGGGTAGAGCCCGCCCCGCATATCGCTTCGCTCATGCGGGCTACGAGGTGAGGCGCTGGAGCTCACATGAAAATTTGGTTCGTCGTGCCGTCCCTTCTCGGCCTGCTCGCCCTCATGATCGCCGGCGCAAGCGCGCAGAATCTTCCCGCGCATGTCGACACGGTCGCCACCCAGGCCACCCGCACCGTCGTGACGCGCGGCGACGTGCGCATCGAGGTGCTGCGCCAGGGCGCAGGTCCGCTGATCGTCTTGCTTCCCTCGCTCGGGCGCGGCGCGGAGGACTTCGACGCGATCGCGGCGCGGCTCGCCGCGGCGGGCTTTCGCGTGCTGCGCCCGCAGCCGCGCGGCATCGGCGCGAGCCGCGGGCCGCTGACCGGCATCACGCTGCACGACTACGCGAACGACGTCGCGGCCGTGATCGAGGACGAGCATGACGGCCCGGCCTTCGTGGTCGGGCATGCGTTCGGCAACCGCGTGGCGCGCCTGCTCGCAACTGTGCGGCCCGATCTCGTGCGCGCGGTCGCGCTCGTGGCCGCCAATGTGGGACGCGATCCGAGCCCGCCGAAGGTGCGCGAGGCGATCAAGGCGAGCGCCAACCTGTCGCTGCCCGATGACCAGCGCCTCGCGGCGCTGCAGTTCGCCTTCTTTGCGCCCGGCCACGACGCGCATGCCTGGCTCACGGGCTGGCACCCCGACGTGCTCGCCGCCGAGCGCGTCGCCGGCGACAAGACCCCGCGCGAGGAGGACTACGCGGCCGGGCACGCGCCCGTGCTCTACCTGCAGCCGGACCACGATCCGCTCGCCGGCGTCGACAACGCGGCGGAGTACAAACGCGCGCTCGGTGAGCGGGTGACGGTCGTGGTGATTGCGCAGGCGGGCCACGCGGTGATCACCGAGCGGCCGGATGTGGTTGCGCAGGAGCTGATCAAGTATGCGCGGGGCTTGCCGCGCTCGTAGTTCGTAAATCGTAGGATGGGTTGAGCGAAGCGAAACCCATCACTTCAACGGCCAACTCATAGATGATGGGTTTCGCTGCGCTCAACCCATCCTACGGGGCACCAATAAATTCGCGACCATCACCTGGACTGGCTCGCCGTTCTGATTGAGCGTGGTGGTGCGCATCTTCACGAGGCCCTCGCGCGGGCGCGAGCGGAAGGGGCGCAGCTCCAGGACCTCGCTCTCGGTATGCAGCACGTCGCCCGGGCGCACCGGGCGCGGCCAGCGCAATTCGTCGAGGCCGGCGCCGATGATGCCGCCCGCGATCGGCGCGCCGCCGTCGACGAGAAGCCGCATGGTCAGCGCGGCCGTGTGGAAGCCGCTCGCCGCGAGGCCATCGAACAGCGTCCCCTTGGCGGCAATCTCGTCGAGGTGGAAGGGCTGTGGGTCGAACTGCGCCGCGAAGGCCTTGATCGCCGCCGTGTCGACCGACAGGGTCGCGGAGCGATAGATCTGCCCGACGGCGAAGTCCTCGAAATAGAGCGGCGCGGCGGCCGGCGTCTTGGTCAGCATGGCGGCGCTCCTCGGCTCATGAAGGTTGCGGGACGCGTGACGGCGCAGGTGCCGGCGTACGCGTGAACCAGACGCCGGAGGCGATCGCGATCGCGGTGACGAGGCCGAAGGTCGCGAGCGCGAGCCCGAGCGCGAGATAGAGCCCGGTCAGCCCGGCTGCCTGCACCGCGAGATAGCCGCCGCCGGTCGCGATGGCGAGGCGCAGCAGCGCCGCGACCAGCGGCCAGCCGAGGCGGCCCGCGCCCTGCGACGCGAAATAGAGCGCAAGCCCCATGCCGAAGAAGCCGTAGAACGGTCCGACGATGTGCAGGTAGCGCACGCCGACCGCCGTCATGGTGGCGTCGGCGCCGAACAGCGACATCCAGGCTTCCGGAAAGAGCGTCGCCGCAAGCCCGATCGCCTCGGTGATCACGGTCGCGATGAGCGTGCCGGTCCACGCCACCTTCATGGCGCGCTCGCGTTGGCCGGCGCCGATCGCGGTGCCGGTCAATGCGGCGAGCGGCGCGCCGAGGCCGAACATGAGCGGCACCAGGAGATATTCGAGCCGCGCGCCGGTGCCGTAGCCCGCGACCGCGGCGGGGCCGAAGGCGCCGGTGAGGCCGGTCGCGGTCGCGATGCTCACATTGGTGGTGACGCTCACGAGCGACGCCACGGCGCCGACGCGCAGGATGTCGCGGGTCGGCGCCCAGCGCAGCGCCGGCGGACGCGCTGTCGGCTTGAGCACGCCGCGACCGGACCACAGGTAGAACGCGAAGATCGCGCTGCCGACCGCGTAGAAGGCCACGACCGCGACCGCGCCGCCCGCGATGCCGAGACGCGGCAGCGGGCCGAGGCCGAAGATCAGCGCCGGCGAAAGCGGAACCAGCACGACTGCGCCCAGCACCGTGACGCTCGCCGGCACGAACATGTTGCCGGTGCCGCGGATGACGGCGGCGAGCGAATTGTAGAGCCAGACCAGGGTCGCGCCGGCGAAGACGATGTTGGAATAGGTGAGCGCGGCCGCGAGCGAACCGTCGCGGCCGCCCATGAGCGCATAGAGCGTCGGCCCGCCCGCGAAAGCCGCGGCTGTGGTGAGCACGCCGAGCACCAGCGCGACCGCGACCGCATGCCAGGCGAGCGTGTTGGCGTCGTCGCGCCGGTTGGAGCCGAGCGCGCGCGCGACGCTCGACAGGATGCCGCCGCCCATGGCGCCGGCCGAGATCATCTGGATCACCATCAGCAGCGGGAACACCAGCGCCATGCCGGCCAGCGCGTCGGTCCCGAGCTTGGCCACGAACCAGGTCTCGATCAGCCCGATCGCGGACTGCATCACCATGACGGCGACGTTCGGCAGCGCGAGGCGCAAGATCGTCGGCACGATCGGAGCTTCGAGCAGCTTGCGGGTGCGCGGATCCATCGCTCGCGGGTCCATGGCCGGGTGCCTCACCTTGACGGAGGTCGAGAATAGGTGCATATGCACGTAACGGCAAGGGTGCATATGCACGCTTTACGAATGAGGAGCATGCAAAAAGACATGCAGACCGACACCCGCAAGGACAGGCCGCCGCGGCGCGCGATCGAGCTGGCGATCTGCAATTGCCTGGCGCTGCGCCAGGCGGCGCGGCACGTCAGCGCACTCTACGACCGCCATCTCGCGCACGAGGGCATCACCACGGCGCAATACTCGATCCTCGCCAAGCTGTTGCGGCTCGGGCCGCAGCCGATCGGTGCGCTCGCCGCCATGATGGTGATGGATCGCACCACGACGACGCGCGCGGTGCGCCCGCTTGCGCGCGACAAGCTCGTCACGATCTCGACCGGCCAGGACGAGCGCACCCGAGTGGTGAGCATAACGCCGGCGGGCGAGAAGCGCACCAAAGCGGGTGCGGCGCGCTGGCGCGAGGCGCAGAAGGAGTTCGAGGCGGGGTATGGGGCGGAGGCGGCGGAACGGCTGCGCCGGAACTCGCCTAGGTGGTCGAGCGGACCTGAGCGTTTGCGCCTTGCCGTATTGCGCTACGGGTTGCTATTCCCTCATATGTCATTGCGTGCGAAGCGAAGCAATCTCGCTTCGCTTGCGCATGAACGCGCGGATCGAGATTGCTTGTCGCGCTTCGCTCGCAATGACGGGAGAGTGAGGGTCATCGCCATGGCGCGCATTTCGCTGATCGAGGAGCAGGATCATCCGGAGATCGCGCCGCTGATCGACAAGATCAAGGCGGGGCGGCGCGGCGGGCTGCTCAACGTCTACAAGCTGCTGCTGCACGCGCCGCCGCTCGCCGAGACCTGGCTCGACCATGTCGGCGCGGTGCGCTGGAAGACCAGCCTGACCGGGCGCCTGCGCGAGCTGCTGGTGATCCGCATCGCGTATGTGAACGGCATCGATTACGTGCTCAACCAGCATGTCCCGGGGCTGGCGGTCGCGGAAGGCGTGAGCGTTGCGGAGTGCGATGCGCTCAAGGACTGGCGCAAGGCGGGCGCCTTCAGCGCCGCCGAGCGCGCCGCCCTCGCCTATGCCGACGCGATGGTGCTGCAGACGTCCGTGCCGGACGACGTCTTCGCCGAGCTCAAGCGGCATTACGACGAGCGCGCGATCGTGGAGATCTCGGTGCTGATCGGCACGTACCTGATGCACAACCGCGTCATGAAGGCACTGGCGATCGATCTCGAGGCGGACGAGCAGCGCGGACGGTGACGGTGCGACACCAGCACCGTCATGGCCGGGCTTGTCCCGGCCATCCACGTCTTTATGGTCCGCCGCCAAGTCGTGGATGCCCGGCACGAGGCCGGGCATGACGGAACTCTGCCGGAGATTTTCCATGCATCGTCTTGCCCTCGCCCTGCTCGCGCTGTGCCTCGCCACCAGCGGCGCATCGGCGCAGACGGATTGGCCGACGAAGCCGGTGCGCTTCGTCATTCCGTTCCCGGGCGGCAGCTTCGCGGACATCACGATGCGCATCATCCAGAAGAAGCTCGGGCCGCGGCTCGGCCAGGCGATCGTGGTCGACAACCGCTCCGGCGCGAGCGGCGACATCGGCAGCGAGGTTCTGGCCCGCTCGCCGGCGGACGGCTACGTCTTCGGCATCGCGACCAACTCGACGCACGGCGTCTCGCCGGCGCTCAATCCGAAGCTGCCCTACGATCCGATCAAGGATTTCACCCTGGTGTCGCTGATCGGCGAAGCGCCCTACGTGCTGATCACGGCGCCGGACCTGCCGGTGAAATCGGTCAAGGATCTGATCGCGCTCGCCAAGACCAAGCCGGGCGGCGTGAGCTACGCCTCGGTCGGCCCGGCGAGCCTCGCGCATCTCCAGGGCGCGCTGTTCTCGCAGATGGCGGGCGTCAAGCTCACCGAGGTGCCCTATCGCACCTCGGCGCAGTCGGTGATCGATACCGAGAGCGGCCGCATCGACATCCAGTTCGGCACCATGGCGCCGGTGCTGCCGCACGTGCGTGCCGGCAAGGTCAAGGCGCTGGCCGTCACCAGCTTGAAACGGGCCGAGGTTCTGCCGGATGTGCCGACGCTCGATAAGTCGGGGCTGCCCGGCTTCGACGCCTCGCTCTGGCTCGCGGTGATCGCGCCCGCGAAGACGCCGCCCGCGATCGCTGAGAAGATGAACCGCGAGCTCAAGGCCGTCCTGGCCGACCCCGACGTGATCGACGCGCTCAAGCAGCAGGGGATCGCGGCGACCTCGAGCACGCCGGACGAGTTGCGCGCGCTCATCGAGCACGACGTCGCCAAGTGGAAGAAGCTCGCGAAGGATACCGGGATCACGATGGAGTGACCCGTAGGATGGGTTGAGCGCAGCGAAACCCATCGGCTAAATCGCGACGCGTAGCCCATTGATGGGTTTCGCGGAGCCTGTCCTCGGGCTTGCCAAAGGCAAGACCCGTGGGCTCAACCCATCCTACGACGCCAGCGCTTTGCCCAGGTTCACGCACAGCCGCTCGAGGTCGCTCAGCGCATTCTGCCGCGCCGCGATGGCGGTGTGCGGCATCAGGATCACGTTCGGCTTGCCGCGGAATTTCAGCAGTGGGTCGTCGGGCCGCGCCGGCTCGTCGTAGCCGACGTCGAGCGCGAGGCCGCCGAGGCGACCGGAATCGAGCGCGTCGACCAGCGCGTCGCGATCGACCAGCTCGGCGCGTGCGCAATTGATCAGGAATGCGCCGGGCTTCACGTGACGTAGCGCGTCGGCGCCGATGATGCCGCGGGTCGTCGCGTTGAGCGGCAACTGCACCACGATGTAGTCCGATTGCGCCATGAGGTCGGCGAGCGGCGCATGGCGCGCGCCGAGCGCCCGCTCGTCGGCCGCGCTCAACGGGCGGCGCTGATGGTAGAGCGTCGTCATCCCGAACGGGGCGGCACGGCGCGCGATCTCACGGCCGACCTCGCCCATGCCGATGATGCCGAGCGTCGCGCCGAAAAGCGTCTTCAGGCCGGCGACGCGGGCGAAATTCGAATAGCCGATAAAGCCGGGCGCGCGCTGCCGAATATCGTAGCCGGCGGCCTCGAGCGCGCCCCGCTCGACCAGCCCGTCGAGCGCGCTGATGCGCTTGGCGAGCGCGAGCATCAGCGCGACGCATTGCTCGGCGACCGCCACATTGACGTGACGATGCAGGAACGCGACCGAGATGCCGCGCTCGGCGCAGGCAGCCTCATCGATGTTCGATCCGATGGTGCCGAACTTGTGCACGATCTTAAGGCGCGGTGCGGCGGCCAACGCGGCGCGATCGACCACGAGGCTTTCGACGATCGCGGCGTCGGCGTCGGGAAGCTTGGCGAGGAAATCGGCCTCGTCCTTTGCCCACACGATGCGGGCCGGATAGAGGCGCGGGATGCGGGCGCGCAGCCGCTCGCACCAGCCGAGAAAATCGGGAACGTCATGGGCGAAGAAATCCGCGACCGCATCACGATGCGCCGACGGAATCTCCGGATCGAGGATGACGGGGACGATCTTGAGGAAGTGATCTTCCTCGATGAGGACCGTTGGTCTCACGCGATGACGCCGGGATTTGCTATTTCGAGGGTGCGAACGTGAAGTCGGTCCGGGGGCACGCCGGGTCGGTCGAATTCTTGTCGCACTTCTCGAGGGTCTCTCTGATTTCGGCAGGTGACGGAGGGGGTACGTGCGTCGTGCGATAGACGAGGACGGCGGCCGCCGAGAGGCCCACGATGAGGCTCACCATCTTCACGAAAGCCCGCATGCGTCTCTCCCGGGAGGGCATTGGCAGAAGCCCGCCTTCGCCAAGGCGTCGGCGTGGCATTTTCTTCGCCGCGGAGCGGCGAAGAAAATGGTGGGCGCGACAGGGATCGAACCTGTGACCCCTACCATGTCAAGGTAGTGCTCTCCCGCTGAGCTACGCGCCCGGATGCCTTGAAGGGGTGGAATTCGTATATCGGCTCGTGGGGTTGCGGGCAAGTCGCCATAGCCACAGGAGCCGTAGGTTGGGTCGAGTTCTTACGAGACCCAACGGCCAGGGGCACAGGCCGACGTTGGGTCTCGCGAGAGCTCGACCCAACCTACACCCACCTCGCAAGAACCCTGCCCTACGCCGCCAGGACCTTCTGCACCTCGTTGACCAGGTCGCGCAGGTGGAACGGCTTGGAGAGGACCTTGGCGTGTTTGGGCGCCGCCGAATTGGGGTTGAGCGCGACCGCCGCGAAGCCGGTGATGAACATGATCTTGATGTCGGGGTCGAGCTCGGAGGCGCGGCGGGCGAGCTCGATACCGTCCATCTCGGGCATCACGATGTCGGTGAGCAACAGCTCGAACGGTTCCTCGCGCAGGCGCTGGTAGGCGGAGAGGCCGTTGTCGTACGAGATGACCTCGTAGCCGGCCTGCTGCAGCGCTTTCACCAGGAAGCGGCGCATGTCGGTATCGTCTTCGGCGAGAAGAATCTTGGTCATTTCTACGGATCGCCCGCTGCGCTCGTGGCGGCGGGTGACCCCGCCCCTCGCTCCCCTTGTCGGACATCGACTAAGCAGGGAGTTCGGTAAAAATGGGGTGAACTTCGATCCCGTCGCATCGTCTGCTGCGAAAATGCTGCTGCGAATGTGCTTGGCATGAAGGCCCTGGACATGGACAATGGCGCTCTTAAGAGGTCGTAAACAGGATAGGACCGGGACCCGATGACCGCAACGCGGGTCACCATGGCGACTGGCCGCCGCACCCGAACGTGAACCGCCCACCGCAAATGACAGAAATCAGCGACGAACTCGAGCCGCCGTTCGAAATCCTGGAACCCGACGACTGGCGAGGAGCGCTGGTCTTCAATTCGCCGCACAGCGGCTGTGTCTATCCGCCCGCCTTCCTGGCCGCCGCGCGGCTCGAGCTTACGCAGCTGCGCCGCTCGGAAGATTTGTTCGTCGACGAGCTCTTTGCCGGCGTGGTGCCGCTCGGGTTCCCGCTCATGCGGGCGCACTTCCCGCGCTGCTACATCGACGTGAACCGCGAGCCCTACGAGCTCGACCCGCGCATGTTCGACGGGCGGCTGCCCTCGTTCGCCAACACGCGCTCGATGCGGGTCGCGGGCGGGCTCGGCACGGTTGCGCGCGTGGTCGGCGACGCCCAGGAAATCTACGACCAGCGCATTCCGGTCGACGACGCACTCCGCCGCATCGAGGGGCTCTACAAGCCCTACCACCGCGCGCTGCGCCGCCTCGTCACCAAGGTGCACCGCGATTTCGGCGCCGCCATCCTGGTCGATTGCCACTCGATGCCGTCGATTGCCGGCAACCGCGACGAGCGGCCGCGCGCCGACGTCGTGCTGGGCGACCGCTATGGCACGAGTTGCGTCGGGGTGGTCGCCGATACGGTCGAGGCGGCGCTGCAGGAGGCGGGCTATCTGGTGAGCCGCAACAAGCCCTATGCGGGCGGCTTCATCACCGAGCACTACGGCAACCCGCCGGCCGGCCTGCACGCGATCCAGCTCGAGATCAACCGCGCGCTCTACATGGACGAGCGCAAGTACGAGCCGATCGCCGCATTCCATCGGCTCGCCGCCGACCTGGAAACCCTCGCCGACCGGCTCGCCGCGATCCCGCTCGAAGAGCTACGCCCGTATCGGGCAGCTGCCGAATAATCCGTGCTGGGCGGCCGCGCCTGACGCAGCGGCAGCCGCAACGAGACGGTTGCGGGAGGCGTCACAAAACCTCCAGGAGGAATTGCTTAAGCTTTCGGGCAAAGAAAAAGGGCCGCTAGCGTACTAGCGGCCCAAGTCTAGGGAGGAAACGCCCAAGGAGGGCGGCAGCAACACGATCGCTCGCGTCGCTGCACCGCAACAAGATACACCGCGATGCACAAAACGCAAGAGGTAGTCCCCAGAAAACCGCGACCTGTTCAAACGCAGAAATAGTCAAATTATTTCAGTGACTTGTTGAAATTCTTGCGCGCCCGAAACCGCCCCTCTGCGCTTCTGGCATACCAGATCGTCACCACCCGATTCGATGTGGCCGGGCCGCCCCTTTGCCCGCGAGCGTGCCTCTCGGGTTTGCGCGGCGTCACCTGAGTGCGGCGCGTGCTTTTGTCCGGACATGCTATAGGAAATGCCGCGCGCAGCGGGGCAGCACCGGCACATGACGGCGGTCGATCTCAAGGCCTTTCTCGACAGACTGGCGACAGCCTCGGGCGAGGTGATTTTGCCCTATTTCCGCACCTCGCTCAGCGTCGAGGACAAGAGCCGCGGCACCGCCTTCGACCCGGTGACCGCCGCCGACCGCGCCGCCGAGCAGGCGATGCGCGCGCTGATCGGCCAGCAGTTCCCGGCCCACGGCATCGTCGGCGAGGAGTTCGGCGCCGACCGGCCGGATGCCGACTATGTCTGGTACCTCGATCCGATCGACGGGACGAAATCCTTCATCGCGGGCATGCCGGCGTGGGGCACGCTGATCGCCCTCACCCACGGCGGCTCGCCGGTGCTGGGCATGATGCACCAGCCATTCATCCGCGAGCGCTTCTCGGGCGACGGCGTGAGCGCGGGCTACGAGGGGCCGGCGGGCAAGCGCAAGCTGATGACGCGCGCCTGCGCGAGCCTCTCCGAGGCGCTCCTCTACACGACGACGCCGCTGCTGATGCAGGAAGCGGACCGCGCGCGCTTCGTCGCGGTGGAGCAGCAGGTGCGCCTCTCGCGCTACGGCGGCGACTGCTACGCCTACTGCATGCTGGCGGCCGGCCACCTCGACCTCCTGATCGAGACCGAGCTCAAGCCGCACGACGTGATCCCGCTGATGCCGATCATCACGGGCGCGGGCGGCGTCATCACCACGTGGGAAGGCGAGCCGCCGACCAAGGGCGGACGCGTGATCGTGGCCGGCGACCGGCGCGTGCACGCGGAGGCGATGAAGGTGTTGAAAGGCTGAAGCGCGAATAGTGAATGGTGAGTGGCGAATAGTTGCGTCGCCATTCGCTATTGGCCACCCGCTATTCGCCCCCCTCAATCCGCCGCGAGCTTGGCGAACAGCGGCGTGCCGGGAACGAACGCGTCGAACGCGGCCCAGAACTGTTTGCGGTACTGGTCCTGCTCCATCAGGATCTCGTGCTCGGAGCCCGGGATGACGACGTGCGAGCCGGAGCGCAGGTGGATCGCGAAGGTCTCGATCGCAGGCGTCGAGACGAGGCGATCGCCGCCGGCGGCAACGATCAGGATGGGCTGGCGGATGCGCATCGCGTAGCCGGGGGAGCGCATCTGCGCCATCGCGCGGAAGGCGGCGTCGGCCCAGCTGACGGTGGGCGAGCCGAGGCCGACCGCCGGCTCGGCCTCGAGCACGGCGCGGGCGCGCGCATAGCGCACCGGATCGGTGGTGAGCGGGTTGCCGGCGAACGGCTTCATCTGCAGCACGTCCGGCCCACCGCCCGGCACATAGCCGCCGCCGCGGCCGGCGTAGCGGACGATGCGCGCGAGCCCGGGCGCGAGCCCGAACATGCGGCGCTCGGCGAGGTGGATCAGCGGCGCGGTCAGCACCATGCGGTCGAACCAGCGGTGGCCCTTGGCGGCGGCCTGAATCAGCACCGCGGCCCCGGTCGAATGGGCGAGCGCGAACAGCGGCGGCGGGCAGTCGGGCAGCACGACCTCTTTCATGAAGGTCTCGAGGTCGATCGCATACTCGGCGAAGCTCCCAACGTGGCCTTTGCGCGGATCCTTCAACGCGCGCTGCGACAGCCCCTGCCCGCGCCAGTCGAAGGTCGCGACCGCGAAGCCGCGCGCGCGCAGGTCGCGCACCACCTCGAAATATTTCTCGATGAACTCGGCGCGTCCCTGGAAGACGCACACCGTGCCCTTGCGGCCGGGCGGCGGCGCCCAGCGCGCGTAGCGCAGGAGCACGTTGTCCGGCGTCTGCAGCATCGCGGTTGCCGCGTCCTCGGGCACCGGATTGGCAGGGGTGGAGATCAGTCGCATGGAGGGAAGCGGCGCACCGACGGTTCGCACGCGTTATAGCAGCAGCCCGCCGCCCCCGCTCAACGGCAAATTCGCGCTGCGCGAGCAGAACCGGATCCCGCCGTTAATCTATTGTTTCCATTGACGGAAATGGCGCGGGCCAAGACTGCGTGAAGACGCGGCCGCAGCCCCTTGCGAGTTTGCGGCACCCTTCCCATCTCGATGACGCGCGGGGCCATCCGGCCCGCGCGAATCGGAGGTCCGGCCCTTGTGGCGGATCCACCGCATGTCGCTCAACCCGAAGGAGGATATGCCATGCGCACGTTCGATCTTGCTCCCCTCTATCGCTCGACCGTCGGATTCGACCGACTGTTCTCGATGCTCGACCAGGTCGCGGGCTACGAAAACAGCGGCTCGAGCTATCCGCCGTACAACATCGAGCGCACCGGCGAGAACGCCTACCGCATCACGCTCGCGGTTGCGGGCTTTGCCGAGCCCGAGATCACCATCGAGGCGAAGCAGAACACCCTGACCATCAAGGGCGAGAAGCAGGCCAAGGCCGACGAGAAGAAGGGCGAGGTGCTCTACCAGGGCATCGCGGCGCGCACGTTCGAGCGCGTCTTCCAGCTCGCCGAGCACGTCGAGGTCCGCGGCGCCGCGCTTGAGAACGGGCTGCTGCACGTCGACCTCGTGCGCGAGGTCCCGGAAGCCGCGAAGCCGCGTCAGATCCGCATCGCCAACGGCAACGCCAAGGCGATCGACGCCAAAGCTGCTTGAAGTATTGGCGGCTTGATGCCGGCGGTCGGCTGACGGCTTCGTCAGACAAGTCTCGTGAGAGGGAGCGCCCCGGAATTTCCGGGGCGCTTTTTATTTCGCGCTAATCCAGCGGCGTGACCGGCGGCATCAAGCCGCCGCCGTTGCTCTGCGGCGGCTCAACCGGAGTCACGGGCGCCGCGGGCGGCGTGGCCGGTACCGGATTTTGCGGCGCGGGCGGGGGCGGCGGCGTCTTCTGCGGCTCGGCGCTCTTCGGCGCATCGGCCGGGATCGAGCTGGTCGCTTCCATCACGTAGGGACGCGGACGCGGCAGCGGCGCCTGTGTGGTGTTGCCCGGTGTCGGCGCGGCGGCCTGCTGCGTCGTCGTGCTCGGTTGCGCGCTTGATTGCACACTTGGTTGCGTATTTGGCTGCGCCGGACGCGGGCGCGACGCGACGTGGGGCGGCAGCGGCGGACGTGGCGCGCCATAGCCGTCGTCGTACCGATCGTCGCGCGGGCCGAAGACGCGGCCGTAAACCGGGCCGCCATAGGGCCCGTAGCCGGGCGCGCCGCGCGCGCCGGTCGCGCGCACCGACATGGTGCGGCCCGTATAGGCGTCGATCACCAGCCGGTACTCGACATCGCTGCGATCGAGCGCGCGCAGCACATAGGTGTCGCCCTGACGCATCGGACGGAAGAGCGGATCGAAGCCGGATGCGCGCACCATGGCGGCGATGCGTCCCGGCGGCAGCGCCGGATATCCGGGCGGTGCGGATCCCGGCATCGGTGGCGTGGGCGACTGGGCGGACGCGATGCCGGCGAGCGCGAGCGAAGCGCCGCAGGCGAGCAGCAGTGTGCGAAGTTTCACGGTGACTCTCCCCGTCCAATGCAATCGTTATTGCGCGCAGCACACCGCGCGATTGCGGCACCCCTGGGGCGGTCAGCCCCCCGCGAGGTCCACGAACCGATCAACTTCCGCGTCGGTCGTGGCATACGACGTGACGAGGCGCGCCAGCACGTCGCCCGGCTTGATCGCGATACCGTCGGGCACGCTGTCGCTCGCCCGCGCATAATAGCTCGCGCCGGCGGCGCGCAGCCGCGCATCGGCCGCGGGCGGCAGCGCGACGAACACAATGTTGGCGTCGACCGGCCACACCGGCGCCAGCACGTGACGGGCCAGGCCGTGCGCGAGCCGGTCGGCCAGGCGGTTGGCATGGCGCGCCCACGCGAGCCAGTTGCCGTCGGCGAGAAAACCGTCGAACTGCGCGGCGACGAAGCGATGCTTGGACACGAGATGGCCGCCGCGCTTGCGCCGCTCGTGCATCGTGTCGGCGCTCGCGCGATCGAAAATCACGATCGCCTCGGCCGCCATCGCGCCGCCCTTGGTGGCGCCGAAGGAGAGAATATCGACGCCCGCCTTCCAGGTGAGCTCGGCCGGCGTGGCACTGAGGCGCGCCAGCGCGTTGCCGAAGCGCGCGCCGTCCATGTGCAGCTTCAGGCCGCGCGCATGCGCGATCCCGGCGAGCGCCTTGATCTCGGCCGGCGTGTAGATCGTGCCGGCCTCGCTGACCTGGCTGATCGAGACGGAGGCCGCCTGCACGGCATGCGGCCGGTGGCCGGTGTGCCGCGCGATCGCGTCCGCGAGCGTCGCGGGCGCGAGCTTGCAGCCCTCGCCGGCGAGCCCGATGAGCTTGAGGGCGCCGCCGAAGAATTCCGGCGCGCCGCATTCGTCGACCGCGATGTGCGCCTCGGCGTGGCAGAGCACGCCGCCCCACGGCGGCGTCACGTGGGCGAGCGCGAGCGCGTTGGCGGCCGTGCCGGTCGAGACGAGAAAGACCGCGGCGTCGCATTCGAACAGCTCGCCGATGCGGCGCTCGACCGAGCGGGTGAGATCGTCGTTGCCGTAGCCGAGCGCGTGGCCGTGATTGGCGCGCGTGATGGCGTCGAGCACGGCGGGCGCGATTCCGGCCGCATTGTCGCTGGCGAAGTTCATCGAGGGTCGTCTCCAATGTCGGCAGATCCGGCGGGTGGACGGGTCCGATTTCGTCAGGAAACCGGCCGGCCATCAGCCGTTATTCCGTAAACAGGCCATGCTGCGGCGCAACGGCATTGCGCAGGATTGCGGTCCGTGGTCCTCTTATTGCCGCCAGGGAACCGGCGCGGCAACAAAAGGGTCGCATAACGCGATTCAGGGGATGGCGAACCCTTGTTTCCGTGGCAGAATTTTGGCATGGTGAGTTAGGACAGCAATGCTGTCCCATAGCAACACCATAGAGGCGGCCGCGCGCCCGGCCGAGGCCATCCCTGCCACTGGGGCGAGCGGGAATGCGCCGCAAGATGCCTGATCGCATCGGGGCGCCGAACGAGCGGCCACGCAGAACCGCCAGAACGGTGGACCGGCTGCCCGGCACGACATAAGTCGACTCTCGCACCGGTGCGCCATGCGGCGCGGCGGGCGAGGTGGGTGCGTCAACGGCCGGTGGCCGCGGGCGGGAGGCGAGGACAGAGATGAGCGCCACACCGGTCGGCCGCGACCGCGGCCAGGAGCACGTGCGAGACACCGCGATTGACGCCACGGGCGTCAAACGCGCGGCCGCGCCGTTCTCGCCGGTGACGGCCGATCCGGGCGTGCCGCCGGCGCGCGGCATGTATGACCCGGCGCTCGACAAGGATTCGTGCGGCGTCGGCTTCATCGCCGACATCAAGGGCCGCAAGTCGCACCAGATCGTCACCGACGCGCTGACCATCCTGCTCAACCTCGAGCACCGCGGCGCGGTCGGCGCGGACCCGCGCGCCGGCGACGGCGCCGGCATCCTCACGCAGATCCCGCACACGTTCTTCGCCAAGCAGGCAATGGCGCTCGGCTTCACGCTGCCGGCGCCGGGCGAGTACGCGGTCGGCACGCTGTTCATGCCGCACGATCCGGAGCGGCAGAAGGAGATCGCCGACATCTATGCCGAGGTGATCGAGGCGGAAGGCTTCCGCCTGCTCGGCTGGCGCAGCGTGCCGACCGACAACTCGACGCTCGGCTGGTCGGTCAAGCCGACGGAGCCGGCGCACAGGCAGGTGTTCATCGGGCTCGGCGAGAAGAAGCTCTCGGAAGACGAGTTCGAGCGGCGGCTCTACATCCTGCGCAAGACGATCTCGGGCGCGTTCTATCGGCGCTACGAGCGGCGCACCTCGGGCTATTACCCGGTCGCGATCTCGTGCCGCACCGTCATCTACAAGGGCATGTTCCTCGCCGACCAGCTCGGCACCTACTATCCGGACCTGCGCGACCCCGATTACACGAGCGCGCTCGCCATGATCCATCAGCGCTTCTCGACCAACACGTTCCCGACCTGGTCGCTGGCGCATCCCTACCGGATGATCGCGCATAACGGCGAGATCAACACGCTGCGCGGCAACGTCAACTGGATGGCAGCGCGGCAAAGCTCGGCGCGCTCGCCATACTTCGGCGACGACATCCGCAAGCTGTGGCCGATCTCCTACGAGGGCCAGTCGGACACCGCCTGCTTCGACAACGCGCTCGAGTTCCTGGTGCAGGGCGGCTATCCGCTCGCCCACGCCGTGATGATGATGATTCCGGAGGCGTGGGCCGGCAACCCGCTGATGGACGAGGAGCGGCGCGCCTTCTACGAGTACAACGCGGCGCTGATGGAGCCGTGGGACGGCCCGGCCGCGATCGCGTTCACGGACGGCCGCCAGATCGGCGCGACCCTCGACCGCAACGGCCTGCGTCCGGCGCGCTATCTCGTCACCCGCGACGGTCGCATCCTCATGGCGTCCGAGATGGGCGTGCTGCCGATCGCCGAGAAGGACATCGTCACCAAGTGGCGGCTGCAGCCCGGCAAGATGCTGCTGGTCGATCTCGAGCAGGGCCGGCTCATTCCCGACGAGGAGATCAAGGCGCAGCTCGCCAAGAGCCATCCCTACAAGGAGTGGCTGAAGAACACGCAGATCCAGGTCGAGGAGTTGCCGCCCGCGGTGAGCCGCCCGGCGCTGTCGAACCTGTCGCTGCTCGATCGCCAGCAGGCCTTCGGCTACACGCAGGAGGATCTCAAGATCCTGATGTCGCCGATGGGCACGACCGGCGAGGAAGCGGTCGGCTCCATGGGCAACGACACGCCGATCTCGGCGCTGTCGAACAAGCCGAAGCTCTTGTTCACCTACTTCAAGCAGAACTTCGCGCAGGTCACGAACCCGCCGATCGACCCGATCCGCGAGGAGCTCGTGATGAGCCTCGTCTCGATCATCGGGCCGCGGCCGAACCTGTTCGACCTGCAGGGCATATCGACCACCAAGCGGCTCGAGGTGCACCAGCCGATCCTCACCAATGCGGACCTGGAGAAGATCCGTTCCATTTCCGAGGTGAGCGATTCGCATTTCCGCTCGCTGACCCTGGATATGACCTGGTCGGCCGACACCGGCGCGGCCGGGATGGCCGGCGCGCTCGATGCGTTGTGCTGGCAGGCCGAGAAGGCGGTCCAGGACGGCATCAACATCATCATCCTGTCGGACCGCAATGCCGGCACCGACAGCGTGCCGATCCCGTCGCTGCTCGCCTGCGCGGCCGTGCATCATCATCTGATCCGGCGCGGCCTGCGCATGTCGGTCGGCCTCGTCGTCGAGTCCGCCGAGCCGCGCGAGGTGCATCACTTCGCGTGTCTCGCGGGCTACGGCGCCGAGGCGATCAATCCCTATCTCGCGTTCGAGACGCTCGTCGCCATCAAGGACGAGCTGCCGCAGAAGCTCGACGAGAAGGAAGTCGTCAGGCGCTACATCAAGTCGATCGACAAGGGACTGCTCAAGGTGATGTCCAAGATGGGCATCTCGACCTACCAGTCCTATTGCGGCGCGCAGATCTTCGACGCGGTCGGGCTGAAGTCCGATTTCGTCTCCCAGTATTTCACCGGCACGGCGACCCGGATCGAGGGCGTCGCGCTCGACGAGATCGCCGAGGAGACGGTGCGGCGCCATCGCGACGCGTTCGGCGACGCGCCGGTCTATCGCGGCGCGCTCGACGTCGGCGGCGAATATGCGCTGCGGCTGCGCGGCGAGGACCACGTGTGGACCGCGACGACGGTCGCGACGCTGCAGCACGCGGTGCGCGGCAACTCGCTCGACCAGTACAAGGCGTTCGCCCAGTCCGTGAACGAGCAGACCGAGCGGCTGCTGACGATCCGCGGCCTGTTCCGGATCAAGAGCGCCGAGGAAGACGGCCGCAAGCCGGTGCCGATCGAAGAAGTCGAGCCGGCCAAGAACATCGTGCGGCGCTTCTCGACCGGCGCCATGTCGTACGGCTCGATCTCGCGCGAGGCGCACACGACGCTCGCGATCGCGATGAACCGGATCGGCGGCAAGTCGAACACGGGCGAAGGCGGCGAGGAGTCCGACCGCTACAAGCCGCTGCCGAACGGCGACTCGATGCGCTCGGCGATCAAGCAGGTCGCGTCCGGCCGCTTCGGCGTCACGGCGGAATATCTCGTCAATTCGGACGTGATGCAGATCAAGATGGCGCAGGGCGCGAAGCCCGGCGAAGGCGGGCAGCTGCCCGGCCACAAGGTCGACAAGACCATCGCCAAGGTGCGCCACTCGACGCCGGGCGTCGGCCTGATCTCGCCGCCGCCGCATCACGACATCTATTCGATCGAGGACCTGGCGCAGCTCATCTTCGACCTGAAGAACGTCAACCCGACCGGCGACGTGTCGGTGAAGCTCGTCTCCGAAGTCGGCGTCGGCACGGTCGCGGCCGGCGTCTCCAAGGCGCGCGCCGACCACGTGACGATCGCGGGCTTCGAGGGCGGCACGGGCGCTTCGCCGCTCACCTCGATCAAGCACGCCGGCAGCCCGTGGGAGATCGGGCTTGCCGAGACGCACCAGACGCTGGTCGCCAACCGCCTGCGCGGCCGCATCGCGGTGCAGGTCGACGGCGGCATCCGCACGGGCCGCGACGTCGTCGTCGGCGCGATGCTCGGCGCGGACGAGTTCGGCTTCGCGACCGCGCCGCTGATCGCGGCTGGCTGCATCATGATGCGCAAGTGCCACCTCAACACCTGCCCGGTCGGCGTCGCGACGCAGGACCCGCTGTTGCGCGCGCGCTTCAAGGGCCAGCCCGAGCACGTGATCAACTACTTCTTCTTCGTCGCCGAGGAAGTGCGCGAGATCATGGCCGAGCTCGGATACCGCACGTTCGACGACATGGTCGGCCAGATGCAGATGCTCGACCAGCGCGCCATGGTGGCGCACTGGAAGGCGAAGGGCCTCGACTTCTCGCGCCTGTTCACCAAGCCGGAAGCGCCGGAGGGCGTCGCGATCTTCAACTGCGAGGAGCAGGATCACAAGATCCACAAGATCCTCGACCGCCGGCTGATCGCCGACGCGCAGGCGGCACTCGACCGCGGCGCGCCGGTGCGCATCGTCACGACGATCAAGAACACCGACCGCACCGCCGGCGCGATGCTCTCGGGCGAGATCGCCAAGCGCTACGGCCACGTCGGCCTGCCCGACGACACCATCCACGTGAAGCTCACCGGCACGGCCGGGCAGAGCTTCGGCGCATTCCTCGCCCGCGGCGTAACGCTCGAACTGGAAGGCGAAGGCAACGACTATGTCGGCAAGGGCCTCTCGGGCGGGCGCATCATCGTGCGGCCGCCGGTCGACGCCGGCATCATACCCGAAGAATCGATCATCGTCGGCAACACGGTGCTGTACGGCGCGATCGCGGGCGAGGCCTACTTGCGCGGTGTCGCGGGCGAGCGCTTCGCGGTGCGAAACTCCGGCGCCATCGCGGTGGTCGAGGGCGCCGGCGACCATTGCTGCGAATACATGACGGGCGGCATCGTCGTCGTGCTCGGGCCGACGGGCCGCAACTTCGCGGCCGGCATGTCGGGCGGCATCGCGTATGTGCTCGACGAGGACGGCACGTTCCGGACCCGCTGCAACATGGCGATGGTCGAGCTCGAGCCGATGCTGGACGAGGAGGAGATCAACGCGCGCGAATACGGCCATGCGGCCGATCTCGGCGCGCACGGCCGCGTCGACGTGCTCGCCGACATGTCGCGCTACGACGCCGCACGCCTGCACCTCTTGATCGCGCGGCATGCGCGCTTCGCGGGTTCGCGTCGCGCCGCGCATATCCTGGAACATTGGGACGCGTACCTGCCCAAGTTCCGCAAGGTGATGCCGGTCGAGTACCGCCGCGCGCTCGCCGATCTCGCCAAGGACAAAGCTGCCGCGATGCAGGCCGCGGAGTGATCAGGGTTCACTCCGCGGCGCGCGGCTTCGTCAGCACGCAAGAACATCCAATCGCGCCGCAAGGCGGCGCACAGGACGACTGAGACTTAAGAAGTAGAGATGGGCAAGGTCACCGGATTTCTCGAGTTCGATCGCGTCGACCGCGACTACGCGCCGGTCGAGGAGCGCGTGCGCCATTGGCGCGAGTTCGTCCTGCCGCTTCCCGAGAAGGAGACGCGCGACCAGGCGGCGCGCTGCATGAACTGCGGCATCCCGTACTGTCACACGGGCTGTCCGGTGAACAACCAAATCCCGGACTGGAACGACCTCGTCTACGCCGGCGACTGGAAGACGGCGGCGCGCAACCTGCACTCGACCAACAATTTCCCCGAGGTCACCGGCCGCGTGTGCCCGGCGCCGTGCGAGGCGTCGTGCACGCTGAATTTGGACGACAACCCCGTCACCATCAAGTCGATCGAATGCGCGATCGCCGACAAGGCGTACGAGCAGGGCTGGATCGTGCCGGAGCCGCCGGCGGTGAAGACCGGCAAGCGCGTCGCGGTCGTGGGCTCCGGCCCGGCAGGGCTCGCCTGCGCGCAGCAGCTCGCGCGCGCCGGGCACGACGTGCATGTCTACGAGAAGTTCGCGAAGGCCGGCGGCCTGCTGCGCTACGGCATTCCCGACTTCAAGATGGAGAAGCACTACGTCGACAAGCGCGTCGCGCAGATGGAAGGCGAAGGTGTGACGTTCCATTACGGCGCGTATGTGGGCGTCGACGTTCCGGCCGAGAAGCTGCTCGTGGAATACGACGCGGTGGTGCTCGCGGGCGGCGCCGAGAAGGGCCGCGACCTGGCGATCCCGGGCCGCGACCTCAAGGGCATCCACTACGCCATGGAATTCCTGCCGCAGCAGAACCGCCGCGTCTCGGGTGAGCCGGTGCCGGCCGGCGATCTTCCGCCGATCCTCGCCAAGGACAAGCATGTCATCGTGATCGGCGGCGGCGATACCGGCTCGGACTGCATCGGCACATCGATTCGCCAGGGCGCGTTGTCGGTGACCAATTTCGAGATCATGCCGATGCCGCCCGAGAAGGAGAACAAGCTGCTGACCTGGCCCGATTGGCCGCTCAAGCTGCGCACCTCGTCGAGCCACGAGGAAGGCGCCAAGCGCGAGTTCTCGGTGCTCACCCAGAAGTTCACCGGCGAGAACGGCCAGGTGAAGAAGCTGCACTGCGTGCAGGTGGACGCGAAGTTCAAGCCGGTGCCGGGCTCGGAATTCGAGATCGACGGCGACCTGGTGCTGCTCGCCATGGGCTTCGTACATCCGGTGCACGACGGCATGCTCAAATCGCTGGGCTTAACGCTCGACCAGCGCGGCAACGTCAAGGCGGATACCGAGGGCGCGCGGAGCTACAAGAGCTCGCTCGACAAGGTCTTCGCTTGCGGCGACATGCGGCGCGGCCAGTCGCTGGTGGTGTGGGCGATCCGCGAGGGCCGCCAGGCCGCGCATGCGGTCGACAAGTTCCTGATGGGAACGACGCTGCTGCCGCGGTAAACTTCCGGTCATTGCGAGGAGCCCGAAGGGCGACGAAGCAAGCTCGATCCGCAAACTCATGGGCGAGTTGAGCGAGATTGCTTCGGCCGGCTTCGCCCGCCTCGCAATGACGTCTCGTCCGGGAGAACGCCTTGCCGATCTCGCGCCGCACGCTCGTGACGACCACCCTCGCCTCCGGCGCCATGCTGCTAGCCGGCACTGCGCGCGCCGCCTATCCGGAGCGCCCGATCCGGCTGATCGTGCCGTTCCCACCGGGCGGCGCGGTCGATCCGATCGCACGCGTCATCGCGCAGGCGGTGGGCGAGCGGCTCGGCCAGGCGCTCGTCACCATCAACCGCGGCGGCGGCGGCGGCAGCCTCGGCATGGACGAGGCGGCGAAAGCCGCGCCGGACGGCTACACGATCGTGCTCGACCACAGCGGCATGGCCTATATGCCGGCGATCTACCGCAACCTGCCGTTCGATCCCGTCAAGGATTTCGCCGGTATCATCGACGCGGTCGCGGGATTCTACATGCTCGGCGTGAACCCGGGCCTGCCGGTAAAATCGGTCGCGGACCTGGTCGCCTACGGCAAGGCCAATCCGGGCAAGCTTACCTTCGGCTCGGCCGGAATCGGCTCGACGCTGCATCTCGCCGGCGAGATCTTCAAGCGCGAGGCGGGCATCGACATCCTGCACGTGCCCTACAAGGGCGCGGGGCCGGCGATGAAGGATCTGATCAGTGGCGAGATCAAGATGATGTTCTCGCCCGCCACCGCGATGCTGCCGTTCGCCGGCGGCGACAAGGTGCGGGTGCTGGCGGTGACCTCGGCGAAGCGCTCGGCGCTCGCGCCCGGCATCCCGGCGGTCGCCGAGACAGTGCCGGGCTTCGACATCGTCGGCTGGTACGGGCTCGCGGCGCCGGCCGGCACGCCGAGGGCCGAGATCGACCGCATCAATGCGGAGACCAACCGCGCCCTGAAGGCGCCCGACGTGATCGCGCGGCTGCACCAGCTCGCTTACGAGCCGACCGGCGGCACGCCCGAGCAAGCCGAGGCACGCATCAAGGCGGACGTCGCGCGCTGGACCAAGATCATCCGCGACGCCGGCATCGAGCCGCAGTGACGCCGCGATGGAGCAGGATCTCAAGCCCGACGCGGTCACGCTGACCAAGACGCTCGCGGCGCATCTCGCCGGCATCGGACCGTCCGACCTCACGGCCGCCGCGCGTCACGCCGCGCGGCGCGGCGTGCTCGACTGGATCGGCTGCGCGCTCGCGGGCAGTTCGCATTCCGAGATCGAAATTCTCGTGTCGGTGCTGCAGGAGACCGGCGGGCGTCCGCAGGCGAGCGTGCTCGGACGCGGCCTCAGGCTCGGCCTCCTCGATGCGCCGCTCGCTAACGGGCAGATGGGCCACCTGCTCGACTTCGACGACACCCACATGGGCGGCGTGGTCCTGCACACGTCGTCGCCGGTGCTCGCCGCACTGCTCGCGCTCGCCGAGCGCACGCAAGTGAGCGGCGAGGACCTGATGCTTGCCTACGCGGTCGGCTTCGAGGCCGGTGTGCGGGTGGGACGCACGGCGCCCGGCCACCACAAGGGCGGCTGGCACCTCACCGGCACGCTCGGCTCGATCGCGGCGGGCGCGGCCGGCGGCCGGCTCCTCGGCCTCGATGCTCAGCGGCTCACTTACGCGCTCGGCATCGCGGCGACGCAGGCCGGCGGCATGCAGCAGAACCGCGGCACCATGTGCAAATCGTTCCACGCCGGAAAGGCGGCGCAGAACGGCGTGCTGGCAGCGCTGCTGGCCGAGCGCGGCTTCGACTCGAGCCAGGAGATCGTCGAGGGCAAGCGCGGCTTTTCACGCATCTACAGCGACGTCGCGGCGCCCGAAGAGCTGACCGCTGACCTCGGCGGCGCCTGGCTGATCGAGACGAACGGGCACAAGCCCTATGCGTGCGGCGTGGTGCTGCATCCGCTGATCGACGCTGTGATCGCGATCCGCAACCGCGAACGCATCGATCCCGCGGCAGTCAGCGCGATCGAGCTGCGCCTCAATCCACTCGTGCTGTCGATCACGGGCGTCACCGAGCCGACGAGCGGGCTGCAATCGAAGTTCAGCTTCCGCCACTCGGCCGCCGTCGCGCTCGCGGACGGCGCGGCCGGCGTCGCGCAGTATTCGGACGCGCGCGCCGCCGATCCGGTCGTCGCGGCGCTGCGCCGCAAGGTGACCGCGGTGGCGGATGAGACGCTGCGCAAGGACGAGGCTCATGCCGCGATCGTGGCGGGTGGCGCGCGGCATGAGGCGCATGTCGCGCATGCGAGCGGCACCACCGACAATCCGATGAGCGACGCCGCGATCGAGGCGAAATTCCTCGCCAATGCGGCGCCGGCGATCGGCACCGAGCGCGCGCGCAAGGCATGCGAGTTCGTCTGGTCGCTGGACAAGGTCGCCGACGTGCGTGAGCTGATCGCGCTGCTGGCGTGACGCAAGCCAGTTTCACGTGAACGAATCGGCGTGAAATTTATCGCCCGAAGAACGGGAAGAAGAACGGCTGCGGCGCCGGCGCGATCCGCCGCGCCTGCTGCGGGCTGGCAGCGGCGGTGGGCGGGCGCGGGTTGGACGCCGTCTGGCGAACCGGCGCGACGCGGCGCACCGGCGCGCCAGGGCTGTTCGGCCCCACGGCCGTGGGCGCGGACGCCATCTGGCGCGGCTCCGGCTCGTACGGCTTCATCGGCGTCATCGGAATGGTCGTGGTCGCGACCAGCGGATCGGTACCGACCGCCGCGACGGGACGGCGCGGCCAGACGAAATCGTCGGCGCGGCCCGCCGGCGCGCGGTTCGGATCGCCGCGCACCAGGACGCGCGACGCGATCGCGTCGGCTGCGACCTGTCGTGCACCGGCGCCACCGGCAAGCTCGTTCGCCTCGGCGGGCGTGGTGAGCGGCATCACGGGCCCGGCCAGCGGACGCGCGATGGCGGCGCCCGGCCGCGGCACGGCCGGCTGCGGCGTCGCCGGCTCGTCGGTGGTCGGCAGCGTCACGGGCGTCGCGTTCGCCATCAGGGCGCGCTGGATCTCGCGCTCGACGTAATGCGCGAGCTTGCGCGCGCCGGCTTCCGTGAAGTGGATGCCGTCGGGCGATCGCAGGCGGCGAATTTGCCCCTCGAAGTCGGGACCCTGCATGACGAAACGGCCCGCCTCGTCGACGAAGCCGTCCCAGGTGTCGATGTAGGTGATGCCCGCCTTCTCGGCGCGGGCGCGGAAGAGATCGTTGAGATAGCTCAGATCGGCGGAAATCTTGGCGTTGCGCACCGGCGGCAGCCCGACCCAGAACACCGGCACGTTCTTCGACTTGAGCGCCGCGATCGTCTCGTCGATCCGCTTGATGTAAAGCTCGGTCCACTTATCCGATCGGAACTCGTAGCTGACCATGCCGGGCGTCGCGCGCTCGGCCTCGGCCGCCCTGGCGGGCGCCTCGGGCGGTGCCTCGTTGGTGGCGTTGTCCTTTTCCCCGTCCTTCTCGCCGTCCTTGTCGGCAGGAGTAGCTGTCGGCGTTGCGGACGGCGTCGTCGACTTGGCGGGCGCCTTTTCGCGGATCGGCCGGCGGTCATTGAGGCCGATCATCATCACGATGAAGTTCGCCTTGTCGGCGCCGAGGATCTCGTGCGCCGCGAGCGGCCAGTCCGGATATTCGCCGTGCGGATCGCTCTTCACCTCGATGTGGATCAGGCCCGAATAGGTGCGGTGCCGGCGCAGGATGCCGATGTCGGGCGAATCGGCGGCGGCCTGCTCGAGGCCGTAGGCGAGCCAGTCGGCCATCGAATCGCCGAGCACCACCACCGAGGTGAGCGGCGCCGAATCGCTCTTGCGCGAGGGCGGCGGCGCCTTGGAATTGTACTCCGCCGGTGCGGCTCGCGTGGTGGAGGGGTGCTCACCCGGGAAAGAGAAGAAGCCGCCGTTGTTGTTGTTGCCGCCGCCGTGGCGCTGGCGATCCTCGAGGAACGGGAAGCGATCATCGAACTGCTCGGCGGCGGTCGGCGCCGTGATGGTCGTGGCGAGCACGAGCGCAACGGCCGCTTCCGCGAGCACGAGCACGAGCGCGCCCACGAAACGCCGCCAGACGGTGCCGCTTGCCACCACGGAAAACCCGAAAGCCATGACAGAACAATATGTTGCGGAGCCGGTCAGGTCCGGCCGACATAGCGCTACGCGCTCATTGGGTTAATACCATGGCAAGCGCAGGAGCGGGAAGAAGGTCGCGGAATGGTTAGCGCGCGTACCTAGCGCTGGGCGTAGCCGCCGGCGCGCAGCTGATCGAGCATCGCGGCGGTGGCGAACCCGTCCGGCACGAGGCCGGCGGAGAGTTGGTAGCTCTTGATCGCCTTGCGGGTGTGCGCATCGATGCGGCCATCCGGCGCGCCGCCGATGTCAAAGCCGTGCGCGACGAGGAGCTGCTGCAGCTCGTAGCGCTCGGCGCTGGTCAGCACGCGCTCGTCGCGCGGCCATGCCTGCACGAACGGCGGATCGCCGCGCAGCCGGTCGGCAAGATGGCCGATCGCGAGCGCGTAGGCCTCGGCCGGATTGTAGCGCATGATGACGCGGAAATTGGTGAGCATCAGGAACGCCGGCCCGCGCGCGCCCGCGGGCAGCAGCAGGAACGCCTTGTCGCCGCCGCGCGGAAACGCCTTGCCGCCGACGCGCGCGACGCCGCGGCGCTGCCAGTCGTGCACCGGCATCCACCGCCCATCGGCCTGCTGGTAATCGAAGCCTTGCGGCAGCACGACCTCGTAGCCCCAGCTCTCGCCCGCCTTCCAGCCGTCGAGCTTGAGGTTGTTGGCGGTCGAGGCGACGAGATCGGGAATCGAGGTGACCACGTCGCGCCGCCCGTCGCCGTCGAAATCGACCGCGTAGCGCTTGAACGCGGTCGGCATGAACTGGGTCGGCCCGAAGGCGCCGGCCCATGAGCCCTTGAGCTCGTCCGGCGTGAGGTCGCCGCGGTTGAGGATCTCCAGCGTCGACAGGAACTCGTCCTTGAAATAGTTCTGCCGGCGGCCGACGCAGGCGAGCGTCGCCGTCGAGCGCAGCACCGAGCGCTCGCCGATGTCGGTCGAGTAGTTCGAACTCGATGCCCCAGATCGCCGCGACGACGTGGCGGTCGACGCCGTAGGCGCGCTCGACCGCATCGAAGGTCGGCTTGTAAGCCGCGAGGATCTCGCGCCCGCGCTTGATGCGCGCGTCGCTCACCAGCATGTCGAGATAGTCCCAGATCGCCTTGGTGAACTCGGGCTGGGCGTCCATCAGGTCCATGATCTTGAGATCGGGCGTGAGCCCGGCGGTCGCGCGCTCGAAGGTTTCGCGCGTCACGCCGCGGCGCGCGGCGTCGGGCCAGTAGCCCGCGAGGCAATTCGGGAAGTTCGCGGCCGCGGTGCGGATCGCATCGGCCTGCATGAGCGGATGGCCGGACGCGCCCGACTGGCCGCTCCAGTCGTCCTTGCTCGGCGGCGCGGTCGGCGCCGGGTTGCCGAACAGGTGGAACCCGCCGATGCTGCCGGTGAACAGGTCGGAAATCCCGGACGATCCGCCTTGCGTCTGCGCGCCGGCGTGCCCGATCAACGGCACGAGCATCAGCCCGGCCGCCGCCGCGACCCGCAGGATCCGCCTTCCACCCGTCATATCGTGCTTCCGCGATCCGGTGCCCGTTGCGGCGCCCCGCCGCCATTAGGGGCCCAGATGTGGTTTCCGTATGTTTAACATCCGCCCGGAGCGGTGCGAACCGACCCGGGCCCCGTTCGTTTACCAGGGGCCAGCCGGACCTCAAGCCGGGACCTATGGTACACCCGCCTTCGATTCTCCCCTTTTTGTCCCGCCTCCTGCCGGAAGCAACCCCGCCCTTCACACCCCGTCCAGCGCCCATGAAGCCCATCCGCAAAGCGATCTTCCCGGTTGCCGGCCTCGGCACCCGTTTTCTCCCCGCCACCAAGGCGATGCCCAAGGAGATGCTGCCGGTGGTCGACCGGCCGCTGATCCAGCACGTGGTCGACGAGGCGCGCGAGGCCGGGATCGAGCACTTCATCTTCGTCACCGGCCGCAACAAGGGCGTGATCGAGGATCACTTCGACCGCCAGTTCGAGCTCGAGGTCACGCTGCAGGAACGCCAGAAGCGCAACGAGCTCGCGATGCTCGAGCATGACCTGCCGGGCGCCGGACAGGCGAGCTTCACGCGCCAGCAATCGCCGCTCGGCCTCGGCCATGCGGTGTGGTGCGCGCGCGAGCTGGTCGGCGACGAGCCGTTCGCGCTGCTGCTGCCCGACGTGCTGGTGCAGCACAGCCGCGGCTGCCTGGCACAGATGATGGACGTCTATCGCGAGAACGGCGGCGGCGCCGCCAACATGATCGCGGTCGAGGAAGTGCCGCACGAGCGCGTCCACATGTACGGCGTCGTCGGCGTCGGCGCGCCGGTCGGCAAGGCGTTCAAGGTCACCGAGATGGTCGAGAAGCCGAAGCGCGAGGAAGCGCCGTCCAACCTCATCATCACGGGCCGCTACATCCTGCAGCCGCAGATCTTCGCCATTCTGGAAAACCAGCCGCGCGGCGCCGGCGGCGAGATCCAGCTCACCGACGCGATGATCCGTCTCGCGCAGCAGCAGCCGTTCCTCGGCCTCAAGTTCGAGGGCGCGAGCTTCGACTGCGGCTCGAAAGTCGGATTCCTCGCCGCCAACGTCGCCTACGCGCTGGCGCGCCAGGACATCGCGCCGGCGTTCCGGGAAGAGCTCAAGCGGATCTTGGGCTGACCGAGCCGAATGTGGCGCCGGGATCGCGCCTTACCAGCGCCGGCCCCAGCCGCGGCCGCCCCATCGGGAGCCCCAGCCCCACGACCCGCCGCGCACCAGCCTGAGGATGAGCAGGAGCACCACGGCGCCGATGGTCGCGTTGATGATCGCGGCGATCAAGCCGACGCCGAGATGGATGCCGAGCCGTGGCAGCAGCCATTGCCCGATGAAGGCGCCGAGGATGCCGACGACAATGTCGCCGATCAGCCCGAATGCGTAGCCGCGCATGATCTGGCCGGCAAGCCAGCCGGCGACCAAGCCGACGATCAGAATCGTCAGCAGACTTTCATTGGACAAATACATCGCCCGGGTCTCCCTGGGGGCCTTCTACCCCTCCAGATGACGCGAGCCGGCGTAAAAAGTTCCAACGTGTTCTTTGGCCGGAATGACGCGCTCAGCGCTGCAGCCGCACGCCGACCAGGAACTGATCGGCGGTGTAATCGATGCCGGGCACCGAGGACGCGATCCAGTCGCGGCGGATCTGCGCCTTGAGCTGCACGTCGCGGCTGAGCTTGTAGAGCAGCTGGAACGACGCGAACCAGCGATGATCGAACCTATCGAGGCCGACATACTCGTCGGTGCCGTAGCCGATCTGCGCGGTGGCGATCAGCCAGCGGCGGAGCGAATGGTCGATCTGCAGCGCGAAATCGCGCGAGAAATCGCCCGATACGCCCGGCAGGATCACCTCGTTGACGGTCGACTTCGCGGTCGCCGTGAACGTGGTGAGCGGCGTCGCGGCGAAGATGAGCGACGCATCGGTCGTCAGGCCGCCGATATTGTTGAGCCCCGGGTCCTTGTAGTCGCGGGTGAGGTAGCCGACCGAGACCTCGCCGGTGAGCTTGCGGGTGAACTCGAAGGTGGTGCCGACCTTGGCGTAGACGCCGTCGGAATCGCGCTGCTCGCCGTTGCGGTCGAAGGTGAGGTCGTGCACGCGGGCGTCGGCGCCGACCTCGGCGAACGGCTTGAGCCCGGGCTTGAGCTCATAGCCCACGCGCAGCGCGCCGCCGTACTGATCGAAGTTGCGATCATCGTTGCCCGAGGTCGTGCCATCGGTCAGGGTCGAAGCCTGCCACACGCTGCGATCGAACGTGCCCTTGGCGGTGAGCTCGAAGCGGTTGAAGGCCTGGGTGTAGCCGAGCGTGGTGCCGACCGTCGTCACGATCGGCAGGCGCGCGAGCCCGGCCTGGATGTTGGGGCTGCCCGGGTTGTCGGTGCCGATGAGCAGGCGCCCTTCCATGTCGAAGTGGCTGCGGCTTGTCACGTCGATACGGCCGTCGACACGGGAGTCGAGGGTCGGGCGGTCGAGCGAATTGGGGACGCCGGAGGGCGAGCCGTCGTCGTTGGTGCCGAACGTCTGCGAATAGGCGAGGTAGCTGCCCTTGATGTCGGCGTTGAGCGCGTGCCGCTCCCAGTCGGAGCGCACCAGCAGCTCGGGCGCGACCGTGAACAGGAACGAGTCCTTGCCGCCCGGCACGTGCGCCGGATTGGTGTCGAGGCCCCCGGTCAGCTCGACGGCGGGAAAGAACGTGAAGGAACCGGCGCGGATACCGGTCGGCGCGAACGGATCCTGATCGACGGTCGTCTTGCGCTTGGTCGGCGTCTGGATGGTCGGCACGAGCGTCTGCACCGGCACCACCTCGGACGCCGATGCGCCGCGGCGGTTGTCCTGAGCCGACGGCCGCGTCGACACGGTCGCGGGCACCGGATCGGGCACGACGCCGGGCGGCGGCCGCAACGGCAGCGTAACGCCGGGCTTCTGCTTGATGGCGGCGCGCGCTTTGCGGCGCTGTGAGCTGGTGGAATCGAACCCGGTCGCACCGGCGCCGAAGGCGGGTGGATTGCCGTAGACCTGAACCGGACCGAACGTCGCCGGAGCGCCGCCGCCCTGCTGGCCCGGCTTGGGCGCGGGACGGAAGCGGCCGCGCCCGCGCAGCTCCTGCTTGTCGAGCTTGCGCGGCGTGAACACGGTCGTCGCAGCCGGCAGACGAAAGAGGTCGCCGTCGTCGGCGACCGCCTGGTTGGCAGCCGTCTGCGCGCACGCGGGTGCGAGCGCGGCCACGCCCAGGACCACGCCCGACGCCGCAGCAGTCAGCGCAAGACAAAGGCGCGGCACGGCTGATGTCCTCGGGCCCGGCCGATCGGTACGCATTGGTTAACGGAGATAAAATGGGTATGGTTAACGGGGGGTTACGGCTCGCCCGCACGGTCGCCGTGCCGCTCCGTTCATGCTATCTGGGCAGCCGAGCCGCATCGGCTGGCCGTCATGGTCGAGGGGTCCTGTGGAAGCGAGTTCAAGCAAATCGAAGCGGTTCCTGATCAATTCGGCGCTGCGGACGCTCGAGGCCGGTTCCGGCGGTATCGCGGCGCTCGCGAGCGCCATGCAGAACGGCCTCGGCCAGCCCTTCGCGGCCGCCGTCGAATTGATCCGCGCCGGGCGCGGGCGCGTGATCGTCACCGGCATGGGCAAATCCGGCCATGTCGGCCGCAAGATCGCGGCGACGCTGGCGTCGACCGGCACGCCAGCCTTCTTCGTCCATCCGGCCGAGGCGAGCCACGGCGACCTCGGCATGGTGACGCCCGACGACGTCATCATGGCGCTGTCCTGGTCGGGCGAGACCGCCGAGCTGAAGAACCTGATCGACTACTCGCGCCGCTTCCGCATCGGCCTGATCGCCGTGACGGCGGAGGCCGCGAGCACGCTGGGCCAGGCGGCCGACGTGGTGCTGGCGCTGCCGACCGCGCGCGAGGCGTGCCCGCACAATCTCGCGCCGACGACGTCGGCGCTGATGCAGCTCGCGCTCGGCGACGCGATCGCGATCGCACTCCTGGAAAGCCGCGGCTTCACGGCGGTCGATTTCCGCAACCTGCATCCGGGCGGACGGCTCGGCGCCGCGCTCAAGTTCGTGCGCGACATGATGCATCAGGGCAGCGCCGTCCCGCTGGTCCGGCTCGGCACGCCGATGTCGGAGGCGCTGGTCCAGATGTCGGCGAAGGGTTTCGGCTGCGTCGGCATCGTGCGCGACACAGACCAGCTCCTCGGCATCATCACGGACGGCGACCTGCGCCGCCACATGCGGCCGGACCTGCTCGACGCCAAGGTCGATACCGTGATGACCAGGTCGCCGATCACGGTGCGGCCCGATCAGCTCGCCAGCGAGGCGATCGAGATCGTCAACTCGGCGAAGATCACGGCGCTGTTCGTGGCCGACGACGGCCGCGTGGTCGGCATCGTGCATTTGCACGATCTGCTGCGGGCGGGCGTGGCCTGAGCCTTCCCACATTCTCCGCCGTCATCGTCCGCGCACGCGGACGATCCAGTACGCCGCAGCTTATCGATGGGGCGCTATCAGCGGCCCAATCTCCTGTTCGTGGTTACTGGATTGCCCGCTTTCGCGGGCAATGACGCCGAGTGCTTTGCAATGTTCTCAGGCGATCTCCACCCGCAGCGTTCCGCCGTCGACGGCGGCGACCTTGACGCGGCTGCCGGCCGGGCAATCGGGGCCGTTGATGCGCCACACCGTGTCGCCGATGCCGATCGTGCCGTTGCCGTCGACGATCGGCTTCTCCAGCGTGAACACGCGGCCGATGAAGGCGTCGGCGCGGCGATTGAGGAACGGCTGATCGGTCGGAGCGCTGGCGCGCGCGCCGACGCGGCGCCACAACGGGATCGCGGCAATCGCGAAGACCGCGAAGGCGACGAACTGATACTGCCAGCTCCAGTCGACGAAGAACGAGATCAGCCCGACCAGGAAGGCCGCGAGCCCGAGCCACAGCATGAACGTGCCGGGCGCCATCACCTCGAGCAGCAACAGCACGGCGGCGAGGATGAACCAGTCCCAGAAGCCGAGCGTCAGCGCGAGCGATACCATCATAGTTTCCCTACTGTCGATCACGCCGGGCGCGTGCTCGGCACGGTCGGCGGCACCGGGCGGCCGCCCGACGGCGGTGCGGACGGCGCGCCGAAGGTGGCTTTGGCGATCTCGCCGATGCCGGCGAGCGAGCCCAGCACCGCGGTCGCCTCGATCGGGAGCATCAGCACCTTCTGGTTCGGCGAGTGCGCGAGCTCGGTGAAGGCCTTGAGGTACTGCTGCGCGACGAAATAGTTGAGCGCCGCGGTATCGCCGCGCGCGATCGCCTGGCTCACCATCTCGGTCGCCTTCGCCTCGGCTTGCGCGAGCCGCTCGCGCGCCTCGGCGTCGCGGAAGGCGGCCTCGCGGCGGCCTTCCGCCTCGAGGATCTGCGACTGCTTGGCGCCTTCGGCGCGCAGGATCGCCGACTGGCGCTGCCCTTCGGCGGTGAGAATCTCGGCGCGCTTCTCGCGTTCCGCCTTCATCTGCCGCCCCATCGCCTGCACCAGGTCGGCGGGCGGCACGATGTCCTTGATCTCGATGCGGTTGACCTTGACGCCCCACGGCGAGACTGCGGCGTCGACCACGCGCAGCAGCCGCTCGTTGATCTCGTCGCGGTGCGACAGCATCTGGTCGAGATCCATCGAGCCCATGACGGAGCGAATATTGGTGATCGCGAGCTTGACGATCGCCTGATCGAGAAAGGCCACCTCGTAGCTCGCCTTGGCGGCGTCGAAGACCTGGAAGAACGCCAGCCCGTCGACAGTGACCGAAGCATTGTCCTTCGAGATGACGTCCTGCCGCGGGATGTCGATCACCTGCTCCATGACGTTCATCTTGCGGCCGATCTGATCGACGAACGGCACGATCAGGTTGAGGCCGGGCATCAGGATCTTGGTGTAGCGGCCGAACCGCTCGACCGTCCAATTGTAGCCCTGCGGCACCGTCTTCACGCCGAGGTAAAGCGTGAGCACCGCGAGCAGCACGATGATGACGGTGAAGATGCTGAACCCGTCGAGCATAAAACTCCCCTTGGCCGCGAGCCTCTTGCTTGAGCGTGATCCTTTGCGAAAACCACTTTTCGGGATCATGCCCCAGGGCAGCGGCATTGTGGATGGCGCGCACGTGGCCGGCAAGCGGCTACGGCATCAACATTGGTCGGTCCGAGGGCCCGTTTGGTTCAAACCCGCATGCCGCGCATCGACCGCGACCGGCGCCTGATCTCGCTCGGTGCAGCGCGATAGACCTCGGCAAAGACCGCATTGAAGCGCCGCAGGCTGCGAAACCCGGCCCGGAGCGCGACCTCCGTCATCGGCACGTCCGTGGCGTCGAGCAGACGCTTGGCGCGCTGCACCCGCGCGGTCCTCGCCACCTGGATCGGGCTAGCGTCGAGATGTCGCGCGAACAGCCGCGCCAGGTGCCGCGCGCCGACGCCGACGCGCGCCGCGAGACGGTCGACCGAAGCGCTCGCGCCATCGAGCGCGCCATCGCGCACGATCAGCCGGACGGCGCGATCGACGATCGCACGGCTTCCCTTCCAGGCGGCGCTGAACGGCGCGGTCTCGGGCCGGCAGCGCAGGCACGGCCGGAAGCCGGCGGCCTCCGCCGCCGCCGCGCTGGCGAAGAAACGGACGTTCTCGGCGCGCGCCGGACGGACCGGACAGACCGGACGGCAGTAGACGCCGGTGGTGCGCACCCCGGAGACGAAGCGCCCGTCATAGGCCGGATTGCGCCCGACGCGGGCGCGCTCGCATTCGCGGCGATCGGGCATCGGCGGCATCGTGGCGCGCCGGCGCGTCCCGGGGACGAAGTCCGAAATCCGGCGAGCGGACGGCGCCCCTTGCGCGTATCACGACGTCGGCAACACGGCTGCGCATGGACGCGACATAGCCATGAGACACGATGATTGTCACCCGCTCGATAACGTCGTCTGGTCCGCGCTGACGAGCGCGCATGCCTCGCTCGCGCAAGGGAGCGGGCTCGCGCGGCACTATCCGCGCGACATCGCGCCGTTCTCGGCGGTGGCCGAACCGACCGCGCGCGCCTATGCGGATCTTGCCGAGGGTCTCGCGGCCGGCGTCGAGGCGCGCCTGTTTCGCCCGGCCGAGGAGCCGACGCCCGCCGGCTGGGAAACGCCGAGCGCGCGGCCGATCATTCAGATGGTTGCCGACGACGTGCGCCCGGGCCGGACCGCGCTCACGGGCCTGTCGATCGCGCCGCTGACGCGGGACGACACCGCCGAGATGCTCGCACTTGCCGAGATCACCAAGCCCGGCCCATTGGGTCCGCGCACCGTGCTGCTCGGCGACTACATCGGCGTGCGGGACGAAAGGCATCGCCTCGTCGCCATGGCGGGAGAGCGCTTCCGCCTGCCCGGCCATGTCGAGGTGAGCGCGATCTGCGTCGATCCGGCGATGCGCGGGCGGGGGCTCGGACGCGTTCTCACCGGCGCGCTCGTCGAACGCGCGCGCGGACGCGGCGAAACCGCATTCCTGCACGTGTTTCCCGACAATCGCGCGGCGCAGCTTTACGCGCAATGGGGCTTCCGCGAGCGCGCGCGGCATTGGGTGATCTGGCGCCGGCCGCAAGCCAACGAGCGCGTGATCCGCCTCACACCCAGCCCTTGAGCTCGCGCAGCACCACGGTCCAGATCACCAGCATGCCGGGCTCGCTGTCGTTGAGGCAGGGGATGTGCGCGAAGTTCTCGCCGCCGTTGCGCTTGAAGATGTGCGCGTTCTCGACCGCGATCTCCTCCAGCGTCTCCAGGCAGTCGGCCGTGAAACCCGGGGTGATCACGGCGAGATTCTTGACGCCCTGCTTCGCCAGCTTCTTTACCGTGGCGTCGGTGTAGGGCTGCAGCCACACGGCCCGCCCGAAGCGCGACTGGAAGGTCATGCGCAGCTTGTCTTCGTTGACCAGCAGCCGTTCGCGCAGGAGCTGCGTGGTCGCGACGCATTGGTCGTAATAGGGATCGCCCTTGTCGACATAGGCCTTCGGCATGCCGTGATAGGACGCCAGGATGACGTCGGGCCGGAACGGCAACCGCGCGAGCTCGGTCTCCAGCGTGCTGGCGAGCGATTTGATGTAGATCGGCTCGTCGAACCAGGGCGCCGCGACGCGCAGCGTCGGCTGGCGGCGCAGGCGCATCAGCGCGCGGAATGCCTCGTCGCACACGGTCGCGGTGGTGGCGGCGGCGTATTGCGGGTAGAGCGGGACGAGCAGGATGCGGTCGCACCCGCGCTCGGCCAGCGCCTTGATCCGCGACGCGATCGACGGATGGCCGTAGCGCATCGCCCAGTCGACCGTGACGCGGCGGCCGAGCGGCTCGAGGATCGTCGTGAGCTTCTCGGCCTGCGAGCGCGTGATGGTCTTGAGCGGCAACTCGTTCTTCTCCCGGTTCCAGATCTTGGCGTAGTCGCGGCCCTTGCGGCGCGGACGGAACGGCAGGATGAAGCCGTTGAGCACGAGTTTCCAGACGAGGCCGGTCTCCTCGATCACGCGTCTGTCGGCCAGGAACTCGCGCAGATAACGCCGCACCAACTCGGCATCGGTCGCCTCGGGCGTGCCGAGATTGACGAGCAGTATGCCGATGCCGGCAGCCGCGGGCAGATCGGGCGCGCGGACCTCCGGCTGGACGGCAGGTTGGGTCGTGGTGTCGTTCATGGCCCTTCGGAATTCCGTGTACCACAGATAGGCAATAGCGGGCACATTTCCATGACGCCACGAGCACGAGACCCCGTTGTCATTGCGAGAGAAGCGAAGCAATCTCGGCCGTAGGCAACTGCGGAGCGAGATTGCTTCGTCGCCCTTCGGGCTCCTCGCAATGACGGATGCTGTTTTTGCCATCGACGGAAATGCCCAGCGGGCGCTGGTCGCAGCCTACAAACCCGAGCTGCGCGTCCTGCCGACCGTCGAGCTCAACGCCGAGGCGCCCGCGCATCTGCTCGACGACGACATCACGCCGGTCGCGCGCCTGTTCGCGCGCAACGCCGGTACCATGCCGCTGCCGGGGGCGGCCGACATCGCGGCCTGGACGCTGACGATCGACGGCTGCGTCCGCGTGCCGCGGCGCTGGACGATCACCGAACTGCAGCGGCAATTCGCGACGGTGACGCGCACCGCCGTGCTCGAATGCGCCGGCAACGGCCGCTCGTTCTTTCCCGAGCCTGCCGGCGTGGTGCTGTGGCAGCACGGCGCGGCCGGCTGCGTCGCCTGGACCGGCGTTCGCCTGGCGGATCTGCTGGACGCCTGCGCCGTGACGCCGGAGGCGGTCTACACCGGCCACCACAGCCCGGACATGCGCTTCGACGGCCAGGGTCCCGCGATCTCGCGCGGCCTGCCGATCGCCAAGGCGCTGGCGCCCGAGACGCTGATCGCCTGGGCGCTCAACGGCGAGCCGATCCCGCCGCTGCACGGCGGCCCGCTGCGCGTGATTGCGCCGGGCTTTCCGGCCTCGGCATCGCAGAAATGGATCACTCGCATCGCGGTCCGCGACCGCGAGCACGACGGCGAGCGCATGCGCAACCTGCACTATCGACTACCGCGCGTACCGGTGCGCCCGCTGGCGCCCGGCGAGCGCTATGACGAGGCGCTGTTCGACGTGATCACCGACGTGCCGGTGCGCGCCGTGATCACGTCGCCGCGCGAGGGCTTCACGCTACCGGCCGGCGCGCCACTCGTGGTGCGCGGCCACGCGTGGAGCGGCCACACGCCGCTCGCCACGGTCGCGTTGACGATCGATGGCGGGCGGTCGTGGGCGACGGCCGCGCTCGGGCCCCTGCCCGACACCTTCGCGTGGCGGCGATTTACCGCGACACTCACGCCGCCACCCACCGGCGCGATCGAGGTCATTGCACGCGCGCGCGACGCGAGCGGCCGCGCGCAGCCGCTGGAATCGGCGCCGTGGAATCCACGCGGTTACTGCAACAACACGGTTCACCGCGTCGGCGGACATATCGGCTAGCCGGCCAGCGCTTCGAGCGCTCAATCGTTCGGCTTGATGCCGACCTTATTGGCAAGCGCGATGGTCTCGTTGAAGTCCTTGACGAAGAACGCCTGGAATTCCGCCGGCGTCATCGGTCGCGACTCGTAGCCGAGCTTGGTCAGCGCGGCCTGCGTCGCCGGGAGCTCGCTCGCCTTGCGGCCTTCGTCATACAGCCGCTTGACGATCTCGGGCGGCGTCTTCGACGGCACGAACAGGCCGCCCCAGAACAGGTACTCGGCCGTCGGATAACCCGCCTCGGCGATCGTCGGCACGTCCGGCATCAGCGGCGAGCGCTTCGGCGTGCTCACGGCGAGCGCCTTGAGCTTCCCGCTCTGCACCAGCGAGATGCCGGCGGCGATCGGCAGGAAATAATAGTCGACACGGCCCGCCACCACCTCGGCCAGCGCCTCGCCCGGCCCGCGGAACGGCACGTGCTGCGCATCGATCCCGGTGGCGACACGGAAGCGCTCCGCCGCGATATGCGAGGCCGCCCCGATGCCGGCGGAAGCATAGTTCAAGGCGCCGGGCCGCGCCTTCGCGGCAGCGACGAGATCAGCCACGCTGTTGAAGCCCTTCGCCGGCGAGACCACCAGCACCGACGGGCTCACCCCAAACGGAAAGACCGCGGTGAAGTCCTTGATCGGATCGTAGGGCAGATGCTTGTGCAGCACCGCGCCCGAGCTGATGGTCGACGACCCGAGCAGGACCGTGTAGCCATCGGGCTTCGCCTTTGCGACGTCGTTGAAGCCGATGAGGCCACCGCCGCCCGGGCGGTTCTCGACGATGATCGGCACGCCGAGAGACTTCGACATCGGATCGAAGGTCACGCGCGCGATGATGTCGACCGCGTTGCCGGCGCCGATCGGGCTGATGCCCAGGATCGTGTGGGTCGGCCAGGTCTGCGCCGAGACCGGAGAGGCCAGCAGGAGCCCCGCGGCGAGCAGTGAGCCGCCTAGCGCGCGGATGAAACTCATGTGGTCCTCCCTCCGGATTGCCTTTGCGGTGCCGGCGCCCGCATATATCAAGCATCGAGCATAAGGGCGACACCCCTCGGCGCCAACGGACAAGAGGACGCGCATCTGGGGCGCGTCGACATGTCTTCCCGGTCATGCGAGACGCAAACATGCCAGACTTCGTGGTCGAATTCGGCCAAGATCGAGAACCCCCGTCGGACGGCCGGCTGCAAGGCCCGGCGTTTGCGCGCAATCACGCGCCGATCTGGTCGATCATTGAGCCATGTCTCGCCGGACGCGGCGGCCATGTGCTGGAGGTCGGCAGCGGCACCGGTCAGCACGTGGTCGACTACGCAGCCCGTGCGCCGGCCGTCACGTGGTGGCCGAGCGACATCAATCCGCGGCACCTCGCCAGCATCGCGGCGTGGCGCGCGCACGCAAAGCTCGCGAACGTGCAAGCTCCGGCGCGCGTCGACCTGCTGGCGGCGGATTGGGAGGCCGCCCTCCCTATCCATGATCCGCTGCTTGCCATCCTTTGCATCAATGTTCTCCACATCTCGCCCTGGCGTGTGACCGAGAACCTGCTCGCCGGCGCGGCGCGACGGCTGGCGCCGGACGGCCGCGTTTTCGTCTATGGGCCATTCATGCGCGACGGCGCGCATACGGCATCGAGCAATGCGGCATTCGACGCGAGCCTGCGCGCCGAGAATGCGGAATGGGGCGTGCGCGATACGCGCGACATCGCGGCGGTCGCCACGCCGCACGGCCTGCGCATCGCCGAGATCGCCCCGATGCCGCGGGATAACTTCACGCTAGTCATCGAGCGCGCGGGCTGACCCGGGAGACTCTTGAAATCGCTGCTGTTATCCCAGTTGGGTTTGTTCTGGAATTTTGCCACCTGCTTCCCGACCTGTCGCTTTATGGCGCGCCTCACAAGCCCGCGGCCCGGAAGCGGGATGTGCACCGCATTGAAATTGCTCGAATTTCCTCCATCGGGTTCAATCTGCCATTTTGCCTGCGTCAGCGATTGGCACGACGCAGCCAAAACTTGCGTTGTTGCGAGCGCACGCACACGCGCACCCGCGCGTTCGCGCGGGACGCACTCCGCCTCGTCCCATCGCCGATAACGCCGAAGGCCGCGGCATCCAAGAACAATGTTGAGCAATCCCCACGAAGCCGCCGTCACTCCTCCTCGTCCGCCGGCTCGTCGTCGTCGCGATACTCGCCGGTGAGCTTCAATCCCTCGATCGAGGTCGCGCCCGCGCTCTTGACGACGCGGCGCGCCGGCTTGCCCGTCGCCTCCGTCATCGCGTCGGCCAGCGCCTCCGAATGCGTGACGATCCAGATGCGTGCCTTGCCGGCGGCACGCGCAATCAGGCGCGCGAGCGGCGGCAGGAGCACGGGGTGCAGGCTCGCCTCCGGCTCGTTGAGCGCGATCAGCGAGGGCAGCCGGTAACCCATCAGGGCGCCGAGCAGGCAGAGATATTTGAGCGTGCCGTCGGACAATTCGTGCATCGCGAACGGACGCGGCATGTCGGGAAATCGCATCTCGAACCGGCACCAGCTGCCCTCGTCGAAGGCCGTGAGCCGCGCGCCCGGAAAGGCATCGTCGACCGCGGCGGCGAGTTCGGCCGTGTCCTCGCGGATCACGAACAGGGTCGCGAGCACGGCGGCGAGGTCGTGGCCGTCGGCCGAGAGTGTCGGCGTCGTGATCGCGTGGCACGGCTGGCGGATCGGCGAGCCCGCGTCGGTGCGGAAATCGTGATAGAGGCGCCAGTCGAGCATCTCGCGGCGGACCGCCTCGATCTCGGGATAGCGGGCGCCGTCGCGGAAAGCGGCGAGCGCGGTCTCCGACGGCAGCAGCGCGTCGCGGCGCGTCTCGCGGCTGCCCGCCTCGTTGCGCAGCGTGACGAGCGCCCCCTTGCGCTCCATCATCACCACGTCGCGCCGGCCGTGGCGGATGGTGAGACGCTCCTCCTTGATCAGCGGCTCGATCTCGAACGCGGCTTCGGCCGGCCCGCGCAGCCCGATCTCGACCTCGTAGGAATGCGGGAGGCCGACCTCGACGCCGTAATCCATCTCGTCGAAATGCGCCTTGAGGATCAGCCGCACCGGGTCGCCGCGCCGGCGCGTGCCCGGCCCACAGCACCGATTCGACCCCGCCCTCCTCCGCGATGGCCCGCGTGATGGTGCCGTCGGCGGCCGCGCGCAGCAGCCCGAGCGCCTTGTAGAGATTGGTCTTGCCGACGCCGTTCGCGCCGACGAACACCGAGCAGGCCTCGACGGGCAGATAGAGATTGCGGACCGAACGATAGCCGCGGATCGTGACGGCGGTCAGGGGCATCCGCGAATTGTAGCCCGGATTGAGCGACCGCGCCTCCGCGCCCCTCACCCCGACCCTCTCCCCGCGAAGAGCGGGGAGAGGGAGCGCCGGCACCGTGCAAGCGGCTTTAGCGGATCCGCTAGCGGCACGCCGGATAGCCGAAGCGCGAGATGATCTCGCGGCCCGAGATCGCGTGGAGCTCGAACGTGTCCATGAAATGATGATCGAGGACGTACTGACGCAGAGCCGGGTTGTAGGCGGCGAGCATGTGCTGCGTGGAGCCTGGGCTCATGCGGGCCTGGCGCGCGTTGCCGCCGGCATGAAACAACAGGGTCGCATTCGGCGTGATGCAGACATTGCGGATCGACAGGAAGATCGTGCACGCGGACTGGCAATGGCTGTCGATCCGGAAGCGCTCGCCCGAGGCATTGTACTGCTCGACGACCGCATCGAAGCGCCCCATCTCGCCTGGCCGTGCACCCATGCCCATGCGCAGCGCGGAGACGGAGCCTTCGGCGCGGGCCGGCGCGGGCGCGAATGCACCGGCGGCGCAAAGAAGCAGGAGCGCGCTCAGCGCGCGTGTCGGGTGACGCGATCTGTCCATGGGTTCCTCCACGTGCTGGCCGAGCCGGGACGCATCCGGCGCGTCGCGCATGCGCTTGCGCGGAAATCAGCGTATGGTGATAGTGCCTCTCCAGCACCCACGACCGCGCGGGCAGCAAATGCACGGGGTGCCGCGGTTGACGGGCCCCATCCAAAAACAAGTATACATGCCCGCTTGGCAAATTGAGGCCTCCTGACGAAATGAGCCGGGCAGCGGCGTATAGTTGTGCTTTGCCGAAATCCGACTCGAGCGTGACCAGGCTTGCCTTCGTGGGAGCGAGGACCAGTTCATCCGCCGGCGAGGATGTGGCCCCGGCGAAGGAGAGCGCAAGGCCGAGGATCAGTGCGATCGCGCACGTCTTGAACTGACGCATTTGGATGGTCTCCAGTTGAATGCATGCGGTCTGTTTCGACGATCCGCCGCGTCCTTGGTTTCCCAACGCCGCGACGTTCGACACCAGCGCGTAGCCTCCGTCCCATCCACGGCGATGCCACGAGCAACGGTTGCATGATCCGTTGCACCGTCGTGTTGGTCAAGGGAATGATGCTTCCCTGTCAGCATGATGCTTTCCCTGTCAGCAGGATGCTTCCTTTTCGGTAGGATGCTTCCTTTTCGGCGGGATGCTTATTGCTCGGTAAGGTAATACAAGTTGCGTAGCTCGGATTGAGCCCTCGGGTTCTTGCCTTCGGCACGCCGAAGGGTGGGCTCAGCGTAATCCGGGAATGGCGTCCCGCATTTCGCTTCGCTTCATGCGGGCTACAGGCTACGCGCCGCGCTCGTCCGCGATCACCTTGCCGTCGTTCGGCAGGCTGCCGGGCGCGACGAGCTTCACGTCGCCGCGCAATTTCGTCACCGACTGCAAGGTCGCGGCGACCGCGTCGGCGAGGCCGGCCGCGGGCGCGGCGCATTCCGCCGACAGCGTCATCGCGTCTTGCTCAGCCGTACGCGTCACGGCGAGGCGCACGCGGCCGATCTCGGGATGGCGGCGTGCGACCTCGGCGACCTGGCCGGGATGCACGAACATGCCCTTGACCTTGGTGGTCTGGTCGGCGCGGCCCATCCACCCTTTGATGCGCATGTTGGTGCGCCCGCAGGGCGAGCGGCCGGGCAGCACGGCCGAGAGATCGCCGGTCGCGAGGCGGATCATCGGATAGTCGGTGTCGAACGAGGTCACGACCACCTCACCGACCTCGCCGTCGACCACCGGATCGCCGGTGCCGGGACGCACGATCTCGACGATCACGTGCTCGTTGACGAGCATGCCGTCGCGCGCCGGCGTCTCGTAGGCGAGCACGCCGACCTCGGCGATCGCATAGCACTGCAATGTCGCGACCCCGCGGCCGTCGAGCTCGGCGCGCAGCGAGGGCGGCAGCGCGGCGCCGGAGACGAGCGCGCGCTCGAGCGATGAGGCCTCCTTGCCGGCCGCCTGGGCGGCGTCGAGCAGAACCTTCAGGAAATCGGGCGTGCCGACGTAGCCGGCCGGCTGGAAGTGGGCGATCGCCTCGACCTGCATCTCGGTATTGCCGACGCCGCCCGGGACGACGGCGCAGCCGAGCGCGTGCAGGCCGGCCTCGAGGATGTGGGCGCCGGGCGTGAGATGATACGAGAAGGAATTGTGCACGATGTCGCCGGCGCGGAAGCCGGCGGCGAACAGCGCGCGCGCCATGCCGTAGGGATCGGGTCCCGTCCCCTGCGGCTCGAAGATCGGCCCGGGCGACATCAAGAGCCGCCGCACCTTGCCGGGCGGCGTGACGTTGAAGCCGCCGAACGGCGGCGACGCCTTCTGCAACGCGACGAGATCGGACTTGCGCAGCAGCGGCAGCTTCGCGAGCGCGGCGCGCGACGTGACGGCGGCAGGATCGATGGCGGCGAGCTGCTTCGCCCAGCCGGGCGCGGCGAGCGCGCGGGCGACGATCTCGGCCAGCCGCGCGGATTGGTCCCTTTCCCGTTCCGCGGGATCGCGCGTCTCGAGCCGATCGCAGAAGTCCGTCATGGTCAGAGCTTCACGCCGTCCGGCGCCGTGAACGTCGCGTCGACGACGTTGCCGGTGTTGCGCGTCGCCGCCGGCTCGAACAGGATGACCTCGGCCTCCTCGTCCGCCGCCGTGCGATGCTCGATCCCGCGCGGCACCATGAGGCCCTCGCCGGGGCCGAGCTCGACCACACGGTCGCGAAATTCGACGCGGAAGCGGCCCTTTCCACACCAGGAAGAACTCGTCCTCGGCGTCGTGATGGTGCCAGGGAAACGTGCCCTGCACCTTGACGATCTTGAGCTCCTGCCCGTTGAGCGCCGCGACCGTCTTGGGCCGCCACTGCTCCGAGAAGAGAGAGAACTTTTCGGCAAGGTTGATCTTGTCCGGCATCGTTGGGCTCCGAGATTGATCCGGCGAGCGGTCGCGAGGACTGGGCGCCAAACACGCTGACCCTTGCTCCGCGCTCTCCCCCTCCCCCGCTTGCGGGGGAGGAATACGCGCGAAAGCGCGCAGGAGGGGGCAAGTCGGCGGGCTCAGTGCTCGTGGCTGCCCCCTCTCCCACTCTCCCCCGCAAGCGGGGGAGAGGGCCCACCGTGCTTGTGGCGTCGCTGGCGCGCAATATCAACTCACGCCAGCCAGCGCTTGCGGCGCTTGTAGTGCTTCACGTCGCGGAAGCTCTTGCGGCGGCCTTCCGCGATGCCGAGGTAGAATTCCTTCACGTCCTCGTTCTCGGCGAGCGACTTCGCGGCGCCGTCCATGACGATGCGGCCGTTCTCGAGGATGTAGCCGTAGCTCGCATACTTGAGCGCCATGTTGGTGTTCTGCTCGGCGAGCAGGAACGAGACGCCCTCGCGCGCATTGAGATCGCGCACGATGTCGAAAATCTCCGCCGACGATCTGCGGCGCGAGCCCCATCGAGGGCTCGTCGAGCAGGATCATCTTGGGGCGCGACATCAGGGCGCGGCCGAGCGCGCACATCTGCTGCTCGCCGCCCGACGTGTAGCCGGCGATCGCGGCGCGGCGCTCCTTGAGGCGCGGGAAATAGCCGTAGACGCGCTCGAGGTCGGCGCGGATCGCGGCGTTGCCGTCACGGCGCGTGAAGGCGCCGGTCAAGAGATTCTCCTCGACCGTGAGATGGGCGAAGCACTGGCGGCCTTCCATCACCTGGATGCAGCCGCGCCGCACCAGCACATTGGGCGAGAGCGCCTGCACGGCGGTGCCGTCGAACACGATCGAGCCCTTGGTGACCTCGCCGCGCTCGGCGTGCAGCAGGTTGGAGATCGCCTTGAGCGTCGTCGTCTTGCCGGCGCCGTTGGCGCCGAGCAGCGCGACGATCGCGCCCTTCGGCACCGCGAGCGAGACGCCCTTGAGGACGAGGATGACGCGGTCGTAGACGACCTCGACGTTGTTGAGCGTGAGGATGGGATCGGTAGACCGCGAGGCCACTTCCGAGGGCGCAATGACGGCGTCGGACATGAACGTGGGCCCGTAAGTGATATGCGCACTGCGCTCGCGCTCCCTCTCCCCGCTCTTGCGGGGAGAGGGTCGGGGTGAGGGGCGCTGAATCTCAGCGAATTACGTCGTCGCAACGAACTCGCGGAGAGGCCCCCTCACCCCGACCCTCTCCCCCTAAAGGGGGAGAGGGAGAAGAAAGATCACGACGACTTGTCGCAGGCCTCGGTGCGCTTGGGCCAGCCGGTGTTCGACGTGGCGTAGTCCTTGGCGGCGGTGTCGATCAGCGGGATGACCTTGTCCTTGATCGGATCGATCCAGTCCGACGCCTTCACCCAGGTGGTGCCGTCCCACCTCGCGATGTAGGCGGCGTGGTGGCCGCTGTGGTCGCTGCACGACACCTTGAACGGGCGCGCGAAGCCGGCCATGCCGAGCTGCTGGAGCCGGGCCTCGTCGACGTTGAGGAACTCGAGGCCGCGGCGCATGTCCTCGCCGGTGATGACCTTCTTGCCGGTGAGCCGCTGGGCATTGCGGATCGCCTCGACGATGATCATCGCGTTGAGGACGCCGCGGCCGTAGAAGTTCTCGCCCACATTGGCCTTGGAGGCGACCTGGCTCTTACCCTTGTCGACCACGTACTTGATGATGTCCTGCATCACCGGGAAGTCCTGGCCGACCACGTTGAAGTCGAGCGACAGATAGCCCTTGCCGCCGTCGCCCGCGGGACGCGCGTCGGTCTCGCCGCCGGCCCACCAGTTTCCGATCAGATGATCCATCGGATAGTTGATGCGCGCCGCTTCCTTGACGGCGGTCGGGTTCATGGCGCCGAAGCCCTGCATGTAGATCCAGTCCGGACGATCGCGGCGGATGCCGAGCCACAGGGCCGACTGGTTCTGCATCTCGGCCGCCGGCACCGGATAGAGCTTGAGCTCGAAGCCGTAGTCCTTGGCGAGCTGCTGGAGCAGCGGGATCGGCTCCTTGCCGTACGGCGCGTCGAGATGGACGAGGCCGATCTTCTTGCCCTTGAGCTTGTCGAAGCCGCCTTCCTTGTCGGCGATGTACTTCACGAAGATCGAGGCGCCGTCCCAATAGGTCGACGGCGGATTGAACGCCCAGGGAAAGATGTTGCCGTCGGCCGCGGCGGAGAGCCCATAGGCCATCGACAGGATCGGGATCTTGTCGACCGAGGCCTTGGGAATGATCTGCAGCGTGATGCCGGTCGAGTATGGCGTCGACACGAGCGGGTTCTTGTTCTTGACCGACTCGTAGCACTCGACGCCCTTCTTGGTGTCGTAGCTGGTCTCGCATTCCTCGACCACGATCTTGACGCCGCCGACGCCGCCGTCGCGCGCGTTGATCATGCTGAAATAGTCGACCATGCCGTTCGCGATCGGCGTGCCGGACGCCGAGAACGGGCCGGTACGGTAGGTCATCAGGGGCACGAAAACGCTGTCCTGCGCGCTGGCCGCGCTCGGCATGACGGCCGTCGCGCCGAGGACGAACGCCGTCCCGAGGACGAGATGCTTCAATTGCATGCTCCTTCTCCCTTCAATTCCACGCTGCTCGAAGCAGCGCATGGTGTCCGGCTCGACGGCAACCGCCCCGGCCAGGATTGGGCTGATAGTGTGCCCTTATCTAGTACGGGAAAGGCCACACCCTGAGCTTCTGCTTGGCGATCTGCCACAGGCGCGCGAGCCCCATGGGCTCGATCACGAGGAAACCGATGATGAGCGCGCCGACGATCATGAAGGTGAGATGCTCGACGGTTGCGGACCGCAACGGCACGCCGAGCGCGGCGGGCGCCTCGCGCAGGATGATCGGCAGGATGAAGATCAGCGCCGCGCCGATGAACGAGCCGATCAGGCTGCCGAGCCCGCCCATGATGACCATGAACAGGATGAAGAAGCTCTGGTTGATGTCGAACACGTCCGACTCGGCGCCGCCGTACCAGAGGAAGACCATCATCGCGCCGGCGACGCCGCAATAGAACGAGGAGACCGCGAACGCCATGAGCTTGGTCTGCAACAGGCGGATGCCCATCAGCTCGGCCGCGATGTCCATGTCGCGCACCGCCATCCAGGTGCGGCCGATGCGGCCGCGCACGAGGTTCGACGCAATCCAGGTCATCACGGCGACGATCGCGAGCACGACCAGGTAGCGCGTGGTGGCGCTCGCGTTCGGGCCGGTGACCGGGATGCCGAACAGGGTGCGCGTCGGCACCTCGATCGCGCCGGAGGAGTTGTAGTTGTAGAGCCACGGAATGCGGATGAAGCACCATTGCAAAAAGAACTGCGCCGCGAGCGTCGCGACCGCGAGATAGAAGCCCTTGATGCGCAGCGACGGCAGGCCGAACAGCACGCCGACCGCGGCGGAAAAGAAGCCGGAGACGACGACCCAGACGAGGATGTTCACGTTCGGGAAAATGCTGGTGAGCTTGTAGCAGGCGTAGGCGCCGACCCCCATGAAGGCGCCGGTGCCGAGGGAGAGCAGCCCCGTGTAGCCGGTCAGGATGTTGAGCCCGATCGCGGCGAGCGAGAACACCAGGAACGGGATCATCACCGCGTTGATCAGGAACTCGCTGCCGAGGAGCGGCAGCGCCACGAAGGCGATCGCGAGGATGAGCACGAGGCCGATGCGGTCCTGCAGGATCGGGAACACCGCCATGTCGGCGGCGTAGGTGGTCTTGAACTGGCCTGCCTCGCGATAAAACATGGCTTGCCCCTACGCGTCCGCGTCATGCGCAGGCTTGGCCCGCGCATCCACGTCTTGCTTGGCAGCGAAGGCGTGGATGGCCGGGACATAGGCGAGCAAAGCGACGCCGTTCTTCGAACGGCTAAGCCCGGCCATGACGTTGTCGATGTGAAGGGTCCGACACATGCTCTAAATCCGCTCGATGATGCGTTCGCCGAACAGGCCCTGCGGCCGGAAGAGCAGGAAGATGAGCGCGATCACGTAGGCGAGCCAGCTCTCGATGCCGCTGCCGAGCAGCGGGCCCCAGTAGAACTCGCCGAGCTTCTCGCCGATGCCGATGATGACGCCGCCGACGATCGCGCCCGGGATCGATGTGAAGCCGCCGAGGATGAGCACCGGCAGCGCCTTGAGCGCGATGATCTGCAGCGCGAACGAGACGTCCGAGCGCGCGCCCCACATGATGCCGGTCGCGAGCGCGACGATGCCGGCCGCGAACCACACGATCACCCAGATCTGCTCGAGCGAGATGCCGACCGAGAGCGCCGCGCGGTGGCTGTCGGCGACCGCGCGCAGCGCGCGGCCGATGCGCGTCTTCTGGAAGAAGATGCCGAGCACCGCGACCATGATCAGCGCGATGACGGCGGCCGCGATATCGAGCTTCTGCAGCGAGACCAGCCCGCCGAGGATCTTCAGATCGATCGCGCCCTTGGGCAGGTAGAGCTCGTCGGCGATCATGGTCTTGGGGTCGCCGCCGAACATGAGCTCGCCGAGGCCGATGAGGAAATAGGTGAGCCCGAAGGTCGCCATGAACAGGATGATGTCGGGCTGGTTGACGAGCGGCCGCAGCACCAGGCGTTCGACCCCGAACGCGAGGCCGTACATGATCACGATGGTCAGGCCGAGCGCCGCGAAGGCCGGAACGCCGTGCTCGTGCAGGCCGACGAGCATGAGCGCCGAGAACACCACCATGATGCCCTGCGCGAAATTGAACACGCCCGAGGCCTTGAAGATCAGCACGAAGCCGAGCGCGATCAGCGAATAGAGCACGCCGGCGACGAAGCCCTCCCACAAGGTCTGCACCAGCAGGTCGGGCGCCGTGCCCATCTGCACGAACGGATCGATGAAGATTTTGTAGAGGATGTCCACGGGTCAGGACTCGATTTGGCGAGCGAGCACTGCGCCGGCGCTCCCTCTCCCCGTACTTACCGGGAGAAGGTTGGGGTGAGGGGCGCTGAGGGGCGGCATAGCACGATCGTCGGTAACGACTCGCGGAGAGGCCCCCTCACCCCGACCCTCTCCCCCTAAAGGGGGAGAGGGAGAGCGGGCGCTGTGCTCGGTCGCTTGCAGTCGCATCATCCCCGTCCTCAATGCGCGATGCCGAGATAGGCGTCGATCACGCGCTGATCGCGCTTGACCTCGTCGGGCGTTCCGTCGGCGATCTTGCGGCCGTATTCGAGCACGACCACGCGGTCGGAGAGGTCCATCACGACGCCCATGTCGTGCTCGATCAGCGCGATGGTGGTGCCGAAGTGATTGTTGACCTCGAGGATGTAGCGCGACATGTCCTCCTTCTCTTCCATGTTCATGCCGGCCATCGGCTCGTCGAGCAGCAACAGGTCGGGCTCCATGGCGAGCGCGCGGCCGAGCTCGACGCGCTTCTGCAGGCCGTAGGGCAGCCGGCCGACCGGGATCTTGCGGATCTGCGGGATCTCGAGGAAGTCGATGATCTCCTCGACCTTGTGGCGGTGCTCGACCTCCTCGCGCACCGCCGGGCCGAACCGGAGAATCTGCCAAAAGAGACCGCGATGCATCTTCAGGCTGCGGCCCGCCATGATGTTGTCGAGCGTCGTCATGCCGCGAAACAGCGCGACGTTCTGGAACGTGCGCGCGATGCCGCCGCGCGCCGCCTCGTGCGGACGCATGCGGCGCGCGTCTTGCCCTTGAAGGTGATGCGGCCTTCCTGCGGATGATAGAAGCCGTTGACCACGTTGAGCATCGAGGTCTTGCCGGCGCCGTTCGGGCCGATGATCGCGCGGATCTCGCCCTGGCGCATGTCGAACGACACGTCGGTCAGCGCCTTCACGCCGCCGAATGCGAGCGACACGTTCTCGACCGACAGCAGCGCCTGGGTGACCGCGCTATCGCTGCCGGCCGGCGCCCTCATGCGGCCTGCTCCAGCGGCGCAGGCTTCGCCGGCGCCATGTCGCGGATCTTCACCCGCGCCGACAGCACGCCCTTGCGGCCGTCCTCGAAGGTGACCTCGGTCGCGATGTCGGCCTCGGTCGATCCGTCATAGAGCGCGTTGATCAGCGGCGCGTAGCGCTCGGCGACGAAGCCGCGGCGCACCTTCTGGGTGCGGGTGAGCTCGCCGTCGTCGGGATCGAGCTCCTTGTGCAGGATCAGGAAGCGCCTGACCTGCGCGCCCGCCATCACGGCTTCCGTCGGCGAGCGAGCCGTTGACCTCGGCGACGTGCTTTTCGAGCATGTCGTAGACGAGCGGGTGGCCGGCGAGCTCCTGGTAGGAGCCGTAGACCACGTTGTTGCGCTCGGCCCAGTTGGCGACCGCCGCCAGGTCGATGTTGAGGATGGCGCAGACGAAATCGCGCTCGTGGCCGAACGCGACCGCCTCGCGGATGTTGGGATAGAACTTCAGCTTGTTCTCGATGTATTTCGGCGCGAACAGCGTGCCGTCGTTGAGCTTGCCGACGTCCTTGGCGCGATCGATGATCTTCAGGTGCCCGGTCTTCGGATCGAAGAAGCCGGCGTCGCCGGTCTTCACGTAGCCGTCGTCCGTCAGCGTCTCCCGGGTCCGCGCGTCGTCCTTGAAATAGCCGACGAACATGCCGGGCGAGCGGAACTGCACCTCGCCGTTGTCGGCAATGCGGATGTCGACGTTCGGGATCGCGGGCCCGACGGTGTCGGAGTGGATCTCGCCGTCCGGCTGCGCCGTCACGTAGAGGAAGGCCTCGGTCTGGCCGTAGAGCTGCTTCAGGTTGAGGCCGAGCGAGCGATAGAACAGGAAGAGATCGGGCCCGATCGCCTCGCCGGCCGTATAGGCGACGCGCACGCGCGAGAGGCCGAGCACGTTCTTGAGCGGCTCGTAGACCACGACGCGGCCGATCGCATAGAGCAGGCGCCCGATCAGCGGCACCGGCGCGCGGTTGAGGATCGGCTCGCCGTAGCGGCGCGCGACGCCGATGAAATAGTGGAAGACGTGGCGCTTGATCGCGCCCGCATCCTCCATGCGGATCATCACCTGGGTGAGCATCTGCTCGAAGCCGCGCGGCGGCGCGAAATAGAAGGTCGGGCCGATCTCGCGCAGGTCCTGCATCACGGTCTCGCCGCTCTCCGGGCAGGCCATGCAGAAGCCCGCCACCATGCCCTGGGCGTAGTTGAGATAGTGGTCGCCCACCCAGGCGAGCGGCAGATAGGCGAGCGCCTTGTCGTGCTCGGTGAGCTTGTCGAACGCGACCGTGTCGCTGGCGGCGCGGATGCAGCCCTGCGCCGAAAGCACCACGCCTTTCGAGGTGCCGGTGGTGCCCGAGGTGTAGAGCACGATCGAGGTATCGGAGCCTTGGCCGGCCGCGATCTCGTCGTCGAACCAGCGGCCGAGCGCGGGATCGTTCGCCAGCGCGGCGCGCCCGTCGGCGATGACCTGGTCGATCGCGTTGAGCCGGCCGTGGTCGTAGTCGCGCAGGCCGCGCGTCTCGTCGTAGACGATGCGCTCGAGCCGGGGCAGACGCTCGGACACGGAGAGGATCTTGTCGACCTGCTCCTGGTCCTCGGCGGCGGCGAATTTCACGTCCGCGTGCGCGAGCACGTAAGCGAGCTCGTCCGCGACCGCATCCGCATAGACCGGCACCGGAATGGCGCGCAGCACCTGCGCGGCCATGATCGACCAATAAAGCCTCGGACGATTGGAGCCGACGATCGCGACGGTGTCGCCACGCTTGACGCCGAGCCGCGCGAGCCCGACCGCATAGGCGCGCACCTCGTCGAGCACCTGGTCCCAGGTCCAGGTCTGCCAGATGCCGAAGTCCTTGCGGCGAAACGCCGGACGGCCGCGAAAGACCTTCGCGTTGCGCACCAGCAGCTTCGGAAACGTGTCCGCGTCGGCGGCGAGCGTTCCGGCCACAGCGTTGCCCTCTTCAGGCTGTTACGGCCGGCAAGCGCCGGCTATCCCCTCGCCGCCAGAATCGCGGTCTTGGCGCGATTTGAGGGTACCGCCGCGGGCCGGTCAAGGGCGTGCGGGTTGGGTGAGCGGTGTGGTTTTTGGGCGCAGCGAGCCGTGGCACGGCGCCCATGCTCCCTCTCCCCGTTCTTACGGGGAGAGGGTTGGGGTGAGGGGCGCTGAGTCTCAGCAAAGCATATCGTGAGCAATGACTCGCGGAGACGCCCCCTCACCCCGACCCTCTCCCCGCATCCGAGATCGGGCATGCCCGATCTCGGCATCAAAAAACGCGCAAGTCGGGCAAGCCCGACTTGCCGTGGGAGAGGGAGAGCAGGCGCCGTGCCAGACCGTCAGTGCTCAGTGGTGATGATGCATCCCCGGCGGCATGGGCGAGTCCTGCGCGTCCTTCAGGAGCTTGTTCTGCGCGTCGAGGTAGGCGATGAGGTCGCCCGCGTCGGCGTCGCCGACGCCGAGCGCCGGCATGTGCACGGCGGGGAATTTCTCGACCAGCGACATCGCGATCGGGTCGTGGCGCGCCCGCGCCTGGTCGGGGTGCTCGATGAAGCTCGCGAGCCAAGCGTGGTCGCGCCGCTCGGTAACGCCGCGGAGGTCCGGTCCCACCCGGTCACCGACGCCGACCGTGTGGCAGGGCGCGCAGATGCGCTTGAACGGCGCCTGGCCGGGCTCGTTGCCGAGCGCGTAGCCGGTGTTGCTGGCCGCATCGGGTTTCGGCTGGCGCACCTGAGCGGTCCACTTCGGATCCATCTCATGGAGGTCGAAGGCCAGCCGTTGGAGATCGCCATACACCGAGTTGCGCATCCATTGGCCGGTCGCATCGTTGCCCAGCACGATCTCGTTGCGATGTTCGTCGATGGTCCGGCTCCTGTCGCCGAGGCTGGCGTTGATCCGCTTGATGTCGGCCGGATTTCCCGTCAGGAACAGCCAGCCGTGGCCGGCGCCGAACGCGTCGGCGAATTCCTTCATCCGTGCCGGCGTGTCGCGCACCGGATCGACGGTCATCGAGATGAAGATGATGTCGCGGCCGACCTCGTCGCCAAGCATATCCTCGAGCTGCGCGATGCGGGCGGTGGTGAGCGGGCAGATGTCGGGGCAGTTGGTATAGATGAAGCTGATCAGCACCCGCCGGCCCTTGATCACGTCGTCGTAGAACCGCAGCGTCTTGCCGTTCTGATCGACGACCGGGAGGTTGGGGAAGTAGCCGGCGCCCCAACGATTGCTCTGGGCATGCGACGGGACCTGCATCGACAGAAGCGCGGCAACCAGCGCCGCGACGGCAACGGCGAGCCATCGTTTCATGTATTCCTCCCGTACGCCCCCAGAACGTCGCCGCAGTGTGTCGGGCGACACACTGCGATCTCTTTCACAACAGTCCCGCGTTACGGGATGCCAGTCGGCGTCTTGCGCGCCGGATTGTTGATGATCTGGCTCATCTGCGTCGAGTTGGTGCTGGTCGTCGCTTCCGGCAGGACTTCCGGCGTCGTGAAGAACACGCCGTCGGGCGTCGGGTTGGGCGTCGGCGTGACCATCGTCTGCGGCGATCCGGCGACGCCGGACAGCAGCTGGATGCGCATCAGCAGGGCGAAGTCCTCGTGCACCGTGTTGTGGCAGTGGTTCACATAGGAGCCGCCGTATTCGCCGAACTGGATCTGGAACTGTGACCTGTCCCGAGGGGCGCAGGCGCCACACGTCCTTGCGGACCAGGTTCTCGGTTGCCGGGATCGAGTCGCTGCCCCGGTTCATGGTGATGCCTTCCTCGAAGTGGAGGTGGATCGGGTGATCCCAGCCGCCGCCGCCGTTGATGTAGGTCCAGTGCTCGATGTCGCCGGCTTTCGGATACTCAAGCTGGATGCGGTTGGCGTTCATCGAATGCGACTGCCCGCCGTTGACCTGGATGGTCCACGGGAAGCTGGACGTTGTCCGGGCAATCGGGCGTGCACTGGCCGGTATTCGGATCGCGCAAGTCGCCGTTGCCGGACCGCCCCAACTGACGACGCGCTCGCGCACCGGCGTGACGATCGGGATCTGCTCGGTCAGCACCGCCGGCACCTGCGCTCGGATCGGGGCTGGTCGAGAACAGGGTGACGCCCGGCACATCGACGCTCTGCACCGAGCCGACGACGCGGAACTGCAGGATGCCGCCGACCGCCGGATCGTTCGGGTCGCCGGCCAGCGCCTGCGCGAGCGGCAATTGCTGCCGTCCGGCTTGCGGCCGTCGGTCTGCTCCAGCGTGTTCACCAGGTGCAGCCGGTCGCCGACCCGGAACTTGCGAGAAGTCGACGACGATGTCGTAGCGCTCGGCGATGCCCTGCTGGTCGAGCTGTGGTCAGCGGGATCGGGTTCACCACCAGGTTGCCGTCGTTGGCGATGAACTGGAACGGCACCGCATTGCCGTTGCGGGTCGGCGATCGCGAGCTGCAAGAAGCGCGACATGCAGGCGTCGAGGATGCGGAAGCGGTACTTCCGCGGCAGCACCTCGAAGAACGGCGCATAGGCCATGTTGACGAACGGCATGTCGCCGATCAAGCCGTCGGTAGTGAAGATGTCGAAGAAATACTGGCCGGTCCTGATCGGTCGCGGCGTCGGAGATGATCAGGTTCACGTCGAAGTCGAGATTGCCGTAGTCCAGCAGGCTGCCGCTGGGCAGGCGCAGGTTGATGCCGTCGACGAGCTTCTCGTTGCCGCGGTCGCGGCCGCTGTAAATGTTCACCATCATGAAATTGCCCTTGTAGACATTCTCGGCGGTGAAGAAGAAGCGGTGGTCGTGGGCCCACATCGTGCCCTGGATCTCACGGAAATCGCCGGCGACGTTGATCAGGCCGCCATTGCCGTCGGGACCCGACGCGCGCGGATCGGTCGCCTGTGTGTTGATCTTGTCGCGGCGAGCGAGCGTCGTGCTCCAGCGATAGTCGTAGAAGGTGCCGGGGAAGTGGTGCGCGTTGGCGGCGCCGTCGCTTTCCGCGCCGTTGTGCGCGTTGTGGAAGTGGAGCTGGGTCTCGTTGCGGCCGAAGCCGCCGTTCTGGGTGCGATCGACCGGCGAGATTGTTGTAGATGCGGTGGACGAGCGGCTCGCCCGTAGCGCACCTTGATCAGGAGCGGCGGCAGCTGGCCCTCCTGGAAACGTCCCGCCCCGTAGGTCCACACGCTGTTGGGGAGCTGGGCCGGGAAATTCGGATGGAATTGGGAGTTCGGCGCGATCGGCCCGACCGATTGGATGATAGCCGACCTGAGGGAAGAACTCGTTCCAGCGCTGATGGGCGAAGACCTCGCCGGGCGGACGGCCCTCGATCGGACCACGGTTGGTGATCGGGTTGATGAACTGCGAATCGCCCGGATTGGCGGTGAAGTCGGTGTGATAGGACAGCCGCCGTGCCGGCCGTTCGCCGAGCGCGGCCGGGAAGGCGGCGTCACCGATGGATGTCGGATCGGCCGACGCGACCTGGGTCAACGTGAACGGCGAGCGCAGCGCGAGCCGTGGCATCGGCTGGGTGAACTTCTGTGCACCGAACAGCGGGCTCGGCGGCGTGCCGGTCGGGACACCGTCCGCGTAGGCGCTGGACGCAAACGGGCTCAAGCCGTTCTTGAGCGCAAGCCCGCCGAATGTCAGCAGACCCCATTTGTAGAGATCGCGCCGCGAGATCTGGCCGATGGACAGCGCCTTGACGATTTCGGCGCGATTGTCGCGCGCCTTCTGGGCTTCGCGGAGGCGTGCGCGATCAGCATTGCGTGACAGATACCGCATGGGATCCTCCCCCTCGAGCCTGTTTCATTGGGAGGCGGCGCGACACGATGGCTCGATCGGATCGTGCCGAAAGCCAACTGCTTCACACCGAAATGCTGACACAGCCAATAGTAGTGAGCCACTTATAATCTTACATTGCAGAAATGCGTTTTCATCGCCGCGTAGCGGGATACGGCTTATTTTTAAGTGTTTTCCGAGCGTGGATGCGAGCGACAGCGGTGCATACATACTCGCAATAGTAGCGCGCTACTTATCGACTAACATTCTAGAAAAATGGTCGTCGTGAGCGTACCGGGATACGCGCGATTCCGATTGCTGTGAGAAAGTCGCGAGCGTCCACGCGATCGCGTGGACGAATCACTCCGCCGCCTTCAGCAGCGGCGCGGGCCCGGCGCGGAATTGCTCGAGCAGCGCCGCCTCGTCGGCCTTGGCGGCCGTGAGGTTGCGCATCTTGATGTGGCCAAAGCCGCGGATTTTTTCCGGGATCGCCGCAAGCCCGACCGCCACGTGGTGATTGTCGGGGCCGAGCTTGCCGAGGATCTCGTCGAGCATCGCCTCGTAGTCGGCAATCAGCTTGCGCTCGCTCTTGCGCTCCGTGGTGTGGCCGAAGATGTCGAACGCGGTCCCGCGCAAGCCCTTGAGCCGCGCCAGCACCTTGAAGGCGCGGAACATCCACGGACCGAACGTCATCTTGCGCGGCCGCCCTTCCGCGTCGGTCGGCGAGAGCAGCGGCGGGCTCAAGTGCACCACGAGACGCAGGCTGTCGCCGTCGAACGTGTTCTTGACCTGCGCCGCGAACGAGCCGTCGGTGTAGAGCCGCGCGACCTCGTACTCGTCCTTGTAGGCCATCAGCTTGAACAGATAGCGGGCGACCGCCTCGGCGAGCCCGCATTTGTCGGGCGCGCGCGTCGAACTCGGCGGCGCGCGCCTTGTCGACCCAGGCGCGGTAACGCGCCGCGTAAGCGGCATTTTGATACTTGGTGAGAAACGCGACGCGGCGCGCGACCATCTCGTCGAAGGACTGCGAGAGCGCGACGGCCGGATCGGCTACCGCGGGCGTCGCGAGCTTCTCGACCGCCGCAAGGTCGAGCGCGGCACGGCGGCCCCAGCGGAAGGCCGCGATATTCATCGGCACCGCCTCGCCGTTCAATTCCAGCGCGCGCTCGATCGCTTCCGCCGCGAGCGGCAGCGCGCCGAGCTGGTAGGCGTAGCCGAGCATGAACATGTTGGCGCCGAGCGATTGGCCGAGCAGCGCGGTGGCGAGCCGCGACGCATTGACGAAATGGCTGCGCTCCTTGCCGGCCGCGCCCGTGATGGCGCGGCGCAGGCGCTCGGTCGGCAGCGAGAACTCGGTATTGCGGGTGAACTCGCCGGGCAGCATCTCGGCGGTGTTGATCACCATCGCGGTCGCGCCCGGCTTGACGGCGCCGAGCACCTTCTTGTTGCCCGCGACCACGATGTCGCCGCCGAGCACCAAGTCGGCGCCGCGCGCCGGCACGCGGATGGCGTGGATATCGGCCGGGGTGTTGGCGATGCGGATATGACTCTGCACGGCGCCGCCCTTCTGGGCGAGGCCCGCCATGTCGATCACGCCGACGCCCTTGCCTTCGAGGTGCGCCGCCATGCCGATGATGGCGCCGACCGTAACGATGCCGGTGCCGCCGATGCCGGTGACGATGATGCCGTAGGTCTGATTGATCGCGGGAAGCGTCGGCTCGGGCAGCCGCGTCTCGTCGGCTCGCACCGCCACGCCCTGCCCTTTCTTGAGCTGCGCGCCCTCGACGGTGACGAAGGACGGGCAGAAGCCTTTGACGCAGGAGAAGTCCTTGTTGCAGCTCGACTGGTCGATGGTGCGCTTGCGGCCGAACTCGGTCTCGAGCGGCTGCACCGACACGCAGTTCGACTGCACGCCGCAATCGCCGCAGCCTTCGCAGACGAGTTCGTTGATGATGACGCGCTTGTCCGGGTCGGGGAACTGGCCGCGCTTGCGGCGGCGGCGCTTCTCGGCCGCGCAGGTCTGGTCGTAGATCAGGACCGTGCAGCCGGGAATTTGCGCGAGCTCGCGCTGCACGGCGTCGAGATCGTCGCGGTGATGCACCGTGAGGCCACGGGGCCAATCGGTGCCGGCGGCATATTTGTGCGGCTCGTCGGTGACGACGACGACGCGCTTCGCCCCTTCCGCCGCGACCTGACGGGCGACCTGCGGGACCGTGAGGCCGCCGTCGTTCTTCTGGCCGCCCGTCATGGCGACCGCGTCGTTGAAGAGGATCTTGTACGTGATGTTGACGCCGGACGCGATCGCGCCGCGGATCGCCATATAGCCCGAATGGTTGTAGGTGCCGTCGCCGATGTTCTGGAAGACATGCGGGCGTTGCGAGAACGGCGCCTCGCCGATCCAGTTCGCGCCCTCGCCGCCCATCTGGGTGAAGCCGAGGGTCGAGCGGTCCATCCACTGCACCATGTAGTGGCAGCCGATGCCCGCATAGGCACGGCTGCCCTCCGGCACGCGGGTCGAGGAATTGTGCGGACAGCCCGAGCAGAAATACGGGATGCGCACCGCGATGTCCTGGGTCTCGCGCAGGACGCGCTGCGCCTCTTTGAGCTTGGCGACACGGCCCGCGAGGTTCTCGTCGGTCGCATATTTCAGGAGGCGCTCGCCGAGGCAGATCGCCACGTCGTTCGAATCGAGCGCGCCCTTGACCGGGAAGAGCCAGTTGCCCTGCTCGTCCTTCTTGCCGACGCAGACCGGCTGATTGGCGGTGCCGTAGAGCTCCTCGCGCACCTGCACCTCGATGAGCGAGCGCTTCTCCTCGACCACGATGATCAGCTCGAGGCCGCGGGCGAACTCCTGCAATTCCTCGCGCCCGATCGGCCACGGGCAGGCGATCTTGTGCAGGCGCAGGCCGAGATCGTTGCAGCGCACCTCGTCGATACCGAGCTCGTCGAGCGCCTGGCGCACATCGAGATAAGACTTGCCGACCGTGATGACGCCGATCCTCGGGTTGCGGCCGCCCGAGGTGATCTGGCGGTTGAGCTTGTTGGCGCGGACGAAAGCGAGCATGGCGTCGCGCTTGTAGTCGTGCACCCGCGCTTCCATGCCGAGAATTGTGTCCTGGAGGCGGATGTTGAGGCCGCCTTGCGGCATGGCGTAGCCGGTCGGGATGACGATGTTCACACGATCGAGGCTGCCGTCGATCACGCCGGTCGACTCGACCGTCTCGTGCATGCACTTGAGGCCGACCCAGGCGCCGGTGAAGCGCGACATCGCCCAGCCGAGAATGCCGTAGTCGACGATCTCCTGCACCCCGGCGGGGTTGAGGATCGGGATCATCACGTCGACGAAATTGAACTCGGACTGGTGGGCGGTGGTGGACGACTCCGCCGTGTGGTCATCGCCCATCAGGGCGAGCACGCCGCCGTGCTTTGATGTGCCGGCGAAATTGGCGTGGCGCAGCGCGTCACCGGAGCGGTCGACGCCCGGGCCCTTGCCGTACCACATGCCGAACACGCCATCGAACTTGCCTTCGCCGCGCAGTTCCGCCTGCTGCGAGCCCCACAGCGCGGTCGCGGCGAGGTCCTCGTTGATGGCGGGCTGGAAGAGGATGTCGTTCTGCTTGCACAGCGCGGCGGCGCGCTGGAACTGATAGTCGAGCCCGCCGAGCGGCGAACCGCGATAGCCGGTGACGTAGGCGGCGGTGTTGAGCCCGGCGCGCCGGTCGCGCGCCTTCTGCATCAGGCACAAGCGCACCAGCGCCTGGTAACCGGTGACGAACACGCGGCTTTGCGTCAGATCGTATTTGTCGTCGAGGGTGACGCGTTGGAGCGCCATGGGGAATGTCCTGCCGAAAGGCATGATCTTTTCCAAGAAACGGTGGGATCATGCTCTAATGCGATCAGGCCATAGATATAGAGACGGCGCAATCGGGCGAAAAGGCAGGGCGCCGCGTCGATTGCGTCGCAGGCCGGCGGATGGGCAGGAAATTGCGCAAGGCCGCAGGCGCGAGAAATTTGGCGCACCGCAGCAGAAGATTTTTTATGCCGCCTTGTCCCGTCGGTAGGACCGGATCAGCACATCGGCGGAAATCCCGAGTTCCCGGTGCAGGCGGCGAATCATCTCGATCGAAAGCCCGCGCTTGCGGTTCGGCAATTCGGCCACGCGCGTGCGCGTCCCGATCAGAGGCTCCCAGGTCCTTGCGCGCCAGGCCCTGCTGCTCCATGCGAAATTTGATCGCCTCGATCGGATCGGGCGGGTCCATGGGATAGTGTTGCGCCTCATAGGCGTCGATCAGGGTCGCCAGGACATCGAGACGGTCGCCTTCGGCGTTTTCGACTTTGCACCCCACAGCCGCTCCACTTCAGCGAGCGCGGCCTCGTAGTCCCTCTTGGTGCGGATGGGCCTGACGTCAGCTTTCATGCGGCGCGTTCGCTGTCTTGCTCGGGGCATAATCAGATCGCTCAACTCATCGTCATGCCCGCGCATAGCCGTTCGAAGAACGGCGTCGCTTCGCTCGCCTATGTCGCGGGCATCCACGTCTTTCTTGCGGCAATTCGATAATAAGGCGTGGATGGCCGGGACAAGCCCGGCCATGACGAATGCACAAGGGAAAGGTTCGAAGGTCCGCCTATTCCCGCTCGCTCAGCCGGCGCGTGAGGCCCTCGTTCTCGGCTTCGAGCTGCTTGATTCGGCGCGCGGCCGCCAGGGGAACCGGGGCCGTGTCGGCCGCGAGCGGCACGACTTCGACGCCGAGCGCGCGCAGCTGCCGCCAGCGCGGACGCACCCGGTAGGCGGTCTCCCGGCTGGTGATGTGCAGGACGAATTCGTCAGGCACGAGCGTCATGTTGGGCACGATCAGCTTCACGCCGGTGCCCGACATGTTGCGCACCACGCAGTCGATCGCGATCAGCTTGCGATCGGTGGTGATCTGGCCGCCCAGGTAGGTCGGCATGCGCGGCTGCTTGCGCCGCTCTTGCGTGGGAGATTTGCGTTCCATGTCGGCAGGGTGCCACAACACTCTGCGGTTGCAAGCGGATGGTTGAGGAAAGGTTAAGCGGAAAGATTAACCGCTTGCCGTCATTGCCTCGGAGTTTATGGCACGCGATTGCTTCGGCGCGCTACGCGCGCCTCGCAATGACGGCACACATCACACTCTATTTCCTGCGCTCCAGCATCGTAGGGTGGGCGACGGCTCCTCGCCGTCGCCCACGCGGAGCGCGGCAAAATCGCCGGCAAGGCGTCCATGCAAGTGGAAACGTATCAGTCGGCGATTTTACCCACCCTACGCCTCGCAATGACGGCTGGGGTCACACTCTATTCCCGGCGCTCCAGCTCCAGAAGTCGCGGCCTTCCTCGCGCATGAAGCGGGCGAGCACCATGTTGTGCACCTCGGAGGCGCCATCGACCAGGCGGGCGGCGCGGGCCGCGCGGTAGACCCATTCGGCGATGGTGTCCTTGGAATAGCCGCGCGCGCCGTTGAGCTGGATCGCGACGTCGGCGGCGTTGTGCAGCGTGTCGGCGACGTGCACCTTGGCCATGGAGATTTCCTTGCGGGCGCGGTCGCCCTGGTCGAGCTTCCAGGCCGCGTGCATGGTGAGCAGGCGGCCGACCTGTATCTGCTGGGCGGCATGGCCGAGCTTGATCTGCACGCTTTCCCGGTCGGCGAGCTTGACGCCGAAGCCCTCGCGGCGATCGACATAGTCCTGCGCGATCTCGAGGCAGCGCTTCGACCAGCCGAGCCAGCGCATGCAATGGGTGAGCCGCGCGGGACCGAGGCGGATCTGGGTCGCGCGCAGGCCGTCGCCGACCTTCATCAGAACGTCCTCGTCCGCGACCTCGAGGCCGTCGAACTCGAGCTCGCAATGGCCGCCGTGCTCTTCCGGTCCCATGATCTCGATGCGGCGCACGATGCGCCAGCCGGGCTGGTCGCGGTGATAGAGGAAGGCGGTGAGGCCGGTGCGCGGATCGTCCGAGGTGCGCGCGAGCAGGATGAAGTGCGCGGCAGCGCCGGCGCCGGTGATGAACCACTTGCGGCCGTGGATCACCCACTTGTTGCCGCGGCGCTCGGCGCGCGTCGTGATCATGCTCGGATCGGAACCGCCGCCGGGCGCCGGCTCGGTCATCGCGAAGGACGAGTTGACCTTGCCGTCGACGATCGGCCGCAGCCACTTCTCCTTCTGCGCCGGCGTGCCGACCTTGGCGAGCAGGTTCATGTTGCCGTCGTCGGGCGCCATGCAGTTGAAGGCGAGCGGGCCGAACAGCGAGCGCGCCGCCTCCTCGTACATCACGGCCCAGGCGACGATCGGCAGCGCCATGCCGCCGAATTCCTTGGGGCTTTGCGGCGCCCACAGGCCGGCCGCGCGCGCCTTGGCCCGCACCGGGGCGAGGCGATCGAGCGGGATGTTCTCGTGGTCGGAAAAGTTCTCACGCTCGGCTTCGAGCGGCAGCACGTGCTCCTCGATGAAGGCGCGCACGCGCAGGCGCAGGGCCTCGATCTCGGGCGGCAGGGTGAAATCGATCATTGGCACTTTCCTATTGGCGCATATCCTTGTCGGCGAACCGGCGTCCACTTCGCCGGGATATGCGCCGGTTACCCGCGCAGCGCCACCATCTGGCCGCCGTCGACCACGATGGTCGTGCCCGCGATGTAGCGGCCGGCGTCGGAGGCGAGCAGCAGCAAGGTTCCGTCGAGATCGCCGTCCTCGCCGAAACGGCCGACCGGGATCTCGCGCGTGAGGGCCCTCCCCTCGCCACTGGTGAGAAAGTCATGGTTGATCTCGGTCACGAACCAGCCGGGCGCGATCGCGTTGACCCGCACGCCCTTGAAAGCGAGCTCGACGGCGAGCGCCTTGGTGAGCTGGATCACGCCGGCCTTGGCGGTCGCGTAGGCGACGACGCCCTTGGCGACGCCGAAGCCGAGCACCGAGGCGATGTTGATGACGGCGCCTTTCTGGCCCGCCGCGAGCATGCGCCGCGCGCCCTCCTGCGCCCAGTAGAACACGGCGTCGAGATTGGTCGCGAGCACGCGGCGCCATTTCTCTTCGCTCATCTCCACGGCCCGATCCGCGTGCGCGATGCCGGCGTTGTTGACCAGGACCGTGACGGTGCCGAAGGCCTTCTCGGCCGCGTCGAACGCTTTCGTCATCGCGGCGCGGTCGAGCACGTCTGCCTCGACCGCGATCGCCTTGCCGCCGGCCGCCGCGATCTTGCGCCGCAAAACCTCGAGCCTGTCGGCGCGCCGCGCCACCAACGCGACGGCGGCGCCGTTCTCGGCCAGCACGGTCGCAAAGCGGGCGCCGAGCCCGCTCGACGCGCCGGTGACGAGGGCCACGCGTCCCGTGAGGTCGAACAATTCGGCGGCTTTCATGAAACATCCTCGATCTGCCCTTGAACCAAAGGGCATAACGGACTTAAATCATGCGTCCAGTTTGCAGAAGGGGGCAACCCATGAATCTATTGCGCAAAGCGAGCTTGTTGGTGACCGCCGGCGTGGCGTTCTGTGCGGTGCCCCTGCCGGCGCAGGCCAATCGCCTCGAGCCGCATTGGTACGCCTACTCGCAGCTGTACGACTACGGCGACACGTACCAGATGAACGAGGCCGGCTGCGTGAAATGGAATTACCGGAATCAGTCCTGGTACACCCATTGCGGCCTGCCGCAGAATGCCGAGCTCCATTATCACATGCATCATCGACACCACCGGCACGTGCTTTCGGTCCGGGACTGATTCGCGGCGCGTGTCGCGTCGGTGCGGCCGGCGAGGCGCCTCATCGGCCTGCCAGCATATGCGGCAGGAAGGTCGCGAGCCCCGGCACAAACCACAGCACGACCAGCATTACGAGCTGAATGAGCACGAACGGGATGACGCCGATATAGATGTCGAGCGTCGTGACCTCGCGCGGCGCGACGCCACGCAGGTAGAACAGCGTCGGCCCGAGCGGCGGATGCAGGTACGACGTCTGCAGGTTCACGGCCATCAGGATGCCGAGCCAGACCGGGTCGACGCCCGGCAGGCGCAAGAGCGGCGGCGCCACGATCGGCACCACCACGAAGATGATCTCGAAGGCATCCATCACGAAGCCGAGCAGGAACATCGCGACCATCACGACCAGGATCGCGCCGGCGGCACCGCCCGGCAGGTGACCGAGCGCGCGCTGCACCATGTCGTCGCCGCCCAGCCCGCGAAAGACCAGGCTGAACATGGTCGCGCCGATCAGGATGGTGAAGATCATCGCCGTGATGTGAGTGGTGGCGGCGAGCGTCTCGGCAAGGACATTTGCGCGCGCGATCGTCGCGATGGCCATGGCGGCGCCATAGGCGAGGACCGCCAGCAGCGCGAACGCGAGCTGCGAGCGCGGCATCATCCCAGGCGCCCGCGTCGCTGCGGCCGACCCGCAGGTCGGCGACGTGGTGCAGCACGAGCAGGCCGGCGGCGGCGAGGATCGCGAGCAGCACGGGCCGTGACCGCGTGGGCGCGACCTTGCGCGCCGTGAGCAGCATGGCGCCGAAGGCGCCGACCGCCGCCGCCTCGGTCGGGGTCGCGAGCCCGCCGAGAATCGAGCCCAGCACCACCACGATCAGCGCGAGCGGAGCGACCAGCGCCTCGGCGAGGCGGCGGATCATCGCGGCGCCCTTCGGCGCAGCGGGATCCGGCGGGACGGCCGGGCAGGCCTGCGGATACAGCACCGCAACGCCGATCTGGAACGCGAGATAGAGCCCGACCAGCGCGAGCGCCGGCACCACGGCGCCGGCGAACAGGTCGCTCACCGACACCTGGTCGGGCGCGAACTTGCCTTCGGCCAGCTGGGCGGCCTGGTAGGCGTTGTTGAGCTGGTCGCCGAGCAGCACCAGCACGGTCGCGGGCGGCATGATCTGGGCGAGCGTGCCGGTCGCCGCGACGGTGCCGGCGGCGAGGCGCCGGTTGTAGCCGTGGCGCAGCATGGCGGGCAGCGTGATCAGCCCCATGGTGACGACGGTCGCGCCGACCACGCCCTTGGCGGCGGCAAGCAGCACGCCGACGAGGGTCACCGAGATCGCGAGGCCGCCGGTGAGGCGGCCGAAGAGCCGCCCCATGGTTTCGAGCAGGTCCTCGGCGATGCGCGAGCGCTCGAGCATCACGCCCATCAGGATGAACAGCGGGATCGCGAGCAGCACCTCGTTGGTCATTACGCCGAACACGCGCGGCGGCAGCGCGCCGAGGAGCGAGAAGCGCATGACGCCGAAGAGAGCGCCGACGACCGCGAAGGCGAGCGCCGCCCCGCCGAGCGTGAAGGCAACCGGATAGCCGGCCATCAACAGCGCGCAGACCGCGACGACCAGGAGAACGGCGAGCAGCTCCGGCAAGCCCATCGGCGCCTCAGCGGCCGGGCTCGGCGGCCGCCGGACCGACCAGCACGAGCCAGGCGCGCGCCGCCTGCGCGAGGCCCTGCAGGCCGAGCAGCACGGCGAACAGCGGGATCAGCGTCTTGAGCAGAAACACCAGCGGCAGACCGCTCGCCTCGGGCGAGCGCTCGAGGATCGCCCACGAGCGCGCGACATAGGGCAGCGCGAACCAGGCGAGCACGCCGACGAACGGCAACAGCAGGGCCAGCGCGCCGACGAGATCGACCAGCGCGCGGGTACGCGGCGAGGCGCCCGTATAGAAAATGTCGACCCGCACGTGGCCACCCCGCTGCAGCGTCCAGGCGGCCGCACCCATGAACAGGGCCGCGTGGGCGTAGAGGATCGTCTCGGAGAGCCAGATCGAGCCAAGACCGAGCACGTAGCGCATCAGCACGACGACGACCTGCACCACCACCATGGCGAGGAGGCACCACGTGACGGCGCGCCCGACCGCGGCGGTCAGGCGGTCGATGTGTGAGGCGAAGGCGGCGAGGCGGTTGCGCATGCTGTCCTTCGAGCCCGGCATGGCGCCCGCGCTCCCTCTCCCCGTTCTTACGGGGAGAGGGTTGGGGTGAGGGGCGCTGAGTCTCAGCAAGACATATCGCAAGTAATGACTCGTGGAGACGCCCCCTCACCCCGACCCTCTCCCCGCAAGCGGGGAGAGGGAGCGCTAGCGCCGTGCCTGTTCAAGGGATTTCTAGCGGCCCTTCGATCCCCTATATAGAGGCCCCACGGAGAACCCAATGTCCGACAAAATTCCCGTCACGGTGCTCACCGGCTATCTCGGCGCCGGCAAGACCACGCTGCTCAACCGCATCCTCTCGGAGCCGCACGGCCAGAAGTTCGCCGTGATCGTGAACGAGTTCGGCGAGATCGGCATCGACAACGACCTCGTCGTGGGCGCCGACGAGGAAGTGTTCGAGATGAACAACGGCTGCATCTGCTGCACGGTGCGCGGCGACCTGATCCGCATCATCGACGGGCTGATGCGGCGCAAGGGCAAGTTCGACGCGATCATCGTCGAGACGACGGGATTGGCCGATCCGGCGCCGGTGGCGCAGACCTTCTTCGTCGACGAGAACGTGGGCAAGAAAGCCAAGCTCGACGCGGTCGTGACGGTCGCGGACGCCAAGTGGCTCAAGGATCGCCTGCGCGACGCGCCCGAGGCGAAGAACCAGATTGCGTTCGCGGACGTGATCCTGATCAACAAGACCGATCTCGTCAGCGACGCCGATCTCCGCGAGGTCGAGGCGCGCATTCGCGGGATCAACCCCTACGCCAAGCTGCACCGCACGCAGCGTTGCGCCATCCCGCTGGCCGAGGTGCTCGGCCGCAACGCCTTCGACCTCGACCGCATCCTCGACATCGAGCCGGCCTTCCTGGAGGAGGGCAACGGGCACGACCACGATCATCACCATGACCACGGCCATGATCATCACCACGATCACGACCATGATCATGGCGGCCTCAAGCACTATCACGACGAGGACATGCAATCGTTCTCGCTGAAGACCGAGAAGCCGCTCGATCCCGACAAGTTCTTCCCCTGGATCCAGAACCTGGTGGCGCAGGAGGGGCAGAAGATCTTGCGCTGCAAGGGCATCCTGTCGTTCAAGGACGATCCCGAGCGCTTCGTCTTCCAGGGCGTGCACATGATCCTCGACGGCGACCACCAGCGGCAATGGAACGACGGCGAGGAGCGCCTGAGCCGCGCCGTCTTCATCGGCCGCGACATGCCCGAAGAGATGATCCGCAAGGGCTTTGCGGAGTGCGTGGCGTAGGCGGATGAGCGACGTCCGTACCGATACCGCCTCGATCACCGATCGCGTCCGCCCGGTTGCGGCCGGCGGCGCGGTCGTCGCCGTGCACTTCCTCGGCGACGTTCCGGTCTTCGTGCTTGGCGAGGAGGCGCTGCTCTTTTGGCGCGACGGCGAGGAACAGCGCGTCGCGGCCCATGGCGGCGGGATCCTGGCATCGGCCTGCGACGGGACGCGCATCGTCACGGGCGGTGACGACGGCAAGGTCGTGGCGACCGGTCCGGCGGGCGAGAGCGAGACGCTCGCGACCGACGCCAAGCGGCGCTGGATCGATCACGTCGCGATCACCCATGACAGCGTCGCGTGGTCATGCGGCAAGCAGGCCTTCGTGCGCACCACCAAGGGCGAGCGCAGCCTCGACCTGCCGTCGAGCGCCGGCGGGCTCGCGTTTGCGCCGAAGGGCTTTCGGCTGGCGATCGCGCATTACAACGGCGCGACGCTCTGGTTCCCGAACGCGCCGGACGCGAAGCCCGAAGCGCTCGAGTGGAAGGGCTCGCATCTCGGCGCGACGTACAGCCCGGATGGCCGCTTCCTGGTCACCACCATGCAGGAGCCAATGCTGCACGGCTGGCGCCTGGTCGACGGCAAGCACATGCGCATGTCGGGCTACGCCGCCAAGGTGCGCTCGACGAGCTGGGGGCCGGGCGCGAAGTGGCTCGCGACCTCGGGGGCGAGCCAGCTCGTGGTGTGGCCTTTCGTCGGCAAGGATGGGCCGATGGGGAAGAATCCGAAGGTGCTCAGTCCATCCGAGCACCGAATTTCGGCGGTGGCGGCGCATCCGCGGCAGGAGGTGTGCGCGGCCGGCTACGAGGACGGCATGCTGCTGCTGACGCGGATCGAGGACGGCGCCGAGGTGCTGGCGCACGCGCCCGGCGGCTCGCCGATCACGGCGATCGCCTGGAATGCGGCCGGCAGCCGGTTGGCGTTCGGGACCGAGGATGGCGCCGCGGGCGTGATCGCGCTTTAGTCTCGTCACGCGGCCTCATTGCCCGCGAGCGGCGCGTAGGATGGGTTGAGCGAAGCGAAACCCATCGCTTTACGGCGCCTCATAGATGATGGGTTTCGCTTCGCTCAACCCATCCTACCCGCCAGTCACCGCACCAGCACGTTCCTGAACTGCCAGGGATCGCGCTTGTCGATGTCCTCGGCAAAGAGTCCCGGCCGGCCGGTGAGCGGCGTCCAGTCGGTGTACTGGCCGATCACCGGACCGAGATACGGCATCTGCACCTCGAGGCAGCGGCGGAAATCCATCTCGTCGGCCTCGACGATGCCGGCGGTCGGGTTCTCCAGCGCCCAGACCATGCCGGCGAGCACCGCCGAGGTCACCTGCAGGCCGGTCGCGTTCTGGTAGGGCGCGATGCGCCGCGTCTCCTCGATCGAGAGCTGGGAACCGTACCAGTAGGCGTTCTTCTTGTGGCCGTAGAGCAGCACGCCGAGCTCGTCGATGCCGTCGACGATGTCGTGCTCGTCCAGGATGACGTGATCGGGCTGGCGCTCGCCGGCGCGGCCGAACATCTCGTGCAGCGACAGCACCGCGTCGTTGCAGGGGTGATAGGCGTAGTGGCAGGTCGGCCGGTAGAGCACCTTGCGGCCGTCGCGCACCGTGAAGAAGTCGGCGATCGAGATCGACTCGTTGTGGGTGACCAGGAAGCCGTATTGGCCGCGCGCGGTCGGCGTCCACGAGCGCACCCGGGTGTTGGCGCCAGGCTGGGTCAGGTAGATCGCGGCGCCGCAGCCGGTCTTATGCTTGTGCCCGTTCGTCGGCATCCACTTTTCGTGGGTGCCCCAGCCGAGCTCGGCCGGCTGCATGCCCTCCGACACGAAGCCCTCGACCGACCATGTGTTGACGAAGACGTCCATCGGCTTGGGATGCCGGGCCCGCTGGGTGTCGCGCTCGGCGATATGGATGCCTTTCACGCCGGCCTTCTTGGCAAGCCGGCCCCACTCCTCGCGGGACTTAGGCTCCTTGAACTTGAGCTTGAGGTCGCCGGCGAGGTTGAGCAGCGCCTGCTTGACGAGCCACGACACCATGCCGGGATTGGCGCCGCAGCACGAGACCGCGGTGGTGCCGCCCAGGTTCTTGCGCCGCGCCGCCAGCACGGTCTCGCGCAGCGCATAGTTCGAGCGCGACTCCGGGCCGAGCTTGGAGTCGAAATAGAAGCCGACCCAGGGCTCGATCACGGTGTCGACGTAGAGCGCGCCGATCTCGCGGCAAAGCTCCATGATGTCGAGCGAGGAAGTGTCGACCGACAGGTTGACGCAGAAGCCCTGGCCGCCGCCGGCGGTCAGCAGCGGGGTGAGCAGCTCGCGGTAGTTCTTGCGGGTCACGGCCTGGTGGATGAAGCGGATGCCGCGCTCGTCGAGCAGCTTGCGGTCCTTGTCCTCCGGGTCGATGACGACGAGGCGCGTCTTGTCGAAGTCGAAATGACGCTCGATCAGCGGCAGGGTGCCTTTGCCGATCGAACCGAACCCGATCATCACGATCGGGCCGCTGATGCGGCCATGCACCGGCCATTGGGTCATCGGAAATCTCCGGGAGTGCGGGACGTGCGGGAAAAACAAAGGTGCCGCACGATTATCGCTCGCGCGGCACCGAGGGAAGTACTCCGGGCTCTTTGATTTGCGCATATCCTTGTCGGCGAACCGGTGTCCACGTCGCCGGGATATGCGCTGCAGCCGGTTTATGCCGCCTGTGCGACGGCAACGGGCGTGGCAGTACGGGCCGCCGGACGACGGCGGGCCGCGGCGCGAATGGCGCCGTGCGCGCCGTCGAGCGCGCCGGCCGCGAGCTCGAGGCCCAGGAGACGCGCCGGCTCCCAGGCGCCCGGCATCGCCAGCGCGCCGGTCTTGTCCGCCGTGAAGCCGAAGCGCGCGTAGTAGGACGCGTCGCCCACCAGCAGCACGGCGGCGTGACCCGCCTCGCGGGCGGCGCGGAGCGCGCGCCACGTCAGGGCGGCGCCGATGCCGCGGCAGCGGCACCCGGGATGCACCGCGAGCGGGCCGAGCAGCAGCGCCGGCCGCCCGGCGCCCGCGAGCACCGGCCACAGCCGCACGGTGCCGACGACCTCGCCCTTGTCGAGCGCGACGAAGGCAAGCGCCGGCGCGCGGCCCGCGCGCAACTGCTGCGACGGCTTGGTGAAGCGGACCGGGCCGTAGGCGCGGTCGAGCAGCGCCTCACGCGCCGCGACGTCGCCAACGTCTTCCGAACGAATCGTGATCATGGCAGTTCCTCCGCCGATTCATGCTCGGCGCATGTTCGTGGTCGGCCAACCGGCGCCCCCGGTTCACACCGGAGGCCAGGGCTTTCGCCGGAACATGCGCAGGGGCACCGGCGCACCAGCAAGCTGGTGCGCCGTCACCGGACGCGCGCCGTAGCGCGCGGCTCAGATGTGGAAGGACTTGAGCGGCGAGAAGCCGTTGAAGGCGACCGCCGAGTAGGTGGTCGTATAGGCGCCCGTGCCCTCGATCAGCACCTTGTCGCCGATCTCAAGGCTGACGGGGAGCAGATACGGCTCCTTCTCGTACAGGACGTCCACCGAGTTGCAGGTCGGACCCGCGATCACGCAGGCGGCCATCTCGTCGCCGTCATGCGGCGTGCGGATGGGGTAGCGGATCGACTCGTCCATCGTCTCGGCGAGGCCGCCGAACTTGCCGATGTCGAGATAGACCCAGCGGACCTGCTCGGCGTCGCTCTTCTTCGAGACCAGCACGACTTCCGCCTCGATCACACCCGCGTTGCCGACCATGCCGCGGCCGGGCTCGATGATCGTCTCCGGGATCGCGTTGCCGAAGTGCTTGCGCAGCGCCCGGAAGATCGCCGTCCCATAGCTCTTCACCGCCGGAACCTCCTTGAGGTACCGGGTCGGGAAGCCGCCGCCGAGGTTCACCATGCTGAGGTTGATGCCGCGCTCAGCACAGGTGCGGAAGATCTTGGCGGCCGACTTCAGCGCCGCGTCCCAGGCCTGGGTGCGCCGCTGCTGCGAGCCCACGTGGAACGACACGCCATGGGCGACGAGGCCCAGGCGGTGGGCATGCTCCAGCACGTCGACTGCCATCGCGGGATCGCAGCCGAACTTGCGCGACAGCGGCCATTCGGCGCCGGCGCACTCCTGCAGGAACCGGCAGAAGACCTTCGAGCCGGGCGCCGCGCGGGCGACCTTCTCGACCTCGGCCGTGCAGTCGACCGCGAAGAGGCGCACGCCGAGCTCGAAAGCCCGCGCGATGTCGCGCTCCTTCTTGATCGTGTTGCCGTACGAGATGCGGTCAGGCAGGGCGCCGGCGGCGAGCACCATCTCGATCTCGGGGATCGAGGCGGTGTCGAAGCAGGAGCCGAGCTTGGCCAGCAGGCACAGGACCTCAGGCGCCGGATTCGCCTTCACGGCGTAGAACACGCGCGTGTCCGGCAACGACTTGGCAAAGGCCTGGTAGTTGTCGCGAACGACGTCGAGGTCGACGACCAGGCATGGTGCGTCGTCCTTTCCCTCCGCACGACGGTTGCGGAGGAACTCGCGGATGCGCTCCGACATGGCGCTCTCCCCACGGGTCAGGGGCGGATGACCGCCCGATGTGATGCGGGTTCGCCTGCCTCGCTGCCGGCCCGCGATGGGGACGCGCCAGTAGCGAGAACCGGGAAGACCCGACCGTGCTGCCTTGGTTTGGATGGGGAGACCCCGTCCGCACGCCCGGCAATGATGAACAAGCCTCTTCGGTAGCCCGAGCCGGTGGGTGGAGAACCGGCAGAGACCAAAAAAGCCCGCTCCGTCGTTGCTTTAAGCCGCGTCCCCCGTGGAGAACGGGGTGCGCCGGTTTCGCCTCCGGCTGTCAGTCAAGTGTTCGGAGCTGCAAGCGATCGCAGACTTTTGTGTCTGGTGACTTCGTCTCGGTGACGCTGCTTGCGTCTCGTCGACTTCGTCCGTTCGACACGCCGTCTTGGCGATCTCACTCCGGGCGGCTGTCCGGCCTCTTGTCCGGATGCCCACCGACCGACACACGGCCACAGGCACGTGCGAATTTGGGCAAGACTGAAATAAGTGGATTCTGAATTTCACGCAACAAAAAATCGCGGCGCGCACAAAGTTTTTTCACCACGCGAGCGAAAACAGTTTCGAGAATCTTAATCAGGAGCGCTCGCGCGTCGCTCCGAGCGACGCGCGAGACGTGTCGCGCGTCAGTCTCGCGCCGTGAACGGCTCGACGCGCATGCCGTTGCGCACGAAGGCCGCCATGACGACGAGGCCGACGATGAAGAAGACGATCTGGAAGGCGTAGACGCCGGCGGTGCCGAGCCCGAGCAGGCTCGCGGCCGCCCAGCCGCCCGCGAAGGCGGCGCCGAAGACCTCGGCGCTGATGAGGATCGCGGCACTCAGAACGGTCGACACGTTCTGCCACAGAATCCGCCGTGGTCCCTTGGTTGAAGCTAGGTCGCGCATCACATAAACCCCTGTCTGGCGGCCGCAATCTCCATCAAATGGGCAGCGCGATCAAGTCCGGCAAGCCGCCCGGAACGCGGCCGGACGAGCGATTTTCGAAGCGAGCTTTCATGAGCCAAGCCCCCGCCACGCCTCCCGCATCCGGCGACAACCCGCTCCTGGCGCGCTGGGATACGCCGTTCGCGGCGCCACCCTTCGCGGCGATCCGGCCGGAGCACTTCGGCCCCGCCTTCGCGGCGGCTTTCGCGGAGCATCGGCGCGAGGTCGCGGCGATCGCGGCCGAGGCGGCGGCGCCGAACTTTGGCAACACGGTGGCAGCGCTCGAACGCGCGGGGCGGGCGCTCGCGCGTGTCTCGTCGGTCTTCTTCGCCCTGGTCGGCGCCCACAGCAACGAGGCGCTGCTCGCGCTCGAGCGCGAGATCGTGCCCCGTCTCACCGCCCATTGGGACGCGATCCACATGAATCAGGCGCTCTTCACCCGAATCACCGCCATCAAGGCGGACCCGGCCGGGCTCGATGCCGAGCAGGCGCGGGTGCTCGATCGCTACTTCGTGACCTTCCGCCGGGCCGGCGCCGGCCTCGACGAGGCGGCGCGGCGGCGGCTCGCCGAGATCGGCGAGCGCCTCGCGGCGCTCGGGACGCAGTTCAGCCAGCGGGTGCTGGCGGACGAGCAGGGCTATGTGCTGCCGCTCGACGGCGAGCAGGATCTCGCGGGCCTGCCGGAGCATCTGGGCGCCGCCGCCCGCGCGGTCGCACAGGAACGCGGCCTCAAAAGCTCCGCCGCCGTCACGCTGTCGCGCTCCAGCGTCGAGCCGTTCCTCGCCTTCTCGCGCCGGCGCGATCTGCGCGAAAAGGCCTTCCGCGCCTGGATCGCGCGCGGCGAAGGCGGCGCCGACGACAACCGGCCGGTCATCGCCGAGATGGTCCGGCTGCGCACCGAGAAGGCGAAGCTGCTCGGCTATCCGACCTGGGCGGACTACCGGCTCGACGACGCCATGGCCAAGACGCCGGCGGCGGCGCGCGGCCTGCTGGAGAAGGTCTGGGCCCCGGCGCGCGCGCGGGCGCTCGCCGACCGCGACGCCATGCAGGAGATGATTCGCGCCGAGGGCGGCAATTTCGCGCTCGCGGCCTGGGACTGGCGCTACTACGCCGAGAAGCTGCGGCAGGCGCGCTGCGACATCGCCGAGGGCGAGTTCGAGCCGTATCTCCAGCTCGACCGCATGATCGCGGCCGCCTTCGAGACCGCGCGCCGGCTCTTCGGCATCACGGCGACGGCGCGCAACGACGTGCCGGTCTGGCACCCGGACGTGCGCGCCTGGGAGATCAAGGCGCCTGACGGGCGCCACCTCGGCCTGTTCTTCGGCGACTATTTCGCCCGGCCGTCGAAGCGCAGCGGGGCCTGGATGTCGAGCCTGCGCGACCAGGAGAAGCTCGACGGCGAGGTCCGGCCACTGGTGTTCAACGTGATGAATTTCTCCAAGGGCCAAAGTTCTTCGGGCGGCGGCCCGGCACTGCTCAGCCACGACGACGCCCGCACCCTCTTCCACGAGTTCGGCCACGCCCTGCATGCGCTGCTCTCGGACGTGACCTACCCGCTGATCTCCGGGACCGGGGTCGCGACCGACTTCGTCGAGCTGCCGTCGCAGCTCTACGAGCAGTGGCTGGATACGCCGGAAGTCCTCAAGGCCTTCGCGGTGCACTACCGCACGGGCTCCCCGATGCCGGATGCGCTGATCGCCAAGCTCAGGGCGGCGCGCACCTTCAACCAGGGCTTCGCAACGGTCGAGTACGTGGCCTCGGCCATCGTCGACCTCGACTTCCATTCGCTCGCCGACGCCGAGCACCTCGACCCGGCGGCGTTCGAGCGCACCGCGCTCGATCGCATCGGCATGCCGGAGGAGATCGTGATGCGCCATCGCTCGCCGCATTTCACCCACGTGTTCGCGGGCGACCACTATTCGGCGGCCTATTACAGCTATATGTGGTCGGAGGTGCTCGACGCCGACGCCTTCAACGCCTTCCAGGAGACCGGCAACGTGTTCGACCCTACGACGGCCGAGCGGCTCTACCGCTTCATCTATTCGGCGGGCGGCTCGCGCACGCCGGACGAGTCCTACAAGGCCTTCCGCGGGCGGCTGCCGACCGCGGACGCGCTGCTGAAACGGCGCGGCCTCGCCGACGTCGCGGCGGCCTAAGCCAATGGACCTGCACAGCGCCGGCCATCGCGGCGGAGTCGTGGCCGCCCCGCACGCCGCCGCGGCCGAGGCCGGCCGCGCCGTGCTGGCAGAGGGCGGCAACGCCATCGAGGCGATGGTCGCCATGGCGGCGACCATCGCGGCCGTCTACCCGCACATGAACCACATCGGCGGCGACGGCTTCTGGCTCATCCGCGAGCGCTCCGGCCGGGTGCGGGCGCTGATGGCGGCGGGCCGCGCCGGTGCCAACGCCCGGCGCGAGCTCTACCGCGACCACGCGACGATCCCGCCGCGCGGAACGCTGGCCGCGCTCACGGTCCCGGGCGCGATCGCGGGCTGGTCGCTCGCGCTCGAGGCCGCGAAGGCGCAGGGCGGCCGCCTGCCGCTCGATAGCCTGCTGGCGCATGCGATCCGCCACGCCCGCGACGGCTATGTCGTGACGCGCAGCCAGGCCCGGCTGACGGCCGAGAAGCTTCCCGAGCTCAAGGATGTGCCCGGCTTCGCGCAGACCTTCCTGGTCGACGGCAAGCCGCCGGCCGCCGGCACGACGCTGCGGCAGGCCGCACTCGCCGCCACCCTCGACCAGCTCGCCCACGCGGGGCTCGACGATTTCTACCGCGGCGACATCGGCCGCGAGATCGCGGCCGACCTCGAGCGGATCGGCAGCCCGGTGACGCGCGCCGACTTGGAGCAACACCGCGCCGGCGTGGCCGAGCCGCTGAGCGTCACGCTGCAGGCCGGAACGCTCTACAACGCGCCGCCCCCCACCCAGGGCCTCGCCTCGCTGATCATCCTGGCGCTGTTCGAGCGGCTCCGAGCGAGCGAAGCCGAGAGCTTCGATCACGTCCACGGGATCGTCGAGGCTACCAAGCGCGCCTTCCGGGTGCGCGATCGCGTCATCACAGACCCCGATCGCCTGCCGGCGCCGCCAGAGCGCTTTCTCGACCGCGCGTTCCTGGACGCGCAAGCCGACAAGATCGACCCGCGCAAGGCCGCGCCCTGGCCCGCCAAGCCGGGCGACGGCGACACCATCTGGATGGGCGCGGCCGACCGCGACGGCATCGCGGTCTCGTACATCCAGTCGCTTTACTGGGAGTTCGGCTCGGGGTGCGTGCTGCCGGCGACCGGCGTGCTGATGCAGAACCGCGGCGCAAGCTTCTCGCTCGACCCGGACGCGCTCAACGCGCTGGCGCCCGGCCGGCTGCCGTTCCACACGCTCAACCCCGCGCTGGCCGTGCTGGCGGACGGGCGCGTGATGGCTTACGGCACCATGGGCGGCGACGGCCAGCCGCAGAGCCAGGCCGCGCTGTTCACCCGCCACGTGCTGTATCGCCAACCGCTCGACCGCGCGCTCGACGCGCCGCGCTGGCTGCTCGGCCGCACCTGGGGCTCGTCGCACACCAACCTGCGTCTCGAGTCACGCTTCGACGGGAACGTGATCGAGCGCCTGGCGTCGGCCGGTCACGATGTCGATGTGCTCGCCGAGCCTTATTCGGACACGATGGGGCATGCGGGCGCGGTCGTGCTGCATCCGGATGGGACGCTCGAAGGCGGGCACGATCCGCGCGCTGATGGCGGCGCGGCGGGGGTGTAGGCGTCCCCCGTCTGCGTCATGCCCGCGCTTGTCGCGGGCATCCACGTCTTGCGGCTCGGCAGGAAGACGTGGATGGCCGGCATGAGCCCGGCCATGACGGTGTGGTTTAGTGTGCTGTAGCGCTCTACCCGCCAACCGCGGCGCCGTACTGCTCGTCCGTCACATGCTCCATCCAGGTGACGTGGCTGCCGTCTTTGGCTTCTTGCATCGCGATGTGCACCATCGCGGTCTTCGGGCCGGCGCCATGCCAATGCTTCTCGCCGGGTGCGATCCACACGGTATCGCCTGCGCGGATCTCGCGGATCGGGCCGCCCAGGAGCTGGACGCGGCCGACGCCCGAGACGACGTGCAGGGTCTGGCCGAGCGGATGGGTGTGCCAGGCGGTGCGCGCGCCCGGCTCGAAGCTCACGCGGGCGGACCGCAGGATGGCGGGCGCCGGCGTCTCGATGATCGGGTCCTGCCAGACCGTCCCGGTGAACGACTCCGCCGGCATGCGGCGCGACGCGCGTGACCCTGCGGCGAAAATCTCCATGGCGATATCCTCTCGATGCACAGACTTTGGCTTGATTGCGATGTCGAATTGGACGGCGGGCGTTCAGCTCAGCCCGACGGCACGAAACCGTACAGGGTTTCGGGATTGCTGACGAGGATGCGGCGGCGTGTCGCCGCATCCGAGGCCGATTTCGGCGAGAAGATCGAACAGGACCGCGTTGTCCGGCTTGTCTTTCTCGGTCGGATGCGGCCAGTCGCTGCCCCACACCATCCGCTCGGGCGCCGCCGCGACGAAGGCCTGCGCGACCTTGGTCGCGTCCGCATAGGTCGACGGCCCGATCTTGGTGTCGAGATAGGCGCCGGAAATCTTGACCCAGGTCCGGCCCTGGTCGATGAGGCGGCGGACGATCGCGAAAGCCGGGTGATCGACCCCGGCGGGTTGCGGCAGGCGGGCCATGTGGTCGAACACTATGGTCGACGGCAAGCGCCCCCACAGGCTCTCGGCCGCGACGATCTGGTCGGCGCGCAGATGGATCTGCACGTGCCAGCCGAGATCGGCGACACGGCGCGCCAATGGCTCGATCATGTCGAGCGTCGTCACCGCGGTCGCGGGATCGAATTGAGTGAAGCGAATGCCGCGCACGCCGCCATCGTCGAGGCGCTTGAGCTCGGCGTCGGCGATATCGGGATAGACCACCGCGACACCGCGTGCGCCGGCGCCGAGTTGCGCGATGGCGTCGAGCGTCACGGCGTTGTCGGTCGCGTAGACCGCCGGCGTGACGATCACCACCCGGCTCAAGCCGATGCGCTGTTGCAGCAGCCGATATTCGGCGACGCCGGCCTGGTCCTGCATGCGCGATGCCGGACGCAGCGGCGGAAAGCGCGCCGCGTCGTAGATGTGCATGTGGCAGTCGCAAGCGTTCGCGGGCGCCGCGAGCCGCGGCGCGGCGCTGCCGGCCGAGTTCGGAACCGCGTGCGACCCGGTCTCAGCGGAAGTCATCAGGCCGAAGCTCGATCGGATCGCCGTGCGGCGTGCGGTCGGCGGCGTGGTCCCACGCGTCGTGATAGCGCGCGAGCGTCTCGCGGGTCGCGACGCCCTTCTCGGCGACCAGCCGCTCGAGCGCGGCGAGCCAGTGGTGATAGTAGGTCTCGCCGGTGTCGGGATCGCCCGCCGCCTGCGCGCGCTTGATCTCCTCGGCGAGTGTCGCGGCCCATTGCGGCCAGGTGAACAAGCCGCGCTCGTGCAGCGCGAGCGCCATCGCGAAAGCCTGCGCCTCCCACGGCTCGCGGAAGACCGGGCCCTCGGCGTCGCACGGGATGCTGGGCACCGCCTCGCGCGCACGAGACGCGGCTGCAGAATCGACCGTCATCTCAGGCGGGCTCGAGGTAGGGCTCGAACGCCTCGATCGAGACCTTGACGGTCGGATCGGCGTCCGCGCCCCACAGGTCGCGATTGTCGAACACGACCGTGTAGAGCCATTGCGGATTTTCGCCGGCGCCGCTCGCCGACGTGTCCGGATAGACGTGATGGCCCTGGATGCGCTCGACCACGCCGATATGGCCGCGCACGTAGCGCGGCAGGCGCGTGTGCGTCTTCGGATGGATGTTCTTCGCGCGCACGCGGTCGCCCGGCTTGTACCGCGCCGGCCCCTCGGGCGGCCGGCCATAGGAGTTGCGCGTCAGCACGCGCTCGACATCCGCCGCCGTGAAGTTGCCGCGCTTGAGCGGCTTCGCGGGATGCAGCGCGTGACCGGCCGCGATCTCGTCGGCGCCGACGAATCCGAACGCCACCAGCCGGCGCTCGAGGCCGAGAAACCATTTCCGATAATAGGTGCTGCCGAGATAATCGACGGGCGGCAGGTTCTCGAGCGAGAAGCGCCCCATGTCGATGTTCCAGGCGCCGGCCGCGCCCATGGCGCGATTTATCGCCATCACGCGTCCTTCCCAGGGCGCGTGAAAGACCGGCTCGTTGGGCTCGGGCTCGACCTTGCCGAACCCGTCCATGCCGCCCATGTCGTGGACGCCATCCATCGCCGCCTCCCTCTTTTTCTCTTACGGACTCTTCGGGAGGCCGGTCCCGATCATCGAATTGCGGGTGACCAGCTCGGCCAGGCGCTCCTCGCTCCAGCCGTCGGTACCGGCAGGCCGCATCGGCAGCACGATGAAGCGGGTCTCGGCGGTCGAGTCCCACACGCGGATCTCGGTCCCCTTCGGCAATGAGAAGCCGAAATCGGCCAGCACGCCGCGCGGATCGCGCACGGCGCGCGAGCGATAGGGCGCGGCCTTGTACCAGACGGGCGGCAGGCCGAGCACTTCCCACGGATAACAGGAGCACAGCGTGCACACGACCATGTTGTGGACCTGCGGCGTGTTCTCGACCGCGACCAGGTGATCGCCGGTCCGCGTCACATGCCCGAGCGTCGCGATGGCGGCCGAGCCGTCGTGCAGGAGGCGCTGCTTGAATTCCGCATCGGCCCACGCCTTGGCGACGACCCGGGCGCCGTTGTGCGGGCCGATCTTGGTCTCGTAGGCCTCGATGATGAGGTCGAGGGCCTTGGGATCGACATAGCCCTTCTCGGTCAGGATGGTCTCGAGGGCACGGACCCGGAGCTGCATCTCGCCGAGCTCGGAGCCGTGATGATCGTCGTGCGAATGGTTGCTCATGGCGCCGACTCTAGCCAAGGAACGATGCGTGATCCACCCGGGCCAAAAGGCCGACTCATCGAGCCGGATCACAGCTTCGCGAGCGGCCCGTCCTTGAGCCGCGCAAGATCGAAACCGTCGATTTCCCGCAGCAGCTCGATGAAGCCCTTGGCGCCCTGCGCCAGCGTCGCCTCGCCCTTCTCGGGCGTCGCGCGGCTCGCATCGCCGACCGCGCCGGAGGGGTGCAGGTCCTGCGTCATCCAGCCGAACCCGGCCGGCCGGAAGGCGCCGAGCCAGGTGAATTCCTGCGCCATCGCGACCGTCACGGGCATCTCGGCGACCACCTTGTCCATCCGCACCGTGTCGCGGCGACCGGCCAGCATCAGCGAGGTCTCGACATCCCCGCCATGGATGCCGTGCCGGCGCTCCTCTGTGTCGAACGCCCCCTCCGGATAGCCGAAACGGTGCCAGCCGACGGTCACGACCAGCATGCCGAGGCGCACCCGCAGGTCGCGCGCCACCATTTCCATGGCCGAGACATTGCCGCCGTGGCTCGTCACCAGCACGAGCTTCTTCACCCCGGCGCGCGCCACGCTTTCGCCGATCTCGGTCCAGGCGCGGATGACGGTCGCGCCCGAAAACGTGAGCGTGCCCGGGAAGGCGACATGCTCGTCGGACTGGCCGATCCATTGCGCCGGCAGGAACGTCACCGGCAGCTCGGCGGGAAGCTGTGCCCGGACGCGGGCCAGATAGGCCTCGGCGATGAAGCCGTCGACGCCGAGCGGCAGATGGCGACCGTGCTGTTCGGTCGCGGCGAGCGGCAGCACGGCGATCCAGCGCGCCGTCTCGGCCGCGCTAAAGTCCGCCCAGGTCATCTCGGCCCATTCACGTTTCGGCAGCATCGCCATGCGATCTCGTCAACCGCGCCCCACTCGCCTATCCTCGTACCCCTATCAGGAGAATGAATCGATGCGGTTCGCAAGCGTCTTGGCGTCAGTCCTGGCGTCGCTCATAGCTGCCATGATCTGCGCCTTCCGGCCCGCCCCGGCGGACGCGCAGACGCTCGACAAGGTCTCGTTCGGCACCAACTGGGTGGCGGAGGCCGAGCATGGCGGCTTCTACCAGGCGCTCGCCGACGGCACCTATCGCAAATACGGGCTCGACGTGACGATCGTGCCGGGCGGCCCGCAGGTCAACAACCGCATCATGCTGGCGGTCGGCAAGCTCGACTTCTTCATGAGCGCCAACACGCTGCAATCCTTCGACGCGGTCGAGCAGAAGGTGCCGACGCTCGCGGTCGCCGCCATGTTCCAGAAGGACCCGCAGGTGCTGATCGCCCATCCGGGCGTCGAGAAACTGGAGGATCTGCGCGACCTCACGCTGTTCATCTCCAAGGAAGGAATGGTGACGTATTTCCAGTGGCTCAAGGCAGCCTACAAGTTCAGCGATGCCAGGGTGAAGCCTTACACATTCAACCCGCAGCCCTTCCTTGCCGACAAAGCGAGCGCAATGGAGGGCTACGTCACCTCGGAGCCCTATGCGATCGAGAAGCAGGCGGGCTTCAAGCCGAAGGTCTTCCTGCTCGCCGACCACGGCTTCAGCAGCTACTCGACCCTGATCGAGACCCGCCGTGATCTGGTCGAGAACAAGCCGGATCTCGTGCAGCGCTTCGTCGATGCCTCGATCATCGGCTGGTACCACTATATCTACGGCGACAATTCCGCCGGCAACGCGCTGATCAAGAAGCAGAACGCCGAGATGACCGACGCGCTCCTCGCCTATTCGGTCGCCAAGATGAAGGAATACGGCATCGTCGATTCGGGCGACACGCTGAAGCTCGGCATCGGCGCCATGACGGATGCCCGCGTGGCGAGCCTCTTCGACACGATGGTGCGCGCCGGCGTCGTCAAGCCGACCATCGATTTCCGCAAGGCCTACACGCTGCGCTTCGTCAACAAGATGGTCGGCCTGGAGCTGAGGCCGAAGCATTGACCGCGCCGCCCGTCTCACCCCCGCCGCCCGCGGCGTCGGCCGCCGTCACGCTGCGCGACGTGGCGAAGACCTTCGCCAACGGCGTGCAGGCGCTCGACCGTCTCGATCTCGACGTGCGGCCGGGCGAGTTCATCTCGCTGCTCGGCCCCTCGGGCTGCGGCAAGTCGACCGCGCTGCGGCTGATCGCCGGCCTGAGCGAGCCCTCGCGCGGCAGCATCGTGTGGGGCGCGGGCGAAACATCCGCGGGGCCGCGCGGGCACGACATCGGCTTCGTCTTCCAGGAGCCGACCCTGATGCCGTGGACGACGGTCGCCAAGAACGTCGCGCTGCCGCTCCGGCTGCGACACAGGCCCCCGGCCGAGATTGCGCCGCGCGTCGCCGCCGCGCTCGACGGTGTCGGCCTCGCGGCATTCCGTGCCGCCTATCCGCGCGAGCTTTCCGGCGGCATGAAGATGCGGGTCTCGATCGCGCGCGCGCTCGTCACCGATCCGGGCCTGCTGCTGATGGACGAGCCGTTCGCGGCGCTCGACGAGATCACCCGCTTCAAGCTCAACAACGACCTACTCCACCTGTGGCAGGCGCTGCGCAAGACCGTGGTGTTCGTCACCCACTCGGTGTTCGAGTCGGTCTACCTGTCGGACCGCATCGTCGTGATGACACCGCGGCCCGGCCGCGTCTTCAAGGAGCTCAAGATCGACGCCGCCTACCCGCGGCAGGAAAGCTTCCGCACCTCGGCCGAATATGCCGGCTACTGCCGCATCGCGTCGGAAGCGCTGACGCAAGCCATGGCGGTTGCCGGATGAGCACACCTACCCGCCTCTTCGAGCCTGAGCGCATCCTGCAGGTCGCCCTGCCGCTCGCGACGCTCGCGCTCGGCGTCGCGGCCTGGCAATTCGTGGTGACGTTCTTCGCCCTGCCGCCAATCAAGCTGCCCGGACCCGGGCTCGTGTGGGACACGCTGATCGACGACCGATGGCTGTTGCTCGAATCGCTCGGGGTCACGCTCCTTACGACCTTCGAGGGATTCCTGCTCGCCACCGTCGGCGGCATCACGCTCGCGATACTGTTCAACGCGTCGCGGATCGTCGAGTACACGCTCTATCCCTATGCCGTGATCGTGCAGGTCACCCCCGTCCTGGCGATCGCGCCGCTGCTGCTCATCTGGCTGCCGCAACAGGGCGCGGTGCTGGCCTGCGCCTGGATCGTCGCGTTCTTTCCGATCCTCGCCAACACCACGCTGGGACTGAATTCGGTCGACCGCAATCTCGTCGATCTCTACCGGCTCTATGGCGCCTCGCCCAGCCAGATCTTGTTTCGCCTGAAGCTGCCGTCGGCGTTGCCGAGCATGCTCACCGGCATTCGCATTGCCGGCGGATTGTCGCTGGTCGGCGCGGTCGTCGCCGAGCTCGCGGCCGGCTCCGGCGGCGCCGGCTCCGGCCTCGCCTACCGCATCGCCGAATCGCAGTATCGGCTCAATATCCCGCGCATGTTCGCGGCGCTCATTCTTCTATCGGTCGCCGGCGTCGTGATCTTCTTTGCGCTGGCGGGCCTGTCACACCTGCTGCTGCGGCGCTGGCACGAAAGCGCGATGTCGGGCGAACGGTGATCGGGCATATCACCCCTTCTGGTCAGTGTGTCTGCAGCATCGTCCTGTTTGGAGCCTCCCGAGCCGGCTGGCGCGCCAACAGATAGAACGCGGCGACGTGCGTGATCATCAGCAGCGGCACGTAGATGATCGGGATCCAGTAGGTAGCGCCCAATTGTCCCGCCAGCTCCGGAACGCCGAGACGGGTGGCGTTGTAGTAGTCGGCGATGAGGTCGGCCGCGCCCACGAGATTGAAGGCGACAACAGACAGCCAAAAGAGTGGACGCATCCTCACGGTGACGAGCGCCAGCATGGCCAGCAACCCGGTCGCGAGGTCGCCGTAGGCGGCGACCGTGGCGAAAGCCGCCGGCAGGTTGCCGACGACGCCCGGAAGGATGAAGACGAGACCGAAGAAGCGGAAGCTGTGCAGGGTGGCGATGGCGCGGTGCGCATCGACCCGGTCCGCCATTTTGAGCCTTGGCCAGATGTATGCGGCGAAGCACAGCAGCCAGGCGACGTAGCCCAGCACGAGGTGAATTCGGAAAAGGGTTTCTGGCGACATCATGGCCTCCTCTTAGGTGTTGGCTCTCACGGCCCTGATCGCGATCAGCGGCCGCGATAGGCGGGAGCGCGCTTTTCCTGGAGCGCTCGGAAATATTCCTGGTGGTCTTCGCTTTGCACCAGTCGACCAACTCGTCGGGGCAAGCGGCTGACCGCGCGGATGGGGCCGGCCGCTTGCTGCGCCGTCGGCCGATCTCGATCACTTGATGTCCTGGAAGTCCTTGCGGGTTACCGTCGGGGCCTCGATACGGCGATCTCGGCGCGCGCTCGCGTAGGGCCCGGGCCGCGGGGCGACGGCGTAGCCTTGCCCGGCCGCGTCCCGGTTGATCTCGTCGTCCAGGCTGGCTTCGCTCGCCTGTCGATCCCACGCCCGCGCGGTCTTCGCGCTCACCATCACGGCGGTCACGCCGATGATCGCGAGCATTGCCGTAAAGGCGCTGGCGCGCGTCGCGCGCCCAAGCTTCGTCATGGACTGGGTCATCTTTCTCTCCTTATCGTCAGATCCGCGTCACGCCGGATCGACAAGTCACTTAGGGCCGCTTCCCATGAGCGACTATCCGCTATAATGTTGATAGGCCATGAAGCAGAACTTCACAGTGAGGCAGGGCGCGCTCGACGGCGTGGAGGCGTTCCTGAGCGTTGCGCAGCACCGCAGTTTTCGCCGGGCTGCGGCCGAACTCGGGGTGACGCCGTCGGCGATCAGCCAGGCCGTCCGCGCCATCGAGGCGCGCATCGGCGCGGCGCTGTTCATCCGCACCACGCGCAGTGTCGGCCTGACCGAAGCGGGCGAACGCTTTCTGTCGCGGGCAAAGCCCGCCTTCGAGGAGCTCGTCGCCGCAAGCGCGGTTGCGCGCGACCTCGGACAGCGTCCGGCCGGATTGCTGCGCCTCACGGTGCCGCGCGCGGTGGTGCCGATCCTGCTGGCGCCGCTGATCGCATCGTTCTGCCAAGCCTACCCCGAGATCGAGGTAGAGATCGCCGCAGGCGGGGAGCTGGTGGATATCGCGGCGCAAGGGTTCGACGCCGGCGTCAGGCTGGGCCAGTTCATCGCCGCCGACATGGTCGCGGTGCGCCTGACGCGGCCGTTTCCGTTCGCGGTCGTCGGCAGCCCCGATTACCTGCGCAGCCGGAGGCCGCTCCAACGCATCGACGATCTGCGCCAGCACGCGTGCCTGCGTCTGCGCCGTTCGAATGGCTCAATCGCGCCTTGGTCTTTCGTCAGCGGCAACAAGGCCGTCGAGGTGATCGTCGCGGGGCCCGTCATCGCCAACGACTTTCCGACCCTGCTTGGCGCCGCCATCGAAGGCGTAGGCCTGGCGCAAGTGCCTGAGCCGGTCGCCGCTGCGGCGGTGAAAGCGGGAAGACTCGTGCGCGTGCTGGAGCCGTTCGCGCCGATGCTGCCGGGCGTGTTTCTCTACTATCCCGGCCGCCGACAAATCATGCCGAAGCTGCGAGCCTTCATCGATCATGTCAGGAGCCGCTCGACCACCAACAAAATCCGAACCGGGATCGATGGCAAGCGAACCAGGCGGGACAGAGTAGTGCGAGCTTCGGGTTCGCTGCGCTAGAGGAGCCGCGTCGGCCACAGCATGGTGCGCCCATGTGTCCCGACGGTGATCCTGCAGGTCACGCCCGTGCTGGCGATCGCCCCGTTGTTGCTCATTTATCTGCCGCAACAGGGCGCGGTGCTCGCCAACGCCACGCTCGGGCTGAATTCGGTCGACCGCTATCTCCTCGACCTCTACCGGCTCTACGGCGCCTCGCCCGGCCAGATCCTGTTTCGATTGAAGCTGCCGTCGGCGTTGCCGAACATGCTGACCGGCATTCGCATTGCCGGCTGATTGTCGCTGGTCGGCGCGGTCGGCGCCGAACTCGCGGCCGGCTCCGGCCTCGCCTACGGCATCGCCGAATCGCAGTACCGGCTCAATATCCCGCGCATGTTCGCGGCGCTCATTCTTCTATCGGTCGCCGGCGTCGTGACCTTCTTTGCGCTGGCGGGCCTGTCGCACCTGCTGCGGCGCTGGCACGAAAGCGCGATGTCGGGGGAGCGGCGACGACCGTTAGAGCTTATTCCGTTGAGTCCGGACCTGGCATGATCCGGATGCGTTGCCGTGTTCACTCCTGTCGGCTCTTCGGAGGTGAAGCGGACTCGATATGCACACTTTGCGTTCTTCTCGAGATGACCCGAAGCGAACGTTGAAGGTTGGAGAGTGCACGAAAGGCCAATATCGCCTTCCGACAACCCGGTCCTACATCCCTGCGAGAAGCGCTATTCGGGCCAGGCCATGGAGACCGTGATGATGTTTCCGGTGCGGACGATCAGTGCGGCTTCACGGGGACTGCTCGCCGGTTGCGCGCTGCTGGCGTTGAGCGCAGCCGCTTACGCACAGCAGATCACGGGCGAGCCGGGCTCGCCCGGTGCCACCATCACGCTCGACGGAAAACAGCTTCCGCCGCCTGATCCGAAATTCGGCGGGGTGATCAACGAGAAGGCCTCGGAGTCGAAGGCCTAGTGGCCGCCGCGCGTCGCACCGCCGAAGGGCGCACCCAACGTGCTGCTGATTATGACCGACGATCAGGGTTTCGGTGCACCAAGCACCTTCGGCGGCGTCATCCCCACGCCTGCGATGGATCGTATCGCAAGGGATGGAATACGTTACACGAACTTCCATTCGACGTCGCTGTGCTCACCGACGCGGGCGGCACTGATCACGGGGCGCAACCATCACTCGGTCGGCTCCGGGGTTGTCGGCGAAATAGCGACGGGATTCCCGGGTTACGACTCGATCATCCCCGTCGAGAAGGGCACCATCGGCACGATCCTCCGAGAGAACGGGTACGCCACCTCATGGTTCGGCAAGGATCACAATACGCCTTCGTATCAATCGAGCCAGGCCGGCCCGTTCAATCAATGGCCGAACGGAATGGGATTCGATTATTTCTACGGTTTCGTCGGCGGCGACGCGAGCCAATGGCGGCCGAACCTGTTCCGCAACACAACGGCCATCTATCCCTTCCAGGGCAATCCCGGCTGGAACCTGGAGACCGCGATGGCTGACGAGGCCATCCAATACATCAAGCAGCTCAAGGAGATCGCTCCCGGCAAACCTTGGCTCGTCTACTACGTGCCGGGCGCCACCCACGCGCCGCATCATCCCACGCCCGAGTGGATCAAGAAAATCAGCGCCATGCACCTCTTCGACGAGGGCTGGAACAAGGTACGCGAGACCATCTTCGCCAACCAGAAACGGCTGGGCATCATGCCGGCGAATGCCAAGCTGACGCCATGGCCGAAGGAGCTGCCGGAATGGGATTCCCTCGGTAGGGAAGAGAAGCAGCTCTTCATCAAGCAGGCGGACATCTACGGCGCCTACCTGGCTTATGCCGACCATGAGATCGGACGGGTCGTCCAGGCGGTCGAAGACCTCGGCGAACTCGACAATACCTTGATCGTCTACATCGGCGGCGACAACGGCGCGAGCGCCGAAGGCATGCTCAATGGGACACCGAACGAGTTCACCACCTTCAACGGCATTCCCGTGCCGGTGAAGGACCAGTTTCTCTGGTATCCATTCTGGGGATCCGAACGGACGTTCCCCCATTTCGCGGCAGGCTGGGCGTGGGCGATGGACACGCCGTTCAAGTGGGTGAAGCAGGTGCCGTCGCACTTCGGTGGGACGGCCCAGGGCGTGGCCATGTCGTGGCCCGGCCACATCAGGGATACAGGTGGCATCCGCCGCCAATTCCACCACGTCATCGACATCGTGCCGACCATCCTTGAGGTGGCCGGCATTGCGCCGCCCGAGACGATCAACGGCATCAACCAGAGCCCCGTCGAAGGGGTGAGCATGATGTACACGTGGGACAAGGCAAATGCCGACGTCGCGACCCGGCACACCACGCAATACTTCGAGATGCTCGGCAATCGCGCCATCTATCACGACGGATGGGTGGCGGCCACGACGCCGGCGACGAAGCCGTGGGAGCTGAGCACCGCCGCGCTTCCCGATGTGATCACCGGGTACAACTGGGAGCTCTACAACGTCCGGGAGGACCCCACCCAGTTCGACGACCTCGCCGCCACGATGCCGGAGAAGCTCAAGCAGATGCAGGCCCTCTTCTATTCCGAGGCAAAGAAGTACAACGTGCTGCCGCTCGACAACTCGACGCTCTCGCGTTGGAATACGCCTCGCCCGAGCCTCACGGTGGGACGAACGGAGTTCACGTATTCGGGCGAACTGATCGGCACGCCGGCCAGCGCTGCGCCGAGCATCCTCAACAAGTCCTACACCATCACCGCGGAGGTCGAGATCCCCAAGGGTGGCGCCGAGGGGATGATCGTTACCCAGGGCGGCCGCTTCGGCGGCTACGGCCTGTTCCTGAGCAAAGGCGAATCCGGCTTCGGGCGAGGCAAGGTGGTGTTTCTCTATAACTTCCTCGACCTCAAACGCACCGTCTGGGCGGGGCCAGAGCTGGAAGCCGGCAAACACACCATCGTATTCGAGTTCAAGTCCGATGGCCCCGGTTTGGCCAAGGGCGGCACAGGCGTTCTGTCTGTGGACGGCCGGGAAGTCGCCAAGAATTCCATGGAGCACACCACCCCGGTCACGTTCCCGGAAGACGAAAGCTTCGACATCGGTCAGGACACGCGCACCGGGGTCGCGCTGGTGGAATACCGCTACGATGCCCCGTTCAAGTTCACCGGCAAGATCAACAAGCTGACCATCAAGCTCGAACCGGAGCGAGAGGCCGAAACAAAGCGATAGCGGCTTGCGGCCATGCGGCGCGGAAGTCCAGGGCCAAGCGGTCCAATGAAGAAGCTGCTGATCATCGCCGCGCTCGGCGAAGCGGCTACCGGATTGTCGCTTCTGACCGTTCCATCGCTCATTGTGCCACTGCTGTTCGGCGAGGAACCGGCTGGCGTCGCCGTGGCGCTGGCGCGCGTGGCCGGCATCGCTCTGTTGGCATTAGGGGTTGCGTGCTGGCCGGGCCCGCCGGTCATCGGCTTGTTGATCTACAACGCGGTCGTCGCCGCATATCTTGCTTACCTCGGTTTCGTAGGTGGTTTGACCGGCGTCTTGCTGTGGCCGGCGTTTGTCGTTCATGTGATCCTGACCGCGCTTTTGACCTGGGGCGTTACGCGAATACTGCCCCGCGATCTGCGTCAATGAGCCGATGGCGCGCGCGTTCGGGTGACGGTGCAATTTGCGACTAGCCAGCCGCCCGTCGCGGCATCGAATTCGAGACTAGATCGGCCGGCGCGGGAATCTGCATCAGAATGGTTTGCGCAGCGGATGCGATCTGGATTCCGCCCTCCTGGAAACGCCGCTTCATGCGGCGGTTGAATTCGCGCTGCACTGGCCAGCGACCGTTGTCGGTGCAGCGAATCTGGCCGACGATCGACGCCATCGAGCCATCCACCTTATCGACACCCCACAGTTCGAGATCGCCGCGGATCGCGTGCCGGTATTCGGGCTCACGACGCATTTCAGCGACGATATCCTTTAGTATCTGGCCGGCACGGTCGGTGTCTTCCTTGTAGGAAACGTTGACGCTGACGGCCGCATTGCCGGCACCACGGCTTGAATTGGTGATCGTCGTCACGGCGCTGAAGGGAATGATGTGCACCGAGCCGTCGGCGGCCCGCAGACGAAGGGTGCGGATCGAAACATTCTCGACCGTCCCCGCGAGGCCGGACGCACTGACGTTGTCACCGACCTGGACGGCATTTTCCAGCAAGAGAAATAGCCCGGTAATGAGGTCCTGCACCAGTTTCTGCGAGCCGAAGCCGATGGCGATACCGACGATCCCGGCGCCCGCCAGCAGCGGCGCGACGTTGACGCCGATTTCGCTCAGCGCCGTCAAGCCGACCACTGTGACGATCAGGCACAGCAGCGCCGTCCGCAGCATCGGCTGAAACGTACGCAGTCGCGCGGCGCGCGCGAAATGACCGCCGCGCGACAGCACATTGAGCTGGCGATCCAACAGCGCATTGCTTGCCTCCCAGATCGCCGCCGCCGCGAGCGCCGCGATGCCGATCGTCGCCACCGCCGACACCAACCGGCTGCCGATCTGGCCGCCGTAGAACCAGACAACGGCATCCACGCCCCAGACTTCAAGCAGGGCAACGAAGCCGATGACGGCGATGACGGCCGAGACGGTCTTGCGCATGAGCGGCAGATAGCGATTCGCGCGGGTCTCGAGGCCGGGGAAGCGCTGCAGGATATCCGGGCTGATACTGAAACCGCGATCGATCAGGCTCAGCACCACGATGCTGGCGAGACGCGTGATCAGGACGACCGCAATGGTGCCGACAAAATACTGCAGCATCAGCGAGTATCCGTTGTGGATATTCAGCGCCCATACGGCCCACAGGGCGAGATCCAAAGCGATCGCAAGATAGTGCCACAAGCCGGCGACGTGATTGCGTGCCCGCGCGGCTGCACCCTCGCGGCCAGCCGGTGCGCGAATGGCCTCGGCGACCTGCCGACGGCACTGCAGGATGATGACGACGATAGAGAGATGCACGATCAGCATCACCAGACGCAGCAACGCCGCATAGCCGGCGCGATGCAAGCCGAGCAGCAGCGCCACATTTGCAAGGGCGAAACCCGATATGCCGACCGTGACGATGCGCTGCGCCCAGATCTCGATGTAGGCGGCGGTCTCGGCGCGAACGCGAATCAGACCGAAAGGGCCTGCCGACGCCCGCACCGCACAAATCAGCCCACGCGACAGCGCGTAGGCATTCACGACCGCGAGGATCACAAGTCGCGTCGTTGTGGGATCGCCGATCTCGGTTCCCAGCAACAGCGTGGCGACACCGACGAAGATGAGCACCGGGAACAGCTCGAGCGCGAGACGTCCCAATACGAACGGCAGTCTGACCAGCGACTGCCAGGCGTACGCCAGACTGAGACGCCGTCGACGCAGTTCGGGCTGCGCTGTTTCATCCGCCGCGGAGGATGACGGATCGGCCATGGCCAGCGTTTGCGTCGGGACGCGCGCCGTTTGCGGAAGGCGGGCTTCCAGGAACGCCACGGGCCGCTTGATCACGCGGAAGACCAACCATTCGGCAGCGAAGGCGCAACCGAACACCAATGCGAGCTTCCACGCGATATCGAGCAATTGATCATAAGCGGCCGGATCGTGGGCCGTTCGCACGATCCAGTAATAGAACGCCTTGAAGCGGGTCAGCGTCCGCGCCACATCGGCGACCTCGTGCGAGATTTCGCCGACCTGCTCGGACACCGTCAGCAGGAGCTGTGCGCCAAGGCTGTCCGCCGCGAGCGGAATGGCCGGTTGCGGGGCGGGCGCGGGTGGCGCGACTTGCGCCTGTGGCGAGGTATTGGCGATAGCGCGCAGCGTATCGATCATCTGCGTGCGCTTCTTGTCGTCCTGAAGCGTATCCAGCGCCCGCTTCGCCTGATCGGGCGTCAGCACATCGGCGTTGTTCGTGACCGAGGCGGCCGCCTTAGGCGCGGCGGCGGTCTGCGCAAAAGCCGGGAAGGCAAACAACGCGCCGGCGAGCAGTATCCGCGGGAAGAATTCGTGCGACACGAAGGCCCCTCTGAATATTTGCACAACAGCGAGCCAGAATCGCCAACTGCCTTCGCCCATGCATCATGTCGGATCGCCCCTTTTCGCCGCTATCGTGTGTCGAAAGTTTGCCACCGCGGCGGCGTTCTCTTGGCATTTGCCGCGTCACAAAAAAAATGCCGGAGCCACACTGCTCGCCCGCGCTCGACGAGGTGATCGAGTAAGGGCGCCTGCGAGTTTGGCCCGAATCGGACCTCTGATGAGGTCCGCTTTTCCGCCGCTCCCCGGGGAGCAGCGGCCACCGGCAGATACTGCCGAAGCTGCGCGCCTCATCGACCACGTGATGAGCAAGGCGCGGGATGGGACGTCAAGGTCGGCACGGTCGCGCAAGTGCGACGGCATCGCGGGCCGACTAAAAAGATCCTAGCGTCGAACCCAGGGCAATGACGGCGGCCAAGGCGATGATCGGCCCGACGATGTTGGCCATCGCCATGTCGAAGTAGCTCTTGCCGTGGGTCGAGCCGCAGACCGCCAACAGCGTCACGACGGCGCCGTTGTGAGGCAGGCTGTCGAGCGTGCCGGAGCCGATCACGGCAATGCGGTGCATGAGCGCCGGGTCGATGCCGGTCGTCCGGGCGATCTGCATATAAATGCCGCCAAGCGCATCGAGCGCAATCGTCAACCCGCCGGAGGCCGAGCCGGTCACGGCGGCCAGGGCGTTCGTCGCGATCGCGAGAGAGACCAGAGGTTCGCCGGACATCGACAGCACCCAGTCGCGCACCGACGCGAAGGCCGGCAACGCGGCAACGACGGCGCCGAAGCCGACCAGGCTTGCGACGCTGAAGATGGGGAGCACCGCGGCGTTTGCGCCGGCATCCATGCTGCCCCGCAGGTCCGGCAGACGGGCGCGATGGAGCACGACGAGCGTTGCCGTGGCGGCGGCGAGCGCGACGGCGACCGACCAGAACTCCGGCGACGCCGGCCAGCGACGCGCCGCCCCAGCGCTCTTGCGCGAGGAACGAGACATCGAGGCGCGGCAGGATCACGAGCGACATCAGCAGATTCACCCCGACGACCACGACGAGCGGGATGGCGGCCGTGCCGATCGGCGGTGGCGCATCGCCGCGTTTGCCGTGCGGTATCTCGGCCGGGTCGAACGCGTGGGACGACGTCGCGCGTTCGCGAATGAATTGATCGTCTGCGGGCGTGCCGCCGCCGAGCGCCGCATCTGCGCCGCAGCCTTCATCGCGCTTGCGCGCCGATGCCTCGGCGCGGCCGAGCCACCACAGGCCGAACGCGAGCATGATCGCCGAGGCGACGATTCCCAATCCGGGCGCCGCGAACGGCGTGGTGCCGAAGAAAGGCATCGGGATCGTGTTCTGGATCGCGGGCGTTCCCGGCATGGCCGACATCGTGAAGGTGGACGTGCCCAATGCGATCGTGGCCGGCATGAGCCGGGGCGGATGTCCGCCGCACGGAACAGTTCCCGCGCCATGGGTACCAGGACGAAAAAGGCGACGAACAGGCTCACGCCGCCGTAGGTGACGAGCGCGCCCGCGAGCACGACGGCGAGGATCGCGCGGCGATGGCCGAGCTTGCCGCGCATGAAATCGGCGATCGCCTGCACGGATCCGCTGTCGTCCATCAGCTTGCCGAACAGCGCGCCGAGCAGGAAAATCGGGAAGAATTGCGCGACGAACTGTGCCGCGCTGCCCATGAAGGTCTGCGTCCAGTGGGCGAGCAGGGACTCTCCGGCGAACGCCGCCGCGATCATGGCCGCGGCCGGGGCGAGGAGCAGCACGCTCCAGCCGCGGAACGACAGCCAGATGAGAAGGCCGAGGGCAACGAAGATTCCGAGGAGGCCCATGGCGTCAAACCTGCCGCATGAGAATATTGAGATCGATCGAGCGCCTCTGCGACGCCCGCAACAGATCCGTTCCGTGAGACAATGATGAACCTTGCGCCGTCGCCGTCAGGCCGATGATCATCGGGCAACCATCGGCAGCGATACGCGGACGCGTTGCGAGAACTCCGGCTCCGGTGCGCCGCCGGCCGCCTGTGCGGCCTCGTTGATCAGGGAGCGCCGCCGCAGCTCGTCGAACGGCAGGCTCGTGTCGACCCGACCCGAGCCGTAGAGATAGCTGTCGATCAGCCCGTTGAGGACATGGCGGATGTCGAGCCGCCCCTTCCGCCCGGCGGCGTTCGAGTAACGAATGATGTTGATGGTGCAGCTGTTGGTCAGCAGGTTGTAGAACTCCGGCCGATCGGCGAGCTCGTTGATCCGTTCAAGATAGACAAGAAACAGCCGCCGCACGTCCTCGGGCCGGCTGTTGAGGTGATAGAGATACGTGGTTTCCCGGCGGTGAATGGCGCGTACGCCGACGAGGTCGCGCTCCTCGCCCACCACATAGATCAGCTCGAATTGCTTGAACATGGAGGCGACCGGCTCGAAACCGCGACCGACCTCCGGCCTGGTCTCGATGGAGATGCTGAGCGGCGGTGCGTTGTCGAAGATGAAGCTCACGAACGTGTGCGCGACCAGCCCTTCGCTCCAGTAGGAAACGAAGAAATCCAGGCCGGTCAGGTGCGAGACATCGACGTCGCGCTCTTCATAGTGCACCGTGAAATCGTTCCGGCTGCGGTAGTCGAAGTTGCGCACGCCCGTCAGGAGCACATGGTCGCCCGCGATGAACGCCCGCGGCATCACGGCCACCTCCGGGCGCCAGTTTCGATGCTGCGAGGGAGCGATGGTGAGCCACCAGACCACGACGCCGGCCACCACCGCGAACGCCGCCATCGGCATGCGCTTGCGGCGCGACAGCCAGAACGCCCAGATCGCGAACGCCGCGAACGCCACGGCCGCTCCCAACCGCAGCTCGGACCACGGCAGGTTGGAACAATAGATGGCGAGCGTGGTCCACGTGATGACGAGGATCTGGCCCAGAGCCTTGAGGGCGGCAATCAGCCATCGGAGCAACGTCGACATGATGAGATGGCCATACGAGCTCGGTGCATTTCCTCCAATGTGAGCGCGGCCGCGGCGGCGTGCAATATCGCCGGCGCGAGGAGAAGCATGGGCATCGAGCATCGCATCAGACCTGCTGCAAGAGGATGTCCAGATCGATCGACGAGCGCTTGCCGATGTTCCTGCTGTCGGCCGTCAGGAAAGCCTCGGCGGCGCGGCGGCCCTCGTCGCGCAGCATGCAAAGGAAGCCCCATTCGGCGTTGAACTTCGACGACGCCCCGAGTCCGGCAAGAACCTTGCTGACGACGAGATGAATGCGCATCTCGGCCCACTTGCGTCCCTCGGAGCTCCCGGCGTCCGCGACCTGCCGCAATAGCGCGATCATGCGCAACTCCTTGAGCAGCGTGGCGTTGAACGAGACTTCGTTCTGCCGGTCGAGGATTTCGCGCGCGGAGCGTAGTGTCCCGGGTCGTTCGACGGGATTGACGGCGACGAGAATCGTGTCCTGCGAATCGCAGTCGCGGACGAGCGGCGTGATCGTCGGGTTGCCGGAATAACCGCCGTCCCAATAAGGCTCGCCATCGATCTCGACCGCATGGAAGAGAGTCGGCAGGCAGGCGGACGCCAGCAAAACATCGGGCGTCAGCTCGGCGTTGCGAAAGACGCGCCCGCGGCCGGTGTGAACATTGGTGGCCGTGACGAACAACCGGATTGGACACGCCGCGACCTGCGCAAAATCGACCAACTCGGCAAGGACCTGGCGCAGAGGGTTGGCGCCGGCGAGATTCAGGTCATAGGGCGAGAACATTCGGCTCGCCAGATCGAAAAAGAGATAGGAGGGCGACGTATCGAGGGTCCAGCGGCCGAGAAATACGTCCAGAGGGCTTCGCCGGATGGGGCTGAAGCGCGCCGAGTTCGGCAACCCGCCACCAGAACGCGTTCAATGCGGACTTGGCGCCCGCGGGCCCATCGGCCGCAAAACCGCTGGCCAGCACGACGGCGTTCATCGCGCCGGCCGACGTGCCTGATATCCCGTCGATGCGCAGCCACGGCTCATCCATGAGCCGATCAAGCACCCCCCAGGTGAAGCGCCATGCGATCCGCCGCCCTGCAGCGCGAGATCGATGAGCACAGGATCGCGCCCGGCGCCGAAGCGCTGCTTTTTTTGTTCCTTCCCGGGTTTGGTTGCCATGTTCGGCCGAAAGCGGTGCTGCTCGCATCGATCGTCTGATCACCCATCCGCAGCAACACGAGACACGCCGGCAAGAACGAGACCGCAAAAGTGCAAGCTGACGCGCGCAGCAGGCTCAGCATGTGGGACGGCTGAACTCACGCGGCTCTGACGTCAGGCCTCCACGCGAAGGTCAGCCAGGCGATGCCGTGCAAGATCAGGTCGATTCCGAGAAGGAGACCCAGGACCCAAAGGCCGCTCATGGGCCATCGGGCGAGAATGACGAGGCCCGCAATGACTCCCAACGCTCCGGAGAGAAGCATGATCCAGCCGACGTCGCTCCAATGACGCAGCCCGAGGAAGATGCGGAGCAGACCAGACACGAACAGCACCAGTCCGAGCACGTACGTCAGGGCCACGGCACCGGAAACCGGCTGGCTGATCAGCACGAATCCGAATGCGAGATAGAGGATGCCGAGCAAGATCTGCCACACGAACCCGCCCCATCCTTTTGTCCAGAAGGCGTGAACGATCTCGAATCCGCCGGCGATGATCGCCGCGATACCGATAACGATTGCGCTGATGATCGTCGCCATCACGGCGTCGCCGAGGACGACGATGCCCGCCAAGATGAGAACGATGCCCAAGAGCACACGTATCCATGTCGGCGGCGGCGCCAGCGCGACGCCCGTGGGGCTTGATGTAGAAGTCATGTCGTTCTCCTCGATCCGGCGTGAACGCTTGCCTGACCAGCCATCGGGAGGATCGGCGCCGACGCCATACTGAGCGCTGGCGTGCCGCTTGAACGAACGCATCCGTCGCTACTCGAACTCGACATTGGAATTCTCCAATGCGGCATGCGGCGACGCGAGCATTGCACCTACAGGGTGTGATTCGCTGCCGAGAATATGACGAATTTGCGGCTCGGCGGCTGACGTGGAGGTGTCCAGAAGTACAGCCGATATAGCCGATATAGTGAGCGCTGCTCGATGTATTGATGCGGCTATCGCTGGCGTCGCGGCTTCGGCTGGGGCGGCCCATTAGGATGGCACGTTTGGCACAGGCCGGGAATTCACCGAGCTGGCATCCACAGGCCAGGTATCAATCGCCCCCGCGTCAACAGCCCTGGCGTCCACCGCCCCGGCAATCAACAGGCCAGGCGGAAACCGTCCCGGTATGCACAGGCCGGGGGCCATCGTCCCGGAGGCAGTGGCGGGCCAAGCCGCGATCACGGCAATCGCCCCGCAGGGGCGACCTGATCGATGTCGCGATCCGCGGGGCGCCGATGGCCTGCGCGCCTCGGCGTCGCCGCGTGCGGCTTTTGAACCGGAAGATCGCAACCGCGCTCGCCGAGAAATCGTGCGAACCTCGCGTTCGCGGCACTACAGGAACCGGGTCGGCCACAGCATCGTGCGCCACATGTGCGCCGACGGGCTGCTGTCGAGGCCGAGCCCCTCCTTCGGCTGCTTGAAGTGGCGGCCGATGATGTCGACGAAATCGTCGAGATCGACCTTGGCGTTGGGATCGAACGAGTAGATGTCATTCAAAGTGATCAGGCGCGACGTCATGTAGTGCTTGTGATTGCGGGCGCGCTGATACTCCTCGACGATGTAGGGCTCGGGCTTGTAGTCCGGCCCGAACAGCTTCACGTACATCTCCGGATACTTGTAGCCGACCAACTCGTCCGGGAAGAAGCGCAGCGCCTGGTGCGCGCGGATCGCCCAGCTCACCTCCTCGTCCACGTAGGGCTCGATCATCTGCGCGCCCCAGTAGCCGTGATCGCAGCGGATGAAGCTCACCACCGCGATGTCGTGCAGCAGGCAGGCGAGCACCACCTTCTCGTCATGACCGGCCTTGAGCGCGTGCGTCGCGCTTTGCAGGAGGTGCGAGGTCGACGCGAAGCGGCAGCGGAAATAATCCATCAGCGTCGGCTTCGCGGGCATCTGCGGCAGGCGCGGATCGGCGCCCATCAACATGTACTTGCCCGGATTTTTCGCCATCAGCGAGGGCCCGCTCTCCATCCCGACCTTGCCGTCGGCGAGGCCGAACAGCACCGACTTGGTCACGATGTGCTCGAGCTCATGCATCATGTGCTCTTCGAGCGCGTCAGCGCGATCGTTCGCGGACTGGACTGGGGCAAGACTGGCCATGGCATATTCTCCCGATTTTGGGGCGCAACGTAGCATGTCACGAGAGATAATTCATCGCCGTGCCGGTCCCCGGATGTCGCTTCGCTCATCCGGGCTACGGGCTACGGTGAATCTACGGCACGTGCCCTAAGTGTCTCACTCGCGAATCGGATAGGGCTTAAGCTCGGTGCTTCTCCGCTGGACCTCCTGCCGGTGCCGCCGCCCGCCTCCACCACCACCCGCGATTGGGCCGATGCCCGCCGCATCCGGCTCACCGGCATCGCGCTGATGTGCGGCGCGGTCGGCTGCTTCGCGTTTCTCGATGCGACCGCCAAATACCTCGGCCGGCACGTCGACGTGCTGGAGGTCGTGTGGGCGCGCTACACCTTCGGCTTCCTGCTCGCCCTGCTGTGGTCCAATCCGCTCAACCGCCCCGGCATGCTGCGCACCGCACGGCCGATGCTGCAGGTCGGCCGCTCGGCGCTGCTGCTCGGCTCGACCGTGCTCAATTTCTTCGCGATCAAATGGCTCCAGCTCGACCAGGCGCTGACGATCACGTTCTCGACGCCGTTCCTGGTCGCAGCGCTGTCGGGGCCGGTGCTCGGCGAATGGGTCGGCCCGCGCCGGTGGGCCGCGATCGCGGTCGGCTTCCTCGGCGTGCTGGTGGTGACGCGCCCGGGCTTCAGCGCGATCCACCCGGCGGCGCTGCTGTCGGCGGGCGGGGCGGTTTGCTACGCGGCCTATGCGCTCGCGACCCGCGTCCTGGCCCGCACCGACGCCAGCCAGACGACGCTGTTTTATTCCAACCTGGTCGGTGCCGTCGTGACGGTGCCGGCGGTCCTCGTCGTGTGGACCGAGCCCGACAGCCTCCTCGTCGGCCTGCTGATGCTGGCAACGGGCGGGCTCGCGAGCCTCGGCCACTACCTCCTGATCTGCGCCCACCGGTTGGCGCCCGCCTCGGTGCTCTCGCCGTTCATCTACAGCCAGCTCGCCTGGACGACCGCCCTGGGCTACGCGGTCTTCGGCGACGTGCCCAACCGATGGACGGTGGCGGGCGCCGCCATCGTGATCGCGTCGGGACTGTACCTGCTGCACCGCGAGCGGGTGCGCAGCGGACGCTGACGATCAGGGAAGGTGAAGAAAGACCGGGATGTCGCACGCGTTCTGCAGATAGTCGACCAGCGCGATGACCGGCACGGCGGCGAGGAACCAGCACGCGTCGAAGAAAGTCCTGATGGCGGCGCGCGGACGCATCTGCAGCAGCGGGACGTCCTGCCAGCCGGCCAGGCGCGGAATGGAGCGCGGCACGCGCGCGAGGTAGTCGCGATAGTGCTCGCCATGCCGGGCGAGCAGCAGCCGCTCTTCATGCGCCACCACCGAGACATGCGCCGCCCAGGCAAACAGACCCGCCAATACGGCGACCGAAACCGCGCCACGCTGGGCTCCGACCCCGACCGCGCCGATGATGGAAAAGAGGTAGAGCGGATTGCGGCAAACCGAATAGGGGCCGACCGTCACCAGCTCCCGGGTCTTGCGGCCGCCGATGTAGAACGAGCACCAGGTGCGTCCCCCGATGCACACGAGGAGCAATGCGAGGCCGATCCATGCGATGGCCTCGCGTGCCGGATAGGACCAGCGCGACGTGCTGAAGACGAACACGGTGAGGACGAATGCGACGGTGAGCAACAGGCGGACCTTACGGCTCGTCTGCACCGACCCGATGTCGACGTTTGGCGTGGCAAGCGCCGCGAATCGCATGATCGATGATGCCCCACGCCCATCGCAGGGTCGAGCCGAAAACGTCTTGGCGGCAGCGACCGTGGGCAGGCACCGGCCTGCTGCCCACCCGTTGACAAACGTCTCCGGCCACGCCTGATACGGGCGGGCGATCGGTAAGTCCAAATCACGGGTCCGTCGCCTGGGGTCTGACGATGACAAAAAAGCCAAGCCGCGCGCCTGATGCCACCTCACGGGCGAGCCTGAACGACGACATCGGCGAAGAGCTGCGGCTGCGCATGTACCGCATGCAGGTGGAATTGCGCGAGGCCGAGCAGCGCGCCTTCGACCTCTTCCTGCAGAACCTGGTGAAGGGCACGAGCCATCTCTCGCTCGGGCAGGAAGCCGTCGCGACCGGATTTGCGGCCGCGATGCGCCCGAAGGATCTCAGCTTCTGCACCTACCGGGGACACGCCCATACGCTCGCCCGCGGCGTCCCGGTCGAGAAGGTGCTGGGCGAATTGATGCAGCGCGACAACGGCCTGATGCGCGGCAAGGGCGGGTCGATGCACCTGACCTCGGTCGAGCACGGCGTGATGGGCTCATACGCGATCATCGGCGCCCACCTGCCGATCGCCTGCGGCGCGGCGCTGCGCGCCCAGTACAAGGGCGACGATGACGTCTCGGTGTGCTTCTTCGGCGACGGCACCACCAACATCGGCGCGTTCCACGAGGCGCTCAATTTCGCCGCGGTGTGGAAGCTGCCGGTGATCTTCGTGTGCGAGAACAATCTCTACATGGAATACACCCCGATCGGCGACGTGACGGCCGTCGAGCATCCGGCCGCCGACCGTGCGTCCGCCTACGGGCTCGAGCGCATCGTCATCGACGGCAACGACGCCGACGAGGTCTATCGCACGGCGAGCAAAGCCTATGCGCGCGCGCGCGCCGGCCAGGGGCCGTCGCTGATCGAATGCATGACCTATCGCCACAGCGGCCATTCGCGCGCCGACCCCGCGAAGTACCGTCCCGAGGGCGAGCTGGAGAAATGGAAGGAGCGCGATCCGATCAAGATCTATCGGGCGCGCCTCAAGCAATTCGGCATCGGCGACGATGTCATGGCGAAGATCGACGCTGACGTGAAGGCGATGATCGACGCGGCGACCGAGGCCTGCAAGAAGGCACCGAACCCGCCCGCCGATATCCTCACCACCGACGTCTACGCCGATGGAGGCTGGGCATGGCGGAACTGACCTATCGCGACGCCGTCGCACGCGGCATCGCGCAGGAGATGGCACGCGATCCGGACGTGATCTTCTTCGGCGAGGACGTCGCCAAGGCGGGCGGCGTGTTCAAGGCGACCGTCGGGCTTTACGAGAAGTTCGGCCCGAAGCGGGTGCGCGACACGCCGATCTCCGAGCAGGCGATCCTCGGCGCCGCCATGGGCGCCGCCATGACGGGTCTCAAGCCGATCGCCGAGATCATGTTCTCGGACTTCTTCGCGGTGTGCTTCGACTACATCGCGAACGAGTTCCCGAAGAGCCGCTACATGTCGAACGGCCAGCTCAAGTGCCCGCTGGTGGTGCGCACCGGCAACGGCGCGGGCTCGCGCTTCGGCGCCCAGCATTCGCAGAGCATCGAGAACTGGGCGATGATGATCCCCGGCCTCAAGGTGGTCGCGCCGTCGACCCCGCGCGATGTCATCGGATTGATGGCGGCGGCGGTGCGCGATCCCGACCCGGTGATCTTCTTCGAGCACAAGTCGCTCTATGCGACGAAGGGCGAGGTGCCGGACGGCGAGATCGTCGACACGCTGGGCAGCGCGCGGATCGTGCGGCCCGGCAAGGACGCGACAATTCTCGCGCTCGCCCTGATGGTGCCGCGCGCGCTCGCGGCTGCCGAGAAGCTCAAGGCCGAGCACGGGCTCGACGTCGAGGTGATCGACGTGCGCTCGCTGGTTCCCCTCGACACGCAGACCATCCTGGGCTCGGTCGGCCGCACCCACCGCTTGTTTACGGTCGAGGAGAACCCACGTTTATGCGGGTGGGGCGCCGAGATCGTCTCGATCGTCGCCGACGAGGCGTTCTACGACCTCGACGGGCCGCCGGTGCGTATCACGACCCCGCACATTCCACTGCCCGCGGCCGACATTCTGGAGGACATGGTCCTTCCGACCGTCGACCGCATCGCCGACACGGTGCGGCGCTCACTCAGCGCGTGATTCCGTAAACCTCCCGGGAGGCATCCCATGTACGAAAACCTGCTCGCGAATGTCCCGACCGACCTGTGGATCGGCGGCAAATGGCGCAAGGCGTCGGACGGCGCCCGTTTCGACGTGATCGACCCGGCGACCGAGAACAAGATCACCTCGGTCGCGAGCGCCAGCATCGACGACGCCAAGGCGGCGCTCGACGCGGCCGATGGCGCTTTCGAGGGCTGGGCCGGGCGCAAGCCGCGCGAGCGCGGCGAGATCCTGCGCAAGGCCTATGAGGTGATCATGGCGCAGAGCGAGCGGCTCGCGAAGTTGATCACCCTTGAAAACGGCAAGGCGCTGTCCAACTCGCGCGGCGAGGTCGCCTATGCGGCCGAGTTCTTCCGCTGGTACGCCGAAGAGGCCGTGCGCGCGATCGGCCAGGTCTCGCGCGCGCCCTCCTCGGGCGCCCGCATCTTCGTGCACCACAAGCCGGCCGGCATCGCGGTGCTGGTGACGCCGTGGAATTTCCCGGCCGCCATGGCGACCCGCAAGATCGGCCCGGCGCTCGCGGCCGGCTGCCCGGTGATCCTCAAGCCCGCGTCGGAGACGCCGCTGACCATGCTGGCGCTGATGCCGCTGCTCGAGGAAGCCGGCGTGCCGGCGGGCGTCGTCAACGTGATCCCGTCGCGCCGCTCCGGCCCGGTGGTGAGCTCGATGCTGCACGATCCGCGCGTGCGCGTGGTGTCATTCACCGGCTCGACCGAGGTCGGCCGCAAGCTGCTGCACGAAGCCGCCGACCAGGTGCTCAAGCCCGCCATGGAGCTCGGCGGCAATGCGCCCTTCATCGTGTTCGACGACGCCGACATCGACGCCGCGATCGACGGCGCCATGATCGCCAAGATGCGCAACATGGGCGAGGCCTGCACGGCCGCCAACCGCTTCTATGTGCACGAGAAGGTGCACGACGCATTCACCAAGAAGCTCACCGACAAGATGGCATCGCTCAAGATGGGCAACGGGCTCGACGACGGCGTCGCGCTCGGGCCGCTCGTCAATGCGGAGGGCCGCGACAAGTGCAGCGAGCTGGTCGAGGACGCGGTGAAGAAGGGCGCCAAGGTGCTCACCGGCGGGAAGATGCCGGAGGGCAAGGGCTACTTCTATCCCGCGACTGTGCTCGACAACGTGCCCGACGGCGCCAGCATGCTCAACGAGGAGATCTTCGGGCCCGTCGCCGCGATCCAGACCTTCACGTCAGAAGACGAGGTGATCACGCGCGCGAACGACACCGAATACGGTCTCGTCGCCTACCTCTACACCAAGGACCTCACGCGCGGCATGCGGGTGTCGGAGAAGCTCGACTTCGGCATGATCGGGCTCAACCGCGGCCTCGTCTCCGATCCGGCGGCGCCGTTCGGCGGCACCAAGCAGAGCGGCCTCGGCCGCGAGGGCGCGCACGAGGGCCTGATGGAGTTCATGGAGACGCAGTACGTCTCGGTGACGTGGTGAGGAAACTGTAGGGTGGGCAAAGGCGGCCCGTGTATTTGCCGTATGGCAAGGTGATTGATCCGCCGTGCCCACGCGTGCGACGACGCAGAGCCGCGTGGGCACGGCGGATCGAATTTCCTGCCCCCCATGAAAGGTCAGGGCCGCCTTTGCCCACCCTACGCGGAATACTGAGGCTTAGATGGACGTCCTGATGCCGCAACTTGGCGAGACCGTCGCCGAGGGCAAGATCACCAAGTGGTTCAAGTCGGCGGGCGACAAGGTCGCGCCGGGCGACAACCTTTTCGAGATCGAGACCGACAAGGTATCGATGGAAGTGCCCGCCACCGAGGCGGGCGTGCTCGCCGAGGTGCGCGTTTCGGCCGGCGAGATCGCGCCGGTCGGCGCGGTGGTGGCGGTGATTTCGGCGAGCGGCGCGGCCGTGAAGGCGGCGCCCGCCAAGGCGGCGGCAGTTGCTCCCGCGCCGGCGCCCGCGACGCGGGCCGCCCCGCCTGTCGTGACAGCGGCTCCCGCGCCCACGCGGCCGATCGCCCTCGATCCCTTCCGCGAGGTGCACACGCCCGAACGCAACTACGGGCCCGCGCGGCTCGCGAGCGGCACGACCGTGAGCCCGCTCGCGCGGCGGCTGGCCGCGCAAGCCGGCATCGACCTCACGCACCTCTCGCCCTCAGGGCCGCACGGGCGCATCCTCGCGAACGATGTCGCGACCGCGATCGGCAACCGTGTGACGTCGCCGGGCAAGGCGTCCGCGGGACCATCGGCCGACCGCGTGAAGGCACTGTACGAGCCCGGCAGCTACGAGGAAGTGCCGCTCGACATGATGCGGCGCACGATCGCGACCCGGCTGACCGAGGCCAAGCAGACCATTCCGAATTTCTATCTCGTGGCCGACGCCACGATCGATCGATTGACCGCCGTGCGCGAGGAGGCAAACGCGTCGGGGCTGAAGGACGCGAACGGGAATCCGAAGTTCAAGCTCTCGCTCAATGATTTCGTCATCAAGGCCTGGGCGCTGGCGCTGCAGCACGTGCCCGCCGCCAATGCGGTGTGGGCCGAGGATCGCATCCTGCGCATGCGCAATTCCGACATCGGGGTCGCGGTCGCGCTCGACGGCGGGCTGATCACGCCGCTGATCCGCGGCGCGCAGAAAAAGTCGCTGCTCGACATCTCGGCCGAGATGAAGGATCTCGCCGAGCGCGCCCGCGCGCGGCACCTCAAGCCGCACGAATACCAGGGCGGCGCCAGCGCGATCTCCAATCTCGGCATGTACGGCGTTCGCGAATTTTCCGCCATCATCAATCCGCCGCACGCCACGATCCTGGCGGTCGGCGCCGGCGAGCGCCGGCCGGTCGAGACCGGGGACGGATTCCGTTTCGTGACGAAGATGACGGTGACGCTGTCGTGCGATCATCGCGTCGTTGACGGCGCGCTCGCAGCCGAGCTCGCGAATGCGTTCAAGCATTACATCGAGCACCCGGTCGGGCTGATGATTTGAGGGGGCTTGCGTAGGGTGGGCAAAGGCGCATCACTCTGCGGCCGCCGCGTGGGCAAAATCGCACGCAAGTCGGGCCTGCCCAACTTGCGCGTATTCGATGCCGATCTCGGGCAAGCCCGAGATCGGTGCGCCTTTGCCCACGCCGTTAGGGCGGTGATGGCGATTTTGCCCACCCTACGGGCGCCCCTACCCCGCCGTGACGTGGCTGCGGAATTCGATCGGGGACTCGATGTCCCGCAGCGGCTCGAGGCTCGCGCCGACGCCGCGAATCAGGATGTCGCCGTAGCCGAAGATGCGGCCGAGGACCGACTGGTCGACGTCGACGCTCTCGACCTTGTCGAGATGCATCTCGATCGTATAGCGGCTGATGAAACCGCGCTTGTAGATGATGCGCTTGTCGGTCACCGCGACCTCGGTCGTCCAGCGCTTGAGCCAACCGATGAACAGCAGGATGGCGGCGCCGACAAACAGCAGGCCTGCGAGCGAATGCAGGACAATGGCGATGTTGCCGGTTGCGGCGAGCGACCAGGCCACGACATAGACGGCGACCGCCGCCAGCAGCAGCAGAAAGCCCGGCAGGTAGACCTTCCAGTGGATGTCGGTGGCGAAGCGAATGTTCTCGCCTGGCTGCAGCACGCTCTTCACGTAGCTCATGGGCAGGCGCCTCCGCGCTCGCAATTCTATCCGTTATATGTGCACCGTATGTCCACGGCGTGGCGTTCGTCCATAGCTTCCGGGCCGATTGAAACCACGGCCCTGCCCGCCCTATAAAGTCACGGCAGCCACGGCTGGCGGGCAAAGCGGAGATTTTCCTCATGGCGAGCGAGCAGCCCGACGTATTGCTGATGGGCCCGCCGAAGCCGACCATCGTGAACGGGCTCGCGCCGCTGTTCAACGTACATCGCCTCGCGGATGCCAAGGACCGCGACGCCTTGATCGCCAGCCTCGCCGACCGGCTGCGCTACATCGCGGTAAGCTACAGCAACCAGAAAGTGGACGAAGCGCTGATGTCGCGCCTGCCGCATCTGGAGATCGTGGCGAGCTTCGGCGTCGGCTACGACCACATGGACCCGAAATGGGCGGCCGCGCACGGCATCATCCTCACCAACACGCCGGACGTGCTCAACGAGGAAGTCGCCGACACGGCGCTCGGCCTCCTGCTCTGCACGGTGCGCGAATTCCCCCAGGCCGAGCGCCACGTGCGCGTCGGCAAGTGGACCGCGGGGAACTACCGCCTCAGCCCGGCGACGCTGCGCGACCGCACGGTCGGCATGGTCGGCATGGGCCGCATCGGCAAGGCGATCGCGCGGCGGCTCGAAGCGTTCGGCGTTCCGATCGCCTACCACACGCGCAACCCGCAATCGGACCTGTCCTATCGCCACTATCCGCGGCTGGTCGACATGGCGCGCGACGTCGACACCCTGATGGTCATCGTCCCGGGTGGGCCCGGCACGCGCAACCTGATCAATGCCGAGGTGCTCGAGGCGCTCGGCCCCAAGGGTATCCTGATCAACATGGCGCGCGGCACCGTGGTCGACGAGCCGGCGCTGATCCGCGCGCTCAAGGACAGGAAGATCTTTTCAGCCGGCCTCGACGTCTACCTGAAGGAGCCGGAGGTGCCGCGCGAGCTGATCGAGATGGAGCACGTCGTGCTCTTTCCCCATGTCGGATCGGCGTCGGAGTGGACGCGCAACAAGATGGACCAGCTCGTGGTCGACAATCTCGCGTCCTGGCTCGCCGGCAAAGGGCCGCTCACGCCGGTTGCCGAGACGCCGTGGCCGGTGAAGAAGCGGGCGTGAGGCGATGATACCGCATGCGATGCCCCGCGGGCTGTGCGCGGCGCTTGTGGCATTCGCCCTCGCGGCGACGGCGCACGCGCAGGAGCCCGCACAGGCACCCTTGAGCGACGCCGCCAAGGCGATGACCAGCGGCACCTGGGAATTCTCCAATGCCGACCGCGACAAGCGCTGCACCGTGACGTTCCGCACCGATCCGGCGGCGGTCGGCATGCGGCTCGAATTCGACAAGGGATGCACGGCGCTGTTTCCGTTCATCAACGAGGTCGTGGGCTGGACGCTCGCCGAGAACGATTTCCTCCGCCTGGTCGACGCCCAGAGCAAATCAGTGCTCGAGTTCAGCGAGGTGGAATCGCGCATCTATGAGGCGCCGCGCCCGGGCGAAGGCATCCTGTTCATGCAGGCGAGCACCGCGGTCGGCCCGCCGCCCAAGCAGGCCGACCAGATGGTCGGCGACTGGGGGATCGTGCGCGGCTCGGGCAAGCCGATCTGCACGCTGACGCTCGCCAACAAGCCGTTGGGCGACGATCTCGCGCTGACGCTCAAGCCCGGCTGCAACGCGTTCGTCACGCGCTTCGCGCCGACCGCCTGGCAGATGGATCGCGGCGAACTGCTGCTCAAGAATGCCCGCGGCCAGACCTGGCGCTTCTCCGAAGGCGACGCATCGACCTGGACGCGCGTGCCGGAAAGCGCGGACCCGGTGCTGCTGGTGCGGCCTTAGCGCCTGCGGCCGGCCAGGAACGCGCCGATCGCGAGGAGTTGCACCAGCGCGGCAGCCGCAAAGAAAGACGTCGCCGCGCCGGCGCCGGCATCCATCCCATGCGACGACAGCTCGCGGATCAGGCCGAAGGCGGCGGGCGCGAACGCGTAGGCCGCCTGCCCGGTGGCGACGACCAGCGACACCACGCGCGCCACATCATGCCCCTCGAACTCGGCTTGCGCGATGAGCGGCGGCAACGAGGTCGCGTTGCCGATGCCGATGCCGAACAGCAGGACGCCGATCAGCAACAGCGGAACATTCGTGCCCGCCGCCGCGATGAACGCGATCGAGCCCACGACCTGCACGCCGTAGTTCGCGCAGGCGACGAGGCGGCGATCGGCGCCGGCCGGCATCAGCCAGCCGACGATCGTGCGGCCCCCGATCGCGGCGGCGGTCGCGCCGCCCATGGCGAGCCCGGCCCATTGCGGACCGAGCGCCGGCACCAGCAGCGAGAACAGGTGGGCGATGAGGCCGATCTGGGCAAAGAGGCCGAGCGCCATTCCGGCCGCCAGGGTGACGAAGCGGACATCGCGCCACAGCGCCGCGCGCGGCGGCGGCTTCGCGGCGCCCGCCGCGACGGTGACGGCCGGGGCGGGCGTCGTGTCGCCATCGGGCGCGAGCCCCATCTCGCCGGGCGTGCGTGAGAACACGAGACCCGCGAGTACGTAAATGGTCAGCACCACCACGACGCCGATCACGACCGCGGCCAGCGGAAATCCTGCAAGCCCGATGGCGGCGACCCAGAGCGGCGAGAACACGACGCCGCCGATGCTCGCGCCGTTATAGGCCATGGAGAGCGCAGCCGGACGCGCGCGCACGAACCAGGGTGACACGATGCCGTTGATTGCCGCCGCGCCCGTCGCGGCCCAGCCGGCGCCGCTGAAGATGGTCGCCAGAAAGAGCTGCCACGGCGACGTCGCGATCGCCCACCCGATGACGCCGATGGCGAGCAGCAACGCACCGATGCGGGTGACGGGCGCGAGGCCGAAGCGCCGATAGATCGCCGGCAGGTTCGCCACCATCACGGCGCCGACCAGGAAGTGCACCGTGACGGCCGTCGAGACGAGCGCCAGCGGCCAGCCGCGCTCCGCGCGCACCGCCTGCAGATAGATCGGTGGGCCGTAGAAGCCGAGGCCCCAGCCGAACACGGCAAGGACAAAGGCCGCCGCGACGACGCGCCATCCGTAGAAAGCTGCGGGCCAAGCGTATCGGGCTCATGTCCGCAGTCTGCCCGGCGGGATCGGCGAATGCTACGGTTGCGGCCGAAACACCGAGGAACGTCGACATCCTAGATTGCGTTCGATCGACGGAGGAATAACCGATGGCCAGCAATGCGATGTTTGCCGAAGTGGCCGCCCTCGCCGGCGATCCGGCGCGCGCCGGCATGCTGCATGCGCTGATGGACGGTCGCGCGCTCAGCGCCTCCGAGCTTGCGCGCGTCGCCGGCATCACGCCGCAGACCGCGACGGGGCATCTCGCCCGCATGACGACGGCGGGGCTATTGTGCGTGGAGAAGCAGGGCCGGCATCGCTATCATCGCCTCGCGACGCCCGCGGTGGCGCAGATGATCGAGAGCATCATGCGGGTGGCGTCCGCGCTCGACCCGGAGCGGCCGAAGCTCGTGGTCGGGCCGCGCGACGCCGCGATGCGGACCGCGCGCACGTGCTACGACCATCTCGCCGGACGATTAGGCGTCGCGCTCGCGGATGCGCTGGTTGCGAGCGGCCATGCCGAGATCACCAGCGACGGCGGCATGGTGACGGATGCGGGCGTCGCGTTCCTCGACCGCGTCGGCATCGATGTCGCGCCGCTGCTCGAGCGGGGCGGCAAACGGTCCGGACGCGTGCTGTGCCGGCCATGCCTCGACTGGAGCGAGCGGCGGCCGCACATCGCGGGCTCGCTCGGCGCCGAGCTGTGCCGGCAGAGCTTTGCCCATAACTGGATCCGCCGCATCGAAGGCTCGCGCGCCGTCGCGATCACGCCCAAGGGCTACCAGATCTTCCGCGAAGCGTTCGGCGCGCGGCTGGATTAGCGCATGCTGCTTGTCGAAGCGCCCGGCACGGCGTGTGCGCTCCCTCTCCCCCTTTAGGGGGAGAGGGTTGGGGTGAGGGGGCGCCTCCACGAGTCACGTCCGACGATATGTCTTGCTGAGATTCAGCGCCCCTCACCCCGACCCTCTCCCCGCAAGAGCGGGGAGCGCACACGCCGTGCCTCTACTCTTCCGGCTCAGTCGTGAATAGCAGCGGATAGCCCTTGCTGCGGCCGGCTTCGGTCGCGCGCGTCGCCTTCGTCTCGGCGATGTCCTGCGCAAAGACCGCAACCACGCAGGCGCCGCGGCGATGCGCCGTGAGCATCACGCTGTAGGCCTGCTCCTCGTTCATGCGGAACTCGGACTTGAGCACGAGGACGACGAACTCGCGCGGCGTGTAGTCGTCGTTGACGAGGATCACCTTGTGCAGGCGCGGCCGCTCGGTCTTGAGCCGAGTCTTCGTGCGCGGCTTGGTCGTGAGGTTGTTGTTGTTGCTCATCGGGCGCTGCTCCGATCACGCATTTTTGCATGCCGCAAATGGCGCGTCCATGCGGCAGCGTCGTCCGAGTTCCACCCAGATGGTTCGACCGCGGGCGAAGCATCAAGTGCCCGTCCGGTCATATCTCGAGCGTGTTCGGCGGCCTCCGCGGAACGATCGGTTCACGGCCGCGGTTTCCACTTGATGAGGAACAACCCATGCTGACACTCTGCATCCGCTATACGCTCGACGCCAACAAGCTCGCCGACTTCGAGGCCTATGCGCAGGCGCTGCGCAAGCCGATCGAGCGTTCTGGCGGCAGCTATGTCGGCTACTACCTGCCGACCAAGATCGCGGGACCGACCAATACGGCGCTCGGCCTGATCGATTTCCCCGACCTCGCCGCCTACGAACAGTACCGCGCCCGGCTGCTGACCGATCGTGACGGCGTCGAATGCCTGCGCCGCGCCGAAGCGGCCGGCTGCATCCTCAATGAAGACCGCGCATTCGTGCGGCGCGTGATCGACTGACGACAGGAGTTGCCAATGGCCCGCAGCAATCTTGCGGAACGTTTCGACATGTTCGAAGAGCCGAAGACGACCGACCGGCGCGCCGGCGTCGCCGGAGCCAACCGCTCGAATCTCGCGACGTCGCTCACGCTCGTCGCCATGAGCCTCGGCTATGGCGTCGTGCAGCTCGACGTGACGATCGTCAACACGGCGCTGCACAGCATCGGCGCGTCGCTCGGCGGCGGCGTCGCCGAGCTGCAGTGGATCGTCAACGCCTACACGATCGCGTTCGCGGCACTGATCCTCACGGCGGGCGCGCTCGGTGATCGCGTCGGCGCCAAGCGCGTGTTCATGGCGGGCTTCGTCATCTTCACGGCCGCTTCGCTTGCCTGCGCGTTGGCGCCGAATCCGATGCTGCTGATCGCGGCGCGCGGCGTCCAGGGCATCGGCGCGGCGGTGCTCGTCCCCAATTCGCTGGCGTTGCTGCGCCATGCCTATCCGGACGAAAAGTCGCGCGGCCGCGCGGTCGGCATCTGGGCCGCGGGTGCGAGCCTCACGCTCACGGCCGGCCCGCTCGCGGGCGGCGCCCTTATCGCGCTCGTCGGGTGGCGCAGCATCTTCCTGGTCAACCTGCCGATCGGGCTCGGCGCACTCTGGCTCACTTGGCGCTACGCGCACGAGACAACGCGCGCCTCCGGGCGCGAGCTCGACCTGCCGGGCCAGGCGGCGGCGATCGGCGCGCTCGGCGCGCTCGCGGGCGCGATCATCGAGGGCGGCGCCAGGGGCTGGGGCAACGCGTGGGTGCTCGCGAGCTTCGCGGCCGCGGTTCTCCTCGGCGCGCTGTTCGTCCTGCGCGAACGGCATGCGCCGCAGCCGATGCTGCCGCTGTCGCTCTTCCGCAACCGCCTGTTCTCGCTGACCTCGCTGGTCGGCCTCTTGGCGAACGTCGCGGTCTACGGGCTGATCTTCGTGCTCAGCCTGTACTTTCAGCAGGTCAACGGTCTCTCGCCGCTCGCAACCGGACTGGCATTCGTGCCGATGTTCGGCGCCGTGCTGCCCGTCAACCTGATCGCACCACGCGCCGCGGAGCGGTTCGGCGCGCGCCGCGTCATCGCGGCGGGCGCCGCGATCGCGGCCGCGGGCTGCGGCGCGCTCATGCTCATCGGGCCGCACACGCCTTATTGGGCGATCGGCCCGCAGCTCCTCGCGATCGGCGGCGGACTTGGCCTGCTGGTGCCGCCGCTCACCTCGACGCTGCTCGGCAGCGTGGACAAGTCCCGCGCCGGCATCGCGGCCGGCGTGCTCAACTCGACGCGGCAGACCGGCAGCGTGCTCGGGGTCGCGCTGTTCGGCTCCCTGCTCGGCGGTGCCTTCATCGTCGGCGCACGGGCGTCGCTGGCGATCTCGGCGGCCCTGCTGCTTGGCGCGGCCGTAGCGATCATGCTGGGCAGCAGAAGGCGCCATGGACAGTGATGCCCATCGCGATCAATCGCGGCCGGCAAGGGTCACGCCGAACGTTTCGGCGAGGCCCTTGCGGCCTGCTGTCGTCAGCCGTAGCGCACGCGTGTCGCGCTCGCGCCGGAACCAGCCGAGCTCCAGGCAGCGGCGGCAGATTTCCGCGCCCACATGCCCGGCAAGATGATGGCGCCGCTCGCTCCAATCGAGACAGGGCCGGCAGAAGATGCGGCGGCCGCGCGACGCCGGCGCGAGCTCGGCGCCGAGCTTCGCGAGCAGTGCCTGGCCCTGCTCGGTGAGCTCGCCGCCGTCCGCGCTCAGCACGACATGACCGTTGGCCGCGAGCGAATCCGCGATCGCGACGTATCCGGCGAGATGGTCGTAGCACGTGCGCGCGAACCGTATGGCCTCGTCGCGGGCCGAACGCGGCTGATAACGCGGCGGCACCTCGATCGCGGCGACCGCCTTGATGCTCTCCAGCATGCCGGCGACCAGCGGCGACGCGATGCGGTAGTAATGGAAGCGCCGTTTGCGGGTGACGACAAGCAGCCGCGCCTCGACCAGCTTGGCGAGATGCTCGCTTGCCGTCGAACGCGACACGCGGGCGAGATAAGCAAGCTCGCCGCCGGTAAGCGACTGGCCGCCCATCAGCGCCGCGAGCATGGTCGCGCGCGCCGTATCGCCGACGAGCGCGGCTACTTCCACGAGATTTGCCGCCGCTACCATATTTGATGCTAGCGCCGGCGCGCCGGCGCAACAACCCGGCGCCGTCTGCGGGCAGGATATGGGCCGAACCTGCACCGATGGCCCGGAGGACCGCATGAAGCGCCAAGCGATACGCGTCGAACCAATCTCGACCTGGCTCGAGCGGCGCCGCAAAGGGCCGATCCATCCGGTCACGGTCGCAGGCGACACGGTCTACGTCTCCGGCCTGCCGCCGTTCGACCCGGAGAGCGGCGAGATCCGCCGGATGCCGTTCGCGCGCCAGGCCGAGCTGGTGCTGGCGCAGATGCAGCGCTGCCTAGAAGCGGCGGGATCGTCGCTCGACCGCGTCGTGAAGTGCAACGTCTACTGCACGCCCGATGAATCCCACTTCGGCGCGTTCAACGACGTCTATGTCCGGTTCTTCCCGGTCGACGCTCCGGCACGTATCTTCCTGCATGTGCCGTCCTGGCCCGGCCCGTTCGATATCGAGGTCGACTGTGTCGCGGTGATCTGAACCGGACGGGTCTCGATTCCATCCGCGGAACATGCAAATGAGAGCGAATGGAATCGCGATATCAAGTCATCATCGTCGGCGGCGGGCCCGTCGGCCTCGCCCTCGCCGTGGATCTCGGGTTGCGCGGCATCCGCTGCGCGCTGATCGAGCGTCGCATCGAGCCGCCGCGCATCCCCAAGGGGCAGAACCTCACGCAGCGCTCGATGGAGCACTTCTACGCCTGGGGCGTCGCCGACGAGGTGCGCGCCGCACGCCTGCTGCCGCCGACCTATCCGATGAGCGGAATCGTCGCGTACCGCGACCTCGCCAACGACTACTGGTATGCGCCGCCGCTGCGCGAGCTCGTCAATCCCTACTACTTCCAGCCCAACGAGCGGCTGCCGCAGTACCGGGGCGAGCAGGTGCTGCGCCGGCGCGTCGCCGGACTTGCGAATGTCGACGCGCGCTTCGGCTGGATGGCCCAGAAGATCGAGCAGGACGCGCGCGGCGTGCGCGTCACCGTCGCGCAGGACGGCAGCGCCCTGCACGTCATGGAGGCCGATTACGTGGTCGGCTGCGACGGCGGGCATTCCCTGGTGCGCGAGCAGATCGGCATCGAGCGCAGCGGGTCGGACTTCAACCAGCCCATGGTGCTCGCGCTCTTCCGGTCGCGCGAGCTGCACGGAAAGCTCGGGCGCTTTCCGCCGCGCTCGACCTACCGGGTGCTACACCCGGACCTCAAGGGCTACTGGCAGTTCTTCGGCCGCGTCGACGTAGGCGAGAGCTGGTTCTTCCATTCGCCGGTGCCGGCCAACACGACGCGCGACAATTACGATTTCCACGGGCTGCTGGAAAAGTCGGTCGGCTTCCCGTTTGCCTGCGAGTTCGACTATGTCGGGTTCTGGGACCTGCGCATCTCGGTCGCCGAGCGCTACCAGGTCGGCCGCGCGTTCATCGCGGGCGACGCCGCGCATTCGCATCCGCCTTATGGCGCCTACGGCCTCAACAATGGCCTCGACGACGTCGCCAATCTCGGCTGGAAGCTCGCGGCGCGGCTCAAGGGCTGGGGCAGCGACGCGCTGCTCGCGACCTATACGGAAGAACGGCGGCCGATCTTCAAGGAGACGGCCGAGGACTTCATCGAGGCCGGCATCCGCCGCGACCGGGAATTCCTGTCGCGCTACAGCCCGGACCGCGACCGCGACGAGTTCGAGCGCGCCTGGCAGGAGCACGCCAACGCAGCGGCGCCGCGCGTGTTGACCTACGAGCCGCATTACGAGGGATCATCGATCGTGTTCGGGCCGCCGAACGGCGCGAGCAGCGCCCACGGGTCCCACACTTTTCGGGCGCGCACCGGACATCACCTGCCGCCGCAGGTGCTCAGCTCCGGACCCAACGTGTTCGAGGCGCTCGGTCCGGATTTCACCTTGCTGGCGTTCGACACCAACGATCGGACGGTCACGGCATTCGAGCAGGCCGCGCGCGCGCTCGATGTGCCGCTGCGGATCGTGCGCGACACGTTTGCGGAGGGCCGCACCGCCTACGAGGCGAAGCTCATGCTGGTGCGGCCGGACCGCTACGTGGCGTGGGTGGGCGACGCCGCGCCAGCCGACGCGGCGGCGGTCATCCGCAGAGTGGCCGGCCGCGCGTAGAGCATCACATCGTCATGCCCAGCCTTGTGCCGGGCATCCACGCCTTGGCGATTGGGCAAGAAAGACGTGGATGGCCGGGACACGCCCGGCCATGACGGATCAAACCGGGCGATAATTCTTCAGCCCTGCTTCTCGTTCTTGTGGATCGCGCCGATTCCGCTGAGCCACGGCAGCGCCGAGCGGAACCAGTTCTGCTTCTTGGGCAGGAATTCGCGCCGCTGGCTCAGGATGCCGACACGGACCATGTAGGCGGGCTGCGTCCCCTCGCCCGGCGAGGTCGAATAGATCGGCGAGCCGCACTTCGGGCAGAAGGCCTGCACGCGGGGATTGCCGCTTTCGGCCGTGGTCTTCACATAGCTCGTCGGTTGCCCGGTCATCCGGAACGCCGTGCCCGGAATTGGCACCGACACCCGAAACGCCGAGCCCGTGCCGGTCTGGCAATCGGTGCAATGGCAGATCGTTACTTTCTCCGGATCGGCCTCGCCCTCGATCGTGATGTAGCCGCAGTGGCATGCGCCGTCGATTTTCACCCGTCTCTCTCCTTCGGATTGGCCGGCCGAACTATAGCGTATTCGAGCCGAGGCCCGACAACCTCTTTCTGGCAACTTCGCCGAGCCGAAAGGTTTCGCCGCCTACGTCCGCGCCGGCGTGCGCTTGCCGGCGAACACCGATGCGACCGGGACAAGGCGCTGGTGGCCGGTGCGCGTACCTTTGTAGTTGTCGAGGAACTCGAACGAGCCCTCGCGCAGCTCCAGGATCGCGATATCGGCCGGGGCGCCGACATTGAGGGTGCCGCGGTCGTCGAACGCCGGGAAGACGCGCGCCGCGTTGACGGTGGCACAAGCCACGGCCTGCATGAGCGGCATGCCGAGCATGAGGAACTTCGACATGATGTTGGGAAAATCGACGACGCCGGTCGTGCGCGACTGCGTGTTCCAGTCGGTCGAGAACGTGTCGGGCCAGAACCCCTGCTTGGTGGCGCGCTCGATGCTGTCCCAGCTGAAGTGGTCGGCGACGCCGTTGCCGAAGTCGAACAAGACGCCGCGCCGGCGCGCCGCGGCCACGTCGGCGAACAGACGCCCGTTGTCGTCCAAGATGCCGTTCGGCGCCGGCGCGTACATGTGGGTGACGATGTCGCCGCGCTTGAGCAGCGGCAGGATGGCGCGCATCGGCGAATAGGTCTGGCCGATATGGATCATGACCGGAATGCCGAGGGGCTCGGCGACCGCCTGGGCGCGCCGCAGCGCCTCGAGGTCGTTGGTGCCGGCAACGTTGTTCGACAGGCGCGCCTTGATGCCGACCACGACGTCGCGGTTGCGCAGCACGGCGCCGCGCGCGAGATCGACACTGGCGGCATTGATGTCCATCAGCTCGCCGCCGGGCGTGACGCCGGTACGCGCGATGTTGACGAGCGCGCGTCCGATCTGCGGCGCGCCGCGCGCGATCGCGGCGACCTGATCGATGTTGTCGGCGCCGCCCGAGCCGGCATCGACCCAGCCGGTCACGCCGTCCTGCAGCAGCATGGGCGGGCCGTCCTTGCTGCGCCCGGCGTGAACGTGGATATCGATCAGGCCCGCGGTCACGACCTTGCCGCGTGCATCGATGGTGTCGGCCGCGTCGCCCGCGATGTTTTCCTCCACGGCCGCGATCTTGCCGCGCGCGATCGCCACGTCGCGAACCGCATCGAGCCCGGCCGACGGATCGACGACACGGCCGCCCTTGATGACGAGGTCGTAGGTCGCCGCGAATGCGCGCGGCATGCCGGTGAACGCCGCGACGGCGACGGATGTGGCGAGAAGCTGACGCCGATTCATCATGGTCGTCTCCTCATATGCATTGTTTTGTATGCTTGTGATCGCAAGCGCGACGGACGCATCCCGATCGTAGATGCAATCGACGCCGCCGCAACCCCTTTGGGCGCCGCTTCAAGGCGCCGGAGCGGCCGCGGTATATCGGTCCGCGGCAAGCGAGCGGCTCGGATCATCTGCCGGCGAGCCGATACAGAAGCAATCCCACGACGACGATGAACAACATTGCGGAAAGAAGTTGCCAGAAGAGCAACGGATTGCGTTCCATGAGCGGGGTCGAGGACGCTCGCGCATCCTTGGGATGCCGAAGATCGAATAAGAATTCGGACAATTCGTCATACCGCTGACGCGGATCGGGATGCACGGCCTTGCGGAGCACGCCGTCGATCCATGCCGGGATTTCGCGGCTGTCGTCCAGCGCGGACGCATAGCGCAATCGTCGCACGTGCGCCCTTGTCCGCACTCGCGCGGCTTCAGCGCCATAGGGCAGCCGTCCGGTCAGCATCTGATAGGCAATCACGCCGAGCGAGAATATGTCGGATCGCTGCGAGCCGCCCTCGCCCAGAAAATATTCGGGTGCCGTGTACTGCGCCGTTCCTAAAATCTCGGTCGGCCCAATTCCCAATTCTTCGCCCGCGACGCCGGCGATCGTTGTCGAGCCGAAATCGATGATCTTGGCGGTCCCGGTCCGGTCGATCATCACATTGGCGGGCCGCAGATCCTGATGCAGCATCTCCAGCCGGTGGAACGCCTGCAGGCCTTTCGCGACCTGCTCGACGATGTCGCGCACGATCTCCAGGCGCGGGCTCGGATTGTCGATCATCCATTGGGTCAGCGTCTGCCCGTCGACGAACTCGCTCGCGAAATAGATGTAGCTGCGCTGGCGTGAAGGCTCGCGCGCCTTCAGGACGTGAGGGTTGTCGATGCGCCGGGCGACCCATTCTTCCATCTTGAACCGCCGCAGATAGGCCGCATCGCCCCGACCTTCGATCGAGGGGATCTTGACGGCGACCTGCGCCAGATCCGCCGAGTCCATGGCGAGATAGATGTGGCTTCGACTGCTGGCAGAGATCTCCCGAACGACGGTGTAGCCGTCGAATTCCATCCGCGGCTCGAGTAGCGGCGGACAAGGCAAGTCCGACGCGCGGGTGAGAATTTCCGCCGGCTCGCCGCTCGGCAGATCGTCGATCCGCACGACCTGGACCGTCAGATTGTCCGCACTCCCTTGCCGATATGCTTCTTCGACGATGGATCTCGCCGCGACATCGAGCTCGCGCGCTTGCCCGACCGCGTCGGCCATGAAACGGCTGCTGACGTACTCATAGACACCATCCGTGGCGAGGATGAATACATCGCCCGTGGCGAGCGATACGGACCTGTAGTCGATCTCGGTCTGCGCATTTACGCCCAGCGCCCGGCCGAGATAGCTGTGGGTGGAGGATAGGATTACGCGGTGATCTTCGGTGAGCTGGTCGAGGCCGCGGCCTGCCATGCGATAGATGCGCGCGTCACCGACGTGGAAAATGTGCGCCGTCGTCGACTGGAAGACCATGGCGCTCAGCGTGCAGACGTAGCCGCGATCCTTCTCTTCATAGTGATGTTGCATGCGCCGGGTCTGCGCGTGGAGCCACGAGTTGGCCGCGGCAAGGACGCGTTGCGCCGACGTTTTGACCGACCAGGTTTCGGGTGTGCAGTAGTAGTCCGTCAAGAAGCTCTTGACGGCGGACTTGGCTGCGACCGCACTGACCTCGCTGGAGCTGATGCCGTCGGCGAGCGCGATTGCGATGCCCTTCAGGCTCAACAGCGGCTCATCCGGGATGAGCGCGCCGTGAAAATCCTGATTGGCCTGCTTGCGCCCCTTGTCGGAGTGCTGGCCGATGGAGATCGAAAGCCGCCCTGACATGCGCTGCCCCCAACGAGCCTCACGCGCGGACCCGTTGGGGCTCGACGGTAGCAAATTCTCCGCGCGTGTCCTCCTCCCGGAGATTCAGCTTGGCCCGGATGCGTTGACCGGCTCGCCTGCCGGTCAACCGGGGTCGTTCAAGGCACGGCGCCGGCGCCCTTGCGTGGACTTAAGCCGCGCGCTTGAGCGGCTCGACGCGCTTGGGCGCCGTGAGGACATGCGTGGCATAGAGCGTCAGGCCCGTGAAGGAGAGGCCGCCGACCAGATTGCCGAGCACGGTCGGAAGCTCGTTCCAGATGAAATAATCGCGGATCGAGAAGGGGGCATGCAGCATCAGCCCGGCTGGGAACAGGAACATGTTCACGACGGAATGCTCGAAGACCATGTAGAAGAACACCAGGATCGGCATCCACATCGCGATCACCTTGCCGGGAACGGTGGTCGAGATCATCGCGCCGACCACACCGGTCGAAACCATCCAGTTGCACAGCATTCCGCGCATGAACAGCGTCACCATGCCCATCGCGCCGTGCGCCGCATAGCCGAGGGTGCGCGCCTCGCCGATATTTCCGATGACGGTGCCGACCTTGTCGGGCGGCTGCGTGAACCCGAACGTGGTTACGAACGCCATCATGAACGCCACCGTGAGGGCGCCGGCAAAGTTGCCGATGAAGACGAGCAGCCAGTTTCGCAGCACGCCGCCGACCGTCACGCCCGGCCGCTTGTCGAGCCAGGCCAAGGGCGACAGGACGAACACGCCCGTCAACAGGTCGAAGCCCAGGAGCGACAGCATGCAGAATCCCACCGGGAACAGCACCGCGCCGACGATCGGCTGCCCGGTCTGCACATTGATCGTGACGGCGAACCAGGCGGCCAGGGCCAGAATGGCGCCGGCCATGTAGGCCCGCACGATCGTGTCGCGCGTGGACATCATGACCTTCGCTTCGCCGGCATCGATCATCTTGGTGACGAATTCGGAGGGAACCAGATAGGACACGGCATCTCCTTTTCTCTCTGCAGACCTCCCATGGCTCAGCAAGGCGCGTGCCACCTCCATACCGACGTGATGCCGCGTCCCTCCTGCCCGCGAGCTGGGACCAACCGCTTTTTTGGGCCGATCGCCGCCAAACAAGGCGGGCGGAGGCAAAAGATTGTTTCCCGCCGGATCATCTCTGCACAAAAAGGCATCAAGCCTGACCAATTTCGGCGCAAGAGCGTGAGTGGCCGCGCACATCGAGGCCGCAACCTCTTTGGGCGGCCCCTCCTCACGGACGCAGAGGTGATATACGCTCATGCAAAAGCCCCGCTCGGGGGCGCAATAAAGCTACGGGGAGGAACGCGATGCGCATTTTCGGTGTCACTGCCGTTACGCCCGCACTGTGTCTCGCGGCGGGTCTCGTCTTCGCCGGCAACGCGGCCGCGCAGGACGTGAAGCACTATCGCTTCGCGCACGATCAGCAGCTCAATTCCGGCTACAGCGTCGCCTACGACCTGTTCTCCGCCAAGCTCAAGACGCTCAGCAGCGGGAAGATGCTGGTCGACCAGTATCCGGGCGCGCAGCTCGGCCAGGAGCCGCAGATCCTCCAGCTGGTCAAATCGGGCGATATCGACTTCGCCATCGTGTCCTCGGCCAACACCGCGACCATCTCGCCGCAAGCGGGCGTCATGTCGCTGCACTTCCTCTTCCGTTCGGAGGAGCACGACATCAAGTCGCTCGGCGATCCGCGGGTGTACGCCGCGATCCACGACATGATCGACGACACGGTGCAGGGCATCCACGTGATCGGCCTCGGCACCCAGGGCTTCCGCTATCTCTACGGCCGCAAGGAGATCCACAAGGTCGAGGATCTCAAGGGCCTGAAGGTACGCGTCCAGGCGACCGCGACCGAAGACGCGATGTTCCCGGCCTATGGGGCGCAGACCGTGCACATGCCGTTCGGCAGCGTCTACACCTCGCTGCAGACCGGCGTCGTCGATTTCGCCGAGAACGGCGTCAATGTCTATCTGATCAACCGGCACTACGAGGTCGCGCCGATCCTGTCGATGAGCGGGCACGAGGCGAACAACGCGATCCTGTGGATCAGCGACAAGCTGTGGAAGAGCCTCAGCGCCCAGCAGAAACAGTGGGTGCTCGAGGCCGGCCGTGACGTCAGCACGCAAGAGCCGAAGATGGGCTTCGGGCTCGAGGAGCAAGCGGCGGTCAAGCTCAAGGGCATGGGCATCAAGATCGTCCCCGACGTCGACAAGAGCGGTTTCCAGAAGATCGCCGATCCCTTCCTCGACAAGCTCGCCAAGGAGCTCGGGCCGCACGCCGACAAGATCAAGACGCTGATCCGCTCGATCAACTGAGGTCGCGCGCCGCCGGTCCGTCCCGGCAGCCCGTTGGAGGGGGAATGGGCATCGCGGACAAGCTGGTGCTGAACCGGCAGCGTCCCCTCAAGTGGCGCGCGCTCGACCGGCTCGAGCTCGTGCTGATGATCGTCTGCGGGCTCACGCTGCTCGGCTTCTCGGTGTCGGTCACCTGCGACATCGTCACCCGCACGATCGGCCATCCCTGGCTGTGGCTGCAGGAAGTCACGTCGACGTTGTTCATCTACGGCATCTTCGTCGGCGCCGCGGTCGCGACCCGGCGCAACGACCACCTCTACCTCACGGCGCTCGCCGACGCGCTGCACGGCACGCCGCGGCTGGTGGTCGAGGTCGTCACGCGCCTCGCCGTCCTCATGGTCGCGGCCTTTCTGGTCTATTTCGGCTATCTCAACTATCTGCGCGGCTTCGGCAGCTTCCGCCTGCCCTCGATGACGCCGATCGCCTCGCTCTATGCCGCGATCCCGCTGTCCGGCGCGCTCATTTTCCTGTTCACGATCGAGCAGCTCGTCAACGGCTGCCGCCATGGGTTCGAGCATTCCGAGCCGACCGAGCAGGAAAGCCCCGGTCCCGTGATCGAACCTCCGGTCTAGCGGGAGCCGCGCATGGATCCCGCCATCATTCTCGCGGTGATGACCTTCTGCTTCCTGTTCTTCGGCTATCTCGGCGTTCCCGTCCCCTTCTCGCTGATGATCGGCGTCTTCGTCGGCGCCTGGATGGCCGACGTGTCGCTCGCCGCGATCGTCCAGAAGATGTTCGACGGGGTCGATTCCGAGGCGCTGCTTGCCATCCCGTTCTTCCTCCTGGTCGGCGAGCTGATGAGCTCGGCCAATGTGGTCGTGCGCGTCTCGAACCTGTCGCTCGCGCTGGTCGGGCACATTCGCGGCGGGCTGTCGCAGGTCGTCACCGTCTTCAGCATGTTCTTTTCCGAGATGTCCGGATCGACCACCGCGGACGTCGCGGTCATCAGCCGCGCGCTCAGCGGTCCGATGAAGCGCGAGGGCTACGATCCGCCGTTCATCGCGGCGATCATCGCGGCCGCATCGACGATCGCGGCCCTGGTGCCGCCCAGCATCACGGCGGTCGTCTACGGCGCGGTCGGCAACGTCTCGATCGCCGGGCTGTTCATGGCGGGCGCCGTTCCGGGCCTGATGATCGGCTTCGGCCTGATGATCTACTGCTACTTCTTCGGGCCGCCCGGCCGGCGGCGCGCGCGGGCGCCGTTCGGCGAGCTCGGCCGCGCCGCCAGGGACGCGGCGCTGCCGCTGATGATCCCGGTCATTCTGCTCGGCGGCATCCTCACGGGCTGGTTCACGCCGACCGAGGCCGGCGTCGTCGCGGTCGCGTGGATCATCGTGGTCATCATACCGGCGCTGAACCGCGGGCATCTGCGCAAGCTGCCCTACGATTTCTGCCTCGCCGGCCTCATCTTCTCGCTGCCGCTGATCACCATCGGCGCCGCCAACGCGTTCGGCTGGATGCTCGCCTACATGCGCGGCGCCATCGTGATCTCCGACTGGATCATCTCGGTCGCGGGCAACGACCCGCACTATTTGATGCTGCTGCTCGTCCTGCTGTTCACCGTGATCGGCGACTTCATCGAGCCGGTGCCGACCATCATCATCTTCATGCCGCTGGTGAACACGCTCACCCAGGCGGGCAACATCAACCCGGTGCACATGGGCGTCGTGCTGATCGCGACGCTCGCGTTCGGCCTGATCACGCCGCCCTACGGCCTCGTGCTGCTGATGGCGTCGAAATTCGTCGGCGTGCGGTTCTCCCAGGCCCTGCGCGCCGCCTTGCCGATCTATGTCGTGTTCTTCGCGACGATCGCCTTCACGATCTATTTCCCGCAGGTCGTGCTGTGGCTGCCGAAGCACGTCATCCCGGCTTCCGTCGGCTGCTTCAAGGCGCCGGAGGGGCCGGGATATATCTGCCCGAGGTAGGGCACGGACCGCCAGCCAGGACGCATCGTCCAATCACAGGTCGAGAAATTTTCTCTCCGGAACACAAGCTGCGTTCGAACTGAGAGAAGCGTTGCGGCGACCTGGCGAATTCACACGGGTTGAACCTTGCAGCGATCGAAAGCTACCCATCAGGGAGTATCAAACACCGGTGCTCGAATCCGAGGGTGAAATAATGTTCGATCGCGCAATGTTCACCGTTTCGCGCTTTGCTAAATCAAGCTTGCTCGTTCTGCTCGCCGCGGCATTGACCACCGCGGCCTACGCCCGCGGCGGCGGGCACAGCGGCTCGAATGGGTCGACGAGTTCCGGTGTGCGGGTACAGTTCGACGCGCGCCTCGTTGCGGGGAATGGCAACCAAACTTTGCCCAAGGGATCGGTTGCGCATCCCGGGTTTGTTCACCGGACCATCGTGCGCGACCATCGCGGGGATTCGTGGACCGGCATCCCCAACTCGTACCCCATTTGCTCCAATGGCTGTGCGGGCGAAGGCGGCCTTTCCAACGGAACCAGACCGGCCCCGCAGCAGCCCAATAGCTACGGACCGCGGGACGGACAAGTGAATGATCATCGTACCGGGGGCAGCGGACAAGTGCACGATCATCGTACCTGACGCGCCGCCGGCGAGGTCCAGCATTGCAATCGCGCTAGCGGCGACCACAGCGCGGCCGTATCCAGCGTGGCCGTGAGGCGGGACCGCAGCGCCCGGTGACGAGCCGGGCGGCGACGCGCATCGAGAGCAGCAGGCCTGCTCCGAGCAATGCGGTCGCCGCCAGCAGCAACGCGAAGGGCAGCGGGCGCGTGTCGACCGGATTGGGATAGAGCGCGCCGAGCAACGGCACGAAGCCGCCGCCGATCAGAAGCGCCGCCAAAATAATGAAGACGGCAACGTTGACCAGCTTGAAGCGGAGCGTGACGTCGGGGTCGACCATCTCGGCGAGCGCCGCCATCCGCACCCATTCGGCATCGGTGTAGGAAAAGCCGAGCCAGGACATTCCGGCGTCCTTGATGGGGATCATCATGCTGGCCCACAACGCGAGACGGACCAGCCCGCGGTCGTCAGATGCCGTCGTCATGATCTCTCGACCGCGCAGGATTCGCCGAATTGAGCGCCTTGCGCACGGCCTCCGGATCGCGGGCGATGACGGTCAGATAGGCCCGCGCGGCCTGGTCGGGCTCGACGCGGCCCTGCTCCCAGTCGCGCAGCGTGCCGATCGGAATGCGGTAGCGCGCCGCGAAGTCCTCCTGACTGAGCCCGAGGGCGCGCCGAATGACCTTCGCCCGCGGGGTGCGCTTCATCCGCCGCATGTCCTCTTCGGTAAGAGGACGATTGTCGGGATCGCTCAGGGCGGCGGCATGTTTCTCCGCTCCGGTCATCGCGTCGAGGCGACTCCAATCGCGCTTTGCGACTGCGATCCTTTTAGCCATTCTCTTCATGGTATTTGCGTCGCTCGTGTGGCTCTGCCTCGCGTGCGGAGATGACCCGAACCTTGTCGCCCTTTAACGTGTAGGCGACGACCAGGAGCCGATTCTCCACCATGCCAAAAAGGATCAGGCGGCTCTCGCCGTAGTCTTCGCGGTCGTCCACGAAGTCGATGGCGAATGGATCATCGAAGGCCGTCCGAGCTTGCTCGAAACTTACGCCGTGCTTGGCGAGATTGGCCGCAGCCTTGGCCTCATCCCATTCGAAATCGTCGTTCGCCATTGATACGGATTATCCGTAGTCACGTCAAGGTCGCGGAAAGGCCCGCAGGCCACTAGATCAGCTTCAGCCCCTTCATGCTGACATGCCCGTCCTTGCCGACGATGATGTGATCGTGCACCGCGATGCCGAGCGGCTTGGCGATGTCGGCGATGGTCTGCGTCATCTGGATGTCGGCGCGCGACGGCGTCGGGTCGCCGGACGGATGGTTGTGCACCAGCACGACCGCGGTGGCGGACAATTCGAGCGCGCGCTTGACCACCTCGCGCGGATAGACCGGGGTGTGATCCACCGTGCCCTTCTGCTGCACCTCGTCGGCGATGAGCTGGTTGCGCTTGTCGAGGAAGAGGATGCGGAACTGCTCGACGTCGGCGAAGGCCTGAGCACTGCGGCAATAGTCGAGCACAGCGGACCATGAGGAGAGCGGATCGCGTCGGTTGACGGCGCCGCGGGCGAAGCGGTTGGCGGCGGCGTGCACGACCTTGAGCGTGGCGACGACGGAGTCCCCCACGCCCTTCACCTCTTTGAGCCGCGCAATGGGAGCCGCGATCACGTCGTTGAACGAGCCGAATCTCGCGATCAGCGTCTTGGCGAGCGGCTTCATGTCGTGCCGCGCATGGGCGCCGAGCAGCACCATTTCCAGCAGCTCGTAGTCGGGCAGCGCATCGCCGCCACCGGCGAGCAACCGCTCGCGCAGCCGCCCGCGGTGGCCGAGATATTGCGGCTGCTCGGGCGGCTGGCTCTCGTCGATGCGCCAGCCGGGCCGCGATGCCTCCCCAAAGGTCTGCGCTCCCATGGCTCGTGATTTGAGAACAAATAGAGAACATAAGTCAAGCGGCAAAAATGCCATCATCTGCGGTGCAATCCGCCCCACGCAGGCGGAGGCCGCGATGGCACGTTCCGATGACGAGCGTTTCGACCTCTACGAAGGGACCGGCAGCTCGTCGCTGCGCATGGTGACGTTGCGCGGCGCCGGCGTGCCGGCACGCGAGCGCGTCACGGATTGGCACCTCATTCCAAGGGAGAGCTGGCCCGTGATCGAGTTTCCCGAGCGCGAGATCGACGAGCGCGGATATTTCGTTTTCAAGCTCGTCTAGGCTTGCCTGCTCACGCCCCAGTGTAAGGCGGCTTGTCGAGCCCCTTCGGCGACAGCGTGAAGATCTCGACGCCGCTCTGGGTCACGCCGATGGTGTGCTCGAACTGGGCCGACAGCGAGCGGTCGCGCGTCACCGCGGTCCAGCCGTCGGAGAGCACCTTCACGTGCGGACGGCCGAGATTGATCATCGGCTCGACCGTGAACAGCATGCCGGGCTTGAGCACCACGCCTTCGCCGGGCCGCCCGACATGGACGATGTTCGGCTCGTCGTGGAAGAGCCGCCCGAGACCGTGGCCGCAGAAGTCACGCACCACGCTCATGTGCTGGGCCTCGACATAGGTCTGGATGGCGTGGCCGATGTCTCCCGTGGTCGCGCCCGGCTTGATCACCGCGATGCCGCGCATCATCGCCTCGTAGGTCACCTCGATCAGCCGCTCGGCACGGCGCGGGACCTCGCCGACCGTGTACATGCGGCTCGTGTCGCCGTGCCAGCCGTCGAGGATCAGGGTCACGTCGACGTTGACGATGTCGCCGTCCTTGAGCGGCTTGTCGTTGGGGATGCCGTGGCAGACGACGTGATTGATCGACGTGCAGGTCGACTTGGTGTAGCCGCGGTACATCAGGGTCGCGGGCCGGGCGCCGTGATCCATGGCGAACTCGAACGCGAGCCGGTCGATGTGATCGGTGGTGACGCCCGGCTTGATCTCGTACACGAGCAGATCGAGGCACTCGGCGACCAGCCGCCCGGCCTTGCGCATGCCCGCAAAGGCCTCCGCGCCGTACAGCTTGATCTGCCCGGTCTTGCGCAGCGGCGCGCTGTGCGCGTCGACGTAGTTCATCATGGCCGTGCTCGGTCCTCGCCCGCTACTGCTTAGGTAGTCCGGAAGGCGAAAATTCTCAACCTCGATGGCGCGGCGCGCCGCCTGCGCCCAGCGCATGCCGCGCGCGCACCCAGTGCCTACGCAATGTGCGCCGGCGCCATTTGGTCCAGCGGTGCCGCGCCACATTGTAGAAGTGGCTGTGCTTGAGCCGCGAGGCATCGAGCACCGAGTTGAAAATGCCGATCACGCTCCCTTGCTCGACCAGCGGCTCCGGCGGCCAGAATTGCGCGGTGCGCTCGGCGCGGTCGATATGGGTGATGAGCTGGTCGGCCGGCAGGTCGATCTTGTTCGCCTCCGTCCAGGCGAGCCGCCGCCGGCAGGCCTCGAGGTCGGTCACGTAGCCCTCGGCCGTGGTGCTCGCGAGCGGCACCAGCGGGCCGGCATGGAGGAAGAATTCATCCGGCACCTTGGCGTCGGCGCCGCCGAGGAAGACCAGCCAGCCGGGCGCCAGCGTATCGGCGGCGCGCATCGCGGCGGCCAGGCGCGCGTGGAACTCCGGCAACAGCACCACGTCGTCCTCGAACACCATGATGCGGCGGGCGCCGCGCGCGCAGGCGAGCCGGCAGGCCTGCAGGTGCTTGAGCGTCAACGACGCCTGCCGCTTCATCGGCGGCGTGTCGCCGACGACGAAGTGCCGGCGGATCGTGTCGTCGTCGAGCTCGGCTGCGTCGTGACCGAAGATGAACTCGAACGGGATGCCGGCGCGGCCGAGCTCGTTCGTCACATGGGCGATGCGGTCGGCAAACGTCTTGACCGACAGCACGAAGACGGCGTCGATCGCGAGATCGCCGAGTGCAAGCTGCGGCGCCATCATCCGCCTCGGGCCGCGGCGCGCAATTGCGGCCGCGGCGGCACGACCGCGACGATGCTCTCGTCAATCGGCACAGGCGCGGCGCACGCGATCCCGTCGGCCGTAATCGTGCAGCGCCAGGCGATCGCCTCGACGCCGGCGGCGCGCGCCCGCGCAAAGGCCGCCGCGTAGGTCGGGTCGATATCGGCCGCGAGTGCGAAGCGCTCGGCCGAGCCGATCTGGATGAGGAACAGCATCACGGCGCGATGGCCGGCCGCGACCATGGCGGCCAATTCGTCGAGATGCTTGGCGCCGCGTGCCGTTACGGCATCGGGGAATTCGGCGAGGCCGCGCCGGCGCATCAGGTGGACGTTCTTGATCTCGACGTAGCAGGGCGGACGCGCCGGATCCTCGAGCAGGACGTCGACGCGCGAGTTCTTGCCGTAGCGCACCTCGCGCCGGGCGCTCGCATAGCCGGCAAGCTCCGGGATGAGCCCAGCCGCAAGCGCCTCGGCGACGATCCCGTTCGGATGCCCGGTGTTGACGCCGACCAGCTCGCCGCCGCCGCCGAAATCGACCTCGACCAGCTCCCACGACCACGGCAGCTTGCGCTTGGGATTATCGGATTTGGACAGCCAGACGCGCGCGCCCGGCGCCGCGAGCCCCGTCATGGCGCCCGGATTGGCGACATGCACGGTGATCTCCTCGCCGCCCGGCAGCACCACGTCGGCGAGGAAGCGCTTGTAGCGGCGCACCAGGGTCGCGGGGACAAGCGGCGTCGGAAAGCGCATCAGGCCGCGACCTCGCCGCCGAGCTCGTCGGCGATGTGGATCTTGATGATCTCGTCGAACGAGGCTTCCGCCCTGAACCCGAGGGCGGCGGCGCGCTTCGCCTCGATGCGCTGCGGCCAGCCCGCGACGATGCGCATGATCAGGTCGTCGGGCGCGGGCTTGATGCGCGCCGCGACCTTGTCGCCGGCGACGCGGCGCAACGCCTCGATCTGCTCCGCGACCGTGCAGGACACGCCCGGCATCGCGAGATTGATGCGCGACCCGAGCTGCTCACGCGTCAGGCTCGCCGCATGGACCAGAAACCCGACCGCGGCGCGCGGGCTCGCATGCGTATGGCGCACCGTATCGGCGACCGGCAGCACAGCCTCTTGGCCCGCGAGCGGCTCGCGGATGATACCGGAGAAGAAGCCCGACGCGGCCTTGTTGGGCTTGCCGGGGCGCACGCAGATGGTCGGCAGGCGGATGCCGACGCCGTCGAGCATGCCGCGGCGGTGATGGTCGGCGAGGAGGAGCTCGCACATCGCCTTCTGCGCGCCGTAGGAGGTGAGCGGCGTAAGATGGAAGTCGTCGGGAATCGCGTCGGGAAACGGCGCGCCATAGACCGCGATCGACGAGGTGAATATCAGCTTCGGATGATAGCTTTCGCCCGCCGCGCGGATCGCGGCGAGCAGGGCCTGCATGCCCTCGAGGTTGACGCGATAGCCCTTGGCGAAGTCGAGCTCGGCCTCGCCCGAGACGACGCCGGCAAGGTGATAGATCACGTCGGGGCGCGCCGCGACGAGCTTGTCGGCCTCGCCGGGCGCCGCGAGATCGCTCGCGACGGTGGTCGCGGCCGGTTTGCCGCTCGCGGGCAACGCCTCAGCGGGAAATGGAATAACATCTTGCAGCGTGAAGCGCTCGATGGCGCGACCGTTGAGCTTGCCGTCGGCGAGCAGCCGCGCCGTGAGCTTGCGGCCGATCATGCCGGCGGCGCCGGTGATGAGGATGTGCAAGGCCAATCTCCGTGATGCTTGCTGGCTAATATATGAAAAGGCGCGGCCGTCCAAGAATGCGGAATCGTGTCCCGGGCGCAGCGCAGCGCGAAGCGGTGCGCTGCAGAACCGGGACCCAGAGGTGGGTAACCAACCTGGGTCACGGATCAGCGGTGCACCAGCGCGCAAGTGCGCGCCGCTGCACCGCATCCGGGACACGGGGCATCAGCCCGTCTCGTTCAGCTCCCGCAGGCTCTGCCTCTGCCGGCCCTGCGCATCGAAGTTCGCCGGATCGAGCCAGCGCTCGAAGGCGGCCTTGCGCGCGGGCCAATCCGCGTCGGTCATGGCGAACCAGGCGGTGTCGCGGTTGCGGCCCTTGACGATCATGTGGCTGCGGAAGATGCCCTCGAACGTGAAGCCGAAGCGCAGCGCCGCCCGCCGCGACGGCGCGTTGAGTGCATTGCATTTCCATTCGTAGCGGCGGTAGCGCAGCGTCTCGAAGGCGTGGCGCGCGAGCAGATATTGCGCCTCGGTCGCGAGCGGCGTGCGCTGCAGGCCGGGGCCGAGCAGGATGTTGCCGACCTCGATGACGCGCATCTCGGGACGGGTCGACATCAGGCTGGCGAGCCCGAGCGCGCGCCCGGATGGGTCGACGATCGCGAAGTAGAACGGGTCGGCGAGCGGTTCCTGCGCGGCGAGCCACGCCGCGCACGCGGCGCGGTCCGCGAACGGCCCGGAGAACATGTAGGTCCACAGCCCATCATGGCCCGCGATCTCGTCCCACAGCGCGGCGCCGTGGCGCGCGGCGACCAGCCGTTCGACCGCGCCGTAGCGACCCTCGAGCCGCGCAGGCTCCGGCCGGCACGCCGGCGTCGCGTCGACCGGTGGGCCGACCGGCGCCTCGGCAGCAACGTCCGCGCCGGTCATGATCGCTTCTTGGTGTCGTCGCGGAAGAAGGCGTTGAGCTCCGCGTGCGGCGCGCCGTCCGCGAAGGCATCGAACTTCCCCTCCTCGGCGATCTGCTTCGCGGCGCGCATGACGGCGCCCCATGCGACGCGGGCCAGCGCGCTCCCGACGCTGATGCGCCGGGTGCCGAGCGCGGCCAGCTCGGCGACCGTGATGCCGAGCGGGCCCGACATGATGATGTTCACGGGTTTGGGCGCGACCGCGTTGATCACCGCGCCGATCAGCTCGCGGGTGCGCAGGCCCGGCGCATAAAGGCAGTCGGCGCCGGCCGCCGAGAAGGCCTTGAGCCGGCGGATCGTCTCGTCGAGGTCGGGGCGGCCGACCAGGAAGCCCTCGCTGCGCGCGGTGAGAAGCACCTCGCCGCCCGCCTTGTCGATCGCGGCGCGCGCGGCCCGGATGCGGGCGACCGACAGGTCGAAATCGTAGAGCGGGTTATTCTTGTCGCCGGTCGAATCCTCGATCGAGAGGCCCGCGACGCCGGTCGCGACCGCGAGCGTCACGCTTTCGGCGACGCCCTCGGGCGCGTCCGCGAAGCCGCCCTCGAAGTCGGCATTGACCGGAACGTCGGTTGCGGCGACGAGCTCGCGCAGATGGGCGAGCGCCATGTCGCACGTGATGGCGTTGTCGGCCATGCCTTGCGCGAACGCGAAGCCCGCACTGGTCGAGGCGAGCGCCTTGAAGCCGAGAGACTGCAGGTAGCGGGCGCTGCCGACGTCCCAGGGGTTGGGAATGACGAAGCAGCCCTGCTGATGCAGCGTGCGAAAGGTGCGGCGTTTGTCGGCGACGGTCGGCATGGATCGCATAGCTCCTCTTCGCCGGCGCCGGGTTGGGCAGCGGCCGATACGGCGAGTTTACGCGCCTTGACGGATCGCGCGCCGCGCTTTGCGCGCGCGGCCGTCATGATTTTTGCTGATAAATCGGCCACTTCGCGGACACGGGGCAGGGTTAATGTTGCATTGCAATAATAATTGCTATTCGACAGCTAGATTTGCGCATAAAAATCGCATTAAGAGACTGAGATTCCTCACATTTGCGTGACGCAGATGTGTTCGCTGGTTGTCTTGTGCGGTGCAGAATCGCGTGTAGGTTCGGTGGCAGGCGACTAACTGGCATGAGGAGTTCAACATGACATCGAAGACCCTTTTCACTGTGCTCGGACTGGCCGCGCTCGTGGCGACCCCCGCCCTGGCCCAGAAGCACGTGCATCATGGCTACGCGTCCGGCCCCTACGCCAGCGCGAGCACGTCCGCCCCGACCGCCGAGGGCGTCGCTATCGATCCGGATCCGACGATCCGCGCGGAACTGCAGCGCGACTGGCAGACGTCGATCGGCGCCAACTGACACTTCGTCGCAAACCCTCGTCGCGAGCCCCGGGCAAGTCCCGGGGCTCTTTTTATGTGGCAATCATGCATTTGATTTTCCGCCGGTGATGGGCTCAATTGCCGCCCCTGACACTCAGAAAAGCCGGGGAGAAGCACATGCTCCACACCATCGCGGCGTTCGACCGCATCGGCGAAGAGAACGCGTTCGCGGTGCTCGCCCGCGCCACCGCGCTCGCGGCGCAGGGACGCGACATCATCAATCTCGGCATCGGCCAGCCCGACTTCCGCACCCCCGACCACATCGTCGAGGCTGCCGTGAAGGCGTTGCGCGACGGCCATCACGGATACACGCCGGCGACCGGCATCCTGCCGCTGCGCGAGGCGGTCGCGGCCGATCTCGGCAAGCGCTTCAGCGTCAAGGTCTCGCCCGACGAGGTCATGATCATGCCGGGCGGCAAGCCCACCATGTACATGTCGATCCTGATGTTCGGCGAGCCGGGTGCCGACATCCTGTATCCGGACCCGGGCTTCCCGATCTACCGCTCGATGATCGAATACACCGGCGCGCGGCCGGTGCCGGTACCGATCCGCGAGGAGAATGGCTTCGCGTTCTCGGCCGAGGAAACGCTGAGCCTGATCACGCCGCGCACGCGGCTCCTGATCCTCAACTCGCCCGCCAACCCGACCGGCGGCGTCACGGGCAAGCGCGAGGTCGACAAGCTGGTGGCGGGGCTGGAGAAGTTTCCCGACGTCGCCGTGATGTCGGACGAGATCTACGACCACATGGTCTATGACGGCGAGGCGCATGTGTGCCTCTTGTCCTATCCGTCGATCCGCGACCGGCTGATCCTGCTCAACGGCTGGTCGAAGACCTACGCGATGACCGGCTGGCGGCTCGGCTACGCGGTGTGGCCCGCCAAGCTCTACGACATGGCGCGCAAGCTCGCCGTCAACCTCTACTCCTGCGTCAACGCGCCGACGCAATTTGCCGGCCTCGCGGCACTTACCGGCCCGCAGGATGCCGTGCACAAGATGGTCGCCGAGTTCGACAAGCGGCGCAAAGTCGTCGTCGAGGGGCTCAACAGCCTGCCCGGCATCTCGTGCGCAACGCCGAAGGGCGCGTTCTACGCGTTCCCCAACGTCAGCCGCACCGGCTGGAAGGCGAAGGCGCTCGCCTCCGCGCTGCTCGAGGATGCCGGCGTCGCGACGATCGGCGGGCCTGACTTCGGCATCCTCGGCGAAGGCTATATGCGGCTCTCCTACGCCAACTCGACCGAGAACATCCTCAAGGCGCTGGATCGCATGGGCGAGTTCTTGAAGAGCCGCAAGGCGGCGTAAGAACGCGAACAGTCGTAGGTTGGGTCGAGCGCAAGCGAGACCCAACGCGGCGGGTCGCAGTGTTGGGTCTCGCAAGGGCTCGACCCAACCTACATGCCGGAACGCAGGGCGAGTGATGCACGGCCTCTCCGAAGAGCAGACCCTCATGCGGCAGTCGTGCCGCGACTTCGTCGACGACGTCGTGCTTCCGTTCATCCGCCACAACTGGCAGCGCGAATGGTCGATGGCGCCGGAGGAGCGGCTGCCGAAGGAAATCCTCGCGGGGGCCGAGAAGGTCGGCATCCGCACGCTCGGCGTGCCGGAGGAATTCGGCGGCATCGAGCTCGACAAGGGCACCGAGGTGCAGACCTTCGCGATCATCTCGGAGGAGATCGCGCGCGGCGATTCAGGGCTCGCCGACAAGCTGGTGCAGAACTGGAAGGTCTCGGTGCTGCTGCGCAACCTGGCGCCGCGGCACCTGCAGGAGACATGGTTCAAGCGGCTGGTCGACGATCCGCAGTTCCTGCTCGCCCATTGCCTCACCGAGCCGCGCGGCGCGTCCGACCGCTGGCTGCCCTACAACGTGCCGGAAGCCGCCATGCAGACGCGCGCCGTCCGCGACGGCGACACGTGGGTGATCAACGGGCGCAAGCAGTTCATCTCCAACGGCTACGACGCCGGCCTTTACGTGGTCTACGCCAACACCAACCCGAAGGTCGGCATGCTGCAGGGCACGTCGAGTTTCCTGGTGCCGCGCGGCACGCCCGGCCTCACCGTCGCGCGCTGCAACGAGACGCTCGGCTGCCGCTTCATGAATAACGGCGAGCTCGTGTTCGAGGACATGCGGGTGCCGGCGGATCACCTGCTGGTCGAGAGCGACGCGCTCGGCAAGGCGGGCGTCTATTTCCGCCCCGGCAAGATCATCCAGGCATCGAAGAACCTCGGCGTCGGCGTGCGCGCCTTCGAGGTCACGTCCGACTACGTGCAGAACTACGTGCAGGGCGGCCGGATCCTGATCAAGCATCAGGCGGTCGCGCTGCGCATCGCCGACATGGCGACGCGCATCGAGGCGGTGCGCGCGCTGCTCGAGCGCGCCGCGCGCGCGGTCGACGAGAATGCCGCCGACGCCGACACGCTGTGCAACATGGTCAAGCTGTTCGCCTCGGAAGAGATCATGAAGGTCGCGCAGCACGCCGTCGAGCTGCACGGCGGCAACGGCATGATGCTCGACTTCGGCGTCGAGAAGCTCTTCCGCGACGCCGCGATCTTCCTGCACATGGACGCAACGACCGACATCTCGCGCATGAAGATCGTCAAGTCGATGTTTCCGCAGACGGCGGGCAAGTACGCAGGGCCGGAAGCGTAGGGTGGGCAAAGGCGGCCGAGGTGGCTCACCTCAGGCACCCCGCTCGATCCGCCGTGCCCACGCGGTGAAGCACGTCCACGTGAGCACGGCGGGACTAGCACACTGCAAAGATGTGGGCGCTTTGGCCGCCTTTGCCCACCCTACCCGCTGACCCTCCCCCGCTTGCGGGGGAGGGAATCAAGACCCGCGCTGCGTCATGCGGAAGCCGATCAGCACGACCACCAGGCCGGCGATCTGGATCAGCGTCGGCATCTCGTGGAGGAAGATCGCGCCGATCAGCAGCGTGAAGGGCGGCACGAGCGCCGTGAACACGGCCGCGCGCGCGGCGCCGAGCAGGAAGACGGCACGTGCGAACAGCCAGATGGCGCCGGCGCCCGCCAGCAGCCCTTGCGCCAGCGCCTGCATCAGGTTCTCGGCGAAGCCGAACGAGATCAGGCGGTCGAAGCCGAACAGCGCCCAATGGATCGGAACGTCGGCGAGCGAGACCACGCTGACGATGATGGTCGCGCGCGCCGGTGGGATGTGCCAGAGCTTGACCATCATCGCGAAGGTCGCAAAGCAGAGACCGGCGGCAACGAAGGCGAAATCGCCGAGCAAGCCTTCCCGGCCGATGGTCGAGATCGCCTCGGCGCCGATGACGCAGAGCCCGAGCACGATCACGGCAGCGCCGGCAATGCGCTCGCGCGGCAGCCGTTCGTGCAGCACGATGCCGGCATACAACAGGCCGAACAGCGCCGCGCTCGACGGCTGGATCACGCCGCCGTGGCCGAGCGGCACCAGGATGAAGCCCGAATAGCTGATGATCGCGAGCGGCGGACCGCCCGCGAGCGTCAGCAACACGGCGCGCCACCAGCCGACGCCGGCGAAATCCGCGCCGCGCCCGCGCAGCACGAGCGGCAGCAGGAAGAGGCCCGCCCAGGCGAAGCGATGCAGCGCGAGATCGGCGGGCGTCAACCCGATCGCGATGCCGTGACGCGCCGCGACAAATCCGGCCGCCCAGCAGAACGCCGCCCCGGCGCCGCACACACCGCCGAGCACCGTCGGCGACGGCCGCATGGCCGACAGGCGCGCCCGCGGGCTCATGCGGCGATCACCCGCGTTGCGCACCGGCGTGGCGTGGCGCGGCCGCGCGGCGGCCCGAATTGCCAAGGCTTGCGGCCCGGTCCATTCTGCGCCGCATGGCAAACGAGCAGGGCGAACGATCCGGCAAATCGCAGGAACGGCCGCGCGAGCGCACCCGCGTGGTCGCGGTCGGCGACGTCATGGTCGAGCTTGCGCGCGGCAGCGACGGGCGTTTCGGCATCGGCTGCAGCGGCGACGCATTCAACACCGCGATCTACCTTGCGCGCGCCGGCACCGAGGTCGCCTTCGCGACCGCGCTCGGCGACGACACCTATTCGGACGGCATCCTGGCGCTGGCGGCGGCCGAGAACGTCCGGCGCGACCTCATCCTGCGCGTGCGCGGCCGCGCGCCGGGCCTCTGTCTCGTCGACAACGACACGAGTGGCACGCGGCGGCTGCATCATTGGGGCGACGCCGCGCCGGCACGCGACCTGTTCGAGCTCAGCGAATGGCCGCACATCGCCGAGGGCGTGATCGGCGCGCGGCTCGTCTATTTCACCGGCATCACGCTCTCGCTCTACTCGAACGTGGGGCTCGGCCGCTTCCTGGCGGCGTTGGAAATGGCGCGCAAGGCCGGCGCCCGCATCGCCTTCGACGCCAATTTCCGGCCGCATGGCTGGAAGGGCGACGTCGGCCGCGCCCGCGCGGTGTTCGTGGAAGCGCTCAAGCGGGTCGACCTCGCGCTGCCGACCTTCGACGACGAGGCGATATTGTGGGGCGACCCGAGCCCGGAAGCGACGGTCGAGCGCCTGCAGGCCTTCGGCATCCCCGAGGTGGTGGTGAAGAACGGACCGAACAGTGCCCTCGTCGCGGCAAGCGGCAAGCGCGAGCACGTGCCGGTGCCGGAGATCGTCGAGGTGGTCGACGCGATGGCGGCGGGCGACGGCTTCAACGCCGGCTACCTCGCGGCACGCCTGCAAGGCGTCGCGCCGCTCGACGCCGCCGCGGCCGCGCACAAGCTCGCCGGCCAGGTGATCCGCCACCGCGGCGCGATCATGCCGCGGACGGGCGCGGCGGTTCACTGACCCGGTCACGGGTGGCCTATCAGCATCGCGCCCCACGCGGCGAGGAACGGCACCGGGATCGAGCAGACGACGCGCAGCCACACGACCCGCGCCGGCATCGCCACCACCTCGTAGCTCGCGACACGCTGGATCGCGAACAGCGCCCAGGCAGTCGTGTAGGCGATCACCTGCGGCGCTGCGGCGCCGCTCTTGAGCGCGGCGACGCCGACCGAGAAGCCGACCACCGGACCGCCCGGCGTGAGCGCGCCGGCGAGCGCCGCGATCGCGGTGCCGAACAGGCCGGACTTCGGCCCGAGCAGCCCGCCGAGCACCTCGGGCGGCAGCACCGCCGCGACGTAACCCGACCCGACGACGCCGATCGCGACGCGCGGCGTGAGCCGCAGGAAGTCGAGAAAGCCTTCCCACAATCCGGTCTTGAGCAGGCCGCCGCCGCGCAGCGCCGCGACCGCGGCCAGCACCGCGACGATGCCCCAGAGCAGCGCGCCGACCACGAGCGCGATCATATCTTGACCCCGCGCGCCGCAACGGCCTTGGCGACGTAGCGGCCGAGCAGGCCGACGATAATGGGAAACGCCGGCGCGACCGCCATCCGCCAGAGCACGAAGTTCGTGCCGAAGAACGGCAGCTCCCACACCAGCGCGCGGGCGTAGCCGAGCAGGGTCCAGCTGGTGACGAAGGCGAGTGCCGCGCCGACATCGGCGCCGGCCGCGAGAAATGCGCCGGCCACCGGATAGACCGTGACGGGACCACCCGGCATGATGACGCCCGCAAAGGTCGCGATCACGAGGCCGAGGAAGCCCGAACTCGGCGCCGACCAGGCGCGCCACCATCTCGCGCGGAATGAGCAGGGTCGAGAACACGCCGATCAGGCAGCCGGCCGCCATCTTGGGCAGGATGTCGACGAAGATGTGCACGTCGCCGAGGAAGACCGCCGCGAAGCGGTCCCAGCCGTCGCGCACATAGACCACGGCCGCAGCGGTGAGCACGCAGGCCGTGATCAGCGCGGTCGACCAGTCGAAGGTTTTGCGGCGAAGGCGCATGAAAGGGAGGCGATCCGCGAAGGAAAAACCCGCCTCCTTATCATCGCGGCCGCCGCGCCGTTCAAGGCACCCGGTTGCATGGGAGCGATGCGGCCTGCGGAATCAAAACGGGGACGGCCGCGGCCGTCCCCGTCGGGGTCGCATTGCGCAATCGAGATCAGCCGAGCGGCACGGCCACGAAGTGCGGCGCGGCGTCGGCGGTCTTGACCTGCATCAACACGTCGTGGCGGCCGGACTTGCGCGCCGCGACCAGCGCGTCGCGCACGTCCGCCGGGCGCGACACCTGCTGGCCGCTGACCGAGAGGATCACGTCCCCGGTCTGCAGGCCGTGCTCGGCGGCGGGCCCGGACGGGTCGACTCCCATCACGACCACGCCTTGGTCGCCCGCGCCCGCGACGTCGCTCGCCGGAGCGAGCTGCACGCCGAGACGCGGCTCGCCGGTCGCCGGCGTCGAGCGCTGCTCGGTGTCGGCCTTGGCCTGCCGCTCGGCCGGCATCTGACCCAGCGTCACCGACAGGCTCCGGCTCTGCCCGTCGCGCACGACGTCGAACTTCACCGAGGTGCCCGGCGCGGTCATGCCGATGCGGCGCGCGAGATCGCGCGAGTCCTTCACGGGCGCGCCGTTCATCGCCGTGATCACGTCGCCCGCCCTGACGCCCGCCTTGGCGGCCGGGCTGCCGGGCTGCGGCGCGTCGACGATCGCGCCCTGCGCCTGCTTGAGGCCGAGACTGTCGGCGATATCGGCAGTCACCGGCTGCACCTGCACGCCGATCCAGCCGCGCGTCACCTGGCCATGCTCCTTGAGCTGGGCGACGACGAGCTTCGCGGTCTCGGCCGGGATGTCGAAGCCGATGCCGACTGAACCGCCGGACGGCGAGAAGATCGCGGTGTTGACGCCGATCACGTTGCCCTCGGTGTCGAAGGCCGGGCCGCCCGAATTGCCCTTGTTGATGGGCGCGTCGATCTGGATGTAGTCGTCGTAGGGGCCGGCGCCGATATCGCGCCCGCGCGCCGAGACGATGCCGGCCGTCACGGTGCCGCCGAGGCCGAACGGATTGCCGACCGCGACCACCCAGTCGCCGACGCGCGGCGCCTGATCGCTGAACTTCACGTAGGGAAACTGCTCGTCGCTGTCGACCTTGATCAGCGCCAAGTCTGTCTTCGGATCGGTGCCGATCACCTTGGCGGTGTAGGTCTTGCCGTTGTCGGTCGTGACCTGCACCGAGCTCGCGTGGTCGACCACGTGATTGTTGGTCACCGCGTAGCCGTCCGCCGAGATGAAGAAGCCGGAGCCTTCGCCGGTGATGACCTGACGCGGCCGCATGCCGTTCGGGATGTTGGAGAAGCCGAACTGCTGGAAGAACTTGTCCATCGGCGCGCCGCGCTGGAACGGAATGGCGTTGCCGCCGCCCGAGCCGGTCGTCTCGTCCTGGTCCTGGCTGATCTTGACGCGCACCGAGATGACGGCAGGCTTCACCTTGCTGACGAGATCGGCGAAGCCGGCCGGATGCTGCGCGGTTACCGCTTCGGCGGCCTGCGCGGGCGAGCCGAAGCCGATCATCCGGCCGAAGCCGCCCGGCCCCGCGACCAGCACGGTCGCGGCAATCGCGGCGACCGATGCCATCAGGGCGAAGCGGCGCACCGTGACGCGCGTCGGCGGACGGTGAACGTGAATGTCGTTTAGGTTCATGCGTGTCTCCGTGGACGAGAAAGGCTGGTTGGCCGGCGCCGTGCGAGACGCAGCGCCGTTTCATTTGTTCAACGCATTAATTGGAGAAGCCGCCTTACGATTTCCCGTCCGCGGAATTAATTCGCGGAAAGGAACAGGCCGCGGCAAATTGTGCGGGGCGGGAACTTTGTAGGATGGGTTGAGGGCGAAGCCCGAAACCCATCATCTATGCATCGGCCGTCGAAGCGATGGGTTTCGCTGCGCTCAACCCATCCTACGGCTCACTCCATCGCGGTGAGGCCGAGCTTGTCCATGAGGGCGCGGTCGCGGTCGCGGCCCGGATTGGGCGTGGTGAGGAGCTTCGGCCCGCAGAAGATCGAGTTGGCGCCGGCGACGAAGCAGAGCGCCTGGGTCTCCTCACTCATGTCCTCACGGCCGGCCGAGAGACGCACCACCGAGGCCGGCATGCAGATGCGCGCGACCGCGATGGTGCGCACGAACTCGATCGCGTCGAACACGTTACCGGTCGCGAGCGGCGTCCCCTCGACCTGCACCAGCATGTTGATCGGCACCGACTCAGGGTGGGTCGGCAAGGTCGCGAGCGCGACGATCATGCCGACGCGATCCTCGCGGCCCTCGCCCATGCCGACGATGCCGCCGCAGCACACGTTGATGCCGGCCGCGCGCACGTGATCGAGCGTGTCGAGCCGGTCGCGATAGGTGCGGGTCGTGATGATGTCGCCGTAGAACTCGGGCGAGGTGTCGAGATTGTGGTTATAGTAGTCGAGGCCAGAGTCCTTGAGCCGCCGCGCCTGCGCGTCGGTGAGCATGCCGAGCGTCGCGCAGGTCTCGAGCCCGAGCGCCTTGACGCCCTCGACCATGGCGCAGACCTGCTCGAGATCGCGGTCCTTTGGATTGCGCCACGCCGCGCCCATGCAGAAGCGGCTCGCGCCCGCGTCCCGGGCGGCGCGCGCCTCGGCGACCACGGCAGCGGGGTCCATCAGCTTTTCGGCCTTCACGCCCGCCTCGTAATGGGCGCTCTGCGGGCAGTAGGCGCAGTCTTCCGGACAGCCGCCCGTCTTGATCGAGAGCAGCGTCGAGATCTGCACCTCGCGCGGATCGAAGTGCAGCCGATGGATGCGCTGGGCGTGGAAGATCAGCTCCGGAAACGGCAGGTCGAACAGCGCGCGCACCTCGGCGCGGGTCCAATCCTGCCGCACGGCGCCGGAAAAATCGGCAGCATCGGAGGCGGGCAGCGCTGGCGGGACAATTTGCTGGTCCATCGCGTCACCATGGCGAGCGAGACCGCGAATTGCAAGCCGGCGGAACCCGGCGTTAACCCGCTTATGCTTGCGTTGCCGGATGGTCGATGCGGGCGCGCCCGGTTCGAAGGAAATCCGCCTGGCCGAGCTGCTCGGCGCACTCAGCCATGCGCTCGACATGGTCGAGGGCCAGCCGGCCGGGCACTGCGTGCGCGGTTGTTGGATCGGCGTGCATGTCGGGCGCGAGATCGGCCTCGACGAGGCGCAGATCTGGGACCTCTATTACGTCCTGCTGATGAAGGACCTCGGCTGCAGCAGCAACGCGGCACGCATCTGCCGGCTCTTCCTCACCGACGACCTCGCCTTCAAGCACGACGCGAAGACGATCGACGGCAGCCTGCCGCAGGCGCTGCGCTTCGTGCTGTCGCACACCGGGCTCAAGTCCGGGCTCGCCGAGCAATTCCGCACCCTGGTCGACGTCTTCCTCAACAGCGGCGAGATCGGCCGCGAGCTGGTCGAGACGCGCTGCCACCGCGGCGCCGACATCGCGCGGCGGATGCGCTTCTCCGAGAGCGTCGCGCGCGACATCGAGAGCCTCGACGAGCACTGGGACGGCAGCGGCCTGCCGCTCGGCGCGCGCGGCGAGGCGATCCCGATCTATTCGCGCATCGCGCTGATGGCGCAGGTCGCCGACGTCTTCCAGGTCGCGAACGGGCCGCAGGCGGCACGGCACGAGATCAACCGGCGCGCCGGCTCCTGGTTCGATCCGCGGCTTGCCGCGGCGTTCGACCGGATCGCGGCGCGTCCCGACTTCTGGACCGGATTGCGATCCGACGACCTGCAGCAGCGGGTCTTCGCGCTCGAGCCCGCGCAGCGCAGCACCGTCGTCGACGAGGACTATCTCGACGACATCGCGGGCGCCTTCGCGCAGGTGGTCGAACTCGAAAAGCCCCTACACCAGCGGCCACAGCGAACGCGTCACCGTCTTCGCCGACCTGATCGCCGAGCAGCTCGGCTTTTCGCCGCAGCGGCGACGCTGGCTCAAGCGCGCCGCGCTGCTGCACGACATCGGCAAGCTCGGCGTGAGCAACGCCATCCTCGACAAGGCGGGCAAGCTCGACCCCGACGAATGGGAAGCGATGAAGCTGCACGCGGCGCATACGCAGACGATTTCTCGCGCATCGCGGCCTTGGGCGAGCTCGCCGCGATCGCGGGCGCTCATCACGAGCGGCTCGACGGCAAGGGCTATCCGCGCGGCCTGACGGCGGAGCAGATTGCGTCCGAGACGCGGATCATCACGACGGCGGACATCTTCGACGCGTTGACCGCGGACCGGCCCTATCGGGCCGCGATGCCGGTCAGCAAGGCGCTCGCCATCATGGCCGACATGGTCGGCACCCAGGTCGATGCGCAATGTTTCGACGCCTCGCGGTGGGCGCTCGGCAACGTCGACGGCGCGCTGGCGGCGTGAACTTCTAACGCTGCATCTAGCGCCGTCACCCCTAGGCGGCCCCGCACGGCGCGGCCGTTGAAGGGCGACCGCCCATGCATGCCACCTGCCTGCTTCGGCCCCTCGGCCGGTCGTCCTACGCTAGCCTCAGAAGTCGAGAGGCGCGTTGTCGACAACCTCCTTCATCACGAAGAAGGTTCGTGTCTGACGCACGCCGGGCAGAGCGATCAGCTGGGTCCCATGGATGTGATTGAAATCCGCGATGTCGCTTACGCGGATCTTGAGGAAATAGTCAAAGTCGCCCGCCACCAGGTGGCAGTCGAGCACGAAATTGAGCTTTGCGATTGCCTTCTCGAAAGCGCTGAAGCTCTCCGGGGTCGACCGGTCCAGTACCACGCCGACCATGACAAGCGCGCCCCGTGCGACCTTGTCGGGCGCCACGAGCGCACGCACATTCTTGATGTAGTCCTCATCGAACAATCGCTGCGTTCGGCGATGGCAGGTCGCCGAACTGGCATTTACGAGTCGCGCCAACTCGAGATTCGTGAGCCGACCGTTCTTCTGCAACTGCCGCAATATCTTGAGATCGATACGGTCCAGCTCGGGAGGCATAGGTGGTTTGGAAGGCATGGAAGATTCTACCATAAATAATGGCGAATATGCGCATATCTCCCAGCTAGCCGCCGAATTCTCATAAATATGCATCATTATAGTGTCGTTTTCGAGAGCACCTCTCCCACAGCGTTTGCTAGCCTCGTCGTGACTCATCCACGCGTAAGAAGGGCCCTCATGCTTGAAAAATTTCAGCGTTATCCGCTCACCTTCGGCCCGACGCATATCGAGAAGCTAGACCGGCTCACGAAGCATCTTGGCGGCAGGGTCGAGATTTACGCGAAACGGGACGACTGCAATTCCGGCCTCGCGTTCGGCGGCAACAAGCTGCGCAAGCTCGAATACATCATTCCCGATGCGATCGCCTCCAACGCGGACACGCTGGTCACGATCGGCGGCGTGCAATCGAACCACACCCGCATCGTCGCCGCGGTGGCCGCCAAGATCGGCATGAAATGCCGGCTCGTGCAGGAGAGCTGGGTGCCGCACGAGGACGCCGTCTACGACCGCGTCGGCAACATCATGCTGAGTCGTATCATGGGCGCCGACGTGCAACTCGTCGATGAGGGCTTCGACATCGGCATTCGCCGGAGCTGGGAGGACGCCATCGCCGACGTCAAGGCAAATGGCGGCAAGCCGTATGCGATCCCGGCGGGCGCTTCCGTGCACAAATTCGGCGGCCTCGGCTATGTCGGCTTCGCCGAGGAGGTGCGCGAGCAGGAAAAGCAGCTCGGCTTCGCCTTCGACTATGTCGTCGTCTGCACGGTCACGGGCTCGACCCATGGCGGGATGCTGGTCGGCTTCGCCAAGGATGGGCGTGCGCGCCGGGTGATCGGCATCGACGCCTCGGCCACGCCGGCGCAAACCAAAGCCCAAGTCCTCCAGATCGCGCAGCACACCGCCAGGCTCGTCGAGCTCGGCCGGGATATCGGCGAAGAGGACGTCGTCCTGATCGAAGACTATGCCTATCCGGTCTACGGCGTGCCTTCGCAGGAGACCAAGGAGGCGATCCGCTTGGCGGCCCGCCTCGAGGGTATGATCACCGATCCGGTCTACGAAGGAAAATCGATGCAGGGCATGATCGACCTCGTCGCCAAGGGATACTTCCCCAAAGGTTCGAAGGTCCTTTACGCCCATCTTGGCGGCGGGCCCGCCCTCAATGGCTATGGCTACGCCTTCCGCAACGGATGAGGCAGGCCTAGTCCACGATCGCGCCCTGCGCCGCCGACGAAACGTGCCGCGAATACTCGGCGAGGACACCGTCCTTGTAGCGCGCCTTCGGCGCCTTCCACTTCTTGCGGCGCGCGGCGAGTTCCTTGGCGGACACGTTGATCTGGATCAGGTTCTTGTCCCGATCGAGCGTAATCGTGTCGCCGTTCTTGACCAGCGCGATGGTGCCGCCGACGAAGGCTTCGGGCGCGACGTGGCCGACCAGCCAGCCCCATGAGCCGCCGGAGAAGCGGCCGTCGGTGATCAGCGCGACGTGGTCGAGGAGCCCCTGCCCGACCAGCGCGGCGGTGGGCGAGAGCATCTCGGGCATGCCGGGACCGCCCTTCGGGCCCTCGTAGCGGATGACGATCACGTCGCCCGGCTTGATCTTCTTGGCCAGGATCGCCTTGAGGCAGGCGGGCTCGGAGTCGAACACGCGCGCCGGACCGGTGAACTGCGGGTGCTTGATGCCAGAAGTCTTGGCGACGCAGCCCTCGGTCGAGAGGTTGCCCTTGAGGATCGAGAGGTGGCCGCGAGCGTAGAGCGCCTTGTTCCACGGCAGGATAACCGGCTGATCGGTCCGCGGCTCGGACGGCACATCGGCGAGCTCCTGCGCGATGGTGCGGCCCGTGACGGTCATGCAGTCGCCGTCGAGCCGGTCGTGGTCGAGCAGCATCTTCATCACCTGCGCGACGCCGCCCGCCTGATGGAAATCGACCGCGACGTAACGGCCTGAAGGCTTGAGATCGCACAGCACCGGCGTGCGCTTCGCGACCTTCTCGAAATCGTCGATGTCCCAGCGCACGCCCGCCGCCTTCGCGATGGCGAGAAAGTGCAGCACCGCATTGGTCGAGCCGCCGGTCGCCATCACGATGGCGATCGCGTTGGCGAGCGACTTGCGGGTGATGATGTCGCGCGGCTTGAGGTCGAGCTCGATCGCCTTGAGCAGCACCTTCGCGGCCTGGTCGAGCGAGTCGAGTTTCTCGGCGTCCTCGGCCGCCATCAGCGGCGTGTCGATGAGGCCTAAGCCCAGCGCGGCCGCGGCCGTCGCCATGGTGTTTGCGGTGTACTGCGCGCCGCACACGCCGAAGCCCGGGCAGGCGTGGCGCTCGATGCCCTCGAAATCCTCGCGCGCCATCTTGCCGGCGTTGTAGGCGCCGACCGCCTCGAAGGCGGAGACGATGGTGAGATCCTGGCCCTTCCACTTGCCTGGCTTGATGGTGCCGGCGTCGACGTAGAGCGATGGCACGTTGCAATACGCGAGGCCCATCAGGGCGCCGGGCTTGTTCTTGTCGCAGCCCGCGATGGCGATCAGGCCGTCCATCTGGTGGCTGCCCCAGCCGATCTGGATGCAGCGGGCGATCTCCTCGCGCGACGGCAGCGAGTAGCGCATGCCCTCGGTGCCCATGCTGATGCCGTCCGAGCCGGTCGGAAAACCCCAGGTCTGCGGCATGCCGCCGGCCGCCTTGACGGCCGTGACGGCACGGTCGACCAGCGAGCCGATGCCGGCATTGCACGGGTTCATGGTCGAGTGGCCATGCGCGATCCCGACGATCGGCTTGCCGAAGTCCGCCGCCGTGAAGCCGACCGGATAGAGCATCGCACGGTTGGCCGAGCGTGCATCGCCTTCGGTGATGACGCGGGAACGCTTGTTGAGTGCCACCTCGATGTCCTCCATTTTCAGCGCGGCGCGGGCCGCGCAGCGGCGGCCGCGGCGCTGGCGCCGGCCTAAACTCGGGATTTCACTTGATAGCGGGACAGGGCCGCTTTGCAAGGCGGCCGGCGCGCGGCCGGTGCCGGTACGAACGGTCGCAGGGGCAATTTCGGCGAGACGGGCATCGCCCCGATGGGGCAATATCCAGATCCTGCGAGCCGCGCTTCGCGGAGACCGACAAGAATTTCGAGGGAAACGCCATGACGCTCCACCGCCGAGAGTTTCTCACGCTTGCGGGAGCGGCCGCCGCCGGCGTCGCGGCGCCGCGGATCGCGCGCGCCGAGACCTACCCGTCGCATTCCGTGCGCGTCATCGTCCCATTCACGCCGGGCGGCCCGACCGACCTGTTCGCCCGGCTGATCACGCCCAAGCTCTCCGAGCAGATGGGCCAGCAGTTCTACATCGAGAATGTCGGCGGCGCCGGCGGCAATATCGGCGCGGCGCGCGCCGCCAAGGCGACGGCGGACGGCTACACGCTGTTCATCGACGGGGCGAACTTCGTGATCAACACGTCGCTTTTCCGCCAGGTCGACTACGATCCGATCAAGAGCTTCGACCCGGTCACGATCGCGGCCACCTCGCCGGCGATCCTGACGGTCCACCCGTCGGTGCCGGCGCACAGCGTCAAGGAGCTGGTCGACCTGATCAACGCCAATCCGAAGAAGTACAGCTATGCGTCGCCCGGTCTCGGCACGCCGCCCGACCTCGTGGGCGAGCTCTTCCGTCTGTCTCTCAAGCTCGACCTCGTGCATGTCCCGTTCAAAGGCGGCGGCGAGGCGGTCGCCTCGACGCTCGGCGGTCAGACGCCGATCTCGTTCGGCGCGATCGCGCCGGCGGTGCCGCTGATCAAGGCCGAGAAGCTGCGCGCCCTCGCGGTGACCGGCGCCAAGCGCGCGTCGGCAACGCCCGACGTCCCGACCTTCGCGGAGGCTGGCTATCCGCAGATCGAGGGCGATACCTGGTTCACCGTGGTGGTGCCGGCCGGCACGCCCAAGGACATCATCACGCGGCTGCATCGCGAGGTCGTGCATGCCGTGGGGGTGCCCGACATCAAGCAGCGCTTTGCGACGCTCGGCTACGAGCCGTTGGTGAACACCCCCGAGGAGGCGACCGCGCGGTTCAAGGCCGACGGCGAGCGCTGGGCCAAGGTGATCCACGACGCCGGCATGGAGATTCAGTAGCGGTTCCTCGCTTCGGCGGCGCGGGCCTCGACAAGCGCCCGCGGGAAGCAGCGTGCCGCAGCAAGCGCCGCTCCCGCCGCCGACGATCGCGCAGATTGCCGCACCGCCTGCTCGTTTTGCAGGCAGTTAATAGATAATTTTCCCTTTCGTGGCGTCATCGTGGGAGCCCCTTGCGAGAAGGGGAATCCGGGAGAACGAATCATGAAAGGCTTCGCTGCCAAGTCAGCATTGCTTTCCGCAATCGGCGCATCCCTGGTCATGGGGCCGGCATTCGCGGCCGATCATGCCGGCAAGGACGAGGCAATCGCGATGGTGACGAAGGCCGTCGCCTATATCAAGGCACAGGGGCCCGACAAGGCATACGCCGAAATCAGCGACAAGAAAGGCCAGTTCGTCGATCGCGACTTGTACGTCGTCGTCTATCAGCTGGACGGAAAGGTCCTGGCGCACGGCGGCAATGCGAAATTTGTCGGCAAGGACATGAAGGAAGCCCAGGACGTCGACGGCAAATACTTCGTGAAGGAGCGCATCGAACTCGCTCAGAAGCAGCCGACGTTCTGGCAGGATTACAAGTTCAAGGATCCCGTGACCAACAAGGTCGAGCCCAAGCAGATGTATTGCGAACGGCTGGACAACACCGCGGTTTGCGGCGGCATCTACAAACCCTGAGGCCCGTCCGCGCCCGACGGCCGCCTTTCCACCCCACTAATCGACGAGGCGTGCCAAAATGTTCGCGTGGCTGCGTAACCTTGGGTTCCACTGGAAAATCCAGCTCGCACCCGCGTGCCTCATCGTCGCGCTGGTCGGCGTGGGTGGCTATTTCCTCCACACGCTGACGACCAATCAGGCGAACGTCTCGGCCCTGTTCGCTGGGCCGGTACGGCAGGCCGAGGTGGTCGCCGATCTCAACACGGCGGTCTGGGAGGCGCATGCCAACCTCTATCGGGTGGCGGCCATGGCCGCCAACGAGAAGGATCAGAGCCAGTTGCCGGCGCTGATCAAGCAGACCTCGGCGGCGCTCGCCGGAATCTCGGAAAAGCTCAAGGCGGCCGAGGCCTCGCAAGACGCCAGCGCCGCAACGATGGAACAGTTCAAGAAGCTGCATGCGGCGGTCGCCGCCTATTTGAAGCAGGCCGGCGATGCGCTCGATATGGCCGACGGAGACGCCGGATCGGCTCTCATCTTCATCAAGGGGGCGGAACGGCAATTTGTCGATATCAAGGAGCTCACCAAGAACCTGATCCTTGCCAGCGACGACCGGCGCGGCCGCGAGATTGCGCGCGCCAACATGGCGCTTGAGGCGCAGAAATTGATGCTTGCCGGCGTCGTCTTCGCGGTGGCACTGATCGGCGTGCTGATCTCTTTCTTCGTCGGACGCGACATCTCGCGCCCGGTGGTCGCGATGTGCGCCGCCATGCGCGAACTGGCGAAGGGAGACTTCTCCGTTCAATTGCCCGGCCTCGGTCGCCGCGACGAGGTCGGCCAGATGGCGCGCGCCGTCGAGGACTTCAAGCTGCAGGCGGTTGCCAAGGCCCAGCGCGAAGCCGCCGAGCGCGAGGAGAAGGGTCGCGAAGTCGAGCACGCGCGCAAGGTTGAGCTGCAGAACTTCGCCGACCGCTTCGAGACGGCGGTGGGCGAGATCGTCGACAAGGTATCCTCGACGTCAGGCTCGCTGGAAGGCGCGGCGAACACCATGAGCAAGACGGCCGAGACCACACGCGAGCTCGCCAGCGTGGTGGCGAGCGCCTCCGAGGAGGCATCGGCCAACGTCCAGACGGTCGCGGCCTCGGCCGAAGAGCTTGCCTCCTCGGTCGACGAGATCGCCCGCCAGGTGCAGGAGTCGAGCAGGATCGCCTCCGAAGCCGTCCAACAAGCCGCGCGGACCGATGATCGCATCGCCGAGCTGTCGCAGCTGGCAAATCGCGTCGGCGACGTCGTGAAGTTCATCACGGCAATCGCCGACCAGACGAACCTCCTGGCGCTCAACGCGACGATCGAGGCCGCTCGCGCCGGCGATGCCGGCAGAGGCTTTGCAGTCGTCGCCCAGGAGGTCAAGGCGCTTGCGACGCAGACCGCCAAGGCAACCGAGGAGATCTCCGGCCAGATCAGCGGCATCCAGGCCGCCACTCAGGATTCGGTCGCGGCCATCAAGGACATCACGAAGACCATTGGCCGTATCGCCGAGATCGCGACCGCGGTCGCGGCGGCCGTCGAGCAGCAGGGCGCCGCCACCCAGGAAATCGCCCGCAACGTGCAGCAAGCCGCGCAGGGCACGTCGCAGGTCGTCGCGAACATCGGCAACGTGAACCGTGGCGCCGGCGAGACCGGCGCGGCGTCCGCGCAGGTGCTGTCCTCGGCGCAGATTTTGTCGAACGAAAGCAGCCGCCTCAAGCGCGAAATGGAGAACTTCCTGGTCTCCGTCCGCGCAGCCTGATTGGCACACCGGATTTCGCTCGCGCCCGATCCGGGCTAGGTTACCGGGACTTCCCGGCAATCGATCGAGCAACCATGGACCAGGCCTCAGCCTCCAACGACATCCTTCTCGACCTGCGCGACGGCATCGGACGGGTGACCTTCAACCGTCCGCAGGCGCGCAACGCGTTCACGTTCGCGATGTACGAGCGCCTCGCCGAGATCTGCCGCCAGGCGAACCTGGACAAGACCATCAAGGTGCTGGTGCTCACCGGCGCCGGCGACAAGGCCTTCGCGTCCGGCACCGACATCAACCAGTTCCGCGCCTTCACGACCCCGCAGCATGCGCTCGACTACGAGGCGCGCATCGACCGGGTGCTGGGCGAGCTCGAGCAATGCCGGGTGCCGGTTATCGCGGCGATCAACGGCGCCTGCACGGGCGGCGGCGCCGGCATCGCGGCATGCTGCGACCTGCGCATCGGGACGAAGACGACGCGATATGGCTTCCCGATCGCGCGCACGCTCGGCAACTGCCTTTCCATGTCGAATCTCTCTCGGCTCACGGCGCTGGTCGGCCCAGCGCGGGTGAAGGACCTGATCTTCACGGCACGCCTGCTCAATGCCGAAGAAGCCGCCGCGGTCGGGCTGCTCAGCGAGGTGGTCGAGGACGTGGCGGCGCTGCAACGACGCGCGGACGAGCTCGCCACATTGATCGCCGGCCATGCGCCGCTCACCCTCAACGCCACCAAGCAAGCGCTGGCGCGGCTGCAGCATCGGCTCACGCGCGAGGAAGGCGAGGACCTGATCCTGCAGTGCTACATGAGCCGCGACTTTCGCGAGGGCCTCGATGCGTTCCTCAGCAAGCGCAAGCCGCAGTGGAGCGGCGAATAGCCAGCGCCGAGAATCGTCCAGCCCGCTCGCCGAACTCCCGCCGTCAGTGCGCGACCGCGCCGTCGTAGTCGACGACCGGCTCGCGGTCGGGGAAGAGCCCCCGCTCGTGGATCCATTCCTGGGTCTGCCGATAGGTCTCCTCGCCATACGGCAGAAAGACGATGCGCTCGCCGCTGGAGAAACGCCGCACGTCGACCGCCGACCGGTAGCGCTCGGGAATCTCGTTGAGGTAGAAATGCTTGTATTTCTCCGGCGCGAGATCGAGGTCCATCTGGGCGCGGCGCAGGCCATCCATGTATTTCCCGACGTCCGCCTCGGCGGTGCCGTGCGGGAACATGAAGGCGATCATGAACGTGGTGTCGACGATCTTGCGGAAGCCGAGCTGCTCGAGCACCTGGTAGGTGATCCCCCACACGCTGGTCGCCGGCACGTCGCGCCCGACGCCGACGTCGACGCGCGCCCACGCCGAGCCGACGAAGCGCAGCTTGATCCGCTCGCGCGCCAGGAACGGCTCGAGCGCCTGGAGGGTGGTGAAGTGGCTGCCCGAATGGTAGCCGACCGCGATCTCCTGGTCGGCGAGGTCGTCCGGCGTCTTGAGGCTCGAGTTCGGGCGGCACCATGACGGCGCCAGGCGTGACCACGTAGGCGCGGCCCCACATGGTCCCGATGTCCTGCGACGAGGCCTGGTTCACGACCCAGTGGCAGGCGCATGAGATGTCCGACCGCACGCCCTTGTTGCCGCCGCCCTGGCGATAGGACTCGAACGCGCCCGACATCACGTCGACCACCTTGCCGCCGCCGTCGACCTGCTTCTTGCGCTCGGCCGACAGGCCGCCCTTGAACTCGTAGTCGAGCCCCTCGGCGCGGAAGTAGCCCTTCTCGTGTGCGATCCATTCCTGCAGGCGGCCGTGCGGCTGAATGATGAACTTGTCCAAGGCTGGCCCTCCGGGTCGTACGAATTGTCTGATGCGCGACGGCGCGCCCGCGTACCGCGTGACCTGCAGGATAGCGGAACGGCGCGGGCGGGTCAGCGGGACGATCGCGGGCATTGCCGCATGCGCGCTGACTGCGTAGCCTTATGAAAACGTCATCCTGAGGGCCCGCTGTAGCGTAGCGAAGGCGGGCGTCTCGAAGGATGGGCCGCTTGCACACGTGTGCCGCACTTCATCGGCCACCCGCGTCCTTCGAGACGCACTCGCCTCGCGAGTGCCCCTCAGGATGAGGGTGGGCTTGAGTTACGCGTGAGTTGCGCGAAAGAGAGGGGAGCAACCAATGCCCGTCACCAACATCCGCGGCGTCGACATCAACTACCAGGTCATCGGCGAGCGCGGCCCGTGGATCATGCTGACCACCGGCGGGCGGCGCGGCCACGACGAGTTCATTCCGCTGGCGAAGAAGCTCGCGGCGCGCGGCCACCGCATCGTGCTGCACGATCGGCGCAACACCGGCGCCTCCGATGTGCTGATCGACGGCCAGGACGGCGAGGAGGTGATCTGGACCGAGGACATGCGCGAGCTGATGGGGCGCCTCGGCGCCCTGCCCGCCTTCTTCGGCGGCAGTTCGTCGGGCGCGCGCACCTCGATCCTGTTCGCGCTGCGCAATCCCGATGCCGTGCGCGGCCTGCTGCTCTTGCGGGTCACGGGCGGCCCGTTCGCGGCCGGGCGCCTGCCGGAAAACTACTACGACCAGTTCATCCGCGCGGCGCGCGCGGGCGGCATGACGGCAGTGTGCGCCACCGAGCAGTACCAGGAGCGCATCAAGGCTAATCCGCGCAACGGCGACTATCTCAGGAACCTGCCGGTCGAGAAGTTCATCGAGGTCATGAGCCGCTGGCGCGACATCTTCGTCGCCGGCGCGAACCATCCGGTGATGGGCGTGACCGAGGAGGAGCTGCACTCCGTCAAGGTGCCGACCATCGTGATCCCGGGCAACGACAAGACCCATGCGAGCGCGAGCGGCCTCACGGCGCACGGTCTCATCCCGGGCGCCAGGCTGCACCGCCTGCCGATCGAGGACCAGGACGTGCCGCTGATCCCATTCCCCGATTGGGCGCCGTACGAGGACGAGATCGCGGACGCGCTCACGGCGTTCGTCGCGCAATCAAGCCTGGCGCCGGCCGCGGAATAGCCGGCGGGAAAGCACGCACGCGCGAGAGGCAGCGAACGCACCGGCTCGATATTTTTCGCGTGGTCTTTTCGCGCGCCGAGGACGTGATCAGCTCGAGGAAACACTGCATCGGCTCATCCCGTCGTCTCCGCCTGACAATACGCATAGAGCGCGTCATAGGCCGGGAACTGCCGCGCCATGTTGTCGAAGTCATCTTTGGCGATGGCCTGGAAACCGGTCGCATACGCATAGAGGCCGGGCGATTCCGGCGTCAGGTCGCGGTGGGGCGTGTCGGCGCCGCGTACGATCAGCGCACGCGGCTGTCAATCGCGCGGGTGAATGCTGCGTCTGCCAATGTCGATCTACGCCGCTCGCCACAGCGCTTTCAGCCGGCGCATATCGCTCGCGGCCTCTGCGAGCAGCCACTCGCGCGCGCTCTTGATCTTCGGCAGCATCGCGGTCGCCTTCGGGCATACGATCCAATAGGTCTTGGACAGGCGCAAAGCCTCGGCGAAGGGCCGCACCAGCCGGCCGTTGAGCAGATCCCAGGCCGCAAGCGTGGTGCGCGCGAGCGCAATCCCGTGACCGTCGATCGCGGCATCGATCAGCATGCTCACCCGATTCATGATCGGACCTTGCGAAACGTCGAGGTCGGTCACCCCGGCCGCATCGAGCCAGGCCGGCCAGTATTGCCGCGTCTCGAGGTGGAGCAGCGGGAATTTCAGCACGTCGGCAGGCTTGGCGAGACGCCCTCGGCCTTGCAGCAGCTTCGGGCTGCAGACGGGAAAAAGCTGCTCGGCGGACAGTCGTTCCACATGCAATCCCGGCCAGTTGCCGTCACCGTGCCGGACCGCAAGATCGACCTCCTCGCGCGCAAAATCGACATGATGCATCGTGGCCGAGACGTTGAGCGCGATGTCGGGGTGCGCCTCGGAGAACCGCCCGATGCGATGCACCAGCCACTTTGCGGCGAAATCCGGCGAGGTGCTGATCGTCAGGGAGCCGCCGCTCTGGCGCTGCACGAGCCGCTCGGTCCCGATCGCGATCCGATCGAATGCGTCGCGCACGACGTTAAGGTATTCACGGCCCGCCGTGGTGATGACGAGCCGCTGGCGCTCACGATTGAACAGCTTGACGCCGAGCTCCTGCTCCAACGCCTTCACCTGATGGCTGACGGCTCCTTGCGTGACGCACAGTTCCTCGGCGGCCCGCGTGAAGCTCTCGTGCCGTGCCGCGGCCTCGAACGATTTGAGCGCATTGAGCACGGGCAGCCGGCGGAGCATGGCCAAATCTCATGAGAAAATCTCGGGCAGGATAGAGAAAGGATGCTTTGGAAACAAGCCGCTCCGGCTCTATCGGTCCCCTCGGGCGCGCGAGGCGTTCCGCGCGACGAGGAAAGGACCGGTCATGTCGAGTTCGATCACCAGGAGGGTTGACGGCGGCGGCCGCTTCCTCCGGTCGTCCTGGCCGTTCGCCGCGGGTGCGGCGCTCTTTAAAGTGCTGTCGCACGCGATCCGCGCCGGCCTGGCGCGCACCGAACAGCGTCGCGCGCTGCGCGAACTGGCCGATCACGACAACCAGCACCTCCTGCGCGACATCGGCTTGACGCGCCGGGAGGCCTATGGCGAGGCCGCCAAGTGGTTCTGGCATCGGTGACCGCCCCGGGTAGCTTGGCCGCCGCCTGCCCGAGAAAATGTAGGCACTAGCCTCAGAAACGATGCTTTGCGGCCGGGCGTGAAGGCGCGCTATCTCGCGTTCGGCCGGGCCTCCTGCAGCCGCCCGGCGGCACAAAAGACGCTTCGTCCAAGCGCTGCTCCGCCCCCCAACGGGGAGGGAGCGCCTTGTGAGCGATCGAAGCGCAACGATTTCAACCTCATTCCCGGTGCGACCAAAACCAGCACCTGCCGCGGCCCGCACCAAGCTGCTGCTGGAAGGTCGGGTGCTGCCGACGCTCCTGCGGCTCGCCGCGCCGAACGTGCTCAATCTGCTCGCCTTCGCGGGCGTGATCACGTTCGACGGATTTTTTCTCGGGCGGATCGGGACCAACGCGCTCGCCGGCGCGTCGCTCGCGTTCCCGTGGGTGATGCTTGTCCTGCAGACGACCAACAGCGGCATGGGCAACGGCGTCTCGTCCGCGGTCGCGCGGGCGCTCGGCGCCGGCGCGCGTGAGCGTGCCGACGCCCTCGTGTTCCACGCCTTGCTGCTGGCACTCGCGCTCGGCGCGATCTTCGCGGCCACGATGCTGCTCGGCGCCCCGTTCCTGTTCCGGTGGATGGGCGGGCGCGACGAGATGCTGGCGGATGCGCTGGCGTATGCCAACGTGGCGCTGGGCGGCGCCGTCTGCATCTGCGTCCTCAATTTCCTCGGCAATGCGGTGCGGGGCACCGGCAACATGAGCCTGCCCGCGACGGTGCTCGTCGCCTGCGTGCTCGCACACATCGCGATCTCGCCCGTCTTGATCTTCGGCGTTGGCCCATTGCCGGCGCTCGGCCCGGCCGGTGCAGGCTGGGGCCTGGTGATCCCATTCGCGGTGGGCAGCGCGGTGCTGATCTGGTACCTGCGCTCGGGTCGCGCGGCCGTTCGGCTGAATTTCCGCGGGACGACGCCGCGGTGGGGATTATTTGCCGACATCCTCAAGGTCGGCGTGCCCGGCCTCATCAATACGGCCATTACCAATCTCTCCGTCGTCGTCCTGACCGGGGTCGCGGGCCATCTGGGACGCGAGGCCGCCGTCGCCTATGCGATGGGCGCGCGGCTCGAATACATCCTCCAGCCGGTCGCCTTCGGCTTCGGCACCGCGATCGTCGCGATGGTCGGCACCAACTGGGGCGCCCGCCAATACGGCCGCGCCCGCGAGATCGCCTGGACCGGTGCGCTGACGGTCGCGGCGGTCAGCGGCGTGATCGGCCTCGTCGTCGCGCTGCGTCCCACGCTGTGGATGGGCCTGTTCAGCGACGACGCCGAGATTATCCGGCTCGGCGCCTCCTATCTGCACATCGTCGGCCCGGCTTACGCGCTCTACGGGCTTGGGCTCGGCCTGTTCTTCGTGACGCAAGGTGTCGGCCGCGCCGTCAAGGCGGTGATCGCCAATGCGGCGCGGCTGTTTCTCAGCGCGGCGGGCGGTCTCGTCGCTATCGCCTGGCTCGGCCTAGACGTGCGCGGATTGTTCGCGGCCGTCGCGATCGGATTTGCGCTCTACGCGGCGCTCCTCGTCTACGCCGTGCTCACCACCAAAGAGCCCGGCGCATCTACGGCCACCAACACCTGAATTGAACGGAGCATCCCATGACACGTACATTATCATCCTTGCTGGCCGTGGCGTTCATCGTCTGCGGCGGGAGCAATGCGGCGGGCGCGCCAGAGTGCAAGCCGGTCCTGACCGTGAAAGGCACCACCTTCTCGGATATGCGTCAGTGGCGGCGGACATGGGTCGCGCATATCGCGGTCGACGCATCGCGTTGCGCGGTCCCGTCCGGGCGTTTCGCCATCGATTTCATCCGGCTCAAGGAGGACGCACCCGATCTGGGGTTCAGCGAGTTGTTCACCTGGACGCCGGGTCAGATCGACTCAACCACGATCTTCGCAGCGGACGAGGCGGTGCTCGAGTATTCGATCAGGCCCGCGTCATGCCCGTGCCGCGAGTGAGGTGTGTTTGGGACCACGACAACGCGTAAAACTGGCCGAGCGCCTGCACGAAGCCCTCGATAAAATGGCGAATGAGGCGATCAGGGACGACGGTCAGCGACCATTCGGAGATTTCGAGATGACTTTCACGGTCGGCATCTTGTGGCGCGGCGACCGCGAGGGGCGGCGCAACGCGACACCGCAAAACAATCGGCTCAACCGGATCTTCGACGCGATGGCGGCGCTTCGCCTGCACGCGGAGCCGGCCGTCTATTCAGACGACATGGTGCAGGAGGTGCGCGATCAACTGTTGACGCTGAATGGCGTGCTAGTTTGGGTCGATCCCATTTCCGAGGGAAAGAACCGGATTTCGCTTGACGCGATGCTGCGCGACGTCGGGTCCAAAGGGATTTGGGTCAGCGCCCATCCCGACGTGATCCTCAAGATGGGCGTGAAGCAGGTTCTTCATCGCACAAAGCACTTGAGTTGGGGCACCGACACCCATCTCTATACGAACGCTGAAGAGTTCTGCCGACAGTTCCCAACACGACTGCAGTCGGTGGGACCTCGCGTTCTCAAGCAGAATCGCGGCAACGGCGGCCAGGGCGTGTGGAAAGTCGAGCGGGCCCTTTTGCCTGAGCATCGAACCGAGATAGTGCGCGTGCTGCACGCCCGCCGCGGCAGCATGCCGGAAGAAATGCCGCTCGACGACTTCATGCGCCGGTGCGAGGCGTATTTCGCCGCCGATGGTTGCATCGTCGACCAGCCGTTCCAGCCGCGGCTGCACGACGGCATGATCCGATGCTATATGTGTGCCGACAAAGTCGTGGGCTTCGGACACCAGTTCGTCAGAGCCCTGATGGCTCCGCCGCCTGTCAGCTCGGATTTGCAATCGGCGCCGGTGCCTCCCCGCATCATGTACCCTGCCTCCGAAGCAGCGTTCCAGACTCTCCGGACAAAGATGGAAGAAGAATGGACGCCGCAGATGATGCGGGTATTGGATATCGATGCGACGTCGCTCCCGATCATTTGGGATGCCGATTTCCTTTATGGGCCGCGCACCAAATCCGGCGAGGACACCTACGTTCTTTGCGAAATCAACGTCAGCTCGGTTTTCCCGTTTCCGGAGCAGGCGCCTGCGGAAATCGCCCGGCTGGCGGCCGTCCGGTCGGCGCCTGGAGGCCGACTTCAGATCGCTGCGGGAGTTTAACCGGAGGCGCGGCATATTCGAACTTGCGCAGGCACCGCGATTGCACCCACGATTCCTTGGCGAGGCTTGCGAACCTTTACGCGCTTCGGTAGTTTTCTTGGCGGGGAAACGCAGGCTCCCCACCAGACGGGTGTCCGTCCAAGCTCTGCGCAACACTCGCATTTGTCGAGACGATTGCGCATGGACGGAATCTCACTTCCTATTTCTGCCGGACATCCGTGTGCGCGGGCTTCGATCGCGACCGTCAGCGCCGGCCGTTCCCTCGCACTCGCACTTTTGGCGGGAACACTGGTAATCGGGGCAGCGCCACGCGCCAGCATCGCAAGCGCCTCATCGGGCGGCTTCGAGGATGTTCCGTCCGTCGGGCATGCCGGCGTCGGCCATACGGCGACTCCCGATGCGCGGGCGGATACCCGCCTGGATGCCGACAAATCGAGCGCCGTCCGTCGAGATGACCGATCGCGCCTCACGATTCTCGATGCCGTGCCGCCGAAGAATTTCGAGATGCGGCTTCGCCTCAAGGCGTTGCCGGGCGCGGAGGAAGACATAGGGGGAGTGGCGATACGTCTGACCGAGCGTGGCAGTTACTACGTCCTCAAGCTCGATGTCGCGAGGAGCAGGGTCGCCTTTGCGCGCGTGGCGGACGGCCGCTCGACCGAGATCATCGGCGTCGATTTAAATATCTCTCGCGACGCCTGGCATACGGTCGCGATCCGGGCCGAGGACGGGCAATTCGGCGTCTCGCTCGACGGGCACTGGCTGTTCACCGCTTACGACAAGAGGCTGCGCCAGCCCGGACGCGTCGCCTTTTGGCGCGAGCCCGGCAGCGTCATGCGGTTTGATCCGATCATCATCGAGCCTCTTCCGATAACCGAGCGGCCATGACGGCTGCGGGACGCATCCGAATGTGGGGACGAGAACCCGGGCGTTGCCCAAAACCAAGGAGTGGTCAGATGAGACGAGGATGGATCTTGCTTTCGCTGCTGGCAGCGTGGCTGCCGGCGGCGGCAAGCGCGCAGGAAATCGACTGGCAGAAGGTCGACGACGCATTCGGCCGCAAGGCCGCGGCGGTTGCGGGCGACGTGCATCGCTACGGTTTCGCGCGCTCCGACCTGCAGGTGACGCTCGACGGCGTCGCGATCAGGCCGGCACTCGCGCTCGGCGGCTGGGTCGCGTTCAAGCCGATGCATGGCGGCGTGATGGTGATGGGTGATCTCGTGCTGCTCGAAACCGAGATCAATCCCGTGATGGCAAAGATGATCGAGGGCGGCCTCGACATCACGGCAGTCCACAATCACTTGCTGCGCGCGACCCCGGCGACGTTCTACATGCATGTCGGCGGCATGGGCGACCCCGTCAAGCTCGCCAAGGCGATCCATGACGCATTGGCGGTGAGCAAGACGCCGCTTGCCACGCCGGCGGCGCCCGCCGCGCCGCCCGCGATCGACCTCGACACCGCCGCGCTCGACAAGATCATGGGCGTCAAGGGCACGGCGAACGGCGGCGTCTACCAGTTCGGCATTCCGCGCAGCGCCCCGGTGACCCAGGAGGGCATGACGATCGCGCCCGCCGGGCCGCTCGGCCTCGCGACCGGCATCGGCTTCCAGCCGACCGGCAACGCCAAAGCCGCGATCACGGGCGACTTCGTGATGACCGCCGACGAGGTCAATCCGGTGCTGCGCACCTTGCGGCAGAACGGCATCGAGGTGACGGCACTGCACAGCCACATGCTCAACGAGCAGCCACGGCTGTTCTTCATGCATTTCTGGGCGAATGATGATGCGGTTAAGCTCGCGAAGGGCTTGCGCGCCGCGCTCGACAAGATGGCGGTCGCCAAGAACTGACGGCTCGATCGACTGAAACGCGAGGCCGGCCGGTGCGCCGATCGGCCTCGCACCAACGGAATGTCGAGCGTCGGCTCGGCGAGAGGGGACAACCATGACGACGGCGGCTGAACCCGGACGCGGGCGGATCGCGGAGCTGACGATCTATTTCCTGCGTCTCGGCCTCATCGGCTTCGGCGGGCCGGTCGCGCTGGTCGGGCAGATGGAGCGCGAGCTCGTCGCCGACAAGGGATGGCTCACGAAGGAGCAGATGCGCGAGGCGATCGCGATCTGCCAATCGCTCCCCGGACCGCTCGCGATTCAGGTCGGCATCTACGTTTCATATCTGCGCGGCGGATTTTGGGGCGCCTGGGCGGGCGGCTGGGCGTTCATCCTGCCGAATTTCGTCATCGTGGCGGCGCTCGGCGCGGCCTTCGTCCATTTCGGCGGGCTGCAGCCGGTGACGGCGATCTTCTACGGCGTCAGCCCGGCCGTCATCGCGCTGATCCTGCACTCCTGCTACCGGCTGGCGAAGCTCGGCATGGAAGATTGGATGCAGTGGGCGATCGCGGCGGCCTGTCTCGCCGTGACGGTCGTGCTCAAGGCCGAGGTGGCGCTCCTGTTCATCGGCGCGGGCATCGTCGGTATTCTCTGGTACGGCAGCCTGCGCCGGCCGGGCACGACCGCGGCGCTCGACATCGTGGCGGCGCCGGTGCTGGCTCAGCTCGCGCCCGCCGCCGCCCCGGCATCGACGTTGGGCAAGCTTTTTCTGTTCTTCGTCAAAGCCGGCTCGCTCACCTTCGGCAGCGGCCTCGTCATCGTGCCGTTTCTCGAGCAAGGCCTGGTGCAGCAATACGGCTGGCTCGATCAGCGGCAATTCCTGGTCGCGGTCGCGATCGGGATGATCAGCCCCGGCCCGGTGGTGATCACGGCGACCTTCGTGGGCTACCTGGTCGCGGGATTCACGGGCTCGCTTGTTGCGACTATCGGCATCTTCCTGCCGTCGTTCATCCTGGTGCTGGTCGCGGCGCCGCTGCTCGCGCGCTACCGCGCCAATCCCAACGTGCAGGGCTTCATCAAAGGCGCCTACGCCGCCGCGATCGGCACCATCCTGGGCGCGAGCTTCCTGCTCGGCCGCATCGCGATCGGCGACTGGCTCACCGCCCTCATCGGGCTCGCGTCGCTTGCGGTCCTCTTCCGCTGGAAGGTGAGCAATCCGCTGCTCATCGCCGCGACCGCGGTGATCGGCCTCATCGCCTATCCGCTGCTGCAACCCGCCTGGGTCATGGTGAAGTAACGCGCCCTAGCCAACGAGGAGGTAACGATGCGGAACTCCTTGCCGAAATTCGCCATCCCGATTGTGGCCGCGGCACTCGCCGCACTGGCGCCGACATCGGCGCCCGCGCAAGCCACCGCGTCGGAGGCGCTGCAGGTCGAGGCGAAGATTCCGCTCGGGCAGGTGAACGGCCGGATCGACCACTTGGCGATCGACCTCGCGCGCGGCCGGCTGTTCGTCGCCGAGCTCGGCAACGACACGGTGGCAGTCATCGATATCAAGTCGAACAAGCTCGTGCAGGTCATCGCCGGGCTCAAGGAGCCGCAAGGCGTCGGCTACGTGCCGTCGACCGAGACGCTCTACGTCGCGAACGCCCGTGACGGCTCGGTGCAGCTCTTCCGCGGCGACCGCTACACGCCCGGCGATGCGGTCAGGCTCGGCAGCGACGCCGACAACATCCGTTTCGACGGGGCGACGGGCAAGCTGTTCGTCGGATATGGCGGCGGCGGGCTCGCCGTCATCGATCCGGCCAGCGTCAGCAAGCCCACCGATATCCCGCTTCCCGGCCATCCCGAGAGCTTCCAGCTCACGCGTGACGGAAAGCACATCTACGTCAACGTTCCGGGCGCGCAGATGATCGCCGTGATTGATCCGGCGGCGGGCAAGATGACCGCGCGCTGGCCCACACAGGGCATGAGCGGAAATTTCGCGATGGCGTTGGATGAACCTACGCAAGAGGTCATCGTGGCGTTTCGCCGTCCCGCGAAGCTCGTCGCCTTCGCGATGGCCGATGGCGGCATGGGCGCGTCGGCGGACGTCTGCGGCGACATCGACGACGTGTTCGTCGATGCGAAGCGGCAGCGTATCTATGCGAGTTGCGGCGAAGGATTTGTCGACGTGCTCGACAAGGCGAGCACGCCCTGGCGCCGGCTGGCGCGCGTGCGAACGGTCGCGGGCGCGCGCACGTCGCTGTTCGTGCCGCAGGTCGATCGCCTGTTCGTCGCGGTTCGCGCCAGCGGCGGCGAGCCGGCGGCGATCTGGGTCCTGCGTCCCACGCCGTGATCCTGCAAAAGCCTGCCCCGTACTTGATACGGAGTGGATACCCGTTTTCGGAAAAGATATTGTTCGAGCCACAATCTAAAGATCGGGGGAGGACCGTGCAGCCGTCCTTGCGAAGACGCTTCCCCGCTCGCTGGCCATGGCGCGCCCGGGTGGCGCTGTCGTGCGTCATGCTGGCGATGATCTGCCGGCCAGCCTGGGCCTTTCGGCCGTTCGAAGGGACCGACGCGGCGGTCGCCGATCTCGGCGAGCTCGAGGTCGAGCTGCAGCCGGCGGGCGCCCTAAAACAGGGCCCCGCCAAGACCCTCGTGGCGCCGGACTGGGTGGTCAATCTCGGCTTTGCCGAGGGCTGGGAGGCGGTCGCGCAGGGACAGGGGCACTTTCCGCTCGGCCAGTCCGACGACCGCGCGAGCTTCGCGGGGACCGGCGTCTTCCTCAAGCACGTGCTGCGCGAGGGCAGCCTGCAGGACAAGAGCGGCCCGAGCGTCGCGACCGAGTTCGGCGCGCTGCTGCCCGGCATCAACGCGGACGCGGGCGTCGGCGCGAGCGTGGCCGGCGTCGTCTCGCAGCGCTTCCAATGGACGACCATCCACCTCAACGCCCAGGCCGAGTTGACGCGGGACCAGCACGCCGATGCGTTCCTCGGCACCATCATCGAGGGGCCGTCGACCTGGAAGGTACGGCCGGTTGCAGAGTTCTTCTACGAAAACGAGTTCGGCACGGCACAGACCTATTCGGCGCTGGTCGGGGCGATCTGGCAAGTGAACGACAAGCTGAGCTTCGACGTCGGCGTCCGTCACGCCCTCGTCGGCGGGCAGACCGTCAACGAAATTCGCGCGGGGCTGACGTTCGGCCTCCCCGTGTTTTTCGGCGCGCACCGGCAGTAAGGCTGTCGCAAGCCCGTCAGACCGGCGGCCCGGCCGCAATCCGCGTCGCCGCCGGTGCGACCCGATGGAGCTTGAGCGCGAGCGTTCGCCCACCTAGGATCACGCGCCAAACAAGAAGCCCTAAGGGGGGAAGTGATGATCAAGACGCGCAGTGCGCCATGGCGCACGTTGCTGTCGGCCGTGGCGCTCGCCGCCGCCGGCCTGTCTGCCGGCCCGACCGCAGCCGCCGAATTCGTGATGAAGTTCGGCACCGCGACGATCAACGAAACGCAGCACCAGTTCATCAAGACGTACAAGGAGGCGCTCGAGAAGGCGACCAACGGGCGCATCGAGGTGCAGATCTATCCGGCGAGCCAGCTCGGACCGATCCCGCGCGAGATCGAGGGCGTGCAGCTCGGCAGCATCCAGGGCTATATCGGGCCGGTCGATTTCTACGTCGGGCTCGATCCACGCTACGGCGTGTTCAGCGCGCCGATGCTGTTTCGCGACGACGCGAACGTCGCGGCGACGATTTACGAGCCGGACATCCAGAAGATCATCCTCGGCATGGCGGCGCCGAAGCGCCTGGTCGGCATCGCGACGCTCAACCTGGGCACCGCGGCCTATGCGGCGAAGAACGCGATCCTGCGGCTCGACGACTTCAAGGGCAAGAAGCTGCGCATCAACGGCACCGCGCTCGAGCGCGCCAAGATGAGCCGGCTCGGCGCCACCGGCATCGCGATGCCGCTCTCCGAGGTGATGCCGGGCCTGAGCCAGGGCACGATCGACGGCACGATCAGCGGGCTTTCGGTGTTCGTCGGCTTCAAGATGAACAACCTGGTCAAGACCATCACGGTCACCAACGACACGTTCCTGGTGTCGCTCGCGGTGGTGAGCCAGGCGTGGCTCGACAAGCTGCCGCCCGACCTGCGCAAGATCGTGATCGACACCGGCCAGGAAGTGCAGCCGCAGGTGCAGGCCTGGGAAGTGGACTTCACCAAGAAGCTCGCCGAAGACTGGGTCAAGCTCGGCGGCACCGTGCACACGCTGCCGGCCGAGGATTATCCCAAGATGAAGGCGCTGCTCGACAGCGTCGGCGACGAGGTCACCAAGGACCAGCCGGCGATGCACGAGCTGCTGCTCAAGGTGCGCGCCGCGGCGGCGAAGCACTGAGCGCGATGAACGCGGCGCTCGCGTTCGCTCCCGCCGCTTCACCACGTCATTGCCCGCGAAAGCGGGCAATCCAGTACTCGCAAGCGGCGGATGGAACGTCGGCAATGCCCTATGGGATCCGCTGCGGCGTACTGGATCGTCCGCTTTCGCGGACGATGACGGCGGTGGATTTTGAGAGAGGGTGAAGGGTAGAACACATGATCCCCCAGCTCGAACGCGGCGCACAGGGCGTGATGCATGTCATCCGCATCGCGTCGGGCGTGCTGCTCGTCGGCAGCGTGGCGGTCAATTTCGCCAACATCATCGGACGCTACTTCCTCTCGGTGTCGATCCCGTGGGCCGAAGAGGTGATGCTCTTCCTCATGATCGCCTGCGTTTTTCTCAACTGCGGGCTGGTCGGCTGGTCGGGACGGCAGATCCGCATGGACGCGTTCGTGTCGCTGCTGCCGCCGCGGCCGCGCGCGATCGTCGAGACCGTGTGCGAGCTCGTCGTGGTGGCGACATGCCTCGTTCTCGCGGCGCTCTCCTGGCCGGTGGTCTCGATGCTCGCCGAACTCGATGAGCGCAGCCAGGCCGCCAACATTCCGCTGGTTTTGCCGCAGGGCATGATGCCGATCGGGTTCCTGATCATGGCGTTCCTGATCGCGATCCGCCTGCTGGTGCGCGGCGTCGCGCCCGCCGATCCGATCGCGAGCCGATCGGAGCACTGAGCACCCAAGCCCCGGACCCCATGGCCGCTTATTTCATCTATTTCGGCCTGCCCGTCCTGCTGATGATGGCGGGCTTTCCGATCTTCACGGTGCTGGTGCTCACCTCGCTGGCCGCGATCGTGTTCGTCGCCGGCGATGTGCCGACCACCGCGATCCCGACCTACATGTTCGGCAGCCTCGACAATTTCCCGCTGCTCGCGGTGCCCTATTTCGTGCTCGCCGGCGAGATCATGGCGCAGGGCGGCATCGCGCGGCGCGTGGTCGCCTGGGTGGTGTCGATCATCGGCGGCATCCGCGGCTCGCTCGCGCTCACCACGGTCGCGTCGTCGGAATTGTTCGGCGCGATGGCGCACACCTCGGTCGGTACCGTGGTGGCGGTCGGCCGCCTGCTCTATCCGTCGCTCAAGAGCAACGGCTACAACGAACGCTTCAGCGTCGGGCTGCTCGCCTCCTCGGGCGCGGTCGCGGTGATCATCCCGCCGTCGATCTCGATGATCCTCTACTCGATGACGGCGCAGCAGTCGGCGCTGCTCCTGTTCACCGCCGGCATCCTGCCGAGCCTCCTGATCGGCGTCGTCGGCGCCGCCTACGTCTTCGCCTATTCGCGCATCAAAATGGTGCCGCTGGTCTCGCGCGCCCGCTGGGCCAACATCTGGGAGACCACCAAGGAAGCCGGCTGGGCGATCGGCACCATCGTGGTGATCTTCGGCGGCATCTATGGCGGCGTGTTCACGCCGACGGAGGCCGCCGGCGTCGCGGTGATCTACTCGCTGTTCGTCACCACGGTGATCTATCGCGAGCTCACCATCCGCGATCTCTGGCGCGTCGTGGTCAACGCCGCGTTCCTGATCTCGCAGATCCTGATCATCGTGGCGGCGGCCGGCATCTACTCTTGGCTGCTCACCACCAGCGGCATCCCGCAGCACATCGTGAGCGGCATCGAGGCGATGCACATGCGGCCGTGGGAGACCCTGCTGCTCATCAATGTCGGGCTCCTCATCGCCGGCAGCTTCCTCGAGCCGCCGGCCGCGATCCTGATCCTCACGCCGCTGCTGCTGCCGATCGTGACCGCGGCAGGCGTCAACCCGATCCACTTCGGCATCATCATGGCGGTGAACCTGAGCATCGGGCTCTACACGCCGCCGTTCGGCTTGAATTTGTTCGCCTCGCACGCGATCTTCGATGTCGGCATCGGACAGGTCTATCGCGGCGTGATGCCGTTCGTGCTGATCAATTTCGCGACGCTGCTGCTGATCACCTACGTGCCCGCGATCTCGATGGTGCTCGTGGGACAGTAGGGTGGGCAAAGGCGGCCGTGGCACCTCGTTCACGGCACGCTGTCCGACCCGCCGTGCCCACGCCGTGAAGCGCATCAACGTGGGCACGGCGGGTCCGACGCCCTACAAAGATGCAAGCGCTTCGGCCACCTTTGCCCACCCTACGACTTGACTCAGTGCGGCGCGAGATCGTTGCGGATGACGACACCACCCTTCATCACGAACTTGACGTGCTGCATCTCGGAGACGTCGACCGTCGGGTTGCCGGTGACCGCGATGATGTCGGCATACTTGCCGCGGTCGATCGAGCCGATGTGGTTCTCCATGTCGTAGTTGAGCATGCGGGCGGCGGGCAGGTACGCGGTCTGCAGCGCCCGCACCGCGCCCATGCCCCAGTTCGCATAGATCGCGAACTGATTGGCCTGGGTGCCGTGCGGGATCGCCTCGGAGGTGGCGCCGCTGCCGAACACGATCGGCACGTTGGCGGCGGCCGCAAGGCGCACCGCATGCTCGAGGAGCTTCATGCGCGAGTTGCGCCCGCCGGTCGCCGCGAGGTCGCCCTTCTCCAGCGCGATCAGGTCGTCCACGGTCGGCACGTAGGGCAGCTTCTTCTCCAGCAGGACCTTGACGCCCTCATCGTCGAGCTCGAGCAGGTGGTTGGGCGCATCGACGCCGGCGGTGAGGCAGCTGCGCATACCCTCGCCGCCATAGGTGTGGCACGCGACCTTGAGCCCGAGCCGGTGCGACTCGTCGACGATCGCCTCGATTTCCTCTAGCGTGAGCGACGGACTGTTCACCAGCGTCGCGTTCGGCCGCCACATGTGCATGGTGCCGGCGAAATCCTGCGTCGTATAGATCTTGATGTAGTCGACGCCGTGCAGCTTCGCCTCGCGCACGGCGGCGCGCGCGAGCCACGGGCCGTTGATGTTCTTGCTTTCGGCGTAACCTTCGTACATGCGCACCGATTGCGCATCCGGATAATAGTTGGTGGCGCGCGGGTTGAGCGACTGGCCGACCACCTGCATGCGCGGCCCCTGCACGTTACCGGCATTGATCGCGTCGCGCAGGTCCACCGTGTAGAAGCTGCCGCGCGAGTCCATGTCGAGCACCGTCGTGAAGCCGGCCGCGAGATCGATCTGCGCATTGGCAAGCGCACGCAACGTGCGCTGCGCCATGGTGAGGCCGCCGGTGTTTACGTGCACATGCGCGTCGATCATGCCGGGCAGCACGGTCGCGCCGGAAAGATCGATGATGGTGGCATTGACCGGAATGGTGACGCCGGCGCCGACCTCGGTGATGCGGTCGCCGCGGATGATGATCACCTGATTGTCGAGCAGGTTGCCGCTGTTGGCGTCGAACAGCTTGCCGGCGCGGATGGCGACGATCTGGTCGCGCGGCGCGAGATACTTGCCGACGCCCTGGGCGCCGGCCGGCGCGCTCGTCAGCGCGGCGGCCAGCGCACCGAGCGCGGCCGCAAAGATGGCGTGGAAACGCATGGATTCCTCCCTGTCGCACCGGTCTCGGGGCGCGGACCGCGCGCGCCAGTATAGGGCGATCGCCGCGGTGCGGGCGCGCCGAGTCACGCAATTCACGCAGATGGTTTATTCGCGCTTCGCAATGCAGGGCGCGGACGCCTTGGCCCGCAGCGGCACCGAAAGGTGCTATGGAGCCACTGTAGACGCCAGCGAGTTGCGATCGGAGCTACACGGCGCGCATGCTTACTTATGCGTTCATCCTGGTTGCGGCGCTGTGCGCCGGGGGGCTGAGCCGGTAGGGTGGGCAAAATCGCCGTGGCGAATCTCACCACGTGGGCAAAGGCGCGTCGGCGATTTTGCCCACGCGGTGAGGCGCTGCCACGCGCCTTTGCCCACCCTACGCCTTAACCGCTGTCATTCGGCGACGGCCACCCCCGAACCGCCGAACTCGGCTGGAAAGTCCTTGAGCTTCGGTAATCCGTCGCGCATGGGCAGCACCGTCTCGGCGTAGTTGACGTGGACGCCGGGCTTGAAGGGAAGATCCGGGATAGTCGCAGCGTAGACATCGATGAGGCCGAGCGGCGGATGCGCCGTCATCAGGTGACCGCCGCATTTGGCGCAATAGCGCCGCTGGCTGAGGCTGGTCTTTTCGAAGGTCGCGAGGTGCTCGGCGCCCTTGGCGACGCGAACATCCTCCGGCTTCCACAGCGTGAATGCATTGACGGGACCAGCCGACCACGAGCGGCACGACGCGCAATGGCAGTAGCCCATGGCGACGGGTGCGCCGGTGACTTCGAGCTCGATCGCACCGCAGAAGCAGTGTCCAAGATAGGCCATTGATATCCTCCCGTTGGATTTGCGCGGCACGCAAGCGGGCCGGCTGGTTGCGGCGAGGAAGCGGACCCGAGGAAGGCGCCGCATGCTTGGCTCGGGGAATACGCCCGGCGACAAGAGCGGCCGGCGTCCGTTCATTGTGTTCGGCGCATGTTCTTATCGGCGAACCGGCGTCCACCCTGCATCAAGCGCGGGGGCAGGCTTTCGCCGGAACATGCGTTGCGCGCAGGCCGCGCCAGGCCGACTTGCGCCAGGGGAACAGCATCGAGGCACGCGCGCGATAGCGGCGGTAATCGTCCCCGAACAAGTCGACAAGGTCGCGCTCGTCCAGCGCGATGCCGATTAAGATATAGGCCGTGGTCGCCGCGGCGAACAGGAGGCGTCCGATCGTCACGGCGGGCATAGACCAGAACGCGATGATAAAGCCGCGATAGATCGAAGGGCGTCTGACGACAAACATGCAATTTCTCTTTGCTGATCAGAGGCTTGATCCGGCGCGACGGAGCTCGTCCGCGGCCGCGAGGCGGTTTCCGTCGAACCGCAGGTGTTCGATCTACTGGTCTATCTCATCGAGAACCGCGACCGCGTGGTCAGCCGGGACGACCTCATCGCCTCGCGTCGGACTCGACGCTCGCAACCCGCTCAACGCGCCCATCGGCGACAGCGGCGCCGAGCAAAAGCTGATCCGCGCCATCGCGCGCAAAGGGCTGCGCTTCATCGGCAACGTTCACCTCGCGCCCGGGAGCGAGGCCGCAGCGGCGGGGCGGAAAATGCTATGGAATTGTAAACGAGAGGCCGCCGCTCCATGCTCCCCTATGCGTTCATCCTGGCTGCGGCGCTGTGCGCCGGGGCGCTGAGCGGGATCATCGGCACCGGCTCGTCGATCATCCTGCTGCCGCTGCTGGTCTACCAGTTCGGCCCCAAGCAGGCGGTGCCGATCATGGCGATCGCCGGGCTGTTGGCGAACGTCGGCAAGGTGGTGTCGTGGTGGCGCGAGATCGATTGGCGCGCCTTCGCGGCCTACGCAATTCCCGGTATTCCGGCCGCCGCGCTCGGCGCCCGCACGCTGCTGGTGCTGCCGTCCGCATGGGTGGACGCGGCGCTCGGCGCGTTCTTCCTGCTGATGATCCCGACGCGGCATTGGCTCGCCGCGCGCAAGCTGAGCATGAGCCTTTGGCAACTTGCGGTCGCGGGCGCACTCATCGGCTTCCTCACCGGCATCGTGATCTCGACCGGGCCGCTGAGTGTCCCGGCCTTCACGGCCTATGGCCTCACCAAGGGCGCCTTCCTGTCCACCGAGGCCGCGACCTCGCTGACGCTGTTCGTGACCAAGGTCGCGACATTCCGCGAGTTCGGCGCATTGCCGCTGCCGTCGATCATCCGCGGCCTGCTGATCGGCGCCGCGGTCATCTCGGGCACCTTCATCGGCAAGACGGTGGTCCAGCGCATGAGCATCCACGCGTTCCAGCGCGTGCTGGACGGTGTGCTGCTCTGCTCGGGCCTGTCGCTGTTATGGGAGGCATTGAGGAGTGCCGGGTGAGGCGGAGACTATTGTTTGAGCATGATCTTTTCCGAAAGCCGGTACCCACCCCGGATCAGGTCCGGGGCAGGCCTTTTCGGGATCATGGGATTACTTGAGCATGATCTTTTCCGAAAACCGGTACCCACTTTTCGGGATCATGCTCTAGAAATGCCGGCGGATGTCGGCGGCGAGCGCCCGGTTGGACTGGGGATGAAGGTGCTCGCGATCAGTGCGCGAGACCGCGAACGGCACCACCGCATCGCCGTGCGCGTGGGCGACGGTCTCGACCGCGGTGGCCGCGATCCGCGGCGCCGGCTGGATCCAGATGACGCGGGCGGAGCCGGCGCGGGACCGCAACGCCTGCAGGCGGGGGAGCAGGCCCGGCGTGAGATAGTCGTTGCTGCCGGCCGATACGACGATCACGTCGGCGCGGCCCGACATCCGCGCGGCGATCGCCTTCGTGCCGATGCCGATCTTCGCGTCGATGCGGCATTCGCGAAAGAAGCCGCGCAGATCGACGGCGATCGAATCCCCGACGACCGCACACGTGGCGGACGCGCTTGATGCAGTGACGATGATCGGAAGGGCGAGTGCGGCGGCAACTAGAAGACGCATGATCTGGTAGCGTGGATTTGTTCGGCGTTCTGGAGAGGGCACGGTATCGTCTTCGCGGCGCGCGCCCGCGCCTTACCCGCACGCCACCGAATAGATGTCCTTCACCGGGCCCGGCAGCGGCATCGCGGCCCAAGTCTCGCCGCCGTCCTGAGTGGCGAACACCTCGCCACCGTAGCGCGCCCCGACGTAGATCTGCCGCGGGTCGCGCGGATGCAGCGCGACCGACATGATCGTGCCGTGCACCTGCACCTTGTCGAAGCGCTGCCACGTGCGGCCGGCGTCCTGGCTGCGGTAGACCCCGCCGTCATGGCTCGCCGCCGCCACGCTCAAGGCCGCATAGATCGTCTTGCCGTCCTGCGGCGACACCTTGACGTCGCGTCCATAGGTGACGGACGAAAACCGCTTGAGCTCCATGTCCTGCCAGGTGCGGCCCTGATCCGCGCTGCGAAAGAGGCCCATGCGGGCCGCGAGAATGACCGCGTCGGGATCGGCCGGGCTGATCGCAATCGCGTGGCCGTCCAGCATGCCCTCCGCGAACGTATTGCTGATGATCTTGCTCCTGAGATGCGGCAGCTCGGAGAGGCGGACCAGGTCGTCGCCGCAATCCCGCCAGGTCTCGCCGCCGTCGGTGGTCCTGATCACGCCGTTGACCTCGAGCGCGGCGTAGATTTCCTCCGGCCGCCGCGGATGCTGCGCCATGCGCATCACGCGGGGCGGGAACGGACAGGTCGCCCGCACGGCGAGCTCGGGCCGCGGCAGGCGCCGCCAGCTCTCGCCTGCGTCGTCGCTGCGATAGACATCGACCGGCGCGCCGCCCGCATAGATGCGCTGCGGGTTTGCGGCGTCCACCAGGAACGACCAGATCTGCTTGCGCTCGTCGGGAAAGCGCGCCCGCGCAAACGTCGCTCCGCGATCACGGCTTCGCCACACGCCGTCAGCGGTGCCCGCCAGCACCACGTCGGGATCGGCGGGATGGACGCACACCGTATGCGTCTCGGGCTGCGTGAGTACGTGCTCCCAGTCGCCGCCATCGGCCGCACGACGGAAAACGCCGACCTTGCCTTGCTGATCGGGACGGCCGATGTAGCCGGCGAGACCCGCATAAACGTACGTATGCGATGCCATGACGTCCTCCTGATTGGCTTGCGGCGTTTTCTTGCGACGTGTCTTTGGGAGGCTTATTGGCCTTCGCGCCGCGAACACTGTAGGGCCGATCGCTCCGACGCCGCAACGCCGGCTCTTCGTCATCCCTCGCGATACCAGTCGGCCAGATTCCACAGGTCGCTGTCGCAGCCGGATTTCACCGGGCGCAGCGTGTTGGCGATCGCCTGCACCTTCGGCCGCAGCACGACCGGGATGACCGCGCCGTCGTTGCAGACCAGGTCGTTCATGCGAATGAACAAGGCGGCGCGCTTGACCGGGTCGAGCTCGCTTTGAGCGGCGCGATAGGCCTTGTCGTAGTCGTCGCTGCGCCAGCGCACGATATTGCGGCCTTGCCACTTGTTCTGCTTCGCGGCGATTTCCCATGAGCAGAAAACGCGCATGAAGACCTCGGGGTCCGGCTGGCTCATGTTCAACGAGTACATCTGGATGTCGGCGTTGAACTTCGCGAAGGTGTCGGGATTGGCGACGTCGGACGAGAAAAAGACCGATGCCGGGACCGATTTGAGCTCCACCGTCATGCCGGCCTTCTGACACGCCTGCTTGACGATCGCCTGGGTCTTCTGGCGCGGCGCATTGGTCGCTGTCTGGAAGACGAAGCTGAGCTTCCTGCCGTCCTTGGCGCGGATGCCGTCGGGCCCGCGCGCCCAGCCGCCCGCATCAAGCACCTGGTTGGCCTTGTCGATGTTGAACTCCCACCGGGTGTTCTTCGACCGGTAGCGCTCGGGATTGTTGAGGAAGTTGCCCGTCGCGACGCCGGTGCGACCGTAGATATGGTCCTGCACGGCGCCGCGGTCGACCAGGAGGGTGAACGCCTGCCGCACCGCCGGATCGCACAGCAACGGATGCTTCGTCTTCGCGCTCGACCGCTCGCCGTCGACCTCGGTCCACGGATCGGTGCCGTTGAGCTGAATGTGCTCGATAGTGCCGCTGCCCGCATCGAGCTCGACATGGCCGCGCCCGCCTTGCTCCAGCCGCCGCAGGATGCTGTCCTCGACCTGCACCTGCCAGGCGTAGTCGTACTCGCCGGTCTGCAGCACCGCGCGCGCGGCCGATACGGCATCGCCGCCGCCCTTCATCTCGATCGTGTCGAAGTACGGACGGTTGGCCCGGTGATAGGTCGGATTGAGCTCGCCGCGGATCAGGTCGCCCGGATTGAAGGCGACGAACCGGTAGGGGCCGGTGCCGACCGGCTTGAGATTGGCGGGCGCGTCGCGCGACCGCTCGCCGCGATAGGGCTCGAACACATGTTTCGGGATGATCAACCCGCGAACGCCGACGAAGGCATCGGCCCAGAACGGCGTCGGCTTGTCGAACCGCACCCGCATCGTGAGCGGATCGATCTTCTCGACCTTGATGTCCTTGTAGCTGCCGCTGCTCACGGCGGCGGTTGCCGGGTCCGCGGCGTATTCCCAGGTGAACACGAGATCGTCGGCGGTGAGCGGGCGGCCGTCATGCCACAGGACATCCGGCTTGAGCTTCCAGATGACCGAGAGGCCGTCGCGGGCGAGGCCGCCATTCGCGGTGCCGGGAATCTCGGCGGCGAGCATCGGTACCAGGTTTCCGTCGCCGTCCCAGCTCGCGAGCGGCTCGTAGAAGATGCGCGCGGCCTCCTGGTCCTTGACGCCGTAGGCGAAGTGCGGATTGAGCGAGGTCGGCGCCTGCCACCACAACAGCCGCAGCATGCCGCCGCCCCCACGCCGGTTCGGCGTGTATGGGGATGTCGTCTCGGCGCGCGCCACACCGGCATGATCGAGCATCTGGCTCGCCAGCGGGGCGGTGAGCCCGAGCGCGATCATGCGGCGCACGAAGGCGCGGCGCGACAGGCGCCCACGCTTGACGTTCGCGATCAGGCGCCGCAGGTCCTGCTCATCCATGCCTGTCCCTCGCAGATTCAGCTGGTAGAACGGCGCATCATTTCCGCCGTTCCAGCGCTGCCAGTCCCTTGCGCGCCGCCTCGTGCGCCCAGCGGCCGTCGCTGTATGTCGCCGGCAGCGCGAGGGCCTGACGATAGTCCGCCTTTGCGCGGGCGAGGTCGCCTTTTTCCGCGAAGAGCTGCGCCCGATCGACGTAGCGCAGGGTGGTTGGCTCGATGCGGATCGCCGAATTGTAGTCGGCGAGCGCGAGGTCGTATTCCCCGGCGAGCTTGTAACGGATGCCGCGCTCGCCGTACGCAAGAGCGAGAACCTCGCGCGTCAATCGCTTCGCCTCGATGACGCGCGTGCAGGCCGCAATGGCGACCTTGCGTTCGGCCTTCAGGCAGACGCCCATGTCGTCCGCACGCACCGGCGTCACGAAGGCCGCGGCCGCAAATGCCAGAAGTGCCGGACGTCTCATCAATGTCGGCCCGCTCAATATCCGGGCCGCCACGCTAGGGCGACTGTCGCGCACCTGCAAGGTCGGCGCGGCGAGAGGGTGAGCACCGGCACTGCCGTCTTCGCTGAGGTTTTCAGCCGCGCCACTTGCTATAAGGCCGCATGAATCATCCGATCGAACTGGGCCTCGACACCTTCGGCGACGTCACCGACGGGCCGGACGGCAAGCCGCTGCATGCCGCGCAGGTGATTCGCGACCTGGTCGACGAGGCCGTCCTCGCCGACGAGGTCGGCGTGGATTTCATGGGCATCGGCGAGCATCACCGCGCCGATTTCGCGGTCTCGTCGCCCGAGATGGTGCTGGCCGCGGTTGCGGCCCGCACGCAGCGGATCAGGCTCGGCTCCGCCGTGACGGTGCTCTCATCCGACGACCCGATCCGCGTCTTCCAGCGGTTCTCGATCCTCGATGCACTGTCGAACGGGCGTGCCGAGGTGATGCTCGGGCGCGGCTCATTCATCGAGTCATTCCCGCTGTTCGGCTTCGACCTCGACAAGTACGAGGAGCTGTTCAACGAGAAGCTCGACCTGTTCGCCGCCGTGCTGAGCGAACAGCCGGTCACGTGGCAGGGCGCGGGGCGGCCGCCGCTGCAGGGCCAGAGCGTCTATCCGAAGACGCAATCCGGCCGGCTCAAGACCTGGATCGGCGTCGGCGCCACGCCGCAATCGGCGCTGCGGGCGGCGCGCTACGGCCTGCCGCTGATGCTCGCGATCATCGGCGGCGACCCGCGGCGCTTCGCGCCCTTCGCCGACCTCTATCGCCGCGCGCTTGCCGAGATGGGCAAGCCCGAGCTGCCGGTCGGGGTGCATTCACACGGATTCGTGGGGGAGAGCGACGCGCAGGCGAAGGACGATCTCTTCGCCGACTACAAGCGCATGCGCGACAAGATCGGCGCCGAGCGCGGCTGGCCGCCGATGACCCGCGATCATTTCGAAAGCGAAGTCGCACACGGCTCGCTTTATGTGGGAGCGCCCGAGACGGTGGCCCGCCGGATCGCCGCCACCGTGCGGGCGCTCGACCTCACCCGCTTCGAGATCAAGTACAGCGCCGGGCCCCTCTCGCACGAGAAGATGATGCGCAGTATCGAGCTCTACGGCCGCAAGGTCATCCCGCTGGTGCGCGAGATGCTGGGCTGAGCGAGGCATGACACGCGCAAAGGCCGCGCCAGACGGCGCGGCCTCGCACGCGCTGCATCAGATCACTTCAGGTCACTTCTTGGCCTGCTTGGCGATGACCTTGTCCTTGATCTTGTCGTAAGTCGCCTGCGGAACGATGCCCTTGCTGACGAGATCGTCCTTGCCCTTGTACGGGCGGCCCTTGATGATCTTGTCCGCATAGGCGCTGCCGATGCCGGGCAGCGCGTCGAGCTGCGCCTTCGTTGCCGAATTGAGATCGACCAGGTCATCGGCGTACGCCGCCGTGATGGCGAAGGGCGCGCCGACCATCGACCCGGTGACCGCCGACGTAATGGCGAGCGCAAAGGCGGTGGCAAATGCCAGTCCAAGCTTTCGTGCAAGTTTCATGGTTGTCTCCTGTCGACGCGACAATCGGGTGGTGCCCCGCCGGCGCGATGGCGGGCGGTGCGCGATCAACGGCGGCCCGCGCCCGGCCGCTATCGATCCGGATCCATGCAGATCCGGAATTCCAGATTGCCGGCGCCGTCAGGACGCGGGCTGGAGCTCGCCGTTCGGGCTCGCTTTGTCGACCATGTCGGGCAGATGCTGCGACAAGAGGCTGAGCGCCTTGTCGACCGGCAGCCCGAGATGCTGAGCGATCTGCTGCACCTGCTCGTTGCCGAGCGCCGCCTTGAGCTGATCCGGCGACACCGGCAGGTTCGCGCCATTGCCGAGCCAGGATGAGACCTGGGTACCGAGCCCACCCTGCTGCAGCTGCGACACGACTCCGCCGAGATCGCCCAGATTGGTCTTGGCGAGCACGGCCGACATGAGTGCCGGCACGGCCGCGGACTTCGACCTGGCCGAGCACGCCCGACAGTGTACCGCCGAGATTGTCGAAGAGACCCATGACTAACACCTCTCTTGCAAACAGGACGGCGGCGGCCGCGCGCGGCGCACCGCCGCCGCGCGATCAGGGATGCTTCTCGTTCTTCGCCGCGCGATCGCCCGCGGCCGTCGCGTCCTTTTCACACATGTAAGCGCCCTGCTTCGTCTTCCCGTAATCCGAGTAACCGCTGAAGTGATAGATGTGCGAGTCGGTGTTGACCCAGACGACCAGGTCGGACGGGCAGTGAGCCTTAGCCTGCGCCTCGGCGGCGAACTGGTTGGCGCCGGTCGGCGCAGGCTTCGGAGCCGGAGCCGGTGCAGCAGTTTGCGCCGGGGCGGCCGGCGCAGGCGCCGGCGTGGAAGGCGCCGCGGTCTTCGGCGCGGCAGCAGGAGCCGCCGCGGGTGCCTGCGTTGCCGTGGGTGCCGTCGCGGGAGGACTTCGCAGGCTGCGCCGTGGTGGTCCCGGCGCGGCAATCCTTCACGTAGGCGCTCTCCGTGATGCCGGCCTTCTTGTTGGCCTCCTCGTTGGCGCGCCACTCGTCGCGGCACGCTTTCGCGGTCTTGGCCTTCGCGGCCCCGGGCGCGGCCGCCGGAGCTGCGGTGGGCGCGGCCGCCGGCGGCGTCGCGGGCTGCGCGGTCGTCGTGCCGGCGCGGCAGTCTTTCACGTAGGCGCTCTCGGTGACGCCTTTCGCCTTGTTGGCCGCCTCGTTGGCGCGCCACTCGTCCCGGCATTGCTTCGCGGTCTTCTGTGCTGAGGCTGCCGGCGCTGCGGTGGGCGCTATCGCTGGCGTTGCGGGCTGCGCCGTGGCGGTCCCGGCGCGGCAGTCCTTGACGTAAGCGCTTTCGGTGATGCCCTTCGCCTTGTTGGCCGCCTCATTGGCGCGCCACTCGTCGCGGCACTGCTTCGCGGTCTTCTGCGCGGCAGCGGCCGGAGCCGCCGCGGGCGCTGCCGCCGGCGGCGTTGTGGGCTGCGCGGTGGCGCTCGCGGCGCGGCAGTCCTTCACGTAGGCGCTTTCGGTGATCCCCTTTGCCTTGTTCGCCACCTCGTTGGCGCGCCACTCGTCCCGGCACTGTTTCGCGGTCTTCTGCTGGGCCACAGCGGCACTGCTCATCATAGTCGCAAGGCCTGCGATCGCGCACGCGCGCAATATCACATCAAGATATCTTTTCATTTTGCGAGGCCTTTCATCTGTTGGACCCGAACCAGAACGCCCGCACGATGACGCGGACGTGACAATCCGAATGCGTTCGTATGTTCGATCCAAATGCGGCACGCTTGCAATATATGAAGAGCAAAGATTGCGTGCCGAGCGATCTACACTAGCACGCTGAAATGCATCGAGATACCAGCATATGCTGCGCCATCGCGTGGATGTGAAGCGGCGAGCCATTTCTCTCGCGCGATCGAGAAAGCCGGAACACATCGCCGCGCATGCAGATTCGGCCACCACGCGGCAAGTGAACGCATTGCATGGATCTGGTCAGGCTCGCGGCTGGCTTGCCGACGCGCCGGCAAGCCACCAAGATGCGCGCCGGCCTTGCGGCAAGCGCCGCAGGCGGGGACCGAAGGCACATGAAACGCAGCACCGAGCGGATTCTCACCACGCACACCGGCAGCCTGCCGCGCACCACCAAGGTGGTCGAACTGCTGCTCGCCGAGCAGGCGAAGCCGGGCGCGCGCAAGGCCGAGCTCACCGCGGCGGTGCGCGACGCAATCGCGCACGTGGTCGGCAAGCAGATCGAATGCGCCATCGACGTCGTCAATGACGGCGAGCAGGGCCGCACCGACTATACGGTGCATGTGCTCGATCGGCTTTCCGGGTTCGCGGGCGAAAGCACGCCGCCGCTCGGCACCGGCGACCCGGAGTTTCCCGAGCTTGCGCAGCTGCTCTCGCAGTTCGCCTCGCCGTTCCAGCACCGACCGTCGTGCAATGGCGAGGTGGGCTGGAAGGATTTTGCCGCCGCGCAGGCCGACATCGATCTATCGAAGAACGCGATGACAGGCGCGAGCGCCACCGAGCTGTTCATGACATCGCCGTCGCCCGGCCAGATCGCGCGCTATCTCAAGAACCGGCACTACAAGAGCGAGGAGGCGTATGTCTATGCGCTCGCCGACGTGATGAAGCGCGAATACAAGGCGATCGTCGACGCCGGCTTCCTGTTGCAGCTCGATTGCCCCGACCTCGCGATGCTGCGGCACACGGTCTACCTCGACAAGAGCCTGGCGGACTTTCGCAAGATCATCGCCGTGAACGTCGCGGCGCTCAATCACGCGGTCGCCGATATCCCGGCCGAGCGCATGCGCATGCATCTGTGCTGGGGCTCGACCATGGCGCCGCGCCACACCGACGTGCCGCTGGCCGACATCATCGACATCGTGCTGACCGCCAAGCCCACGGCGGTGTCGTTCCCGGCCGCCAACGGGCGGCACGAGCACGAATGGAAGATCTGGCGCGACGTGAAGCTGCCGGACGGCAAGGTGATCGTTCCGGGCGTCATCGACTCGACGGTCAACACCGTGGAGCATCCCGAGGTCGTGGCCGATCGTATTCTAAACTTCGCCAACGTCGTCGGGCGCGAGAACGTCATCGCCGGCGTCGACTGCGGCTTCGGCACCTTCGCGGGCCGCGTCCAGGTCGACACCAAGATCGTGTGGATGAAGCTGGCGTCGCTCGCCGAAGGCGCCCGCCGCGCCTCCGCGCAGCTGTGGCCGAAGGCTGCCTAGCCGCATGTTCCGGGCGAAGTGGACGCCGGTTCGCCGATAAGGACATGCGCCAAGCAAAGGAAAGTAGAGCGTATTTCGATTCCGTAGGAACGAAATACGCTCTTGCCGCCGGGGCGATCGGCGTCGTGAGCACGTGCGTTTTCAACTCCATGATTTTCATGTTTGGCTTTGCGATTTGTTCTTGTTTGGCTTTGCGATTTGTTCTTGCGCAATTTCGGAAATTGTCGGAACGACGCAATGGCACATGACGAATTGCGCCTTGCCGGCGCACGCGGATCGATGGTGCCGGTCAGGGATTCAAGCAGGGATTCAAGCAATGTCCGCCACTGTTTCCCCCTGTTGTTTGCCCCTGTTCTCCCTGTTCTTGCGCCATTCGAATTTCGCCCTCGCCGGCGTCGACTGCGGCTTCGGCACCTGCGCGAACCGCCGTTGGCGCCGGGGATAACGGGAGCGCTTTTTCTCTCTTGCTTGCCTTCTCACGCCAAATCGGCGATGGCTTAAATCCTAGTCTCCGATTTGTGCCAGTCGTCGCCCGCCGCTGCTCGTCGGCGGGTTTTTTGCCGCGAGGAGCGCCGCTCCCCGGAATGCCCGTAGCATCCTAAGGTTGTATCACTCCGCGCTTTTCATTGTTTTCCATTGCTCCGCGCATTGTTTTTGCCATTGCTCGCCATTGTTCTTGCGCCCGCGGGTTTTTCCCGGCCCTTTCAATGCCTTGCATTGTAACTGTTGTCCCATTCCCCATTGCAGATCCGTTGTATTTTGCTGGGAGTGACCTGCCCCCGGATTTTCGGACCAGCGATAAGTTGAGAGACTGGCTCCCGATTTGGAGGGAGCGATGCGCAAAGGCCGATTTACAGAAGAGCAGAGGGTGGCGATCATCCGTGAGGCGGATCGCGAGCCGGTGGCGGAGGTGGCCAAGCGGCACGGGATCAGTGGCCAGGCGATCTACATATGGCGCCAGCGGTTCGGCGGCTTCGAGGCGAACGAGGTGCGGCGGCTGAAGCGGCTTGAGGTCGAGAATGAGCGGCTCAAGAAGCTGGTTGCCGAACGCGACCTCGAGATCGAGGTGATGAAGGAAGTCGCGTCAAAAAATTGGTGAGCGTGCCGGCTCGTCGGCGTCAAGTTGCGTATGGCCGGGAGCGAGGTCTCTCGGCGCGACGGGCCTGCACGCTGTTTTCGGTGGGGCGCTCGGCGTTGCGCTACCGAAGCCGCAAGGCGGCCAAGGACGCGGCCGTGATCGCGCGGATGAAGGAGCTGTCGGCGCAATATCCGCGCTGCGGCTACCGCCGCATCCGCATCTATCTCGGCCGCGACGGGCATCGGATGGGCGTGGGGCGCGCCTACCGGCTGTGGCGAGCGGCCAACCTGCAGCTGCCGCGCCGGAGGCCGAGGAAGCGCGTTGCGCTCCCGCGGCCGCGGCCGCAAGCACCGTGCGGGGCGAACCAGGTGTGGTCCTACGACTTCGTGTTCGATCATTGCGCGAACGGCCAGCAGCTCAAGTGTCTCACGGTGACGGACGAGTTCACCAAGGAGGGGCTGGCGATCGAGGTCGATGGCCGCATCCGCTCGCCGCGTGTCATCGATGTGCTGTCGCGCCTCGTGAGTGCACGCGGCGCGCCGGCATTCCTGCGCAGCGACAACGGCCCAGAGTTCGTATCCAAGGCCCTGTTGTCCTGGATCGTCGCACAAGGCATTGGGACGGCATTGATCGAGCCCGGCAAGCCTTGGCAGAATGGCGTCGTGGAGAGCTTCAACGGCAAATTTCGCGACGAGTGCCTGAACCTCGAATGGTTTCGTTCGCGCGCCGAAGCGAAGGTCATCATCGAGGCGTGGCGTCGGCATTACAACGAAGTGCGACCGCATTCGAGCCTCGGCTATCTCACGCCGAACGAGTTCGTGGCTCGACTGAAAAACGCAGCGACCTGCCATGCAACGGGCCAGGGCGCTGCGGTAGGTGGGCCTCCGCGCCCTGGCCCGTTGCATCACCCGCTCCGCAAGGGGCACAGGCAGCAGGTCAGGGACGCCGTCTCAAGCTAACCGTGGTCCGAAGAATTGGGGCAGGCCAGGAGGCCCCCCGTCGGCGGAATTGGACGAAGAGGGAGCGATGCGAGCCAGTTTAGTGCTTGTCGAGCTGCAGCCATTGCCGGACCGTCGCCCAGCTCGTCTGCTTATCGTCCTTCTTCTTGCAGCCATCCCCGGCTTGTTGCTGCTTGCAGCGCGCGCTCGCCGTCGTCTGATCGCTCACGACGACAGGCTGCACGATCCGATGCGTCGGCGTCGGTTTGGCCTGACCGGCCGGCGGCGTGGACGATATGCCTCGGATGGATCGCGACGTATTGTTCGGTGCGTGCGCGTGCACCTGCGGAACATACGTCGTGTGCGGAACGATGACGACATGGGTCGGCGGCGGAACGTACACATGCACCGGGGCAGCCGTGTAGCAACACGAGGCCAAAGCCTCGCCTGGGACGCCAACGGCAAGAATTAGAAGTGCCCCATAAAACCCCGGAAACAAGCGCATTTCGCCCCCTCGTTATTGCTCACGCATCCGCCGCCATATCGCGCAACCGAGCGCGGTGGCGCTGCCATGATATGCATGTTGCGGTAGCACCGTAGGCGAGTGCCGCCGAGAAGACAATCAGCGCGTCCAACGAGTTGCGACGCGGAGCCTGCAAGACGGCAATTTCGAACAGATGCTATGGAACATAACTGCCAATTATTGAGCAGGAACGGGCTGCATCACCCAACGGCACACACCCATGAAGAAGATCGGCTTCCTGTCCTTCGGTCATTGGACCCCGTCGCCGCAGTCGCAGACACGGACGGCGTCCGACGCACTGCTGCAATCGATCGACCTCGCGGTCGCGGCCGAGGAGCTCGGCGCGGACGGCGCCTTCTTCCGCGTGCATCACTTCGCCCGCCAGCTCGGCTCGCCCTTCCCGCTGCTGGCGGCCGTCGGCGCCAGGACCAAGCGGATCGAGATCGGCACGGCGGTCATCGACATGCGCTACGAAAACCCGCTCTACATGGCGGAGGATGCCGGCGCCGCCGATCTCATCGCGGGCGGACGCCTGCAGCTCGGCATCAGCCGCGGCTCACCCGAGCAGGTGATCGACGGATGGCGCTACTTCGGGTACGCGCCGGCCGAGGGGAAGACCGATGCCGACATGGCGCGGCACCACACCGAGGTCTTTCTCGACGTGCTGCGCGGCGCGGGCTTCGCGCGCCCCAACCCGCGGCCGATGTTCCCGAACCCGCCCGGCCTGCTGCGCGTCGAGCCGCATTCGGAAGGGCTGCGCGATCGCATCTGGTGGGGCGCCGGCTCGAATGCCACTGCGCAATGGGCGGGCAAGCTCGGGATGCACCTGCAGAGCTCGACGCTCAAGAATGACGAGAGCGGGCGTCCATTCCACATCCAGCAGGCCGAGCAGATCCGCGTCTTCCGTGAGGCCTGGAAGGCGGCCGGTCACACACGCGAACCGCGCATCTCAGTCAGCCGCAGCATCTTTGCCTTGGTGGACGACCGCGACCGCGACTATTTCGGGCGCGGCAGCGAGAACGAGGACACGGTCGGCTTCCTCGGCGACAACACCCGCGCCATCTTCGGCCGCAGCTACGCGGCCGAGCCGGACGTGCTGATCGAGCAGCTCAAACAGGACGAAGCGATCGCCGAAGCCGACACGCTGCTGTTGACCGTCCCCAACCAGCTCGGCGTCGACTACAACGCCCATGTCATCGAGGCGATCCTCAAGCACGTTGCGCCCGGCATGGGATGGCGCTGACGGCTCCGACTTAGATTCGACCGTCATGGCCGGGCCTTGTCCCGGCCATCCACGCATTGCGTGCTGAATTGAGCGATGGAAGGCGTGGATGCCCGGGACAAGCCCGGGCATGACGGTTGTGGGTCCGCCCCTACTCCGCCGCCTCGCGCACGATCGGCTCGGCTTCGACCTTCGCGGCGCAGAACTTGAACTCGGGGATCTTGCCGAACGGATCGAGCTTCGGGTTGGTGAGCAGGTTCGCGGCCGCTTCCACGTAGGCGAATGGGATGAACACGACGCCGTCCGGTATCGCGTCGTCCTGGCGCGCGTCGAGCACGACCGTGCCGCGGCGTGTGGTGACGCGCACCATGTCGCCGGGCGCGATGCCGAGCTTGGCGAACGTGCCGCGCGAGAGCGAGGCCATCGCCGAGGGCTCGATCGCGTCGAGCACGGTGGCGCGGCGGGTCATGGCGCCGGTGTGCCAGTGCTCGAGCTGGCGGCCGGTGGTGAGGATGAACGGATACTCGTGGTCCGGCACCTCGTCGGGCGGCGTGAGCTTCGCGGCGACCAGCTTGCCGAAGCCGCCGGGCCGGGGAAAACCCTTGTCGAACACGACATCGCGACCGGGCTTGTCCGGCGCATCGGACGGATAGGTGACCGCACCTTCGCGCACGATGCGGTCCCACGAGATATTGTCGAGCGACGGCATCAGGGACGCCATCTCGGTGTAGACCTCGCCGACGTCCTTGTAATTCCAGCCACAGCCGAGTCGATTGGCGATGTCCTGGATGATCCAGATATCCTGACGCGCCTCACCCGGCAGCGGGACGGCTTGGCGGCCGAGCTGAATCTGGCGGTTGGTGTTGGTGACGGTGCCGTCCTTCTCCGGCCACGCGGAGGCCGGCAGCACGACGTCGGCATACATCGCCGTCTCGGTCAGGAAGAGATCCTGCACCACGAGGTGCTCGAGATGTGCGAGCGCCTCGCGGGCATGGTTGAGATCGGGGTCGGACATCGCGGGGTTCTCGCCCTCGACGAACATGCCCTTGATCTTGTCGGCGTGGACCGCATCCATGATCTCGACGACGGTGAGACCCTTCTTCGGCGGTAGCCTACGGCCCCAGGCCTTCTCGAACTTGGCGCGAATGCTCGGATCCTCGACCGACCTATAGTCGGGGAAGAACATCGGAATGAGGCCCGCGTCGGAGGCGCCCTGCACGTTGTTCTGTCCGCGGAGCGGGTGCAGACCCGTGCCGGGGCGGCCGATCTGGCCGGTGATGAGGGAGAGCGCGATCAGGCAGCGCGCATTGTCGGTGCCGTGGGTGTGCTGCGACACGCCCATGCCCCAGAAGATGATCGCCGACTTGGCGCGCGCGAACTTGCGCGCGACGGTGCGCAGGGTCTCGGCGTCGATGCCGCAGATCGGCGCCATCTCCTCGGCCGTGAAGTCCTTCACGGTCTCGGAGAACTGCGTGAAGCCCTCGACATAGGTCTGGACATACTGCTCGTCGTAGAGCTTCTCGTTGACGATGGTGCTCAGGATGCCGTTGAGCATCGCGACGTCGGTGCCGTTCCTGAATTGCAGCATGTGCGTCGCGTGGCGCTTGAGCGCCTGGCCGCGCGGATCCATGACGATGAGCTGCGCACCACGCTTGGCCGCCTGCTTGAAGAAGGTGGCGGCGACCGGATGGTTCTCGGTCGGGTTGGCGCCGATCACCACGATGATTTCGGCGTTCTTGCACTCGTTGAAGCTCGCCGACACCGCGCCGGAGCCGACGCCCTCCATCAGGGCAGCCACCGACGAAGCGTGGCAGAGCCGCGTGCAGTGATCGACATTGTTGGTGCCGAAGCCGGTACGGACGAGCTTCTGGAACAGATAGGCCTCTTCGTTGGACCCCTTGGCCGAACCGAAGCCGGCGAGCGCGTCCGGGCCGTCGCGGTCGCGGATTTTCTTCAAGCCGCCGGCGGCGCGGTCGAGCGCCTCCTCCCAGGTCGCCTCGCGGAAATGCGTCCACGGATTCGACGGATCGATGGATTCGTGCGGTACCTTGGGCACGCCTTCCCGGCGGATCATCGGCTTGCGCAGGCGCTGCGGATTGGTGACGTAGTCGAAGCCGAAGCGGCCCTTCACGCACAGGCGGTTCTCGTTCGCGGGACCGTTCTTGCCGGTGACCTCGACAATCTTGTCGTCCTTGATCTTGTAGGTGAGCTGACAACCGACGCCGCAATAGGGGCAGACGCTGTCGACCGAGCGGTCGGGCTTGCCCATGTAGACGTTGTGCTCGTCGACCATGGTCGACGGCATCAGCGCGCCGGTCGGGCAGGCCTGCACGCACTCGCCGCAGGCGACGCAGGTCGAGGCGCCCATCGGATCGTCGAAGTCGAAGACGATCTTCTCGAGATGGCCGCGGCCCGCCATGCCGATCACGTCGTTGACCTGGACCTCGCGGCAGGCGCGGACGCACAGATTGCACTGGATGCAGGCGTCGAGATTGACCGCCATCGCGACATGGCTGCGGTCGGGCGCCGGCACGATCTCGGCCTCGCGCTTGGGGAAGCGGCCGGCCGAAAGTTTCTGGCGCTTGACGATCTTCCACAGCTCGGAGTCGGGGTCGTGCGCGACCTCGATGGCGGGCTGGTCGGTCAGCAGCAGCTCGGCGACCATCTGGCGCGCCGTCTTGGCGCGATCGGTCTGCGTCTTGACCTTCATGCCGGGCGACGGCATGCGGATGCAGCTCGCGGCGAGCACGCGCTCGCCCTCGATCTCGACCATGCAGACGCGGCAGTTGCCATCCGCGCGATAGCCAGGCTTCGGCGTATAGCAGAGGTGCGGCAGCTTGATGTCGAGGCGCCGCGCGGCGCGGAAGATCGACTCGCCCTCGCTGATGTCGATCTCGCGGTCGTCGATGAAGAAGGTTTTCGGCTTCTCGCTGTCGCTCATCGTCCGATCCTATCCATCACCAACGGCCCAACGGCTTGGTGAGTTCATCGGGAAAGTATTTCAAAACGCATGTTAGCGGGTTGGAGGCCGCTTGGCCGAGCCCGCAGATCGACGCGTCGCGCATGAGTTGGGACAGCTCGTTCAGCAGGTCGATGTTCCACGGCCCCTGCGCCATCAGCTTGACGGCCTTCTCGGTGCCGACCCGGCACGGCGTACACTGGCCGCAGCTCTCGTCCTCGAAGAATTTCAGGAGGTTGAGCGCGACGGCCTTCATATCGTCCTTGTCGGACAGGATCACAACCGCGTGCGACCCGACGAAACAGCCGTATTTCTCCAGGGTTCCGAAGTCGAGCGGCAGATCGGCCATCGAGGCCGGCAGGATGCCGCCCGAGGCCCCGCCCGGAAGGTAGCCCTTGAACGTCTCGCCGTCCGCCATGCCGCCGCAGAACTCGTCGATCAATTCGCGCACCGTGATGCCGGCGGGTGCAAGCTTCACGCCCGGATTTTTCACGCGGCCCGAGACCGAGAAGCTGCGGAAGCCCTTGCGCTCGTGGCGGCCCTGCGACGTCACCCACTCGGCGCCCTTCTCGATGATGTCGCGGATCCAGAACAGCGTCTCGACGTTCTGCTCGAGCGTCGGGCGTCCGAACAGCCCGACCTGCGCGACATAGGGCGGACGATGGCGCGGCAGGCCGCGCTTGCCCTCGATCGACTCGATCATTGCGGACTCTTCGCCGCAGATATAGGCGCCGGCGCCGCGGCGGACGTGAATCTTGGTATGCGGCGTGAGGCCAGCCTCCTCGGCTTTGGTGATCTCCTCGATCAGCATCAGCCGCACTTCGGGATATTCGTCACGGATGTAGAAATAAGTGTCGGGTGCCTCGACCACCCAGGCGGCGATCAGCATGCCCTCGATGAAACGGTGCGGATCGAGCTCGAGATAGTAGCGGTCCTTGAACGTGCCGGGCTCGCCCTCGTCGCCGTTGACCGCAAAAAGCCGCGGCGCCGGCTCGCTGCGCACCAGCGACCACTTGCGGCCGGTCGGAAAGCCCGCGCCGCCGAGGCCACGCAGGCCGGCGTCGCTCACGATCTTGATGAGCTCGTCGCGTGTGCGCTTGCCGGCGAGGCAATCGGCGAGCAGCGCGTAGCCGCCGGCCTTGCGGTAGGCGTCGAAATCGGCGCCAGGCTTCCACGCATGCGCATGCGGGTTCGCCTTCACGGCGGCCACGACCTTGTCCGGCGTCGCCGCAAAGGTCTGTACGTGACCGATCGCGCACACCGGCGCGCGATCGCAGGCGCCCATGCAGGGCGCATGCACGACCCGCACGTCCTTGCCGAGAAGCTTCGGGAGTTGGGCGAGCAGCGTCTCGGCGCCCGCCATGGCGCACGAGAGCGAGTCGCACACACGCACCGTGACGGGAGGCGGTGGCGGGCCGTCCTTCACGACGTCGAAATGCGAATAGAAGGTCGCGACCTCGTAGGCTTCGGTCTGCGCGAGCTTCATCTCGAAGGCGAGTGCCGCGAGATGCTCGGCCGAGATGTACCCGTAGTGGTCCTGGATGAGGTGGAGGTGCTCGATCAGCAGGTCGCGGCGGCGCGGCCGATCGGTCAGCAGCGCGCGCACCTCGTCGAGTGCCGCCATGTCGATCTGGCGGCCCTTCGGGGTGCGCCGCGGTCGCCGCCGGCCTTCCGGCTGCTTGGCAATTGATTGGGAATTTGAATGGGTTGTCTCTGGCATACCACTGAATTTACGTGTTCGGCGGGGCGGCGCAATCCCCTCACCCTGATCCGACGATTGAAAATTTCTATCGACTGACGTATCCCTATATTGAGCCCCTCGTCCCGGGCGGGCGGGACAACACGATGCTCGACAAGCTCGAATTCCTGATGGCGCTGGCGCGCGAACGGCATTTCGGCCGCGCGGCCGAGGCCTGCGGCGTGACCCAGCCGACCCTGTCGGCCGGGGTCAAGCAGCTCGAGGACACGTTCGGCCTCCTCCTGGTCAACCGCGGTTCGCGCTTCCAGGATTTCACCTCGGAGGGCGAGCGGGTGCTCGACTGGGCGCGCCGCATCGTCGGCGACGCCCGCGCGATGCGCCAGGAAATCCACGCGCTCAAGCACGGGCTCGCGGGACGGCTGCGGCTGGCTGCCGTCCCGACGGCGCTCGCGATGGTCGAGCCGCTGACCACGCCCTATCGGGCGCGCCATCCGAACGTGCAGTTCACGATCCTGTCGCGCACCTCGACGGAGATCCTGACGCTGCTGGAAAACCTCGAGATCGACGCGGGCCTCACGTATCTCGACAACGAGCCGCTAGGGCGGGTCACCACCGTCCCGCTCTATCGCGAGCACTATCGCCTGCTCACCGCCGCCGACAGCCCTCTCGGCGACCGCGACAGCGTGAGCTGGGCCGACGTCGCGCAGATCCCGCTCTGTTTGCTCACGCCCGACATGCAGAACCGCCGCATCATCGAGGGGATGCTGCGCGATACCGGCGTCGAGCCCAACATCACGCTCGAGTCCGACTCGATGATCCTGCTCTATTCGCACGTGCGCACCGGGCGATGGGCAAGCGTAATGCCGTCGCGCCTTGCCGCAATGTTGGGCCTGACCGACGTGCTGCGCTCGATCCCGATCATCTCACCCGAAATCGACGCACGAGATCGGCTTGGTGCTGCCGGCGCGCGAGCCGATGACGCCGCTCAATGCCGCGCTGATGGCGGAGGCGCGACGTGTCGCCGCAACCATCGGCGATTGAGCGCACAAAATTCTACCCTCCCACGACTAAAGTCGAAAGCATGCCACCCGCTCGGCTGCTCCCTCCGCGCTAGACGAATGGAACGTTTCGATCCGTCGACGGAATCACCCGCTCGGCCTTGCTATTTGCGGCCATACGAGAAGAAATTTTCGCGCAACATTTTACGCATAGGCGTTCGCTATTGCATCATTTGAGATTTCTATCGGGTCATAGGAATCGCTTTATTGATTCAAGAAATACCAGTCCGCACAGTGTGGTTATCAGGCGGGGGCGCGGGGGCGCTCGTCCGCAGTCTGACAACAAAAACGCGACTTCAGGGGAGGGATTGCGCGATGTCGTTTCTCGATCGTAGCCATTCGATCGCTAAGCCCGGCTTCAGCCGGTGGATGGTACCGCCGGCCGCGCTGTGCGTGCACCTATGCATCGGCCAGGCCTACGCGTTCAGCGTGTTCAACCTGCCGATGCACACGCTCATCGGCATCTCGAAAGCGGGGCCGGGGGACTGGGAGCTCACCGACCTTGGCTGGATTTTCTCCATCGCCATCTTCTTCCTCGGCCTCTCCTCGGCAGTGTTCGGTCGCTGGGTGGAGGAAGGCGGACCGCGGCGTGCGATGTTCACTGCGGCCTGTTGCTGGGCGGGCGGCTTCCTGATCTCGGCCGTCGGCGTCTATGTCCATAACCTCTGGATCATCTATCTCGGCTACGGCGTGCTTGGCGGCATCGCGCTCGGCATCGGCTACATCTCGCCGGTCTCGACGCTGATCAAGTGGTTCCCCGATCGGCCCGGCATGGCGACCGGCATGGCCATCATGGGCTTCGGTGGCGGCGCCTTCATCGCCTCGCCGCTCTCCAACGGGCTCCTGAACTACTTTACCACCGCGACCCATGTGGGCGTTGCCGAGACCTTCATCGTGCTCGGCGTCGTCTACTTCGCCTTCATGATCGTCGGCTCGATGATCGTGCGCGTCCCGCCCGACGGCTGGCGCCCGGCCGGCTATACGCCGCCCGTGCAGGAGCAGAGGCTGATCACTAGGCACGACGTATTCGTCTATGATGCACTCAAGACGCCGCAGTTTTGGCTGATCTGGTGGGTGCTCTGCCTCAACGTGACAGCGGGGATCGGCGTGCTCGGCCAAGCTTCGGCCATGAGCCAGGAGATGTTCCAGGTCACCCCGACCGCAGCCGCGGGCTTCGTCGGTTTGATGAGCCTGTTCAATATGGGCGGGCGTTTCTTCTGGGCATCGACCTCCGACTACATCGGGCGCAAGAACACCTACTTCGTGTTCATGGTGCTCGGCTTCATCCTGTACTGCACCGTGCCGTACACCGGCTCGATCCACAGCATCGTCGCATTCGTCTGCGCCTTTGCGGTGATCTACAGCATGTATGGCGGAGGGTTTGCCACGGTGCCGGCCTATCTCAGGGATATGTTCGGCACGCGCTATGTCGGCGCCATCCACGGCCTGCTGCTGACCGCCTGGTCGATGGCTGGCATCTTCGGACCATCGCTGGTGAACTACATCCGGGCCTACAACGTGGCGCATGGCGTGCCGAAGGCGCAGGCCTACAACACGACCATGTACATCATGGCCGGCTTGCTGGTGATCGGCTTCTTCTGCAACCTCGCGGTCAGGGCGGTCAATGCCCGGTACCATATGAAGGACGGGGACGCCCGTCGAACCGATCCGGCTCTTCGGCCGGCCGGCGCGCGCGCCTGAGGGAGGAACTCACATGAACGCCACCAACCAAGGCACCACCGTGATCGAGCTTGCGCTGGCCTGGCTCTTCGTCGGGATCCCGCTTGCGGTCGGCGTGGCCTTTACGCTCTACGCTGCGACGAAGCTGTTCACGTAGGACGAGCCACGACGACAAAGCGCCGCTTCCCGGCAAAGGAAGCGGCGCTTTTTTATTGGGTCGTTGCGAGCTTATTAGGTCATTGCGAGCGAAGCGAAGCAATCCCGCTTCGCTTGCTCATGTGCCTGTTGATCGAGATTGCTTCGGCGCGCTTCGCTCGCCTCGCAATGACACTCAGAACAGCCCGACGATCTTGCCGTCGGCGCCGACGTCGATCGCATCGGCGGACGGCACCTTGGGCAGGCCCGGCATGGTCATGATCTCACCGCAGATCACCACCACGAACTCGGCGCCGGCGGAGAGCCGCACCTCGCGGATCGGGATGGTGAAATCGGTCGGCGCGCCCTTGAGGTCCGGATTGGTCGAGAAGCTGTATTGGGTCTTGGCGATGCACACCGGCGCCTTGCCGTAGCCCATGGCCTCGAAATTGGCGAGCTGGTCGCGCACCGCCTTGTCGACCGAGATGTCCTTGGCGCGGTAGAGCTCCTTCGCGATGGTGCGAACCTTCTCGAGCAGCGGCATCTCGTCCGGGTAGAGGAACTTGAGCTTGGCCTTGCCCTCGTCGATCACCTTGACGACGGCGCGCGCGACGTCGGCCGCGCCCTCGCCGCCCATCGCCCAGTGATCGGCCATCAGCGCCTCGACGCCGAGCGCCTTGCACTTCTCCTTGACGAGCGCGATCTCGGCCTCCGTATCGGCCGAGAAACGGTTGATCGACACTACCGACGGCAGGCCGAACTTCTGCACGTTCTCGACGTGGCGCTGGAGGTTGGCCATGCCGGCCTCGAGCGCCTTGAGGTTCTCGGTCTTGAGATCCTCCTTCTTGACGCCGCCATGCATCTTGAGCGCCCGGATGGTCGCGACGATCACGACGCAATCCGGCGCAAGGCCGGCCTTGCGGCACTTGATGTCGATGAACTTCTCGGCGCCGAGATCGGCGCCGAAGCCGGCCTCGGTGACGACGTAGTCGGCGAGCTTGAGCGCCGTCGTGGTCGCCACCACGGAATTGCAGCCGTGCGCGATGTTGGCGAACGGGCCGCCGTGGATGAAGGCGGGGGTCCCCTCGAGCGTCTGCACCAGGTTGGGCGCGAGCGCGTCCTTGAGCAGCGCCGTCATGGCGCCGTGCGCCTTGATGTCGCGCGCGCGCACCGGCTTGCGGTCGCGCGTGTAGGCGACGACGATGTTGCCGAGCCGGTTCTTGAGGTCCTCGAGGTCCTTGGCGAGGCAGAAGATCGCCATCACCTCGGATGCGACCGTGATGTCGAAGCCGTCCTCGCGCGGGAAGCCGTTGGCGACGCCGCCGAGCGAACCGACGATCTGGCGCAGCGCGCGGTCGTTCATGTCCATGACGCGGCGCCAGGTCACGCGGCGCTCGTCGATGTTGAGCGCGTTGCCCCAGTAGATGTGATTGTCGAGCAGCGCGGCGAGCAGGTTGTTCGCCGACGTGATGGCATGGAAGTCGCCGGTGAAGTGGAGGTTGATGTCCTCCATCGGCACGACCTGAGCATAGCCGCCGCCGGCCGCGCCGCCTTTCATGCCGAAAGACGGGCCGAGGCTCGGCTCGCGCAGGCAGAGCATCGCCTTCTTGCCGATGTGGTTGAGCGCGTCGGTGAGGCCCACCGTCGTCGTGGTCTTGCCCTCGCCGGCCGGGGTGGGCGAGATCGCGGTGACGAGGATCAGCTTGCCGTTCTTCTTCGACTGCAGCGACTTGACGTAGTCCATCGACACCTTGGCCTTGTAGTGGCCATAGGGATCGAGGTTCTCGGCCGCGATGCCGAGCTTTTCCTTGGCGATGTCGAGGATCGGCCGCTTCTTGGCGGACTGGGAAATCTCAATGTCGGATTTCGGGCTTTGATGCTGCGAGGCGGGCATGGAGCAATTCCGTTGAATGCGGGTGGGGGAGTCGACGATCGGATGAGGTCCGCTCGTCAGGGGGGAATCAGGTGAAGCGCGCGCCGGCCGCGAGGTTGACGCTGCCGGCCCATTCGCCGGCATCAATCTTCTTGCCGTCGGCCGGCTGCACGCGCGTGACTTTCATGCGCCCATCGGCGCACACCACGGTGAAGCCGTCCGCTTCCACCGCGACGATCTCGCCCATCTTGCCGGCGATGCCCTTCGGGTCCTTCGCGGGCAGCGGCTTGGCGTCGAAGATCTTCAGCGTCTTGCCGTCGAGCGTGGTCCAGGCGCCGGGCGCCGGGTTGCAGCCCCGGATCAGCGGATCGATCTGACGCCAGGATTTCGCCCAGTCGATGCGGCCATTCTCGGCGGTGCAGCGGCCCTCATAAGTCGCCTTCGCCTCGTCCTGCTTGATGCGTGGCGCCTTGCCGGCTTTGACGAGATCGACCGACTCCAGCATGGCGTCGACGCCCATCGGAAACAGTCGATCGAAGTAGACCGAGCCGAGCGTATCGGTCGCGGAGACCGGCGTCGTCTTCTGCAGCAGCACGTCGCCGGTATCGAGGCCGTTGTCGGGCCAGAAGATCGAGAGGCCGGTTTCCTTCTCGCCCAGGATGATCGGCCAGTTGATCGCGCTCGCGCCGCGGTAGGCCGGCAGCAGCGAGGGGTGATACTGGATCGAGCCGTGGGTCGGGATGTTGAGGAATTCCTCCGGTACGAACAGGGTGACGAACGCCATCACCTGCAGGTCGGGCTTGAGCGCCTTGAACTCCTCCCACACCTCGGGCTTGCGATAGGAGGCCGGCTGATAGACCGGAAGCTTGGCGGCAAGCGCCGCTTCCTTGAGCGGATCGGCCTTCTGCCCCGGCTTCTCTGGCGCCACATAGACGGCGACCACCTCGTCGCCGCGCTTGAGCAGCGCCTCGAGCACCGCCTTGCCGAATGCCTGCTGGCCGTGGACGACAATACGCATTTCCGTTTCCTCCACACCGTAGGGTGGGCAAAGGCGCGGAACGCGCCGTGCCCACACGGTGGTGGGCACGCTTCGCTTTGCCCACCCTACGTCCCGCTTCCGCGGGCGATGACGCCGCTACCTGTTTACGCCGCCGCGGCGGCCGGCTTTTCGGGGGCCGTGAGCGCGCCCGATGTCTTGATCGCCGCGATCTCGTCGGTCGAATAACCGAGATCCTTGGCCAGGATCTCGTCGGTGTGCTCGCCGAGCAGCGGCGAGCGCTCCACCTCGGTGATCGAATCCGACAGCTTCACGGGGTTGCCGACGGTCAGATACTTGCCGCGGCCCGGATGATCGACCTCGACCACCGTGCCGGTGTTGCGCAGCCCCGGATCCTCGGCGATCTCCTTCATCGACAGGATCGGGCCGACCGGAATGTCGTGCTGGTTGCAGATATCCATGACCTCGAACTTGGTCTTGGTCATGGTCCACTGCTCGATCGTCGAGAAGATGTGCTTGAGCCGCGGCAGCCGCGCCGGCGGCTTGGCGTAATCCGGATCGGTCTTCCACTCGGGCTTGCCGATCAGGTCGCAGATCGCTTCCCACACGGGCGCCTGGGTGATGAAGTAGACGTAAGAGTCCGGATCGTTCTCCCAGCCCTTGCACTTGAGAATCCAGCCCGGCTGGCCGCCGCCCGAGTCGTTGCCGGCGCGCGGCGTCGCAACACCGAACGGAACGCCCTCGCCGTACTGGCTGTACTCGCTGAGCGGCCCGTGCTTGAGGCGCTGCTGGTCGCGCAGCTTGACGCGGGCGAGGTTGAGCACGCCGTCCTGCATGGCGGCGAGCACCTTCTGACCGCGGCCGGTGCGGTTGCGCTGGTAGAGCGCGCACATGATGCCGAAGGCGAGATGGAGGCCGGTGCCCGAGTCGCCGATCTGCGCGCCGGTGACGAGCGGCGGGCCCTCGCGGAAGCCGGTCGTCGAGGCGGAGCCGCCGGCGCACTGCGCGATGTTCTCGTAGACCTTGCAGTCCTCGTACTTGCCGGGGCCGAAACCCTTCACCGAGGCCACGATCATGCGCGGGTTGGTCTTGTGGATGTAGTCCCAGGTCAGGCCCATGCGGTCGAGCGCGCCGGGCGCGAAGTTCTCCACCAGCACGTCGCAATGCTTGATCAGCCGCTCAAGGATCTCCTTGCCCTTGGCATGCTTGGAGTCGATCGTGATCGAGCGCTTGTTGCCGTTGAGCATGGTGAAGTAGAGGCTGTCCTGCCCCTTCACGTCGCGGAGCTGGGTGCGCGTGATGTCGCCGACGCCGGGGCGCTCGACCTTGATGACGTCCGCGCCCATGTAGCCGAGCAGCTGCGTGCAGGTCGGGCCCGATTGCACGTGGGTGAAATCGAGGATGCGCACGCCCTCGAGCGCCTTGCCGGCCTGGCCGTAGGGCTTGCTCGATATCGGCGGCAGGCCGTGGCCGTTGCCGTTCCCCTTCTTGGCGACGCGCCTCGCGCCGTTTTTCTTGGCGGCCGCCTTGGCCGCCGGCTTACGGGCGAGCTTCACGACTTTCTTCGCGGCTTTCTTTGCCGCCTTGGCTTTCGTCGCCTTGCCCTTCTTGCGTTTTGCCATTGTGGTTTCCTCTGCCTATCGATTTGTTCGGTCGCGCCGCGTCACTTCTTCTTCGTCAGCGCGCTTTGCGGGTTGAGGTTGCCGATGCGGCCGCTCTCGCTGCCTGCGGCAGGATCGAGCACCGCGTTGATCAGCGTCGGTTTGCCGGAGTCCATGGCTTCGTTGACGGCGCGGCGCAGCTCGTCGGGGGACGTCGCATTGACGCCGACACCGCCGAACGCCTCGATCATCTTGTCGTAGCGCGCGCCTTTGACGAACACGGTCGTCGCCGGGTCGTTGCCCGCCTTGTTGAGGTCGGTGCCGCGATAGATGCCGTCATTGTTGAAGATCACGATGCAGACCGGCAGCTGATAGCGGCAGATGGTCTCGACCTCCATGCCGGAGAAGCCGAACGCGCTGTCGCCCTCGACCGCCAGCACCGGCTTGCCGGTCTCGATGGCGGCGCCGATCGCATAGCCCATGCCGATGCCCATGACGCCCCAGGTGCCGACGTCGATGCGCTTGCGCGGCTGATAGACGTCGATGATGCCGCGGGCGAGATCGAGCGTGTTGGCGCCCTCGTTGACCAGGATGGCGTCGGGCCGCTCCTTGACGATCGTGCGCAGCACGCCGAGCGCGCCGTGGTAGTCCATCGGCGAGTTGTTGTTCATCAGCCGCGGCGCCATCTTGGCGACGTTCTCGTCGCGCTTCGACGTGACGGTCTTGATCCAGTCGGCCGGCGCCGCCGGCCACGAGCCCATCCCGGCGAGCATCGCATTCACACACGAGCCGATGTCGCCGACCACCGGCGCGACGATCTCGACGTTGGAGTCCATCTCCTTCGGCTCGATGTCGATCTGGATGAACTTCTTCGGCTCGGCGCCCCAGGCCTTGCCCTTGCCGTGCGAGAGCAGCCAGTTGAGGCGCGCGCCGATCAGCATGACGACGTCGGCCTGCGCCAGCACTGTCGAGCGCGCCGCACCGGCGCATTGCGGATGCGTGTCGGGGAGGAGGCCCTTGCCCATGCTCATCGGCAGGAAGGGCGCGCCGCTTTTCTCGACGAAGCTGCGGATCGCGTCGTCGGCCTGCGCGTAGGAGGCGCCCTTGCCGAGGATGATCAGCGGGCGCTTGGCGCTCTTGAGCACGTCGAGCGCGCGCTTGACCGCGTCGGGCGCCGGGATCTGCGCCGGCGCGGCGTCGATCACCTTGACGAGCGACTTCTTGCCGGCCTCGGCGTCCATCACCTGGCCGAACAGCTTCGCGGGCAGGTCGAGATAGACGCCGCCCGGCCGCCCCGAAACCGCGGCGCGGATTGCGCGCGCGATGCCGATGCCGATGTCCGCCGCGTGCAGGACGCGGTAGGCCGCCTTGCACAGGGGCTTGGCGACCGCGAGTTGGTCCATCTCCTCGTAGTCGCCCTGCTGCAGGTCGACGATCTCGCGCTCCGACGAGCCCGAGATGAGGATCATCGGGAAGCAGTTGGTGGTGGCATGGGCGAGCGCCGTCAGGCCGTTGAGGAAGCCCGGGGCCGACACCGTAAGACACACGCCTGGCTGCTTGGTGAGGAAGCCGGCGATCGAGGCCGCATAGCCGGCGTTCTGCTCATGGCGGAACGAGATGACACGAATGCCCGAGGCCTGGGCCATGCGGCCGAAGTCAGTGATCGGGATGCCGGGCACCCCGTAAATCGTGTTGATGCCGTTGAGCTTCAGCGCATCGATGATGAGATGGAAGCCGTCGGTGAGCTCGCGCTCTTCGGTTTCAGGCTTTGCGGTCTTGACAGCAGCGTCGGCCATGGGCGGCCTCCCTCGGATTGGCAGCGTTCTTGTCTCAGTCCAGATGATCGGCGTGGCGGCCGACGTGCTCGGCGAGGCCGAGCGCGTGGTTGCGCACCAGGTCCTCGGCGCGCTCGGTGTCGCGCGCTTCGAGCGCGTGGATGATGTTCATGTGGTCGCGGATCGAGCGGTCGGCGCGATCCTCCTCGCCGATCGTCTTGCGGCGGATCATCCGCATGTGGGTGAACAGGTTCTCGGCGAGGTCGATGAGCACGCCGTTGCGGCTCATGCGGATGATGGTCTGGTGGAACTCGATGTTGACCTCGGAGTACTCGTCGAGCCGCGCGTGCAGCTCGCCGTTCTCGAACTTGGTGAACATCTTGCGCAGCTCGGCGATCTCCTGATCGCTCGCGTTCTGCGTGATCAGGCGCGCCGCCATGCTCTCCAGCGCCGCCCAGGCGGTGATCAGCTCGATCACCTCGGCGCGCGTCTTGCGCACCACGTAGATGCCGCGGCGCGGCACCGAACGCACGAAACCCTCGCGCTCGAGCTGCGCCATGGCCTCGCGCACCGGCGTGCGGCTGATGCCGAGATCGCTCGCGAGCTGGCGCTCGTCGAGCCGCACCTCGCCCGGTTTGTCGTAGATGTCGAGCGACAGGATCACGGTCTTGAGCGCCGCATAGGCGCGGTCCGCAAAAGTCGACGTGTCTTCGAGTGGGGCGACCGCGACGCGAGGCGAAGGGGTCACGTTGGCACGGCTACGACTGGGAAGATCGGTCATTCGATCACGCGTTCCACGTCAGGTCGGCGTTTCTATAATACGTTATACCAGCGGCTGACAAGCCAACTCACTCGCCGCGTGGCCGTCGCCCCGGCCATACCCGGGCAAGCCCCTTCCGACGGAAAGGAGCCAGCCCCAGGTTGTATTAGCGCCCCGCAAGGTCTGTGGCGGACCGCGACCGGTCCGCCACGCAATGCTTTCGTACAGAATCCCGGCGAGCCGGCCGGCCGCCGGCGAGCGATGGGTCTTTTCAGCGCGCGGGCTTTGCTTCCGCCAATTTCCATTTGACCAAGAGAAAGACGCAAAGGGCGATCAGCGCAAAGCCCACCCAACGGGACGGTTGAGCGATCACCTGAATGCCCGGACCGACCAACATGGCGATCAGATCCACGAGCGTCGGGCCAAGTGCGGTCAGCAGGATGCCTGCCAAGCCGCAGATGACCGCGTTCTCTGGCATGAGCTCCATCTCGATCATTGCCTTGGCACGCGCTCGCTTGAGGATGAGCAATGCCAGGACCACGACTGCGAAATTCATAATCGCGGTGGCGACGAACACCATGTGCCATCCGCCGGTCGCGTCCTTTACGTAGTTCGCGACCGGGACCAGGAACGCGGAGGCGCCTTTAGCCGTGTACAGAAGGCTGAGATTGACCGTGGCAAACTTGGCACCGAAGGTATCGGTGCAGGTCGACGGGAAGAGGCTGAAGATCTCGCCCCAGGTCAGGAAGATCAAGGCCGCGAAGACCACGAATCCCCAGGGCGAATGGCCGAAGGTGCCGAGCAGCCAATAAGAGACACCGCCTAATCCGAAGGCGATCGCCATGGTGTATTCGCGGCCGATGTTATCCGATATCCAGCCGAATAGCGGCCGCGCGCCGCCATTGCACAGATTGTCGATGATCCCGGCGAGGGCCAACGTCGAGAAGCCGAACAACAGGACCATGTTGCCGATCTTGAAGTCGTTCGCGATCGGCGCGAGCTGCGCGGTCGCCATGAGGCCACTCGCCGACACCATGACGAACATGATGTATAGCAGGTAGAACACGGGGCTCCGCAGCACCTGCTGGGGCGAATAGTTCAGGTTCGTCTGAGCGACTTTCGACGCGACGGTCGTGACCTCACTCGGATCGGGAGCGCGGATCAGCCACGCGAGAAGGAAAACCAGCCCGCCCTGGATTAATCCGAACCAGAAGAAGGCTGCCTGGTAGCCGAAGGCGGTGATCACGTGGAGGATGGGAATGACGGTGAGCGCCGTACCGGCGCCGTAACCGGCAGCGGTCAGACCGACCGCAAGGCCGCGCCGATCCGGGAACCACTTGACCGCTTGGCCGACGCACGTCGCGTACACGGCGCCGCCGCCTATGCCGCCAACCACCGCCCCGAGATAAAGCATCGTCAGCGTCTCGGCGCGCGAATTCATAATCCACCCGGCTGCCACCATGATGCCGCCGAACGCGACCACGAGCTTCGGCCCATGGCGCGCGCCGAGGGTGTCGGCGATCCACCCCTCGACCGGCGTGAGCCATGTCTCGAGCGCGATGAAAATCGTAAAGGCCCACTGGATCGATGCAATCGACCAGCCGTGCGCCTTGTTGATCGGATTGACAAAAAACGTCCAGCCGTACTGCAGGTTGGCGATCAGCACCATGCAGAGGACGCACGCTATAAGTTGTATCCAGCGCGTTTGTGTCCCTGCAGCTGACGAAGCATGAGAGGGATTCGCGAGCGTTGCCATTTGATCCACCCCAAATAGTTTTTCTTGTCGACGTTCACTCTCGACAGCGCGACACGACATGCCCACTGTGTCAGTGGTGTACGTTATACCTAATACGTGGATGAGTCAGCCTGTTGATACTCATTGTGCTACCCAGCGACGTTGCACCGCATGAGAAGAACCCGCCGATGGATTGCTGCTCGCAGCACGCCCGGATTTCCAGCCCCCTGCATGGGCGACTCTGCTCGCGATTTTCTGGACTTGGCAGGTTCCAATGGGGCCGGAACGAAAAATCTCTTGTGCGGCGCAGCATCCAGGCACGCATGCATCGCAGATGACGCATACCCGACGCGCGCCGGGCGATTGTCGGCGATCGTCGTCGTGACAAGGCGCGGCCTGCCTCATTCACCCTCGACCCTGAAAGCCGCCGGGCTTCCTCCCGCGCACCACCGGCGCCACATGGCCGCATAGGCGGACTCGAGGCTACGGGCCGTCCGCGTCGCATCGAAGACCGACGACGACGTGCGATTGCGGACGAGCCGCTCGCGCATGCCGGCGAGCTTGCGCGGATCGCGCGCCAATGCGAGCGCGGCGCGCTCATAATCGGCAAGCGATGGCGCGATCAGCTCGGGCAATCCGATCGCGGCCAGCAGGCTGCCGGCGACGCGTCCCGCGAATGTGGTTCCGACGCAGGTCAGCACCGGCAGCCCGGCCCACAATGCGTCGCTTGCGGTGGTGTGCGCATTGCACGGCAGCGTATCGAGAAAGAGGTCCGCATTGCGGTGGCGCGCGAGATGATCGGCAAGCGGCGCGCGCGGCGCGAACACGAGGCGGCCAGGATCGATCCGCCGCCGCTCCGCCTCGCGCCGCAGGTTGCGCGCGACGAGCTCGTTCGATTCGAGCAGCCACAATGCGCTGCCCGGCACCGCGGCGAGCAGGCGCATCCAGCAGTCGAAGAAATCCGGCGTGATCTTGTAGGTGTTGTTGAAGCTGCAAAACACGAATCCGTCGCGCGGCAAGCCGCAGTCGGTACGCGACGGCGTGGACGCCGCGATCGGACGTTGCCGATCGTTGACCTGATAGCAGCCGGTGAGATGGACCAGCTTCTCGGCAAAGTCGGGCTGCTCGCTCATCGGCGCGACGAACTCGTCGACGATGATGTAGTCGATGAAGTCCGCGCCCATGGTAGCGGGAAAGCCGAGATAGCTCGCCTGCACGGGGGCCGGACGATAGGCGGCGATCTGCGGCCGCGCGTGCTGGGTGTAGCCTTTGAGATCGATCAGGATATCGATCTCGTCGTCGTGGATGCGCTGCGCCGCGGCGCGGTGCGGCAGCGCGCGGATGTCGACGAAGCGATCGAAGGCGCGCGTCAGCCGCGCGCGCATAGGGCCCGCATCGTCGGGGCCGTACGAATAGGCGACGACCTCGAAGCGCTCGCGGTCGTGTTGCTCGAACAGTTCCGCCGCGAGCGCCGCCGTCGCATGCTGGTGGAAATCGGCCGACAGGTAGCCGAGGCGGATACGGTCATAGGGACGTGGCGCGGCGTGGCGAAAGGCGTCCTGCGGCGGCGGCGTGATCGGCTTCGCCCATCGGCGCGCGCAGACAAGCTGGTCCGCCGGCGAGGCGGGCGTCGCGAGCAGATAGAACGGCGGCACGCGCGCCGTGCCGCCGTGCACCAGATCGAGCAGCCTTGCCTGATCCGTCGCGTAGTCGGTCCAGTCGCAGGCGCGCCAACGATGATAGACGAGCTGGCTGAAGGCATCGGGATCGTCCGGCCGTAGCCGCAGCGCGCTCCGATAGGCCGCAATCGCCCCTTCGAGCTTGCCGAGCTCGCGCCGGGCGTTGCCGAGATTGTAGAAAGCTTCCGGGTAGTCCGGCCGCAGCGCCAACGCTTTCTGGAATGCGCCCAAGGCGGCGTCGGCGCGTCCCTGACCGAGCAGCACGGCACCGAAGTTGTTGTAAGCCTCGGCGTGCGCAGGCCGTAGCCGAAGAATTTCCTCGAAGGTCGCCAGCGCGTCGTCGAGACGGCCGAGCTCCTGCAGTACGATTCCCGCGTTGTTGATCGCCTCGACGTAGTCGGCGCGCCGCGCGATCGCCTGTTGGTACGCGACCAGCGCCGGCTCCAAGTTGCCCTGCAGCCGCAGCACGACGCCGCGATTGAAATGCGCCTCGGCGTAGTCGTTGCGCCGCGTAGTCGCCTCCTCGAACGCCGCAAGCGCGTCGTCGAGGCGCCCCTGGTCCTGCAGGACGGTGCCGAGATTGTTGTAGGCATCGGCGATCTCGGGCCGCAGCGCGATGACGTCCCGGTAGGCCGCCGCCGCCGCGTCGAAATCGCGCTTCTCGTGGAGCACGACACCGAGGTTGAAATGCGCCTGCGTATAGGTCGGCTGCCGCCCCGCAGCCTCGCGATAGGCCGCGAGCGCCTCGTCGAGCCTGCCGACGCGCTGCAGCACCACGCCGAGATTGTTGTGCGCCTCGGCAGCGGCGGGATCGAGTTTCACCGCCTGCCGATAAGCCGCAATCGCGGCGTCGAAGTCGGCCTGCCGCTTCAATGCATTGCCGAGCGCGAAATGCGCGGCGGCGTGGTCCGGCCACAGCGCTATCGCCTGCCGATGCGCCTCGGCCGCCTCCGCGGCGCGGCCCTGCTGCAGCAGCAGCGTGCCGAGATTGTTGAAGCCTTCGGGATTGGGCCGCAGCGCGAGGGCCTGGCGAAACAGCCGTTCGGCGCCTGCAAGATCGCCCTGCTGGGCCGCGATGATCGCGAGGTTGCCGCACGCCGCTTCGTCACGCGGATCGAGGCGCAGCACTTCGCGATAGAGGCGAGCCGCCTGCGCGACGTCGCCGCGCCGCTGCGCCTCGACGGCCTGGCGAAACAGGGCACCGGTCGATGCCGTCATCGCGCATCGATCTCGGCTTGCGGGCGAGGCACGCGCATCGCTCACGGCACGTGGTAGTTGATGTACTTGATGCTGAAGCTCGTCGCCCCATAGAGCTTCACGTAGATGTAGCGACCGTCGAGCTTGATTTCGCCGACCGAGCTTCCGCCCCTGAACACGGTTCCGTTGTCATCCGAGCCTTCGGTGTAGACGTAGGCCTGTCCGGTCGCCGGCGTCAGCGTGAGGATGATCGTCGCCGTCGTGGCAGCCTCCGGGATATATCTGCTGACATCGACCTTGATCGGCGTCGGCTCGACCGGCGCCGCAGGTTCATCAGGAGGCGCAGGTTCGGCAGGGGGTGCAGACGCAGCGGGCGGGGCGGGCACGGCCGGCAGGATGTCGAGCGGAGGTCGTTGTGCCTGGGCCAACTGCACGTAGGGGGGAGGCGGGTGCATGTGCATGGTCTGGACTCTCCGATCACGCGGCATGATCGCGCTTCAAGGCCGGCGCGGATCGAACGACGATACGCCCAATGCCCGCTGCGCGAAACGCGCGCCTCCAGGCGACCGCAGGCGGGCCGGCGATCGGCCGGCCGATCATGAAAAAGGGGGCCCGGGGGCCCCCTTTGACGATCGCCCGATCGCTGCGGGCGGTCAGAAGTCGAAGGTCAGGCCCGACGAGACGGCCTTGAGCGTCGCTCCGCCGATCGTGTCGTTCAGCGCATCGCGACCGCACAGCGCGTAGCCGTGGCCGCTCACGCCGAGACAGTAATGCGCCCCCGCGCCTTGGGTGAGCACCGAGCCGACCATATACCAGCTGGCCCACTGGTTGAACCGGTAGCGGGTGCCGATGGCGTACATGTTGGCCGAGTCGTCGAACAGGTTGCCCTGCAGCGTCGCGGCCGGCGCGAGCACCGGATCGTTGATGCTCAGCATCGCCGGGTTACCCGGCGACTTGAAAGCGTGGGCGTAGGAGGCGCTGAACGACCACTTGTCGACGAACTGCGTCGCGCTGGCAAAGACGCCGTCGCGCGAGCGCTCGTTGAACGGCTGGAATGCGGCCGGAACGTCGCGGCGCATCCACTCGTAGTAGGCATAGAGCTGGAGGTCGCCGAGGCCGTCATGGAGGCGATAGCCGCCACCGAGCTTGGCCGCCCATTCGTTGGCAACACCGGTGAAGACCTGCGAACCATCGGCAAGGAACACCGGCGCGACCAGCCCCGGCTCGAGGCCGTCATCACCGTGCCGATTGGTGGCGGTATGCAGTTCGTAGGCGCCCATCGCGGACCATGGCCCGTTCTTGTAGGTGAGCGCCACGCTGTAGGCGTCGCCGAACGAACCGTCGGTGCAGCCGTTGCCGCCCAACGCGCCGGGCACCGCGCCGCCCGTGTTGGGGAAGTTGCTGCCGCTGCCCCGCGTCGAGGCACCGTTGCACTGGAAGTAGTCGCCGTACGAGTAGTCACTGTTGTCCTGGGCGTAGTTCTGCCCCGGCGACACCAGCGCGCTGAACTGGAATCCGTTCCACAGCGGCGACTCGTACCAGATCGCGTGGTTCATGCGCCAATCGAACTCGGCGCGATTGTCGCCGCCCGTGTTGCCCATGATCGAGTTGTAGTCGGCGACCGTATTGGCGAACGGATCGTATTGCGCCGTCGCCTTCTTGTACGGCGTGTCTTCCTTGCCGATCTTGATGGCACCCCACGGACCTTCGACACCGAGGAAGCTGTCGCGGGTGCCGAGCGCTGCACGCTCGGTCGGAGCGGATGCTACGTCGACCTGGGCCTCGATCTGGCCAACGACCGCGTAGCCGTCATACCCATAGGGCGAGAGATTGTGCCGCAGCCGAATGCCGAAATAGGAGCCGTTGCTCGCGATGGCGGCTTTCGTGCCCTGGTCGTAGACGGAGTTGACGAGGCCATCGACCGACAAATCGAAGTGGCCGTAGAGCGTGACGGTCGTGTTGTCGATGATCGGGCCGAGCGGGCCGGCCTTGACCGGCATGCCGGCGATGGTGCGCACCGGCGGCGGCGTGGGCGCCGGCGCGACGGCCGCGTGCATGACTGGATTTCCCTTGAGACCAGGCGCGGCCACAACCGGCACGGCCCGCGGGCCAGCGTGCTCGGTCGAGAGGGTCCGCACCTGCTTGCGCAGCTCTGCGTTCTCCCTCTCGAGTTTGTCGAGCCGACGCATAACGTCGTCGAGCGTCGCCGCGGACGTTGCATGAGAAAAGAGCGTCAGGCTCAACGCGGCAGTTGCCGTGCCGGCCAAAAGCTTCGACTTCATATTGTCCCCCCCTCGCGCCGCCCCCGGCGGGGCCGTGATCGGCCCAGCATTAACCTTAATGCCGCTGTCATAATGCCGCATAAGGACAAACATGATAGTATGTAGTAGTGACTTGGGCGCCCAATCACTTCGATCCGTGGCAATTCGGCAACACTCGATATAGAAAAGATCGGCGCCCCTGCGACAAATTGTGCCCCGCAGCATTAGCGGCAAGCGCCCGCCGGATCGTAGTATTTTCGCCGTGACCGCCGCGGCAGGTTGCACTGCGATAGAGCCTTGCGGATCGCAAGGCCGATCGACTGGCCAGTTGGGTTCCCGCCGCTAAAACAGGTCGGCGAGCACGGACCAGTACGTGAGTTCGTTGTTGAATGCCGGCAATGCCTCCCCAATCGGCCATGGCACCGGGTCACTTCCCGCGTTCCAGGCGATCGCCGAGACGAGCTTGAACCGCGTATCGGTGAGGAAGGCGGTCCATCGCTTCTCGGGCGTGCGAAACGCCAAGATGACGCGGTCGTCCTTGGGATCGACGTTGCGATAGATGCCGTGCTGGTAGCCCTCGCGCTCGAAGGCGAGTTCACGCACCGTGAGGATCTCGGTCCCCTTGGTCAGGCCGAGATGCTCGGCGACCTTGAAGGGCAAGACCCGCGTGTCGCCGCCGGCATCCATGCGTTTGACGATCTTGGCCCATTGCGCCGGCGTCAGCTTGGCGGACTCGGCCTTCGGCGCCGCCCAGCCGGCTGTCACGACCAAGACCGACGCCGCCATCGCGGCGATCTTAATCGCGAGTACGCGCCTGGGCAGATTGATAGAAGGATTTATCATCGGCGGATCGTAGCATTTCGCGCGTCGCGGCGGCCATTCTACCCTGAGGCCTCGGGTCGCGCGGCGCGATCGAGAAAGTCTTCGAGCGCCGTAATGCAGGCGCGGTCACGATAGACCCGGTGCTTGTTCGCGGCGACTTTCGCTCGCACGGCCGCCCGCGCCGCAGGATTCCGTCCGAGCCCGGTCGCGATGGCAACGTAATCGTCGAGGCTCCGCGCGATGGTCTCGCCGACGCCCATCATGCCCAGGATGGCCGCGGTGTGGCGGCCGCGCATGAAGTCCCCGGCCAGCGTCACGATCGGCAGATCGTGCGCGAGGCTTTCGAGCGTCGAGTTGCAGCCCGACCAGCCGATGCTGTCGAGCAGGATGTCGCATTGTCCGATCGCGGCGACGAAACGATCGGGGGCAAGCCGCGGCAGCATCACGCAATGGTCGGCGGCGCGCAGGCCGAGGCGGGTAAACGCGCGGTCGAGACGGTCGCGAAACAACTCGTTGACGCGCGGCCCTCCGGCGAATTCGATGAACGTGAACTGGCAATTGCCGACCGCGGCGGCGATGCGCGCAAAGACCTCGTCGAACTGCGGCAGGTACTTCGGCAGCGACTGGCAGCACCAGTATGCGACTGTATCGCGGCGCAGGCCGAGCTCGTCGCGGCCGAGGACGATCGGCGGCGCATCCGCCGGCTCGTAGAAGATCGACAGATTGGGCAAGCGCACCAACCGTTCGGTGTAGTGCGTTTGCGCGTCCGGCGGCTCCATGCGGTCGCTGCTCAGAAAGTAGTCGATGGTGGGAAATCCGCTGGTGACCGGATGACCCCAGGAGGCGCATTGCACCGCGGCGAGACGCTGCGCCGCGAGCTGCGCCGTCACCTTGTCCATGCCGATCTCCGGATAAAGCAGGACGTGCGGCGCGTCGCGCAGGATCGCGTCGCGCCATCCCGCGAGCGGCAGCGGGCCTTGCACGAAGCGCTCGCACAGCGACGCCGCGACATCGGTCTGCGCATCCCGCTCGGCTGCCGTGTGGTAGCCGAACAGTCGAAACCGCTTGCGATCGAGCCCGGCAAGCCAGCCGGAGATCGGGATCTTCCAGTTCGAATGGTGCCGGAAGAACGCGCTGACGACGCCGAGCCGGATCGGCTCGTCGGAGCGCGGTGCGGACGGCAAGGACGGATCCGGGAAGCGCGCCGCCATGATACGGCGGACCAGCGCGCCGTAGCGCGCCTGCAGCGCATGGTCGTCGCCGCCCTGGTAGGCGAGATAGAACGGCTGATGCGATCCGACCGCGTCCGCCAGCGCAGCCGGGACGCCGGCGCGCATGACCGCAGCTTCGAGGCGCATCAGGTGCTGGTCGTAGGCGGCTCGGCGTGCCGCGATTTCGAGCTCGTCGGCGTAGAGAGCCGGAAGCTCCGCCATGCAGGCGGCGAATTCCGCTTCGAGAAAGCGCGGCTCGAGCGCGGCCGCGCGCGCGAAATCCGCCTGCGCTCGCGCGATGTCGCCGCGCCGGCGCAGCGCGAGGCCGCGGTTGTAGTGCGCGATCGGCAGGTTCGCATCGAGCGCCAGCGCACGGTCGTATTGCGCCAGCGCCTCGTCGAGCCGGCCGAGCTCGCGCAGCATATTGCCGAGATTGTTGCGCGCGCCGGCCGCGTCCGGGCGCAACGCCACCGCCCGTTCGCAATGTGCGAGCGCCGCGTCGAGCCGGCCGAGCTCTTGCAGCACGGCGCCGAGGTTGATGTGGGCGTCGACGAAATCGGGGCGTAGCGACAGCACCTTCTCGTAGTTCGCGGCCGCCTCGGCGAGCTTGCCTTGCTGCCGAAGCACCATCGCGAGCTGGACATGCGCCATGACGGGATCCGGCGCGCGTTCGATCACGCGCGCGAACTGCGCCGCGGCATCGTCGAGCCGGCCGAGCCGACGCAGCGCGGCGCCGAGATTGCCGAGCGCCTCGCCGTAGTCGGGCTTGAGCTCGACGGCCCGGGCGAAGCTCGCGGCGGCCGCGTCGAACCGGCCCTGCGCCGCAAGGATCGCGCCGAGGTCGTTGTGGGCTTCTGCCGCTGTCGGATCGAGCGCGAGCGCACGGCCGACGAGGTCGGCCGCATCGTCGCGCCGCAGCTGATGCGCAACGACGCCGAGCAGGTGAAATGCGCGGGCGTTCCGCGGATCGGCCGCGCAAACAAGCCGATAGAGGCGCTCGGCCTCGACCAGACGGCCGGCGCGATGATGTTCCATCGCGGCGGCAAGCTGCGCGGGTGGGCGCGTGGCGTCCATGCTGGTGTCTTCGGCCAATGTCGCCTTCGACCAAATCGCGGCACAGACCTACAGGGAGCGTCGTTCGCGATCAATTGCGCAATCGGAGCGCTCGAACGATCGTGATCAGCCACCCGATGCGCCTGGGCCGACGGCGTGTTATGATGGTGAAAAGCAAGCCGGCTCGGCGCAAGCCGAGGCTCGACGAAGCGGATTTCGGGTCTCGCGGCGCGCGGCCGATATCGGGAGAGACGCCGATGAAACCGATGCTGTGGATCGCAGGACTAGCACTGATCCTAGCGGGGGGCCGCCCTGCCCTCGCCTATTATTGTGAAGACGGGCAAATGCCGGCGCCGCCCGAAGTGGCGGCGCAAATGGCGCTGCCGCTGTGCGGCTTCGCGGCGACCAACCACTGGGGCCCGAACGGCTGCCAGCTGTGCGATCCGCGCAACATGTATCCGAACCCGTACGGCGACGATTACGGCGATCGGCGCTGGCCGCACCACTACCACTATCGCATGAGCCAGTGACGCCCGGATCGTCGACGAACCGCTCGCGGCGCGAGCCCGCAACAGCCAAGGACCGGTCGTGCCGCGCCACATCGTCTGCCTGACCTTCGACTTCGACACGCAATCCGGCTTCATCTCGCGCGGCATGACGTCGCCGACGCCGCTGTCGCGCGGCGAGTTCGGGCTCGTGGGCGCGCGCAGGATCCTGGCGCTGCTCAAGTCGCATGGGCTGCGCAGCACCTGGTTCACGCCCGGCTTCACGATCGAGAGCCACCCCGCGATCTGCGAGGAGGTGGTCACGGCCGGCCACGAGATCGGGCACCACAGCTGGGCGCACATCCCAAACGCCGCCCAGAGCCGCGCCGAGGAGGAAGCCGACCTGGTGCGCGCCAACGCGGCGATCGAGAAGCTCACCGGCGCGAAGGCGCGCGGCTATCGTTCGCCTTCGTGGGACTTGAGCGAGAGCACGCTCGACCTGCTGGCCGCGCACGGGTTTCTCTACGATTTAAGTCTGATGGGCACGGATTATTGGCCGTACCGGGCGCGCCATGATCGTGCCGAGCTCGGCCAGCCACTCGAGCTCGGAAAAGAGACGAAGCTCATCGAGCTGCCGATCAGCTGGTCGCTCGATGACCATCCGCATTTCGAGTACATGCGCGGCCCGCAGGGCATCATGCCGGGCCTGCAGTCTGCCCGCGCCGTGATGCAGAACTGGCACGACGAATTCCTCTACATGCGCAAGAGCGTCGACTGGGGCATCCTCACCTACACGATGCATCCCTACGTGATCGGCCGCGGCTACCGCATGCTCGCGTTCGAGGACCTCGTCGAGAAACTCATCGCGGGCGGGGCGGTGTTCATGACGATGGAAGATGCCGCCCGCGAAACGGAGCAGAAGATGTGGGGGAATCCGGCGCCGCAAGCGTGAGCCGGCGCCGCGGCATCAAGCGAGACCGATCGACATCCGAGGGACGCAATGCTCAAGCTTTATCACTATTGGAGCTCGGTCTGCTCCCAGAAGGCACGCATGTGCGTGATCGAGAAGAAACTCGCCTGGGAGAGCCACCACGTCGACATCTTCCGGTTCGAGAACTACACGGACTGGTACGCCAAGCTCAATCCGAAGAACGTGGTGCCGACGCTCGATCACGACGGCCGGATCGTGATCGAGTTCGAACGTGATCCTGGAATATCTCGACGACGTCTTTCCCGAGAATCCGCTGCGGCCCGACGATCGCTATGCGCGCGCGATGATGCGCCTGTGGCTCTACAATTCGGAAGAGATGGCGCATTGGAACGTCAACACCTGCTCGCACAACCTGCGTCACGCCAAGCGCATGGAAGCGCGCTACTCGAAGGAAGAGCTGCTGCGGGCCGCGGACCAATGCGGCAATCCGATGATCGCGCTGCGCCTCAAGCGCCGGCTGGCGGTCGGAGTCTCGGCCGACGAGGAGAACGAGGCCTACGAGAAGCTCGAGTTCATGCTGCGGCAAATGGAGCTCAAGCTCGCGGACGGCCCCTGGCTCGCCGGCAAGACGTTCTCGCTCGCCGACGTCGCCATGGCGCCGATGATCAACCGCATCGAGGTCCTGGCGCGGCCCGAGATGATCGCGCCGGCACGCCGGCCGCGCGTCGCCGACTGGTGGCAGCGCATCCAGGCGCGGCCCGCCTTCCAGGAAGCCTTTGCGTTCAAGAATCCGGATCAGAGCGATCCGGTGAAGCGCTAGACGCCGTCCGCGCGATCAGCGGCGATAACGGTGATGGTGGCCGTAGTGGTGTCTACCGTATCGCGCGTAGGCGCCGCCATAGGCGCCATAGCTCCGGCCGTAGCTGGTTCCGGCCTCGGTGCTGCCCTCGCGATTGGACTGCGCCTGCGCGGCAGCCACCGAACACAACAGCGACGTCTGCCGTGTGCAAAATCGCACAACCGGTTCCGCCGTATTCCTTGAAAAGTTCGTGCATCGACGGCGTGCGCCGGGCGGTTGGGATGCGGGATGGTCCCGCATCGCCGCTCGACCACCGGGACGCCGCGACCAAGGAGACTGCCATGAACCGAACCCTCCAGATCGTCACCGTGCTCGCCCTCGTAGGCGCTGTGACGCCTGCCTTTGCACGTGGCAACGGCGGACCGGGCCATTCGATGCCCCAGATGTCCGCGAACAATCGCAGCGCCCTCACCCATCGCGACAGGGACGAAGGCAAGATGGACCGCAAGCGGACCCCCAACCCCGCCGCGCTGAACAAGGCGCTCACCCTGGTGATCGGGACGTGGCCGGCCGTCGCTCGGACCTATCTGGCGGACCTCAAGTCGGGCAACAAGGCCGGCGCCGCCCACGCCCTCCGGCAGCTCAGGGAGTTGAGCATGATCGGCAACAAGTTCAACTTTTCGGTCGGGGCCAACATCGTCGCCATCAATGGCCACGCCTTTGCGCTCGGCGCGATGGAGCACGGCCAGGTCAGCATCGATGGGAAGATCGTGCGCACCTAGTAACGCACTTCCCGGCGGAATTGGGACGTACGACCGCGTGACCCGATCGCCACCGATCGGGTCACGCCATTCTTTTCGGCCCCGCCGTCATGGGGCGGAGAGTTTCGATATCCGCGACCGCGGCGACGCGCAGCGCCTCCTCGCCGCGGCCCCGCACGACGACGTCGGCGAGCCGGAGATGCGCCGCCTCCCATTCGGCGGCCGTGAAGACATCCAGCGAAATGACGGCCGTCGCCGCCAGCTCCTTGCTCAGCTCCTGCAGCCGGGCCGCGACGTTTCCGGTGTCCCCGAGGAATTGCAGCGAGGGCGCGCCCGACAGCACGATCGACCCGAGCACAGTGTTCGTCCGCTGTGCACCCCGACGCCGAAGCGCAATGGACCGGCGAGGTCGTGGGCGAGTTTAATCGCGCCGCGCGCCATCAGCGCAGGATCTGATAGCCCGCGATGACGAGCTCGATCGCGATCAACGCGACGATGATGATCTCGAGCCGCAGCGAACGTCGCGTATCGATGATGTCGGTCAGGACCTCGGCGGTCTCCGAGATCACCGACAGCTTGCGCGACAAGGCTTCGGCGCGTTCCTTGAGCTCGTATTCGTCCTGCAGGCGCGCGGTGAGGCGTTCGAGGTCAGGCCGGTCCCACACCAGATCCGGCTTCTCGGCGACGGCGACGCGGCCCGAGACGCGATGCTGCACCAGCAGTGCGTTGCCGATGTGCTTGAGGATGGCGCGGCGCCCGCCGGTGCTGCCGCCCTTCTCGGCGAGCTGACGCGCGAAGGGCTCGACCAGCTCGAACACGGCGGACACCTCGCGCTCGTCGCGCGCCAGCACCACGCTCTTGGCAAGCGCGTCGGCGATGACGATGAGGTGCTCGGGCGTGAGCGTCTTGAGATTGATCGGCCCGCCCGGGAGGATCTGATCGTCCTTGGACGCGTCGATCGCGACGAGGGCGGTCTCTTCTTCCGGCGTGTCGACCGCGCGGCTCACGCGCGGCCGCAACTCGCGCAGCACCTCGTCGTCCTGCGCGGGCGTGAGGCCGATGAGGACGGCAACGCCGTAGCGAAACAGGGTGACGAAGCCGTCGGTGCCGAACCGGTAGGTCAGCGGCGCCGGGCAGACGACCTGCGCCGGGTCGATGCCCGCCGTATTGATGCGATCGCCGAGCAGGAGCGCGCGGGCGCGACGCGGCGAATTGGCAGGGGGCAGCGGCTCGGTCATCGATCAAGCCGCTCCGTGGCGGAGGTGCTGCCGCGCTCGTGCGGCGATAGCGGCGGCCCGACCAGGCAAAAGCCGGTGACGCCGGCCGCGGTCGTCTCGACGATCCGCGCCGTCGAATGCGCCAATTTCCGTCGCAGCTTCTTGACGAAGATGTCGACGATCCTGGTCTCCGGCGTGTCGGTCTCGCCGTAGAGATGAACGGCCAGCGCCTCCCGCGTGTGGACAGTGTCCTTGTGCCGGCTCAGGAATTCGAGCAGCGGGTATTCCTTGGCCGTGAGGCGCACGTCCTGGCCGCCGACCGTGGCCTCCTTGGTCTCACGGTCGAGCACGAGGTCTCCGGTCGCGAGCAGCGGCGGCGCGGGATCGTGCGGCGGCATCGGATCTAGGCAAACCGCTCGCGCGCCCGTTCACGCGCCTTCATCGCCTCGACGTCGCGGTTGCGCGGCGGGCTCGCGGTCGACAGGTCGTGCATCAGGCGACGCGCGATATCGGCGACCTCGTCGACGGCGCGGTGGAACGGCGCTTCGTTGGCCTTCGAGGGATGCGCAAAGCCGGAGAGCTTGCGCACAAACTGCAGCGCCGAAGCACGAATTTCCTCCTCGGTGGCGGGCGGATCGAAATTGAACAGGGTGCGGATATTGCGGCACATCGGGTTCGCCTCCGTTGCTTGACGGAATGTAGGCTGAAATCGCGCCGACGCCCGGGCGGAATACGAAAAAGCCCGCCGACCAGCATCTAAGTTGCTGATTTAACGGGCTTTTTACTTGGTTGCGGGAGGTGGATTTGAACCACCGACCTTCAGGTTATGAGCCTGACGAGCTACCGGGCTGCTCCATCCCGCGGAAATCCGGTCGCGCCGAGCGAGCGCAGGCGCTATCTAGCAATCGGGGCCCCTCTTGGGAAGGCGTCCGGCCGGGCAAATCGTCGTATTTTTCCTTATGGTCCAGTGTTGATGGCACGGAACGAGGCGATGAACCGGGCATCTCCGCGCAAGGCGGATTTGGCTGCAGCCGCGCGACTGCGCGAGGCCTCGGGCGACCTGCTCGCCGCGGCGCGCCGCCAGATCGACGCGCCGGACGGAGATGATGCCACCGCGGTGCACGAGTTCCGCAAGGCGATGAAGCGCTGGCGGGCGTTCCTGCGCCTCTACGAGCCGCTGCTCGGAACGGAAGCCGAGCAGTTGCGGGTCGAGGCGCGCGACCTGGCACGGGAGCTCGCCGGCACGCGCGATGCCCGCTCGGCGCTCGACGCGCTCGCCGACCTCACCCAGGCGCCGCTGTCGGAACGCACGCTCACGACCATCCGGGCGCGGCTTGAAGGCATCGGCAGCTCGGCCGAGGCGGCAACGCTGACCGATGCGCTGCGCGAGCGCATGCGCGAGGCGCTCGACCACGCGACCGCGGCCGCGATGGGCTGGCCGATGGATACAGTGGGCTTCGCGGCGGTCGCCGACGGGCTCGCCGCCTCCTATGCGCGCGCGCGCAGCGCGATCCCGGAGAGCTGGACCGGCGCGTCACCCGAGGCGCTGCACGTGCTGCGCCAGCGCGTGGTCGTGCATCGCTACCAGATGGAGCTCGCGGTGCCGCTGTGGCCCAAGATCGGGCGCGTATGGATCGCCGAAGCGCAGAAGCTGCGCGACCGCCTCGGGCACTTCCAGGATCTCGCGGTGTTGCAGGACTTCACCGCGCCGCATCAACCCCTCGCCCCCTGGCGCTCGCGCCTCGTGCCGCTGATCGCCGCGCGCCAGGCCGAGCACGCGGCTTCGGCGGCGCGCGTCGCCCGCCGCCTGTTTGCCGAGAAGCCGAAGGCTTTTCGGCGCCGGCTGATGAGCTTGTGGGAAAGCCGGCACTGACAAGTGGCGAATGGCGAATTGTGAATGGCGAATAGCCGCACGGAGCCACTCGCTATTCCCTACTCGCTATTCGCCAACCATCGCTCGAGCCGATCAATCAAGGGACTTTGGCCCGCGAGAATCTTCTCGCGGGCTTCCGTCAGCGCAAACCACTGGGCACGGTCGACCTCGGGAAACGAATGGGTTCGCCCGCTGCGCGGCGGCCACTCGAGCTCGATTGTGGTGGAGACCAAGTTCGCAGGATCGAAATCGCCCTCGACCGCCCATGCGGTCACGTGCTTGCCGCCCGCCTGCTTGATCTCACCGAGCGGCGCGAACGGGCCGTGCGGCCGCACGCCGGTTTCTTCGACGAACTCGCGCTGCGCGGCCGCGAGCGGCTCCTCGCCTGCCGCATATTCGCCCTTGGGGATCGACCAGGCGCCGCGATCCTTCTTCGCCCAGAATGGGCCGCCGGGATGGACGAGCAGGACCTCGAGGCCCGCGCCGGAGCGGCGGTACATCAGCAAGCCGGCGCTACGCCTGGGCATAGTCCTCCGGTCACAGCCGGTTGATGCGCGCGATCAGCCGGATGGCATCGGGGGCCGAGTCCGCGTCGGACTGCTCGCGCAGCCGGCGCGCCGCGAGCGCGGCCGGGCGCTCGAGGCACCGCCGCAGCCAATCGCCGAGCCGCGGCGTCGCACTGAGATCCATCTCGATGGCTCGGCTGATCACGGCCGCGACGTTGAGATCCGCGACGGTGAATTCCTCGCCGAGCAGATAGGGGCTCTCGGCGAACGCCTCATCAAGCACGCGGAACGGCTTGGCGATGACTTTCAGGGCCTCGGCGAGCTTTTGCGGATCGCGATCCTCGGGCGGCAGGCGGACGGCGTGCAGCGACCAGATGTTGACGCCGCGGTCGACCTCGTTGAGCGCCCACAGGCTCCATTGCCAGCATTTCGCCTCGTCGCGCAAGTCGGCCGGATAGAGGCGGCCGGTCGAGTGCTTCTTGGCGAGGTAGAGCGTGATCGCGAGCGATTCCCACAACACGAAGCCGTCGTCCTCGATCGCCGGCAGGCGACCGTTGGGATTGACCGCGAGATACTCTGCCTTGCGCGCACCGGCGTCGCCAATCTCGAGCGGTATATGCTCGTAGTCGAGGCCGATCTCCTTGGCGACCCACAGCGCGCGAAACGCCCGCGTGCGCGCGATGCCGTAAATTCGCAGTTGAGACATGCCCGCGCCTCCCTTGGCTTGGCGTGCGCCCGCTTATACCCGCCGGACAGTTCGGATGCGACTTCCCATCCGCCGGTCATGCATTAGAGTCCGCACAGGAGGCGCAGAGTCCGCACAGAAGGCGCAACGCCATGTCATCACATCCGTCCCGTCGCGTGCTGCTGACCGGCGCGGCCGGCGGCATCGGCAAGGTCATGGCGCAGGCGCTGCTCGCCGCCGGGCACGCGGTCGCGGCAATCGATCGCGATGCCGCGGGGCTCGGCAAGCTGGCAGCCATTCCGGGCGCGCGCGAGCGGCTGCACGCGATCACGGCCGACCTTGCGAGCGAGGCCGGATGCCGGCAGGCGATCGAGAGCGCACAGCAGCGCCTCGGCACGATCGACGCCGTGATCAACAATGCCGGCATCGGCATGAGCAGCATCCGGGCGGACGCCGAAGCGCGTCATCCGACGATCGACGAGCTGTCGCCCGAAATCTACGACCGGTTTCTCGCGATCTTCGTGCGGGCGCCGGCGGCGCTCGTGCGCGCCGCACTGCCGGGCATGAAGGCGCGCGGCTTCGGCCGCATCGTCAACAACACGACGAGCTATCTCACGATGCTGAGGGTGATGCCGTATGGCGCCGCCAAGGCGGCGCTGGAATCGATGTCGGCCGTGTGGGCGAGCGAGCTCGCGGCGAGCGGCATCACGGTCAACGTGCTGGTGCCCGGCGGGCCGACCGATACGCCGCTGATCTCCGACGCGTCGGGCTGGCCGCGCGAAAAAATGCTGCGGCCGCAGATCATGGGACCGCCG
>CAWFVV010000003.1:0-355000 GCA_963819385.1 uncultured Alphaproteobacteria bacterium | reverse complement strand
CGCCTGCCGGCACTCGGCGAGGCCAACCTGGCGCGCCAGGTGATCCCGGTCTCCACGGTCACCAAGGTCGGCAACCGCGAGGTGATGCGCAAGCGCAAGCTGGTGCGGGTCGAGACCAACCTGTCGCTGTCGACCTCCGAGCTCTCCGCCAATATTCCGGCGTTCAATCCGCAGCGCATGCTGGCCGACAGCAGCACGACCGGGGCGAGCGACGATGCCGCCGCCCCCGAGCCGGATGATGCCGTCTCCTTCGTTACCCGCGACCTCGCCGCGATCCTGCCGCGCGTGCGCGTCACCGCGCTCGTGCCGATCGAGGACGTGATCACCCGCGTACGCGACGCCGCCAACTGGACCGGCAGCGTGGAGCAGCCGCGCTACCTCACGGCGAGCACGACGCCGAGCGCGCGGCTCGGCTACGCGGCCGAGAGCACGGACGACGTCTACGCGGGCTTCGGCGCGCGCGGCGTGCCCGAGAACATCACGCTGCTGCCCAAGACCGCGAGCCTGACGACCGGCGGGACCGGATCGAGCGAGCGCAACGTCACGGCGAAGAAGGGCGACGGCATCTCCGGCATCCTGCGCGACATCGGCGCGAGCGCCGACGACATCAAGGCGATCGCCGCGCTGCTGGGTGCCAAGGGCCGCGACGGCGGCCTCAAGGACGGCGAGAAGGTGCGCGTCCTGCTGTCGCCGATCCCGGGCTCCGGCGGACGCCTGCAGCCCGCGCGCGTCACGCTGATCGGCGACACCGGGGTCGAGGCGGTGGTCGCGCTCTCCGAGATGGGCAAATACGTGCCGGTCGACGTGCAGAGCGCCGAGACCGCCGTGGCCGACAACGCGGAGGAGCAGCAGGAGGACGACGGCAGCGGCGTGCGGCTCTATCAGAGCATCTACGAGACCGCGCTGCGCAACCAGGTGCCGCGCCCGATCGTCGACGAGCTCATCCGCATCTACTCCTACGACGTCGACTTCCAGCGCAAGGCCGAGCCGGGCGATTCGTTCCAGGTGCTCTATGCCGGCGACGACGAGGCGGCGGGCGCGGATGCGAAGGGCGAGGTGCTCTACGCGGCGCTCACGGTCGGCGGCGAGACGAAGAAGTTCTATCGCTATCAGTCGCCGAGCGACGGCCTCGTCGACTACTACGACGACACCGGCAAGAGCGCGAAGAAGTTCCTGGTGCGCAAGCCGCTCGCCGAAGGCATCATGCGGTCCGGCTTCGGCATGCGCAAACACCCGGTCCTGGGATTTTGCGCGCCCATACGGGCGTCGACTGGGCGGCGCCGCGCGGCACGCCGATCTACGCCTCCGGCAACGGCGAGATCGAGGAGACCGGCCCGAAGAACGGCTACGGCAAATACATCCGCATCCGCCACGCCAACGGCTACGAGACCGCCTACGGCCATATGTCGGCCTATGCGCGCAACATGGAGGTGGGCACCCACGTGCACCAGGGACAGGTCATCGGCTATCGTCGGCTCGACCGGCCTCGCCACCGGCCCGCACCTGCACTACGAGATCATCATCAATAGCCGCTTCGTCGACCCGATGAGCGTCAAGCTGCCGCGCGGCCGCGTGCTCGAAGGCAGGGAGCTCGCGAGCTTCGACCAGGAGCGCGACCGGGTCGACGGCATCATGGCGCAGCGGCCCGGTATGTCCGCTCCCCGCGTGGCGGCGACAACCCGCTAGAACCGGACCACATCCTCGAGTTCTACGCCGCCTCAGCGACCGCCTTGCCGTTGAACGCGAGGCCCTGCTTGCCCGCCGGTGATCTCGCACCGTCTCGCCGTCCTTGATGCTGCCCTGCAGGATCAGCTCGGCGAGCGGATCCTGCAACGCACTTCTGGATCACGCGCTTGAGCGGGCGCGCCCCGTAGGCCGGGTCGTAGCCCTTTTTCGGCGAGCCAGTCGCGCGCCGAGGCGTCGAGCACGATCGTGATCTTGCGATCGTCCAGCAGCTTCTGCAGCCGCTTCGATCTGGATCTCGACGATGCGGCCCATCTGCGCGCGCTTGAGCCGGTGGAACAGGATGATCTCGTCGATCCGGTTGAGAAACTCGGGCCGGAACGCTCGCCCGCACCACCGCCATGACCTGCTCGCGCACCGCGTCGGTGTCCTGGCCGTCCGGCTGGTCCACCAGGAACTCGGCGCCGAGGTTGGAGGTCATGACGATCAGCGTGTTGCGGAAATCGACCGTGCGGCCCTGACCGTCGGTCAGGCGCCCGTCGTCGAGCACCTGCAGCAGCACGTTGAAGACGTCCGGGTGCGCCTTCTCGATCTCGTCGAACAGCATCACCTGGTAGGGCCGCCGCCGCACGGCTTCGGTGAGCGCCCCGCCCTCCTCGTAGCCGACGTAGCCCGGCGGCGCGCCGATCAGCCGCGCCACCGAGTGCTTCTCCATGTACTCGGACATGTCGATGCGCATGCAGCGCGGTCTCGTCGTCGAACAGGAATTCGGCGAGTGCCTTGGTGAGCTCGGTCTTGCCGACGCCGGTCGGCCCCAGGAACATGAACGAGCCGATCGGCCGATGCGGATCCTGCAACCCGGCGCGAGCGCGCCGCACCGCGGTCGAGACCGCCTTCACGGCCTCGTCCTGGCCGACCACGCGGCCGGCGAGCTTCTCCTCCATGCTGCAGGAGCTTCTCCTTCTCGCCCTCGAGCATCCTGTCGACCGGCACGCCGGTCCAACGCGAGACGACCTGCGCGACGTGGTCGGCCGTGACCGACTCCTCGACCATGGCGCCCTTGCCTTCGGCCGCCTCGACGGCCTTGAGCTTCTTCTCGAGCTCCGGAATGCGGCCATAGGCGAGCTCGCCGGCGCGCTGATACTCGCCGCGGCGCTGCGCCTTGGCGAGCTCCGTGCGCAGCTGGTCGAGCTCGGTCTTGAGCTTCTGCGCGTCCGACAGCTTCTCCTTCTCGCTCTTCCAGCGGCTGGTCAGTTCGGCCGAGCGCCTGCTCGAGCTCCGCCACCTCGCTTGTCAGGCGCTTGAGGCGTTCCTTCGAGCCCGCGTCGGTCTCCTTCTTCAGCGCCTCCTGCTCGATCTTGAGCCGCACGAGCTCGCGGTCGATCGCAGTCGAGCTCCTCGGGCTTGGAGTGGACTCTGCATCTTGAGGCGCGCCGCGGCCTCGTCGATCAGGTCGATCGCCTTGTCGGGCAGGAACCGGTCGGTGATGTAGCGGTTCGACAGGGTCGCGGCCGCGACGAGCGCGCTGTCGGTGATGCGCACGCCGTGATGCGCTCGTATTTCTCCTTGAGGCCGCGCAGGATCGAGATCGTGTCCTCGACGGTCGGCTCGCTGACGTAAACCGGCTGGAAGCGGCGCGCCAGTGCGGCGTCCTTCTCGACGTGCTTCTTGTACTCGTCGAGCGTGGTGGCGCCGATGCAGTGCAGCTCGCCGCGCGCAAGCGCCGGCTTGAGCAGGTTCGACGCATCCATCGCGCCGTCCGCCTTGCCGGCACCGACCAGGGTGTGCATCTCGTCGATGAACAGGATGATGCCGCCGTCGGACGACGTCACCTCCTGAAGCACGGCCTTGAGGCGCTCCTCGAACTCGCCGCGATACTTGGCGCCGGCGATCAAGGCGCCCATGTCGAGGGCGAGCAGCTTCTTGTCTTGCAGGCTTTCGGGCACGTCGCCGTTGACGATGCGCTGGGCCAAACCCTCGACGATCGCGGTCTTGCCGACGCCCGGGCTCGCCGATCAGGACCGGGATTGTTCTTGGTGCGGCGCGAGAGCACCTGGATGGTGCGGCGGATCTCCTCGTCACGACCGATCACCGGATCGATCTTGCCCTCGCGCGCAGCCTGGGTGAGGTCGCGCGCATATTTCTTGAGCGCGTCATAGGCGTTCTCGGCCGACGCGCTATCGGCGGTGCGGCCCTTGCGCAGCTCGTTGATCGCGGCATTGAGGTTCTGCGGCGTTACCCCCGCGCGCGCCAGGATCTTGCCCGCCTCGGTATCCTTTTCCACGGCCAGCGCCAGCAACAGGCGCTCGACCGTGACAAAGCTGTCGCCCGCCTTGTCGGCCATCTTCTCGGCCGCTGTCGAAGACGCGGCGCAGCGCCCGGATCGAGATAAATCTGGCCGGCCCCGCCGCCTGGAACCTTCGGCCGCTTGGCGAGCGCTGCCTCGACGCCGCTCAGCGCCTCGCGCGAGCGGCCACCGGAGCGGTCGATCAGCCCAGCCGCCAGCCCCTCGGAATCGTCGAGCAGGACCTTGAGCAGATGCTCGGGCGCGAACTGCTGATGACCCTCGCGCAACGCAAGCGTTTGCGCAGACTGGATGAAACCGCGCGCGCGCTCGGTATATTTCTCGAAATTCATCAATCTCTCCTCGCCTGTTCCAAACGCCCAGGGTGGCGCGATCGGGACATCGTTGATGCAAGCCTCTTGGACCGGCCCAGACGGGCGTCGAGGCCGGCCGCCTCCGGCGGACCCCGCAGGCATCCGCTGGCGACAATGTGGGATGCCTCGGCCGCGCCGTGAAGGGGAACCGCGTGTCCGATGGTTAAAATCCGGGCCATGCGGGTCGGAATTTACCGCAGAAGGCCGCCTGAGGGCGGCCTGTTCTCCCGATACGGCGTCACAAAACCGACGCCACGACTACTCGGTGTCATGGGCTGGTGCGAGCCGCCCGGCCATGACGAATTTCCTCACGCCGCCGCAAGGCTGATGCCCTCCGCGGTGACCAGGGCGGCCAGGCGTTTGCGGGCATAGAACATGCGGGTCTTCACGGTGTTGTCCGGGATGCCGAGGATCTCGACGATCTCCTTGATCGACTTCTCCTGGTAGTAGACGAGGTCGATGATCTCGGCGTGCTCGGGCGACAGCTGCTGCAGGCAACGGCGGATGACGGCGCTGCGGTCCTTGAGGCCGACCTCGGCCTCGGGGTCGGCGGCCGGATCGACGACGTTCTGCGCCATGTCGCAGTCGAGCGACTCGGTCGGCCGGCGGTTGGCGGCGGTGAGCGCCTTGTGGCGGGCGATGCCGAGCAGCCAGGTCGAGGCCGACGAGCGGCCCTCGAAGCGGTCGGCGTGCTGCCAGGCGTCGATGAAGGTCTCGCTGACCACGTCGTCGGCCAGCGACGTATCGCGCACGATGCGGAGCGCGAAGCGATAAACCTTGACCTGATGGCGCGCGAACAGCGCGCGCATCGCAAGCTTGTTGCCGCCGGCGATCTGCTGGATCAGCGTCTCATCGGAAACGCGCGCGTCGCGGTGGGCCGAACTCGTCGAGGTCTGAGCGGTCATCGGGGAGGTCTCCTCACCAGAACCGGAGCGACCTGAACGCGCGTCGCTCATTCATGGCGAGAGCGTAGCGGCGGCCTGTTTCGCCGCGATTTCACGGCAAGGGCTTTTTTGTATCGTCCGTATCGCTACGTCAGGGTCGCGTCCCGGCTCACCTTGGAGCGAGTTTTCGCGCAAGCACGGCGGGACCGCGATACAAACGATACAAATTCGCCGCCCAACGAAATACCGACGATACAAGGGCCGGCCAAAGATACCCGGCTTGGAGCGTCTTGATGGCAACGCGCGCCCTTCCGCCCAGTCAAAGCACGCGCCGCGAGGCGCCGCGCGCCGCGCCCGCAGGGCTGGCGGCGTCCGAGGAGCGCTACCTGCTGGCGCTGCAGTCGCTCAACTACGGCGTCTACGACTGGAACATCGAGGCCGGCACCGTCTCCTACTCGCCCGAGCTGCGAATCATGCTCGGGCTGAACGAGGCCGAGCTCGCGACGCCCGCCGACTGGATGGCGCGCATGCATCCGGACGACCTGCCGCTCTATCGGCACAAGCTCACCGAGCACCTCAAAGGCCTGACGGCGCGTTTCGAATGCGACACCCGCTATCGCAGCGACGACGGCGCCTGGCGCTGGGCACGCCAGAGCGGCGTCGCGCAACGCCACGCCGACGGACGCGCGTTCCGCCTGGTCGGCGCGACCGGCGACGTGACCGAGATCAAGAACCACGAGCGCGTGGCCGTCGCGGCCGCGGCCGCGCACCGCGCCGCGCTCACGCTCGGCCACGGCCGCAGCGGCGACGAGGAGCGCTACACGCTCGCGCTGCAGGCGGTCGGCGAGAACGTCTACGACTGGGACCTCGTCACCGGCGCGCTCTATCTCTCGCCGACGCTGCTCGCCATGCTGGGCCTGCCGGCCGACGCTACGCTGGAGCAATGGGCCGACCGCATCCATCCGGACGACCGGCCGTATCATCGCAGCCAGCTGCTCGCGCTGTTCAAGGGCGACATCCCGCGCCTCGACTGCGAATTCCGCTACTGCATGCCGGACGGCACGGTGCGCTGGGCGCGCCAGCACGGCATCGTCCTGCGCGGCGCGGACGGGCGCGCGCGGCGCATGGTCGGCGCGACCGGCGACATTACTCAGATCCATCAGCGTGGGCAGGAGCTGGAGCGCGCCAAGGCCGAGGCGGCTGCGGCCTGGCGCGACAACGAGCGCACGCGCGACGTCATGGCCGTCATGCTCGACAACATGACCCATGGTGTCGCGATGTTCGACGGCGCGAGCAAGCTCGCGGCGCGCAACCGTCGCTTCGAGGAAATGCTCGACCTGCCGTCCTATTTCTTCGCCGGCGGCCCGACCTATGCGGACCTCGTCCACTACCTCGCAAGACGCGGCGAATACGGCGGCACCGACGTCGACCGGATCGTCGACGAGATCATCGCGCGCACCGACAAGCACTACGCGACCGAGCGCATCCGACCGGACGGCACCGTGCTGGAGATCCGCCACAATCCGCTGCCGGGCGGCGGCTTCGTCTCGATCTACAGCGACATCACGGAGCGCAAGCGCTACGAGGAGCGGATCGAGGAGAGCGAGCATCGCATGCGCTCGATCCTCGAGGGCAGCCCGATCGGCGCCGCCATCACAGTCGAGGACGGCCGGCTCCTGTTCTGCAATTCGGAATTCGCACGGCAGAACGGATTTTCCCGCGACGATCACGCCGGCGTCGACCTCACCTCGCTGTTCGTCGATCCGGACGAGCGTACCCGCCTGTTCGAGCGCGCGCGGACCGAGGGCCGCGTGCGCAACATCGAGATCGCGCGCCGGCGCACCGACGGGCGGCCGTGGTGGTCGCTCTACTCGATGGACCCGATCGAATACGAGGGCGAGCGCGCGCTGCTTACCTGGCACTACGACATCACCGACCTCAAGGACCGCGAGGCGGCGCTCGCGGCGGCGCGCGCCGAGATCGAGCGCAGCCGGCGCGGTGCTGCAGACCGTGCTCGACAACATGACGGACGGCGTGATGCTGTTCGGCCGGCAGGAGCGCGGCACCGATCGGCCGCTGCAGTTCGTCAACAAGCGGATCCTGGAGATCCACCGCTACAGCGCCGAGGAGGTCCGCCCCGGCATGCTGTCGTCCGACATCGTGCGCTTCCTGGTCGAGCGCGGCGATTTCGGCGAGGTCGACGACGTCGAGCGGTTCGTGCGCCAGCACAACGACTGGGTGCTGGGCCCGAACGGCTGCCACTACGAGCGCACGACGCCGAACGGGCGCTACATCGAGTTCGACTTCATGCCGCTCGTCGACGGCAGCATCCTGTCGGTGCAGCGCGACATCACCGAGCTCAAGGAGCGCGCCGACGCTGCCGAGCGCGCGCGCGCCGAGGCCGAGGCCGCCAACCAGGCGAAATCGACGTTCCTTGCCACCATGAGCCACGAGATCCGCACGCCGATGAACGGCGTGCTCGGCATGATGGACGTGCTCGAGCACCAGGGCCTCAACCAGGGCCAGCGCCGCAGCGTCGCCACCATGCGCGACTCGGCGCACGCGCTGCTGCGCATCATCGACGACGTGCTCGACTTCTCCAAGATCGAGGCGGGCCGGCTGGAGCTCGAGGCGACGGCGTTCTCGCTGTCCGGCTTGATCGACGGTGTGGTGAGCACGTTCCACGCACAGGCCACCGCCAAGCGATTGACGCTCGCGGCCGAGATCGATTCCGGCTCCGACGACGTGCTGGTCGGCGACCCGACCCGCGTGCGGCAGATCCTGTTCAACCTGCTCGGCAACGCGCTCAAGTTCACGGAGCGCGGCGGCATCTGGGTGCACGGCGCGACGATCCCGCTCGGCGACGGCCGCACGCGCGTGGCGCTGAGCGTGCGCGACACCGGCATCGGGCTCGACGAGGAGCAGCGCGGGCGACTGTTTCGGCCGTTCGCGCAGGCCGATTCGTCGACCACGCGGCGCTTCGGCGGCACCGGCCTCGGGCTGTCGATCGTGCGCCGGCTCGCCGAATTGATGGAGGGCAGCGTCGCGGTCGAGAGCACGCCGGATGTGGGCTCGGAATTCACCGTCGCCCTGACGCTGCGCACCGCGCCGGCCGATTCGCCGCTCAAGACGCTGCTGCGGCCCACCGCGCCCGGCGCTGAGGCCATGCCGGCGCGCGTCGGCGCCGGCCCGCGCGTGCTCGTGGTCGACGACCATCCGGTCAACCGCGAGGTGCTGGTGCGCCAGCTCGCGCTCATCGGCATCGATTGCGACACGGCCGCGGACGGCGTCGAGGCGCTCGCCGCCTGGGCGCCCGGACGCTACGGGGCGGTGCTCGCCGACATCCACATGCCGCGCATGGACGGGCACGAGCTCACGCGCCGCATCCGCGAGGCCGAGGCGGCGGCCGGCGGCCGCGCCCGCACGCCGGTCGTCGCCGTCACCGCCAACGCGCTCAAGGGCGAGGAGGAGCGCTGCATCGCGGCCGGCATGGACGGCTATATCGCCAAGCCCGTCAACATCGAGCGGCTGCGCGCGACGCTCGAGCGCTGGCTGCCGATGAATGGCGATGCGGACAAGAGCGCTGCCGCCGAGGGACCCCCGGCGGGCGCCGCCATCGACCGCAGCGTGCTCGCGGCCTGGCTCGGCGACGATACGGCGGCGATCAACTCGCTGTTCGCCCGCTTCCGCGAGACCGCGCTCGAGAGCGAACGCGACATCGAGGCGGCGGCACGTAGCGCCGACCTCGCGCGGCTCGCCGCCGCCGCGCACAAGCTCAAGGGCGCCGCCCAGGCGGTCGGCGCGCACGCGGTCGGCACTGCCGCGGCGACGCTCGAGCAGGCCGGCAAGGCGGGCGACCGGGCGCGCTGCCAGGACGGCCTCGGCCGGCTCGCCGCCGAGCTACGGCGAGCGCTGACGGAGCTGGCAAAGCCGGCGCGGTGAGGCGACGGAACGAACGGATCACTGAAATTACTGCATTTTCTAGGTTCGTTTTGCCAAAACCGGGCAGGCCGGCCAGGCGGGCGACCAAGCGCGCTGCCAGGACCGCCTCGACCGGCTCGCCGCGAGCTGCGGCGAGCGCCCGACCGAGCTCGCAAAGCCGGCGCCGCGGTAAGGCGGCGGAACAAACTGATCACTGAAATTACTGCATTTTCTAGGTTCGTTCTGCCAAAAAGGCGCGTTGGGTTTGTTCTGCCAAAGTGCCCGGTCGCCACGTTCCCTCATGACCGGCAAGATTGAAGTAATATAGTACCATAAAAAACCGCCCGCTCAGGCGCGCTGCAGCGCGTCCATGCCAAGTTGCCGCTCACAGCACACCCACGAATGTTCGGCCGCTGCGCCAAGTCAGCGGCTATAGCGGCCACATCTGGGGATCGATCGCCATCCGTGCGCGGCGGTCACTCGCCTTCCTCCGGCACGGCATGGTGCATCAGCGCAAACACCGCTGCGACGACGCATCCCGCGACGATCCCGATGGTCAGGTCCTTCACGAGCGTGAGAACGAACGTCACAAGCAGCACGGCGGCACCGCGCCAGTCGCGCAACAGAAGGAGGAACTCCTTCTTCTCCGCCATATTCCAGCACACGACCAGGAGCACGCCCGCGAGCGACGCGAGCGGGATATAGCTCGCGAGCGGGGCGGCAACGAGCATGAACAGCAGGAGAAAACCGGCATGCATCATGCCGGCCATGGGGCTTCGCGCGCCGGCGCGGATGTTGGTCGCGGTGCGCGCGATGGTGCCGGTCACGCTGATGCCGCCGAACACAGCGGACGCGATATTCGCGATTCCCTGCGCGACCAACTCCATGTTGGAGCGATGCTTGCGCCCCGTCATGCCGTCCGCGACCTTGGCGGACAGCAGGCTTTCGACGCCGCCGAGCAGCGTGAACGAGAGCGCGGCGGGAAGGATGTCCAGAAGCCGCTGCGGCGTGAAGGCCGGGATGGCAGGTGCCGGCAGGCCGCGCGGGATGCCACCGAAGTGGCTGCCGATGGTCTCGACCGAGAGGTGAAACAGCGCCGCGACCGCCGACGCCGCAGCCACGCCGATCAGCATGCCGGGCCAGGTCGGGCACCATCGGCGCAGCGCGAAGATCAGCACAGCCGTGCCGCCGCCGATGGCGAGCGCCGCAACGTTGAGCGTCGGCAGCGCCTGCGCGAGCACCGCAAGCTTGGGCAGCAATGGCCCGGGCTCGGCTCCCGGCAGCGTCAAACCACCGAAATCCCTCAATTGGCTGGCCGCAATGGTGATCGCGATGCCACACGTGAAGCCGACCGTGACGGCGTGGGGGATATGGCGAATGAGCGAGCCAAGCCGCGACAGGCCGATGAGTGTCAGCATGATGCCGGACAGGAGGACGGTCAGTGTCAAGCCGTCGAAACCAACCTCCGCCACGGTCGCGGCGACCAGAACGATGAAGGCGCCGGCCGGCCCACCGATCTGAAATCGGCTACCGCCCAGCGCGGACACCAGGAAGCCTCCGATAATCGACGTATAGAGGCCGCGCTCGGGTGACACGCCCGACGCCACCGCGATCGCCATGGATAGCGGGAGCGCTACGATCGCAACGGTCAGCGCCGCGACCACATCGCGGCGAAACGCCGCCGGACCGTAGCCCTCAGTCAGCACTGTCGCGAGCTTGGGACGAAATAGATGTGCGGTGGCCGAGCCGTCGGGCATGGTCGATTTCGCGCCTATAGATAGCGTAGCGCAACGCCTAGGCTCGTTCGCGGATTCGCGCAAGCTGCGGCTGATATCGTGCAATTGCTTCGGGCCTGACGCCACACTGGCGTTGCCGAGCGTCCCGGCCTGCCCACGTGACGTTCCTTCACGCCTGCAGCGCCTCCATGCCGAACTGGTGCTCGCAGCGTGCCACCCAGGCGCGGACGTTCGGCCGCGGCGCCAGGTCGAAGCCGCCGAGCGGGGCTTGGCGCGTGTGGACGAGGAGCGCGACGTCGGCGACCGTCATCGCATCGCCGGCGAGCCAGTCGGTGCGGCCCAACTGGTCTTCCAGGATATCCAGAGCGCGATTGCCGCGCTCGACCCGCATGGGATCGCGCGTCTCGCGCCTCTTGCCGAGGAAGGTCATGTGGGCGATGCAGCCGGCGATGAAGAACTCGTGGTTGCCGGCTTCCCAGAACATCCACTCGTCGATCTTGGCGCGCGTCCACTGGTCGTTCGGCAGCAACGGCGTGCCGTTGGCGAGGTGGCGCATGATCGCGCCCGACTGGGCGAGGCAACGGCCGTCCGGAAACGCGACGACCGGCACCTGGCCCTGCGGATTGATCGCCAGGAATTCGGCCGTCCGCGTGCCGCCCTTGAGGATGTCGACTTCCACCCAGTCGTACGGGTGGCGCAGATAATCGGCGACGAGGCGGACCTTGTCGCAGTTGCCCGAGCGCATATCGCCGTAGATTTTCATCTTCATGGTGCGTCTTCCAGGCTGCGGCCAACGCTACGTAGTGCATCGATAGGACGCTGCCAGCATCCCTTTGCGCGTTGGTGAATACTGGATTGCCCCCTTTCGCCTGCAATAACGCAAAAGGTAGCTAGTCCTTCGGCGGCACGAACATGTAGCCGACGCCGCGCACGGTGCGGATCGCGTCGGGATGGGCCGGATCGTGCTCGATCTTGCGCCGCAGGCGGGTGATGCGCAGATCGATCGCGCGGTCGAAGGCCTCCATCTCGCGATGGGCGGCGCTTTCCAGCAGCCAGTCGCGCTGCAGCGGGCGGTTGGGGTTCTCGGCGAACAGCTTGAGCAGGTCGAACTCGCTCGCGGTCAGCGGCTGCTCGCTGCCGTCGCCGGGGTCGACGAGCACGCGCTTGTCGAGGTCGAGCACCAGGCGGCCCATGCGCACGCGCGGCGCGTTGGTCATCACGGCGACGCCGGTCGCGCGGCGCAGCACGCTTTTGACGCGCGCGAGCAGCTCGCGCATCTCGACGGGCTTCGGAATGTAATCGTCGGCGCCGGTCTCGAGGCCGACCACGCGGTCGACCGTGTCGGTCGCGGCCGTCACCATGATGATGCCGACGCGCCCGCTCTTCTCGCGCAGCCAGCGCGCGAGCGCGAAGCCGTCCTCGCCGGGCAAGCCGACGTCGAGCAGCACCAGGGCGGGCAGCTCGCGCTCGCACAGCCGCCGCAGGGCGGTGCCGCCCTCGACGCCGCTGACGCGGAAATTATGCCGGCCGAGATATTCGACCAGAAGCTGTCGCTGGGTGGCCTCGTCCTCGACCACCACGATATGCGGAGGCTCAGCCATCGGATCGCTGCCAGCCGCTAGGGTGATGTTTGGGTACAAGCCTACCGTAAGACGCGATATACCGTCTTGCTGTCGTCACTTGAATGTCGCCCCTGGCTTCACCGCCCCGTTGCCGCGCCGGTAAGTCCGGTTCCATCCATAGCATGGCGGCGACCTGGCAGCCATCGACGGCCGATCTGGCAGCAATGCGGGGATGCGCTAGGATGACCGATCCGACCTGATCGCGAGCGCAATGTCCCCTGCCCTGCCCAGCATCAAGACCATCTACCGCTACCCCGTGAAGGGCCTGTCCCCCGAGCGCCTGGACGGGACGATGTTGGCGCCGGGACAAACGCTGCCCGCCGATCGGCTTTACGCGATCGAGAACGGGCCGACCGGGTTCGACCCCGCGGCGCCCGCCTATTTCCCCAAGCAGCGTTTCCTCATGCTGATGCGCAACGAGCGCCTGGCGCACCTCGACACGCGGCTCGACGAGGCGAGCCATGTGCTGGCCATCCGCGAGGACGGCCGCGAGGTCGCGCACGGCGACCTGCGCACCGCAGAGGGGCGGCAGGCGATCGAGCATTTCTTCGAAGACTTCTGCGCCGACGAGCTGCGCGGGCCGCCCAAGGTCCTGTACGGGGCCGGGCACAGCTTCTCGGACGTGGCCAAAAAGGTCGTGTCGATCATCAACCTCGCGTCGGTCGCGGCGGTCGAGACGCTGGTCGGCGTGGCGGTCGATCCGCTGCGCTTTCGCGCCAATCTCTACGTCGAGGGCTGGAAGCCGTGGAGTGAGCTCGAGCTGCTCGGCCGCGAGCTCTCGATCGGCAACGCGGTGCGGCTCAAGGTCGTGAAACGCATCGTGCGCTGCGCCGCGACCAACGTCGAGCCCGGCACCGGCATCCGCGACCTTTCGATACCGGAGAGCCTGCTGCGCGCGCTCGGCCACATGGACTGCGGCATCTATGCCGAGGTGATCGCGGGCGGCGCGATCGCGGCGGGCGACCGCATCGATATTTCCGGGAACTGACGCATGCAGGTGATGGTCATCGGCGCCGGCGTGGTCGGCCTCGCGATCGCGCGCGAGGCAGCGTTGCGCGGCCACGACGTAATCGTCGTCGAGGCCGCGGATGCGATCGGCACCGGCACCTCGTCGCGCAACAGCGAGGTGATCCACGCCGGGCTCTACTATCCGACCGGCAGCAAGCGCGCACTGCACTGCCCGCGCGGCCGCCGCACGCTCTATGCGTACTGCTCGACGCACGGCATCCCGCACAAGAAGATCGGCAAGCTGTTCATCGTCACCAAGGATGCCGACATCGGCAAGCTCGAGGCGATCTACAAGCAGGCACTGATCAACGGCGTCGAGAACGTGACGATGCTCGCGGCCGCGGAGGCGAAGCGCATGGAGCCGGCGCTGTCCTGCGTCGCCGCGTTCCATTCAGCCGAGACCGGCGTCGTCGACAGTCATCGGTTCATGCTGGCGCTCGAGGGCGACATCGAGGATCGCGGCGGCGTGATCGCGTTCAACACGCCAGTCGAGCGCATCGCGCGCGACGGCGCCGGCTGGCGCGTGACCTTCGGCGGCGCCGAGCCGGGCGAGATCACGGTCGACGCGGTGGTGAACTCGGCCGGCCACGGCGCGCAGCGGCTCGCGCGCGCGACCGAGGGTTTTCCGGCCGAGCGCGTGCCGAAGCATGCGCTCGCCAAGGGCAACTATTTCGGCTTCGCGGGCCGCGCGCCGTTCTCGCGGCTGATCTACCCGGCGCCGGTGCCGGGCGGGCTCGGCATCCACATCACGCTCGACCTCGCGGGCCGCATGCGGTTCGGGCCGGACGTGGAGTGGATCGAGCGGGAGACCTACGACGTCGACCCGCGCCGCGGCGACAGTTTCTATGCGGCGATCCGCACCTATTGGCCTGCCCTGCCGGACAATTCGCTGTTTCCCGACTATGCAGGCATCCGGCCGAAGATCACCGGTCCGGGCGAGCCGGCGGCCGATTTCATGATCTCCGGGCCGGCCGAGCACGGCCTGCCGGGGCTCGTGCACCTGTTCGGGATCGAGTCGCCCGGGCTCACCAGCGCGCTCTCGCTCGCCGAGGAAGTGGTTGGCCTGGTCGCGGACGCATGATGCCGCAGCCGCGCCGCGGCGATGGCCTCGCGCCTCCCGGGCCGGTAGGATGGCCCCCATTCAAAACATAATCCGCCAGGGAGGACCTTACCGATGCTCAACCGACGCACCATGCTCAGGACGGCCGCGCTCGGCGCCATCGCGGCGCCGTACGTGGCGCGCGAAGGCTTCGCGCAGGCGCCGGCGCAAACGCTCAAGCTCACCTTTGCGGACACGCGCAACCATCCGCTCTACGACGTGCTGCTGCGCTTCGCCGAGAATGTGAAGAAGAAGACCAACGGCGCGATCGAGGTGAAGGTCTACGCCACCGGCGAGCTCGGCAGCCAGCTCAACATCCTGACCGGCCTGCAGACCGGCATCATCGACCTGTGCGCGCACACGTCGGGCTACATCGACACGCTGGTCCCGCAGTTCCAGGTGATGGACCTGCCGTTCCTGTTTCCCGATCTCGCCAGCGCCGAGAAGGTGCTCGACGGCCCGATCGGCAAGCAGCTCGCCGACCTGCTGACGCCCAAGGGCATCTACGGCCTCTCCTACGGCTACTGGGGCTGGCGCGTGACCTCGACGATCAACCGCAAGGTGCCGAAGCCGGAGGACATGAAGGGGCTCAAGATCCGTGTCCAGCCCGGCCCGATCTTCGCGGCCGAGTTCCGCGCGCTCGGCGCCAACCCGATCGCGATCGACTACAGCGAGATCTATCTCGCGCTCTCGCAGCACACGATCGAGGCGATCGAGACGCCGATCATCGCGCTGCCGTCGGCCAAGCACTACGAGGTGGTGAACACCATCAACCTCACCAACCACGTCTACAACGCGGGCGTCATGATGGTGAGCAAGCGCAAGTTCGACAGCCTGCCGAAGAACTTGCAGGACGACTTGCGCGCCGCCGCGCAGGAGCTCACCGGCGACTGGCGCAAGACCATGGTGGCGAAGACCGACGAGACCTCGACCTTCCTCAAGGGCAAGGGCCTCACCATCAACGAGGTCGACCGCGACGCGTATCGCAAGGCGACCGCCGGGGTCTACAAGGACTTCCGCAACGTGATCGGCGGCGATTTGATGGACGCTGTGGTGAAGCAGGTGGGGGCCTGAGGTAGAACTGAGGCAACCACACCCACAGTCGTCATCGTCCGCGAAAGCGGACGATCCAGTACGCCGCAGTGAGACTTAGGGCACGACAGTAGTCCCACGCCGACGACTGTGAGTACTGGATTGCCCGCTTTCGCGGGCAATGACGCCGAGTTTGGAGAGATGGATAGATGACCAGCGAGAGTCCATCTGCTCCATTCGCTGCGCTACTTCCGATCAAACATCCCGGTGTCGCCCTCATCCGTTCCGCGCTAAACGCGCTCGACTGGATGGCGCGAGGCGTGGTGGTGGCGGCGCTGATCGGCGAGATCGGGGTCGTGCTGACCGACATCTCGATCCGCTCGCTGTTCACGCTGTCGCTGTTGTGGAGCGACGAGGCGTCGAAGCTCTGTCTCGTCACGCTGGCGTTCATCGGCGGCGCCGCGTCCTACCGGGCGCGGCATCACACGGCGATCCAGTTCGTCACGCGGTTCTTCCCCGAGCGGCTGCGGGCCACGGTCGCGGCCGGGGTGGATGCGTTCATCCTGTGCGTCGCACTGACGACGCTCGTGGTCTCGTTCGACCTGCTTGCCGTCGCCGAGAACTCGCTCATGCCGATGCTGCAGATCAACGCGGCCTGGGCGGTGGTGCCGTTCACGGTCGGTATGACGCTGATCACGCTGTTCGCGCTGGAGCGGCTGGCCTTCGAGCACCCGCGCGCGGCCGTGCTGGTGGCGGTGCCGATCGTCGCGCTGCTGGTCGCGACCATCGCGGCGATCGGCGGCTGGCAGCTCGTGCACCTCGACAACGGGACGGCGCTCGGCGTCATGCTGATCCTGTTCTTCGTCGCGGTGCTGCTCGGCCTGCCGGTCAGCTTCTCGATGCTGCTCGGGTCGCTGTTCTTCCTCGAGGTCACCAACTCGGCGCCGCTGGTCGCGGCGGCGCAGAACACCGTCGACGGCACCGGCAACTTCGTGCTGCTCACCCTGCCGTTCTTCATCTGGGCCGGGCTGATCATGGAAAAGGGCGGCATCAGCGTGCGGCTGGTGCGGTTCGCGAGCGCGGTGGTCGGCCATCTGCGCGGCGGCCTGCTGCAGGTGGTCGTCGTGACGATCTACCTCGTCTCCGGCATCTCGGGCTCGAAGGCTGCGGACGTGGTCGCGGTCGGCTCGGTGCTGCGGCGCGAGCTCCGGCGCCAGGGCTATCCGCCCGAGCAGGGCGCCGCGGTGCTCTCCGCGGCGGGCGCGATGTCGGAGACGATCCCGCCGTCGATCGCGATGCTGGTGCTGGGATCGGTCGCGCCGATCTCGATCGGCACTCTCTTCGTCGCCGGCCTGCTGCCGGCCGCCGTGATCGCGCTCTTTCTCATGATCGCGATCAACGTACAGGCGCGCCGGCTCGACCTGCCGCGCTCGCCGCGCGCGAGCCTCGCCGAGCTCGCCGGCTCGGCGGGCGGCGCGGTGCTGCCGCTGATCATGCCGGTGATCATGATCGTCGGCATCAAGGGCGGCTACGCGACGCCGACCGAGGTCTCGTCGGTCGCGGTGCTCTACGGGTTGGCACTGTCGGTCGCGATCTATCGCACGATCGGCTGGCGCAGCTTCTTCTCGATCGCGACGGAGTGCGGGCTGCTCGCCGGGATGGTGCTGTTCATCATCGCAGCCGCCGGCTCGTTCGCCTGGACGCTGACGGCCGCGAACCTGCCGGCCGCGCTAGTCGAGATGCTGCACCTGATGGGCGACAGCCCCTCGCTCTTCCTTGTCGGCTCCATGGTGCTGCTGATCGTGGTCGGTACGCTGCTCGAAGGGCTGCCGGCGCTGATCATCCTCGGGCCGCTGCTGCTGCCGCTCGCCAACGGGCTCGGCATCGACAGCATCCACTATTCGATGGTGATCCTGCTCGCCATGGGCATCGGCATCTTCATCCCGCCGATCGGCATCTGCTTCTACATTTCGTGCGCGGTCGCGGAGGCGGACGTAGAGGGAGCAGCGAAGACCATGCTGCCTTATCTCGCGGTGCTGATCCTCGGCGTGCTCACGGTCGCGTTCGTGCCGTGGTTCACCCACGCGGTGCCGACTTTGCTCGGCGACCATTATTGAGACCAACGGAGGTTTGCATGCGCGTTCGCCTTGGACTGACCATCGCGGCACTGACGCTGATCGCATCGGCGGGGCCGCTCGCGGCGCAAAGCCCGCCGGCGCCCATCGTCAAGACCGAAGGGCTGCGGCAGATCTCGCCCCACGTCCACATCATTCCGGACAACCAGGTCCCGCTGGTGCCGAATGTGGGTTACGTGATCGGCGAGCGGGCCGTGCTGGTGATCGACACCGGGCTCGGGCCGCGCAATGGCACGGCCGTGTACGAGATCGAGCAGAAGCTCGGCGGAGCGAAGGTGCTTTACCTCGTTACGACGCATGTGCATCCCGAGCACGACCTCGGCGCCCAGTCCTTTCCGGCGACCACCAAATTGATCCGCTCGACCGACCAGGTGAAGGACATCGCCGAGTTCGGCCTGCAGCTCGCGGATATCTTCGCCAAGCGCTCGCCGATCAACGCCGAGCTGCTCAAGGGCGCGACCTTCCGCAAGGCCGACATCACGTTCGAGCACGACTACGATCTCGATCTCGGCGGCGTGCACGCCAAGCTGACCGCCATGGGCGCGAACCACACCGCCGGCGATACGATCATCTGGGTCGAGGCCGACCGCGTGCTGTTCTCCGGCGACATCGCGATGCGGGCGCAGCCCGCGTTCGCGAGCCCGCATTCGAGCCTGAAACATTGGCTCGCGAGCCTCGACCAACTGGAGGCGCTCAAGCCCGCCATCATCGTGCCGAGCCACGGCCCGACCGGCGACGGGATCGGCTTCATCACCAGCTATCGCGCCTATCTGACGGAAATCCGCGACCGTACGGCGGCGGAAAAACACGCCGGCCATACGGTCGATCAGGCGGTCGCGACGGTCTCGGCCGCCTTCGGCGACCGCGCGCCGGACAAGGGACGGCTTACGGGCGCGATCAAGGCGGCTTACGCGGAAGCGCCGTAGTTAAGTCTACGGCGTCAACAGCCCTACCGCCGTAACCCACGCACCGCCGTCATCGTCCGCGACAGCGGACGATCCAGTACTCCGCAGCACGTCGATGGGGCACAGCCCGCGTTCCATTCTTCCGTTCGTGATTACCGGATTGCCCGCTTTCGCGGGCAATGACGCCGGAGGGCGACGAAAAACGGAAGATCAGTTGGCGGGCACGGCGCCCGTGGTGGCCACCCGGCGCGGTTCGCCGGCGGCGGCACCGAGTTGCAGCGGCACGAAGCCGCCGCCCTTGCGCAGGTCGGCCTGCGAGCCGTTGAATTTCAGCGGACCGTGTGCGGTCACGACGATGTCGCCGGCGCGCAGCGTGGTGTCCTGGGTGACGTCGATATGCGCGAGGCCGAACGAGTCGCGGCCGTTGCAGGTGCAGCCCGGCACGATCTTCTGGCGATAGACGAAGGCGTTCTCGAGGTCGGCATAGCGCGCGCCGTTCGACGCGGCCGCGTGCTCGATCGGCGAGCCGGTGAAGATCTGGGTCTTGGCGGCCGGGCAGAAGGCGCTGCACATCTGGATCGGGGTCGCGCCGGCGTGGCGCTGCAGCGGGAAGTAGCGCCCGTCGCACAGGCGCACGCAATAGGTGACCGAGCCATAGCCGTCGGACGGAACGGACGGCTGATGCGGCGGCGTGGCCGCCGGCGAGGGCGTCCCGGTCGCCGCATAGGGCAGCGCGGCGGACGAATCCTGGCGATGGTCGCCGAACAGATCGTCGAAGAATCCGGCGGACGCGATGCGGCCGGTCAACAGGACCAGCAATAGGGCGAGGCCCGCAACGGCCAGCGTGCGGGTCTTCGGGCAGCCGAAACGCATGACGATGTCCATCCCCGGACGCGAAGCAGGCTTCCCTTTGCGTCGGCCGCAGCCGGCAAAAGGTTCACGCCCGCGCGCAGCTATGCGGGAAATCTGTAAAAATCCCGTAAGGTCAAACGATTGAAAGCGGGGCATTGGGACGTCTTTTCGCGCATGTTCTTATCGACGAGCCGGCGTCCACCCCCGATCAACTCGGGGGCAGGCTTTCGCCGAAACATGCGTTGGGTGAGCCGGACAGGGCGGACTGAGCGTAAACGCGGCGCGCCCCGTTCCGTTCCGCCCTGCGTGCAGGACATGCGCTATAGTGCGGACCGCGGCTCGCGCCCGATAAGCAAAAGCACGATCAGGAAACTCGGAGGAGACCCCGAATGGCTGCCAATGTGCGTTTCATCAATCCGAAGACGCTCGCCCATCAAGCCGGCTACAGCTACGTCGTCGAATCCAAGGGACCGGGGCGCACCGTGTACATCGCGGGCCAGCTCGGGCTCGACATGGAGAACAAGATCGTGGGCGCGCCGGGCGATTTCCGCGCCCAGGCCGTAAAAGCGATCGAGAACCTGAAGGCGGCGCTCGCGAGCGTCGGCGCCGATCTCAAGGACGTGGTCAAGATCACCAATTTTCTGACCGACATGTCCCACATCGGCGTGTATCGCGAGGTGCGCGACCAGTTCTTCAAGGAGCCGCGGCCGGCAAGCACCGCGGTGGGAATCTCGGCGCTCGCGCGGCCCGGCGCCCTGTTCGAGATCGAGGCGATCGCGGTGCTGCCACCCGCCAAGGCCGCTAAGCCCGCCAAGGCGCGCGGCGCGGCGCGCACCGCCAAGAAAGCTAAGGCCGCCCGACGGAAACGAAAGTAAGCAGCACGAACACCGGCAGCAGCACGGCGCAGGACCAGGCGAGATAGCCGAAGAAGCTCGGCATCTTGACGCCGCGTTCGGTCGCGATGGCGTAGATCATGAAGTTGGGGGCGTTACCGATATAGGTGAGCGCCCCCATGAACACGGCCCCCATCGAGAGCGCCGCGAGCGTCGCGGCGAATTCGCCCATCAGGCGCGTGGCGTCACCGCCGGCGACCTCGAAGAACACCAGATAGGTCGGCGCATTGTCGAGCACGGCCGACAGGAGGCCGCTCAGCCAGAAATAGGCGGCGGCGTGCGGCGTGCCGTCCGGGCGCGTCACGAGGTCGAGCAGCCAGGCGAACGGACCGCGTTGGCCGGCGCCGAGCGCCGCCAGCACCGGGATGATGCAGACGAAGATCGCACCGAACAGGATGGCGACCTCGCGGATCGGCTCCCAGGAAAAGCCGTTGGCGTCGCGGTGCTCGTCCGGGGTGAGCACGAGGGAGGCGATCGCGATGACGAGAAGCGCGACGTCGCGGACGAGGTTTTCCAGCGCGAGCGGCGTGCCGTAGACGTCGAGCACGATGCCGGGCTTCCAGTTGGCGGACAGCAGGATCGCGCCGACGATCAGGCCGATCAGCAGGACATTGACGAGGCCTTTCACGCGCAGCGCGAGCGGCGCGACCGGCTCATCGACGAGCTGGATGCGGCGATCGCGCCGGTAGTGCCAGACGTCGACCGCGACGAAGACCGCGAGCACGATGCCGGCCGCGAGCGCGGTCGCGCCGGCGAGATGGCGCGTGGTCCAGAAGAAATCGACGCCATGCAAAAAGCCGACGAACAGCGGCGGATCTCCGAGCGGCGAGAGCGCGCCGCCGATATTGCCGACCAGGAAGATGAAGAACACGACGACATGCGCGTTGACGAGGCGCGCCGCATTGGCGCGCAGCAGCGGACGGATCATGATCATGGCGGCGCCGGTGGTGCCGACGACGCTGGCGAGCCCGGTGCCGATGGCGAGGATCAGCACATTGACCCACGGCGTGCCGCGCAGGTTGCCGGTGACGAGAATGCCGCCGGCGACCACGTAGAGGGCGAACAGAATCGCGATGAAGCCGACGTAGTCGGCGAGCGCCGCGTGCACCAGCGCGGCCGCCGCGACGGGCACGCCATAGAGGGCGGCGAGCGGCGCGAGCGTGAGCGTCGCCCAGCCGTAGGCGATCTTGCCGTAGTGCGCGGCCCACAGCCTCGGAAACAGCAGCGGCCCGGCCGCGATCGAGAGCAGCAGACCGGCGAACGGCAGCGCCCACGGCCAGGCGAGCGCCGCGCCGTCGAACGTGGCGGCGACCGCCGGGCACGGCACGAGGACGAGGCCGATCGCCAGCGCGGCAGCGCGAACCGCAACGGCTGTTGAACGGCGCCGCGTCACACCGACCTCATTCCGGCTTGAGTCCGATATCGCGCGTAACCTCGCCCCACAGATCGTATTGCGCCTTGACGAAGGTGCGCGTCTCCTGCGGCGTGCCGGCGCCCTCGGTGAAGAAGCCGACGACCGCGAGCTGGTGCGCGACCTCAGGGTCCTTGAGGATCTTGTCGAGCTCGTGGTTCATGTGCGCGACGATATCGGCGGGCGTCCCGGCCGGGGCCACGATAGCGAACCAGCCGATCATCTCGACGCCGGGAAAATTGTCGGCGATCGGCGGCACGCCCGGATAGTTGTCGAGCCGCCTGAGCGAGCTGACCGCGAGCGCCCGCAGCTGGCCGTTCGCGATGAAGGGCGCCGCCGACGGCACCGCGAGAACGACGAGCTGCACGCGGCCCGACAGCACATCGTCGACGCCTTGCGGCATCTTGGCGTAAGGCACCTGCACGATGTCGACGCCGCCGAGCTTGTCGATCCAGGCCGCCAGGATGCCGGAGAAATTCTTCGGGCCATCGGTCGCGAAGGTGAGCTTGCCGGGATTCTGCTTGGCGTAGGCGAACAGGCTCGGCAGATCCTTCGCGGGGACGCTCGGATGGGCGAGCACCAGGAAGGGGCCTCGCGCCACCACGCCGACCGGAACGAAATCCTTGAGCGGGTCGTAGGGCAGCGCCTTGAAGGTGTACGGGTTGGTCACGAGCGCGGCCGAGGTGGCGAACAGGAAGGTGTAACCGTCGGGCGCCGCGCGCGCCGCGACCTGGGCGCCGATGACGTTGCCGCCGCCCGGCCGGTTCTCGATCACGATCTGCTGGCCGAGCGCGCGCGTGAGCCGGATGCCGATCATGCGGGCGATGAGGTCGGGCGTCCCGCCGGCGCCCTGGGTGACGATCAGCCGGACCGGCCGCGTGGGCCACGACTCGGCGCGCGCGGCGGCGACAGTGAGCAGTGCCAGCAGCAGGGCGGAAATGGCGCGAGTGACAGGGTGCATCGGAATGCTCAGACGGTTGACCTTGAGATCGTCATGCCCGGGCTTGTCCCGGGCATCCACGCCTTCCTTGGCGCATAACACAAGACGTGGATGGCCGGGACAAGCCCGGCCATGACGGTGGAACATTATTGGGACGCGTGAATGCCAAACATCTTCGCCGCATTCCCGCCGACGATCTTCTCCTTGTCGGCGTCGGAGAGGCCCGGCGTGTTGCGCACGAACTCGATCGGTTTCCATTCGCCGACCGGATAGTCGGAGCCGAGGATCACCTGGCTGGCGCCGACCTTCTCGACCAGGTGGCGCAGCACGTCGTGATCGTAGACGCAGCTGTCGTAGTAGAGCTGGCGCAGGTATTCGTCCGGGCTCTTCTTCATGTTCGCGCGCGTGGTCGGCTTTTCGAGGTAGTTGCGCGAGACGCGGCCCATGCACAGCGGCATATAGCCGCCGCCGTGCGACAGGCAGATCTTCACGTTCGGGAACGTCTCGAGCACGCCCTCGTACATCAGCGAGGCGATCGCCATCGACTCCTCGAAGTTCTGCCCGACGCTGTTCCACAAGAAGTGCTTCTCGAAGCGCGGGCTCGGATTGCCGGCCGGATGGATGTAGACGACGGCGTCGTGCTCGGCGGCCTTCTCCCAGAACGGCCACAGGCGGCGGTCGCCGATCTCCATGTCGCGCGCCGTGGTCGAGATGTTGAAGCCGCGCAGCCTGAGCTCGCGCATGCAGCGCTCGGCCTCGCGCGCCGCGAGCTCCGGCGCGTGCAGCGGCACGGTGCCGAGGCCGATGAGGCGCTTCGGATTGGTCGCGACCATGGCGGCGAGCGTGTCGTTGAGCTTGCGCTCGAGGCGCAGGCTTTCGGCGGGCTCGGCCCAATAGGTGCATTGATGGACGAGGCTCGCGGAGAGCACCTGGACGTCGACGCCCATCTTGTCCATCTCGGCGAGGCGCTCGCTCGCGTCACTCATCTTGGCGCAGACGAAGTCGCTGCGTTCCTGCGCCTTCTTGCGGGCCTCAGGACTGAGCGAGGGATCGACCGTCGACTTGCCGAACGCGCTGTGCCCGACCGTCGCGGCATAGACGTCGAGGTCCATCATGTGGGCGTGGATGTCGATGGCGATCATATCTCGTGTTCACTCCCGTGATCCGTCACCCTGAGGTGCTCGGCCGAAGCGCTGTCTCCGTAAGGCGGGCAAAAGCGCGGAACGCGCCGTGCCCACGCGGACGTGGCGGTGGGCACGCCTCGCTTTGCCCACCCTACGGCTTGATACCATTTTGCCCCGGCTGAAAAATCACCCGCCGTTGCAGCGGAAAGATCTGCCAGTCGAGCTTCTCGACGATCAGGCCCCAGATGCCCTTCGGCGCCCACAGCATCACGACGATCGCGACGGCGCCGAGCATCAGAAGGTAGAGCGCGCCGAGATCCGCGAGGGTCTGGCGCAGCAGGAAGAACACGAGCGTGCCGACGATCGGGCCTTCGAGGCGGCCGATGCCGCCGATCACGGTGATGAAGATCACGAACGCGGTCCAATCGTTGACGCTGAAGGCGGCATCGGGCGAGATGCGCAGCTTCTGCAGGAAGAGCAGCGCGCCGACCATGGCGGTGCCGGCGGCGGTGAAGACATAGACCACGAACTTCACCCGCGCCACGTCGACGCCGTTGCTGCGCGCCGCGAGCTCGTTGTCTCGGATCGCCGTGAGCGCGAGGCCGTAGCGCGAGCGCAGCAGCAGCAGAATCAGGACCAGGATCGCGACGGCGAGCGCGAGCGCGATCCAGTAGATGACGAACTCGCGCATGGCGCGCGACGGCGCGATGGCAACCACGATGGCGACCGGCAGGCTGGTGCCCGAGCCGCCGCCGAGCGCCGCGACCTGCGCGGCGAGCAGGCGAAAGACCTCCGCGACCACCCAGGTGCCGATCGCGAAATAATGTCCGCGCAGGCGAAACACGAGCGCCGCGACCGGGACGGCGACCAGCGCGCCGATCAGGCCGGCGAGCGGGATCGCCCACAACGGCGGAACGTCGGCGAGGATCGTGAGCGCGAACAGCATGTAGGCGCCGAGCCCGACGAACGCCTGCTGGCCGACCGAGACGAGGCCCGCATAGCCGGCGAGCAGGTTCCACAGGCTAGCCAGCGCCACATAGGCGAAGATCTCCTGCATCAGATGCAGGTCGTCGCGCCCCGCCCACCACGGCGCGCCGGCAAGCGCGACGAGCAGCACTGCGACGACGGCGAAACCGATCGCGCTGCGGCGATCGGTGAAGCGCACCTGAAACGCGGGCGCGCTCATCCGCGGATCCTCGGGAACAGGCCTTCGGGCCGCACCGCCAGCACCAGCAGGAACGCGATGTGGCCGGCGAGGAGCTGCCAGCCGGGATCGATCTTGGCGCCGACCGCCTGAGCGACGCCGAGCACGATGCCGCCCGCGAGCGTGCCCCAGAGGTTGCCGAGGCCGCCGATGATCACGGCCTCGAAGCCGAAGATGAGACGGGCGGGACCGATCGCGGGATCGAAGTTGGTGCGCACCGCGAGCAGCACGCCGGCGAGGCCGACGACGGCGAGCGACAGCGCCATCGCGAGCCCGAACACATGGCGGTTGTCGAGGCCCATGAGCCCTGCCACGGCGGGATCGTCGGAGGTCGCGCGGAACGCGCGGCCGAAGGCGGTGCGATAGAACAGCGCCTGCAGGCCGCCGATCACCGCGACGGCGGCGACGAACTGCAGCAGCGGCAGGAGGCCGATCGAGAGACCTTGCGTGACCTGCCAGGTCGCGACGTCGAGCGCGCCCGCCTGCAGGCGGCGGCTGTCGGCGGTGAAGAGCTCGAGCAGCCCGTTCTGGATGATGATCGAGAGGCCGAAGGTAACGAGCAGCGGCGGCAGCAGGTCGGGCCCGAGCGTGCGATTGAGCAGGCCGCGCTGGAGCGCGTAGCCGATCGCAGCCATCAGCGGCACGACGATCAGCAGCGCCGGCAGCGGACCGATGCCGAGCGTCTCGGTGACGACCAGCGCCAGATAAGCGGCGAGCACGATGAAGTCGCCATGCGCGATGTTGACGAGACGCATGACGCCGAAGATGAGCGAGAGGCCCGCCGCGAACATGGCGTAGAGGCCGCCCGTGAGCACGCCCTGCACGATGGTGTTGAGCCATTCCATCAGAGGCGGCCCATCGCCGGCGTAACGACTCTTGCGCCTCCTCTCCCCGCAGGGGAGAGGGTCGCGGTGAGGGGCTCTCGGAGTTTCGATTGAGACTCCGAGTGCCCCTCACCCGGCTCGCTTCGCTCGCTACCCTCTCCCCTGCGGGGAGAGGGGAAGACACGTACCCACGCGTGCATCAACATCTCCGCTAGACCCCAAAATACGCGGCAGCCACCGCTTCGCGAGTTGCGTCGCGGGCGGCGCCCGCGAAGGCGACGCGGCCTTCTTGCAGGCAGTAGACTTGGCTGGCGGCCGCGAGCGCCTGGGCGATGTCCTGTTCGACGATGACGAGCGAGGTGCCCTCGGCGACGATCGCGGGCAGGCGCGCGTAGATGTCGCGCACCACGATGGGCGCAAGGCCGAGGCTGAGCTCGTCGCATAACAGGAGCGTCGGGTTCGCCATGAGGGCGCGGCCGAGCGCGGCCATCTGCTGTTGGCCGCCCGACAAGGCGGTGCTCGGCAGATGCCGTCGCTCGGCGAGCGCGGGAAAGAGCGCGTAGACCCGCGCGAGCGTCCACGGGCCGGATCGACGAAGTTGGCCGCCGATCAGCAGGTTCTCCTCGACGGTGAGCGAGGGAAACAGGCGCCGCCCCTCCGGCACGAGCGCGATGCCGCGCGCGACCACGCGGTGCGCCGGCAGGTCGCCGATCGGCTCGCGGTCGAAGATGATCGCGTCACGCCGCGCCGGCATCAGGCCTGCGATGCTCTTGAGCAGGGTGCTCTTGCCCGCGCCGTTGGCGCCGATGACCGCGACCACCTGGCCGCGCTCGACCGACAACGAGACGCCGAACAGCGCCTGGAAGTCGCCGTAGAACGCGGTCAGCGCGCGCACCTCGAGCAAGGATCCCTTGAATGCTCCCTTGGCGGCATCAGGCATCGGCCGCGATCCCCATGTAGATCTCGGCGACCGCCGGCGTGCGGATCACGGCCTGCGGCTCACCCTGCGCGATGATGGCGCCGCCATGCAGCACGGCGAGGCGGTCGACCACGGCGACGAGGGCGTGGACGATGTGCTCGATCCAGATGATGGAGACGCCCTCGCGCCGGATGTCCTTGATCAGCGCGACCAGCGCGGCGCATTCGTGCTCGGTCAAGCCGCCCGCGACCTCGTCGAGCAGCAGCACCTTGGGGTTGGTCGCGAGCGCACGGGCGAGTTCGAGGCGCTTGCGGTCGAGCAAGGTCAGCGCGCCGGCCAGCCGGTTCGCCTTGTCGGCGAGCCCGCAGCGATCAAGGATGTCGATGCAGCCCGCATAGACGTGGCGCTCGCGATGGCCGCCGCCGAACGCGGCAGCCACGACTAGGTTCTCGAACACCGTCATGCCGCCGAACGGCTGGGGAACCTGGAACGAGCGCGCGACGCCCATGGCACAGCGGCGCGCCGGCGAGAGATGCGTGACGTCGCGGCCCGCGAACATGACCCGCCCGGCATCGGGCGCGACCGTGCCAGTCATGATGCCGAACAGGGTGGTCTTGCCGGCGCCGTTCGGCCCGATGATGCCGAGCGCCTCGCCTTCGTCCAGCGCGAGATCGATGCCGCTGGCGATGACGATTGCGCCGAAGCGCTTGGAGATCTTGTCGAGGGCGAGAAGCATCGTGTGTGGTGTAATCTGGAGGCGATCAACCCTACACCAACCATCGATTTAAGGCGACGCGCGCGGATGCAAAGGATTGCAGCCTTGCCAACGCCTAGGGGCGGGCGTTAATCCTACTGCGTCATTGCCCGCGCAAGCGGACAATCCAGTATTCACGAACGTGAGAATGGGACGCTGGAAGTGCTCCGTCGATGCGCTGCGGAGTACTGGATCGTCCGCTTTCGCGGACGATGACGGCGGTGGATGGGCCACTGACGCAGCAGACTTGAACGTACCGTTTCGGGGAATGACCGCCATGCCATCGACGGACAATCAGTCAATTCTTCGATTGTTGCTCGCCCTCGTGGTCGTCACGACCGGGTTGTCCATGTATGCCAACGTTGCGCTCCAGCACACGCTGCCGGCGCCGCTCTACGCCTTCGTTCATGCTCAGGACAACGCGAACATGCCGACATCCCAGGCGTTCGCGGCCGTGGTGACGCTCGCGTGGTTCGCGCTGGCGATCGCCGGCATGGCCGGGCTGTGGTGGTGCCGCCGCTGGGGCCGCTGGGCCTTCACGGTCGCAAGCTTGGCTTTGCCGATCATCACGGTGTACGTCGCGATCGTGGATCCGACCACCTTGATCTCCAATGCGATCGAGTTCCGGCGCCAACACCGCGAGCAACATGGCGTTCGGGGCAACGCTCGCCATGATCTGGCTCGGCATGGGCGCCGATTTCGAAGGGAAAGCGGCACACGGACCGCATGGCACGGCGTGATGGCGACGCATTTAATGACACGTCATGCCCGGCCTTGTGCCGGGCATCCACGTCTTGTTGATGTGGCAAGAAAGACGTGGATGGCCGGGACAAGCTCGGCCATGACGGTGGAATAAAAGCGGGCGAAAAATACTTTACGAGAGAAGCTGCAGCTTCCCGCCGACCGGAATCTCCGGGGCCGGCTTGTTGGCGATGATGACCAGCTCGAACTTGTCGTTCCGGCGCTGCCATTGGCCGGCGACGAGCGGCGTCTTGGTGACGTTCTTCACGGGCTGGCCGGCCCATTTCACCGGGCCGACGATCGAGCGGTAGTCGGTCGCGACGATCGAGGCGAGGATCGACTTCGGGTCGAGCGCCTTGGCGCGCTTGAGCACGTCGATCGCGACCTCGAACAGGGCGTGCTGGAAGCCGATCGGCTGCGTCCACGGCCGCTTGGTGGTGCCGGTGTAGACGTCGGTGAGCTGCTGCGCGCTCTGGCCCGTGAGGCCGGACTTGAACGGATGATGCGGCGTCCACCAGATCTCGCTGGTGAGCCCGTTGCCGCGTGAGCCGAGCGAGTTGATCACCGAGGGGAAGAGCAGCGCCTTGCCGATGGTGACGACCTTCGGCGTGAAGCCCTGCTGCGCAGCCTGCGACCAGAAGGTCGCGAAGTCGGGCGGGATCATGTTGCCGGTGACGATCTCGGCGCCCGCGCTCTTGAAGGCGGAGATCTGCGCCGTGAAGTCGTTGTTCATCACCTGGTAGCGGCCCGGGTCGTGCAGCTTGTAGCCGGCCGCCGCGAGCGCCGGCGGCAGGCCGAGCTTGGCGTCGCCCCAGGCGTTGCCGTCCGCGTCGTTGGGGAAGAGGCCGCCCACCACCTTGTTGGTCGGCGCGCCGTCCCACAGCGCAAGGAACGCGGCGATCACGTCCTCGAGGCCCCAGAAGAAATGATAGGTCCAGGTGAAGCCCTTCTTCGGGTCGCCGCGGCGGCCGAAGAAGTAAGGCTGCCAGGGGCAATTCGTCGTGATGCACGGCACCTCGTTGACCTCGGCCTGGTCGGCGACCGGATTGGTGGTGTCGGGCGTCGCGGAGGCGAGGATGAGATCGACCTTGTCACCGAGGATCAGCTCGGAGGCGACGTCGGAGGCGCGGCTCGCGCTCGACTGGCTGTCCTTGAGGATGATCTGCACCGGATAGGTCTTGCCGCCGACCTCGACGCCGTTGCCGAGCACGCCCTTCACCTGAGCGACGATGAACGGATCGGCTTCGCCGAAGCCGGCGAGCGGACCGGTGCGCGGGCTGACGAGCCCGATCTTGATCGCGCGCGACTGCGCGTTCGCCGGGATGACACGCAGCACCGCCGGCGCCGCGACGGCGGCGATGCCGGCCTTGACCAGCGTGCGGCGGGACGGACGGGACGCGATGTCTGTCATGCTGACCTCCCTCGATGGCGAATTCATTCAGGCGTCGTCTTCGCGCGCCTTTTTGAGATGCTGCAACACTTTCGCACGTAATGCGGCCTGCTGCTCGGGCGTCCAGCGGCGGAAGCCCTCGCCACTCTTGAAGCCGAGCCGGCCGTCGGCGACGAGCTTGGCGAGATAAGGCGACGGGCCGGGGCGGCTCTCGATCGCGGGCAGCACGGTCTCGTGGATCGCAAGCGTGAGGTCGGTGCCGACCATGTCGGCATTCTCGAGCGGCCCGAGCACCGCGAGCCGGCGGCCGAATGCCGCCTTGATCACGGTGTCGACCGTCTCGGCGTCGCAGATACCGTGCTCGACCAGCGCGATCGCCTCGCGCCAGAGCGCATGCTGCAGCCGATTGCCGATGAAGCCGGGCACGTCCTTCTTCACATGCGCGGGCGTCTTGCCGACGTCCTTGTGCAGCTTCATGGTGAAATCGATCGCGGCCGGCGACGTCCATTCGGTGCCGATCACCTCGACCAGCGGCACGAGGTACGGCGGATTCCACCAATGGGTGCCGAGCGCGCGCTCGCGCCGGCGAAGGCCGCGCATGATGTCGGTGATCGGGATGACCGAGGTGTTGCTGGCGAGGATCGTGTCGGCGCCCACATGCGTCTCGATCTCGGCAAAGAGCTTCTGCTTGAGCGGCAAATTCTCGGAGACGGCTTCGACCACGTAGTCGGCGTCGCGCACGCCATCGGCGAGGTCGCCGGTCGGCCGCACGCGCTCGACCGCGCGTGGATCGTCGCCGAGATCGCGCAGGTTGGCACTGATGCGCTCCTTGACGGTCGCGAGGCTTGCGTCGACCGCGTCATAGATCGTCACGTCATGGCCGCCGAGCGCGAACACCTGGGCGAGGCCGTGCCCCATCAGGCCGGCGCCGATGACGGCGATGCGCGGCTTGCCGGACATGATCAGCCCGCCGTGTAGCCGCCGTCGGCGTAGAGGACGTGGCCGGTGTAGAAATCCGACGCGCGCGAGGCGAGGAAGAGGAGCGGCCCGGCGAGATCGCCCGGCTCGCCGAGACGGCCCTTTGGCACGCGCGCCAGGAAGCCTTTGCGCACCTCGCGGGCGCGGTCGGTGTCCTCGTACATCCAGGACGTCAGCGGCGAGCGGAAGACCGTTGGGCCGAGTGCATTCACCGTGATGCCGGTATCGCCCCATTCGCAGCCGAGCGCCTTGGTGATGCCGTCGACTGCCGATTTCGAGGCGCAGTAGGCCGTGTAGCCGGCCGGATGGCCGAGCAGCCCGCGCGCCGACGACGTGAGGATGACCTTGCCGCCCTGCCCCTGCTTGAGCATCTGGCGGCCGGCGGCGCGCGCCATCAGCCAGGACTGGGTGACGTTCGCGTCCATCACGTCGAGGAAATCGGCCGCCGGCTGGTCGACGATCTTCGACACTTTGTTCTGGCCGGACGCGACGACCAGGATGTCGACGCGGCCGAAGCGATCGACCGCCGCCTTCACGATCGCGTCGCAGTTCGCCTCCGAGCTCGGCCGCTTGGCGACCATCTCGACCTTGCCGCCAAGCGCCTCGCATTCGGCGGCGACTTTCTTGAGCGCGTCGACACCGTTCGCCGCGATCACCACGTTGGCGCCGGCGCCCGCCAGCACCTTGGCGGCCATCGCGCCAAACGCGCCGGTCGCGCCGGTGACGATCGCGCTCTTGCCGCGCACATCGAACAGGGAGAGCGGGTTTTTGAGGAAGTCTTCGAACATGGGGACCTCGGCACTGCGTTTGCGCTCCCTCTCCCCGTTCTTACGGGGAGAGGGTTGGGGTGAGGGGCGCTGACTTTCAGCGAGCTAAATCGTTCGCAATGACTCGCGGAAGCGCCCCTCACCCCGACCCTCTCCCCGCAAGCGGGGAGAGGGAGAAGAAAGAAAGTCATTTCGGCGGCGACGACATGGATACGACGATGGTACACACATCGTTGCCGCGGTTGATGATCTCGCGCTCCTCGTTGGGGCCGATGAAGCAGGAGTTGTTTGCCTTGAGCACGCTCTCCTTGCCGCCGACGATCACGGTGAGCTCGCCGGCGAGCACCACGTAGACCTTCTCGGTCGGCGAGGCGTCCGGCCCGGCGCCGCCGCCGGGCAGGAAGTGCGAGAGCCCGACGAGGAACTGCTTAGGTCCGCCCGCATCCGCGCCGAACAGGCGCAGCGACGAGTAGGCGCGGTGATTGGGGGCCTCGTAGGCCTTGGCGTCGGCGAAGCGTTTGACCAGCATCAGAACTTGCTCCCCTTCTCGATGCGATAGCTACCCTTCAAATCGATGATCGCGACGAGGCGAATGATGCAGCCGTCGCCGCGGTCCCAATTCCAGGGGAAGAACGCGAAGGTGCAGCGGCGGCCCGTGACCTTGTCGAGGTCGCCGCCGACATTCTCGATGCCGAGGATGCCGTTCTTGAACAGGATGCGGTGCACCGGCTCCCACTCGGGGAAATCATCCTTCCAGTCGCGCCCGCCCGACCACTCCTTGTATTCCTCAGCGAGGTGCGGATGCAGCGGGCCGTTGCGCTGCGGGCCGATCGCGGTCGCGAGCGGATGGTCGTTCGCCTGGGTGTCGTGGCCGACAACCTTGACCTTCTTCTTGACGAACCATTCGCCCGCCGACGGCACGAAGCCGGGTGAGCGGCAGAAGTAGTCCTCGCTGTCCTCGTATTGATGGTGCCAGCCGGTATTGACGATGACGACGTCGCGCGGCCGCACGATCTTGCCGCAGGCCTTCTCCAGATCGTCGCCCGTGATCGGCTCCCATTTCTTCTTCGGGATCGACACCACGATGCCAGAGCCGAAGAAGTGCGGCAGCGGCACCTCGTCGATGAAGGGGGTGCCCTGCACGACGTGCGCGGGCGCGTCGATGTGGGTCGTGTTGTGCATGCTGGTGGTGATGCGCTGCGACAGCACGCCGGACTTCGCCATGTAGTGGATGCGCTCGATTTTCACGTCCTCGAAATAGGGCCAGTTGGGCGACTGGTAACCGAAGCGATGGGACAGGTTGTAAAACTCGAGCCCCATCTCGTTCTTGAGATTTTCTTCGAACGTCACGCCGCGAATCTTCCTGGTCACGAACCGTCTCCTCGCGCTTTCCGATCGCAAAATGTTGGGACGCCTTGTAGTGGGTCGAGCGGGAAGCATACAATAGAGAAATCTCCAGAAAAACGTGGGTTGCCGGGAGTCCGAATGGTCAGGAAAATTGCGCTCGAAGAGCACTTCTTGTGTCCCGGCTTCGAGGATTACTGGAAATCGACGGTCGCCGACGTCGACCCCGCGATCCTGAAGCAGGTCGCGGCGCGGCTTGCCGATTTCGGCGAGACGCGGCTGCAATCGATGGACCGCGCCGGCATCACGCGCGCGGTGCTCAGCCTCGCCGGACCGGGCGTGCAGGCCGAGCGCGACACCGCGACGGCCATTCGCAACGCAAAGGCCGCGAATGATTTCCTGGCGCGCGAGACGCAGAAGCATCCCGGCCGCTACTCCGGCTTTGCGCACTTGCCGATGCAGGACGCGAAAGCGGCGGCGGACGAGCTCGAACGCTGCCAGCGCGAGCTGAAATTCTGCGGCGCCATGATCAACGGTCACACCAACGGGCAGTATCTCGATCACCCCTCGCTGCATCCGTTCTGGGAGCGCGCCGAGGCGCTGGGCGCGACGATCTACATCCACCCGACCGATCCGGTGACGCCGGCGCCGGTGCTCGAGGGCCACAAGGGCCTGCGGCGCGCCACCTGGGAATGGGGCTTCGAGACCGGCTCGCATGCGCTGCGCCTCGTGTTCAGCGGGCTGTTCGACCGCTTCCCGCGCGCCAAGGTCGCGCTCGGCCATCTGGGCGAGACCCTGCCCTACCTGCTGTGGCGCTTCGACAGCCGCGCCAAGCTCTACGGCATCAAGCTCGGCAAGCCGCCGTCGCGCTACATCAAGGAGAATATCGCGGTGACGACGTCGGGCATGTGCTCGGCCGAGCCGCTCGCCTGCGCGCTCAGCGCGCTCGGCGCCGACCGGGTGATGTTCGCGGCGGACTATCCGTTCGAGCAGGCGGAAGAGGCCGGGCATTTCATGGATACGGTGGCGCTGCCTGAGCCGGTGCGGGCGGATGTGGCATTCAAGAATGCCGAGCGGTTGCTCGGTTTGCGACCATGAGAGTTCTTGTTCGTAGGATGGGTTGAGGGCGAAGCCCGAAACCCATCATCTATGGGTTGGCGGCTAAGGCGATGGGTTTCGCTGCGCTCAACCCATCCTACGCGCCGAGGGTTTGGTGAGTTCTGGTGAATCATGACAACTGTTCTCGTCCTGGAGAAATTCGCTGATGTCTACGAGCGCGAGCTTGCGGCGCGGTTTCCGGCCCTCAAGGTGCACAAGGCCGCGAGCATGGCGGATATCGCGGTCGATCTCGCGACCGTCGATGTGCTGTTCGCGTTTGGGATCGCGATCGACGATAGCTTGATCGCGCGGGCGACGAACCTCAGGTGGATCGCGTCGCTGGCGACCGGCGTCGATCATTTCCTGCGCTGCCCGTCGCTCAAGTGCGGCACGATCATCACATCGGCGCGCGGCATCCATGGGCCGGCGATGCGCGAGACGGTGGCGACATTGATGCTGGCCTTATCGCGCGATGTCGGACGGCTGGTGAACAACAAGGCGGCGCACCGGTGGGAGCGCGGCGAGCGCTGGCCGCTGCTCGCCGGCAAGACGGCGGTCGTGGTCGGCATCGGCGTGAGCGGGATCGCGATCGGCGAGTTGCTGAAGGCGTTCGGGATGCACGTCATCGGCGTCACGCGTACGCCGCGTGCGGTCGCGGGCTTCGACGCGATGATGCCGACCGCGGAGCTCGCGCGGGCGGCGGCCGAGGCGGACTACCTGATCGACGTGCTGCCGGGCAGCGCCGAGAACCACGGCGTCTTCAGCCGTGCGGTGTTCGCGGCGATGAAGCCCAGTGCCTATTTCATCAATGTGGGTCGCGGCGAGACGGTCGATGAGGCGGCGCTGATCGAGGTTCTCAAGGCGAAGCGGATCGCGGGGGCGGGGCTGGATGTGTTTCAGAACGCGCCTTTGAGACCGGACAGCCCGTTCTGGGATTTGCCCAACGTGGTGATCTCGCCGCAGGTCGGTGGGTTCTTCGACGGGTACGAAGACCACGCGATGCCGCTCTTGATGGAGAATATGGGGCGGTTTGTGGCGGGGCGGGTTGGAGAGATGGAGAACGTGGTGGGGCACTGACGCTTGCTACTGCGCTTGCGGCTCCAGCGTCCTCTCCCCCGCTTGCGGGGGAGAGACAGAGAGGGGGCGCCGCTTGCTCGGAGTTTGTGGCTTCCCCCTCCCCACCCTCCCCCGCAAGCGAGGGAGGGAGTGAGAGGCCGTGCGTGTGAGAGAAGAAGCAATCTCCTCCGCAACTCAATCCAGCGGCTCGACCTTGACCAGCGCGGCGCCGTGGTTGTTGCCGACCCAGAAGGTCACGGGCGTGGTCGAGTTGTCGACGAAGACGCGGCGGATGTTGGTGCGGCGGGGCAGCAGGTACTCGACGAAGTCGCCGGTCTTGGGGTCGAGGCGCGAGACGCGGTCGCTCAGCATCGAGCCGGTCCAGGCTTCGCCGTTGCGGTCGGTGACCACGTCGTAGGGCTCGCCCCACGGCGTCGGCAGCTGCCATTCCTGCACCTTGCCGGATTGCGGATCGAGCATGCCGATGGCGTTGCCGCCGTATTCGGCGAACCACAGGTGGCCGTGCGCGTCGAAGCGGCCGCGGCGCGGACGCGAGTTCGCGATCTCGCCCTTGAACACCGCGAGCTTGAGCGTCTTGGCGTCGAGGCGGCCGATGTCGGAAGACGAGAAGTCGAGCAGATAGAGATTGTTCTGAGCGTCGGCCGGAATGCCGTAGGAGGTGATCCGCTTCTTCGTCGCGGGATCGTCGAACGAGCCGAAGTTCTCCCATTTGCCGGTGGCGGGATCGAGACGGAGAATCTGCGCTCGATCGGAGTTCTTCACCCACACCTTGCCGTCGACGTCGGATGAATCCGGCGTCACGAACGCCTGCTGGGTCGCTTCGGTCTGCCACTCCTTCGGCACCGACCAGGTCTCGAATTTCTCCGTCTGCGGATCGAAGCGGGCGACGCCCGCCTGATACATCATCGAGATCCACAGCTTGCCCGACTTGTCCATCTCGAGATCGAGGGTGCCGACCGGGAAACCGGGCTTGATCACGGGCAGCGGATATTCCGAGACCTTGAGCGTCTTCGGATCGAAGCGGCCGAGGAACTGCTCGCCGAAATGGGTGAACCAGACCTCGCCGTGCGCGTCGAGGATCGCGTCGTGCGGCTGGATCTGCTTTCGCGGCAGGTCGTACTCGGTGATGATGACGTGGGTCGCCCGGCCCTTGGGGCGCGCGAGCGTCTTGAGCGGATAGCTCCAGGTCTCGTCCTTGGAGAGATTGACCGAGGCCAGATACTCGGCGATCGCGCGCTGGCCAGCGCCCTGGCCGAGGCTGCGGCGGGCATCGCCGATCAGGCGCTGGGGAAATTCCGGCGTGCTGCCCGGGTAGTAGCCGGTCATGCGATCGAACACCTGCATGAACTCGTCGGCGTCGTGGGTCGAGCGCGCGATGCGGTCGAGATCGTGGCAGCTGATGCAATTGAGCAGCGCCTTCTTCTGCCGGTCAGCGCCCGGGAAGCTCGCGAGCCATTCCGCATTGCTGAGCTGCGTCGGCAGATTGCGCGCCGGCCTGAGCATGAGGTCGAGGGTCGTCGCCTTGTTGGCCTCGACCTCCGCGGTCGCCTTGCCGGCGAGATCATATCCGACCGCGCGGATGGTGAGCGTGTAGGCGCCGGGCTCGAGCCGGCTCGCGGGGAAATGATAATGCCCCTTGTCGTCGCTCACGACCGAGACGGTGACGATCGAGCCCGCCTTCTTGGCGCTGATGACGACGCCTTCCATGGCGCCTTCGCGGGCGGAGCTGACCTGGCCGACGACCGCATCGGCGGATTGCGACAGCGCGGGGCCGAGCGGAACGGCCAAGGCCGCAAAGACGGCGGCAAGGATCAGGCGAGCGCGCATCATGACCTCCGTGAAATCATTGTCTCATTATTATTGATCGCAGAGGCTAAACCTTCGCCTCAGCACCTTCAAGAATACGTCATTCCCGCTTTTTGCATTTCCGGCAGGCGTCCGGCTGTGGCAGCATCCCGCTCCCATGTAGCCACCCGTCATGCGCGGGCTTGGCCCGCGCATCTCGCTTAGGCAGGCACAGTGCTCACCTGATCGGGATGGCCGGGACAAGCCCGGCCATGACGGCAAAAGGATCTGCTGCCATGATCGACCTGTATTATTGGACCACGCCGAACGGCCATAAGATCACGATGTTCCTCGAGGAGGCCAAGCTCGAGTACAAGATCATTCCGGTCCACATCGGCAAGGGCGAGCAGTTCAAGCCGGAATTCCTCGCGGTGTCGCCGAACAACCGCATTCCGGCGATCGTCGACCACAAGCCGCAGGACGGCGGCAAGGCGATCACGGTGTTCGAGTCGGGCGCGATCCTGGTCTACCTCGCCGAGAAGACCGGCAAGTTCCTGTCGGCCGACGCGCGCAAGCGCTACGAGACGATCGAGTGGCTGTTCTGGCAGATGGGCGGCCTCGGGCCGATGAGCGGGCAGAACAACCACTTCGCGCACTACGCGGCCGAGAAGATCCCGTACGCGATCAAGCGCTACGTCGACGAGGTCAATCGGCTGTACGGCGTGCTCAACAAGAAGCTCGCCGGGCGCGACTTCATCGCCGGCGAGTACTCGATCGCCGACATGGCGTGCTATCCGTGGATCGTGCCGTACGAGCGGCAGGGCCAGAAGCTCGAGGATTTTCCCAACCTTAGGCGCTGGTTCGAGGCGATCAAGGCGCGGCCCGCGACCGTCAAGGCCTACGAGCTTGCGGCATCGATCAACACGGCGCCGAGCATCACGGAAGAGTCGCGCAAGATCCTGTTCGGGCAGACGGCCTCCGTCGTGCGGTAAGGAGGACCGCGCCATGACCGAGCTTGTGCTCTTCAACGCGCCGCAGTCGACCTGCAGCCAACGGGTGCGCTTCACGCTTCACGCCAAGGGCCTCTCGTTCGAGGAGCGCAAGCTCGATCTTTTTGCCGGGGACCAGCTCAAGCCCGAGTACCTGAAGATCAATCCCAACGGCGTCGTGCCGTCGTTACTGCACGACGGCCACGCGGTCGTCGATTCTGCAGTGATCATGGAATATCTCGACGAGGTATTTCCGGCGGTGGAACGCCTTGTGCCGGAAGACGCGGTCGAGCGCGCCAGGATGCGCGCGCTCATGCGCTTCATCGACGAGGTGCCGGCCGCGGCGATCCGCGTGCCGAGCTACAATCTCGCTTTCCTTCCGGCATTCCAGGCGATGAGCGAGGAGGAATTCCGCGCGCTCGCCGAGTTGAAGCCCCTGCGCAAGGAGTTCCTGCTCACCATGGGGCGCAGCGGATTCTCCGATGCCGAGATGAAGACCTCGATGGACCGCCTCGCCCGCTCGGTCCGCCGCATGGACGACGCGATCCGCGCCGGCGACGGGCCGTTCATGCTCGGTGCAAGGATCACGCTCGCCGACATCGCCATCATGCCGGTGATCGTCCGGCTCAAGGACATTAACCTTGCCTCGATGTGGGACACGCATCCTGCGGTTGGCACCTGGCTCGACAAGATCGAAGCGCACCCGGCCTATGCGAAGACCTACTACTTCGGCTCATTGCTGACCGAGAAGTATCCGCATCTACGAAAGCAATTGAGCGCGGCGGAGTGAGGCGCTAACCTGTCGCTCTGTGGAGCATGATCTTTTCCGAAATCCGCTGCGCACTTTTCGGGATCATGCTCCAGGGAACACTGGTCAATACGATGGGGTGACGGCCGGATGAAACGAAAGGCCGCCGCACGCAAACCCAAGCGAGCGCCCAAACGCCCGAAGATCGGCCGCATCTATACCGGCGATGAGGCGCTGCACGACCTGTTTCGCGAGCAGGCGGCCGCCGTGCTCGACGATGCGGACATCGGCGAGGACGAGAAGCAGAGCATCCTCGCGGCGATGACGTGCCCGTGCTGCGGGGCCGGAAGCATGTCGATCAGCGTGCCGCTGAAGTCGAAGAAGCCCGCGCGCTTCGTCGCCGAGGAGTTGTGACTCTGGAAGGTGCGCTAACGGGCCGCCTGCGGATCCGGACGGGGGCGAGCGCCTGACGGCGCAGCGAGGGCCGGATTGGTCGCAGTTGCAGGGCCGTTGCGACGATATGCGACCATCGGCATTTTCGCCGCGCCGACGGCGCGGACGGCTGCAACGACCGCATCGATTTGATCCGGCGCGCACGCGCCGACGCCCACCGACGCGATGACCTCCGTCCGTCGACGAAGCTGCTGGCCTTCCCGCGTCCACTCGTCCCGATAGGTGAATTGCGGGGTGCTCCGCTTGACGGCGGGTGGGAGCTTCACCGATTTCGGCGTTGTCGGGCAGCGCCACGTAGACGTTATGGATGATATGCCCGCCTCGGCAGACTGCCGGATAGTGCCGTTTCGTTGCGGACAAGTCGCCGAAGAAGATGGCGGGAGCCGGTAGAACCGGACTGAACCCAGGCGGGACGCGAAAGCGGACTTCAGACGGGCCCGCCTTGGGCAATGTCCATTTCATCGTGACCCGATAAGGGTCCTGCCGGTCGGTCCAGGGCGCCGCATCGAAATCGTAGGTGCCGGCGACCAGGCCGCGTTGCTGCGCCAGCGGCTCAAGCACGGCGTCCTTGCCGCGTGCCTCGATCCCTGCCGCATAGGCACGCATGAGCTCCGCGAAGTCGCCGTGCGCCACGATGACGGTCTGGCCCTTTCGCTCGCCGTCGTGCGCCGTCGTCATGCGCGAATTGAGCTCGATGACATTGTCCTCGGGGGTCGATGCCGGCGTGCGGGCCACCACCGCGCCTTTGTCGGACACGCGCACCACCGGCTTGCCCTGGTCGACCGACGGCAGATGGCCGAAGGTCCCGAACGGCACCGTCGGATCGACGTAGCGATCGAGCACCGGAATGTAGACAATCACGTGATTGAACGCCGAAACGGTCGCGGTCGCCGACAGTTGGTAGACCGGCGTGGTGTTGAGCAGGACGTGCTCGCTCGCGATCCCCTTCGCGGCGAGCAGGGCCGAGAGCAAGGTCGCGTCGTCCTTGCAGTCGCCGAAGCGGCGCTCCAGGATCGTCGCGGCGTCGTTTGGCACGAAGCGTCCGCTGCCGAAATAGACGGCCACATAGCGGACATTGCGCGTCACCCACTCGTACAGCGCTTGCACCTGATCGCGCGGGTCGGACTTGTCCTTGGTGACCTCGTCGGCGAGACGCTGGATCTCCGGAGTCACGATCGCTTTCTTCTTGGCCTCGTCATAGTACGCGGTCGCGATCGCCTCGAAATTTGCGAATGTCGAGATGTGCAGCGCCGGAACCGCGAAGGCGATATCCGCCACGTTCTTCTCGACCGGAGACGGCGCCACCGTACCGGACCAGTGGCGAATGATGTCGTCCCCTTCCCGCGACTCGCCGAACGTCAGCATGCGCTCGTCGTGCCGCACATCGAGGGTCACCGGGGATCGCAGCGTGACATCAAAGGTCCGTTGCACCTCGCCGGGCGAGAGCACGATCGTGCGCGAATAGTTGTTGGGAATGTAGTGCCGCTTCTCCGATATGCGCACCGTGATGACCGCGGTGTCGCCAACGGAGAGATCGCGAAACGGAATCTGCTGGACCTTGAGATCAACGAACGACATGACGGCACCGACCGATCCGGCTTGCGTCACGAAGTCGCGAGGATCGGTCGGGACCTTGCGGCCGTCCGCCTTGCGCGTGAAAGCCTCGACGATCTCGAAGGTCTGATTGCCGCTGACCGTCCAATGGAACTGGGCGGCCGCGCGGACCGCCGTTTCGACGAGCGGCGTCGTCTCCTGATGCAGCGTCTCGACGACCGAGTGATCGGCGGAAAGCCGGATATCGTCCTTGACGAGCTGCCGCATGCTTTCGGCGACTGCGGGGCCGCCGGCGAGCGCCACGGAAAAAACGAGGGCCCCGGCAAAGGTGCCGATGCAACCGCGATTGAGCATGATCCCCCCGTTCGACCGAACTCTATCTCAGTGCTTGATTACCCCCGCCGGCCAATAAGCATATTGCATTGATCGCAACAATCTAAAATTGCTGCCGCTCATATCGGATCGCGTCCCGGGAACTTTTCGCCGAAGCACGTTACGTTGCGACAGAGTTGGAACACGATCGCGCGCAACGCTCAGGCCGAAGACGCGCCTCGGAAGCTGCTCTTGCCAGCGTGATGGCAAGCTCGATCGCAGAAGCGAGCAAAGCAATGCGGTCCTTCCGCTCGACCACTCCGCACACCGACACGGAACAGCGTGAAAGCTGGAGATAGAGTGCGCATGGCCGATCCTCGCGAGCGCGATGGTCCTGCGCGTCGGTCGGCGCCGTACGGCGCCGGTTCAAGAAGCCAGCTTCCGTTCATGCGCTATCCGAACTTGCCCCCACTCGACACTGCCGGCACTCGAAGGAGCATCGGAGACAATGGAGCAAGAAAGCCTGCCCCACTATCGCAGCGCCCTCCTCCAAGGGCGTCTGTGAAATATCCGACTTCCGCACGTCACACCTTGATCTTCTCATCCTCGACGACGCGCTGGACGGCGGGGCGCGCGATCATGCGGTCCTTGAAGGCGGTGTAGTTCTTGAGCTCACCCATCGGCAGCTCGCGGCGCACGCCCCAGGTGTAGAACACGAACGCATAGGCATCGAGCACCGAGTAGCGGTCGGAGAACCACTCGCGGCCGTCGAGCATGGCGTCGGTCTGCTTCAGGTAGCCGTGGAAGGTTTTCAGGCCCATGTCCCGGATGCCGGGGAGCGCCGAGGCATCGGCGGTGTACCGCTCGGCCCGGCCCACATGGGCGTGGGCGGGATGCACGCTCGCGGCAAAGAAGCCGATCAATGAGAGTGCCTTCGCTTCCGCGGTCGCGTCGGTCGGCCACAGGCCGAAGCGCTTGCCGAGATAAGGCAGGATCGCGGTGTTCTCCGACAACGGCTCGCCGCCGTCGAGGCGCAGCGCCGGCACGCGGCCGAGCGGATGGATCTTGAGATAGGCCTCGGTCTTCTGCTCGCCCTTGGCGAGGTCGACGCGCTGCGGCGTGTACTTCTCGCCGCTCTCCTCGAGCACGATATGCGCCGCCATCGAGCAGGCGCCGGGGGCGTAATAGAGGGTGAGCATGGGCAAGTTCCTCCTGCGGAAATCTTCGGATCGATCGAAGGAGCTTAGCGGCGCGGTTCCGGCGGGCGCAATATGCACGGGCTCGTCGCTGCGTTGCCGTCCAGTCATGGATGCGGCGGATCAATGCCTGCTCAGGGCTTGGCCATTCGGAACCCCAGCAGCGCCTCGCGCACATTCTCGTGCCGCCGCTGATGCGAGCGGATGCGCAACAGGTCGCGCCGCGCGACGAGCCCGACCAGCGTGCTGTCGGCGCGACGCAGGATCGGAACGCGCCCGGCGTCGGTCAGCGCCATGCGGTCGGCGAGATCGCCGGCGAGCTCATCCTCGTATCCGATCGTGAGATCCTGCTCCGCCACCACGTCGCGCAGGCACTGGCCCGTCGGCCATCCCTCGATGGTCCAGCGCAGCACGTCGGAGCGCGACACCATGCCGGCGAGCGCGCCGCTCTCGTCGACCACCGGATAGCTCTTGTGCCGGCGCGGGGCCGCCGGGGCGGAAAAGAAGGCGATCACGTCGGCGATCGGCATGGCGGCCGGAAGCGTCTCGGCGGGCGTCGCCATGATGTCGAGGACACGCGTCGTCTCGAACGGGTCGATCGCATATTCGCGCGTCACATGATGGCCGCGGCGCGCCACCTTCTCGGTGAGGATCGAGCGGCGCAGCAGCAGCACCGTGGTGGCATGCGCGAAGATGCAGCCGACCGTCACCGGCAGGAGGCCGCCCATATTGTGGGTGAGCTCGAGCGCGAACACGATCGCGGTGAGCGGCGAGCGCATCGTGCCGCCCATGATCGCGGCCATGCCGACCAGCGCCCAGTCGCCCGGGTCGCCGACCGGCAGGACGAAGCCGAACAGGGCGCCGAGCGCGCCGCCCATGATCAGCAGCGGCGCCAGCACGCCGCCCGAGGTGCCGGAGCCGAGCGCGACCGACCAGATGACCGCCTTCACGAGCATGAGTGTGAGGACGGCGTCCATGCCCAGGTCGCCGCGCAAGCAGGGCCGCGATGTTGTCGTAGCCCACGCCGAGCGCATGCGGCTCGATCAGCCCGCCACAGCCGATGACGAGCCCGCCGATGGCCGGCCACCACATCCAGTGGATGGGCAGGCGCGGGAACGCGTCCTCGGCGGCATAGACCATCTGCGTCAGCAGCCCGGAGAAGAGGCCGCCCGCGATGCCGACGCAGGCCGCGAAGACGAGCCCGAGCGGTGCGAGCGTGGCGGTCTGCGGCATCGGGAACAACACGCCGCCGCCGAGGAGATACGGCCGCCAGGCGGCGGCGACGATGGACGCGATCGCGACCGGCACGAAGCTGCGCGGCTTCCACTCGAACAGCAATAGCTCGACCGCGAGCAGCATGGCGGCGACCGGCGTGCCGAACGTCGCGCTCATGCCGGCGGCGGCGCCGGCCACCAGCAGCGTCTTGCGCTCGGCGGTCGACAGGTGGAAGAACTGCGCGAACAGCGAACCGAAGGCGCCGCCCGTCATGATGATCGGGCCTTCCGCGCCGAAGGGCCGCCGGTGCCGATCGAGATCGCGGACGACAGCGGCTTGAGCAGGGCGACGCGCGGCTGGATGCGGCTGCGCCCGATGAGGATCGCCTCCATCGCCTCGGGAATGCCGTGACCGCGGATCTTCTCGGAGCCGAAGCGCGCCATCAGGCCGATGATGAGGCAGCCCGACCACGGGAATGAGCACGGACAGCGGGCCGAGATGGTCCGGGAGCCGCGCCGAGTCGGCCGTGAAGCGGTCGTAATACGCGATGTTGGTGGCAAGCGCGATCATGCGGGACAGCAGCCAGGCGGCGGCGGCGCCGGCGGTGCCGACCACGACGGCCATCGCGACCAGCAGAAAAATTCGCCGGTCCGTGCTGAAATCGCGCAATCGGTCACCGCCGTGCGGGTCGGCGACTTGCGTGGGGTTGCGCCGGCCACGCGCGGCGCGCGCGGGAGAAGCATCGCTGGTCATGTGGGTAATCCGTGTTCGGAGGGGCCGGGGCTATATATCGTACTGCGATATGATTTGAAGACCTCGTTTGCATGCCTCTGAAGGGGAGTTCCGCATGGCACGCAACGCTCGCACCGGCCGGCTGACCCCGACTGACTACGAGCAGCTCGCCGAATTCCGCTACCTGGTGCGGCAATTCCTGATCTTCAGCGAACAGGCCGCCGATCGCGCCGGGCTCACGGCGCAGCAGCATCAGGCGCTGCTGGCGATCAAGGGATTCGGCGCCGCACGTCCGCTGACGATCGGCGAGCTCGCCGGCCGGCTCGGCATCAAGCACCACAGCGCGGTCGGCCTCGTCGACCGGCTGCTGGCAAAGTCGCTGGTGCGGCGGCAGGCCGGCGCGCAAGACCGCCGCCAGGTGATGCTTCGGCTCACGTCGCCGGCCGAACGGCTGCTCGCGCGGCTGTCGGCGGCCCATCGGGCCGAGCTGGAGCGGCTCGCGCCGCTGCTTCAGACGCTGCTCGCGCATTTCCGCAGGGCGGACGAAGAGGGCGCCGGTTGAGGCCAGACCGACAGCCGCCTGCGTCACGCCAGGCAGCAAATCTCGTCGGCGTCACCATCGCGCGTTACGGCTTCGCGCGAAGCTTGCGTCCTGTGGTCTTGCGCCGCTTACGCGGCGCGCGCAATCGCGCCGTCGCCTTATCGTCTACCGCGAACGTCGCCGGGTCGACCGCAACGCCGAAGAGCTCCCTTGCCGCTTTCGCCGATACATACCCCTGCCGTACGTCCTCGGCTACCACGGCAGCCGGCCGCGCGTGCGGATCGCCATAACCGCCGCCACCGCCCGAGCGCATGCGGTAGGCGTCGCCGGCGGCAAGCTGGGCGACCAGCACCTTGGCGTTGGGAAAATCCTCTTTCCATTTGCCGCCGAGGCGGATCGACACCTGGTTGCCGGCGCCCTCGCGGCCCCCATCGAGGCCCCACGGCTTGCAGTGGGCGCGGTCGACCTGGGTGTTGACCGTTATGGGCGAGCGCGCGCGCACGACGCGGTCGATGCCGAGGCCGCCGCGGTAGCGGCCGGCGCCGCCGGAATCCTGCGCCAGGCGATAGTGCTCGACCAGCACCGGGTATTTCGCCTCGGCCTGCTCGATCGGCGAGTTGTGGGTGTCGCCGTCGTTCATGCTGACCGTCCCCGACATGCCGTCCTCGCTGCGCTTGGCGCCCCAGCCGCCGCCGAGCGGGCCCCAGTTGGCGATGAAGAATTCCGACGTGCGCGGGTTGATGCCGTGGAACGGCGAGGTGAGCAGATCGGCGTGATGGCCCGCGATGACACGATCCGGGATCGCGGGCGCGAGCGCCTTGAACACGGTGTCGACCACGGTCATCGGATAGGTCATCCACAACCGCATCGGCGCCGGGCGGATCGCGCTCACGATCGTGCCTTTGGTGGAGATGACCTTGAGGCTGCGGAAGGCGCCGTCGTTGATCGGATAGTCGGTCGGCGAGGTGACGCATTTGTACGCCATCTGGGCGCAGCCGAAGGCGGTCGACGGGCCGGAATTGTAGAAGCCGCGCACCTGGCGCGCGATGTTGGTGAGATCGATCGTCATCTCGTCGCCCGCGACCTCGACGCGGACGCGGATCGGCACGCGCTTGCCGACATCGACGCCGTCGTCGTCCATGAACGACTCGGCCTCGTAGACGCCGTCCGGAATGGTGCGCGTGCGGGCACGCGCGGCGGCTTCGGCGTGATCCATGATGGCTGCGATCGCGCCCAGCACCTCGTCGCGGCCGTAACGCACGATGAGCTCGAGGAAGCGCCGCTCGCCGGTCTTCACGGCGGTGACCTGGGCGCGCAGGTCGCCCATGGCGCGGTTCGGGATGCGCACGTTGAGCCGGATGATGTCCACCAGATCCTGATTGACCTTGCCCTGGTCCTGGTACTTGAGGATCGGGACCTGCAGGCCTTCGGAATAGATGTCGGTCGTCATGCCGCCGAGCGTGCCGCCGATATCGATCCAGTGCGCCATGCAGCACGAGAAGCCGACCAGCACGCCTTCGTGGAAAATCGGGAGCGTGAACGTCATGTGATAGAGGTGGCTGCCGGTCGTGTAGGCGTCGTTGGTGACGTAGATGTCGCCGGGCTTCATGTTCTCGCGGCCGAAATGCGCGAGCTTCGCCTTCACGGTGTTGGCCATGCCGCGGATGAAGCTCGGCAGGCCGATGCCGATCGACACGGTGTCGCCGTCCGGCGTGAACAGGCCGGTGGTGAAGTCGAGCGCCTCGTAGATGATCATGTTGTAGGCGGTGCGCATGAGGTTTGTTTTCATCTCCTCGGTCACCGCGATGACCCCGTTGCGCACGATCTCGGTGACGACGGGGTCGGACTTGGGATGAGTGCTTGTTGCCATTGCGCCTTGCCTTCTTTCTTTACCTCTCCCCTGCGGGGAGAGGGTGACGCGCGAAGCGCGTCGGGTGAGGGGCGCTCGGAGGTCCAATTCTGGCTCCGAGCGCCCCTCACCCCAGCCCTCTCCCCTCCGGGGAGAGGGAGCGCGACCTTAGTGCCTTCCTAACTTCCCACCGCAATCACCAGATTGCCGAATTGATCCACTTCGACCGTGGCGCCTGGCAGCACCACCGTCGTCGAGGCGTGCTCTTCGATCAGCGCGGGGCCCTCGATGCGATTGCCGGCAAGCAGATGGGCGCGTGCGAAAGTGGGCGTGTCGACGAAGCCATCGCCGAAATAGACCGGACGCTTGCCGGTATGCGCGGCTTCGGGCGGCGCCGCTGCACCTGCCGCGACCGTCTCGTGCGGCGGCTTGCGCATGACGCCGGTGACGGTCGAGCGCAGGCTGACGATCTCGGCGCGTTCGGCCGGCGCTGACGTGCCGTAGCGCTGCGCGTGCATCTCGTCGAAATGGCGCTTCACGGCGGCGCGATCCTTTTGCGCGAACACCTCGGCCGGCAGGTCGACCGTGACGGCATGCTCCTGGCCGACATAGCGCATGTCGGCCGCGCGCTTGATCGTGATCCGCTCCGGCGTGACGGCGGCCGACGCGATCGCGTTGCGGCCCTGCTTTTCCAATTCGCCGTAGATGCGCTCCATGGCGGCGAAGTCGGCGTCGTCGAGGCGCGTGAACCAGGTGCGGACGTAGTCGTAGCGCAGGTCGGAAAACAGCATGCCGAAGGCCGAGAACACGCCGGGTGCGCCCGGAATGATCACCTTGCGGATGCCGAGCTCGCGCGCGATGGCGAGCGCGTGCAGCGGGCCGGCGCCGCCGTAGGCGACGAGCGCGAAGTCACCAACGTCGAGGCCGCGCTCGGTGGTGACGCCTTTGACGGCATAGGACATGGCCGTAGTCGCAATGCGCAGGATGCCGTCGGCGGCCGCAATCGCGTCCATGCCGAGCGGCGCCGCGACCTTGTCGCGGATCGCGCGCTCGGCCGCCGCGGGGTCGAGCCGCATCTCGCCGCCGAGGAAGCGATCGGCGCCGAGGCGGCCGAGCAGGAGGTTGACGTCGGTCACGGTCGGCGCGTCGCCGCCGAGCGCGTAGCAGGCGGGCCCGGGCGCGGCGCCCGCGCTCTGCGGGCCGACGCGCAGCGCGCCGTTCTCGACGCGGGCGATCGAGCCGCCGCCGGTGCCGACCTCGAAGATGTCCATCATGGCGATCTGCACCGGCAGCGCCTGGGCGTAGCCGCCGATCAGCGCCGTTCCGGTGGTGAGCGCCTCGCCGTTGTGGATCACGCCGGCCTTGGCGGTGGTGCCGCCCATGTCGAACGCGATGGCGCCGTCGAGGCCGAGCGCGTGGCAGAGCGCCTGCGTGCCGATGACGCCGGCCGCCGGCCCGGACTTCGAGCATGCGCACGCAGTGCGACTTCGCCTGCTCGGCCTCGTAGAGCCCGCCGGTCGATTGCACGACCAGGAACGAGCCCGCAAAACCGCTGGCGCGGATGTGGTCGTCGATCTCGGCGAGATAGCGCCGCACGCGCGGCCCGATATAGGCGTTGGCGGCGACCGTCGAGCAGCGCTCGAACTCGCGGTATTCCTGGCTGAGCTCGTGCGAGGCGGATACGAACAGCCCGGGGTGGCTCGCCTCGAGCAGCTTCTTGGCGCGCCGCTCGTGCGCCGGATTGACGTACGAGTTGAGAAACAGGATCGCAATCGCCTCGACGCCGAGCTTCACGAGCTTGCGGCCGAGCGCGGCGACCTCTTTATCCTTGAGCGCGTGCAGGGTCTCGCCTTCCGCCAGCATGCGCTCGTCGACCTCGAAGCGCAGCGCGCGTTCGATCAGCGGCACGTGCTTGCGGAAATAGAGATTGTAGGCGTCCGGCCGGTTGATGCGGCCGATCTCGTAGACGTCGCGGAAGCCCTGCGTGACGACGAGCGCGGTCTTGGCGCCGGTGCGCTCCAGGATGGTGTTGATCGCGATCGTCGAGCCATGCAGGAAGAGGCTCGTCGCCGCGTAGTCGCTGCCGGCCTTGGCGACGCCGGCGTTGATCCCCTCGACCAGGCGCTGCGGCGTGGTCAGCACCTTGCCGAACGAGAGCCGGCCGGTCTTGTCGTCGAACACCGCGATGTCCGTGAAGGTGCCGCCGATGTCGGCGGCGAGGCGCAGGGCGGACGGGGCGGAGACAGAACGCGAAGGGGAAGGCATCGACGCAGAGTGAACGGCGGCTTCGCAATGTTCAAGAGCACACGATCGTCACTACCCGCGAGAACAGGCGTAGGATGGGTTGAGCGAAGCGAAACCCATCGCTTCACCGCAAACTCCTAGACGATGGGTTTCGCTTCGCTCAACCCATCCTACGGCCGGTCGAGCAGCGCGGCGATCGCCTTGAGGTGGTTGCGGGCGTAGTTGGGCAGGCCGGAGCTGATCGAGTTGCCGGTGTTGAACGTGCTGTTGCCGGCGATGACCTGGGCGGGAATCAGGTTCCGCAGCACCGGCACGTTGGCGTATTCCTTCTTCTTCTCGAACAGGTCGGAGTTGACGCCGAGCACCATGAAGGCGGTGACGATCGTGCGGTTCGCATCGGCCGGATCGGGCTGGAAGACGGCGAGCAGCTTGCCGAACTGCATGACCTCGTTGACGTGCACGATGTTCTGCTCGAGCGCGCCCGCGACCGCGGCATCGACGCCGGTGAGCTTGCGGTAGCCGGCGTCGTCGATCTCGGCGGTCGGCACGACGCGCAGCTCGCTCTGGAACTCGATCGTGTCGGAATATTTCTTGCCATGCTCCTTGAGCTTGTTCACGAGCGCAATGCCGAGCGGCAGCTTGCCTTCGAGTTTGTAGGTCGACGCGATGCAGACGATCGTGCCGGCGCCCTCGCACCAGCGGCGCGCGGGATTGTGGTTGGCGCTCTGCGGCTCCTTGTTGGGAATGACCTCGTCGGCCGTGATGGTCTTGTGCTTGATCGCCGGATCGATCTGCTCGATGAACGGCAGCGTCACGTATTTGGCGAGGTCGATCGAGGAGGCGGCGCGCTCGAGCGTGAAGCGCCCTTCGGCGAGGTAGACGTGGAGATGCTTCTTGCGCGACCTGCCGCCCGAGCGGAGCACCGGCTCGTCGTAGGTCGGAAAGAGGCCGAGATACTGCTTCTGCACCATCCGGGTCTGTGCCCAATCGTCGAAGCGCATGAGGCCGCTGGTGCGATCGGAGAGGTTGTCGTTCTTGTGATCCGTGAACGCGATGGTCTGCGGCGCGATCTGGCTCACCGGCAAGGTCGCGACGGACGCGACCTCGACGAGCTTGAACGGCGCAACCGTGGCGGCGCAGGCAATGCCGACAGCCGCGAGCGAACCCAGTAGCAATCCGACGACTTGCATCGCGCTCCCGTTCAATTCGTCCGGTTATTCCAGAAATAGTCCGGGTCGTAGCGCCGCTGCTCGGGCGACGACTGATAATCGTATTGCCGCTGCGGTGGCGCCTGACGCTCCGCCGGCTGGTTGGGGACGCGGGCGCCCGGCGCCGCCGCGCGCGGCGGCTCGGAGGAATTGTCGAACCAGCCGCCGAACAGGCCGCGGCCGCGATTGTAGTAAGGCGTCTGCGGCGCGACCTGATAGGGCTGGCCATTGTTGCCGTAGTACGGCTGCTGGCCGTACGGATATCCCTGCTGGTCGACCGGCTGGTCGTCGCGCGGATACATCGTGCTGGCGTCGAGCTCGCTCACGATGCGGTACTGGGTGTCGTCCACCTGGCCGTCGGCACTGCGGCGGAACGCCTCGGTGATCGTTCCCGGGCCGCGCTGCGTCACCCGGCTGCCGGACGCGAGATCGACCGGGATCATCAGGAGATTGCGCCGCGCCTCGGCCGACGGCGGCGCGAGCGCGGTGCGCGGCGCGTAATCGGCCCAGCTCGCCTCCATGATCTGGCGGAAGATCGGCACCGCGACGTGACCGCCGGTCTCGCCGCCGCCGAGCGTGCGGCGTTCGCCGCTGCCGTTGTCGTAGCCGACCCAGACCACGACCGTGACGTCATTGCTGAAGCCCGCGAACCAGGCGTCGTTCTCGTCCTCGCTCGTGCCGGTCTTGCCCGCGATATAGGGCGCGAGATCGCGCATCGAATTCGCGGTACCACGCGCGACCACGCCCTGCAGCATCGACTTGAGCTGATAGAACGAGGCGCGGTCATCCGACCCGATCCAGACGGGCGGCTTGGTGTCGTCGCGCCAGACGGTGCGCCCATCCTCCTCGACCGACGCGATCGCGTGCGGCGCCGGGCGCGCGCCCTCGTTGGCGATCGCGGCGTAGAACGCCGCAAGGTCGATCATGCGCACCGGCTGGGCGCCGAGCACGATCGGATAATAATGCTGGCACGGCGCGTAGAGCTGCGCCTCCTCGCCGAGCTTGCATATGCGATCGAGGCTGAGCTCCGGGGTTGCGTCGATGCCGCTTTCGAGCAGCCCGGCGGTCGCGAGGTTGCGCGAGTTCTCCAGCGCGCGGCGCATCGTAACGGGGCCCCAGGAGCCGCCGCCATAGCTGCGCGGCGACCAGTAGTCGCGCTCGCGATCGCTGCCGTTGATCGGCGGCAACGTGATGGGCTCGTCGCGAATGAGCGTGTTGGGCTGCAGCCCGGCTTGCAGCGCTGCGAGATAGGTAAGCGGCTTGACGGTGGAGCCGGGCTGGCGGCGCGTCTGCGAGGTGCGGTTGAGCGGGCTCGCGCCGTAGGAGAACCCGCCGGTCATCGCGAGGATGCGGCCAGTCTTGTTCTCCAGCACGATCGCGGCGCCCTCGACCGTCGGGCGCACGCGCAGGTCGGCGCGCGCCGCGACGCGGCCTTTGCCTTCGGCCACGCGCACGAAGATCACGTCGTAGGGCGCCAGCCGGCGCTCGATCGCGGCGCTGCCGGTGTGCAGCGGCAGGATGCGGCCGTCGGCGAAGCCGACGCGCATCCCCTCCCCGCGCTTCGTCGGCCCGGTGACCGGGATGACGATGGCGGGCGTCCAATGCACGTCGAGCAGCGGCAGGTAGGCATTCTGCAGCGCTTCCTGCCAGTCGGGCCCCGGCGGCGTAGCGGCGGTCGTGGCAGGCGCAGCGGCAGCGCCAGTGTCGCCCGGCGCGGGGTCATCGCCCGGGGCAGCGGCAGGCGCCGCCGGCGCGGCCGCATTGGCCGGCGTAAGCGCGGCGGCGCGCGCCGCGTCGATCTGCTTGACCGCGTCGGCGAGGTTCGCCTCCGGTCCTTTGAAGTCGACCCGCCCGTTGTCGATCTCGTACTGGGCGAGGCCTTCCTGCAGCGCCGCCTCGGTCGCGGACTGCAGCGCCGGATAGATGGTCGAGCGGATCGTGTAGGTCGTGTCGGTGAGTGGCGCAATGCCGGGCAGCGTCTTCATCTCGCGCGTCAGATAGTCGAAGAAATAGCGCGACGCCTCCTTGCGCCGGCGCGGAATCGGAATCACGCGCGGCAGCTTGCCCTGCGACTGCTTGAGCTGGTCCGCCGTGATCACACCGTCTTCCTGCATGCGGCCGAGCACATAATCGAGCCGCTCGCGCGCGCGGTCGGGCGCCCGGTCCGGGCTGAAATAATTCGGGCCCTTGACGAGGCCGGCCAGCAGCGCGCCCTCAACGAGCGTCACATCCTTGATCGACTTGCCGAAGTAGCTGCGCGCCGCCATCTCGACGCCCCAGGAGTTGCGGCCGAAATAAATGGAGTTGAGGTAGAGCTCGAGGATCTCCTGCTTGCTCAATATCTTCTCGACTTTCGCTGTGACCAGGATCTCGCGGATCTTGCGCTCGTAGGTCACGTTGTCGCCGACCAGCACGTTCTTGACCATCTGCTGCGTGATGGTCGAGCCGCCCTGCGGCCGCCCCGGCTGCATCATGTTGGTCACGAAGGCGCGCACGAGGCCGCGCTCGTCGATGCCCTTGTGCTCGAAGAAGCGCTGGTCTTCGGCGGAGACGAAGGCGCGCTGCACGAACTGCGGGATCTGCGCGAGCGGCACCGCGATCCGCCGGTTGCCGGCCTCGTAGATCTCGGCGAAATGCGCCTTCCTGGCGTCGAGCACCTCCGAGGGGCTGGCGAGCCGCAGGCCCTTGAGCCGCGCGGCATCGGGCAGGTTCGCGGCGGCCTTGTCGTAGAAGTCGATGATCGCGGCAAGATCGACCGGGCTCGGATCCGGCGTCTCGTTCTTGCACAGTTCGCGATAGGTCGGATCGAGATCGGCGAAATTGAGCCCGTGGAATTCCTTGACCTTGCTGGTCGCGATCTGCGGATCGGCGAGCGCGGTCTCGACCAGGTCGTCGAGCGGAAGGTTCTCGACCTTGAACACCTTGCGCATGTGGTCGCAGCCGGCGCGCAGGAGGTCGAGCACCTGGGCGCGGTCGGCGGCGCTGTCGAAATGCGTCTTCACGTCGTCGGGCCGGGTCGACACCTGGCTCAGCGCAAGGACGACCGCCAACACCTTGACGAGAACAGATTCCATTTGTGACTCGAAACCGCGCGCTGGCGCCAAGAAGGGCAGAAGATCGCCTGTGACTGTTACATTCCTACTAAAAGGCTTTTTGGGGGAGCCCGTTCCGGCCGCGACAATCGATCCGGCTGAAAATATTTTCGCGCAGATTTCCGCTCGCATGGTGCCACATATGCGGCCAGACACGGAGGCCCGTAGCCCCGGTCCGAGGTGGCCACCGTCCGGGTAGACTGCGGCATGATGGATCGTGTGCCGCCCATGACGCTTGTGGGATTTTATGAGCGTCCGTCGCCGTAAAAATAGACGATTGTTCTTTTTTATTGGCTCATATTGCCGAAATGCAGAATAATCATTCTATTGAGGGCCCAAACGTCCCAGGTTGGACCCCATGGCAGGCCAGTTGTCACCCATTCCCCGCACGGCGCCATTCGCCGAAGACGAAATCGAAGTCCTCAACCGCGTGGTCGGTTCGGCAAGCCCGATCCAGCGCGCGTGGCTTGCGGGATTCCTGGCGGGCCTCGACGCGCAGGCGGGAGCGCAGGCCAGAGCCGAGCCGGCGGCACCGCCGCGCGCCGCGGAGCCGCTCACCATCGTGTACGCAAGCGAATCCGGCAACAGCGAGCGGCTCGCGGCCGACATGGCGAAGCTCGCCCGCAAGCGCGGGCTCAAGCCGACCGTCGTCGACATGGCCGACCTCGACCTCGCGACGCTGCCGAAGAGCCGCCGCCTCGTCGTCATCGCGGCGACCTGGGGCGAAGGCGAGCCGCCCGGCCGTGCGGCCGCGACTTATGCGGCGCTGATGGGCGAAGGCGCGCCGCGCCTCGAGGGCGTCGAGTTCGCCGTGCTGGCGCTCGGCGACACGGCCTATGTGGAATTCTGCGCGGTCGGCAAGGCGATCGACGCGCGGCTCGAGGCGCTGGGCGGCAAGCGTGTCGCCGACCGCGCCGACCTCGACCTCGATTTCGCCGAGCCAGCGGCCCGCTGGATCGACGGCGCCGTCACGGCGCTGGTGCCGGCGGCGGATGCCGCCGCGCCTTCGGGCGGGCAGGTCATCTCGGTCGATTTCGGCGCCGCGGCCGAGCCCAATCTCGGACCGTTCGAGGCCGAGGTGACGGCGCATATCGACCTCAATTCGTCGCGCTCCGACAAGGAGACGATCCACCTCGAACTCGCGTTCGACGGCAAGGTCCCGGCCTACAATCCGGGCGACTCGCTCGATCTCTATCCACGCAACGACCCGGCCTATGTGGAGCAGCTTCTCAAGTCGGCCGGGCTCGGCTCGGACGGCGCGCTGCGCGACGAGCTGCTGGCGAACCGCGACGTGACGACCTTGTCGCTCAAGACGGTCGAGAATTACGCGGCCGCGACCGGGCATCAGTACGTCAAGGCGCTGATCGAACAGGGCGAGGCGCGCGACTGGATCGCGGGGCGCCAGCTCATCGACCTGATCGAGTATTTCCCGATCGCGCTCACGTCCGAGCAGTTGCGCGGGCTGACGCGCCCGCTCGCGCCGCGCGCCTATTCGATCGCCTCCTCGCGCCGCGAGGTGGGCGACGAGGCACATCTCCTGGTCTCGGCGGTGCGCTATGAGACCCACGGGCGCGAGCGCAAGGGCGTGGCCTCGGGCCTCGTCGCCGACCAGCTCAAGAAGGGCGACCGGGTGCGCGTCAAGCTGCGGCCGAACAAGCATTTCGCGCTGCCGGCAGCCGACCGCGACATCATCATGGTCGGGCCCGGCACCGGCATCGTGCCGTTCCGTGCCTTCGTGCAGGAGCGCCGCGCCACGAACGCCACGGGAAAATCCTGGTTGTTCTTCGGCGACCGCAACTACACGCACGACTTCCTCTACCAGCTCGAATGGCAGGATGCGCTCAAAGACGGCGCGCTCAGCCGCATGGATGTTGCGTTCTCGCGCGACACGCCCGAGAAGGTCTATGTGCAGAACCGCATCTGGGACCGCCGCCGCGAGGTGGTCGAGTGGCTCGACAACGGTGCCTATTTCTACGTCTGCGGCGACGCCAAGCAGATGGCGAAGGACGTGCGCGGAACCCTGGTGCGCGCCTATGCGGACGTGAAGGGGCTGGCGCCCGAGGCCGCCGAGCAGGCGGTCGTTGAGCTCGAGCGCGGCCGGCGCTATCTCCAGGACGTGTATTGAGAGGCGTGACGCCGTAGGGTGGGCAAAGGCGCGAAGCGCCGTGCCCACCGCCAGTCCGCGGTTGCCCCCTCCCTTGCCCTCCCCCGCAAGCGGGGGAGGGGAAAGAAAAAAGCCCATGGCCAACGAACCGTCCCGCAACGAGCGCATCAAGGAAGCGAGCGACTACCTGCGCGGCACGCTCGCCGAGGGCCTGAGCGACGACATCACCGGGGCGATCGTCGAGGACGACCAGCAGCTCGTCAAATTCCACGGCATGTACCTGCAGGATGACCGCGACCTGCGCGGCGAGCGCTCGAGCAAGAAGATGGAGAAGGCGTTCGCCTTCATGCTGCGCGTGCGCATCTCGGGCGGCGTGCTCACGTCCGCGCAGTGGCTCGCGCTCGACCGCATCGCGCGCGACTACGGCAATCACACGATGCGGATCACCACGCGGCAGACCGTGCAGCTGCACGGCGTGATCAAGTCGAACCTGAAGGCGACACTGCGCGGGATCGACGCCGCGGCGCTTTCCACCATCGCGGCCTGCGGCGACGTCAACCGCAACGTGATGTGCAACCCGAACCCGCATCAGTCGGCGGCGCATCGCGCGGCCTACGACCTCGCGGTCGCGCTCTCGGATCACTTGGTGCCGCACACGGCGGCCTACCGCGAGATCTGGCTCGACGGCGAGCGCATCGCGGGTGGCGAGGACGAGGTGGTCGAGCCGATCTACGGCAAGACCTACCTGCCGCGAAAGTTCAAGATCGCCGTCGCGGTGCCGCCGTCGAACGACATCGACGTGTTCGCCAACGATCTCGGCTTCATCGCGATCCTCGACCGTAAGGGTACGATCGCGGGTTGGAACGTCACGGTCGGCGGTGGCATGGGTATGACGCACGGCGAGCCCGAGACCTATCCGCGCACCGCCGACGTGATGGGCTTCTGCGAGACCGCGGACGTCATCAAGGTGGCCGAGGCGGTCGTCACGGTGCAGCGCGACTGGGGCGACCGATCGAACCGCAAGCACGCGCGCCTCAAATACACGATCGACGATCGCGGGCTCGACGCCTTCCGCGCCGAGGTCGAGCGCCGGGCCGGCGTCAAGCTCTCGGCGCCGAAGCCCTACACGTTCACCTCGACCGGCGATCGCTACGGTTGGACGACGAGCGAGGACGGCCGCCACCACCTCACGCTATTCATCGAGAATGGCCGCGTGCTCGACGCGCCCGGCAAGCCCATGCTGACCGGCCTGCGCAAGATCGCCGAGCTGCACGACGGCGGGATCCATCTCACGCCGAACCAGAACGCGATCATCGCCAACGTCTCGAGCGAGAACCGCGCCGCGATCGAGCGGCTCGCCGCCGAGCACGGGCTGGTCGCGTCCGATCACGGGCCTGCGGCGCAACGCCATGGCGTGCGTCGCGCTGCCGACCTGCGGGCTCGCGCTCGCCGAGAGCGAGCGCTACCTGCCGGACCTGACGACCGCGCTGGAAGCGCGGCTCGCGGCGCACGATCTGGCGGCCGACGACATCGTGATCCGCATGACCGGCTGCCCGAACGGCTGCGCGCGGCCCTACCTCGCCGAGATCGGCCTCGTCGGCAAAGGCCCCGGCCGCTACAACCTCTATCTCGGCGCCGCCTTCGACGGCTCGCGCATGTCCAAGCTCTATGCCGAGGACCTGCAGCACGACGAGATCCTGGCGAGGCTCGACCCGCTGTTCGCCGCCTACGCGAAGGAGCGCCGGGCGGACGAGCACTTCGGCGATTTCGTCATCCGGGCGGGCTATGTGGCGCAGACCCGTAACGGGCTGGACTTCCACGACAAGACGGGCCCGCAGCGGGCGGTGTGATTCACACCGTCATTGCGAGGAGCGCGTAGCGCGACGAAGCAATCTCGCGCCATGGACTTGTCGATCGAGATTGCTTCGGCATGCTTCGCATGCCTCGCAATGACGGGAATTGACCGCGCCTCGCCGTCCGTATTTATTCACCTCACATTTCCGCGATGGAGACCGCCCATGCCCGCCCTCAGCGAGCGCCTCAACACGCCGATCTCGACCGCCGAGCTCGAACGGCGCTGGGGCGCGGTGCGCACCGCCATGCAGGCGGCGAGGATCGACGTTCTGCTGATGCAGAACAACAACGATCACATGGGCGGCTACGTGCGCTGGTTCACCGACATGCCGGCGGTGAACGGCTATCCCAATACGGTCGTGTTTCCGCGCGACGCCGACATGACGGTGGTGACGCAAGGTCCATTCGGCGGTGTGCAGGAGCTGTCGCACGACGGCGACGGCACGTGGCGCGGCGTGCGGCGCGTGCTCACGACGCCGAGCTATTCGTCGGCGCACTACTCCAAGGATTATGACCCCGAGCTCGCCGCGACCGCGCTCGAACCCTACGCCAAGGCGACCATCGGGCTCGTCGGCACCTATCAGATGTCGTTTGCGGTGGTCGACTACGTCAAGCGGCGCTTTCCCAGCGCCACGTACGTCGATGCGACCGACATGGTCGACCGCATCAAGGTGATCAAGAGCGCCGAGGAGATGGAGCTGATCCGCCGCACCACGCGGATGCAGGACGGCGCCATGCGGGCGGCGTTCGCTGCGGTCAAGCCGGGCATGCGCGACAGCGACGTGTCGGCGATCGCGGCGCATTACAGCCAGCGCAACGGCAGCGAGCAAGGCATCTATCTGTGCGCGTCATCGCCAATCGGCCAGCCGGCGCGCATCAACATGCGGCACGTGCAGAACCGGGTGATCCAGAAGGGCGACCAGATCGCGCTGCTGGTCGAGGACAACGGGCCGGGCGGCTTCTACACCGAGCTCGGCCGCACCTGCGTGGTCGGCCGGGCGCCGCAGGAGATGAAGGACGAGCTCACGTTCGTGCAGGAGGCGCGCAAGGTCACGCTCGACCTGCTCAAGCCGGGCACGCCCAGCCACGACATCTGGGAGGCGTTCAACGCCTTCATGCGCAAGAACGGCCGGCCCGAGGAGGCGCGGCTCTATTGCCACGGCCAGGGCTACGACCTGGTCGAGCGGCCGCTGATCCGCCACGACGAGCCGATGACGATCGAGAAGGACATGAACATCGTCGTGCACCCGACGTATATCCACAAAGGCTACGTCAACTGGCTGTGCGACAACTATTTCATCACCGGGAACGGCCCAGGCGACCGGCTGCACCAGTTTCCCGAGGTGATCACCGAGGTCGAGTAGGGCTGGCCGCGCGGCGTTCCGGGGAACGATACCAAGCATTTACCTGAACGAGTGCTAACCCAGACGATTAGGAATCGAGTAATCGGCGCCGGGCAGGTTGCGGGCACCAAGCGAATAGACGGGTGCCAGCAATGATTAACGATTCGAGCCTCACGGGTTTCGTCACCAGCGCCATCACGCACGGCCGCATCACGTTCGGCGACGTGCGTCGCTTGCAACGGGATTATCTTCCGGGCGGCATCGAGACCCGCGCGCAGGCCGACATGCTGACAGCGCTCGCCGCAGAGGTCGAGCACACCGACCGAAGCTGGACGCAATGGTTCGCCGCCGCACTCACGGATTTTGCGGCGAAGAGCGCCGAGGGCGGCGACGCGGCGCGCGACGAGACCACCACGTGGCTGGAACAGCTATCCGGGAAACCAGGCTTCGCGCGCCGGACGAGCCGCAAGATCGCGCGGCAGCTCCGGGGGCGCGCGGAGCCCGCGGAAACGACAGCCGTCGTGGTTGAAGAAACCAACGTCGACGCCGCGCAGCCGCAAGCGGCTGCGATGACTCCCGCGCCGCAGCGCGATGAGCCGGACGGTGCCGAGCGCCGCAGACGAACGCGGGCCGCAAAACGATCGCACATCGTCGTGCGGCGACGTCCCGCCAAGCGGGCTCGGTCGCAGCGCAAGCGCGAGGCGATGCCAGTTGCGATGATGCCAGGCCTCTGGGCGTGGCCGCACTTCATGGGCGAGCAGCAGCTTCAGGTCCCACTGGCGGCGCCGTGCCGGTAGTTTCGACGACCCTATGGATTTAGCGAGCGCGCGTGCTGCGGCGTCGCCGCTTGCCGGCAGCTTGCGGCTCTCCGAGCGCGCGCCGCGGCTGATAGGGGCTCGACGGATTTACATCGAGGTCCACGACTTCGACACAGCCCTGGGGCTGCGTATGGCTGGAACCAGCTCTCCATGGTCCATCCCGAAGCTCGACATCGCCGGCCTTGGACAGCCAGAGGCACCGCCACTGACCACCTGGCGGCAACCCGCGGCTGCTCTCACCGCCGAATTGGTACGTCAGCGCCTTCTCCTGCCCTTGCGAATGGCCGAGGATGACCGAGCAAAGCTCGCGCGGAAAGCCATCGTACATGCAGTGCAACGGCTTGCGCTGGCGCATCGCTCGCTCGAACAGCGCGTAGTTGCGGCTTGCCATTGAAGTCTCTTTTTCGGATCGCTCAAGCGCAGAAGTTCTGCCTCATCGCGGCAAGGGACGGATGCGAACTCGTCCAGGCTCTATCACAATCAGATTGCCCAATAGCTTGTCCGCGTGTGTCGAAACGACATCCATAACCGCGTCCGCTTCCGCCGCATTCGAAAGCGGATCGAGCTCCAACAGGATCAATCCGCGGACTCCAAAGCGCTGGCGAATAACCAATTCACCGAAATCCTGATCTTCCGTGATCAGAATGCAGTCTTCTGTATCCGCTACATTGAGAACGTCCTGATCTGTGGTGCCTGGCCGCTTTTCCGCGATCGAGATCACCTCGAAGCCTGCAGCGCGAAGCCTATTGATCAGAAGGCGCGAGACGTTCTCATCCGCCAGGAAGCGCATCATTCAGCAGCAAGAACGGTCTCGTGCTGCATATAGTCTGCCGCAAAGGCCAGAGCTGCGCGCACGTCCTCCTCAGTCAGCTTCGGATAAGCTTCAAGCAAATCCGACGACGAGCGGCCCGCACCCAACTTGCGCAAAATCAACTCGACCGTGATGCGGGTGCCCTTGATGCAGGGCTTTCCCATCATAACGGAAGGATCGGCGGAAATACGAGGATGAGCCATCTTCGGACTTCACAAATGTGGCGGACGCGGCGGATGATATCTCAAAACGTCGACGGCGGCAAAATCTGAATGAACCCTACCGCCGCGAACGCCGCCGGAAGGACCGTCGGCGGGCGGCGCATGCCTCTCACCCGCGCGGATTTGCGGCGAGCTCGACGATCGGCCGCACGTCGGTCGCGGTCTCGATCTCCCACAGGCGCTCGCGCAGGTCGGCGGCACGCGCGGCGCCGAGCACCGGCTCGACCAGTTCGTCGAACTTGGCCTTCAGCCCGGCGTCGTCGAGCGGGACGATGCGGGAGCCGAGCGCCTCGTCGGCCTGGCGCGTGAAGGTGCCGCGCGGCGTCGTCACGCTGACGCGCGCCGGGCGCAGGCGCGGATAGAGGCGATCGATCTCGGGCGGTGCGCTCACGTGCAGCATGCCGGCGATGCGCTCGAAGGCCGGATCGCGCCGCGTCGCGTCCTCGAAATGCTTCATCTTGATGCCGCGCCGGGTGAGCGCCAATCCGATCAGGAACGGGAAGCTGAGCTGCGCGCTGGCGAAATCGCCCCAGCCCGTATGGGCGTGCTCGGCCGCGATCCGATAGGTCTCGACGTCGATGCGGGTGACCTCCTCGGGCGCGATCTTCTCGTCGTTGGCGAGCCCGATCAGCGCCTCGACGGCGGGCTGGATGTGCCGGCAGCACGCATAAGGCTTGATGTAGCAGTCGGTGATGCCGAAGGGCGGCGGCAGCGTGATCGGGCGCGCCTTGTCGATGCGGCCGAACGCGAAGGCCTGCATGAAGCCGTCGCGCGACTCGATCACGTTGGGCGGGCCCTGCACGCCCTGCTCGGCGAGCAGCGCCGACTGCATGCCCTCGCGCGAGGCATGCCCGGCATGCAGCCGCTTGATGTCGGCGCCGCCGTTGACGAAGGCGAAAAGGCCCGCCGCGCTCGATGCCGCGATGCCCATGGCATCAGCGAGCTGCGCCCGCGTGAGGCCGCGCAGCTTGGCGACTGCCGCCGCGGCGCCGAACACCGCGCAGGCGCCGGTCGGATGGAAGCCGCGCTGGCGCAGGTCGGGGTGGCAGGCGCGCGCGATCGCGATCGGGATCTCATAGCCGGCGACGATCGCCTGGATCAGCGCCTTGCCGCTCGCACCGTTCTGGTAGCCGACCGACAGGACAGCCGGGATGACCGTGCAGCCGGGATGCACCGAGCCTTGGCGAAAGCCGTCGTCGAGCTCGATGCCATGCGCGGCAGTGCCGCCGAGAAAGGCGGCATCGAGCAGGTCGGCACGCCGCGTCCGGCCCGGCACCGGGATCTGTCCCGCGGCGCGCACCGACGCGACCACGGCCTCGGCGCGGGTCGCAACGTCGCCCGGCGCGCCCGCGATCATCACGCCGACGGTATCGAGCAGGTGACGGCGCGCATAGTGCCGCGTCTCGGCGTCGAGCGCGTCGAACGTCAGCGCGTGCGCGAAATCAACCAGCGCGTCGGTCGCGCCGGCGGCGGGCGCGAGCTCGTGGACGGCCTCGGCATGCGACATGATGGTTTCTCCGATCCCATGAGCGGTTGGACGGCCCAGGATAGCAGCTTTTGCGGAGGTGAGAATCGATCTGGTACGGGTTACGATTGCAAGGCTATGCTCGCGGCGCGGAGAACTAGGTCCCATGTCACTGACTGCTTATGCGCCGGCCGCAGCCACCGCTTCCGAGCCCGTGCCGTCGGCGGACGCAGGTCTCATCGGCGTGCATCGACTCAGGGATGCGTGGGCACGCAGATGTCCCCAGCCACATGTGCGGCCGACCAGGACCGACGCCCGCGAATTCCATCTCGACCAGCTTGTTTTCGATGCGCTCGGCGTCGGGCTCGAGCAGACGATGCAGGTCCTCGGCCGCGGGCCGAGCTTCGAGGAATTCGAGCATTGGATCATCGCGACGACCGGCGGCGTTCCGCAAATGCAGATCGCCCGCATCAACGCGACCATCGCGGGCGCGCCCTGCCCGCCCGAGACGGCCCGCTGGCTCGCCGACGTCGAGGCGAGCGAACCGGCACTCTCGGCCGACGACCTCGCGTTCTGGGACCAGCACGGCTACGTCGTCCTTCACGACGCGGTAGCACCCGATACCTGCACCGCCGCAGCCGCCGCGGTGCTCGATCATATTGGCGCGCGTCTCGACGATCCCGAGTCGTGGTACGGCGACCGGCCCGGGATCATGGTGCAGTACTTCCAGCACCCGGCGTTCGACGCCAACCGCAAGTCGCGGCGCCTCCACAAGGCTTTCGCGCAGATCCATGGAACCGCGGACCTGTGGGTCTCGACCGACCGGGTCGGCTTCAATCCGCCCGAACGCCCAGGCCACCAGTTCCCAGGGCCGCACCTTCATTGGGACGTGAGCCTGCATCAGCCGATGCCGCTGAGCACGCACGGCATCCTCTATCTGACCGACACCGAGGCCGAGCAGGGCGCGTTCACGCTCGTGCCGGGTTTTCACCGTCGCGTCAGCGACTGGCTCGCGAGCTTGCCGGAAGGCACTGATCCGCGCCTCCAGGACTTGCATGCGCTCGGCTCGCAGCCGATCGCCGGCCGTGCCGGCGATCTCGTGATCTGGCATGACGCGCTGCCGCACGGCAGCCGGCCCAACCGCGCCCGCCTGCCGCGCATCGTCCAATACATTCGCATGTATCCGGCGACGCAGCTCTTTGCGCCGGTGTGGATATAATACTTCTCTCGAGCATGATCTTTCCCGAAAGCCGGTGGCCACCCCGGATCAAGTCCGGGGCAAGCCTTTTCGGGACCATGCTCTACACGCAGCGCACTACGGCATCGACCCCGACCACACCCTGCCCGGCCGGCCGCACGATCAGCGGATTGATCTCGGCCTCCGCAATGCTCCCATCGTCGGCGAGCCGTGAGAGCGCGACGATCGCGTACGCGAGCGCATCGAGGTCGCCCGCCGGCTTGCCGCGATAGCCGGCCAGCACCTGAAAACCGCGCACCTCGGCGATCATCCCGCGCGCGGTCGCGAGATCGACCGGCGCGAGCCGCAGGCTGCGGTCGCGGTAGATCTCGGTGAAGATGCCGCCGACCGCGACCATCACGAGCGGACCCACATCGCGATCGACACGGTAGCCGATGAACGCCTCGCCAATACCGGTCATCATTGGCTGAACGAGGACGCGATCGAGGCGGTGGCCGTGCGCCGCGACGGCGGCGCGCATCTTGGCGACGGCGGCGGCGAGGCCGGCACCGTCCGCGATGCCGAGCGCGACACCGCCGACGTCGGACTTGTGCGCGATCTCGGCCGAGAGGAGCTTGGCGGCGACCGGATAGGAAAACGGGAGCGAGGGGGCCGTGCCCGCGTTCGCGTCGAGTGCAACCGATGGCGGGCGCGCGATGCCGAGCCGATCGAGCAGCGCATAGGCTTCGATCTCGTCGAGCAGACGGCCCCCGCCCGATTGCGCCGGCGGCTGCGGCCCGCTCAGGCGCGGAACCCGCCGACGCAAAGCGGCAGCGATCGCATCGGCACAGGACTCGGGCGTGCGGAACGCCGGAACGCCCGCCGCGGCGAGTTGCGCCAGGGCAACCGGCGCATCGGGCACCATGTAGGCGGCGAGCGGACGCGCGGCGCTGGCGCTGTCGATGATCGGCTTGACCGATTTTTCTGGCTGCGAGCGTGCCGACGAGCCGATCACCGCCAGCACCATGTCGAATTCGGGCGCGCTCAACAGAATGTCGAGGGCCGCTTTCACGGCGTCGTAGTGCGCGCCCGCGATGGTGAGATCGACGATGCGTGCGTGCGCGGCCTTGATGCCGGCGGCGGCGAGGCGCGCGAAGGTCTCGGCGCTCGGCTGCGCGATCGTGACGCCGCGCATGGCGAGCGGATCGACCACTGTGGTGGCGCCGCCCGCCGTGGTGGTGACCACCGCGACCGCGGGCGGCCGTGCGTCCGGCCGGCGCGCCGGTATGCGGCCGAGCAGCGGCGGCCCCTCGATCAGCGCCTCGAAGGTCTCGACGCGGGCGACGCCGCAATCGGCGAGAAATGCATTCGCGACGTCGTCCTCGCCGGCAAGCGCGCCCGTGTGGGTCGCGGCAAGCTCGCGCGCCGCCAACGAGCGGCCGAGCTTGTAGGCGAGCACCGGCTTGCCTTTGGCCGCCGCTGCCAGCGCGAAGGCGCGCAGCGTGTGGGCGTTGCGCAAGGTCTCGAGAAAGAGGACGTAGCCGTCGATGTCGGGATCATCGAGGGTCGCGGCGCATATCTCGCCGAGCGAGAGGTCGACCTCGTTACCGACCGAGACCGCGCCCGCAAAGCCGACGTGACGCGCCTTGCCGCGCGACAGCAGCGCCCCAATCATGGTGCCGCTGTGCGAGGCGACGAAGACGCGGCCCGAGGGCAGGTCCTTCTCGTCGAGCGCCGCATTAGCGGTGAGCATCACGCCTTCGCGCAGGTTGACGACGCCGAGGCTCGACGGGCCGACGAGGCGCAGGCCGGTCTTTTGCACCACGTCGCGCAGCCGCGCCTCACGCGCGACGCCAACCGCGCCGGTCTCGGCGAAGCCGTCGGCCAGCACCGTGGCAACCTTCACGCCGAGGCGGCCGCATTCTTCCACCGCCTCGACCGCGGCCTCCGTCGCGGTAACGATGTAGACGTGCTCCGGCACCTCGGGCAGTGCCGCCAACGACGGCCAGGCGCGCTCGCCCAGCACCTCGTCGCGCCGCGCATTGACCGGGAAGACACGGCCCGCATAGCCGGCCTGCCGCAGGAACTTCAGCGGCCGGCCGGCGGCCTTCGTCGGGTCGTTCGACTGGCCGATGATCGCGACGGAGCGCGGGGAGAGCAGGAATTGGCGGAGGGTGGGCATGCTGTCAGCGCTCACTCCGCCTTGATGCCGGCCTTGCGTACGATCGGCGACCACTTGGCTTCTTCGGCCGCGACATCGGACGCGTAGGCTTCGGGCGTGCTTGCCAGCACCTCGGCGCCGAGCGCCGCGAAGCGCTGCGCGACGTCCGGCGCCGCGAGCGAATCGCGCAAGGCGGCGTTGAGCCTCTCGACGATCGGCTGCGGCACGCCGGCGGGCGCGACGATGCCGTAGTGCAGCTCCGACTCGTAGCCCGGCAGGCCGGCCTGCGCGATGGTCGACAGATCGGGAAAGAGCGGCGAGCGGGCGCTGCCGGTCACGGCGAGCGCGCGCACCTTGCCGTCGCGCACGAGACCGACCGCGGCGGGCAACGGGCTGAACATCATGTCGACCTGGCCGCCGAGCAGATCGGTGAGCGCCGGCGCGTTACCTTTGTAGGGGATCTGCGTGAGCATGATGCCGGCCAGCTCGGCGAAAAGCTGCGCGGCAAGCTGCACGCTGTTGCCGCCGCCGGTCGACGCGAAGGTGAGCTTGCCGGGCGCCGCCTTGGCGCGCGCAATGAGCTCTTGGATCGAGGTGGCGCCGACCGACGCATTGATCAGCAGCACGTTCTGGCTTTTCGCCATCAGGCCGATCGGCGAGAAATCCTTGCGCGGATCGTAGCCGACATTGGCGTAGATCGACGGGTTGATGGCAAGCGAGCTGGTGGCGACCAGCAGCGTGTAGCCGTCGGGCGCGGCGCGCGCGACCTGGCGGGTCGCGATCGTGCCGCCGGCGCCACCGCGGTTCTCGACCACGATCTCACGGCCGAGCGCGGCGCTCATCTTGGCTGCGGCGATGCGGGCGATCACGTCGTTGCCGCCGCCCGGCGGATAAGGCACGACCAGCATGATCGGGCGCGCCGGATAGTCGTCGGCGCGGGCGAGACCCGCCGCAAGCAGCGCGCAGAGCAATAGCGAGACGATCGCGTTCCGCATCATGGTAACGCTTTGACTGCATGATTTTCCGCGACCGCGCAATCGCCGAAGAACCGTCATGCCCGCGCTTGTCGCGGGCATCCACGTCTTTAACGGCCGCAGATAGAAAGACGTGGATGGCCGGGACAAGCCCGGCCATGACGGGTTACGGTGGATCACGTCACGGGAAAGCACTCATGGACTTCGGCGTCTTCGATCATCTCGACCGCTACGACGGACCGCTGCCCGACTACTACGAGGCGCGGCTCAAGCTGATCGAGCTCTACGATGCGGCCGGCTTCTACGCCTATCACGTCGCCGAGCACCACGCGACGCCGCTCGGGATGGCGCCGTCGCCGAGCGTCTTCCTCGCCGCTGTGGCACAGCGCACCAAGCGGCTGCGCTTCGGACCGATGGTCTATGCGTTGCCGCTCTATCATCCGCTGCGCCTGATCGAGGAGATCTGCATGCTCGACCAGATGAGCGGCGGGCGGCTCGACATCGGCTTCGGGCGCGGCGCCTCGCCGATCGAGCTCTCCTATTTCGGACAGGACCCGAAGCAGGCGCCCGGGATCTATGCCGAAGGCGTCGAGCTGATCCTCAAGGGGATGACCGAGAAGACACTGACCTTTGCGGGCGAGCATTTCCGCTTCGACAAGGTGCCGATGGAGATCGGCCCGTTGCAGAAGCCGCATCCGCCCGTGTGGTACGGCGTGCATTCGCCCGACGCCGCCGAGCGCGCGGCGCGGCGCGCGCTGCATACGATCAACCTCGATCCGACCGACGAGACGAAGGCGTGCTCCGAGCGCTATCGCGCGGTGTGGCGCGCGACGCATGGCGACGCGCCGCTGCCCAAGCTCGGGCTCGGGCGCTTCATCGTGGTGGCGGACAGCGACGAGGCCGCGATGGCGCTGGCGCGCCGCGCCTATCCAAAATGGCACGAGGCGTTCACGTTCCTGCCGCGCCTGCACGGCTACAAGCAGATGCACCCGCGGCCGGCGGATTTCGACACGCTGGCCGCGCGCGGCCAGGGATTTGCGGGGTCGCCCGCAAGCACGACGCGGTGGCTGCGCGCGCAGCTCGACGAGACGCAGACGAATTATGTGGTCGGGCAGTTCGCGTTCGGCGATCTGACGCCCGATGAGTTCATGCATTCGGTGGAATTGTTCGCGAAGCACGTGATGCCGGCGCTGCGATCGTAGATCGCAGGATGGGTTGAGCGCAGCGAAACCCATCGTTCTTGCCGCGCACCAGATGATGGGTTTCGCTGCGCTCAACCCATCCTACGAGGCATCACAGCCCACCCCTCTCTTCTATAAATCGTGCGATCTCGTCGACGCCCTGGCCGGCGCGCAGGTTGGTGAACACGAACGGCCGCGCGCCGCGCATCTTCTTCGCGTCTCGATCCATCACCTCGAGCGAGGCGCCGACGTGGGGCGCGAGGTCGATCTTGTTGATGACGAGGAGATCGGAGCGGGTGATGCCGGGGCCGCCCTTCGAGGGGATCTTGTCGCCGGCCGCGACGTCGATGACGTAGATGGTCAGATCGGCGAGCTCGGGTGAGAACGTGGCGGCGAGATTGTCGCCGCCGGATTCGACCAGGATCAGGTCGAGATCGGGGAAGCGCTTGCGCATGTCGGCAATCGCGGCGAGGTTGATCGAGGCATCCTCGCGGATCGCGGTGTGCGGACAGCCGCCGGTCTCGACGCCGGCGATGCGCTCGGGCGCGAGCGCGCCAGAGCGCACCAGATATTCGGCGTCCCACTTGGTGTAGATGTCGTTGGTGATCGCCGCGATGTCGTAGCGCGCGCGCAGGCGCTTGCACAGCGCATCCATCAGCGCAGTCTTGCCGGAGCCGACCGGCCCGCCGACGCCGACCCGCAGGGGACCGTTGGGCTTGCTCATCGGCATCAGCTCCGAAAAAGCCGTGTGTACTGTGTTTCGTGCCGCATCGAGGCGAGGTCGGCGCGAAAGGCGGCGCCGCCGATGTCGTCGAGCGGCGTCGCCGTGGCGCGCTCGGCCGCCGCGGCGACCACGGGCTCGAGCGCCGCAAGCACGCGCTGGCCGTCGGTCTGGCCGAGCGGAATCAGCCGCACGCCCGCCGAGATCAGGTTGGCGACCGCGGCATGCAGGTAGGCATGCAGCGCCGACACAAGCGGCACGCCGTGGCCCGCGGCCGTTACGGCGACGGCGACCGGATAGGCGACGGCGCCATCCCACACGGCGCTGAGCCGGTCGAGCGCCGCGCAGTGCCAGGCCGCGCGTGCAGCTTCCACAAACGCGCGGCCCTGGCTGGCGGTTTCGAGATGACGCTCCTTGGAAGGGCAGAGCGCGACGGCGAGCTCGGCGATCGTGCGCAGAGATGCATCGTCGCCCGCCTGAGTTGCGCGATGTGCGTTGGCAAAGATCGCTGCATCGCAGAAGATGCCACCTTCCGCGATGACGACATCGAGCCAATGCTGGAGCGTTGAGGCATCCTTGATGTCGCCTGCCTCAACCGCCCACTCGATGCCGCTGGAATAGGAGAATGCGCCGACCGGAAACGCAGGCGAGAGCCATGCCATCAGACGATAAAGGCCTGAGGATGCCAATGCGCGCGCCGTCGTCCCCTTAGACATGCGTGTCGCCATCGTCATGCCAATGGGCGTAGGCGCCCTGCTCGGGATCGAAGGACGCATCGACGGCCGTAAGCGTCGCGCCGAGGCCGCGCAGCATCGCCTCGAGCACGTGATCGCGGCGGATACGCAGCTTGTCGCCGGCAACCTGCACCTCGACGTGGCGGTTGCCGAGATGCCACGCGATGCGCAGGCGGTCGGGCTCGCTTGCCGCCACGATCTCGACCAGTGGCTCGGGCTTGCCGACCACACGCACGATCGAGCCGTCGTCGAGCACGAGGCCATCGCCGTCGCGCAGCATGGCGGCATGCGGCAGGTCGAGCAGAAAGCGCGTGCCGGCCTCGCCGGTCATGACCAGACGGCGGCGATGGCGGTCGTCAGCCGCGAGCACGACGCGGTCGATCACGCGCGCTGCGCCGGTATCTTCGCGCTTCCTGATATCGAGAGCTCGTTTCACTTCGCCTCGTCGTCTGCACTGAGCACATACCGTCATCCTGAGGCGCGAGCGAAGCGAGCCTCGAAGGATGATCGGCCCGGGCCGTCGCCCTTCGAGGCGCGGCTTCGCCGCGCGCCTCAGGGTGACGGATAAGCTTGTGTACCCTTGGCCTAAAACAAGAAATACCGCTGCGCCATGGGCAGCACCTCGGCAGGCGCGCAGGTCAGGAGCTCGCCGTCGGCGCGCACCTCGTAGGTTTCGGGGTCGACGTCGATCTTCGGCGTCGCGCCGTTGTGGATCATGCTCTTTTTGGAGATGTCGCGGGTGTGCGACACCGCAACCAGCTGCTTCTGGATGCCGAGCTTCTTGCCGAGGCCCGCCTGCACGGCAGCCTTGGAGGCGAACACCACCGAGCTTGCGGTGAGCGAGCGGCCGAAGGCCGCGAACATCGGGCGGTAGTGCACGGGCTGCGGCGTCGGGATCGAGGCATTGGGATCGCCCATCGGCGCCGCGACGATCGACCCGCCCTTGATGATGCAGTCGGGCTTGACGCCGAAGAAGGCCGGCGACCACAGCACGAGATCGGCGAGCTTGCCCTTCTCGACCGAGCCGATCAGCTTCGACACGCCGTGCGCAATCGCGGGGTTGATGGTGTACTTGGCGACGTAGCGCCTGGCGCGGACGTTGTCATTGTCGCCCTTCTCCTCCTTGAGGCGGCCGCGCTGCTTCTTCATCTTGTCCGCCGTCTGCCAGGTGCGGATGATCACCTCGCCGAGCCGGCCCATGGCCTGGCTGTCGGACGACATCATCGAGAGCGCGCCGAGATCGTGCAGGATGTCCTCGGCCGCGATGGTCTCTTTCCTGATGCGGCTTTCCGCGAAGGCGAGATCCTCGGCGATCGACGGATCGAGATGGTGGCACACCATCAGCATGTCGAGATGCTCATCGATGGTGTTGCGGGTGAACGGCCGCGTCGGATTGGTCGACGACGGCAGCACGTTCTTCAGGCCTGCGACCTTGATGATGTCGGGCGCATGCCCGCCGCCGGCGCCCTCGGTGTGGAAGGCGTGGATGGTGCGGCCCTTGAATGCCGCGATCGTGTCCTCGACGAAGCCCAACTCGTTGAGCGTGTCGGTGTGGATCATCACCTGGACGTCGTAGTCGTCCGCGACCGAGAGGCAGCAGTCGATCGCGGCCGGCGTCGTGCCCCAGTCCTCATGCAGCTTGAGCGCGCAGGCACCGGCCTTGACCATCTCCTCCAGCGCGGCCGGGCGCGACGCATTGCCCTTGCCGGCGAAACCGAGATTGACCGGAAACGCGTCGGCCGCCTGGATCATGCGGGCGAGGTGCCACGGCCCGGGCGTGCAGGTGGTCGCGTTGGTGCCGGCGGCGGGGCCGGTGCCGCCGCCGAGCAGCGAGGTGACGCCCGACATCAGCGCCTCCTCGACCTGTTGCGGGCAGATGAAGTGGATGTGCGTGTCGAAGCCGCCGGCGGTGAGGATCTTGCCCTCGCCTGCGATCACCTCGGTGCCGGGACCGATGATGATCGTGACGCCGGGCTGGATGTCCGGGTTGCCGGCCTTGCCGACCGCGAAGACCTTGCCGTCCTTGAGGCCGACATCGGCCTTCACGATGCCCCAGTGGTCGAGGATCAGCGCATTGGTGATCACCGTGTCGACCGCGCCCTGCCGGTTGGTCACCTGGCTCTGGCCCATGCCGTCGCGGATCACCTTGCCGCCGCCGAACTTCACTTCCTCGCCGTAGACGGTGAAATCCTTCTCGACCTCGATGACGAGATCGGTGTCGGCGAGCCGTACGCGGTCGCCGACCGTCGGGCCGAACATGTCCGCATAGGCGCGGCGATCGATCTTGACTGGCATGGTGTTGCCCCTAGAGTTTGCCCATCACGTCGGCGCGGAAACCATAGATCGTGCGCTTGCCGGCGAGCGCGACCAGCGTGACTTCGCGCGTCTGGCCCGGCTCGAAGCGCACCGCCGTGCCGGCCGCGATGTCGAGGCGCATGCCGCGCGCCTTCTTGCGATCGAATTTCAGCGCCGGGTTGGTCTCGAAGAAATGATAATGCGAGCCGACCTGGATCGGCCGGTCGCCCGTATTGGCGACCGTGAGCGTCACGGTCTTGCGGCCGGCATTGAGCGTGATGTCGCCGGGCTGGATGAAGAACTCGCCGGGGGTCATCGGTTATGGCTCCCATTTGCTCCTCGTCGTGGCCGGGCTCGTCCCGGACATCCACGTCTTTACTACTTGCATTGAAGCAAGACGTGGATGCCCGCGACAGGCGCGGGCATGACGGAGAAGTGGATGATACGTTCTCATCTTATCGGATCATGCACGGTCACGAGCTTCGTTCCGTCCGGGAACGTTGCCTCGACCTGGATGTCGTGGATCATCTCGGCGATGCCGTCCATCACCTGGGCGCGCGTGATCACGTGCGCGCCGGCCTGCATGAGATCGGCGACGCTCTTGCCGTCGCGGGCGCCCTCGAGGATGAAATCGGAGATCAGCGCGACCGCCTCGGGATGATTGAGCTTCACGCCACGCTCGAGGCGGCGGCGCGCCACCATCGCGGCCATGGCGATCAGCAGCTTGTCTTTTTCGCGTGGCGTCAAATTCATGCGAGCCTCAATTGACCCAGAGTCGTGGCAAAGGTCCAGTCGCGAGGGCGGCGAGCACGGCCGCGAGATCGCGCCGCAGCGCGACCGCATCCGGCGCGACGAGCCGCGCGACCGCGATGCCGTTCCAGGCCGAGATGCCGATCTCGCCCGACATGCTCAGCGCGCGCACCGCCTCGACGTGGCGCGCCTCGCCCGGAGCGATCAGCACGGTCGCGAGCGCGCGGCCGTCGGCCGCGATGGCGCGCTGCGAGAGCTTTTCGGCGATGCCGCCGCCAAGGCGCACGGACTCGGCGAAAACGAGCCTGCCGCCGATGCGCACACGCCAGCGATCGATCAGCTCCCCCTGCTCCACGCTCTCGCCCATGGCGGCGCGGCCGAACACGACGGCCTCCACGAGCACGAGCGCGGCGCCCTCGTCGAGATCGACGTCGATGCGGCGATCGAGGCGTGCGCGGTCGAACAAAATGGTTTCCTGCGGCAGCCAGCGCAGCGTGGCGCCGGCGCACGCCGCAAGCCGCACCGCGACGCTGGTTGCGGGTCCGAGCGACCGGTAGACCTTCTCGGCCGCAGTGGTGCCGACCAGCAGCCGGGCACCCGCACCGGCCGCGACGTCGATGTCGAAGCGGTCACCGCCCGTCATGCCGCCGGCGGTGTTCACCAGCACGGCTTCGAGCTCCGGCCCAAAGGCGTTGGGGAACCGTACGCGCAACGAACCGCGCTCGGCGACGCGCGTGCGCCGCGTCGCGCCGTGATCGGCCGCGACCGCAAGCGCGACGCGGCCTTCCGCGCGATTGGCGGCGAAGAGCTCGTCGGCGCAAGCAGCAGTGGTCAGCACAAAACCTCGCGAGGCCGATCCCCTTCCCCGCTTGCGGGGGAGGGCCAGGGTGGGGGGAAGTCAAACAAACGCATGAGCAAGCGGCCCCCCTCCCCACCCTCCCCCGCAAGCGGGAGAGGGGGCGCGCATGCATTCGCAGCATCTTACAGCGCCATGGCGCGCCGCAGGGCTCCCTCGTCCAACGTCGCGCGGTCGCCCGCATAGGTGATGCTGCCGCGGTCCATGACGACGAAATGATCGCCGAGCTCGCGGGCAAAGTCGAGATACTGCTCGACCAGCACGATCGCCATCTGGCCGATCCCGCGCAGATACGTGATGGCGCGGCCGATGTCCTTGATGATCGAGGGCTGGATGCCCTCGGTGGGCTCGTCGAGCAGCAGCAGGCGCGGGCGCATCACCAGGGCACGGCCGATGGCGAGCTGCTGCTGCTGGCCGCCCGAGAGATCGCCGCCGCGCCGGCGCAGCATGCTCTGCAGCACCGGGAAGAGCGAGAACACGTCGTCCGGGATGGAGCGCTCGTCGCTCCGGAGCGGCGCATAGCCGGTCTCGAGGTTCTCCTCGACGGTGAGCAGCGGGAAGATGTCGCGGCCCTGCGGCACATAGGCGATGCCGCGGCGCGCCCGCTCATACGGAAGCAGCGACGTGATGTCGTGCCCTTCCCACATGATCTTGCCGGCGCTGACCGGGTGCTCGCCGATCAGCGCGCGCAACAGGCTGGTCTTGCCGACGCCGTTGCGGCCGAGCACGCAGGTGACCTTGCCGGGCTCGGCATGCAGCGAGATCGCGCGCAGCGCCTGGGCGGCGCCATAGTGCAGGTCGATCGCGGTCGCATCGAGCATGATCAGCGTCCCAGATAGACCTCGATGACCCGCTCGTTGGTCGAGACCTGGTCGATCGAGCCTTCGGCCAGCACCGAGCCTTCGTGCAGCACCGTGACGCGCACGTCGAGGTCGCGCACGAAGGTCATGTCGTGCTCGACCACGACCACAGTCTTCTCGCGGTTGATCTGCTTGAGGAGCTCGGCGGTCTGGCGCGTCTCCGTGTCGGTCATGCCGGCGACCGGCTCGTCGACGAGCAAGAGCTTCGGCTCCTGCGCAAGCAGCATGCCGATCTCCAGCCACTGCTTCTGTCCGTGCGACAGGCTGCCGGCGAGGCGCTCGCGCACCGGCGAGAGACGGATGGTGTCGAGAACGTCCCGGATGCGGGCGGCCTCGGCGGCGCTCTCGCGCCAGAGCAGCGCCGCGCGGGCGCGGCGGTCCGCCTTCAGCGCCAGACGCAGGTTGTCCTCGACCGTGTGGCTCTCGAACACGGTCGGCTTCTGGAACTTGCGGCCGATGCCAAGCTCGGCGATCTCGGTCTCGTCAAGGCTGGTGAGGTCGTACGCGCCGTCGAACACCGCATCGCCGTCGTCGGGCCGCGTCTTGCCGGTGACGACGTCCATCATGGTGGTCTTGCCGGCGCCGTTCGGCCCGATGATCGCTCGCATCTCGCCGGGCTCGATCATGAACGAAAGATTGTTGAGCGCCTTGAAGCCGTCGAACGACACCGTGATGCCGTCGAGGTAGAGCAGCGCGGTCGTGATTTTTTCATCCATCGCGCCCTCCTCACTCGGCCGGCCGCGGCACAGCGACGGGCTCGGCGGCGACGGCGGGCGCAGGCATCGGCGCCGCCGCGCGGGCCCGCCTCTCGGCGATCAAGTGGCGCAGCGTGCCGACGATGCCGCGCGGCAAGAGCAGCGTCACGATGACGAACAGCCCGCCGAGCGCGAACAGCCAGTAGGGCGCAAGGGCCACCTTCTCGAATGGCGTGACGAAGAAGGCAAACAGCAGCGCGCCAAAAATCGCGCCAAGCGGCAAGGGCCGCCAACTCGTTGCCATTGCCGCGATTCCGAAGACGCCCGCGACCAGGAACGGCCAGCTCTCCGCCAACAGGGCGAGCCCCGGCGCATCGAGCACCGCGCCCACATGCGACAGCGGACCCGCGAGCAGCCAGCCGGCGACGGCCGCGGCAAGACCGATCGCTGCGCCGAGCAGGATGCTGCGCCGATAGACGAGAACGCCGGCGAATGCGATCGCGGTGGCAATGCCGAACATCCAATAGCTCACCACCGTGCCGCTGGTGAAATAGGTCTTGGCGTAGTTGACCAGGATGGCGCCGACGACGGCGCCGCTGAGCGTCCCGCGCCCGCCCACCGCGACCCAGATGACCGCCTCGATCGAGTTGCCGGGCTCGAACTCGCTCGGATTGATGATGCCGACCTGCGGCACATAGAGCGCGCCCGCGATCCCGGCCATGCAGGCCGACAGGGTGAAGACGAACAGCTTGTAGGACTCGACCCGGTAGCCGAGGAAGCGCGTGCGCGCCTCGGCGTCGCGGATCGCGACCAGCACCTTGCCGAACTTCGAAGCCACGATGGCGCGGCAGACGATGAAACCGAGCATGAGCGCGACCACCGAGATCGCGAACAGCGCGTTGCGCGTCCCCTCCGCCTGCACGTTGAAGCCGAGGATGTCCTTGAAGTCGGTGAGCCCGTTGTTGCCGCCGAAGCCGAAATTGTTGCGGAAGAAGCCGAGCTTGAGCGCGAAGGTCAGCGCCTGGGTGATGATCGACAGATAGACGCCAGTGACGCGGCTGCGGAACGCGAACCAGCCGAACACGAAGGCGAGCACGCCCGGCACCAGCACGACCATCAGCGTCGCGAAGGCGAAATGCTGGAAGCCGTACCAGTAGAACGGCAGTTCCTTCCAGTTCAGGAACACCATGAAGTCGGGCAGGATCGGGTTGGCGTAGACGCCGCGCGTGCCGATCTGGCGCATCAGGTACATGCCCATGGCGTAGCCGCCGAGCGCAAAGAAGGCGCCGTGGCCGAGCGAGAGGATGCCGCAATATCCCCAGACGAGGTCGATCGAGAGCGCGAGCAGCGCGTAGCAGATGTACTTGCCGAACGGCGCCACCAGATAGGTCGGCATGTGCAGCGGCGAGGACACCGGCACCATGAGGTTGAGCATCGGAATGACGATCGCGAGCGCAGCGAGTGCGACCAGAAACGCGACGGCGCCGCGGTCGAACGAGCGTACGACGAACGACGTCATCATGCCTCGACCGCCCGGCCCTTGAGGGCAAAGAGCCCGCGCGGACGCTTCTGGATGAACAGGATGATGAGCACCAGGATCGCGATCTTGCCGAGCACCGCGCCGGCGAACGGCTCGAGGAACTTGTTGGCGATGCCGAGCGAGAGCGCGCCGACCAGCGTGCCCCACAGGTTGCCGACGCCACCGAACACCACGACCATGAAGCTGTCGATGATGTAGCCCTGGCCGAGGTTGGGGCTGACGTTGTCGATCTGCGAGAGCGCGACGCCGGCGAGCCCGGCGATTCCCGAGCCGAGCCCGAAGGTTAGCGCGTCGATGCGCGAGGTCGCGATGCCCATGGCGGCCGCCATGGCGCGGTTCTGCGTGACCGCGCGCATCTCGAGGCCGAGCCGGGTGAAGCGCAGGAGCCCGATCAGCGCAACGAAGACGAAAAGCGAGAAGCAGATGATCCACAGCCGATTATAGGTGATGGTGATGTGGCCGAGCTCGAACGCGCCGCTCATCCACGACGGCGCGCTGACCTCGCGGTTGGTCGGGCCGAAAGTGGTGCGCACCGCCTGCTGTAGGATCAGCGACAGGCCCCAGGTGGCGAGCAGCGTCTCGAGCGGTCGGCCGTAGAGAAAGCGGATGATGCCGCGCTCGATGAGCACGCCGACCATGCCGGAGAACAGGAAGGCAAGCGGGATGGCGACGAGCAGGGAATAGTCGAGCAGCATCGGATTGTAGGCGCGGATGATCTGCTGCACCACGAAGGTGACGTAGGCGCCGAGCATGACCATCTCGCCATGCGCCATGTTGATGACGCCCATGACCCCGAACGTGATCGCGAGACCGATGGCGGCGAGCAGCAGGACGGAGCTGAGCGAGAGGCCGTACCAGGCATTCTGCACCGTCTCCCAGATCTGGAGGCTTTTCTTGATGCGCAGGCTCGCGACTTCGGCGGCCTTGCGGACATCCGCGGCCAGATTCGCCGGAACGCCGTCGAGCAGCGCGAGCGCATCCTGGTCGCCGCGATCGCCAATGACCTCGATCGCCGCGATCTTGTCGGCCGGGCTGGCGTCGTCGGCGTAGAGCACGACGGAGGCGCGCGCCTGCCGCAGCGCGCGCTTGACGCGGGCATCGGTCTCCTGGGCGATCGCCTTGTCCAATGCCGGCAGCGCGCTCGCCTCGTGCGACTTGAACACCGCCTGCGCGGCGTCGTAGCGGCGGCCGGGGTCGCGCGCCATCAGGGTGAGGCCGCCGAGCGCGGCGTCGATCACGTTGCGCAGCCGGTTGTTGACGACGACGGCGTCGATGTCGTCGGGCGGCGGCGTGGTGACGGCCTGGCCGGTCGCGGCATCGAGCAGCTTGTCGTCCTTGGTCTTGATGTAGACCTTCTTCTCCTGCGCGCTGAACATCAGGCGCGCGTCCTTGAGCGCGTCGAGCAGCGGGGCGGCTTGCGGACTTCCGCTCGCCACGACGGCGTCGATCGCATCGCCCGTATCGCTGAGCGAGCCTTGGGTGAATCCGACGAGCGCGTCCTCGTAGGGACCCGCATGGGCCGCCACGGGCGCGAGCAGCATAATGAGCGCGAATACGAACGCGCCGAAGCGGTCGTAAAGCTTACGCATTGGCAATCGGGTCCCGGCGGCAGTCTTGTTATTTGGAGGCGGCGGACGGCCCGCCGCCTCCGAAGGGATCAGACGCGATCCCAATGCATTCAAGATCGATCGCAGCGAGCTAGGCGCCGCCGCCGCACTTCTTGGTGACGCGGTTGTAGTTGCCGCACTTGAGGTTCACCCAGTCGGCGTCGAGATCCTTCGAGCCCGGCAGATAGTCCGACCAGGCGTCGCCGGGCACGAGGCCCTTGGTCTTCCACACCACGTCGAACTGGCCGTCGCCGCGGATCTCGCCGATGTAGACCGGCTTGGTGATGTGATGGTTCGGCAGCAGCTCGGACATGCCGCCCGTGAGGTTCGGCGCCTTGGTGCCGGGCAGCGCGTCGATCACCGCATCGGGCGCGACCGACTTCACCTTCTCGACCGCCTTCACCCACATATTGAAGCCGATGTAGTGCGCTTCCATCGGATCGTTGGTGGTGCGCTTCGGGTTCTTGGTGAACTCGTGCCATTCCTTGATGAAGGCCGCGTTGGCGGGCGTCTTGATCGACTCGAAGTAGTTCCACGCCGCGAGGTGACCGACCAGCGGCTTGGTATCGAGACCGGCAAGCTCCTCTTCGCCGACCGAGAAGGCGACGACCGGAATGTCGGTCGCCTTGATGCCCTGGTTGCCGAGCTCCTTGTAGAACGGCACGTTGGCGTCGCCGTTGATGGTCGAGACCACGGCAGTCTTCTTGCCGGCCGAGCCGAACTTCTTGACGTCGGCGACGATGGTCTGCCAGTCGGAGTGACCGAACGGTGTGTAGTTGATCATGATGTCCTCGTCCGTCACCCCTTTGAGCTTGAGGTAGGCCTCGAGGATCTTGTTGGTGGTGCGCGGATAGACGTAGTCGGTGCCGGCGAGCACCCAGCGCTTCACCGAGCCGCCGTCCTTGCTCATCAGGTAGTCGACGGCCGGGATCGCCTGCTGGTTCGGCGCCGCGCCGGTGTAGAACACGTTGCGCTCGCTCTCCTCGCCTTCGTACTGCACCGGATAGAACAGGATGTTGTTGAGCTCCTTGAACACCGGCAGCACGGATTTGCGCGACACCGAGGTCCAGCAGCCGAACACGGCGGAGACCTTGTCCTTGCTGATCAGCTCGCGCGCCTTCTCGGCGAACAGCGGCCAGTTCGACGCCGGGTCGACGACCACCGCCTCGAGCTTGCGGCCGAGCAGGCCGCCCTTCTTGTTCTGCTGCTCGATCAGCATGAGCATCACGTCCTTGAGCGTGGTCTCGCTGATCGCCATGGTGCCGGAAAGCGAATGCAGGATGCCGACCTTGATGGGCTCGCCCGCCGCAAAGGCGCGCGTCCCGAAGCCAGTCGCGAGGCTGGCTGCCGAGGCCAGCGCGCCGCGCAGGAACGGTCGTCGGCCGACCGGTCGATTGAAATTGACCATTTGCGATGTCCTCTCTGTTTGACGCGTCGCGGCCCGGCACCGTTTCGCTGGCGAGTTGTCCGCAAGTAGCGTGCCAAGGCGATGCCGCCGGCTAAGCTGCTGACTCGACGATGATTCGAGGTCGGGCTGAGGATTCGCCGATGCACCGAATGTGACAGCACATGGGTAGTTTGATCAGAAAATCAGCACGCGCCTAAAGTTTGGGCGACGAGAGGAATGGCCTAAAAGGTTAGCGCTCAGGTGCCTGCATTCACTATGCAAAGGATGATCTGAGGCATGAAAACAACCAAACGGAAGCGCCTCGGCGCAAAACCGGCAGGATCAGAGCCAGGATCAGAAACATGACTGACGCCGCTGTTTCGACCGTCACCCATGAACTTGCCACCTACATCGCCGGCGCCATGGGCCGCGACCTGCCGGCGGAGGTCGCGGCCAAGACCAGGCTGCACGTGCTCGATACGCTCGCCGCAATGCTGTCGGGCTCGCGCCTCAAGCCGGGCGAGCTCGCGGCATCCTACGTCGAGACGCTCGGCGGCCGGCCGGAGGCGACCGTCATCGGCAACCGGCATCCTCACGTCCGCCGTCAATGCGGCGCTCGCCAACGGCATGATGGGCCACGCCGACGAGACCGACGACTTCGCATCTCGGCGGCCTCTTTCATCCGGGCTGCGCCATCGTGCCGGCCGCGCTTGCGGTCGCCGAGCGGGCGGGGCTCGGCGGGAACGACCTGATCCGCGCGGTCGCGCTCGGTTACGACGTGGGCGCGCGCGTCGCGCCGGCGCTCGGATCGCGCCGGTCCGACACCGCGAGCCACAGCACGCACAGCCTCGCGGCGCTGTTCGGCGCCGCGGCCGCGGCGGCCGCCCTGCTGCGCCTCGATCCGGTCCGGGTGCGTTACGTGCTGTCCTACACGGCGCAGCAGGCATCCGGCATCGCGTTCTGGTCGCGCGACCACGAGCACATCGAGAAATCGTTCGACTTCGGCGGCATGGGGCGCGCAACGGCGTCGCGGCCGCCACCATGGTGGCGGCAGGCTTCACGGCGGTCGACGATCCGCTCGGCGGCACACACAATCTGTTCACGGCGCTCGGCGCGGCGCCGGCGCCCGAAAAGCTGACCGCCGAGCTCGGCACGCGCTACGAGATCATGCGTGCCTCGGTCAAGAAATGGTGCGTCGGCTCGCCGATCCAGGCGGCGCTCGACGCGCTGACGCTGTTGATGGCGGAGCATCGCCTGCGCGCCGGCGAGGTGCGCCGGATCGTGGTCGACATGCCGGACGATCGCCTGCATATCGTCGACAACCGCACCATCCCGGACATCTGCCTGCAGCATCTGCTCGCGCTCACGCTCGCGGACGGCACGCTGACGTTCGCGAGCGCACATGATTATGCGCGCATGGACGATCCGGCCGTGCTCGCGGTCCGCCGGCGCATCGAGGCGGTGCCGAGCGCCGAGTTGACCACCGCGGTGCCGGCACGCCAGGCGATCGTCACGATCGAGACCGCCGACGGCCGCAGCCTGCGCCACCGCACCTACGCGGTGCGCGGCACGCCCGACAATCCGATGGATCAGGTCGAGGTCGAGGCCAAGGCGCGCGAGCTGACCGCGCCGATCATCGGCGCGGAGCGTGCCGAGAAGCTGATTGCGGCGGTGGGGTCGCTCGAAGAGGTGCGCGATGTGACGGAGTTGCGGCCTCTGCTCCAAGCATGAATGCGTAGGATGGGTTGAGCGGAGCGAAACCCATCACTTTGATTGCCAACACACAGACGATGGGTTTCGCTTCGCTCAACCCATCCTACCCGCGTAACAGCTCGATCATCTGCTTTGCATTCTTCAACTCATCTAATCCGAGCACCGCGTCGACCAGGGCCTGCTGGCGCGCCGGCGCCAGCACGGCGCGCGTCAGCGACTTGAACTTAGCGACGATGTCGTCGGCGCTCGCGAAGGACTGCTCGGAGCCGCGCGGCGCCTCGCGGGTCTCGCTGTGCACGGACCCGTCGCGCAGATGCACGTCGACGCGCGCCTTGTGCCGATAGGCGGAGCCGAGCGCCGTGATCGCCGGATCGTGCACGACCTCGACCTTGCGCGAGAGCGCGATGCGCGCCGGATCGTCGATCGCGTCGGGCGTGAACTGGTCGACCGAGACATCGCCCTCGATCAGCAGGGTCGCGACGCAGAACGGCAGGTTGAGTTGCGCGGTCGTCATGCTGTCGGGCCGATAGGGCCAGCCGACGTGGTCGACCGTGACCTGCGAGCCGTGCACCACGATCTTGTCCAGTTCGTCGAGCCCGAACGGGCGGCGCGCGGGATGTCGCGGAGCGCGTCGAGCGTCGTGTGGTTGCTGCCGACGCAGGAATAGAACTTGAGCGAGATGCGCATGGTCTCGAAGCGCTCGCCCAGGCCGGCGCTGAGCTCCGCCATATTGAAGCGGTCGGTCGAGCGCGAGAAGGTCGTGCAGAAGCCGCCGTAGGGCGCCTCGAACACGTCGGCAATGCCCGTGAAGCCGCGCTGCGCCAGAAGCGCGCCGTAGAGCCCGCTCTGCGCCGAGCGGCCCGCATGCATGCGCTTGACCATGGCGCCGTATTGCGCGGCCATCAGGCCGGCCGACTGGGTGCCGGCGATGCCGAGCGCGTGGACGGTCTGCTCTGGCGTGAGCCGCAGGCCGCGCGCCGCGCCGGCCGCCGCCGAGAAGACCCCGACGGTCGCGCCCGAATGCCAGCCCTGCCCGATATGCTCCTGCCCCATGCATTTGCCGACGCGCGGACCGATCTCGTAACCCGCGACCGCGGCGGCAAGGAATTCCTGGCCCGTCATATCTGCATGGCTTTCCGCGACCGCGATCAGCGCCGGCAGCGTGACGGCGCCGACATGCAGCACGCCCTGCCGATGCACGTCGTCGAGCTCGAAGCCCTGGACTTGCGTGCCGTTGACCAACGCGGCGTGCGGCGACGACAGGCGCTGGCCCGTCCCCCAGGCCGACGTCGTGCGGGTGGCATCGAGCGACGCGCAGGTCTCGCGCACGATGCGGCACCACTCGAGGGCGGCGCCATAGATCGCGCAGCCGAGCGAATCGAGGATCAAAAGCTTGATGCGCTCGCGCGCCTCGGCGGGAATGCGCTCATAGCTCAGCCCGGCGACGAACTCGGCGATCCGGCGCGTGTGGACGTTATCGCCCCCGGCATGCTGCTGCATCGGCCCTTTGGCCTCCCTGCCCTGTCTGTTTCTCGACGATCGTTCCGGCGATCGCGACGTCGAGCGCTTCGTTGCCGCGGCACTCGGGTCATGGTGGAGATACCGTCAACGCGGCCGCAATGCCAGCAAGGCTCGTTCACCATAATGCGCCGTACGTGGCGGTAAACGCCGCGATTCGGCGATCGGATGACAGGCGTAACGATCGGTACATCAAGTTTTCGGCTGCGCGTGAGCATTTCGTAAACCAACACATTTAACGTCAAATTTTGCCCTGGTCGATAAGACAACCGTATGGCGAATTGCGGTGAGATATAAAATGGGCTCGCAGGATTTGGCGGATGGCCGCCACACCGATACTTTGAAGACAGTGCTTGCACTGCATGCCATCGCGCTCGACGGGATGGCGGAAGGACTCTGCGTCCTCGACAGCGAACTGCGCGTTGTGCTGTTCAACCGCAAGCTCGCGAAGATGCTCGATCTGCCGCCCGGCAGCGTGCAGATCGGGGCGCCGCTAAAGGCGATCCTGGCGCACGTCAACGCGCATGTGTCGGACGGCGGTGCGCACTGCGGCGAAATGTGGCGCGATCTCGCGAACATGTTCACGCAACGCGAGTCCTTTCATGTCGACCGGAGAACTGCCAGCGGCGCGCTCGCGCGGCTGCACTTTCAGCCGGTGACGGGCGGCGGCTGGGTCGCGACCTGCGCGCCCGCAAAGGAGCAGGCGACCGAGCGCGAGCCGTTCCTGCAGCTCGACGGCTGGCGCCGGATTTTCGTCAACAGCTCGCGCGGCGTGTGCATGTACGACGCGGACATGCGGCTTGTCCTGCACAACGATCGCTATCTCGAGCTTTTCGGCCTCAACGACGATCTGGTGAGACCGGGGATGTCCTATCGGGACATTCTCGCGCGCGCGAGCGATCTCGGCATCCACCCGCACGTCACCGCCGAACGGCTCGCCGAAATGCAATCCTCCGCTTTCACGCGCGAGCCGACCACGCAGCAGGTCGGCTTGAGCGACGGCCGCACCATCGCGATGACGGTCCGCCCGGTCGGCCGCGACGGCTGGATCGCGGAATGCGAGGACGTAACCGCCAATGTGCGACACGAGCGCGCACTGCACGAGCGCAACGAGCTGCTCGACGCGACGCTCGAGCACATGGCGCATGGACTTTGCGCCTTCGACGAAAATCTCGAGCTGATCGTCGTCAATCGCCGTTATCTCGACATGTACGGCCTCACCGAGGCCGATGCGCGTCCCGGCACGGCGCTGCTCGGCCTGATGACGCAGAGCGTCGCACGCGGCGTCCATCGGCCGGGCATCACGGCGGAGCAGATGTACCACGATTTCAAGCAGCGCCTGATCGACAACAAGGAGCCGGTGCTGCACCGGATCCTCGCGGACGGCCGCATCATCGCGGTGCGCGCATCAGCCGATGGCGAACGGCGGCTGGGTCGGCACCTACGAGGACATCACCGAGCGTCATCAGGCCGAGGAGCACATCGCGCACGTCGCGCGGCACGACGCGCTGACCAAGCTGCCCAATCGCGTGCTGTTCCACGAGAAGATGGCCGACGGCCTGGTGCGGGTCGAGAGCAGCGGCGAAGTCGATGGCGTTGATGTGCCTCGACCTCGACAACTTCAAGGGCGTCAACGATTCGCTCGGCCATCCGATCGGCGACAAGCTGCTGCAGGCAGTCGCGCAGCGGCTCGCCGGCAAGCTGCGCGATGGTCGACACGGTCGCGCGCCTGGGCGGCGACGAGTTCGCGATCCTGCAGTCCGATCGACGAGCCGCAGGACGCCGAGGAGCTCGCCCGCACGCTCATCGCCGCCGCTCGAGCAGCCGTTCGATCATCGACGGGCAGCGAGATCGCGATCGGCACCAGCATCGGCATCGCGATCGCGCCGAGCGAACGGCACCGATCAGCGACCACCTGATGAAATGCGCCGATCTCGCGCTCTACCAGGCGAAAGAGGAGGGGCGCGGCACCTACCGCTTCTTCGAGCCCGAGATGGACGCGCGCATGCAGGCGCGCCGCGCGCTGGAGACCGATCTGCGCGGCGCGCTCGCGGCGGGCGAATTCGAGCTCGCACTACCAGCCGCTGATCAACCTCACGACCAACGCGCTGATCGGGTTCGAGGCGCTGCTGCGCTGGCACGCATCCGGAGCGCGGGCTGGTGCCGCCCGGCGGAGTTCATCCCGCTCGCCGAGGAGACCGGCCTGATCATCCCGATCGGCGAGTGGGTGCTGCGCCAGGCCTGCACCGAAGCGGCCGACTGGCCGGGCGACATGAAGGTCGCGGTCAACCTCTCGCCGGTGCAGTTCCGCAGCGCGCGACCTGTCGCCGACCGTGACGCAGCGCGCTCGCGAGCCGCCGGCCTCGCGGCGAGCCGCCTCGAGCTGGAGATCACCGAGGCGGTGCTGCTGGAGCAGAACGAGACCGACGCTCGGCACGCTGCATCAGCTGCGCGCGCTCGGCGTGCGCATCGCCATGGACGATTTCGGCACCGGCTATTCGTCGCTGAGCTACCTGCGCAAGTTTCCCGTTCGACAAGATCAAGATCGACCAGTCCTTCGTGTTCGACAGCATTGCGGGCCAGCAGGGCGAGGCGATCATCCGCACGATCGCGGAGCTCGGCTCGACGCTGGGCATCGTGACAACCGCGGAAGGAATCGAAACCGCCGACCAGCTCGAGCTCGTGCGCCGCGCCGGATGCACCGAGGGCCAGGGCTATCTGATCGGCCGGCCTTGCACCGGCGCGCAGGCGCTCGAATTCATCGGGCGCACGGATCGCAGTGCCGCGGCCGCCTGATCGCGGCCGCAATCAGCATCAACCGTCAATCATCGATCGCGGGCTGCGCCATGTCCTCGGCGAGCACGCGGCCGGCCTTCTTGCTCACGACGTAGTTTTCCAGCGCGAGCAGATCGATATCGGTCGAGAGGAAGCAGCGGATCGCATCCTGCGGCGTGCACACGATCGGCTCGCCGCGCACGTTGAACGACGTGTTGAGCACCACCGGAACGCCGGTGCGACGGCCGAACGCCTCGATCACCTTCCAGAACGGCTCGTTGTCGCTGCGGTCGACGGTCTGGATGCGCGCGGAGCCGTCCGAGTGCACGACCGCCTTGGTCTTCTCGCAGCCGAGCGGCCGCGCCGGCACGACGAATTCCATGAAATCCGACCGGATGACGCCCTGCATATCGAAGAAGTCGTCGGCCTTCTCGACCAGCGCGGCCGGCGCGAACGGCCGGAACTCCTCGCGCAGCTTGACCCGCTGATTGACGACCTCGCGCATCTCGGCGGTGCGCGGGTCGGCCAGGATGCTGCGGTTGCCCAGCGCGCGCGGGCCGAACTCCATGCGGCCGCGGAACCAGCCGACGACCTTGCCGTCGACCAGCGCGTCGGCGACCGCCTCCTCGATCGCGTCGACGCGGCGGAATTCCACCTTGCCGGCGTTCGCCTCGAGCGCGCCGACCACGCTGTCTTCCCGATAGCCCGGGCCGAGGCTCATCGAGGGCACCGCCTTGCCGCTCGGCGGCAGTCCGAGCACCTGATGGTGCACGTACTGCGCGGCGCCGATGCTCGCGCCGTCGTCGCCGGCCGCCGGGAAGACATAAGTCTGCTTGAACATGCCGGAACGCGCGACCTTGCCGGTCATCACGACATTGAGCGCAACGCCGCCCGAGAGGCAGACGCGCTCGATCGCATACTTGTCCTTGAGGTAGGCGAGGCGGCAGAACATCGCCTCCTCGAGCTTCTGCTGCAGCGCCGCCGCGATATCCATCTCGCGCTGGGTGACGGGATCCGTGTAGGCGCGCGCCGGGCCGAACAGGGTCTTGATGTGGTCGCCGAAGTCGTCGCGCAGCAACGCGGTGGTGCGGCAGCTTCCATCGGCCGCAACATCGAGCAGGTCCGCGAACGCGTTGGCGTAGGTCTTGGGATTGCCGTAGGACGCGAGCCCCATCACCTTGTATTCGCCATCGAGCGGCTTGAAGCCCAGATACGCGGTCATCATCATGTAGAGCACGCCGAGCGAGCCCGGCAGCATGGTCTCTTCCATCTGCTTGAGACCGTCGCGGCCGCCGATGGCGAAGATCGAGCTCGACCGCTCGCCGAACCCGTCGATGGTCAGCACGCCGGCTTCCGCATAGCCCGACGAATAGAAGGCGCCGGCCGCGTGCGCGAGATGGTGAGGCACGAAATGGATCTGGGTCCGGTTTCCGCCGGCCGCCGAACAGTTCGGCGATCTCGTCGGCGATGCGCTCGTTCGACACCGTTCCGTCATAAACGGCGCGATAGCCGCCGATGACGCGATCCTTGACCTTGGGGGAGATGCGGCTCGACGGCGCCGATGCGCTCGTCGAGGACGGCGGGCGTGAAGTCGCAATAGAACGCGATGTGATCGACGTCCTCGATGGTGTTGCGGCTTTCGGCGAGGCAATAATCGACGGCCTTGCGCGGCGGCAAAATCCTACCGCCGGCCGCTGTAGAATGCTTGAACCGGTTAAACCGCTCTTCGGCGGCCGCAGCCTTCAGGTGGCCATCGCATAGCGTCGCGGCAGCGCTGTCGTGGCCGACCCCGTCGAGCGGGAAGAAATTGAGCGGAAGATCCTCGACATCTTCGCCGAAGGCGGTGACGGCATCGAATATCACCGGATATTGTCGCGCATGGCGCATCCGCGATGCGAGCTTGCCTTCCGATTTCCAGCCATGCCTCTGATGACCTGCGTAGCCCAATATCAGCATTTACGTCCCGACGACTGAATGACGACGCGACGAAAAGCCCTTTGTGCCTTTTGCCGCGACTGTTAACCAAGGTGATATATTTTTGTGGTTGCGTACGCTTCCCTTGCTACCGGCGATCGGTTAATATTTTGCTTCGAAAAGTTCAATCCCTTTGGCTGGGATTCCTCGCCGTCAGTTGAATTGGACACAGCAGTTTCTCGCGCATGATTGGTGATGGGGGGAAGTCCGAGAGTTGGCCTGCGTCAGCAACCCAGAGTTGGGTTGTCCCGATGCTGTGCGCGGCTGCGGCGAGCATCATCACGGGCATCGCGCTGGTCGCGACGCGTTATCTCGTCCAGCAGGCCGACGGACTGACGGTAGCGATGCTGCGCTATTGCGTTGCGACCGCGTGCCTGCTGCCGCCCGCCGTGATCTTCCATCCGGTAGCCATCGCGAAGCGGGATTTCTTCGCCATCGCGGCGCTCGGCCTTCTGTACTTCGGCATCTTCCCGTGGTGCATCAGCGCCGCCATGCAGTTCACCACGGCGTCGGCGGGCTCCATCGTGCTCGCCTGCACGCCCGCCGTGACGCTCATCCTCGCCGGCCTGTACGGCAGCGAAGTGATGACCGCGCGCAAGTGCCTGGGCGTCACGCTCGCGATCATCGGCGCCGGCATCGCGATCGGCGGCACGATGGCGGTGCTGACGACCGCGGGCTGGTACGGCAACGCGCTGATGATCGCCGCGACCGTGTGCGGCGCGGTCTATGCCGTCTTCTCCAAGCCATATCTCGTCAAATATCCGCCGATGGTCGTGACCGCCATCGCGATGGGAGCGGGCGCCGCGTCGCTGCTCTGCGTCTGGCTGGTGCGTGACCTTCCGGCCGGACTGCCCGAGCTCAACACGCGCGGATGGCTTGTCATCCTTTTCATCGGCGCGATCGGCGGCGCCCTGTCGTTTTTCCTCTATGCCTGGGCGCTCGGCCGCACCGCGCCGACCGCCACCATGATCCTTCTGCCGCTCAACCCGATAGCCGCCATCCTGACCGGCGTGCTCTTCCTCGGCGAACCTCTGACCTCCGGCCTTTTCATTGGTCTTGCGCTTGTCATCTTCGGGATATTTCTCGTCATCGACATCAAGGGCGGAACGAAGTCGCGCGTGCTGGTAGCCGCAAAGGTAAATCATGAAATTCCTCCTGCTTAGCAACGTCAACATGCAGCCGTTGGCGGGAAGCCTGAAGCCGCTCGCGGTCGAGTGCGGCGGCTACAACAGCCTGCTCGCCGATCTCGCGACCGCGGGCTCGCCGGCATGCGCGCCGGACTTCTCGCATGTGCTGTGCATCTTCGACGCCGACACGATGATGGGCGGCGCGCTCTACGGCGCCGGCACGCCCGAGCAGTGCCGCATGTTTCTCGACGCGCTCGACGGCTTCTGCGGCCGCGACCCCGGCAAGGTCGTGGTCGCGAACACCTTCTGCCTCGGCTCGCAGCGCTGGCTCGGCTTCGCCGACGTGGTCCACCAGCAGTCGCTCAAGGAGACCGAGACCTCGCTCAATGGCCGCCTCGTCGCGCTTGCCAAACAGCATCCCAACCTGCTGCTGTTCGACATGGAGCTGCTGTTCCGGCGGCACGGCGAGGACGCGCTCATCTCCAACGCCCTGTGGTACGCGGGCCGCATCCGCTACACGGCGCGCATGTTCGAGGTGCTGGCAACCACCATCCGCCAGGCGCTCGCCGCGCACGCGCAGAAGAGCCGCAAGGTGCTCATCGTCGATCTCGACAACACGCTGTGGGGCGGCATCGTCGGCGAGCTCGGGCCGACCGGCATCGCGCTCGGCGAGGACGGCGCCGGCCGCTGCTACCGGGACTTCCAGCGCTCGCTCAAGGCGCTACAGAAAACTGGCGTGCTGCTCGCCATCGCGAGCAAGAACAACATCGCGGACGTCGAGGAAGCCCTCGACGACAATCCGATGATGGTCCTGCGGCGCGAGGACTTCGCGGCGATCCAGGCCAACTGGGAGCCGAAGCCGGAGAACATCGTCAAGATGGCCGAGCAGCTCGGCCTCGGCACCGACAGCTTCGTGTTCATCGACGACAATCCGGTCGAGCGGGAAGCGATGCGGAAATTCCTGCCCGAGGTCGCGGTGCCGGAATTCCCCGATCGCATCGAGAACCTGCAGACCTGGTTTCTGCGCGAGGTCGCGCCCGCCTATTTCGGCAAATACGCGATCACGGCGGAGGACGAGGGAAAGACCGAGCAGTATCGCGCCAATGCGGCGCGCCAGAAGCTCGCCACGAGCTTCGACCTCGATGGCTACCTGCGCGAGCTCGACATCGAGTGCAACATCCACGTCAACGCGCCGAGCCAGCTCGTCCGCGCCGCGCAGATGACGCAGAAGACCAATCAATTCAACCTCACGACGCGGCGCTACGACGTTACCGACCTGACCCGCTTCGTCGAGAGCAGCGAGCACGCCGTGCTGATGCTCGACTATCGCGACCGCTTCGGCGACGAAGGCTCGGTCGCGCTCGCGATCGTCGATCTCGCGGAGGGCCGCATTGACACTTTTCTAACGAGCTGTCGCGTAATCGGGCGCAAGGTGGAGGCGCAGCTCCTCGACAAGGCCGTCGAGCTGTGTCGCGACCGGGGTCTGCAGAGGGTCATCGGCGAATACATCCCGACACGCAAGAACAGGATGGCCGCGACGTTCTACGAGGATCACGGATTCACCCCAATGTTGAGGACTCCCGATGGACGCACTACTTATGAGAAGCCGATCGACGGCTGACACCAGGACGCAGGCGGTGATCGAGGTCATCGCCAAGGCGCTGGACGTATCAGCCGACGATCTCGGCCCCGACACCTCGATGGACAACACGCCATTGTGGGATTCGGTCGCACACCTGAGCATCTGCCTGGAATTCGAGCGGCGGTTCGGGCGATCGCTCGATCTGGAAAAAATCTTCACGGCGTCGAGCGTGCGCGATCTCGCCGAGCTCGTCCCCTGATCGCAGACATCCGCAGCTAGAACTCTCGCCGGCTTGCAGCCGGGCGGCGTGCCGCCCGGCTGTAATATTTCCGTCACGCGGGCGGCCTAGGACTCGGCGCCGATCCGCCGCCAATACGGAAACACCCTCATGCTGACCCGCGGACTCGCATTCGCGCTTGCCGGCGCGCTTTTCATCTCGCCCGTCGCCGCCGAGGAGACGCGCCCGCACAACATCATCCTGTTCATCCCGGACGGCCTGCGCGGCCTCATGGTGACGCCCGACACGGCGCCCACCATGGCGATGGTCCGCGACAAGGGCGTCAACTTCAAGAACTCGCACTCCCTGTTTCCGACCTTCACGACCGCCAACGCGTCCGGCATGGCGACCGGCCACTATCTCGGCGACACCGGCGACTTCAGCAACACGATCTACGCCGGATATCCGACCCGCGTGCCGAATGCGCCCGCAACCGTGACGCCGTTCCTCGAGAACGATGTCGTGCTCGGCGACGTCAACGGGCATTTCAAGGGCAACTATCTCGACGAGGAGACCATCCTCAAGATCGCGCGCACACGAGGCTTCAGCACCGCGGCGGTCGGCAAGGTCGGGCCGGTACTGATCTTCGACAGCACCGAGCGCAGCGGCCTGCACACGATCATCGTCGATGACGCGACCGGCATGAACGACAAGGACGGCCACCCGGTCGGCATTCCGCTGTCGGACGAGATCAAGGCGGCACTGCAGAAGGCCGGGCTTCCGCTGGTCGCGCCGACGCGCGGCGCCAACGGCAATCCCGGCACCTTCGACAAGGCGGGCACGACCGCCGCCAATGTCGACCAGCAGGCCTATTTCGCCGCCGTGGTCACCAAGGTGCTGCTGCCGATCTTCAAGGCGCGCAACAAGCCGTTCATCATCGTGTTCTGGTCGCGCGACCCGGACGGCTCACAGCACAATCAGGGCGACAGCCTCAATGCGCTCACGCCCGGCATCAACGGCCCGACCTCGCTCGCCGGCATCAAGAACGCCGACGACAACTTGCGCCAGATCGTGCAGGCCGTGGACGATCTCGAGATTCGCGGACACGACCGACATCATGGTCGCGGCCGACCACGGCTTCTCGACCATAACGAAGGAAAGCAAGACGAGCCTCGCCGCCAAGACGAAGTATGCGGACGTGCCGCCGGGCTTCCTGCCGCCCGGCTTCCTCGCCGTCGATCTCGCCAGGTCGCTCAATCTGCCGCTTTTCCATCCGAACACGAACAATTCGCCGGTCCCGGCCGATGCCTATCCGAAATCCGGCAACGCGCTGATCGGCAACGACCCGGACAAGCCCGACATCGTGATCGCGGCAAATGGCGGCTCCGATCTGATCTATCTGCCGACGAACGATCCGGCGCTCGCGGCGCGCGTGGTCGACGTCCTGCTCAAGCAGGATTACGTGAGCGGCCTGTTCGTCGACGACCGGCTCGGCCGCATCGCCGGCACGCTGCCGCTGAGCGCGATCAATCTCGCCGGCAGCGCCGTCACGCCCGTTCCGGCCATTGCGGTCAATTTCCGCTCGTTCACGACCGGCTGCGAGGTGCCCTCACTGTGCGCCGTCGAGGTGGCCGACACGGGCCTGCAGCAGGGCCAGGGCATGCACGGCAGCTTCAGCCGCGCCGACACGATGAACTTCATGGCCGCCATGGGGCCCGACTTCAAGGCGGGCTTCATCGACGAGGCGCCGGTCAGCAATGCCGACTTCGGCCGGACGATCGCCAAGATCCTCAAGCTCGACGTACCGGCGCGAGGTCACCTGCTCGGCCGCGAGATCGACGAGGCGCTGCCCGACGGCGGGATGCCGTACGTCGAGACCCACACGCTGCAATCGCCGCCCGCCGCCAACGGACTGCGCACGGTCCTGAACTACCAGCAAATCGGAACCGCGAAGTATTTCGACTCAGCCGGCTTCCCGGGCCGTACGGTCGGGTTGGATGCCGCGATATTGGGCCACTGACGGGCCGCGCAATCGCCGGCCTGGCGCCGGACGCGCGGCCGCGCGCGTCACGCCGCGTCGGCGATCCGCCTGCGCTCGGCCAGATAGCCCGCCACGTTGCGCTCCGGCATCGGCTTGCTGAAGAGGAAGCCCTGCGCCTCGTCGCAGCCTTCGGTCTTGGCCATTTCCAGCTGCGCCTCGGTCTCGATGCCCTCGATCACGGTGGAGATCTTGAAGCTTCGCGCCAGCGCACAGACGGCACGGATGATGGCGTTGGAATTGTTGCGCTGGGGCATATCGCGCAGGAACGAGCGGTCGATCTTGATCCGATCGAACGGGAAGCTCCGCAAATAGGCGAGCGACGAATAGCCGGTGCCGAAGTCGTCCATCGAGATGCGCACCCCGAGACCGCGGAGCTGGCGGAGGGTGGCGAGCGTATTGGCCTCATCCTGCAACAGCACCGACTCGGTGATCTCCAGATCGAGCCGGGCAGGCGACAGACCCGACGCCGACAGCGCGCTGAGCGCGATCTGCACGAGATTGCGCCCCTTGAACTGCGCCGCCGACAGATTGACCGCGACGCTGATCGGCTCCGGCCACTTCGCGGCGTCGGCGCAGGCGGAGCGCAGCACCCATTCGCCGAGCGGAACGATGAGACCGGTCTCCTCGGCCAGCGAAATGAACTCGAGCGGCGCCACCAGCCCGCGCCGCGGATGATTCCAGCGCACGAGCGCCTCGAAGGCGCTCACGCGGCCGTCGGCCAGGGACATGATCGGCTGATAGTGCAGCTCGAATTCGCCCTTCGTGATGGCGGAGCGCAGGTCGAGCTCGAGCGCGCGACGTCCCTGCAGCCGCCGATCCATCTCGCGCTCGAAGAAGCAATGGGTGGCGCGCCCTTCCTTCTTGGCAAGGTAGAGCGCCAGGTCGGCGTTCTTCAGCAGTTGATCAGGGTCGGCGCCGTCGTTCGGCGCGATCGCGATGCCGACGCTGGTGCCGATATCCATGTGGCGTCCGTCGACCTCGAACGGACGCCCGATCGCCGCGACGATGCGGGACGCGAGGTCGCCGCACTGCTGCGGGTGCGTGACGTCCATCTGGACGATCGCGAACTCGTCGCCGCCGATGCGCGCCACCATATCGTTCGCCGCGACGCACGCGACGAGCCGCGCGGCGACGAGCTTGAGCAGCTCGTCCCCGATCGGATGGCCCAGCGTGTCATTGACCGTCTTGAAGTGGTCGAGGTCGAGGCAGAGGATTGCGCATCCGCGCTCCGCTGCCGAACCGGCCACGGCCTTTTCCAGGAATTCGCGAAACAGGACACGATTGGGAAGATTGGTGAGCAGATCGTGGCGCGCGAGGTGGGAGATCTTCGCCTCGGCGCGACGCCGGTCGGTGACGTCCTCGTGCACCGCGACCCAGCCGCCGTCGGGCATCGGACGCTGCGAGACCGCGATGACGCGGCCATCCATCAGCTCCTGCTCGAACGCCGCGTGCTCGCGGTCGCCCTGCGCCGTCGCGGGGGCCCGGTCCGGGGTCGCGACAACGCCGGTGCCGACCGCGGCGCGCCGCTCCCCGATGCTGGCGAGCGCGGTGCCGGGGTGAGCGTCGTCGACTGAGAGGCCGTACATGCGCAGATAGACGGCGTTGCAGACGATCAGCCGCTCGTCCGCGTCGAACATGCACAGCCCGTGCGTCATGTTGTTGAGCGCGACGTCGATCCGCCCGTGGAGCTGCTTGAGCTCGTTCTCGCGCGACATCAGCTGGATGGCGTTGTCCTTGAACACCTCGACGGCGCGCGCGATCTCGCCGACCTCGTCCCGGTCGTTCCGGCACGGAACCGTAGTCGTGATGTCGTGCCGAGCGAGCTGCGCCATGGCATCCGTGACGTGGCCGAGGCGCGAGAGCACCCGGTGAATCGAGATGAGGCCGATCGGACCGATGAGGATGAAGGCCACGAGAGTGCAGATCAGCACCGCGATCGTCAGCGAGCTCGCGGACGACAGCATGAAGGCAACCGCCCCATCCGCATCGCGCAATTGCTGGTCGCGATATTCGCGCACGATGACCTGGATGCCGTCGGCGATGTAGCCGTAGTCGGTAGCCTTTTCGGTGGCCTTGTCCTGTGCAAATTCGCGCGCGTAGAAGACGACCTGATTACCCGCTTCGAACAGGTAGGGCAGGCTCGCCTTGATGCGCAGCTCCGGCGCGTCGGGCGACAGGTGGCGCTTGTCCGTCGTGAGCTCACCGATCAAGTCGGTGAGCTTCTGCCTGATCTCGTCGAGCTCCCGGCGTTCCTTGTTGATGCGATCGCGATCGACCTCCGACGGCATGCTTTCGACCAGACGCCGGTGCTGCTCCAGCAGCACGCCGAGGCGCGCCGCACCGAGGGTCCCGAGGAAACCCTGATCATAGAGGCGGGTCGCCGCGACCTCGGTCGTCCGGGCAAAGTAGATCGACGACGCGGCAAGCGCCGCGACCGCAATGATCGACAGAAGCGCGAACAGATAGAGCTTTCCCGCGACGCTTCCGCGATACCGGGCCAACGCCCGCCGCGCAACATGCCGGACGGCAGTCTTCATCGCGGGCTACATCGTGCTGTTGGCAATGCGACGGGCCGCATCGATGACGGCGCGCATGGCGGGGGTCGGCTCGCCGAGCGTCACGAAATTCAGCGTCGTCTCCAGCGGCCGATCCGTGACGATTTCCGGGATTCCGCGCTGCTGGACCAGCGTGAGCTGGGCGAACCCGAGAACGCCGGGCTCCTGCTCCATGACCTGGACGAGTTGCACGGGCGTATTGATGTAGAGCGTGTTCGGCAGCGCCGGGGCGTGGCCGTTGAGAAGCTCGGTCTCGACGACCGCCAGGATGCCGCCGCCCGCGGCCAGCGCGACGCGGATCGGACGATCGGGCCCGCCGAGCTCCCGCCAGTTCCTGATTTCGCCGTTCAGGATCTTTCTGATCGTCTCGAGCGAGGCGCGGCGGACCGGGTTCGACGGATGCACGCCGATCGCGATGCGTGTGCTCATGACCTCGAACGCGCGAAGCCGCTCGCACGCGCAGTCGGGCATGACCTTCCTGAGCTCCCGCAGCTCGTTCGCGAGCGGCGCCGAGATCATCGCCATCTGGGCACGGCCCTCGAACAAGGCGACGAGGCCGGGCGTCGACTTGTTCGGGATGACGGTGAGGTGCTGTCCCGATGCGGCCTCGATCGCGGCCTGATGCTTCTCGATCACGCGGCGATTGAACGTGGTCGAGCCTTGGATGACGAGGGTCTCGGCCAATGCCGGCGAGAACGCGAGCATTGCGGCCAGCAGGATCGCCGCGCGTGCGATCAGCCTCCGCATGCCGAAATGATCACGGCGCTTAGTCACGGCCTCATCCATTCAAGTCCGCATGCAAGCTCGTCGCTGCCGCGCGCGCCCGGGCAAACCCCGCGCGCTCTCCGCAAAATTGAGCAAAATCTAACACTTGCGCTATTACTGCGAGGCTAATGGAACAGCCGTCGGCTGGCCGCATGGCTGCCCCGCCCTGCTGACGGTGAATCGCGCGTTAATTCATTCACCCGCACGTTGGCGGCAAAGCACTGAAGCGCCGTCAGGTTGCGGCGATCGATGGGATTTTAACGATTGCCGTTACGGGATCGTCATGCGCCCCGGGTAGCTTTGCGCATCGGCGACTTACGACGGTTCCACATCCATGACGTTCGCACTGGTGCGTGCCGGCCTTCCCAACAGCGTCGCGGTGCTGGCGCTGGCGATGGTGCCGATTGTCGCGCTCTTGCTCGCTCCGACGGAGCAGAGCCGACGTCATACGCCGGCTGCCGGCGCCACGATCAGCGCCGCGGCCACCGCGTCGCTCGCCGCCGAGCGCGCGATCTTCGACTGACATTATCCGGCTGAATTAAGCGGCCGCCGTCTTCCCGACGGACTGCTCGTCGACGACTTCCACGCGCCCGTCGAGGTTCAGCCGCACCAGGCTGCCGTTCGGGATACCGCCGATCCCTTGCGTCCCGACGATCATGAGCACGTCGTGCTCGCGGGCGAGAATCGCCGTGTGGCTGAGCCATCCGCCGACCTCGCTGACGAACCCGCCCGCACGGGCGAAGTACGGGAGCCAGTTGGGGTTGATCATCGGCGCGACGATCACGTCGCCGTCCTCGAAGTCGCCGACCAGCGCGCCGCGTTCGGCGTCCATCTCGGACACCACGCGGGCGCGGCCCTCGACCGGCCGGCTGCCGGCGACGCATGCGCCGCGAATGACGCCGTCGGCCGCCTGCGTCTCGACCGTCTCGCCGCACGAGGCGGCCTCGATCGCCGCGACGGTGAGCATCGCGGGAAGCGAAGGCTCGCGGCACAGACGCGCCGCATCGTCCCGACGCCGCAGCGCGACATCGCGCAGCGGCGGGACATCGCGGCCGCGTATGGTCGCGATCTCATCGAACGTGAGGTGGAAGACGAGCCCGCCGAAGCTGAGCTGGCGATCGAGCGCCAGCATCGCCCGGCGCAGCACCGCGAGCTCGCGCAGCGACTGGTGCTTCGCGTCCTCCTTGAGCGTCTCGAAGCGGCGCGCAATCCCGACGAGGGCGGCGAGCGGCCGACTTAGCACCGCGTCGCCCTCCGTGCCGGAATGCCCGACATCGGCCTTGGCGGCGACGACCCCGCTCAGCGCTTCCGGATTCTCGGCATAGCGAGGCTCCGCGAGCTCGTAGTCGAACGCGGCGCGATGCCCCACGCTGCGGACGAGGAACCAATGGCGGCTCTCGAGCGGCGCCGCGGCCGCCTCGGCGATCGCCCGGCCTTCGAACGTCTCGGGGATGTGACCGAGGAAGCTCGACGGATCGAGCCCCGCTTCGCTCAGCCCGTGACGCGCGCGCTCGAGATAGAAGTTCGCCGCAATGTTGATGACGTCGACCTCGACGTGGGTATCGCCCGTAAACCGCTCGCGCAGCCGGCCGATCTCCTCGACGAGCTCCGCGGTCGTCAGCCGATCGAAATCGACGGCCTCGAGAACGCGGATATCGGCGAGGAAGCGCGGGAGGAATTCCTCGCGGAAGGACCGCTCGATGCGATCGGCGCGGCGCATCAGGCTGCGTGACGCGATCGGTCCGATCGAAAAGGCGCGCGCCTGCTCCTCGCGCTTGTCGACGTAGAGACGTCCGAGGATCGTCGCCAAGTAGCTCGAATCCTCGGCAATCCTATACGAGAAGCCCAATGTGCGTGCCGCGCGATCGACGCTGCCGCCGCTTGCCCACAGCGCCTTCATGAGCGACAGCGACGAGGCGCTCGGCCGCGGCAGCATTTCGGACAGCTCGTTCTTGGCGAAAACGACCTGGTCGGGCGCAGCGCCGCGCGCGACGTCGATGACGCGCGCCAGGTCATCCTGGACCGCGGCCCGATCGGGATCGCTCGCCATGACGCGGGTGATGTCGCGGCTCTGCACCAGATGGAATTGCCCGTCCGCGTACGTCCACTCGATGTCCTGCGGGCGTCCGAACAACTCCTCGGCGCGTTGCCCGAGCGCGAGCAGCGGTGCGAGATCGATCGGCGCCTTGCCGTCGCCGAACTGTCGGCCCGACACGCGGCCGAAGCGGAACGTCCACGGCCGCACCGTGCCGGACACCAGGTTTTCGGCCGTGCCCTTGACCATCTCGATCATCGCGAGGCCGCCGGCCGACGGATCGCGGGTGAAGAGCACGCCGGCAAACTCGGCCGCGATCATGTGCTGCACCAGCACGCTGCCGGCGGTTGGCGTCGCCGCGTAGGCATCGACCCGCGCCGCCCCGAACGAGGCGCGGACGCGCCCGATCGCGTCTTCCAATCCATCGCGATCGACGTCGAGCACGGATTCGAACACGCCCGCAAAGCTCTGCGCCGCATTGTCCTCGCCGCGTGCGGAGCTGCGCACCGCCAGCCGGCGGCCGCCGAGCGCCCGCCACAGCCGATCGAGACGGGCGCGGCGCTGGCCGGCCGGCGCGACCGCGAAGGCAGCAAGGAAATCCGGCGTCAGCAGCACGCCATCCGGCACCGGCAGACCGGCGGCGCGCATGCGCGCCAGCCGATAGGCCTTGTTGCCGTGGTCGGCGAGCGCATCCGGGTCGGCGAGCGCTACCGCGCCCGGTCCGAGCCGCCGGCGGCGCCACGCCGCGCGCAGGCGGCCGGGCACGCCGTTGACGACCAGGCGCTGGACGATCAGCAAGGCGGCGCTCGTCACCAGATAGAGATCGGTGCCGGCCGAGAACAGCGCGCCGGTCGCGACGAAGAGCGGGAAGACCGTCGCCCATACGGCGAGCCGCTGCCGCCCCGTGCGAACGAACGCCATGTCGATGTAGAGCGTGATGAGGGCGGCGAACAGCGCCGGCAGCACGAGCCAGCGGTCGCGCGCCGCAAGATCGCCGATCCACGCGAAGTGCCCGCCGCTCGCCGATACGGCGTGCTGCACCGCGGTCATCGCCAGCGCCATGATGGGCAGGAAGAGCAGCGCGATGAGGTTGCGCAACGGCGTGATGCGGTGGCGGCGATAGAAGGCGCCGATCGCGCGCGTCATGCGCGGCGGATCATCCTTCAACGCGGCCTTGAGCGCCGCGAGCTCGTCCGCGACGGCGCGCGACTTGACCTGGTCGCGCTCGGCCTTGAGCGAGAACGGAAGCACCAGCAAGCGCGAGGTGAGCGCGAGCAGCAGGATCGCGGGCACGAGGCCGATCCACCCACCCAGGAAGCCCAGCAGATCCCCGAGGCGGCTGCCGAGCCGGGCCCAGAGGGTCACGTGTTCCTGATCGATAAAGCTCGCGATGTGGGGCGGTGGACCGGCGGGAACGAAATACTCCCACGGCAGCGTATAGCGACCGCGGTAATCGTAGCCCGCGCGGGTGAGCTCGAGGCCGAGCACCTCGCCCATGAAGCAGCTGCGGCGGTCGTAGCACGGGATGACGATGGGCCGGTGCGGCAGCGCGGCGATCATCCGGTTGAGCTCGATGGTCGGCGTCCGGCGCAACGGGATGTTGATCGCGTTCGGCAGATGCTGGAGAGAGAATTCGCCCGGATAGCGGGCATCGACGAGCACCGCGTTCGCATCCGTGATGAGGCGCTTGACGTCGGGCGTGTCGAGCAGCGTCCGCTGGTTGGCGTAAGGCGGAATCGCGCGCAGATCGGCGAGCGAGCGGGCATGGAAGCCGGTCATCGAGCGGCCCTCGACGATCCACTTCTCGAAGCCGCCGATCATGAAGCGACAGTCGATGCCGAGCGCCGCCATCTTGAGGCAGAACTCGCTGCTGCGATTGCCGTTATGGCAGAACACGACGGCATGCTTGCCGCGCAGATCGATCCGGCTCGCGGCGAGATCGGGAAAGCGGATCCAGTTCACGCCGGGCATGCCGCCCGCCTCGTGCTCGGCCTTCTCCCGGATATCGAGAAAGATCACGTCCTTGGCCTCACCCCGGGCCGCCGCGGCGAGCAGGTTCTCGGCCTCGGCCGTCGTGATCCCCTGCGGGCTCTTGAGCTGCTGCGAATAGTTCAGCTCCTTGATCTCGGAATCGACCGGCAGGCCGCCCTCCGTATGGGCCGGCCGCACCAGCGTCGCCTCGAGACGGGCCTCGCGCGCATTGCGGCCCGACACGTACTGGTAGGCGTTGAAGCCGAGCGAGACCGCGAGAAGCACGGCCGAGCCGAACGCCACCGCCAGCAGCGAGCGGGAGCGCGCGCCGCGCGAGCGCATGCGCAGCGTCGCGACGGCGGCGCCGCCGCCGAGCAATGCCGAGCCGAGCGCGAACAGTTGCGAGATGCTGGTGAACGAGCCGACGACGAGCTCAGGGGACGGGATGGCGTAGGCCGATCCGCAACCGGCCAGACAGGCGACGAGCGCCGCCACGATACGCACCGACGTGCCGCGAAAGCTGCCGACGACCGCGCGGGACGCCGTGTACAAACCGCGCATGCAGTCCACTCTCCGATTCCAACGCATCCGGCGGCCGCACCCTTGGTGGAGGCGCGCGGCCGCGCGCATGCAATAGTTGTCCAGCTCTCCGGATTTTTTGCGTTTGCGCAAAACAGGGCCCGACCTCACGCTTGGCGGTCGAGCGAACCCTCCCCGGCCTGTCGCATGACAGTTTTGTGACAGTCGGATTTTAACAGGGAGGGGGAAATCGTTAAACCGTATTTACCCTTATTTCTTAAGAAATCATTAAACGTTTACCTTAACTTGCCGCGATGCCGCGGAGCCCATCCGGCCTCTCGACTGGTCCGCACCGGCCCCTGAGGCGCAAAAAAGCGGACGCCCCGTTCACGATCCCGTTGCCGGGTAACTTCGGGTCGCAAACGAGACGTCCGCCCTTCCCACGAGGGGATTCGATGACGAATCCGGCCCCGAGAAGCCAACCAGGACATGCAAGGTGGGCCCGGTGCCGATCTTCGACAGCACGGAGCGCAGCGGCCTGCACACGATCATCGTCGACGACGCGACCGGTGCGAAGGACAAGAGGGCCATCCGGTCGGCATTCCGCCGTCGGACGAAATCAAGGCGGCGATTCAGAAGGCCGGGCTTCGCGGCGATGTTCATTCGGCGGGCACCGCAACGGGATCGTGAGCGATCGGTTCGGGTGCGGCGGCTGCAGGAGCCGTCGCATAGCGGCCGAGGCCGAGCAGGAAGACGGCAACCAGCAGGTAGCCGAACGCGACGGATGGCGTGACCGCGATGCCGACCTGCTCGCCATGCATGAAGCCGAAGAAGGTGAGCACCGCGCCCCCGAATGCGAAGGCCGCGGCGTGCACGAACTTGCGATCAATGACACAGATCGCGGTCGCGCAGAGCACGAGGCCGGTGAGGATCGCGCCCCCGCCGAGCACTTCGAACCCATGATACAGCACTCCCGACGCGCCGAGCTTATCGAGCCCGACCTTCATTGCGCTGGTGTCGGCGGCCGACAGGGCGCCATCCAGGAGGGTCTTGGCCCAAGCCGCAAGATGCGGGATCAGCGCAAGCACAATGGCGGGAGCATGCCGCTGCGGGGACGTCTGGAACGCTTGCGCGCCGATCAGCATGCCGATGTAGAGCAGGATCGGCAGGATCGCGACCACCGGCACGAGCGCGAGCATCAGCGCGACGAGGCCGAACCAGGACAGCACGACCACCATGATGCCGGTCGCGGCCGAATAGCCGATGCGGCCGCCCATCGCTTTCCAACCCGGATGGCCGATATAGACCGCGTTGATGAAGGGATTGCCCATCAGGCAGCCGACCAGGCTCACGACGCCATCGGCGCAGAGCACGCGCGTGGTCGGGTAATGATCGCCGGCTGCTTCCGCGCTCTCGACGTTGTCCATCGCCTCGACCAGGTCGTAGATGCCGAACGGAATCGCGGTTACCAGGATCACGCCGAGGAACTGGAAGCCGGAAAAGACGTGGCCTACGGCCGGCAGCGGCACCGAGAAGCCGAAATTCGCGAACGCGTCGCCGACCTTCTGCACGCTGACGCCGCCAAGTCCGAGGCCGAACAAGTTAGAGCCCCAGGCGATGAGCATGCCGACCACGATGGCAACGAGGCCGGCCGGAATGCCTTTCGGGTAGCGAACACCGCCGAACCAGCTCACCAGGATGACGGCGAAGCACACGAGGCCGATCTGCGGCGTCATGTACATTTCGAGCGCCGGACGCATCGAGATGAAGGTGATGGAGACGCCGGCGAGTGTGCCGAGCAAGGCGCCGCGCGGCGTGATCTTGCGGATATACGGTGCGATGAAGCCGCCGACCATCAGGATGAAGCTCTGGAAGAATACCCAGACCAGCCCAGCCTCCCACGCCTTGATCGGATCGTTGGTCTTGAGCATGACGGGCAGCATGACGACAAATGTGACGATGAACATGTGCGGCACGCTCACGCCCGAGGGTAGCGCGCAAACGTCAGTGCGGCCGGTCTTTTGCGCAAGGCGCCAAGCGAGGAAGGCGTAGTAGAACGTGCTCAGGCACAGCATGAGGCCGAGCGCCGGCAGGATGCGGCCGAACACGAGCGCATCTGGCATCTTGAGAACGAATCTCAAGAGCGCCGTCAGTGTCAACATGTTGACGAGGATGTTGGTGCCGAAGCCGAAGAAGGCGTTCCAATCGCCGGGAGTCCACAGGGCTGGACGATGCGTCGCGGCGGCGGTCATTGCGTCCCCCCGAGGTCGGCTGCACTCGCGGTCAAGAAGAAAGCGGACGCCCCGTTCACGATCCCGATGCCGGGTAACTTCGGGTCGCAAACGAGACGTCCGCCCTTCCCACGAGGGGATTCGATGAAGAATCCGTGCCCCGCGAAGCCAACCAGGACATTGCAAATGGACGCGGTTGCCGCGCCCGCGCCCTCCTCACGCAAACAGCGTGCCAACAGCACGGCGGCACCGGCTCGGCACCGAGCCTTCGGCGGAAACGCTTGAATTCCCTGATTGAATTGAATCGTCGCCGATCGGAGGCGAGATCGATGTGGCGCGTAGCGGCCCAGGCCCCGCGGCGCCGCAATCGTGATCGGCCGGCGACGATGAATTCCTGGTCAAGTTGGATTCAAATCAGGCAACAGCCAGCGCTCCGCGTGACGCCCCCGTCACGTCGCGAGAGCGTCGAGCAAAGCGCCCGATGACGAGACCGATCCGAAGATTCCGCCCTGCGCCTTAATCATGGCGAGGCCGGCGGTGTGGAACTCGGGAAAATAAGATGCGCAGCAATCGGCGAGCACGATGCAGCGATAACCGCGGTCATTGGCCTCGCGCACCGTGGTGTTGACGCACACTTCCGTCGTGACGCCGCAAACCAGCAAGGTGTCGATGCCGCGGTTGCGCAGCATGAGATCGAGGTCGGTCTGGTAAAACGCGCCCTTGCCGGGCTTGTCGATCACCGGCTCGCCGGGCTGCGGATAGAGATCGGCGATGATGTCGTGCCCCGGCTCGCCGCGCACCAGAATGCGACCCATCGGTCCGGGCTCGCCGATGCGCAGCGCCGGATCGCCGCGTTCGACCTTGTGCCGCGGCGCGTCGGTCAGATCCGGGCGGTGCCCCTCGCGGGTGTGGATGACCAGCACGCTATTCGCGCGCGCCGCCTCCAGCACGGCGCGGCATGGCGCGATCGCCGACCGCAGCCGCGTCACGTCGTTACCGAGCGCGGCGCCGAACCCGCCGGACTCGAGGAAATCGCGTTGCATGTCGATGATGACAAGCGCGCTGCGCACGAGATCGACGGCGAGCGTCGACGGCTCGGCGGCAAGTTCGACAGGTTTCACGGCGCGTTCCCGAAGATTTGCCGGCCCGCAACCGCGCGTGCGAGCCCGATCGCGCCCGGCAGATTTGTCAGCCCACGGCCCGCTTCGGCGAGAGGTCGAGCGTGTGCAGCTGCGATCCCTTCGGCAGGTCGAACATGCCGCTCGGCAACGTGTCGATGAAGGTGAGCACCTCGGACGTCTTCACCACGTCGGCGTACTTCGCGTTCATGTCGCACAGGTTGATGGCGTGGCTCGCCTGCGAGCGGTCGAAGCAGCCCTCCTCGGCGAGCGTGATGCGGTAGTTGAGGCTGAACGCATCGAGCACGCTCGCGCGCACGCAGCCCGAGGTGGTCGTGCCGGTGACGATCAGGCTGTCGCACCCGAGCAGCGTGAGATAGCTCGCAAGGTTGGTGCCGAAGAAGCCGGACGGCTTCTGCTTATAGATCACGATGTCCTGCGGGCCGGGCGCGATCGGCGCGACGATCTCGTTGCCGTCGATATTGGCGAGCGCCGTCTTGGTGGTCCGGTCCTCGTCCGAGCGGTCGTTCTTCCAGCTCCAGCTTCCCGAATCCCAATTGTCATCGCGCCGCACGCCCGTGGTGTAAATCACCGGCACGCCCTTGGCGCGGCACTTGTCGATCAGCGAGCGGATATACGGCAGCGCCGTCCACGCATCCTCGCCGCACGAGTTGCGCCACTTCTTGATCAACTCGAGGATCGGCTCGGGCTTGTCGCCGCAGAACGCCCAGTTCACGTCGACGATGAGCAGGGCCGGCCGCTTGCCGAAGCCCTGGCGCGCGCCATAGCCGGAGGTCGAGAACACCGCCTTGTCGCGCTCGGTGAGAAACTGGTTCCAGATCGGCTCGGACATATCGTAACCCTTCCTTGGATTTCCCTATCGGCTTCTTTGCACTCGACCGGTCGATCGCTTCACAGCTTGACCCCGGCACCCTCGACGAAGCTCATGTCGATGATCGCCTCGTAGGCAACATCGGATTTGAGGATACCGGCGTCCCGCACAACGCTCTTGGCGGTCTCCCACGATTGCTTGCTGATGGTCCCGTCCTTGCTCCACAGCTCGTCCTTGAACGAGCGGTCGAGCGTCGCGCGCATATCCTCCAGCGGCATGGTCGGGAACTGCGCCTTGGCGATCGCGCTTGCCTCGGTGGGATCGGCGTAGGTGAGCTTCAGTGCCTGGATCATCCCGCGCACGAAGGTCCGCACCAGCTCGGGCTCCTTCTGGATGGTATCGAGACGGACATTGAGCGTCGAGTATGCGTAGGGCCCGAGCTCCTTCGGGACGTTGTAGAACGGCTCTCCCCAGATGTTCTGACGCACGCCCTGGGTGACGAAGGGCTCCGTCGCAACGCCGATCTGCGCCTGATGGCCGCGCACCACAGGCAAGACGGCCGAATTGGCGACCTCGACCAGAGTCACGTCGCGCTGTGGATCGAGCTTCCACTTCTTGAGCAAATAGCGGGTGATCGAGTTCGGTGTGCCGCCGGGCGAGCCGACCGAGATGGCCTTGCCCTTGAAATACGCGCTCCAGTCGGTGCCGGCCGGCTCAGCGCCCTTGGCGGCGCAGTAATAGATGTTGCCGCGATCGACGCAGTTCACCACCGAGCGCAGCTCTGCACCCTTGATCTTGGCATAGGCGCAATGCTCGGGGCCGCCGATGAACGCGAAGGCCTGCCCGGTCAGCACCGCATTAGTATGGCCGGCGCCGTTATCGATGGTGAGGACGCTCACCTTCACGTCGCCGAAAAAGCCCTTTGCGATGGCGACATAGAGCGGCAGGTAGCCGGTCGAGTGCACCGGCTCGGTGACGATGATCTCGCGAGTAGCGGCGCGAGCAACGCGGGGACTAGCGACCGCGGCCAGTCCGAGCGAGCCGACCGAGCCGAGAAACTTTCGCCTGTCCATGCCGATCACTCCTCCGGTTTCGATCAAATCTTACGACTTCACACCCTTGCGCAACAAGCGCTCGAGTAGCCCCACCGACACATACATCACGACCGACAGCGTCGAGAGCACCAGGACCGCAACCCACACGAGCGCGATCTCGTAGGTCTGCCCCGCATAGAGGATCGCGCGGCCAAGGCCGTGTTGCGAGGAGATGAACTCGCCGACCACGGCGCCCGTGAGCGCCAGCCCGATATTGATGCGCAGCACCGAGATGATCCACGGCAGGCACGACGGAATCACCAGCTTGCGAAAGACCTGCAGACGCGTCGCGCCGAGCGAGTAGAACAGCCGCTCTCCGTCGGGATCGATCGCCTTGACGCCCGCGAAGGTCGTGAGCGTCGAGACGACGATCGTGAGCGCAGTTGCGACCGCGATCTTCGAGGCGAGCCCGATGCCGAATACCAGCACGATCAGCGGCGCGAGTGCGAGCTTCGGCAGCGACTCGAAGCAGATCACATAAGGCTGCACGACCGCGGCATAATTGCGCGACCACCAGAACGACAGGCCCAGCAGTGACCCCGCGGTCGTGCCGATGAGGAAGCCCAGGATCGTCGAGCGGAAGGTGAACCAGATGTCGGTCCAGGCATCGCCCGCGGTGAAGAACGTCTTGAGGGTCGCGTAGATGGCGCTCGGCTTTGACCAGAAGAACGCGTCGATCCAGCCGTTGTCGGCGCTCACCTGCCACAGCGCGACGATCCCGATCAGGACGCCAATCTGGATGCCGACGATCAGCCAAGTGGGCCAGTCGCGCCGGACCGGCAGACGCCGCGCCACGCGCGTGGGCCGCGGCGCGCCGCCGCCATGCGCGCGCGTTGGCGCCGGCTCGATCAGGCCGCCGGCCGAAGACGATGTGTGCTGAAGAGCCATGATGCGCCTGCTATGCTGCCCGGTCGACGGCGGCCTGATCGAGGCGCAGCAGCTCGAGGCAGCGCTCCTTGAGCTCCATGAACGCGGGCGTCGTCGTGCACGAGCGCAGGCGCGGACGCGGCAGATCGACGCCGAGGGTCTCGACGACGCGGCCCGGGCGCGTGCCCATCACGTGCACCTCGTCGGAGAGGAAGATCGCCTCCTCGACATCGTGGGTCACGAAGATCACGGTCTTGCCGAAATCGCTCCACAGCTCGAGCAGCCATTCCTGCATCCGCAGTTTGGTCTGCGCATCGAGCGCGCCGAACGGCTCGTCGAGCAGGATCACGTCGGTATCGAACAGCAGTGTGCGCAGCAGCGCGGCGCGCTGGCGCATGCCGCCCGACAGGGCGTTCGGATAGGCGCGCTCGAAGCCGCCAAGGCCATAACGGCGCAGCAGCGGCAGCGCTCTATCGCGCGCCTGCCGAAGGGGGACGCCCTGGATCTCCATGCCGAGGATGATGTTGTCGACCAGGGTGCGCCAGGGCAGCAGCAGATCCTTCTGCAGCATGTAGCCGACGCGGCCGATCGTCCCGGTCGCATCGAGACCGTCGATCAGCACCCGCCCGGCGGTCGGCTCCTGCAAGCCCGCGACGATGTTGAAGATCGTGCTCTTGCCGCACCCGGACGGTCCGATCAGGCTCACGAAACGGCCAGCCGGGATCGCCAGCGTCACGTGATCCAGCGCCTGGAACGGCCCGCCCGCCGTCGCGAACGTCATGCTCACATCGTCGATGCGAAGCTTGGTCGGCGAGGCCAAGGCTCAACCTCCATTCGCGGCGTCCCGGCAAAAGAGCCGACGATGCTCCGCAAATACTGTGCCAGCGGCGCGGGGTTAGCAACACGGGTGTGGTCAGGCGCCGCAGATGCCGATCGCCTAAAAAATAGACCGAACTATCCGAATTGTATGCAGTCGTCTTCGTCGACCGCAGGCGCGCCGAGAGGCCGGCAGCACGCCATAACGCAAGCGACATCAATCAGTTGATGCGCCGAGGAGCCGACGCGATCGGCATTTGGCACGAGCCTTGCGGAATAGCCTCCAGCAGCACCTGCGGGAGGCCGTGATGAAGCGTCGTGAGTTTCTCAAGTCGATGACGGCCGCCGCGGCCGGCACGGTGTTGCCGGCAGCGCCCGCGGTGTGGTCGCCCGCCAAGGCGCAGTCACGCCAGGAAACGCTGCTGATCGTCTCGGAAAGCGGGCCCAACAACCTCGACATCCATGGCGTCGGCACCAACGTGCCCGGCTATGAGGTCTCGTGGAATTGCTACGACCGCCTGATCAGCCACGAGATGAAGACGGTCGGCGGGACGCCCTACTACGACCGCGACAAGTTCAAGATGGAGCTCGCTGATGACATGAGCATCGGCGACATGTCGGTCACCTTCAAGCTCAAGAAGAACGCGGTCTTCCAGGACGGCACGCCGGTCACCGCCAAGGACGTCAAATGGTCGCTCGACCGGGCCGTCACGGTCGGCGGGTTCCCGACCTTCCAGATGAGCGCCGGCTCGCTCACCAAGCCCGAGCAATTCGTCGTCGTCGATGACCACACGGTGCGCGTCGATTTCCTGCGCAAAGATCGCCTCACCGTGCCGGATCTCGCCGTCATCGTGCCGTGCGTGGTGAATTCCGAGCTGGTGAAGAAGCACGCGACCGACAAGGACCCGTGGGGCCTCGAGTTCACCAAGCAGAACACCGCCGGCAGCGGCGCCTATCGGGTGACGAACTGGACGGCGGGCACGCAGGTCGTCTTCGAGCGCAATGACGCCTGGACCGGCGGCCCGCTGCCCAAGATCAAGCGCATCATCTGGCGCATGGTGCCGTCGGCCGGCAACCGGCGCGCGCTGCTCGAGCGCGGCGACGCCGACATCTCCTACGAGCTGCCCAACAAGGATTTCGTCGAGCTCAAGGGCGCCGGCAAGCTCAACATCGTGTCGACGCCGTACTCGAACGGCATCCAGTACATCGGCATGAACGTGAAGCATCCGCCATTCGATAATCTCAAGGTGCGCCAGGCGGTCGCCTACGCGATCCCCTACCAGAAGATCATGGACGCGGTGTTGTTCGGCCTCGGCCGGCCGCTGTTCGGCGCCCCGGCCGACTACAAGACCGAAGTGGCGTGGCCGCAGCCGCACAAGTTCGCGACCGACATCGCGAAGGCGAAACAGCTGATGGCGGAAGCCGGATATCCCAACGGCTTCGACACGACGCTGTCGTTCGACCTCGGCTTCGCCGGCGTCAACGAGCCGATCTGCGTGCTCACCCAGGAGAGCCTCGCACAGATCGGCATCCGGACGACGATCAACAAGGTGCCGGGCGCCAACTGGCGCACCGAGCTCAACAAGAAGACTTTCCCACTCTACACCAACGTGTTCTCGGGCTGGCTCGACTACCCGGAGTATTTCTTCATCTGGTGCTATCACGGCAAGAATTCGGTCTTCAACACGATGAGCTACCAGTCGAAGGACATGGATGCGCTCATCGACGGCGCCAGCGCCGCCGCCGCGACGGGCGACACAGCAACCTACGACAAGGACGTGAAGGGCTTCGTCGACCTCGCCTATGCCGACATGCCGCGCGTGCCGCTGTATCAGCCGTATGTCAACGTCGCGATGCAGAAGAACATCAGCGGCTATCAGTATTGGTTCCACCGGCGGCTCGATTATCGCACCCTGGTGAAGGGCTGAGCCGCCATGCTGCGGCAGATCGGCAAGCGGCTGGCGACCGCGATCCCGAGCCTGATCGGCGTGATCATCGTCACGTTCGTGCTCACCCGCGTGCTGCCGGGCGATGCGGCGTCCTATTTCGCGGGTCCGGCCGCGACCCCGCAGGCGATCGCCGAGGTGCGCCACAAGCTCGGCCTCGACCAGCCACTGCCGCAGCAGTTCGTGCGCTACGTCAAGGATCTCGCACACGGCGACCTCGGCAATTCGCTCACCACCGGCCAGCCGGTGGTCAGCGACATCGCGGCGCGGCTGCCCGCCTCGGCTGAGCTCACGCTGCTGGGCTTGCTGGTCGCGATGGCGATCGCGGTGCCGCTGGGGATCATCGCCGCCGTGCGCCAGGGCTCGATCATCGATCACGCCTGCCGAATCGTGGCTACCGCCGGCGTATCGCTGCCGGTGTTCTTTACCGGTCTCCTGCTGATCTACGTGTTCTATTTCCTGCTCGGCTGGGCGCCCTCACCGCTCGGCCGGCTCGACGTGTTCTACACGCCGCCGCCGCAAGTTACCGGCTTCTATCTGATCGACAGCCTGATCGCGCGCGATTTCGCGCTGTTTCGCGCCTGCCTCACACCGCTGATCCTGCCGGCCGTGACGCTCGCGATCTTCTCGCTCGCCCCCATCACCCGCATCACCCGCGCCTCGATGCTGGCCGTGCTCGCCTCCGACTTCGTGCGCACCGCGCGCGCCAGCGGGTTGTCGCCCTATCGGGTGATCATCACCTACGCGTTCAGAAACGCCATGCTGCCGGTCGTCACCACGCTCGGCATGGTCTTCAGCTTCCTGCTCGGCGCCAACGTGCTGGTCGAGAAGGTGTTCGCTTGGCCCGGCATCGGCTCCTACGCGGTCGAGGCGCTGATCGCCTCGGACTTTGCGCCGGTGCAGGGCTTCGTGCTCGCGATGGCCATCCTCTACGTGCTGCTCAACCTCGCGACCGACCTCCTCTATGGAGTGATCGACCCGCGCGTGAGGATCGAAGCATGAGCGACGCCATCCGCATCGACTCGCCGGTCGCCCCGGCCCTCGCGACCGCGAAGCAGGCTTCGATCTTCTCGCACGCCCGCCACGTGATCGGCGAGAACACCGTCACCGGCTTCGCTTTCGCGCTGTTCGCGCTGATTGTTCTGTGCGCCATATTTGGCCCGCTGATCGAGCCCTATAACCCGCTCACGAGCGACGTCGTCGCCAAGCTGCAGCCGCCGTCGGCGCACCACTGGTTCGGCACCGACGAATACGGCCGCGACATCCTCAGCCGCGTCATCGCGGCGACGCGGCTCGACCTTTCGATCGCCGTGTTCTCGGTCGCACTGGTGTTTGCGCTCGGCGGCCTCTCGGGCGTCGCGGCGGGCTTCTTCGGCAGGTGGACCGACCTGATCATCGGCCGTATCGCCGATACCATCATGGCGTTTCCGCTGTTCGTGCTCGCCATGGGCATCGTGGCGGCGCTCGGCAATACGGTCACCAATATCGTGATCGCGACCGCGATCATCAATTACCCACTCTATGTGCGGATCGCGCGCTCCGAGGCCAATGTGCGCCGCGACGCGGGCTTCGTGCAGGCAGCGCGGCTGTGCGGCAACGGCGAGATGCGCATCGTGCTCACCCAGATATTGCCCAACGTGATGCCCATCATGGTGGTGCAGATGTCGCTCACCATGGGCTACGCGATCCTCAATGCCGCCGGGCTTTCCTTCATCGGCCTCGGCGTCAAGCCGCCGACGCCCGAATGGGGCATCATGGTGGCGGAAGGCTCCGGCAACATCATCTCGGGCGAGTGGTGGATCGCGCTGTTCCCGGGCGCCGCGCTGATGCTCGCGGTGTTCTGCTTCAACCTGCTAGGCGACGGCCTGCGCGACATCGTCGACCCGCAGCGGCGAACCTGAGGCGGGAGGCTCGCAATGTCCGACACTGCCACTGTCCCGGCCACCATCCCGCTCCTCGAGGTGCGCGACCTGACGGTCGAGTTCGAGACGCGCCGCGGCATCGTGCGCGCGGTCCAGCATGTGGACATCAGCGTCGCCAAGGGCGAGACACTCGGCATCGTCGGTGAATCCGGCTCGGGCAAGTCGGTCACGTCCTATGCGGTGATGCGCATCCTCGACCGCGCCGGCCGCATCGCCGACGGCGCGATCACGTTCTCGGGCGTCGACGTGCGCCGCGCGCGCGAGCGCGAGGTGCGCGACCTGCGTGGCCGCGAGATCTCGATGATCTTCCAGAACCCGCGCGCGGCGCTCAACCCGATTCGCCAGGTCGGGCGGCAGATCGAGGACGTGCTGCTGCAGCACGTGCAGGCGGTGCCGGCTGACGCACGGCAGAAGGCGATCGAAGCCTTGACCAAGGTTCGCATCGCGCGGCCGGAAGAGCGCTACCACGCCTATCCGTTCGAACTGTCCGGCGGCATGTGCCAGCGCGTCGTCATCGCGCTCGCGCTCGCGTGCCAGCCGCAGCTGCTGATCGCCGACGAGCCGACCACCGGGCTCGACGTGACGACCCAGAAGGCCGTGATGGACCTCGTGGTCGAGCTCACGCGCGAGCGCGGCATGTCGACCATCCTGATCACCCACGACCTCGGGCTCGCCGCCACCTATTGCGACCGGGTGGTCGTGATGGAAAAGGGCAAGGTGGTCGAGACCGCGACCGCCGCAACGATCTTCCGCGCCCCCGCGCACGCCTACACCAAGAAGCTGATGCGGGCGACGCCGCGCCCGGGCGTCACGCTACGCGATCTGCTGCCGGCCGACGCCCAAGCCTCCTCATCCACGGCAGCGACACCCGCGCAAGCGAGCAAGCCGTTGCTCGAGGTCGTCAAGCTCGTCAAGGAGTATCCGCGCCAAACCGGCGCGATGGCGAAGCTGTTCGGGCGCAAGCCGGTGGATCCCGCTGCCACCACGTTCCGCGCCGTCGACGGCATCAGCTTCGACATCCGACGCGGCGAGAGCGTAGGGCTGGTGGGCGAGTTGGGTTGCGGCAAGTCGACCACCTCGATGATGCTGATGCGACTGATCGACAAGAGCGACGGGCTGATCCGCTTCGACGGCACCGACATCGGCGCGATCCCCGCCAAGTCCTTCGCCAAGCTGCCGCTGCGCAAACGCATCCAGATGGTCTTCCAGGACCCGACCGACAGCCTCAATCCGCGCTTCACGGCGGCGCGCGCCATCGCCGACCCGATCCTGCGGCTCGGCGATCTCAAGGGCCGGGGTGCGATCCGCGCGCGCTGCGAAGAGCTCGCGCGCCGGGTCGGCCTGCCGATCGAATTGCTCGACCGCTTTCCGCACCAGCTCTCGGGCGGCCAGAAGGCCCGCGTCGGCATCGCGCGGGCGATCGCGCTCTCGCCCGACCTGATCATTCTCGACGAGCCGACCGCCGCGCTCGACGTGTCGGTGCAGGCGGTCGTGCTCAACCTGCTGCAGGACCTGAAAACGTCGCTCGGCATGAGCTATCTGTTCGTCTCGCACGATCTCCATGTGGTCCGCCTGTTGTGCGATCGCGTCATCGTCATGCGCACCGGCAAGATCATCGAGCAGGGGACGAGCGAGCAGGTGCTGGAAAACCCGCAGACGGACTATACGCGCGAGTTGATCGCGGCTATTCCGCATCCACCGATCTGAATGCCGCCGCATCCGGGATCCGCCATGGCGACGCAAGACATCCTCGACGACTACATCACGGCTACCGCCGCGATGCTCGAGCTGCCGCTCGATCCCACTTGGCGGGCAGCGGTGCGGACGCATCTCGACATCACGCTGCGGCTCGCCGCGCTGGTCGAGCAGGCCGAGCTCGGCGACGAGGCCGAGCCCGCGCCGGTCTTTCGCGCCTGACGCCATGGCGCTCGACCCCGCCGAAGCGACCGCTGCCGAGATCGCGCAGGCCGTGCGCGACGGAAACGCGACCGCTTGCGACGTCACCGAGGCGGCGCTCGCGCGCATCGCCCGGCTCAACCCGGTGCTTAATGCCTTCACGGACGTGACCGCCGAGCGCGCCCGTGGCCGCGCCCGCGCGATCGAGGCCGAGCGCGCCGCCGGACGACCGCTGGGCCCGCTCGCCGGCGTGCCGTTCGCGGTGAAGAACCTGTTCGACGTGAAGGGGCTCGTGACCCGCGCGGGCTCGAAGATCAACCGCGACCTGCCGCCGGCCGAGCACGACTCGCCGCTGATCGAGCGGCTCGAGGCGGCCGGCGCGGTGCTCATCGGCGCGCTCAACATGGGCGAATACGCCTACGACTTCACGGGCGAAAACGTGCATGACGGCCCCGCGCGAAATCCGCACGATACGCAGCGGATGACCGGCGGCTCGTCGAGCGGCAGCGGCGGAGCCGCCGCGGGGCGCCTGGTGCCGCTGACGCTCGGCTCCGACACCAACGGGTCGATCCGGGTGCCGTCCTCGTTCTGCGGCTTATTCGGCCTCAAGCCGACCTATGGGCGACTGTCGCGCGCGCGCAGCTTTCCGTTCGTGTCGAGCTTCGATCATCTCGGACCGCTGGCGCGTTCGACGCGCGACCTCACGCTCGCCTATGACGCCATGCAGGGGCCCGATCCGGAGGATCCGGTCTGCGCCGATCGCGCAATCGAACCCGCGCTGCCGGCACTGGAGCGCGGCGCCGACGGGCTGCGCATTGCCGTCGCGGGCGGCTATTTCCGCGAAGGCCTCATGCCTGAAGCGGAAACCGCGGTCGCGCGCGTTGCTGCCGCCCTCGGCGCACGGCGCGAGATCGAGTTACCCGAGGCAGAGCAAGCCCGCGCCGCGGCCTATGTGATCACCGCGAGCGAGGGCGCCACCCTGCATCTCGACCGGCTGCGGCGTCGGGCAGGCGACTTCGATCCGGCGGTGCGCGACCGGCTGATCGCGGGCGCCATGATCCCGGCGGCCCTGGTCATGCGGGCGCAGAAATTCCGCCGCCGGTACCGCGAGCGCGTCATCGCGCTGTTCGATGAGGTCGACGCGATCCTCGCGCCGTCGACGCCCTGCACGGCGCCGAAGATCGGCCAGCAGACCTTCATGCTCGACGGGGTCGAGACCCTGCTGCGCCCGAATATCGGCATCTATACCCAGCCGATCTCGTTCATCGGCCTGCCGGTGGTCGCGGTGCCGGTGCCGCTCGCGCCGCTGCCGATCGGCGTGCAGGTGATCGCGGCGCCGTGGCGCGAGGACGTGGCGCTGCGTATAGCTTTCGCACTCGAGCGGGCCGGCGTGGCGGCGGCGCCGAAGCCCGCTCTCTAGAACAAGCGCCGCGCGGGAGACGAACCATGGAGATCGACCTGCCTGAGGTCGTCGCTGAGGTGCGACGAGAGTTCGAGCGTTACGAGCAGGCCCTCGTGACGAACGACGTGCCGGTGCTCGACGCGATCTTTCGCGACGACCCGCGCACCATCCGCTACGGCGTGGCGGAAATCCTTTACGGCTACGACGAGATCAAGGCGTTCCGCGGCGCGCGTTCGCCAGCCGGGCTCGCGCGCGCGATCTCACGCACCGTGATCACCACTTATGGCCGCGATTTCGCGGTTGCCTCGACGCTGTTTCATCGGACGACCATGCCCGGTAAGGTCGGCCGGCAGATGCAGACATGGGTGCGCTTTGCCGACGGCTGGCACGTGGTCGCGGCGCATGTGAGCGTGATCGACCCGCCGCGCGAGACCACGCCGTGAGCAATGCCTCGCTCGATCGCATCGAGCGGCGCGGCCCGCGCCGGACGCTTGCCGAGGAGCTGCGGCATCAGCTCGCCGACGAGATCATGAGCGGCGCGCTCGCGCCGGGCGCGGCACTCGACGAGACCGAGCTCGCGCGACGCTTCGCGGTGTCGCGCACGCCGGTGCGTGAGGCGATCCGCCTGCTCGATGCGAGCGGCCTTGTCGAAGCGCGACCGCATCGCGCCGCCGTGGTGGCGCGCCCGACGCACCAGCGGCTGATCGGCATGTTCGAGGCGATGGCGGAACTCGAGGCGCTGTGCGCCGGGTTCTCGGCCGAGCGCATGACCGGCGCCGACCGTCATGCGCTCGAAGCCGCGCATGAGGAGCTGCGCGCACTGATCCAGAGCGGCGATCCGCAGCGCTACCACGAGAGCAACGAGGCGTTCCACGGCACGATCTATACGGGCGCACACAACGAGTACCTGGCGGAACTCACGCTGGCGACCCGCCTGCGGGTTGCGCCGTTCCGGCGCGCCCAGTTCCGCAACCTCGGCAGGCTCGCGAAATCGCACGTCGAGCACGATCGCGTGGTCGAGGCGATTCTGCGCGGCGAGCGCGAGCGCGCCATCGTGGCGATGCGTGGGCACATCATGATGGTGTGCGAGGAATACGAGGTCTACGCGGCGGCGCGGTGACGTGCGCGCGCCAGATGCGTCGCAACATCGTGTGGGTCCCGATTCTGCAGCGCACTGCTTCGCGCTGCGCCGCGCCCGAGGCATTGCTACCCCGCAGCCGCGACGAAAGCGCGCCAGCCGCCGTAATCGCTGATGTCGCGCGCGCCCGCGACGGCAGCAGCCTCGACCAGAAAGCCTTTGACGCTGCGGTCGTCGGCAAGCTGCAGCGTACCGATCGTCAGCGGCGACGGGATGGCGGCGGCGAACGCGCCGAAGCCGGCGGGCGGCAGCGCCCAGATCTCGACCTCGATGGCGGCGCCGGCGCCTGTCGCGACGCGCAGGAGGCCGGGCCGGCGCGTGTCGGTGCCAGGCAGCTCATAGAGTTGATAGTCCGCGGTCGTCTTCGTGCTCGCGACGAAGGTGGCGCCATGCGCCTTGAGCTCGCGGTTGAGCGGCATGCCGGAGAGATGCGCGCCGACGACCGCCAGCATGATTGCGCCGGGGGCCTGCGCCAAGGATTCCAGCGGCGGCTGTGCCCGGCCGAGCGCGCCGAGTGGCAGGCCGGTGTCAGCATGAAACGCGCGGCCGACCGAAGCGACAAGCGCGTCGGTGCCGCCGGGCGCAAGCAGCGTGATGCCGAACGGCCGCGCTCGCGCGAGCGCTGCCGGGACCGCAAGCCCGCACAGGTCGAGCAGGTTGACGAAATTGGTGTAAGTGCCGAGGCGGCTGTTGAGCTCGACCGGCTCGGCCAGCACCTGCTCGAGCGTGTAGACGGTCGGCGCCGTCGGCAACGCCATGAGATCGATCCGGGCGAAAGCCTCGGCAGCGGCGCGGCGCAGCTCCTCCAGCCGATAGAATGCCTTGAACGCCGCGACCGCGCTCGACCGCGACCCCGCGAGGGTGATCGCGCGCGTCACCGGATGCATCGCATCGGGCGACGAGGCGATCAGCTTCTCGGCGACCGCGTAGCGCTCCGCGACCCACGGGCCTTCGTAGAGCAGACGCGCGGCCTCGTAGAACGGCTCGATATCGATCTCGATGATCTCGCCGCCGAGACGCGCGAGCCGGTCGAGCGCCGCCGCGTAGTCGGCGCTTGCCTGCTTGTCGCCGAAGAAGATGCGCTCGCTCGGCCGCGGCACGCCGACCTTGAAGGCCGGCGGCAATCCGCCCGGCGCGCCGAACGGTCGTTGGCGCGAATAAGGATCGTTCGCGTCGGGGCCGGCCATCGCGGCCAGCGCTGTCCAGCAATCGTCGGTCGTGAGGGCAAACACCGAAACGCAGTCGAGCGTGCGGCAGGCCGGCACGAGCCCGTAGGTCGACACGAGCCCGAGGCTCGGCTTGAGACCGACGATGTTATTGAGCATGGCCGGCACGCGGCCGGAACCGGCCGTGTCGGTGCCGAGCGCGAGCGGTACCAACCCGGCCGCAACCGCGACCGCCGACCCAGAGCTGGAGCCGCCCGGGATCAGCTTTGGATCAAGCGCGTTACGCGGGATGCCGTAAGGTGAGCGCGTGCCGACGAGGCCGGTCGCGAACTGGTCAAGATTGGTCTTGCCGATGACGATGGCGCCGGCGGCGCGCAAGTGCGCGGCCACAGTCGCATCACGCGCGGGCCGATAGGTGAAAGCCGGGCACGCTGCCGTCGTCGGCAGGTCGGCAACGTCGATGTTGTCCTTGATGGCGACCGGAACGCCATAAAGCGGCAGGTCGCGACCTTGCGTTGCCAGCGCCTTGGCGTCGGCCAAGGCGTCGCGCTCCTCGCGCAGCGCGATGAAAACAGCTGGGTCGGCGTGGGCGCGGATGCGCGCGTACGAGCGCGCGACCGTCTCCTCCGGCGTCATCCGGCCGGCGCGATGCGCCGCGACAATCTCGGCAACCGTCTCGGCCACCAGCCTCTCCACCGCGGGGGTCCCACCGGCTGGACCGATATGCCTTCATTTACGGGGCAGACGCCTCATCGCACAAGCCGGTTTTTAGCCCCCGGGCGCGCTCCCGCGGCACGGTCAGCCTGATTGTGCCGGGCGGCCGGGCGCGATAATGCTCAAGCCCCCTCCTGCTGCCCCAGCTCCGAAGGACGAGACCATGGCCGGCAACACCAAGCGCATCTTCTATGTCAAAAATCTCGCGTCGCCGCCCGTCTATCTGGGGGCGATCGCCAAGCGGCCGGACGTGCGCATCGACAAGCTGGAGAACGAGAGCCCGGATGATGTCGCGGCTCCGATCCTGAGCGAAGCCCACGCCTACCAGATCGGCTCGGCGCGCGACGAGCTTGCGGGCAGGTTCCACGCGACCGCCGACCTGCTCAAGCGGGCTCCCAACCTGCTGATCGTGTCGACCAACGGCGCCGGCTACGACACCGTCAACGTCAAGGACTGCACGGCGGCGGGCGTGCTGGTCGTCAACCAGGCGGGCGGCAACCGCGAGGCGGTGGCCGAGCACGTGATCGGCATGATGCTCATGCTGACCAAGCGCGTCGTCATGGTCGACCGGGCGATGCGGCGGGAGGGCAAGCTCGATCGCGCGCGCTATATCGGCAACGACATCTTCGGCAAGACCATCGGCATCGTCGGCCTCGGCCAGGTGGGCAGCCGCGTATCCGAACTATGCGGCGGCCTCTTCCAGATGAAGGTGCTGGCCTACGATCCGTATCTGACCAAGGAGCAGATCGCGACGCGCGGGGCCGAAAAGGTCGACGACCTCAACGACATCTTCCGCCGCGCCGATTTCGTCTCGGTGCACTGCCCGCTCACCGACGAGACCCGCGGCATGATCGGCGCCGCGCAATATGCGCTGATGCAGCCGCACGCCTTTTTCGTCACTGCGGCGCGCGGCTTCATCCACGACGAGGCGGCGCTGGCCGATGTGCTGAAGGCGGACAAGATCGCCGGCGCCGGCCTCGACGTGTGGTCGAAGGAGCCGCCGCCGTCCGACCACCCGCTGATGGCGTTCGACAATGTGCTGGTGAGCCCGCACACCGCCGGCGTCACGGTCGAGGCGCGGACGAACATGGCGACCATCGCGGCCGCCCAGATGCTGGACATGCTCGACGGCAAGAAGCCGTCGCGCATCATCAATCCCGACGTGTGGCCGGTCTATGCGGAGCGCTTCGCGAAGGCGTTCGGCGTTAAGCCGGGGTGAATCGAGTCGATGCGCCGTAGGGTGGGCAAAGGGGCGGAACGCGCCGTGCCCACGCCACTGACGCTATGATAGCGTGCCACCATGTCGCGATATCGTCGTGCAAAGATCGAGGGCGGCGTATTTTTCTTCACGGTTGCGCTCGCCGATCGTTCAAGCAAACTCTTGCTGAAACACATCGATCGTTTGCGACGGATGTATCAATCCGTGCAGAAACGCAATCCGTTCGAGACGATCGCGATCTGCATACTTCCGGATCACCCGCACGCGATCTGGGCGCTGCCGGGAGGCGATTCAGATTTCGCCATGCGTTGGAGCTTGATCAAGAGTGCCTTTTCACGCGGACTCCCGGTCGACGTGCCAAGATCGGCGAGCAAGGTGGCCCGACGCGAGCGCGGGATCTGGCAACGCCGCTATTGGGAGCACGCCATCCGCGATGACCGCGACTTGGAGCGACACCTCGACTACATCCACTTCAATCCCGTGAAACATGGCTATGTAACCAAGGTCGCGGAGTGGCCGCATAGCTCATTTCATCGCTTCGTTTCGCGCGGCGTTCTGCCGAAAGATTGGGGAGGCGATATGCGGGACTTGGCGGGCGAGTTCGGAGAATGAACGCGTGGGCACGGCGCTTCGCGCCTTTGCCCACCCTACGAGGCTGTAAATCTTTTGCGAATGGTCGCTGCGAGATAGCAGAAGGCACGGCAAGTATGATTCCCTGCGATTGTTGATTCGCGGGAGGAGATCATGGCAGGCGACGAGCTGTTCGGTGATCTGCCGGGGCAAGCGAAGCCGCAAGCCGATGCGGCGCCACTCGGGGCGCCTCGGCTGCGCGAGCCAGCGCGTGACCAGATAGAGCTGCGAAGCGTCGATATTGATAGCTTGATCGGCGCGGACCATCGGGTGCGGGTGATCTGGGACTACGTGGAAGGGCTCGACCTGAGCGAGCTCGAAGATCGGATCAAGGCGCGCGAGCACAGGGCTGGTCATCCGGCTGCCGCGCCGCGGCTTCTGCTGGGGCTTTGGCTCTACGCCACCAGCGATGGGGTCGGCAGCGCCCGGGCTCTGGCGCGGCTGTGCATCACTGATGACGTCTATCGCTGGCTGTGCGGCGGGGTTTCGGTGAACTATCACTCGCTGGCGGACTTCCGGGTGAGCTGCGCCGATCTGCTCGACAGGCTGCTCAGCGAGCATCTTGCGGCGCTGGCCAAGGCTAGTCTTGTCGATCTCGAGACGCTGGCGCAGGACGGCGTACGGATACGGGCGAATGCCGGCGCTGGCTCCTTTCGGCGCGAGGCGACGCTCGATCGGCAACTGGCCCTGGCGCAGGCGGTGGTGGAAGAGCTCAAGCGCGAGACCGATGCCGATCCGGGGGCCAGCAATCAGCGCATCCGGGCTGCCAAGGAGCGGGCCGCACGCGAGCGCAGCGCGCGCGTGCAGGCCGCCAAGGCGGCGCTTGCCGAGATCAAGCGCAAGCGTCAGGAACTCGATGACAAGGGCGGCAACGGCAAGAAGCCGAAAGAGCCACGCGCCTCCACCACGGACCCGCAGGCGCGGGTCATGAAGATGGCTGATGCCGGCTTCCGTCCTGCCTATAACGTGCAAGTGCTGAGCGCGGCAGGTGAGACGATCGTTGCCGCAATCAAGGTCGAGAACACCGGCTCCGATCGCGGCCTCTTGCGACCGATGATGCAAGACTGGGCCACCCGCAACGGGCGCTTTGCGCAACGCCATCTCGTTGATGGCGGATTTTGCAGCGCCGAGGACATCGGGTGGGCGCATAGCCAAGGCATCGAGGTCTATTGTCCGCCCACGCAATCCAAGAGCGGAGCTGATCCCTACCAGCCGCGGCCGCGGGACCGAGAAGGCGTGGTGGCGTGGCGAGCCCGCATGGCGAGCGAAGCCGGCAAGGCGCAGTACAAGGCCCGCACCATTTGCGAATGCATCCATGCCCGCTGGCGCAACTGGGGCTTGCGGCAAGTGAGCGTGCGCGGCATCGAAAAGGTCCGCGCGGTCGTGCTCTGGTACGCACTCACCAACAATATCTTGGAAGGCCATCGCCTCGCCGCCGCATAGACGAGAGGCAACGGCCGGTCCTGCCTACCGACAGATCCGCATCGGGCCTTTCGACGCACCGGAGCGACCGCTTATATTGTCACGCTAGCCAAAGGCCGAAAGGTTCACGGCCTCTACGAAGCCGGTCCTGGCTGAGGCACGTCATATCCGCGCCATCAGCTCATCCACGACCTTGCCGAATTCCACCCAATCCGTCTCGCGGAACGAGTGGTTGCGGATGATGAACGACGCGCCCGCGTAGAACTTCTCGTATTGCAGGTGACGGCCGGCGAATTCGGAGCCGGTCATGTCCCAGGCGAGCTTGAACAGCTTCATCTTGGCGAGCGCGTCGCTCTGCGGGGTCTGCCAGTAGGTCATGAACTGCTTGGCCAGCGCCTCGTCCGCCATCACCGACACATCGGCGGGCATCTGGAAGACGCTGCCGCCGCAGAGCGTGCGCAGCTCGTCGATGAATGAGTTGTAATTCTGCGTGCACCATTCGAGGCCCGCATACATGATGCGGCGGTTGAAGCAGACATAGGGCGCGGGCCACGACTCGAAGGCATTGATCTGGCCGTGCACCAGGCCGCCGATGGTCGCCTCGACGGCGGCCATCTTGCCGAGGGTCTCGCGCACCGCCGGCACCTGGTCGGCGCCGGTCGCCTGCGCGACCTTGGCGCACAGGCCGAGCAGGAGCCGCATCTTCGACCAGTAGCGCACGTTCGACTGATGATTGCCGAAGCAGTGGCTCGGGCTCTTGACGTAGATGTCGCGCGACAGCAGCGCGTCGTCGTGCACGAACACCCGCTCCCACGGCACGTGCACGTTGTCGCACAGGAGCATGCTGTCGCTCTCGTCATAGCGCCACGCGAGCGGCGAATCGAATTCGCTCTTGGCGTCGAGCGCCATCGGCTTGCGCGTCCACAGCGCGAGGCCCTTGGCGTTGCACGGGATCACGCAGGTGATCGCCTCCTTCTTCTGGTCGGGCGCGAGCGGGATGACGTTGCCGATCCAGATCTCGTTGGCGTAGACCGCGCCGGTCGCCAGCATCTTCATGCCCGAGATGGTGACGCCGCGGTCGTCCTCGCCGACCACGCGCAGGCTCGGCATCGGGATGTTCTGGCGCAGGTAGAACTCGGGATTGCGCGCGGCCTGCGGCGGGACAACCGCGTAGACGGTGTAGACGTCGTTGTCGCGCGCGTACTTGTAGTAGGCGAGCAGGTTGTCGGGATGACCGCAGGGCTGGACCAGCACGTCCGGCTTGAGCGCCATGCCGGTGACGAAGGATGCGACATGGTCGGGCGAGCGGCCGAACATGCCGTGGGTGAGCTCGGCGATGCGGCGGTGGCCCTCCATGCGGCGCTGCAGGTCGTCGCGCGTCCGCGGACGCAGGTAGTAGATCGAATGGCGCCCGCCGTCCTCCTCGTAGGTCATCGCGCCGCGGTTCGCCGGATCCGCCTTCATGTCGTAGATCGCCGCGACCGTCTCGGCCGCCATGCGGAAGGCGGGATGGCGCGTCACGTCGTCGATGCGCTCGCCGCCCACGTAGACGGCGCGCCCGTCGCGCAGCGACTCGAGATGCTCCTTGCCGCTTCGCAGCATGATATCCTGTCCCCGTTTGCTGGCGATCATAGCCCGATTGGGCTTGGCGCCTAGCCCGGCAAGCCGATACGCTGGCCGCTCCCGTTCTCGAAGAGCATGCCGCCGATGACCGACGCCCTGGGCTTCCGCAAGAAATTCGGCGTGATCGCGCCGTCGACCAACACCTCGGTGCAGCCCGAGCTCGACGAGATGCGGCCGCGCGGCGTGACCAATCATTTCGGCCGCATCCACATCCCCAACAATCCGGTGCACAACGACGAGGAGTTCAACCGGATGATGGACGGCATCCGCGGCGCCATGATGGAGGCGATCGACCGGGTGATGACCTGCGAGCCCGATTACCTGATCATGGGGATGTCGTCGGAGACCTTCTGGGACGGGCTCGACGGCAGCATCAAGCTGCGCGAGCGGGTCGAGGCGCGCGCCGGGGTGAAGGTCGCGATGGGCTCCGACTCGTGCCAGGCGGCGCTCAAGCTCTACGGCGCGCGACGGCTCGGCGTGATCACGCCCTACATGCCGGTCGGCGACACGCAGGTGCGGCGCTTCCTCGCCGACTGCGGCTTCGAGGTGGTCCGGCTGAAAGGCTTCTGCTGTCCCGGCCCAGTCGCGATCGCGCATGTGACGCAAGCGCAGCTGCGCGATGCCATCGTCGAGGTGAACGGGCCGGACGTCGATGCCATCCTGCAGGTCGGCACAAATCTCGCGATGGCGCGGCTCGCCGGCATCGCGGAGTTCTGGCTCGACAAGCCGGTGCTCGCGATCAATACGGCGATCTACTGGTGGGCGCTGCGCCAGAACGGGATCGAGGACAAGGTCGACGGGTTCGGCTCGCTGCTGCGCGAGCATTGAGCGTAGGATGGGTTGAGCGAAGCGAAACCCATCGGCTGACTCGCCGGGTGATACTGCCTGATGGGTTTCGCTTCGCTCAACCCATCCTACGATCACCGGTCACACCCGGCTCACCGCGCCGCGTTCGATGCGGAAGGCGCGGGCCAGCAGATCGACGAAGTGCACCTCGTTCGAGTCCGCGATCAGCACCGAGACGCGCTCGCTCTTGAGATTGGCGAGCACCTCGCCGAGCCGCCGCGCCAGCGCCGGCGCGAGGCCCTCGAACGGCTCGTCGAGCAGCAGGATGCGGGTGCCGCCCATCAGGGCGCGCGCCAGCGCCACCATCTTCTGCTGGCCGCCGGACAGCTCCAGCGCGCGGCGGGCGCGGAAGCGCTCGACCTCCGGCATGATCGCGTAGATCCATTTGAGCCGCTGCTCGGCGCCGTCGACCGCGACCGACCAGGTCGGCAGGCGGATGTTCTCCTCGACCGTGAACTGCGGCACCAGCCGGCGGTCTTCCGGCATGTAACCGATGCCGTGCGCGACCCGGCGATGCGCCGGCAAGGCCAGCAGGTCGACGTCGCCCAGCATGGCCTTCCCGCGCGCCGGCAGGGCACCCATGAGGGCGCGCAGCAGCGTGGTCTTGCCGGCGCCGTTGCGGCCGATCAGCCCGCACATCTCGCCTTCGTCGAGGTCGAGCGACGCATTGCGCACGATCGGCACCGGGCCGATCGAGACCTCGAGCGCCTCGACCTTAAGCATCGGCAGCCTCCACGGCCGCGGGCCGGGTGCCGCTGATGAACGCCTGCACGCGCGCGTCGGCGAGCGCGACGGCGGGCGCGCCGTCGGCGATCACGGTTCCGTCGTAGAAGGCGAGCACGCGCTCGGCGAAGCGCGAGACGATCTCCATGTCGTGCTCGACGAACAGCACCGTCGTGTTGCGGCTCTTGAGCGCCGACATCACGACATCCATCAGGTCGAACTTCTCCTCGGCCGAAATGCCGCTCGTCGGTTCGTCGAGCAGCAGCACGCGCGGCGCGCCGACGGTCGCCATCGCGATGTCGAGCAGCTTGCGCACGCCCTGCGGCAGGGTAGCCGAGCGCACGTCGCGGTAACGCGCGATGCCGAACAGCTCGATCGCGGCCTCGGCTTCCGCCAAGGTCGCGCGCGAGCGCAGGGGCGTGAACGCGCGGCCGAGCATGCTGTCGGCGCCGCGCGCGATGGCGGCGGCCGCGCACATGCTCTCGAACACGGTGAGCGAGGGAAAGATCTGCGCCACCTGGAACGAGCGCGAGATTCCCATGCGGGTGATCTGCCGCGACGCGTAGCCGGTGATGTCGCGGTCCTCGAAGCGGATGCTGCCCTTGCTCGGCCGCAGGTGGCCGGTGATCATGTTGATGAAGGTGGTCTTGCCGGCGCCGTTCGCGCCGATCATGCCGACGATCTGGCGCGGCGGAATATCGAGCGTGATGTCGCGCGCCGCGACGACCGAGCCGAACGTCTTCTCGAGGTCGCGTACCGAGAGGATCGCGTTCATGCGGCGCTCCCGGGCTTGCGACGGAAGCGCGTGGCGAGCGAGCCGAGCCCCTCGGGCAGGAACAGGATGGTCAGCAGCAGCGCGGTGCCGAGCGTGATCTGCCAGGCGCCGGGAAAGATGTCGACCGCGATCGAGCGCAACATCTCGAACACGAGGGAGCCGACGAAGGCGGCCGCGACCGAGCCGGCGCCGGCCAGGATCGTCACGAACACGAAGCCGCCCGACGTCGTCCAGTACGCCATGTTGGGATCGACATGCTCGACGACGAGCGCCGACAAGGCGCCGCCGAGCCCCGCGAGCACGCCCGCGATGACGAGCTTGAGGTGGACCAGCCGGTTGACCGAGAGGCCGAGGAATTCGACGCGGATCTCGTTGTCGCGCACCGGCGCCGCCAGCACGCCGGCGACGGATTCGAAATAGATCGCAACCATGAGGGCCGCGAGCGCGCACAGTACGAGCACCAGCCAGTACAGCGCCAGGTCGTGCGCGGCGCCCTGCGGCGCGTAACCGAGGTAGGTGGCGGGCACGACGTTGAAGCCGTCGGTCGAGCCGAGCGACTCGGTCTTCACCAGCACGCCATAGAGGATCATCGACATCGCGAGGCTGAGCATCGCGAAGAAGATGTCGCGGTAGCGCGCGAGCAGGAATCCGACCAGGAACGCGACGAGCCCGGCCGCAATCGCGCCCGCCGCGATCAGCACGAAGATATCGTGCACGCCGGTGAAACGGCCGAGCAGCGCCACCGTATAGGCGCCGACCGCATAGAAGAGGGCCTGCCCGAACGGCACCAGACCGGCACGCCACAGGATCACGAGGCCGAGCACGACGAGGCCGTTGGCGAACGCGACGGTCGCCAGCGAGGTGATCCAGGCCGGCCCGAGCGGCCCGGCGGCAGCAAGCACCATGAAAGCCAGGGCCCCGATCAGCGTGCGGCGCGAGCCCATCTCAAATCTTCCGCGGCTGGGCCTGGGTGAACAGGCCATAGGGGCGGAAGACGAGCACGAGTGCCATCACGGCGTAGATCACGAACAGCTCGATCTGCGGCATGAGATGCACGGCCGCGGCACGGCAGATGCCGACGATGATCGCCCCGATCAGGGCGCCCTCGACCGAGCCGAGCCCGCCGGTCACCACGACCGCGAAGGCGAGCACGATCACCTCGACCCCGATGCCGAGCGTGACGGAAATCTTCGGCGCCATCACGGCACCCCCGAGCGCACCCAGCATCGCGCCGATCACGAAGGTGACCGTGTAGACCACCTTGACGTTGATGCCGAAGGCGGCCGCGGTCTCGCGATCGAAGATCACGACGGTGAGGAGCCGGCCCCAGCGCGTGAACTTGAGCGCCCAGTAGCCGACGGCCGCGACCAGCGCGGCAATCGCCACCAGCCCGATGTCGTAGTTCGACAGCACAAGATCGCCGACATCGATACTGCCGGCTGCGACCATCGGCTGGTAGGCAGCGTAGGATTTCCCGCCCCCAGACCAGCGCGATGACGTCCTCCAGCATGAGGAACACCGCATAGGTGACCAGCACCACCACGACCTCGTCCCTGCCGTAGGCGAAGCGCAGGATGCCGCGCTCGAGGATGAGGCCGAGCACCAGCCCGATCGCGCACGCGACCAGGATCATGAGCAGGAAGCCGGCGGCGTCGGGCAGCCCGCGATCGACGTAGATGCCGACCGCGGTCGCGGCGCCATAGGCGCCGAACGCGTAGAACGAGCCGTGCGTCACGTTGAGGATCTTCATCACGCCGAAGATCAGCGTGAGGCCGACGGCGACGAGAAACAGATAGGCGGCGTAGACGAGGCCGTCAGTCAGGATCGCAAACGCGGTCAGCACGACGGAGCCTCGGTTGGAGTTGCGCCGGAAGCGTCGACACCCATTATCATGGCCATCATGCGCGGGAGCCGTCCGCGCATGATAGCGGGAAAGGCAGGCGGCTCACTCAGGCGAGACGGCCGGCAAGCCCGGCCAAGACCCGCGCGAGGTTCAGTTGCACTTCGCGCCTTTCATGCCGTCCTTGATCCAATCGTCGGCATTGACGCCGGGCGGCGGATTCACGCAATCGGCCGGGAAGCGCATGACGTCGACGATCTCGGGCTGCTGCGTCTGCTTGTTGAAGCGGTATGTCCCGTACGCCGTTTCCTGCACGCCCTGATGACCGTTGGCGAGCGAGAGCTTCACGTGACCGCTGGGGCCCTCGTACTCGATGCCTTCGAACGCCGTGACGACCTCATCGGTGGTGGGCTTCGCGCCCTTGGCCTTCTGCGCCTTGTCCCAGGCCACCTTCAGTCCGAGGATGGAGAGCGCCATCTGGTAGGACGGATAGGTCGGCGGCGTGCCGTAGCGGTCGGTGTATATTTTCTTGAACCAGCGATTGAGCTCGCTGTCGGGAGCGAGCGGGCCATTCGGGCCGCGGGCACCGATGATGGTGCCGTTCGGCATCTTGTCCTTCAGTCGCCAGATCGACGCCTCGCCGGTGGTGTAGATGATGGGCATGCGTTTATCGAGGCCGCGCGCCTGTTCCTGATAGATGAAGCTTTCGAGATCGCCGTCGTAGAAGCTGGAGTGCAGCGCCTGCGACTTGGAGGTCAGCAGCGTCGAGACCTCGGCGCCGTATTCGCCGGCGAACAGCTTGGGGAACAGCGCCTTGTCGACGGCGGCCTTCGGCGCCAGCACCTTCATCGAGCCGACGAAGTCGCGCCACGAATCCTGGCCCCAGGCGTAGTTCTGGTTGATGCCGGAGAACAGGGTGATGTTCTTGTGCTTGGCGAGCAGGTAGCGCGCGGCGGCCACGTTATCCATGGTGGCATGCGGCGACGCACGGAAGATGTATTTGCGCGGCGCCTCCTCGAAGATGCGCGGCGTGCCGCAATCGAAATAGACGGTGAGCGCCTTGAGCTCCTCAGCGACGGGCGTCACGGCGAGGCAGCTTCCCGACGAGACATAGCCGACCACCGCGTCGACCTTGTCGCGCTGGACCAGGTTGCGGAATTCGGTGACGACCTGCGCGGCCGAACCGGCCTCGTCGACGTATTTGGCCTGGATCTTCGCGCCACCGAGGCCCACCGTGTTGTAGGGTGCGGGCGCCGAGCCGGCGTTGAGCGCCTCGATGAGGATCTCGGCGCCATTGCGTCCCGGAACGCCGAACGGGCTCGCGGCCGGGCCGCTGAGGAACGAGACGATGCCGATCGTCACTGTCGCGGGCGGTGGCGCGGCCGCCGGTTGCTGCGCGGGTGCGACCGCCGCCGAGGCCAGCGTCATCATGGCGGCAAGTCCCGCCGCGCGACCGACGCTTACGTTGCGAACTCTCATGGGCTGTTCCCTTCCGCGGAAGTCCTGTTAGGACCTTGTTGTTACCTAAGGAAACGCGATATCGGGCGCTTATTCAACTGGTTTTCCGCCGCACCCCCGGTGATAAGATGGGCGTGCAACCGATGCTTTCGCCGCTCGAAAGAGGCAGAAACCATGTCGCTCGCAACGCTCGATGACCGCCCGTCCGCCGCGCGGCAGACCGGGCGCGACGCCCGGCTGCTGATCCGGCGCAACGAATTCGGCGGTCCGACCTCCGGGCTTGCGCCCGGGTACGTGCAGGGAAACCTGGCGATCCTGCCCAATGCGCTGGCAAGCGACTTCCTGCGCTTCTGCCAGCTCAACCCGAAGCCCTGCCCGCTGCTCGCGGCCTCGGCGCCGGGCGATCCGCGCCTGCCCTCGCTCGGCGAGGATCTCGACATCCGCACCGACATCGGCCGCTACAAGGTCTGGCGCAACGGCGAGGTCGTCGACGAGCCGACCGACATCAAGCGCTGGTGGCGCGACGATCTGGTGGCGTTCGCGATCGGCTGCTCGTTCTCGTTCGAGGAAGCGCTGGTCGATTGCGGCATCGAGCTGCGCCACCAGACCTGCGACTGCACCGTGCCGATGTATCGCACGTCGATCGAGACCCAGCCGGCCGGCCCGTTTCACGGGCCGATGGTGGTGTCGATGCGGCCGATGAAGCCGGTCGACGCGATCCGCGCCATTCAGGTGACGACGCGCTTCCCGACCGTGCACGGCGCGCCGGTGCACATCGGCAAGCCGGAGCTGATCGGCATCAAGGACATCGCCAAGCCCGACCATGGCGATGCGGTGCCGATGCACGACGACGAACTGCCGGTGTTCTGGGCATGCGGCGTCACGCCACAGTCGGTGGTCGCGACCGTCAAGCCCGACTTCTGCATTACGCATTATCCGGGCTGCATGCTGGTGACCGACCGGAAGAATTCCGAAATGGCGGTGATGTAACGCCTAGGGAACCGGCTCAGGCCGGCGGCTGCTCGCGCAAGACGTCGACCGCGGCGCGATGCGCCTCGTTGGCGGTCGGAATTCCGCAATAGAGCGCGACCAGCAACAGGATCTCGCGGATCTCGTCCGGCGTGCAGCCGTTCTTCAGCGCGCCGCGCAGATGGACGCGCAGCTCTGCCGGCTTGCCGGCCGCCGCCATCATGGCGATCATCGCAAGGCTCTTCGTGGCCATCGGCAGCCCGGGCCGGCTCCAGACGTCGCCATACGCGTAGGCATTGATGATGTGCTGCAGCGGGGCGCCGAAGTCGCCGAGCGCCTTGACGCGCTCGTCGACGCCGGCGCCGAACAGCTCGCGCCGCAGCTTGAGGCCGCGGTCGTGCAACTCCTGGGTATCCATTCCTGTTCTCCTGTCCGGTTGGCCAGTCCGATCCGGCTTTCGGGCCGTCGTCCCACAGTCTTTCCCGACCGGCTCCATTACGGCAACACGGCGGTCGCATAAATTCTATAATGCGGTGCCGCCCCGGGATTCGTGGGGCGGACGCCGACCATCAATCGACAGGATCTCGCAACGATGACGACCGCGGCTTCGGCCGAAGCGAAACCCGGCCAGCCTCACGGCAGCCTTGCGGTGCTCGCGCTGGGCGCGCTGGGCGTCGTCTACGGCGATATCGGCACGAGCCCGCTCTACACCATGAAGACCGTGCTCGAGTGGGAGGGCGCGAGCGGCTCGACCGACGTCGCGCTCGGCACGCTGTCGCTGATCGTGTGGACGCTGATCATCACCACCTCGGTCAAATACGTGCTGATCGTGATGCGTGCCGACAACGAAGGCGAAGGCGGCATCCTGGCGCTGATGTCGCTGCTCGGCATCAAGCGCGGCGCGCGCATCGCGGTGATCAGCGCCGGCATCCTGGGCGCGGCGCTGCTCTACGGCGACGGCGCGATCACGCCGGCGATCTCGGTGCTGAGCGCGCTCGAGGGCCTCAAGACCGCGGCGCCCGCGATCGCGCCGTGGGTGGTCACCATGGCGGTCGTGATCCTGATCGCGCTGTTCGCGCTGCAGCCGCAAGGCAGCGGGCGGATCGGCAAGCTGTTCGGCCCGATCATGACGCTGTGGTTCATCATCATCGCGGTGCTGGGCATCGCCGGCTTGATCCGGCATCCGGGCGTGCTGGTGGCGCTCGATCCGCGCTACGGCGCGTCGCTGCTGTTCACCCATGGATGGGCCGGCTTCCTGGTGCTCGGCGCGGTCTTCCTGTGCGCGACCGGCGCGGAGGCGCTCTATGCCGATATGGGGCATTTCGGCCCGCGGCCCATCCGCCTGTCGTGGTACGGCCTCGTGCTGCCGGCGCTCGTCCTCAACTATGCGGGCCAGACCTCGGTCGTGATCGACGGTGCCGTCGCCAAGGGGGCCAACCCGTTCTACACGCTGTGCCCGGACGCCCTGCAGCTTCCCCTCGTCGTGCTGGCGACTGTCGCGACCATCATCGCGAGCCAGGCGATCATCAGCGGCGCTTTCTCGATGACTCGCCAGGCGATCCAGCTCGGGCTCTGTCCGCGCCTGAACATCAAGCAGACCTCGGCGGAGGGCTACGGGCAGATCTATGTGGGCTTCGTCAATTGGGCGCTGATGGCGCTGACGCTGACGCTGACGGTCACATTCCGCTCCTCGGACAACCTGGCGGCCGCCTACGGGATCGCGGTGTCGCTGACGATGCTGCTCACCTCGGTGCTCGTGTATCTCGCGATGCGGGAGGTGTGGAGGTGGAGCCTGCCGGCGAGCCTTACGGTCGCCGGCGCGTTCATCGTGGTCGACCTCTCCTTCGTCGTCGCCAACCTGACGAAGGTGCTGGAGGGCGGCTGGGTGCCGCTCATCGTCGCCGCCGTCGTCTTCTTCCTGATGTCCACGTGGCGCGAGGGCCGCGCGCTGATCCTCGCCAAGCTCGAGCGCGATACGCTGCCGCTCGTCGACTTCATCCGCGGCGTCAAATCCAAGACGCGCGTGCCCGGTACGGCCATCTATCTCACCAGCCGCACCGACATGGTGCCGGTGCCGCTGCTGCACAACCTCAAGCACAACAAGGTGCTGCACCAGCGCATCGTGCTCCTTCGCGTCATGACCGAGAACGTGCCGCGCGTCCATTACAGCCACAGGGTCAAGACCGAGAATTTCGGTGAGGAGTTCTACGCCGTAACGGCGCATTACGGATTCATGGAGCATCCGAACGTCCCGCAGGCGCTCGACCACTGCGGCGAGCGCAAGCTGCATTTCGAGATGATGGACATGTCGTTTTTCGTCGGCCGGCTGACCATCGTGCCGGTCAACAAGTCCCGCTGGAAGCGCTTCGAGATCGCCGTGTTCGAGGTGATGCACCGCAACGCGCAGCCGGCGACCGAGTTCTTCAGCATTCCGGCCGGCCGCGTGGTCGAGCTTGGCGGGCAGATCGAGATCTGAGCGCCGCCCCTTGACGGCTCCGACCCTTCCTGCAGTGTAATCGGCCTGTTCGGTTCCAAGACGAGAGGAGCGCCCGTGGCGACGCAGCGGCTCGGCATCATCATGCACGGCGTCACCGGGCGCATGGGGCTCAACCAGCACCTCGAGCGCTCGATCGTGGCGATCCGCAAGGCGGGCGGCGTCGCGCTGCCGAACGGCGATCGCGTGATGCCGGACCCGATCCTGGTCGGCCGCAATGCCGCGAGGCTCGCGGCGCTGGCGCAGCAGTACGGCATCGAGCGGCATACGACGGATCTCAATGCGGCGCTGAGAGAACCGCGTGACACGGTGTTCTTCGACGCCGCGACCACGCAGATGCGCGCCGATCTCGTGACGCGCGCGATCGAGGCCGGCAAGCACGTCTATTGCGAGAAGCCGGTCGCCGACAGCCTCGACAAGGCGGTCAAGCTGGCGAAGCTCGCCAAGCAGCGCGGCATCCGGCACGGCGTGGTGCAGGACAAGCTGTTCCTTCCCGGCCTGCGCAAGATGCGCATGCTGCGCGACGCCGGCTTCTTCGGCCGGCTGTTCGCGGTGCGCGGCGAGTTCGGCTACTGGGTGTTCGAGGGCGACTGGGGCCAGCCGGCGCAGCGGCCGAGCTGGAACTACAAGAAGGCGGAAGGCGGCGGCATCATTCTCGACATGCTGTGCCACTGGCGCTACGTGCTCGACCACGTGTTCGCGCCCGTCACCGCCGTGAGCTGCATCGGCGCGACGCATATTCCGAGCCGGGTCGACGAGAACGGCAAGACCTATGCGGCCGACGTCGACGACGCGGCCTATGCGACCTTCCAGCTCGAGGGCGGCGCGATCGCGCATATCAACTGCTCCTGGTGCGTGCGCGTGCGGCGCGACGACCTGGTGACGTTCCAGGCCGACGGCACCCACGGCTCGGCGGTCGCCGGGCTGACGCGCTGCTGGACACAGCATCGCGTGAACACGCCGCGGCCGGTGTGGAATCCGGACGTGCCGCAGACGATGAAATTCCTCGACCAGTGGGAAGAAGTCCCGGAGAACATCACGTACGACAACGGCTTCAAGATCCAGTGGGAGGACTTCATCCGCCACGTGGTCGCCGGCACGCCGTGGAAGCACGACCTGGTCGAGGCCGCGAAGGGTGTGCAGCTTGCGGAGCTCGGCCTGCAGAGCTGGGCGGAGCGGCGGTGGCTCGATGTGCCGAAGCTGGACATCGGGTGAAAATTTTTCCCGCAAAATAAAATACAATCGATCTGCAATGCGCAAATGCGCTGGAAATGCAATGTATCGCTTTGTAGGGATTGCCAAAAAGACGCTGACCCAAAAACAATGGGAAACAATAAAAGAACAATGGAAATAACAATGACTGGCCATGAAAAATACAATGGGTTTGCAACCTCTGGACGAGACCGGCGCGGCTTGCGGCAGATGGACAAAGCGCTTTGCGTTCGATGCGCGCGGCGCAATTCGTCGTATGCCGTTTTGCCAGTGAAAAGCGATTGCTGAAGCGGCACAAGAACAAATCGCAATGAGGTGAACTTGCTCGACGATAAATCTCCCTTTTTCATTTGCTCGGTCTCTCGTCCCCCCTCCCCCGCTTGCGGGGGAGGGCGGGGAGGGGGCTCCGCTTGCGCATGAGCGTGTGGCTTCCCCCTCCCCACCCTCCCCCGCAAGCGGGGGAGGGAGTGAAACGCTGCGGCGTGGCGTTAAGAGTTAGGAGCGGGCATTGGCGACCATCTCCCTCCCTACCAAGGATCGCCGTCTCGCCCCGTACACCACCGGCGAGCCGATCGTGCTGCCGAAGAAAGGCGTAACGCCGAAGCTCAACCGCATTGCCTATGCGGCAACGCATGTGGTCGCAGACCCATTCGCCGACATCGATCCGTGGCTCGACGCCGCGATCGACTGGGACAGGACGATCGCGTTCCGCGACTACCTGTGGGACCTCGGCCTCGGCGTCGCCGAGGCGATGGACACGGCGCAGCGCGGCATGGGGCTCGACTGGCCGGGCGCCAAGGAGCTGATCCGCCGCGCGCTCGCGGCCGCCAAGGCGCGCCCGGGCGCGCTGATCGGCTGTGGTGTCGGCACGGATCACCTCGATGCCGGCCCCGACGTGACGCTCGGCGACGTGATCCGCGCCTATGAGGAGCAGATCGAGGCGATCGAGGCGATGGGCGGACGGCTCATCCTGATGGCAAGCCGCGCGCTCGCGCGCGTCGCCAAGAGCCCGGACGATTACGCGCGCGTCTACGGCCGCATCCTGCGCCAGACGAAGGAGCCGGTGATCATCCATTGGCTCGGCGAGATGTTCGACCCGGCGCTCGCCGGCTACTGGGGCGCCGCCGACCACACGGCCGCGATGGAGACCTGTCTCGCGATCCTCGGCGACCACGCCGGCAAGGTCGATGGGGTGAAGATCTCGCTGCTGTCGAAGGAGAAGGAGATCGCGATGCGCCGCCGCCTGCCGGCCGGCATGCGCATGTATACGGGCGACGACTTCAACTACGCGGAGCTGATCGCGGGCGACGAGAAGGGTTACTCGGACGCCCTGCTCGGCATCTTCGACGCGATCGCGCCGGCCGCATCGCTCGGCCTCGCGCGGCTCGCGGCCGGCGACGTCCAGGGCTTCCACGGCATCCTCGAGCCGACCGTGCCGCTGTCGCGCCACATCTTCCGGGCGCCGACGCGCTTCTACAAGACCGGGGTCGTCTTCCTCGCCTGGCTCAACGGGCTGCAGGACCATTTCGTCATGGTCGGCGGCCAGGAGAGCGCGCGTTCACTGCTGCATCTCGCCGAGCTGTTTCGCCTCGCCGACAAGGCACGCGTCCTGCACGATCCCGAGCTCGCGGCCGCGCGCATGACGCGGTTGCTCGCCGTGCATGGGCTCGGGTCGTAGCGCCCGCGTTGCGCACATCGCCATCGCGGCGAACGAATCGTAATCGATTTCGATTCGAAACGTGACAATTATTGCGTCGCAGCGTTTGCCATCGCACGACACAACTCGGTCACGATGGCTCGCCATATCGTGCATCGCGACGGATCGTGCGTATATGTGCGTGGTCTAGAGTCGTCGCAGCAAAAAGCGAGGAGCAGAGGAAGCGTCCGGGATTTGCCTTAACCGTTATCCGGAGGTTCCTATGGCCAAATCGCTCGCGATCCCCAGCGGATTTGCCACGACACGAGCCCGCAGCGTGGCGCCTTTCTCGCTGCGCCGCGCACTCCGCCGTATCGGCGACTGGTTCAGAAACTCGCAGCAACGCGAGGTCGACCGCGACATCGAGAGCTATCTTGCCGAGCGCGGCTTCGACCGCTTCACCAATTCGATCGAGCGTGACATCGAGTATCGGTTCCTGGCGCGCCAGCGCACCGATTTCTGATTCAGGTGACACGAGACACGCGATGACCGGGCATAGTCGTTCGAAGAACTGCGTCGCTTCGCTCGCCTATGTCCCGGCCGTTTACTTGCGCGCCGTCGTCATCAGTGTTCGACAAAGGCCTTCTCGATAACGAAGTGCCCCGGCTCCGAGTGATTGCCTTCGCTGAACCCGCGTTCGACGAGCAGCGACCGCAGATCTGCAAGCATGGACGGGCTGCCGCACAACATCAGCCGGTCGCTCGCGCGATCGAGCGGCGGCAGCCCGATTTCGTCGAACAGCTTGCCTGAAGCGATCAGGTCGGTGATGCGTCCACGATTCTGGAAGGGCTCGCGCGTCACGGTCGGATAGTAGACGAGCTTCCCGCGCACGACCTCGCCGAAGAATTCGTTGGTGGGCAGGTCATTGACGATGGCTTCGCCATAGGCGAGTTCGGCGACCTGCCGACAGCCGTGCACGAGCACCACCTTGTCGAAGCGATCGTAGGTCTCCGGATCCTTGATGATGCTGGCGAACGGCGCAAGGCCGGTACCGGTGGCGAGGAGGTAGAGCGTGGTGCCGGGCAGCAGGTTGTCGTGCACGAGGGTGCCGGTCGCCTTGCGGCCGACAAGGACGATGTCGCCCTCGCGGATGCGCTGCAGGCGCGACGTTAGCGGGCCATCCGGCACCTTGATGCTGAAGAATTCGAGCCGATCCTCGTAGTTGGCGCTCGCCATGCTGTAGGCTCGCATGAGCGGGCGGCCGTCGATCTCTATTCCCAACATGGTGAACTGGCCGTTCTGGAATCGGAACGATAAATCGCGTGTCGCCGTGAAACTGAAAAGGTTGTCGGTCCAATGCCGCACGGAGAGAACGCGCTCGCGATTGAGATTGCTCATCGTGTCTGCTTTCGATGTTCGAGGTGAGAGTTTGCGATCGCGCGCCGTCGCGTCACAGCACGTCGGCCAGGCTCTGGCCGTGCAGGTCGATGCTGAGCCCTTCGAGCGCGCCGTCGCTGATCTCGCCGCCCATCGCCTTGAGGCTCTCCTCGCGGATGAGCGACATCAACCCGCGACGCAACGCCAGGAATTCCGACGACATCATCATGGCCGGCTGGCGCGGACGCTCCAGCGGCACGATGATCTCGGCTTTGACGGTGCCGGGCCGCGCCGTCATGCAGTAGACGCGATCCGACAGGAAGATCGCCTCGTCGATGTCGTGGGTGACGAACAGCACCGAGATCTTCAGCCGCTGCCACATGTTGGTGAGGATCTGCTGCATGATGACGCGGGTCTGCGCGTCGAGTGCGCCGAACGGCTCGTCGAGCAGCAGCACCTTCGGGCCGGTCGCAAGCGCCCGCACGATGCCGACGCGCTGCTTCATGCCGCCGGACAGGCGATCGGGGTAGTGGTTCTCGAACTGCAGCAGCCCGGCAAGCCCGAGCAGGGTTCGCGCGGCGAGCTCGCGGCTGTGACGATCCCTGCCCTTCATCTTCAGGCCGAACTCGACATTGCCGCGGACGGTCTTCCATGGGAACAGCGAGTATTGCTGGAACACCATGCCGCGATCGGCGCCTGGCCCGTCGACAGGCTCGCCGTCGACCGCGACGGTCCCGCTGGACGGTTTGAGGAAGCCCGCGACCGCATTCAGCAGCGTCGATTTCCCACAGCCCGACGGTCCGATGATCGATACGAACTCGCCGGGATTGACCCGGATCGAGACGTCGGTCACGGCCTCCACGGCCCCATCAACCGTATCGTAGGCGAGCCCGAAGTTCGTGACCTCAACCAAGCCCTTGGAAGCGTCGCTAGGGGTCGGCGCGAGCATCAGGTGCGGCTCCACGGCATGACGATGCGGCCGATCCCGCGGATCGCCGCGCTCGATCCGAGGCCGAGCACGCCAATGCAGATCATGCCGAGCGCGATGTCGGGGTATTGCACGAGCGAGTAGGCCTCCCAGGTGAAGTAGCCGATGCCGAATTGCCCCGAGATCATCTCGGCGGCGATCAGCGACACCCAGGCGACGCCCATGCCGACCGTGAGCCCGGTGAAGATGTGCGGCAGTGCGGCCGGGAAGTAGACCTCGCGGAAGATCGCGGTCTCGCGTGCGCCGAGACATTGCGCGGCCCGTACCAGCACCGCATCGACCATCGCCATGCCGTGCAGCGTGTTGATGAGGATGGGGAAGAACGAGCCGAGAAAGGTGATGAAGACGATGCTTTCCTCGTTGGTGGGCCATAGCATGATCGACATCGGGACCCAGGCGATGGCCGGAATGGGGCGCAGGACCTCGGTGATCGGAAAGACGAGTTCGCGAATAACGCGGAAACGGCCCATCAGCAGCCCCAGCGGGATTGCGACCAGGGCGGCGACCGAGAAGCCGATCAGGACGCGGCGGCAGCTCAGGGCGAGGTGGGAGTAGAAGCGCGGATCATGCGATGCGCGCATCGCCCGCTCGAGCACGTCGGCGGGCGACGGCACGTTGATAAACCGGACGTAGATATTGACGTGATACCTGGTGAGGAGGTGCCAGGCGAGCACGAATGCCACAAGCGAGAGCGCACCGAGGGCAATCGCGCGCAGCTTGCCGCCGTAGAGCGCGAGGCGCCGGCGCGCACGCCACACGAATCCGGCCGGCTTCGGCGCCGCCGGGACTGCCGGCGCCGCGGGCGCGACGACCGGCACCGCAAGCGGCTGGCGGTCAAGCTTGCGGACGGCGTGTTCCACGCTCAGCCTCCGTTCATGAACGACTTCAACGCCTCGGCGAAGCCGACGACCCTGCCGCCGCTCTTCGCCGCGTAGGCCTCGGCGTCCTTCTTGAGCAGGAACGGCGCGATCTCGTTCTTGTCGTTCCCGACCGCATAGAAGGCCTGGTCGGCGAACAGCTTGATGCCGCGCGCGGTGTCGTAGAGATAGGCGACATTGATCTTCTTGCCCTTCGCCTTGAACTCCGCGTAGGCGCCGAGCGTGCAGGCAGGGCTGCTAAAGGGGAGAATCCCCTCCCCTTCGATCCATATCTCGCCGGCCTTGCGCGGCTCGGGGATGGGCTTCCTGCAGAACGCATCCTCGCCCTTCACCTCATAGTTCGCGAGGCTCGCGAGCTGCTTGTCGTAGTCGAGGCCAAGCTGCGCGTAGGCCTTGCGCACGTAGCTGTCGTTCACCCACTTCTTGACGTCGAAGTCCTTCATGCGCCCGAGGTTCTGCAGCACCTTGGCGTCGTCGGCCGCGGCATTGATCAGCACCGGCTTGATGGTCGCATCGGTTGTCATGATCCCGCCGGGCCCGAGGAATATGTAGACCACCTCCTTGTTGATCCCCGTCCATTGCGCGATCTTCTCGGCCGCGGTCTTCGGATCAGCGCGCACCCAGGCGTTCGCCTCGATGATCGCCTTGATGTAGGCGACGACCACCTCGGGATATTTCTCCGCGAAATCGGTGCGCACGACCACGCCGTGCCACGTCGGCACGCCGGTCTCGACGCCGTCGAAGATCTTGCGGGCGAAGCCGCGGAACGGAAGCAGCTCGGCGAACGGGACGAAGTCCGCGTGCGCGTCGATCTTCTTTTCCTGCAGGTTGGTCGATCCGACTTCCGGGGACTGGCTCACCAGGGTGAAATAGTCCGACGGCCAGTGGCGATCCTGCATCGCCTTGAGAATCATCCCATGCGCGGCCGAGCCGAACGGCACGCTGACGACCTTGCCCTTGAGATCGGACAATTCGTAGTAGGGCGAGTCCTTGTTGACGACGAGGCCGTTGCCGGAGCCGTAGATGTTGTAGGCCGCGACCGCAATCAGCTGGCTGTGGCTCTCGGAATTGCCCTGGAACGTGTAGCCGTTAACGATCAGCGGATAGTCGCCCATCATGCCGAACTGCAGCTTGTTCGCCATCATGGCGTTGGTGACGGGCGGGCCGGACGTGAAGTTGTTCCAGTCGAGCTCGAACTTGATGTTCGCGTACTTGCCGTCCTTGGGCAGATATTTTTCCAGGAGCTGCAGCTCGCGAACGATGGTGCCGGCCGTGACCGTGTTGGTGGTGGTGTCCTGCGTGCCTATGCCGATCGTCACCACGGTCTGTGCCGCGGCGGTGCCCGCGCCGGCCAAGGCGGCGATGAACGCGGCGGCGACGGCACCGGCCGGCAACGAGAAGCAAAATTTCCCCATGGCTTACCTCGTTTGCGGTTTTGCCTCGGGCCTTTCCCCCATCAGTGTTGCCGGCATCTTTGGGCGCGGCCGTCCGCGGGGCAAACCGAGATTGCGTCGCGTGGTCGATTAGTTGCCGAAAAAGACCCCGTGCGCAGAATTTCGGCAGTTGCAGACGAAATCGCCGAATCGGTGGGCAAGCGTCTGTCTCGACACTCAGGCGAGATCGCTCGCCTTGAGCATCTCGTGCAGCACGTCGGTACGTCGCACCACGATGCGCGACTTGCGGCAGACAAGGACGCCCTGGTCCTGCAGGCGCTTGAGGCTGATGGTGATCCACTGTCGCGTCGCGCCGACCATGTGAGCGAGGTCGGCGTGCGTGAAGGCCGCGCCGATCAGGATTCCGTCCGTATCCTTGACGCCGTAGGCGTCGACGAGATGCAGCAGCAGATGCGCCAGCCGCTCGGTGATCGAGCGGGTGCCGAGCATCTGTGCAAGCGCCGAGTAGCATTTTCCCTTGAAGGTGAGGCCGTCGATCAGGCCGATCGCCAGATTCGGGATCTGCATCGCCAGCATGCGCAACGCCTTGCCGGGAATCTGCACGACGCTGCTGTTCGTCGTCGCGACGCCGGACCACAGGTGCAGCCCGCCGCCGAAAATTTCCGGGCCGCCGACGAAGTGGCCCGGATGCCAGTAGGCGAGCGTGATCTCGCGGCCGGAGGGTGCGGTGTAGAACACGCGGATGCGGCCGGTCTCGATCAGGTAGATTCCTTCGTGGGCGGCGCCCTGGTTGAACAGCGTCTGTCCGCGGTAGACGACGCGGCGGCGGCCATGGCTGAGCACGAGATCGCGCTCGCGTGGCGACAGCGCCTGAAAGAGCGACGGCGGGCCGCTGAGCAGGGCGGCGCTTTCGCTGAGCAGGAGCGACTTGCCGCCCGCGCCCGAGGGCGCGCGTCGGCCGGCCCCGTCGGGAACCGTTGAATTGGCAGTCGCGGTCAGCATGGGATGCTCCACAGCGGCCTCGTGCTGCCTTCCAGGCAGCAAGCGCCATGCCAACCGTGGTGCGGCGACACGTCCTCGTGGGGCGCCGGCCGCTTTGCGCCGCTCTTAATTTTGCGCGCCGATTCAGATACTTGCGCTGTCAGCACGAACCTTATACGGCGGCCCGGCAGCGGCCGATTGCCCAGCGCACCAGCTTGCGCACGTCGGGATCGGGATCGCCCGCGGCCGGCTCGAGAAAGACGAGGGCCGACGGGTCAGCAATCTCACCGAGCGCTGCCGCTGCTTCCTTGCGGAGGTTGCTGACCTCGTGGGTCAACGCGGCGCCGAGCACCGGGATCGCCGGCGCGGCGCAGATGCGCCCCAGCGCATTGGCCGCCTTGGCCCGCACCTGCCAGTTGTCGTCGCCCATGACGGCGATCAAAGGGCCGATCGCCTCGATCACGCGCGCCTTGCCGATCGAGGCCGCCGCCTGCTCGCGCACCTGCCAATGCGCATCGCGCAATCCGGCGAGCAGTGCGGAGACGCCGGGGCCGCCCGGCCGCGCGAACACCAGCGCCGCCATCACGGCCCGGCGCACCGAGGGATCGGAATCATTCGCGACCTTCATCAGCGCCGGCAGCGCCGCGTCGGCCTTGAGCCAGCCGAGCACCGCGACGGCCTCGTGCCGCACCTCGGGCGAGGAGTCATTGAGCGCACGCAACGCCGCCGGCATCGCCTCGGGGGCCACGAGCTCGCGCAGGGCGCGCAGCGCCGCGGCGCGCACGAACGGCTCCGCATGGTCGACCCGCGCGATCAGCAGCTCGGCACTGGCCGGCGCCTTCTTGTCCGCGAGCGTGTCGGCTGCCGCCGTGCGCACCGCCGCAACCGGGTCCTCAAGCGCGCCCACGAGCGCCTCGACGACGCCGTTGCCGTCGTGCTCGTCGAGCGACCGCGCGGCCGCCTCGCGGACCGCCGCGTCGGCATCGCGCAGTCCTGCGAGCAGCAGCTCGACGGCGCCATCCTCGATCAACTCGGCGAGCTCCAGCATGGCGACCCGACGCACGCCGGCGTCGTCGCTCGCGCAGCGCATCGCAAAGTCGCCGAGATCGGAGACTGTGTCGAAGACCGGCATGAGCTCACCGCAGCAGGTAGGGAATGTTGACCGTGACGGCGCCGGTCGGGCAATCGACCTCGCACGGCATGCAGTACCAGCACTCGTCGTATTTCATGTAGGCCGTGCCCTTCTGCTCGTCGATCACGAGCACGTCGAGCGGGCAGACGTCGACGCAGACGCGGCACCCCTTGTGGGCGATGCACTTGTCGTCGTCGACGACGACCGGAACGCTGGTCGCATGGTTGGCGATCGGCATGAGGTTCCTCTTCGGGTTATTCCGCCGCTACCGGCGTCTTGATGCGCAGATGGTGATACGCCGCCATCTCGTCGGCCGCGACCGGCACGACGTAGGGGTCGACCGGGCGCTTGCGGTGCGCGATGCGGCCGCTTGCGTCCCGGTAGTGCATGCTGTGGCAGAACCAGTTGGCGTTGTCGGTTTCGGGATAGTCGACGCGCAGGTGATAGAGCCCCCAGCGGCTTTCGGTGCGGTAGAGCGAGGCCGCGGCCGCGAGATCGGCGCAATCGAGGATCGATTGCAGCTCGAGCGCGCGCATCAGCTCGTGCGGATCGCGCGCCACGAGCGTATCGAGATCCTCGCGCACCTCGGCGAGGCGCTCCTGCGCAAGCTCGAGCTTTGCCGTGACCTTGGGCGGCTGGATGTAATCGTTGACGAGCCGGCGGGCCTTGAACTCCATCTCGAAGGGCGTCAGTCCATCGGCGCGCCGGGTCGGCGCCAGCACCCGCTTCTGCTCGGCCGCGACCGCGGTGTCGTCGTGCGCCGGCAGGTCGGTCTCGGCGCAGTAGGCGGCCGCGGTCTCGCCGGCGATGCCGCCGTTGACGAAGGCGCCGAGCATGTAGTTGTGCGGCACGCTCGCCATGTCGCCGGCCGCATAGAGGCCCGGCACGGTCGTTTCGGCCTTCTCGTTGACCCACACGCCGGAGGCGCTGTGGCCGGAGCAGAAGCCGATCTCGGAAATGTGCATCTCGATCATGCGCTGGCGATAGTTGGTGCCGCGCCGCTCGTGGAAGCGCCCGCGCGAGGGGCGCTCGTTGGAATGCAGGATCGTCTCGATCTCCGAGATCGTCTCATCGGCGAGGTGATCGAGCTTGAGGAAGACCGGCCCCGAGCCGCTCTGCAGCTCACGCCAGAACTCCAGCATCATCTGGCCGCTCCAGTAATCGCATTCGATGAAGCGCTGCCCGCGATTGTTAGCCGTATAGCCGCCGAACGGTCCGGTGACATAGGCGCAGGCCGGTCCGTTGTAGTCCTTGATCAGGGGGTTGATCTGGAAGCATTCGAGGTTGGCGAGCTCGGCGCCGGCGTGGAACGCCATGGCGTAGCCGTCGCCGCAGTTTGCGGCGTTCTCGTAGGTGCCGAACAGGTAGCCCGATGCCGGCAGGCCGAGCCGGCCGGCGGCGCCGCAGGCCAGCACCACGGCCTTGGCGCGCACCACGAGGAACTCGCTGGTGCGCGTGTTGACGCCGATCGCGCCGGCGATACGGCCGTCGGCACCCGTGAGCAGGCGCGTCGCCATGTAACGGTTGGTGACCGCGACCTGCAGCTTGCGAAGCTGCCGATAGAGCACCTTCTTGACGTGATGGCCCTCCGGCATGGGCAGCACATAGGTGCCCATGTGGTGGACCTTGCGCACGTTGTATTCGCCCGATCCGTCCTTCTCGAACTTGACGCCGAGCCGATCGAGGTAGCGGATCATCGGATAGCTGCCCTGGGCGTAGGCCATGACCGCTTTCTGATTGACGATGCCGTCGTTCGCGACCGTGATCTCCTTCACGTATTGCTCGGGGCTGGCGTAGCCCGGAATGACGGCGTTGTTGAGCCCATCCATGCCCATCGAGATGGCGCCGCTGCGCTTGACGTTCGCCTTCTCCATCAGGACGACGCGCAGGCTCGGATTCTTCTCCTTGGCCTTGATCGCCGCCATCGGGCCGCCGGTGCCCCCGCCGATGACGAGAAGATCGGTCTCGATCGTTTCGGTCTTGATGTCGCTGCTCATGCGGGTTGTCCGTCGGGGCCTTGCGCGAGGGCGCGCAGAAATGTCCAAGGGTAGATACCGCGGGCGTGATCGTCGTCGAAGGCGATGTTGATCGCATAGCCGCCGATCGGAACGACGCTAGCGATCGCGACCGCCGTGAACGAGCCCGCAAACGTTCCGTCGTGGCGCGCGCGCGTGCACCAGGCGCAGCGGCAGGCGGCGCGCAGGCGGCTCGCCGGAAGCTCCGCGGTCGACCCGTCGGTCCAGGTCAGGCGCAGACGCGCCCGATCGGCCGTGATGAGGACGCATTCCGGTGCGCCGGCCGGATCAATCGGCAGAGCAGCAGTCGCGGATCGGACGAGGTCTTGCAGCATCGGCTCTCCAGCGCTCGTTGGCGGCATTCCACCGCGCCGGGGCCGGGTCGAACAGCAATTAGTTGCTGCAGGGCAAAAAATGCGGGGCCGACCGCGCCTCTTTTTGCGCGCCCTTTAGGCAGTAGCTGCCTGATCAAACGGCGAAATCGGACCTTACGAGCCGACGCGGCTGCCTTCCTCGAAGCGCAGATTGTAGAAGTTGCCGACCAGCCGCTCGGTCGGCAGGACGAAGAAGCCCTCGTCGGTGCGGCGGACCTTGTCGCCGCCCTCGATCCACGTCTCGAAGCCGCCGCGGTCATACGGATTGTGCACCGTGACGAGGTCGTTCTTGGCATCGTAGGCGACGATCGCGTAGGCATGGTGCGAGTTGGAGACCGTGACCCCGCGACGGTCGCGCAACGCGTTCTGGATCTCGGCGCGGGTCTGCGTCAGCAGACCGCTGTCGAGCGGGTGATGGCTCTGCGGCGGAAAGATGATGGCGCGGCTGCGGTGTCCGGTGAGCAGATTCATGACGCTGGTGCTGCCGGTGCGGAAGCCGACCGAGTCGAGCGGCTCGCGGGTCGATGCCTGCTGCGGCTCGTTGCGGATGCGCAGGACCGCGTAGCCCTTCTGCAGCACGCTCAGCCAGATGCCGTCCTTGGAGATCGTATAGGTCGCGACCTCGCTGTCGGTCGGCGCCGGCACGCGCACCGCCGGCTGGTGCGGAAAGCTGACCGTGAAGCTGCCGTCGCGATTGCGTGCGATCAAACGCACGATCGCCTGCGGATTGACCTGGGCGAGCGCGCCGGCCGCCGAGAGGAAGTAGCAGTCGGTGGTGAAGTCCTGGCGGATCGCGCTGATGCGCGGGAGGCCCCCGACGAACAGGTCGCGCGGCTGCTCGGCGAGCTTCTTGAGCCCCGCCTCGTAGTAACCAACGAAATTCCGGTCGAGCTTGCGGCCTTCGGCGAGCGCGCGCTCCATCGCGTCGATGTCGGCGCGGGTGAAGGAACGCGTCTCGGACAGTTGATTGTATTTGGTCGATCCGAGCTTCAGCGCCGCGAGCGCCGCCGCGGCGTCGCCGACGATGCGCGGATTCTGCATATCGATCTCGATCTCCTCGCGGGAGAGCACGCCGTCATGGTTGATGTCCCATTGTGCGAAGTTCGCGCGCACGGCGGCGAGGAAGCGCTGCGCGGCCGGCGACAGCGCGACGGCGCGCGGGGCCGCCGGCGCCAGCGGCATGACGCGCTGCGGCGGCGCGGCGTCGGGCGCGGCGGCCGCCGGCAGCGAGAAGGCCGCGACGGCGCCGAATGCGAGCGCCAGGACCGCAACGGTCGACCGGAATGGGCGCATCGGCTTGACGGACATGGCTGATCCCATGGCGCCAGGCAGGCGCATGTCCGTTAGTGGCCGGAGGGGTTCCGGGGGTTCAATCCGAGGCGCCGCCGTCATTGCCGGCGCAGGCGGGCAATCCGGGTCCTCTCACCTGCCGGCGCGCAGGCGCTGGATCTGCATCTGCGCCAGGAACGGCACCAGCGGGTGGGCGCCCATCTTCACGATGGCCGGCAGGTCGAGCTTGACCAGCGCCTCGCGCTGGTCGGGCGGCAGGCGGAATTTGTCCGCGTAGGCGGCCGTGTCGGCGACGTACTGGGCGCGCTTGTCGGCCTCGTGCGCGAGGCCATGCAGCGCGGCGGTGAGCTCGACCAGCTCGGGCTTGATCGATGGATAATGCGCGGCGTGCTCGGCCGGACCGCCGCCGAACCAGGCGAGCGACGCATAGTTGTGGTGCCAGCTCGGGTCCATCGACACGACGTCCGGCTTGCGTTCGCCGAGCGCGCCGGCCGCGCACGCCCAGCAGCGCAGCTCGATGTTGCCGGTGTCGTCGAGCTCGGTCTCGTCATAGCCGATCAGCGATTTGAGGTTGCCGCCGGCGAGCTTCTCCAGCGCGCGCTTGTCCCAGCCGAGCTCGGGGTTGGAATAGCGGTCTGTGCCGGGGAAATGCGACATGCCGCCGCTCGACAGGATCACGGTCTTGAGCCCCAGCGCCGTGACGGTGCGGGCGACCGCCTGGCCGAACGCGTAGCAGCGCTCCATGGTGGGCTGCGGCGGCAGATAGGCATTGACGTAGATCGGCAGCACCGGGCCGGTATGGCCGAGATGGGTGAGCGGAATGCCGATCGCGTAGTCGATCTTGGCGGTCGACGTGAAGGCCGGATCGAAATTCTGCCGATAGAGCTGGCGCACCAGCTCGAATCCGATTTCGCTCGGGATCTTCCAGTGAAACTTGCGGCCCGCGAACTCGCCATGCGCCTCGCCGCCGACATGCACCGTGAACGCCGGACAGGCGTTGTGAAAGAACTGCTCGGCGTGGTCATTGGAGAAGATGATCCACAGGTCGGGATCGAGCGCGCGCAGCTTCTCGCCGATGCCGGCCGCGACCTCGCGCACATGGGCGACCAGCGCCTTGTCCTCGGTGTCCGGCATGGTGAAGAACTGCGGCGCGTGCGGCAGCATGGCGCCGCCGACAACCGTCGACATCATGGTTGTGCTCCCTGGCTTTCCGCGAAAAACTATCCCTCCGCGGCCGGCACCACAAGCTGATGGGTGCGGCACGTAAAGGTCGAATGCACGGGAGAAGCGCCATGGTGGAAGTGCCGATTACAATCGCGTGCGGCAATTACGATCGCACGCAGGCGATCCGGGACGGCGTCGTCAAGGTCGAGGGCTGCGCCGTCACGTATCTGCCGCTGTATCCGGAGGAGATCTTCCACCGTGCGTTCAAGTTCCAGGAATTCGACGTCTCGGAGATCTCGTTCTCGAGCTTCATCCGCACGGTCGCGGCCGGCACCTCGGCCTATATCGGCATCCCGGCCTTCGTGTCGCGCATCTTCCGCCACTCGGGCATCTATGTGCGCGCCGACGCCGGCATCCGCACGCCGCAAGACCTGCGCGGCAAGCGTATCGGCGTGCCCGAATATCAGATCACCGCGGTGGTGTGGATGCGCGGCATGCTGCAGCACGAATACGGCGTGCCGCCGTCGGAGATCCACTGGCGCAGCGGCGGCCAGGAGCAGCCCGGCCGGCACGAGCGCACGCCGCTCAAGCCGATCCCGGGCCTCGACCTCCAGCCGATCGGCGACGACCAGACGCTGGTCGGCATGCTGCGCAGGGGCGAGCTCGACGCCCTGTTCACAGCGCGCGCCCCCTCGTCCTTCCTGGCCGGCGAGCCGCACATCGTGCGGCTCTTCCCCGACACGCGCGCGGCCGAGATGGCCTACTACAAGAAGACCGGCCTCTTTCCGATCATGCATCTCGTCGGCATTCGCAAGACACTCGTCGCGCAATATCCCTGGCTCGCGACCAGCGTCTACAAAGCGTTCTGCGACGCGAAGGGGATCGCCATGACCAACCTGCGCGACGTCAACGCGCTCCTGGTGACGCTCCCGTTCCTCGAGGCGGAAACACGCGAGACCGCGGCCGCCATGGGCGAGGATTTCTGGAAATACGGCGTGCACGAGAACATGCCCGAAATCGAGGCGCTGACGCAGTACATCCACGAGCAGGGCCTCGCCGACCGCAAGGTGGCGGTCGAGGAGCTGTTCGCGCGCCCGACATTCGAGATGTCGAAGGTGTGAGTTTCCCTCTCCCCTTCGGAGGGCTTTGCGCAATTGAGTACGCGTGATTCGATCTACCCGGACGATTTGGGAGAGCCAACCATGGTGGAACGGATTGTAGGCCAACTGAGCTTGGCAGACGGGCTGGTGTCGACCAGTCGCGGGAGCATGCTGGAGGAGCTTGCTGCGGCAGTGGACTGGACGCCGCTTCGAGTGCTGCTCGGCAAGCGGGGCGGGGCCGGAGCGGGCAATTCGAGCTATCCGTCGGAGGTTTTGCTGCGGTGCTTGCTGCTCGGGGTATGGCATGCGCTGTCGGATCCGGCGCTGGAGGCGGCCATTGCGGATCGCATCTCGTTCCGCCGCTTTGCTGGCCTGAGCCTCCACGACCCGACGCCGGATCACAGTACGCTGTGGCGCTTCCGTCAGGAACTCGCGCGGAACGGTTTGGTGGATCGGGTGTTTGGCGAGATCAACCGCCAGCTCGAGGCTCAGAATCTGATCGTCAAGCGTGGCACCTTGATCGATGCATCGCTGGTTGCGGCGCGTGCCAATCCACCGCGCAGATCGCGCGGGGAGCCCGCGGAGGCACCGGCCAAGCCTTCGGCCGACAGCGACGCGCGCTGGGGCCGCAAGGGCAACAAGAGCGTGTTTGGCTACAAGATTTATATCGGCGCCGACACCGCCCACACTCTCATTCGCCGCGCCGACCTTACCGATGGCTCGGTGACAGACACTGAGCCGGCGGACAGCCTGATCTGTGGGGACGAGAAAGCCGTCTACGGCGATCAGGCCTATTACACCCATGCACGGCATGCGCGCTTGACTGAGGCTGGGATCAAAGACCGATTGATGCACCGGCCCAACAAACATCATCCCGAACTGCCACCGCGACAGAAACGACGTAATCGGTTGATCGGCCGCGTGCGCTCCGCCGTCGAGCGGCCGTTCGCGGTCTTCAAGGAGCACTACGGCATGCGGCGGATGAGGTTCTATACGCTCCTCCGCAATCGTGTGCACGTTGTGCTGGCCTGCTGCTGTTACAATCTGCGGCACGCCGTCGGTGCTCTCGACCCAGCCTAGGGAGGAGTTTGTCCGCGAGAGAGGAATTGTGCAAAAACGCGCGCAAATGGCGCCCCTCATGGCACTGCGCGCGCCAATTCGTCCATTGCGCAAAGCCCTCCCTTCGGGGAGAGGGCGACGCGCGAAGCGCGTCGGGTGAGGGCCGCTCGGAGTTTCATTTCTAGCACCGAGAGCCCCTCACCCCGTCCCTCTCCCCTCCGGGGAGAGGGGGCGCAGGAGCCGCGGCGCAGGATGGCGCGGCCGCGTAGGCTGCATTAAGCTTCCGTGACGGGACACAGGGGAGCACACCATGACATTGCCATTGCGTAGCCGCGCGGTCGTCGCGCTTGCCGCGGGCCTTATCGCCACCTTCATGGTGGCGGGCGCCAGGGCCGACGACAAGGTCATCAAGATCGGCGCGCTGCTGCCGATCTCCGGCCCCGGCTCCTATTTCGGCGTGCAGGACAAGCAGGGCATCGAGCTGGCGCTCGAGCAGCTCAACAAGGCCGGCGTCAACGGCCACAAGTTCGAGGTCAAGTACGAGGACTCGGCCTGCGGCCCACTGCCGGCGACCCAGGCCGCCAAGCGCCTGATCGACCAGTACAAGCCCGACGTCGCGCTCGGCGAGGAATGCTCGGACGCGACGCTCGCGATCATGCCGATCATGGAGCAGGCCAAGGTGCCGCTGATCAATGCGGGCTCCTCGGCAATCAAGATCACCGAGCCGGGCAATCCGTGGACCTTCCGCATCTTCCCCGACGAGGTAATGCAGGGCAACAACATCGCGGCCAACGCCTACAACAAGCTCAACGCCCGCACCGCCGTGCTGCTGCACGAGAACACCAACGCGGGCATCGGCAACGCCAAGGTGTTCGCCGACGCCTTCACCAAGCTCGGCGGCAAGATCCTCGCCGACATCGGCTTCGGCCGCGACGTCAACGATTTCACCGCGATCGCGACCCGCATCGCGGGCCTCGGCCAGGTCGATGTGATCCCGACCTATACGCTGGAAGGCCAGGGCCTCAAGATCACCCAGGCGCTGATGCAGGCGGGCGTCACCAAGGGCGGCGATGGGCACGCGATCCAGCTCGGCACCATCTGGCTGCCGTTCGGCTTCGAGCAGAAGGCCGGCAAGGCGGCGGTCGGCTACGTGCGCGCCGTGCAGTTCGATCCGCTCGATAAGCGCCCGCTGGTGAGCGATTTCATCGCGGCGTTCAAGGCGAAGTACAACCAGAGCCCGACGCACCTCAACGCGCATGCCTACGACCAGATCATGCTGATCGCCGACACGGTGAAGCGCGGCGCGACCAACGCCCAGTCGATCCGCGACACGCTGGCCAAGACCAAGGATCTCCCGGCCGTGACCGGCACCATCACGTTCGACGCACACAACCAGAACACCAGCATGGACACGATCCATTACATGGAGACGCTGCCGGACCTGTCGTGGAAGGCGCTCGGCTGGAACTGACCAGTGCCGCGAACCCGAAGTTCGCACGATTTCGCGGCGGGCGCGGTTGCGAACTTCGGGTTCAAAGAGCGGCACTGGAATCATGGAGTTGCCAGTGTCCTTTCGGTTCCGAAGTTCGCTCGGAGGTCGCGGCAAATGCTTGCGAACTTCGGAATCGGGACACTGGCGATGACGGTCGTCCTCCAGCAGGGCATCAACGGCGTCGTCCTCGGCAGCCTCTACGTCCTGGTCGCGCTCGGGCTGACCCTCGTCTACGGCGTGCTGGTGCAGATCAACTTCGCGCATGCCGACGTGGTCACGCTCGGCGCGTTCTCGGCCTACTTCTTCATCCATGGGCTCGGCGGCGGCTACCTGCCGAGCATCGTGGTCGCGCTCGCGATCGGCGCGGCGCTCGGCTGGCTGATGAATGCCGCGATCTTCGCGCCGCTGCGGCACCGCGGAAATGAACTATTGCCGCTGATCGCGACCATCGGCGTCTCGATCTTGCTTGAGAACGCGATGCTGGCCTGGTTCGGGCCGATCCCCTATGCGTTCGAATTGCCCTACAGCAACGACGTGATCCGCTTCGGCCACGTCTTCATCACGCAGCAGAACGTGCTGATCATCGCGACGTCGATCGCGACCATCGCGCTGCTTTATGCGTTCATGAAGTTCACGTTTCTCGGCAAGGCGCTGCGCGCCGTCTCGCAGGATCGCGAGACGGCGGGCCTGATGGGCATCAACCCCGACCGCATCGTGATGCTGACCTTCGTGATCGCGTCCGCGCTCGCCGGCATGGCGGGCGCGCTGCTCGGGCCCGTGCTGGTGCTGACGCCGTTCGCCGGCACATCGGTGATCGTCAAGGCGTTCGCGATCGTCATCATCGGCGGCTTCGGCAATGTCGAGGGCACGATCCTCGCCGGCCTGCTGGTCGGGCTGATCGAAAGCTTCACGACGCAATACCTCGAGCCCGGCATGATCGATATCGTGGTGTTCGGGCTGCTGCTGCTGACGCTCGCGGTGCGCCCGACCGGCCTGATCGCCGAGCGGCGGGAAGAGAATGTGTAGCGGCGCTACACGATCGTCATTGCGAGGCGTGCAAAGCACGCCGAAGCAATCGCGTGACATATCGCCGAGATTGCTTCGGCGGACTGCGTCCGCCTCGCAATGACGCGATTCTTCACCCGGCTAAGTTCTCGACCCGCGGCCTATCTCCTCGCCGTGCTCGCCATCGCGATCCTGCCGCTGATCTTCACCGACTCGTACTGGCGCACCAACCTGATCGTCTGCGCGCTCAACGTCATGCTCGCGCTCGGCCTCGATTTCATCCTCGGCTACGCGGGCCAGCTCAATCTCGGGCAATCGGCCTTCTACGGGCTCGGCGCCTATGCGTCGACGCTGCTGGTCATGCGGCTCGGCGTGCCGTTCTGGGCGGCGTTCGCGGGCGCGGTCGTGCTCGCGGGGCTCGCCGGCATCGTGCTGTCGCTGTTCGCGGTGCGGCTGCGCGGGCACTACCTCGCGATCGCCTCGCTCGGCTTCGCGGTCATCACCTACCAGATCCTGCTCAACTGGATCAGCCTCACCCAGGGGCCGCTCGGCATCTACGCGGTGCCGCCGCCGCCCGCGATCGCGTTGCCCGGCCTGCCCGTGATCGATTTCCACGACCTCGGCCATCTCTTCTATCTGGTCGCCGGCGTCGCGTTGCTGAGCTACCTGCTGCTCGATCAGCTCATCCGCTCGCCGATCGGCGAGACATTGGCGGCGATCCGCGAGGACGAGGTGTCGGCGACCGCGCTCGGGATCAACTGCGCGGCCTGGAAGGTCTTCGCGTTCGGCGTCGGCTCCGCGGTCGCGGGCGCGGCGGGCGGCTTCTATGCGGGCCTCGTCGGCACGCTGGTACCGGATGCGTTCTTCATCACCGAGTCGTTCACGATCCTCGCCATGGTGATGGTCGGCGGCATGGGCACGCTGACCGGGCCGGTGCTCGGCGCGATCCTGCTCACCGTCCTGCCCGAGCTGCTGCGCGGCATCGGCGACTTGCGCCTCGTCGTCTACGGCGCGGCGCTCACCCTCGTCGTGCTGTTCATGCCGGGCGGGCTCGCGCAGGCGGCGCGGCTCGCGCTCGACCGCCTGCGGCAGCCCGCCAGGACGCCATGACCGGCCCCGAGCCCATCCTGCTGCGCGCGAGCGGCCTGCGCAAAAGCTTCGGCGGCGTGCGCGCCGTGCAGGATATTTCGCTCAGCGTTCCGGCCGGCGCCGTGTTCGCCGTCATCGGGCCGAACGGCGCCGGCAAATCGACCCTGCTCAACCTGCTGAGCGGCGTGTACCGCCCCGATGCCGGCAGCGTGGCATTCGACGGCGCCGATCTCACCCGCGTGCGCGCCCATCGGCGCGTGCGCCACGGCATTGCGCGCACGTTCCAGAAGATCCGGTTGTTTCCCCACCTCTCGGCGCTCGACAACGTGGTGGCGGGCTTTCACATCCACGTGTCGATTCCGGCCTGGCAATACGTGGTGCATGGGCCCGCATTCCGCGCGAACCATGCGCGCTGCCGCGACGAAGGCGCGCGTCTCCTCGCCTTCATGGGGCTCGCGGAACGGGCAAACGTCGCGGCCGGTTCGCTCTCCTATGGCGAGCGCCGCATGCTGGAGATCGCGCGCGCGCTCGCGACTGCGCCGCGCCTGCTGATGGTCGACGAGCCGGCGGCGGGTCTCAACGCGCAGGAAGTCGAGAACCTGATCGAGCGCCTGCAGATCCTGCGCCGCGACGGCCTGACCATCCTGGTGGTCGAGCACAACATGGACCTCGTGATGACCATCGCGGACCGGGTGCTGGTCATCGACTACGGCCAGCATCTGTTCGAGGGCGCGCCCGCCGAGGTGCAGCAGCATCCCGCCGTGATCGCGGCCTATCTGGGCGACGAGACCCGATGAGCGTGCTGCTCGAAGCCACCGGCCTGGAGCTCGCTTATGGCGAGGCGTCGGTCTGCCGCGACCTCGCCTTCGAGGTCAGCGACGGCGAGATCGTGACGCTGCTGGGCGCCAACGGCGCCGGCAAGTCGACCACCTTGCGCGCGGTGGCGGGCGCATTGATTCCGCGCGCGGGCATTATCCGGCTGCGCGGGCAGGACATCACCCGCCTGCCCTCGCATGCGCGTACGCATCTCGGGATCGCGCTCGTCCCCGAGGGACGGCACGTGTTTCCCTATCTCACGGCGCGCGAGAACCTCGAGCTCGGTGGCTTCAAGCATCGCGGCGACGGCGCCAAGGTGCGCGGATTGATCGACAAGATGTTCGCCATGTTCCCGCGCCTCGCCGAGCGCGCGAGCCAGAACGCCGGCACACTCTCGGGCGGCGAGCAGCAGATGCTGGCGCTCGGGCGCGCCATGATGTCGGAGCCGGTGCTGCTGTGCCTCGACGAGCCCTCGCTCGGCTTGGCGCCACGGGTCGTGCAGGACATTTTCCGCACCATCCGGGCGATCAACCAGGAGGGCGTGAGCGTGCTGCTGGTCGAGCAGAATGCGCGCTACGCGCTGGAGACCGCGAGCCGCGGTTACGTGCTGCAGACCGGGCGCATCATCGCGGCCGGGACCTGCGCGGCGTTGCGCGAGGACGTCCGCGTGCGCGAGGCGTATCTGGGGCGGAGCGCGGCGCTACCCTCGCCTACAGACGCGAGCAAATCCAAGTGAGGTGAGCACGGCGCCCGCGCTCCTTCTCCCCGCAAGCGGGGAGAAGGTCGGGATGAGGGGGCGTCTCGCCATACTCGGACTTAGCGACTCGTAGAAACGCCCCCTCACCCCGACCCTCTCCCCGCAAGCGGGGAGAGGGAGCTCGACGTCATTGCTCACCTCACATCGGCTTGAAGGCGCGGTCGAGCTCGACGTCGATCAGCAGCGACGCGTTTCCCTTGAGGCCCTGCGCGACGAGGTCGGTCGCCTCGTGCACGGTCTTGGCGCGTTGGGCCTCGACGCCGAGCGAGCGCGCGAGCCCGACAAAATCGACCGGCGGGTCGATCAGCTCCATGCCGACATAGGCATCCACCTGCTCGGCGTGGCCGCGCAGCGCGTGCAGGCGCTGCTTGAGGATGCGGTAGGACGTGTTGTTGAGGATCACGATGATCACCGGAATCTTGTAGTGCGCCGCCGTCCACAGCGCCTGGATCGTGTACATGGCGCTGCCGTCGCCGATCAGCGCGACCACCGGGCGGTCGGGCAGCGCGAGCTTGGCGCCGATCGCGGCCGGCAGGCCCCAGCCGATGCCGCCGCCGCGCAGCCCGAAATAGCTCTGCGGATCGTCGCTGCGGATGAGCGAGCGGATGCCGGGCGCGGACGACAGCGCCTCCTCGATCACGACCGCGTCGCGCGGCAGCATCTCGCCGATGGCGTTGAGCAGCGCAAGCGCCTGCACCGGCGTCTGGGTCGCGAGCGAACGCGCCTTGGCTTTGAGCGCCTCGCGTTCCGCCATGGAGACGTCGCTCGCGGTCTTGAGCCGGTCGCGCGCGGCGCCGCGCGCCCCGCTGGTCATGCGCTCGCGGATCGCCGCGGTGAGCTCGGGCAGCGTCGCCTTCGGATCGCCGAGGATCGCGGCCTCGGCCGGATAATTCTTGCCGATCTCCCACGGATCGGTGTCGAGATGGATGAGGCGCATGCCGGGCGGCATCGGCTCGACCTTCGAGGGCAGCGACCAGGTGAAGAGGTCGCCGCCGACCGAGAACAGGACGTCGTGCGCATCGAGGGCCTGGCGCACCGCGGCCTGCGAGCGCGCGGTCGCGCCGCGGAAGAGCGGATGCGAGGAGGGAAACGTCGCCCGGCTCGGCACGAACTCGGCATAGACCGGCGCGCCGAGCAATTCGGCGAGCTCGACCAGCTCGGCATGGGCGTGGCTCTGCGCCACCGCGTCGCCCGCATAGATCACCGGATGCTTCGCCTGCGCCAGGATCTCGGCGGCCGCCGCGACCGCTGCGGCGTCGCCGCGTATGCGCGGCGCGACGCGGGTCGGCGCCTGCATGTCGATCTCGCCCTCGTCCTTGAGGATGTCGCCCGGCAGCGAGAGGAAGACCGGCCCGGTCGGCGGCGCCAGCGCGGTTTTGGCGGCGCGATGCACCAGCCGGGGCAGATCGCTGACGCGATGCACCTCTGCGGCCCATTTGACGAAGGGCCGCGCCAGTGTCGGCAGGTCGGCCCACAGGATCGGCTCGGTCACCACGTAGTCCAGGTCCTGCTGGCCGGTGGTGACCAGGATCGGCGAGCCGGCCTTCTGGGCGTCGTAGAGCATGCCCATGGCGTTGCCGAGCCCGGGCGCGACATGGAGATTGAGCACCGCCAGCTTGCCCGAGGCCTGGGCGTAGCCGTCCGCCATCGCCATCAAGGCTGCCTCTTGCAGGCCGAGCACGTAGCGGATGTCGTGCTCGACCGCGAAGGCGTCCATCAGCGGAAGCTCGGTGGTACCCGGATTGCCAAAAACCATCTCGACGCCCTCCTGCCTGAGCAGATCGAGGAAGGCGCGCTTTCCGGACATGACGGGCACGGGGTTGGCTCCGAGGTTGAGGGCAGGTGCGGCTGTTACGGGGCGGGGTCGCTGAAGGAATTTAGGCCTGATTTTACCGCAATATCGTCACGGCGGATATCCATTGCAGATACCAGTTAATCCGCAACGCGGGCCCGTTCCGCCATTAGCGCGTGAGGCGCCGGAACCCAAGAACATTTTTCACCAAGCACCGCCTGCGATCCATCGATGAGGGATGGCGTGCCGCAACGGCTGCGGCTAGCATCGGACATTCGCTTGTGTTGGGCACGCATCCGGATGGGGGCCACGGCGATGCAATCACTCCGCCTGTCGATCGCGATTCTCGCGCTGACCATCTCGGCGCACGCGGCGAACGCCGCGTCACTTGCGCCCGAGGATGCGGCGAAGCACGCCGGCGAGACTGCCACCATTTGTGGCGTCGTCGCCGGCGCGAAATACGCCGCACAGGTCCGCGGCGGGCTCACCTTCATCGACTTCAGCCAGCCCTATCCGAACGCGCCGTTCACGGCGCTGATCTTCGCGGCCGACCGCGCGAAGTTCGGGACGCCCGAGAAAGGCCTGCAGGGCAGGCAGGTGTGCATCACCGGCAAGATCGAGTTGTTCAGAGGCAAGGCGGAGATCGTGCTGAGCGATCCGAAGCAAATGGTCGAGAAGTGAAAGCGTCGGCGTAACGGCCATCATCGACGCAGCGCGTCTGGCGGCGCGGCTTTCGTTCCGTCCATCACCGACATGTGAGCATGGCGATCCGCTCCGCGCAGCCGGGAGCATCTGGAACCGTGACGCCGTCACGCAAGTTAATTCGACGGCACACCGTCAATGCGGGAGGTTGCTGCGGAGGCTGCCATGCCGCTGATGTACGTCCCCCTGATCATGTATGCGAGCTGGATGGATTTCATGACGCGCGGCTTCGTCGAGCCGCAGGATCGGACAGTCCATTCAGCCGATAAGGAGCAAAGGGCCGGCGATGCGCGCACGCGCGCGTGACGCCCGCGCGCGCCCCGTGCGTCTTCACGCGCACATCGTTCACTCATGCATCGACGCCCTTGCGGGCGTGCCTGCCTCACCCAAATCCCAATAAACGCCGGCCATCATCCGCAAGCCCTCGCGCGCGATCGCGAGCGGTAGGTGCTCGTTCGGCGCGTGCTGCGAGCAGCCCAGATAGGAGTGCGGCACCCAGACCGTCGGAAGGCCGAGGCCTTCGGCGAAGATGTCGTTCGGCAGCGAGCCGCCCGCATTGGGCAGGATCGCGGTCGTCTTGTTGGTGGTGCGGGCAATGGAGGCGGCGGCCCATTTGACCCACGGGTGATCCGGATCGAGGCGGGTGGCGCGGAAGATCTCGTCGCGGCCGCGCGCGATCTGCACCATCGGAAAGCCGTGCCGGTCGAGATGCCGGCGCAGCGCGGGCAGGACCGCGTCGGGATCGATGCCGGCGACGAAGCGAAGCTGGCCGCGCGCCCAGGCGCGCGGCGGCACGGCATTGACCGGATTGTCCGGATTGCCGGAGGTCATCGCCAGGATCTCGAAGCAGCACCACGCGTAGACTTTTTCGGCGAGCGTCAGGCCGGGCTCGCCCCAGTTGGGATCGATCACCGGATCGCCCGGCCCGGCGCGCACCTCGCAATCGGCGAGCGCGCGGCGCACCGAGTTCGGGAATCTCCTGCGGCACCCATTCGGGAATGCGCACCTGGCCGGTCGGGCCGACGATGCTCGCAAGCGCATGCGTGAGCTGGATCGACGGGCTCGACAGGAGCCCACCCCAGTTGCCGGAATGGTGGCCGCCCTCGCGCGCCTCGATCCACAGGTCGATCGGGAAGGCGCCGCGGCTGCCGAGGTAGATGGTCGGCCGGTCGACGTCGAGGCGCGGGCCGTCGGAGGCGATCAGCACGTCGGCGGCGAAGAGGTCGCGATGCTCGGCGCAGATCTCGCGCAAGCCGGCCGAGCCGGTCTCCTCGCCCATCTCGACCAGCCATTTGAGATTGAAGCCGAGGCGGCCGCGCACTGCGAGCACGGCGGCGAGCGCCGCGATGTTGATGGTGTGCTGGCCCTTGTTGTCGGCGGTGCCGCGGCCGTAGTAGCGGCCGTCGGTTTCGACGAGCTGCCAGGGCGACAGGCCCGGCTTCCAGTTGGCATCGAGGCCGCGGATCACGTCGCCGTGGCCGTAGACGAGGACGGTCGGCAGGCCGTCGCCCTCGCGACGCTCGCCGACCAGGAACGGCCCGCGCGCCTTGGGATGGCGCAGCACCCGGCAGGCGAGCCCGAGCGCCTCGAGCGCGGGCTTCATCTCGGTCTCGATGTAGCGCGCAAGCTCGCCCGCCCGATCAGGGTTCTGGCTCTCGGTCGGGATGGCGACGCGGCGCGCGAGGTCGGACTTGAATCCACCGCCGTCGAAATAATCGGCGGCGCGGGCAATGGCGGCATCTCGGCTCATGCGGTCTCTCGTATGGTGGGGGCCAGCATCATGCGGCGACTGCCGCGACGATGACAAGCAAAGTCACGCCGATGGGCCGGTGCCCGGCGGCGCCGCGTGCAGGTCGGCGCCGCCGTCACCGGCCGAGTCTTCCAGCTCCTCGGTGAGCAGGTCGCCCTTGGCGCCGCCGCCCCATTTCTCGATCCGCTGGCGCGCCACCTCGCGGATGCGCTCGGCGATGCGCGGCTGGCGGTCCATCAGCGCTTGCAGGTCGTTGGCGTCGAGGACGAGCAGGCTGGTGCGCACCAGCGCGGTCGCGGTGGCGGAACGCCGCGCGCGCCGCAGTGCTGCGACCTCGCCGAAGAAATGCCCGGCGCCGAGCCGGATGCGCTCGCGATCGAGCAAAATCTCGACCTCGCCGGCGGCGACAAAATACATGGAATGGGCCGGATCGCCGCGCCGCACGATCACCTCGCCAGCGTCGACCTGCTGGGCACGCAGCAATTCCATGATATCGGCGATCTCTATCGCGCTCAGTTCGGCGAACAGCGGCACACGCGCGACCATGGCCCAGGTGATGACGAACTGGCGCCGATGGACCTCGTTCGCGAACGCCGTCGCGATGATGCCGATCGGGAGCGCAACCATCACGATGCCGAGGACGACCGTCACGGAGGCGACGAGCTTGCCGAGCGGCGTCGTCGGAACGACGTCGCCAAAGCCGATCGTGCTCAGCGTGCCGATCGCCCACCACATGGCGTCCGGGATGGTGCCGAACTTGTTGGGCTGGGCGTCGCGCTCGACCAGATGCATGACGGTGGCCGAGACCAGGGTGGCGCCCAGCAGGATGATGAGGCAACCGAGCAGCGCGCGGCGCTCGGCATAGAGCGCCGAGTGCAGCGAGCGGATGCCGGGCGAATAGCGCGCCAGCTTGAGGAAGCGCACGACCCGGAAGATGAGGAGGACGCGCAGGTCGGCCGGCGTCACGAAGGCGAGCCAGAACGGCAGCACCGCCAGGAGGTCGATGACACCGAACGGGCTCGCCACGAACTTGAGTCGCGCCATGAGCGCCGACATCTGCCGATAGGGCGCGTGCTCGGGCGCGACCCAGACGCGTAGCGCGTATTCGACCGTGAAGACGACCAGCGAGAACTGCTCGAGCGCCAGAAACTCCACGTGGAAGCGCGCCCCATAAGCCGGCACCGATTCGATCACGACGGCGAGGACGTTGAGGAGGATCAACGCGACGATGAACTGACTGGTGATCCGCCCGAGCCGATCGCCGATCAGGCCGTGCTCGAGGATGCCGTAGAGGCGGCGACGCAATTGCGGAACGGAGCCGGCGTCTGGCGAATTCATCGTGTGTTTTTCGTCTGCCTGCTGCGGCGGCGGTGGTGGGCAGCCGGCATGCCCCGCTCGATCCGGCCGGGCGTCAATCCTCGGGCGCCTCGACGACGACGCCGGAATTCGGCTCGATCCAGATCAGGTGATCCTCGACCTTCTTGACCCCCGGAATGTTCTCCGCCGCGATGCGGATCGCCTGGCGCTCGCGCTCGTCGGTGAGCGCGCCGGAGAGCTTCACGACACCGTCCTTGACGACCACGTCGATCAGGCCGACCGGCGCCCACCGCTGCTTCTTCAGCTCCGCGATCAACTGCTCGCGGATCGCCGCGTCGCCGGCCGCGACCGGGTGCTCGGCGAGCGCGAGGTTCGCCACCGCCCGCATCAGGTTGGCGCGCGTCACGATGCCGACCACCTTGCGCCCCTGAACGACCGGCACGCGCTTGACGCGGTGGCGCTCCATGACGTGCACGACCTGCTCGAGCGAGGCGTCCTCGGTCACGGTCCTGACCTCGAGCGTCATCACCTCGTCGACCTTGCGGCCGCTGGCATGGGCGTAGTCGGTCGCGAGCCGGCCCGGGCCCAGCAGGAATTCGACGAAACGCGAGCGCTTGCGTTCCGTGCCGGTCTCGACCCGGCGCAGGAAGTCGCCTTCGGTGACGATGCCTTGCAGGTTGCCGGCGGCGTCGACGACCGGAAGCCCGCTGATCCGGTGCTGCAGCATCAGCCGCACCGCCTCGAGCACCGAGGCGTCCGGCCCGATCGACACGACCTCGCGTGTCATGACATCCGATGCTTTCATCCGCGTCTCCCGACCACCGTTCGCCGCCAAGCCCACAACCGCATGATGGCCGAATCCGGCGGAAATCCCAAGGCCGCTCCCTTTGTCCGGCGCCGCCTTTGTCCAGGGCGGACTTTCGACTATAGATGCCGGCCACGGGGCAGGAGAAGACGTTGCCATGAACCGCAAGATTCTCGTCATGGGCCTGCCCGGATCGGGCAAGACCACGCTCACCCGCGTCCTCGCCCCGATGCTCAACGCGGTCGTTTTCAACAATGATGAGGTGCGCCGGAACATCAACCGCGACCTCGGCTTCACCATGGAAGACCGGCTCGAGCAGGCGCGCCGCATGGGCTGGCTGTGCGACCGGGTGGTCGAGAGCGGCGGCATCGCGATCGCGGATTTCATCTGCCCGACGCCGGAGACGCGCGCCGCCTTCGGCGACGCGTTCACGATATTCATCGACCGCATCGATGCGGGCCGTTTCGAGGACACCAACCGGGTCTTCGTGCGGCCCGAGAAGATCGACGTGCGGGTCGAGGCGGGGGGAACGCCGCAATACTGGGCCGAGCAGATCTTCCGGGTCATGCGCCCGGCGTTCGATCCCAAGCGTCCAACCGCGCTCTTCGTCGGCCGCTACCAGCCGTTTCACGAGGGCCATCACCGGCTGATCGAGGAAGGCATCCGGCGTGTCGGGCAGGTGTGCATCGCGGTGCGCGACACGCAGCATACCAATGAGAAGAACCCGCTGTCGTTCTTCGACGTGAGCCGCCGCATCGAGGCGGCGCTGCGTCCGCATGCGGGCCGCTTCGTCATCGTGCCGGTGCCCAACATCACGCACGTGCTCTACGGCCGCGACGTCGGCTACGTGGTCGAGCGGATCGTCCTCGACGAGGCGACGGAGGCGATCTCGGCGACCGAGACGCGCAAGCAGGCCGGGATTACGTAAGCGCGCTTGTGGTCTAACCCTACTGCACGCCGTCATTGCCCGCGAACGCGGGCAATCCAGTAACCACGGTCGGACGAATGGAACGCCGACGGTGCCCAACTGATCTGCTGCGGCGTACTGGATCGCCCGCTTTCGCGGGCGATGACGGTCGCGGGTTGGGCTAATGCAATCGCGCTAAGGCTCGCGCAGGCCCTCGTCGAACAGGCGCACCACCGGATCGAGCAGATACGAGATGACGGTGCGCTTGCCGACCACCATCTCGGCCGTGGTCGTCATGCCCGGGATGAGGCGGAAGTCCTTCGGCACGTCGCGCAGCTGCAACGGCCCGAGCGCGATGCGGGCGCGGAAGAATGATGGCTGACCGTCCGGCTTGTCGGTCGGGTGCGCGTTCTTGTCCGTTTGAAACGAGTTCTCCGTGATGACGCGAAGCGTGCCGGCGATCAAGCCGTGCCGCTGGTAGGGCAAGGCGTCGAGCTTGACGCGCGTCTCGTCGCCGACGCGCAGCCGCGCGACATCGGCGCTGTCGACGTCCACCTCGGCCTCGATCCGGTTGCCCACCGGCACCAACGTGACCAGCGGCTCGGCCTCCTTGGCGACGGAGCCGATCGAGCGCTGCCCGAGCTCGAGCACGACGCCGTCCGCGGGCGCGCGCAGGACAACCAGCGAGCGCCGACGCTCGGCGGCGGCGAGCTGCTGGGTCGCGGTCGCAATGTCCTGCTGCACGGTGGTGAGCCGCTCGCCGACCTCGCGCACCCAGTTGTTGATGTATTTCTCCCGCTGCTCGCGCGCCGCCGCCACCTGCTGGAGGAGCTCCTTCTCCTGCGACCGCTTCTCGGAGAGCTGGTCGCTCAGGCTCAGGCGGTCGAGCTGCGAGGTGAGCAGGTTGAGCTTGGAGCCGGCGGAGAGCGCGTAGAGCTCCTTGCGCATCCCCTCGATCTGGGTGACCACCTTGAGGCGCTCTTCCAGGCCCTGCTGTGCCTCGCGGTTGGTCGCGAGCGCCGCCTGGTAGCGCGCAACGTCGGCCTCCGACGACGAGACCGCAGCCAAATATTCGGCATGGCGATGGCTGTAGACCGCGGTCTGCAGCGCGAGATATTTGGGATCGAGCGTATTGGTGACGTCGGTGGTCGGAAACGGCGTCTGGTAGATCTCGGCCGAGAGGCGCGCCGCCTCGGCGCGCATGCTGTTGAGCCGCTCGCGGCCGGCCACCTCCTGCGACTCGGTGAACGTCGGATCGAGCGTCGCCAGCACGGCACCCGCCTTGACGGTGTCGCCCACGCCGACGTCGATGGAGCGGATGATCGCCGTCTCGAGCGGCTGCACCACGATCATCGGATCGACCGTGATCAGCTTGCCGCGCGCCGTGACGACCCGGTCGACCTGGGCGAGGCTCGCCCACAGCGCCGCCGTGATGATGAGCGCCGCGACGATATAGACGACGCTGCGCGCGACGAAGGGAAGCGGACGCTCCTCGATCACCACGGCATCGGGCTGGAACGCGACGGCCGCATGGTCGACGCGCTTCGCCGGCGGCGTGGCGGGCTTGCGGATCGGAATCAGCTTGGCGCTCATCGAAACGACCTGCTCTGCTTGTCCCACAACAACCGATAGGTCAGGCAGCTGGCGAGCAGATTGTCATGCGGCCCGCTACCGACGATCTGGCCCTTGTCGAACACCAGGATGGTGTCGGCATTGCGCAGCGACGACAGGCGGTGCGACACGATGATGGTCGTCTTGCCCTCGACGATGCGCGACATGTTGTCCTGCACGATCATCTCGCTCTCGGGGTCGAGCGCGCTCGTCGCCTCGTCGAGCAGCAGGATGGTGGGGCGCCGCACCAGCGCGCGCGCGATGGCGAGGCGCTGGCGCTGGCCACTCGACAGGTTGGAGCCGCCCTCCTCGAGCGGCGTGTCGTAACCCTGCGGCAGCCGCTCGACGAACTCCTCGGCGCCCGCCTGGCGCGCCGCCCAGGCGACCTCCTCGAAGGTCGCCGCGGTCTTGCCGGCCGAGATGTTGTCGCGGATGGTGCCGCGGAACAGGAAGCTCTCGGGCAGCACCACCGCCATGTGATTGCGCAGGTGGACCTTGTCGAGCTCGCGGATGTCGTAGTCGTCGATGCGGATCAGGCCGCGCTGGACCGCGTAGAGGCCCTGCAGCAGCCGCATCACGGTGCTCTTGCCGGATCCGCTGCGCCCGACGATGCCGACCACCTGGCCTTGCTCGATCGAGAAGCTCACGCGGTCGAGCGCCGCGACCGGCGAGCTGCCGTAGTTGAAGCTCACGTCCTCGAACGTCATCTTGCCGCGGACGGCCGGCCGCAGGCCGCGCGACATGCCGGGCTCGGACGCCGCGTTCATGACGTTGCCGAGCATGCGGACCGACAGCAAGACTTCCTGGAACTCGTTGATCAGCGTCGTGATCTGCACCAGCGGGCCGGTGACGCGGCCGGCCAGCATCTGGAAGGCGACGAGCGATCCGACCGTCAGCGTGCCGGCGAAGATCGACTTCACGCCGAAGAAGACCACCGCGATCAGCATCGCCTTCTCGATCGACGAGGAGGCGGCGCGCGCCAGCGTCGAGATGCGCCCGACCTCGATGCGCCGCTCGATCGCGTGCGCCGAGCTCTGATCCCAGGCGCGCGACTGCATCGGCTCGAGCCCGAGCGCCTTGACGGTGTTGATGCCGTGGATCGCCTCGACCAGCATGGCCTGGCGCTCGCCCTCGGCGCGGTAGAGCTCGGTCAGGCGGCGGCGGAAGGTCGCCGCCAGGAGACCGATGATCACCGCGATCAGGCTGGCGCAGACCAGCACCACCGCGGTGAGCTCCAGGCTGTAGAACAGGAGGATCGGCAGGAACACGAACAGCGCGGTCGCATCGAGCAGGGTGAAGAGCAGGCGCCCGGACAGGAACTCGCGGATGCGCTGGTCCTGCTGCATGTGCTTGGAGATCACGCCGGCGAGATTGCGCTCGAAGAAATCGACCGGCAGCGAGATCATCTTGCGGAAGATCGTGGTCGCGAGCCGGATGTCGATCTTGCTGGTCGCATAGAGCAGGATCATCCCGCGCGAATAGCCGAGCGCCGTATCAAACAGCAACGCCAACAGGACGCCGATGGTCAGCACCGCCATGGTCGCTTCCACGCGGTGGACGACGACGCGATCGATCATGAGCTGGAAAAAGATCGGCGTGGCGAGCGCCAGCACATGCAGGGTGAGCGCCGCGACGACCACGTCGCCGAAGGCGCGCTTCTGGCGCAGGAATTCCGGGATGAACCAGCGCAGGCCGAACGGCTGGGTCTCGTCGGTCAGCGCATACTTGCGCTTGACCAGGATGACGCCGCCGTCCCAGTTCGCCTCGAGCGTGGCGCGGTCCCAGAACTGGAAGCCGAGCTTGGGCTCGCGCAGGTCGCGCACCACCACCTGGACGTTGCCGTCCTCGCTCTCCTTGAGGCCGGAGAAGACCACCGATTCGCCGTCGCGCAGCGGCAGGATGGCGGGCAGCGCCTGGCCGAGGCCGGCGAGCCGGCGCCACGACATCTTGGCGAGCTTGGCGCTCAGCCCGACCTTGTGGGCGACCCGGACCAGATTGGCGGGACTCACCTGGCCATCGCGACCCGGGCTTGCAATCTGCAGGAGATAGGGCTCCGACAGGTCGAGGCCATGAAAGCGCGCGATAGCCGCGAGACAGGCCAAGCCGGACAAGCCGGCGCGTGGGGCAACAGCAACGTTCATATGGATCTTGGACCGGTCGGCACGCTCAACAGGCGCTCACCCTTGCCAGGGGTCACACTTACCTGATTGCCCGGCGGAGCGTCCACCCGAATCGGCGGTTCCGGCGCCGCCGCCGAGGGACTCCGTGGACCAGCGTTAACCCGCTGATCGGTAAGCATAATGGCATTGCGATCTCACGCCGGCCGTAGCGCCCCCGAGAGGCGCTAACATGCTCTGAACAAGGCGAGAAATCTGACACTTTATTACCGGGAGTTGCAGAAAGGTCACAGCCCTCCGCGGGCTCACCCCGTATACTTTTCAGGTGGTTGATTGTGGTCGGATCAGCGTTACGCGTGCGCTCGTCAAACGGACCGGAATTCCGGGGGCAGGCAGGGCATGAAGAAGCTGTTGGTCCGAAGCATCGCACTGCTTGGCGTGCTGTCCGCGGGCGGCGCCATGGCGGCCGACATGGCGCCGTTCTACAAGGCGCCGCCAGCGGCCACGGTCGATATCTGGAACGGGTTTTACGGCGGCTTCAACGCGGGCATCGGGCTCAGCCGCAACCCGACGACCGATACGACCGCGCTGCCCGGATTTGCGGCCCCACAATTCTCCACCGGCATCTTCAGTCACGCGCCTGTCAGCGGAGTTTTCGGCGTGCAGGCCGGCTGGAATTGGCACGTGGCGCCCTCGTGGGTGATCGGTTACGAAACCGATTTCCAGTGGTCGGGTCAATCCGAAACGGTCTGCACCTACGCCTGCCTCCCGGCGAGCACGCCACCGGCCCTTCTGTCGATCACCGACCAGGAATTGATGAAGTGGTTCGGTACCTCGCGCGCCCGCATCGGCTGGCTCACGCCAGGCGGCTCGCTGTTGTATGTGACCGGGGGCGGCGCCTGGGGGCGGGTCAATCAGAACCTCTCGGTGACGGGCGATACGTTGTTTGCGGCAGGCCCGACCACCACGGCGAGCTTCAGCCAGAACAAGTTCGGCTGGACGGTCGGCGCCGGCATCGAGACGCCGATCGCGCCGCGCTGGACGCTGAAGGCCGAATATCTCTTTGTCGATCTCGGCTCCGTGAGCAACACGTTCTCGAGCCCGCTGAGCGCTCTTGCAATAGCCGCCTTTCCGCCCGCCACCACGGCGGTGACAACGAGCTCGATGTATCTTCGCGACAACATCGTCCGACTGGGCGTGAACTACCACTTCGACGCACCCGGCGGCGCGCCGATGGCCTATGCGTCGGCCTATGACGCGGCACCGGCGCGCGCGGCGCAGTGGAACGGGTTCTACAGCGGCGTGAATGCGGGCGGCGCGCTCGCACGCAATCCGACGAACAATCCGTTCCTGTTCCAGCCACCCACCGTTCCGTTCCCGGTGGCCGGCGCGGACAGCTACACGCATGCCCCACTGGGCGGCGAGTTCGGCATCCAGTTCGGTTACAACTGGCACGTTGCGCCGTCCTGGGTGGTGGGCGCGGAAGTCGACTGGCAGTGGACGAATCAGACCGATTCGGCGTGCGTCTCGGAGTGCCTGGTGCCGCCGTCGACCGTGGCCGTGACTCCGGGCCTGCCGCTCGGCATCACGGACGATCAGGCCATCAAGTGGTTCGGCACCGCGCGCGCGCGCCTCGGTTGGGTCGCGCCCAACGGCTCGCTGTGGTACGCGACCGGCGGCGCGGCTTGGGGCCGCGTCGAGGACACGGTGACGCTGATCGCGACGCCGCCGTTCTTCGCGGCGGGCGCGCCCCAGCAAGGGATTTTCAGCCACAACAAGGTCGGCTGGACAATCGGCGCCGGCACCGAAATTCCGCTGTGGGACCGCTGGTCGATGAAGGCCGAGTATCTCTATGTCGATCTCGGCAGGATCAACGACTTATTCACCAGCGCGCTTGATCCGTTTCAGCTGCCAGCCGTTTCGCAGACCACGAGCAGCAGCTTCTCGGTGCACGACCACATCTTCCGCTTGGGCCTGAACTACCACCTCAATTGACCTTCGAGGCGGCGTGAGGCGGGCCGCGCGCCCTCCCGCAAGTCGGATCGTGCTGCTCCGCGGCGCGTCCTTGGCGCGCGTCACGGCCTGATCAGCCTTCCGGTCGCGGAGGCTGCGGTGCGCGCCGCTTTCATGCCCGCCAATCATGACCGTCATCGCGCGAAACGTTTCGCCCGGCGCTGCGGTCCCGCGGCGCCGGGCGAGGCATCGCAATGGCGCTTCGCGCGCGGGCGCGTCAGCCCGTGTTGGCGTGCCAGTTGCTGCCGCCCGGGCTGGGCAAGGTAGAGGAACCGGTGACGGAGGTGCCGCTCATGGTGAAGATCAGCGGCGCGCCGCTGCTGTTGTTCTGGAAGAGCAGCTCCGGCTGACCGCCGCCGTTGTAGTTGCCGGCGCCGATCAGCGTGAAGCCGGCACCGGGGCTCGCGAGCGTCGTAGTCGACGTGACCGAGGTGCCGTTCATGGTCCAAATCTGCGGCGCGCCCGTGACGGTGTTCTGGAACAAAAGGTCGGCCTTGCCGTCGTGATTGAAGTCGGCGGTGCCGACGAGCTTCACGCTCGCGCCCGGGTCGCTAAGCGTCGCGGCGGCCGTGATGGTGGTGCCGTTCATCAGCCAGACCTGCGGCGTGCCGTCGGTGTTCTGGAACACGATGTCGGACTTGCCGTCGCCATTGAGGTCGCCGGTCGCGGCGAGGTGCCAGCTCGAACCCGGGTCGGGCAGCAGGGTCGTGGCACTGACCGAGGTCCCGTTCATGGTCCAGATCATCGGCGTCCCGTCCGAGTTCTGGAACAGGAGATCGGGGTTGCCGTCGCCGTTGAAGTCGCCGACCGCGTCCAGCGACCAGGATGAGCCCGGGGTGGCGAGCGTGGTCGACGACGTGACCGACGTGCCGTTCATGGTCCAGATCATCGGTGCGCCGGTCGTGCTCTGGAACACGAGGTCCGAATTGCCGTCGCCGTTGAAGTCACCCGAGCCCACCACGCGCCAGCCCGTACCCGGGCCGGACAGCACCGATTCCGACGCGACCGTCCCATTGTTGATGAGCGCGATCATGGCGTTGCCGGCGTTGGGGTCGGTGATGCCGTGGCCGCGCCCGCCGCCGCCGCTGGTCGGCGGCGCGGTGTCCTGGAATACGATGTCGGAGGTCAGATCGCCGTTGAAGTCGTTCTTGGCCGAGGAGACATTGACGGTCGTGGCCGCGCTCGCCGTGCTGTTCGAGGCCGCCCCGTCGTTCACGGTCCACGTGATGGTGCGCGTCGGGTTGGCGCCGCTGTTGCTCTGGTTCGGTCCGGAGCTGAAGGTCACGCTGTCGAGCACACTCGCATAGTGGGCGAGCGTGTCTGAGCCGCTGAGCAGCAGCGTCTCGCTCGTCGAGTTGTAGCTCGCCGTGATGCCGGTGCCGGCCGTCGTGGCGGTCAAGAGGTCGCTGTCGCTCGCAAAGCCGCCGGCGATCGACACCGTCGCGTTGGCGAGCGTCAGGCTGTCCGGATCGGAGACCGAGAGGCTCGGCGAAACGACGATCGAATGATTGACGCGCAGGGTCTCGGTCGCCACGACCGACGAGAGGGTCGGCGGCAGGTGCACCGGCGTGATGCTGACCGTGGTGGTCGCCGGGGTGCTCAGGCCGCTCGACGCGCTGCCGTCGTTGACCACCCAGGTGACCTGGTGGCTCGTCACCGCACCGAAGTCGGTCGGGTTGAGGCTCGTCGAATTGAACGTGACCGAGTTGAGCACCGAGCGGTAGTCGGCGAGCGTGTCCGAACCCGACAGGATCAGCATCTCGGCCGAGGCGTTGTAGCTCGCCGTGATCGCGGTCCCGGCCGTGTTCGCCGACAGGACGTCGCCGTCGCCCGTGAACTTGCCGGTCGTGATCGAGACGGTGGCGCTGGCGAGGTTGAGATTGTCGGGGTCGCTCACCGAGGCGGCGCCCGACAGGACGATCGCGCCGCCCGCCTGGGTGAAGTTCGCGCCGGTCGCGACGTTCGAGAGGGTCGGCGGGTCGTTGATCGCCGTGATGCTGACCGTCGAGGTCGCCGTGGTGGTGGCGTTGCTGGAGCTGCCGTCGTTGAGCGTCCAGGTGACGGTGCGGGTGGGGTCGGCGCCGAAGTTGGTCGGATTGCTGCTGCTCGACGTGAAGGTGATCTGGTCGAGCACCTGCTGGTAGTTCAGGAGCGTATCCGAGCCCGACAGGATCAACGTCTCGCTCGTCGAGTTGTAGCTCGCCGTGATGTTGGGCGTGGTCGCGACGGCGGTGAGCAGGTCGCCGTCGTTGGTGAACGTGCCGCCCGAGAGCGCGACCGTCGCGCTTACGAGGTCCTGGCTGTCCGGGTCCGAGACCACCGCGGAGCCCGACAGCGTGACGGCCGCGCCCTTCTCGGTGAAGGTCGCATTGGCGGTGCCGGCGAGCGTCGGCGGATTGTTGACGCCCGTCAGGCTCACGGTCGTGGTCGCGGCGGTGCTCAAGCTGCTCGAGGCCGAGCCGTCGTTGAGCACCCAGGTGACCTGGTGGCTCGTCACCGCGCCGAAGTTGGTCGGATTGAGGCTCGTCGAGTTGAACGACACCGAATCGAGCACCGATTGATAGTGCGCGAGCGTGTCGCTGCCGGAGAGAATCAGCGTTTCGGCCGTCGAGTTGTAGCTCGCCGTGATGTTCGTTGCGCCCGTGACCGCGGTGAGCTGGTCGCCGTCGCCCGTGAACTTGCCGGTCGTGATCGAGACCGTGGCGCTCGCGAGATCGAGGCTGTCCGGGTCCGAAACCGAGACGGCGTTCGACAGCACGACCGCGCCGCCGCCCTCGGTGAATTGCGCGCTGGTCGCCACGGTCGACAAGGTCGGCAGGTCGTTGACGGCCGTGATGCTGACCGTCGAGGTCGCCGTGGTGGTGGCGTTGCTGGCGTTGCCGTCGTTGAGCGTCCAGGTGACCGTGCGGGTCGGGTCGGCGCCGAAGCTGGTCGGGTTGAGGCTGCTCGACGTGAAGGTGATCTGGTCGAGCACCTGCTGGTAGTTCAGGAGCGTATCCGAGCCCGACAGGATCAGCGTCTCACTCGTCGAGTTGTAGCTCGCCGTGATGTTCGGCGTGGTCGCGACGGCGGTGAGCAGGTCGCCGTCGTTGGTGAACGTGCCGCCCGAGAGCGCGACCGTCGCGCTTACGAGGTCCTGGCTGTCCGGGTCCGTGACCACCGCGGAGCCCGACAGCGTGACGGCCGCACCTTTCTCGGTGAAGGTCGCGTCGGCGGTTCCGGCGAGCGTCGGCGGGTTGTTGACGCCCGTCAGGCTCACGGTCGTGGTCGCGGCGGTGCTCAGGCTGCTCGAGGCGGCGCCGTCGTTGAGCACCCAGGTGACCTGGTGGCTCATCACCGCGCCGAAGTTGGTCGGATTGAGGCTCGTCGAGTTGAACGACACCGAATCGAGCACCGATTGATAATGCGCGAGCGTGTCGCTGCCGGACAGGATCAGTGTTTCGGCCGTCGAGTTGTAGCTCGCCGTGATGTTCGTTGCGCCCGTGACCGCGGTGAGTTGGTCGCCGTCGCCCGTGAACTTGCCGGTCGTGATCGAGACCGTGGCGCTCGCGAGATCGAGGCTGTCCGGGTCCGAAACCGAGACGGCGTTCGACAGCACGACCGCGCCGCCGCCCTCGGTGAACTGCGCGCCGGTCGCGACGTTCGAGAACGTCGGCGGATTATTGACCGCGTTGATGTCGAGCGTCGTGGTGGCGCTGGAGGTGCTATGGCTCGCAGCCCCGTCGTTGACCGTCCAGGTGACGGTGCGGGTCGGATCGGCCCCGAAATTGGTCGGATTGAGGTTGCTCGAGCTGAACGCAATGCTGTCGAGCACCGACTGGTAGTCGGTGAGCGTGTCGGAGCCGGTCAGCGTCAGCGTCTCGGTCGCGCTGTTGTAGCTTCCCGTGATCGAGGTGCCGCTCGTGCTGAACGTGAGCAGGTCGCCGGTGAGTTGTCCGGACGGCGCAAACGTGCCGCCCGAGATGTCGGCGCTCGCGAGCGACACTGTCGCGCTCAGCAGGATCGTGCCGTTGGTGTCGGAGACCGCAACCGAGGACGACAGCGTCGTCGCCGGACCCGCTTCCGTGTAGGTTGCGGTTGGGGCCGGGCCGACCGCCGGGCCCTGCTGGAGGTCGAGGGCGGTGAGCTGCGTCGTGCTCACGCTGTTGGTGCCCGAGCCGTCGTTGAGCACCCAGGTGACGGTGCGCGTCGGGTCGGCCCCGGCATTCGTCGGGTCCGCCGCATTGGTGACGAACGTCACCGTGTCGAGCACCGACTGATAGTGCGCGAGCGTGTCCGTCCCGGACAGGATCAGGGTCTCGCTCGTCGAGTTGTAGCTTACCGTGATCACGCCCGTCGCGGTGGCGGCGAGCACGTCGCCGTCGGCCGAGAAGGTGCCGCTCGTGATCGCCACCGTGGCGCTCACGAGATCGAGGCTGTCGGGGTCGCTCACCGACACGGACGGCGACAGGGTGGCGGTCGCCCCCGGAGTGATCGTCACGCTCGCGGCGACGTTCGACAGCGTCGGCGGATCGTTCACCGCCGTGATGCTGATCGTCGAGGTCTGCGTCGTGCTCAGGTTGTTCGACGCGACGCCGTCGTTGAGCACCCAGGTGACCGTCCGCGTCGGGTCGGAGCCGAAGTTCGTCGGGTTGTGGTTGCCGGGATCGGCGAACGTCACCGTGTCGAGGACCGACTGATAGTCGGCGAGCGTGTCAGAGCCGCTCAGCACCAGCGTCTCGCTGGTCGCGTTGTAGCTCGCCGTGATCGAGGTGCCGCTCGTCGTCGCCGAGAGCACGTCGCCGTCGTTCGCGAAGGTGCCGCCCGCGATCACGACCGTCGCGCCCGTGAGGTCGAGGTTGTCCGGGTCCGCCACCGTCACGCTCGGCGACAGCGTCTTCGCGGCGGCGAGCTCGGTATACGACGCATTCGTCGTGCCGGTGAGCGTCGGCGGGTTGTTCACCGCCGTCAGGCTCACAGTCGTGGTCGCAATCGGCGAGCTCAGGTTGTTCGAGCCCGAGCCGTCGTTGAGCACCCAGGTGACCTGGTGGCTCGTCACCGCGCCGAAGTCGGTCGGGTTGAGGCTCGTGGAGTTGAACGTGACCGAATTGAGCACCGACTGGTAGTGCGCGATCGTGTCCGTGCCGGAGAGGATCAGCGTCTCGCTGGTCGAGTTGTAGCTCGCCGTGATGCCGGTGCCGGTCGTGTTGGCGGTCAGCACGTCGCCGTCGGTCGTGAACGTGCCGGTCGTGATCGAGACGGTCGCGTTCGCGAGGTCGAGGTTGTCCGGGTCGCTCACCGACACTGCATTCGACAGCACCACCGCGCCGCCGCCCTCGGTGAAATGCGCGCTGGTCGCGACGTTCGCGAACGTCGGCGGGTCGTTCACCGCCGTGATGCCGATGGTCGTGGTCTGCGCCGTGCTCAGGTTGTTCGAGCCAGAGCCGTCGTTGAGCACCCAGGTGAGCGTGCGGGTCGGGTCGGCGCCGTCGTTCGTCGGATTGAGGCTCGTATTGTTGAACGTGACCGTATCGAGCACCGACTGGTAGTCCGCGAGCGTGTCCGAGCCGGACAGCACCAGCGTCTCGCTGGTCGAGTTGTAGCTCGCCGTGATCGAGGTCCCGGTCGTGGTCGCGGTCAGCACGTCGCCGTCGCTCGCAAACGTGCCGCCCGCGATCTTCACGGTCGCGCCGGCGAGGTCGAGGTTGTCCGGATCGGAAACCGTCACGCTCGGCGACAGCACGACGGACGCGCCTTTCTCGGTGAAGGACGTATTCGTCGTGCCGGCGAGCGTCGGCGGGCTGTTCACCGCCGTGATCGAGACCGTCGTGGTCGCAATCGGCGAGCTCAGGTTGTTCGAGCCCGAGCCGTCGTTGAGCACCCAGGTGACCTGACGCGTGGTCTGCAAGCCGCCGTCGGTCGGATCGACGCTCGTCGAATTGAACGAGACCGAGTTGAGCACCGATTGGTAGTGCGCGAGCGTGTCGCTGCCCGACAGGATCAGCGTCTCGCTCGTCGCGTTGTAGCTCGCCGTGATGCTGGTGCCGGCCGTGTTGGCGGAGAGGACATCGTCGTCATTGGCAAACGTGCCGGTCGCGATCGACACGGTCGCGTTGACGAGATCGAGGCTGTCCGGATCGCTGGCCGAGGCGGCGTTCGACAGCACCACCGCGCCGCCGCCCTCGATGAAATGCGCGCTGGTCGCGACGTTCGACAAGGTCGGCGGATCGTTGACGCCGACCACCGTGACGGTCTCGGTCGCCGTTGCGGCGAGCAGGCCGTCGTTGACGGTCCAGGTCAGGACGCGCGAATTGTCGGCGCCGAAATCGGTCGGGTTGTCGCTGGTCGAGGTGAACTGCACCGAGGCGAGCGCCGTCTGGTAATCGGCGTTCGTGTCGATGCCGCTGAAGGTCAGCACCCCGCTCGAGGTGTTGTAGCTGCCCGTGATGTTGTGATTGTTGGAGAACGTCAGCGTGTCGCCGGTGAAGAAGCCACCGACGCTGACCGTCGCGAATACCAGCTCGCCGTTGTCGGGATCGCTGGCGGTCAATCCGGTGGCGACATTGACCGGGGTGTTGTTGGCCGAGGCCGGATTGAGCGTGCTTTCCGTGAAGGTCGGACTGGCCGTGATCGATACCGTCGGCTGCTGGTCGAGCGAGAACTGTTCGGGAAGAATGCTCCCGTCCCTGGTAAACGTAGGCGTGGTCAGGAACGCGGTCGGCGCCGCGGTGCTGGTCAGCAGGCCGCGGAAGATGCCGTTGAACTGATCGTGTGTGGCTGGTCGTGCCGCCGTCGAAACCGATGAAATACTCGTGGGTCGTCGGGTCGATCACCAGCTCGATCGGCGCGCCGGTCGGACCGCCCGACGCCTGACGCCAGATCGTCGTGAGATTGCCGGTCGGATTGCTGCTGAGATCGTACTCGAACAAGCCGCCGCCGGTGAGCCCGTTCTCCAGCGTGAAATAAAGCTTGTTCGTGGTCGGATCGATGGCGAGGCCGCCGTCATTGGGGAAGAACCCAAGCGACGGATTGAGCGTACTGGCACCGGCGATCGGCAGCGAGCTTACCGCCACTGACGTCGCGGCGGAACTCACCCCGGTGGCTTCGTAAAGAAAAGACGAGGGCGGCGTGGTGGTCGAGGGTTGAAAGCCTATGATGCCTCCGGAATTCACCGCGAACACGGCGGTATGGAGGCTGGTATTGAGCGCAAACCCGACAACGCCGGTCCCTTGCCCGGTCGTTACCGTGGCGAGCGTCGTGAGGCCGGTGCCGGTGTAGCTGACGCGCTCGAACTTATCGATGTCGGTGCCGGTGACAAGATCGCCATTGAAATTGTCCGTGAAGTAAATTTGGTGGCTGAGGGTGTCGAGCGCGATTTCCGTGATCTTGTTGCCGGCGTTCGTATCGGTGAACACCGTCGTGAAGGTCGGGGTCGCGCCGGGGGTGTTGACCGCCTGGACCAGCGAGCCCTCGAGGATCTGGAAGTCGCCGCCGGCCGTTTCGTGCAGGACGAAATAGACCTGATTGGTCGGATCGATGACGACCTGATCGATGTTGTCGATCGCACTGACGCCCTGATAGAGCGTCGAGAGAACTCGTGGCGGTGCCGCCGACATCGTCGACGCGCACGATCTCGCCGCTGGTTCCGCCATTCAGGGCGGCGATCCACAGCTCCGGGTCGGGTGCCCCAGCCGGGCCGAGGGTGCCCTGGAAATTGGCCAACGCGGCCGGCGTGAACGGCGCAGTCACCGTGGGAGGAGCGCCGCCGGGAAGCGGAGCGCCGCCCGCCGCGGCCGCATTCAGGATCCAGCTGCCGCCGAGCGCCGCGCTGCCGACCGATTGGGTCGATGCATCAACCTGGGCCCCGCCCGTGTAGGTCGAGAAATCGTCGATGAACTGCTGGCCTGCCGTGCCTTGCGCCACATCGCAGCCGAAAAGCTGGATGGCACCGCCGGGGGCGAGCGAGGCGCCGATTTCCGCGAGCGCGCTCGAATGGGTCGGCGAGATTAGCATCCGTGATGACGGACGAGCCGAGATCGAGCGTGCCGGTGTCGCCGTGGGAGACGATCGTGATCGCGGAAAGGCCGGAGAAATTGTTCGCCGCCAGGATGTTGGCGATCTGCTGGACGCCATCCGTGGCGGAATCGAGCACGAAGACCGGATCGCCCGGCTGCACGCCGCTGAGCAGATCCTGCAGGTCAGGAACGCTCGAAATCGATGAAGACGACTTGTTGGGGACTTTCGGCGGTCACTCTCGCTCACTCCCTCCCAGGCGTCGTTCGATTAACGCCACCCAACTCCGGCACGCGCAGGCGCCGAACCGCGCCATGCACCGTTCGCGCGCTGAAGGTCCATTCTCGCGAATGATTGCAACCCAAGGCTATTTACGAATTGTAGACTTATCATGGCGGGAGGCCCCACAACAAGCAAGAGTTGAAGACCCTGTACAGGTTGAAGACGCTGTCCGGGCCGAAAGTGAAAGCCCGGAGGATGATGAATGCGTGACATTCTACGCCTCCGGGCGCGAGAACGCCGCGAGCACGCGCGGGGGCGCTCGTGCCTGACGCGACCGCAACTGCGACACTTCCGATCGGCGAGGAAATGCGACTGTCACACCAGCTGAGACCATGGAATCGCGACTGCGCAGTGCCCTGACTCACCGAGGCCGGCATGCGGCACGCGCTATCGCAGGCGGCACGTCGAGCGCCACCGGTACGACCCACTCCGTTCGTCGAGAGGTTGTGTCGCGCAAGGCTCAGCCCACCTGGGCGCCATCACCGATTGTATCGAAGCGCTTCGCACAATTAATTATTGGTTGCACATTGTCGGAACTTCGGTAGACTCGCGAGTCTTCCTAGGGGCGATCTCTATCGACGTTCGCGCGCAGATCGCATCCGCCGCGATCACCTTCCACACTTTTCTCCATATGGCACGGGAGTAGACCATGGGCACTCCGTACATCGGCGAAATTCGCCTGATCGGCTGCAACTACGCGCCGTACGGCTGGGCGCTCTGCCAGGGACAGCTAGAGTCGATCGCCAATTACGAGGCCTTGTACAACCTGATCGGCACGACTTATGGCGGCGACGGCCAAAACACGTTCGGCCTGCCCGACCTGCGCGGCCGGGTGCCGATGCACATCGGGACCTTTGCCGGCAATACGTACGTGATGGGGCAACTCGGAGGGGCCGAGCAGGTCACACTGACGGCCGCAACGACTGCCCTCCATAATCATCAGGTGAATGCAACGACCACCGGCCAAAGGACGGCACCTTCGACACAGGCGTTCCCGGCCTCCGCAACGCCCACCAACGCGTACGTCTATGGCCCCCCCGGCGGCAGCTCGGTGCAGATGTACGGCGGGATCATCGGCCCCGGCCAAAGCGGGGGCAGCCAACCGCACGAGAACCGGCAGCCTTTCCTCGTCGTCAACTTCATCATTGCGCTGCAAGGCGCCTATCCGTCGCAAAACTGATCGCCGCTCGACGCGCCGCGGGGCGAACCGGACATTCTGGAGCTGTCAAATGGCCGAAACCTACCTCTCCGAGATTCGCATCTTCGGATTCAACTATGCGCCCTACGGATGGGCTCAGTGTGCCGGGCAGGTGCTGCCGATCTCGCAGTACAGCGCCTTGTTCGCGCTCATCGGCACCTACTATGGCGGCAACGGCACAACGAACTTCCAGCTCCCTAATTTCGAGGCCAACGTGGCGATGTCGACGGGACAGGGTCCGGGCTTGTCGGATTACGTTTTGGGCGAAACCGCCGGCTCACCGACCGTCACGCTGCAAACGACGACGACGCCGAGCCACACTCATGGCGTCAATGCCGACAAGGGGACCGCCAGTGCGGCGAGCCCTGCGAACAGCCTGTACAAAGAGGGCGAGAGGCCCGGCCAGCCGGCCGCGAATATCGTGACCTACAACACCAGTTTCACGAACACGACCAACTTGAATCCTCAGACGATCAGCCCGGCCGGCAACGCCGGCGGTGCCGTACCGCACAACAACATCATGCCGATCATGGCCCTGAATTACTGCATCGCGTTGCAGGGCGTCTTCCCGCCGCGGACCTAGCACGACGGTCGATCCCTCCACGCAGCACGACGCGATATGATCAAGGAGTAGCGCGATGGCCACGGCCCCCTTCCTCGGCGAGATCAAGATCATGTCCTTCAACTTCGCTCCCAAGGGTTGGGCGATGTGCAACGGCCAATTGCTGTCGATCCAGCAGAACACGGCGCTGTTCTCGCTGTTCGGCACGGCCTATGGCGGCAACGGGGTAAGCACCTTCGCGCTACCCAACCTGCAGGGCCTGACGCCGGCGGGCGTCGGAAAACAGTTCAACGTTCAGGGCATGGTCACCGGCGAGGCAACACATACACTGCTCATCTCCGAGGTTCCCAGCCACACCCATCCGATGGCGGTGTCGACGACCGGCCCGCTGGAGAATGCAACCGGGAGAAATCCTCAGGGGACCATCCCGGCGCAGCAAGCCCTCATCGCGGGCAGCCCCGTCACCCCGGTCCAGATCTGGGGTACAGGTCCGATGTCGACCACCTTCAACCCCACCATGGTCGCCCCTGTCGGCGGCAACCCGCACGAGAACCGGCAGCCTTACCTCGCGATCAATTTCTGCGTGGCGCTTCAAGGAATTTTCCCGTCGCGGAACTGACATTCGAGCCGGCGCGCCGCTGTCGCTGGCTTGGCCGTCGTTGCGTTCCGCCGCAGTCTGCTGGGCTCCATAACGGCTGTCGGGGAGCCCGGCCTGAGAGGCCCGCCGATGGGATGGGGACCGCGAACATACGTGGGGCGGTACGACCTCGACGGGACCGAATTGTTCATTGGGGACGTTGCCGGGTCGATCGCGGCCGAATGGGTCGCGCGTGAAACATTCTTTGACGAGTATGGCCTGCGACGGATCCCATTCGAGCCGGGCGACGTGGTCGTCGATATCGGCGCGCATGTCGGCGTATTTGCGATTTACCTCGCCAAGCGCCACCCCGACATCTCGGTCCTGGCCTTCGAGCCCGACCCGGTCAACTTCCACAACATGCTCGCCAACCTCGCGGCGAACAGGGTCGAAAACGTCGTCCCCAACCATCTCGCCGTGACCTGCGATGCGCGACCGTTCACGCTCGACAGGCCTCCGGACAACAGCGGCGGCGCCGGCGGTCATTACACCCGGCGGGAAGGCTTTGCCCGCGCGACGGTCCCTTCCATCACGCTCGACGGCATATTCGAGCGGTTCGCCATCACGCGCTGCAAGCTGCTCAAGATCGACTGCGAAGGCGCCGAGTACGAGATCCTCACTGGCGCCTCCGTTCTCGATCGGGTGGATTGGCTCTCAGGCGAGTTTCACGTCAGCGAGTCGCTGCGCCATCGCGGCTGCATTGCCGACGAATTGATCGATTTCGTTCGCACCCGCATCCCGCCCGAGCGGATCGCCGTCAAATCGGTCCGGATGGGCGAATAGCCGCTCCCGGGAGACCAGGGTGGAGTCATGAACGCCGCCGGGCAGACCATCTGCCTCAACATGATCGTGAAGAACGAGGCGCCGGTGATCCGGCGGTGCCTGATGTCCGTGCGTCCGCTCATCGATCATTGGGTAATCGTCGACACCGGCTCGACCGACGGGACCCAGGACATCATCCGCGATTGCCTGCGCGACCTGCCGGGCGAATTGCACGAGCGGGCGTGGAAGGACTTCGCGCACAACCGCAGCGAGGCGCTCGCGCTTGCGCGCGGCCATGGCGACTACGTCTTCGTCATCGATGCCGACGAGGTGCTGGAGATCCCCGCGGACTTCGCGCTGCCGGCGCTCACCACCGATTCCTACGACATGCGCATCGGCTACAACGGCCAGTCTTATTCACGCAAGCAGCTCGTGCGCAACGCGCTGCCCTGGCGCTACCAGGGCGTGCTGCACGAGTACATCACCTGCGAGGCGGCGCGCACGGAGGATTTCCTCGCCGGCCCGCAGACGGTGCCGCACCGCGACGGCGCGCGCGCGCGTGATCCCGGCACCTACCGGCGCGACGCCCAACTGCTGGAGCAGGCCCTGCGCGCGGACCCGGACAACCCGCGCCACGTCTTCTATCTCGCGCAATGCTATCGCGACGGCGGCGAGCTTGAGCTCGCCATCGAGACCTATCAACGGCGCGCCCAGTTGCGCACCGGTTGGTCCGACGAAGTCTGGTTCGCGCTTTACCAGGTGGCGCAGCTCAAGCAGCGCCTCAATCATCCGTGGCCCGAGGTGCTGGCTGTCTACTGTGCCGCATGGGAAGCAGACCAAACCCGCGCCGGTCCGCTCTACCGGATCGCGATGTACTACCAGGCCGACCGCCAGTATCACCTCGCGCACGCCTTCCTGAGCCAGGCCATTCAGGTCCCGCGGCCGAGCCCCGATCGCCTGTTCGTCGAGGACACGATCTATAATTATCAGGTGCTGCTCGAATACGCCGTGGCGAGCTATTACATCGGGCAGCACGCCGATGCGATCGCGGCCAGCAATGTCCTGCTGCGCGAAGGCCGCCTGCCCTCCCATCTCGTCGCCCAGGTCATCCAGAATCGGCGCGCGAGCGTCGAGGCCATGTTTCCGCGGCAAGCCGGGTCGCCGAACAGCGCGCTGCTGCACGTCGTGATCGTGATCTGCGGCGCCAGTCCCGTCTTCGACGATACGGTCGACAGCCTGCTGCGCCAGCAGGACGGCTCGTTCGCCGCCGCGCTCCTGTATGATGCCTTGGATCCCGACGCCGGCGAGCGTTTTCCATCCGCTGACATCCACATTGCGCTGATGCCGTTCGGCGCCGAGACCGGCGAACGGCAACGCGTCGAGGCCTATGTGCGCTCCCGCTGCGCGGGCGGCGATCTTGTCGTCGTCCTCCCGGAAGGCACGCGGCTCGCCGCCCCCGAGACCCTGCAGCGCATCCGCGCGACGTTCGACGATCCGGCCTGCATGCTGGCCTACGGCCAGTGGCGCACAGCTGCCGGCAAGCGCGGCGCAGCCGAGCCGGCCCCGCGCGATGAAGCCTTCCGCGACCCCGATGCCACCTTCTTTCATGGCGCGCCGATCGCGTTCCGCGCGCATCTGCTGCAAGGCTTGACGCTGGAAGACTTGGCGCTGGAAGACTTGGCGCCAGGCGACACCGGCTGCTGGCGTGACTTGTTCAACGCGGCCGGCTTCGCTCACACTCGCTTCCACGATGACGTCTGGTGCGTCGAGCCCGCGCCCGCGCAAGCACCGCCCGCCTCGCCAGCCGTCATCGGCGCGAGCTTGCCGCTGGTGAGCTGCCTGATGGCGACGTACGACCGCCTGTCGCTCGCCAAATACGCGATCCTCTCCTTTGCGGCGCAAACCTATCCCGAGAAGGAGCTGATCGTGGTGAGCGACGGCCCGGCGCGGTTTCGCGATTCGCTCGAACGCTACGTGGCGGCGCTCGGGCTCGCGCGTGTCCGTTTCCTTGACGCCGGGCCGGAACGCCTCACCCTGGGGCGGCTGCGCAATCTCTCGGTCGACGCCGCGGCGGGCGAGATCGTCTGCCAATGGGACGACGACGATTACAGCCACCCGGAGCGGCTGAGACTTCAGGCCGACGAGCTGCTCCGGACCGATGCGGGCGCTTGCTTCCTCACCGATCACTTGCAGTTCATCGACGAGCAAGGCGCGCTGTATTGGGTGGACTGGACGCTCGCACGCGCCGAGAGCGGCATGGACCATCTTGCGCCCGGCACCATGATGATGCGGCGTGACCTGCGCTTCCGTTATCCGGAAGACGGCCCCTCGGCGCGGCAAGGCGAGGACTCGGTGCTCCTCGACAGCATCTGGCGCGGCACCACGGTCACGCCGCTGCGCAACGCCGGCTACCTCTACCTTTATCGCTCGCACGGCGCGAACACGTTCTCGCGCGAGCATCATTACCGGCTGAGCCTCTGCCGCACGACGGTCGCGCATCTGCGCGACAATGCGGATCGTATCCGCGAAGCGGCGCGGCATTACCCGATCGCGCGGCCGTGTTTCGTCGTGGGACGCGAAGGCCCGGCCTTCGCGATCGATTGACCGACAGTCGGAGGGAACGATGGCATCACGACAGACCTATCTCGGCTATGCCCACGCGGCGGCGAAAACGTTGACGACGAATTGGTTTCCGACGGACGGCCCCACTAATTGGGTCAACCAGAGCGATTTCTGGCGCGCGCCGAACGCGATGACGTCGTTGACCGATCTGATGCGGCTCGACGGCACGCGCAGCTACATGGCGACCGCCGCGAACGCGAAGTCCGTCTTCATGGCAAACTTCTCGCCGCCGTCGTCGCCGAGCTACTACGACGACGAATGCTGGTGGGGTGCCTTGTTCCTGCGGCTGGGCGCGCTGACGAGTGATGCCGCCTGGATCGGCATCGCCGACCAGATCTTCGCCGACCTCAAGGGCGGCTGGGACGATGTCGCCGGCGGCGGCGTGTGGTGGAAGCGATATCCGACATCATATCCGGACAACGAGAAAGGCTCGATCGAAAACGAGCTCTACATGGATATTGCGATGACGCTCTACGCGGCAAAGCCGCCGTCGCAACGGCAGCCTTATCTGGACGCCGCCACGCAGACATGGCGATGGATGCAGGCGCTCGTCCAACCGAACGGCCTCGTCTGGGGCAGCCTCAACCAGGATGGCACCATCAACCCCAAGAACGTTGCGCGGCCTTACAACCAGGGGACCGTACTCGGCCCGCTGTGGGCGATGTACGAGGTTGCGGGCGACACCTCCTATCTCGACGCTGCCGAGAAGATCGTCGCAGCCGCTTTCGAGACGATGACATGGCCCGACGGCATTCTGCAGGAGATTTGCGAGCAGCGCGGAACCTGCGGACCGGCCGACCTCAACTCGCCTTTGTTCAAGGGCATCTTCGTGCGGTACCTGGGAGAATTCACGCAGCGCCTCGCCGCTATGAGCGATCCGGCTCGGCGCCAGGCGGCGCAGCACTACGCCGCGTTCCTGCAACGCAACGCCGACGCCGTCTGGGCGAACTTCCCGGGCGGCATCTTCGGGATGGATTGGCACACGCGGCAGCCCGACTATCAGCCGACCGGCACTCTCCTCTACGATGGCCCGCTGCAATCCTCGGCGCTCGATCTGTTCGTCGCCGCGGCGCTTGTCTCCGACTGACTGCGACGAGGCATGCGCCGCGAACGTCTCAAGGTGATCGGTCCCTACCGGGGCGGCAGCGGCTACGACCGTCACACGCGCGCGTTCGTGCGCGAGTTCGTGCGCCAGGGTGTCCGCGTCGAGTTGCACGACCTGTCCGGCTGGTCCGTTCCGCTGCCCGAGCATGCGCATTCGGTGTTCGACCGGCTGAACGCGCCGGTCGAGGCCGACACCGTGCTGCACTTCACCATGCCGCACCACGCCATGCCTGAGCCGGGGCGGCGAAACGTCAACTACACGATGTTCGAGGCGGACGGCATTCCGGCCGCCTGGGTCGCGGCAGCCCAGGCGCATGAGCTGATCGCTCTGCCGACGCAGGCCGCCGTTCGCGCGTGGGCGGAGAGCGGCGTGCCGGCGGCGAAGCTGCGGCAATGCCCGCTCGGGGTGGATGCCGCCTATTTCGCCGAAGCCGCCGGCCCCGTCGCGCTCGCCACTCCTGACGGCCGGCCGCTGGCATCGTTCCGTACGCGTTTCCTGCACATCGCGGAGTTGCGTCCGCGCAAGAACCAGATCGGGCTGCTGCGCGCGTGGATGAAGGCGACGACGCGCGCCGACGATGCGGTCCTGATCCTGAAGGCGAGCGTGTTTCAAGAGCGTGTCCTGCCCTGTTTCCAGGAGGACGTCGTCGCCATGGAGCGGCAGATCGGCCGCAGGCTCGCCGATGCCGCGCCGGTCGTCCTTATTGCGGACTACTTGCCGGACGACGTGATCCGATCGCTTTATGCCGGCGCCACACACTATCTCTCGCTGTCCCACGGCGAGGGTTGGGACCAGCCGATGATGGAAGCCGCGGTGTCGGGGCTGACCCTCATCGCCCCGGCGCATAGTGCGTATTTGACCTACCTGCAGGAGGATGAGGCCCACTTCATCCCAGCTCCGCTCGGCCCGGCACGGTTCGATGGCCGGCTGGGCCTCGAGGACCGCGTGTTCTTCGACGGCCTGCAATGGTGGCACCCGGACGAGGATGCCGCCGCGCAGATCATCCGATCGATCGTGGACGGAACGGCGCCGCCGACACGGTCGCCCCGGGAGAGGATCGCAGCCGCTTACAGCTGGGAGAAGGCCGCGAGCGACCTGCTCGCCGCGATCTTCGATTAGACTTTCTCGGCGCGCGGCTCGATTCCCAAGGCGTCGAGCAGCGGCGTGAGCATCGCGCGATACGGCGCGGACCGGCCGACCGCGCTTTGATAGAGCGGCTGGCGCACCTGCTCGGCGCTTGCCGTTCGCACGGTGCGCTGCGTCTGATGGAAGGCGGCGCAGCGATCGTCCCACGCGAGGCCGACATGGTCGATCAGCCGTCGCGCCTGCGGCTCGAAATCGGCGACCAACCGCTCGTAGTCGAGCTCGAGCATCGCGCCGTCGGGAAGGACGCCGCGCCAGTGTGCCATGAGCACCTCATAGGCGCGGTAGTAACGTCCGAGCTCGCCGAGATCGAACGTATGCGGCTGCGCCTGGGTGAACAATTTCGAGAAGGCCGAGAGGCAGGTGTCGATCGGATCGCGGCGGATATGAATGATGCGCGCACGCGGAAGGACCAGATGGATCAACCCCACGAACTGGAAATTGCCCAGCGCCTTGTCGGTAATCCGCTCGGCGGACGGTGAGCGGGCGCGCAGCCCGGCGAGATACTGCTCCGCAAGTGCGCGAAATTGCTCTGGAGTTGCCGAAGCCACCGCTTCGGGAAACCTCTCCGCAGCCTCCGGTCCCCAAATATCCCCGGTCTCCCGGCCGAAGTCCGCGATCTCGCCCGCGCCGAAGATTTTCGGATGGCTCGCGAGCACCTGCTCCACCAGAGTGCTGCCGGAGCGGGGCATGCCGACGATGAAGACCGGCAACTCGGACGGGTCGCCCGCGCCGCGCTTGTTCTGCATCAGCTCGGGCGTGAATACCGAGGCGATCCGGCTCAGCAGCCCGAGGGATTCCGCCTCGTCGTAGACGACGCGCGGCCGTTTCAAGGCGTTGCCTGCGAGGAGATGCCGGAACAACTCCTCGCGACGGCCGAAGTCCTCGTAGGCTTTCGCCAGGGCGAAATGCAGCTCGATCTGACTTTCCGACCGAAGCGCCATCATGTTGCGCGCCAGGCCTTCCATGGCGAGGAGGTGCGGATCGTCCGCGCCGAACCGCTTGCTCTCGACAAGCCCGCGGTAAAACTCGGGCACGGCCGGATCCAGGGCGATCGCTCGCTCGAACGAGGCGCACGCTTCCGCGAGCCGGCCGAGGCTCCTTAGCGCATAACCACGCAAATGAGAGGCGCGCGCGCTGTTCGGGTCGCACGCCAGCACCTCGTCGTAGCAGGCGATCGCCTCCTCGGTGCGCTCAAGCGCGGCGAGCGAGCTGCCGAGATTGCTGATCGTCTCGATCAGCTCGGGCTTCTGCCTGAGCGCCGTGCGATAATGCGCCACCGCGTCCTCGTGTCGATTGAGCGCGGCGAGCGAGTTCGCCAGGTTGTTATGGGCTTCGGCGAAATCGGGCCGCAACGCGATCGCCCGGCCGTAGCGCACGATCGCCTCGGCGTCGCGGCCAAGAACCGCCAGGCAAGCGCCGAGGTCGTTCTGCGCTGCCGCATCGGCAGGATCGATGGCGAGCGCCGTCTGGAAATGGGCAACCGCGGCCTCGCGCTTGTCCGTGGCGACGAGGACGTAGGCGAGATTCCTGTAAGGGTCGCAATACCGCGGCCGAAGCGCGATTGCCGCCTCGAACTGCCCGATCGCCTCCTCGGGGCGGGCCAATTTGACCAGTGCCATGCCCAGATTGTTGCAGGCCTCGGGAAAATCCGGCCTGACCGTCAGCGCCTTGCGATAGTGCGCGACGGCCTCATCGGGTCGATCGAGCTCGACGAGCGCATTGGCGAGATTGTTGTGAACCGCAGCGGCGTTCGGCCTTATCGCCAGCGCCTGTTGGAACCGCGCGAGCGCCTGCTCCGGCCGCTTGAGCCCCAGCAGCGCATTGCCGAAGTTGTTGAGCGTATCGATCCGGCCCGGCGCGAGCGCGACGGCTTTCTCATATTCCGCGATCGCCTCATCGCCGCGTCCGAGCGCCGTGAGCGCGCCCGCGAGGTCGCCATGGATGCCCGCCACGTCGGGACCGACGGCAGCGGCCGCGCGCAAGCGCTCGACGGCCTCGGCCGGCCGCCCACTGTGCGCGCACAAGATGCCGAGATGGTGCAGGGCCCCGGCGTGGGTAGGCACCACGCCAAGCACCGCCCGGAACATCTGTTCGGCCTGCTGTTGCTCGCCGCGACGATGCAACGACACAGCGGCATCGAAGACCTGCGCGAGGGTCAGCGCGCCCTTGGGCGGGTGCGGGGATTGCGTTCCCGGCGACGGCGCCTCTTTCCCGGTAGCCGTGCGATCCATCGGCTGCGTGTCAGTTGAACGCCGCCTGGTAGTCCTGGCGGGTGCTGTCCGGCGTATGAATCGGAATGACGTAAAGCTCGAACGAGGGCCCGCCCTCGACCGCGAGCGTATACGTGCCCTCGGCCAGCACGTCGCCGGGCGGTCCACGGAAGATCACATTGAACGGCTGGCGCAGGCCGGTTTGCGGCGGCACCGCGGGACCCGGATCCACCGAGGTCAGGGTCAGAGCATGACGGCCATCGGAGACGCGAAAAGTCTTGGCGACATGCGGCAGGAAGTGCTGGGCGGTGAGGGGTTCGGTCATGACCTTGCTCCAAGGAACGCTGCGTCGGCCCATCCGATGCCGTGCGGCACTTTATCGGGGTCTCCGCGATTTGGAAGTCACGAAACACCGTTGGTTGTGTCAAGCCTTTTCGGCCGCCCCGCAACCCGATATGGCTTGATCTCGAGCGGCAACGGATCGGCGTATCGATGGACGACATCCTGCACATCCCCTCGCCGGCCGGCCCCGTGCGCCTGCGGCCGGAGCGCGACGACGATCGCGACTTTCGCTACCAGCTGTTCCGCGACTCGCGCCAACCGGAGCTCGCCCTGCTTCCTGCGCCGATCTACCAGCAGATCATGGCGCAGCAATTTCACGCCCAGACGGTCGGATATCGCGGCCAGTTTCCGCGGGCGCGTTTCGATATCATCGAGCTCGACGGCGAGCGCATCGGCCGCATCGTGGTCGATCGTCCGGGCACGATGGTGCACATCGTCGACCAGGCGCTCGTCCCGGCGCGGCGCGGACGCGGCATCGGCACCGCCATCCTGCGTGCGCTGATGGAGGAGGCGCGGGCGGCCGGTCTCCCGCTGCGGCTCGAGGTCGGGTCGGAGAACAACGCTGCGTTCCGGCTCTATCAGCGGCTGGGGTTCGCGCGGATCGATGCACAGGCGTCCTACACGAGGCTCGAATGGCCGGCGCCGACGACGACAAGCTGATCTCGGCTGGCGCCGCTCGGCCGGAGCCGCACGCGACGCGCGTCGAGATGGACGAGGGCCGCGAGGACGAGACTTCCGACGAAACGGGGGGGCAGGCGGAGCAGCCACCGCTGGCGGGCATTGCGCCCGGCCTGCCGCTCGTGCCCGCCGCCGCGGAGGGACAACATCCGCTCGACGCTTTCGTGGGCGCTCCGCCACCGAGCCTTCGATCGCGCACCGTCATCGATAAGCTCAACCAAATCGCGGCCGAAAAATTGTCCGCCCAGGACTACCCGGGCGCCCTCGACGCGCTCCGCCGCGTTCTCAACCTCACGCCCGACTCTCCGTCGGCGCACGGCAACCTCGCGCTTGCGCTCTGGCGCAACAAATCGGCGCCGCAGGCGGAAATCCATTGCCGGCGCGCGCTCACGCTCAATCCCGACTATGTTCCCGTCCATCGGATCCTGGCCGAGCTGCTGCGCGAGCGCAGCGCGCCGGACGCGCTCGCCGCATACGACCGGCTGACGGCGCTCGATCCCGACAGCGCGATGGCTCATAACAACCGGGGCCTGCTGCTCGGCAAGCTGGGACGGCGCGATGAGGCGGACGCTGCGTTTGCACGCGCGCTCGAGCTTTTGCCCGGCAACCCGCATGTGCGCTTCAACCAGGTCATGACTCGGCCGGACGGAGATCCCGCCGAAGCCCGCGATTGCTGCCTGCGTGCGCTCGAGGACCGTCCGGACGATCCGGACATCATCACCAACTTGGCAACCGCGCTGCAGTTTTCCGGCAAATACGACGAGGCGAGAGCGCAATACGAACGCGTCCTGTCCATCGCGCCGGATCACCTCAACGCACAATTGAACCTGTCGCTGCTCCTGCTGCTCCAAGGCGAATTGACGCGCGGCTGGACCGAATATGAGAGTCGATGGCGGCTGCTGGATTTGAAGAAGCAGCAGTTCAGCGAGCCGCAGTGGCAAGGCGAAGACATCCACGGCAAGACCATTCTGCTCAACGCCGAGCAGGGCTTCGGCGACACCCTCCAGGCGCTACGCTACGTACCTGCCGTCGCGGCGCGCGGTGCACGGATTGCCTTGCGGATCGACCGCCCTCTCGTCCGGCTCGCCGCCAGCGTGGGCGACAACCTCGTCGTCACGCCGACCAACGTGCCTCCTCCCGCTTTCGATGTGTGGTGCCCCCTGCTCAGCCTGCCGCGCATTCTCGACACGCGCCTCGAGTTGATTCCGGCTGACGTTCCCTACCTTCACGTGCGGCCCGGCATTGCGGCGCGATGGCGGCAGCGATTTTCGCACCTCGCCGGATTGAAGGTCGGGTTGATCTGGGCCGGCAGCCCGACCCACGTGAACGACTTCCGCCGGTCGGTCGGGCTCGCGCGCCTCGAGCCTTTGCTGGGCGTGGCGGGCACCACCTTCGTGAGCCTGCAGGTGGGTCCGCGCGCCCGCGATGCGCAAAAACGGCCGCCGGGGACGATCACCGATGTTTCCGCCTCGCTCACCGATTTCGCCGAGACCGCAGGCGCCATTCTCAATCTCGATCTCGTCATCGCGGTTGATACCGCGGCCGTGCACCTCGTCGGCGCTTTGGGCAGGCCCGCGTGGGTCATGTTGCCCTTCTCACCCGACTGGCGCTGGCTGCTCGACCGCGACGACAGCCCCTGGTACCCGACCCTGCGGCTGTACCGACAGCCGCGGCCCGGGGACTGGAGCTGCGTGATCGATCGCGTCGCCGCCGATCTCGCCGCGCTCGCCGCTGCAAGCACCGCCCGTTGAACGGCAGCGATCGTGCCGGCGCGCGCGGACTTATAAGGCTCGGCGTGCGGCCGTCTCGAACAAGGCCTCGACCCACGGGTTGACCTCGGCGTCGATCACCATGTGGACGCGGTCGACCGCGCCGCGATTCGCCACGCTGTGCGGATCGGACAGTCGCAGGTACCAGACGCTGCCGGCGTCGAGCACGACGCGGGCGCCATTGAGGCGGAAGTCGACCTGATCGTTGGTCACGACCGGGATATGCATCCGCACAGTCCCGTCCTCGAAGCTGAGGTCAAGGTCAGCATGCTCCTTGATGCACGAGCCCGCCCCGAGGCGCATGAGCCGCACGGTGCGGAGTGCGCAGTGGAATTGATCGAGCACGAGGCGGAAATAATCACATCCATCGAGGAACCGGGTGTCGACGAACGATCGCGCGGTCGGATCGGAATTGATCATCCGGATCGGATGCGTCTCGCCGGCCGGGGCGCGCAGCGGAAGGACGCTCCAATCGCCGTCGTAGTTCTGCGCAACATAGTGCCGAGTCCAGGTATCGGCGACATGACGCGCGAGGTCGCGCGTGAGCAGCGCGGGATCGAAGCTCAGCGGCAGGCGCAGGCGGTCGGGAAACCGCGGCGGCAGCGTGACCGGGCCGTGCACGATGAATCCCGTACCTTGATTCTGGATCATGCGCCCCTCCCCTTTCGACCATGCGCGAGGATCGGACCAGCCGGTGGAATATCTTCTCCAGCCGGTCGCGCTCCGAGTGTATCAGGTTGCTTCATCCCCTGGGCACGAGAATACTGCTCGATTAAACGCCCCCGGGTATTTTCGGATATTGTGGCGATGAGCCCATCGGATACGGGAACCCATTCCGGCGCCGCGAGATCTCGAACGCATGCCCAATCCCAAGCGTAAGATCGCTTTCGTCCTCGCCGCATCGGATCATGGCAGCATGATCGTGAACCGCTTTGACTATCATCTGGTGGGCGAACGCGGAGGCTTCGGCGTCGGCTATCAGATCCTGGAGACCGCGTCGTTCGACCCCGCCGAGGTCGACATGGCGATGTCGCTGCTCGGATTGCGGCGCCAGTACTTCGGCGACGGGGTCGTCGCGCTCGACTGCGGCGCCAATATCGGCGTGCACACGATCGAGTGGGCGAAACACATGCACGGCTGGGGCGAGGTGATCGCGGTCGAGGCGCAGGAACGGCTTTACTACGCGCTTGCCGGCAATATCGCCATCAACAATTGCTTCAACGCGCGCGCGCTTCACGCGGCGGTCGCGGCGCAGACCGGCGTGATGAACATCCCGGTGCCCGACTATCTGAGCCCGGGCAGCTTCGGCAGCCTGGAGCTGCGCGGCGGCAAGAACACGGAATTCATCGGCCAGCCGATCGACTATTCGCCCGACAAGGCCACGCCCATCCGATGCCTCACGCTCAATTCGCTCGATCTCGCCCGGATCGATTTCATCAAGATGGACGTCGAGGGGATGGAGCTCGAAGCGATCGACGGCGCCGCGCAGTCGCTTGCGCGGACGCACCCGATCATGCTCGTCGAGTCGATCAAGACCGACCGCGCGGCGTTGCGCGCGAGAACTCGAGGGATTCGGCTATCGCCTGTTCGATGTCGGTCTCAACGTGCTGGCCGTTCACACGTCGGACAAGAGCCTGGCCCACATCAAGCCGACCGCATCGTGACGGTTCCCGGCCGCCCAGGCACGCAACCTGCGATTATTGGTATGATGGACGGATGGAACCGCAGGAATTGACCGACGAACGGCGAGACGCGGGCTCGCTCAAGCGGCTGTTCGAGCGCGCCAATGCGGAGCAGGCCGAGGGACGGCTCGCCGACGCGGAGACGACCTGCCGCGCGATCCTGGCGTGCGACGAGACCCACGCCGGCGCCTGGCACCTGCTTGCGATCATCGCGTTGCGCTCGGGCGATGCCGAGGCGGCCGCCAGGCATGTGGAGCGCGCGATCGCGCTGGCGCCGCAGCGGGCCGATTGCCGTCACACGCTCGGATTCATCCTCAAGGTCCTGCGCCGCGACGCGGAAGCCGAGGCCGCGTTCCGCCATGCCATCGCGCTCGATCCGGGCTTCGTCGAGACGCACTACCAGCTCGGCAACCTGCTGCGCGAGGCGCAGCGCCCGGCCGAGGCGGAGGCGAGCTATCGCGCCGTGCTGGCGCTGCGGCCGGATCACCACCAGGCGCACAACAATCTCGGCGCCGCGCTCGGCGAGCTCGGCCGCTTCGAGGAGGCCGTCGAGCAATTTCGCCGCGCGAGCGAGCTCAAGCCCGACTATGCGGAAGCCTTCGCCAACCTCGGCCATGCGTTGCGCGCGGTCGGGCGCGCCGAGGAGGCAGAAGCCGCGTGCCGTCGCGCAATCGGGCTCGCGCCGGGCTTTGCCACCGCCCACCTCAATCTCGGCCTCGCGCTGCAGGATCTCGGAAAGCTCGACGAATCGCTCGCGCAGTTCCGCGCGGCCGAAGTGGCGCAGCCCGACTATGCCAAGGCGATCGCGAGCGAGGCGATCGTGCTGCTCCAGCGCGGCGACTTCGCGGCCGGCTGGGAGAAATACGAGGCGCGCTGGCGCATCGGCGACCTGCCGCCGCGCAATTTCGAGGAGCCGCAATGGCGCGGCGAGCCGCTCGCCGGCAAGACCATCCTGTTGCATGCCGAGCAGGGCTTCGGCGACGCCGTCCACTTCCTGCGCTACGTGCCGCTGGTCGCGGCGCGCGGCGGCAAGGTGGTCGTCGAGGTGCGCCGGCCGCTGATCCCGCTGGTGGCGCGCATGCCGGGGCTCACGGTCGTGGCGCGCGGCGAGCGGCTGCCCGACTTCGACGTGCAGTGCCCGTTCATGTCGCTGCCGCTCGCCTTCGCGACCACGCTCGACACGATCCCGGCGACGACGCCGTATCTCGCGGCCACGCCGGAGCGCGCCAGGTATTGGCGCAATCGCATCGACGTTGCGCCCGGCCTGAAGGTCGGGCTGGCATGGGCCGGCAGCGCCATCCACCGCAACGACCGCAACCGCTCGATCCCGCTCGAGCGCCTCGCGCCGCTGCTCGCGATCGAGGGCGTGCGCTGGTTCTCGCTGCAGGTCGGCCCGCGCGCGGCCGATCTCGCGGCGCAGAAGGGCGCGACGGTCGCCGACCTCGCGCCGGAGCTGACCGATTTCGGCGAGACCGCGGCCGTGATCGCGGCGCTCGATCTCGTCATCTGCGCCGACACCGCGGTCGCGCATCTCGCCGGCGCGCTCGGCAAGCCCGCCTGGGTGATGCTGCCGTTCAACTCCGACTGGCGCTGGATGGTCGGCCGCGACAACTCGCCGTGGTATCCGTCGCTGCGGCTCTTTCGCCAAGCGCAGCCGGGCGACTGGACGGGCGTCGCAGCGCGCATGCGCGACGCGCTCGCGCAACGCGCCGCGCAGCCCGCGCCGGCGCGGCGCAATCCGCCGACCCGCGCGGAGCTCGCCGCGCTGGTGCGCGCCGCCAACGAGCACCACACGGCCAAGCGCCACGCCGAATGCGAGGCCGCGCTGCGCCGCGTGCTCGAAGTCGATCGGAAGAACAGCAGCGCGCTGCACGTGCTGGCGCTGACCCGTTTCGCGCTCGACGACCACAAGCAGGCGCTGGCGCTGATGCGCGAGGCGATCGCGCTCGAGCCCGCATCGGGGGCATTTCCCAGCGACCTCGGCATCATGCTGCACGGGGCCGGCGAGTTCGCCGACAGCATCGCGGCGAGCCGCCGTTCGCTGGAGCTGCGTCCCGACGATCCCGCCACCCTCAACAGCCTGGGCGCCAGCCTGTCGTCGCTCGACCGCGTCGATGAGGCGATCGCGGCGTACCGGCGCGCGCTCGCGGTCAAGCCGAACTATCACGAATGCTGGGCCAATCTCGGCCACGCGCAACAGCTGCTGATGCGGCTCGACGACGCCGCCGACAGCTGCCGGCGCGCGCTCGGCATCCAGTACGACTATCCGCAGGCGCAGGTCGCCGCCGGCATGCTGGCGCTGCTGCGCGGTGATTTCGCCAACGGCTTCACCCAGTTCGAATGGCGCTGGCGGCTCAAGACGATGACGCCGCGCGACTTCACGCAGCCGGCCTGGCAGGGCGAGCCGCTCAACGGCAAGACCATCCTGCTGCACGCCGAGCAAGGGGCGGGCGACAATATCCAATGCCTGCGCTTCATGCCGCAGGTCACCGCGCTCGGCGGACGGCTGCTGCTCGAGCTGCCGCAAAACCTGATGCGGCTCGCCACCAGCCTCGACGGCGGCGGCGAAATCGTCCCGCAGGGTCAACGCCTGCCGCATTTCGACGTGCACTGCGCCTTCATGAGCCTGCCGCGCGTGCTCGGCACGACGCTCGACGCGCTGCCGGCGACGAACTCCTATCTGCGCGCGGACGCGGCCGCGGTGCAGCGCTGGGCCGAGCGGCTGGCCGGCACCGGCAGCGGCCTCAAGGTCGGCATCGCGTGGGCGGGCAATCCGGCGCACGCCGGCGATCGCCGCCGCTCGATCGCGGTCGAGCGCTTCGCGCCGCTGCTCGACGTGCCGGGCACGCGCTTCTATTCGCTGCAGGTCGGGGAGCGCGCCGCCGACCTCGCCCGCCTGCCGGGCGCGCATGCGCGCGGCAAGGTCGTCGATCTCGCCCCGGATCTGAAGAGCTTCGCCGACACCGCGGCGGCGCTGGCGCATCTCGACCTGGTGATCGCGGTCGACACCTCGATCGTGCATCTCGCCGGCGCGCTCGGCCGGCCATGCTGGGTGATGGTGCCGTTCTCGCCCGACTGGCGCTGGCTGACGGGGCGCGAGGACAGCCCGTGGTATCCGTCGCTGCGGCTGTTTCGCCAGCGCAAGCTCGGCGACTGGGACGAGGTCATCGCACGCGTCCGCGACGCACTGGCGGCGCGCGCCGCGCCGCGTCCTCACGCGGAAGCGGGGCTCGACGCGAATGCGCTCAACGCCGAAGCGATGCGGTTGCGCGCCGCCGGGCGCAGGGACGAGGCCGAGGCGATCGCACGGCGCATCCTCGCGGCCGCGCCCGACCACGACCCGACGCTGCGCCTGCTCGGCGTCTTGCGCGACGAGGCCGGCGACCACGCGGCGGCCGCCGACCTGTTCGCGCGGCTGATCGAGCTGTCGCCCGACGATGCGGAGGCGCACTACAATCTCGCGACCTCGCTGCTCGCGTTGGCGCGCCATGAGGATGCGATCGACCACTTCCGGCGCGCTATCGCGCTCGCGCCGGATCATGCCAAGGCCCACAGCAACCTGTCGGGCGCGCTGCGCGGCAGCGGCCGCTTCGCCGAGGCCGAGGAAGCCGCCCGCACGGCGGTGGCGCTCGCGCCGGACCTGGTCACGGCCTGCAGCAATCTCGGCACCGCGCTGGCGGAGCGCGGCCGCCTCGACGAGGCCATCGAGTGCTTCCGCCGCGCCATCGCGATCGAGCCGGCCTTCGCCGAAGGCGTTTTCAATCTCGGAAAGGCACTCCAGGGCGCAGGCCGGCGCGACGACGCGATCGTCCAGTTCCGCCGCGCGATCGAGATCCGGCCGGACTATGTCGACGCCAACCTCGCCGAAGCCTTCTTTCTGCTGGTCAGGGGCGACTACGCGGCCGGCCTGCCGAAGCTCGAATGGCGCTGGCGCCTCGCGGAGCGCCAGCCGCGCGACTTCGCGCAGCCGGTCTGGCGTGGCGAGCCGCTCGCCGGCAAGACCATCCTGCTGCACGCGGAGCAGGGCTTCGGCGACTGCCTGATGCTGCTGCGCTACGCACCGATGGTGGCGGCGCGCGGCGGCCGCGTCGTGATCGAGGTGCCGCGGAGGCTCGAGCGGCTGGTCGCACGGCTCAAGGGCGGCCCCTACACGACCGTGGTCGTGGACCAGCCGCTGCCGGCGTTCGATACGCACTGTCCGATGATGAGCCTGCCGCTCGCGTTCGGCACGCGGCTCGACTCCATTCCGGCCGCGATCCCCTATTTCAGCGCCGCGCCCGAAGCCGTCGCGCGCTGGCGGACGCGCCTCTCCGACGCGCTCGGCATGAAGGTCGGCATCGTGTGGGCCGGCAACCCGGCGCACAAGAACGACCGCGCGCGTTCGATCGCGCTCGCGCGGCTGGCGCCGCTGCTCGATGTCTCCGGCGTGCAATGGTTTTCGCTGCAGGTGGGCGATCGCGCCGCCGATCTCGCCGCGCTCGCGCCCGGCCGCGTGACCGACCTCGCGCCCGACCTGACCGATTTCGCCGAGACCGCCGCCGCGATCGCGGCGCTCGATCTCGTGATCGGCATCGACACCGGCGTCGTGCATCTCGCGGGCGCGCTCGGCAAGCCGGCGTGGATCATGCTGGCGTCCGATCCGGACTGGCGGTGGCTGCTCGATCGCGCCGACAGCCCCTGGTATCCGAGCGCGCGCCTGATCCGGCAGCAAGCTGCAGGCGACTGGGACGGCGTGATCGGCCGCGTGCGCGACGCGCTCGTCGATTGCGTCGAGCGGGCGCGGCGCGGCGGCGTGCCGCCCGGCGCACCGCCCCCGTCCATGCTCGATCGCCGCTACTTCGAGGCCGTCGAGTTCCTCGAAACGCGGCGCGACGGCGAAGCGGAAGCGGCCTTGCGCGCGATCCTCGCCGAGGATGCGGGCCACGCACTGACGCTGCGCCGCCTGGCCTGGATGTGCCATCAGCGCCGCGACGAGGCCGAAGCGGGCGCCCTGCTCGCGCGCTCGCTCGAACGCGAGCCCGACAACGCGGATGCGCACCTCAACCTCGGCGTGGTGCTGAGCGCGCTCGGTCGCGACGCGGACGCGGAGGCGAGCTATCGGCACGGCCTCGCGCGCAAGCCCGCCGCGGTCGACGGCCACAACAATCTCGGCGTCCTGCTCGAGCACATGGGGCGCTACGCCGAGGCGGAAGCGAGCTACCGCCGGGCGAGCGAGCTCGCGCCGGAGGCCGCGCATCCGCTCAACAATCTCGCCGTCATGCTCAAGGAATTGGGCCGGCTCGACGAGGCGATAGCGGTCCAGCGCCGCGCCATCGCGCTCGATCCCGAGCTGCCGGTCGCGCGCAGCAACCTGCTGTACAAGCTCGTCTACGACGAGAGCCTCTCGCCGCAGGCGCTGTTCGCCGAGCACGCCGCCTGGGGCCGCGCGCAAGCGGCGCGTTTCGCGACCGCGGGCGCACGCTTCGCCAATTCGCCGCAGCCGGAGCGGCGGCTGCGCGTCGGCTATGTGTCGGCCGACTTCCGGCACCATTCGGTCGCGTTCTTCGCCGAGGCCCTGCTCGCGGCGCACGACAAGAACGCGGTCGAGGCCTTCCTGTTCGCCAACGACGCCCGCGTCGACGCGGTCACGCGGCGCCTCAGCGCGCATGCCGACCGGGTCGTCTCGATCTTCGGCATGGCGGACGAGCGCGCGGCCGCGCAGATCCGCGAGCTCGGCATCGACATCCTGCTCGATCTCTCCGGCCATACGTCGGGCAACCGGATGATGCTGTTCGCGCGCAAGCCGGCGCCCGTGCAGGCGACATGGCTCGGCTATCCGGCGACGACGGGGCTGCCGGCGATCGACTATCGCATCACCGATGCGGTCGCGGATCCGCCCGGCGAGGCGGACGCGCTGCATACGGAACGGCTTGTCCGCCTCGACCCGGGATTTCTCTGCTACCGGCCCCTCGATCGCGCCGGCGCGGTCGCGCCCCTGCCGGCGCGCGCCGCCGGGCACGTGACGTTCGGCTCGTTCAATAACTTTGCCAAGCTCTCACCCGGCACGATCGCGCTGTGGGCGCGCCTCCTGCGCGAGGTGCCGAATAGCCGGCTGCTGCTCAAGGCATCGCAGTTCAAGGACGCCGATACGCGCGCGCGCTGCCGCGCCGCCTTCACGGCGGCCGGCATCGCGGACGAGCGTATCGAGATCGTGCCGCCGCTCACGGATCCGGCCGAGCATCTCGCGCTCTATGGGCGGGTCGATATCGGGCTCGACCCTCTCACCTACAACGGCACCACCACGACCTGCGAGGCGCTGTGGATGGGCGTGCCGACCGTCACGCTGCGCGGCGACCGTCATGTGTCGCGCGTCGGCGCCAGCATCATGACGGTCGTCGGCCTCAAGACGTTCATCGCGGCGACGCCCGACGACTACGTCGCGATCGCCAGAAGGTTCGCGCGCGCTCTCGATCAGCTCGCCGGGCTGCGGTCCGGAATGCGCGAGCGGCTGCTCGCCTCGCCGCTGTGCGATGCGCGGCACTTTGCCGGCGCCATGGAGAGCGCCTACCGCGACATGTGGCGGCGCTGGTGCGCCGCCCAAGGCGCGGCCGGCGCGCCGCCGGCCGGAGCCACGCCGCCGCCCGACACGCCGGAGACGATCGCCGCCGCCGAGACCGAGGCCACGCGGCTGTTCACCGCGAAGAAATTCCCCGAAGCCGAAGCGGCGCTGCGCGACCTCACGGCCCGTGCACCGCAGCGCGCCAAGCCGTGGTTCCTGTTCGGCCGCATACGCCACGCGCTCGGCGACAACGACGCGGCGATCGACTTCCTCCGCAAGGCCATTGCGCTCGACCCGCGCATGATGCCGGCGCACAACGATCTCGGCATCCTGCTGCAGGGGCGCGGCGAGCTCGACCAGGCCGAGGCCTGCTACCGCGGCGCGATCGAGCTGGCGCCGCACTTTGCCGAGGCGATGAGCAATCTCGGCGCGGTGCTCGCCGAGCGCGGTCGGCTCGAGCAGGCGACCGCGTGGTACGGCCGCGCCATCGCGGAGGACGGCGACTATGCAGACGCGCACAACAATCTCGGCGCCGTCCTCGTCAGGCTCGACCGCGCCGGCGACGCGGAGACCTTGCATCGCCGCGCCATCGCGCTCAAGCCCGGCTTTGCCGACGCTCATTACAATCTCGGCGTCGCGCTGCATGACCAGGGCCGCTTCGACGAGGCGTTGGCGAGTTACGCAGAAGCCGTCCGCCTCAATCCGGAATCACACGATGCTCATTGGAACCGCGCCGTGCTGCTGCTGCTGACCGGCGACTACGGGCAAGGCTGGCGCGAGCACGAATGGCGCTGGCGGCGCAAGCAGCAGCCGCCGCGGAGCTTTCCGCAACCGCTGTGGCACGGCGAGGACATCGGCAAGCGCACCATCCTGCTGCACGACGAGCAGGGCCTGGGCGACACGCTGCAGTTCATGCGCTATGTGCCGCTGGTGGCGGCGCGCGGCGCACGCGTGCTGCTGCAGGTGCAGCGCCCGCTGCTCCGGCTCGTGGCGGCCTCGCTCGACGGCATCGAGGTGTTCGCCGACGGCGATCTCACCCCGCCGTTCACGCTGCACAGCCCGCTGCTCTCGCTGCCGCTGGCCTGCGCGACGACGACCGAGACGATTCCGGCGCAGGTTCCCTATCTCCGGGTCGATCCGGCGGCCGCCGCGCGCTGGCGCAATCGCATCGGCACGGCCACGGGGCTCAAGGGCGGCGTCAATGTCGGCCTCGCCTGGGCCGGCAACCCGCAGCACAAGAACGACCGCAACCGCTCGATCGCGCTCGAGCGCCTGGCGCCGCTGTTCGACGCGCCGGGCGTGCGCTGGTTCTCGCTGCAGGTCGGCGAGCGCGCCGCCGACCTCGGCCGCGCGCCGGCCGGAAAGGTCGCGAACCTGGCCGAGCGCCTGACCGATTTCGCCGAGGCCGCCGCCGCGGTCGCGGGGCTCGATCTCGTAATCGCGGTCGATACGGCGACCGCGCATCTGGCGGGTGCGCTCGGCAAGCCGGTGTGGGTCCTGCTGCCGTTCGTGCCGGACTGGCGCTGGCTCATCAACCGCGACGACAGTCCGTGGTACCCGACGGCGCGGCTGTTTCGCCAGCCCGCGCGCGGCGACTGGGAGAGCGTCGCGCAAATGGTGCGCGCGGCGCTCGACGAGCTCGTGGGCAAGGCGACGAAGAGCTGACCGCCGCCGTCTTGCTGCGTGTCTATCCGCCCCGCTTGGCGCGCCAGATCGCGAGCACCGCGTCGAGCTCCTGCGTGGTCGGGACATGTGCCGGCGCAGCCGCGGCTGTGGCTGGCGCCGCCGGCTGGCCGCGCAAGTCCATCTGCAAGCGGTGCAGCAGCTCGCGCACGTTCTCCTCGAGGACGCGCGTCGACTGGCGGCTCGGCCGCGTTTCCGGCGGCGGCGCGGCACGGCGCGGCTGCGGTGGTGCGACGCGACGCGGCACCTGGCTGCGGCGCACGCCCCAACCGTCCGGTGACGCGAGCGCCTCAGCGTCCGGCGAAGATGTCTCGTGCGCGATATCGCTGCTGCCCGGCATGACCGGCACGATGCCGGGCGATTCGTCTTCCATGCTGGAGACCGGCGACGGCCAATGGCGCGGCCGCGCCTTGACCTGCGGGCGCTGGCGCGGACGGTTGGTGAGAAGCCGCCCCGCGAACGAGCCGATGATGATGATGACGAGCGCCGACACGGCACCGAGCAGCGCCGGCACGTGGTTGGACGGCTCGGCAAACTCGGCATTGCGCGCGGCGCCGGGCGTCCGCGCAGGCAGATGCTTTTCCGATGCTGCATCGAGCTGCGGTTGCGTCGCCTCCACCGTGGGCGCGGGCGCAGGTGGCGGCGCAGGCTCGACCGAACGCGCCGGCACGCGATCGATCGGCGCCGCAGCGGTCGGTGCTGCGGCAGGCGGCGCCGCGGCGGGCGGCGCTGCCGGCACGGCGGCGACGGCCGGCCATCCGGGCGGCTCATTCACGGGCGCCGCGAACGGTGGCGACGCGACCGGCGGCACGACGCTGTCGCCGTCGTCGGATGTGACTGCGCCTGGGGCGGCGGATGCTTCCGACACTGGAGGGGTCGCGGGAGCCGGAGTTGGAGCAGCGGTGTGCGGCGGTGGCGCGGCCGTCTCGACCGCCGCATGCAGCTGCATTGGCACATCCTTTGCCGCATCGGTCGGATGTTGATACCAGCAGTGACGGCCGCTCGGATGCTGGACGCGATAATACCAATGGCTGCCTTTCGCCGCCGGACCGTTCGGCTTGGCAAGGCAATCGGATTCTGAGGACGCGGCCGGCGTTTCGGCATGCGCCGCAACGGTAGCCAGCGTCGCGACCAGAGACGCGCATAGAGCAGGCGCGATGCGCCTTACGAGGTGCGCCATAGTGTACCTCCCCTCGTGTAATCGATAACCAACCCTTCACCACGCATGAGTTTTCCGGCCGATTGAGGCCGTAGTTCGATGCAAATTCGACATCATCGGCGTGCCAGTCGCATGAGGGTTGCGGTGGACGCGTGGGCGCACTGTGTTGACAACAACGCACCGGACGAAGGCCACACTTCCGGCCATCTCAAACCATTCTCATAGGTCGTCGCGGGAAAATTCGGGGAGGCTGGAATGCGCGTTGCGTTAGTTGCGTTTGCGTCCGTGTGCGTGCTCGCGGGTGGGCTGTCGAGGCCCGCAGAGGCACGCATTCGGTTGAACGATTCCGAGATTCTTGCCGGCCTGCTGGTCGTGACAGGACACACGCAGCACGCCAACGAGGCGATCTCGCTCGACGGCAAGTTCACGACCACGAGCGATCGCTATCGGCGCTTCTATTTTCGCATTCCATACTATCCGCCTACCTGCACGGTGACGCTGAAGGCAGGCGACGACGAACGGGCCGCGGCGGTCGCGGTGTGTGCGGCGGCGGGCAACGCTGGCCCGCATGGTGAGCCGGGGCCGCAAGGCATCGCCGGTGCGGTGGGACCGCAAGGTCCGCAGGGAGCGGCCGGACCGCAGGGCGTGCCGGGACCGCAAGGCGTGGCGGGACCGCAGGGCGCGCGCGGGCCGCAAGGGTCACAAACAGGACCGCAGGGACCCGCCGGTGCCGTAGGACCGCAAGGATCCGCTGGTCCGCAGGGACCCGCTGGTGTCGTAGGACCGACGGGCCCGCAGGGACCGACCGGCGTCGCAGGGCCGGCTGGACCAGCGGGTCCGCGCGGACCGCAAGGCGAGAAGGGCGCGCAAGGTGAGAAGGGCGTGCCCGGCGCGTCGGGCGTGACTGGCCCGAAAGGCGAGCCGGGCGCGCCAGGATTGCAGATCCGTCAGGTGCGGCATGATTGCACGAACGGCACCGACTGCGCCGTCACCTGCAATGACAGCGAGGTCGCGCTCACCGCAGTGTGCCCGGGCGGGACGGCGGCGGCGCTGGAGTCGCGGCGCCTCGTCTCATGCGGCGCCGCCAATGCGGCGCCGATGACCGCGCTGTGCGCACACTGACGTGTGAAGCGGGAGCGCGCGGTGGCGCGCTCCCTACGGCGCGACCGAGATGTGCCCGACCATGTTGGGGTGGAAGCGGCAGTAGTAGTCGATCTCGCCCGCGTGCGTGAGCTTCACGCTGCGCGTGGCGTTGGGCGGAAGGAAGATATCCCACGCCTTCTTGTGGTCGGTCGCGCTGTGGGCGAGGAAATCGGAGTTCACCCACTCGATCGTGTCGCCGACATGGGCCGAGACCTGCGCCGGCGCATAGGAGATCTTGTCCACCGTGACGCGGATGGTCGCAGCCGTCGCGGGATGTGATGCGGCGAAAGCGAGCCACACCGACGTCACCGCCGCGCAAAGTCTCGGTCGCATGGAGCGTCGCCCTACTTCAAGCCAGCGACGACGTGCTCGGCGTGCTGCTCATGGCCCTGGAAGATCTTGAGGCCGGTCGTCAGCAGGTCCTTGAGCTCCTGATTGCTTGCGGACGGAATGAGCGTCGTCTCGAGCGCCGAATCCACGGTCTTGTGGTAGGCGACCTCGTTCTCCGCATAAGCCTTGTCGAAGGCTGCGCCGCTGAGCTTCTCGAGCTCGGCCCGCTTGGCCTTCGCCTGCGCGGTCAGCGCCTTGCTGGTGTCGTTGTCCTGCGGCGTCACTTTGAGCTTCTTGACCAGCGCCAGCGCCTTCTGGTTCACGGCCTTGTGGTCACGCACCATGTCCTGCGCGAAGGCGCGCACGTCGCTGTTTTTCGACTTCTTCAGCGCAAGCTGCGCCGCCTGGATGTCGATCTCGCCGGCCGTATAGGCGATGTGCGCGATCTGCGCGTCGTTCGGCTTGGCGCCTTGCGCATAGGCGGACGCGCAGCCGAGCAGGCTCGCGGCGACGAGCGCCGCGGTAAGATTCCGATGCATCGTGTTCCTCCGTGGATCGGGCCCGAATGGGCTGAGACACGACGCATTGGATGGAACGACCGGTGAAAACGTTCCCAACGTTCTGATGGAAGCGTCATGGCCGGGCATAGCCGTTCGAAGAACGGCGTCGCTTAGCTCGCCTATGTCCCGGCCATCCACGCCTTGCTTGCCGCGTACCCGCAACGAAGACGTCGATGCCCGGCACAAGGCCGGGCATGACGGTATGATTGAACGTGACGATATCGGCTAACCGAGATTCAATCGCGTCAGCACCTTTTCGGTGAGCCGCTCGCAGCGGCGGCCCGCGAACGGGAAGGCGTCGCCCATCGCCGGGCCGATGTGCTTCTCCATCGCGTCCTTCAACAGGCGTCGGGCGCGATGCAGCCGCGTCTTCACGGTCTCGGGCAGGATGCCGAACAGCTCGGCGGTCTCCTCGATGCTCATGCCCTCGATCAGGCGGGCGACCAGCACGATGCGGAACGGCTCCGGTAATTCGTCGATGGCGCGCTCGAGTAGCGCGCGCAGCTCACGCTGCGCCACGGCGGTCTCGGGATCGATATCGGGATTCGCGTTGGGAAACGGAATGATCTGCGCCTCCAATGCGGGATTGTCGTCGGTGAGGTTCAGCTCGACGGTCGGACGCCGGCCGCGCAGGCGGCCGAGCGCTTCGTTCATGACGATGCGGGCGAGCCAGGTGCCGAGCCGCGCCTCGCCGCGAAACGAGGCGAGGTTGGTGAAGGCGCGCGCATAGGCTTCCTGCAGCACGTCTTCGGCCTCGCTGTCGTCGCGCAGGATGCTGCGCGCAATCCGGTAGAGGCGCTGGTTGTGCTGCCGGATGATCAGCCGCACGGCACTCGCCTGCCCGCGGCGGGCCCGCTCGACCAGCTCGGCTTCTTCCGGCAGACGCTGCGCAACCGCACGCTCGACCATGGCCAACTCCACGACGATCACTCATTAGATGCAGCGCGGGCCGAAAGGTTCCCGGACCGCGCACCCAAGGTTAAATGGTTATTCCGCGCGGCTTTTCAGCCGCCAGCCTGCTCGTCGGCCGCACTCAGCGCTCCCCGCACCAGCGCCGCGTAGAACCGCTCGGCCAAGCCCTTCGGCTTGGCCAGGCGCATCCGCTCGAGACATTCCTGGTCCGCCGGTTCCGCGAACATGCCACGCACGGCCATGGCTGCGATTCCCACGGGCGACGCCGACTTCAAGCGCTGCAGCGCCGGCAGCAGCCGCTGCTCGGTCGCCGTGAAGTCGGTGCCGAACGGAAACGCCGGCAGCAGACCCGCATCGGCGGGCGGCGCGAGCGCCCGCGCGAGCGCATCGGGCGTATTGTCGCGCACGGACGCCGGCAGCTCGTAGGTGCGCTCGATCTTGCCGGCATCCTTGGCCTCGCGCAGCAGCTCATCCTGGAAGCGCGCATCCGTGATCGCGAGCACGCGCGCGATCACCTCGCGATCCGGCTTGCCGCGGATATCGGCGACGCCGTACTCGGTGACGATGACGTCGCGCAGGTGGCGCGGGATCGTGGTGTGGCCGTAGCGCCAGCGGATGTTCGACTGCGCCTTGCCGCGCACGACGCGGGACGCGCGCAGCAGGATGAGCGAGCGCGCGCCCTCGAGCGCAAAGCCCTGGGCGACGAAATTGTACTGCCCACCGACGCCGCTGACGATGCGGCCGTCGTCGAGGCCGTCGGAGACCACGTCGCCGAGCAGGGTCACCATCATGGCATCGTTGATGAAGCGCGCATCGACGCGGGCGAGCCGCTTGGCCTCCTCGCCGCCGTAGAGCTCGTTGACGAAGGAGATCGAGCGCATGCGGAACTTCGCCAGGACCTCGCGCGGCATCTCCCGCAAAGCCGCATAGAGCGCGCGCGATCCGAGAAAGAAGCCACCGTCGAGCACGGCCCCGTCGACCTCGCGCTTGAGCACGCCGGCGCGATAAAGATCGAGAAAGCCCTCGACGAACATCTCGGAGCAGCCGTAGAGCCCAATCGTGAACGGCTCGGCGTGGATCGCCGCCGCGCCGGCACCGCCGCGCAACGACGCGAGCAGCGCGCGGAAGTCGTCCGGCTTGCGGTGCCGCAGCACGAGCGCATGCGCGACCGCGTCGCCGAGCGAGCCGATGCCGATCTGCAGCGTGCCGCCGTCCGGCACCAGGCTCGCGGCATGCAGCCCGGCGGCATGGTCGGCGAACGGGATCGGCTCGCGCGGCGGGCCGAACAGGGCGAAGTCGGTCGCGCGGCCCTCGAGCAGGAAATCGAGCTCGTCCGCCGCGATGGCGGCGTCGCCCTCCATGAATGGCAGCTCGGAATTCAATTGCCCCGCGAAAACGAACTTCACGCGGCCGGCGCGACGCAAGGCGAGGAGATCGACGGTGAGATCCGGATTGCAGCTCAGGCTGTAGGGATGCTCCTCGCCGGCCCGATGCGCCACAAGCTGGCCCACCACGTTGACGCCGCGATCGAGCACGCAGCGCAGCGCGTGGGTATAGTTCGCAGAGATATAGTGTTGCTGCGCGTAAGGCGAGCCGAGCCATTGCCCGGCCTCGAAGAAGAACTCGTTCACCTCGACATTGGGCGGCAGCGTCTTGGCGTGAATCGCCGCCGCATAGTCGAGCGCCGGGTAGCCCGCGAACACGCGCTGCACCAACGGTTCGAGAAAGCGACGCTCCAGCTCCTGGTGGGCGCGCGGGACCTCGAGCGTGAGCGCCGTGAAGATGGTGAGCCGCAGCGAACGGTCGGCAACCGCCTTGGCGTAGAGCGCATTGGCAATGTGGTTGGCCTTGCCGAGACCGAGCGGCATCGCCAGCACGATGGTCTTGCCGACCCGCTCGACGATCGCATCCGCCAGGCGCGCCGCGTCGGCGAAACTCGCCGGGCCGGCGCCCGCAAGGCTCATGTCAGGTGGTCCCAGCCCGGATCGGGCTGGAAGCGCGCGCCGTATTTCGCGGCAAGCTGCGCCAGCGCATCGCGCACCGCCGCGAGGCCGCGCGTGCGTGCATAGTGCATCGGCCCACCGCGGAACGGCGCAAAGCCGGTGGCGAAGATCATCGCGCCGTCGACCACCTCCTCGTCGGCAACGACGCCTTCGCGCAAGCACGCGACGCAGACGTTGAGCATGGGCAGGATCAGGCGATCGGCCGTATCGGGCGCCGGCGGCGGGGTGTTCGTATCATGCTGCTTGACGGCATGACCGTCCTTCCAGTCGTAGAGGCCCTTGCCGGTCTTCTTGCCGAGCTCACCCTTGGCGATCTTGTCCTTGAGCCATTGCGGCGCGTCGGGCATCTCGGTCTTGAGGCCGGCGCGCAGCGTCTCGGCGACATGCAGGCAGATGTCGAGGCCGACCGTGTCGGCGAGCTCGATCGGTCCCATCGGCATGCCGAAATCCTCGGCGACCTTGTCGATGGCTTCCTTCTTCATGCCGGCATCGAGCATCACCAGGGCTTCGAGCAGATACGGCGTGAGCGCGCGGTTGACCAGGAAGCCCGGCGCGCTCTTCACCGGCGCGGGCAGCCGATCGATGCGGCCCAGGAAGGCGCGCGCGTCGGCCAAGACCTCGTCGGCCACCTTGTCGTGGCTCACCACCTCGACGAGCTGCATGCGCGACACCGGATTGAAGAAGTGGATGCCGACCAGCCGCTCCGGCCGCTGCAGCCCTTCGCGCAACTGCTCGAGCGGAATGCTCGACGTGTTGGTGGCGAGGATCGCGGTCGGCTTCATCTTGGGCTCGATGCCGGCATAGACCTTGCGCTTGAGATCGAGCGTCTCCGGCACGGCCTCGATGATGAGGTCGGCGGTGCCGGCACCATCGCCATGCAGATCGGGGATCAGGCGGTCGAGCGCATCGCGCACGGCACGGCGGTTGTCGCGGCCGATCTTGCCGTAGAGCTCGGCCGCGCGCTTGATCGCGCCGCCGAGCGGCTCCGGCTTCATGTCGGCAAGGCTCACCGTGAAGCCGTGCCACGCGCACCACGCCGCGATGTCGCCGCCCATGGCGCCGGCGCCGATCACATGGATGCGGCGGCCGTCCCATTTTCCGTCGGCGAGGCTCTTGAGCTTGTTGCGCAGGAAGAACACGCGCACGAGGTTCTGCGCGGTGTCGCCGACCAGCAGCTTGGCGAAGGAGGCGACCTCCGCCTTCTGCGCCTCGGCCGCGTTCTTGTCGCCATGCAGCGCCCACAGGTCGATGAGCGCAGATGGCGCCGGATAGTGCAGGCGCGGCGCTTTCTTCTCGGCCTCGCGGCGCATGCGCGGCGCGAGCACGCCGCGGGTCGGCGTGATGTTCATCAACCGACCGAGCAGGCCCTGCCGCGCTGTCTTCAGCTTGCCTTTGACCGCATCGCTGACGGCGCCGCGCACGTGACGCTCCTGCGTCACCGCATCGACGAGGCCGAGCGATTTCGCCCGGCGCGCCCGCTCGGTGCGGCCCGTGAGCATCATGGTCATCGCTTCCACGGGATTGATGAGGCGCGGCGCGCGCATGGTGCCGCCGAGGCCGGGATGCAGGCCGAGCAGCACCTCGGGGAAGCCGAAGCTCGCATTGTCGATCGCGATGCGGTGATCGCAGGCGAGCGCCACCTCGAGGCCGCCGCCGAGGCAGTAGCCGTGGATCACGGCGACGGTCGGGAGAGGAAGTGCATCGAGCCGGTCGAGCACCGCGTGGCCGCGCGCGATCTCGGCCTCGACCTTGGCGGCGTCGGTGACGCCGCGGAAGCCGCCGATGTCGGCGCCCGCGATGAAGCCGCCGGGCTTGGCGGAACGGATGACGAGGCCGGCCGGGCGAAGCTGCGACACCATGGCGAGCGCGGCGTCGAGCTCGGTCAGCACTTCCTCGGAGAGCGTGTTGGTGCTCGTGTCCTTCTTGTCGAACAGAAGCCAGGCGACGCCGTCCTCGTCGCTGCGCATACGCCAGTGGTTCCACTGTCCCGGCTCGGCCGGTGCAGTCGCGAAGGGACCGAGCTCGAGGTCGCGCGCGCCGATGACGTCAAGGACCGGCTTGTGGGTGTGCGATGTCATGGGGCGGCTCCTCACACCATCTCGATCAGCATGGCGCCGCCCTGCCCGCCACCGATGCATTCGGTGGCGATGCCGCGCTTGAGGCCGAGCCGTTTCATCGCATTGACCAGATGCAGCACGATGCGGTTGCCGCTGGCGCCGACCGGATGACCGGCCCCGATCGCGCCGCCGTCGATATTGAGCCGATCGCGCGGGATCGCGCCCGCCGCGCCGTCGAGGCCGAGCACGTCGCGGCAGAACTCCGCGTCCTGCCACGCCGCGAGACAGCCGAGCACCTGGGCCGCGAAGGCCTCGTTCAATTCCCACAGCTCGATGTCGCCGAGCGAGAGCTGATGCCGCCGCATCAGCGCGGTCGAGCAGAAGACAGGACCGAGGCCCATGACCGACGGATCGAGCGCCGACCACTCGCTGTCGACGATCACGGCCTTCGGCGTGAGATTGTGCGCCTTCACGGCGTCTTCCGACGCGAGGATCACCCACGAGGCGCCGTCGGTGATCTGCGAGCTGTTGCCGGGCGTCACCTTGCCCCATGGCCGCTCGAAAGCGGGCTTGAGCTTGGCGAGGCTGTCGGCGCTGCTGTCAGTCCGTACGCCGTCGTCGTGATCGTAGATCGTGCCGTCGCGCCCGAAGGCGGGCTCGACCTCGTTCTTGAACACGCCTTCCCGTTGCGCGCGGGCAAGGCGCTGCTGGCTCTCGGCGGCATATTCGTCGGCCTGGCGCCGCGTCACGTGAAACAGATGGCCGACAAGCTCGGCGGTCTGCCCCATGTTGAGGTCGGTGATCGGATCGGTGAGGCCGCGCTCGAGGCCGATGACCGGCTTGAACAGCGACGGGCGCAGTTGCAGGAACGCCGCGAGCCTCGACCAGATGTCGCGCGCGCCGAACAGCCGCGCATACCAGTTCACGGCGCTGCGGCTGAACACGAGCGGCGCGTGGCTGAGCAATTCGGCGCCGCCCGCGAGGATCAGGTCGGAAATGCCCTCCTGGATGTAGCGGTAGGCGGTGTCGATCGACTGCATGCCGGAGCCGCAATTGATCTGCACCGTGAAGGCGGTCATCGCCTCGCCCATGCCGAGGCGAAGTGCTGCGACACGCGCCGGGTTCATCTCGTCGGCGATCACGTTGACGCAGCCGAGGATCACCTGGTCGAACGCATCCGGCGCAAACGGCTGGCGCAACAGCAGCGGGCGCCCGCACTGCACCGCGAGGTCGACCGGCGTGAAGGGGCCCGGCCTGCCGCGCGCCTTGATGAAGGGCGTGCGGCTGCCGTCGATGATGTAGACCGGACGGCGCGCTATTCCGCGGCCGCCGCCTGCGGCTGGCTCGGCTGGGGATCCGATTTGGGCTGGGATGTCGCTAATGGCTCATCTCCCTTGTTGGCAGCGCCACGGGACGTCAATTCCTCGGGTGCAAAATCATTGACCGCGATCGCGGCCGACACGGCTTCGGCGGCGGCTTTGAGCTGCACGGCCTCGTCCGCCGTGATGGTGCGGCTGGCAAGCGCCTGATCGATGTCGCGGATGTGGCCCTTGCGCATGCGGTCGCGCAGCGGCTGCACCGCGACCGTGAGCGCAAAGGCGCGCTTGAGCAGCCCGACGCCGTCGGTCGCGCTCGGCGCGGCCTTCGACTCGTAGAGATCGACAGTGAGCCGGTCGCGCGCCGCGCTTGGATTGGTGATGATGTCGGAGCAGGCCATCGTCACGCGATCGGACGGGCCGCGGCTGCTCGGGCTCAGCGGCTGGATGATGAAGCGCATGATCCAGGCGACCGGCCGGACCGGGAAGTTCATGATCAGCTCGTCGAAGCGCTGCTCGATGGTGGCGAGGCTTGCCTCCAGGCAATATTCGACCAGCGGCAGGTCGTCCTTCTGGCGGCCCTCGTCGTTCCAGCGCTTGAGCACGGCGCACGAGAGATAAAGCTCGGACAGGATGTCGCCGAAGCGGGCCGACAGCATCTCCTGCCGCTTGAGGCCGCCGCCAAGGCTGAGCAACGCGAGATCGACCGCGAGCGCGAAGGCCGACGAATAGCGGCTGAGCTGGCGGTAGAAGTGCTTCACGGGGCCTGCATCGGGCGCCGGCGCGAACAGCCCGCCGGTCCACGACCGCCCCCAGGTGCGGAACGTATTGGCGATGCTGTGGCCGACATGGCCCCAGAAGGCCTTGTCGAAGGTGTCGAGACCGCGCGCGCGATCGGTGTCCTCGAGCGCGAGCATCTCCTTGAGCAGATACGGATGGCTGCGGATCGCGCCCTGGCCGAACTGGATCAGGCTGCGGGTGACGATGTTCGCGCCCTCGACCGTGATGCCGATCGGCACGCCGCGATAGAGGCTGCCGAGATAGTTGAGCGGCCCCTCGATGATCCCCTTGCCGCCGTGCACGTCCATGGCGTCGTTGACGGCGATCCGCATGCGGTCGGTCGCCTGGGATTTCATGATGGCGGTGACGACGGCCGGATGATGCCCCTCGTCGAGCGACGCGCAGGTCATGCGGCGCGCGGCGTCGAGCAGATAGGCGGTCGCCGCAATGCGGCCGAGCCGCTCCTGGATCGCCTGGAATTTCGAGATCGAGACGTGGAATTGCTCGCGGATGCGCGCATAGGCGCCGGTGACGTCGGCGCAGAAGGCACCCGCCGCCGCCGACAGCGACGGCAGCGATATCCCGCGCCCGGCCGCGAGCGCGCTCATCAGCATCTTCCAGCCTTTGCCGGCCCCATCGGCGCCGCCGATGATGTTGTCGACCGGGATGAACACGTCGTGGCCCCAGTTCGGGCCGTTCTGGAAGACGTGCATCGCGGGCAGATGCCGCCGTCCGATGCTCACGCCCGGCAGATGGGTCGGCACCAGCGCGAGCGTGATGCCGATGTCCTCGCGGTCGCCGAGCAGATGATCGGGGTCGCGCAGCTTGAACGCCAAGCCGAGCACGGTCGCGATCGGCGCGAGCGTGATGTAGCGCTTGTGCCAGTTGAGGCGGATGCCGAGCACGTCGCGGCCCTCATAGGTGCCGCGACAGATGATGCCGCTATCGAGCATCGAGGCGGCGTCGGACCCGGCCTCCGGGCTGGTGAGGCCGAAGCAGGGGATCTCCTCGCCGCGCGCGAGCCGCGGCAGCCAGTAATCCTGCTGCTCCTTGGTGCCGAACTTGAGCAGCAACTCGCCCGGGCCGAGCGAGTTCGGCACCATGGCGGTGACGGCGCCCGAGAGCGAGCGCGAGGAGAGCTTGCGGATCACCTCCGAGTGCGCATAGGCCGAGAAGCCGAGGCCGCCATATTGCTTCGGGATGATCATGGCGAAGAACTTCTTCGCCTTGAGGAAATCCCACACCTCGGGCGGCAGGTCGTGCAATTCCCAATTGATCTTCCAGTCGTCGAGCATGGCGCACAGCTCGTCGACCGGACCGGCGAGGAATTGCTGCTCCTCGTCGGAAAGCCTTGCGGGCGCGAAGGCGAGCAGCTTGCGCCAGTCCGGATTGCCGGAGAACAGGTCGGCGTCCCACCACGTGTCGCCGGCCTCGATCGCCTCGCGCTCGGTGTTGGAGAGGCTCGGCAGCGCATGCTGCGCGAGGCCGAAGATCGGCTTGGTGAGCCGGTCGCGGCGGAATGAAGATGTCTGCATCGATGCCTCCGGGCCTGCCGAGGACTTGAAGTGTAAGGACTTAACGCATCCGTGTGGCGAATCTGCGCACCACTATAGGTCTTGCGCACGCTAATGTTTACAATTCAATGTGACGGGGGCGTCGCAGCAGCACATAACCGATCAATGTTCGACCGGCTCGCCCAATATATCAGCGCCAGGATCATTCGGTACCTCGCCAAGCCGACGGTGAGGTATGCGCCGTTTTTCGCGCCCGACCCCGAGGTCACCCGCCGGGCGCTCCAGCCAGGCGACATCGTCCTGATCGAGGGCAACACCCGGCTGAGCGCCGTCATCAAGTTCCTGACCCAGTCGACCTGGTCGCATGCGGCGCTCTACGTGGGCGAGCGGCCGGGCGACCGCGGGCCGACCCATACCGAGGCGCCGGACGCCGAGCCGAACGTGCTCCTGGAGGCCGAGGCCGACATCGGCGTCATTACGGCGCCGCTGTCGAAATATGCACATTTCAACCTGCGCATCTGCCGTCCGGCCGGGCTCGATGCAGATGCGCGGCAGAAGGTCGTCGACTATGCGCTGGCGCGCATCGGCAAGCAGTACGACACCAAGCAGATCCTCGATCTGGCGCGCTATCTCTTTCCCTATCCGCCGGTGCCGGTGTGGTTTCGGCGCCGCATGCTGGCGATCGGCAGCGGCGATCCGACCCGGGCGATCTGCTCGGCGCTGGTCGCGGAGGCGTTCGCCTCGATCCACTACCCGATCCTGCCCGAGCGCATCACGCTCCAAGGCAAGACCTACGGGATCGCACCGTTCGTCGAGAAGGAAGTCGCGCACATCCGCCGGCACGGGCTGTACACGCCGCGCGATTTCGACGTGTCGCCGTATTTCGAGATCATCAAGCCGAGCCTCGACGGGTTCGACTATCGCGCGCTGGTGTGGCAGCCCGCCGGCGTCACGGCGAGCGCCATCGCGGCGGCCGAGGCGAGCGACGCTGCGGATCAGGCCACTCCGGCCCGCGACGCGACCGACTGCGGGCGGCCGGAGGCGTCGACCGTCACATAGGGGAGGCCGCATACCCCGTCGGTGCCGGAACCTGCCCTACCGGCCCCGCACGTTTCCTGCCGCTCCCCGCCCGCCAATCCGCTCCAGCGCCATTCGTACCGTGTAAGCCACGAACAGCAGCACGTTGGCGACGAAGTTCTGCATCGCGTCGGCGAACCGCGGCAGCACGGTGACGCACTGCGGCTCGGCCGGATCGATGGCAATGAAGCCGCTCACGGCGGCGTCACGCAAGAACTTCTGGATATGCGGGCGCGATACCCCGTGGCGCTTCGCCAGCGCCGAGATCGAGATCGTGACCGGCCGCGTCGGCGGCATGGTGTCGTCGGCATCGGCGGCAAGCAGAAGGCTCATCAGGATGATGATGCCGGCGTTGCGGTCCGCGAGCTCGGCGAGCTCCGGTGCCGCATCGAGGAGCCGGAAGCCGGCCCGAAATGCTTCGCCAAAGTAGACCGCCATCTCGGCGACGAAGTAGGGCTCGCCGAGATGCGCCAGCCCTGCCTCGCCTTCCGGCATCAGTGCGGCGAGCGCGGTGAGCTGCGCCGCCATCCGTCGCCGATGATCCTCGATCAGCCGATCGGTCGGTGCGAGCAGGCGGATGCGCCGGTCGAGCGGGTGCTGGGCCGGCGCCACATAACCGGCAAAGCGCATCAGCGACAGCATGGCGGTGGCGCGGCCTGGGCTGCACAGCCCGGTCTCGACGCATAGCGCCTTCATGGCGCTCGCCGTCAGCCCGCCGGTGTCGCGGCCAAAATGCAGGTACATGGCAAGCATGCCGAACACCACGCGGCCGCGATCGTTGAGCACTTTGTTGATCAGCGGATTGTTGCGATGGACCGCGACGACATCGCGCAGCACGGCGGCGAACGCCGCGGTAAAGCGCGGATGCGCCCGCAGCGCCGCAATGGCGGCGGCGGTCGGCGGTCCTGCCGCCGTCTTCTGCTGGTCCGAAACCGTGCTCATCGCCCTCGGGAGGGAGCTTAGCGCATCCTGGCTTCGTGAATAATGCGACCAATTTTCTTCAATTGATCCGGCGGAGGAGTCCATTCTTGTAGAGAGCCTTGCCGCCGTCTCGGGCGGCCGCGAGGCAAACCGGGCGATGACCGCCACCCTGTTGAGACTGGCCCAGGCGGGGCTCCAGGTCGGGCTCCCGACCGGGAACCCGCAGACGATCCACCTGACCAAGCCGCATGCCGGCCAAGCCCTTAACGTGGCGCTTGACGGTCAGGTGACGCTCGATTTCAGCGCCATCGCCGAGGAAAAGCTCACCCTGGTGCGGGTCGGCGACAACCTGGTGGTGCTGTTCGACAACGGCTCGACCGTCTCGATCGGCCCCGCCTTCGATGCCGCCGGCGACTTGCGCGACGGGCTGAGTTTCGCGCTCGCCGCCGGTCACGACGTCTCGGCCACCGAGTTCACGGCGCTGTTTCCGATCACCGCCGACCAGTCGGTGCTGCCGGCCGGCTTCGGCGGCGCACCCGCCAGCGGGGCGCATTTCGTCGATGTGCCGCCGGTCGACACATTGACGCAGGGCGCGCCGCTGCCGCTGCTCGGCGCGCAATCGGTGGACGCCGCCACGACGGCCGGGCGCGCCGACGATACGGCGCTCGTGAACCATGCCGCCAACCATCCGCCCATCGCGGTGGCCGACAATGCCGCCGCCGTCGAGGCCGGCGTCCATCCCGGCAACACGCCGTTCAGTGGCGTCCCGTTGGCATCGGGCAATGTGCTCGCCAACGACGGCGATCCCGATGCGACCGACAGCGTGCGGGTTGTCGGCGTCACGGCCGGCACCGCCGCGTCGGCGGGCGATCATATCGGCGCGACCCTGAACGGCACCTTCGGCAACCTCGTCCTCAACGCCGACGGCAACTGGACCTATGTGCTCGACAACAACGCGGCCGCCACCCAGGCGCTGGCGCAGGGCGCCCACGGCAGCGATGTCTTCACCTACACGATCAGCGATTCCGCCGGCGCCACCGCGACCGCGACGCTCACCCTCGACATCCTCGGCACCAACGACACGCCCGCCATCACGACTGCGCCGCCAGCCGTGACAGTGCATGAGCAGGACGGCACGGCCCAGTCGACTATCGTCCACGTCGTCACCGACCACTTGCTCTTCGCCGACGTCGACGCGCCCGACAGCCACACCGCCGGCGCCACGCTGGCGTCGGCGCAGTGGTCGAGCGGCGCGCTCCCGGCGCATGCGCTCGACGATGTGTCGTTCACGGCGCAGGTCGGCGGAGCGGGCACGGTCGACTGGACGTTCAGCGCGCCCGACGCCGATCTCGACTTCCTTGCCGCCGGCGACGCCCTCACGCTCGCCTACGACGTGACCGTCTCCGATGCGAACCTCGCGAGCGCGACCGAGACCGTGACCATCACGATCATCGGCAGCAACGACGCCCCGATTCTCACCGCCAGCAATCCGACGCTGCCGACGCTCGCCTCGAACGCGTCGCCCAGTCTGCCAGGCACTACCGTGGCCGATCTCGTCGGCGCACACGTCGGTGACCCCGACGCCAACGCGCTGCACGGCATCGCGGTGACCGGCGCCGCGAGCCAGCACGGCAGCTGGCTCTACTCGACCGACGGCGGCGCGACATGGAGTGCGTTCGGCAACTATTCGACCACATGGGCGCTGCTGCTCGCCGCGACCGACCTCGTCAAGTTCGCGCCCGACGACAGCGGCGGCGGCACCGAGCGCTTCGATTTCGTCGCCTGGGACCAGACCGCCGGGACGCACGGCGACACCTCCGACACCACCCTGCGCGGCGGCTCGAGCGCATTCTCGACCGTGAGCGACACGGTCTCGGTCGACGTCGCGTTCATCAACAGCGCGCCCGTGCTGACTCTCGCCGAACCCACGCTCGCCGCCATCACGGAAGACCAGACCGATCCGGCCGGGACCACGATCGCGACGCTGCTCGGCAGCCATGTCGTCGATCAAAATTCCGGCGCCGTGCAAGGCATCGCCATCACGGGCGCATCCGAGAGCCACGGCGACTGGCAGTTCTCGACCGACGGCGGCACCACCTGGACCGACTTCGCGACCTATTCCACCGGCGCGGCGCTGCTGCTCGCCGCCACCGACCTGGTGCGCTTCGCGCCCGACGCCGCCCAGGGCTCCACCGACACCTTCAGCTTCGTCGCCTGGGACCAGACCGCGGGCACGCACGGCGACACTGCCGACGTCACGACACGCGGCGGCACCACGGCGTTCTCGACCGCGAGCGACACCGCGTCGATCGCCGTGTCCGACGTCAATGATGCCCCGGTGCTGCATGCGCCGACCGAGGTGACCATCGCGGCGAACACCGCCTTCGCGTTCACGGGCGCCGATGCGCTGTCGCTGACCGATGTCGATGCCGGTACCGGCACCATGGAGATCGACATCAGGGTGCAGCACGGCTCGCTCACGATCGTCGTCCCGCACTTCGGGGCGGAGACGTTCAACGTCGAGGCCAGGGTCGACGGTTCGCTCCCCGGGCTCGACACGCTCCTGCAGAGCGCCGTCTTCACCCCCGATGCCGGCTTCACCGGCGACGCCACCATCGCGATCACGATCAACGACAACGGCAACACCGGGATCGGCGGGCCGCTCGGCGACAGCGCGAACATCACGCTCCACGTCGAGTCGATCAACCATCCGGCCACGATCACGGCCCTGCCCATCACCGAGACCACGCTGGCGGACGGCTTCGAGTCCGGGCTCGGCACGCCCTGGGGCATTACCGGCTTTGCGGGTGCCGATCACCAGACGGTCGAGTCGGGGACCACCTCGGCGCAGATCATCGGCGGCGACGGGGCCGACGATGTCGCCGCTGCCTCCGAGAGCCAGCTCGAAGCCGCCCTGCACCTGCCCGCCGGCGCGCTCGCCGAGAACGGCGGCCATCCCGCCACCGACGGCAGCGCCATCGCGGCGACGCTCACGATCGACGCCGGCACCTATACGCTGGCGTTCGACTGGCAGTACCAAGCCAACGACAGCCTGCCGTTCGCCGACGACTTCGCCTTCGCGGCGATCGACGGCAACGTCTACAAGCTCGCGGACGTCGCCAGCGTCGGCGGAGACAATTCGGGCTGGCAGCACGCCACCATCACGCTCGATCTTGCCGGCGCCGTGACGTTCGGATTCGGCGCGATGAACACCGACGACACCATCGCCGACGGTGTCCTGTGGGTCGACAACGTGTCGCTGACGACGTCGTCGACGAGCGATCACGGCGCGGTTACCGAAGATATCCAGTCGACCACGAACGGTGTGCTCGTCGTCACCGACCCCGATCCCGGCGAGGCGGCGCTGCAGGCGGTAACGAACGGCACCGCCGCCCACGGCCACTACACCGTCGCGGCCGACGGCACCTGGACCTATACGCTGGACAACAGCGATCCCGACGTCGACGCGCTCGCCCCCGGTGAGAGCCTGACCGACGGCTTCACGGTGACGAGCCTCGACGGCAGCGCGACCCACGCGGTGACCATCACGATCGCGGGCACCGACGATGCGCCGACCAGCGCATCAACCACCAAGACCGGCGCGGAGACCGCGCCGGTCGCCTTCGCGGTCGCCGATTTCGGCTTCCATGACGTCGACGATGGCGACGCGCTCGCCGGGATCAAGATCGACACGCTGCCGACCATCGGCAACCTGCTGCTCAACGGCATCGCGGTGACCGCGAGCGAGGTCATCGCCGCCGCCGATATCGCGCAGCTGAGCTTCGCGCCGGCCAACCGCGCGGCCGACTACAGTGCGAGCTTCACGTTCCAGGTCGAGGACCAGCACGGCGCCTTCGACGCGACGCCGCGCACGATGACGCTGCAGATCGCCGCGACCGACGCGCTGCCGGACGGCAAGGACTTGTCGCTGTCGGTCGACGAGTCCTCGATCCTCGGCGGGTTCGCCCTCAACGACTACGGCTTCACGGATCCCGACCAGGGCGACACGCTCGCGGGCCTCGCCATCGCGTCGCTGCCGTCGGCGGCGGACGGCGCGCTGATGCTGATCGACCGCACCACCGGACAGATGAGCCCGCTGGCGCCGGGAACGATCATCGCCAAGGCGGACCTCGACCTGCTGCGCTTCGTCCCGGTCGACAAGACCGCGAGCTATGACGCCCATTTCACCATTCAGGTCGAGGACTCGGTCGGCGGGCTCGATCCGACGCCGCAGACCGTCACGGTCCATGTCACCGGGCGCGACGACAATCCGCAGTTCTTCGCCATCAGCCGCAGCGTCGGCGAGGACGCCGCGGGCCTTTCCGTCAACCTGCTGACCGAGGCCTCGGCGCACGACGCCGACAGCCCGACGCTGAGCGTCACCGGCGTGCCGGCCCAGATCACCACCGCGGGCGGCCGCACCCTGGTTGAAGGCACCGACTACACCGTGACCGGGGCCGACTTCGAGCTCACCACTCAAGGGCTCGCCCAGTTCCAGATCCTGCCCGCCAATCACAGCGACAGCTTCGTGCTGCCCTACGCGATCAGCGACGGCATCGTGGCACCCGGCAATACGCTGACTGTCACGGTCAATGGCGCCGACGAGGTCGGACCTGCCCCGCCGCCGCCGCAGATCCTGTCGGAGATTACCGGCCTCTACGCCTCGGTCGAGGCCGGCCATTTCATCCGCAGCACGCCGGACCCCAGCGTCGCGCCGATCGCGCCGCTGCCCACCAACATCAGCTTCACGATTCCAACCGCGGTCGCCTCCGGCACCGGTCTGTTGTGGAGCATGAACGTGATCTACAGCTCGCTGCAGGGCACGGTGTCGTTCAACTCGTCGACGGACACGATCTCCTACGATGCCCTGCACGACAGCCATTCCGGCCTCGCCATTCTCAAGCTCACCGCGACCGATCCGTTCGGACAGTCGGTCGACACCTACACGACCGTCACCGCGCTCGACCACGGCCTCGCTTCCGACGACGTCTTCATGTCGTCGACGGCGTCGATCAGCGGGGGCGCCGGCTTCATCGGCGGCGACGGCGGCGATGACCCGTCGTTCCTGTCGTCGAGCCAGGTCGAGGCCAACATCGCGATCGGCAACGGCGGCGACGACTACCTGGTCAGCGACCCGTCGCAGACCGAGGCCGGCGACGATGCGATCTACGGCGGCACCGGAAACGACTTCGTGGTGGGCGGCGCCGGCAACGACTTCCTCAGCGGCGGCGACGGCGCCGACCGGCTGATCGGCGGGCCCGGCAACGACGTCGTGCTCGGCGGCGCCGGCGACGATATCATCTACATCGCCGGCACCGACGCGGCCGGCGATCTCCTGATCGACGGCGGCAGCGGCCAGGACCAGCTCGTCATCGGCAGCATCACCAACCTGTTCACCGTCAACTACGTCGCCAGCGCCGAGCTGTCGTCGTTCGGTCCGCAGAACAGCATCGAGCTCATCTCCAGCGTCGGCGGCAGCCACGCGACGCTGCAGGGCACGTCGGGCGACAATGCGTTCGACTTCTCGGCGACCCAGCTCATCAACGTCGACGTCGACATGGGTGACGGCAACGACAGCGTCGTCACCTCGATGAACACCAACGGAACGTCGTATGCGGGCGGCAGCGGCACCGACGACATCACGCTGCTGTTCAGCGCGAGCCAGCTCGAGACGGTGCTGACCGATGCCGGCATGCGGGCCGCGATGCAGTCCTATCTCGACGGCACGCCGGGAGACGGCAACCTGACGCTGGCGCTCGGCGTCACCAGCTGGAACGGCATCGTCAGCGGCTTCGAAACCGCCGAGCTCGCACTTTCGGCCGGCGGATCGAGCTACGTCGTCGATAGCACCATCGGCTCGACCCTGCCGGCCTTTATGGCGGGCGCGACCGGAGATGACGGCAACAATCTTCTGGTCGGCTCCAGCGGCGACGACACCGGCACGACCGCGTTGCTCGGCAACGGCGGCAACGACATCCTGGTCGGCGGCAACGGTAATGACTCGCTCGACGGCGGCTCCGGCGACGACCTGCTGCTCGGCGGCAACGGTAACGACCGTCTGATCGGCGGGCCCGGCAACGATATCTTGTCGGGCGGCGCCGGCGCCGACACCTTCCGCATCAACGGCCCGACCGAAGGCCTCGATCACATCCTTGATTTCAACGCATCCCAGGGCGACGTGATCGAGCTTCTGGCCTCGGCCTTCGGGGTCGCGGCCGGCGGCGACGCGAGCGCGGTGTTCGGCAGCGACACAACTGCCAATGCGGGCAGCGCGACCGAGCGCTTCCACTTCGACACCGCGAATCATACGCTCTACTACGATGCGGACGGCAACGGCGCCGCGGCCACGCCGATCGCCATCGCGCGCCTCGAGAACGGCGCCACCCTGATCGGCAGCGACATCCATCCCGTGGCGGCGTGATTTGGACAAGCTTGTGCCGGCGTAGCAGCCGCCGTGACGTTCGTCTATTTTGCCTCGCGGCTGGTGCTGGCCGGCACGGGATTCGCCATCCTCATGTCCACGCTTCTGCGATCGCGCACATTGCGATATGGGCTGATCTTTCTCGCCTGGACGGCGCTCGTCGCCGTTATCGACATCGTAGACCAAACCCCGTTCGAATGGCGGCCCGCGGTCTGGCCGTACACAGGCAGGCTGGCATTTCTGAAGCTGCCCGGCATCGCCCTGATCGTGGCGACCGGCGCCGTCCACGGATTTGGATCCTATGCGATCGACGGGTCGATCGTGATCCTCGGGTCCGCGATTTTCTGGTTTATCGTGACGATCATATTGATGGCGATCTGGTCCGCCATTCGACGTCGCTTAGCCTGACCCCAATGCCGGATCAGGCCGCCCCGGTCCGCGACGCGACCGGCTGCGGGTGCCCGGAGGCATCGACCGCCACATAGGTGAAGGTCCCTTCCGTCACCTTGAAGGCCTGGTCGCCGATGCCGCGCCGGACCCAGCTTTCGATCTTCACGGTGATCGACGTATTGCCGATGCGCTCGACGCTGCAGAAGCACGTCACCTCGTCGCCCACCATCACGGGTCGATGGAAGACCATGCCGGCGATCGCCACCGTGACGACGCGGCCGCGCGACTGGCGCGTCGCCACCGTGCTGCCGGCGAGATCCATCTGGCACAGCAGCCAGCCGCCGAAGATGTCGCCGTGCGTGTTGGTGTCGGCCGGCATCGCGATCGCGCGCAGCGTCGGCTCGGATGTCGGCGGAATATCGGCGTCAGGCGTCTTCGCGATTGGGTCAGGCATCTGGGCTACCTTGGGGCGGGATGAGGCGCGCAAGCACCACCCTACAGGATCGCCGCCGGTGTTTTGAAGGCCGCATCTCCGCGCACCCGGCTTAGTGGTGGTGCTTGTGCAGGCCGAGTTGCCTGTGGATGCGCGGTTGCTCGAGGCCGCCGTCGGCGAGCCAGGCGCTGGTGCTCTCCACGGCGCGTGCGATGAGCTCCTCGGTGTGGGAAAAGTCGTAGGGCGAGCCGGTGAGCGGACACAGCGGCGGCACGATGAAGTACTCGATCTCGGGCTCGAGGCTTTCCAGCTCGCTGATGAGCTGGCGCGCGATCAGCAGCGTGAGCGCATGCAGCGCCGTGGCGATCGCGCCGCGCGGCGGCTTCTGCAGCGCGCACGCGTAGCCGGTCGGCAGGACGATGAGGCGCCGCGCGCCGAACGTGCAGGCGAGCTTGAGCGGCGTGTTGCTCGAGATCGCACCGTCGACGAGATAGAGGTCCTCGAACTTCACGGGCGCAAAGGCGGGCGGGATGGCGGCGCTGGCCAGGATGGCATCGGCCGCCGGGCCCTCCGACATCACCACGGTCTCGCCCGACAGGATATCGGTGGCGACGACGTGGATCGGGATCGTGGCGTCCTCGAGATTGCGATAGGGCAGACGGGCGTCGACGAGATGGCGCAGGTTCTCGGACGTCGCGAGAAAATCGCTGCCGCGCGCGAAGCCGAACAAGGACCGCCAGGTCACCTGGAAGACGTCGCGCCGGCGCAGGCCGCGCCAGATCGCCTCCAGCTCGCGCACGCCCTCGATTGTGGGCCGGCCCGCGTAGTAGGCGCCGTTGAGCGCGCCGACGCTCGAGCCGAGCACGACGTCGGCGGTGATGCCGTGCGCCGCGAGCGCATGCAGCATGCCGACCTGGATGGCGCCGAAGCTGCCGCCGCCGGCGAAGACGAAGGCGGTCTTCAATGGGCTCGGATTGCTCGACATGGGCCTGACATGGGGCAATGATTCCGATCTCGACGCCAATTAGATGCGAGCGGCGCCGACAGGTTCCCGCAATCGCGGGCTGGCAAAGCCCCCGCGCCCTCACCATCTCATAATTTGACAATTCCGTCATGCGAGGCCGGAGATGTCGCCCTTTTCGCTTCTGCTCAATCTCCTATGGATCGTATTCGGCGGGCTGTGGATGGCGGCCGGCTGGCTGCTCGCGGCCGTCATCATGGCGATCACCATCATCGGCATCCCATGGGCGCGCGCGGCGTTCAACATCGCGGCCTATACGCTGTTGCCGTTCGGCCAGAAGGCGGTGTCGCGTGCCGACTATTCCGGCCGCGACGACGTCGGCACCGGGCCGTTCGGGATGCTCGGCAATCTCGTGTGGCTGGTGCTCGCCGGCTGGTGGCTCGCGCTCGCGCATCTGATCACCGCGATCGCGCTCGCGATCACGATCATCGGCATTCCCTTCGCCTGGGCGCATCTCAAGCTTGCCGGCCTCGCGCTGTGGCCGATCGGCAAGATGATCGTGCCGGCCGACGCGATGCCGCCCTACATGCGCTGACTGAAATCATTGGCTTTTTCGGCCATGGCTTTGTTCTGCCAACTCACCCCCTTCACCGTCATGCCCCGCGCATAGCCGTTCGAAGAACGGCGTCGCTTCGCTCGCCCATGTCGCGGGCATCCACGTCTTCGCGACAAAGCAAGACGTGGGTGGCCGGGACAAGCCCGGCCATGACGAAGAAGAGCACGCGCGCGCCGGTTCCGGCGCTGGAGGCAATTCGCCATTATCCACTTCGCCGCGTAAGCGAATTGACGCGCGGCGGCAAGAATGAATTGCGCCGCCTAACAAGTAATGTTGTTCGGCGCCGCTTACGCCACGATCATCAGCACGTCGGCGAGCCAATCCGGCCGGTCGATCATCACGTCATGGCCGGTGTCTTCATAGATGTAGGTTCGCCAGGTCTTGTCGGCCTTGCACGCGGCATACGCCTTGTCGAAGGCGGCCTGCGGATATGACGGCGCGCGGATGTAGGTCTTCTTGGCGACGGCATCGCGCTTTCCCGTGAGCCGGATCGCCTGCATGGCCGGGCCGTTGGGCTGCGGCGAGAGCTTCGAGTCGATCCAGGCATAGTCCTTCGCGCTCTTGGAGAAGGTCTTCGCCGGCGGCGGCTTGCGGCCGGCCTCGCCCTTCGCCATCGCGTCCTCCATCGCCTTGCGGCTGTACTCCGAGATGAAGTCGGTGCCCTTCTGGCCGTCGTCCGGCTTGAAGGCGTCGAGCCAGACGATCGCGCCGACGCGGTTGTGGATCTTCTCGAGCGCGCCCGAGGCCGGCCAGCCGCCGAACGAATGGGCGACGAGGCAGACGTCGTGCAGGTCTTCCCACGTCACCAGGTTGGCGATGTCGGCGATCTGGGTGTCGAGGTTGATGTCCTTGCTCATGAGATGCGAGCGGTCGCCGTTGCCGGTGAGCGACGGGGCATAGACCTTGTGGCCGTGCGCTTCGAGAATGTCGGCGACGCGGCGCCAGCACCAGCCGCCGTGATAGGCGCCATGCACCAGCACGAAGGTCTTGCGCGGCTTGGCTTGCTTCTCCGACTTGGCTTCCTCGTCCTGCGCACGCACCGGCGTCGCGCCGAGCGCACCGGCTGCGGCCACCGCGCCGGCGAGCGCCGTGCGGCGCGTGATGGTGTGGTTCGACATGCATTCCCTCCTGCCCGCCATGCGTGGGGTCTGATCGCGGGTTCGGCGTCAGATTATGGCGGCACGGCCGCGATCGTCGAGAGCGTCCCGGCAGAACAGCGGAGCCGAGCTTGCCTCACTCGGTGCGGGGCAATTCGCGTATCTCGACCGTTCCGCCGGCTTCGAAATGCGGATTGCCCGCTAGCAGCGATTGCGCATGCGCGATGCTGGGCGCATTCACGCGGATGTATCCGACCAGATGCGCCGTGACGGGCGGCGTTGCGCCACTCTTGCGTACGCAAATTCCGTCGCCGACGGCGCTGCCCCCTTCGAACGAGCCTGCCTCCTGGAGCGTCCGGATATAGGTCTCCCAGGAATTTGCCTCAGTCACCGTGGCGTCGTCGTGCATCAGGAAAAGATATTCGGCCATGTCCGTGCTCCAACATTTCGCTTCGGCAACGCTGAACCCGCAGCATAACGCGGTACGCCCGTCCCGGCTCGGCTCGGCCCAGGTGCGGGCGGGCCGACGATGCGGCGGATGCGACGTGACAGCAAGAAACGGGAAGACGGGACGCAAGCCATCGGCGTAGAGCCCTCCGGCAGCCGATCGGAGCGCCGCTCATGCCGAAGACGTACGGAACGGTCAGCGCCGAGCGGCGGAAGGAAATGAGCGGCCTCGCGTTCGTCCGGGGATTGGCCGACGGATCGCTCCCGCTCAATACGATCGCCCGGACCTTGGGCTACGACATTGTCGAGGCGGAAAACGGGCGGGTGGTCATCACGGCAGTGCCGAACGATACCCACCTCAATCCGGCCGGCGGCGTGCATGGCGGCCTCTCGGCGACGCTGCTCGACAGCGCCATGGGGCTCGCCATCCATTCGACGCTCGACAAAGGCCTCGACCAGACAACCCTCGAATTCAAGATTTCACTCGTGCGTCCGATCACGCCCGAGACCGGGCCGATCAGGGCGGAAGGCACCGCGCTGAGCCGGGGCCGCCGGGTAGGGACGGCGGAAGGCCGGATTACCGATGACCAGGGGCGCCTCTTGTCGCATGGCACGACCACTTGCCTGATCTTTCCGCGATAGCTTGCGCGGGCGCGGTCGAAATCAACGGGCAGCGCCGAGCGTCAGCTAGGTCCGCACCTTGCGTCGCCCCTCGACCACGGCGCGCAGATGATCGAGATTGTCGAGTGAGGCCAGGGCAGCCTCCGGCTTTGCGGCCGCCAGAGAAAGGACAAGCGCCTCGAGGCCGACGAGCGTTGCGCCGTGCAGGGCGACATGGCCGGGACGCCCGCGGGGGATGGCGATCACCACATCGGCGAGCTTCGCCAGGGCGGTCCCGGTCGCTTCGGTGACCAGAACGGTGGTCAAGCCGAGCGCCTTGGCTTCGCCGAACACCGCGGCGACCTCCTTGTAGAGGCGGCCGTAGGCGAGAATCAGCAGCGCGTCGCCGCGCCGCATCTCGAGCAACTGGTCGGCCAGCATGGAGCCGGTCGCATTGAGGGCCCGGCTGCGCCGCCCGCAGCGACCGAGCAGGATCGACACATAGGTGGCGAGCGATGCCGACGGACCGATGCCGAAAATCGTAATCCGCTTGGCCGCGTCGAGGGCCTGCACGGCCGCCGCAATTTGCGCCGCGCATGCACGCGAGCGTATGACCTCGACGCCCTCGATGTGAGCCTGCATCACGCTGTCGAGCGCGCGCCCGGTCGTCTTCTGCAATTCCTTGAGCGTCCGGCGCATGTCGTTGGCAGGGCTGGCGTCCTGCCCGAGCGCGTCGAGGATCGCGCGTTTGAGGTCGCTCAACCCGGCAAAGCCGAGGGCCTGGATGGTGCGAACGACGGTGGCATCGGACGTGCGCGTGAGATCGCCCAGCGTGGCCGCCGAGCTCGCCAGCGTGATCTCACGATTTTCATCGATGAAGCGCACGACGCGGTTGCCGGCGGTGCCAAGCCGAGAATTGGCGCCGCGCAGCAGCCGATCAAGTTCGCTGTCGGCTCGCGCCGAAGATGGAGAATCCACAGTAACGCCCCCACTCGTGAAACGGTTCCACCTGTCTGCGTAGTCTACCCGATTCTGTAGTATTGGAATCAACCCCGCTGGTATCTTGTAGCATCCGCTACCATGCCCCGCCACCGTCAGACACCTTCGTTTGCTTCCTTGCAAGTGATGAAAAAATCGAGATGGCTGCATACCGCCGCTCGACATCCTGAAATCAATTGGAAATCCGCCTCTCGCAAGAGCGACTCGAAGGGTCGGGGTTACGGCCGGGCAATGTAGTAATGCGGCGAAGCGATTTTCAAATTGCCCCGCGTCACCATGACGCCATAGCGTCACACCGCTGCCTTCAATGCGGCAGCAAAGAGAATCTTCGGGAGGTTTACGCGATGATCAATCACCGATCGTATGTATGGCTTGTGGCCGGCGCTGCGGCGTTCGCGACCACGAGCGCTTTCGCGACGGAAAACTGCGTCTTCAATCCACCGCTCGCAACTCAGACCAAATGCGTGACGGCCATTGCCATCCCTGGGAATCCGTTGCGTTCGTTCGATATCAGCTTCGTCAATCCGGATCGCGACGAATATTATTTTGCCGATCGTTCGAATTCCGGCGTGCAGGTCATCGGCACGCATGACCTCAAGTGGAAGCGAACCCTCGGCGGCTTCGTCGGCGTCGCACTCACGTCTGCCGGCGCCGTCGACAACAACCACTCGGGTCCCGACGGCGTGACGGCGCATGGCCGCTGGCTCTATGCCGGCGACGGCAACAGCACGCTCAAGGTGTTCGACCTGCAGGCGTCGCCCCTGGCCGCGCTCAAGCAATCGATCGCCACCGGCGGAACGACACGCGTCGACGAGATGGCGCTGACGAGCGACGGCCGGCTGCTGCTCGCCGCCAACAACGCCGAGGATCCGCCGTTCGGAACGCTGTTCGCCGCCAACGGCGACGACGAGCATAGCCACGTCAAGATTCTCAGCAAGATCACGGTCGATCCGGTGATCATGCCAACAGGATTCGGGCTGTCGCTCGAGCAGCCGTCCTGGGACCCGCGCACGCGGCGCTTCTATAACTCAATTCCGATCATCGCCAACAATCCGGCAGGCTGCAACTACGGCCAACTCACCGGCCCGATCACCTGCGATGGCGGCCTGCTGGTCATCGATCCGGCCACGATATCGTCGCCGACCGTCGTCCTCGGCGCGTTCAATCACTCAACCAATACCGGCGTGATCGCGCTCCAGAAGTGCGGACCGAACGGCTCGACCGTGGGACCGCACGACAACCTGTTGCTCGGCTGCACGCCGCAGAACAATCCGAGCGACGTGATCTCGCTGGTGATCAATGCCGGGAACCAGCAGCAGACCCCGGTCGCCAAGATCACCGGATCGGACGAAGTGTGGTACAACGCCGGCGATAACCGCTATTACGTCGGCGCCAGCCGCGACTGCACGGTGCCGGGCACGCCGTGTCCGGCCGCGTCTCAGCAGACACCGGTGCTGGGCGTGATCGACGCCGAAAGCAACACCCTCATCGAGAAGGTACCGCAATCGTCAGGCTCGCATTCGGTGGCGGCCGATGCCGACAAGAACTTCATCTTCGTTCCGCAGGTTGGGACGGTCGCGGTCGTCGGCTCCGGGGGCGACACGACCACTGTCGGCCCCGGAATCTGCGGCACCAACAATGGTTGCGTTGCCGTCTTCCGGCACAAGACCCGCGATGACGACGACCATGATCACGAGGCGCGCAACGATCATTGATCATCGCTGTGGTTCGAACCCAAGAACGGAGGCCGGGCATTGCCCGGCCTCTTTTGTTTGACGAGGCCCGGCGCGTCATCGATCCCGCCCGGCATTGTCGACCAGCCGATCGGCGCGCTACAAATTCGATATCTGGGCCAACGATCGGTTTCAAAGCGCATGACGATCCGCCTATCCGACTTCGATGCCGTGACGTTCGACGTCTACGGCACATTGATCGACTGGGAGCCGTCGATCATCGGCTTCCTGCAAGGCTGGGCGCGGCAGGAGGGCATCACCGCGGCGGACCAGGATCTGCTGATGGCGTTCGACCGCGCCCGCGCCGACATCCAGAAGGAAAGGCCGGCGCATCTCTATCCCGACGTCCTGCGGCGGTGTTTCGCCCGCCTCTCGCGCGAGTTCGGCGTCGCAATCGACATGCTGCTGCGCGAGCAATTCGCGCGCACGCCGCACGACTGGCAGGCCTATCCCGACAGCCATATGGGCCTCGTCGCGCTCCAGCAGCGGGTCAAGATCGGCGCGCTCAGCAATATCGACGAGGCGTCGCTCGCAAGCTCGTGCCGCAAGCTCGATATCCGCTTCGACCTGACCGTCACGGCCGAGCGCGTCGGCGCCTACAAGCCCGACTGGCCGCACTTCCACACGGCCATCGCGGAGCTCGGCGCGCTCGGCATCCAGCGCGAGCGCATTCTCCATGTCGGGCAGAGCCTGCGCGCCGATATCACGCCCGCGAATAAGCTCGGCCTCGCCTGCGCCTGGATCAATCGGCCGGGACGCACGCTCGGCCTGTCGGGCGAAGGTGCCGCCGAGGCAAAGCCGGACCTGACGGTGTCCAGCCTCGCCGAGCTCGTGGCCGTGACCACGCGAGGAATAAGCGGCTGACGAACGGGATGTTTGGGGCTCATCCGCGGAGCCGGACTCTCCAAGGCGCTTGCCGACATGCATCTCGGCAACCATGAGGCGGCGCTGCAGACCGCGCATTGGGCCGTGCGCCTGCAACCGAAATTCTGGCTCGGACGCCAGGTGCTGGCGGCCTGCCTCTCCGCCTGCAATCACCTGCCGGAAGCCGCAAAGGCAACCGCCGAGCTCAAGCGCGATTATCCCGGACTTGGCGCGGACGAGTTTGCGGCGTGGTTTCCCTATGCGAATCCCGACGATGGCAGGCCGGTCGCCGAGGCCCTTCGCCGCGCCGGATGGCCCTGACGACGAAGCTCGTTACATGTCGTCCGGTGCGATCAGGTGCGGGCGATGAGGTAGCGGAACTTGTTGTTCAATCGATAGTCGCCCGACGGCTTGCCGTAGGACGCAATCGCATTCGCGACCGCCTCCCGCGCGCGCTCCATGCCGGCGTTTCGGATGGCCCGTTCGGCGGGTCCGGCGGACAGCATTGCGCGTAACGCAATGTCGAGGTTCGGGTAAACCCACGGACATTCGACGTCGACCACGTCGATCGGCGTAAAACCGGCCTCGGACGCCAGCCCCTTCAATTTGGATTCGTCGGACAAGGCAAAAGGTCCCGGCGCTCCGGGCGGCGGCGGCGGCATCAAGGCACCCAGCGCTTTGAGATGTCCGGCCGCCTCGCAATCTTCCGGTAGGCCCCAGGTCGCAATCACGACCGTGCCATTAGGCCGCAGCACGCGGCGCGCTTCGCGCAGTGCATCGATGGGCGATGCCGCATATTGAAACGCGTTGAAACCGGTCACCACATCGAAGCTTCCATCCGCATGCGGCAGCGTTTCCATCTCGCCGACGCGAAAATTCCGGCCGGGCAGGCGCTCGCGCGCGATTTCGATGAACGCGGCGGATGCGTCGATGCCGCTGACATTCGGGATCTTGCGGACGAACGACTGCGCGGCGAGGCCCGGTCCGCAGCCCACGTCGAGGCTGGCGCGCGCAGCGGCGAGCTCGGGCCGCTCGATCACGCTTTCATAGAGCGGCCGGAAGTGGCATTCCTGCAGCTCGGCGTAATCGCGCGCACGCGCGCTCCACAAATCGCCCTGCACTTGCGCTGAGCCCGGCCGGGGCGCCGTGATCGTGTCGTTCATGGTAGCCCTCCTCGGTCTGATCGGCTGGAGGACCGTAGCGGCAGGGGCCGCCCGCTACTTCCAGAGAACCTTGATTTGGGATCAAGATGGCCTTGATTCTACACGCTGCCGCCGCGGGCAGCAGGGTTTTCGGCGGCGGCGTTTCGGGGGCGGGCTTGCGGTATCATTTCGGACCTTATGCGCTCGACGCCGGCCGGCGCGAATTACGCCGCGGGCAGGAACTCGTCGAGGTCGAGCCGCAGGTCTTCGATCTCCTGGACCATCTGGTCCGCCACCGCGACCGGGTGGTGAGCAAGGACGACCTCATGGCGGCGGTCTGGAACGGCCGCATCGTGTCGGAATCGGCGGTGACCTCGCGCATCAATTCGGCACGCACGGCGGTGGGCGACAGCGGCGACGAGCAGCGCGTGATCAAGACGTTTCGCGGCAAGGGCTTCCGCTTCGTCGCGCCTGTCAGCGAGGGGCCCGTCACGGAAGCGGCGACGGCGACGAGCGCTGCGGATGCATCGGCCGTGCGGCCGGCGGAGTCCGATCAGCCCTCGATCGCGGTTCTGCCATTCGTGAACCTGAGCGGCGACGCCGCGCAGGACTATTTTGCCGACGGCATCACCGAAGACATCATCACGGCGCTGGCGCGCTTCAAGGGCCTGTTCGTGATCGCGCGCAACTCGAGCTTCGAGTATCGCGGGCGCGAGGCCGACATCAAGCAGATCGCACGTGAGCTCGGCGTACGCTATCTGCTGCAGGGCAGCGTGCGCAATTCGGGAGACCGGATCCGCATCACGGGCCAGCTCATCGCCGCCGAGAGCGGGGCGCACATCTGGGCGGAGCGCTTCGACCGGCGCCTCGTCGACATCTTCGACCTGCAGGACGAGATCACCGAGCACATCGTTGCCGCGGTCGAGCCCGAGATCCTCTCCGCCGAAATGCGCCGATCGCGCGCAAAGCATCCCGACAGCCTCGCCGCCTACGACTGCGTGCTGCGGGCCTATCGGCATCTGTTCAACCTGACGCTCGAAGACAACGACAAGGCGCTGGATTTTCTGCGTCAGGCGATCCGGCTCGAGCCGGATTACGCCCTGGCGCATGCCTATGCGAGCTGGGCCAACCTCTTTCGCGTGCAGCTGATCCAGGGCGGCTCGCTTCGCCCATTGCTGACCGAAGCCCTCGCGTTCGCGCAACGCGCGGTCGAGCTCGATCCGAGCGATCCGCTGATCCAGACCATCCGTGCGGCCTGGCAGCTCATGATCGAGCGGGATTTCGACGGCGCGCTGGCGCGGCACGACGAGGCGTTTCGCAAGAACTCCAATTCGGTCTGGATCTGCGGCGCAAACGGGTTCGGCAATGCGTTGTGTCGCAACGGACCGCGGACGCTGGAGATGCTCGAACGCGCGCGGCGCCTGAGCCCGCGCGATCCCGGGATGTTCCTGTGGCTTCCGGGAGGCGCGATGGTTCATCTGCTCGAAAACCGGAACAACGAAGCGATCCGGTGGACCGAGGATGCGCTGCGGCTCAACCCCCGGCATTTGATCTCGCTGTTCCTGCGCGTGGCAGCCGAGATGGGCGAGGGCAACACTCCTGCGGCCCATCAGCATGTCGAGCGTATTCGCGGGGTCAGCCCGACGCTCGACGTCGACTTCGCCAGCAGAATGCTGCCGTTCCGGCATGCCGACGACAAGGAGCTGATCCTCTCCGCGCTCAGAGCTGCGGGGTTGCCGAGGTGACGGCCATGCTCGCGACGAGCAATCGACATCCATGATGGCCGCTTTTGGGCCCAACGCGGAAGTTGGCGAGAGGTCCGGAGTCGGCGCCGAAGCGGGCACTGGCCGCCAACCGGGGCGACGCTCATGACCTGGAGCGGCCATCGAGCGCGCCCCCGAGAAATTTGAAGATCAATACGGAACCGGACAGACGGCGCAGGATTTTTTAGAGCACGTTCCGTTCCGATGGAATTGGAACGCGCTCTAGATTTACGCGTTTTCGCATATCCTTGTCGGCGAACCGGTGACCACTTCGCCGGGATATGCGTTGCCACTATGCCTGGGTCATAACGTCGGCGCGGGCCTGGTAAATGTGCGACGCCGCCGCCGCGAAGGCGCATAGCGCCGGCACGCCGACGACTGACCCGATCACGGAGAAAATCAGCCAGCTTCCGGTGCTCGGCGGGATCTGCGGCGTCAGCGGCGTCAGCAGAAACCAGTAGAGCGGGCCGGAGATGACCAGAACCGGGAGCGTTGTCAGGACGAATATGAAGGCCACGCGCCAGGAGCTTCCCTTGGTATCGAGCCTGGCCTTGCTCCACGTCGCGCCGGGCGCATCAATTGCGATGGCGGGAAACAGGATGACCCGCCGCACCACGACGATGATGACCGTGATGACCAGGGCGAAGCTCACGATGCCGAGCCCGGCCGCGAGAGCCTGATTAGCCGTGGCGCCTGGAATCAAGGTCTGGATCAGGCTCGGGATCAACCAGAGAACCTTGACGAGGATCGCGAAGCCGACGAAACGCTGGTAGCGGCTGCTTCCGAGATCCAGCGGATAGCGGTTCGTTGTCTCGCCCAGAAGCACGAAGCGATGCACTGCGATTGCCAGCGGCGCGAGCAACACCGCCTGCACGATCGTCGAGACGATCGAGACCACGGGAAGCCACGGGCTGCCGACGAGCGCGTACGGGTTGGGCATGATCACAATGCTTGCCAACGACGTGACGAGGACGAGCACGAACGCGATGCCGGCCACAACCGGCATGGCCCCGATCGCACGGAAGGCGTCCTTCCAGGCCGTTACGGCCGTGTCGAGAACGGGTGGTTTTTTGGTTGCCATGGCTCCCCCCCAATGTGGACCGAACACTAGACCTGCAGACCGTTTCCAACAAGGACCCTTGGCGGCGGTCGGCCGCGCCGGCCGGCACCCGAATTATCTGTGGTCCTTGGAACGGAATTGCACCGGCAACGTGAAGGTCAGCCCTTCGTCGGCGACCAATGGTGGCGGCGGCGGCACCGGATCGGCGCGGCGCATCATTGCGAGCGCAGCTTCGTCGAACGAGCGGTCGCCGGAGCTTGCGGCGACGCTTGCTGACTGGACATGTCCGGTGCGGTCGAGCGTGAAGGTGACCATGATGTCGGCCTGCTTGCTCGATCGATCGGACGGGTAGCGCCTGTATCTGGCGAGATGGGCGATGAGCTCCCTTTGCCACGTGGTGCGCACGCGCCGCGCGCTGTCGCCGGTGCCGAGCTCCGGCGCGACCGAGCGCGTCGAGGCGGTGGAGGGCTCGGAGCTCGGCGCCGCAGTCGCTTCCGTCGCGACCGCGGCCGCCGATGCCAAAGCCGGCGCCTTCGGCGTCTCGACCTTGTCCTCGGCGGGCTTCTTCCTGTTGTCGGGCGTTACGATCCGGTCGGGATCCTCCGTCTCGGTCGGCGTCGCCTGCGGCAGATCGACGTCCTTGACGACTTCCTGCTGTTCCTGGACGGCGGGCGCGGCAACGGACGCCTCGGAGTTCGGGCCGGCCGGCAGATCGACCATTTCGGTTTTCGGCGACAGCCGCACGTAGCCGACCTCGATCGCGTTGGTGCCCAGTTGATCCGGCTCGTCGTCGCGCTGCATGGCCACGAGCGCCAGCGCGAGCGCGCCCGCGTGAAGGGCCACGGCGGCGATCGCCGCGAAGATCCAGGGTCGGACCGGCCATCGCGCGGCGTCCGGCCGCAACGGCAGCGCGGCCGCCCGAGGCACTCGCGGCCGGGCGTGCACGCTTGTCATCTGGCCACTTCGGGGACGCGCTCTAGCGCCACCAGCGCGATCTTCGTGTAGCCGCCCGCTCGCAGGAGCTCCAACACGCTCATCATCTCGCCGTACGGAACCGCGCGGTCGCCGCGCAAAAAGATGCGGTGGTTCTTGTCGGCGTCGGGCGCCGAATTCGAGCGCTTTCACCAGATCGACGCGCTTGACCGGGGTCTCGTCGACCGACACCGCGAGATCCGACTGGACCGTCACGTAGATGGGCTTGTCCGGCCGCTTCTGCGGCACCGCGCTCGACGTCGGCAGATCGACCGGCAGGTCGACCGTCGACAGCGGGGCGGCCACCATGAAGATGATCATCAGGACGAGAATGACGTCGATGAACGGCGTGACGTTGATGTCATGCGTCTCCTCGAACTCGTCATCGGTATCCTCGACGTCGCCCAGTGCAGCGCCCATCGGTCACTCCGCCGCGCGTGCCCGCACGCCGCCGAGGCGGATCCGGTCGAGATCGCGCGACAGCAGCCGGCCGATGGCCCCGGACGCGCGGGAGACGAGATCGAGGTGACGGCGCGTCTTGCGGTTGAAGTGGTTGTAGATGATGACGGCCGGAATCGCCGCCGCGAGGCCGATGCCGGTCGCAAGCAGCGCCTCGGCGATGCCCGGCGCCACCACGGCGAGGTTGGTGGTCTGGGATTTCGAGATGCCGATGAAGCTGTTCATGATGCCCCACACGGTTCCGAACAGGCCGACGAACGGAGCCGTCGACCCGATCGTCGCCAAGACGCTCATGCCGCGCCGGACCTCGCGCGACTCGCCCTTCATGATCTCGGAAAAGCGCGATGCGACGCGCTCCTTGATGCTGCTTTCGATGAACGTGTCCTCCGACAACCGCAACTCGCCGAGCGCCGCGGCCACGAAGGCCCCCAGGACGCTGCCCGACCGGCCGAGATCGGACTGCGCTTGCGCGAGCGAGCGCGACTGCACGATGCGGCCGAGCGCCGCCACCAGCCGGCGTCGCGCCACGAACAGCTCGATGAGCTTCCCGATGAAGATCGTCCACGTCACCAGCGACGCGAACATCAGGCCGATCATGACGCCTTTGACGAAGATATCGGCGTGCAAGAACATCGACCACGGCGATAGGTCGCCGGACGCCTGCGCCGTATCCACCCGGCGCGCGCGCTCGATTGCGGGCGCGACAGCCTGATCATTCGGCGCCGGCTGTGCCGGAGCCGCAACCGGCGCCGGGGCGCTCGACGGCACCTGCGCGTTCAGCCGCGTCCCCGTGAGCGTCGCGACACATAAAGCCAGCAAGGCCACGACTGTCACGATCTCGAATTTCGAACGTGGCGCCTTCATGCTTGCTTCCAGTACGGGCGAAAACGTTGACACCGACCGGCGCCGAAGACGTAACGCCCACGTCGCCCACGTGTGTGTGCGGCGCCGACCACGGCTCCCGGGCGCGATCACCATTCGTTGCCTTTTATAGCGAAGCGCACGGCGATGAAAGCTTCGTAGTCTGGAATCACTTCACCGTAGGTGTTTTGAACGATTCTGATCTGACGCTAATTCTCTACTCAGCAGTGCAACCTTGCTTTCGCTCCCGTCATTTCAAACCCGCTCTGTCACCCGACAGGTGTTGCAAATCGACATTAAAACCGACGACATGATTCTGCATATCATCATCAAAAAAAGAACCGCGATCGATGCGCGCAATTTCAACGATTGGCCTCCTTCATTTTGATTAGAGAAATTCGACTTTGAGGTAATTCAACAACACCATTGCTACCGGCCGCCATTCTTACGGGTATTCTAGGTTATTAATGCGCTCAAACTATGGACTCGCATCTCTCCTCGATATTAATCACGACGTGCTGCTGCAGAGAACTGCTGCACTTCGTTCGGGGGCGTAAGGGTGACAAAGCATTCAAATCGACATCAGCGGACGCGTGCCGCCGCGAAGACTGCTTTGCTGTCCGCGAGCTATATTGCGATCACCGCCGTCGGCTCGACCGAATTGCACGCGCAAACGGCAACGCCGCCACCTGCTACACAGCCCGGGGCATCGCAGCTTCCTGCCGTCCAGATCGAAGAGCCCAACCGCAAGCCGCGCCAGCCGAGAGCCGTTGCCCGCAAGCGGCCTGACGCCGCCGTCGCGCGGCAACGACAGACCCCGCCGCGGACGCCGCAGCCCGCGACGACCCCCGTCTCCAATCCGGCCAATACGCAGGATGCGCGCACCGGCACCGTCGGCGTCTATGCGAACAGCACGGCGGTCGCGACCAAGACCAACACGCCGCTGCTCAACATTCCGCAATCCGTGTCCATCATCACCAGGGATTTCATCCGCGATCAGAATCCCCAATCGCTGACCGACGTCACCCGCTATGTGCCGGGCGTCGATGTCCATCAGGGCGAGGGAAATCGCGACGAGCTCGTCATTCGCGGCGTCGATTTCGAGCGCGAACTTCTTCGTCAACGGCTTCCGCGACGACGTGCAGATCTTCCGCGATCTCTACAACACGCAGAGCATCGAGGTGCTCAAAGGCCCCAGCATGCTGACCTTCGGCCGCGGCGCCGGCGGCGGGCTGCTCAACCGCACTCTCAAGGATGCGGATGGCCAACGGATCTACGAGGGGGCATTCCAGACCGGCTCATACCAGGACCGGCGCGTCACGCTCGACGCCGGCCAGTCGATCAACCCGAACTTCGCGGCGCGGCTGAACCTGATGTACGAGGCGGGCGACACGTTCCGCGACTACGCCAGCCTGGAGCGATGGGGCATCAATCCCACCGTGACGTTCGCGCCGAACGACACCACCAAGATCAAGCTCAGCTTCGAAAGCTACCACGACCACCGCACCGCCGACCGCGGCAACCCGTCGTTGGGCACCGGCACGCTCGGCAATCCGACGACGCCGTTCGCACCGAAAGGCGATCTCACCACATTCTTCGGTAGCCCGGCCCTGAACAAAGCGCTCGCCGACGTGAACACCGGGATGGCGTTCATCGAGCACGATTTCGAGAACGGCCTGACCGTGAAGAACGGCCTGCTCGTCGCCGATTACAAGAAGTGCTATCAGAACGTCTTTCCGGGCAGTTCGGTGAGCCCGGCGACCGGACTGTTCAGTCTCTCGGCCTATCACCACTGGACCAACCGCGACAACGTCTTCGACCAGACGGACTTCACGTACAAGACGTTCACGGGGCCGCTGTTTCACACGATCGGGTTCGGGACGGAGTTCGGCCACCAGCAGGGCATCGACCTTCGCGACACCGGCATCTTTCCCAACGGCACCAACGCGCAGCTGCAGGACGCATTGAGCCCGACCTATTTCGGCCCGATCGACTTCGTGCACCACGCGACGTCCGTCAACGCGGACGGCGTCACCACGCCGGACTCGAACAGCCGATATAACGCCAACATCCAGTCGGCCTACGTGCGCGACACCATCGAGGTCACGCGCTGGCTGCAACTGATCGGCGGCGTCCGCTTCGACCGCTTCGACCTGTCCGCGCTCGACCAGAACACCAACACCAACCGCGCGCGTATCGACAGCCTGCCCTCGCCGCAGGCCGCCGTGGTCTTCAAGCCGCGCGAGAACCTGTCCTTCTACGGCGTCTACAGCATCTCGTATCTGCCGGCCTCGGGCGACCAGTTCAGCGCGCTGTCGTCCGGCACCGTCATCCTCGATCCGCAGAAATTCGAGAACAAGGAGGTGGGGGCCAAATGGAACATCCTGCCGAACCTTCTCTATACGGCTTCGGTCTACCAGCTCGACCGCACCAACGTTCCGCTCGCCGACCCGAACAATCCCGGCTTCTTCATCCTGTCGGGCAAGAACCGCATTCGCGGCTTCGAGACTGAGCTCACCGGCTACGTCACGCCGGAGTGGCAATCCAAGTTCGGCTACGCCTTCACGGATGCGCGCGTGACCAGCAACACGTCGGCGACGATCCTGGCCGGCAATCGCGTCCAGCTCGTTCCGTTCAATCAGTTCTCCTGGTGGAACAAGTATCAGTTCGATCCGTGGTGGTCGGCGTCGGTCGGCCTCATCTATCTCTCCGATTCGTTCGCCAGCTCGGACGATCTCGTCAAGCTGCCCGGCTTCTTCCGAGTTGATGCGGGCGTGGCTCGCAAGATCGACGAGACGTGGCGTGTGCAGCTCAACGTCGAGAATCTGTTCAACAAGGGCTATTGGGCGTCGGCGGACGGCGACAACAACATATCGCCCGGCCAGCCGCGCACCTTCAGGCTGACCGCGATCGCGAAGTTCTAGCCATGGAGCCGCGCGGCCTGCGCGATAGCATCCGTCATCGCGTGGGCCGCGTCTATTTGGCGACGCCGAGCAGTTGCCCAAGCCACGCATAGTAGGCCGGCTGGGCCGCCTTGAGCTTCTCGCGCGTGGACGGCGGGCGATCGACGCTGCCCCAGAGATAGAGGCTCGCTGTCACGGCGAAGAATTCCTGCACGTTCTTGAGCACGTACGCGTCCGCCGGATAGCGCCGGCCCTCGCGCGCGCGATTGTAGTAGGTGAGAATGTCGGTGTTGCGGAACGCGCCCGGCAGGACGCGGAAGTGGTAGGCGTGCAGCAGCTCGTGCAGGAGAATCGGCTTTTGTGGCTCCAGCGCCTGTGAGCTGATCGTGACGCCCGGCTGGCTCGAATTGAAGTGGCCGGGTCCTTGCGCCGTTGGTGGCGCCAGAACGATCACCTGGCTCTGAAAGAAGCGAACGATCTCCGGCTTGGCGCCGCAGTCGGCGACGATGTCGATCTGGTGGCCGACCGATGCGATGACGGCATTGTAGTTCGGCGTGCCTGCGATCGTTCGCACGTCCACCGTGAAGCCACGATACGACACCTTCCCGTCGACGGGCGCCGGGACCGCCGCGGAGGGTTGCGATGCTGCCGGCGGCAGCTGCTGGCCGGGTGCGGGAGCCTGGGCAGCAGCCGATGCGACAAGCAACAACACGAGGCTTGTGGTAGCGGCGCCATCGCGCGCGCGGCGAACAAGACTGCCGATGAAGTGATCTGCGGCGATCATGAAAATATGCCCCCAACCGTCGCGGGCCATCGATCCTGGCCAGTTGTCGCCTGTTCAATCTCAGCGATAATCCTGCGGTGCGCAAGCGCTCCTGATCCGTCCGCACCTCGTGTCCCGGATGCAGCGCACCGCTTCGCGCTGCGCTGCATCCGGGACACGATGCCGAGGCACTGGTACGCTCCAATTCGCCTCACCTAGACTTTTGGAATCCCCGCCTTCGCAATCAAGTCGCGGAAGCGCGGGACCTCATCGGCGATGCGGCGGCGCAGTCCCTCGGGGCCTTCGCCGATTACCTCGAAGCCGAGCGTGCGCAGCTTGTCGTGGAACGCGGGCTCCTTGAGCGCCGCGAGCGCGGCAGCGGCAAGGCGATCGACGACCTCGGCCGGCGTGCCGGCCGGCGCCAGCATGCTGTGGAAGGTCTCCGACACGAAGTCCTTGTAGCCGAGCTCCAGCATGGTCGGCACGTCGGGCAGATCGAACCAGCGCTGCGTGCCGGTGACGGCGAGCGCGCGCAATGTTCCGGACTTGATGCCGGGATGCGCGCCCGGCAGCGACGCGCACATCAGCGGCACCGTGCCGGCGAGGATTGCCTGGATGGCCGGACCGGCGCCCGGATAGGGTATGTGCGTGATGTCGATGCCGGCGGTGATCTTCAACAGCTCGCCGGCGAGATGCGGCGTCGTGCCGACGCCGGCGCTGGCGTAGCTCAGCTCGTTCGGGTGGGCCTTGGCGCGCGCGACGAGGTCGGCAATCGACGTGATGCCGGACGCCGGCGTCGCGACGAAGACGTTGGGCGAGGTGTCGAGCGCGGCGATCGGCGCGAAATCCTTGAGCGGGTCGTAAGGCACCTGCTTGTAGAGCCCGGGATTGACCACGAAGGCGCTCGACACCACGAGCAGCGTGTAGCCGTCCGGCGCGCTGCGCGCGACCTGCGCGATGCCGATATTGCCGCCACCGCCGCCGCGGTTCTCGACCACGAAGGTCTCGCCGAGCGCCGCGCGCAGCTTGTCGCCGATCAGGCGCGCCGTGAGGTCGCTCGGCCCGCCGGCCGCGAACGGCACGACGACGCGCACCGGGCGCTCGGGGTAGCCGGCGGCTGCGGCGGGGCGGCGCAACGCCGACGCGCCGAGCGCCATGGCGCCGGCGCCTTGCAGCACGGTGCGGCGGGTGGGGTGGGAATGGTCAGGCATGGTTGGTCCTCACTGAGATCTTTCTTTGAGGCGGGCATGGCGCTCGCTCTCCTTCTCCCCCTGTAGGGGGAGAAGGTCGGGATGAGGGGGCGCTTCCGCAAACTTAAGCGTAGCGACTCGCGGTGACGCCCCCTCACCCCCGACCCTCTCCCCGCACGCGGCTGTCGTGTGCACACATCTGATTCGTGCGAGGTCGCCTGCAAAGCGAAAAACGTGAGTCATCAGAATCATTTCGCCCGTTTTCGCAAACATCGCATGGCTCAAGGGGTGGGTTCACGTAACCTATTGATCCGGAGTTTCTTTTCGAGATGTGTGAATCCAATAGCCGCACGCGGGGAGAGGGAGTGCGGGCACCTTGCGTCCCTTACATCTCTCACCCGTCGCGCAGCGGCAGCGTGACCGGCAGGCCGATGCGCATGGAGTGCTCGATCGCGAGCGTGGCCTCGAGGGTCGCGCGCGCGTCCTGCGGGGTTGCGAGCGTGCACGGGCGGCCGGTGGCGAGATGGTCGAGCCAGGCGCGCGTCTCGTTGGCGATCGGACCCCAGAACTCGCCGAGCGCCCAGTCGCCGGGCGTGCCGCTCTGCAGGAAGACCATGTTGACGACGTGGTCGGGCAGATAGACGTGCGGGATGCCCTTCTCGGTGTACATGAGCTGGTCGGTGTGATCGTCGTCGAGGATCATGACGCCGCCGGTGCCGACGAGCTCGACGCGCGCGGCATGGCCGAGCGCGGGATATTTCTCCGGCAGCGCGTAGCTCACGCCGAGATTGATCACGGCGCCGTCGTCGTAGGTGAGCACCGCATAGCTCACGTCCGCCACATGGTCGTGGCCGGCCGCCTTGAGCACCCCGGTCTGGCCCCGCGCGTAGATCTCGACGAGCTTGCGGCCCTCGAACAGCCAGCCCATCAGGTCGACATAATAAGTGAGCGCGTCGACCACCGGGGTCGCGTGCGGATTGCGCTTGAGCATCGCCAGCGCCTGCGAGCGCGAGTTGAACACGCGCGCGGCGCCGCCCGTGAGCGTGCCGAGGCGGTCCTGCACGACCTGCTCCTTGGCGATCTGGTAGCGCTCCTTGTAGCGCCGGCTGTAACCGACCCGCACATTGCCGCCGGCACGCGCCAATGCGTCGAGCACGCGATCGGCCTCGCGAACGTTGAGCGCAATCGGCTTCTCGACCAGCACCGGCTTGCCGCGCTCGATCGCGGCGAGCAATGGGGCGAGATGTTCGCCCTCGCTGGTCGAGACGATCACGGCCGTGACGGCGGGATCGTCGATCACGGCGAGGTTGTCGGCACCATGCGAGCGGCCGCCGACCAGCGCGGCGAGCTTGTCGGCGTTGTTCGGATCGAGATCCGAGACCGCGATGCTGGTGACGGCCGGATGCCCGCTGGCGAGGCGGCCGCGCAGCGTCCCGATCCGGCCGGAGCCGACGATGCCGAGACCGATCTCGCGCGCGCGGTTAGGACTGATCATGTGAGGAACTCGACGGAAGCCGGCCGAGGGCAGGCCGGAAGAACGGGATTCGCATTATAGCAGTTACTTCACCACGTCCGACCACGCCGGACAGGCGCGCTCTTCGACCGGCGTCAGCCAACCCTGATAGTTGCTCTTATCGATCACCTCGGTCGGCAGGATGATCCGCTCGGGCAGCGGCTCGCCGTTGAGCCAGCGGAGCGCGGCACGCGCGCAGGTGCAGCCGATCTTGAACATGTTGAAGTCGACGCTGGCGAGCAGGCGGCCGGCGGCGATCTCCTTCACGGCGGGCAAGATGCCGTTGATGCCGATGACGGTCGTGGTGCGGCCGGCGTCGTCGAGGGCTTCCAGCGCGCCGAGCGCCATGCTGTCGTTCGCCGAGAGCACGGCGTCGATCGCCGGATGATCGCGCAGGAAGCGCGCCGTCACGCGCTTGCCATCCGCCTGCTGGAAGTTGCCGGCGGCGGAAGCCAGCACCTCGATGCCCGGCGTCTGCGCGAAAGCGCGTCGGTAGCCGGCGAGGCGCGCGCGGCTGGTCGGCGCCGCGGGCGTTCCTTCGAGGACGACGATCCGGCCGCGGCGGCCCATCTTCTCGAACAGGTAGGTTGCCTGGCGGTAGCCGATATCCTCATCGTCGGCGCCGACGAAGGTGACGAATGTGCCCGGCAGCGGGTTCGAGGCGAGCACGATCGGGATGCCTGCGTCGTTGAGCCGCCGCACCGGCTCGACCATGGCGACGTCGTCGACCGGGATGAAGATGACGATGTCCGGCTTGTCGGCGAGCGCCTGCGCGACGAAGGCCGTCTGCTCCTCGACGTTGTCGGGCAGCCTGGGCACGAAATGCACGATTTTGGCACCGTTGGCGCGGGCGACCTGGTCGGTAGCGAAGCGGAACGCCGCATAAGCCGGATTGGTCGCGTTCTTGGTAAACACCGCGATGGTGCCGCCACCCGCGGTGCGCTGCGCCGAAGCCGACATGAGCTTGTCCATCGAAAAGCCGGCGGGTCGGCCGGATCGCCACAAGGCGGGCGACCGTACCGGACCCATGGGGGATGCCACAACGGGCGCAAACCACGAGGAACCAGGCGGCGGACGCCGCCGGTGGTCGCTCGAAGCCGCCGCCGGCGCCATCTTCAATGCTTATTAACTAGGCAGATTTATCGAAATTTGTGGTGTGGACGCTAGGTTTGTCCTCTGGGCCGAACCATGCGCATTCTCGCTTTCCTGCGGAGGTTGTTGCGAATTCGCCGCAAGCGAACGCGGTTCTCGCGGGCGTTGCGCGCGCGTATGGCCGCAAGGAGCGCGCAATTCCGCACGGCGCAACGCGCCGCGGCAGCCGAACACGCCGAGCTTCGTACGCTCGCCGAGCGGTTCGACACCGCGATGAACAACATGTCGCAGGGCCTGTGCTTCTTCGACGGGCAGCAGCGGCTGATCACCTGCAACCGGCGCTACACGGAGCTGTACGGCCTCGATCCGGAGCGCGTGCACCCGGGCATGCAGCTCAAGGAGATCGTCGCGCTGCGGTTCGCGGCCGGAACCTTCCCCAAGATGAGCCCGGAGCAGTACCTCACGTGGCGCGACAACGTCGCGGTGTCGATGGAGCCGAGCGACACGATCGTCGAGCTCAACAACGGCCGTGTGTTCGAGATCCGGCATCGCCCCATGCCCGATCGCGGCTGGGTCGCGACCCATGAGGACGTCACCGAGAAATTCCAGGCGCAGCAGGCCCTGGCCGCCGCGAAGGCCAATGCCGAGCGTGCCGGGGCCGAGGCACGCGCCGCCCACGCACGGCTGATCGGCGCGCTCGACCTCATCCCGGAAGGCCTGGTGATCTTCGACCAGGACGACCGCTACGTGCTGTGGAATTGGACGTACCAGGACATGTTCGACCAGGACCACGATCTCCTGACGCCCGGCGCCCGGTTCGAGGACGTGCTGCGGGCGCGCCTGGCGCGCGGCTGCTTTCCCGAGGCAACCGGCCGCGAGGAAGCGTGGGTCGCGGAGCGGCTCGCGCAGCACGCCCAGCCGCAGATCAGGCACGAGCACCAGATCTCGCCGGGCCGATGGTGCCGGATCGAGGAACGGCGCACGGAGATCGGCAGCATCGGCCTGCGCGTCGACATCACCGACCTCAAGGAGCGCGAGGACAAGTTCAGGCTGCTGTTCGACAGCAATCCGGTTCCGATGTGGGTGTACGATCGGGAAACGCTCGGATTCCTCGCCGTCAACGAAGCGGTCGTCTCGCATTACGGCTACACGCGCGAGCAGTTCCTCGGCATGCGGCTGTTCGACATCCGGCCGCCCGAGGATTGGGACCGGTTGGGCACGATCGCGCGATCGAGCGACGACACGCGACGCCAAGCCGTCGCGTGGCGGCATATCAAGGCCGACGGCGGCGCGATCGAGGTCGAAACCTACGGAAGGTCGATCGAGTACCAGGGACGGCCCGCCGTGATGGTGGCGGTCCTCGACGTGACGGAGCGCAACCGCGCGGGCCGCTCCATCGCACACAGCGCGACGCATGACCCGCTCACAGATCTTCCCAACCGCGCCGCGCTCGACCGGCACTTCCGCGAGCGGCTCGCGGACGCGCAGCAGCGCGACGACGCCTTCGCGGTGCTGTGCATCGATCTCGACCGGTTCAAGGAGATCAACGACCTGCACGGACATTCGGTCGGCGACGCGGTGCTGTGCGAGGCGTCGCGGCGCCTGCGCGAGGCCTGCGACGGCGCGTTCCTGGCGCGGATCGGCGGCGACGAGTTCATTGCGGTCGCCGCGCTGGATCAGGCCGGCATGGCAGCCCTGGTCGAGCGCCTCGAGCACGTGCTCGACGAAGACCTCGCGATCGGCGACCACGCGTTTTCGCTCGGGCTGAGCATCGGGATCGCGATGCACCCGCGTGACGGCCGCGACGCCACGACCCTGATCGCCAACGCCGACGCGGCGCTCTATCGGGCGAAGCACGACGGGCGCGGGACGACCAGGGTCTTCACCTCCGACATGGACCAGCAGTTGCGCGAAAGGCGCGCCCGCGAGCGCGACCTGCGCGGTGCGATCGAGCGCGACGAGCTGCGCCTCGAATACCAGCCGCAATCGACCTCGGACGGAAGGATCATCGGCTTCGAAGCGCTGCTGCGCTGGCATCACCCGGCACACGGCGTCATCGGTCCCGGCGATTTCATCCCGATCGCGGAGGAGTCGGGCCTCATCATCGAGCTCGGCGAATGGGTGCTGCGGCAGGCTTGCGCGGAAGCGGCCGCTTGGCCGCAGCCGCTGAAGATCTCCGTCAACGTCTCGGCGGTGCAGTTCCGCCGCGGCGACCTGCAGAGCCTCGTGCACGCCGTGCTGCTCGAGACGGGGCTCGCGCCGGCGCGGCTGGAGCTGGAAATCACCGAAGGCGTCCTCATCGAGAACCTCTCGCGCGCTGCCGCGGTGCTGCGCAATCTCAAGGCGCTCGGCATCCGCATCGCGCTCGACGATTTCGGCACGGGCTATTCATCGCTGTCGTATCTGCAGTCGTTTCCGCTCGATCTCATCAAGATCGATCGACAGTTCGTCAGCAGTCTCGACCACCGCGACGACTCGGTCGCGATCGTCCGCGCCGTGATCGGCCTCGCGCACGGGCTCAATCTGCCGGTGGTCGCCGAGGGCGTGGAGACCGCCGGGCAGCGCGACATCCTGGTGACGGAAGGCTGCGACGAGCTGCAGGGCTTCTTCATCGGGCGGCCCTTGCCGATCGATCGCTACGCAGAGCTGACCGGATCGCAAAGGCGCGTGGCCGCCAATCGCTGAGGCGGTGCAGCGTCGCGGCGCGCGCTATTTCGGCACCTCGACCACCAGCGTCCCGTGCATTTCGGGATGAACCGTGCACTTGTATTGGAAAGTCCCGGGCGTCGCGGCGGTGATCGAACCCGTCTGGCCGGGCAGGATCAGGCCCGTGGTCCAGCGCCCGACCACCGTCGCGTCATGCCTGATGCCGTCGCGATTGGTCCAGGTGACGATCGCGCCCTGCGGCACCACGAGCTGCTTCGGCGTGAAGCCGTAATGCTCGATGACGACCGTGAAGGTCGGCGCGCCTGGCTGTGCGGAGGGTGAAGCGGCCGCAGGCATCGACGACGGCGGACTTGCCGGCGGCGCGGGAGCGGGAGCTTGCGGCTGCTGCGCTTGGAGCGGCGGAGCCTGCGGCTGTTGCGCCTGCAGCGGCAGGACAAGGCTGGCGACCGCGACGGCCGCCAGCGCAGAAACACGGAGCCACGTCATTCGATCAGGCGAACGTCACGGCGCGGGGAACGGCGGCGACTTCTGCAGCGCCACCAGCTCGGCGGGCCTCAGGCCGATCGCGGCCGACAGCATCTCGGCATGCATGATGTGGCGCTTGAAGGTGTCGAGCAATTCGGTGAGGAAGGTCTTGACCTTGTCGTCCTTGGTGGTGGCGATGAAGCCCTCGATCGTCTTCACCATCTTGGTGTGAAACCGGTACTCGTCGGTGACGAACTGGCGGTCGACCAGGGCGAGGTTGTTGCCCGCCGCCGTCCGCAGCATGGCCCGTCGCTTGGTCTCGGCGGCCGAGTTGATGGCATTGCTGATGTTGCTCCCCACCCCGGGCGGCGCCGGGCTCTGGGCCCAGTTGGTCTTGAGGTCGGCGAAAGTCTGCGCCAGGCGGTTGTTGAGATCGCCGTGCTCGGTCTTCATCTCGTCGGCGAGCGCGCGCACGCCGCCGTCGCGGGCAACACCCACCACGATCGCGGTGTAGCGGATGGCGCTGTCGTTGCCGGCCCACAGGGCGTAGATCATCTTGCGGTCGGTCATCCGGCTCGGGATCGGCGCCGCCCATTTCAGGTTGGTGAGCTGCAGCGCGCAATTCGACGGTGACGCTTCGACGAGCGCCGCACCCGTGCTCGTGCTGGTATAGCGGAACGTATATTGGCAGGCGGCGCCGACCAAATCCTTTGTCTGGATCGTCAGGATGCCGCCCTGACAATTGATCGGGGCGGGCTGGGGCTCACCCAGCCCTTCCTGGATCTCGCCGAACTCGGGATAGATGTAATAGATGTGGGGCGGCATGCCGGGCGTCTCGGTGCCCGCGGCCGTAATCATTCGGCTCACCGGACAGACCGCCAGCTGCGCCATCGCGGCCGTGGCGAACAACACGCCGACCAGCGCGGTCGCAGCGATCGTCGCAACCTTCAGCATTGAACTATCCCCCCACGGCGCCCATCTGCGCCCGAAGACGCAACGACCGTATCCGCATTCTCCGCGGCCACGCAAGGTAAAGCAGTATAAAAACGAGAAGGATGCAGAAAGTTCCGCGCGTATGCACGGCCGGGCCGCGGCACCCCTTTGTTGCGAGGCTCGATCAGTTCGATCAAGGTGCCGGCCCACATCCCGCCGCACCGCAAAAAACAGGAGAGAAATCATGTCGATCAACCGCCGAGTGTTGCTTGGTGCGGCCGCAGCGGTCTTCGCGCCACGCGTGTTTGCCCAGGCCCAGGCGCCCGCCCAGCCTCCGGCTCAGGTGCAGGCTCCCGCGGGTCCGTTCAAGCTTGCGCCCCTCGCCTATGCGACCAACGCGCTCGAGCCGAGCATCGATGCCAAGACCATGGAGATCCATCACGACCGGCATCACCAGGCCTACGTGACCAACCTCAACACCGCGCTGAAAGACTACGCGGCGCTCGCCAAGCTGCCGCTGCAGGATCTCCTCGCCAAGCTCGCCGACGTTCCCGAGTCGATCCGCACCACGGTGCGCAATAATGCGGGCGGCCACGCCAACCACACGATGTTCTGGGAAATCATGGGCCCGAACGGCGGCGCGCCGCAGGGCGACCTCCTCGCCGCGATCCAACGCGACTTCGGCGGCCTCGACGCGCTGCAAGCCAAGTTCAACGACGCCGGCGCCAAGGTGTTCGGCTCGGGCTGGGTGTTCGTCACCGTCGAACGCAGCGGCAAGCTTGCGCTCGAGCCGCGCCCGAACCAGGACACGCCGCTGATGCTCGGCAAGCGCGTGCTGTTCGGCAACGACGTGTGGGAGCACGCGTATTACCTGACCTACCAGAACCGGCGGCCCGACTACCTCAAGGCGTGGTGGAATTGCGTCAACTGGAGCAAGGTCGGCGAGCGCTACGCCGCCGCCAAGGCCGGAACGCTCACGATCTGAGCGGCGGCCCTGTCGGCCGCAACGATTGCATCCCCAGAAAATTCATGCCGTGAAATGTGCGGCGGCGAAGAATTTGCGCACACGTCCTTATCAATTGACGCTCGGCAATATGAGACATAGTGAGGCTGAGCACGACGCCTGCTCGCGTCGTCCCCTCTCCCCGCAGGAGAGAGGGTGGCGAGCGAAGCGAGCCGGGTGAGGGGCGCTCGGAGTTTCAATTCTGGCTCAGAGAGCCCCTCACCCCGACCCTCTCCCCTGCGGGGAGAGGGGGCGCAAGAGCCGCAGCTCACGGAGAGTCGATCGATGGCCACCAACAAGCTCAACGGCGCGCAGGTCATCGTCGACTATCTGATCCAGGAGAAGACGCCCTACGCGTTCGGCCTGTGCGGGCACGGCAACATCCAGTTCATCGACGCGCTGTACGAACGTCAGCACGACATCAAGACGATCTCGGTGCACCACGAGAGCGTCGCGGGCTTCATGGCCGACGTCTACTACCGCGTCAGCGGCCGGCCGATCGCGACCTTCACGTCGTGCGGGCCGGGCTCGGCAAATCTCCCGATCTCGCTCGCCAACGCGTTCCTCAATTCCGTGCCGTTCATGGCGATCACCGGCAACGTGCCGACCAGCCAGTTCAACCGCGGCGCTTTCCAGGAGATGTACCGTCACTACCAGGCGGACTTCCCCTCGACGGTGCGCACCATCTGCAAGAAGGTGTTTCAGCCGACGCGCGGCGAGATGGTGCCGCTCGCGGTGCGGCAGGCCTGGAAGACCATGGTGACGGGCCGGCCGGGGCCGGTGGTGCTCGACGTGCCGTTCGACGTGTTCATGGAGGCGGCCGCCGAGGAGGCGCCCAAGCCGGAAGAGTGGAGCGCCAACATCTCGTGCCGCTGCGGCGCCGATCCGGAGGGCGTCGTGAAGGCGGTCGACATGCTGCTCGGCGCCGAGCGGCCCGTGATCATCGTCGGCCAGGGCGTGCGCTATGGCGGCGCCAGCGCCGAGCTCTTGAAACTCGCGGAGCGGCTGCAGATTCCGGTCGCCGCCTCGGCAAGCGGGCTCGGCGCGATCGACGCCCACCATCCGCTCGCGCTCGGGCTGGTCGCGCGCGGCGGCCACTACCAGGCCAACCACGCAACGCGCCAGGCCGACGTGCTGCTCGCGCTCGGCATGCGCTTCGACGACCGCACCTCGAGCTCGTGGATCCCGGGCTACTCGTTCACGATCCCGCCGACCAAGCTGATCCACGTCGACATCGATCCGGAGGAGATCGGCCGCAACTATCCGGTCGCGCTCGGGCTGATGGCCGACGTGCGCACCTTCCTGCGCCAGGTGCATGCCGAGCTCGACCGCCGCGCCGACCTCAACGGGCGCGCCGACGCGCGCAAGAAGTGGCTGGGCGCGATCGACGGCTATCGCGCCGAATGGGACAAGCTGGTGGCGCCGGGCTTCACCGACGACTCAAAGCCGATCAACCCGCAGCGCGCCGCATTCGAGATCCACCGCGCGCTGCCGGACGATGCGATCCTGGTAAGCGACATCGGCGTGCACCACAACTGGCTGCTCGGCTACACCAAGCCGCGCCGGCCGGACTCGCTGATCGGCTCGATGGGCTTCGGCCCGATGGGCTTCGGCGTCGCCGGCGTGATGGGCGCGAAGTTCGCGGCGCCCGACCGGCCGTGCGTGTCGGTGTGCGGCGACGGCGCGTTCTTCATGCATGCCAACGTGCTCGGCACCGCGGTGGAATACGATCTGCCGGTGGTCTGGGTGGTGTGGAACAACTATGCCTATGCGTCGATCCGCGGGCTGCAGCGCGGCTATCTGGGCGGGCGCGAGCTCGCGACCGACTTCCATCATCCGAAGACGGGCGAGCGCTACAACCCGGACTTCGCCGCCATGGCGCGTTCGGCCGGCGTCGAGGGCGTGCGCGTCGACCGCGCCGCCGATCTCGCGGAGGCGGTGCGCAAAGGGATCGACGCACACAAGCCGTACCTGATCGACGTCGACATCGCCGCCGACGTCAATCCGACCGGCGCCGGCGTGTGGGAGCTGCCGGGCCTCGGCCAGAGCAAGCCGTCGATCGGCACGCGCTATCAGCCGGAGTGAGCCAGGCGGCGATGCGCCATTGCCTGAGCCCGACAGGTCTCGAGCACTGAGCGTGCGCTCCCTCTCCCCGTTCTTACGGGGAGAGGGTTGGGGTGAGGGGCGCTAAGTCTCAGCAACGCATACGTGAGTTAATAACCTGAGAGCCCCCTTACCCCGACCCTCTCCCGCACGCGGGGAGAGGGAGCGCTGGCGCCGTGCCAAGTTGAAAAATGGCTTCAGCGCTTGCGCCTGACGGTGCGCACCTGGTCGGCGGACACGGCCTCCGCCGCATTGCCCCACGCGTTGCGGATATAGGTGACCACCGCGGCGACCTGCGCGTCGTCGAGGCGCCAGGCGAGGCTCGGCATCGCGGGGCCGGTCGGCGCGCCGTCCGTCGCCGCGCCCTGCGATCCGAACAGCACGGTGCGGATCAGCGTGGTGGCGTTGTCCGACTGCACCGCGTGGCTTCCGGCAAGCCGCGGGAACAGGCCCGGATTTCCGGTGCCGGCGTCGGTGTGGCAACCGGCGCAGCTGTCCTTGTAGATCGCCTGGCCCGCCGTCATGCGCGCGTCCGACGCGGCAAGCGCCGGCGGGCTCGCCTGCGTCTCGGCCTTGAGGCTCAACAGATAGACCGCGATCGCGTTGAGATCGTCGTCGGTCATGTGCGAGGAGGAATGCACCACCTCCTCGGCCATGCCGCCCGACGCGATCGCGCCGGGATTGGCGCCGGTCTTGAGATAGCCGACGATCTCGGCGACCGACCAGCGGCCGATGCCCTTGCGCGCGTCGGCCGTGATGTTCGGCGCGAACCACCCTTGCAGCACGGCGCCTTGCAGATAGGCGCTGTTGCGGTCGGCGCCGAGCGCCGTCTTCGGCGTGTGGCAGGTGCCGCAGTGGCCGAGCGCATCGACGAGATAGCGGCCGCGATTCCATTCGGCGGATTTCGACCGGTCGGGCTCGAGCCGGCCGGGCTTGAAGTTCAGCTCATTCCACACCGCCATGTTGAAGCGGATGCGGAGCGGGAACGGCAGCTGGTTCGCCTCGATCTTGTTGGGCGCCGGCTCGACGGTGCGCAGATAGGCACGGATCGCCAGCGCATCCTCGCGCGTCATCTTGGTGTAGGCCGGATAGGGCATCGCGGGAAAAAGCCGGATGCCGCGGCGGCCGCGCCCTTCGTGCAGGGCGGCGACGAACTCGTCGTCGGTCCACCCTCCGATGCCGGCTTCGACATCGGGCGTGATGTTCGGCCCGACGAGCGTGCCGAACGGCGTCTCGAGCCGCACGCCGCCCGCGAAGGGCGCGCCCCCCGGCCGCGTGTGGCAGGCCGCGCAATCGGCCGCGGTCGCGAGATAGCGGCCGCGCTGGACGAGGTCGAAGGCTTGCAGGTCGACCGCGCCGGCGGCGGGCGGCGCGAGCAGCGCCGCCGCGACAACGGCGCTGCGTATCGCGCGCGCGCGGCTCATGTCTGCACCAGCGGGCCGGGTGCCTTGATGTATTTGTCGACGATCGCATCGGCCGCGAAGAAGGCGAGCGCGCCGACGGTGCCGGTCGGGTTGTAGCCGTGGTTCTGCGGAAACGCGGAAGCGCCGATGACGAACACGTTCGGCACGTCCCAGCTCTGCAGGTACTTGTTGACGGCGCTGGTCTTCGGATCGGCCCCCATGATCGCGCCGCCGGTGTTGTGCGTGCTCTGATACGGCACCGTGCTGTAGGGCTTGGCGCGGCGGCTGACCACGTACTGGCGGGCCTGCATCGCCTTGGCGATGTCTTCCATCTTGTCGGTAACGTAGTTCGACATGCGGATGTCGTTGTCGGGGAAGTCGAACGTCATGCGCAGGAGCGGCCGGCCGAGGTGATCCTTGTAGGTCGGGTCGAGATCGAGATGGTTGGCATAGGCGGCGTAGCTCGAGCCCTGCGACGTGAACGCGAAGCTGCGCAGATAGCTCTTGCGCGTCTCCTGCTTCCACTGCGCGCCCCAGCGCGGCGTGCCGGGCGGCACCGGCCGGGTCTGGATCGGACGGCCGTTGGTCGGGATGCAGTTGATGCCGGCGCCGCCGACGAAGCCGAGACCGCCGTGATCGAAGACATCGCCGTTGAAATCATCCGCCGTCTGGCCGAGCGAGCCCGACGCGATGAACGGATTGAAGATCTTGTCGTCGAAGAACAGCTGGATGGATGAATTGGTCTGGTAGGCGTAGTTGCGGCCGACAGTCCCGTCGCGGGTCGCCGGATCGTACGGACGGCCGATGCCCGACACCAGCATCATGTGCACGTTGTTGAACGCGAAGGCGCAGATCAGGACGATGTCGGCGGGCTGCTCCCATGCGGCGCCCGAGCTGTCCACATAGGTCACGCCGGTCGCGCTTTCGCCCGATCGGTCGAGATTGACCCGGAGCACCTCGCAGCCGGTGCGCGCCTCGAAATTCGACTTGCGCATGAGCACCGGCAGCACCGCGGTCTGCGGGCTCGACTTGGAATAATTGGCGCAGCCGAAACGTTCACAGAAGCCGCAGAAGGTGCACTGCCCCATGCGGATGCCGAGCGGGTTGGTGTAGCCCGCGGACAAGTTCGCGGACGGCGAGGGAAACGGATGATAGCCGACGGCGCGCGCGGCCTCGGCGAACATGGTCGGCGCATAGGTCATCTGCATCGGCGGCAGCGGGTAGTCGCGCTTGCGCGGTCCCTCGAACGGATTGCCGCCGGGCTGGATCCGTCCGTCGAGATTGCCGGCCTTGCCGGAGATGCCGGCGAGATACTCGAAGCGGTCGTAGTAAGGCTCGAGCTCCTCGTAGGTGACGCCCCAGTCCTGGATCGACAGCTCCTCGGGGACGAACGTCGCGCCGTAGCGCTCGTCGAGGTGGCTGCGGCAGAGAAAGTCGGTCGGCAGAAAGCGCCAGGTCTGGCCGTTCCAGTGCACGCCGGCGCCGCCGACGCCGTTGCCGGGGAGGAACGAGCCGAACTGGCGGATCGGCAAGGCGGCCTGCGCGTCGTTGTTGCGGAAGGTCAGCGTGCTCTGCGCCGGCCGCTGAAAGAGGTCGAGCCGAACGGCGTAGCGCAGCTCGTCGGGCGCGTAGCCGATGTTGAAATCGGTCGCGGTGTCGCGCCACGGGCCACGCTCGATCGCAACCACGTCGAGGCCGTGATCAGTGAGCTCGTTGGCGAGGATCGCGCCGGTCCAGCCGAGACCGATGATGACGACATCCTTGCGCGGCAGCCTGGTTGCCATGTGCGTGCCTCGCCGTCAGCCCGGAACGGACCAGTCGCTGCGCCCGAGGATCGACACGGGCGGCAACGGGTAGGGTTGATTGTGCTTGGCGACGTGGTCGCGATAGTCGTAGCGCGCGCCCGGAAAGCCGATGAGCTTCCATCCCGCCATGTCGCGATTGCCGCCGTAGATCGGGTCGGCGAAGAAGCCTTCCATCGCGTTGGCGAGAATGGCCTCGAAGAACGTCTTGCCGCTGCCGTCCTTGAGCTTGACGTCGCCCTTGTCGAGGCCGGCGAGCACCTGATCCTGCTGCGCGGCATCGAGCGCCGCAAATCCCTTGCCCGCGAAGGTCGCCTTGCAGTGCTCGTCGAGCGCCGCGAGCGAGCCGCGATAGCGATCCTTCGGCACGATCGGCGACTGCAGGCCTTGCGAGGGCGTGCCGTTCGCGAACGGCGGGCGCATGTAGAGCATGCGCGCGTCGCCGAAGGCGCCGGCGAGCTGCCGATCGATGAACACCGCACAGCCCGCCGCCTTGCCGCCGGGTCCGGCGTCGTCGGGCGGAATCAAGCGATCGACGATCGCCTCGACCGCGGCAGCCTCGTCAGCCGTGAAGTAGAGCCACGCGCCAGGCCGCACCGGCGTCGGCGGCGACGTGTCGCCCGGCTCCCACGGCAGCGCGCCGCCGCGATAGGTGCGGGCGAACGCGCGCGCGCCGAGGCCGCCGACGATCAGCGCCGCAGTCGATGCGAGAAGGTAGCGGCGCGTGAGACCGATGAAAGGCCGATCTGCCATGAGGCGCCCTTTAGCCCGCTCGTTCTTCCGACCACAGCGCTACCCTACACCACTTGTGCGTCATTGCATTGAACGTTTGTCGTGTGGCGGAGAGAGCGGGTCGGCGGCCGGGCCTGCCGCGCATGCGCCAGCCTCTGGTCTCAACCGCTGTTCAATCGTATGATTTCATTGATTTGCACGGGGAGCGACAACACGTGAAACGACGAGCAGCACTGTGGCTGGCGATCGTGCTGACCGCGATCGCCATCGGGGCGCAGCCGGCCCATGCCGGCTTTCAGGTCTGCAATCAATTCGAGCGACGCGTCGACGTGGCGTTCGGTTATGTCGACCGTGAACGTGGATGGGTTGCGCAAGGCTGGTTCATCATGGACGCCGGCCAGTGCAAACCGGTCCACCGCGCCGATCTCGACAACCGCTACTACTATCTCTTCGCCAGAGCCGCCGGCGGCACCATGTGGAGCGGCGAAGTACCGTTCTGCATCCAAAAGAAAAAGTTCCTCCTGGTCCAGTCGCAGTACGGCAAGAACACGCCGGACGACTGCGCCAAAGCCGGGCTGGACTACGCTCAATTTTTCAAGGTCGACGTCGGCGAGGCCAAGGAGCACACCTACAATCTGATGGCCACCAACAATCCGGGGGCGCCGGGCGGCGTACCCGGCGCGCAGCCCAATCAGCCTCCCGTCCCGGCGCCTCCCGTGCAGCCGTCCTATCAGCAAGCGCCACCGCAGGCCCCGGTCGCGACGGCTCCCGGGCAGCCGCCGTCCTATCAGCAGCCGCCGCAGGCCTATCGGCCGCCGGTGGCGGCGCCTCCGGCGCAGCAACCGCCCTATCAGCAAGCACCGCAGCCTTACCGGCCTCCGGTCGCAACGGCTCCGGGGCAGCAACCGCCCTATCAGCAGGCGCCACAGCCTTATCAGCAGGTGCCGCCGCCCCAGCCCTATCAGCAGCAACCGCCGCCTCCGGTCGCCACGGCTCCGCCACAGCAGCCGCCCTATCAGCAAGCGCCGCAGACCTATCAGCAGGTGCCGCAGCCTCAGCCTTATCAGCAGCAACCGCCGCAACCCTATCGGCCTCCGGTCGCGACGGCTCCGGCGCAGCAGCCGCCCTATCAGCAGGCGCCGCAGCCTCAGCCACCGCCCGGTCAGCCGCCGGCGGCTCCGGGCGGCGGAACGGCCTGCCAGCGCTATCCCAATCTTTGCTGAACGTGACCGCCCGCGATCGCGGCGTGCCGGCGAATACGCCGACACGCGCGACGTCGTGAGCGGCGAGCGCCTGGCACCATCTGTGCCGACGCGCGACCGGCGCAAAAAGTCGGTCAATCCCGAGATGGATATCCGAGGAACAGCGGCCGCAAGGCGGCTCGCTGAAGGAGACCTCGGATGCCGACCCGTCGCGACATGGTGCTTGGTGGCGCGCTTGCGTTGATCTCGCACGGCTGCGCCTGCGCACAGGCCACCCCGCGCGGCCCCCACGGCTTCGGCTGCATGCTCGACTCGGCCGAGGCCGAGCCGTTTCTCGCCACGGCCACCATGCCCGCGGCATTCGATGGCGCGCAAGACACGATCTTCACGAGCAGCGGCAATCGCAACCTCGACTACGCCCTGGCGCAGACGCTGTCGCGGATCAGCGACGTTTTCGGCGTCCTCCCCGGCTTCTGCTTTTACGACGACCACGCCGGCGGGAATGCCTACGCCACCAATGCGGTCAGGATGCAGCGGGCGGACGGCACCGTCCTGTTCGGCAAGCGCTACCTGCTCAAGTGCCTGCTGTCGAAGGAGAGCCCGGATGCGGTCGTCGCCGCCACCTGCGCCCACGAGTTCGGTCATATCGTGCAGTACAAGTACAAGCTCGACGCCCGCCTCAAGCGGGGCCAGACGACCGTCAAGCGCTCCGAGCTCAACGCGGACTTCTTCGCCGGTTACTTCGCCGGCGTGTGCAAGCTGCGCAGGCCCGACTATCCGGCCGCCGTGTTCGCGACCAACCGTTTTGCGCGCGGCGACTTCACCAACGACGCGGAGCATCACGGCACGCCGCAAGAACGGGCCGCCGCCGTCGTGCGCGGCTTCGAGGCGGCCTATCGCGAACGCCGCAGCTTCGCGGACGCGATCCAGATCGGCATGAACTACGCCTTGCAGCTGTGATGGCCAGGCGGGCGCACCGCGCGAGTTGCCGATCCTTACGAGATGCGACGTCGATCACCGCCGCGAGCGCCATGCCGCGGCGGCTTTTGCACGGCGCCACCTCTTGCCGCGGGCACGCACGGCAGGCGCTTCCTCTCCCCGCACGCGCGGAGAGATTTGGGGCGAGGGGCGCTGAGTCGCCGCAAAATACGTCATCTGTAACGATTCGCGGATGGCCCCCCTCGCCCAACCTCTTCCCCTGAAGAAGCAGGGCAATCGCATGTGAGGTGGGCACGGCACCTGCGCTCCTTCTCCCCCTTTAGGGGGAGAAGGTCGGGGATGAGGGGGCCTTTCCGCGAGCTCAGAGTCTGCGGAGGCGCCCCCGCACCCCGACCCTCTCCCCGCACGCGGGAAGAGGGAGCGCGACGTCACTGCTCACCTCACATGCAATCGCCCTGCCTGAAGGGGGAGAGGGAGCGCACGCGTCCTGCGAGCCAAACGCATCAGCGCCGACATGCCCAAAATGAAGAAGCCCGAGCGGCATGTGCCGCTCGGGCTGGTTTGACTCGACGGCGGGGCGCCGTCGGAAGCGCATCGCTTAGCGATACTGTACCGCCGTCGCGGGCTGCATCGAGGCCACGTAACCCTGCTGGGCCTCGGGGCAAGGCGCCGCGGCGGGCTGCTCCACCGGAGCGGGCGCATACGCCACGGGCTGCGCCGGGGCCGCGTAAGTCTCCTGCGCCGGCACTTCGGGACACGGAGCCGCCACGGGCTGCTCCACCGGATACGTGGCCTGCGCTTGCGGGTAGCTCGGCGCGTAGGACGGCTGCTCTTGCGTGTAGATCGGCTGCTCCTGCGTGTAGGTCGACCGCTCCTGTGTGTAGCTCGGCGTGTAAGTCTCGACCGGAGCCGACACGTAGGACGGCGCAACCCGATAGCTCGGCTTCTCGATCACGACGGGGTAGCTCGGCGCGTGGCTGACAACCGGATAGCTCGGCGTGTGGCTCACGACCGGGTAGCTCGGCATGTGGCTCACGACCGGATAGCCCGGCGTGTGGCTCACGACCGGCGCCGACTGATACGAGGGCCGATAGGTGGACGTCGAGAAGCTCGGGTAGGCCTGGCTTGAGGTGTAGCTCGGCCGCGAGGACGTCGAGCTCCAATGCGACGGCAACGCCGTCGTCGGGTGATAGCTGCTGGCCGGGTGCGAGCTGGTGCTTGTCGGGCGATAGCCGCCGCCGAAATGCTGGCCGCCGCCCCAGGCGGAAGCCGAGGTGGTGGCGAGCGCTGAGACCGAGACGGTAGCGAGGGCGAGCGCCAGGATAGAGGTGCGGGTCATGGGAATCTCCTGTGGTGAGAAGGGCTTGGTTGATCCGGGAGGGGTTCCTCCCTGCTTGCCCTTGATCCACACGGGGATTGACCGATTTTTTCCGCGCCCCGCCCGATGAACGAAAAAAGGGCCCGAGCGGCGCGTGCCACTCGGGCCAAGGGGGACGGGGCAACCGGAGGGATGCCCCGTCCAAGCGGATCGACTACCGCTTCTGAAGTTGAGCCGAGGCGAAGCTCGCCGGGCCCTTCTGCAGCTGGCGATCCATCGGCGCCTGCTGCATCTGCTCCTGCTCCTGTCCCGGAGCGTAGGCCTGTTGCTCCTGCTCCTGGCCCGGAGCGTAGGTCTGTTGCTCCTGCTCCTGTCCCGGGGCGTACGCCTGTTGCGCGGGCGCCTGGCAGGCGCACGGGTTGGCGACGGGCTGTGCTTCGATGGCCGGCGCAGGCTGCACGTAGCTAGTCTCCTGCGCGGGCGCCTCGCAGTTGCAGGGGCTCGCCATCGGCTGCACCTGATAGCTCGGCGTCGGCGCGACGTAGGTCGTCGGCGCAGGCGCTTCGCAGTTGCACGGAGCCTGCATCGGCGCCGTGTACCGCACGACGGGCGCGTAGGTCGGAGCGACCTGGTAGCTCGGCGTGACGTACCGCACGATAGGACGCGGCACGTAGGTCGGCTCGACGTAGCGCACGATCGGCGGCGTGTAGGTCGGAGCGACCGGGTAGTAGCTCGTCACGTAGCCGGGGCGCACCCAAGGCCGCCACGCGACCCAAGGACGGTGGAAGTGCGAATACCCGCCGAAGTGACGGAAGCCGCCGTAGCTGGCAACGCCGTAGTGGTTCCAGCCGCCGTGGTTCCAGCCGCCGACCCCCGGGCGATAGCCGCCGAAGTGGCCCCAGCCGCCTGCGGTGTGATAACCGCCGGTGAAATGGCCGCCGCCGAAGTGGCCGCCGCCGAAGTGTGCGTTGCCGCCGTGCATGCCCCACGCCGACGCGGAGGTCGGAGTGAGAGCCAGGATGGACACTCCGGCGAGCGCCGAGAGAGCCAGGATCGAGGTACGGGTCTTCATGGGAGTCTCCTGTGGGGTAAGAGGGTTTGATCGAAGCGGGAGGGGGGTTCTCCCTCCACGCCCTCACTCCACAGGGGGCTTGATCGATTTTTTTCCCGGGCGCGCGCGGATGGCCTGTAGCCCGGATGGAGCGCAGCGAAATCCGGGGACACCGCTCCGGGATTACGCTGCGCTCCATCCGGGCTACGACGCCGGCGATAATGCCGGATCAGCCCAGATAGATGCGCCGGAAGGCCGCCGAGAAGCGCGCCGTGTCGCCGGCGAGATCGGCGCCGGGTGCCTTGACGGACAGCGTGCCGGCCAGCCGGTCGAGCTCGCGGATCACCTCGAAGACCGCGGCGGCCCCGTGCCGCAGCGCCGTCGCCATCGTGGGATCGGCGCGATCCTCGCGGCGGAAGCCGGCGCGGTTCACCTTGCGGCGCGCCGCCAGCGCCTCGAGCAGCAGGGTGCGGCCGGCGCCCTCCGCCACGGCGTTCGGATCGGCGATCGCCGCCGTCAGGCGCGGCGCGATGCGCGCGCGCACATCGTCGGCGGCGTCGGTCTCGTCATCATCGCCGTCGCCCGCCGCGTCGTCCTCCTCGTCGTCATCTTCCTCGTCATCGTCCTTGACGAGGGCTGGACGCCGGCGTGCGGGGCCGATCACGGCGCGCACCGCCGCGTCGCCGCCGAGCCAGCGCAGCAGGATCACGGCTTCCGCGGCGCCCGCCTCCATCAGCAGCACCAGGGCGGCGAGGCTTTCGAGATGCAATTGCGTGCGCACGTCCGCATAAGCGCTCGCCGATGACGCGTAGGCCGCGGCGTCGAGCGTCTCCATGACTTGCGCTATCGCGGTCTGCGGATCGGCGCGCTTGCGCAGCCGGCCGACGATCGAGGCCTGCGCGGTGCCGAACACGTCGGCGCGCAGCAGCGTGAGCCAGTGCGTGAGATCAAAGCGTTCCTCGCCCGCGAGACCGCTCTTCCATGCGTCGTCGGAATCCGCCGCTCCATCCGGTGCGTCCTCATCGGATGCGTCGGCATCATCGGCGGCGCCGCCGAGATAATTGCGCAGCACCTGCTGCTCCCGGGCGGTCAGCCATTTCACGCGGCTCGCCGGCAGCAGCGTCAGCGCCCGCAGCGGCGAGCGCCACGGCTCGCCCCGCGCCGCGACCTGATCGCCGCTGAAATCGTCGTTCGCGGCCTCGAGCCCGCGGCCGAGCGCCTCCTCGAGATAGCGCGCCGCCATGGCGTCGCGCAGCGCGTAGCGATAGCGCAGCATCGCGGCCGCCGCCGTGCGATAGAGCCGGAAGCCCTCGATCTGCTCCGCGTCGTCGGCCTCGGCGGCGCGGATCCAGAAGAGCAGGATCGCCTCGTCGTCGATCATCTCGGGCGCGAGGCGGCCGCGGCTCGCGATGAAGCCGCGGATCTGCTGCGCCTGCAGGATATGATTGGTGCTCTCGAGCCGCTCGCTGAGCCAGGCATTGAACGCCGACTGAACGGCCCGCCCGACCTCGTCGGCGGAGCTTTTCGGCGCGCCGACCTTCGGCAGCAGCGGAGCGAGCAGATCCGCCACCACGGTGAAGCCGAGAGAGTTGTGCAGGATGTCGAGCAATGCGGCGAGGCGCGGCATCTGCGCGAAGTCGATCTCGAAGGCGTCGTCCGGGGCACCTTGCGGCACCAGCGCGGGCTCGCGCAGGTGCACGCCGCTTTGCGTCAGCGTCGCGACGCTTTTCGGCAGGCGGCCCTCGACGGCGGCGCGCTCGATGATCTGCCGAAACAGCCGCGGCCGCAGGCTGCCGAGGCGTTCATAGAGAAAGCGGATGTAGTCGGCGCGGCCGTCGGCGACCGCCATCAGGCGCGCGAGCCGGATCGCGCGGCGGATGCCGGTGCCGAGCGACGCGTTGCGATCGGTGACCCATTTGCGCAACGCGGCGGCATCGCCGGGCGGACACCACGGCGCGCCCGCGGCGTCTTCCCGCTCCAGCGTCATCGCCAGGGCATCGGCAACGTCCTGGGCGCTCGGCGAGGCCGACATCGGGGGTCCTCGGGTAGCTGGGATGGGCGCGATAGTCAGCCCAAGGGTGATCACACTATATTATCAGCCCAGGCGCCGGTAAAAACGTGCATCTTGGCCCAAGAACCTAGCGTACGCCGGCGCCGGCGCCCATGTTTTTGATCGCGAAAAGACTTTTAAAATCAGCAGCATAAAAAATTCGACGCTTTTCGGCTCGAGATTTTCGCCGGAAACCCGGCCAGCCCGGGAAAAAATCGCTCAAGCCCCCTGTGGATACTGGATGAAATACCGACTGGCGGGAATCCGTCGCCAGAACCGAAACAATGTATACTAGGGGACCCGCAGGTCGCTGCCCGCCTCAAGAGGCACCGGCCGGGGTTATGCAGGCCATGACCGCCGACACCGACGACATCGCACGACGTGCCGACCAGCTCTATGCCGCGCGCAGCGCCTTGGCGGAAGCCAAGCGGCCGACGCGCCGCTTCGGCGTCGCCGAGATCGTGCAGTTTCTCAACGACCCGTCGCGCTCGCTGTCCCCCGAGGAGCAGCGCGCGCTGTTCACCGATTCGCGGCTGCGCGCCGACTATCGCCGCCTCAAGGCGCAGGCCACGACGTTCGAGCTGCCGGCGCTCGCGGCCGCGAGCTCCGGCGCCGTCAACGCGCGCCGCTTCGAGGGCGGCACCGTCAGCATCCATCCGTCGCGGGTTGCGGGCCAGATCTATGTGATCCTGCGCTTCACCTCGCCGGCCGACGCGCCGCGCATGATGCTGCTCGAAAGCGCCGCCGGTGAGTTCCTCAAGCGCGCGCTGCCGGCCGCCGATCCGCAGGGCGAGGTCATGATGGTGCTGAACGAGCGCAGCGACGCCGACTTCCTGCGGCTCCTGGCCGACCCGACGTCGACCGGAACGTTCGTGTTGTAAAAATCCATGCCCATCGCCGCCGGTAAATTGCGGGTCTTGATCGCCACGACCAACGGACCGGTCGAGGTGCTGTTGCTGACCGAGGAGGACGCCGCCATCGGGCGCTGCGTCGCCTGCATCGGCGGCACCACCGAGACCGCCGACATCGCGGGGGCCTATCACGCCTTCGTGGTGCGTCCGACCGGCATCATCGAGGCCCGGTTCGGCCACTCGTGTTATCGCCTCGACGTGTCGGCGCGGATCGATGCGGGCTCGAGCTGGCAGCTCGGCGTGCTCGCCGCCCACGCGCTGCTCGCCAATCGCCGGCTGGCGCAGGAGAACGACACCGCCGACGCGGTGCTGTGGGCGACCGGCAGCGTGCGCCCGGTCGATCTCACGGTCGGCGCCGTCAGTCACGTGCCCGAGAAGCTCGCCAACTCGCTCGATCGCCTCAAGCAGGAGCGCGCCGCCGGCCGCCAGGTGCTGGTCGCGCTGCCGGCCGGCAACGCGAGCGAGGTGCCGCCGACGATCGCGAGCGAGCTCGCCGCGCTCGGCATCGAGACGATCGCGCTCGCGCACGTGCAGCCGCTGTTCGATGCGCTGGCCATGCAGTTGCCGGGCGGGGCCGGCAAGACTCCTGCCACCGCCACTCCCGCCACCGCCCCCGTTCCGTCGCCGGCCGCGAACCCGCCCGCCGCACCCGTCGCGACGGCGCCGCGCCGCCGTCTGATCTTCGGCGCCATCGCGGCGTCCGCGCTGCTCGCGGTCGCGGCCACGGGTGCCGTTCTGCTCAAGCACAAAGGCGAGAGCGACACGACCTCCAGGCAGCAGCTTGCATCCGCGCCCACGTCGCCCGTCACGCCTCCCGCTTCGCCGCCCGTCCACGTCGCGCTCGTGCCCGATCAGGTGCCCTTCGTCACGCAGGAGGACAGGGCGCACATTCGCGACGAGTACATGACGGCGCCCGACTACAAGGCACTCGCGACGAATTTCACGCAGATGGCCTTTGTCAGCGGCCAGCCGAGCCAGGAGGCCGCCGACCGCGCCGCCATGGTGGCCTGCGACAACATCAAGTCGACATCCGGCAACAAAGGCGACCGGGTGTGCGACCTCTATGCCTCGGGCAACGTCGTCGTGACACGACGCAGCCGGCCGCCGATGCCGCCGGAGCCCTGGCTCGTTCGCAATCCTGCGATCGAGCGGCCGTTCGTCGCGGCCCAGGTCCCGATCGACAACGCGCCCTTCAAGGAGCTGATCAGCAAGGGCTATCTCCGCAGGTCCAGGGTGAAGGCGCTCGTCATCTCGCCGAACGACCACGCGGCGTTCACGGTCGCCCAATCCAGCCTCGACGATGCCATTCGGCGCAGCCTCGAACGCTGCGGCTACTTGGCCGCCCACGCCTGCATGGTCGTCGCCGTCGACGATACCTTCGTGATCCCGATTCCGACCTTGGCGAAAGTCGTCGGCTTCTATCGGCCCGACGCGTTGGTCGGCGTGCAGCCGGACGCCCGCGATGAAGTCGCGCGCCGCCTCGCCGCTGCCCCCAATAGCTGGAACGCGGTCGCGGTCGGGGCCGACGGCCATGTCGGGATCGCGGTCAGCGCCGACTCGGAGCGGAGCGCCTTCGACGGCGCGATGAAGGACTGCGCCCAGCACGACCGCAATTGTCGCATCGCGGTGCTGGGCCCGTTCCTGGTCGAGGCGACCGGCGCCGGTCAGAATCAAGTTCAGGCTCAGAACCAGGCACCAAGTCAGCCGGGGGGAGAGAACGCGCCCTCACCGCAGCCTGGACCCGCACCAGCCGCGTCCCCGGCTGCCACACCGGATCAAAATCAAGCTCAGGCTCCGAACCGGAATCAGACACCAAGTCAGACTGCCGAGCCGCACGCGTCACCCTCGCCCCAGCCCGCAGCGCCCCCCGCCGCGGCCACGGCCACCACGCCCCAGAACCAGAGTCCGGTGCCGAGTCAGACTGCCGAGCAGAATACCTCGCCGCAGTCTTCACCCGCGCCAGCCCCGCCTCCGGCCGTCACGCTCAACCAGAATCAAACTCACGCTCAGAACCAGACGCCAAATCAGATCGCGGAGCAGCACGCCGCGCCCTCACCGCTGCCGGCACCCGCGCCGGCCGCGCCCGCGCGCGCCGCACTCGTTCCCGATCGCGTGCCCCTCATCACCACACGGGACCAGGCGCGCATTCGCGACGAGTACATGAAGGCGCCCGGCTACAAGGCGCTCGCGACGAGCTTGATGCGCATCGCCTTCGTCAGCGGTCAGCCCAGCCAGGAGATCGCCAACCGCGCCGCCATGGAGGCCTGCGAGAAGCTCAATCCCAATTCCCTCAACAAGGCCGACAACGCGTGCGAGCTCTATGCGTCCGGCACCGTCGTGGTGACGCTGCGCAGCCCGCCGCCAATGCCGCCGGAACCCTGGCTTGCTCGCAATCCCGCCGTCGAACAGCCGTTCGTCGCCGCCAACGTCCCGCTGATCAGCGCCGCCTACAAGGAACGGATCAATACCGGCTACCCCCGCCTTCCCGGATCCAAGGCTTTGGTCATCTCCCCCAATGGCGAGTGGGTCTTCAGCGCCGGAGATTCCAGCCCTGACGAAGCTGTGCGGCGCGGCCTCGAGCGCTGCGGCCGCCTGAATTCCACCGCATGCATGGTCGTTGCGGTCGACAACGCCTTCGTGATCCCGATTCCGACGCTGACGAAAGCGGTCGGCTTCTATCGGCCCGAGGGATTATCCGGCGTGCAGCCGCAAGCCCGCGACGAGGTCACGCGCCGCCTCGCCGGCGCCCCCAATGCATGGAACGCGGTCGCGGTCGGAACTGACGGAAACGTCGGGATCGCGGTCGGCGCCCGCTCCGAGCAGAGCGCGCTCGATGGGGCGCTCGCGGATTGCGCCCGGCACGATCGCAATTGTCGCATCGCTGTGCTCGGTCCCTTCCTGGTCGAGGCGGCCAGCCCGGGCCAGATCCAAGTTCAGGTTCAGAACCAGGACCCACCCCAAGTGCAGGGCGAGGAAGAGAGCGCGATGCCCGCGCCGCCGCCCGCAACCGCACCAGCCATGCCGACGGCCGCGCCCGCGCGCGTCGCACTGGTTCCCGATCGCGTGCCCTTCGTCTCCGAACAGGACCGCGCGCGCATTCGCGACGAATACATGCGCGCGCCCGACCACAAGGCGCTCGCGATGAGCCTGCTGAACATCGCCTTCGTCAGCGGCCAGCCGACCCAGGACGCTGCCGACCGCGCCGCCATGGTGGCCTGCCAGCGGCTCAATGCCGATGCCGCCAGCAAACCCGACCGGGTGTGCGATCTCTATGCCGCCGGAAACATCGTGGTCTCACGGCACGGCCCGCCGCCGCTGCCGCCGGCGCCCTGGATCGTTCGCAACCCCGCAGTCGAGCGGCCGTTCGTCGCGTCGCTGACCCCGCTGGCCCATCAGCATGAACGGCTCGCCAGCCGCTACGCGCGCATGGCCGGCCCGAAGACTTTGGTTCTCTCCGCACAGGGCCACTGGTCGTCCTCGCGCGCACCATCCCCTGACGAGGCCGTGCGGCGCAGCCTCGAGCGCTGCGGCTTCCTCACGTCCACCGCATGCATGGTCATTGCGATCGACAACACCTTCGTGATCCCGATTCCGACCCTGGCGAAAGCGGTCGACTTCTATCGGCCGGAGGCGGTCTCCGGCGTGCAGCCGCGAGCCCGCGACGAGGTCGCACGCCGTCTCGCCGCCGCGCCCAACGCCTGGAATGCGGTCGCGGCCGGCGCCAACGGAAATGTCGGGATCGCGACCAGCGCCGCTTCCGAGCAAAGCGCCATCAACGGCGCGCTGACGGATTGCGCCAGACACGACCGCAATTGCCGCATCGTCGTGCTCGGCCCGTTCCTGGTCGAGATGGCGCAGGCACAGGCTCAGCCTCAGCGCCCCGGGCAGATGCAGCCACCGGCGCGAAATCAGATGGGGTACCCGAGGACGGGTCGTACCGAGTACCAGAAGGACGCCGGGACGCCGTAGATCGTTGCGTGGTCCGCTCAGATCACCTCCACCCAGGCAGCGGCCAACGAGACGGCGCCGACCGCCACAAGGCTGGAGGCCCAGATCGAGTCGAGATTGAGCCAGCTGCGCGGCAGGAACTTGAGACCGAGCCAAGCGTGGACGAGGAGCGCAATCACACCGCCGCTGAGAATCATGGCCGCCGTATGGACGAGGGAAACCGTGGAAGCTGTCGCCAGGTTGCCGCCCGTCAGCGCCGCGGCGGCCTGGTGCATGCGGTCGAGGTCCAACGATCGGCAAACGCCGAGATAGATCGGGACGAGCATCAATCCGGCGCCGTGAGCGGTGGCGACCGCGAAGGACCACAGGACGAGCTGCGTTGGTCGGATCCGAATTATGAACCGCGGATGCCGACGATAGACCAGAAGCCACAGGCCGAAGGCGATCACCGCCAGGGCGGCGCCGATCCGCATCGGCCACTGCCAATAGAGGACCTCCGCCAGCAAGGCGAACGGCAGGAGGATGGCGGTCATCGCCAGCAGATGTCCGAGCGCCAGCAATCCCAAGGCGCCGAGAAGGGCCGCTCGCCCTCCGCCCATCAGGACGGCCGACACCGCAAGCGGCCATCCCATCGCGGGGTTGATCCCGTGAAATATCCCGCTGGCGATCACGCCGAGCCAGAGGACGGTCGATGTCGCGTCACCGTCCATTGGCGTGTCAGGCCGATGGATAGCAGAAGGAGTTGGTCGAGCAGTCGCCGCCCTCGAGCCGGATCTGGTGCGTTCGGTAGCCTTCGGGAAATTCGACCCAGAAGTTCTTGTCGACGGTGAGCCCGCCTTCGGCCCCGACGTCGGCCTTGACCATCGCACCCGGCACGCCCGCCGGATAGAACTGGGCGTCCCACGACGAGTAGAGGCTGTTGGTCCAGTAGACGCGCTTGCCGTCGCGGCTGATCTCGACCATCTGCGGCCCGCCGCGATAGGGCTTACCGCTCGGATGATCGGCTTTGCGGGTGATGCCGCCAACGTGCACGGAAGCGGCCAGCACCGGGTTCATCGGGTCCTTGACGTCGTACTGGCGCATCTCCCCGGTGCCCCAGCAGGAGACGTAGAGGAAGCGGTCGTCGAGCGAGAGGTCGATGTCCGTCACCAGCGGCGGCACCGCGCCGAAGCCCTTGAGCAGCGGCGGCAACGCGTCGGCCGAAGCCGGCTCCGGCGGGATCGTCGCGGTCTTCCTGGCGTGAAACGCCCCATCCTCGCGCCACCACGTCCAGATCGAGCCTTCGAGGTTGGTGGTGTCGACCACCACGCCGAGGAAGCCATACTCCTTGATCGGGTCGTGCGCGGGACGAACCTCCAGCGCCATCTGGTGATTTTCGCCGAGGTCGATGGTCTGGACGTTCTTGCGCGCCCGCAGGTCCCAGAAGTGGATTCGATGGCCGTATTTGTTGGCGAGCAGATCGGCCGGGACGACGCCGTTCTCGAACTGCGGCGGCAAACCCCATTCGCTGGAGACCATGTAGTCGCGCGGCAGGTTCCACCAAAAGTCATAGTGCTTTTCCTGGCAGCCGCGGTCGATCTCCCAGCGGCCGATCACATCGAAGGATTCGCAGTCCATGATGAAGATGCCGGGGGGACCGTCCGTCCCGTCCGGCCCGGCGCCGCCGAGGGTCGAGACATAGATACCCTCCGGACCGCAGTGGACCGTATGCGGCCGCGAATAGCCGGTCTTGCGAAACACCTCTTCGGGCTCGACGATCTTGTGGATCTTGGCCGACGTCGGCCCGCCCTCCGTGTCGATGACGTAGATCCGCGACGACCGCAGCCCCGGGATGATCAGGAAACGGCGCTTCAGAAAGGCATGCCCGGACAGCGGATACAGGACCGAGGAACAGACGTTCCAGCCGAAGTGGTGAAACTCGTCGCCCGTGTTGGGCATGACGACGCTATGGACGACCTTGCCATAGTCCTTGGCGGACCGGTCGACGTTGACGACCGCCAGGGCGTCGGGCTGCGAGAAGTCCGGGCTCAGCATCAGGGTGTAGGCGTAGCTCTCGACTGGCGCTTCCATCGCCAGCTTGGCGCTGGCGTAAAATGTCGGATCGGGTCGAATGGACATGGGTCATCTCCTTGGATCGCGTTGCCGTTGCGATTCCCGCCAGAGCCCGGCCGGACGAGACCACGAAGCCTGTCGTTGCAGGCGCTCACACCCTCGCGGTGACGTGAAGGAACGTCGCGGGAATTGAGGTCGTCCCGGCGCTGCTGCTTTTGTTCTGGCTCGTAAACAGGGCGGCCAGTTCCTGCTGCAACCTGTCGGCGCGGCCGTCCTTTTCGGCGGCCTCGAACGCATTCATCGACGGGCCGTAGTAGGCGCGGAACACACCCAGCAGATCCGTTGGCGATCCTGGGCAATTGAAGACATAGGTCTTTCTGGCGAAGGCGATGCGGTCCCGCGGGACGCCGGCGCCGGCGAACCTTTCGGCCACAGTGTCCTCGGCCCCCCAGGTCATCGGGCTGACAAACCCCTCGGGCGGCGGCGGCGAGTAGGCCGCGCTGATCTTCAGGATTTGCGCGACCAGGGTCGGATCGCCCGGAATCCAGTTGCCCATGACGATCCGTCCGCCCGATCGGGTGACGCGCACCATTTCCTTGGCGACGTCGTTCGGCCGTGGCGCGAACATGGCGCCGAAGATCGTGACGACGAGGTCGAACGTCTTGTCCGCCAACCCGACAAGGTTGGACGCGTCGCCCTCCTGGAACCGGCAATTCGCCAGCCCTTCCGCCTGAGCGCGCCGATTGGCGGCCGCGACCAGATTGCTCGCGATATCGACGCCCAGGACATCGGCTCCGAGCCGCGCCGCCGGCAGAGCCGTCGTGCCGTCGCCGCAGCCGAGATCGAGAACCTTCAGGCCGCGGGTGATCCCCAGCTCGGCGACGACCGCATCGCCGCTGTCACGCATGCTTTGCGCGATGCGGGTGAAGTCGCCTTTTTCCCAAAGCGCCTTGTTCGGGTTCACGAGAAGTCTCCTCTGTGTTCCGCGTTGCCGATCGGCGCAGCGGCAAGTTGAGGCAGTTGCCTTGACAACAAGGACGGCGGCCCATGGCCACGACGGTGGCGAGCCGCAGGGCAAAAAGCCGCAGCGCACAACAATGCCGGCGTTGGTGCCGGAGGCGGCGTGCTGGCTAATCCCCGACGTACGCGATTTCGGTTCTGAGGTGGCGGCGCGAGTGGGATTCAAACCCACGGTACGGTTTTTGCCATACACACGCTTTTCCAAGCGTGCGCCTTAAAGCCACCCGGCCATCCAATGGCTTCGCGTCGCCAGAGCCCGGCCGATCGCGCCGGGCTTTTCGTTTGAATGAGATGCCTTGATTGCGCGAGTCATCCCATCACCGTGTTCCAATCGACGTGGAATCCCGCGGCCTGTAACTCCTTAGCTAGCGCTAGTTTCCACGCGCCAGCGTCGTCGTATGCAGTCCAGATCACAGTAGGTTAGGGGTATGACCGGCGGAGCGAGTGGTTCTGATTTCGAACATTCACCACTCGCCGTGCGGACATTGGAGCGCCGGCTCGGAGCGCGTCAAGAATGGGGTTATTGCTGAAGTCGGTTGGGCTGCCTGGCGCATGGCCGGCGAAAGCCTACCCCGGACTTGATCCGGGGTAGGCACCCGGTTCGCCGACGACAATATGCGCTTAGCGTGAATCAGGCGTACCCCACGTCATTGGAACCGCATGCAACCCGGTGTGGCAATCAGCTCGGCGCGCGATGCGCGAAACGTGCCATTCCCAAGTACCGAGCTGTCACCGTGGGATCGACTGCGCCGAGCCGGCCACCGAACCAAGCCGCAATGGCGCCGAGCAGCAAAGCCATGCTTCCAAGCAAGGCTCCCCGAGATACGGCGGTGGCCGCCGTGTCCGCCGCCTCGCGTGCCCGCTGTTTCAGGCGATCGACTGATTCCTGGTACTGCCGCTCGTATGCCGAAACGCGTGCCCGGGCCTCATTGACGTCAAGGCTCTGGGCCCGCGCCAAGATCTGTGTGGCTCGTTCGCGCGCCTCATCGAGCCGGGATCGGTCGCCGGTCAATAGGGCCCGCATAGTCGTGATCGTAGCATCGCGCAGTTCAGCCGGTTCATTCCCGGTGGAACTCTGCAGCGCTTGCTCGATCGATCTGAAAGGATCCGCGGCGGCAGCGAGTTCCGGGGCGGCGGTTTGAACTGCCGAGGTCGCGGTATCTTTCAGCCCGCCGAGCCCTGCGCTCACCGTGCTGAACGCCCCGCCGGCCAAACTGCCGACGGCTGAGGTCAGCAGATAAAAGAGGAGCAAAGTCGTCGTGGCCCAGCAGGTCAAGCCATGCCAGCCGCCTGTAGACTCCACCGGGCGCCCGGAAAGCCGGCTGGCGACATAGCCACCGACGAATGCGGCGATGATGCTGGACAGCGCCCACCAGACGCCTGCGCTCATCGAAAAGGTGGTCGCCGATGGATTATCTCCGTTAGTCGGATCGAGGGTCGAGGCGCCTATCCCAATACCAATCAGATTGAGGAGAAGCTGCGTGATAAGCGCCAATACGACCCCGGCAAACACAGCTCCCCAGGAGATTTTGTTGATCAGGACCGTTCGCGCGTCCTCTGCCGGTGTAACGGGGCTGGTATGGGGCGCGTCAGGATCGCCACGATTTCGCGGGGTGTCTGGGTGGTATGTCTCTGTCATGCTTCTCTCCTGAGACGTCTGTAGGCCGGTGAGCTCACCGGTCAGGGGGGCGATTTTCGATGAAGTCGGCCGTGGCGACGTGGCGAAGCAAAAGGACCAGGTGAGAAGCTGGCCTTTTCGCGCTTCGTGGCGAATCGGACCGATTCTTAGGCAAATACTTCCACGGCTGATTGGTTCGCTCCCCGCTTTCGACAGCCGTTTTTGTCGCACGTTGCATGCGTTGCTCTGTGCAGCCGGACGCGCGGATATGCGCCACGGGAACTGAAGCGTAAGTCATCTCAATGAGTTGAAGACGGAGCCTGATGGCGGCACGACCAACGTGCGCAACAGGAGCTCGAAGCATTAGCAGCGCTGGCTGGATCCGCAGCATCGCTGCCTCGCGCCCTTGCCATCGAGACAACAGGCATCGCTCAACAACTGCGAAAATCAGCCTCGCCGTGGCTGGTTTATCGATTGAAAAGCAGCCAGGACGGCGATGCCGGTGACGCCCGAACGCCCAGGCTTGGTCAATTTCGGACCTTGCGCCGGGCGGTTCGGAATTCTCGCGGACCTTTGATCAGCCGCTGCTTCCGTTTCGCCTGTTCCTCTGTTGTCGCGGACCGGTCCGCCAACCGATCAATGACTGTTCCCGCCAAGTCGGAAGCCTGAGCCGCGAATTTGCGGCTTGTCCCTCGTCCCGGATCAGTCGCTAGCGCCTGCTCCAAAAGCCGCTGTACGGCTGCAGAGCGTGTCTTTGTGCCATGTTCACGCCCCCATCGATCGATTTGCGCCCACATGCTCGTCGGCAACCTGACGGCCGTCACAGCATCGCGACCGGTGCGGCGCCCGCGGAGTTCTCTTGCGCGTTACCGTAGCTGATCTCTCCATGGATGTGGTTTACCACCATCACGGCGTCCCGGACCAGCGCTGAGACCATCGGGTCCATCGAGTACGTCCGTCGAACTCCGGCTCGGAAGCTTCGCGCCAAAGGCGGCGTCAAGATCGGACCAAACTCGGCGTGGGCGATCAATTCTCATTGCGTGACCGAGCCGGAGATCTGATGCTCCAGGAAGAAGCGGAGCATCTCCCGGGCTGCGTCCGGCCCGTTCGGATCAGTGTAGGAACCGGCGGGGCTGCCTCCCGACCATGCGTGTCCCGCACCATGGATCTCCCAATGCTCGAGGATCGTGCGCCCGCTTGCGTCGATATGGACGGTGCGGGTGTAGGCGTGTCCTCCCGCTATCCGGCCGCGATGCACGTGCGTTTGCGCGCTCGTCGTTCCTTTGGACTGCGCAATGACATGATCACCATTGCGCGGATGCACTGTGGTGTCGCAATCGCCATGGAAGACGATGGTTGGAATGGTTGGCCCCTGTTCCGGAACGGTGGCGATCCCCCCATGTGGCGAAGGCGAGGGAAATTCGCCTTGCCGCATAGCCGCGAACGCAGACGGCACGTCGCTGGCGGCCCCGCACGCAAGACCGGAGTGCACGCCGATCGCCGCAAAGAGGTCGGGGTAGGTCGCCCCCATGACGGCGGCTGCGGCTGCCCCGGCAGATAATCCGGCGATGTAGACGCGCCGCGGGTCGACGACATAGTCGCGCATGACTTGGCGGGTGATGCCCGCGATCAGCGACGGTTCGCCCTGACCTCGCCGCTGATCGCTCGGACGAAACCAGTTCCAGCATTTCGCCGGGTTCGCGTCGCTGGCCTGTGCCGGGTAGACGACAAGGCAGGCCTGCTCTTCGGCAATCACGTTCATTCGCGTGCCGGCCGCGAAATCGTCGGGCGACTGAGTGCAGCCGTGCAGCATCACGACGAGAGGTACGGCCTGCCCATGGTAGCCGCTGGGGATGTAGAGCTTGTAGGCGCGGCTTCCCGCGGCGTTTCTGTAGATCGATTCGATGAACCGGCCCCCCACCGGCACGACGTCCGGCGCGGACACCGGGCGCGGCTGCATGAGCCCATCCAATCCGAGCCCAGCGCGGCGTTCGACGCGATCGAACAGACCACGCGGCCCGTGCATGATGGGCTGCGCTTTTCCGGCCGTATGGGCGGATCTCATCTCCGGCGGTCGAGCGTCGATGGCGAGGCGCGCAGACTCCGCGCCATCCGTCTCCTCGACGGTCTGGAATTCTCCATCGATGATCGGCGGCTGGCGTCCGGCGGCGTTGCCCGCGACGTCACCGTCATCGTCAAATCCCGTTTCCGGCGCCGTCGTGCCCCTGATCAGATGCTGAAGCAGCGCGGTAGATTCGGCGAGACGGCCTGCGCGCACGAGACGCGTGGCCTCGATCATCGCGTTCGGGTTCAACAGCTTGCTCACGGTCAGCGCGTCCTTCGGTTTGGAGACGGATCGAGCCTCGGTATCCGAGGATCCGATCCCCGTCCTGATGAAAGTTGTCGGGAAACAGTTGCCCCGCCGGTCAGGCCGTTCTGTCGGCGAGCGCAGCCTTGACTGCGGCACTCGCGTGCAACGCTCCCAGCACAATGACCGAGGCAATTGCGTCGCGAGCGAGTTGGGGGCTGACATCCGGCGCGATACTGGCCAGGCCCAGAACATGAATGCGCAGCTTTTCTCCAGCATCACGCGCCGCCTCCAGATCCTCGCGGCTGTAGTGCCGGAGACCTAGATCCAAGCTCTTGCGAGCAGCGGACCGCTTGACCACCTCCGCGTGACGGTCGAGCTGGTTCCGGATCGCCGTCCGAATGAAATCGGTGCGATTCGAATAGAAGCCCTCCCGGACCATGAGATCGACCTGACCGAGGTCGACGAAACCGATGTTGATCGTGATCTTTTCGCTATCGCCGGCCTTTGGGCGCAGCTCCCGCACGTTGTCAGGCATCATCACACCATCTCGTTGCCATCTCGCTACCATCCAATTGGATGGCAGGTAGGGCTCGAAGAGCCACTTTCAAGGAGCCGAGAAACGAAATGCCGGTGACAAGCGCATTCGGGGAGCGCTCTTCCGGTTCTTTGTGCACCGCGCACCGTTCGCCAGCGCGCCGTGCTTGGACGAGCGACTTCGCGCGGGCGGCACGCAGGCGGGAACTGACGGGTCAGTTCGAGCGCTTATCCTTGGCCAGCTTCCGGCTGAGCTTGATGAAATCGGTGACGATCGACTGCGCCTCGCCTCGCCTGTAGATGAGGGTCAGCGGCGCGACCAGCGACGGTGCATCCGACACCGGACAATAGACGATGCCCCGTTGCCGGATTTCCCGTATCGAAGCGGGGACCAGCGAAATGCCCACGCCGGCGGCGACCAGATTGATGCCGGTCAGCATGTGCTCGACCTCGGCGACGACAAGCGGTGCGAAGCCGGCCCTCTGGCACGCCTCAACGACATTGCTGTACATGCCCGGGGCGGCATGCCGGCGCACCAGAATGAACCGCTCGCGTGCCAATGCTCGGAGCGAGATTGGCGCGGGTGCACCCGTGGCTCTGCGCTTGACGAGACGATGCTCGGCCGGCAGTGCGATCAACATATTTTCCTGCGTCAATTTTTCAAAAACCAAATCCGCCGGTCGCGCCACGGCCGCTCTTATGATCGCAACCTGCACTTCCTCGCGGAGCAGCGCCTCGGTCAGGCCAGCCGCGCTATCCGCGTGCAGATCGAGAGAGACTGCGGCGTGAGTGTCGGCATAGGCGCGCAACGCGCGCATAACGCCGGGGTGCAGCGCGGCCGAGGTGGTCAACCCGATCGAGATCCGGTCGGGTTGTCCCATGGCGGACGCGCGAGCTCGCGACGCGGCGCGCTCGACCCCGCTCAGCAACGCGCGCGCGTCCTCCAGGAAGCCTTGGCCCGCCGGAGTCAACGCCACGCCCCGTGGCAGGCGGGTAAACAGCTTGATGCCGAGCTCTTTCTCCAACGCGTGGATTTGCTGACTGAGCGGAGGCTGCTTCAAGCCGAGCCTGGCCGCCGCCCGCGTGATGTGCCGCTCTTCGGCGACGGCGAGGAAATACCGGAGATGACGCAGCTCCATGGCGAGGCCCCTGCCATATCTTTTATATATGGCGTAGGCCATATCGATATATTTTACAATCTATCGGCTTCCTGGTTCGATCAACGCAATGGGGCTGCTGTCAGGAACGGCGGCTACCGGCACAGGGAGGACTAGCGATGCGGAGTTGCCGAAGGCGCACCCAATGGATTCACGGATTTCTCGCGGCCACGGTGGTCACCGCGGCAATTCCGGGCATCAGTCCGGCTGCGGCTGAGCCTGCTGCCAATCCCATCGAAATCCTGTTCCTCGGCAACAGCTTCACGCACGGGCGCTACGCTCCGGCGCTCAACTACAATGCCGCGCCGGGCAACTCCACGAACAACGGCCTCGTTCATGACCTGCTGTGCCCGTCGCTGACAGCCTCCGGGATGTGCACGTCGGGTGCCGAGGCGGTCGCGGCCGTGACGCCGACAGCGGCCAATACGCCCGGGGCCACGCTCGCAGACAAGCTGACTTTTCTGCAGGCCAATCCGTCGGCGCAGTTGACGGAGCCTGGACCGTTCGGCGGCGTCGCCGGCGTCTTTCTGCAATTCACCAAGGAGGCCGGCCTCCATTACAACGTGTCATTGATGACCATCAGCAGCGCCACGCTGACCGGCTGGCTCAACAACAAGGGCAGCGAGGCAGGATTTCTGCCGCTGATCACCAGCGCAAAATGGGATCACGTCGTCATGCAGGACCAGAGCTTCCGGCCGCTGCCGGCGACGATCACGGTCAACGGCCAGAGCGTGCCGACGCGCGGCGTTCCCACCGGGTTTCACGTCAGCCGTGGATGGCTTGATCGATGCCATTCACGCTGCCGATGCCGCGGCCAACAAGGCCAATGCCGCCATCACCCTCTATGAGACGCAGCCGCTGGCCTCATATGGCTTTACCAGCAGCAATCCGGACGCCCCGATCTTCGGCAGCAGCACGGCCGCGCAGAACGGCGGCAATCCGGCGTTTGCCCCGTACATCGGCTCCGCCAACCCGATCGCCCAGATGGCGGCGGATCTGCACGATGCCTATACGGGCGCAGCCAGCGCGTATAACGCCGCGCATCCGACCGCACCCCGCGTGAACGTCGCACTCGCCGGCGACGCATGGGTGAGCGCCATCAATCTCGACATTGCGGTCGAGGACCCGTATCTGGCGCACCATCCGGACAGGCGCGTCGATCTTTGGGACAGCAACCCGCTGGCGGGGTGCTGCACCACACCGATCGGCTATCACCCGAGCAGCTATGGCGTCTATCTCGATGCGCTCACGATCTTCTACGAGATCACGGGTATCGATCCGGCCACGTTGGACGCCGAGATGAACGAGCACACCCCGCGCTTCCTGTCGTCGGCGGCGCATGCGCTCGGCATTTCGGCAAAAGACGCCAGACTGTTGGCGATCGCCGCGCGCGAGACCGTTCGAGCCGGGATGCCCGTCTGCCGTCCTGCCGCATATCCCACCTGGCCGTGCGCCATGCTTCCGCGGCCGCACGATATGGACGATGACCAGCACGGGAACGATGATCGGCAAGGACAATGATGCTTGTCATCGTGTCCGGGCGGTAGTGCCTGCCACCGCTTTTGCGGGGACCGCGGTGCGAGAGCCCGAACCTCCGCGACGCGCGTTTGCGTCTTTCCAAGTATGACGGAGCCGTTGAAATCGGAGCAATCGAGGTGCCGGCTGGTCACTGGCCTGAAGTTGATTGTCTTGCCGATGGACGGTGGCTGGTAGCGTTGGTCGGATGCCTCTGAAGAGACTGAGATATTTAGACTCCTGCATAATACCCCCTGCTGGCGCTTCTCGCCAAAAGCTGAATGATATCAATACCCGGAGCGCCATCCGCAGAACGTCAAGCGGGCAAAGGGTGAAGGGAGACTCAGGCAAAGGAGCTGGCCAAACCCCACAGCCTATGATAGGTTACATGTAACCCATTCGGAGAATGTCATGGCCCCGGCACCAAAGCCCAAGTCTTCCCGCACGAAGGTGCGGCAACATCGGGAGCGGCTGCGCGCGCAGGGTCTGCGCCCGATCCAGATTTGGGTGCCGGACGTGCGCGCGCCGTCCTTCCGGTCTGAGGCGCATCGCCAGTCATTGGCCGTGGCCGCGAGCGCGCATGCCCATGAGGATCAGGCGTTCATCGACGCGGTATCGGATTGGGGCGATGAATGAAGCGTGGCGACATCTGGACCGTCGCCGGCGGCAAGGACTACGCCGGGAAGCCACGCCCCGTCGTCATTGTTCAGGACGACAGCTTCGACGCAACCGACTCGATCACGATCTGCGCCTTCACCACTGACAAGACCGAAGCACCCCTGTTCCGCCTGCCGGTCGAGCCGAACGAGCGCAACGGCTTGCGCACGGCGTGTCGCCTGATGGTGGATAAGATCACCACCGTCCCCAAGACCAAGGTTGGCGCACGCGTCGGCAGGTTGGACGACGAAGATATCCTGAGACTCAATCAGGCCGTGCTCGTGTTTCTCGGACTGGCCGTCTCACCGAAGAATAAGCGGGAGGCGTGACGAGCAAATGTTTCAGATCGTCCGAGATCCGCCTCGATCAGTCTCAAGCTGGAAGACAAGGCGCTCGACGCGGAGCAGCCAAACGTCCCGGCGGGTCTGGAGGTTGATCACGAGCCTCATCCCAGGCAAGCTTCAGTCTTCATTCCATCGAAGCTCACCAGACCTTGGCGCAGGATCGCAAGCATGAAGTCCCACCGCCCGACCATCATGGGCACGCACCACATGATCGCGGCGACCCAGTATCTCGCCGCAGAGGCCGGGTTCAAGATTTTGGAGGCGGGCGGCAACGCGATCGACGCGGGTGTCGCGGCGGGCATCGCGCTCGGTGTCGTGCAGCCTGAATTCGTGAATGTGGCGGGCGTCGCGCCGATCATCATCTATTCCGCTGTTGAAAATCGCATCGTCACGATCCCCGGCCTCGGCACCTGGCCGAAGGCCATCGATCGAAACTATTTCAAGAACAACCACGGCGGCAAATCCCGCAGGGCATCATGCGGACCGTGGTGCCGGCGGCGCCCGATGCCTGGATCACCGCGCTCGAGCGCTTCGGCACCATGAGTTTCGGCGAGGTGGCGCAATCGGCGATCGGCTACGCCCGCGACGGGTTTCCGGTCTACCCGCTGATGAGCGAGGTCATCACCGACCACGAAGCCGAGTATCGGGTGTTTCCGTCGAACGTCGCGCTCTATCTGCCCAAGGGGCGTCCGCCGCAGCCCGGCGAAGTCTTCGTGCAGTCGGCGCTCGCCGCCACCCTGCAATACATGGCCGACGAGGAGTTGGCGGCGCGCGGTCGCGGACGCGACGTCGGCCTCGCGGCCGCGCGCGACGCCTTCTATCGCGGCGACATCGCGCGGGCCATCGTCAAGCATCAACAAGAGAACGGGGGTCTGTTGTCGGCCGACGATCTGGCGAACTACCGCTCGGGCTTCGAAGAGCCGGCCGAGACGTCGTTCGGAGATATCCGATTGTTCGCCTGTGGCCCCTGGTGCCAGGGGCCGTCGTTGCTGCAAGCGATCAACCTCCTGGATAGCGCCGAGCTGCGCAAGCTCGGCCATAACTCGACCGGTTACCTCCACCAGATTACCGAGGCCGTGAAGCTCGCGTTCGCGGACCGCGAGGCCTATTTCGGCGATCCGCGCGTGATCGACGTGCCGATCGACGCGATGCTATCGCGCGACTATGCGAAGAAGCGGCGAGAGATGATCCGCCAAGACAAGGCTTGGCCCGAAATGCCGCCCGCCGGCAATCCACGCAATCTCGCCGCCGAGAGCGCGCGCCGGCGGCGCTCCGCTGATGCCGGAGGGCGCCTTCTCGGCTCCGGAGCTCGATACGTCGCATGTCTGCTGTGTCGACAAGCACGGCAATGTGTTCGCCGCGACACCGAGCGATGGCTCCTACAATGCCCCGGTGATTCCGGAGCTGGGCATCATTCCGTCTCCGCGCGGCAGCCAGAGTTGGGGCGATCCCGATCATCCGTCCGGCGTCGCTCCCGGCAAGCGGCCGCGGCTCACGCCCAGCCCGGCGATCGCGATCGAGCCGGGCAAGATGAAGATGCCGTTCGGCACGCCCGGTGGCGACGTGCAGACCCAGGCCATGCTGCAGGTCTTCCTCAACATCCACATGTTCGGCATGGAGGTGCAGGAAGCGGTGGAAGCGCCGCGGGTCGCGTCCTACAGTTTCCCGTCTTCGTTCGAGCCGCATGCCTACCATCCGGGCCTGCTCCGCATGGAGAGCCGGATCGATCGCGCGACCGGCGAGGCGCTCGGGCGCCTGGGTCACACGATCGGATGGTGGCCGGAGTGGACGTGGCTCGCCGGCGCCGTCTGCACGGTCGTCGCCGACCAGCAGACCGGGGTGCTCAAGGGCGGCGCCGACCCGCGCCGTCCATCCTATGCGCTGGGCCTGTGACGGCGCGCGCAGCCGTCCACGCATGATCCCGCAGGGGCCGACATGAGACTGCGACAATTGTTATTGGGCGTGGCAGCCTTCCTCCTGACCCTCTCATGCGGGGTCCAGGCACAGACCTACCCAAACCGACCGATCCGCTTGATCTCGCCGTTTCCCGCAGGCGGCGGCAACGACGTGCTGGCCCGCGTCATCGCGGCAAAGCTGGCCGATCGCCTGGGCGTGCCGGTCGTGGTCGAGAACCGCCCGGGTGCCGGCGCCGTCATCGGCATCCAGACGCTCGCCCGGTCCACGCCTGACGGCTACACGCTTGCGCTCGGCAGCAGCGTGCTCGCGGTCGCGCCCACGCTCTACAAGAAGGCGCCGTTCGATCCGAATAAGGATTTCGCGCCGGTCGCGCTCGTCGCGCAATATCCGTTCTTGCTGGTGGCGTCGGCGTCCCTGGCAGCCAAGAGCCTGCCGGACCTGCTCGAGATGGCGAAGAAAACGCCGGGCGAAATCCCGTACGCCTCGCCCGGCAACGCCACGTCGCAGCATCTCTTCATGGAGTTGCTCGAGACCAAGACCGGCATCGCAGTTGCGCCACATTCCCTACAACGGCACCGCGCCCGCGGTGGTCGACATCGTCGCGGGACGCGTGTCGCTGATGTTCGCGGCGGCCGCCCCCTCAATCCCATTTTTCAAGAACGGCACCTTGCGCGCTTTGGCGGTCAGCTCCGCCGCGCGCCTGCCGGAGCTGCCGGACGTTCCGCCGGTCGCCGACACGGTACCCGGCTTCGACGAGTTGAACTGGTCGATCATCCTGGCGCCCGCCGGCACACCCAGCGACATCGTGAACAAGCTCCATGCCGAGCTGAAGACCGTCATGGCCATGCCGGACGTCGAGAAACAGCTCGCCACGATCGGCATGATGCCGATCGTCAGTCCGTCGCCGAAGGATCTCGAGACTTTCATCAGCACGGAGGTCACGCGCTGGGGCAAGATCGTGACGCAAGCCGGAATGGCCGGGACGCATTGAAGCCGGCAGCGACCGCGCACCGCAGCAGCCCGCTGTCAATTTTAGCGCATGTTCCGGCGAAGTGGACGCCGGTTCGCCGACAAGAACATGCGCCAAACAAAGAGAACTAGAGCGTATTTCGATTCCGTAGGAACGAAATACGCTCTAGTGACGCCCGAATCGCGCGAACGACAGCGGCGCCAAGTCGATATTCGACGGCTCGCCGCAGATCGCGCGCGCCAGAATATCGCCGCTGGTGGCCGCCATTGTCAGCCCCAGATGCCCGTGGCCGAAGTTGAACCACAAGCCGCGATGCCGGCTCGGCCCCATGACCGGCAGAGAATCAGGAAAGCACGGACGGTGGCCCATCCAGGGCGACCATTCGGCCGGGACTTGCGCTCGCGGAAAAACCCGAGACACGTCGCGCATCAGAAACTCTGCGCGCCTTCGGTTCGGCGGCCGCGCCAGTCCGCCGAATTCGACGGTGCCGGCAACCCGCAGCCCGTCCTCCATCGGCGTCAGAAACACCTTTCTGTCGGCCGCGATCACCGGCCGAGCCGTCGCGATCCCGGGCGAGGAGATCACGACATGATACCCGCGCTGGCTCTCGAGCGGCAGCGCATAGCCCAGGTCGTCGAGCAGTTGCGCGGACCAGGCGCCCGCGCAAATCACCGCATGATCGCAGGGATAGGAGGCACTCTCGCCTCGCGCCGCCGCCACGCGATCCGCCGCGCCGACCTCGATGGCCGTGACGCGATCGCGAACGATGCGGCCGCCGCGCCGGGCAAAATCGGAAGCAATGGCGACAACCTGCCGATAGGGATTGACCGACATGCCCTGATCCGGCGTGAACAGACCGATGGTGTAATCGGGCCCGACCTCCGGTTCGAGTGCGAGGATCTCCCCTCGCCCAAGCCGGTCGACCCGAAGGCCATGCTCCTGTCGCAGCATCCACGACATCGCGTCCTTGCGAAGCGATTTTTCATCGGGATAGAGGTAGAGCTGGCCGCTGCGGCGCACGATGTCCGACGCACCGATCTCCCCCAGGATCTCGACATGCTTTTCGATCGAATGGGCGAGCAAGGTCGACAGCACCTGGGCGATGCGCCGGACCTCATGGGGCTGCGAAGCGCGCACGAACCGCCGCAGCCATGGCGCCGCCTTCGGCAGATAAGCCGGCGGGATGCGCAAAGGAGCAGCGGGGTCGAGCAGCATGGTCAAGGCGTCGCGCATCACCCCCGGCATCGCCAGCGGCGCAACGCTTCCGGAGCTCAAAGCCCCCGCATTGCCGTATGAGCAGCCAAGGCCCGGCTCGTCGCGATCGATCAGCGTTACATCGGCGCCGCGACGCAGCAGGTGCCAGGCCGTGCACGCCCCGACAATGCCTGCACCGACGACGACGATCGCCTCGCGTCCGTTTCCGCTCATATCAACCGGCGTACACCACGAAGGTGCCCAATGCCACGGTGCAGCGCGCCACAGGCCGGTGGCAGATGCTGCTTCGCGGGCGCGTCCTCCGCGCTGAAGACGGGGCTTGACCGCCGGCGTCGGCGGCGAATGGTCGAGCGGAGCGAGACGGGCGGTTATTTGTACTTCCCTGCGAATGAGAGGTACTTGGCACACTTCTTCATCACGAACCCCGTCCTTACGACGGCTCTGCCTTTGATGAAATCAAGGGTCTGAGCAGGCTCGAAGTCGTCGTCTTTCAGGCCCTCACACTCTTTCTCAGAAAATCTGAACTCGCCGCTCGTGACTTCCTGGTCGGGAGGGGCTTCACACGCATCCGATGATGTCTCGAGTACTCGTCATCTCCGCCTGTTCGGGTCATGGGTTCAAGCACTCAGCTGCAATCGGCGAACTTGCCGCTCGGGCCGTCATGAACGCGACGACACTGGAGCCGTTTCGGCTTGCACGCGTGCCAGACCGCCAGCCCCCGGCTGCATAGGAGCCGTCCTTCCCCGTCAAGCGGGGAAGGACGCGTCTCCCATTTCGCTAAAACGGTACGGGCTCCGGATCAGGAGCGGCTTTCCGCCGGGTTCGCCGCCGCTTCGGTGCTGTGGTCTTGGCTGACCGCGCCGCCCCTTCTGGCTCAGCGTCTTCCTGCCCCTCGCCCTTCACGGCGATCGCCAGCACGGTCTCCGGCGACTCAGCAACAACTTGCTCCGCGTCTCTCCCTCTGGCCCCTTCCACATCAGGCGCGAGCGGTACGGCTTGCTCGGGTTAAATCCTTCCGTGGCCGTAAAGGTCTCGACCTGAAAGCGAACGCCGCCGTTCGCGCCAACCTGATCTTCGCCGCCCGCGAACCGCACCTTCATGCTTTGCGGCACCTGCGAATGCTGTCCGAAGTCGCGCGCGATCGCGGCCCACAACAGCGCCGGATTGGCGGCGGCCGCGATCGCGATCGTCGGCGGCACGCCGGCGGCGAGCAGGTAAAACTCGACCGAATTACCCTTGGCGGCTTGTCGCTACGTATATTTCGACTGCACCACCATGATCAGCCGCAGCACATCTTCCGGCGTCCACGGCGCATTGTCGGCATATTCTCGCAGCTCGGCCGCTGTGAGCACCGCGAGGCGCCGCCTTCGGCAAGCGCCTTGTAGACGGTCGTCGAGCAGTTGGCGTCGAGGGCGCGCCACAGGTTGGCGGCATTCGCGTTGTAGGGCGTCCACCACGCCTTGATGGCCGTTTCGTTCAGGCTGCCGACGTTGAGCACCGTGTCCGGTGCCTGCCTCTCGGAAGCGACGTCGTCTTGATAGGTTTGCGGGTTGATATGGGGAGCGCTCCAGGTGCCGCCGATGTACGGAATCCATTTGCGGTCGATGCCGGCTGGCCACCAGCTGATATAGGTTCCGTCGGACAGCTCCATCGACGCATGGCCCCACGCTTCCCGGGTGCCCCGATAGGTCCATATGTAGACCTTGCTCGGACCGATCAGCGGATGGGTGCTGACCGTGGAGTTCGGCTTGATCACGAGGTGGTGGAAGTCGCCATCCTTGTTCGGTACGTCCTGATTGACCTCGAACTGGTAGATCTTTCCGGTCGGGACGTTCAATGCCGTTACGCTGCCCAAGGTCCAGTGATCCGGCAGGAAGTGATCTTCCCCGACGAGCGATAGCTGCTCCAAGGTGTCCAACCTAAACTTCAAGGCCATCGTATAGTTGGCGGCGCGATCGAAGTGCGTGCGAGGAAGCCGGATCATATCGTTTTTCGGATTGGATTTCGTATCGCCTATCCACAATTCGATGTAGCCGTCGTAACCCGCGAAAGCCTGATCGGCCGTGCGGAACTGCATCAGCCAGTTTTCCTGGTTCGTCGGCCCCGTCGGCCCCGCGTCTGCGCGCCGCCCATGAGTAGCCGGCGCGCCTGCGCGGCCGGCGCATGCGCCGCGTGAGCATCGAAAGGATGCGCCACGACGACATTGCCCTGAAGGCCGGCGACGAAGCTCGAGCCCGCGCAGATCGTGTCGGCGCCGCCCGCGACCGGCATCCAATCGCCGAGCCCGTCGCGATACTCGAGCACGTCGAGCTTGTCGCTGGTCAAGCCGAAAAGCCGGACACCCCAGGTCGCGAGCTGCGTGAATGAGCCGCCAAGCGAGGTCCATTGCATCGGGGTTCCGTTGTAGCGCCACGCCTTGCCGGCCGCATCGAGCCCGTAGAGTGCGTTCCCGGCAGCCTCGATGCTGCTCATCGGGCCGCCGATGCCGGTCCACGTGGTCGTGCCCTGCACCTGGGAGGACACGGTTTGGCCGTCGGCCGAGAGGGCAAAACAATAGTGATCGTTGCCGTCGATCGCGCTGAACGGTCCGCCGAGCGATGTCCACTGGTTGGGCGTGCCGCTATACATCCACGCGTTGCCGGCGGCGTCCATGCCGTGCAGGCGATGGCGCGCCGGCGCGAGCCGCGCCATCGCGCCCCCGATCGTCGTCCATTGCGATGTCTTCGGGCTCCACTCGGCCACCGCATCCTTGTTGGCGAGATCCGGAATAATGCATCCTCGGTGCCCGCGAAGGCGCTGCCCGGGCCCCCGACATTGCTCCACTGCCCCGGTATGCCGGTGAACTGCGAGATATCGCCGCTCGTGGCATCGACGCTGAACAGCAGATGGCCCGCGCTCAGAACGCGCGACGCATTGGTGCCGACCTGGTCCCATCCCGAGGTCTGGTCCGGCGGCGGCACCGCCATGCTCGTCCACCCGCCCCAATCGCCGCCGGGCGAGCCCTGCTTGATGTTGGAAAGCTGGCCGCCGCTCTGCAGCCCGAACAGGACGACGTTACCGTTGTTCTGGCCCGCCGCCGCGATGTCGCGCAGCGCGACGCTCTGGCCTTTGAATCCGGCGCCTTCCCAGCTGCTCCACGCACCGCCCGGCGTCGTTTGATAGAGGGTCCAGACCTGTCCGTTGCGATCGATCGCCCACAGCTCGACGCCGCGGTTGCCTTGCTGTTGGGCCGCCGCGATCTGCACGAAGGGCGTCGGCTGCCCCACGATATTGGGACCGCTCCAGCCGCCCCAATCGCCGCCGGGCGACATTTGCCCGATCGTCCACACGGCGCCGTTGGCGTCGAGCGCGAAGAGCTGGACTTCTTCCGTTGTTCTGCCCGGCCGCCGCACGCGCCCATCGGGATGGCTGCCCCTTGAAGCCCGGGCCTTCCCAGCTGCTCCACGCGCCGCCCGCGTGAGCTGGTAAAGCGTCCAGATCTGGCCATCGCTGTCGATCGCCCACACTTCGACGCCGCGGTTGCCGCCTTGCTCGGCCGCGGCAATTTGCCGGAACGAACGCGGCTGGTCGGCTATGCCGTACTCGTCCATCCGCCCCAATTTCCGCCCGGCGAGCCCTGGCCGATCGTCCAGATCCGGGCATGTCGGTCGAGCATGAAAAGCTGCACGTTGCCATTGTTCTCGCCGGCCGCCGCCACTTGCCAGGCCGACACCGGCTGGCTCTTGAAGCCGGGACCTTCCCAGCCGCTCCACGCACCGCCCGCCGTGACCTGGTAGACCGTCCAGACTTGGCCACCCAGTCGACGCCCCACAGCTCCGCGCCTCGGTTACCGCGCTGTTGCGCTGCTGCGATCGATCGAATGAGTCCGCGCGATGCCGACATAGTTGTCCCCTTGTTGTGCCGGAGGTGTTGACGAGCGGTAACGCATTCGTCCCGGCAGCCCCCGTGCGGCGGTGACGAATGAAACGAGCGTCCGCAGACGCGTGCGCCCCAAGCAACTTTAACTTGCGCGGCGCGACACAACCAATGATTATTTCTTACCGGAACACGCGGTTCCATTGCGCGCCCGAACCGTGATCGCGAATGCCTCGGAACCTGTGTGCTGTCGCATACGCGCGATCGTTGATCCGCTGATGCAAATCCGAGATGGATACACCAACCGCCGCGACCAGCGCGGATCGCGCGACAGGTTGCCGAAAAGGCAAAACCACGCAAAATCAAGGCCACCTATCAGGATGCAGGTGGCGTACAACCGCAAGGAACACGGGGCATTCCCGAAGAGGCGCGCCGCCAGATCGCGTTCATCTGGCTGGAGCGGGTGGATGACGCCGTCGCCGTCGTCCTCGAACCCGCCCCGGCCATCCCGGAGACGGGCTTCGTTGTCTGACATGGTCGTACACCTCGGTTACTGAGGGCGAGGAGCATGCGTGGTCGCGCCCGCGCAGCGCAGCGAAATCATGTCGGCTTTGAAGGGTGCGGTCATGGGAGGGCAATCACCCGCAACCGGGTCGGTCGCTCCTGACCCGCAACGGATCTTCCGCGATGTCCCGGCGCCCTGTCGCATGACCCGGAATCTGATCGTCCGCGCTTGACGCCAGATAGTAAGATATGTGACTATCCTACTCGCAACAGTCTCATTTGTTTATAAACGGGCCTTCGACAGTGGACAGACCTCGACTACACCGCCGCCCCGAGCCGGACGCATTCCGTAACCTGCCGGCGAGCCGAGAAGCTCAATCGCCGATCCGGCGCATTCCGGCCTATTTGGTCCGCCGGTTGCATCTAATTTGCACCGCAATGGTGGCTGAGGTGGTCGAAGAAGAAGGCCTGACGATGCTGCAGTGGGCTGTGATCGTGCACATCCACGCGACGCCGGACATCGATCAGAGCCGGCTCGCCGAAACGGCGAGCACCGACAAGACAAATACCGGCAGGCTTGTCGATCAGCTGGAGCTCATGGGGTTGGTCGAACGACTACCGCACGGAAGTGACCGGCGCGCTTGGATGTTGCGGCTGACGACGCGCGGAGAACAGCTGCGACGACGGTTGCGGCCGCGCGCGCTCGTCTCGCAAGAACGCCTTCTTTCCTGCCTCAATGTGAAAGAACGAAACGTCTTTCTCGATCTCTTGAACCGCGTGGTCGATGCAAACGAGAGCTACATCCGTCCAGGGGCCGGCCGGCGCAAACCGCGCGCCCTCAATCAAGTTGCCGCCAAGCCTTCGGAGAGCCGACAATGAGAATGTCGAGACGGGTATCGATCGCCCTCGTGTCGGCGGCGCTTGCACTCTCCTCAGCATCTACATTCGCCGAGTCTTGGCCGCAGCGAACGGTCCGCTTGATCGTTCCCGTCCCGGCCGGCACCGGGGCCGATTTCGCTGCGCGGCTGTTCGCGGATCGGCTGTCACAGCGCTGGCACCAGGTGGTGATCGTGGACAATCGACCCGGAGCCGATGGCGTTATTGGCGTGGCTGCTTTTCTCGCCGCCGATGACGATCACACGCTGCTGTTCGCGATCTCCGCCGTGGTGACCGTCCATCCGGTCACGAGGAAGCTGCCTTACGATCCGGTGCGCGAACTGGTGCCGATTTCGTCGGCTTCAGACATCATCCTCGCCATCGCGGCCTCCGACAAATCGACCATCCGTTCATTGGCCGAGCTGGAGCAGGCGGCCCGCGCTCGGCCAGGCCAAATCAACTGGACAAGCTCGCCTGGACTTCCGCCGTTCGTGGTCGGCGGATTCTTCAAGAAATCCGGGCTGGATCTGGTCTCGGTGCCGTATCGGGACCTTGCCCCAGCTCTCGAGGATCTGCGCGAGGGCCGGATCGGCATCATGGTGCACGCCTTGGGCGTCCTCCTGCCGCAGGTCCAAGGCGACAAGGCACGACTGCTCGCCGTCGCCAATCGCGACCGGGCTGCGATCGCTCCAGACACGCCTACCGTGGTTGAAGCCGGATACCCGGAATTGAGAATGGATGGGTTGCTCGGATTCTATGGCCGGCGTGGAATGCCGGTCGAAAGGCGCGATCGGATCGCAACGGATATCCAGGCCATCGCGGAGGACCCAGCGATTCGCGAGCGACTAGCGCCGGTGGCGCAGGCTCCACGCAGTTCGACGCCGGTGGAGTTCACAGCCCTGCTTCAACAGTATCGGGAACGAATTTCGGCGCTCGCCAAGGCAATGGGATTCGAATCGGCACAATGACCGGCCCCCCAAACGGGCAAAGCCCCGTGTCACCCACGCTTCGACCCGCCAATTCCGCTCAGGACGTCCTTGACCTGACAACCGGCTTCTGGATCTCGCAAGCCATTTACGTCGCCGCCAAGCTCGGCATCGCTGACTCGCTCAGGGGCGGACCGAAAACGGCCGCAGAGCTCGCCGCGACGTGCGATGTGCACGTACCTTCTCTTTATCGGGTGTTGCGCGCGCTCGCGAGCTTGCAGATCTTTGCTGAGGATCCAGAGCGTAAGTTTGCACTCACCCCTGCGGCGGAGTACCTCGCAAGCGATGGGCCTGGCTCCCTGCGCGCCTACGCCATCATGATGGGCGAGCAATGGGTTTGGCGGTCATGTGGCGAAATGCTGCATAGTGTGCGGACCGGGCGATCTGGATTTGAGCACGTCTTCGGTGCTCCCGTTTTTGACTATTGGCAGAGTCATCCGGAGGCGGCCCGCCTCTCCGCCGAGGGTCTCAGCAGCCGCAGTGCGGCGGAAAATGTCGCGATCACGTCGGCATTTCAGTTTCCGGAAGTGGGAACGCTGGTAGATATCGGCGGCGGCCAAGGGACGCTGCTCGTATCCCTCCTCACGGGAAATCCGAGCCTGCATGGACTGCTTTTCGACTTGCCGCATGTCCTGCAGACAGCCGAGCCGCTCCTGCAAAGCGCGCACGTGCGTGCGCGCTGCGATCTTCTCAGTGGAAACTTCTTCAGCTCTATCCCAGCGGGAGGCGATATCTATATTCTGAAAAAGGTGATCCACGACTGGCCTGACGAACAGGCGCGCATCATCCTGAAAAACTGTCGCGCGGCCATTCCGGATCATGGGCATCTGCTGCTCATAGAGCTTGTCATTCCGGATGGGAACGAGCCGTCCTTCGGAAAAATGCTGGACCTGCTGATGCTCGCGTATGCAGGGGGCCGCGAACGAACGCAGACTGAATACCAAGATCTTCTCGTCTCAGCAAACTTTCGGTTACAGCGGATAGTGTCCACAGCCTCTCCGGTCAGCATCATGGAGGCTGTTCCGATTTAACTGCACACAAACGCGTCGCAGTCACCGTAGTACTGAATGTCCGCCTTGGCCCGACCCGGACCTTTCGTCATCTCCGCTCTACGTCCCGCTCTTGGCGGGAGAAGCGGACTCGATATGCTCAGCCTGAGTTCTGAGGTTGTGACCCAAGCCGGACATGGACTGAGCGGCAGGGGCCTTCCTGGGGGAGTAGCAAGCCGCCTCGGATTTAAGGCCAAGGACTTGGCGCCCGCTTCGGTCGCTGTGTTATAAGAAGCCCCTTTTTGCGGGCGTTGCATCACCCATTGGCCGCCCCTGGCTTCCCGTACCTTCGTCACCGTATGATCGTTGGTCGCAATCCCGCGATCGGCTATTGCCCGAAAGTACAGAGCTCCGGAGAAAAAGCGCCCGTCAGAGAACCGAATGCGGCTGTTCGCCGTCGGCGAGGTCCAGAGGTCCTCGCCGAAATGTCGGCGGGACAAGCCTAAAGTGGCGGGGCCGGGAGCGGCGGAGAACGGGGCCAGAACGGGCCGGTGGCGGAGAGAGTGGGATTCGAACCCACGGTACGGTGTTGCCGTACACACGCTTTCCAAGCGTGCGCCTTAAGCCACTCGGCCATCTCTCCCGCGCGCAACGTCTTGCCGGCACGGGAGAATTTTTTCAAGGGAGAGACGAGGGTGAGGCGACTTTGGTGGCCGACCATCCTTCGAGGCTCGCCTTCGGCGAGCGCCTCAGGATGACGGGGTGGATGTCGAAATTGAAGCCAATACCAAGGGCTTAGACCCGAACCTCGACTGCACCCTCGTTGCGTTCCCGCAACGCGCACCCCTTGAAAACCGCCCCGCCGCGCCACATTGTTCCGCAAATGGCCCCCTCCCCGCCGACGACTATCTCCTGCGGCCCGATCCGAGCGACCCGCGGCTGACCGAGCGGGTGCGCGGGATCGACCAGAGCGGCGCGCCGCTGGAGACGTCGGTCACGGTTGAGCGGGCGCTGACGATCTTCCTCAACGCGCAGGAGATCGTCACCGCGATGACGATCAACGACTATCCGGAATATCTCGCGCTCGGCTACCTGCTCAACCAGAGCTCGCGCGCCAGGCCAATTTGACTTCTCATCGGTCGTGCGCGCGGGAAACGCTTCGTCGCACTCGCGGGCGAGGATCGCATCGTGCTCGATCAGGATCTTGCCTATGTGGAGGGCGAGAGCGCGAAGTGCTTGCTGGACATGGCGTGCTCCTTGGCTTTTCTGCCCCACGCCAGCTTCCCTTTGCTGGCGGGGCGGGAGCACGGCCGGATCCATCCGATTAGCGGATATCGGTGGCCGTCGGCGAGCTTTACCGCATCGACCACGGCGCTGCATTGCACCAAAGTCCAATAGCCCCCCAAAGCGCCCGCCCGCAGACTCGGCAAGTCTGGAAGGCGCCCGTGGTGACCGGGATGCCGCTTCCAGCGAGCCTCGTGTCGTGACGTCTCGCGGAGACAGTCACTTGGGAGCCAACACGACCGGACGCGAGGCGAGCATGCCTACGTCGTGGGACCTGACCCCAATACACACAGCGATCACCAAGGCGGCGATTGACCCGTCCTGCTGGAAGCCCGCACTGGAGAGCATTGCGGCGGCTACCGGCGCTGTCGGCGCAGCGTTGATCCCCATCAGAACAAGTGACAGACCGCTGGGCCTTACTTTTAGCGACAGCATTGCAGAACTGATGGACGCGTACATCAGGGAAGGCTGGTACAAGCACGACCAGCGGAATTGAGGTATTCCAAAGTTGCGCTCCACCGGGATCACGGTGGATCAGGACCATACCTCGCCTGAGGAAATGCGCTGCTCGCCCTTCTATGACTTCCTGGGCCGGCACGGTTTTCGATGGTTCGCCGGTGTGGCCTTCAACGCCGGCGAGGACGAATGGTGCCTCGCAATTCAGCGCTCGCCGCGCCAGGGGCCATTCAGCGTGGCCGAGCAGCGACGGCTCATCACGCTTCGAACCCCTTTGACCAGCGCCGCGACGACCGCACGCGAATTGGGGTTTGTGCGGGCGCTCGGCATCTCCGACGCGTTCGACATGATGGAAACGGCCGCGCTGCTGATCAATCGGTACAGACGCGTCGTCAGGACGAACAAGGTGGCCGACAGCAAGCTCGGCGCTCATCTGCGCATCGTCGACGGTCACCTGATCACCGATGATCGAAACGCTGCGGCCGCACTCAGCTGGCTCATCGAGCGCGCGATTGCGAACGCCGACGCGGAGGCGACCATGATGCCGCCAGTCGCCGTCGCGCATCCCGGCCACCGCGCGATGGCCGTCTACGCGGTGCCGCTAAGCGGCCCCGTCGGCGACGTGTTGGCTGCCGTGCGCGCGATCGCCGTTATCCGTGATTTGGAAGACTCTTTGATGCCGCCCGAAGCGCATGTCAGGAACCTGTTCGGTCTGACTTCTGCCGAAGCCAAACTCGCGACGCGCGTGGCTTCCGGAGAACACCTCGAGCTCGCGGCCGACGAGCTCGGCATCGCCTACCAAACCGCGCGCAATCAGATGCAGGCGATCTTCGCGAAGACCGACACGCACCGCCAGGCGGAAGTCGTGGCGTTGTTCGCGCGTCTCCAGGGGGCTGGGCCGCTACACGGCCCAGCCGTCGTAGCTTGAGACGCCGGATGTAAGGCGCGCGGCCAAGCGCGCCTTCATCGGGAAAGGTCTCCACAGTTTGCTCCATGACGCGGCGCTCCATCCTGACGGATGACAATCGCTTGTCGAGACGTTGCCCGGACCGTTGGGGCGCTCCGCCCGGGTAACTTTTGCCGCGGATAGTGCATTTGCATCATGACGGCCGTAGCGCCCTGCTCCATAAGCCGGCGAGCGGTTGCGCGACATGGGGGAAGACCGCGACATGGAGGAAGACAATGAACCCAGAGAAACAGCCCCGTTTGGAGAAGCCGACTGAGTTGCCGGATGAGATGCTGGACAATGTAGCAGGCGGCGTAAGGCCGGAGCGCACGGGGGTCGGGAAAATCACAGCGGTAGACGCCGGGAGCGGCTTGCAACCCTTCATAGTGGGCACGGGAAGATTAACTAACACCCACGGCCCCAACTGAAGCTTGCCTGCGGAACATTCCCGTCTCGACCAAGGTCAAAGGGACCCGGGTCCCGCAAGGACCCGGGAATGATTTGATGCTCCGGAACTCCCTATTCCGGCGGGAAGCGATTGAGTTTGAGAAGCTCAACCGCCAATGGGGCCAAGTGGCGCGGCTCCAGCCGCTTTCGACCAAGGTAATGAGCTGGTTCATCACGACAGCGGTAGCGCTTGTCGTCGCCTTTTTGTTTCTCGGACAATACGCCCGAAAGGAAACCGTCGGCGGTTATCTGACCCCGACCTCTGGAACCTCAAAGATCTTCGTATCGCAACAGGGTACGATCAAAGAGATTTACGTCAGCGAGGGCCAAGAGGTCCGAAAAGGGCAGCCCCTCTTGACGGTCGAGACCAGCCAGATCGCGGCGAACGATCGGGACGTCAACGCCACCATGCTGGACACTTTGATGTCGCAGCGGGATCTCCTCACCAATCAGATCGCAGCCGAACAGCAGCGCACGAAATCCGAGCAGGAGCGCCTGACGGCTTTGATAGATGGTATTAAGACAGAACGATCCCACATCCAGGCCCAGATCGAGTTACAGAACGACCGCATCCGCGTGACCGAACGCCTGGTGTCATCGGTGAAGGGCCTCAAAGCGCAGGGATTAGTCTCGGAGCTCGAATTCCGACAGCGTGAACTCGCTGCTCTCGGGCAAAGGCAGAGCTTGGATTCTCTCAGCCAGCAGCTCGCCGCCCGAGGCAACCAGTTGATCGAGACGCGCTATTCTCTCGAGCAGCTTCCGACCGTTATGGCTCAGAAACTCCAACAACTGCATAACGAATTGTCCGCGACGGAGCAGCGCATCGCCGAGATCGATGGCCGGCGCGCGTACGTGATCCGCGCGCCAGCGGCCGGACGCGTGTCAACGCTACAAGCCACTGTGGGCCAATACGCGGATCCGCGGCACCTGCAACTCGAGGTCATCCCCAACGAGAGTGTGTTGCAGGCCGAGCTGTTCGTCTCGACACGAGCGATCGGCTTTGTGCGACCCGGACAGAAAATCAAGATCAAATATCAAGCCTTTCCGTACCAGAACTTCGGCACGTATGGCGGCGAGATCATCAAGATCTCTCAAACCATCCTGACGAGTTCGGATGCGTCCGGACCTATTTCGCTCAAGGAGCCCGCCTACCGGGTTACGGCCGCGCTCGACCGGCCGGATATCGACGCATACGGCACCAAGATGCCGCTCCAGGCCGACATGCTTCTGAAAGCCGACATCATCCTCGAGAAACGCTCGCTCGTCAGATGGTTCCTGGAACCCTTGCTCAGCGTCAGGATGTGAATGTGACACTGAACCTGTTGAATTTTACACCGTCGAACCGCCGCCTGCCGGTCATCCAGCAGACGGAAGCGGCCGAATGCGGGCTGGCTTGCCTGGCCATGCTCTCGTACTATCACGGCCACCGTATCGACCTGAACACGCTTCGGCATCGTCATCCGATATCGCTGAAAGGCGTGACGTTGCGCGCCCTGATGGAAGTCGCCGGTTACCTGAACTTCGCATGCCGGCCGCTGCGTTTCGAGCTTGCACATCTGCGACAATTGAATCTACCCGCCATCGTGCACTGGGACATGAACCATTTCGTGGTCCTGAAATCAGTCACGAGAACCGGAATCGTGGTGCACGACCCTGCTCGTGGCAGGAAAGCCTTTCCGATCGCCGAAGCGTCCAAGCACCTGACCGGCATCGCGCTCGAGCTATCGCCGTCGTACGGCTTTCTCGTCAAGGACGAGAGAACGCGGCTGCCGTTTTCGATCTTTTGGAAACAGATGCAAGGCAGCACACATGCCCTGCTCCAGATATTCGTTTTATCGACCGTCCTCGAAGGCTTCGTGATTGCCAGCCCGTTTTTCCTGCAGCTTACCGTCGATGAGGTCATAACGAGGAACGACGCCGATCTTCTGGTGGTGCTTGCCCTTGGCTTTGCACTGCTCACTGGGATCAAAATTGGCTCGAGCGCAATCCGATCGCTGATCATGTTGATTGTACAAAACGCCTTGCATTTCCAGATAGGGGCCCGGCTGTTTCACCATTTGGTTCGGCTGCCGATTCCGTTTTTTGAAACGCGGCACATTGGCGACATCCTCTCGCGTTTCAACTCGATTGAGCCCATCCGGAACGCTCTTGCGGAGGGCCTGATCGCGGCCGCAATTGACGGTCTCATGGCCATAGCCACGCTTGTGATAATCTTTCTCTACAGTACCCAACTTGCGTTCGTGGTGCTGACCGCGTTTGTGTTATATGCGACCTTGCGTCTTGGACTCTATCGTGTTTTCCGAGAGCGTAGCCAGGCCGTCATTCAGACCAAGGCACAGGAAAACTCGAATTTAATCGAGACATTACGGGCAGTGCAAAGCTTGAAGCTGTTCAACCGCGAGACCGAGCGCGAGAGCGTGTGGCTCAATCGATATGCCGACGTCGTCAGCGCCAATGCATCTCTCGGTCGCGCACAGATTTCGTTCACGACCATGAAGGACGTCATCTTCGGACTCGAGATGATCATCTCGATCTATCTCGCAGCCCGCCTCGCGCTCAACAACAGCCTGACGATCGGCATGATCTTCGCTTTCATGAGCTATAAGCTGCAATTCACCGACAAGGCCGCGCTCCTGGTCGAGAAGGCGCTCGATTTCCGCGTCCTCGAGCTGCACCTGGAGCGCCTTGCCGACATCGCGCTGAGCCCGCTTGAACGCGGGCACGATCGTCCCCCGGCTTACGAGCGGCAGATCCAGGGCAAGATTGAGCTTCGCAATGTGTTCTTCCGCTACGCCGAAACCGAGCCTTTTGTCCTGGAGAATATCAATCTCATCGTGGAGCCCGGGCAATCGGTCACCATCACGGGACCGTCTGGCGGCGGCAAGACGACGGTCATCAAGATCATGCTCGGGCTGCTTGAACCGACGAGCGGTGAGGTATTGATCGACGGAATTCCGATCATGACGCTTGGATACAAAGCTTATCGCGCACAGATTGGTGCGGTGATGCAAGACGACCAGCTACTCTCAGGCTCCATCGCCGACAACATCTGCTTCTTCGATCAATTTTTCGATTTGCAGCGGATGATCCGCTGCGCGAAACTGGCTGGAATCCACGAAGAGATCATGGCGACACCGATGACCTACAACAGTCTGATCGGGGACATGGGCAGTTCGCTGTCGGGCGGCCAAAAACAGCGAGTTCTGCTGGCGCGAGCGCTTTATCGCGAGCCGCGGATGCTTTTTCTGGATGAGGGAACGGCACACCTCGACATGGACGGCGAGCGTCACATCAACGAGGCTCTGAAGCACCTCGGGATGACGCGCATCAGCGTTGCCCATCGACCGCCGGACAAAGCGGACAGGATGGTGCGGGTTGCGAAGACACTGGAATGGAAAACCCCTGTCGCCGAACACGGTGCGAACGATCTACGGTCTTTACCGCGGCCGGAAGGGGAGAGTGGAAATTCAGATCACGAAAGGGACGGCCTCGCGCGATCGCCTCGATCGCCGGCCGGGGTCGATGCAGCGTCGCGCAGCTCATTGGTCAGGACGCGGATGTTCTCCGAATAATCGACCGGGATGGCGATCACTTGGACGCCGCCCGGCACCCAGTCCAATGATTTAAGCCAGATCTCGGTTGCCCCCCGTCGCGGGCCGACGATGCGCGCCCCTTGAAAACCGTCCGGCCGCGCCACATTGTTCCACAAATGGCCCCCCTCCCCGCCGACCACTATCTCCTGCGCCCCGATCCGAGCGACCCGCGGCTGACCGAGCGGGTGCGCGGGATCGACCAGAGCGGCGCGCCGCTCGAGACCTCGGTCACGGTCGAGCGGGCGCTGACGATCTTCCTCAATGCGCAGGAGATCGTCACTGCGATGACGATCAACGACTATCCGGAATATCTCGCGCTCGGCTACCTGCTCAACCAGAACATGCTGGCGCCGGACGACATCGTCACCGGCGTCGACTACGACGAGGAGCTCAGCGTGGTCGTGGTGCGCACCGAGCGCGCGACCGACTACGAGCAGAAGCTCAAGAAGAAGGTGCAGACCTCGGGCTGCGCGCAGGGCACCGTGTTCGGCGACCTCATGGAGGTGATCGAGAGCGCGCGGCTGCCGGACGCACGGTTGCGCACCTCATGGCTCTATGCGCTGACCAACAAGATCAACACCACGCCGTCGCTCTATCTCGAGGCGGGCGCGATCCACGGCTGCGTGCTCGCGCACGAGGACAAGCCGCTGGTCTACATGGAGGACGTGGGGCGCCACAACGCGGTCGACAAGATCGCGGGCTTCATGTTCAAGCACCACGTGCCGGCGGACGACAAGATCTTCTACACCACGGGGCGACTCACGTCCGAGATGGTGATCAAGACGGTGCGCATGGGCATTCCCATCCTGGTGTCGCGCTCGGGCTTCACGGCGTGGGGCGTCGAGCTGGCGCGCAAAGCGAATTTGACGCTCATCGGTCGCGCGCGTGGGAAACGCTTCGTGGCGCTCGCGGGCGAGGACCGCATCGTGTTCGACCAGGACCTCGCCTTTGTCGAGGAAGAGAGCGCGAAGCACCGGCGCAAGGCGGCCGTGCATGAGGATTGAGGCGTTCTTTCTTCCCCTCCCCCGCTTGCGGGGGAGGGACGCGCGCGAAGCGCGCAGGGAGGGGGCAAGTCGGCGGGCGCATGAGCAAGCGGCGGCCCCCTCCCCGCCCTCCCCCGCAAGCGGGGGAGGGGGACGATCGGCATGAGCAAGCTTCCAGAGACGCTCGGCCTCGTCCTCGCCGGCGGCTTGGCGCGGCGCATGGGGGGCGGCGACAAGGCGATGCTGCGGATCGGCAGCGCGACGATTCTCGACCGCGTGCTGGAACGGCTCTCCCCGCAGTGCAGCCGCCTCATCATCAATGCCAATGGCGATCCGGCGCGGTTTGCGTCCACGCGGCTGCCGGTGATCCCGGACAACGTGCCGGATTTCGCCGGGCCGCTGGCGGGCGTGCTAGCGGGGCTCGATTGGGCGGCCGCACATGCGCCGGGCATCGATTACATCGCGAGCGTGCCGGGCGACTGCCCGTTCCTGCCGCGCGACCTGGTGGCGCGGCTGCACGCGGCGCGCGCGGCCGACGACCAGCCGCTTGCCTGCGCGCGCTCGGGCGAGTGGCGCCATCCCGTCGTCGGGCTGTGGGCGGTGGCGCTGCGCGAGGACCTGCGGCACGCGCTCACGCGGGAAGGCCTGCACAAGATCGAGGTGTGGACCGCACGCCACGGCGTCTCGATCGCGGATTGGCCCACCGCGCCGGTCGATCCGTTCTTCAATGTGAACACGCCGGACGACGCCGCCGAGGCCGGCCGCATCGCGGCACAATTCCCGCAGGCGTGAATGGCATAGGATCGGGGTGTGCTCTCGCCTCACTCCGGCCGTTCGCGGACGGGGATAACGGGAGCCTTTTTCTTCTCTTGCTTGTTTTTCCGCGCCAAATCGGCGACGGCTGAAATCCTAGTCTCCGATTTGTGCGAGTCATCGCCCACCGCTCCTCATCGTCGTTTTTTGGTGCCGCGAGGGAGCGCCGTCCCTGGTCGCGTCACTCATCCTATGATTGCATAGCGTGCGCGCTTTTCATTGTTTCCGCATTGTTTTTGTCATTGTTTTCCATTGTTCTTGTGCCCGCCGGTTTTTTCCCGGTCTTTCAATGCCTTGCATTGCAAATACGTCCCATTCCCCATTGCAGATCGATTGTATTTTTTTGGGCGCCCTCCCGGCGGTGGCCTGCCCCGATTCTTCGGACCACGGTTAGCTTGAGACGGCGTCCCTGACCTGCTGCCTGTGCCCCTTGCGGAGCGGGTGATGCAACGGGCCAGGGCGCGGAGGCCCACCTACCGCAGCGCCCTGGCCCGTTGCATGGCAGGTCGCTGCGTTTTTCAGTCGAGCCACGAACTCGTTCGGCGTGAGATAGCCGAGGCTCGAATGCGGTCGCACTTCGTTGTAATGCCGACGCCACGCCTCGATGATGACCTTCGCTTCGGCGCGCGAACGAAACCATTCGAGGTTCAGGCACTCGTCGCGAAATTTGCCGTTGAAGCTCTCCACGACGCCATTCTGCCAAGGCTTGCCGGGCTCGATCAATGCCGTCCCAATGCCTTGTGCGACGATCCAGGACAACAGGGCCTTGGATACGAACTCTGGGCCGTTGTCGCTGCGCAGGAATGCCGGCGCGCCGCGTGCACTCACGAGGCGCGACAGCACATCGATGACACGCGGCGAGCGGATGCGGCCATCGACCTCGATCGCCAGCCCCTCCTTGGTGAACTCGTCCGTCACCGTGAGACACTTGAGCTGCTGGCCGTTCGCGCAATGATCGAACACGAAGTCGTAGGACCACACCTGGTTCGCCCCGCACGGTGCTTGCGGCCGCGGCCGCGGGAGCGCAACGCGCTTCCTCGGCCTCCGGCGCGGCAGCTGCAGGTTGGCCGCTCGCCACAGCCGGTAGGCGCGCCCCACGCCCATCCGATGCCCGTCGCGGCCGAGATAGATGCGGATGCGGCGGTAGCCGCAGCGCGGATATTGCGCCGACAGCTCCTTCATCCGCGCGATCACGGCCGCGTCCTTGGCCGCCTTGCGGCTTCGGTAGCGCAACGCCGAGCGCCCCACCGAAAACAGCGTGCAGGCCCGTCGCGCCGAGAGACCTCGCTCCCGGCCATACGCAACTTGACGCCGACGAGCCGGCACGCTCACCAATTTTTTGACGCGACTTCCTTCATCACCTCGATCTCGAGGTCGCGTTCGGCAACCAGCTTCTTGAGCCGCTCATTCTCGACCTCAAGCCGCTTCAGCCGCCGCACCTCGTTCGCCTCGAAGCCGCCGAACCGCTGGCGCCATATGTAGATCGCCTGGCCACTGATCCCGTGCCGCTTGGCCACCTCCGCCACCGGCTCGCGATCCGCCTCACGGATGATCGCCACCCTCTGCTCTTCTGTGAATCGGCCTTTGCGCATCGCTCCCTCCGAATCGGGAGCCAGTCTCTCAACTTATCGCTGGTCCGAAAATCCGGGGGCAGGTCAGCGGAATCTGGACTGCACCCCTGTTGTGAGACAGGAAACTAAGACTGGTTGCGATCGCAACAACACGATCAATCGCAGCGTCGTAGGATGGGTTGAGCGCAGCGAAACCCATCGTTGCCTGCCGCAAGCGCCGCCGATGGGTTTCGCTTCGAGACTGGGCAAGAATATCAGCTTGATGTGTTGATTGGTGTACGATTCGTGGCATGACGAATCGCGCACTGAAGTCGGGCGTCAGCCGTGAGCAACCGAGCTTCCTGCCGGCGAGGGTCGAGGACTACGTCGACAGGAACAATCCGGTTCGGGCGATAGAGCATTTCGTCAATAAGCTGGACTTGGCGAAGCTCGGTTTCAGCTACGCGGATCGGCTTGGCGGCGGAGTGGGTCAGCCGCCGTACGATCCGGCGGATTTGTTGAAGCTGTACGTTTATGGCTACATCAACCAGGTTCGCTCGTCGCGCCGGCTTGAGCGGGAAGCGCAGCGCAATCTGGAACTGATTTGGCTGCTCAAGGGGCTTCGGCCCGCGTATCGGACGATCGCCAAATTCCGTCAGGAGAACTGGGCAGCGCTCAAGGCCGCGAACCGCGCGTTTGTGCTTTTGCTGCACGATGCGGGCCTTCTGGGCGGGGCTTTGGTGGCGATCGACGGCGCGTTCTTCCATGGCGATGCGAGCAAGGGAAGCATCACGACCGGCAAGAGGCTGCGCGAGCAGATTGCGGTGCTGGATCGCGACATCGAAGCCTATGGGAAGGCGGTCGAGGCGAACGATGCCTCTGAGAATGCCCGGTCTGGCCCGGATGATGACGCCGGCGGTGGAGGTGGCGGCAATCTTGAGCAAAGGATTGCGGCGCTGATGGCCAAGCGAGTGCAGGCGCAGAGCGATCTCGACCGGCTGGAGGAGAGCGGCGAAACGCAATTGTCGCGCACCGATGCGGACGCCCGGCTTCTGACCAAGAACGGCCAGAGGGTGGCGGGCTACAACGTGCAGGTCGCGGTGGACGACAAGCATGCTCTGATCGTGGCGAGTGAAGTCGTCAATGACGGCAACGATACGGGCCAGCTGCACGCAATGGCACAGGCCGCCAAGGAGGCACTCGGGAGCGAGGTGCTGCAGGCGCTCGCCGACGTTGGATATTACAACGGGAGCGCCCTGAAGGACTGCGAGGAGAACGGCATCATCGCCTATGTGCCGCAGCCCAAGCGAACGGGGCGGCTGCGGGCGCAAGGTCGCTTCACCCATGAAGAGTTCACCTATGAGGCTACCGCGGACGCTTATCGCTGCCCGGCCGGCTCACTCCTGCGGCCGACGCGGGGCCGCAAGACGAATACGGGAGGCCGGGTCGAACTGCGCTACACCAGTCGGAAAGGCGATTGCGACGGGTGCCTGCTGCGCGCACGCTGCCTCTCCAAAAAGGCGACCACGCGAACCGTCAGTCGGTGGGAACACGAACCTGTCCTGGAACGCCATCGCGCCCGGATGAAGGACGCTGGCGCGCTGATGCGACGCCGCGCAGCCCTTGCCGAGCATCCCTTCGGCACGCTCAAATGCCGAGCCGGCTATCGCCACTTCCTCGTGCGCGGCTTCGACAAGGTTCGCGGCGAGTGGAGCCTCATGGCGCTCTGTTACAATCTCACGCGGATGCTCACCATTCTGCGCATGGATGGATTTATGGCCCGCTTCGCCCATTGGCTGATCGAAAACGTGTTCCGGCTTCTCCCACGCGCCGCAGTCGCCTTACACCGCCTCAAAGCCGCTATCGCGCGCGTCGGCGAACAATTTGCCCTAAAATCCCGGATAATCCAGGTCCACACCAGTCTCGCCGGGTGAGCAAACATTCTTACCCAGTCTCTTCGCTCAACCCATCCTACGCATGATCGTTAGTCCGCGAGCGATGCGTAGGAGAGAAACCCGACCATCGCGCCGGCTTCGATCCTGGTGACGTCCTCGGGCAGCTCGACGAGGCCGGCGGTCTCGGTCAGCGACGTGATCACGCCGGCGCCTTCCTGCGCGTGCTTGACGGCCTCGACGACGCCGTCGTCGGCGGTGCGCAGCGCGACGCGCACGTATTCGCGCCGGCCGCTGCGCTTGCGATACGCGAAGGCGGCGCGCACCGGCAGCGGGATGAACGGCGACGGCAAAGCGCCCGCAAGGCGCAGCAGCAGCGGGCGCACGACGCGAACGAAGGTCACGAACACGGCGGCCGGATTGCCCGGCAGGCCCGCGAAGGCGGCGCCGGTGCCCGGCGTCCCGCCCGGGATGACGCCCATGGCGACCGGCCGGCCGGGCTTGATGGCGACGCGCCAAAAGACGACGCGGCCGATCGCCTCGACGGCGGCGCGCACGTGATCGGCCTCGCCGGTCGAGACCCCGCCCGAGGTGAGCACGAGGTCGTGGCCGTCGGCCGCCGCGCGCAGCGCGGGTCGCAGCGTCGCGAGATCGTCGGCCAGGATGCCGAGGTCGGTCACGTCGGCGCCGAAGTTGGCGAGCAGGCCGGCGAGAAGGACGCGGTTGGAATCGTAGATCGCGCTGGCGCCGAGCGGCGTGCCCGGCTCGACCACCTCGTCGCCGGTGGAGAACAGCGCGACGCGCAAGCGCCGGCGCACCGGCAGCGCCGTCATGCCGATCGCCGCCGCAAGCGCGAGATCGCGCGCTGCGAGCCGGCGTCCGGCCGGCAGCGCGACCGCGCCCTTGGCGATGTCCTCGCCGGCAAAGCGGCGGTTGGCGCCGAGCCGGAGGCCCGCCGGCACGATGACGGCCTCGCCATCGAGGCGCACGTCTTCCTGCATGAACACCGTGTCGGCGCCGCGCGGCATCGGCGCGCCGGTGAAGATGCGGATCGCTTGGCCTTCGCCAAGCGGCTGCGCCGCCGCGGTGCCCGCCTGCACGCGATCGACCACGCGCAACCGCGTCTCACCGGCTTCCACCAGATCGCGGTGGCGCACCGCGAAGCCATCGACTGCCGAGTTGTCGAACGGCGGCAGCGCGAGCCCGGCGACGATGTCGCGCGCGAGCACACGCGCGCGAGCATCGCGCAGACCAACCTCCTCGATCTCGGCGACCGGCTCGATGCGCGTCTCGATCAGCCGCTCCATATCGGCGACCGGCATCAGCGGGCCCGCGAACGCGAAGCAGTCGTCGGTGAGCTGCGCCATCAGCGGCTCTCCGCGTGCAACATGGCCGTGAGCGGCGCGGCGCGCGCGAGCAGGATGTCGATGATCGCCGCCGTGTCGTCGAGCAAGACGCGCGGCACGCGCGCCTGAGGCAGCGGCACGTCGGATGCGATCGCGACGACGTGCGGATCGTCCGGATGGATCAGCGGCTTGCCGATGCTGGCGCGAAACACCTCGAGCTTGGGGTGCGGCTCGCGCTTGTAGCCCTCGATGATGACGAGGTCGACGGGCGCGAGCTTGGCCAGCAGCTCGGGCAGGCGCGGCTCCGGCTCGTCGCGCAGCTCGTGCATCAGGGCGAAGCGCTTCTCGGACACGACCAGCACCTCGGTCGCGCCGGCCATGCGGTGCTCGTACGGAATCCTTGCCGGGCCGGTCGACGTCGAAGCCGTGGTGCGCGTGCTTGAGCGTCGAGACCTTGAGGCCGCGCGCCAGGATGCCCGGAATGAGCTTGGCGATGAGCGTTGTCTTGCCGGCGCCGCTCCAGCCGGCGAGCCCGATGATGCGCATGGGGAGGGTTATAGCGTGGTTTGCTCTCACCTGAAGGGGGCCGGACTGCCGATGTGGCACAGCGCCCGCACTCCCTCTCCCCGTTCTTACGGGGAGAGGGTTGGGGTGAGGGGCGCTCAGTCGCAGCGAGGCACATCGTGGGTAACGACTCGCGGAGAGGCCCCCTCACCCCGACCCTCTCCCCGCACGCGGGGAGAGGGAGCGCTGACGCAGTGCCAGCGAGTCTCTTCATGCTTGCTGTGTTTTGGTCCATAACTTCGCGGCGTCGGGGGACTCATCATGGCGTCGATATGGGCATTGGGCGCGCGGCTCGCGCTTGCGGCGACGGGGGTCTTGGCAACGCTCCTCACGCTCGCACAGACCGCCTCGGCGCAGACCTATCCGACCCGGCCGATCCACATCGTGGTTCCGTACGCGGCGGGCGGCATCACCGACATCCTGGCGCGCGCGCTCGGCCGACGGCTCGGCGAGGCGCTCGGCCAGCCGGTCGTGATCGACAACCGTCCGGGCGTCAACGGCCAGCTCGGCGCCGAGATCGTCGCGCGCGCGGCGCCGGACGGCTACACGCTGCTGGTGACGGCCGACACCACCTTCGTGATGAACCCGCATATCTATGCCCAGCACCTCTACGATCCGCTCGTCGACTTCATCCCGGTGAGCGGCCTCGGCATCAGCCCGCAGGCGCTGGTGGTGCATCCGTCGGTGCCGTCCAATTCGGTGAGCGAGCTCATCGCGCACGTGCGCGCACACCCGGGCATGACCTACGGGACCTTCGGCGTCGGCTCGAGCGGCCATCTCAACGTCGTGCTGCTGGCGAGCCTGACCGGCACGCAGTTCACCGCCGTGCACTACAAGGGCGCGGCGCCGGCGCTGACCGACCTGATCGGCGGCCATATCCAGATGATGATCGTGAGCATCGGGCTCGTCACCCAGGCCTGGCAGACCGGCCAGCTCAAGGTGCTCGGCTTCGGCAGCGAGAAACGCGTTGCACAATATCCGGACGTGCCGACCATCGCCGAGACGCTGCCCGGCTACGCGGCGGGCTCGTGGTACGGGCTCGCGGCGCCGGCCGGCACGCCGCGCGCGATCGTCGACAAGCTCAGCGCGGAGACCCGGCGGATCTTTGCCGAGCCGGAATTCCGCGACAAATTCCTCGCGCCGAACTTCATCTTCTCGATCGCCGGCACGCCGGAGGATTTCGCGGCGCGCATCAAGGCCGACGATGCGAAGTGGGGCAAGGTGATCAAAGAGGCGGGCGTGAAGGTGGAGTGAGGCGAGCCAAACCCGCTTAATCATCCGCTGGCGTCATGCCGAGCGCCGCGATGCGCTCGCGCACCGCAGGATCGTGCAGCGCCGCCAGAAAGGCCTGCACAGCGGGGCGTTCGCGTTTCGCCTCGACCAGCAGGAAATCGTAGTGCTCGGGCGCGATCGGCAGAAACGCGAGGCCATAGAGCCGCGCCACGGTCTCGATCGCGATGCCCCAGTCGGCGCGGCCCTGCGCGACCGCGGCCGCGACTGCGTTGTGCGACTTCGGCTGGTTGGCGTAACCGGGTGGCCTTTTTCCATCGAGCAACCGGTCGATCAGGATGCGCGTGCCGGCGCCGGCATTGCGGTTGACCATCAGGCAGTTGGGATCGGCGAGCGCCGCCGCGATCGCCTGCGTCGCGCTCTTGCCGGCGAAGCGCTCGTCGCCGGCGCGAAACACAAAGCCCTGCATGCGCCGCCAGCCGCGGCACCAGCGCGAGGCCGGGGCGCACGAGGTGGCGGTTGTAGACCGATCCGGCCGGATCGAGCAGGTGCACGGGCGCGAGATCGCATTCGCCGCGCTCGGCCGCGGTGACGCCGCCCTGGCTGCCGACCACGATGGTGCGCGCCGCAAAGCCGCGATCGGCGAGCGCGCCGAGCACCACGTCGAGCGCGACGCAATGGCTGCCCGTGATGACGAGATCGGGCATGCGGCTCCTACCGATCAGCGTCACCTCGGCATGGCTGCCGGCGTCGAGCGAGGACGCGAGCGCGTCGATCGCCAGAAATCCGTCCGCCTGCGAGAAGGCCGTCACCGAGCCCGAGCCTTTCGGTGTCGGGAACGCGACCGGCCCTTCGTCGCCCTCGACCAGCGAGACCAGCACGAATTCCTGCCGCCCCATCTCGGAGACGATGCGCACCGGCACCGTGGCGTCGACGGTCTCGGCCGCTTCGGGCGGCAGGCCCGCGAGCGCGCGGATCACGGGCGCGACGAAAGAATGGAACGTGAAGATCGCCGAGGTCGGAAAGCCCGGCAGGATCGCGATCGGCTTGCCGTGCGCGACCGCAAGGCACAGCGGCTTGCCGGGCTTGAGTGCAACGCCGTGCACCAGCACGCCGGGCGGCCCGAGCCTGCGACCACGCGATGCGAGAGATCGCCCGCGCCCTTCGAGGTGCCACCGGAGAGCACCACCATGTCGCAGGCGTCGAGCGCGTCGCGCACCGCGCGCTCGAGCGCCGCGACGTCGTCCGCGAACGCGCCGAACGGCACCGGCTCGCCGCCCGCCTCGGTGACGGCGGCGGCGACGATCGCGCCGTTGCTGTCGTAGACGGCGGCGGGCCGCAGCGGTTCGCCGAGGGAGACGAGCTCGTCGCCGGTCGAGAGCACCGCGACGCGCGGCCGGCGCACCACGTCGACGCGGGCGAGCCCGCAAGCCGCCAGCATGCCGATCTCGCGCGAGCCGACGAGCTGGCCACGCCGCAGCAGCGTCTCGCCACGCGCAATGTCGGAGCCCGCGTAGCCGACGAACTGGCCGGGCGCGACGGCGCGGCGGACATCGACCGCCGGCCCCTGCGCGGTCTCGACCAGCTCGGTCCACTCGACCATGACGACCGCATCGGCGCCGCGCGGGATGGCGCCGCCGGTCGCGATGGTGGTCGCGCTCGCGGGCGCGACCGCCAGCGCCGGCGCGTGGCCGCAGGCGATCACCTCGGCGTTGAGCAGGAGGCGCTTGCGCGCGCGGTCGCTCGCGCCCGCCGTGTCGGCGGCGCGCACCGCAAAGCCGTCGACGCCCGAGCGGTCGAACGGCGGCACGTCGATCGGCGCCACCACGTCGGCGGCGAGCACGCGGCCGAGCGCATCGCCGAGCGTGACCGTCTCGGCCGGCGAGCGGCTTGAGATCGAGATGCTGCGCGAAACGCTCGCGCGCGACCTGGGCCGACACGACCTCGAGGAACTGCTCCTGGCGCGCGGCGGCGCGGACCGCGGCAACGAGATCGGTCTCGCCTGGCTTGATGCGCTCCGTCATGGCAGCGGCCTCGTCTCGACGCGCGTTCCCGCGGCGAATCCCTCGCTGTCCGCGGGAATCACGACATAGCCGTCGGCGCGCGCGAGCGCTTGCAGCGGCAGATATCCGGAAGCGAGCGGCGTCAACTTGTCGCCATCGCGCGCGACCGGCACCACCTCGGCAAGGCCGAGCGTCGAGGTGATCTTTTGCGCCAGCACGGCGGGCTGGCCCGGCTCGTTGTCCTCGCATCCAGCGAGCCGCATCAGCATGCGGCGGCCGAGCGTGAGCCACACGGCGAGCGCGGCGTCGAGACGGCCCGGCACCACCAAGACGGGCCGCGTCCCGATCATGCCGAAGGCCGCTGTCTCGCCCGGCGCCAGGGCGACGCCGTGGAACGCGATTTCGCCGCGCTGCGCCAGATCGCGTACCGTACGATCGCGCCGGCCCGTGCCGCTGCCGCCGACAATGATGATGGCGTCCACGCCGGCGTTGTCCAAACGATCGAGCGCACCCGCAAGGTTCGCGCCGTCGGCGATTCCGCCCGCATCTTCGATGGCGCGCGTCAGCAGACTGATGATGGCATCGATGACAATATCACCCGCGCGATTCGCGGCGGCGACGCAGATGCGCGGCGCCTGCGTGTCGAGATCGCTCATCCCGAGAACGGCGAGCACCGCGAGATCGACCGCACGCCGGCGCCGGGCGCTCCGCTCCAATAACTCGCCCACCGGCATGTCGCCGCCGGCCGGCAGAATGCCGTCGCCAGGCGCCAGCGGCGTGAACACATGGGTGGCCGCGCCACGCACCTCGATCGTATCGACCGGCGCGACCGCGTCGGCACCGGGCGGCAGCGGATCGCCGGTCTCAACCGGCGTCGCCTCGACCCGGACCGGCGCATAGGAGCTGGCGTCGAGCGTCGCCTCGGCCGAGAGCGCGACGCCGTCGCGCAACGCGATGGCGGCCGGCGGATAGGCCGACGCGGTCGTTTTGGCGCCCGCGCGCGTGCGCGCGATCGGCGCGACCCGCCGCTCGATGCAGGCGAGCGCGTCCGTGAGCGGGGTCAGCCGCTCGATGCGTTGCGGGGGGGTGGCGTCGACCATCGGGGGTTATGTGGGGTTCCGGGCCCATGCGGGTCAAGCGAACCTTGACGCGCCGCTGCCGCCATGGCGAATGAGCTTGGTTACTGCGAGAGGCAAATGGCCGAAACCACCATCAACCTGCGCGGCTTGAAATGCCCCTTGCCGGCGCTGCGCGCCCGCAAGGCGCTGTCGAAGATGCCGGCGGGCGACCTGCTGGTGGTCGAATGCACCGATCCGCTCGCCGAGATCGATATTCCGAACCTGGTGCGCGAGACCGGCGATACAATCGAGGGGAAAGCGCGGGACGGTGACGTGCTGGTGTTTCGGATTCGCAAGGGGTGAAGAGCACTCGGCACGGCGCCCGCGCCCCCTCCCGCCGTAACGGGGAGAGGGTTGGGGTGAGGGGCGCTGAAGTGCGGTAAGGAATATCGTTCGAGGATTCGGCGAGACGCCCCCTCACCCCGACCCTCGCACCCGCAAGCGGGGAGAGGGAGCGCAGGCTCCGGCGTTCCTCACCTCACTTCTCCACCAGTCCCAGTTCCTCGATCACGGGTTTCCAGCGCGTCGTCTCGCGCTTGATGAGATCGTTGAACTCCGCGACCGTCATGGGGTCGGCGACGAGGCCGAGCTGGCGCAGGCGCAGCTGCGCGTCGGGCGTCGACATGGCGCGCACGATCTCGCGGTTGACCTTCTCGACGATATCCTTCGGGAGGCCGGCGGGCGCCGAGAGCGAGAACCAGACGGTGCTCGCGACATCGGGGTAGCCGAGCTCCGTGAAGGTCGGCACCGCGGGGAAATCCGCCATGCGGGTCTTGCCGGTATGGGCAAGGCTGAGCAGCGTGCCGGACTTGAGCTGCGCCGAGGTCGACGACACGGTCTGGCACGAGAATGCGATGTGGCCGCCGACCAGATCGGCGAGACCCTGCGAGGCGCCCTTGTAGGGGATCAGCTCGACGCGCACGCCGGCCTTGCGGGCGAAGAGCTCGCAGACCAATTGGCCCATGCTGCCGATGCCGGACGACGAATAGGTGAGCGGCTTATCGCTCGTCTTGGCGCGGGCGAGGAAATCGGCGAGCATCTTCGGCCCACTGGCGGGATTGACCGACAGCGCCACCGGCGAGCCCGCGATATAGGCGATGTTGACGAGGTCGCGGTTGGGATCGAAGCCGAGGCGCGGCTTGCTCGTCGGATCGAGGGCGAGCAGCGACACATTGGTGATGACGAAGTTGTAGCCGTCGGGCGGCGTGTTGACGACGCTCTGCACGCCGATCACGCCGCCGGCGCCGGCGCGGGTCTCGACGAAGAACTGCTGGTGAAAGGCCTTCGACAGGGCGTCGGCGACCAGGCGCGCCAGGATGTCGGCGGCGCCGCCCGCCGCGAACGTGTTGACGATGCGCACCGGCCGCGCCGGCCACTCCTCGGCCTGCGCGGGCGCGGCGGACCAGAAAGCCGCCACGAGTGCGGCCGCGCATAGGGCGGATCGTCGCTTCACGGGCGCTCCCTTTTGCTCTATCTCGCGCATATTCTGGTCGGCGAAGCGAAAAGTCACGAGCGGCCGCGTGAGCCTAGAGCCCGGGCGGCCATGAGGTCAAACATGCCCGACCATCAACTGCCGCGCATCGCGATCGCAACCGGAGACCCGGCCGGGATCGGCCCGGAGGTGAGTCTCAAGGCCGCGCTCGATCCGGCCGTGCGCGCCATCTGCCGGCCGCTCGTGGTCGGCGACATTGAGGCGATCCGCCGGCACGCCAGTGCGGCCGGGATCGCGGCGCCACTTCATGTCGTCGCGGACGTCCGCGCGGCGCGCTGGCGCGACGGCGCCATCGAGGTGCTGGCGGTGCCGTTCGACGGCAGCGCCGACCTCAGGCTCGGCGTCAACGACGCAGCCTATGGCCGCGCGACGCTCGCGAGCGCGGCGCGCGCAATCGCGGCGGCACGTGCCGGCGAGGTCGACGGCGTGGTGGCGGCGCCGCACAACCAGACCTCCATCGCGGCGGCCGGCATCGCGTTCGACGGCTATCCCTCGTTCGTCGCGCGCGAGACCGGCATGAACCATCACGACGTTTTTCTCATGCTGTGCTTCGGCGACACCCGCATCGTCCATTGCACGCTGCATGTCGGCGTCGCGCAGGCGCTGACGCTGATCACGCGCGAGCGTGTCGGCCGCACGATCCGCGCCGCCGACACGGCGCTGCGGCGCATCGGGATCGCGGCGCCGCGGTTCTGCGTCGGCGGGCTCAACCCGCACGCGGGCGAAGGCGGACTGTTCGGACGCGAGGAGATCGACGTGATCGCGCCCGCGATCGCCGACGCGCAGGCGGCCGGCATCGCGGCCATCGGCCCGTTCGGCAGCGACACGATGCTTCAACGCAAGGACGTCGATGCCTTCGTCGTCATGCTGCACGACCAGGGGCACATCGCCGCGAAGCTGCTCGCGTTCAATCAGTCGGCCGCCTTCGCGATCGGCAGCCCGATCCTGTTCTCGTCGGTCGCGCACGGCAGCGCGTTCGACATCGCGGGCAAGGGTATTGCGAGCCCGGTCGCCATGATCGAGGCAATTACGCGGCTGGCCGGCGGGAATCTGGTGACCGCCTGACGCATGACAAATCGCGTTTGCCTTGATCGAGCCGGCGCCGCCCGTATAGTTGCGCTCGGGTGGATCGCGCTTGCGGGCGCGAGAATTGGGGGGGAGCGCTTGGGCCTCTTGCTGATCACTTGCCCGGTTACCGGCAAGGAATTCTCGACTGGCATCGAAACCGACAGACAAAGCCTCGATCTCATTCCCGACACGGTCGTGCAGTCGCTCTGTCCGCACTGCGGGGACGAGCATCCGTGGTCGAAGTTCGATGTGCGATTGAGCGAGGATGGAACCGTCGGGTGAGCCGGTGCGGTTCGATTAAACCTACGACGTCATTGCCCGCCCCCGATCAGGTCGGGGGCGGGCGATGACGGCCAAACTCAATCCAGCCCGTAGAGCGCCTTGGCGTTGCCCGCATAAATGCGGCGGCGCTGCTCATCACTGAGGCTCGTCGGCAGCGCCATGAAGGGATCGTCGAAATCCCAGTGCGGATAGTCACTGGAGAAAAGAATCCGGTCGAGCCCGATCCAGTTCATCAGGTCGATGAGGTGCTCGGGCTTCTCGGTCTCCTCCATCGGCTGGGTGGTGACCCAGAGATGCTCGCGCATGTACTCGGACGGCGCGCGCTTGAGGTGCGGGACCTCGTCGCGCATGCGCTTCCAGTTGCGATCGAGCCGCCAACCGAGCGCCGGCAGCCAGCCGAAGCCCGACTCGATGAGCACGACCTTGAGGTCGCGATAGCGCTCGAACACGCCTTCCATGAGGAAGCTCGTGATCAGCGCCTGCGCCGACGTTGCGTTCTCGGTCGTCTCCTCGATGTAGTAGGACGGCCAGCCCGTGTTGGTCCCGGCCCAGCCGCTGGAGCCGAACACATGGATGCCGACCGGCAGGCCGGCCTCGACGGCGGCCTCGTAGATCGGCCAGTAACGGCGCCGACCGAGCGCCTCGCTGGTGCGGCTGAGCATGAACACCTGGACGAACTCGCGCCGGCCGGCACAACGCCTGATCTCGCGCGCGGCCGCCGCGCCGTCCTCGTAGGGCACGCAGATCGACGCGCGGAACCGCGGCTCCTCGCCGACCCAGAACTCGGCCTGCGCCTCGTTGGCGGCCGTCGCCATGGCGGCGGAAAAATCGGCGTTCTGTTCGCCGAACCCGGCCGGCGAGAGCGGCGTCAGGATGGCATGGCCGATCCCATAGAAATCGAGATGCTGCTTGCGGATGAAGTCGATATCGCTCCCGGGCAGTCCGCCGGGCGGCCAGGCATCGCGGCGTGCCGCCAGCGGGGTAATCTTGGGGAATTGATAGCCCTTGGCATACCCGTGACGCGCGCGGATGCCGTAGGTGTGCAGATATTGCCACCAGCGGTCGCTCAGGTGCGGCTTGAGCTGCTCGTACGCGATCTTGGGGTGGAAGTCGCAGTCGACGATCTCGAGCTTGGTCTTCTGCGCCCGCAGCGGGGATTTGAGCTCCATGTTCATGGCCGGCTCTCCTTAGGGAGAATATACGCCAAAATCGACGACTCCGACAGGGTGTCATTGCGAGCGAAGCGAAGCAATCTCGCGCCGCAATGTATGCCGGTCGAGATTGCTTCGGGGCGCCACGCGCCCCTCGCAATGACGTCACTCCGCTTTCAAATTCGCTTCCTTCGCGATCTCGGCCCAGCGCTCCAGCTCTTTCTCGAACCACGCGTCGAGCTCGCGCGGCGTCATGCTTTTCGCATCGATGCCGAGCGAGCGGGTGCGCTCGGCGAACTCGGGCAAGTCGACCACGGCGCCGATATAGGTCGAGAGCTTCTCCAGCACGGGCGCCGGGATGCCGGCGGGGCCGATCACGGCGTTGAACGCCACCACGTTGAAGCCCGGGAAGGTCTGCGCGATGGTCGCCGACGTCGCGGCGCCCGGCAGCGGCGCGAGACCGCAGCCGGCGATCAGCTTGAGCTGGCCGGTCTCGACGTAGCGCCGCGCCGAATGCCAGATGTCGAACATCAGCGGCACGCGCCCGGCGATCACGTCGTTGAGCGCGGGCGCGCTGCCGTTGTAGGCGATGTGCTGCATGCGGATGCCGGCGCGCTGCTTGAGCATCTCGCCCGCCAGATGGCCGACGCCGCGCGGCCCCGGCGAGGTGTAGTTGAGCGGCTCGGCGCTCTTCTTCGCGATGTCGATCACCTCGGCGAGCGTCGTCGCCGGAAACGCCGCGTTGGCGACGAGCGCGACCGGCTGCGTCGCGATCATACCGATGGAGACGAAGTCGGCTTTGGTGTCGTAAGGCAGCTTGAGCTGGATCGCGGGATTGATCAGGAACGAGTTGGTGGCAATCCCGATCGTGTAGCCGTCGGCCGGTGCCTTGGCGACCGCGGCGGTCGCCACGATCGTGCCGGCGCCCGGCCGATCCTCGACCACCACGGGTCGGCCATGCCAGCGCTCGGACAGGAGCTCGGCGAGAATGCGCGCCACCACGTCGGTCGGACCGCCGGCCGCGAACGGCACGATGATCTTGACCGAGCTCGCGGGAAAATCCGCCGCCTCCTGCGCGCCGGCACGCGCGGCCGCGCCCGACGCAAGGGCGAGCGCACAGAAGGCACGTCTGGACAGCGTCATCGCGAACCCTGGTCGCCCCGGCACTTTTCGGCGGCAAATCTAGCCGGTTTGTGTAGAAAAGAACCCCGCCCGGTGCGTATCCCGGCGGACTGGACACCGGTCCGCCGACAAGGATATGCGCAAATCAAAGATCCGCCAGCCCAAGGAGTATCCCATGGCCGACAACCTTGCCGCCATTCGCGAGGAGCTTTCGCTCGCCAACCGCATCCTCGCGCATGAGGGCATCGTCGATGCCTTCGGCCACATCAGCGTGCGCCACCCGACCGATCCCAATCGCTTCCTCATTTCCCGGCACCGAGCGCCTGAGCTGGTCGCGCCCGAGGACATCCTCGAATACACGCTCGACACCGAGCCGGTGCACCCGACCACGTGGCGCCACTACGGCGAGCGCGTGATCCATGGCTGCATCTACCAGGCACGGCCGGACGTGATGTCGGTGTGCCACCACCACGCGCCGTCGATCATGCCCTATGCGATCTCGCGCGTCGCGCTGGTCCCGGTCTATCACCTCGCGGCCAGCATGGGCGCGCGGGTGCCGTTCTGGGACAGCCGCGACGAGTTTGGCTCGACCGCGCTGGTGCTGGTGAAGCCCGAGGAAGGCCATTCGCTCGCCAAGGCGCTCGGCCCGGGCTGGATGGTGCTGATGGGGCGCCACGGCGCGACCACCGCCGGCACCTCGATCCGCCAATGCGTGTTCCGCACCATCTTCTCGTGCAAGAACGCCGAGCTGCAGACGCAGGCGCGCCTGCTCGGCAACGTCGAGCCGCTCGACGCGCAGGAGGTTGAGCTCGCCGGCGCCTACAATCTACGGCCCGGCCCGCAGGAACGGGCGTGGGACTATTGGGTCAAGCGCACGCTCGACGCTGAAGCGGTGGTGAATGCGGCAAAGGCAGCGGGCGCGGTCAAGCCGGCACGTGCGGCGGCGAAGCCCACCGCGAAGGCCAGCAAGAAGGCGAAGAAGCCGGCCGCAAAGGGCAAGCGCGGCAGGCGCTGAGGCGCATTGACCGAACGCGCGAGGACAGGGCAAGAGTTCCCGTAGCCCGTCATGGCCGGGCTTGTCCCGGCCATCCACGCCTTCCATCGAAAGCAAAGACGTGGATGCACGGGCCAAGCCCGCGCATGACGCATGAGGAGAAGCCATGGACAACGTCACCATTCCGGCGCTGCAGCAGATGAAGCGCGACGGCCAGAAGATCGCCGGCGTGGTGGCGTGGGATTATCCGCTGGCGCGCATCGCGGACCGCGCCGGCGTCGATTTCATCTCGGTCGGCGACTCGGTCGGCGTCAACCTGTGGGGGCATGCCAATCCGCTCGAGGTGACGCTGGACGAGATGCTCGTCGTCTGCAAGGCGGTGCGGCGCGGCACGGCGCGCGCGCTGGTGAGCTGCGATCTTCCGTTCGGGCCGGTGCAGCAGGGCATCGACACGGCGCTCGCGGCCGCGATCCGCCTCGTCAAGGAAGGCGGCGCCGACCTGATCAAGGTCGATGCGGCGGCAGACTTCCCCGATGCGGTGCGCGCGCTCGTGCGCGCCGGCATTCCGGTGTTCGCGCAGTTCGGCCTCACGCCGCAGACCGCGCTCAAGTTCGGCATTCCGTACGGCGCACAATCGGCGGCGGACGCGCAGGCGCGGCCGGAGCTGACGCAGCGACTCGTCGCGGAGGCGAAGGTGCTCGAGGAGGCCGGCGCCTCGCTGCTCGATTTCACCAATTCGGGGCCGGTCGCGGGCGAAGCGGTCGTGAAGGCGGTGAAGATCCCGGTGATCGGCGGCTTCGGCGGCGGACCGTGGCTCGACGGCCGTGTGCGCCTTGCCCACACGGCGATCGGCTACGCGGAGAAATGGCTCGATGCCAAGACCGACACCTACGTCAACACCGCCAGGGCGAGCCTCGAAGCCTTCACGGCCCTGATCGCCGACGTGCGCGCCGGTCGCCAGATCAAGGGTTGAGCCCATCGACCGCCGGTGTCCGGAACGGGCCTGCCGGCCCGGGGCCGACCGCGCGGCGGATCGTCGGGTTCCCGGGGTAAAATCCCCACTGGATAGCGGCGAAATGGCCCTTGCCAGCGCGGGGAGTTAGGCTATCTCAGGATGGGTGCATGTCCCGGCGGAAGCCGTCCCGGCCTTGATTCGAGGCGGATGCAGGTTCACCGACCAAGACACGTGCAGTGACACGCCCCGATTTAACCTCGCAACTCGCTAGCCAGACAGGAAACCGCCGTGGACGCAAAGACGGCCGAACGCTCGAAGCATTCCCTCGGGGCCCTCGTCACCGAGGGCAAGACCAAGAAGATCCACCAGATCGCCGGCAGCGCCGATCTCGTGACGCTCATCTCCAAGGATGACATCACAGCGGGCGACGGCGCGAAGCACGACGTGATCTCGGGCAAGAGCGCGCTCGCCAACGGCACCACCTGCAACGTCTTCCGCCTGCTCAAAGCGTGCGGCTTGCCCGTAGCGTTCGAGGAGCAGGACAGCGCGACCTCGTTCATCGCGCCGAAGTGCCACATGCTGCCCTACGAGGTGGTGACGCGGCGCGAGGCGCACGGCTCCTATCTCAAGCGCCATCCGCAATACGGCAAGGGCCAGCTGTTTCCGCGGCTGATCGTCGAGTTCTACCTCAAGACCAAGGACAAGAACTGGAAGGGCAAGCCGCTCGTCGCCGACGATCCGCTGATAGGCTACGCGGAGGGCGACAAGCAGATCAAGCTCTACAACCCGGCGAAGCCGCTGGTCGGCCAGGAGCCGTTCCTCGTGCTCTCGACCGACGACGTGTTCGACCACAAGGACGAGTGGAAGTTCTTTCCCGAGATGGAGCGGGTGGCGCGCCAGACGTTCCTTGCGCTCGAGAAGGCGTGGCAGCTCCAGGGCGGCACGCTGGTCGACCTCAAGGTCGAGTTCGGCTTCGACACCAAGGGCCGCCTGCTGCTCGCCGACGTGATCGACAACAACTCGTGGCGCGTGCTGGAGAACGGCGCCTATCTCGACAAGCAGGTGTACCGCGACGGCGGCGCGATCGACACGGTGGTGGAGAAATATCGCCGTGTCGCCGACATCACGGGCCGCTTCCAGGTGCCGCGGCAGCGCATCATCCTGTGGTGCGGCTCGACGTCGGACAAGACCGAGCCGTTCACCCACGCGCTCGGCGATCTCGCCGACCTCATGCAGGTCGTGGTCTGCTCGGTGCACAAGGAGCCGGTCGCGGCCGCGCATACGCTGCACCGCCTGGCGCAGGAGGTGCCGGACTCGGTGATGATCGCCTTCATCGGCCGCTCGAACGGCGCCGGCCCGACGCTGTCGGCGATGTCGACGATGCCCGTGATCACGGTGCCGGCGAGCGCCAGGGATTTCCCCGAGGACGTGTGGTCGTCGCTGCGCGCGCCCAGCAAGGTGCCGGTGATGACGGTGCTCGAGCCGTCGAACGCGGTGCTCGCCGCGCTGCAGATCCTCTCGGCACGCAATCCGAAGGTCTACGCCAAGGTGCGCAGCGAGATCGAGCAGCGGACCGTGAATACGGTGATGATCTGAATCGCGTGCGGCCATCCTTCGAGACGCACGCGCTTCGCGCGTGCTCCTCAGAGAATGTGAATCTATTCGACTTTTGTGATTTTCGAGGGCCCTAAGTCCTTGATTTGACTCAGGTCGCAAACCGTCAAAATCAATAGATTCACAAGCTCTCAGGATGAGGCAGAGTTGGTCGTCGGCATTACGCGCGCTGCGCGGCTTTGCGCTCGACGCTTTCTTCATTGCGCGCGGGACGGATCATCAAAAACGTGCCTGACCACACGCCCGGAATGGTCCGGCGGCCCTCGACCTCGGTGGCGTCGGCGTTGAGCGTGCCCGCATAGTCGACCGCGCGGTAGCGCGGCAACTTACCGTCATAGGTCTTGCGGAACGTCACGGCGCTGCCGCCGCGCGTGCCGACGAGCGTCGCATAGAGCGTGCCGGACGGCGCGTCGGCGCCGACGCCGGGCTCGTGGGTCGAGCCCGACAGCGCGCCGGCGCTGTCGATCAGCGTCGCCACGAACGAGACCGACTGGCCGTGCGGATAAGTGTAGAGGCCCTGCCAGACGCCCGTCAGGTTGCGCGCTTCGTCCGCCATGCTCTACAGCTTTGGGATGCCGGCCTTGACGATGATGTCATGCCACTTGGTGATCTCGCTGGAGATGAACTTCGCGGCCTCCTCGGGCGGGAGCACGTTGGGGACGGCGCCCTGCTGCTCGAATTTCTTTTTCACGTCCGGGTCGGCGAGCGCCTTGGCCATCTCGTGGTTGATGCGCAGCACGATGTCCTTCGGCGTGCCGTGCGGCACCTGCATCGCGAACCAGCCGGATGCCTGGTAATCCGGCAATCCCGCCTCGATCGTGGTCGGCGTGTCGGGCAGCGCCGGCAGGCGGTCCTTGCCGGCAACCGCGAGCGCGCGAGCGCCTTTCGTATTGAGCGGCGCAAGCACGTTAGGCAGCCACTGGAAGCCGAGCGGCACCACGCCGGCGATCATGTCGGGGGCGTACTGGCCGATGTTCTTGTACGGCACATGGGTGAGCTTGGTGCCGGTGACCTGCTCGAAATAGACGCCGCCGAGATGCTGCGAGCTGCCGATGCCGACCGAACCGTAATTGAGCTCGCCCGGATGCGCCTTGGCGTAGGCGATCAGCTCGGGCAGCGTCTGCACGGGCAGCTTGGTGCTGGCGGCGATCACGATGGTGAAATAGGCGAAGGGCGAGACCTCCTCGAAATCCTTCACGGGATCGTAGCCGAGCTCGCGATAGAGCGTGACGTTGGCGGCGATCGGGCCTGAGCCGCTGGCGGTCCAGGTGTAGCCGTCGGGCGTCGCCTTGGCGCCATAGGCGGTGCCTATATTGCCGCCGGCGCCGGGCCGGTTCTCGACGATGATCGTCTGGCCCATGTTCTGGCTCATCTTGGCCAGCATGATGCGCGTGACCACGTCGCTCGCGCTGCCGCCCGCGAACGGGACGATCACGGTGATCGCCCGCGACGGCCAAGCGTCGGCCGCGCGCGCCGGCGCGCCGCCGAGGATCGCCGCGAGCACGAACAACGCCGCGATGATCGTGCCCGTTGCGATAGTTTTCTTCATGTGAACGTCTCCGTCGCCAGACATGTGCGTGGAACAAGACCGCGAGTATGAAGCGCCGCGGACATCGGCGGAAGCGGCAGCTTGCCGCAACGTGCCCCACCTGCCCGCAGCGTTGGCGCAGGAATCAGCAGCAATCGCAGTCGCCGCCGGGCGGGATCACCAGCGCATCCTTGAGCCAGGCGGGCGGCAGATCGTCCGGCACCACATCGGCGACCGGCTTGAACACCTTGAAGTGGTGGCGCCGGTCCTCGGCGATCCAGAACGCAACCACGGTCTCATGCGGCGGGCAGCCCGGCAGCGTGCACGCGAGCTCGGTCACCAGCAGCGCGACATCGTCGCCGAGCGAAAAGCGCTCGCGCGTCCAGGCCCGCACGCGTTCGAGGGCGGCACGCTGCGCCGGGCTGCGCGTGACGAACCCGGCGCGCGCCGACTTGCGCGTGGCCGCACGCTCGCCCGACGCATCGGTCCCGGCGAGCCACTGCTGCAGCGCGGTTGCGTAATCGGTCAATGGTGAACTCCGTGCGCGCGACTTCCGCGCAACACTCTCACTGAGTTTCAAAAGGGTCCGCAAAGATTGCGTCAAGATCGCGCCGACCATGGAGGACCCGGACGATGTCAACGGCGGCGTCGCGAGCGCGATAGAAGATCACATAGGGAGAGGCCAGCACGCTTCGCAAGCCGGGCAACAAGCCGTCGCGTTGCCGCCCCGAATATGGCCAATGCTCGAGCGTGGTGCAGGCATTCTCGATTGCGTCGAGTTGCGCGTCGGCAATTTGCGGCGATGCCGGTCGGCTAGGTAGCTCCAAATCTCGATGAGGTCTTCTTCCGCTTCTGGTGACCAAACAACGGCAAATTTAGCGTTTGGCATGTCGAGCCCGCGCTCGCGCCTTGACCTCCTCCATGTCGAGCTTCCTGCCCTTCCCCCCATCGAGTGACGCGATCCCCGCCTGCAGATCCGCCCTGAGTGTGCGCAACCTCTCGACGTGCTCAAGCAACTCACGACCGATCTTGTCCTGCTCGGCTTCAGGCAGCGTTGCGGCAGCGTCGACTGCCTCTCTGAAGACCTTTGAAATCTGCGACATGGCGACGGGCTCCGGGTCCCCACCGATATATCACCTTGCGGCCGAAAAAGCGCGGGACGGCACGCTTGACCGGCGGTCGCGCCGCCCTAGATTGCGCGCCCAAGAGACCCTCGGTTGGAGACATGACAGTGGCGGAAAAGGTGCTGGCGGCGGTGCGGACGGGCCCGAGCAAGACCGAGCTGCGCGACTATCCGATGCCCGAGGTTCCGGCGGACGCCGCCCTCCTGAAAATGGAGGTCGCCGGCATCTGCGGCACCGACGTGAAGCTCTACAAGCATCCGCCCAACGACAAGCCCACCATCATGGGACACGAGAACATCGGCTATATCGCCAAGGCGGGCCGCGAGTTCACCAACCGCAAGGGCTTCCGGGAAGGCGACCTCGTTTTCGTCGAGCACTATGTGAGCTGCGGCAAGTGCGAGTGGTGCCACGCCGGGCAATACCGGCACTGCGAGAACACCAACTGGCGCACCAATCCGGACGCGATCCGCTACGGCTACACGTCGGACGAGAAGCCGCCGCACCTGTGGGGCGGGTTCGCGCAATACGTCTATCTGCCGTGGAACGCCGTCGTGCACCACGTGCCGAAGGGCGTGACGCCCGAGCTTGCCGGCCTCGTCACGCCGATGGCGAATGGCGTCGAGTGGTCGCTGTTCGACGGCGGCGTCGGCTACAACTCGACGGTGCTGATCCAGGGCCCGGGCCAGCAGGGGCTGTCGCAGACCGTGATCTGCAAGCAGGCGGGTGCCTCGCTGATCATCGTCACGGGCACATCCAAGGATGCCGCGCGCCTGGAGGTCGCTAAAAAGCTCGGTGCCGACCACGTGATCGACGTGCAGAAGGAGAACCCGCTCGAGCGCATCATGCAGATCACCGGCGGCAAGGGCGTCGACGTCGCGCTCGACTGCACGGCCGGCGCCGGCACGATCCCGATCCTGCTCGGCATCGAGGCGCTCAAGCGCAAGGGCGGCGTCATCGTGGCGCAAGGCGAGATGGCGGCGTTTCCCAACTTCCCGCTCGAGAAGTTCACGGTGAAGTTCATCACCATGAAGAGCGCGCGCGGCCACAGCTACCGGGCGTGCGAGCTCGCGCTGGAGCAGATCGCGTCCAAGCGCTTTCCCCTCGAGCTGGTGACGACACACAAGTTCGGCTTGAAGGACGTCGACCTCGCCATCCGCTCGGTCGGCAACGAAGGCGTCAAGGACGTGATCCATGCTTCGCTGATGCCGTGGGAATAGCGCGTCGGGTCGGATCGTAGGTTGGGGCGAGCGTCTTCGCGAGACCCAACGTCGGCGCCGTTATTGTTGGGTCTCGCGAGAGCTCGACCCAACCTACGGCCTACTTCACCGCGTCGGCTTGGTCCGGCGGCAGATACTGCCTCGCGTCGACGGGCGCGGCGCCCTTGCGGATCTCGAAGTGGAGCAGCGGCGTCGACACGACGCCGGTGCTGCCGGATTTGGCGATCACCTGGCCGCGGTGCACCTGGTCGTTGACCTTCACCAGGATCTTGTCGACGTGCGCGTAGGCGGTGACGAAGCCGGCGTCGTGGCGCACCAGAATGAGGTTGCCGAAGTTCTTGAGGCCGTCGCCCGTATAGGCGACGACGCCGTCGGCCGAGGCGCGCACGTCGGTGCCGGCCGGCACCACGATGTCGATGCCGTCATCGCGCTTGTCCGCCATCGCGGCGGCAACATCCGCCACCACGCGGCCGCGCAGGGGCCACGCGAAGGACGGGACCGCATCGCGGTCCGTGTTCGCCTGATCGACCGCCGCGGCGGCCGGTGCCGGCGCCGACGCGACGTGCGCCTGGGACTGCAGACGCGAAGCCTTCCGCGTCTCGACCGCCGGAGTGTCGGTGAACGCCAGCGAGCGCTGGTCCGCGGGCGCGGCCTGCGCCGGCAAACGGGGCGTTTCGCCGGCTGACGGAATCCGCACGGTGCGCACGGGCTTCGGCTTGGGCGCATCGGCGGACGGGGCTGCCGCGGAAGGCGGCGGCTCGGGCGCCTGCGTGGCCGGCCCGATCGGCACAGTGTGCACGCGCTTGGGCGCAACTGCGAACTCGGCGGGCGGCGGCGCAGGCGGCAGCGCCGCCGGCGATGCGGCGGTCGCGTTCGCCGGCGCGTGACCGCCATCGTCGTCGCGGTAGGCCAGCCGGCGCGATGCCAAGAGGTCATCGTTCGCAGGCTCGCGCGCGCGGGCTTGCTCGAGGGGCACCGACATCGTGCGCGGCGCTTCGGACCCCGCATTCACATGCAGATAGAGGTCGCCCGCGACCACGACGACCGCGACGCCGGCCACCGCCGCCATGGCGGGGCGCCATGACCGCAGAGTGGTGGACGGCACGAGCGCGCGCAGCCGCTGCGCGACGCGGCGCCAGCGCGCCTGCCTGTCGGCGCGCGCGACGACGCGGTCGAAGTCGAGCGCGAACCCGGCGGCGTCGCCGCGCTCCCGCGCGACCTCGGCGGCGAGCACTTCCGGCGACGCCGCGACGACGTCCTCGGTCAGCGCATCGGCGAGGTTCTGCAGTGGGTCGGACACGCGGTTCATGGCAGCAACGGCTTATAATTCGAGTTTCTCGATCCGGCGTCGGATCTTGGTGCGCTTGCTCTCGTAGTCGGTCTTGTCGAGCCCGCTCAACTCCTGCAGCTCCTGTCCGCGCGCGCCTTCCATCATGCCGCGTACGATGATCTGGGCCGCGGGATCGTCGTCGAACAGCGCGAGCACCTTGACGACGTCGAGACCCGCGATGGCGCGGCGCTCCTCGCCGTCGAAGTCGGTCGCGCCGGAATCGCGCTCGACCAATTCCTTCTTCCATTCCCACGCGATGCTGCGCACCACGCCCCACAGGAACGGCAGCGCCGCGACGTGCCGCGGCCAGGCACGCGCGCCGGCGAGCACGCGGCATACCGCCTCCTGCAGCAGGTCCTCATGGTCGTACGGCGTCTTCTTCGCATAGAGCCGGGCCAGCTTCATCAACGCTGTCTTGTCGGCGACGCTCAGCGCCCGGATGGCGGCGCCGGCCTCGGCCGGCGAGAGGATCGCGGCGGCCGGCTCCGCCGCGGCGCTCGAGACGTCGATGGTCGAGACCGTCGTCATAGGGAAAGCGCGCGTTTTCGCCGAATGCGGACGTGCCGGAATGGGCACCTGTGTCGCGGCCGGGCGTGTCCGATTTAGGGCAGAAATACTCGACTGCACGAAAAACCTCGCAATTTCATGTCGTTCGCGCCGTCCTGTGAATGCGCTCCCGGCGCGGCAATTCGGACATCGGCGGAAAGAAATTTCCCGGACCGCCGCCTTGTCCGGGATCGCGGGCCTCGCCCGCTTTCCGGATCAAGGCCCCCGCAAACACCGCGGCGGGTCGGGTGAAGCAAGCCCCAACGGAGCGAGCCCATGACGATGCTGACGGTCGCGGCGACGACCCTGCCGAACCTGTCGAGCCGCATCAATACGCTGCTGCGCCGCGATGCCCGTCACTTCCAGATCCTCGTGCTCGCCTCCCTGCTCGCGTTCAACATCGGTTGGATCGATTTCGGCGCCCAGCCGCTCAACAGCGGGCTCGCGGTCGCGTCGGCGCTGGCGACCCAACTCGTGTTCACGCGCATCTTTCGGCTGCCTGCGCTCGACCTGCGCTCACCCCTGATCACCGGCCTGTCGCTGAGCCTGCTGCTGCGCGCCGACGCGGCGTGGGTTCACGCCGCCGCGGCCGCGATCGCAATCGGCTCGAAATTCATCCTGCGGATCGACGGCAAGCACATCTGGAATCCGGCCGGCTTCGCCATCGTCGCCCTGCTCTTCGCGTTGCCGGACCATGTCTGGATCTCGCCCGGCCAGTGGGGCACGAACGCCTGGTTCGTGATGCTCGTCTCCTGCGCGGCCTTCATGGTCCTCAATGCGGCGCGCCGCGGCGACGTGGCGCTGTTCTTCCTCGCCTGCCACGGCGCGCTGCTGCTCGCGCGCGCCCTTTGGCTCGGCGATCCGTCGACGATTCCCCTGCACCAGATGCAGAGCGGCTCGCTGCTGATCTTCGCGTTCTTCATGATCACCGACCCGCGCACGACGCCGTCCGCGCGGCCGGGCCGCTTCCTGTTCGCGCTTGCGGTCGCGCTGCTCGCGCACTGGCTCGCCTTCGCGTGGCAGATGCGGCCGGCGCTCTATGTGGCGCTGATCGCGCTCTCGCCCGCAACGCTTCTGCTCGACCGCATCTTTCCAGCCGGCCGGTTCGCGTGGCGCGATCCGGCGCAACAGGGAGCCGCCCGATGACCGCCGAGAGGACTGCAAAGACCCGGATACGCTTGAAATCGACCGTCGCGATCGTCGCGATCGCGGCTCAGCTCTTCTGGCAGGTCGGCCCGGCCGTCGCCTTCTGCGGCTTCTACGTCGCCAAGGCGGACGCGAAGCTGTTCAACAAGAGCTCCAAGGTCGTGCTGGCGCGCGACGGCAACAAGACCGCCATCACGATGGCGAGCGACTACGAGGGCGAGCCGCGCGAGTTCGCGCTGGTCGTACCGGTGCCGACCTTCATCGAGCGCAAGCAGATCGGCGTGGTCGAGATGAAGACGATCGATCACATCGACGCCTACACGGCGCCGCGGCTGGTCGAGTACTACGACGAGGACCCCTGCGCGCCGACGCCGCGCGTCGCCGCGGTGCCGATGATGATGTATCGCGGGGCGGCGCAGGTCGCCCAGGCGAGCAGTCACGCCGTCTCCTACGGCGTCACCGTGGAGGCGAGCTACGACGTCGCCGAGTACGACGTCCAGATCCTGTCGGCGACGCAAAGCGGCGGGCTCGTCAGCTGGCTCACCGACAACGGCTATCGCATTCCGGAGGGCGCGACCAACGTACTCGCGAGCTACATCAAGCAGAATATGCATTTCTTCGTCGCCAAGGTGAACCTCGACCGCATGCAGCAGATCGGGCGCGGCTACCTGCGGCCGCTGCAGGTGCGCTACGAGAGCGCGAAGTTCATGCTGCCGCTGCGGCTCGGCACCGTGAACGCCAACGGCGCGCAGGACCTGATCATCTACGCGCTCGGCCGCAACGGCCGCGTCGAGACGACGAACTATCGCACCGTCAAGCTGCCCTCGGCGCTGACCGTGCCGCTCTACGTCAAGGAGGATTTCGGCAAGGTCTACAAGGCCGCGTTCGATCGCGCCGTGCAGGAGGAGGACATGCGCGCCGTGTTCACCGAATATGCCTGGGACATGGGCTGGTGCGATCCGTGCGCCGGCACCCCGATGGCCGCAAGCGAGCTCGTCGAGCTGGGCGCCCGCTGGATCGCGCCGAACTCGGACGCGCGTCTAGGAGCCGCGAACGCCTTCGTGACGCGGCTGCACGTGCGCTACGACGCGGCGCATTTTCCCGAAGACCTCGCGCTGATGGAGACGCACGACCGCGGCAACTACCAGGTCCGCTATGTGCTGAATCATCCCTGGCACGGATACGCAAGCTGCTGGCGCGCGTGGGAGTACCGTGAAGGTCTGCAGGCGCAATTCGACGATGAGGCGAAGAACCTCGCCGCCCTCACGGGATGGACGGTCGCGGATATCAAGAAGCGGATGGCCGAAACGGGCGAGAAGTGAGTGACGCAACGGCGGCGGCGCGGCTCACGCCGCCCCGCCGCGCAGTAGCGTCGCATTGCATCTGATCACGGCCGCGTAAGGCAACGGCACGCTACAGCCGTCCGAGCAGCGCCAGGACGACGATGATGACGAGCAGCAGCCCGACGCCGCCGCCCGGTCCATAACCCCAATTGGAGCTGTAGGGCCACGTCGGCAGCGCGCCGATGAGAAGCAGGATCAGAATGACGATCAGGATGGTCGACAGCATCGATCTCTCCTTATCCTCACCCTGAGATTCAATGCCCGCACGAATGCAAAGTTCCGGCGCGGACGCGGGCGCCACGCGCTGCGCCGCACGCTAATCCGACTGCATCATTGCGTGGACGATGGCGGCGGTGGATTGGCCGCTCAGTGGCCCTATTCAGGGCCCTTGTCTTCGCGCTTGCGGGATACTTGGAGCAACATGCCGACCGCGAACGCACCCACCAGCACGGCCGTGGCGAGTCGCTTACGGCCGAGCGTGCGCGTGATGTCGAGCGCGGTCGCGAGCAGCACCGGATCGGCCCACCAGGCGGCCTTGCGCGGCGGCGGAGGCGGCGGCGTGCGGCGGCGCAAGATCAAGATGACGATCACGGCGACAAGGGCGAGGATCGTGAAAACCCCGCCAAGCACGAGCGCCGCCGCGATCGCGCCGTAGCGCTCCGCAAGCCACAGGAAGAGCGCGGCGCAGAAGAACGCGAGGGCAATCAGCACGCACGCGCATGCGACGACGCCGACGATCGTGGATTTCACGGCGAGGTCGAGCTTGTGCTTGAGATTGGCGATCGGAGCGTCGAACACGGCCCCTTATAACCCCCCTGCCTGCCGCTCTTTCATTTGACGCATGTTCTGGCCGGCGAACCGGTGCCCACCCTCGATCAAGCCGGGGGCGGGCTTCGCCCGAACATGCGCTAGCGGCGCCACGCCGTACCGAACAGGAAGCCCAGCCCGACCGCAAGCGCGATCGTGGTGAGCGGATGCTCTTCGATCAATTCCTGCAGCGCTTCGCTGAGATGCCCGGTCACGTCGCTCAGCGCCTCGCGGCCGCGCTCACCCATGTCCGACATGGTCTCGTCGAGACCATCCTGCATGCGGTGCACGCGCTCCTTGAGGCCGGCGATCGCCTCGCCGCCGCCCGCGCTCACCAGTTCGCTGACCTGGCCGGCGAGCTTGGCGAGATCGGCGCGCAACGCCTTCATGTCGCGCTGGATATCCTCGACCGTCGCTGTCGCATCCTGGGTTGACGCCATCACTTGCTCCGCAACGAAATACCAATGCTTGCCAATGCTTCAAGTAACGGCGTGGGGAAAAGTTCCATCTCAGTCCGGCAGCTCGCCCTCGTCGGTGACCAACAGGTGCCGCGCGATGACGAGACCGAAGATGAGAAACGGCACCGACAGAAAGGCGCCGACCGGCCCCCACAGCCAAGTCCAGAAGGCTAGGCTAAGGAAAACCCCGAGCGGATTCAAGGTGAGCCGCCGGCCGACGATGCTCGGCGTCACGACGTGGCCCTCGAACGTGGTCAGGCCGACGAACAGCGCCGGCGCGAGCGCCGCGTAGGCCAGCGACGGGAAGCTGATCAGCCCGACCGCGAACAGCACGACGGTGACGATCGCGGGCCCGATATAGGGAACATAATTGCACACGAAGGCGAGCGCGCCGAACAGCAGCGGCGTCTTGAAGCCGAGGAGCCAGGCACCCGCCGCCGTGATCACGCCGATCGCCAGGTTGATCACCGTCACGGTGCCGATGTAGCGCGAGAGATTGCGCTCGACGTCATTGAGGATGCGGATGACGCGCAAACGATCGTCCGGGTCCTTGAACACGAGGATCATGTGCTTGCGCAGGTCGACGCGATCGAGCAGGATGAAGAACAGCGTGGTGAAGAAGATCAGGAGCTCGCCGATCGTCGGCGTGAGGAACACGACGGTCGGCTGGACCAGGCCGGGGAGATCGACCTTGATTGCCGAGCCGCCGCCGAGCATCGCTTGCAGGCTGCGAAACGCCGCGACCCCGCTCTCCAGCGCCTGTAGCTTGGTCTTGATGGCCTGAACGATCTCGGGCACGCGGCCGATCCAGTCGACCAGCGGCGCCGACACCATGACGGTGATCGCCTGCAGCAGCAGCACGAAGAAGCCCACAACGACAAGTGCGAACACCCAGGCCGGAATGCCCCGCCTGGCCGCGCGCCGCGCGAGCGGCCCGAGCATGGTGCCGAACACGGCCGCCGACGCGATCGGCAGGATGATGGGCCGGGCAATATCGAGAAACGCCCCTAACATGATGAGGAAGATGCCGACCGTGGCGAATTGCGCGGCCCGGCGCCAGAACATGCTGGTCGTCATCAACGGGTGCGGATCGGTGAGATCGAGCTGTTCGCGCGAACGCTCCGCGGAGGCGCGCCCTTCGGCGCGCTGCGGGGGCCGGACTTGTGCGGGCTGCACGGGCCCCTCTCCTCTCACGAACAACGGTACGGGTAGGCTGCTGCGCTCGAACACGCGATATGGCGCCTGATCAGCCGCAACGACAACGCGCGACATCGGGCGCGAGTTCCATCGCCACGACGGCCGGTCTCAACCCTCTATCGTGAACGCATCGAACAAATCATCGAGGCGGTTGCAGTGCTCGAGCGTACGGATCATGTCCCAGGCGGGCGCCACGCGGGCGGGCGCCAGCCTGCGGCGCGCAAGCGCGGTGAATTTGGCCTCGACCTCGGCATCGGTCAGCGGGTCGTCGTGATGTCCATGCGGGACATCGCGGCCGGCGCTCCGCGTCGTGCCGTCGCGCAGCGCAATCTCGACCCGGCAGGGGAATGTCGCCGGAAACGCCCGCGTGAACGCCGGGTCCTCGTCGACCGTGATCTTGTCGGCGAGCGCGAGGATGCGCGGATCGGACAGGCGCGCGGGCGCGAACACGGCATCGCTGAAGCCGCCGTCCACCAGCGTGGCCGCGACCACGTAGGGCAGGCTGTGGTCGGCGGTCTCGCGCGTGGTTGGGCGCCACTTCTCGGCGCCCGAGCCGATCTCCCGGTGGGCGAATTCGTAGGTATGGACGCGGACCGCCGCGATAGCGTCGATATCGAGATCACCGGCGAGCGACAGCGCGGCCGCGAGCGGCCCCTGCGAATGATATTCGGTGACGAAGAACTTCATGTCAGCCGTCATGATGGCGAGCGGCGAACCGCCCAGACGCGCCACATCGACCGGCCCGACGAGGTCGCGCAGGCCGAGCGCGCCGTCGAACGGCTGCTCCGGCCCCGTCATGCCGGCTTGCGCCAGCAGCGCCGCGAACAGCCCGTTGCGCGCGCCGTTCGCCTCGGCGACGCCCTTCCACATCGAGAGGCGGCCGCGCCGCGTGACGGCGAGCGGCAGGTTGGCGACAGTGGCAAGCGAGATCGCGTTGATCATGCGCGCCGGGTCGAGGCGCAGCACCTTGGCGGTCGCGGCCGCCGCCGCAATGGCCGGATAGAGCGCATGGTCGAGGCCGCGCGTCATCACGCGCAGCGACTCGTGCAGCGCGCGATGGACCTCGTAGCCCGCGACGATCGCGGCGATCGCGTCGCATCCGTCCGCGCCCGCGACCTGGGCGGCCGCCAGCACCGGCGCGATCACGCCGCTCGGGTGCCCGCCGCCGCCCGGGAAGCAGTCATTGCCGTCGAGATAGCGCCCCATCGCGGCATTGGCGAAAGCCGCAAGCTCCGGCAGCGCGCGGCGCGCCGTGCCGAGCACGCGCGCGCCGCCGCCGACATCGGCGCGCAACGCGAGCGAGCGCGCGATCCGGCTCGGCTCGGCGTCGTAGGCCGCGATGCCGCACGCGAGCGTGTCCGCGATCCGCCGCACGCAGGCGTGCACGGCTTCGGCCGGCAGGTCGGCAAAGCGCAGGTCCGCGGCGTATTGGGCGATGGCACGGACCGTGGCGTCCGCAGTCGAATCCGTCATTGCGCCTCTCATCGGCCGCGGGGGCTCGGTCAATCGGACCGGAAACATAGCGCGCCTCAGCGCGTCCCGCCCGGCGATTTGCCGGTTGACCGCGCCGCCGCGACCCCGATTAATGCCGGTGAACCGGCCATCGGGCCGCGAGGTTTCGCATTCCGCAATGAAAGCCGCCGCCTTCGCGTATTCACGACCTGACGGCCTCGACGAGGCCTGCGCGCTGCTTGCGGCCGACGACGGCGCGCGCGTGATCGCGGGCGGCCAGACGCTGGTGCCGCTGATGGCCATGCGGCTCGCACGGCCGACGCGGCTCATCGACATCGCGCGGGTTCCGGGCCTCGCCGTATGTGCGCGAAGACGACGAACGCGATCGCGATCGGCGCGACGACGACGCAGCGCACGGCCGAGCACCATGCGCTGGTGCACGCCAAGCTGCCGCTGCTCGCCCGCGCGCTGCCGTTCGTCGGCCATACGGCGACGCGCGCGCGCGGCACGATCGGCGGCTCGCTCGCCAATGCGGACGCCGCCGCCGAGATCGCGCTGGTCGCGGTCACGCTGGGCGCGACGCTGATCTGTCGGGAAGGCGAGCGCAGTCAGCGAGACCGCGGCCGCCGACTTCTTCCTCGGCCCGATGGTGACGGCGCTGCCGCTGAGCGCGATCCTCACATCGGTGCGGTTTCCGGTTTGGCCCGGACCCGTCGGCGTCGGCTTCCAGGAGATCAGCTCGCGCAAGAGCGATTTCGCGTTTGCGTCCGCCGCGGCGCAGGTCGCGCTCGCGCCGGACGGCACCTGCGCGCGCATCGCGATCGGGGTCGGCGCCGCGACCGAGGTGCCGCTGCGGCTCGCGAGCGCCGAACAGGTGCTCGCCGGCACGCGGCTGACGCCCGACGCGATCCGCGCCGCCGTGACCGATGCGCTCGCCGGCATCACGCCGATGGCCGATTTGCATGCGTCGGCGGAGTATCGCCGGCGCGTCGCCACGAGCCTCGCGATCCGCGCGATTGCGGAGGCGAGTGAAGATGCGAAGAAGGAACGCGTAGGATGGGTTGAGCGCAGCGAAACCCATCGTTATGCGGGTCACAATGAAAACGCGCGCGCCGAGATGATGGGTTTCGCTGACGCTCAACCCATCCTACGGGTCAACGGCGAATCGCATCGCGTCGACGTCGAGCCGCGCATGACGCTGCTCGATTGTCTGCGCGACAAGCTCGCGCTCAACGGCGCGCATACGGGCTGCGAGCACGGCGTGTGCGGCGCCTGCACGGTGCTGATCGAGGGCGTCGCGGTGCGCTCGTGCCTGATGTTCGCCGTGCAGGCTGACGGCCATGCGATCACCACCATCGAGGGCCTGACCCCGGCGCCCGGTGAGCTGTCGGTCCTGCAGGACGCGTTCTGCGAGACGCACGGCCTGCAATGCGGCTATTGCACGCCCGCGATGATCCTCGCCGCGCATGCGCTTCTCGCCGGGAACACCTCGCCGACGCGCGACGAGATCGTCGAGGCGATCTCCGGCAACATCTGCCGCTGCACCGGTTACGCCCAGATCGTCGAGGCGATCGCGCTCGCGGCCGAGCGCCTGCGCGGCGCCAACCGACCGGTAGCCCTTCGAGGCTCGCCCTTCGGGCGAGCACCTCAGGATGAGGGAGCCGGGTGAGATGTCTACCCCGCATCGCTTCCGTTACGTCTCGTCCGACCGCCGCGTGCGCGAGGACCGCCGCTTCGTCGCCGGCAAGGGGCGCTTCGCGGCCGACATTGCGCTGCCGGGGATGCGGCATGTCGCGCTGGTCACCTGCCCGCATCCGGCGGCGCGCATCGTGTCGATCGACAAGACCGCGGCGCTGGCGATGCCGGGCGTGCACCATGTGCTCGACGGGCAAGAGCTCGCCGCCGCGACGCTGCCGCTGATGACGGGCCTCGATACGCCGAACGTGCCGCGCCGTCCGCTCGCGGTCGACATTGCGCGCTACGCGGGCGAATGGGTTGCGGCCGTGGTCGCGGACAGCCGCGCGCTCGCCGAAGACGCCGCCGAGGCGGTCGCGGTCGAGTACGAGCCGCTGCCGTTCGTGCTCGACGGCGAGGAAGCGTACAAGCCAGGAAGCCCGCGCGTGCACGCGGCGCACGGCTCGAACGTGCTGCTCGACAAGAGCTTCGTGTGGGGCGACGTCGACAAGGATTTCGCCGATAGCCCGCACCGCCTCGCCCTCCAGGTGAAATGGGGGCGCAGCTCGACGGTGCCGATCGAGACCTTCGGCGTGGTCGCGACGTGGGACCCCTGGCACGAGATGCTCGACGTGTTCGCCTCGATCCAGATGCCGAAGTATCCCGACCAGATCGCGGCGGCGCTGAAGATTCCCGGCACATGCGTGCGCGTGCACCACGACGTCGACGTCGGCGGCAGCTATGGGGTCAAGCGCGGCATCAAGCACACGGTCGTGGTCGGCTACCTGACACGCCGGCTCGGCTTTCCGGTGCGGATCATCGAAGACCGGCTGGAGAACATGCGTGGCGGCGACGCGCATGGGCCGGAGCGCAATTTCGACGTCGAGGTCGCGTTCGACGACCAGGGCGTGATCCGCTCGATGCGGATGCGCGCGCTCGACAATGTCGGCGCCTATGCGGGCCGCTCGCCGTTCCAGCTCGGCAAGCCGATCAGCGCGATCGTGGGGCCGTATCGCATCAAGAGCGTCGCCTATCGGGCGATCGCGGTGATGAGCAACAAGACCGTGCAGGAGGCCGTGCGCGCGTTCGGGCAGGCGCCGACCAATTACGCGATCGAGAGTGCCATCGAGGCGGTCGCGAATGCGCTCGGTCTCGACCGGCTGGAGGTGCGCCGGCGCAATCTGATCCGGCACGAGGACTTTCCCTACCTGATCCCGAGCGGCAGCACCTACGACAGCGGCGATTATCACGCCGTGATCGACAAGGTGCTGGCGCGCGCCGAGTACGACAAGCTGGTCGCCGAGCGCGACAAGCTGCGGGCCGACGGCCTGCTCGCCGGCATCGGCATCTCGGCCTGCCTCGAGCCGAGCGGTGGCAACTCGTCGTTCGAGCCGCTGCTCAACCCGAAGAACGCCACCACGACCTGGATGAACTCGTGCCGTATCACGGTCGACCTCGGCGGCGCGATCACGGCCGCGATGCACACAACGTCGTCGGGCCAGGGCCACGAGACCATGGTCGGCACCGTGGTCGGCGAGGTGCTGGAGGTCGATCCCGAGCGCGTGCGGGTGATCCGGCCGGATTCGATCGCCTCGCTGCCGAGCAACACGCCGGTCGGCAGCCGTATGGCGATCATGCTCGGCGGCGCCGCTTTCCATGCGGCCGAAAAGCTGAAAGCGCGCCTCGTCGCGATCGCGGCGCACGACCTCGGCATTCCGGCCGAGCGCGCGGTCTATCGCGACGGCAACGTGTTCGACCGCAACGCGCCGGACCAGCGGCGCACCTGGACCGAGCTCGTCGCGATCGCGCACCGCTATTTCGACCGGCTGCCGCCCGGCGTCGAGCCGGGGCTTGCGGTGTCGCACATCATGCAGGTCCCGACCGGCGGCACGCTGCCGACCGCGGACGGCCGCGTGCAGATGTATCCGTGCTACGCCTTCGAATTCCACCTGCTGCTCGTCGTCATCGATCCGATCCTCGGCAAGCCGGAGATCCGGCGCTACGTGGTCGGCCACGACTGCGGCATCGTGATCAACCCGAAGATCGTGCGCGGCATGACGCTCGGCGGCATCGCGCACGGCATCGGCGCGGCGCTGTACGAGGAGTTCGCCTACGACGCGCAAGGCCAGATGGTGGCGCAGAGCTTCATGGACTATCTGCTGCCCTCGGCGCACGAGGTGCCCGAGATCGACATCGTCGAGCACGAGACGCCCTCGCCGCACACGGTGTTCGGGCAGAAAGGCTCAGGTGAGTCGGGCTATCTCGGCGCGCCGGCCGCAATCGCGAGCGGCGTCAACGACGCGCTGCGGCCGCTCGGCATCACGGTCAACAGCCTGCCGATGAAGGCGGCGCGGCTGAGCGATTTGATCGCGGCGGCAAAGGGTGAGCCGTAGGGTGGGCAAAATCGCGCTTCGCATGCGCATCCGCGTGGGCAACCGCGCGTACGCGATTTTGCCCACGCGGATACGCATGAGCACGCGCGGTTGCCCACCCTACGAGCTTTGCCTGACCACGCGCTTACGCTCCAAATCATCAACCTCATCCGCCGACAACCCGAGCACCTCGCGCAGCACCTCGGCTGTATCCTCGCCGAGGCGCGGCGGGAAGCGCATCTCGGCGCGCGGCGCATCAGCGAGTGCGATTGGGCTGCCCATCACGCGCGCATGACGGCCATCCGGCGCCGCGAGATCCGTAACCATGCCGCGGTGACCGATCTGCGGATCGGCGACGACCTGCTCGATCGTGTTGACCACCGCGACCGGGACGCTTTGCGCGGCGAGCCGCGCCACCCAGTCGGCGGCGGGGCGCGCCTTGAAGGCTCTCCTCGAGGTGCGCCCATAGCGGCAGGCGGTTGTGATAGCGGTCGCGCGCGGTGGCGAAGCGGGAATCTGCCGGGAGCGCCGGGTCGCCGAGCACGCGACAAAGCGCCTGCCAGTTGGCCTCCGTCAGGGCGCAGATCACGAAATCCTGGCCGTCGCCGCCCGTGAAGGCGCGATAGACCGGGATCGAGTCGTGCCCGCTGCCCTGGCGGCCCGGCCCCTGGCCGGAATGCAGGAAGTACGCGGCCTGATAGGTGAGCATCGCGGCCTGGCAGTCGAGCATCGAGATGTCGATGGTCTCGCCCTGCCCCGTCACGTGGCGGCGGTTGAGCGCCGCCAGGATGGCGATCGCCGCATACATGCCGGCCGCGATGTCGCCGATCGGAATGCCGGCGCGCACCGGCCGGCCGCCCGGCTCGCCCGTGAGGCTCATGCCGCCGGAGAGCGCCTGCACGATCATGTCGTAGGCGGGCTTGTCGCGATACGGACCGTCCTGGCCGAAACCCGAGATCGCGCACCAGATGAGCCGCGGGTTGTCGCGGCGGATGTCCGCCGCCTTGAGGCCGAGGCGATCGAGCACGCCCGGCCGGTTGTTCTCGACCACCACGTCGCAGCGCGCGATGAGGCGGCGCACCAGGTCGACGCCTTCGGGCGTCTTGAGATCGACCGCGAGGCTTCGCTTGTTGCGGTTGAGCGAGATGAAATAGACGCTGTCGTCGCCGATGAAATGCGGCTGCATGGTGCGCGCAAGGTCGCCGTGCGGCGGCTCGAGCTTGATCACGTCGGCGCCGAGGTCGGCGAGGATCTGCGCGCCGAACGGGCCGGACAGGACCTGCGTCATGTCGAGCACGCGCAAGCCGGCGAGGAGCGGTGGGCCGAGGGTCATGCGGCAGCCCAGGTCATCTTCGCGCCGCGCCTGCACCCCCTCTCCCCGTTCTTACGGGGAGAGGGTTGGGGTGAGGGGCGCTGAATCTCAGCAAGGCACATCGTTGGTAAAGACTCGCGAAGACGCCCCCTCACCCCGACCCTCTCCCCGCACGCGGGGAGAGGGAGCGCGGGCGCTGTGCCATCACAGCTTCTTTCTTGGCGTCGGATCGAGGCCGAAGATGCGGGCGGCGTTGAGGCCGAGGATGTTGCGCTTGGTCTGCTCGCTCGAGGAACGGCAGATCCTAAATCGTCGACGGCAGGTCGAAGTCGAAATGCGGCCAGTCGGACGCGAACAGAAGCTGGGTCTCGGCGTTGATCATGTCCAGCGTGCATTGCAGCGCCTTCTGGTTGGTGATCTCCATCGGCTGCGTCGTGTACCAGCAATGCTCGCGCATGTACTCGCTCGGCAGCCGCTTGAGCTGCGGCGCCTCGGACATGCGCATGAGGTACTGGTCGTCGAGCCGCTGCATCAGGAACGGCACCCAGGCGAGCCCGCTCTCGACCCAGATGGATTTCAGCTTCGGAAAGCGCTCCGGAATCCCGTTGAGGATCCAGTTGGTCATGTGGATCAGGTTGCACCACACGAAGCCGAGCGCGTGCATGCCGACGAAGCGGTTGACGGTCGCGAGCGAAGGATCGCTCCAATGATAGCCGGCGTGGAATGCGACCGGCTTGCCGGTCTCCTGGATCATCGCATAGAGCCGCATGTAGTCGTTATGATGCACCGGCTTGTAGCGCGTCGACGGAATGCAGAAGCCGATGACGCCCTTGCGGTCGGCGAACTCCTGCACGCAGCGCTCGGCCTCGACCGGCGTGTTGAACGGGATGTAGGCGAGCGTCTTGATGCGGTCGTCGGCCGAGAGCACGTTCTCGATCAGCCAGTTGTTGTAGGCGCGCGCGAGCCAGACCTCCATCTCGGGCTGCGGATGCATGCCGAGGAAGAGCATCGGCGTCGGAAACACCACCATGTAGTCGATGGCGAGCGCCTCCATGGCGCGGCGCGTCAGCGTCACGTCGCGGTGCACGTCGGTCTCGCTCACGGTCTCGCGCTGGCCGTCCTGGTGCGAGATGCGGCCGCCGACGCTCTGGTAGCGCAGGCCGATGTCGCCGTTGAGACCATAGGGCGGCGCGCCGACGCGCTCGTTCATGAAGTGGATCGCCTGCTCGCGCACCACCGGATCCTCGATGAAGCGGATGATCTCCTTCCACGAGATGGTCTCGACATGATGCGCATCGATGTCGCAGATCAGCACGTCCTGGAAATTGCGCCGGCGCGCGTCGCGCTTGGCATGAGCCAGGATCTCGCGCGTGTCGGCGAAGACGCTGACCTCCTGCGGCGACAAGAGGTGCGGAACGGACGCCGTGGGTGCGTTCATGGCTTTTCCTCCATTTGAGGGCGCATGATCTCGTCCGAAAACCGGTGCCCACTTTTCGGGATCATGCGCTAATCGTCGATTGGTTCGTCGGGCCGGCGCCGGTACCACAACGCAAGCTCCATCGGCCCAAGCTTGAGCGCGCGCAGGATCTCCGAGACGGCGGACAGGACCTCGGTGGCGGTGAGCGGATCGGTCTGTTCGCGGATGATCGGCGCGAAGGTGCGCTCCTCGACGTCGGCCTTCATATAATAGAGGCGGATCGCGGCGGTGAGCAGTTGCGCGACCGCCTCGTCGGACACCCGCGCGGCCTCGCCGTCGCGCGCAAGCGTGCGCGCCGCCGCATGCAGATCGGCCGCGTAGCGGTCAATCCAGGCGAACTCATCGTTCGGCCGCGCTGCGTCAGAGGACGACATAGACCTGTCCGTCGGCGATCTCGAGCTTCGCCTTGCGCAAGTGCGCCTTGGAATAGGATGGATGCTTGCCGGTCTTCAGGCTGAACTCCCAGCCGTGCCACGGGCAGACGATGTGCTTTTCCTGGTCGTTGTAGTGCAGCATGCGGGTGTGGCCGTTGGCATCGACCGGCTCCTCCACCTTGCTGTAGATGCGGCCCTGGCAGACCGGGCCCTGCAGATGGGCGCATTGGTTGTGCCAGGCGACCAGCTCGCCGTCGATCTTGAACACGCCGATCTCGGTGCCGTCGCACGAGATCACCTTGCGGCCGCCCTCTTCGAACTCGTCGAGGCGTCCTACGACGTAGGATTTCATCGTCCGGCGTTCCCGCAAGAGAGTTGTTCTGGTTGGCCGGAATCTATCGGAGCCGGCGCTGCAATAACAGGACATTTTGGCGCGGCAGGGCGGTCGGAATGCGGGTTGATCGCCCGCGGACCCACGGTAGATTGGCGCGCAAAGCCGCACAAAGGGGGCGCCAGTGCACGCAACACGACGATCTGTTTCGGTTTCGCTGCTCGGCGCGCTCGCGTCCTTGCTGCCGCTCAAGGCACGCGCGGCGGACTGGCCGACCCGTACGGTCCGCATCATCGTCCCGTTCGGCCCATCGGGCGTCACCGACATCGTGACCCGCATCGTGTTCGACAAGGTCGGGCAGCAGGCCGGCCAGCAGATGATCGTCGACAACCGGCCGGGCGCCGGCGGCACCATCGCGGTCGACATCGCGGTGCACGCGCCGCAGGACGGCTACACGTTCATCATGGCCGACCCGTCCGGCTCGCTGCCGGCCAACATCACGCTCTATCCCGGGCTCAAGTACGACCCGCGCAAGGATCTGGTCGCGGTCGGCGGCGTCGGAACGACCGGCGCCGTCGTGGCGGTGCCGGCGGCGTCGCCGGCCAAAACGCTCAAGGACCTGGTCGAGCTTGCCAAGCAGAAGCCCGGCGAGCTGACCTACGTGTCGGTCGGCAACGGCACGCCCGGCCACCTCAACGGCGAGCTTTTTTGCCGGCTCACCGGCATCAAGGCGGTGCATGTGCCCTATCGCGTCATGTCGCAGGCCGTGACCGATATCGTGGCGGGCCGCGTCTCGTTCTGGATCGTGCCGATCCCCGGGCTGCTGCAGCACATCAAGGCGGGCGAGGTGCGCGCGCTTGCGGTCGCCGGCGATACGCACGCGCGCGACCTGCCGGGCGTACCGACCGTGGAGGAAGCCGGTTTCGGGCACTACGACGCGTCGACGACCTATGCGCTGTTCGCGCCGACCGGGACGCCGAAAGAAGTGCTCGACAAGATGTACGGCGAGATCAAGAAGGCGCTCGATTCCGAGGTCGTCCAGCAGAAGCTGCTCGCCGCCGGCGTCGAGCCGAAGATCGCCACGCCCGAGCAGGTCAAGAAGATGCTCGACGACAACACGCCGCAATGGGCCGAGGTGATCAAGTCCGCCGGCATCCGGGCCGAGGGGCGGTGAGCGCTACTCCGCTCATGTCTATCACCGTCACCCTGAGGCGCTCGGCCGAAGGCCGAGCCTCGAAGGGCGACGGCCGCTGCGGCGCCATTTGCAAGTTTGCCGCGCCTCGCCCGATCATCCTTCGAGGCTCGCTTCGCTCGCGCCTCAGGATGACGGATTTGATTTGGTAGACAACTAAGAGCGGCATCGCGTGCCCTACATCATTGCGGTCGATATCGGCGGCACGTTCACGGACCTGGTCGCGTGCGACGTCGAGAGCGGCGCGGTGGCGTTCACCAAGAGCCCGACCACCTACGGCAATCTCGGCGCCGCCATCTTCGACTGCATCCGCAAAGCGCGGCTCGACGCGCGCGAGGCGAGCTTCGTCAAGCACGGCACCACGCTCGTCATCAATGCGCTGCTGCAGCGCGCCGGCGCCAAGACCGCGCTCGTCGCCACCCAAGGCTTCCGCGACATTCTCGAGATCGGCCGCGGCAACCGCACGCAGCCGTTCAACCTGCGCTTCCGCCGCGAGCCGCCGCTGATCCCGCGCGAGCTGCGTTTCGAGGCCGAAGAGCGCATGGAGGCGTCGGGCAACGCGCGCGTGCCGCTCGCGACCGATGCACTTGCCGGACTCGCGGACACGCTGCGCGGCGAGAACATCGAAGCAGTGGCGATCAGCTTCCTCAACGCCTACGTCAACCCGGCGCACGAGCAGGCAGCGGCCGAGGCGCTGCGCAAGCTGCTGCCCGGCGTGTTCGTCACCACCGGCTCGGAGCTGACGCGCGAGTGGCACGAGTTCGAGCGCACCGCGACCGCGGCCGCCAATGCCTATGTCGGCCCGCAGGTCAGCCGCTACATCGCCGATTTCGACGCCGAGCTGCGCGCCGGCGGCTTTACGGGCTCGCTGCTGCTGATGGGCTCGCATGGCGGCGTGATCTCGGCCGAGCGCGGCTGCCGCGAGCCGATCACGCTCGTCGAGTCCGGGCCGGTCGGCGGCTGCATCGGCGCCGCATCGTTCGGCAGCGCGCTCGGCATCGACAACCTGGTCGCCTTCGACATGGGCGGCACCACGGCGAAATGCGCCATGGTCGAGCGCGGCCGCTATGCGGTCGAGTCGATCTACTACGTCGGCGGGCCGGACGCGGGCTTCCCGATCCGCGGCAACGTGATCGACATTCTGGAGGTCGGCATCGGCGGCGGCTCGATCGCATGGCTCGACGATCTCAAGCGCCTCAACGTCGGGCCGAAGAGCGCCGGCTCGATGCCCGGGCCTGCCTGCTACGATCGCGGTGGCATCGAGCCCGCCGTCACCGACGCCAAGCTCGTGCTGCACCGGCTCGACCCGGAAACCTTCCTCGGCGGCGAGATGAATCTTGCGCCGGACAAGGCCGATGCGAGCGCTCATGCATCGCATTGCGGAGCCGCTCGGGTATGCGGGCGACGACGCGGTCACGCGCGCCGCCAAGGGCGTGCTGACGATCGCCAACCTGACGATGTCGTCGATCATCAAGAAGATATCGATCGCGCGCGGCTACGATCCGCGCGATTTCGCGCTGTTCTGCTACGGCGGCGGCGGGCCGCTGCACGGCATCGAGCTGGCGCGGGCGCTGAAGATCCCGCGCGTGATCGTGCCGCCGGAGCCGGGCAATTTCTCGGCCATGGGCATGCTGCTCGCCGATCCGCGGCTCGATACCGCGCGCACCCATCGTGGCCCGGCTCGACGCGGACAAGCATGAGCCAGGCATTGGCGATCTACGCCGAGCTTGAGGCAGAAGGCGGCGCTGCGCTGCGGCGCGAGTTCGGCGAGGGCACGATCACGTTCGAGCGCGAGGCCGAGATCCGCTACAAGGGCCAGCAGCACTCGCTCAAGATCGCGCTGCCGGCGGACGCCGATGCGGCAACGCTGCGGGCGAAGTTCGACGCGGAGTATCTGCGCCGCTATGGCCACGCCAATGCGGCGGCCGACGCCCAGCTTGTGGTGCTGCATTCGCTCGCGACGCTGCACATGGCGCGACCCGAGCTCGCGCGGCTCGCCGATCGCGACCGCCACGCCGCCGCAGCGGGCACCCGCCAGCGGCCGATCTTCTATCTCGAAGAGGATCGCTTCCTCGATGCCACCATCCTCGACCGCTACGCGCTGCCGGTCGGCTACAAGGGCCAGGGACCGGCGTTGATCGAGGAGTACGGGTCGAGCACGCTGATCGGCCCGCGCGATACGTTCACGGTCGGCCGGCTCAAGGAGATCGACATTGACTGCAGCCGCTGACACGGTGACGTCCCGCGCGCCTGGCGGCGCGGCGGCGCTCGATCCCGTCACGGTCGAGGTGATCCGCCGGCGCCTCGTCGCGATCGCCGACGAGGTCGACGTCAATATCACGCGCACGGCGTTCAGCCCCTACATCTACGAGTACAAGGATTACGCGGTCGGCATCGTCGACGCATCGCGGCGACCTGATCTGCCAGTGCACGGCCGGCGATGCCGGTGTTCGTCGCCGACGTGATGCGTGCCGCGATCCAGGACGGGCTCGATCTCTACGGCGCCGACGATCTCAACGAGGGCGACATCATCATCAACAACTACGCCGGCGTGATCGGCCAGCATCTCAATAACATGGCGATGTTCACGCCGATCCATGTGGCGGGCGACGATGGCCGCTCGACGCTGATCGGCTTCATGGTGGTGGTGATGCACTGGATCGACGTCGGCGGCCGCGACATCGGCTCGACCTCGAAGTTCGCCACCGACATCTTCCAGGAAGGCATCCAGTTCCGCACCGTGAAGCTGCGCGCGCGCGGCGAGCCGGTGCGCGAGATGTACCGGATGATCGAGCACAACACGCGCTTCCCGGTCGAGATGATGGGCGACATCAACTCGCAGATCGGCGGCTGCCTGATGGGGCGCGACGAGGTCGCGGATGCTGGCGGGCCGATACGGCGTCGACACGTTTCGCGCCGCGCTGCAGACGATCTGGAATCAATCCGAGGCCGCGGCGCGCGCGGCCATCCGCGCGATCCCGGACGGCACCTATGCGGCCGAGGCGGTGCTCGATGACGACGGTCTCAATCCGGGCTCGCTGCCGTGCCGGATCACCGTGACGATCGCGGGCGACGAGATGACGGTCGATCTCAGCGAGCTGCCGCGCGAGGTCAACGCGCCGATGAACTGCGGCCGCTATGGCGGCGGCGAGACGGTGTCGCGGCTCGCGTTCCGCTACCTGATCCTGCCGGAGGGCGACGCCAACGAGGGCACGTTCCGCCCGCTCAAGCTGGTGCTGCCGGAAGGGCACGATCGTGAGCGCGCGCCCGACCGCGCCGATGGGCGTCGTACAATTCGGCGCTGCCGACGCTGATCGACCTCGTCATCCGCGCGCTGGGGCCGGCGCTGCCCGATCGCGTGGCGGGCGGCCACTACGGCACGTTCGCGACGCTCGCCTTCGCGGGCCGGCGGCCCGACAGCGGCACGTTCTGGCAATGCCACGACAGCGGCTTCGGCGGCTGGGGCGCGCTCGCCGGCCAGGACGGGCCGGGGCCGTTCCGCACCATGTGCCACGGCGACACGCGGATGATCCCGATCGAGGTGCACGAGGCGAGCTATCCGTTCATGATCGAGAGCTTCGAGCTGCGTGCGGACTTCAGGCGGCGCCGGCGAATTCCGCGGCGGGCTCGGGGTCAGCGGCGCTATCTCATGCTGGCGGCAGCCCGCATGTCGACGCGCTTCGAGCGCACGCTGTGCCCGGCCTGGGGCATGCATGGCGGCGGCGATGCGGCGCCCGGCAATGTGACTGATCGAGCGCGCCGACGGCACGACGCGGCACGCGCTCAAGGACGCGGTGCAGCTCAAGGCAGGCGATCGCGTGCGTATCGACACCGGCGGCGGCGGCGGGTACGGCGATCCGCGCCGGCGCAGCCGCGTGGCGCTGCGCGAGGACATCGCGAAGGGCTACGTCACGCCGCAAGCGGCGCGGCAGATTTATGGATGGACCGAAAAGTAGAGGATCGACCCATGGCAAAGCTTCGGCATATCGCGATCGCGGCGGAGGACCCGTTTGCGACCGCCGAGTTCTACAAGCAGGCGTTCGATTTCGTCGAGGTTCGCCGGATCGAGCCGTCGTCGACGCCGGGCAAATCCTACGGCGTCTTCCTCAGCGACGGCACGCTCAACATGGCGATCCTGCGCTTCGGCTGGGACCAGGGCCAGGGCCTCGACTTCCGCGGCATCCATCATTTCGGCGTGCTGGTCGACGACGTGGACAGCGCGATCGAGAAGCTCGAGGCGCTCGGCGCCGAGTGCTTCGCGCGCCGGCCGGAGAATCAGAAGGGCTTCTACGAGACGAAATTCCACGGGCCGGACAAGGTGGTGTTCGATATCACCGATCATCCGTGGCTCGGCAGCGCGCCGCTCGATGCGGACAGCGCGGCGCCAAAGACGACCGCCAAGGCCGACGCATAGCCGCGCCAGACCTCGTCGGAGACGAGAGACGCGGACGCCCGGTTGCATCCCTGCACGCAGCGCGAGCGGAAGCGCTGATCCGCATGCACCCGCAAGCTGCAAATTCCGTCTTGCAGACGGCGACAATCTTAACTATTCCGCATGCAACGGGCGGTAATCATTCGGGGTCGGGGCGGACGACGAACCGGACATGGCCGCAGAGATGCACACGGGCGAAGTCTACATCGTCGATGATGATCCGGCGGTGCGCACCACCTTGTCGGCGGTATTTACGCGCGCCGGCTACCGCGTCACCTGCTTTGCGGACGGCGCCGCGCTGGTCGCGGGTGCGCGCACCGGCACCCCGGTGTGCATCATCCTCGACGTGCACATCCCGGGCAAATCCGGTCTCGACATCCTCAAGCAGCTCAACGCGCAGGATTATCCCGTCCCCATCTTCATGATGTCGGGCCAGGGCGACATCGCGATGGCGGTCGACGCGATCAAGAACGGCGCGCTCGACTTCATCGAGAAGCCGTTCCGCGGCGGCGACGTGATCGCACGGGTCGAAGCCGCGATCGAGGCGCGCTCGCGCCAGGAATCCGGAAATGGCACGCCCGAGGCGCGCAAGTTCTATTTTCCCGGGCGCGAGCCGCTCAGCCGGCGCGAGCAGGACGTGCTCGGCGAGATCGTCAACGGCGCCTCCAACAAGGAGGCGGGCCGCAAGCTCGGCATCAGCCCGCGCACCATCGAGGTGCACCGCGCCCACCTGATGCAGAAGATCGGCGCGCGCAACGCCGCCGATCTCATCCGCATCGTGATGAGCGAAGGGCGGAGCCAGCCGTAGAGCATGATCCCGAAAAGTGGATACCGGTTTTCGGAAAAGATCATGCTCAAACAACAAGCCGCCGCGCTCAGGCGTGGCCTGCGCCGAACCACGGCTTGAGCAACAGCTCGACCGCGACCACCGCCGCATAGAGCCCGATGCCGAGCGCGGCGAGTGCGAACAGCGCCGCGAAGGCGAGCGGCGTGTTGACCTGCGAGTTGGCGACCAGCAGCAGGTTGCCGAGCCCCTCGTTGGAGCCGATGAACTCGCCGATCACGGCGCCGATCACCGCGAGCGTGATCGCGACCTTGCAGCCCGACAGCACGAACGGCAGCGCCGCCGGAAAGCGGATTTTCCAGAACGTCTGCAGCGCGTTCGCGCGCACCGAGGTCGCGAGATCGAGGAATTCGGCCGGCGTGGCGCGCAACCCCGTCGCGGTGTCGACGACGATCGGGAAGAACGCGACCATCCAGGCGATGGCGAGCTTCGAACTCGATGCCGAGGCCGAGCCACACCAGGATGAGCGGCGCGAGCGCCACCTTGGGAACCGACTGGGTCGCGATCAGCAGCGGATAGAACATCAGATTGAGGGTCGGCGAGGTCGCGATCATGACGGCGAGCGGCACGCCCAGCGCGAAGGCAAGCAGAAAGCCGTAGATGCTCTCGAGCAGCGTGACGCGGCCCTCGGACGCGAGCAGGCGCCAATTGTCCGCGATCGCGCCGGCGACCGCTGCCGGCCGCGGCAGCACCGCCATCGGCACATGGAACGCGACCACGTAGACGTGCCACGCGAGGCCCAGCAGCACCACGCCGACCACCGGCAAGATGTAGCGCGCGACGCTAGGCATGCAGGACTCCGAGGCCGGCGCCGGCGCGCCGCGCGAGGGCCGTGAAATCCGGCGCGTAGCGGATCGCGGGCGTGCGCGGGTAGGCGAGATCGGTGCGGATGCGATCGACCACGCGGCCGGGCCGCGGGCTGAACACCAGAACCTCGTCGGCGAGATAGACCGCTTCGGCGATGCTGTGGGTGACGAACAGCACGGTCGCGCCCGACACGCGGCGAATGTCGAGCAGGAGATCCTGCATGCCCATGCGGGTGAGCTCGTCGAGCGCGCCGAACGGCTCGTCCATCAACAGAAGCGAGGGCGAATGGATCAGGGCGCGGCAGAGCGCGACGCGCTGCTTCATGCCGCCGGAGAGCTGATGCGGGCGATGGCGCGCGAAGCCCGCCAGCCCGACGAGATCGAGCAATTCGAGCGCACGCCGGCGCGCGGGCTCGTCGCGGCGCCGGAGGATCTCCATCGGGAACAGCACATTGCCGAGCACGCTGCGCCACGGCAGCAAGGTCGGGCTCTGGAACACGAACCCGAAGTCGTCCTGCGGTCCCGCGACCTCGCGGCCGCGCATCTCGACCCGGCCGCCGCTCGCCCGCGTCATCCCGGCGACGATGCGCAGGAGCGTGGTCTTGCCGCAGCCGCTCGGCCCGAGCAACGACACGAGCTCGCCGCGGCGCAGGTCGTAGGAGACCTCATCGAGCGCGACGACCTCGCCGTCGCGGCCGGAGGCGCCCGCGAAGGTCTTGCGGACCTCGATCAGCCGGCCGAACGACTCGGCGGCCGCCGTCGTCATGGGGTGATCGGCGGCTGCGGCAGGAACGTTGCGTCGTAGACGTCGGTCGCCTTGACGGGCTTGGTGCTGCCCGTGTTCTTGGCGATCAGGTTGACGCTCGCCTCCATGATGGACGCGTCGATGGCGCCGAGGCCCTTGCTGCGGGTATCGGGCGTGACGACGAGATCGTTGACGATCTTGATCTCCGCCGCGACCACGCCGGGATCGAGCCCTTTGACGTACTTGGCGACGATGGCGGCGGCCGCCGCCGGATCCTTGATGGTGTCGCGCCAGCCTTCGAGCGAGGCTTTGACGAACGCCTTCACCTGATCGGGATGGGCCTTGAGGTCTTCGGCGCGCGCCAGGATGCCGTTCGAGTAGAGCTTGAGGCCGTGGTCGGCGAACAGGAACGTCTGCGCGTCGTTCGGCTCGGCCGCCTTGACGACGCCGGGCTGCGACATCACGAAGGTCTCGATCGCCGGCACCTTCTTGGCGACCAGCATGCCGACGCGCGCGGCCGGATCGATGTTGACATATTTCACGCTCGACGCCTTCAGGCCGCGCTCGGTCATGAAGGCTTCGATCACCTTCTGGGTGAAGCTGCCGGCGCCGCTTGCGATCTCCAGGTTCTGCAGCTGCTCGGGGCGCGTCACGTTGGCGCCGGAACGCAGCGAGAAGACCGCGTAGGGCGCCTTCTGGTAGATCACCGCCACCATCTTGGCGGTCGAGCCGCCGTTGGCGTGCGCCGCGACCAGGCCCGCCACGTCCGAGAAGGCATATTGCACGGTGCCGGATTCGAGAGCCTGGATCGCCTGGGCGGTGCCCTGGCTCGGGATGATCGTCACGTCGAGCCCGGCCTGCTTGTAGTAGCCTTTGTCGAGCGCGACGTACCAGGCGGCGTGGCGGCCCAGCGCGCGGAAATCGAGCGAGAACGTCACCTTGGTCTGCGCCTGCGCGGGCGTCGCGGCCGCGGCCGCGGCGAGCAGCGCAAAACCGATGAGCGTGAAGCGTGCTGACGACATGGCGCGTCCTTTCGCGGACTTCGAGTGAGCGAGAAACTCTCGCAGCGCCCACGGCAGGGCGCAAGGGGCTGGCGAGGGGCACTGGCCTAAACTATTCCCTCGGCGTCATTGCCCGCGAAAGCGGGCAATCCAGTACTCACGAACGTGAGAAGGGAGCGCTTGCAGTGCGCTATCGATGGGCTGCGGAGTACTGGATCGTCCGCGTGAGCGGACGATGACGGCGGTGGGTGGGACAATGACGCAAGTCATCACTTGTCGGGCAGCACCGCGATGGCATTGATCTCGATCAGGTACTCGGGCGACGTCATCTTGCACACCTCGACCATGGTCGAGGCGGGTGCCGGTGCCTTGAAATACTCGCGCCGCACTTTGTGGATCGTGTCGAAGTGCTCCATGTTGCGCACGTAGACGTCGACGCGGCACACGTCGTCGAGCGTGCCGCCAGCCTCCTCGACGGCGGCCTTCAGGTTCTCGCACACCTGACGGGTCTGCGCCTCGATGTCGCCGATGCCCGCGATCGTCCCATCGGCGCGGCGCGACGTCATGCCGGAGATGAACACCAGCATGCCGCGCGCCGCAATCGCGGTCGCGTGCGAGAAGTGGCCGTTGGGCTGACGGATCTTTGGCGAGACGATCTGTTTCTTCGGCATTGAGACCCTCTTAAGCTTTCAGCGCGGTCGGAACATCGACTTTGAGACGTTCCGCGAGCTTGCGCAACGCCACCGCCGTCACGGCCGCGATCTGACAGGTCGCGCCGTTGCGCGCTGCGGCGCGAAGGGCAGGATCCCCCGGCATCATGACGGCGCCTGCGCCCGCGGCAGCGCGCGAGGTACGCACGCGCTGCGCAAAGCCGCCAACCGCCGTGGCGAAATCCTCCTGTGGCCGGAAGGCCCCGACATCGATCGCCAGGAAGAAATGCGCACAGTCATACGGCACCGCGGCGTCGCCATAGAGCGGCATCACCCTCTCGCCCATGCCGCCGGACGACAAGCCACCGCAAAGGAAGTCGATCATCACGGCGAGGCCGAAGCCCTTCGGCCCGGCGGCCGGCAGCAGCATGCCTTTGATCGCCGCGGCCGGATCGGTCGTCGGCACGCCGTGCGCGTCGCTCGCCCAGCCTTCCGGCAGCTTCTCGCCGCGCGCGTCCGCAAGGCGGATCTTGCCCATGGCGCTCGCGCTGGTCGCGAGGTCGAGCACGATCGGTTCGCCCTGCCCCGGCACCGCAACAGCGATCGGATTGTTGCCGACCAGGCGCTCGGCGCCGCCCGGCGCCGGCATCAGCGGACGTGTGTTGGACAAGACCATGCCGATGCAGCCGGCGCGCGCGATCTCGGCGGCCCAGCGGCCGGCGGTGCCGAAATGGAAGGCGTTGCGCACCGCGACGGCGCCGAGCGCATGCTCGCGCGCGCGGGCGACCGCAAGCTCGACCGCGAGTGCCGAGGTGACCTGGCCGAGCCCGTTCTCGCCGTCGATCACGACCGCGCCGTTGCGCTCCGACACCACGCGCCCCGCGGCGGCCGGCGCGACCGAGCCCGCCGCGATGCGGTCGACATACATTGGCAGCAGCATCACGCCGTGCGACTCGATCTCCTCACCATCAGCGGCGACGAGCCCTTCGGCGACGAGGCGGCCCGCATGTGCGGGCACGCCGACGGCAGCCAGGATGGCGGCCACGAAATCGATCAGCTCGCCAGGGGCAACAGGGACGCGGTCAGCCGGAGGCATCATCGCGCTTATTCCATTGAGCGGCGCACGTCCTTAACGGCGAACCGGGGTCCACTTCGCCGGGGTGCGCTAATGCGCATCCTGCTCGTCGGTGTACCACGACGGCTTCTGCGGATAGTGCGGCCCGTCATAGATCTCGAGCACGACGGTTTCCTCGTGCGCGACCGCGGGGCCGTGCACGTGGCCTTTCGGATTGCAGTAGAAGCTGCCCGCCGTGAGCACCACGCCAGTCTTGGTGTATTCGTAGCGGCCGCTCAGGCAGAACATGAACTGGTTGGACGCGTGCATATGCGGTTCGGGGATGCCGGCGCCCTTGGCGAACTTGATCAGGGCGATCGACGCGCCGCCCTGCTCATCGCGCCACAGCATCTTCTCGGCGATGCCCTTGAGCGATTTCTCGCGCCACGGCAGCGCATCCGACTGGATCAGGATTTCCTTGAGATCAGGCGCGCCGGCCGGCAGATTGAGCATGGCTTCCTCGTCGACGGCACGGCTGCTGGATCCGTCTGGTGCCGTAAGACTTCTTCATACGGATCAATGGGTTCGAAGCTGATGGCGAGCATGCCCGCAACGCCGGCGCCTGGCAAGGCCGGCGCCCCGTGGCGCGGGCGGCACGCTTTTGCCGGATTTTGCGCGTTCTGGCATATGGAGGTGGGCGGCCTGTTTCGTGCCGACGGAGACGTCAGATGAAGCTCGTCGTAATCGTGCTGACAATGGCATCTGTGGCATCCGCGGCGGCGCCAGCGTTCGGCGATGAGGAAGGCGCGGGCATGAATCGCTTTCATGGACGCTCAGGGCCGAAGAAGACCGCAGAACCGGCCGTCAAGGCAAACGACAAAGACTACAAGGCGGCGCTCGATCGGGTGCCGCCGCCGACACAGAAATACGATCCCTGGGGCACCATGCGCCCCGCGAACGACAAGCATTAGCCGGCCGCGCTCTGGCGCAGGCTTGGCGCTGCGCGAAGCTGCAACTATCATCCCCCTCGCAACAACCGCCGTCACGGATGGCGCATAATCAATATTCGGCCTCGGGGGGGATCAATCACATGAAGCGACTTATCGCGGCCGCGGCGCTTGCGGTACTGGCCGGGTCGGCATCCGCGCAAGAGGTGACCCTCAAGGCGATCACGGCGTTTGCCGAGAACACCACCTATTCGCGGCCGTTCGAGCGCTTCATCGAGCGCGTGAACCGGGACGGCAAGGGTGTCATCCACATCAACTATATCGGCGGCCCGAAGGCGATGCCACCGTTCGAGGTCGGCAATGCGCTCAAGAGCGGCGTGGTCGACATCGCGAACTCGACCGGCGCGTTCTACACCAACGTGATGCCGGAGGCGGACGCCTGGAAGCTCACCGAGCTGCCGATGGCCGAGCTGCGCAAGAACGGCGGCTACGACTTCATGGCGCAGCTCTATGCGCAGAAGATGAACGCGATCTTCCTCGCGCGCCTGGTCGACAACAATCCGTTCCACCTCTACCTCAACAAGCCGATCAGCAAGCCCGATCTCACCGGCCTGAAGCTGCGCATCACGCCGGTCTATCGCGACTTCTTCCAGGCGCTCGGCGCGACCGTGGTGCAGACGGCGCCCGGCGAGGTCTACACCGCGCTCGAGCGCGGCGTGGTCGACGGCTACGGCTGGCCGATCACCGGCGTGTTCGACCTCGGCTGGAACGAGAAGACGAAGTACCGCGTCGATCCCGGCTTCTACACCGCCGAGGTGTCGGTGCTGGTCAACAAGACGACGTGGGAGAAGCTCACCGACGCGCAGCGCGACGTGCTGCGCAAGGCGGCCGAGGCCGGCGAGGCCGAGGCCTTCGCGGAATTCGCGGCGGAGAACAAGAAGGAGACCGATCGCCAGGCCGCCACCGGCATCCAGACGATCAAGCTCGGCGACGCCGCAGCCGCGGCCTATCTGGCGAAGGCCTATCAGGCGGGCTGGGACGGCGTGATCCGGCAAAGCCCGCAGAACGGGCCGAAGCTGAAGGTGCTTTTCTCGAAGCCGAAGTGATGTCTTGTACGGCGCTCGCGCTCCCTCTCCCCGCCCTTGCGGGGAGAGGGTTGGGGTGAGGGGCGCTGAGCCACCGCAAAGCATGTCGTTCGCAATGACTCGTGGAGAGGCCCCCTCACCCCGACCCTCTCCCCCTAAAGGGGGAGAGGGAGCGCGGGCGCTGTGCTCAATCGCCGGGAAGGCATCGTCACCATGATGACTCTCTCCCGCTGGTACGGGCGGCTGCTCGAGGGCATGCTGATCGTGGCGTGCGCGCTGCTCTTCATCATGACGCTGATGATCGGGGCGGATGTGGTGCTGCGGAATGTCGGGCTCGGCGGCATTCCGCCGAGCAACGAGCTCTCGGAAGACATCCTCTACCTGATCACGTTGCTGGCGGCGCCGGGCCTGCTGCGGCAGGGGCAGCACATCCGCATCGACATCGTGCTGCGGGCGTTGCCGTTGCGCGTCGGCTGGGTGCTCGAATGGATCGGCGACATTCTCGGCATGGTGTGCTGCCTGTTCTTCGTGCGCTATGGCGTGCGCGTCGTCGCCGACAGCGTCGCCAACGGCTCGCTGTCGATCAAGACGCTGATCATGCCCGAGTGGTGGCTGCTGGTGCCGATGCCGGTCGTGTTCGTGCTGCTTACCATCGAGTTCATCTTCCGCATGCACCGGCTCGCGCGCGGCGGCAAGCAGCCGCGCGAAGACGCGGTCTCGGCGTCATGAGCCGCAAGGATCATTGATGTCCTGGCAAATCGCCGCATTGCTGCTGCTCGGCGGATCGACCGTGCTCCTGTTCATGGGCATGCCGGTCGCGTTCTCGTTCATCGCCATCAACCTGATCGGCGCGATCCTATTCCTCGGCGGCGAGGCCGGCCTCGCCCAGCTCGTGCGCAACAGCGCGGCCGCGGTGACCAACTTCTCGCTCACGCCGATCCCGCTGTTCATCCTGATGGGCGAGGTGCTGTTTCACACCGGCCTCGCCGTCAAGGTAATCGACGGCATCGAGCGGCTGATCCGCCAGGTGCCTGGGCGCCTCGCGGTCGTCGCCGTCGTCGCCGGCACGATCTTCTCGGCGATCTCCGGCTCGACTATCGCGACCACCGCGATGCTCGGCTCGCTGATGCTGCCCGTGATGCTGGCGCGCGGCTACAATCCCGTGATGGCGACCGGCCCGATCATGGCGATCGGCGCAGTCGACATGCTGATCCCACCGTCGGCGCTCACGGTGCTGCTCGGCAGCCTCTCGGGCATCTCGATCTCCAAGCTGCTGATCGGCGGGGTCGTGCCCGGGCTCATCCTCAGCGTCGCGTTCGTCGCCTACATCGTGGTGCGCGTGCGGGCTGACCCGTCGCTCGCGCCGGCGACGCCGATCGAGGCGCGCACCGGCTGGGCACGCTACGAGCTGCTTTTCTACTACGTGCTGCCGCTGGTCTCGATCTTCGTCGTGGTGATCGGCGCCATGTCGGGCGGCTTCGCGACGCCGACCGAGTCGGCGGCGCTCGGCGCCATCGCCACCATGGGGCTCGCGGCCGCCTACCGGGCGCTGAGTCTGACGGCGCTGACCAAGGCGCTGCGCGGCACCGTCGGCATCTCGGCGATGATCCTGTTCATCATCCTCGGCGCCACGACCTTTTCGCAGATCCTGAGCTTCTCGGGCGCGACCGAAGGCATCGTCACCACGGTGTTCAGCGGCAACCTCTCGCCCTTCGCGATCCTCGCCGGCATGATGCTGCTGTTGATCTTCCTCGGCATCTTCGTGGACCAGGTCAGCATGATGCTGATCACGCTGCCGGTGTTCATGCCGATCGTGCAGAAGCTCGACATCGATCTCGTCTGGTTCGGCGTGCTCTATCTGATTTGCATGCAGCTCGGCCTGCTGCTGCCGCCGCACGGCCTTTTGCTGATGACCATGCGCGGCGTCGCGCCGCCCGCGGTCACGATGGGGCACATCTTCCGCGCCGTCGTGCCCTACATCGCGATGAGCCTGATTCTGCTGGTGCTGATCATCATCTTCCCGGCGATCGCGACCTGGCTGCCGGCGCTATTGGGGTGACTCGTAGGATGGGTCGAGCGCAGCGAAACCCATCACCTATGAGCTGGCGGTTGAAGCGATGGGTTTCGCTGCGCTCAACCCATCCTACGCCTCAACCCATCCTACGCGCCGTCCGCACTCACGCCGGCAGCGGCACCATGCCCATCCAGAACATGAGCTTGTCGCCGACATCGATGTCGTAGGCGCGCACGAAGCTCAGCTTGCCGTCGTCGCCGATACGGAACACCGACAGGCCGGCCGCGACGGTCTTGACCGCGTCGCCGTCGCGCACATTCACCGGCGAATTGTGCTCCGCCACCAGCAGGCGCCCGCTCGGGTGGATATGGAAGGTGCGCGGGTGGATCTTGTGCGTCTCGGCGTGCTGGATCGGCGTCGGCTCGCCGGTCTCCTGGTTGATCGCGTAGACCACGATGCTGTTCTCGCCGCCCTTGAACACCTGCTTGCCCTGATACTCGACCGTCGCCTCGGCGCGGTTGGCCCCGTAGAGGAAACGTCCGTTCGGATGCACATGCACGGTGCCGGCGGCCTGACGCGCCCGGATGTTGTTCGGCTCGGCGAGCGTCTCGGCGCGAAACGCGATGTCGGGCACGATGCGGCCCGGCTCCATCCGGTACATGTACATCTTGTTCTGCGTCTCGATCGACACGTACATCCACGGCTTGGTCGGATGGAAATCGAGGTGGCGCGGGCCGAACTCCTTGCCGCCGTTCGGCGCGACCGACACCTCGTTCGAGAGGATGCCGTCCTTGTAGTTGAACACCTTGAGCGCGCCCGGATCCTCGGCCTTGGTGGCCGTGCCTTCGTTGCCGCGCGTCACCAGGATGGCGAGCTTGTTGTCGGGCGTGGTGCGGATCTGATGCGCGAAGATGCCGGCGTCGATCGGGCCCGGCTCGGTGATTTCGTCGCCGGGCGTGAAGTCCTTATTGATGCGAAAGACGCGCACGCCGCTCGGATTGTTGAAGGCGACCAGGATGTGCTCGGACGGAATGTCGAGGCTGAGATGGATCGGGCGCACCGGCAGCCGGATCGAGGCGCCGTGCTTGCTCAGCGCACCGGTCGCCGGATCGATCGCAAGCGCCGTCACGTGATGCTCGGTCCCGGCGGTGCCGTAGCCGGACGCGCTGCTCGACGTCGCGACGTACAGATAACGCCGCGACGCATGCGGCCAGGCATATTGCACGCCGGCCGGCAGCGTCACGGTCTCCCGCTTGATCAGCTCGGTGTTGGCGACGTCGACCTCGTAGTGCGTCAGATCGGCGCCGACATTCGCATAGAGCGCGGCCTTGGCGGCCGGCTGCTGCGCCGACGCCGACACCAGACCAGACGTCGCGATGCTGCCGGCGGCGGCGGATAAGAAAGTTCTGCGGTTGAACATGGCTTCCTCCCAAATGATCGATCTGCCGTCGATTTGAAATGGACCGCGGTATCGCGGCAGCGGCAGCTGCGCTGATCTTACGAGCCGCGCCGCGCCATGGCCATGCCATCGGCGCGACCCAGCCGACCGGCGCTACTCGGATAGTGGCGCATGCTCACGACTATCTTGCCGACGTCAATTTGGAAGCGCAGGCTGATGCGCTGACGGCAGGGGACCACGATCCCGACAAAACATGCCGAGGGAGGATCCATGAGCAAGCCACACGACAAGCCCGATGACACGCGTCGCGCCTTCCTGGTCGGCGCCGCGGTCGCCGCCGCGGGCGCCGGCCTCGCGACCGAGGCACGTGCGCAGGATCACACGTCGCACATGGCGCCGCCGGCTGCCGCGCAGCCGATGGGCCCGAGCGACGGCCACGGCGCCTTCTTCAACGATGACGACGCCGCCACCATGGCGGCTTTCACCGAGCGGCTGTGGCCGGCAGCGCCCAACAAGCCGGGTGCGACCGACGCGGGCGTGCTCAACTACATCGATCTCGCGCTCGCCGGCGCTTACTCGGACCAGCAGGACTTCTATCGGCGCGGCGTCGCGCAGCTCGACGCGTATTGCAAGACGGCACACAGCAAGCCGTTCGCCGAGCTCGCGGCCGCGATGCAAGACGATATCATCCGCGCGCTCGAGCAGGGCAAGGCCACCGGCTTCACGTGGCCGAGCGCGCAGGCGTTCTTCAACACGGTGCGCACCCACACCATGGAGGGCATGTTTGCGGACCCGGTCTATGGCGGCAACAAGGACTTTGCCGGCTGGCGACAGGTGAGCTTCCCGGGCGCCCAGCCCATCTTCACGGCGGCCGACATGCAAAGCCGCGAGGCGTTCACGCGCGCCCCGATCGTCGGGCTGCAGTCGCGCGCCGACCAGGCACGGAAGGGCTGAGCCATGGCAACCACGAAAACCGACGTCGTCATCATCGGCGTGGGCGCGTCCGGCGGCATCCTCGCGGCCGAGCTCGCCAAATCGGGCATGAAGGTCGTCGGCCTCGAGCGCGGGCCGCGCCTCAAGACCCTGGACTTCGAGCCGCATGACGAGCTGCGCTACTTCCAGCGCCAGGACCTGCGTCCCGACCCGAAGCGCCAGCCCGTCACCTGGCGCCCGAACGACAAGGCGCGCGCCCATCCGCTCAACTCGCTCAACTACGGCAACCAGGCGGGCGGCGGCACCGTGCACTACGGCACGCTGTCATGGCGCATGCACGAGGACGATTTCCGCGTGCGCGCGAAGACGGTCGAGCGCTACGGCGCCTCGGCGATCCCGCAGGAACTCCTCACTCGTCGACTGGCCGGTGAGCTACGCCGATCTCGAGCCGTTCTACGATAAGGCCGAGTACGAGCTCGGCGTCTCGGGCAAGGCCGGCAACCTGCAGGGGCGCAAGATCGATGGCGGCAACACGTTCGAGGCGGTGCGCAGCCGCGAGTATCCGCTGCCGCCCCTGCTGATGGACCAGTCCGGCACCCTGTTCGACGACGCGACGCGCAAGCTCGGGTATCATCCGTTCTCATCGCCGCGCGCGATCGTCTCGAAGCCCTACAACGGACGGCCGGGCTGCACCTATTGCGGCTTCTGCCAGGCGTTCGGCTGCCACGTGGGCGCCAAGTCCTCGATCCTGGTGACCAAGCTGCCGGAAGCGGAGGCGACCGGCAATTTCACGCTGATCACCGGCGCCATGTGCTACCGCGTGAACACCGACGCGAGCGGCAAGGTGACGGGCGTCTCGTATTACGGCCCGGGCGGCAACGATGAGACGATCGAGGCCGAGCTCGTGATCCTCACGACCTTCATCTACGACAATGTGCGCCTGCTCATGCTGTCGAAGTCCGACAAGCATCCGAACGGGCTCGCCAATTCGAGCGGCGAGCTCGGCCGCCACCTGATGGCGCACATGATGGCGAACGTGTTCGTCACCTTCGACGACCGCTACGTGAACAACTTCATGGGGCCGAGCGCGCAGAAGCACACGATCGACGATTTCAACGCCGACAACTTCGACCACGCCGGCCTCGGCTTCATCCGCGGCGCGCAGATCTCGATCGGCACGCCCAACCTCGAGGGCGGACCGATCGCGGCCTCGACGGTGGCGCCGCCGCCCGGCGTGCCGCACTGGGGCGCCGGCTATCGCGACTTCTTCACGCACTTCTACGCGCGGCACGGCGCCATGGTGGCGCAGACCGAGAACCTGCCCTACCCGGACCAGGTCATCGATCTCGACCCGCATGTGCGCGACATGTACGGCCTGCCGGCGCCGCGGCTGACCTACGACTTCCGCCGGCCGAACGAGATGAAGCGCGTCGCGTTCATGCAGGAGAAGATGGAAGGGATCGGCCGCGCGATGGGCTCGCCGCACGTGTGGCGCACGCCGCTGCCGCCCGGCATTCCGGGCGCGCACCACGAAGGCGGCACGCGCATGGGCAGCGATCCGAAGACCTCGGTCGTCAACCGCTACGGCCAGAGCTGGGACAATCCGAACCTGTTCGTGATCGGCAGCTCGACCTTCCCGACCATGGGCGCCGGGTTCAACCCGACGCTCACGATCCAAGCGCTCGCCTACTACAGCGCCGACGCGATCGTGAGCCGGTACAAGAAGAGTCCGGGCGCGTTACTGTAATAAGGCACGGCACCAGCGCTCCTTCTCCCCGCTTGCGGGGAGAAGGTCGGGATGAGGGGGCGTCTCCGCATACTCGGACGTAGCAACTCGTGGAGAGCTCCCCCTCACCCCGACCCTCTCCCCCTAAAGGGGAGAGGGAGCGCAGGCGCCGTGCTCACCTCACATGCGTCCGCTCACGCATCGAAGGCCTTCATCCAATCCGCGCTCTGGCCATGGCTCGTATAGAACGCCTCGAGCCGGCCGCGCGTGCCGTTATGGCGATCGGCCGGCGCGAGGCCGAGGAAGCGGATCGCGTTGCGGAACATGATCTTGTCGATGTCGTCGTCGCTGTAGCCGGCTTGGCCGAGGAAATCGCCGACGAGATCGACATAGGCGATGGTCGGCCGCTTGGGCGTGAAGCCGGCCTCGCGACCGACCATGGTCCAGTCGCTGCCGAAGATCAGGTGATCGGCGCTCGCCGAGAACGCCGTGCGGAACGCCGCGAGATTGGCGAGCAGCGCCTTGCGCTTGTCGCCAGTGTCGTCGAGCAGCTCGCTGAAATAGCTGAGGTCGGAATACGCGTATGATTGCGGCGCCTTGGCGAAGATGCCGCCGATGGTCCACTCCCACGTGACATTGCGCTTGGGCGGCTCGCCGATCTGCCGGAAGCCGCCGAAATGCGCCATGTTGATGCGCAGTGTCGGATATTTCTCCAGCACCTGGCCCCAGTAGCGCGGGTTGGCGCGCAGCCCGTAGCCCGGGCTCGCTTCGTTCGACGCGACCGCGTGCGCCATGATCGGCACGTTGTTCGCAACGCACCACTCGTAGAGCCGCACCAGCGCCCGATCGAGCGCCGGCCCGGGCTGCTCGCCGAGCTGCTGTTTCACGTGGTCCGGAAAATCGGTCCCGATCCCGGCATTGTCGATCGGACGAAAGCCCATCGGCGGATAGAGCTTCACGCCGATGAAGCCGCCGGTCTCGATGCCGCGACGGACGGTCGCGAGCGGCTCCGGGCCCGGCGGGCTGCCGCTCTTGCCGTGCAGCGCCTGCCGCAGCGGATCGAAGCCGACGAAGCCGTGGCTACGTTGGATATTCCGGCGCAGCGAGACGCGCGTCATGGCGTCCACCTGGTCCTGCATCGGCGTATTGGCGTTGTCCTCGACCCACAGCGAAAAATCGATCAGCGCCGGCGTCACCAGGGCGGCGCGATTGCGGTGCAGGCCGCGCAGCTCCTCGGTGAGCTCGACGCGATGGCGGGTGAACAGCAAGGCCCATTGCACGTTGCGGCCGATCGTGCGCTCGCTGCCGCTGTCGTAGAGGCGGCGCGCCACCTCCGGCAGATTCCGGCCCTCTTGTTCGATCAGCAGCCGGACATCCTCGGCGCCTGGATTGTTGGAAAAGATCTCGGGATAGACTTCGGTCAGGATGAGCTTCTGCAGATCGACAATGCCGACGTCGGCGGCCCGCGCATTGCGGATGCTCAGCTCGCGCAGGATATCCTTCGACCAGATTTTTTGCAGCACCGCCTCGATATTGGCGATGTCGCGCGTGCGCCGCTCGGCCGCGGTCGGCATGCGCGCCGATCCGGCGTCGAGCGCATCGACGAACTTGATCTCGTCGGCGGGCAGCGGCGCGCGCTCCTGCATGATGATCGCCAAGGCGTGGATCATCACCTTGAACGCATCGGGATAGCGCGCGAACAACGAGCTGAGCTGCTTGTATTCCGGGATCAGCACCTTCTTGGTGAAGCCCTCGATCGGCAGGTCGCGCGCATTGAACAGGTGACAATGCGCGTCGATCAGCCGGCGGACCGGCGCGCGCGCTTTCGGCGTCTGCGCCGAGCCGGCGACCGTCTGGGCCGCGACCGCGAGCCCGGCGGCGATGAAGTCGCGTCGTCGCATCGGTGATCCCCGCTCAATAACCGACCGCCGTCCCGCATATGCGAAACGGCGGTCGACACCTGTAGGTTGGGTCGAGCCGAAGGCGAGACCCAACAATATTGCATCAACCTGACAACGTCATGCGCGGGCTTGTCCCGCGCATCCATGCCTTGGCAGCGAAACAAGGCGTGGATGGCCGGGACAAGCCCGGCCATGACGTCGTCGATGCTACGTCAGCTTCACGTTCTTGAGCGGCAGGCTGCGCACCGGGTGGCCGACCGCGGCCTGGATGGCGTTGAGCACCGCCGGCGTGGTGACGCAGATGGTCGGCTCGCCGACGCCGCCCCAGAAGTCGTAGGTCGGGACGATCACGGTCTCGACCTTCGGCATCTCGGCAAGGCGCAGGATCTGGTAGCGATCGAAGTTGACGTCGGTCATGCGGCCGTCCTTGACGGGGCATTCGCCGTACAATGCGGCCGTGAGCCCGTAGGCGACCGAGCCCTGCACCTGCGCGGCGATCTGATCGGGATTGACCGCGTGGCCGCAGTTCAGCGCCAGCACCAGGCGATGCACCTTGAGCTTGCCCTGGTTGAGCGAGATCTCGGCGACTGCCGCCGAATAGCTCCCGTAGCCCATGAACTGCGCAATGCCGCGATGGACGCCCGCCGGCAGCGGCTTGCCGTAATCCGCCTTCTCGGCCGCCGCGTTGAGCACCGCGAGGTGCCTGGGGAATTGCTCCATCAGGGCGCGGCGGAACTCGAGCGGATCCTTGCCGGCCGCCCGCGCCACCTCGTCCATGAAGCATTCGAGATAGACGGCGTTCTGGTTGGTGTTGACGCCGCGCCACGGGCCGACCGGCACGTGGGTGTTGCGCATCGCGTACTCGATCTGCAGGTTCGGCACGCCATAGCCGAACTGCGAGTCGCCCGGCGCCTGGTACCAGCCCTGCAGCTGGCGCTCCTTCGGGCCGCCGACCGGCAAGGTCGGCGAGAGATACGCGTTGATCGACTGGCCCGACAGACGAATGTGCAAGCCGGTGAGCTTGCCGTCGGCGTCGAGGCCGGCCGTGAGCTTGCATTGCGAGATCGGCCGATAGAAGTCGTGCGCCAGATCTTCCTCGCGCGTCCAGATCAGCTTGATCGGGGTGCCGGGAAACTCCTTGGCGATCGCGACCGCCTGGTGCACGAAGTCCTGCGTGCCGCCGCGCCGGCCGAAGCCGCCGCCGAGATCGGGCCGATAGACCTCGCATTTGTTGAGCGGAAGCCCGGAAGCTTCCGACAGTGCCGCGAGCGACGCCTCGGCGTTCTGCGTCGGCGCCCACACCTCGGCCTTGTCGGCGGTGACGCGCGCCGTGCAGTTCATCGGCTCCATGGTGGCGTGCGCGAGGAACGGCGTGCGGTAGATCGCCTCGACCTTCTTCGCCGCCGCGTCGATCGCCTTCTTGGCGTCGCCGACGCCCCAGCCGCCGTTGCTCGATGCGGCGTCGAGCCCCTCGGCGAGATGCGCCGCGATGGTCGCGTCCGACGCGGTGGCGCCGGCACCCATGTCCCACTCGATCGGCAAGGCCTCGAGCGCCGACTTTGCGCGCCACCAGGTCTCCGCGACGACCGCGACCGTCGCGTCGTTCACCCGCACGACCTTGCGGAAGCCGGGCCGCGCCGAGATCTTCGCCTCGTCGAAGCTCTTGAGCTTGCCGCCATAGACCGGGCACTGCTTGATCGCGGCGCACAGCATGCCGGGCAGCTTGGTGTCGATCGCGAAGACTTTGCTGCCGTCGAGCTTGGGCGCGGTGTCGAGCCGCTTCAACGGATGGCCGGCGATTTTCCAGGTGCGCGGATCCTTGAGCGTGATGCTCTTCGGATCGGGCGGCGTCACCTTGGCGGCATCGGCCGCGACTTCGCCGTAGCGGACGCTGCGCTTCGAGGCCGCGTGCGTGATCACGCCGTCCGCGACGCTGAGCTCGCCGACCGGCACGTTCAGCTTGGTCGCGGCGGCCTGCATCAGCATGATGCGCGCGGCGGCGCCGCCGCGTCGCACATAGTCCTGCGAGATGCGGATGCCGCGGCTGCCGCCGGTGCTCATCTCGCCCCACACGCGCTTGCGTGCGAGGTTCTGCCCCGGCGTGACCGGATCGGGTACGACCTTGTTCCAGTCGCATTCGAGCTCCTCGGCGACGAGCTGGGCGAGGCCGGTCAGCGTGCCCTGCCCCATCTCGGAGCGCGCGATGCGGATCATGCAGGTGTCGTCGGGCTTCACCACCACCCAGGCATTGACCTCGGTGGAGGTCGCGGTCTGCGCGCTCGCCGTATCGATATCGAACGGCACATGCATGCCGAGCGCGAGGCCGCCGCCCGCGGCGGCGGTGCCGACGACGAACTTGCGGCGGGAAACCTTGCGGGAGATCGCGTTCTCGATCGTGTGCTTCATGGCGAACCTCCTCAACCGTGCCGCACGGTGGCGGCCGCGGGCTCGTTCGAGCCCTCAGTCTGCCCGGCCGCGATGTGCACGGCGGCGCGAATGCGCTGATAAGTGCCGCAGCGACAGATGTTGGTCATCGCCTCGTCGATGTCCTGATCGGTCGGCTTGGGATTCTTGGCGAGCAGCGCGGCGGCGGCCATGATCTGGCCGGACTGGCAATAGCCGCATTGCGGCACGTCGATCGCGGCCCAGGCCTTCTGCACCGGATGGGACGCATTGGCGGACAGGCCCTCGATGGTCGTGATCTTGTCGGCCGCGCCGATCGCGGAGAGCGGCACCGAGCAGGAGCGCATCACGTCACCGTTGATGTGCACCGAGCAGGCGCCGCATTGCGCGATGCCGCAACCGAACTTGGTGCCGGTCAATCCGACATGCTCGCGGATGACCCACAGAAGCGGCGTATCGGGCTCCGCCTCGACGTCATGCACCATTCCGTTGATGTTGAGCCTTGCCATGCGCGTCCTCTCCCTGATCGGCCTTACGGGCCGCTGCGTTCACCGAGGATTGGCCGGCAGCGCGGTGTACCCGCGTCCGCCGCATCGTGGGCGAGTTTATCGCCGCGCCATTCGCATGGGAACGGGGTTGCGTGAGGGAGGTAATTCGAGCGCCATGGTCGCTTTAGCGCTGGCGGCTCGGGACCCGGCTCGCGGTCGACAAGCCGCTTGGCGTGAAATGCAGATCGAGCACGCGCCACTCCTCGTATTTGTCGGCCGGAAGCGCCGTGTAGGCCGGGCAGCTCTTCAGCGTGGTAAGCGCGTTCTGCAAAAGCGCGAGCGCCTGCATCGACGCCGAGCCGCCGAGCGGCTCGGGATTGCCCGCAAGGCTGCCGTCGCGCCGCAGACGCACGCGGATGAAGACGGTCAGGTTCGCCGCCTTGGCGGCCGCCGGCAGGGCCGTCCAGCAGCCCTGCACATGCGCCGTGAAGGCGGCGATTTCATCGGAGGTGAGGTTGGCCTTGAAGTCCGAAGGGGCCCCGCCGCTCAGGCCGGCGACCGGTCTCGGCAGGCCGAGCAGCTGCGCGAGCTGGTCAGCTTGCCCGGTCGACTTAGTCGGTGGTGGTGGCGCGGGCGGCGGCGCATCCGGCGAGGGCGCCGCAGATGAGGGAAACGGCGGCGCGAAAGCGTCGAGCTTCGGGGGTGGCGGGGGCGAAGCAGGTTGGGCCGGCGGCGGCGTTGTCGATTGAGGTTGCGGCGTCTGTTGCTGCTGCGGCTGAGCTTGCGGCGTCTGCTGTTGTTGACCCGGCGTATCGGCGAGCGACGGCGGCGGCGGCGGCTCGGTCTTCGCCTTCTCGGTCATCTCGGCGAGCTCGTCCGGCGTCACCACGTCGACCGGCACGGCCTTGACGGGCGCCGGCGGACGGCCCCACGAGCCCATCACGAGCACGGTGCCGACCAGTGCCAGGTGCACGGCGACCGACGCCGCGAGTCCGCCCGCGACCACGCCGCTGGCCCAGCGCCAGCGAGCGGGCGGCGTCTCGCTCGTCGCCGGCTCGGACGTCGTCGATGCGCCGCCGTCGTCAGCCATGTCCCTCGTGCGCCGGCACGCGCCACCTCGCTTGCCGCCCCCTTCGCGGCTCCCGTGATAGCACGGGGAATGGGGCGAAAATGGTCTGCGCAAACCGCTGCGGCGATCAGGACGATGAGCGAAAGCCGGCCGCGGTCACCGCAGCGTCTGCCGATCGCGCGATCTGTCGAGAGCGCGCGGCCGGCGGCCGGATCGGTCAGCCTTCCGCGAAGGTCG
>CAWFVV010000002.1:0-1052969 GCA_963819385.1 uncultured Alphaproteobacteria bacterium | reverse complement strand
TTGTCAGCGTGTGATACCTGCGGATGCAGGTCACGTGAATGGGCGACGCCTTGCCATCGCAGGAAGTCGTGCATGAACGCTCCTGTTCCGCAGTCGGGACCCTCATCGCTGTAGCCGGATTGGCCATTGCCGTACCTCGATCGAATGTTAGTGACCTTGTTCCCACGGCTCACGGCATGCGAGACGGATCGCATCCATCGCGATCGTGCCAGCGTGCCGCACGATCGCCGCATTGATCTCTAGCGCTATCGGCTTCGTCGGTTCTTTCTTGGCCATGTGGCTCTCCTGCTCTCCGTCTACTTGATCCCGAGAGCGCGGGCGGCGGCTGTCCCCGCGACGACGCGCAGCTTCTTTCCGCGACCCCGCGCCCGCCGGATGCTCGCGGCCTTGCGCTTCGTCAGGGCCTCGGGCGGGTGCTCGCGCTTCTTGCTCGGCGACTTCTTGAACGGTCGTCCTGGCTTCTTCCCCATGGTCATTCTCCCTTGTGTGTAGTGATGTTCACACTGCGCGCGCTTTGAGAGCCGCGATGCATAGTGCGATGGCGGGCGTGGCGCCGACGCTGCGGGGAATGCCGATCGCACTAAAAACAGCGACGGTAGGGAAGGCAGCAGCTACCGGCCTGTCATCGCTGCGATCATCACTGTCCGCGGCGTACCAACGAAGGCCCTTCGGAACTAGTGTCAGCGCGTCGTCAATCGACGCCGTATAGTACGGCGGCCATCCCGGCAGTTTGTCGGGATTGGTGGGTTTGGGAAGGTCAATCGCGCCCTCGATCGCATTATCGAGTTGCCGATCAGGCCCTGTGGCGGCTTCAAGCCGAATGATGATGTCCTGAAAGTTCATGACAGCGGACCTCACGCTTTTTCGGTCGCGGCGCAGTCGCGCTTGGCGCTGTTGTAGAGGGAAAGCAGCGCATCGCGAGCGTGGTAAATTTGCTCGCGGGCGACACGATCATCTACCTCTTGGTAGAAACATTCGATCCGCTCGATGAGTTTGTCGAGTTTCCGAACTTGGGGCCGCGTCATTTTCTTATCCTTCGATATGTCGTTAGCGCACTGCTTGGCCAATCAGAAATCCGAAGGCGCCTCCGATCATTAAGCCGGAGAGCCAGATCAGAACCTCATAGGGTGCGAGGATTTTCACGGTGCTGCTCCAAAAGCTCCCTGAGCAACTGGCGACATCGCTGGTCCTTGGCCTCTTGCTCTTGGACCTCCTCTGCCGTCGCGGCGCGAAAGAACGCGCTACGGCAACACTTGTTGGTGCACACTCGGCGCCGCATCCCGACCTTGCTGTAGCAGTTCCGACACACCTTGAAGGTCATTGCCGTCGTCTCCCTTGACCGTGATCCGAATATCTCATATGATTTATCAGTCGTCAATAGCTCATATGAGAAAAAAGTGCCATGGGGCGAAAAAAGATGTGGGCCGAGGACATGCAGGCCCGGTTCCCGGATGGCACCTTCGATCGGATCGAGGCCGTCTTGGAGGACGGGGAGGACCGCACCGCGTTCGTCCGCGCAGCCGTCGAGCGGGAACTGAGGCGTCGGGAGCGTGCATTGCGGTAACGTTGCCATGTTCGGAAGTCATCTCTAGCCTATAAGCAAGGCTCCGCGGCCATCGTGATAGCGCCACCACAGCGCTTCCAGCGCATCCAACTCGCAATCTGGCCATCCAATAGATCGGCAGTAAGCAAGCCAATTGGCGCAGCGTAATAACGCGTGCCTGGTTTTACTCACTTCGATTGTCGTATCCACGACGCGCCATCCATCGCCACCCTTGTAATTCCACCGCGCCCATGTCTCTGCTGATCGCTTCTGCTTGAAGCGCCCTGGTATGGAATGGCCATCATATTCGATCGCATAGCGGCCGTTTTTCTTTCGCAGATTGTTGACACCGATCGGCATCTATCGCTCCTCTGCCGGAAGTACGCTGGACTCTTTGAGGATGTTTCCTCGACCCACTGCGGCAAGCGAGTCGCCGCTGCATCGCCTCATCCATGTAGACGATGGGATTACGCGCGCACACGCAGCCATCCTTTCCCAATCGTAGCGATCGGGGCCAGGGAGCGCTGCATGGCGTGCTAGAGGGTTGCTGGGGCCAGGAGCGGCTGATGGCCGCGCATTGATGTAGTCAGGTCTGCGAGTTTGTATTGATGGCTCATGACGGGTTCTCACCCAACCAATTTCTCTCCCTTGGCGTCAGGCACTTTGAGGCGATGCGGATTTGCGCTGCGCCACGCGTTCAGGCGATCAATCGTCCGAGCCACCGCGGCGATGTGCTCCTCGTCGGCGCCGAGTTCGACGCACTTTTCCAGATAGAACGGCAGGGTCTCCGCAAATGCGTTATCCTTGACGAGGAACACCATGTACTCATCGTCCGGGACGATGCTGCCATCCTTGATTTTGAAGATCACGCCGGAGAATTTTGCATCAAGCTTCTGAGCCATTACGGTCTCCTATGTTTGAGTTGACGGGCCATTCGTGAACATCAAAGCTGATCGTGCCGTTCCGGCATTGGCCCGACTTGTGATCAGTAACGACCCGGCCAGCGAAGTGCTCACGCCACGCGCGGCTATAAAGCCGCTCGGCGATTGGTAGAACTGCGTCATGGATTTCGATCACCAGCGCAGTCTCTTCGGCGCTTGTCAGATCACCGAGGATTGGGGCCGGGAACATAACGCGTAGCGCCATTGCTTCCGGCGAAATCTCGGTTTCGTATATGGCGCCAGGCGTTCGGCATGGACCCATCTTTCCGCTCATAGATTAGCGCGCCCCATGGAGTACGGTTGCTGCCGTGTATTTTTCCGATGTCTCACCGCTGGCGGAAACGGCGGCGACGATGCTTGCCCATTCGTTCGGCGGGATTATCAGTTCCCTGACCGGCTCGTCATCATCATCTTCCGCGGGCCGCCCCGGAGCCGCGAGTAACGAAGAACGCTATGCGAACCGATCCATCCCCAAGGCGCTTCCAATAGATATTGTCGCGCCAGTGGAATCCCTCGTTGTCAAACATCTTCATCTCCTTTGTTGATCGTTGACGCGCCCTTAGTTTCCAGCATGTCGCCGATGATATCGCGGAGCAGGAATACGGCGTCGCCAATGCGACCGGACGGCAGATCGCCTTGAAGGCACTTGCGCGTATGCTCCAGCCACCATCGCGGGACCGGAACGGTTTCATGGATGGGCGGCTGCTGTTCTGTCATGAAATCACCTCATGCCAGCGAGCCTCACCGAGGGTGAGGTAGTTGCGCAGGGCATAGGCACCCTGCATCGGGTCACGGCACTTCCCGACCGCTTTAGTGTTCATGAACAGATCATAGAGTTCGTAATTGCTACATCCGATCATGCCGACTGAACGGGTAAATGCGCGAGAATTGATCTTCCTCGCCCAGCCGACGATGCAGCCAACTGTCCCGCAATCGTGGTGCCACATGGTGTTGCCCATATCGAAGTGCCTATCAGTGATTTCGCCGACTTCCAGTCGGCGCAACACCTCACGTAGCGCTGCGTGTTCCTCACCGCTGATCCCGAGATCGGCTGCCGTCTTGAAGTTCTGCGCAAGCATCTGTCTCTCCGTAGGTTTGTGCTGTTGTACTATTTGTCGCCGCGCATTTTTCCGGTGATGACAAACACGCGGCCGTCGAAGAAGTGCAACTCGGCGGTCTGCCCGCACTCGATCCGATTGAAGATGGATTTGAGGTTTTGCCGAAGAGCGTCGTAATGCCCCCGCATCTGCCTCAACTCGATCTTGAGCTTTTCGATTTCGAGCCGGTCCCGATAGGGCATCGAGTCAATGTCGAAGCGCTCGGGTGCTTGGATGTTGATGTGGTCGGCAGGCATTGTGATGATCCCCTAAGATTGGATGGGTAAGACAACGCCAGTCGCGGCGTCGATCTTGAGCAGATGCAGCGGGCAGGTGATCACACCGTCGATAGGCTGCACGTTGCCGAGCGAGGCTTTGCGGTGCGGGCAAATCCATCCGGCCTTCCCGCTGGCGCATTGCTGTCCGGCGTAGTGGGCGTGCATCTCAAAGAGCACGTCGGTTTTACGCTGCCAGGGAATGATGACTTCGATTTCGGACTTCACGCATTTTCGCTTGCGCAGCATCGGCTCTCCGAGCGGCACGGCTGGCGCGTTTGACCACGACCGAGCTTCATGCGCGTGAAGCGGATACATAAGGGTGTCGCCGCGGTACTTCGCCTTGAGAGGCAAGAAGCGCGAATTGATGTGGTAGTGCTCGGCCGAGAAATTGAAGAACTCTTTGTCGTTGTGGCGTGGCCCTACGACTGGCCAGTCCCGAAGCATGTGCTGCCACTGGCCGTGCACCGTCCACACGAGGTAATGGCGACCGGCCACAAGTGGCTCAGTCATTCTGTCGACGCGTTCAAGCTGTTGTTTCATCGCTATAATTCCGTATTCGCAAACATCTACACGCCGCACTTGCCGGCACAGTCATTGCCGAAGAGATCAGGTAGCGTCGTCAGATCGACCTCCGTCAGGGGCTTCATGCTCCGATGCAGAAACATCCCGCTCGGGACTCGCCCCTTCCATAGATCGCGGATGCGCTCGTCTACCTCGACGGCTTGCTGCCAACCGGCCGGATCAGTGTTCTTGAGGCGCCGCCATTCGGCGTCCCCGTGGTAGGGGCAGAATGTGCAGCTTGATTTCGAAGGTGTCGGGTAGCCGTGTCGCTCGATCCAGCGGAGGCAGTCTGTTCGTGACATGGACTTTTCGATCAGCGGATAGCGGTTCGTGATCCACGGATGGCGGGACTGATTGACCCGAATGGCCTCGTCCGTCGAAATACCCATCCACTGTTCGACAACCGGAACCGGCGGGGACCGCTTCCTTGTAAGACCGACAAGTTCCCGCACCTTTTTGATGATGGGATCGATCTTGAAGTCGCGCGTGCAGCTCCGATTGGCTGGCGCGGCTCGGCCATCGGCGCCCTGGATAAAGGCCGGGATAGGCATGTGGCGCCACTGTCCCTTGGGGCGCGCCTTGCCGATTTGATCAAACAGGCTGCCCGCGGTGACCGTGTGAACCGGGAACGGCAGCACGTTCCCGGAGGTCAGCCACCGAAGATGGTCGTAAACAGCCTGCGGTTCGGCGCCGGTGTCGGCGAAGATCGCGCAGTCCGGCATGGGCGTGATCTCGCCATGCGCGGCCATAAGCGCCATCGTGGTGCTCTGCACACCAGCCCCTAGCGAGATCACGCGGAGGACGATCATCGCGAGTACCCGTGCGGCGACGTGTTGGCTCTGAACACCTTCGCCCCGCCCGCGATCGCGCACGTGTCTTCCGGCGTCGGGCCGGTGCAGCGGGGCGCGTGCCAGAGGAGATGAGCGGCGGGGAGGGCGAGGGTGATGATGAGGACGGCGGCGAGAACCGGCCGCGAACAAAGTCCACGGATTCTCCACGGCTCATCTTGCGCGTTTCGCGGTTCGTTCTGCGCGATAGCGACGCGAGCCGGAGGCGAGAGGATCAGTAAATGTCTTGTTTTATAGGGTTTTGTGGTGCTGCCGGGGAGGATTGAACTCACGACCTCTCCCTTACCAAGGGAGTGCTCTACCACTGAGCTACGGCAGCGCTAGCACGGGCGCAAATCGGCCCGCGAACGGCGCGGAAAGTGCCACACGGGAGTTGCCGGCGCAAGGATCGGCGGGCCGGGGAGGGGCGGATTTCTGACGTTATGACCGGGCCCTGCACCGCCCCGGGACAAGGGGCCCGGAACGCGCTAAATCCCTGCCATGACGGAACGCAAGGCCGATGAGCACGACCGGCGGGCCGAGCGGCTCGCGGCGGCGCTCAAGGAGAACCTCAAGCGGCGCAAGGCGCAGGCGCGCGGGCGGGCGGCCGACGAGGCGGCGCCCGTGGAGCCTGAGCGTGCGCCCGACGAGCGGGATCGGAGAAATCGCTAGCGCATGATCCCGAAAAGCCTGCCCCGGACTTGATCCGGGGGCCTGCCCCGGACTTGATCCGGGGCCTGCCCCGGACTTGATCCGGGGTGGACACCGGTTTTCGGAAAAGATCATGCTCGAACAAGAAGTCCCGACTTTCGCCGTAATCCGAGCCTGACTGGACGGCGGGCGGCCCAGGCAGGATCACGGCGGGGCCGCGGGGAGACGGACATGGATCGCATCAGGATCGTGGGCGGGCGGCCGCTCAACGGCGCTATCCCGATCTCGGGCGCGAAGAACGCGACGCTCCCGCTGATGATCGCGAGCCTGCTCACCGACCAGACGCTCATCCTCGACAACGTGCCGCGGCTCGCCGATGTGATCCAGCTGCAGCGTATCCTCGGCAACCACGGCGTCGACGTCATGGTCGGCGGCAAGCGGCCGGGCGACACCGAATACCAGGGCCAGACCCTGCATATCTCGGCCGCGCACATCGTCGACACCACGGCACCCTACGAGCTCGTCTCGAAGATGCGGGCGAGCTTCTGGGTGATCGCCCCGCTGGTCGCGCGCATGGGCGAGGCGAAGGTGTCGATGCCGGGCGGCTGCGCGATCGGCACGCGGCCGGTCGATCTCCTCATCATGGTGCTCGAGCGGCTCGGCGCCGCGATCGACATCGACAGCGGCTACGTGATCGCGCGCGCGAAGAACGGCCTCAAGGGCGGCGAGATCGTCTTCCCCAAGGTCACGGTCGGCGGCACGCATACGGCGCTGATGGCGGCGGCGCTCGCCGACGGCACGAGCGTGATCGAGAACGCGGCGCGCGAGCCGGAGATCGCCGACGTCGCCGACTGCCTCAACAAGATGGGCGCGAAGATTTCCGGCGCCGGCACCTCGCGCATCGTGGTCGAGGGTGTCGCCAAGCTCAACGGCGCGCGCCACAGCGTGCTGCCCGACCGCATCGAGACCGGCACCTACGCGATGGCGGTGGCGATGACCGGCGGCGACGTGACGCTTCTCGGCGCGCGGCCCGAATTGCTGCAATCGGCGCTCGACGTCGTCGCCCGGGCGGGCGCCGAGGTTACGGCGACCAATGCGGGTATCCGCGTGGCCCGTAACGGCGCCGGGCTTTTTCCGGTCGAGGTCGCGACCGATCCGTTCCCCGGCTTCCCGACCGACCTGCAAGCCCAACTGATGGCGCTGATGACGCGCGCGCGGGGGACCTCGCGCATCACCGAGACCATCTTCGAGAACCGCTTCATGCACGTGCAGGAGCTGGCGCGCCTCGGCGCGCACATCCGTCTCGACGGCGAGACCGCGACCATCGAGGGCGTCGACAAGCTCAAGGGCGCCCCCGTGATGGCGACGGATCTGCGCGCCTCGGTCTCCCTCGTCATCGCGGCGCTCGCCGCCGAGGGCGAGACCATGGTCAACCGCGTCTACCACCTCGACCGCGGCTTCGAGCGCCTCGAGGACAAGCTGATCGCCTGCGGCGCCGACATCGCCCGCATCAGCGGATAACCGTCATTGCGAGCGAAGCGAAGCCATCTCGCTCAACGAGTGCGGCGGGCCCGGATTGCTTCGTCGCCTTTGGCTCCTCGCAATGACCGCACGTGGCGGCCGCTTGCCTGGCTGGCCGCCTGCATCGTCGCAACGGTCTGTCACGCCGCCGAGCGTCCGCCTTCCTTTATCGACGTCTCCACCATCGTCCCCGGCCTCGTCGTCGACATGCGCTACGCCGGCACGCACAATTTCGTCGGCGCGCGCATCGACGGCTACGAGCGGCCCGTGTGCCTGCTCACCCGGCCGGCCGCCGAGGCGCTCGCGCTGGTGCAGCGCGATCTTGCGGCAAGCGGCTTCGGCCTCAAGACGTACGACTGCTACCGGCCGGTGCGCGCCGTGGCGCACTTCATCCGCTGGGCGCGCGACGTGCGCGACACCAAGGCCAAGGCCGAGTTCTACCCCGACGTCGACAAGCGCCGGCTGTTCGCGCTCGGCTACATCGCGACGCGCTCGGGCCATTCGCGCGGCTCGACCGTCGACCTCGGCCTGGTCAGGCTGGCGGATGGAAGCGAGCCGGATATGGGCACGCGGTTCGACACGTTGGGCCCGCGCTCATGGCCGGGCGATACGCATGTGAGCGCGCAAGCGCGCCGCAACCGCGCGCTGCTCGCGGCCGCCATGCGCCGGCGCGGCTTTCGCCCCTACGATCGCGAGTGGTGGCACTTCACGCTGCGCGGCGAGCCGTATCCGGCGACCTATTTCGATTTCCCGGTCAGGTGACGGGCGCTGGTTGTCGGAACCCTTCCGGTGAGGCGCGAGTTGGAGGCATGGAGCAAAACCCATGACACCTTCCCGCACCTCGATTCGCACGGCCGCCGTCGCTTTCATCTCGGGGGCCACGTTGCTCGCGCTCGCCGCCACGGCGGGCGCGCAGGCGCCGCCGCAGGGCGCCGGCGTCGGCCCGGCGCCGCCCGCGCGTGGCGAGGCCGGCGCGCACGCCCTCACGCTCACGCCGGCGCAGCGGCTCGCGATCTATCAGAGCGTCACGCCGAGCGTGAAGAACAATGCGGCGCCGGTCGGCTTTCGCGCCGCGGTCGGCGTGCACGTGCCCGACAGCGTGCAGCTCAAGCCGCTGTCCGACACGCTCGTCCAGCTCGTCCCCGCGGCGCACAACCTGAGCATCGGCATGGTGGAGAAGCAGGTGATCCTCGTCGATCCCGGCACCCGCCAGATCGTCGCCGTGGTAACGCAGGAGCCGTCGAACGCGGTGCACTGAATGGCGAGTACCAACTAGCCTAATCCACCCTCATCCTGAGGAGCTTGTCGTCGCGTTTGCGACGACAAGCGTCTCGAAGGACGAGGGTGGCCGGTGAGCGTGCCAAGACGGCGTGAGGAACAAGCGGCCATCCTTCGAGACGCCCTTCGCCGCTTAGGCGGCGAAGGGCTCCTCAGATGAGGTCGTGGGTGCTGGGAGGCCTCACCACGTCCGCCGGAATCCCGCCGTGATGCTGCGGTCGGTCGCGCCGGTCGGCAGCTGGCTGATCGTGCCCGTGATGCTGAGCGGCGAGTTCGAACAGCTTCTGCTCGGCGCTGAGCGAGGGCGTCAGCCGGTCGTCGAACGACGACATCCGCGCGCCGGCCGAGAGCGCGGTCGCGGTGGGGAATTCGAGCTTCACGCCGCCGTCGCCCGAGTAGACGCGCGGATTGACCGGCGACAGCATGCCGTTCGGATTGGCGAGCGTCTGCGTCACCGAATAGCCGTTCTGCAGCGTGAGCGAGAGGCCGCCGCCGATCGGCATCGAGCGGGTGAGCGCGGTCGAGAGCTTCCCCTGGTCCGAGCTCGGGTCGACGCGCGCGTCGATCGTCGCCTTGTCGAGGCCGATCGGCTCCGCCGGCACCGCGACATTGGCCCAGCCCGTGCCATGGTCTTCGCCGGGCCCGGCGGGCGCCGCGAGATCGACGCCGACCCTCGCGTCCCACGGTGTCGACAGCCGTTGCCCCGCCGACAGCGCGACCGAGCCGTCCATCCTGTAGGTGCGGCTGCCGATCGTGGCGGACTGCGACGCAAGATCGGACGGCGGCGCGAGCGGTGCGCTCGTGATCGGCGCCTCGCGCGTTGCGTCGTCGAGCAGCGAGAAATCCAACTGATCGGGCGCGATCGTCTCGGCCGTGGGGTCGACGGTCGGCGCGACGACCGGCGTCATGGTCTGCGCGGCCGCACCGCCGGCGATCAGCACGCCCGCGATGACCGCCGTGGCGCGCGCGATGCGCGCCGGCCAGGTCGCGTGAGCACGCACATAAGTGTGCGCGCCGGATGTGTGCGCCATTCCGCCTGTCCTCCGTCCCGCAGCAGCGATTGGCATCGCTCCTCGGCATTTTGGTGGCGGCGCGTGGTGACCAGATCGTTAATGGTGTTCGTGCGCGGGTCTTGTCGCTGCCTTCGTGGCGGCGCGGTTCCGCCGCCAAATCGTCATCCGCGTTCCCGGAACTGCACCGAACGCGTCGCGTTGGGCCGATATCAACCGACAACCGGAGACCGCCATGACAGTTATGCGTTCCGCGACGCTCGGCTTTGCGCTCGCGCTGGGAGCGGCGGGCGCGCAGGCCCAAAGCGTCGTCAGCCGCCACGTCGACAATGAACTGGTCGAAACCACCGTCACCGAGACGCCGGCCGGAACCGTGATCACGCGGCGGCCGCTCGCCGCTGCGCCGGCGGATACGACCTATGTGGACGAGACCGTCGGCGCCGCGCCGACGACGCGCATGACCACGCGGACCACGCGCCACGTCGTGCACCACGCGCGCCACGCCACGACCGAACGCACCGTGCACACCACGCGGCGCGTCGCGGCATCGCGGCCGCTGGTGCTCGCGCCGGCGCAACGCGAGGTGATCTATCGCACGCTGGTGCAGGAACAGGTGGTGCCGGCGCAGGTCGTGCCGTCGGTGCCGGGCTATCCGCCGTTCCCGCCGCCGGCTTACCCGGCCTATCCGGCGCGCCCCGTCGTGGTCGCGCCCGCCACGACGAACGGCTACGCGGTGCCGGCGCCGGCGCAGGTCGTCGAGGATGACGACTATGCCGCACCGGTCGCGACGACCGAGCAGGTTTATCCGGTCGGCGCGGTGCTGCCGGCGAGCGTCGCCGTGGCGCCGTTGCCCGCGAACGCCGCGGTCGCGGTGCCGGCGGCGCGGCCCTACAGCTATGCGACCATCGACGGCCGCGTGCTGCTCATCGATCCCGTCAGCAATACGGTAGTGGCGGACATCACTCCCTGAACCACGGATGTCCGCAGCGCGCGGGGCGCGGTCCTCATGGACCGCGCCCCGTGGCGTTTTATTTGTTGTAGCCCGGATGGAGCGAAGCGAAATCCGGGGAACACCGTTTCAACTCGCCAATGCAGCCCCGGATTACGCTCAGCTCCATCCGGGCTACGGATCAACAGCTCACCCGCGATATGCGGTCGTCTGCGCGTTAGACGAGTTGCGCCACTGCTCCATGCTTTCCGAGATGACCTTCATCGAGGCCGCCGCAGCCTGGCTCACCGTCGCGTATCCGGCGATCTCGCGCTGCACCCGGTCGCCTTCGCTGCGCAGGAACTCGCGCATGGTGCGCAATTCCTCGATCACGTGATCGATCTCGCCCAGCGATGCGCCGGCGACGCGCTGCACCAGCATGCTGACATTCTCGGCCGGCGCATCGGCCGGCGTTTCCGGACGCTTGCGCCACGGCGCGACGTCCTTGCGAACGAACTCGCGAATCTCGCCTTCGAATTCGCCGCTCGCCTGATCGTTGACCTGATCGTTGACCTGGTCGGTTGACGTCGTTGTACTCATGAGACATCTCCCTCACTGCAAGCGCGTGCTGTGACGCGCCCCCAAGTGCCGATTGGGTCATGCGACTGTGACGGGTTTGCGGCCGGCGCAGGCGGCTTCGAATACCGGCGAACTGCCGCCGCCGGTGCGCGTTACCATCCTGTCGCACGGCGGGCCGCAAGGAGTGCTTCATGCTCTCGATGAAGAATCACGTGCGCGAGGCGCTTTTCACCGCCGCGCTGTTCGGCAGCGTCGGCGCCGCAGTCGCATCGGCGTCTGCGAATTCGCGCGGCGTGCCGCCGGCACAATCGCCGAAGGTGCCGGGACACAGTGGCGTCGATGCGCCGGCCGCGAAGCGGGCGGCGGCCTCAGCCATCGCTTCGGCGGTATTCGCCAACGACCAGCTCGAGGTCGCCCACGGGGCCTGATACCTCCCGACGGTACTTTGAAGCGCATGGCGCGCAACGCCGCGCCCGGATGGGACGCATTTGACACGCGCGGGGCAGTGATTCTTTACCGTGTTCTTTAGCGGAATCGCTTCGATTTTGCGGCATCCTCGCCGAATAGGACGAGGATCGCGATGGCCGTATCGTTCGACACGCTCAAGCAGCTCGCGCGCGAGCACTCGCCGGACCGCCGGCACGAGTTGATCCGCGCGATCTCGACCGCCTTCTTCGCGGCGCCGCACCGCACCGCGACCGAGCTCAGCCTGTTCGACGAGATCATGGACACGGTGCTGGCCGAGGTCGAGCCGCTGGCGCGCCGCGAGCTCGCCGAGCGCATCGCCGACATCGAGGATGTACCCTACCGCACCCTGCGCCGGCTGGCGCGCGACGCGATCGAGGTGGCCGAGCCCGTGCTGATGCGCTCGCCCGCGCTGGAGGACGAGGATCTCGTGCCGATCGCGCGCGAGCACGGCCAGGAGCACCTGATGGCGATCGCGCGGCGCATGACCGTGTCCGAGGTCGTGACCGACATCCTGGTCGAGCGCGGCGACGACGAGGTGGCGGTCGTCATCACCGGCAACGAGGGCGCGCGCTTCTCCGACGCCGGCTTCGAATGGCTCGCGGCGCGGGCCACCGCGTGCGAGACGATTCTCAACCGCCTGGTGATGCGGCGCGACCTGCCCGAGCGGGTCGCGACCGACCTCTTGCCGGTGCTCGCGACCGCGGTCGCCAGCAAGATCGAGGCCGCGCAGGCCGACGTGCAGACGCCGGCGGCGCACAAGCTGATCGGCGACGCGCGCCGCGTGCTCGCCGACCGGCTGCGCGCGGCCGTGAGCCGCGCGCGCCCGATCGCGATCCTCGAGCAGCAGATCGCGCGCGGCAACATGTCGGTCGGCGACGCGGTGGTCGAGATCGCCAATGCCGACGAGCCGCTCGATCTCGCCGCGTTCCTCGCCATCCGGCTCGGCCTGCGCACCGAGACCATCGTGCGTAACCTGTTCGGCAGCGGCGAAGAAACGTTGATGCTGATCTGCCGCGCCGCCACGCTCAACGTCGATGCCTTCTCGGCGATCCTGCGCATGCGCTCGCGCCGCCGCTGCGAGGCCGCCGCCGAGCCCGCCCAGCTCATGAAGGACTACATGCGCATCCCGCGCCAGATGGCCGAGAACGTCATGCAGTCCGTGCGCGAGAGGGAACGGGCGGCGTAGCGGTGTAGGATGGGTTGAGCGAAGCGAAACCCATCATCTATGTGTCAGCGTTGAAGCGAAGCGATGGGTTTCGCTGCGCTCAACCCATCCTACTGATACCCGAACACGATCTCGCTCACGGTCGGCTTGACGGCGCGCACCGCCGGGTCGCTCGACAGCAGCTCCTTGCCGGCCGCGGCGGCGAGCAGGTTGGCGGCGGCCTTGGGATCGGCCGAGAACTTCATGCCGACCTGGCAGCCGCCCGGCAGGTTCGCCATCGCACCGCCCATCCAGTCGAGCGCCCGCGCGCCGTCGGACTGATCGAAGCCCGACAGCTTGAACGGCTTGCCGTTGAGCTTCTCCAGCGCCGCGAGCGCGAGGCCGAGATGCAGCCCCTTCGGCCCCTTCCACTGCGACTGCCTGGTGATCGCGATCGTCGAGATGTCGCTGCGAGCCGCCTCGTTCTGCCACAGCACCTCAAGCCGGCGCTTGGGGTCCTTGGGAAACAGGATGGTCGCGTTGAGCGCGCCGCCGCCCGAACCCTCGACCTGGCCGTACTCGATGTTCTGCGTCTGGAAGAACTCGGCGAGCTTCACGTGGCTCGAGTCCTTAGCGAACAGGCCGTTGCAGGTCACCACATTGGCGGCGGTCGGCGCCGGCTTGTGCGGCTTCGGCGCCGCTTTGGGCGCAGGACCGGGCGCCGCGGTTGCGGCGGGCGCCGGTGCATCGGCCGGATTGTCGGCCGGCTGCACGGCGCGCGGGGCCGGCGTTGCCTTGGGCTGGGGCTTCGGCTTCGCGGCCGGCACGGTCTGCACCTGGCGCGGGGAAATCTCCTCGTCGGGTGAGAGGTTCGGCTGCGCCTGCGCGAACGCCGCGGCCGGGGCGAGCAGGGGGGCGGTGAGGCCGGCGAGCAGCAGGAGACGGGCAGCGACGAGCAATCGATGGGGCATGCGGTTTTTCCGGATGTTGCGGCCGCGCATCATGGCGGTGCCCTGTGGGCGTCATGATGGCAAAGAGGTCAGCGTCCGACACGTGGTGCGTGGCGGCCATCGACACTTCGGCCCTCAAGGGCGGCAGCGCGGCGAGATCGGCGGTCGCTCGGTGGCGGCGACCGCGGGGCCATCGGCGCGGCGTGCGGCGGATCAGGTCTTCTTGGGAAGATTGAAGCCGGGGTGGTCCTGGCTCTGGCCGGGCGCCGCCTGCCCGCCAAACGGCTGATGCTTCTGCGGCTTGTTCTTGTCCGCTTTCGGCTTCTTCTTCTCGCGATTCTTCTTCTGCTCACGATTGGCCATGGCGTCCTCTCCCTGGGCGCAAATGATACCACATCATAGCACGGTTCGGTCGTCGGTGTCCTCTGGGTCGGTCAGCTCCTCACTTTTGAACGGCGACATATGGCGTGCGCCGCAATGCGGACAATCGTCGTCACACGTTGCCGACCAGATATCGGTCCAGGTTCCGTCGCACCGCTCGCAGATGTAGAAGTTCTCGAACAATACCGTAGAGGCTTCACCCGTCGCGGCACCTAGAAGCGTGGATGGGGTGGCCAAGGCGGCGGCAGACTTCCCTGGGTTTGGGGCGTCCGTACTCTTGTAGGGCGACATGTGACGAGCTCCGCAACTCGGGCAGTCGTCGTCACACGTCGCGGGCCAGACGTCGACCCACTTGTGCCCGCAATCTGCGCATCTGTAGTAGTTATGAAACCATCCCATAGGCTCATTCCTCGCCAGGAATGCTACATGCGCGATACCTTATGATCGCAGACGGTAATATCCACGAGAAACGAAGTCCAGATATCCGCGATCACGCAGGACCTGTAGCTGTTGACGAATCTTCTGGCGGACATGCCGGTTTTGCGGATAGATTTGGCTGAGCCTGTCTTCAAAGGCGTAGACGCTGTCCAGATCGAACTCGCGCCGTCCAATCGATTCGACGCACTTCATCACCTCGATCAACCAGCCTCGCGCCTCGACGGATTTGTCGCGCAGGAAGAGCGTTTTTCGCCATTGCTCGAGAACGTCCTCTTTCGCTTGAGGCTGTCCGTTGCGAACGATGAAAATCTTTCCCGAGTTGGGAATCTGATTGAGCAAGATATTGCAGCCGATCCAGCCTGCTCGCCTCGCAGTTTCTGCAAGGGGCTTGCGCTCCTCGATTATCTCGCGCACGAAGAAATGCTTTGGAACGACGAACAGGTTCGTCACGCCAAATTGCTTGAGATCGTAATTCAAAAGCAGGAGATTGGGGTTGTTCGTCTCCGCCAACCGCTTGCACATGGTGCCGAAGGCGCCGTCCACCATCTTTATTCCAAATTTGGCCTTCTGACTCTTGAGCTCGTATTCCTCGCTACAGTCTTTGCAGAAAAAATCCGCAACCGGCCGATTGGCCGCATACTGCGTGACGTTCTGATTTCCGCAATTGGGGCAGAACAGCCAACGACTGACCCACTGCTCTGTCCAGGCCCGCGCGCTCTGTGATGCACTGATATATGACGCCTGGGACTCTTCGAACCCCAGCTTCATCGGTTACCCAGCCCCGTTGCTGCGCTGCAATCAGCGCGGCCGCACCCCGTCCGCATCGTGCCGTCGAGCCCTGGGGGCGCGCAAGCCCTCACCCCCCGCCTTGCGCCCGCTTCATGTCGTCGACGCACTTGTCGACGAGCTTCATGCGCTTGTCGATGTCGTCCGCCTTGAACTTCTCGGTGCTCATCCAGCACTTCTCGTTGATCTGCGTCGCCGTGAGGTGCTGGGGGGGCGCGGGCGCCGCGGCGGCGCTGGCTGTAGCCGGCGGTGCTGACGCTGGCGGTGCCGACGCCGAGGACGCGGGGGTCGCGAGGCCCGACGTGGCGTTGCCGGCCGCGCAAGCCGTGAGCGCGGTGAGCAGCCCGACGAGACCGACCGCGGTGGCGACCGTTCGGCTCGCCCGCGCGACCGAACGGGCGGCGACGCGTGAGGTTGCGATCATGCGTGTTCCCTGCGCCCCAGATGGCTGCCGGCCGACCGCGGCCAGTTTCGCACCATGCGTAGCTGCCGGTTGATCGTGTCTTAATAACGGAAGCCCGGCGCCGATGTCGACCTCGGCGTCTGCGGCGCGTTGCCCGCAGTCCAGGCCGCTGCGCGGGGCTATCCCGTGCATCCGGATCGCCGGGGATGGCCGCTGCTGCTCGCGCGTTGGAAAAATGGTGATCCCTTGCAAGATGTTCTTCGCCAGCGCGGTCATTGGCGCTATCGCCGACCAGAATGCGGCGACTTGCGCCTGAGCCGCCGCTTTGGCGGCGGGCGCGTTGCATTGACTTGCGACGAGCATCGCCACGAGGCCTCGATGAACCACAAGCGGACACCGCTATGACATGGAGGAAAGGCCATGTGCATCGAGCATGGCTCGGGTCCGGCCCGAATTGCACTGACCAATTTTGGCAGTTTAACCCAACTGGGATAACAGCAGCGATTTCAAGCATGCGAGTTTTCGCGACGGCGGGCCTCGTATTCGGCTCTGCGGCGGTTCGTTGTCTTCCACCGGGCCGGCGTGCAGAACAAATTCAGAAAATCGAGCGAATTCAATCAGGCACTTTTTCAGCTACTCGGCTGGTGCGGTTGTGCGCTCGGCGCACGCCGCCGTCAGCCATGCGCCGGCCACGGGCCACAGACGCAACGTGGAGCGCAAGTCTCAGATGCAGGGAGCGCGGCACGGGCTTGGTCCGATCGACCGAGGCGGCAGAACGGCAAAATTCCAGAACAAAGCCAACTGGGATAACAGCAGCGATTTCAAGCCCGTGCGAGCCCCTACCGCCCCTTCCGCTTGAACCCGCCGCGCATGCCCGGACGGCCGAGGCTCGATCGCGGACCGCGAGCCGCGGCGATTCCGGTCCCGGGCCCATCTCGTCGAGGCTGGGTTTGCGCGGTCCGGCGCGCGAGCGAGGGCAGCGCCGGCCGCTTCGCGGTCGGATCGTCGAGCACGGCAAGCTCGGTCGCGCGCAGGCGCTTGATCTCGTCGCGCAGGCGGGCGGCTTCCTCGAAGTTCAGGTCGGCGGCGGCCTCGCGCATGCGCGTCTCGAGGTCGCTGATCACCGCCTCGAAGTTGTGGCCGATGGTGGCCGCATCCTCGAACTCGCCGCCGCGGCCGTCGCCGGTCGCGACCAGCACGTGGTCGCGCTCGTAGACGCTGTCGAGGATGTCGGCGATGCCCTGGCGCACGCTCTCGGGCGTGATGCCGTTCGCCGTGTTGTACTCCCGCCTGCTTCTCGCGCCGGCGGTTGGTCTCCGCCATCGCGCGCTCCATCGAGCCGGTGACCGCGTCGGCATAGAGGATCACCTTGCCGTCGACGTTGCGCGCCGCGCGGCCGATGGTCTGGATCAGGCTCGTCTCGCTGCGCAGGAAGCCTTCCTTGTCGGCGTCGAGAATCGCGACCAGCGCGCATTCCGGAATGTCGAGGCCCTCGCGCAGCAGGTTGATGCCGACCAGCACGTCGAACGCGCCGAGCCGCAGGTCGCGGATGATCTCGATGCGCTCGATCGTGTCGATGTCGGAATGCATGTAGCGCACGCGCAAGCCCTGCTCGTGCAGATATTCGGTGAGGTCCTCGGCCATGCGCTTGGTCAGCACCGTGACCAGCGCCCGATAGCCGGCCGCCGCCACCTGGCGCACTTCGCCGACCAGGTCATCGACCTGCGTGCGCGCCGGCCGCACCTCGACCGGCGGATCGATCAGCCCGGTCGGGCGGATCACCTGCTCGACGAACACGCCGCCCGACTGGTCGAGCTCCCAGGCCGCGGCGTCGCCGAGACCGCAACCGACTGCGGCCGCATCAGGTCCCATTCCTCGAAGCGCAGCGGCCGGTTGTCCATGCAGGAGGGCAGGCGGAAGCCGTACTCGGCGAGCGTCGCCTTGCGGCGGAAGTCGCCCGCGATACATGCCGCCGAGCTGCGGAACGGTGACGTGGCTTTCGTCGACGAACACGAGCGCGTTGTCGGGCACGTATTCGAACAAGGTCGGCGGCGGCTCGCCCGGCTTGCGGCCGGTGAGATAGCGCGAATAGTTCTCGATGCCGGCGCAGCTGCCGGTCGCTTCCATCATCTCCAGATCGAACAGGGTGCGCTGCTCGAGCCGCTGCGCCTCCAGCAGGCGGCCGGCGCGGTTGAGCTCTTCGAGCCGCTGGCGCAGCTCGAACTTGATGCCGGCGATCGCCTGCAGCAGCGTCGGCCGCGGCGTCACGTAGTGCGAGTTGGCGTAGACCTTGACGAAGGCCAGCTCGTCGGTCTTCTGGCCGGTGAGCGGGTCGAACTCGTCGATCCTCTCGATCTCGTCGCCGAACAGGCGCACGCGCCAGGCGCGGTCCTCATAGTGCGCCGGGAAGATGTCGATGCGTGTCGCCGCGCACCCGGAATGTGCCGCGCGCAAAATCGCCGCCGTGCGCTTGTACTGCAGCGCCACCAGGTCGGCGATCAGCTGGCGCTGATTGATGCGCTCGCCGCGCTTGAGCATGAACGTCATCGCCGTGTAGGTCTCGACCGAGCCGATGCCGTAGATGCACGACACCGACGCGACGATGATCACGTCGTCGCGCTCGAGCAGCGCGCGCGTCGCCGAGTGACGCATGCGGTCGATCTGCTCGTTGATCGAGCTTTCCTTCTCGATGTAGGTGTCGGTGCGCGGAACGTAGGCTTCCGGCTGGTAGTAGTCGTAGTAAGAGACGAAATACTCGACCGCGTTGTCGGGGAAGAACGATCTGAACTCGCCGTAGAGCTGGGCCGCCAGGGTCTTGTTGGGCGCGAGGATGAGTCGCCGGCCGCTGCGTCTGCCTCGATCACCTTCGCCATGGTGAAGGTCTTGCCGGAGCCGGTGACGCCGAGCAGCACCTGCATGCGATCGTTGCGCTTGACGCCCTCGACCAGCTCGCGGATCGCTGCCGGCTGGTCGCCCTTCGGCTCGAAGTCCGATTTGATGACGAAGCGCACGCCGCCTTCGGTCTTCTCCGGCCGCGGCGGGCGATGCGGCGTCCAGATCTGCGGTGTGCCGTCGTCGCGCAGGAATTCGCGCCGCCCCTGGCGCAGCAGCCTGTCGAGCGACTGCGCCGTGGCGCCGACGCCCGACTCGCTCAGCGGCGCGCGCGCCGGCCGCGGCCGGCGCACGGTCTCATCCCGATCGCCCTCGATTGTGTATTTCCCCGCCGCAGGTTCTGCGCCCACCTCCCCCTGCAGGGGGGAGGTCGCCGAGCGAAGCGAGGCGGGTGGGGGTGACCGGCGGTTCGGCGAGTTGGCCACCCCACCCCGGCTCGCTTCGCTCGCCGACGCTCCCCCTGCAGGGGAGGGTGAAGATGCAGAACTCACTGCCTTCCTCACCTTCATCCCCCTCGATGCCGAGGATCCGCGCCAGCTCCGGCGAAGCCTCCCTCAGCTCGGCATTGTCGCGATAGGGCGACTGCGGCACCTCGCCGAAGCCGGACGGGGTCGACTTGCGCGCCAGGTGGGCGGCCGAGAAGTCGGCGCGGCGGTCGCGCGAATTGTCCGCCGGCGGCCGCAGGCCGGTCTGGGAGCCGACCCCGGCCTCGCCGCGATTGATCGCCGGATTGAGCAGGTCCGCGAGTGCCGGGCCGATCGGCACGGTCTCGGGCCGCGAGGCCTTGGCACGCGTCGGCTTCGCGGGGTCGCGCGGCTTTTTCGGTGGCTTCTTCGAATCGTCGGACGATCGGCTCATCGGTCCAATATGGGCGACCCAATTTGGCGGCGAAAGGGCGGCGCATTCCGGCAGGGGCGAGCCGCGATGTTCGCCCCGATGCCGTCTTGGGAGCCTGTTTTTGCAAGCCTTTGCAGCCGCTGCGACAAGTCATCCATGTCGGGAACGCCGACTGATCCTGTCCAACCGTTCATCGGCCTGTCGCGCATGTTAACCGCGCGCGCATTCATGTCGTTTTTTGGTTGCACGTCGTGCGAACCGCTGCAACAACGCCGCAATCAGCAGCTTGAAAGCCTCAAGCACATGATGACCACAGCGACCGCGACCGCCCTGGAAGTGCCGCGCCGATTGCGCGCCTGGGTGCGTGCGCGCGAAGCGGGCACCGTCGCGATCGCCGCCGTGGTGGGCGCGATCGCGGGGCTCGTCGTCACCGTCATGAGCGGCGTCGTTTCCTCGCTGCACGCGCTGTTTTTCTGGCTGCCAGACGGCCAGCGCCTCTCCGGCAGCGAGGCGATCACCTGGTATCTCGCCTTGCTGGTGCCGGCGATCGGCGGGCTGATGCTCGGGCTCGCGGCCCTGTCGATCGGACGGGTGGCGCGCGAGCGTTTCGTCGACCCGATCGAGGCGAACGCCGTGCGCGGCGGCCGCATGTCGTTTCGCGGCAGCATGATCGTCGCGCTGCAGACCATATGGTCGAGCGGGGTCGGCGCCTCGGTCGGCCTCGAGGCCGGCTATACGCAGGCGGCGAGCGGCATCGCGTCGTGGCTCGGCCGCGTTTTTCACCTGCGCCGCAACGACCTGCGGCTGCTCGTCGGCTGCGGCGCCGCCGGCGCCATCGCGGGCGCGTTCGGCGCGCCGTTCGGCGGCGCCTTCTACGCCTTCGAGCTGGTGATGGGCGGCTACACGGCCGCAGCCCTGGTGCCAATCGCGATCGCGGCGCTCAACGGCTACCTGGTGGCGCGCGTGTTCGCGCCGCTGCCGCTCGGCATCTACGCGAACGCCATGGGGCCGGTCAACGGGCGCGATCTCGTCATCGCCAGCGCGTTCGGCGTGATCGCGGCGCTGGTCGGCGTCAGCATCATGCGCGGGGTCGCGCTGTGCGAGCAACTGCTCGATCGCTCCAAGCTGTGGCCGCCGCTGCGGCCGGCGCTCGGCGGGCTCGCGGTCGGCGCCATGGCGCTCATCACGCCGCAGGTCATGTCGTCGGGGCACGGCGCGCTGCATCTCTCCGGCATGATGGACAGGCCGCTGCGCTTCATCGCGATGGTGTTCGTCCTCAAGATCTTCGCCTCGATCGTCTCGCTCGGCTCGGGCTTCCGCGGCGGCCTGTTCTTCGCCTCGCTGCTGCTCGGCGCGATCGGCGGACGTCTATTTGCGGTCGGCGCGAGCGCGCTGTGGCCGGGCCTCATGCTCGACGCCAATGTGTACGAGATCATCGGCATCGGCGCGCTCTCGGCCTCGATCATCGGCGCGCCGCTGACCATGACGTTCATCGCGCTGGAGAGCACCGGCGATTTCTGGCTCGCCACCGCGGTGCTGATCGCGGTGCTGATCTCGACGCAGATCACCCGCGAGATCTTCGGCTACTCGTTCGCGACGTGGCGCTTCCACCTGCGCGGCGAGACCATCCGCAGCGCTGCCGACGTCGGCTGGATCCGCGACCTCACGGTCGGCCGCATGATGCGGCCGGACTTCCACACGGTGCAGCGCGACACCACGATCGAGGCGTTCCGCACCCAGTTCCCGCTCGGCTCCACCGGCCAGGTGATCGCGGTCGACCCGGACGGCCATTATGCGGGCATCGTGATCGTGCCCGAGGCGCACAGCGTCGAGATCGCGCTGGAGAAGCCGGTCGAGATCATCCTGCATCACAAGGAAACGGTGCTGCTGCCGTCGATGAACGTGCGCGAGGCCGCCGCCGCGTTCGACCGCGCCGAAGCGGAGTCGCTCGCCGTGGTCGAACTCGACGGTGTCGCGCCAGGCGATCGGCCTGCTCAGCGAGTCGCACACGCTGCGGCGCTACGCCGAAGAGTCGGAGCAGCGGCGGCGCGAGCTGGTTGGGGAGACGTGATCCGAAGCGTCATTGCGAAGCGAAGCGACGCAATCCCGTAATTGCCGCGTCGAGATTGCTTCGGCACGCTTCGCGTGCCTCGCAATGACAATATTGCTAAAGTTCAAAACCCCTTCACGACCTCGAGCACGTGCTCGACCTGCGGCGGTTGCGCGAAGCAGTGGCCGACCAGCTTGCGCCATTCGGCGAAATCGTCCGAGCCGCGGAAGTCGACCGTGTGGTTCTCGACCGTCTCCCACTGCACGACCAGGCGATAGCGCGCCGGCTGCTCGACCGAGCGCCACAACAGCATGCCGCCGCAGCCCTTGGCGCGCTTGAACAAGGGCGCCGCCTTCTGCACGCCGGCCTCGAATTCGGCTTCCATGCCGGCCTTCACGTCGATCTGCGCGATCTCGAGGAACATGATGTGTGGTCCTTGCTCGGTGTCTCGTCCCCCTCCCCCGCTTGCGGGGGAGGGCGGGGGAGGGGGCGCCGCTTGCTCATGCGCCTGCTGACTTGCCCCCTCCCTGACCCTCCCCCGCAAGCGGGGGAGGGGAGTGCGGCCGCCCGCGCAAGCGGCTTACGCCGCCGCCTGCCCGAGCCCCTTCTTCATCGCGGCGATCGCCTCGTCGGTGGTCTGCACGTCGCCGAAGTTGGAATAGAAGGCGGCGAGGCTCGCGTTCTGCTCCGCGTCCGAATAGGTCGCGCACACGTCCGCCACCATGACGACCTTGAAGTTGAGCATCATGGCGTCGCGCGCCGTGCTCTCGCAGCACACGTTGGTGGCGGTGCCGCCGATCAGCAGCGTGTCGATGCCGTGGCCGCGCAGCCAGGCTTCGAGCTCGGACGAGCCCTGGATGAAGGCCGAGTAGCGCTTCTTGACGATCTGCACGTCCTCGGGCCGCGCGTCGAGCTCGGGCCACAACGCGTGGCCCTCGTGGCTCGTGTCCATGCTGGCATAGCGGCGATCGCGCCGGTCGCCCGTCATCAGCCAGTCGTGCAGGGTGCTCCACAACTCGCGCGTGTCATTGGTCGCGTTCTTGATCCACACCACGCGGCCGCCGAGGCCGCGCACCGCCGCGGCGAAGCGGTTGACGTTGGGCACGATCTCCCGCGCCATCGGCACCTCGCCCTGGAAGCCCGGCTTCATGAAGTAGTTCTGCATGTCGACCACCACGAAGGCGGTCTTGGCCGGCTCGATCACATCGAACGGATGCGGCCGCCCAGCGCGCCGGGTGACGCGCTCGATGACTTGGGGTGGGAGTGAGAGTTTGTGCATGAGGGGCCTCCGAGCCGGACGTGTGCAAGGCGTCGATTGTGACCGCGCCCCGCCCGGCAATGCAAGGGGTAGTGCGGGCTGCGCAGAAGTGTGATGCGCATCACGAAGTGGCGTTTCTAACCGGAATTTAACCTGGAAAACGGTTGCCGCTCAGCTTTTCCGCCACAGTTTCGCGAGACGCTCACGGACGACAGAATCGGGATCCCTCCCATGTCGGCCAATGCCTCACCCTCCGGTCCGCGCGATGCCGCCCTCGCGCTGCATCGCTTCGGCTTCGGCCCGCGCGGCGACGCGATCGCGCGGCTCTCGGCCGATCCGTGTGGCGCCCTGCTCGCCGAGCTGGAGCATCCGGATGCCGCGCTGGTGCACGACGCCGACCTGCTCGATTCCGGCGAGGCGGCGCGCGCCGTGTTCGACTTCCGCCAGGAGCGCAAGGCGGTGCGGTTCGCGCAGCGTGCCGAGCAGACCATGGCAACCAACGGCAATGCGCCGGCCGGCGCCAGCGTCGGCCAGCCGCCCAACCAGCAACCCAACCAGCAACCAAAGCCCGGCCCCGGCCTGCCGCAGCAGATCTATCTCGCCGAGGCCAAGGCGCATTTCGACCGCGCGCTCGACGCCGACACCGGCTTCGTCGAGCGGCTGGTGTGGTTCTGGTCGAACCACTTCTGCGTCTCCGCCGACAAGGTGCGGCCGTTCGCCGGCGCCTTCGAGCGCGAGGCGATCCGCCCGCACGTGCTCGGCCACTTCGCCGACATGCTGCTCGCGGTCGAGAGCCATCCCGCGATGCTGCGCTATCTCGACAATGTGCGCTCGATCGGCCCGGACTCGATCGCCGGGCAGCGCCAGCAAAAGGGGATCAACGAGAACCTCGCACGCGAGATCATGGAGCTGCATACGCTCGGCGTGCGCACCGGCTATACCCAGGCGGACGTCACCAGCTTTGCCAAGGTCATCACCGGCTGGACGGTCGTCCCGCCGCGCAATCGCGACGGCGGCGGCGAGTTCAACTTCAACCCGCGCATGCATGAGCCGGGCAGCGAGACGGTCGCGGGCCACGCTTATACGGGAATGGGTTTCGACCAGGGCGCGGCCGTGCTGCTCGACCTCGCGCGCCATCCCGCAACCGCCCAGCACATCGCGACCAAGTTCGCGCGCCATTTCGTCGCTGACGATCCGCCGCCGCAACTCGTCGAGGCGCTACGCGTCTCGTTCGTGAAGAGCGACGGCAGCCTGAAGGAGCTGGCGCGCACGCTGCTGCTGTCGCCGGAGGCGTGGAATGCGCCGCGCACCAAGCTCAAGCGGCCCGGCGAATGGCTGGTGGCCGGCGTGCGCGCGACCGACGTCCGCCTACCGGACGTGCGGCCGATGATCAATGCGGAGAACATGCTGGGCGAGCCGCTATGGCGGCCGCCGGCGCCGAAAGGCTTCGACGACGTCAACGCGGCCTGGATGGACGGGCTTGCGCAGCGCATCGACATCGCCACCCAGGCGGCGCGGCGCGTGAGCCAGGCGGCCGATCCGCGGCAACTCGTCGACACGGCGCTCGGTCCGCTGGCGTCCACTGAGACGCGGCAGGCGGTGGCGCGCGCCGAGACGCGCCCGGAAGCCGTCGCGCTGCTGCTGATGTCGCCGGAATTCCTGCGGAGGTGACCATGGCTCTCAACCTGCATGCTCCCAGCCGCCGTGAACTCTTGCTCTCGTCCGGCGTCCTCTTTGCCTGGGCCTGCGTGCCCAAGCTCGCGCTTGCCGAGGGGCGCGATCCGCGCCTCCTTGTCTTCGTCCTGCGCGGCGCGCTCGATGGCCTCGCGACGGTGGCGCCGGTCGGCGACCCCGACTGGGTACGCCTGCGCGGCAACGAGGGCCTGAGCCTGCAGGGCACGCCTGCGGCGCTCCCGCTCAACGGGTTCTTCGCGCTCAATCCCGCGATGCCCAACCTGCACCGGATGTATCAGGCGGGCCACGCCACCATCGTGCATGCGGTCGCGTCGCCCTATCGCGAGCGCTCGCATTTCGATGGCCAGGATGTCCTGGAAAGCGGCCTGACGCGGCCGGGCTCGGCCGATTCGGGCTGGCTCAATCGCGCGCTCGCGAGCCTTACGCCCGCGGGCCTCGTGAGCCCGAAGGGCCGCGAGGCATTCGCGGTCGGGCCGATCACGCCGCTCGTCGTGCGCGGCGCCGCGCCCGTGATGTCATGGACGCCGCCGCGCCTGCCGCCGCCGACCGACGACATGGTGATGCGGCTGCTCGACCTCTATCGCCACACCGATCCGGCACTCGCCCAGGTGCTCGAGGAGCGCATGGACCTCGCCTCGATCGCGCGCGAGGGCGGCATGCTGCAGCCGATCCGGCCCGGACAGCCGCCTGCTCAGGCAGCGCGGCCGGCCGGACCGCCGGTGCCGGGTGAGGCGCAGCGCCGCTACTTTGCCGAGAGCGCCGGCGCGGCCGCCAAGTTTCTCGCGCGGCCGGACGGCCCGCGCATCGGCGCGCTGTCGTTCGACGGCTGGGACACGCATGCGAACGAAGGCGCCGCGAGCGGCCGCCTTGCGCAGCTCCTCGGCGCGCTCGACGGCGCGCTCGGCGCGGTCGAGAGCGGCATCGGCCCGGCCTGGAACGAGACCGTGGTCGCGGTGATGACCGAGTTCGGCCGCACCGCCCGCATCAACGGCACCGAGGGCACCGACCACGGCACCGCGACCATCGCGCTCCTCGTCGGCGGCGCCGTCAAAGGCGGCCGCGTGATCGCGGACTGGCCCGGCCTCAAGGAGGCCGACCTGCGCGACGGCCGCGACCTCAAGCCGACCACGGACCTGCGCGCCATTCTCAAAGGCGTGCTGCGCGACCACGTGCGCGTCGACGAGAAGACGCTGGCGAGCGCGGTGTTTCCGGACAGCGCGGTGGCGAAGGCGATGGGTGGATTGGTTGTCGCGTAGGATGGGTTGAGCGCAGCGAAACCCATCATCTATGAGGCGCCGTAAAGTGATGGGTTTCGCTGCGCTCAACCCATCCTACGAGCCGTCACTCCGCCGCGTCGACTCTTGTCTCCGGCTCCACATCGATGAACCCGCCGGATTGGCGTTTCCACAAAGCGGCGTAGTGGCCGCCGTGGCGCAGCAACTCCTCGTGCGTGCCCTGCTCGACGATGTGGCCGTGGTCGAGCACGACCAGGCGATCCATGCGCGCGATCGTCGACAGGCGATGCGCGATCGCGATCACGGTCTTGCCTGCCATCAGCGTGTCGAGGCTCGCCTGGATCGCGGCCTCGACCTCGCTGTCGAGCGCGCTCGTCGCCTCGTCGAGCACCAGGATCGGCGCGTTCTTGAGGATCACGCGCGCGATCGCGACGCGCTGGCGCTGGCCGCCCGAGAGCTTGACGCCGCGCTCGCCCACATGCGCGTCGAAGCCGCGCCGATCGCGCCAGTCCTCGAGGTCGGCGATGAACTCCTCCGCGTGCGCGAGCCGCGCCGCCGTGACGATCTCTTCTTCGGAGGCTTTCGGCCGGCCATAGCTGATGTTGTCGCGGATCGATCGATGCAGCAGCGAGGTATCCTGCGTCACCATCGAGATCTGCGCGCGCAGCGACTCCTGCGTCATGCCCGCGATGTCCTGGCCGTCGATGAGGATGCGGCCGCCTTCGAGATCGAAGAAGCGCAGCAGCAGGTTGACCACCGTCGACTTGCCGGCGCCGGAGCGGCCGACCAGCCCGATCTTCTCGCCCGGCTTGATCGCGAGCGAGAAGGCGTCGAGCACGCCGGCCTCGCGGCCGTAGCCGAAACGCACGTTATCGAACGTGATCGCGCCGGCGGCGATCTCGAGCGCGCGCGCATCCGGCCGGTCGGTCAGCCGCAGCGGCTGTGCGATCGTCATCATGCCTTCCTGCACGACGCCCACCTGCTCGAAGATGTCGGTGACCGAGAACGCGATCCAGCGCGACATGCTGGTGAGCTGGAACGAGAGCGGCAGCACCATCGCGATCGACCCGACCTCGACCTTGCCGAACCGCCACAACAGCAGCGCGATCGCGCCTGCCGCGAATACCAGGAGCGCGTTGAGGACGGCGAGGATCGTGCCGAACACGGTGATCAGCCGCTGGCCGGCGAGGAAGCGCTCGGTGTGGTACTCGACCGAGTCGCGGACATAGTCGTCCTCGTCGCGCGGGCGCGCGAACAGCTTGACGGTGAGGATGTTGGTGTAGCTGTCGACGATGCGGCCCATCATCAGCGAGCGCGCCTCGGAGGTCAGCTTCGAGCGGTCGCGCATACGGGGCACGAAGTAGACGAGCAGTCCGACGTAGCCACAGAACCAGACGATGATCGGCAGCGTGAGCCACCAGTCGGCGGCCGCGGTCATGAACACGGCGGTCGTGCCGTAGACCACGATGTACCAGACCGCCGTCACCGATGCGGTGAGGCTCTCGCGCAGCGCCGGGCCGGTCTGCATCACGCGGTTGGAGATACGGCCCGCGAAATCGTTCTGGAAGAACGCCCAGCTCTGACGCACCACGTGCCAGTGGCTTTGCCAGCGGATCAGGTTGCTGAACGGGGCCGCGATCGCCTGGTTGGTGACGAGATAGCGCGCGAGCACGATGCCGGGCCGCGCGACCAGCACGGTCACCGCCATGCCGACGAGCCACGGCCAGGTCGTGCTGAGGAAGCGGTCGGGCGGGACCTTGCTCACGAACGAGACGATGCGGCCCATGAACCACGGCACCGCCGTGTCGAACAGCGCAACGAACATCTCGATGACGAACAGGGCGATCAGCAGGCCCTTCGCCTGACGGGCGAAATGCCAATAGAACGCCATCAGCCCGGACGGCGGCTGCGGCCGTTCGGGCTCATCGGTCGGGTTCAGGGTCGTTTCAAAGCGGCGGAACATGGGCCTTCTCTAGCACGGCAACGACACGAACGGCCGCGCGCCGCGCAACGTGGCGCGGCGAGGGCCGTCTCATGTCGATTGAGCGGACCGTGGATGTAGGGGCTATTCGTGGCCGGAGAATGGCGCACCCAATCCGCTGCGCCTCTTCTCCCTCCCCCGCTTGCGGGGGAGGGCGGGGAGGGGGCGACGCTTGCTCAGTGCTTGTGGCTTCCCCCTCCCACCTCCCCCGCAAGCGGGGGAGGAGGGCAGCCGCCGTGCACGTGGCTGTCACACACCCTCCGCGAATCACCGCTACATCGCCTTGGCGATGCACTGGAATCTCGTTGACGCCATCGGCATGACGGGTGCCGTGCTCACCACGGTGTGCTGGCTGCCGCAAGCCATGAAGACCATCCGCGAGCGCGAGACGCGGTCGATCTCGCTGCCCGCGACCGGCCTCTTTACGCTCGGCATGGCGCTGTGGCTGGTCTACGGCCTCGCGCTGATCGACTGGCCGCTGATCACTTCCAGCATCGTGACGCTCGCCCTGATGCTGGTGATCCTCGGCCTGAAGCTGCGGCACGGGTGAGTCGCGCGGCGTGGCGTCAGGCGCCGGCCGCCGCCTTGCGCAGGCAATCGGCGCACAGGCAGCCCTCGCCCGATGTCGGCATGGGCAGGCGCACGGGCTCGTGCTTGCACCAGCAATCGCCCGCGGGTTCGCACGCGAACGTCGCGCCGCAGCGCGTGCAGGCGGCGCGGGGTGGATCGTCGGGCCGGCCGGGCGACACCGCAGACATGATCGTCAATCCGGAAATTCAGCGACAGGATATACGCCGGATGATCGCTGCGGACTCAAAAAATGCGGCGGACGCGAAATGGCCGTGCGTCGCCAAACACGATCTTTCGTCCCTCAGTCGCGCGCGTTCACGTGCGCGCGGCCACGGATCATCCACGCCGTGAGGCCGCCCATGCCGACCAGCACCAGCGCGAGCAGAACGGCGACGGGCGTGCCCGAGTCTTCGGCGACGGCGGCGAGGCCGTCGGCGCGCGCGATGCCGATCGACACGGCGGTCGCGGCGATCGCGATGGAGAGGACGAGGGCGGCCGAGGTGATGAGCTGCGCGACCGCAGTGCAGCGGTGGCCGCGCGTGCGCACGGAGCGGGGCGATGCAAAGCCCGTGCGATCGATCCGGTCAAACGTCATGGCAATCTGCCTTTCGAATCACCATCCACCCCGCTGAGCAGAATTGATCCCGATACCGGCGACGTTTCGACCGGAATTCGGCGAAGCCTTTGAGGATCGGCGGCTAATTCAAGGCGCGGAGTTAACAAAGAGTTAATGCAAAGGCGCGCGATCGCGAATTTCCGGACGCGTGACTAATGTGCAACGTGCGGTGCAAAATTCATGGAAAGCGTCGGCTTTTGCGACGTCGGGCACATATCCGGCCGAAGCGCTTACCGGCTCGCCGACAAGAATGCGCGCAACTCGACCGGATTATTCGACGATCGCCATGACGGTGGGCTGCCAGTTGATCGGCACGTATCCGGGTTGATCGGCGACGCGTTTGAGCCAGGCGCGGATCGAGGGAAAGCCGGTGAGGTCGAACGCGCTCTCGTTGGCCGTGTGCGTGTAGGCGTAGAGCGCAATGTCCGCGATGGTGTAGCGGCCGGCGGCGAAGAAGTCGTGCGTCGCGAGATGCTTCTCCATCACCCCGAGCGCCTGGTAGCCGTTCTCGATCCAGTTCTCCAGCGCGTGCTTCTGCAGCTCGCGTCCGCCCTTGACCAGCGTGAGCCAGAAATGCGCGGCGCCGAGATTCGGCTCGACGCTGTGCTGCTCGAAGAACATCCACTGCAGCGCCTCGGCGCGGTCGATGCGGTCTTCCGGCGCGACCGGGGTGCCGCCCGCGATGTACCAGAGGATCGCACCCGACTCGGCGATATAGCGCCCGGGAGCCACCTCGAGCAGCGGCACGTGCCCGCTCGGATTCTTGGCGAGGAACTCAGGCGTACGGCTTTCGCCTTGGAGAATGTCGATCTCGACCGGCTGATAGGGAATCTTGAGCTGTGCGAGAGCGAGGCGCACCTTGTAGCAGTTGCCCGAGCGCCGCATCGAATAGAGCGTAAGCATTCCTGATCCTGCCGCCTTGGGTTCCTCGCCGCTCCCCGTGTTCTCGTTTGGTGCATTCAGCCATAAAGGTTGGCCGATGCAAGGCGTCGCGATGCTCTCGCTTCAAAAGAGTGAGAGCGTGTCGCCGCATTGATGAACGGGAAAACGATCGCCTCCGACGCGCCGTACGCGAAGATGGGTTTCCCGCCGCAACAATCTCGCTTGACGCGGGCGCGGCCGCGCCGCCGCGCACCCGATGTCCAATAGTTATTTTAAGCCTCTCATGGGCAAAAAGCACGGAATTTAATCGTTGTTTAACCGCATCTGCCGAACCTCTTGGAGTCCCCGCCGCGATCGATCCGGAGCGTCAGATGCCCGCCGTTCTCGCCAAGATTCCGGACCGCCATGGCGGCGCCCAGCAATCGCAGAGGCCGACCGTCGACCTCGCGCGGCCGCACACGACGCAGGCCGTCGATACGGCGCTGCTGCGCATGGTGGCGGAGACCAGGACGAGTCCGCTCAAGATCATGCGCGACTACGTCAGCCTCTCGTTCGGGCCCGGCAAGGTCTCGTTCCGTGACTACACCCAGCTGCGCCTGTTCGACGAGGCGTTCTGGGAAGGCGCCGACCGGCGCCAGGTGGTCGGGCAGCATCGCGGCGTCGAGGTCCACCAGCAGGTCAATTTCCGCCACGACTGGTGGGGCATGTTCGACAACAAGGTCGCGATGGCGAGCTATCTTGCGGCCTACGGGTTCCCGACCATCCCGACGCTCGCGGTCTATTGTCCGGCGCTCGACACCACGGCCGCGCATGTGGCGCGCGATGCCGACGGGCTGCGCCGCGTGCTTGCCGAGGAGAGCAACTATCCGCTGTTCGGCAAGCCGACCGAAGGCCTGCAGAGCCTCGGCTCGGTCGGTCTCAAGCGCTATTCGTCGCAGTCGCACTGCCTGGAGACGACCGACGGGCGGGTGATTGCGCTCGACGCCTTCGTGGGCGACATCGTGCGGCACTATGCGGGCGGCTACCTGCTGCAGAAGTTCGCGTCGCCGCACGCGACGATCCGCGCCCTTTGCGGCGACCGGCTGCCGACCATCCGCATCGTCACGCTCAACCTCGAAGGCGCGCCCAAGGTCTTTCGCGCGTGCTGGAAGGTTCCGGCGGGGGACAACATCGCCGACAACTATTGGCGCGCCGGCAATCTGCTGGCGCAGGTCGACCTGGCGAGCGGAACCGTGCGGCGCGTGCTGTCGGGCGCGGGCCTGTCGCTGGCGCATCATATCGTGCATCCGGACACCAAGGCGCACATGACCGGATTCCAGATCCCGCACTGGGACGCGATGGTCGCGATGGTGGTCGAGGCGGCGCGGCTGATGCAGCATGTGCCGTTGATCGGCTGGGACGTGGCGGCACTCGACGGCGGGCCGGTCATCGTCGAGATGAACGAGCGGCCCGATTTCTTCCTGCCGCAGCTCGCCGATGGGCGCGGCGTTCTCGATGCCGAGCTGACCGCGTTCCTCGCCGTGCAGAAGCGCAAGGCCGTGGAGCGGCGGCAAGCGAACAAGAGCTCGCTGAAGGAAATGTGATGCGTTAGCGGCTCCCTCCCCCGCTTGCACCCGAAATCGGGCTTGCCCGATTTCGGCACTATTGATTGACCGAAGTCGGATAAACCCGACTTCGGTGGAGGGCGGGGAGGGGGAAGCCGCAAGCGCATGACTCGCGGCTTCCCCCTCTCCAACTCTCCCCCGCAAGCGGGGGAGAGGGAGCAGGCGCGGTGCCCGCCTAACGAGCTACTATCGCGGCTGCTTGCTCTGTCTTCGGCTCATCACCCCGTCGCATCTGCGCCAGGGTCACCCGCAGCGCGGAGTCGCGCAGCGCCGTCATGAACGCGTCCATGTCGGCTTCGGTCGTGCGGTGATTGACGATCGCGGCGCGGATCACGGCGCGGCCGCCGATGATGGTGGTCGACGGCGCCGCGACGCCGCGCTCCTGCAGGTCGATCACGATCGCCTTGTTGAGCTCGCCGTCGGGCGAGGTGCGCAGCCCGAAGCAGACGATGTTGAGCGCGACCGGGGCGGCAAGCTCGTACAGGTTCGCGTGCTCGAGCAGCCGTTTTTCCAGATGCTTGGCGACCCGGCAGGTGTGCTCGATGCAGGCGCCGATCTTGTCGGCGCCGTGGACGCGGAACGTGAACCAGGTTTTCAACGCACGGAAGCCACGCGACAGGTCGGGTCCGAGGTCGCACGGCCACGTTTCGCCCGCCGCAAGCCCGCTCGGCGCGCGATGCAGGTAGGCGGCCGGGTTGCTGAACGTGCGGCGGTGGCGCTCGGGATCGCGCACCAGCAGGAAGCCGGCGTCATAGGGCACGTGCGCCCACTTGTGGAAATCGAAGGCGATCGAGTCGGCGCGCTCGATGCCGCGGATCAGCGGCCGCAGCGCGGGCGAGAGCGCGGCCAACGCGCCGAAGGCGCCGTCGACGTGGAACCAGAGCTTCTCCCTCACGCAGATGTCGGCGATCGCCGCGAGGTCGTCGAACGCGCCGGTGTTGACGGTGCCGGCGGTCGCGGCGACGAAAAACGGCCGCAGTCCATGCGCGCGGTCGGCCGCGATCGTGTCGGCGAGCACATCCGTGCGCATGGCGCCACGCTCGTCGACCGGGATCGGACGCAGGAAGCGCGAGCCGACGCCCGCCATCTCCATCGCCTGCTTGATGCAGCCATGGGCCTCCGCCGACGTGTAGGCGACGAGCTGGGCGCCGCCGTCGCGCAGGCCGACGCGCCGGACCTCGTCGCCGAGGCTCGCATTGCGCCCGACCAGCAGCGCAAGGTGATTGGCGGCCGATGTTCCGGTGACGAACACGCCCGAGGCTTGCGCCGGAAAGCCGAACAGCTCCGCGGCCCAGGCCGCGATCTGGCGCTCGACGTCGAGGGCGATGTGGTTGCGCCCGCCGCAATTGGCGTTGAGCCCGGCCGCGAGCATCTCGGCGATCATGCCGACCGGCGTGCCGGCGCCGTGCACCCACCCCATGAACAGCGGATGCAGGTTGCCGGTGGCGTAGGGGCGGATCAGCGAGGAGAAATCGGCGAGCACCGCATCGAGATCCTGCGGCGCCGCCGGCAGCGGCTGGCGGAATTCGCGGGCGACCTCGGGCGGCGCCGGCTGCCAGACCGGGCGCTCGCGCACGGTCTTCAGGAAATCGATCATGTCGTCGAGCGCGCGGCGGCTCGCGGCGCGAAACGCCTCCCAGTCGTCGGGATCGAGATGGGGGGCGTCGTTAGGCGGGGGCGGCATGCGGAATATCCGGGTGTCGCGCATGTTTCGGCCGGCGTCGTTAACACCGCGTTAATCTCATTGGTCTGGCATGCATCTTGGGGCCAAATCGGGGATGACGCCCGCATGCACCGATACGCCGGGATGGCGGTGTTACGACACTCTCGGGCGATCGGGATCGAAAGCGAGCCGCGATGAGGCTGGACCATGCATCGCAGGCGCATCGATCAGCGCCGGCGCAATCGGAGCCGCCGGACGAGGCGCTCGACGCGGCGCTGATCGCGGGCGGCGATGCCAGGCTCGCGCTCGACCCCAAGACCCGCATGAATGCCTACGGCACGCTGCCCTCGCCGCGCCCGGACGAGATCAGCCTGTCGTCCTCGACTGCGAGCACGATTTCGCCGCGCGGCTATGCGGCGGCGCGGGCCGCCTTCCGGCGGCTCGAGAGCGCGCGCGAGCGCGGCCGTTTCGCGCCGGTCTTCGCGGATCTGGCGGATGAATTGCGCGGCGCGATCCGCCGCGCCTTCGATCTGCCGGATGCCGAGGTGGTGCTGTCGCCGTCCGGCACCGACGGCGCGCTGCTGGCGTTGTTCCTGGCGCGCGGCCTGCTGCATCGGCCGGTGACCAGCATCGTGGTGGCGGCGGACGAGAGCGGGAACGGCGTGCCGGCCGCGGCGGCGGGGCGGCACTTCGCGGCGGCAACATCGAACGGGCAGGCGGTCGCGCAGGGCGCGCCGATCGCGGGCTTGGCCTCCGCGGTCGTCCGCATCGCGGCGCGCGACGCGCAGGGCCGTGCGCGGCCGCTCGCCGATATCGACGCCGACGTCGCGGCCGCGGCCGAAGATGCCATTGCGGCCGGCAACGGCGTCGTGCTGCACGCGATGGACCATTCCAAGCTCGGCGGCGCCGGTCCGAGCCTGGCCTGCCTGCGCGAGATCTGCGCGCTCGCGCCGGGCGTCGTGCAGGTCGTGATCGATGCCTGTCAGGCGAGGCTCAGCCGCACGCGGCTTGCCTGGTATCTCGACCAAGGCTTTCTCGTGCTGATCACCGGCTCGAAATTCTTCGCCGGGCCGCCATTGTCCGGCGCGCTGCTCATTCCCGACGCGTTGCGCGCGGCGGTCGGCCGGATCGCAGAGGTGCCGGCGGGACTTGCCGACTATACGGCGCGCGACGACTGGCCGGTCTGCTTCGCGTTGATCCGCGCGCGGCTCTCGGCCGCCGCGAATGTCGGGCAGGCGCTGCGCTGGCGGGCGGCCGTCGCGGACATCCGCGCCTATTTCGCGGTCCCGGAGCTGTTTCGCCGCGTAGCCCTCGCCGAGTTCGCCGCTGCAACTGCGCGGCACATGGCGCGCTACCCGGAGCTGCGCCTGCTGCCCGAGGCCGAGAGTTGCGGCGCCGGCGAAGACAGCGATGAATTCGCCGCGCGGACCATCTTTCCGTTCACAGTCGTGCGCGATGGCCGCGCGCTGTCGTTCACGGAGGCGCGCGTGCTGCACCAGGTGCTCAACCTGGATGGGGCCGCGCTCGGCCTCGCGGAACCGGTTGCAACGGCCTGCCATATCGGCCAGCCGGTCGCGATCGCGGATGGTGCCGGCGGTTCGATCGGCGCGCTGCGGATCAGCGCGGACGCGCGGCTGGTGTCGGATAGCTGGGCGGGCGAGGGCGATCTGGTATCGACCGGGAGGCTGATCGATCGGCTCGACCGCATCGGCGCCGTGTTCGAAAAGCTGCGGTTCCCGCTGGCAAATTTCGATCGATTGGACGGCGCGGTTCGCTAACGCATGTTCCGGCGAAAGCCTGCCCCCGACTTGATGGGGGGTGGACACCGGTTCGCCGACAAGAACATGCGCCAAGCAAAGACCGTTAGAGCGTAGCTCTAACGGCGGCGTGAACGCCGGCGACAGTGAAATTCATGGGTCCGGCGCCCGCCCGACCCTTGCCCGATAGGGCATCCCGCATTAGGACATCGCAGTGCAGCATGGCTCGCGAGTCTGCGCGGGCCGCCGGAGACAGCGATAATGGCCTTCCTTGCGGACTCGCTCAAGCGCATCAAGCCCTCCGCCACCATCGCGGTGACCGACAAGGCGCGGGCGCTGAAACTCGCGGGCCGCGACGTGATCGGCCTCGGCGCCGGCGAGCCCGACTTCGACACGCCCGACAACATCAAGGAAGCGGCGATCAAGGCGATCCGCGACGGCAAGGCGTCGAAGTACACCAATGTCGACGGCATCATGGAGCTCAAGCAGGCCGTGGTGCGCAAGTTCAAGGGCGAGAACGGCCTCGACTACAAGACCTCGCAGATCACGGTCGGCACCGGCGGAAAGCAGGTGCTCTACAACGCGCTGGTCGCGACGCTGAACCCGGGCGACGAGGTGATCATCCCGGCGCCGTACTGGGTGAGCTATCCCGAGATGGTCGCTCTCGCGGGCGGGCAGCCGGTCGAGGTTCCGACCACCATGGAGTTCGGGCTTCAAGATGAAGCCCGGGGCGCTCGAGCGCGCGATCACGCCAAAGACCAAGTGGGTGCTGCTCAACTCGCCGTCGAACCCGACCGGCTCGGCCTACACCAAGGCCGAGCTCAAGGCGCTGACCGACGTGATCGTGCGCCACCCCGACGTCTGGGTGCTCACCGACGACATGTACGAGCACCTCGTCTACGACGACTTCGAGTTCTTCACGCCGGCGCAGATCGAGCCGCGGCTCTATGAGCGCACGCTGACCGTCAACGGCGTGTCGAAGGCCTATTGCATGACGGGCTGGCGCATCGGCTTTGCGGGCGGCCCGGAGCCGCTGATCAAGGCGATGGCGGTGATCCAGTCGCAGTCGACCTCGAACCCGTCTGCGGTGTCGCAATGGGCCTCGGTCGAGGCGCTCAATGGGCCGAAGGACTTCATTCCGAAGCACAATAAGATCTTCAAGGAGCGGCGCGACCTCTGCGTCGCCATGCTCAACCAGGCGAACGGCATCACCTGCCCGAAGCCGGAAGGCGCGTTCTACGTCTTCCCGTCCTGCGCCGGCACCATGGGCAAGACCTCGCCGACCGGCAAGAGGCTCGCGACCGACGAGGACTTCGTCACCGAGCTGCTCGAGGCCGAAGGCGTCGCGGTGGTGCAGGGCACGCCGTTCGGCCACGGCCCCGCGTTCCGCATCTCCTATGCGACCGCGACCGAGACGCTGCAGGATGCGTGCGAGCGCATCCAGCGGTTTTGCGGGAATTTAAGGTAGGCTGATCGGTCTCACGCGATGAAGTCCGTGAGGCCATTCGCATGATCGAGCAGGACGGTTGGTATCTTGTTGCCACGCGTGGCAGCCATCGTCAATTCAAGCATTCTCTCAAGGCTGGTCGCGTGACGATTGCGGGAAAGCCCGGGCACCTTGAACAGTATCTTGAAGCAGGCCGGCCTGAAGGAGCAGCGCTGATGCGCTACGCAGTGGTCATTGAAAAGGCGGAAGGCAACTATTCGGCCTATGTGCCGGACCTGCCGGGCTGCGTGGCGACCGGTGACATGGTCGCGGACGTCGAGGAGGAGATTCGCGCCGCCATTCGATTTCATGTCGAGGGATTGCGCGAGGACGGCGTGCCCGTTCCCGCGCCAACGAGCAGCGTGGAGTACATCGACACGTAGGGCGCGGAAGCTCGCGACCGACGAGGACTTCGTCACCGAACCGCTCGAGGCCGAAGGCGTCGCGGTGGTGCAGGGCACGCCATTCGGCCACGGCCCGGCGTTCCGCATTTCCTACGCGACCGCGACCGAGACGCTGCAGGCCGCGTGCGAGCGCATCCAGCGCTTCTGCGGGAATTTGCGCTAGGTACGCCGGCGGCGCTCGTCGGTGATGCCCGCGCATGGGAGCGAGCGAAGCTTCGCTTCGCTCGCGCCATGTGGTGGGCGTTCGATTGACCCTAGTCCGGACTGCACAGCCCGTGCGTGGTGTAGGTGCAGTTGATGCCGTTATTGGGGCCGCCGTTCCCGGTCTTCTTGGGGGCGCTCGGGCGGTCTCCCTGGATATGCATACATCCAGGCGTGTAGTTGGGCCGGCATGAGGCAGGCAGGCGGAAGCCCGCGCCGGCAGTGGTCGTGTGGCTCGACGAGATGGTCCCTGCCTGGGCGGGTATCCGTTGAGTGAAGGCTTCGCTCGGCGCCACCATCGCGGCGAGGGTTGCCGCGACGAGCGCGACGGCTGTCAACGTTTTCATCGACTTCATGGCACTCTCCTGTTTCGGGAGGAGCGGGGATCGCTCCTTCACGGAATTGGTCGAGTGCCCTGGACGACGGGTTCTGTGTTGTCCGTCACGATCGGGTCGATTGTCCCCCAAGCCGTTGTCGCGACGGGTGAACATCCGACGAGGCCTCACCTGGACGGATTTCACGACATGAATGTGCGACCCGCTTGGACGCCGCCGGAAGCTTGCGCAAGGCGCCGGCATTCGCTTTCCTTGCGGCCCCGTTCCACCAGCCCAAGGACAAACGCGTGCCCGATCCCCTTGCCCAAACACGCCATGAGCTTGCCGTCGCCAACCGCATCCTCGGCTACGAGGGGGTGCTCGATGCCTTCGGCCACGTGAGCGTGCGCCATCCGGGCGATCCCGGCCGCTACCTGCTGCCGCGCTCGCGCTCGCCTGAGCTGATCGAGCCGGCCGACATCCTCGAATTCACGCTCGATTCCGCGCCGGTCGTGCCGCCGACCGCGCCGATGTATTCCGAGCGCGTCATCCACGGCGAGATCTACAAGGCGCGGCCGGACGTGATGGCGGTGTGCCATCATCATGCGCCGGCCGTCATGCCGTTCTGCATTACGGGCGAGCCGCTGGTGCCGGTGTTCCACCTCGGCGCGACCGTCGGCGCGACGGTGCCGTACTGGGACAGCCTCGACGACTTCGGCGACACCAATTTGCTGGTGGTGAAACCCGAGGAGGGGGCTTCGCTCGCCCGCGCGCTCGGCACCCATTCGATCGTCCTGATGCGCCGCCATGGCGCGACGGTCGTCGGCGCCAGCCTGCACGAGTTGGTCTTCCGCTCGGTCTACTCCTGCCTCAACGCGGTCTATCTCAGCGAAGGCAAGAAAATGGGCCGGGTCGGCATGCTCACGCCGGGCGAGATCGAGATGGCCGGCGCGATCAACAAGATCCCGAGCGTGCCGCTGCGCACCTGGGAATACTGGGCGCGGCGGCTCGCCCGGCGCGGCGGAATGCCGCCGGCCACTTCCGCGGTGGCCCGCAAGGGTTCATCGTCGCGCTCGACACGCGGGGCGCCAGCAGCCAAACAGTCCGCCAAACGCGGCCGGATCAAGGGGAGGAAGAAACGATGAAACGGATTGCCATAGGGGCCGGGCTGGTCGCCGGAGCGCTCGCGCTGCTGACGCTGCCTGCGGCGGCCGAGGACAAGTTGAAAATGGCGATCGGCCAGATCAACAACTGGGAGAACCAGGCGCCGACGCTCGGCCAGGACGCCGGCTTCTTCAAGAAGCACAACATCGTGCTGGAGAATTTCGGCACTGCCGGCGCCGGCGAGACCGTGCAGGCGGTGATTGCCGGCAGCGCCGATCTCGGCGGCGGGGTCGGCGTCGCGGGCGTGCTGCGCGCCATGGCGAAGGGCGCGCCGGTGCGCATCATCGCGCCGGCCTTCACGGGCACCAGCGACCTCTATTGGTACGTCAAGGGGGATTCGCCGATCAAAAGCCTGAAGGACGCGACCGCGAGCAACACGATCGCCTATTCGACCAACGGATCGAGCTCGAACAACATCGTGGTCGCCTTCGTCGACGAGCTCGGCGCCAAAGCGAAGCCGACCGCGACCGGCGGACTTCCCGCAACGTTGACGGCCGTGATGTCCGGCCAGATCGACATCGGCTGGGCGGCGCCGCCGTTCGGCCTGAAGGAGATCAAGGAAGGCAAGATCCGCATCATCGCGCGCGGCAGCGACGTGCCGTCGCTGCGCGGGCAGACCGTGCGCGTGCTGATCGCCAACGCGAACGCGCTCAAGACGCGCAAGGACGCGATCGTCCGCTTCATGGCGGGCTATCGCGAGGCGGTCGACTGGATGTACGCGAACCCGGATGCCGTGACGGCCTTCTCGAAGAAGACCGGCATCGCCGAGGATCTCGTGCGCAAATCCATGGCGGAGTTCCAGACCAAGGCCGCGCTGCAGACCGACGCCATGGCGGATCTCGACGGCGCCATCCGTGACGCCGTAAAGCTGAAGTTCCTGGATAAGCCGCTGACGCCCGAGCAGATCGCGGACTTCATCCAGATTCCGCCGCGGGCGAAATAACTGACCGGACGATCCCGAAGCGGGGCGGTCGTCGCGACCGCCTCGCTTGCCGTGGAGAGCGCGTGGCGGCGGATTACGTCTGGCGTAAAAACCCTATAACGTCGGCGAACCCATCTCGGGAGGAAACCATGCTCCGGAAATCCACGCCGAGCCGCCGCCGTGTCCTCGCCGGCGCCGCGGCTGCCGCGACCGTCATGGCCGCGCCGGCGGTGGTGCGCGCGCAGGCGAAGGCCATCAAGCTCGCGATGCTGCTGCCGCGTTCCGGCTATCTCGCGCCGGCTGGGCAGAGCTGCCACCGCGGGGCGCTGATTGCTCCGAAGGTGCTGGCCGATTTCGGCTACACGGTCGAGCTCGTGCATGTGGACATCGAGTTGAATCCGGACGTCGCCCGCACCCAGTGCGAGAGGGTGATCAACGACGGCGTGCACGGCGTGATCGGCGCGTTCGATTCGGCCTCCACGCTCGCGATGGCGCAGGTGTGCGAGCAGCGCCAGGTGCCGCTGGTGGTCAATGTCGGCGCCGCGCCGCAGCTCACCGAGCAGGGCTACAAGTTCCTGGTGCGCAACTTCCCGACCGGCGGCCAGCTGGTGACGAACGGGCTCAAGCTGATCAAGGACCTGATCGACGCGACCCACGTGGCGCCCAAGACGGCCGTGTTCCTGCACGCCAACGACACGTTCGGCACCGCGCAGCGCGCGGCGATGGACAAGCTGTTTCCGACCGCCGGCCTGCCGTTCCGCCTGCTCGAGTCGTTCGCCTACGATCCGAAGGCGCAGGACCTCTCGGTCGAGGTCACCAAGATCCGCGCGCTCAATCCCAACCTCGTGCTGGTGGTCACGCGCGCCGCCGACGCGATCAAGCTGGTGCGCGACATGGTGCGCCAGCATTTCGAGCCGATGGGCATCATCTCGCCCGGCTCGCCCGGCCTTTACGACGAGGAGTTCTACCAGGCGCTCGGGCCGCTCGCCGACTATCGCGATCTACAACATCCCGTGGGCCAATCCGAAGGGGCACATGTCGCAGGCGCTGGAGGCGGCGTTCAAGCCGGCCAATCCGCGTTTCCGCTTCGCGGTCGAATGCTTCAATGTCGGCTTCACGTTCGAGGCGCTGCTGGTCGCCGCCGATGGGTTCAAGCGCGCCGGCACGACCAACGGGGCCGAGCTGATGCAGGCCATTCGCGCCACCAACATCGCCGATCACGTCATGATCGGACCGCCGATCAAGTTCGACGCCAAGGGGCAGAACCCGGCCATCCCGTCGGCCGCCGTGCAGAACCGCGACAGCACCCCGACCGTGGTGCTGCCCGCCGCCGTCGCCACCACTGACGCCGGTGCTGCCGATGCCCGGCTGGCAGAAGCGGACGTGAACGGGTTGAAGCTTGTAGCCCGCATGGAGCGAAGCGGAATGCGGGAACGAGGTACCCGGATTGCGCTTCGCTCCATCCGGGCTACGGGTAAAGCGGACTCCCCTCTTTCATGACCTGGTCGATCTACCTCGGCGTCGTGGTGCAGGGCGTGCTCACCGGGCTCGTCTACGGGCTGATGGCGCTCGGCCTGTCGGTGATCTTCGGCGTCGTGCGCGTCGTCAATTTCGCGCATGGCGAGTTCGCCGTCGTCGCCATGTATGTCGACGTTCCTGCTGTTTCGCACGCTCGGCCTCGATCCGCTGATCACCCTGCTGCCGATCGCGGCGGCCTTCTTCGTCGTCGGCTATGTGCTGCAGGCGACGCTGATCAACCGTTCGTCGGCCGCTCCGAGCATGAGCAGTTCATCCTGCTGGTCGGCGTCGCCATCATCATCCTCAACGGCCTGCTGATGCTGTTCGGGCCGGATGCGCGACCCGCCAACCTGCCTTATGCGTTCGACAGCTACGAAGTCGGCCCGCTCTTCATCGACAAGGCGCGCATCTATTCGGCGGTCGCCGCGCTCGCGATCGCGGCGGCGCTGTTCGCCTTCTTCCGCTACACCGCGACCGGCACCGCGATCCGCGCCTGCGCCGACAATCTCACCGGCGCCGCGGTGGTCGGGCTCAACGTCAAGCGCCTCTATGCGATCACGTTCGGCATCGGGCTCGCCTGCGTCGGCGCGGCCGGCGCCCTGATGGTGACGATCGCCGACGCGGCGCCGAGCCTCGGCGCCGGCCTTTACGCTGCTTGCGTTCATCATCGTCATCGTCGGCGGGCTCGGCTCGATGGCGGGCGCTCTGGTCGGCGGCGTGCTGATCGGCGTGTCGGAGGCACTCGCCGAGCTTTCTCTTCGCGCCCTCGATGAAGAGCATGTTCTCGTTTGCGCTCGCTGGTCGCCGTGCTGGTGCTGCGGCCGCGGGACTGCTGGGGCGGCGCGCATGATCGAGCTATGGCGCGGTCTCGAGCCGCGCGCGCGCGGATTGATCATCGCGTTCTTCGTGGCGCTCCTCGCCGCGCCGCTGGTGGCTCGACCGCTATCTGCATCTCGGTGCTTCATCGCTGATCCTCTATTTCGCCTATGTGGGGCAGGCCTGGAACCTGATGATGGGCTATGCGGGGCAGCTCTCGCTCGGCCACGCGCTCTATGTCGGGCTCGGCGGCTATACGGCGGCGCTGCTGTGGTTCTATTTCGGCATCGGGCCATGGCTCGGCGTGTTCGCCGCGGTCGTGATCGCGATGGCGTTCGGCGCGGTGATCGGCTGGCTCGGCTTCCGCTTCGGCGTCGAAGGCGTCTATTTCGCACTGCTCACCATCGCGTTGGCCGAATTCACCCGCATCGCGTTCGACAACATGAGCTTCACCGGCGGCTCGGGCGGGCTGTTCCTGCCTTATGAGCAGCGGTCGGCTCGGCCGAGTGGTGGAACCTGCGCGGCGGACCGCTGCTCTTCTATTATCTGGCGCTCGCGCTCGCGGCGGGCGGCGTCGTGCTGGCGGCGCGCCTTGCGCGCTCGCGGCTCGGCTATCAATGGCTGGCGGTGCGCGAGGACGAGATGGCGGCGCGCTCGCTCGGCATCGACGCCTTTCGCGCCAAGATGATCGGCGGTGCTCGATCTCGTCCGGCATGACGGCGGTCGGCGGCGTCTTCTATGCGTTCTACTACAACAACCTCTTTCCGGCGCAGGTCTTCGACATCCAGCGCTCGATCGAGCTGATCCTGGGCCCATCGTCGGCGGGCTCGGCACCGTCTTCGGCCCGGTGGTCGGCGCCTTCGTGCTCACGCCGCTGGGCGAAGCCCTGATCGCGTTGACCGCGCGGCTCGGCATCGATGCGCCGGGCGCCAAGGCGGTGTTCTACGGGCTCACGCTGATGCGCGATCATTTACGTGCGCCCGAACGGCATCTGGCCGTGGCTTGCGCGCATCCTCGGCCTCGAGGGGCGCAGGCCATGACGGCGAGCGCCGCGCCCCTGCTTGCCGTCGACCGCGTCAGCAAGCGCTTCCGCGGCCTGCTTGCGGTCGACGGCGTCAGCTTTGCGGTCGCGCCCGGCGACATTCTGGCGATCATCGGCCCGAACGGCGCCGGCAAGACCACATTGTTCAACATGATCGCGGGCGTGCTGGCCCCGGACGACGGGAGCATCGCGTTCGCGGGCGAGCGGATCGACGGGCTCGCGCCCGACGCCATCTGCCGGCGCGGCATCGGCCGCACGTTCCAGATCGTGCGGCCGTTCCCGGCGCTGTCGGTCGAGGACAACGTGATGGTCGGCGCGCTGCTGCGCCATCATGACGTAGCGTCGGCGCGCCGTCACGCCGTCAGCGTGCTCGACGGCTCGATCTCTATCGACAAGCGCGCGCAACCCGCCTCGACGCTGACGCTGCCCGACCGCAAGCGGCTCGAGGTGGCGCGCGCGCTCGCGACCGAGCCGAAGCTCTTGCTGCTCGACGAGGTGATGGCGGGCCTGCGCCCGACCGAGACCGACCGCATGGTCGCGATCCTCGCCGGACCTCAACCGCGAGAGCGGGCTGACCATCGTGCTGATCGAGCACGTCATGCGCGCCGTGATGGCGCTCGCGCGCCGCGTCCTGGTGCTGCACCACGGCGCCGCGATCGCCGACGGGCCGCCCGCCGCGATCGTGCGCGAGCCGGCGGTGATCCAGTCCTATCTCGGCGAGGAGGCGCTCGCCTGATGCTCACGGTCGAGAGCCTCGACGTCTTTCACGGCGACGCGCAGGCGCTCGACGGCGTCTCGCTCGAGGTCGACGAAGGGGCGATCGTCGCGATCGTCGGCGCCAACGGCGCGGGCAAGACCTCGCTCATCCGCACCATCGCGGGCATGCACCGCCCGGCGCGCGGGCGGGTCGTCTTTCGCGGCCACGACATCGCGGGCTGGCCGAGCCATCGCGTGTGCGACCTCGGCATCGGCCAGGTGCCGGAAGGCCGGCAGCTGTTTCCCGACGCCTCACGGTCGCCGAGAACCTCGCCATGGGCGCCTCGCTGCCGCGCGCGCGCGCCGACCGCGCGCGCAACCTCGCGCGCGTCTTGGCACTGTTTCCCATCCTGGCGGAGCGCCGAGCCAGCCCGCCGGCACGCTCTCGGGCGGCGAGCAGCAGATGCTCGCGATCGGCCGCTGCCTGATGGGCGCGCCCGACCTCGTGATGTTCGACGAGCCATCGCTCGGGCTTGCGCCCGCCGTGGTGCAGACCGTGCTTGCCACCATCCGCGATCTCAACCGCGATGGCCTGACCTGCGTGCTGGTCGAGCAGAACGTCGCGGTCTCGCTGCGGCTCGCGAGCCGGGCCTATGTCCTGGAGAACGGGCGGATCACGCTCGTCGGGCAGCGGCGCCGAGCTGCTCGCCGATGACCGGGTGCGGCAGGCGTATCTCGGTTTGTGAGCCGGGCGCCGCCGCCAGCGTGCCACCGCGGTCACCCGGGGTGGCAATGGCCGCTTCGAAGAGTATGGTGTCGCCCCTCCAATCCATTCCCTGAAGGAGATCATCGGATGAAGCTCTATTTTGCGCCCGGCGCCTGCTCGCTCTCGCCGCACATCGTGCTGGAAGAGGCGGGCATCACGGCCGATACCGAGCAGGTCAATAACCAGGAGAAGAAGACCAAGAGCGGCAAGGATTATTGGACGGTCAATCCCAAGGGCCAGGTGCCGGCGCTGCAGCTCGATAGCGGCGAGATGCTTACCGAGGGACCGGTCATCGTGCAGTATCTCGCCGACCAGAATCCCGCGTCGGGCCTCGTGCCGGCGGCCGGCACGATCGAGCGCTACCGCGTGCAGGAATGGCTCAACTTCATCACCTCGGAGCTGCACAAGAGCTTCGGGCCGATCTTCCGCCCGACCACGCCGGACGCCTACAAGACGATCTCGCGAGAAAATCTCGGCAAGCGCTTCGACTGGCTCGACAAGCAGCTCGCCGGCAAGCAGTACCTGATGGGCGACAAGTTCACGGTGGCGGACGCCTATCTGTTCACCGTGCTGCGCTGGTCGCCGCGGGTCGAGATCGACATCTCCAAGTGGTCGAATCTCAAGGCCTACGTGGACCGCGTGGCGGCGCGGCCGAAGGTGCAAGCGGCGATGAAGGCCGAGGGCCTGCTCAACTGACGAGACGCAGCTGCCCGCGCTCCGGCGCGGGCGGCGCGCGCGCTGCCTCCGAGTCCCCCGACGGTCGAACCGCTATTCCTTGCCGCGAGCCGGCTTCGGCCTGCGCGTGCGCGACGCACCTTCAAGCATCGCGACGAGGTCGGCACGCAGGTGCCTGTTCTTGATACGCACGAAGGCACGCATCAGGCGCAGGCTTTCGTCGGTCGAGGGCCCCTGATCGTCGTGGTCACCGAAGCCACCAGTCGGCACAGAACCGTCATCCGACGCCGGGTCGCGGCGCCGTAGCGCCGGGAAGTGAACAACGTTTTGTGGTATTTTGGTATCGCTGGCCATTCTCGAGCGCACAATCGTAGGTGACGAAATCCCCCAGCGTCTCCAGGGAAGCACGCGAGTTGCGCGGCGTCCGAACCTGTCGACGGCCGCTCGAGGGAGACTGTTGCCCGGCGAACCATCGCTGTCATTAAGCGCGGTCTTTGACTTTGTGAGGCCCAGGCTCATAATCCGAGATCATGGAGCTGCGCCACCTTCGCTATTTCGTGGCGGTGGCCGAGGAGCTGCATTTCTCCCGGGCCGCGGCCAAGCTCAATATCGCCACGCCCACCTTGAGCGCGCAGATTTGCTCGCTCGAGGCGTTGCTCGGCGCGCAACTGTTCGTGCGCAAGACCCGCAGCGTCGCGCTGACCCATGTGGGAAGGCGCTTCCTCGACGAGGCGCGCGCGACCCTCAGGCAGGCCGATCTGGCCGAGCAGGTCGGACGGCGCGCAGCGCGCGGCGACGTCGGGACGATCGCGGTCGGCTACATCTACTCGGCGGTGTGCGGCGGATCCGTCGGCCAGTCGATCGCGCGATTCCGCGCCAAGCATCCGGATGTGACGTTCGAGCTGCGCCGGGTGTCCACTATCGGGCAAATGAACGCGCTGGTCGACGGCACGCTCGATGTCGGCTTCACCCGCACGCCCGACCGCTATCCGACCGGGCTGACTGGATTCCTGATCGACCGACAGGAACTGTGCGTGGCGATGCCGGAAGATCATCCGCTCGCCTCGCGCGCCAGGATCGCGCCGGAGATGCTCGCCGGCGAGCCCCTGATTGCGACCTCGCTCGAGATGGAAGTGGGGTTCGGCAGCAATCTCCGCGACGTCGCGCCGTCGATACCGTCGATGCATGTGGTCGCGCGCGGCGCCGATCCGTTTTCGGTGCTTACTCTCGTCGCCGCCGGCATCGGGCTCGGCGTGCTCTCGGACTCGATCAGGCGGATGGCCATCCCGGGTGTCGTCTTTCGCGGGATGACGACATCGCGCTCTTCCGATCACGCGGTCGTCTATCGCACCAACGAGGGGGCTCCGGTGGTCAAGGCTTTCATCGCGTCGCTCAAGGAGCGCATGCGCGACGTGCCGGCGGCTCCCGCGCGGCGGGCCGCGGCGAGCGATCTCAGGGACTGACGGTGATGTGCGCGGATTCGATGACCTTCGACCATCGGGCGCGGTCGTCGGCCATTTGCGCGCGCAGCCGTTCCGGCGGTCCGCCAAGGACACGGTAGCCGACCGCGAAGAATCGCCGGCGGACCTCGTCTTCGGCGAGGAACCCGCCGATGGCCGCATTGAGCTTCGCGGCAACCGGCGCCGGCAGGCCCGCGGGCGCGAAGATCGCATTCCAGGTCGAGCCCGCCACATTGGGAAAGCCGCTTTCCTTCAGCGTCGGAATGCCGGGAAGGAACGCGACGCGCTGGTCGGTCGTCACGGCGAGAATCCGGGCGGCATTGCTGCCGGCACCATAGGCCATGAAGCCGGCCTCGATCTGTCCGCCGGCAAGATCGGCAACGATCGGAGAGGATCCCTGGTAGGAGATCAGCGTCGACTGGATGCCGGCCTCGGCGCTGAACAGCACTGCGATCAGATGATTGATCGTGCCGGGCCCCGAATGGCCGATCGTCAGCTCACCCGGATTTCGCTTCGCGTAGGCGACGACATCCGCGACGCTGGCGAATCCTCGTGACTGACTGGTGGCTAGCACATTGACGGCATCGCCGACGAGGATGATGGGCGTCAAATCGGCGGCCGGATTGTAGGCGATCGTGTGGTCGACCAGCGGGCGTAGGACGGCCGGACCGATCCCCGTCATGAGCAGGGTGTAGCCGTCAGCCGGCGCCTTGGCGACGGCGACCGTTCCGATCACGCCACCGCTGCCGGGCCGATTTTCCACGAGCACGGGCTGCCCCAGTCGCCTGGCCAGATCCTGGGCAATCGCGCGCGCCGCCACGTCCACGGTCGTCGCAGGCGGAAAGGCGACCACCAGCGTGATCGGCTGCGTCGGCCAATTGTCGGCGTTCCTCTCGGCGCTGGTCGCGCCTGATCCGCACAACAGGCCGAGACCGACCAGCACCGCGACGACGCAACGCGAGATCAACCGCGCGTCTCCATGTGACGGGAACAGGTGACGAGCGAGCCGCCCCGGTCTGGGCCGCCCGGCAGGTGGATTTGCAGAACCATTCTTGTCTGCACGCGCCCAAACGCAAGGGCGCGGTAGCCCGCCCCCTTCAGGGCTGCGGAGGCGCGAAAATCTGCGGATTTTCGGCGGCCCGCCCCTCCAACGCATTGAGAATACGATCGAGATGTCCAATCATCGCACGATATGCCGTGACCGGGTCGTGCGCCTTTAGTGCTGCCACAATGGCCTCATGATCGAGATAGGTCTGATGCTGGCGCTCCGGGGCGCGCAGCAGAAAGGAGCGCATGCGGTCGAGGCTGCCGCGAGACGCTTCGACGGCGGCCCGCACCCGCTCGTAGCCGAGCTCCGACAGAATGATGTCGTGGAACGCGATGTCGTTGCGGTAGAAGGCGCCGTCGCCATTCTCCATCGAAAGCCTCTGCTGCGCCAGGCTCTGCTCGAGTTCGCGCGATGAGGGATTCGCTGGCGTGCGGTGCAATCACCCGCGTCGCCTCGCCTTCGAGCGCGCGGCGGATGAACATGGCCTGCCGGCACGACGCGATATCGATGTGGGTCACGCGCGTGCCGCGCTGGGGGAGGATCTCCACGAAGCCTTCGTCCGCGAGCCGCCCAAGCGCCTCCGAGACGGGAAAGCGCGAAACGCCTAGTCGCTTGCAGATTGCGTCTTTCTGGATGAACTCGCTTGGCGCGAAGGAGAGCGCCACGATCGCCTCGCGGATGACGTCCTGCACGCGTTGCGTCGTCCCGCCGCGGCCTTGCCGCGGCAGTTCCGCCAAGAAAGCATAAGGAAGCGCCTCGCGCGCACGCGGAAGATCGGACACGTCGCCGCCAGTCGATTCCATGCCGGCTTTAACACCCGAGCGGCCGTTTTCTTCCCTCGAAAGTGATGGAAAAGCTGCCCGGGGAAGCGAGAAATCCCCCGGGCGCGTCAGAGGTGGGCGCGAGGCCCCGGCCCAATCACTTCAGGGGCGGCCCAATCGTGACGGTCAGCTTGCCGACGCCCTCGATCTCGCACTCGAGTTTGTCGCCCGCGACTGTCGCGGCGACGCCCGACGGGGTTCCGGTCATGATGATGTCGCCCGGTTCCAGGGCGACCATCTCGGACAGGTTGGCGATGATTTCCGGCGTATTCCAGATCATCTGATTGAGGTCGCCGTCCTGGCGGGTCTTGCCGTTGCACGTCAGGGTAATGCGGCCCTTGCTCGGATGGCCGATCTCGGACGCGGGCCGCAACGGGCCGCACGGCGCCGAGGCGTCGAATGCCTTGCCGATCTCCCACGGACGCTGCTGGTTGCGCGAAGCGATCTGCAGGTCGCGACGGGTGAGGTCGATGCCGACGCCATAACCCCAGATGGTGTCGAGCGCCTTGTCCACCTTGATGTTTCGGCCGCCGCTCTTGATGGCGACCACCAGCTCGACCTCGTGGTGCATGTCCTTGGTCAGCGACGGGTAGGGCACCGTCGCGCCGTCCGGCACCACGGCGTCGGCGGGCTTGGCGAAATAGAATGGGGGAAGGCGCTCGTCCTGACCCATCTCGCGGATGTGCTCGATGTAGTTGCGCCCGACGCACCAGATGCGGCGGACCGGAAACAGCTTGTCGCTGCCGGCGACCGCGAGCGTAGCTTGCGGCGGAGGGGTAATGACGTAACGGCTGGCGTCGTTGCTCATGAGGGGTGTTCGTTCGATTGATGGGTGAACCAAAGATGCGTCAGGCAGGGTCGCCGGCGGGCTGCGGCCGGCCGCACGATGGCTGCGGAATAGACATCTCGACCGCCCCCGTCAACGCGGTGCGCGGCGCGGCCCCTCAGCGCGCGGCGGCCGCCGGGGGCGCGGTGTCGGCGTCGTGCTGCAGCTGCAGGCGATAGAACGAGGAATAGCGCCCGCCGCGCCGCAGCAGCTCCTCGTGCCGCCCGGTCTCGACGATCTCGCCGCCTTCGACCACCAGGATGCGGTCGGCGTGCATGATGGTGGAGAGCCGGTGCGCGATCATGATGGTGGTGCGCCCCTTGCAGAGCTCGGCAACGGCCGCCTGCACGTACTTCTCCGATTCGGCATCGAGCGCAGCCGTCGCCTCGTCGAGCAGGATGACGGGCGCGTTCTTGATCAACGCGCACGCAATGGCGATGCGCTGGCGCTGGCCACCCGAAAGCTGCACGCCGTGCTCGCCGACCGGCGCCCCGTATCCCTTGGGGAAGCTCATGATGAAGTCGTGCGCGTAGGCGGCGCGGGCCGCGGCGATGATTTCGGCCTCGGTGGCATCGGGCCGGCCAAGCGCGATGTTGTCGCGGATCGAGCCCGAGAACAGCCGCACGTCCTGGCCCACATAGGCGACTTGCCGGCGCAGCGAGCGGCGCGAGACCGCCGTGATGTCCTGGCCGTCGACCGTGATCTTGCCGCCCTGCACGTCATAAAAGCGCAGGATCAGGTTGAGCACCGTGGATTTGCCGCCGCCCGATTGACCGACGAGCGCCGTCATGCGGCTCGGCTCCGCCACGAGCGACAGACCCTTGAGCACAGGTTCTCCCGGCCGATACGCGAAGCTCACATCGGCGAACTCGACGCGCGCCTGCGTCAGCACCAGCGGCGGCAGGCCATCGTCGACCGGTTCGGTCGCGGGGCTATCGACGATGTCGAACAGGACCCGCGCGCCCACCAGGTTGCTGCTGAGATCGATGTTGAGGCGGGCGAGCTTCTTGGCGGGCTCGAAGGCGAGCAGGAACGCGAGGATGAACGCGAACAAGGCCCCCGGAGCGGCGCCGCCGATCACCACGCGATAGCCGCCATAGATCATTCCGACGGCGATCGCGATGCCGGCGAGCGTCTCGAGCAGCGGGCCGGCGCGATTGGCGACGCGTGCCATCTTCACGGTCTCGTGCTCGACCGCGCCGACGCTGGCATCGAACCTGGCCTTCATCTGCTCCTCGAGCGTGAACGCCTTGACGATGCGGATGCCTTGCACGGTCTCCTGCATGGTCTCGAGGATCCGCGCGCCGCCGGTGAACTGGGTCATCGCGATCGTATTGATGCGTCGGACGAGCTTGCGGATGAAAATCAGCGCCGGCGGCATCACGGCCACGCTGACGAGCGACAACACCGGGTCCTTGAGCACCATGACGGTGCCCAGTCCGATGACCGAGAACAGGTCGCGTCCGACTGCCGTGATCAATAGGTTGATGACGGAGCTGGCCGAGTTGGCGCCGGCGGTGAGTCGCGCCAGGAACTCGGTGGAATGGCGGGTGTTGAAGAAGCCGAGCCCCTCGTTGAGCAGCTTCTCGTACATGGCGCGCTGATTGTCGGCGACGATGCGCGCGCTGACGCGCGCCATCATCACGGCCTGCCCGTAGCTCGCGAAGCCCTTGATGGAGAACAGCACGACCACGATCACGGACAGCGCAACGATACCCGAGAAGTTGCGGTTGACGTAGGCCTCGTTGATCATGTTGCCGAAAAGATAGGCGCTGATCGACGTGCAGCCTGCGGCGAGCGCCATCAGCGCAAAGGCGCCGCCGTAGAGCCGCCAATGGACGAGCGCCTGGTCGACGAGCAGGCGGCGCACCAATGCGCGCGTTCCGCCCTCGTCGGCGATCAGCGATTTGAAGAAGGAACCGGCCACACAGCCATCCTTGTAGCACCCATCTGGCTCGATTCATTGCCTGCTGGGGGGCGGCTTTTCAAGTGAAATCAGCGCGCTGCAAATGCTTGTGGCCTGAGGGCTTAGCGACTTGTATATCGCTGCGGCGAGATCCGCATGGCCACAATCTTGTTCATCAAGACTTCGTCGCTCGGCGACGTGATTCACCACATGCCGGCGATCACCGAGGCGCGCCGCCACCTTCCGGACGCGCACTTCGCCTGGGTGGTCGAGGAGGCATTCGCGCCGCTCGTCCGCCTTCACCCGGCGGTCGACGAGACGGTGCCGGTGGCGTCGCGCCGCTGGCGCGGCGCGCTGCTGCGCGGCGACACCTGGCGCGAGGGCCGTGCATTCGCCGGCGCGCTACGCGCTCGCATCTATGACGAGATCATCGACACGCAGGGGCTCTTGCGCTCCGCCATCATCAGCCGGCTCGCGCGGGGACGGCGTCAGGGCTACGACCCCGCGAGCATTCGCGAGCCGCTGGCGTCGCGTTTCTACGACATCCGGCATCAGGTGGGCCGCGACCTGCATGCGATCGAACGCAACCGCACACTGACGGGCCGCGTCCTGGGTTATGTGCCGGAAGGCGAGGTGGACTTCGGCCTCGATCGAGCGAAGATCGCCGGCACTGCCGCTGCGCCCTACGCGGTCATGCTCCACGCCTCCGCGCAGGCCGAGAAGCTGTGGCCCGAGGCGCGCTGGATCGCGCTCGGCCGCGCGCTCGCGGCACGCGGTCTCGAGGTGCTCGTGCCCTGGGGCACCGAGACCGAGCGCGAACGCAGCGTGCGGATCGCGGCGGACATTCCGGGCGCGCGCGTTCCCGACCGCCGGCCACTCGACCAGGTCGCGGTCCTCGTCGCCGGCGCGCGGTTCGTCGTCGGCGTCGACACCGGCCTTCTGCATCTGGCGGCCGCCCTGCGCGTGCCGCTGGTCGGCATCTTTGTCGGCAGCGAGCCGGGCCTGACCGGGCCGATGGGGGCGGGGCCGATCGCGATCGTCGGCCACAACGGCGCGATGCCGACGCATGACGAGGTGCTCGGCGCGCTCGACGGCCTCGCGGCGGACGCGCGATGAAGCCGCTTCTCGCGCGCTTCGACACCCGGGCGCAGATCGCGCTGCTCGCACTTCTGGCACTCTATTTCCTGGTCTGGCCGGCCTGGCGCGTCCCGTTTCCGATCGAGATCGCGCAGAACGAGGGCTGGAACGCCTATCACGCCGACGCCGCCGTCGGCGGCGGCACGCTCTATCCGTCGCCCGACACGCTCATCGTCAACAACTATCCGCCGCTGTCGTTCTACGCGCTGGGTTATCTCGGCAAGCTGTTCGGCGACCCGCTTTACGTCGGACGGGTGCTGTCGCTGCTCGCGACGATCGGGCTCGGCGCCCTGATCGCCCGCGTGGTGCATCAGCTCGGCGGCAGCGGCGCCAGCGCCGCGATCGCCGGAATCTGGTTCATCGCCACCATGGCGCGCTCGTACAACCGCTTCGTCGGGATGAACGATCCGCAGCTCGCCGGTCACTTCGTCATGGCGGCGGCGCTGTCATGGTTTCTGGCGCGCCAGAAGGGCGACAAGAGTGCCGAGCCGCCCATCCTGTTGATGGTGCTGGCCGGGTTCTGGAAGCACAACATCATCGCGGTGCCGGCGACGGCGCTCGCGTGGCTGTGGCTCGCCGACTGGCGGCGCGCGTGGCGGCCGACGCTCGTCGGCGCGATTGCGGCCGCGATCGGCCTCGCGATCTGCGTCGCGGTGTATGGCGACGTGTTTCTCGCCAACCTGCTCACGCCGCGCCCGTGGCGGCTCATGCGCGCCGTCATCGGCATCGGCCGCACGCAATGGATCCTTCCGGCGCTCGTGATCTGGGCGATCTGGGCGTGGAGCGAGCGCAAGACGTTCGCGGCGCGTTTCACGGGTCTCTATATCGGGATCGCGTTCGCGGCGTTCCTCGCGCAATGGACCGGCGAGGACATCCTCGACAACGCCCAGTTCGATCTCGTGATCGCGACCGCGATCGGCCTCGGCATGGCCTTCGATCGCGCCGGCGCCAGCGCGTTCGCGCATCGTTTCGGCGTCGCCGCCGCGCGCATGACGATCGTGCTGGTTGTTGCGGTGCGCCTCGTCGCGACGCTGCGAATCGAGCCGTTTCTCGTTCTATTCGATCCAACCTATCGCGCTGAGTTCTACGCCAACGCCGCGGCGGCGCGGGCAGACGCGCAGCGCGTCGCCGCCATTCCGGGGCCGGTCGCGTGCGACTACAAGATCATCTGCCGCATGGCCGGCAAGCCGTTCGTCTACGACGATTTCCGCGTCGACATGCTGATCCTGAGCGGCACGGCGCACGGCCTCGACGCCGAGCGTCTCGTCCGCCAGCACGGGATCACTTATTTCCACAACGATCCGCGCGACGGGATCGAGACGCTGCAGCGGACGCTTTTCGGGAGTCCGTAGGACCTCTCCGATTCCGCCGCGGGGGCCTCCAAAAAAATAACAATCGATCTGCAATGGGAAATGGGACGCGTCTGCAATACAAGACATTGAAAGCGCGAGGAAAAATCCGCGGGCGCAAGAGCAATGAAGAACAATGGCGAAAGCAATGGAAAACAATGCCAGAAACAATGGAAAACAACGAAAAGCGTGGCCGTGATGCAACCTTAGGATGAGGCGCGAAACCCGGGACCGCTTCCTCGCCGCAACAAAAACCCGCCGACGAGCAACGGCGGGCGACAACTCGCACAAATCCGAGACTAGGATTTCAGCCATCGCCGACTTGGCGCCGAGACGCAAGTAAAAGAGACAAAGCGCTCGCGTTATCCTCGCCGAAATGACAGCGAGCGCAGGCGGGTCGCGTTGGCTGCCTTACTTCTTGAACAAATTCCGTTCCACGATCTCGCAGATCGCGTGCCCGGCCGTGATGTGGATCTGCTGGATCAGCGGCGTGTCGTCGCTCGGTGCCGCGAGTACGTGATCGCACAGCGGCCGCATCGCGGCGGCGCCGGGCGCGGTGCCGGTGAAGCCGACGGTGGTGACGCCGATCTCGCGCGCGGCGCGCAACGCCGCGAGCACGCTCGGCGATTTGCCCGACGTGGAGATCGCGATGAACACGTCGCCGCGGCGGCCGAGGCCGCGGAGCTGGCGCTCGAACACCTGCTCGTAGCCGTAGTCGTTGCCGATCGCGGTGAGCACCGATGTGTCGGTCGTGAGCGCGATCGCGGGCAGCGGATGGCGGTCGACGCGATAGCGCGAGAGGAATTCGCCCGCGATGTGCTGGGCGTCGCCGGCGCTGCCGCCGTTGCCGGCGAGCATGACCTTGTGGCCGGCGCGCAGGCTCGCTTCGATCGCCTGCGCGATCGCCAGCAGCGCGGCATTGAATGCCGCGTCCGCGACGGCGCGCTCGATCACGTCGAGCGAGCGGCGCAGATACGCGGCGGCGATGTCATGGTCCGACATGGATTCCGACTTGGATTGGTCCCGGGCATCCGCACAACGCGGGATGCGCCGATGTGGTAACCGCGGGGGCGAGGCGGCGCAAGCGAGGTCAGGCCGGCGTTGCGACGGGCGCCAGTGCGGCGAGCGCCGCCGCGACCACCCGCTCCGCCGGAATCTCGCGCATGCAGCGGTGGTGGCCGTAGCGGCAGGTCGGCTTGTGGCATGGCCGGCACGCGACCGGTGTCTGCGTCTCGATCACCGCCGCGAGCGGATTGAGCGGCGCCCAGTGCCAGGGGCTCGTCGGGCCGAAAATGCCGATCGACGGCGTGCCGAGCGCGGCCGCGACATGCAGCAGCCCTGAATCGTTCGACACCGCGACGTCGGCCGCCGCCATCGCCAGGATGGCGTTGCGCAGATCATGGCCCGTGAGGTCATGCACGCGGTCCGAGCCCGCCGCGATTTCGGCCGCGAGCGCCGTCTCGCCGGGGCCGCCGAGCACCCAAACCGAGAACCCGGCGCTCACGAGGCGCTGGGCGGCCTCCGCGTAGTAGCTCGCGGGCCAGCGTTTGGACGGGCCCACCGCGCCCGGCGCGAAAGCGGCCACCCGGCCGGCCGGCGCGAGCCCCTGGCGCTGACGCCAAGCCGCAACCTCCGCGTCGGGCACCTCGAGCTGCGGCAGCGGGTAGTCCTTGGGCAGTGCCACGCCCCGCGGCAGCGCCAGGGCGACGCAGCGGTCGACCATGCGGGGCAGGGCGCGCTCGCCCCACCGGATGTCGTTCAAGAGTCCGAAGCGCGCCTCGCCCGCAAAGCCGGTCCGCTCCGGGATGCCGGCGAGGTAGGGGGCCAGCGCCGATTTCCAGGTGCGCGGCATCACCAGGGCGCGGCCATAGCCTTCCCGTTGCAGACGGGCCGCCAAGGCGCGGTGCTGCGCCAGGGCGAGGCGCTTGCGCGGCAGGTCCCACACGATGCCTTTGCGTACCCCCGGCATATAGTCGAGGAGCGGGGCGACCATCGCGGTGGTCAGCACGTCGATCGGGCTGTTTGGAAACCGGGCCCGCAACAGGCGCACCACCGTGTGGCAGCGGACGAAGTCGCCGATCCACATATACGGGACGAGCAAAATTGGACGCCCGTCGCCGGTCCGGTCGCCGTTATATTGTGAATCTGAATTCATTCATATGATTTAGTATTTACGGGCAGGCCCTTTTTGCGATGGAGTGATAGGCACTTGCGATGCCCTAGCGGGCTACAACCGCAGTGTCCAGCGACAGGCGGGCGGTTAGCGTTAATCGCATCTCCACCCTCATGTTGCGCCAGTATGGCGACTGGGGCAAAGGAAAGTCGGCCGCTAGTGCCGCGAACCCGAAGTTCGCACACACCAGCGGCAAGGGCGTTTGCGAACTTCGGGTTCAATAGCGGCACTAGGAGTATCAATTTTGCTAGTGCCCCGGTTCCGAAGTTCGCATCAGAGGTCGCTGCGGGGCTTTGCGAACTTCGGAACCGGGGCACTAGTGGGCCGGGACAGGCGTCGATGTTGTTGGTAACCGGCGGGGCGGGCTTCATCGGATCGAATGTGGTCGCGAGCCTCAACGAGGCCGGCCACAGCGACATTGCCGTCAACGACGTGCTCGGCAGCGACGACAAGTGGCGCAACCTGCGCAAGCGCCGGCTCGCCGACTTCGTCCCGCCCGCCGATCTCCTTCGCTGGCTCGACGGGCGCAAGCTCGACGCGGTCATCCACATGGGCGCGAACTCCGACACCACGGCACGCGACGGCGACGCCGTCATGGAGAGCAACTTCCGCCTCTCGCTGCGCCTGCTCGACTGGTGTACGCAGACGCGCACGCCGCTGATCTATGCGTCGTCGGCCGCGACCTACGGCGACGGCGCACGGGGTTTCGTCGACGACAATTCGCCGGATGCGCTGGCGCGCCTCGAGCCAATGAACCTCTACGGGTGGAGCAAGCATCTGTTCGATCGCGCCGTGATCGATCGCGCCGCCAGGGGCGCAAAGCTGCCGCCGCAGTGGGCGGGCCTCAAGTTCTTCAACGTCTTCGGTCCGAACGAGTACCACAAGGGCGAGATGATGAGCCTGGTCGCCAAGCGCTTCGACGATGCCAAGGCGGGCAAGCCGGTCGCGCTGTTCAAATCGCACCGCGCCGGCGTCGCGGACGGCGAGCAGCGGCGCGATTTCATCCATGTCGACGATGCGGTCGGCGTGGTGCGCTGGCTCCTCGATACGCCGAAGGTCAACGGCATCTTCAACGTCGGCACCGGCAAGGCGGAGAGCTTCCGCGACCTGGTCTCGGCGATGTTCGCGGCGCTCGGACGCGCGTCCGACATCCGCTACATCGACATGCCGGAAGCAATCCGCGACAAGTACCAGTATTTCACGCAAGGCTCGGTCGAAAACCTGCGCCGGGCCGGCTATAACGCGGGCTTCACGCCGCTGGCCGAGGCGGTCAAGCGCTACGTCGTCTCCTACCTCGACACGCCGGACCGCTATCGCTGAGGCGCCAAGGGGACGGCCGAGAGACGCATGTACGACATCGAAACAGCCATCGAGCGGATTTCCGAGCAGACGGTGCTGTGCATCGGCGACCTGATGCTCGACGAGTTCGTCTACGGCGAGGTTTCGCGCGTCTCGCCCGAGGCGCCGGTGCCGGTGATCGCGGCGAAACGCGAAGAGAAGATCATCGGCGCCGCCGGCAACGTCGCGCGCAACATCGCGAGCCTCGGCGCGCGCTGCCTGTTCGTCAGCGTGGTCGGGGCGGATGAATCCGGCATTGCGATGAAGTCGGCCTTTGCGGCGTTCCGCAAGACGATCGAGCCGCATCTCGTCGTCGATCGCTCGCGTCCGACCACCCGCAAGGTGCGCTTCGTGTCGGAGCACTATTCGGCGCACCTGTTGCGCGCCGACTGGGAGACGCCTCGGCCGGTGGCGGCCGATATCGAGGCCGAGCTGATCGATCTCGTCGCCGCCATGCTGCCGCGCGTCGGCGCAGTGGTGATCTCCGACTATGCGAAGGGCGTGCTGACCCCGCGCGTGATCCGCGCCACGATCGACGGCGCGCGCAAGCTGGGCAAGCCCGTGGTGGTCGACCCCAAGGCGCTCGACTACGCGGTCTATGCCGGCGCGACCATCATCACGCCCAACCGCAAGGAATTGGCCGACGCGACCCGGCGGCCGGTCGCGACCCATCAGGAAGCCGCGGCGGCGGCGGCGGAGCTCGGCCGCATGGTGGGAAGCCGCGCCGTGCTGGTGACGCTGAGCGAGGACGGCATGCTACTCCTGCCCGACGGCGGCGCGCCCGTGCATGTGCCCGCCTATGCGGTGCGCATCCGCGACGTGACCGGCGCCGGCGATACGGTGGTCGCGGTGCTTGCGGCGCTGCTCGCGGTCGGCACCGATTTCGAGACCGCGATGCGCGCCGCCAACGCGGCGGCCTCGGTGGTGGTGGGCAAGCCCGGCACCGCGACCATCTCGGGGATGGAGCTGCGCTCGCGCATCCTGCCGTCGGCGGCGCTCGCCGCCGAGGAGAAGATCGCGTTCGACTGGGCAGTCGCCGACGAGCGCGTGCGCGGCTGGCGCGGGCAGGGCTTGCGCGTCGGCTTCACCAATGGCTGCTTCGATCTGCTGCATCCCGGCCACGTGAAGGTGCTCGCGGCCGCGCGCGCCGAGTGCGACCGGCTGGTGGTCGGGCTCAACGGCGACGCCTCGGTGCGCCGGCTCAAGGGCCCGACGCGGCCGATCCAGGATGCGCATGCGCGCGCCGATGTGCTCGCCGCGCTCGAAGCGGTCGACCTCGTCGTGGTGTTCGACGAGGACACGCCGCTCGAGCTGATCAAGCGCCTCAAGCCCACCGTGCTGGTCAAGGGTGGTGACTGGCGCAAGGAGGAAGTCGTCGGCCGCGACGTGGTCGAGGCGAACGGGGGCCACGTGGTGCTGGTCGATCTCGTCCCGGGCCACTCGACGACCCGGATCGTGGAGAAGTCGGCCAAGCCGCCAAAATCCGGACCGAAGGTGAAAGCCTGACACGGCGCGAAGATATGATCGCATGTGAGGTGAGCACGACGGTTGCACCCCTTCTCCCCCTTCAGGGGGAGAAGGTCGGGATGAGGGGGGCTATCCGCGAACTCGGAGTTTGCGGCGGCGCCCCCTCACCCCGACCCTCTCCCCGCAAGCGGGGAGAGGGAGCGCAGGCGCCGTGCTCGGCTGTGGAGCGCAGGCGCAGCGGGAGCCGCCGGTGATGCGCCTGAGCGCCATCGTGATCACCAAGAACGAGGAGGCGAATATCGGCCCCTGCCTCGACGCCTTGGCATTCTGCGACGAGCGCATCGTGGTCGACGCGGGCAGCAGCGACCGCACGGTGGCGCTGGCGGAGCAGAAGGGCGCACGCGTCGTCGCGCATGCGTGGCAAGGGTTCGGCGCGCAAAAGAATTTTGCGCTGTCGCTCGCGCAGGGCGACTGGGTGCTGTCGATCGATGCTGACGAGCGGGTCTCGTCGGCGCTTGCGGCCGAGATCGCGCGCGCAGTCGCGGACGGCCGTGCCGACGGCTACGAGGTTCCCCGTCTTTCCAGCTTCGTCGGGCGCGAGATGCGCCATTCGGGCTGGTTTCCGGACCATGTGCTGCGGCTGTTCAGGCGCGGCAAGGCGCGCTTCTCCGACGACCTCGTGCATGAGCGGGTGATCTGCGACGGGCCGGTCGCGCGGCTCACGGAACAGCTCGCGCACCATTCGGTGACCCGGCTCGAGGAGGCGATCTCCCGCGTCGACCGGTATTCCACCGCCGGCGCCGAGATGCTGCTGGCGGCGGGACGCCGTGTGTCGTTCGCGGACGGCATCACGCATGGCATCTGGTCGTTCTTCCGCGCCTATGTGCTGCGGCTCGGTTTCCTCGACGGGCGCGAGGGCTTCCTGCTGGCCGTCGCGAATGCGGAGGGCACCTATTATCGCTACATGAAGGCGTGGCTGGCGCGGCGCCGGCAATCCGAGGTGAGATGACCGATCTGATCTCCGTCATCGTCGCGACCTACAACCGTGAGGACGCCCTGTCCGCGGTGCTGCGCTCGCTCGCACGCCAGAGCGACCGCGATTTCGAGGTGCTGGTCGCGGATGACGGCTCCGGCGTCGCGACTGCGCGCGTTGTCGGCGACTGGGCGACCCGCATGCCGGTGCCGCTGCGGCACGTGTGGCATGCCGATCAGGGCTTCCGGCTCGCCGAAATCCGCAATCGCGCGATCCGGGCGAGCACGGGCGCCTACTGCGTCTTTCTCGACGGCGATTGCATCACGCGCTCGGACTTCGTCGCCGCGCATCGGCGGCTCGCCGAGCCCGGCTGGTTCGTTACCGGCAACCGCATCCTCCTGTCGCACGAGTTGACCGAGCGGATCCTGCGCGTCGGCCTCGAGCCCGAGCAGTGGCGGCTTGCCGAGTGGCTTGCGGAGCGTGCGCACCGCCGCGTCAACCGTTTCGCACCGTTGCTCGATCTGCCGCTCGGCAAGCTGCGCCGCTTGCAGGCGCGGCGCTGGCGCGGCGCGCGCGGCAGCAACATGGCGTTCTGGCGCGCCGACCTCGACAAGGTCGACGGGTTCGACGCCGCCTACAGCGGCTGGGGCCGCGAGGACTCCGATATCTTCATCCGCATGATCCGCGCCGGCGTGCTGCGCAAGGACGGCCGCTTCGCGACCGGCGTCGTGCATCTGTGGCACGCGGAAGCGGACCGCGGACGGCTTGCCGACAACGAGCAAATGCTCGCCGACGTCACCGACAGCCCGCGCGTGCGCGCCAAGCAGGGCCTTTCGCGGGTGATCGAGGAGACGAGCGCCTCGATCGCGCACGCATGAACGCCCGCCCGTTCATTCTGCCGCCGCGCGCGCGCATCCTCGTAGTGGCACTGCGCCGGCTCGGCGACGTGCTGCTGACGACGCCGCTGATCCGCAGCCTGCGGCAGGCCTATCCGGATGCGACCATCGAGGCGCTGGTGTTTGCCGACACGGCCGGCATCCTCGCCGGCAATCCCGACCTCGATCGCGTGATCGCGATGCCGGAGCGGCCGACGTTCGGGCAGAGCCTTGCCTGCGCGGCCGGCCTGCTCAAGCGCTACCATCTCGCGATCTCCACCCAGAGCGGCGACCGCCCGACCGCCTTCGCACTGCTGGCCGGGCGGGCGCATATCGGGCCGACGTGGCCCGGCAACCGGATCAAGCGGCTGCTGCTCGGGCGCAGCGTGCCGGCGGGCGGCGGCATGCATCGGGTCGAGGAGGTGCTGCGCATCGCCGATGCGCTCGGCATCGCGCGGGCCGCCGAGGTCGTGGTGCCCGCGGGTGCGCTCGCGCCCGAACACGCGGCCGCCGAGCCCTATGCGGTCATTCATGCGTCGCCGATGTTCCGCTACAAGCAGTGGACGCACGAGGGATGGCGCGCGCTTGCGCGGGCGCTGACGGCGCGCGGCCTCGGCGTGGTCGCGACCGGGGGCCCCGCCGATGGTACCTATCTCGACGCGCTGTGGCGCGACGTGCCCGCGGTCCACCGTCTCGACGCCCGACTGTCCTGGCCGGAGATCGCCACGCTGTTGTCGCGTGCGCGCGTCTATGTCGGCCCCGATACGTCGGTCACGCACCTCGCGGCGGCGAGCGGCTGCCCGACGGTCGCGCTGTTCGGCCCGACCGATCCGCGCGTGTGGGGACCGTGGCCGGCGCAAGGATTGGCCGAGCCGTGGGCGGCGTCGGGAACCATCCAGCGGCACCACAACGTGTGGCTGGTGCAGAACCCGTTGCCGTGCCTGCCGTGCCAGCAGGAAGGGTGCGATCGGCATCTGGAGAGCCGCGCGCAATGCCTCGACGAGCTGACGCCGCAGCAAGTCTTGATCGCAGTCGACCAGGCATTGGGCGGGGCACCGAGCGCGACCTCGCGTTTTCTGCGCGAGCCGGAAGAGGGAGCCGCACGGTAGCACCATGACGGGGAGCGCCAAGACACACAGTGCCAAGACACGTAGCGCAATGGCCCAAAGGCCGATATGGATGACGCGGCGGCCTTCTTCCGGCGACCGAGCACACGGATGATCCGGCTCACGAACTTCACCCCGCGCATGGGGCTGATCCTCGCGCATGACCTGATCGTGACCGCGGTCGCGGTCCTGGCGAGCTTCTACATCCGCTTCGAGGCCGCGGGCCTCGCGGCGCGCTGGCCGGTGCTGATCGTCATGCTGCCGGCCTTCGTCGCGTACGCGGGCGTGGTCTACGCGATCTTCGGCCTGTTCAAGTCGAAATGGCGGTTCACGTCGCTGCCCGACCTGATGAACATCGTGCGCGCCGCGAGCGTGCTCGCCGTGTCGCTGCTGGTCGTCGACTACGTGCTGGTCGCGCCGAACCTGCTCGGCAACTTCTTCTCCGGCAAGATCACGATAGCGCTCTACTGGTTCCTGCAGATCGCCTTCCTGACCGGGTCGCGCGTCCTCTATCGCTATTTCCGCTACACCCGCACGCTGCATCACGCCAAGACGGCCGAGACCGTGCCGACGTTGGTGCTCGGCCGCGCTGCCGACGCCGAGGTGCTGCTGCGCGCGATCGAGAGCGGGGCGGTGAGCAAGATCCAGCCGGTCGGTATCCTGTCGCCCGCGCGCAACGACCGCGCCCAGGCGATCCGCGGCGTCCCGGTGCTCGGCGACCTCGATGATCTCGAGCACGCGGTCGCCGATCTGGCGGCGCGCGGGATCAACGTGACCCGCCTCGTGCTGACGCCGGTCGTGCTGGCGCCGGATGCCCATCCCGAGGCGATCCTGATGCGTGCCCGCCGGCTTGGGCTCGCGACCAGCCGGCTGCCGGCGCTCGACGAGGGCGGCGAGGCGCTGCGGTTGGCGCCCGTCAATGTCGAGGACCTGCTGCTGCGGCCGAGCGCCAAGATCGATTACGGCCGCCTCGAAGCGCTCATCCGCGGCGGCGCGGCGGTTGTCACCGGCGGGGGCGGCTCGATCGGGGCGGAAATCTGCGATCGGCTGGTCACCTTCGGCGTCGCGCGTCTGCTGGTGATCGAGAATTCCGAGCCGGCGCTGCACGCCGTGCTCGAAGGGCTCGCCGCCAAGCAGTCGAGCGCCGTAATCGATGGCCGCATCGCCGACATCCGCGACCGCGACCGCATCCTGCGGCTGGTCAAGGACTTCAAGCCGGACATCCTGTTTCATGCCGCGGCGCTCAAGCACGTGCCGATCCTCGAGCGGGACTGGGGCGAGGGCGTCAAGACCAACGTGTTCGGCTCGGTCAATGTGGCGGATGCGGCGGTCGCGTCCGGCGCGCGCGCCATGGTGATGATCTCGACCGACAAGGCGATCGAGCCGATCTCGGTGCTCGGCGCCACCAAGCGCTTCGCCGAGATGTATTGCCAGGCGCTCGACGCCGACCTCACGCGCCGCGCCGACGGCGGCGCCAAGGAACCCATCAAGCCGCCGATGCGGCTGATCGCGGTGCGCTTTGGCAACGTGCTCGCCTCGAACGGCTCGGTGGTGCCGAAATTCAAGGCGCAGATCGAGGCGGGCGGACCCGTCACGGTCACGCATCCCGAGATGGTGCGCTACTTCATGACCATCCGCGAAGCCTGCGACCTCGTCGTCACGGCGGCGAGCCATGCGCTCGGGCCGACGCGCTCGGACGTCGCCGTCTACGTGCTCAACATGGGCCAGCCCGTGAAGATCGTCGACCTTGCGGAGCGCATCATCCGCCTCTCCGGCCTCGAACCCGGCCGCGACATCGAGATCGTCTTCACCGGCATCCGGCCGGGCGAACGGTTGAACGAAATCCTGTTCGCGCGCGAGGAGCCGGTGTCCGAGATCGGCATCCCGGGCGTGGTCGCGGCGCGGCCGGTGTCACCGTCGTTGGAGACCATGCGCGCCTGGCTCGGCGAACTCGAGCAGGCGCTCAAGCGCGAGGAACGCGGCTCGATCTACCGCGTGCTGCGCGAGGCAGTGCCGGATTTCAGGAAAGAGGCGGTGTGACGCGGAGGTCTGGCGTCGCGGCCAGACTGGCTGCGCAACGCAAGGCCGCTCGCGTTAGCGGGAAACGTGCGGCTTCTGTTTCGCCGTAACGGCACGGGCGGCTTGCTGCTTCGCCGCGACCGCACGCGCTGCGCGCGGGACCCGACGGCGGGTGAGCGCGGTCCGCGCCTTCCTGGGCATGGCAAGCCGTTGCAGCTCGCGATTGCTCAGCACCGTCAGCAACGCATCGGCGACATCGCCCACCTGGACATTGCGCGCGACCGGGATGCAGCGGTCGTATTCCTCGAGCTCGTCGTGCAGGCACTGCAGCACAAAGCGCGCTGTGGCGAGATTCTGCATGGTCATCGCAGGTACTCCGTTCTGACGCACACCCACACAACGACCATTGCGTATAATTGTTGCGAAAATCTTACACAATCAAACCATGTATAACTCCGGGGATAACTTGAGTTTCCTCTTGCGCTTTCTTGCAACTCTGTTCTCGCAGCGATCCCCAACTTCACTAACCGCTCTTGAACCGCTGCGCCAACGCATCGGCCCCGCGCGCCAGCAGGCCGAGATCGGCGCCGACCGCGACGAATGTGTAGCCCCATTGGATGAAGCGCTTGGCCTCCTCCTCGTTGGGCGTGAGGATGCCGGCAGGCTTGCCGATCTTCTTCAGCCGCCGCACCGCGTCCTCGAGCGCGGCCTGCACGTCGCGATGGCCCCAGTTGCCGATGTGGCCGAACGAGGCGGCAAGGTCGTTCGGGCCGATGAACACGCCGTCGATGCCGTCGACCGAGGCGATCGCCTCGATCTGGTCGAGCGCGCTCTTCGTCTCGACCTGCACCAGCACGCAGATCTCCTGGCCGGCATTCTTGAGATAGTCCTTCACGCGGCCGTAGCGGCTGGCGCGCCCGCTGCCCGTGATGCCGCGAATGCCGCCGGGCGGATAGCGCGTCGCCTCGACGGCGCGGCGCGCCTCCTCGGGCGTCTGCACGAACGGGATCAGCAGGCTTTGCGCGCCGATATCGAGGAAGCGCTTGATCAGCACGATGTCGTTCCAAGCCGGCCGCACGATTGCCGAGGCGGTGCCCGCCTGCGAGGCCTGCAATTGCGCGAGAACATCCGGCACCTCGTTGGGCGAATGCTCGGTGTCAAGAAGGAGCCAGTCGAAGCCCGAGTGCGACACGATCTCCGCCGTGATCGGGCTGCACAGGCTGCACCACAGGCCGATCTGCAGCTCGCCCTTGGCGATGGCGTGCTTGAAAGCATTGCGGGGAAGATCCATTGCGTTCCAGTCCCTTGGATCGAATTCTTGTAATCGAGTCGCTTCATCCTCAGGCTTCAGATGAGGCGATGCTCAGGCTTCAGATGAGGCGATCCTCAGGGTTCAGATGAACTGCACCGCGACGCCGCCGAGCGCACCGAAATCGGCGTGCAGCGTGTCGCCCTTGCCGGCGAATACCACGCGGGTGAAAGAGCCGGCGAGCACGAGGTGGCCCGGCTCCAGGGTAACGCCATGCTGCCCGAGCTTGTTGGCGAGCCAGGCGACGCCCAGCGCCGGATGACCGAGCACGCCGGCCGCGACGCCGGTCTCCTCGATCTCGGAATTCTTGTACATGATGCCGCCGACCCAGCGCAGGTCGACGTCGAGCGGCCCGACCGGCCGCCCGCCGATCACGATGCCGGCGGCGGCGCCGTTGTCGGCGACCGTGTCGAAGATCTTACGCTGGTCCTGGATGCGCGCGTCGACGATCTCGATCGACGGCACCACGTATTCGGTCGCGCGCAGCACGTCCGGCAGCGTGATACCCGGCCCCTTGAGCGGCTTGCCGAGAACGAAGGCGAGCTCGATCTCGACCCGCGGGCGGCAGAAATTGGCGTGCGGAATCCGCGCGCCGTCGGCGATCATCATGTCGTCGAGCAGGTGGCCGTAATCGGGCTCGTCGATCATCGAGGAGCGCTGCATCGCCTTGGAGGTGAGGCCGACCTTGTGGCCGATCAGCTTGGCGCCGGCCGCGATCTTGCGGTTCGCGACCTCGGTCGAGATCGCATAGGAGTCCTCGATCGCGATATTCGGCCAGGTGGTGGAAAGCTGGACCGCCTGTTTGCGCGTCTTCTCGGCCTCCATCAGGATATCGGCGGCCTTCTTGCGGTCGGCGTCGGAGAGCATGGGTCAAGGTCCTTCCCGGATGGTCGAGGCGGCAACATAGCCGGGTTCCGCGCGGCCGACGAGATCGTTGCGGGGCGGCGGAAAATGACGCACAAGCGCGGGCACCGTGCCCGTGGCCCGGGTCGAGGTCCATGTCCGAACAGCCGACATCCGCATCCGTCAGCGTCGCCCGCAAGATCGCCGTGCTGGCGATCGTCGTGGCGGCGATCGGGCTGCCGATCAATGATCGCTTCGACTATTTCATCCTGCTCGTGGCCGCCGTGGTGGTCTGCGTCGGGGCGATCAAGACGATGCCGTCGCGCTGGGTCGCGGCTGCGGGTCTCGCGGCGCTGATTGCGGCGGCGCACGTGCTGCTGCCGGCGCCCCGCATCATCGAGGGGCATAACGTCTTTCTGCCGGGTCCGAATGCCGCCAAGGCGTCGGGCCTGCCGGGCGAGGTGTTCAACTTCGTCGACAAGGCGTTCGCGGCGCAATATCCGCCGGAGAAACGCTGCAACGATCCCAGCCGTGGCTGCTGGCGGCCGGACCGCAGCGCTGCCGAGGACGGCTTCGGCTTTTCGAGCGACGGGTTCTTCGATCGCGGAAACTATTCGCGGCGCGTCACCGGCATCGACTTCTCCGATCTCGTTCAGGCCCGCCTCGGCGTCGTCAACGAGCTGGTCTACAACTGGTCGCCGAACGCGAGCGACATCGAGCGCTTCAGCCGCGACCGCCACTCGCTCAATCTGTTCGATCGCTTCCACATGACGTTTCCGCTTTACGTCATGTACCGCTTCCCGGCGGCCTTCGCGGGCAGCACGCTGTGCTGGCGCGGCGACGTGCTGTGGGAAGGCGCGAACGAGCACTTCGACGTGCTGAGCCACCGCGACATGGCATGCCGGGAGATCGCGCCGGCCGACGCGGGACGCCGCATCTATGCGGTGGCGATCAAGCTCGACCGTCCGCTGGCGATGCGGCTCAAGCCCAACTGGGCGGTGTGGCTGCGCGGCCTGTTCGCCGATGCGCTGACGCTGTTCGGCGTCGTCGGCATCCTGGGGCTGCTGGTGCGGGTCGCGCCGCGCAAGCTCGTCTGGCCCGCGATCCTCATCGGCTTGAGCCTGCTCGTCATGGTCATCGACGACGTCAACTTCATCGGCGGGCTGCGCCCGCTCGATGCCGGCGACGACGGCATGACCTACGAGGGCTATGCGCGCATCATGCTGCGCGCTTTGCTGTCGGGCGACGTCGCGGGCGTGCTGCGCGGCGCCGAGCCGGTTTACTATTTCACCCCCGGGTTCCGCTATTTCGCAACGCTCGAGCATATCGTGTTCGGCGAGACCTATCTGGGCTACCTCTCGCTCGTGCTGGCGCTGCCGTTCCTGGTGTTCGCGCTCTTTCGCCGCTTCCTGCCGGAGAAATGGGCGACCGTCATCGTGCTCGGCTTCGTGGCGACGCCGGTGGGTGCGCTGTTCGGCTCCGCCTTCCTCTATTACGTGAAGTGGGCGGCGCGCGGCTTTGCGGATTCGTGCGGCTATATCCTGCTGCTGGCGGGGATCGTGACCCTGATCCCGCGGATGGAGGAAACCAAGACGCCGCCGGCAGTCGCGGGCTTCTTCGGCGCGCTGCTGATTGCGGCCGGCACCTTCGTGCGGCCCAACGTGGCGCTCGTCGCCGGCGTGATGATCGCGGGCGCGATCCTGTTGTCGCTGTGGCAGGGAAGGTTCGCGCGCGCCGCGGCAATTCTTGTGGGCTTTGCCGCGTTGAGCGTGTCGCCGCTGCACAATTGGGTCTTCGGACACTCGACCGTGCTGTTCTCCGACAACGTAAGCCAGCCGCAGACCCTCGTGATGCCGCCGTCGGAGTACTTCAAGGCGGTATCCGACATTCTGCACCTGCATCTTGCGAGCGATCACGTTATCGCGGCGATCAAGAAGCTCGCATGGTGGCTGTCGGGACCCGGAAACATCTACGCCATGATCCCGCTCAATGCGGCTGCGGTCGTGACGCTGGTGCGCGTCGGCTGCTTCGGCCGGCGCTTCGACCCATGGCTGCGCGTGATCGCGCTCGGGACCCTGCTCGAGCACGGCACCGGCATCTGCTACGCGGATTGGGATCGCTATCACCTGGTGACCTGGCTGCTCACCGCGCTGGTCGCGACCGCGTGGCTGCACGAGGAAGGACTGCCGTGGTTCGATCGGCGTTTCCCCGGGGCGCGTGAACGGATCGCGGCGCGCGCTGCGCTCAGGGGGTCGTCGGCCGCGCCCGCACCAGTGCGCTGAGCGCGGCTTTGGTGTTGCGCGCCGGCGACCAGCCGGCCGCCATCAGCTTTCCGGGATCGACGACCAATTCGCCGCCGAGGCGGTCCCAAAGGTCGGCGCCGCCGACGAGACGGGCGGCCGTCTCGATCAATCGCGGTGGAACACGAAAGAGGCCGGGCGAACGGCCGCGTCCGGCGCGGAATGCCGTGACGATCTCGGCGAACGACACCGGCTGTGGATCGGCGACGAGATACGTCTCGCCTTGGGTCGCGGGATTTTGCAGCGCCAACAGGATCGCGCTGATGAGGTTGTCGACGCCGAGCAGCGAACGGCGGTTGGCGAAGGCGGCGAGCGGCAGCGGGGCCGGCAGGGCGGCAAGGCGGGCCAGCGCCGCGAGATTGCCCTTGAGGCCGGGCCCGTAGATCAGCACAGGGCGCAGGATGGTGTATGGCACGCCCGAGGCCGCTACGGCGGCCTCGGCGGCGAGCTTGGAGCGCCCATAGGCATCAGTCGGATGCGGCGCGTCGCGCTCGGTCAGCACGCGATCGGCGGCCGAGCCGCTTTGTGCGCGCACGGACGAGACGAAGACGACATGCCGTACGCCGGCCGCACGGGCGGCCTGCGCGAGCGCGGCCGTCACCTGGTGGTTGATCGCATCGTAGCGGTCGTCCGGGATGCGGGCGCGCGCATGCGCGATGCCGGCGAGGTGAACCACGGCATCGACGCCGGCGAGCAGTGGTGCCCACGCGACGGACGCGATGAGGTCCGCTTGCACGATCTCGACTGCGCCAGCGAGCGGCGGGGACGGCGTGCCGCGCACGGCTGCGCGCACCGTGTAGCCCGCATCGGCAAGCGTCGCGACCAGCGGTCGGCCGCAGAATCCGGTGGCGCCGGTGACCAGCACACGGCTCATCGCTTGCCTCGCGCGAAGCGGACGAGAACCACGAGCACGGCCAGAGTGCCGAGCGCCAGCGCGAAGGCCTGTGCTTCGAACGATTGCCGATCGATGGTCATGAATGCGAGGAAGGCGAGCGCGAGGTTGACGAAGAAGACGCTTGTCACCACCTCGAGCACCGAATAGCCGCGGTCGGTGGCGCGCTGGTAGAAATGCGTGCGGTGGGCGCGCAGCACGTTTTCGCGGCGGACGAGCCGCAACGCCAGCGTGATGGTCGCATCCGCGACATAGTAGAGCGGCAGCTCGATCGCGGCGGCGAGATGGCCGTTGGCGGCGAGCCGCAGCAGCAGCCAGAACAGCATGAGCCCGATCGGCAGGCTGCCGACGTCGCCGAGAAAGAGTTTTGCGACCGGCCGGTTGAATGGCGCAAATCCGACGATGGCGCCGAGCAGCGCGACCGCGACGGCGGCTTCTGCTGGCGTCAGCGCGCCAACGAGCGACAGGATCCACAGGCCCGCCGTCATCGGCACCGCTTCGGCGACCGTCATCCAGTCGAGCCCGTCCATGAAGTTGACCACATTGACCGCATAGACGCCGGCGACGAGGAGCGCGGCGCGCTCGATCCACCACGGCAGCAATGGCAGAATACGTGCATCGGCCGGCAGCGCGGCGAGCACGATTCCGATCGCGACGAGCTGAGCGAGGAAACGCGGCGCGACCGCGAGGTGGAAGACGTCGTCGCAGGCGCCCGTGATGGCGAGCAGGAGAACGGCGGCGGCGAGCGGCCACAGAACGGCAGTCGTGCTCGCGGCGTTCCCTGAGACCGCGGCTCCGGCGAGCACCGCCAAAATGGTCGCCGAGACCACCGGGATGCCGCCGCCCTGCGGCGTCGGCTGCGTGTGCGACGAGCGGGTGTTCGGCCGCGCCACCGCATAGCGGGCCAGGAAGGGCTTGAGCGCGACGATCATCGCGGCGCTCGCGGCGGCGGCGATCACGAGGATCAGCAATGAATTGAGGGCTGAGGCCACCCGTGCCACCGCTCGACTGAACTGAATTCGTGCCGTTTTAAGCTAACCGTGCGGGCGGACAAGCCGCAAATAGAGCTCCGTGACGGCGCGGCCGATGGCGCCTTCGGAGAAGCGCTCTTCGGCGAGCGCGCGCGCGGCCCGCCCAAAGCGCGCGCGCAGGTCGGCGTCGTTGGCCAGCACCTCGATGGCGGTTGCGAGCGCGTCCGTATCGTCGATCGGGACGAGAAGGCCGGTCTTTCCGGGAAGCGCCACCTCGCGGCAGCCCGGCGCGTCGGTCGCGACCATCGGGCGGCCGCAGGCGGCGGCTTCCAGAAGGCTCTTCGGCAGGCCCTCGCGGCGCGACGGTAGCACCGCGACATGCGCGCGCGCCCACACGGTCGCGATGTCGCCCACGTGGCCTAGCCAGGAGATACCCGGCTCGCGCCCCCACGCCTCGGCCTCCGCTTGCGACACGGAGGCCGGATTGGCGGGATCGGGCGTTCCGGCGATCAGCAGCGTGATGTCGAGACCCTTGGCGCGCAATTGTCGATGCGCCGCGACGAGGACCCGGATGCCCTTGTCGTCGAGCAGGCGCCCGACGAAGCCGACCGTGATCGAGCCCGCCGGCTCAGGCATCGGCTGGAGGCGGACCACGTCGACGCCGGAGCCCGGAATGAGCACGATGCGCTCGGCCGCAATGCCGAGCCGCTGGAGGAGATCGCGGTCATCGGGGTTCTGCACCAGCGCAATGCTGCGCGGACGATCGATCAGCAGGCGCAGCAGCGTCCTGATGGTGGGCAGCGCAATGCGGGCCTTCAGCGAGTTGGAGATGAACGAATAGCCGAGTCCAGTGATGGAGTTGATGCGCGCGACGCGACGTCCGAGTGCCGCGAGCGATCCGAGGATGGTTGTCTGTAGCGCCACGTGATGGACCAGATCGGGCGCAAGCTCGCGATGGAGACGGCGCAGTGCCCGGATGGTCGAGAGGGTCGCAAAAGGCGACAGCTTTCCGCGCGCGAAGCGGATCGGATGAAGAACGAATCCTTCGCGCGCGATTGCGGCGGCGCCGTCGGCGACGTTGGTGGCGACATGCACGTCGAATCCCGCGGCCTTGGCGGCGCGCGCCATCGGCAGGCGATGGGAAAGGAAGTACCAGTCCTCGGTGACGACATAGAGCAGGCGCGGTGCGCTGCCGTCGGGGCGGCGCGGCAATCCTGCGGTCGGCGGTGTCTCGCTCATCAGCCGATGCCCGCAAGATGACGGCCGATGCGATCGGCGTTGGCCATGATGGTGAGGGTGGTGAAGGTCGACGGGATGGTGGGCAGCACCGAGCCGTCGACGATGTGCAGCCCCGGCGCGGCGTTGAGCTCGCCGAGGCGGCTGGTGCCGTGCGGCGCCGCGGCTCCGAGGGGAAAGACCCCGCCGAGATGCGCGTCCGTGCCGGCGGTCGCGAGCGCGGCGCCGGGCAGCGTAAAGGCGCCGAGCTTGCGCCAGATCCGCGCGAGCCGCCGGCGCGCGGTGTGCGCGAGCGTGTCGAACCCGTCCGCGACGCCGCCGCGGATATGGACGCGCGCGCCGTCATTGCCGTATTGCAACGACACCTTGTTGGCGCTGTAGCGGCCGGGAAAATAGATCGTCGCGACGGCGAGCGCCGGGGCGAGCGCGCGAAAGATTTCGCTGCCGGCGCGGCGGCCGAACGGCATGCGTGCCGCAAACGACGAGGGCGGCAGGCCCGCGACCTCGTAGAGGGCGCCGCTCACATGATCGCCGGGCGCCGCCGAGCAGCGCAGGCGAAAACCGAGCTGCGCAAGTGAATGGCCTTGCGTCGGCATCTTGCCTCCGAGACGCCGCGGCACGAGCAGCGGCATCGCCATCACGGGGCTGTTGAGCAGCGGCAGCGTGGCGGGCGGCGGGTCGATCAGCGGCGCGACGAGCCGCAGCGAGCCGAGCGTGCCGGCGGCGACGATCAGGCGGGGCGCATGCAGGCGATGACCGTCTTTGGTCGTGACGTCCCAGCCATCCTCGCGGCGGGCGAGGTGCACCGCCGTCGTGCGGTCGCGCAATTCGAAATTCGCGCGCTGCCGCAACAGCGCCACGTCCTGGCGCGCGTCATAGATGGCGCCGCGCTCGCAGCCCCACAGACAGGCGAGCCGCAGGTCGCAGGCGTGGCGGGGGCCGAGGTCGGCGGTGATCAGGGCATTGCGAGCGCGCCCGAGTGCGAAGTCGGGATCGCGCCGCGCGGCCGCGTAGCGCTCGAGGATCGCGGCTGCTGTCGGGCCGAGCGGCGGCGGCGCGAGCAGGGTGCCCGACGCTCCGTAGGACGGCGCCATGTCGTCGTCGCCTGACCCGCTGACGCCGATGCGGTCGACCACGGCAGCATAAGATGGCCGCAGCTCCTCGGCGGTGACGGGCCAGCCGGTCAGATCCTCCTCATCGAGCTCGCTGACGAAGCCGCCCCAGATGCGCGACAGCCCGCCGCGCGCGAGCGCGCCCACGCCAAGGAAGTCCTCTTGGTCGATCGTGGAATGCCGCTTGAACGCGCCGATGGTGCGTCGCGCCTCGGGTGTGCGCCATTTCGGTGAAAGGCCGTCGTCGGGCTGCAGTGCTTCGAGCTCATCGCCGAGCATGCGTCGCCATGGCGTGTCCGCCGGCGTGGCGCGATCGTCGCCGCCGTCGATCATCAGGACGCGGCGGCCGGCGTTGACCAGCGGGAACGCGGCCGACACGCCCGCCGGGCCGCTGCCGATCACGATGAAATCGGCGGCGGGTTCGCTCATGCGGCAAGGCTGCTGAGCACGAGGCGGAACGGCAGCGCGATGCCCTCGAGCGCGACCTGCGACGCGACGGTGGGCCACCAAGCCCCACCGGGTTGCGACGGCGGCGGCAACGTCTCCGCCATCATGGCGGCGAGATGCAGGCGGCGCGAGAGGCCGTGGTGCATGGCGGGTCGGACCGGCTCGAACAGTCGCAGCAGCGCCGGCCAGCGAACCGCCAGCGCGGGCAGGGCGCTGCCGAACTCCTGGATCGCGTTGCACGACGCGGGCCAGGCGAATGATGGCGCCGGGCGAGCGCAGGCGGGTGCCGGTCACATAGCGCAACATGGCGCGGCATTCCGCGATCAGCCGGCGGCGCGCCGCGGGGGTCGCGAGCAGCGCGCGGGCAGGATCGCGCAGCGCCAGGCCGAGTGCGGCGAGATCGGCTGCGCTCGCCATCGGTGCGGCGCCCGCAAGGCCGAGCACCCGTTCGCGCTCGACGGTCGGGACGAACGGGATCGCCTTGCTCAGGTCGCACGCCATCAGCGCGAATGCGATCGGCACAGGGATCAATCGCAGGCGGCGGCCGTGAAGCGCGCGGCGCAGCGTGCGCAGCCAGTTGCCGAACGTCACGGGCACGGGGCCGGCGAGCACCACGGTCTGTCGCCCGGGGGGCGGATCGAGGGCAAGCGCCAGCAGACCGTCGCACACCTCGTCGAGATGGATCGGCTGGACCTCGCGGTCGAGCCCGATCATGGGGATCACCGGCAGCCCGGCGAGCTTCGACATCAGCCCGTACATGGCCCGCTCCGGCCCGCCGTAGACGAGGCCGATGCGGGCGCAGATGACGCGGCCCTCGCTGCGCGGCAGCGTTTTCAGGCGCTCCTCGATCGCGAACTTGATCTTGCCGTAAGCGTTGAGCGCCTCGGGCCGCGCCGAGGTGGTCGAGGCGAAGACGAGGCGCGCGACGCCGGCCTCGCGCGCCGCGCGGGCGAGCGCCTCGGCGCCCGCCAGATTGGCATTGCCGGAGCCGGTGCCGTTGGCGCGGTCGCTCGCCCAGTCATGGGCGAGATGCACGACCGCGGTCGCGCCCGCGAACGCGGTGAGGCGCGGCGTCTCGCCGAGCCGCCACGGGATGGAGGAGATGTCGGTCGCGGCCGGCCGCGAACCGAGCGCCACGAGCTCGCAACCGCGCTGCCGCGCACGCTCGACCAGTCGTGCGCCGATGTAGCCCGATGCACCCGTCACCACGAGGCGCTGCGGCATCGGCTGATCCTCATTGCGCGAACGCGATGCGCGCGCCGCCCCAATCGAGCCGGAAGTCGAGCGACTGCAGGTCGCCGAGCGCCTCGCGCACGCGCGCCTGCGCGGGCTTGGGGCAATAAAGTAGCAGGAATCCGCCGCCGCCGGCGCCCGCGATCTTGCCGCCGAGCGCCCCGGCGGAACGGGCGCGCTCGTAGAGCCGATCGATGTCGGCATTGCTGATCTTGGCCGAGACGGCGCGCTTCATCTGCCAGCCGCGGTCGAGCGCGCGGCCGAAGGCATCGAGGTCGCGGGCGATCAGCAGGTCGCGCATCTCGTAGGCGAGCGCGACCATGCGCTCCATCCGCTCGAACGTCGAGGTATCCTCCTCGACCGCCTTGTTCTGGTGCGCGAGCACGCTTTTCGCATCGCGCTGGCTGCCGGTGAAGAACAGCATCAGGTTGCCTTCGAGCTCGGCGAGCAGGTCGGTCGGCAGCGCCAACGGCTGTACCGTGACGCCGCCGTTCGGCTCGAACTCGATGAAGTTCACGCCGCCGAAGGCGGCCGCGTACTGGTCCTGCTTGCCGATCGGCTCGCCGAGCCGCTCGATCTCCAGCATGCAGGCCTCGCGCGCGAGCTGCTCCTTGGGCGCGAAAACGCGCTGGTGGGCGTAGAGCGCGTTGAGCAGCGCGACCGAGAACGAACTCGACGAGCCGAGCCCGGTGCCGGACGGCACGTCGGCGATCGACACCACCTCGACGCCCGGCTCGATCTTCATCATGCGCAATGCCTCGCGCAGCAGCGGATGCTCGATCTCCTCGACGCGGTCGACGAGCTCGGTGCGCGCGTATTTGAGGTGATACTTGGCGGCGTTGAAATAGGGATGCACGACCACGAAGGCATATTTGGCGATCGCGCAGGAGAGCACGGCGCCACGGCGGCGGCGATAGAACTGGGCGACGTCCGAGCCGCCGCCCGCAAAGCTCACGCGAAAGGGTGCGCAGGAGACAATCATGAGACGATCATTGGCCGCTCGCCGAGACGATCACGTCGCAGATCTGGCGCTGCGCATCGACGGCCGCCCATTCGTCGGCGATTCGCGCGCGCCAGACCTCCTGCATAGCGGCATCGTCGAAACCCTTCCAGCGATAGAGGGCCTCGAAGCGCCCGCGCTGCACCGGTTCGGGGGCGTTAACGAATGCCGCGAGGTCGATCTGCGGCCGCGTCGAGGCATGGGCCGCGAACACGCCGTCGAGGATGATGATGTCGCGCCCGGCCGGGTTGTAGGTTACGGACGGTCCTTGTACCCGCGTCGCCTGATCGTAGCCCGGGGCCGTGATCATCTCGCCTCGGCGAAGAGCCGCGACGATCGAGAACAGCCGATCGACGCGGTTGCGGATCTCGGCGCCGTCCTCCGGCCGGCGCTCGGCCGCCGGCTGGATCCAGTCGTCGAGGCGCACGAGCAACGCGTCCTTCCCGTTCTCCCGCAATGTCCGCACCAACGCGTGTGCGATGACGCTCTTGCCGGAGCGGGAGCGGCCGCAGATGGCGACCAGCATCGGAGGGTTCGTCGTTCGCGCCTCGATCGCCGCGACGAGGGGCGCCGCGAGCGTCGCGTAGGCGAGGGCGAAGCGCACGGCCTCGCCGACGTCCTCGAACATGAGGTCGGGCGTCGGCGCCGCATCGGCGCCGCCCGGATAGCGCCCGACGTCGCGGCAGCCATAGCCGGTGCGCACCCCATAGGCCCACACGCCGGCGGCACGCGCGGCGCCGATGTCGCGCAGGCTGTCGCCGATCGCGCAGGAGCGCGCGCCGTCGATCGGCAGTTCTTCCATGGCGCGGCGAAACAGCAGGGCGCCCGGCTTGCGGCAGTCGCACGGGATCTTGAGCGCCGCGACCTCGCCGGCAAAGCCCGCGTCCGGGTGGTGCGGGCAGGCATAGACGCGGTCGAGCACGCCATGCTCTTCGGCGAGCAGCGCTTCGAGGCGCCCGAGGATCGCGTCGAGATCGTCGAACGTGATGTCGCCGCGCGCGACCTGCGGGCGGTTGGTGATCGCCACCGTGAACATGCGGGCGGCGTGTGTTTGCGCCACGGCCGCGCCAGCACCCGCAATCAGCCTCACGTCATCCGGCTTGAGGGCGCCCAGCGTGCCGGGCTCCTCGTTGAGCACGCCGTCGACGTCGAAGAAGATCGCCGGCCGCCGGTTACGGATGTTGAGAGCCGCGACGGTGCCGTCGGCGAGATCGCGCTCGGCGGTCGCGTGGCGGGTCGGCGTGCCCACGTCGCGCATGTATTCGGGCGTGTTGTAGGCGGCGATCCGCTCGCCGCTGTCGACGAGACGCGGCAGCACGTCGCGCACCATGTCGAGCTTCTGGCCGGCCGGGAAGCGAGCGAAGAACTCGGGTGACGCGAGATAGAGGCCGGCCGGGACCAGGTTACGCTCATCGCGCGGACGAGGGCTCTCGCGTGGCAGCAGCGCGGTCACGCGATCGTCGCGCACGCGGATGAGGTCGGAGGTGCGTGGATGGTCGTTGGGATGGCTCACGATGGTGACGAGCGCGCCGTGGCGTCGGTGAAAGTCTGCGAGCGGCGCCAGCGCGAGATCGAACAGCATGTCGCCGTAGACGAGGAAGCGCTCGCCGTCGATTGGCGCGAGTGCCGCCAGGCAGCCGGCGGTGCCGAGCAGCTCGGTCTCGATGCGGATGTCGAGGGCGAGGCCGAGTGCGCGCGCTTCCTCGCCCAGTGGGGCCGCGAGCTGATCGCCCAGATGGCCCGCAAGCACGGTCAGCCGGTCGACGCCCTCGCGACGCAGGACGCGCATTTGATGGAAGATGACCGGCACGCCGCTGACCGGCAGCAGCGCCTTCGGGATGCGGTCGCCCGTCATCGTGCGGGCGCGGGTGCCGAGGCCGCCGGCGATGATGACGGCATCCATGGTGAATCAGAACCCGTTCAATTGGATGCGCTCGACTGCATGGCGTACCGCATCGGTCGAGTGCCGTTTCGGCTGCCAGCCGAGGGCCTGCAGGCGCGAGATGTCGTAGCGGAATTTCGGAACGTCGCCGGGCCAGCCGCGGTCGCCGCCGGTGTAGCGGATCTCGGTCTCGGGCCGACCCGCGGCCGCGCGCACGATCTCGGCAATCTCGCGCACCGAGGTCTCGCCGATGCCGGCCCCGTGGTAGACCGAGAGCGGCCCGGAGGATTTTTCCCAGGCGAGCAAGATGGCATCGACCAGGTCGGCGACGTAGAGATACGGTTTGGTCTGGTTGCCGTCGCCGAGCACTTCCAGCTCACGCGGGTTCTTCTCGAGCTTGCGCAGGAAGTCGTAGATCACGCCGTGCGTTGCGCGCTCGCCGACCACGTTGGGAAAGCGCAGCACTACGGCGCGCAGATCGAAGCGATGCGCGTAGGTCGAGACGTAGGCTTCGGCCGCAAGCTTGCTGGCGCCGTAGAAGGAGATGGGCGCGAGCGGCCCGTAGTCCTCGGTGAGCGCCGCCTGCGCCTCGCCGAAGATCGCCGAGGTGCTGGCGAAGAAGAGCCGCCGCGTGCCGTGGCGGCACATCGCGTCGAGCACCGCAATGGTGGTCAGCTCGTTGAGGCGAAAGTCGAGTTCGGTGTCGGCGGTGCCGGCCGCGATGTCGGAATTGGCGGCGAGATGGAAGACCGCGTCGAACTTCGCGTCGGCGAAGAGCGCGGCGAGATCGTCGCGCTCGTTCACGTCCTGCTCGACGAAATGGAAGCCGTTCGACTGCTCCAGGTGCACGATGTTGCGGCGGCGGCCGAGATGCAGGTTGTCGACGCACCACACCTCGTCGCCGTGGGCGCGCAGACGGTCGCACAGATGACTGCCGATGAAGCCGGCGCCGCCGGTTACGAGCGCGCGCATGGCCCGACGTCGGTCATCGGCCGGGCGCCGGCAGTCCGCACAGGAAGTCGAGCACCGCGTGGCAGATCGTGAGATGCCCGATCTCGACGAAACCATAGCGGTCCGACGCGACGTAGAAGTTCCATTGGCCCTTGCGGCGCAGCGGGTTGTCCGGCGTAAAGCCGCTCAGCGTCGCGACCGTGCAGCCGGCCGCGGTCGCGGCGTCGACCGCGTTGAGGATGTTGGCGGAGCGGCCGGAGCTCGAAATCGCGATCACGAGGTCTCCGGCGCGGGCGTGGAGCTCGATCTGCTTGGCGAAGACTTGGGTATAGCCGAGGTCGTTGCCGAGGCAGGTGAGCATGCTGGCGTCGTTGAGCGCGAGCGCGCGGACGCCGCCGTTCTTCGAATAGTCGGTTGCCATGTGGCTTGCGATCGCGGCGCTGCCGCCATTGCCGACGAAGATCAGCTTGTTGCCGGCCGCATGGGTCTGGCGCGCCGTGGCCATCAGGGCGGTCGCGGCACCGGCGTAGTCGACGGGCTCGCCCGACTTGCCGGTCACCTCCACGCGGCACAGCAAATCGGACAAGGTCGCGAAATACGTCCGCAGGTTGTCCGTGCCGATGGTCGTGATGGTGTCGGGCGCCATGCTGTTGCCGGTTGCCGCGTCGAAAGTAGCCGGAAATCCTTAATTCCCGCTGATCCGTCCGGTCAACACAAATCGCCCGTTAGAGCGTATTCCGTTCCTGCGGAATCAGAATACGCTCTCGATTCTTTCCTTTTGCGCATGTTCTGGTCGGCGAACCGGCGTCCACTTCGCCGGAACATGCGCTGGGGATCAGGTGCGGCTGCGGCGGACCGGCAGCGCGATGCCGAGCGCCCGCACCATGAGAGCGAAGACGAAGGTTTCGAACGCCGCAATGATAAGCCATAGGCCCATCACGGCCCAGTGCGTCTGGACCCCGACCTCGGGCAACGTGAACCCGTTGGCCACGAAGGTGCGGATCAACGGAACCGTCGCCAGCGCGCCGCAGGCCATCACCAGAGTGCAGCCGACGAAGGTTGGGTTGTAAGGCAGCAGCCGCTCCAGCCGCGTGCGGACCGTGTCCGAATAGTCGAACAGGATCGACGCGATGCCGCCGAAGTACAGCATCGACAGGCCGAGCGTCGCGGCCGCCATGGCGAGCAGCATGGTGTTGAGCGAGACGCTCAGGCGCCCGAGGGTGACAGGCCCGAAGGCGAGGAGAACGAGAAACGGCAGGCCGAGCGCCAGCAGCACGGCGCCGGGCTTGAGCAGGAAGAAGTTGACGCCGTGGATCAGCATGGCGCGCAGGTTCATCCAGCCGGCGCGCCACGGCTCGAGCCAGCCGCGCCGCTTCATGTGGCTCAGCCGCCCTTCCGGATCCTTGAGGAAATGGATCGGCACCTCGGTGGTCTTGAGGCGCATGTGCACCGACTTGAGCACCATCTCGGAGGCGTATTCCCAGCCTTGCGAGCGCATGTCCATGCGCACGAGCGCGTCGCGCGTGATGCCGCGCATGCCGCAATGGATGTCGGAGAAGCGGCTGCCGAAGATGGTGTTGAGCATGAACGTCGTCACCGGCGTGCCGAAATAGCGATGCAGGGCCGGCATGGCGCCGGGCGCGATCGAGCCCTTGAAGCGCGAGCCCATGACGAATTCGGCGCCGGCGCGGAAAGCCTCGACGAACGGCCTGATCTCGCGAAAGTCGTAGGTGCAGTCGGCATCGCCCATGATCACGAAGCGGCCGCGGATGTGCGGGATGGCGTCGATATAGGCGCGGCCGAGGCCGCGCTTGGGCACCCGCAGCACGCGCGCGCCACCAGCCTGCGCGATCTGCGGGGTACGGTCGGTCGAGCTGTCGACGATCAGGATCTCGACGCGCGCGCCGCTTGCCGCGATACCCTGGCGGCACCACTCGACGAAGAGGCCGATGGTCAGCTCCTCGTTGAGGGCTGGCACCAGGATCGTGATCTCGGGATCGGCGACGTCGGCCGTCGGGATCAGCAGGTGGATGTCACCAGAGAGGTCGGTCATGCGGCCGTCGATGGGGCGTCTTGAGAACGCGACGTAAGAGGAGAACGGTCGGTATTCATGTCCATGGGAAGCTGGTGGTGCCGGTCAAGCTGGTTTGGCCGACCGAAGCTCCTCGACGGTGCTGCGGATTTTGTCCAGGCTTGTCATCTCGACCATGCGGCTCTCATCCAGGTCGATGCCGAATTCGTCCTCGAGCGCGATCATCATGCGCATGTGGGCGGTCGAATCCCAGTTCGGGACCGTGCCGATGGCGGCGTCGGCGCCGATGCGGTCGGCCGGCAGGCGCAGCGCCTCGGCCATGATAGTGCGAATCCTGTCTTCCATGGTCCGACTTTAGAGCACGTTCCGTTCCGATGGAATCGGAACGTGCTCTAGATTCATGCGTCTGCGCATATCCTTGTCGGCGAACCGGTGGCCACTTCGCCGGGATATGCGCTAGAGGCAATCGAGAACGGCTGCCACGATATCCTCGACCCGCGGCAGCACATCATCCTCCAGTACGCGCGCGCTCGGAATGGCAAGATTCTTTCCGCCGACCCGGCGATAGCTGATCGGGGGGAGGCGGCGGGCGTCGCGGATCTGCTCGATGGTTGCGATCATTTCGGCGCCCCAGCCGCCCTCGGCGGGCGCCTCCTCGACGGTGACGATGGCCGAGGGGGTTGCGTCGCGCAGAGCTGCCTCGAGATGCGTGACCGGTGTCGGCGAGAGCTGGGAGATGACGAGGAGGCCGAGATTGAGCGCTTCGTGCTGGCGCAGCGCCGTCGCGGCGTCGAGCGCAAGGCGGGTCATGCCGCCGTAGCACAGGAGAAGCCCATCGCCCGGCGTGGGCGGCTTGAGCCAGAGGGTCGGGAAGGGCGATGCGGCGTCCGCGAGCCTGACGACCTCGTAGCCCGGCACCTCGGGGAGCAGCACCTCGCCGTAGCCGATCTTGTTCTCGACGAAGAGGACGGGGTCGTCCGCCTCGAAGATCGCCTGCTGAAGCAGGCCGCCCGGATCGCCGAGCGAATGGGGCGCGACCACCCACAGCCCCGGGACCCCGAGGAAATGCTTTTCCAGGCTCTGGCTGTGGGTCGGCCCGTAGCCGCGCCGGCCGCCCGACGGCGTGCGGATGACCAGCGGCACGCGCACCTGCTCGTTGAACATGGCGCGGTACTTTGCGGCATGGTTGACGATCTGATCGCCGGCGAGAAAGAGAAAATCGCCGAACATGATCTCGACCACCGGGCGAAAGCCGCGGAGCGCAAGCCCGGTCGCGACCGCGACGATGCCGGCTTCCGAGATCGGCGTGGTGAGCATACGATCCGGAAATTGCGTGGAGAGCCCGCGCGTCACCTTGAAGGCGCCGCCATAGGGACTGAGCACATCCTCGCCGAGGACGATGACGCGCTCGTCCGCCAGCGCGGCGCGCAGGCCGGAGTTGAGGCTTGCGAGCACGGTCGTGTTCGGGCTCATGGGACGGCCTCGCCGGCGAGCGCGACGGTGTCCCGCATGAGCGCGGCGATGTCGCGGTCGATCGCGTCGGCGCCGCCGCCGACCTGGCGGCGCAGTGCCGCCACCGGATCTTGCGCCCAGGCGGCCTGGAGCCATGCGGGCTCGCGCGTGTCGTCGCCCTTGCTGTGCGGGCCGAGCCGGATCGCGTGCGAGATGATTGCGTGCGGGCGCGGTTCGGCGCGGGTTGCATCGACGGCGCGCGTCGCGGCGGCGAGCGCCTCCGCGAGGTCCGTTCCCGACACCTCCTCGACCGGAATGTCGAAGGCGCGGCAGCGTGCCGCGAGGCCGCCGGCGAGCTGCATTTCGGTGGGCGTCGTCTGGGCGACGCCGTTCGCCTCGATGGCGAACACGACCGGCAATCGCCACAGGGACGCGATGTTCATCGCTTCGTAGACGAGGCCCTCGCCGAATGTGCCGTCGCCGAGCCAGGCGCAGGTCACGGCGCCGCTGCGCTTCGTCTTCTCCGCGAGCGCGACGCCGATCGCGTTGCCGACGCTGCCTCCCTGGACGCCGTTGGAATAGAAATTCCGCCAATGCAGGTGCTGGCTGCCGCCGCGACCGCCGCAGACGCCCTCGGGGCGGCCGAAAATCTCGGCCAGCAGCGCAAAGACCTCGCCGCAATAGGCGAGGAAATGCCCGTGGCCGCGATGGTTGCTGAACACGCAATCGCGGGTGCGATCGAGCGCGGCCGTGATCGCGACCGCCGTGACCTCCTGGCCGATGCAGGTGTGGGTCGTCCCGCCGATCCGGCCGCGGGCGAACTGGTCGAGCAGCATGCGTTCGAACGCGCGGACGCCTGCGGCGACCCGGTAATGGTCCGCCAGCGATGAGGCGCGATCGGTGACCGCGAGCCGCGTGCGGCTGTCGGCGCCGGGCATCAGGTCGGCTCCGCATTGAGCGCGCGGTCGAGCGCGGCGCAGAACTCGGCCACATAGACGCCGTCGCACAGCGTGTGATCGTAGGTGATGGTCGCGGTCGCAATCGGGCGGGCCACGGCGCCGGCCGGAACGGCTTCGTACCGCGTGGCGGCGAGCGCCAGGATCGCGGTTTGCGCGGGCGGCGGCAGCGCGACGAACGACTCGACGTTGGGCGTCGCGATGACGGACACCGTGAAGCAGGCGCCGCCGACGTCCGCGGCATCGAGCTTTCCGCGCATCGCGCGCTTGGTGAGGCGCGCGCATTCGCGCGCAATCGCGTCGGGCGCGAGACGATCGATACGGCGGACGACGGGCGCGTGAAGCTCGCCGCTCTCCGAACGAACCGCAAATGCGATGTCGACCTCGCGGTAGCGATAAATCTTGCCGCGGTCATGGACCGAGACAAGGTTGGGGAAAGAGGGCAGCACGCGGCCGAGCCCCCACAGCAAGGCGACGAGCAGCGAGGCCGTGCGGCCGCGCGCAAGCTCGGCGGCGATCAACTGCTCGGGTCCGCGCAGATCGAGCCGGTACGCCAGCGTGGTGAAGAGCCCGGCTTGCGCAGCGGCGCGCAGGTCGCGGGCGACGCGCCGTTGATGCGGCGAAGCTTCGCCGACGAGGACCAGCCGGGGATCATGCGCGTGGGCGCCGTTCGGCCCGTCGTCCTCCGCCAGACGGCGCGCGACGTCGCGCTCCTTGATGGTGGCGCCGCTCGCGTGCACGTCTGCGAGATCGATGCCATGCGCGGCGGCTAGCGCCTGCGCCTTGGCGGTTGCGGCCATCGGCCGGCTTGGTGCCGTTGCAAGCGCTTCGGCGTGCCTACGGCGGACATCATCGGCCGCCGCAGGCGTGTCTGCGATAAATGCAAGCGGCGCGCCGACCGGAACCGCGGCGCCGGCCGCGACCGCCTGCACGAGTGTCCCGCCGATCTCGGCCGCAAGTTCCGCGGTCGCCTTTTCGGTCTCGATCTCGGCGACCGGCGCGCCGGCCGCAACGGCCGCGCGGTCGGCAACCAGCCAGCGCGTGAGCGTCACGCTGTCGTCATTGGCGTTGAGCCGCGGCGCCCGCAACACCCAGGCATCTTGAGGCAAAATCCTGCTCCATCGCGACGGATGCGCCGCTATTGCGACCCTGCGTATCGCATGCCACAAGCACTCTGCAATCTAGGACATCGCGGCGCGGCCGGGCAATCAGGGCATGGGTAGGTTATCGGCGATTTCAATGCTGACGTGGCCGCCCAACAGCAGCCGCATAATTAAGTGCGTGCTCGTGAGCGTGTTGGTGCGGATGTGACCGGCTCGGCTTCGTCGCCCGATGCGGTCCGGCCGAGCACATGCCGTGATCCGGCGGCGGCGCGCGGGCGGGCTTTCGTCGCAGTCGTTGCGCTCGGGCTCGGCGCCGTGTGGTGGCTGTTCTCGGGGGAGCGTCAAGACTTCGCGGCGGCCGGGCTCGGCGTCAACACGACCGTGCACGAGGATTTGCTGCATGATGGCGACCGCCGCGTCGTCTGCTTCGGCCTTGACGATCTCAGCCAGTGCCTGTCGGCGCTGCCGCCGTCCAACACGCGCAAGCGTGTGCTGTGGATCGGCTGGTCGCAGCTTTATGCGATCAACGACTATCATTCGGGCGAGCGCACCGGGCCCGCGCTTCTTGCCAAGGAGCTCGATCCGCACGGCATCGACATCATTGCGATCGCGATGCCCAACATCAACCCGCGCGAGGAGCTGCTGGTCTACGAATATGTGCGGCGACGGATTGCGCTGAGCGGCCTGATCGTGCCGGCGTGGCTGCAAGGCATGAAGCAGGAAGGCATTCGTCCGACCTGGCAGCCGGCGCTCGCCGATCCGGTAGTCCGGACAGCCCTCGCGTCGCTCCCATCAGGGCCGGCGATCCTTGCCTCGATGGCAGAGGAGGTGAAATCGGCGCAAGAGATCGCGCAAAAGCCGGCGCAAGAATTGACGCAAGAGCCGCCGCAGACAACGCAACAGCGCGTCGAGCGCTGGCTGATGGCGCGGCTCGACGACCTGATGCCGCTTTGGCGCGTGCGGGGGCAGGCGCAAGGCAGGATCAGGCTTGCCCTCCTGGACGGCAAGGAACAGGTTTTGCGCCTGCGCAACCTGCTTCTTGGCACCCGCGCGAAGAACTGGGTCAACGTCATCCCGTCGGCACGTCAGGCCATCAACATGCAGGCACTGACCGACCTCGTCGGTGCAGCCCTGCATGGCGGACTTCCTGTGTTCTCTACGTGCCGCCGCGGTACCGCAGTTGAATTTCCGTTCGATCCCGCGGACTATTCTGCGTTCAGGCCGTCTGCGAGCGCCTGGCACAGGCGTCGGGTGCCTCGTTCGCCAATATCGAAGACAGTGTGGCCGACGGCGTCTGGGGCCAGATCGACAACGGGGCCGGCGAGTTGACCGATACAGCCATTTCACCGCCGTTGGGCATCGGCAGATGGCGGATGCGATGCGTGATGCGCTCGTGGTGACGATCCTGCCGCAATCGCGATAATCTTCAACTCGTTCACATACGTCTTCTTCCTTGCGATCGTCGTGGTCGTCTACTGGCTGCTTCCGCGCCGGCCGCGCCAGCTTTTCCTGTTTGCGGCGAGCGTGACGTTCTACGGCTTCTGGCGCTTCGATTACGTCTTCATCATGCTGGCGTCGGCGTTCACGGATTTCTTCGCCGCCATCAATATCCACAACGCGAAGGCGCCGGCCCGGCGGCGGCTCTGGCTGGCGCTGAGCCTCGCGGTCAATTTCGGTCTGCTGTTCTATTTCAAGTACGCCAACTTCATCGTCGGCAATATCAACGGCTTGGCGCATCTCATCGGCCGCGACGACCTGTTGGCGACCTGGAGCGTCGTGCTGCCGGTCGGGATCAGCTTCTATACGTTCCAGACCGTGAGCTACACGGTCGACGTCTATCGTGGGCGGATCGAACCGATCCGCGAGCCGCTGCTCTACGGGCTGTTCGTCACCTTCTTCGTGCACCTCGTCGCCGGGCCGATCCTGCGCGCCGCCGAGGTGATCCCGCAGCTCGATCGCCGCAAGCTGTTCAACGTCGAGTTCCTGGCCGCGGGCCTGTGGCTCATCCTCAACGGATTGTTTCTCAAATGCGTGCTCGCCGACAACATCGGCGGATATGTGGATGAAGGCTTCGGCGCCAATCCGACGACCCTCTCGGCGACCGACGTCTGGGTGCTGGCCGTGCTGTTCGGCTTCCAGATCTATTTCGATTTTGCGGCCTACAGCCAGATCGCGATCGGCTCAGCCACGACTGATGGGCGTCGATCTTTCCCCCGAACTTCTTTTTTCCCTACGTCGCCACATCGCCGCGCGATTTCTGGCGGCGCTGGCACATCTCGCTGTCGAGCTGGATCCGGGATTATCTCTATCTGCCGCTGTGCGGCGTGCGTCCGCATGATGAATTGCGCGGCGGACTCGTGCCGGTCGGCGATCAGGTGGGCGTGGCGCGGCGCAATGCGGCGCTGGTTGCCACCTGGTTCATCATGGGACTGTGGCACGGAGCAGGCTGGACCTTTGCGCTGTGGGGCTTGTGGCACGCGCTGCTCATCCTGGTGCAACGCGCAATCGCGGGCTTCGGGCTGTTGCGCCAACACACGCGGCTGCGCGGCGTGCTCGGTTGGGTCTTCACGTTTCCGGCCGTGATGCTCGGCTGGATCTTTTTCCGCGCGCAGAACCTCGAGCAAGCGTGGGAGATGATCCACAAGGTGCTGCAGCCCGGGAAATACCTGCTGCTCGACCGCCTGCACACCGGCTATGTCTGGTCGGCCCTGCCAATCGGCATCGACCCCGTCGGGTATCTGATCGCCGCCATCCTGCCGGTCGCGACGCTTATTGCTTATTTCATCTATCGCGACCTTTGGCCGCGCTGGTCGCAGCGCGCTTTGATCGCCTTGCCCGTGGCCGTGGTCTACGGGGCGGTGGTTGCGGGATTTGTGTTCATCTATCTGCGGCCGGTCAGGCAGTTCATTTATTTTCAGTTCTGAACGCAAGTCTCCGTCGCGCGAGTGCGCCGCGAGTTCGTTTTGCCAAAATCACCGTGGGTTCGTTTTGCCGAAGCCGGGCGGCGGTACCCTTAGGCCGCGGCGCTGCGTTCAAGGCCAAGGTCGTTGTCGCGAGGTTTTCGTCGCAACAGTCGTCCTCGCCCTATCGAGGCGCAATAGAGGCGTCGCCGATGAGAAGATAAATAAGTTATTTCAATATCTTGACTATGTTCACTGCTTGAACAAAACCGCTTGACGTTCATCCCTTGAACACGATAGGTCTACGCGGCAACCGATGGGCCTGTCATGCCGGCGACGACCCCCAAATCTGCGGACGTCCAAGAGACCCGCATCATGCTCAACCTGCTCTCGTCGTTGGAGCGGGGTGGCGAGCAATCGCAGCGCCGGCTGGCGTCGGATCTGGGCGTGGCGTTGGGTCTCGTCAACGCGTATCTGAAACGTTGCATCAAGAAGGGCCTGGTGAAGGTCGGGAGCGCTCCCGCGAGACGCTACGCCTATTATTTGACGCCGCACGGGTTTGCGGAGAAATCCCGGCTCACGATCGAATATCTGTCCTTTTCGTTTTCACTCTTTCGCGACGCGAAGAATGACTACGCGAATGCGATCGATACGGCGCGAGCCAATGGATTTTCGCGGCTCGCCATTCTAGGGGTCTCCGACCTCGCCGAAATAGCTGCGATTTGCGCGCTCGATAAGGGAACGACGATCGTCGCGATCGTGGATCGCCATTCCGACTTGCCGCGATTCGTCGGTGCTCCGGTCGTAAGATCGCTCGACGACATCGACGGGGCCATCGATGCCGTCCTGGTCGCCGACATCAAGTCGACGCGCGAGACGATCGACGCCGCGTGCGCCCGGCTCGGGCCCGATCGCGTGCTGGTGCCGACGCTCCTGGGGCCGCCGCCCATACGAGCCGGCGGGGGCACCCAATGACGACAATTCCCGGTCCCTGCTGGCACGTCGCCCAAACGCACGTCCATGGCGAGGCCAAGGCCGCCTTCCATCTGCGGCGGCAAGGCTATTCGGTCTATTTGCCGCGCTACCTCAAACGGCGCCGCCATGCGCGTCGGATCGAAACGGTCGCCGCGCCGCTGTTCCCGCGTTATCTGTTCATCGCGATCGATCGGCATGTTCAAGGCTGGCGGTCGATCCAGTCAACCGTCGGCGTCAGTCATCTCGTCTGCAACGGCGAGGATCCGGCGACGGTGCCGGACGCCATCATCGACGATCTGCGCAACCGCGAGGACGAGCTCGGGCTCATCGGCCTCGAGCGGGGCCCGCGCTTTTGTCGTGGCGACAAGGTTCAGGTCATCGGGGGCGCATTCGATTCCTGCCTTGGCCTGTTCGAAGGCATGGCGGACCGCGAGCGCGTCGCCATTTTGCTCGATCTCCTGGGCCGCAAGGTCCGGGTGATGTTGGACGGGGAATCCATCGCGGCGGCGTGACCGCGGCGGACGTTTCCGCGTCAAGGTATCGTGGGTTTGGGTGAGCGGTGATTCACCCGAACTGCGGTAGCATGCCTGCTTGGCAGCGCCTCCCTTCGCAGTCTTATTCGATTTGGTCAGCTTGCGCTCGTTTCGTCGATTGCCGATTTCGGAAGCGTAATCTTCGTGAGCACACGAATTCGTCCGCTCGAGGCGGCGCGGGGGATCGCGGCGGTTCTTGTCGTGCTCTATCACGCGACCCAATTCGTGGAGATGACGGGAGCATCGCCGCTCGGCGGTGTATTCCACTTCGGTTTTGCCGGGGTTGATTTCTTCTTCGTCTTGTCGGGCTTCGTGATCGCCCATGTGCATGGGAAGGACATCGGGCATCCCGCGGCGCTCGGTCACTATGCCTGGCGGCGTTTCGCACGCGTGTTTCCGCCCTATTGGACGGCGACCCTCATCGTGCTCCCGCTCGCCCTGTTCATCCCGATTTCCGCTCCGGCACCCCTGACGGCCGCCTATCTTCTCCACACGTTCTTCCTGCTGCCGATGGCGGGTTTCCCGCTCATCCCTCCGGGTTGGACACTTGCGCTCGAGCTGTTCTTCTACTGTCTTTTTGCGCTGCTCATCGTGAACCGGCGCCTCGGTGCCGGAGTGATCGCTCTTTGGGCCCTGGCCATCGTAGCCCTCAGGGTTTCGGGCGGCGAACCGCCCGTGTGGCTTACCTGTTCTGCCTCGAGTTTCTGCTGGGCGTTGGCGTGGCCCTGCTCCGTATCCGCGTTGGCGTGATAGGGCTGGGAGTGGGGGCGCTGGCATTTTTCGGCTATGGCCTCATCGATAGCTTTGCCGCCCCGCTTCCTTCTTGGCTGCACTTTGCGATGTACGGGCTGGCCTCCGCCCTGATCGTGTCGGGTCTGGCTTCAGCGGATTGGAATCCCGGCCGCAGACTGCTTGCCCTGGGCGCGGTTCATACTCCATCTATCTGGTTCACTACCCGGCATTGATCGGGGCATCTCTTCTTCGCGCCCATATCCCGCATCTTCTTCGCGGCCATGTCCCGCAGATCCCACCAACCGTGTTGTTCGCGGCCTATGTGTCATCGGCGATGTGGCCGGGCCGGTCTTCAACGCCTGGATCGAGAGGCCGCTGCTCGCAACGTTCCAGTACGGCGGTCCGGCTGTCGGACCGCGCAAGCGGAGTCTTCTCGGCCCGCACGCGGCGCAGGCCCCGGTGTTGGCACTCGGTACGGCCGAGGGCGAGTCGCCCGCGAAGGCCGGGCACCCGACGGCACGATGACAGCGCGAAGGATCTGCCTCGTCACCGCCGCCCAGGCGGCGGTCCTCCTTCGATCGCCGCTTGCGCATATCCACGGCGGAAAAACGTCGGAAGGCGCTATCGACGGGCAGCTCAAGCACGCCATCACCAAGCTCGCTCACCTTCATTTCGTCACCGCCGAGCCACCGCAAGCGCGTGATCCAGATGGCGAAGATCCTGAACGTGTGCATCTCGTGGGCGCGCCGGGTTTGGACAATATCGCCCTCCTGGGCTTGCTCGACAGGGCCGCGACCGAGGGAGTCGTCGGCATGCCGTTCGGCAGCCCGACGTTCCTGGTCACCTATCACTCGAACCTGGCTCTGCAGCTATGGTAGCTCACGGCTTGATGTTTCATCACTTCACGGGAGGGTCGCACCCGCGCGGACAAGGTGCAATTTCCGCCGACGAATTCGAGAAGCTGCTTGCTTTATACGGCCGCGGCAGAATTACGATGCTCACGAGTGGTACGAGCGAGCAGTGCAGAATCGTCTATTTGACGATGATATCTGCATTACCTTCGACGACGCGCTGCGCTGTCAGTACGATATTGCCAAGCCCGTTCTGGACCGCCTTGGGATCACGGCCTTTTGGTTCATCTATTCATCCGCCTTCGCCGATGGCGAGCCTCCTCGACTGGAATTGTACCGATACTTTCGAACCGTCATGTTCGACCGTATGGATGCATTTTCTCTCGCCTTCGATCAGGCAATCGCTGCATCGGAGTATGTGGACATCGTAGCCGAAGGACTCAGGGGCTACGATGCGGCGACTTATCTTTCGGAATACCCCTTCTTCACTGAAGGCGATCGTAGATTTCGCTTCATTCGCGACAACATTTTTAATTCTCCTGCTTATGACATGGTCATGGATAAAATGATCTCCGCGACGAACTTCAATATGGCTGGCGCCAGAGAGATCTATGGATGGATGATGATTGCCTGCGCAATCTTGATGCCGGCGGGCATGTCATAGGGCTGCACTCATCTGGGCATCCTACGGTCATGGCGACGTTGCCGGTCGCAACGCAACGTCTCGAATATCAACAGAACCTTGAGCACATCCAGCGCGTCCTAGGCCAAGCGCCCTTAACAGTGTCGGCATCCGTGCAAACTGGTACAGCGCGGACACGCTCGGAATTCTTGGCGAGATGGGGGTTCGGCTTGGCTTCCGGGCGAATATTTGCTCATGCCCCCAATCCTCTTAATCTTGAATATCCCCGCCAAGATCACACTAACGTCTTGCGGGCGATGGGGCGCCCGTGAAAGTAGCTCTCTTTACTGCCAACCAGCCCAGGCATTTTGAACTAATACGCGCACTCGCCCAGGTCGCCGACGAACTTATCGTATCGCAGGAATGTGCCACCCTTTTTCCAGGCCGCATCGCGGATTTCTACCGCAAATCGGCGATCATGGAACGTTATTTTGCATATGTCCGGGCCGCGGAGGATGACGTATTCGGTCCGATTTCGCCGTCGCCGGCCAACGTGCGGGTTCTTGCGTTGCGAGAAGGCGATATCAAACAATCTCCCGGCTACTCGAGACGTTCTCCGAATTCCTCGGTGCGGATGTCATCGTTGTGTACGGGGCTAGCTATATCAAGGGTGAATTGTGCGATGCGCTGATCAAGCGACGCGCAGTCAATATCCACATGGGAGCTTCTCCATATTATCGGGGAAGCTTTTGCAATTACTGGGCAATGTATGATCGGCGTCCCGAAATGGTCGGGAGCGACAATTCACCTCCTAAGCAAAGGCCTCGACGCGGGTACTATTTTGTTCCATGCCTTTCCCAAAGAGCAACGGACCGAGCCATTTCGTTATGGAATGTTGTCGGTGAAGGCGGCCCATCGCGCGGTGCGGCCCAACTGCCGAACTTGGCAGGGGCAGAAACTATAGCGCAAGATCGTACGAAGGAAATCCGATACACGCGGACGTCGGAGTTCACCGACGAAGTCGCGGGCGCCTATCTTGACGATCTGATGTCGGCGGACGAGCTTTTCCAGCGATGCACACTGCGTGATGCCCGCCTGTTTCAAAAGCCGGCTTATTTGTAGGAAAGCCGAGGCAGCCGCGCTTCATGACCTCCGCTCAAAAAAGGATTACGGTGGTGCGCGCCGGCGTTTCGGCGTTGAGCTACTGGCGCGATCTCTGGGAGTTCCGAGAGCTTCTCGTCATTTTTGCATGGCGCGATATCGCGGTTCGATACAACAGACGGTCATTGGACTTGCCTGGAGCGTGCTGCGTCCGCTTGCCACTGTATTCGCGCTGACGGTGGTGTTCGGTTATTTGGCGAGGTTGCCGTCGACCAACGGAATGTCTTCCCGGTTCTCGTCATGACGGGCGTCCTCCCGTGGACGCTTTTCTCCACGGCGCTCACCGAGATGAGCAATTCCCTGCTCAACAATTCAAGCATCATTTCGAAGGTGTACTTTCCACGCCTGCTGATTCCGTTGAGCACGCTGGTCGTGAATATCGTCGACTTCCTGATCGCATTGGGGCTTCTCGTCGTGCTCATGGTGGTCTTGGGCTATTGGCCCACTTGGCGGTACCTGTTCGTCCCTCTCATGCTGATCCTGACGATATTGACCGTTTCGGGATGCGGAATCATGGTTGCGGCGCTCAATGTGGCCTATCGGGATTTCCGCTATATCGTGCCGTTTGCCCTTTCGCTGGGCTGGTTCCTCTCCCCGGTCGGTTTCAGCAGCGAGATCGTGCCCGGCCACTGGCGGTTCGTTTACTCGCTCAATCCGATGGTTGCGCAGATCGAGGGCTTTCGTTGGTGCATCATCGGTACGGCGGGTCCGATCTACTGGCCCGGCATGGCGGCTTCGATGCTTTTGTCAGCGATCATGATCGTGGTCGGCGTCCGGTACTTTCGCCAGCCACGAGCGGGTATTTGCCGACGTGATCTGATGGGAATGACCGCGTGATCGACGCCATCCGCATCGAGGGGCTCTCGAAGCGCTACCTGATCTCCCATCGGGCAGAACGGCCGTTTACCCGGACGCTCGGCAAATCGGCGATCGGGCTCGCAAACGGGCTTGCGCGACGACTGCGCGATATGTTCGAGCGGACGCCCCGCGCCTCCGAGAAGGAGGAGTTCTGGGCGTCAAGCGACATTAACCTCGACGTCCGAGCAAGGCGAAGTCTCGGCATCATCGGCCGCAACGGCGCGGGCAAATGCACGCTGCTCAAATTCTGTCCCGGATCACCGAGCCGACAGAGGGCCAGGCGCGATTCGGGCCGGGTCGCCAGCCTGCTGGAAGTCGGCACCGGTTTCCATCCCGAGCTGACCGGCCGCGAGAATATCTTCTTGAACGGCGCGATTCTCGGGATGACAAGGCCGAGATCACGCGCAAGTTCGACGAGATCGTCGCTTTCGCCGAGATCGAGCGGTTCCTCGACACGCCGGTGAAGCGCTATCTCGGGCATGTATGTGCGCCTGCCTTCGCGGTCGCGGCCCACCTGGAGCCGGAGATCCTGATCGTCGACGAGGTTCTCGCCGTCGGCGACGCGCAGTTCCAGAGAAGTGCCTCGGCAAGATGAAGGAAGTCGCCGACGAGGGGCGCACGATCATCTTCGTCAGTCACTCCACGCCGAACGTCACGCGTCTTTGCACCCATCCGGTTTTGCTCAACAAGGGAGAAAGTTGTCTGTGAGGGGTACAGTGAACACGGTCGTCCGTGAGTATCTGATACGTCATGTGCGCAATCGACGACATCGAGCTCACCCCGAGCTCGACAAGGACATGAGCCTGCTCGCGTCAAGCTCAATCCGGGCAATAAATCGCCGACGGTCCAGCTCTTGTATTCCGAGGGGATCGTCATTCGGGTGGTCTATCAGGTGAACCGGCCGGTGACGAATTGTTCGGTCTGGGCCGCCTTGCAGACCATGGGCGGGACCATCGTCTTCTGCAGTTGTGACTACGACGCCGAGCCCGGCGTGTCAGTCACCTCAACCCGGGATCTGCGAGCCCGAATTCGTTGTTCCGAAGGAATGGCTCAACTTGGGCGAATACGTCATCATCATGGTATCTCGCAACGATCCGGTCGAGGTGTTCAATAGCAAAGACATGTGGTCTTCGAGATAGAGGAAATCGGGATGCCGAGCGCGGTGACGGGCACCGAAAAAAGCGCGGGTGTGCTGCAGCCCGTGCTTCCATGGTCGACGAGGAAGGTCGATTGAAGGTCCTCGGCGTTGTCATCGCTGGGGCGGATGGCAACGCCTGCCAGGGAAGAACCTTCGGGAACTCGGGAAGCCACTCATCGCTTGGAGCATCGCGGCAGCGCAAGGCGCCAAAAGATCGATCGCGCGATCGTCTCGACCGACGACCGGGTGATCGCGGCGGCAGCCGTCGCCGCCGGTGGTGAAGTTCCGTTTCTGCGGCCGGCGGAGCTGGGGCGCCACGAATCGAGCGGCGGTCGACGTCCTCAGGCATGCCGCCGCCGCGATGGACGACGCCGGCTTCCATGCCGGCGCGGTGGTGCTGTTGCAGACGACTTCGCCGCTGCGAACCGCGTTGCATATCGACGAGGCCATTGATCTGTTCGATCGCACCGGTGCGGATACGGTCACGGCAGTCTCTGCCGCCAAGGAGCACCCATGGTGGACGTGGACTATCGCGGACGGACGTCTGCAGCCGTTCTTCACGGCTGAGGGGATGATGACGGATCGTTCGGCGCTGCCGCCCGCATACGTGGAAAATGGCTCCGTTTACGTGGTGCGCCGCGATGTCATCGATCAGGGGACGCTCTATGGGTCGCATGTCGTTCCCTATGTGATCGAGGGGGCCGCCGCAATCGAATCGATACCGCCGAGGATTTCCAGCCGCAGAGCGAATGCTGCAGCGATGAAACGCAAGATCCTATCGATCTCCGGAACACGCGCCGACTACGGGCTGATGCGCCCCGTATACCGCGCGATAGCCCAAGATGAAGACTTTGAATTGGTGATCGTCGTTACCGGAATGCACTTGTTGCCTGAATTTCACGCGAGTCTCGATGAGCTCCGTTCAGACGGGTTTGGACGCCATCACGGTGAGCATGACGCTCGGCGAGGATTCGGGAGCCGCGATGGCCCAGTCTTTCGGGCTTGGCGTCTATGGTATTGCCGGCGCGATCCGCGCCGAGAAACCGGATATCGTGCTGCTCCAGGGCGACCGTGGTGAGATGCTTGCTGCGGCAGTGGCATCCGTACACATGAATGTGCCGGTCGTTCATATGTCCGGCGGAGATCGTTCCGGGTCGATCGACGATTTGATCGTGCCGCGATCTCGAAGTTCTCACATTTCCATCTGACGTCGTGCCGCGATAGCACCGAGCGCCTTCTGGCCATGGGCGAGCCGGCGTCGCGCATCCTGACCGTCGGGGAGCCGTTTCTCGACGGATTGCGCGACATGCCCTTGGCGCCGGCCGAGGAGCTCGCGCAGGAATTCGGTCTCGATCCGACGCGTCCGATCATATTGGCAACGCACATCCCGTGACGACCGAGGCGGAGCAGGCGGCGGGGCAGATGCGAACGACACTCAATGCGCTCGATCGCCTCGGCTGGCAGACCGTCTTTACCTTTCCGAATGCTGATGCCGGCGGTCGCGCGATGGCGGAAGTCCTGGAGGGCCGCCGCGATCGGTCGTACCTGCGGATTGTCGCGACGATGGGCGCGCGGCGCTATCTCGGACTGATGCGCATGGCCTCCGTCGTTGTCGGAAACTCGAGCAGCGGAATCCTGGAGGCGCCGTCATTCAGGGTGCCGGTTGTCAATATCGGTACCCGGCAATACGGGAGGATGCGCGCGGCCAACGTGATCGACGTCGACCATGACGAACGCCAAATCGTCGCCGCGATCGAGCGGGCCGCATCCGAGGCCTTTTGGGAATCGCTGGTAAGTTGCTCCAATCCATATGGTGACGGCGAGGCAGCACGCAGGACTGTGAAAGTGTTGCGCGCCCTCGATCTCGGGCCAGCGCTGATCGCAAAGTGGCTTCCGCCGTCCACAACCTTGCTCACGGCCCCTTGCGATGGACTTTGAGGTACTCCGCGCCGATGGCGTGGATGGCCATAAGTGGCGCGACCTCCTGGCGCGCCTCCCATTGGAGCGGCGCGATATTCACTTCCTGCCTGAGTACGGAGGATCTACCAGCGCACCTATGGCCACGAACCATCTCTCGCCGTGATCCGGTCGGCCGACGCCTCTGCACGATCCTGCAATCGTTTGTTCGCCGGCCGCTTGGAAATCTTCCGTTTCTCTATGAACAGCGGATCGAGGAGCCGTACTGCGATATTGCCAATGCATATGGCTACGGCGGGCCGGTCGGGATTGGCGATGACGCCGCTCTCGGCGTACTGGCCGGCGAATTCGAACGTGCGTTTTCGGAATATTTAGAGGGCGAAGGAATTGCAAGCGAATTCTGCAGCTTGCATCCTTTGTTGATCGAGCATCAACTCACGCTGTTGCGCTCCGGATCCATCGTGCCGGAGTACGCAAAGGACGTGGTCGTCGTTGATACATCGGTCTCGGAAGAGGCGCTGTTCGCCGGGACGAGTCGCGGGGTTCGCGCCAAGGTCAATAAAGCGCGTCGCCATGGCGTCCACGTGGAGAAGGTCGAACCGTCGGCGGCCAACCTTGCGAAATTCAATCGATTGTATGTTGCCACCATGGATCGGAAGCAGGCCGAGGCACGATGGTACTTCCCGGAGAGCTATTTTCACGACTGCATTGCCGAACTCGGACCCAATCGCACGTCGCTGTTCTGCGCCTTCGTGGGAGAAGAGATCGCGGCGGCCTACGTTCTGATGCATGACTACGCAACTGCGTATTATCGCTTCGGGGCCGCGGACGAGCGGTTCTTCGATTTGCGTCCGAACGATATCTTGATGGCCGAAACCGCGCGCTGGGCCGGCAAGCAAGGTTATCGGCGTATTATTCGGTGGCGGCGTGACGGCGCGGCCCGAGACGACCTCCTGCGCTTCAAGGGCAGCTTTGGGCGGGGAAGAGCGCCGCTATTCACATATGTCCGCGTCCACAACGAGGGCATTTAGATCGGCTGTGCGCGCTCAAGCGCAATCATGAAATCTCCACGGTCGGCGCGGAATCGTCCTCCGGATTTCGCCCGATGTACAGGCGCTAGGCGGTTCAATGGATTTCATCAGCAGGCGATACGATTTCGCGCATGGCGAACCGACCGTCGTCATCGGCGAGATCGGTGTCAACCATAACGGCGATCCGCAACTGGCGCGCCGCCTGGTTGATGTTGCGGTTGCGGCGGGCGTCGATATCGTCAAGTTCCAGGCATTCAAGTCGGAAAAGGAGATCAGTCGCTTTGCGGCCAAGACGCCGTATCAGGCTGCCGCAGTGACCAATGCCGCCAACCAGCTGGAGCTATGCAAGGCGCTTGAGCTCGACGGACCGACTTTGGTCGCGCTGAAGCAATACTGCGGCGAGCGTGGAGTGGCGTTTCTCTGCACTGCATTCGATTTCGACAGCGTTGATCTGCTTGTGAACGATTTGAAAGTCAGCGCCGTCAAGGTTCCGTCCAGCGAGGTAACCAATCTGCCGTTTCTCGAGTATATCGGCAGCCGAAAGCTTGCAGCGATCTTGTCGACTGGAGCGAGCACCCTTGCGGAGGTTGGCACGGCAGTCGAGGCCTTGCGTCGCGGCGGCTGTCCGGAAATGATGTTGCTCCACTGCGTGTCGAGCTATCCGGCGCCGGCGTCCGAGCTCAATCTGCGCGCGATGCACACGATGAGGGCCGCATTCGGCTTGCCGGTGGGATTCTCCGATCACTCTCTGGGTACGGCTGCGGCCATCGCGGCGGCGGCCTTGGGTGCGGCTGCGATCGAAAAGCACTTCACGCTTGACCGAAACATGGATGGACCGGACCACCAAGCCTCGGTCGAACCGGACGATCTGCAACGGTTGGTGGAGGGTGTTCGGACTGCGAGCGCGGGGCTGGGAGACGGTATCAAACGTCCGGTGCCGTGCGAGCGCGAGAATATGCCCCTGATCCGCAAAAGCCTGGTGGCCGGTCGAGCGCTCAAGCGGGGAACGCGTCTCGTGCGCGAGATGATCGAAATCAAGCGACCGGCTGGCGGCATCGATCCGGGCGATCTTGGCAAAGTGCTCGGCCTTGTGCTGAATCGCGACCTCGATGAGGACGAGCCGATCACTTGGGAATGTTTTGCGTGAATGCGACGAGCGCAGATCCTTACGATGGACTCGCTCCCTACTATCGGGAGTACGCAGCCAAGCGGGCGCCATATCTGGAAGCCGTGGACCGCTTTGTATGCGACCACATGCCGGCCGCCGCCAACAGCTTGCTCGACGTCGGCTCCGGGGACGGCGTGCGGGCGATGTCCCTGGCGAAAGCTTGCGGTATTCCGACCGTCGTCTTGAGCGACGCCAGTACCGAAATGGCAGACCGTTGCCGGGCTCTGTCGCCGGCCGACGTCTGGCGAACGCCGGCCCAGGAACTGCCCGACAAGGGCATCCGCTTCGACACGATCACCTGCCTGTGGAACGTGCTCGGCCACCTGCCGGATCGGGCCGAGCGTCTTGTCGCGCTTCGACGGATGGCCGACTTGCTTTCGCCGGCGGGCTTGCTGTTTCTTGACGTTCAGAACCGTCATAACGCCTTGGCTTACGGATGGTGGCGGGTGTTTGGGCGAGTCATTCTGGATGGGTTGGTTCCGGATGACCGGCGCGGCGATTCGACGTTCGATTGGCATATTGGCGGCCGTGTCTTGCACGGGCGGGGTCATCTGTTCACGCCGAAGGAGATTGTCGATCTGCTATGCGATGCTGGACTTGTGGCCGTTCACAGAGCGCATTCGATTACGCTAGCGGCGTAAAATCAGATGGCTGGTTGACGGGGCAGCTCGCGTTTGCCTGTAAACGAAAGATGGCGGTGTGATTATTTTATATCATTTCGAGTCTAGCGTCCGTTCCGGGAGTTACTTCGCTTGACGACGAATATACAGAGTAGATTGATGGCTGGGATTGCAACTTGGGACGTTCGATGGGATGACGTGTATCGCGATCGCGAGTGGGGAAAATATCCGAATGAAGAACTCATTCGCTTTGTCGCGCGCAATTATTACAAGGTGGCAGACCGCAGCGCAGTTCGGTTTCTCGATATTGGTTGTGGGTATGGGGCGGCGACTTGGTATCTTGCGCGAGAAGGGTTCTGCGTCGATGGCATTGACGGGTCGGCGGTGGCTATCGAGCTGTTGTGCGATCGTCTGGCAGAGAGCAGCCTGACAGCGACGCTCTCTGTGGGGGATTTGTCTGCTCTGCCATATGACCGCGAAACGTTCGATTGTGCTGTCGACGTCGTCTCGCTCATGTGCAACAGCTTGACGGACACGCGCCGCATTTTGGCCGGGGTCATGGATTGCATGAAACCGGGGGCGCGGCTGTTCTCCTTCACTCCCTCGGCTGGGTGCTGGGGCGACGGCATCGGCGACCTGGTTGACGATTGTACCTACGACAACGCCGCCGATGGGCCATTTGCCGGGACTGGACGGGCCCGATTTTCCTCGGAGGCGCAGATCCGCAGTCTCTATGGGATGTTCGAGGAACTCGTCTTGGATCGCAGCACCTACACCGTCGGAGGGGGGCGGTTGCATGTCATACTGGATCATCCAGGCCTCGAAGAAATGAGTGCGCGTTGGGCTCCCGATCGCGCATGCGATGCGCTGACCGTCGGTACCAGTTCGCGAGTGCTGTTGATGGATTGACGGAGTCCATATGACTTCTGGGATCAATCCATTTGACGGACTCGTGCTTCCGGTGAACTGCACCATCCGTAACGCCATGGAAGCGATCACCGCCAACGCCAGGGAAGTCGTTCTACTGCGCGAGGACGACGCGCGCATCGTGGGGCTGATCACCGATGGCGATATACGGCGCGGTCTTTTGCGTGGTTACTCTCGACTCGCCCGCACATGAGGTGATCATTCGCGATTTCTTCTCGGTTTCGTCGGCGGTTGAGCGCGCCGGGGTGCTCGATCTCATGAAGGCGCGCGCCATTCGGCATGTGCCGGTGGTCGACGACGAGCGACGCCTCGTCGCCATCCATTTCTTGCGCGACCTCATCGGCGCGACGCAGAAGCCAAATTCGGCGGTCATCATGGCGGGGCAGGGGCACGCGCTTGCGTCCGCTGACGGAAAGTCTGCCGAAACCGATGATCTGGTCGCCGGCCGGCCAATTCTCGAACGCGTCGTCCTGCATCTCGTCGGCCACGGCATCAGCCACGTCTACCTTGCGGTCAATTTCATGGCAGACGTTATCGAGCGCCACTTCGGCGACGGAACCGCTTTCGGCTGCCGGATCGAATATTTGCGTGAACAGAAACCGCTCGGGACCGGCGGAAGCTTGTCGTTGTTGCCGGAGCGGCCGGAGGCTCCGCTGGTTGTGCTCAACGGCGACCAGATCACACATGTCGACGTCTCGGCCATGATTTAGGCTCACGCCCGCGGTGGATGCGTCGCGACCATTGGCATCGGTCCACACGAGTTCGAGATCCCTTATGGCACGGTGGTCGAGCGCGAAGGGCGGCTCGTCGCCATGGAGGAAAAGCCGAACATCAATCTCCTGGTCAATCGCGGCATTTACGTTCTCAATCCCGAGGTCCTGGCGCATGTGCCGAAAGATCAGGAATTTCCGATCACGATGTTGTTCGAGACCCTGCTCGCGGATCGCAACCGATGGGCGTGTTCTACTTCGACGATTCCTGGATCGACGTTGGACGGCCCGAGGACCTGCGCCGAGCCAGCGGAAGTCGCTAGCGGACATTGCCGCCCGTAGAGTGCTCGAGGGAAGCGGGTGAAGAGACGAGTGACGTGCCGTCATCGATAGCGGCGGATCGGCGTGGAAAGGGGAGAGACGAGATGACCAGTGTGCTCCGCGGCAATTTCAAACCGAAGAACGACGTTGAGGCGCCCCAAACAGCTGTCCGTGGCCCGAAGAGCGGTTCGAGCGGACTGCGTTGAAGCGGCTCGGCGGCAGCATCGCCTTCGTGTCGAAAAAGAAGGTGATGTGGGATCTCAAAGACAAGATCTTACTCCTACACGCCGCTGATCAAAGTGGTGTAGGGCGATGGTAAAAGTTCCCGAAGGGCCCGGAGAGCTTGGCCTCAAATTGGCTGCCAACATGGACCAAATCACCTTGGCCAAGATCGGCGCCATCGGGTTGGAGAACGCCGCGCGGAACCTGCCACGGCTCGGCCACGGTCAGTCGGTCGCCGCGCTTCGCGGGGCCCCGCTAGGAAAAGGGGATAGTGCCATCGTTATCGCGGCCGGCCCGAGCATCGCCCAGCGGGATCCGCTCAAGCAGATCAAGGCGGCCGGATACGAAGGCGCGATCATCGCGACGGAAAAGTGCGATGTACTACTGCCTTCGCAACGGCGTGGTGCCCGATCTGGTTGTCACCGTCGACCCGCATGCGCAACGGATGATCCGTTGGTCCGGCCAACCGGATCTGACTGACGCCGAGTTGGCCGAAGACGACTATTTTCGCAGACAAGATCTTGATCCAAGTTTCGCGCGCGAGAAGGCCGTGAACGCGGAGATCATGTCCCTGCTGGACCGATATGGCTCCCGAATTCGCATCGCACTTGCAACCTGCTCATCCCCCAAGCGGTGGTTGATCGGGTGTTTGCCACGGGCATGGACGTCTACTGGTGGAATCCGATGTTCGACGACCCTGATCCGCCCGATAGCCGCACCCGCGAATGTTCATCGCGAGATCGGCTTCCGTGCATGAACGCTGGCGGCAACGTCGGCACCGCGGGCTGGATGCTGGCCCATGCGGTGCTCGAGAAGCGACATGTGGCGGTCGTCGGAATGGATTTCTCCTATTACGACGACACGCCGTACTCCAGTACGCAATACTTTCAAGACCTGATCGATCTGGTTGGTGAGGAGGATCTCGAATGCGCGTTCATTCGCATCTTCAACTCACACCTCAATACGTGGTTCTATACCGATCCGGCCTATTTTTGGTTCCGTGAAGCGTTTTTGGAGTTGGCACAGGATGCGGATTGCGTGACGCACAATTGCACCGAAGGGGGAATACTTTTCGGTGACAACATCCGCTTCGAGCCATTGGCGGACTTCCTGCACGCGCAAAATGCGGGTGCGGCCACGAAGGTCGCGCCGTCCACTGCGGCTTGGGGTCAGCAACCATGACGAAGGTGCTGTTCATCAACCCGGTGGTCCGCGAGGAAGATGTCCCTCGGCATGTTCCCTATGGCATCGCGCTCCTGGCGGCGCTTGCGATTAAGGATGGGCATCTCGTTCAAGTCTACGACGAAAATGCCTGGCGCAAGGGCGAGGAGGTCCTTCGCCAAGTCTTGCAAGCCGATGACTGGGGTGTGATCGGTTTGGGGGGCATCACGACCGCCTATGGATCGATCAAGAAAATCGTGAAGGTCGCCCGAGAGCTTTGTCCTGGCGCGCTCATCGTGCTGGGTGGAGGGGTCTTGACCTCGCTGCCCCGTGAAATGATGGAACTGCTGCCGGAGATTGACGTCGGCGTCATCGGGGAGGGGTTCGTTACTTTTCCCGAGATGCTCGGGATGGTGGATGCGGGCGAGCGGGACTGGTCGAAATGCCCAGGTACGATCTCGCGTGGTCCGAACGGCAAGCTTATCATGGCCCCGTCGCGGAGCTTGATCGAAAACCTTGACGACCTTCCGTACCCTGCCTGGGACCTCTTTCCGCTGGAGGAAATCTATTTCCAAAACAGCGAGCCTTGTACTCCGAGGAAGGGATGATGGCGCGTCGGCGCCTGGATGTGAATGGATCGCTTGGTTGCTCGCTGGTCTGCAAGTTCTGCTTTCATCTCGGGATCACCGGCGACATGCGCTACGAGACGGGCCAAGATGGCGTCGTCAACGTCGCGTTCGATAAGAAGGGAAGCTACACGCGGACGATCCGGTATCACTCGCCCGAATATATCGTGAAGATGGTGAAGCACGCCTATGACCGCTATCAGATCGACTTCGTCGCCTTCATTGACGAGAACCTGATGACGATGGACCAGTATTCCGGGCGAACGTGGCTGAAGGAGATCTGCCGCCTTTGGCACGAATATGGCTCCGCTCCCAAGAAGAAGGCGGACGGCACCTGGACTGGCGTCTGTTGGGGAGGCACGAGCCACGCCACGCTGTGCAACCCGGAGATTTTGCGGATCATGCGGGAAGCCGGCTGCTCGCAATTGGTCTATGGGTACGAGTCATCCGCTTCCCATGTCATGAAGCAGATCGGAAAGGGCGCGACGCCAACCAACAACATCCGCAGCTTCTTCTGACGCTGGAGGTGGAATCGGCCGATCCCCAACCAGATCATCGGTTTTCCAAACGAGGATTTTTCCTCTCTGCGGTCGAATATGGAAGCATGGGAAAAGTTGGGCCTCGTGGTAAAGCCTCACTTTGCGACGCCCTATCCTGGTTCAGAATGGTTCACCATCTATCGTAGCCAGATATTGCATCAGTATCGCGGGGATCTCGAGCGCTTCATTCTTGATCTCGGCGATGCGTCCAAGTCGTCGGCGGTTATCAGTCATAATTTCAATGCTGTCGAACTGGTAGGGCTGCGGGAAATGATGATGAATTTTAGTTGGCGGCTACTCGACGAATATGAACGAATTTGGCGCATCAACAATCGCATCCCCGACGATAAGCCGTCCACGCTTTATCCGGGATACGCCGCGCATATGACGCGAACTGAAGAAGTCGGGCGCGTCGCCTAGACGAGGGGGCCATCGCGCTTGCGATTTTCGCGAGCGACCGCTGACATCTCCGTTCGATGCAAGTTCTCGCTTATGTAATTTCACCGGTGCATGTCGTCGGAGCGGTCGGCGCTGCCAGGACGATGCATGCTGCTATGCCGGCGCGCATTACGATCGTGGTGCATTGGCCGGGTGCCCCCGCGGAGCAGGTCGAGGAAATCAGCACGATCGTGCGTCAGATGACGCGACAGCTCTCGGATGTCGAGGAGTGTGTTGTCGTCGCTGGCGACGCCGCTGGCTTGTTCGAAGGGCGAGCTCGAGGCCGACGCCGATGCTGCCCGTCGGGAATGCTTCGGCGACGCGGATTTCGAGGAAATCTACTACGCTCATGACGTCGTTGGTCGATTTTATCAGGCGCTGGCGACCGCGTTCCCGCGGGCACGGCGCATTTGTTACGGCGACGGCTTAGGCATCGTGTACCAACGCGATTATCATTTGTCCCTTCTGCAGGAGTTGGGCGAAGAACCGGGGTCGCATTGGTGGAGGAACTGCCTCGCGTGGTTGCGCCATCACCTGGGCGTCTCAGCGCCTGGACGGGTTCTTGAGAGCCAATTCCGGCCCGATGCCGCGGCGTTGATCTTGCCGGTGGATCAATCAGGTCAGTTCCTTCGTAATGTTCCGTTGACCGTGGTCCCGCGGGGCACGGCGCTGCAGCTGTTCGAGTTCGGTGCGTCAAGCTGCACGAGCTTCATGGAGCATATCGACACTCTGCTTATCCGCCACGCGAGCCGGCAAAAATATCTTCTTCTTACTGAAAATAACGCAGAAGGGAGCTTCCTGACTTTCGAGGACGACGTCCAAATGTATTGTGGTGTCGCAAGAAAGTTTTGCGCTCCAAACAGCGTCATCATCCTCAAGGCCCATCCCGGCGAGGCCCTCCCCGCGTAATGAGGCCATTCGCGATCGCCTCGGTGGCGATTTCGAGGTGGTGGAGATCGATCCGCGGTTCAAGCGCTATCCGATCGAGCTTGCTGTCCGCCTCGTGCGTGAGTGCACCGTCATCTGCATGTCCTATCCGCGGCTCTCGCTGAAATATCTTTATGATATCGATGTGATTCAGCCCATGGACGAAGCCTTCATCGAACGATGGTTTCCGCCGCGATTTTGGCACTCCTCCAAGAACTCCGTCGCGCTCTACGAGAAGCCGCTCGAGCGGCTCTCGGTGTGGGATGGGCATAACGTCCTGTGGTCCGGAACATCCTCGCCATGACGTCGCGCAAGATCCTCGTCACAGGGGCCGATGGCTTCATCGGCTCGCACCTGACCGAGTATTGGTCGAGCCGGCCACATGTTCGGGCGTTCGTTCTCTACAACTTTCAATTCGTGGGGCTGGCTCGACGAGGTCGATCCGCTGGTCGCGCAATCGAGATGTTCGGCGGCGACATTCGCGATCCGCATGGCGCGCACGGCGATGCCGCGACGTCGTCATGCATCTTGCGGCGCTGATCGCGATTCCGTATTCGTACCATTCGCCCGACACCTACGTCGACACCAACGTCAAGGGCACGCTCAACGTGGTGCAGGCCGCGCGCGACCTCGGCATCGGCGTGTGTCCAGACCTCGACCAGCGAAGTCTATGGCACGGCGCGCTACGTGCCGATCACGGAACCATCCGCTCAACGGGCAGTCGCCCTATTCGGCGACCAAGTTGGCGGCCGATCAGTTGGCGCTGTCGTTCCATCTCTCGTTCGGATTGCCGGTCTCGGTGATCCGTCCGTTCAACACCTACGGGCCGCGGCAATCGACCCGCGCCGTGATCCCCACCATCATCACGCAACTCGTCGCCGGGCAGCGTCATCTACGCCTCGGCGCGTTGCGTCCGACTCGCGACTTCAGCTTCGTGATGGATACCGTCGCGGCCTTTGTCCGGGCGATCGACGCGCCCGAGGCGGTCGGCACGGTGGTCAACGCGGGCAGCGGCTTCGAAATCTCGATCGGCGATACGGCCCGGCTGATCGCCGAGCTCATGGGCATCTCGGCCGATATCGAGGAGGATAAGGCGCGGCTTCGCCCGGCGGAGAGCGAGGTCGATCGGCTGTTTGCCTCGACCGACCGGGCGCGCGAACTGCTTCGTTGGGCGCCTGCTTACGGCGGGCTTGACGGATTTCGTCGCGGCTTGGGCGAGACGATCGCGTGGTTCGCCGATCCCGCCAATCTCGCGCACTATCGAACCCGGGAATACACGCTGTGACGAACGTGGCCGAGCGCGCGCTCGCGATCCTGGAAGACTGTCTGCCGCCGGACCGGCCGGTGCCACTGCACGAGCCGACGTTCGGCGGCCGCGAATGGAGCTCGTGAAGGACTGCCTCGATAGCGGATGGGTATCGTCGGCGGGCAGCTATGTTGGCCGCTTCGAGCAGATGTTGGCGGACTACACCGGAATGCGCACGCGCATCGCGCTCGTGAACGGCACCGCGGCGCTGCACGTCGCGCTGGTGGCGGCCGGTGTGCGGCCGGGGGACGAGGTCGTGGTGCCGTCGCTCACGTTCGTCGCGACCGCGAATGCGGTGTCGCATTGCGGCGCGGTGCCGCATTTTGCCGACGTCGACGGCGCGACGCTCGGCCTCGATCCGGTAGCGCTCGAGCAGGGCCTCGAGGCAGTGGGAGTACGACGCGACGGCGTCCTCACGAACCGGCATACCGGCCGGCCGATCCGTGCCGTGATCGTGATGCACGCGTTCGGCCATCCGGCCGATCTCGACGGCCTCGCAGCGGTTTGTGCGCGCTTCGATCTCGCCCTCGATCGAGGATGCGGCCGAGGCCATCGGCTCCACCCGCGACGGTGTCCACGTCGGCGGCATCGGCCTGATGTCGGTGCTCAGCTTCAACGGCAACAAGACGATCACCACCGGCGGCGGCGGCGCCGTCCTGACTGGCGACGCCGCCCTGGCGCGTCGGGTCAAGCACCTCAGCACGACGGCGCGGGTCGGCGCCGGCTGGGACTTCGATCACGACGAGGTCGGCTACAACTATCGACTGCCGAACCTGAATGCCGCGCTCGGATGCGCCCAGCTCGAGATCCTTCCGGGACTGATCGACGCGAAGCGTCGGCTGGCGGAGCGATATTACGCGGCATTCGACCACCTCAACGCCCCGCGCTTCGTGCGCGAGCCCGATGGCACGCGCAGCAACTATTGGCTCAACAGCCTTCTGTTCGATTGCCGCGAGGATCGCGACCGGTTCCTTGAGCTGTCGAATGCGCGCCAGATCCAGACGCGGCCGCCTTGGCGCCTGATGCACCTGCTGCCGATGTATCGCGACTGTCCTCGGATGGATCTTGCGCGATGCGAGGATCTCGCGGGGCGCCTCGTCAATCTTCCATCGAGCCCGGCGCTCGCGGCCCGATGATCCGCGATTGGCTCGTGGGAAGATTGCGCCGCCTTGCGGGCCTCCCGCAGGTGGCGACTTCACCCGCGGCTCCGGGGCAGATCCCGGCGTCGTGGCAGCGGTTCCGAAGCTACGTCTCGGTCCATCCAACCGCGTTGATTGCGCCATCGGCGGGATTGCAAATTTTCAACCCACCGGACCCGCCACGCATCTGCCTCGAGATCGGCGAAGGGTCCCATATCTTTTCCACCTTCAGCATATTGCGACCACACGCGACGATCCGTGTGGGCCGCAACTGCCAACTGGGCGCATCGCAATTCATCGCGGCCGAGCAGATCGTCGTTGGAGATGATGTTCTGATGGCGTGGAGCGCGACCATCATAGATACGGACACTCATTCGCCAAATTGGAACGAGCGCAAGGATGACCATCGGCGTTGCTATGACGACTATCTCGCCGATCCGACAAACTTCATCAAAACGAAATCCTGGACGTACGTTCGCTCGTCGCCAGTCGAGATCGGTGATCGGGCGTGGATCGGTTTCAACGTCACGATCCTCAAGGGCGTGACGATTGGCCAAGAAGTCGTCGTGGGCGCGGCCGCGGTGGTGACGAGGAGCGTAGCCGATCGCAAGATCGTCGCCGGCAATCCCGCGAAAGTCATCAATGAGGTTGCTGGTTGACGTGGCGCGGCCAACTTCATGGTCACGGGCGCCAACGGCTTCATCGGCGAGGCGGTCGCGCGGTGCGCTCGGCGATCGAACTGGGACGTCGGCGAGATCATGCGCAGCGGCGCCAGTGCGCACGTGATTGTCGGTCAATCCTACGCATCGCAAGACATCGCGCGTGCGGCCGAGGCATTCCGGCCGGACGCGATCGTGCATTGCGCCGGTGCATCGTCTCCATTGAGAAGCATATCGGCCCCTGCGGCGAATTATGCCGACACCGTGGGTCCGTTCGCCGCGCTGCTCGAGGGGTTGCGTATGGCGTCGGTGCGACCGCGAATCCTGCTCGTCTCCAGCGCAGCCGTCTATGGCAACCCGCGCGTGCTTCCGGTTGACGAAGACGCCGAGCCGGCGCCGATTTCGCCGTATGGTGAGCATAAGCTCGTCTGCGAACGCCTCGCGCGGGACTTCAGCGAGGAGATGGGTGCCAGCGTGACGAGCGCGCGCGTGTTCTCGACTTTCGGAGAGCGGCAGAGGCGGCTGCTCGTTTGGGACCTGTTCGAGAAGATCACGGGAAATCCGAGGTGCTTTTGCATGGAACCGGCGATGAAACGCGTGATTTTCTGCATATCGATGCGCTGGCCGACCAGCTTGTCGCGCTTGCATGCGTCAATGCTCCGGGCTTCGAGGCCGTGAACGTGGGAAGCGGGGTCGCGAGAAGGATCTCCGACGTGGCGGATACCGTGCGGCGGATGCTCAAGTCGACCAAGCCGATTACTTTCACGGGTGAACGGCGACCCGGGGATCCGGAGCGCTGGGCGGCCGATATCGGGAAATTCAGCGCTTTGACCGGTATGGTCCCGGCCGACGTCTTCGAGACGACACTCGCCGGCGTGTTGGATGCGTGGCAATGAGATTGCTCGTCGTTGGCAATCCGGCGAGCATTCACGCGACCCGGTTCGTTTGCCTGCTGCAGGAAATCGGCCATGATGTCGAGGTGTTTCATAGCGAAATCCATTTTGCCGAAGACGAATTCCTGTCCGGTACGCGGCTGCATGTCGCGTATGTCACGCGCCAATCCGCGAACGGCAATACGCTGATCCCCTGGCGTCGGCCGATCCATTGGAGATGGATCCGCGACGACCCGTTTGATTATCGCACGAAATGGGCCTGGGAGCGTTACGGCGCCAAATTCGCGGCGCCGGCGCTTCAACAGTTGATCCGCACGAGGCGGCCGGACGGCATCATTTCACTGAAGATGCAGAATGAAGGCTATACGGTTGCGGAAGCCCGCGAGAAGATAGGGGAGGCCTTTCCACCTTGGCTCCATTTCAATTGGGGCACAGATATCGAGTACTTCGGTAGATATCCGGACGTGCGAGCAGAGCACCTTCCGAAGGTCCGCAAAGTTCTTGATCTTTGCGATTTCCATATTGCCGATTGTGAGCGGGACGTCGGGCTGGCTGCCGCATTCGGTCTCAAAGGGCGCAGCCTCGGGACCTGTCTTGCCAACGGCGGCTTCGATCTCGACTACCTGGACCAGCTGCGCCGATCGGAAAGCGTGCGCGACACGATCCTGGTCAAGGGCCGTCACGGACCGCCTGTCGGCGTGGCGCTTCCGATCGTTGATGCGCTGGCCTCGCTGCGCGGCGAACTCGGCGGCTTGCGAGTCGAGTTCATGATGACGACGCCGGATGTCGACGAGCGGGTGCGGCGACTGGCGAGCGAGGAGGGGCTCCCGTTCGAGGTGCTGCCACGACTACGCTATGAGGAACTGCTGCGGCGGTATGCTCGGGCACGGTTCACGATTGCGGCGACCAACGTCGACGGAACACCGAGCTTCCTCATCGAGTCGATGGCCTTGGGCTCGGTGCCGCTGCATTCCGATCTGGAATTGGTTCGCGAATGGGTCACGGACGGCGACAACGGCCTCCTTTTTCAGATGTCAGATCCGGGCGCGATGATCGAGGGCATCCGCCGGCTGATTCGAGACGACGCACTGGTCGCTCGCGCCGGCGCGCGAAACCTGGAGATCGCGCGTGCGCGCATGGACCGCGATCGGATCCGCCCGGAGGTTGGGCGGCGGATCGAGAAGTCCTTCAAGGACTTCAGGCGGTCGTCCCCGGGGGGGCCAAGTCGGCTTCAGCGCGCGTCTTCGACGCGCATCCAGAACGCCGTCGATTCGGAAGCGGGATAGTGCCGACGCATCGCGTTGATCTCAGGAAAAAGCCGCAGCATGAGTTGCGATGATGCACCATCGTCCAATTTCCCGGCGATGCCGAATTGCTGGCGGAATTCGGCGAAGAAACGGGCAAGCGGCCCTTCGACCAGCGCCATCGGAATCTCCGGATCGATCTCGACGCCGACGAGCTTGCTGATGTCGGCCCAATAGGCCGCGCTTAGATCGCTTTCGTCCGGTATCGGTGAATAATAATGCTTCGGAATGACGTGATATCCGTTGGCCCTCAATTCCGCCGCCATGCATTCGCGCAAGGCGGCATGGCGGCCCATTCGCGCGCTTAGATAAGAAGCGGCGCGCATCGCGGTGCGACGAGCGAACGGCCAACGTGAAATCGGCATCATGGGCTCCAGCGGATGATGACGTGTCAGTTACGAACGGCTTGCCACGACAATATCACAACATGACCGGCGCCAATTCGGATTCGCCTGCGTGGCCGAGGACTGCAATCGTATCGCCGGCGATGCCGCCCGCTGGATCCGGCCAGGCGCGCGTGTTGGGCGTCCTGCTGGCCGAGGCGCCGGAAGGTTGCATCTCGCTGTTGACCGACGATGCGGTCGCATTCGCGGCGCGTCGGCACGGTCCGGAGGGTGCGCGCTATGTTCGCCTGCCGCGTGTCGGTCCGAACCCGCTGCTGGCGCGTATCCCCGGTCTTCGGCGTATCCGGGCGCAGTTCCGCACGGGCGATCCTGTCGCCAAACGGGCCAAGCATTTGCAGGTGATGTTCGAAGCCGATCGCCCACAGGTATGCGTCGGCTGCACCGCGAGCGCGATCGATCTGCCGGCGAGCTATCTGGCAAGCCGTGCATGCGAGATTCCGTTCATCGCCTACTTGTTCGACGATCCGGTGCTGCAGTGGCCGGACCCGCGTCTGCGGCAGGTGGCGCGGGATTGGGAACGCCAATGGGCGCCGCGCGCAGCCGCGGTGATCGTCCCGAATGAGGTTCTTGCCGAGGATTTTGGGCGGCGGACGGGAGCGCGGGTTTTGATCGTCCGCAATCCTGCGGCAGACGAGGCGTTCGGCCCGGATACGTCGCAGCGGCCCTTCGGCGACCCGGTCCGGTTGGTCTACACCGGCGCGGTCTACCACGCGCAGCTCGACGCGATCTTCAATCTGAACGCGGCTTTGCGGGATGTCGAATTCAGGGCTGAGCTCGACGTCTATACCGGGCAGAATCCGTCAGTGTTGTCGGGCTCGAACCCGAAACTCGTACGCCCCCATAAGCACGTCGAGGGTGCCGAGGTATTTCGCGTGCAGCAAGCCGCGGACATTCTTTTCCTGCCGCTCGGCTTCATGACGGGCGTTCCGGAGATTATCCGCTCGGCGGCGCCCGGAAAGACCGCGGAATATCTCGCGAGTGGAAGGCCGATCCTAGTGCACGCGCCGGCAGACAGTTTCGTGGCACGCTTTTTTCGCGAACACGATTGCGGCGTGGTGGTGGATACGCCGGAGCCTGCCCGGCTCATCAGCGCGCTTACAAGCTTGCGCGGCGAAACGAACCTGCGGTCGCGCATCGTGGCCAACGCTCAGCGGGCAGCGGCCGGATTTTCGGCGAATGAGTCGCGGCGCGCGTTTCTCGACGTGCTGCGTCGGGTGGCGAGCTAGCATGCGTATCCTTTTCGTGGCCATGCCGACGAGCATTCATTCGGCCCGCTGGATCAGGCATCTCGATCACGCTGGTCATGAGATCATTCTCTTTTCGCCCTATCGTTCGGGCCCGCATCAGCTTCTGTATCCGTTTCATCGCCTTGCTCCGGGCCTCAGCCGGGTCGTGCCGAACCGAACGAACTGGTGCACCCTTCTTCCGGTTCGCGGAGCATGGTTGCTCGAGGCGCTCATGGCCAAATTTCGACCGCGGTCGAAGTGGCGACAGCGCTGGTTCGACTGGGTGATACGTCGGACCCGCCCCGATCTGATCCATTCGATGGAATTTCAGCAGGCCGGATATTTTTGCCTGGAGGCGAAGAAGAGGTTGGGCGACAGGTTTCCGACGTGGCTGGCAACGAACTACGGCAGTGACATCTATCTGTTCGGCCGGCTGGCCGGGCATAAAGACCGGATCAAGGAGATCCTGCGCACCGCCGACTTCTATTCCGCCGAATGCGAGCGCGATGTCGCGATCGCGCGCGGATGCGGCCTCGAGGCGCACGCGCTACCAGTCCTGCCCAATGGCGGAGGCGTGGACTTGGCGCACGCCGCAACGCTGCGTGCGCCAGGACCGCCTTCCTCGCGCAGAGTGATCGCGGTCAAGGGATACGAGCATTTCGCCGGCCGTGCGCTCACGGCGCTGAAGGCGATCGAGCTGGCGTCCGAGTCGCTGCGGGGCTACAGGATCGAGATCCACCTTGCGAGCCCGAGCGTCGAGATCGAGGCGGAGCTTCTCGCGCAGCGCACCGGCCTGGATATCGCTTGTCTGCCGTATTCATCCGAGCACGACGACATGCTCCGCCTGCACGGGCGGGCCCGCATTTCGCTTGGCGTGGGGATCTCCGACGGGGCCTCGACATCCTTTCTCGAAAGCCTCGTCATGGGGTCCTTTCCGATCCAGACAGGTACGGCTTGCGCGGACGAATGGGTGGAGGACGGAACGAGCGGCTTCATCGTTCCGCCCGATGATCCTGATCAGATTGCGGCGCGTCTCGCGCGCGCCGCGACGGACGATGCCCTCGTCGACGGCGCGGCGGAAATCAATGCAGCGACCGCGAAGCTGCGACTTGACCGCGACGTGGTACGCCGCCGGATCCTTGACGCCTATGCGATGATCGAGAGCATGACGGAAGGGAAGCGCGCGTGACGCGAGTATTGGTCCTCGGAGCGGCCGGGATGCTCGGCCACAAGCTGCTTCAGCGTCTGTCCCCCGTGTTCGACACCGTCGGGACCGTGCGTGGCGACGTGCAATCACGAGCGAAGGCGCTCGAGGGCTATCAGCTCCGCGGCGACGTTTCGGCAATGGACCTGCGGTCGGTCGCTCGCGTCGTCGACGACGTGCGGCCGGACGTGGTGGTGAACTGCATCGGCATCATCAAGCAGCTCGAAGAAGCCAAGCATGCCGCGCCTGTCATCGCGATCAACGCGCTTTTCCCGCATCAGGTGGCCGAGGTATGCGGCGAGAGAGACGTACGCCTCATTCACTTCAGCACGGATTGCGTGTTCTCGGGCAAGCACGGTCCCTCGCGGGAGGAAGACACGCCCGATGCGTACGACCTCTACGGGCGCAGCAAGCTGCTCGGCGAGGTCGATCGGCCGCACGCGCTGACGATCCGGACCTCGATCATCGGACGCGAACTGGCACGGCAAACGGGGCTTCTCGAGTGGATGATTTCGCAACGAGGCCGGCGCATCAAAGGCTATGCTAACGCGCTATACACCGGCTTCACGACCGGAGCGCTCGCGGATCTCGTCATCCGCGTGATCCGCGACTTCGCCGATTTGTCGGGCGTGTGGCACGTCTCGTCGGAGGCGATCAGCAAGTATGACCTTCTCGGGATCGTCAATCGCGTCTATCAACTGGGCGTCGAGATCGATCGCGACGAGGATTTCCACTGTGACCGGCGGCTGGACAGCAGCAGGTTTCGCGCCGCGACCGGGTTCGCGCCGGCGGCGTGGGAACGCATGATTGCCGACATGCACGCGGAATTGTCGTTGTGACGCGGTCCGGCAAGCAAGAGAGAGTATGAGGGATGGCGCTCTTCGACGACCAGAAAATTGTCATTACGGGCGGGACCGGATCGCTCGGCAAAACCCTCGTGCGGCATCTCCTGTCCGGTGCTTTCGGGCACCCGCGGAAGATCGTGGTGTTCTCGCGCGACGAGGCCAAGCAGCACCAGATGCGGGTGGAATATCTACACACGCGCCACTCGACCGACGAGATCATCTACCGGAATTTCGAGCGCGCGCTCGAGTTCCACATCGGCGATGTGCGCAACCCGACCGCGGTCGTGAGCGCATTGCGTGACGCCGATGTCGTGTTCAACGCGGCGGCGCTCAAGCAGGTGCCGACGTGCGAGTACTTTCCGGAGGAAGCCGTCAAGACCAACATCACGGGCGCGGAGAATATCGTATCGGCGATACGCGACTTTCGATTGCCCGTTCACACGGTGGTCGGCGTCTCGACCGACAAGGCCGTGCAGCCCGTGAACGTGATGGGGATGACGAAGGCGATCCAGGAGCGAGTGTTCGTGCGGGCGAACCTCGCATGCCCGCAGACGCGCTTCTGCGTGGTCCGCTACGGTAATGTGCTGGCATCCCGCGGGTCGGTCATCCCGTTGTTTCACGAGCAAATTCGCAACGGCGGCCCGGTCACGATCACAAGCGTCGACATGACGAGGTTCCTGTTGAGTCTCGACGATGCCGTTGAAACGATTTTTGCGGCCGTTGGCGGGGCGCGACGCGGTGAAACCTACGTTCCGCGGGCATTGTCGGCGCGTATCGTGGATGTGGCGGCCGAGCTGGTCGGCGCCCGTCCCATCAAGACCGAGATCGTGGGTGTGCGCCCCGGCGAGAAGCTGCATGAGAGCCTGGTGTCGGCCGAAGAGGCGGAGCGTACCTACGAGCGCGGAGACTACTACGTGATCGACCCGATCCTTCCAGAGCTGCGCGAGGGCGGAGAACGCGGGGCCAAGCTCGATCACGAGTTCATATCGAGCCGGACGGTTGCGTCGCGTGCCGAGGTGCGGGATCTGCTGATCCGCCGGCGGCTCATGCCCGATCAGGTTCCGGAACTGGAGGGAGAAGTCCTTCGATAGCGGCTCGGCGTCGTGGCGCGCGGCTTTGGACCCGGGGGCGCGGCGCTCACAAGCTCGGGTCGTGCCGGCGATGTTCGCCTGGCACGATGACGAGGTCGGACTCCACCATCTCTCTGACCATCTGGTCGAAGCCGATCCGGGGCTTCCATCCAAGCGCGGTGCGCGCGCCTTACGCGCATCGCCCACGAGACAATCGACGTCGGTGGGGCGAAAGTAGCGCGGGTCCACTTCGACCAGGACCCGATTGCTCTTGCGGTCTATCCCTTTCTCGTCCACGCCGCTGCCTGTCCACACGATGTCCTTGCCGACGACCGAGAATGCGCGCTCGACGAACTGCCGCACGGAATAGGGCGTTCCGGTCGCCAGCACGTAATCGTCCGGGACGTCTTGTTGCAGCATGCGCCACATTCCCTCGACATAGTCGCGTGCGTCCCCCCAATCACGCTTTGCATCGAGGTTGCCGAGATAGAGGCGCTGCTGGAGGCCATGCTCGATCGCCGCAATGCCCCGGGATATCTTGCGCGTCACGAATGTTTCACCGCGCACGGGACTTTCGTGATTGAACAGAATACCATTGGATGCATGCAGGCCATAAGCCTCTCGATAGTTGACCGTGACCCAATAGGCATACAGCTTCGCGGCGGCATAAGGTGAGCGTGGTGAAAAAGGTGTTTTCTCGTTTTGCGGAGATTCCGGGGCGTTTCCGTAAAGCTCGGATGTCGAAGCTTGATAGAACCGAGTGCGTTTTTCGAGATGAAGAATACGCATGATCTCGAGCAACCGCAGGGTACCGATGGCATCGGAGTTCGCGGTGTACTCGGGCATCTCGAATGACACGTGAACGTGGCTCTGCGCCGCGAGATTGTAGATCTCGTCCGGCTGGGTTTCCTGCACGATGCGCACGAGGTTCGTTGTGTCGGTCATGTCGCCGTAGTGGAGAAACAGCCGGACACCATCGTCGTGTGGATCGTGATAAAGATGATCAATGCGCCCCGTATTGAACGATGACGATCGGCGTTTAATGCCGTGGACGATATAACCTTTCTCAAGCAGGAGACTTGCGAGATAGGATCCGTCCTGGCCGGTAATTCCGGCGATCAGCGCGGTCTTTTGCGACATGGGCGTGAGGCCTTGGCGAAACATGGGCTGTAGCTCCGCGCAGAATATAGCGTGGCGTCGCGGAAATGAAGCGAAATCATAGAAAAGAGAATCGCTGATGAAGGTGATGACGGTATTCGGGACGCGGCCGGAGATCATTCGTCTCAGCCGCATCATCGGCAAGCTTGATCGGTTGTGCGAGCACGTCGTCGTCAATACGGGGCAGAACTTCGCGCCGAGCCTCAATGACTCGTTTGTGGAGGAGCTCGGCCTGCGGCAAGCGAACCATGCGCTGGGCATACGGGGAGATACGGCGTTCGATCAGATCGGGAAGATCCTGACGGGTTGCGAGGCGGTGATCGTCAAAGAGCGGCCCGACCGACTTCTGATCCTGGGCGACACGAACAGCGGACTATCGGCGATCGTCGCCAAGCGGCTGGGAATTCCGGTGTTCCACATGGAGGCCGGCAACCGATGCTATGACGACCGTGTGCCCGAGGAGGTCAATCGACGGCTGATCGATCATTCGAGCGACGTGCTGATGCCATATACGGAACGCAGCCGCGCCAATCTGCTGCGGGAGGGCATCGAGGGGCGGCGGGTCCATGTGACGGGCAATCCGATCAAGGAGGTGATCGATCATTATGCGGCGCAGATCGATCGGTCGGACGTCCTGGGGCGGCTTCGGCTCGAGCCGAACAAGTACATTCTCGTGACGGCGCATCGGGCCGAGAACGTCGACATCCCGGAACGTCTGCGAAATCTGACGTCCGGACTCGAGCGGATTGCGGCGACGTTCAAATTCCCGGTCATCGTGAGCACGCATCCGCGCACGCGGGCGGCGTTGGCGGCCAGTCGAATTGCGGATGAAAATATGGTGCGCTTCTTGGAGCCGTTCGGGTTCTTCGATTTCATCACGCTCGAGAAAAATGCGCGCGTCGTGCTCTCCGACAGCGGGACCGTGCAGGAGGAATGCGCGATCTTCGGGGTTCCGAATGTGACGCTGCGCGACGTGACCGAGCGGCCCGAGACGATCGAATGCGGGAGCAACATGATCGCGGGGGTTGATCCTGCCAGCATGTTGCAGGCCGTGACGCTCGTGCTGTCGCAGCCCGCGACGTGGTCGCCGCCGCCGGAATATATGGTGCCGAACGTCAGCGATATCGTGGTTCGGATCGTGCTTGGCCGACACTCTCACCTAGGTGATGCGTGACGGAAAAGAGCGTGCACCATTCGCGGCAGCGCGCCGCGAATGATCGCTGAGTTGCGGATGCGCGCGCTGTGGATCACGCCTGGTTACCCGTCCGCGACGAATCCGACGGCCTTCGTCTTCCATCAAACGCAGGCGCGGGCGTTGACGCAGGCCGGGGTCGATGTCTCGGTCGCGGCACCGACACCCTGGGTGCCGCCCGGGCTGGCACGCGGGCGGCCGCGTTGGCTCGCGTACCAACAACTGCCTCACCGCGAAGAGGATGGCCCGATTTTGGTGCATCGGCCGCGCTACCTGACGACGCCGCGTGAGACGCGGTACGGACTCGCCCATCTGACGCAGGCGTTCGCCTGCCGCGGCGTGGCGCGGCCCGACGTCATCCATGCGCATTTCGCCTATCCGTGCGGCGCGGCTGCCTTGCGGCTCAAGCGGCGCTTCCGGGTTCCGCTCGTGCTCAGCGTTCTTGGCGACGACGTCTACATCTATCCCGGCCATAACGGGCGCATGCGCGGTCTCTTCGAGGAGGCGGTGCGCAACGCAGATCACGTGATCGCCAACAGTCCCGATCTCGCCGAGACGACGCGCGCATTGACCGGCGTTCTGCCCGAGCCGCTATCGATCGGCATCGACCTTGCGCGCTTCTCGACAACGCCCGACCGCGCGAAAATTCGCGCCGAGCTTGGCATCGGCAACGACAAGTTCGTCATTCTCTATGTCGGCGCGTTGCTGCCCCAGAAGGGCGTGCTCGACCTCGCGCAAGCGCTGCGCCGTCTCGACTGGCCGGATGCGGTCGCGCTTTTCGTCGGCGGCGGCCCGGCGCGGCCGGATGGGCCGGCGGTGCGCCTGCTCGGGCCGCGGCCGAACGACGAGATCCCGGCGCTGCTCGCGGCCGCGGACGTGTTCGTCCTCCCGTCATGGCACGAGGGTCTCGGACTGTCGGCGGTCGAGGCCGGTGCGGCCGGCATTCCGGTCATCGGCGGCAGGACCGGCGGGCTCGCCAATCTTCTGGCGGACGACTGCGGGTTTGCGTTCACGCCGCGCGATATCGGCGAACTGGCGCAGGCGCTGCAAGCGATGCGCACCGATCCGCACGAGGCCAGGCGGCGCGTCGAGCGCCTCAAGGCGCGCGTCGCCCACGACCACGACTTGCATGCGAATGCCCGGAGGATCGCGGCGCTCTATAGCGGGCTCGTGGATCGCCGGAAGGCTGCCACCTGATGTGCGGAATTGCGGCCCTGGTGACGCGGCGCGGGGCGACGATCGCGCCGGGCCTGCTCGATCGCTTCGACAAGATGCTGGCGCATCGTGGCCCCGACGGCGCGGGTCTCGCGACCTATCGGCGCGACGCCGCGCCGTGTGATGCGGCGACCGCGGAGGTGGCGCTGGTGCATCGCCGCCTCGCCATCATCGACCTCGATTCGCGTGCCAACCAGCCGATGGCGTCGCCTGACGGGCGCTTCGTCCTCGTCTTCAACGGCGAGATCTACAACTACGTCGAGCTGCGCGACGAACTTGCGTGCGCGGGCCACGCCTTCCACACGACCTCGGACAGCGAGGTGCTGATCGCGGCCTTCGCAACGTGGGGCGCCGCCGCGCTCACGCGCTTCGTCGGGATGTTCGCGTTCGTGATGCTCGACCGGCAGAAGCGCGAACTCTTCGTCGCGCGCGATCCGTTCGGCATCAAGCCGCTGTTCTGGGCGCTCGGCGGCGATTGCATCGCGCTCGCATCGGAGATTGGTCCGCTGCTCGAGGTGCCCGGCGTGCGGCCGGCCGCCGACGTTGCGCGCACAAGCCTTTTCCTGGCTGTCGGTCACACCGACGCCGGGCCGGCCACGCTCTTTTCCGCCGTCCGCAGCCTGCCTGCCGGCACCTGGGCGACGATCTCGCTCGATGCGCCGGCCGCGCCGTCGCCGGTTGCCTATTGGCGGCCGCACATCGCGCCACAGGCGCATCCATGCGGGCAAGCCGCGCGCGACCTGCGCGATCTCTTTCTCAACTCGATCAAGCTGCATCTGCGCAGCGACGTGCCGCTCGGCATCGCGCTGTCGGGCGGTCTCGATTCCTCGTCGATCCTCGCCGGTGCGCGTGCGGTCGGCGGCAAGGATGTCGCGATCCATACCTTCAGCTTCGTCGCCGAGGGCTCGGACGTGGACGAGACGCCGTTCATCGAGCTCGCGGCGGCGTCCGCCGGCGCGCAATGCGCGCGCGTGCGCATCCGGCCCGACGAGATCGTTGCCGATATCGACGCGCTGGTGGCGACACAGGGCGAGCCGTTCGGCAGCCTCTCGATCTACGCGCAGCATCGGGTCATGGGGCTCGCGGCCGCGAACGGCATCAAGGTGATGCTCGACGGGCAGGGCGCCGACGAGCTCTTCGCCGGCTATCGGCCTTATCTCGCGCGCCGTCTGAGCGAGCTCATGGCGAAGCTCGACCTGCGCGGCGCGCTGCGGCTCACGCGCGCGATGCTTCGCCAGCCGGGCGTCCGCGCCGGCCTCGTCGCGCAGGCGTTCGAGCCGGCCGTGCCGCACCGGCTGCGGGCGTTCGCGCGCGAGCTCGTCGGCCGTCCGCTGCTGCCGCCGTGGATCGACGGGCATTGGTTCGCGCAGCGCGGGCTGCTCGCCACAGGCGCGGTGCCGCGTTGGCAGGCGAACTACCTGCACGAAGCGCTGGTGCAGAGCCTGACCGAGACCGTGCTGCCGGCGCTGCTGCGCTACGAAGACCGCAATTCGATGGCGTTCGCGATCGAGTCGCGCGTGCCGTTTCTGACGACCGAGCTTGCGAAGTTTGCCTACGCACAGCCCGCCGCGAACCTGGTCGACGAGGGCGCGACGTCGAAGGCGGTGCTGCGCGAGGCCATGCGCGGCCTCGTGCCGGACGCCATTCTGGATCGGCGCGACAAGATCGGCTTTGCGACACCGGATCGCTTGTGGGCGCAGGCGCTGCACCCATGGTTTGCGCGGGTGCTGAGTTCGGAGACAGCGCGATCGCTTCCTTGGCTGCGCGCCACCGAGGCGTTGGAGGCGCTCGAGGACCGCGTCGCGCGATCGGAGGCATTCGGCTTCGATCTCTGGCGAACGGTCAACCTCATCCGCTGGATCGAAGTGTTCAATGTCTCGTACGCCTGAGGCGCGGCGTATCGCACAAGCTTCGTCGGCTCGCCTCAGAGCGAGCGTCCGGATGGCTGACCTGCCGCTAAGGCGCCTTGGCCGCCGGCGATATGGGCCGGCCACGGGCAGCAAGCTGACGCTCCCATTCCAACGCGTGGCGCGCGATGGTCGTGAGATCGTCGAGTTGCGGACGCCAGCCGAGCACGGCGCGGATGCGTTCCGAGCCGGCGATGATGCGCGCCGGATCGCCCGGGCGGCGCGCCGCCATGTCGACCGCAAAGTCGACGCCGGACACGCGCTTGACCGTATCGATCACGTCGAGCACCGAGAAGCCCTTGCCATAGCCGCAGTTGAGCGTGGTCGACGCGCCGCCGCCGCGCAGATAGGCGAGGGCGTCGGAATGCGCGCGGACGAGATCGCCGACATGGATGTAGTCGCGGATGCAGGTGCCGTCCGGCGTCGGATAGTCGCTGCCGAAGACCACCATTTTCGGGCGCAGGCCGAGCGCCGTCTCGACCGCGACCTTGATCAGGTGGGTCGCCCCTTTGGTCGACTGCCCGGTGCGCATCGCGGGATCGGCGCCCGCCACGTTGAAGTAGCGCAGAATGACGTAGCCAAGCCCGTGCGCGAAGCCGGCGTCGCGCAGCATGATCTCGGTCATGAGCTTGGAGGAGCCATAGGGCGACATCGGCTTGAGCGGATCGTCCTCGCCGACCGGGACCTTGTCGGGGTTGCCGTAGACCGCCGCGGTCGAGGAAAAGATGAACCGCTTCACGCCGCCCTTGACGGCGCACTCGATCAGCGAGCGCGAGTTCGCGGTGTTGTTGCGATAGTAGCCGAGCGGATCGGCAACCGAGTTGGGAACCACGATCGACGCCGCGAAATGGATGATCGCCTCGACGCCGTGCCGGGCGATGAGATCGGATACCAGCGGCTGGTCGCCGGTCTCGCCGACCACGACGGTCGCGCTCTTCGGCACCGCCCAGCCGAAGCCGGTCGACAGGTTGTCCAGGATGACGACGCGCTCGCCGGAATCGGCCAGCGCATGCACCATATGGCTGCCGATATAGCCGGCGCCGCCGGTCACCAGAATGGTCATGGATGCCGTCCCAAGATGCGGTTCAAGGCCGCTTGGATAGCAGATGATCGTTAAGGGCCAGATACTGGATATCGGACGCCGCCATCACGCGGATCGCGTCCCGGCTGGTCGCGACGATCGGCTCGCCGTGCAGGTTGAAAGACGTGTTGAGAACGGCGCCGCGGCCGGTCAGCCTCTCGAAATGCCCGATCACCGCATGGTAGTCCGGGTTCGCGGCCTTGGTGACGACCTGCGGGCGGACCGTGTGATCCTTCGGATGCGAGCCAGCGATGATCTCGTCGAAGGCCTCGGGCCGAACCGGCGCCGCGAAGGTCATGAACGAATAGTCGATGCCCTTGAGGCCGGCGAAATAACGGCCGGCAGCCTCGGACTTGATGCTCGGCGCGAACGGCATCCAGAAGTCGCGCATCTTGATCATCTGGTTGATGCGGTCGACGCGGCGATAGTCGTGCGCGGTGGACAGGATGCTGCGGTTGCCGAGCGCGCGGGCGCCCCATTCCATCGGCCCGCGGCAGACCGCGACGATCTCACCGGCGCCGAGCAGGTCGGCGATCGCGGCGTTCATGTCGGGCGGCTGCGCGACGCCGAGCTGCAAGCCGCGCCGCGCGTCATCTACGGCGGCCGCTTCGGCGCCGGCTTCGTCGCGGCCGCCGAAATAGAGGTGCGTGATGCGGCTCGCGCGCGAATCCATGTCGGGGTTGAGCGCGTAGTAGCGCGAGAGACAGGCGCCGATCGAGAGCAACTCGTCGCTCGCGCTCGGCATCACGTAGATCGAGCGCACCTCCGGCAGCTCGGCGAGCAGCATGTTGGCCTTGACGTTCATGAAGACGCCGCCGCCGCACACGATGTCGCCGATGCCGGTCTTCGCGATGCAGCCGCGCACCCAGCGCACCAGCATGTCCTCGGTGAACCGCTGGGTCGCGCCCGCCATGGTATCGAAGCGCACACGCTCGAATTCCGAGCGCAGGTACCGATAGCAGTAGTTCGTGGACAGCTCGGTCTTGAGCGCGAAGCCGAGCCCGTCCTCGCTGAGCCCGAGCAGGCGGTGCAACGGCTCGGTGGCATCCTCGGTGCGCTTGGGATCCGCATAGGGCGCAAGGCCCATCAGCTTGTACTCGTGCTCCCACGGCGTCATCCCCATCAGGTAGGTGACGCGCGAATAGATCTTGCCGACCGAAGCATTGCGATCGGTCTTGGCGACGCGCTCGATCGTGTTGCCGCGGCAGATCGAGACGGTGGCGCACAGGCCGTCGCCGGCGCCGTCGCAGGTGAGCCCGAGGACCGGGCGATCGAGATCGCCGCGCGGCGCCGTGAAATAGGCGGCCGCGAGGTGCGCGAGATGATGCTCGACGAAGCTGATATGGTTTGCCGCGACACCGAGATGGTCGACGACTTGGGCGATCCGCTCGCGCTTGCGAGCCTCGAAGATACTACGCCCGTATTCGGGCGGCGTGCGTTTGTCGGCGATCTGCTCCTCGATGCCGACCGCGTACCACTGCGAGATATCTTCGAGGTGCGAGGCCGTATGCATGAAGAGAGAGGCATAGACGACATCGGCGAGCTGGCGCGGCTCGATGCCGCCGATCCTCAGCACTTCGTCGATCGCGCGGCGCGGATAGCCGATGGCGTTCTTGCGGCGGACCAGGCGCTCCTCGGAGACCGATGCGACGATCGTGCCGCCGTGCGTGAGCGTCGCGCCGCAATTGTGCCCGTCGTGAATTCCCAGGATATAGGGCTCGCCATTACGCATGTGTGAGCCGTCCGCCTTCGTCTTGATCCATGCGGTCTATGTACCGGCGTCCACGTAACTTTGAAAGCGAAATTGGCCCTTTGCACGCCGATAATCACGCAGCGGTAAACGAAAGACCGAACGTGCCGATGTCGGATTCGGAACGCGGAAGCATCGCGTATTTTGCCCTCGATTTGCCGCACAAGGGGCAGGCGAGCTACGTGCACATCAATGAGATTGTCGCCAATCTGCGTGTGCTCGGATGGCGCGTCGACCTGTTCACGCCGCGGCCGAGCAGCCCGGATCGGCCGCGCAATGTGATTGCGAAATCGTTCGAATATTTGCGGACGATGTGGAGCGCAATCAAGGCGCTGTCGAGCCACGACGCGCTTTACGTGCGTGCGCACGCGCTCTCCTGGCCGGTGGCGGTTGCGGCGAAGATGAAGGGACGCGTGGCCGTTCAGGAGATCAACGGGACCGAGCTTGACCTGATCGTCAGCCGCCCCTGGCTCGCGCCGCTGCGCCCGCTGCTGCGCTGGCTCTATGTCTCGCAGTACCGGCGCGCCGATCATCTGTTTCCCGTCGCGAAGGAATTGGCGGACTTGCTCCGTAGCCAGGTCCATCACGATCGTATTTCGGTCGTTCCCAATGCGGCGAACACGGACCTTTTTCGTCCGATCGATCGGCCTGCCGCGGAGCCTTTCGTGGTGTTCTTCGGTGGCCTCACGGATTGGCACGGCGTCGACGTGATGATCGATGCCGTTCGGCATCCCGATTGGCCGCGCGGGTTGCCGCTTGTGATCATCGGCACCGGCGTGCGGCAAAATCTTGTCGAGGACGCCGTTCGTTCCGGATTGCCGATCCGCTGGCTGGGCTATCAGCCCTATGAGGAAATTCCGGGCCTGATCGCCGGGGCGCTGTCCGGCCTGATTCCGATGACCAACCCGCGCGGGCGCTCGTCGACCGGCATGTTTCCGCTCAAGCTGTTCGAGACCTTGGCGTGCGGGATCCCCGTCATCGTGACGGAGTTGCCGGGACAAGCCGAGTTGGTGCGGGAAGGGCAGTGCGGTCTCGTGGTGCCCTGCGGGGACGCGGCCGCCCTCGCCCGAGCCGTCGCGCAGATGGCAACTGATCCCACGCAGGCGCGTGAGATGGGGCGGCGTGGCGTCCCACTGATGCGCGCGGCGCATTCGTGGCACGCCCGCGCGATCGAGATCGATCACGTTCTGCGAGCCTGCCTCGCGGCACGACGACAGGCGTCGTCCTGATGTGCGGGATTGCCGGCCTTTGGCGTTTCGCGGGCGCATCCGCCGAGGAGCTTGCCGCGCAGTCGCGGGCCATGACGGACGCGATCGCGTATCGCGGTCCGGATGGGGACGGGCATTGGAGCGACCCGGCGACCGGCATCGCGCTCGGCCATCGCCGGCTCGCGATCATCGACCTGACGCCTACCGGGTTGCAGCCAATGACAAGCGCGGATGGTCGCTTCGTCATCACCTACAATGGCGAGCTTTACAACCGTGCCGAGATGGCGGCCGAGCTCGATCGGCCGTGGCGCGGGACATCGGACACCGAAGTCCTGCTCGAGGCGATCGCGACCTTCGGCATCGACGGCGCGCTCGAACGCACCAATGGCCTGTTCGCCTTCGCGGCTTTCGACCGCGGCACACGCACGCTCCACCTCGCGCGCGATCGGCTCGGCATCAAGCCGGTCTACTGGACGCGGCAGAACGGGATTTTCGCATTCGCGTCGGAGCTCAAGGCGTTGCGGGCGCTCGATAGGCTTGCCTGCACGATCGATCCGGGCGCGCTCGCAAGCTATCTGCGCTATGCCTGCGTGCCGGCGCCGGGCACGATCTATCGCGAGGTCGCAAAGCTCGCGCCCGGCCATCGGCTCGAGGCCAATGCCGCCGGCGTGACAGTGCGGCGCTATTGGGATGTTGCCGACGTTGCGCGCCGCGGCCAGCAGGCCTGCGACCGGCGGCCGGAGGCCGAGATCATCGAGGAGCTGCACGAGCTGCTGGCTGATGCGGTGAAGCGGCAGATGGTGTCGGACGTGCCGCTCGGCGCGTTCCTGTCGGGCGGCATCGATTCATCGACCGTCGTCGCGTTGATGCAGCGCGCGGCGTCGCGGCCGGTGAAGACCTTCTCGATCGGCTTTCGCGAGCAGGCGTTCAACGAAGCGGAGGCCGCGAAGGCCGTGGCGCAACACCTCGGCACCGACCACACCGAGCTGGTGCTGTCCGCCGCGGACGCGCAGGCGATCATCCCGCAGCTTCCGACGATCTATGATGAACCTTTTGCCGACAGCTCGCAGCTGCCGTCATTTCTCGTATCGCGGCTCGCGCGTCGGGAAGTGACGGTGGCGCTCTCCGGCGACGGCGGCGACGAGGTCTTTGGCGGCTACGTGCGCTATCAGGGAATTGCGCGGCTTGCCGGCGCGGCGACGCGTTGGCCCGCCCCATTGCGGCGCGTTGCGGCGAGCGCCATCGGCCTGATCTCGGCCGACGCCTGGGATACGCTGATGGCTCCGCTGCCGCGCCGGCTCAAGCCTGCTCACGCCGGCGACAAGATCCGCAAGGGCGCGGCGCTGCTCGGCGACGACGATCCGCTCGACATGTATCGACGGGTCGTCTCCTACACGCCTGATCCGGAGCGGTTCCTGCCCGGCGTGCGCGAGCCGGCCGACGTCGTCGCGCGGCTCGGCCGCGAAACGCACGGCCTCGACACCGTGTCGAAGCTGCGGCTTCTCGACATGCTGACCTATCTGCCGGACGACATCCTTACCAAGGTCGATCGCGCCTCGATGGCGGTGGGCCTCGAGGCGCGCGTGCCGCTGCTCGACCACCGCGTGGTGGAATTCGCCTGGCGCCTGCCGACCGGTCTCTTGATCGCCAACCGCGAGGGCAAGCGGCCGCTGCGCGCGATCCTCGCGCGCTACGTGCCGAAGGCGCTGACCGATCGGCCGAAGATGGGATTCGGCATTCCGGTCGGCGACTGGATCAAGGGGCCGCTGCGGCCGTGGGCCGAAGATCTCTTGTCGGCCAGTGCCCTATCGGACGGATTGTTCGACGGCGCTGCGGTACGCCGCAGGTTCGATGAGTTCCTGGCCGGCCGGCGCGACGCGCAGCACGGATTGTGGGCGGTGCTGCAGTTCCAGGCTTGGCGGCGCGCCTATGCGTGATGCCCGACGGAGTTGAACGCATGTTCGAGGCCAGCGAGTTCGGCGCGCGATTATTCGGCGATATCCTGACGGCCGCAAAGGCGGCCGGATACGTCTTCGCGCGACTCGACCAGGCGCCCGCGGATGGCAAGGTCATCTTCCTGCGGCACGACGTCGACATCTCGGCGCGCAACGCGCTGGTGCTCGGGCGCCTCGCCCAGGAGCAGGCTGTCCAGTCCAACTTCTTCTTCCAGCTCAACGCCGAGACCTACAGCATATTCTCCGACGAGGTCATCGAGATCATGCGGACCTTGCGCACCGCCGGACATTGCGTCGGGCTGCATATCGACGAGACGCGGTTCGGCGCGGATGAAGGCGTCATCCGGCGGACCATCGACTGGTTCTCGTCCTGTGTGCTTGCGGTCGACGACGTCATGAGCTTCCACCGCCCGTCGCCGGCCGTGCTAGGCAAAACCTACGCTTCCTTCATCAATGCCTACGATTTGCGCTTCTTCAGCCCCGACTCGTATCTGTCGGATTCCCGCCGCTCGCTTGCTTTCCTGCCGACGCTGGCGCAGTGGCTGGCGTCGGGACGCCCGCGCATCCAGCTCCTGCTGCATCCCGAATGGTGGGCGGGCATCAACGACGACACCGCCATATGGAACGAATTGCGCGACCGGCGGCAGCAAGAGCTCGAGCAATATCTCATGAACAACTGCCGCAAGGTGTTCGGCCATGTCATTGCCGCTGAGACTCGCGATTTTAGGATCTAAGGGCACGACCCTTGATCTGATCGTCGGCCTTCAGCGCGCCAATGCGTGGCCGATCAGCGCAGTCGTCACCCTCAACCCCGAGAGTGCGGCGCGCAACAATGTTGCGTACTTTCTGTGGTGCCGAGATCGCCGCCTTTTGCGATGCGGCCGGCATCCCGCGGCACGAGGTGCGCTCCTACGGGCTGAGCGATCCGGCCGACATCGCATTCTTCGAGAGCGCACGCTTCGATCTGCTCTGCGTGCTCGGCTGGGAGCGGCTCATTCCCGACGGAATCCTGCGGACGCTCAGCAAGTTCGCGTGCGGAATGCATGGCAGCGCGTTCGGCCTGCCGCGCGGACGCGGGCGCTCGCCGATGAACTGGTCCATCATCACCGGCCAGAGCCGCTTCATCACCTATCTTTTCCGCTACACGCCCGGGATGGACGACGGCGACATCATCGGATCGCGCGCCTTCGACATCAACGCGCACGACACGATCGAGACGCTGCATCAGAAGAACCGCATCGCGATGCTGCAGGTGCTCGCCGAAAGCCTGCCGAAGATCGCGTCCGGCGAGGTCGTGTTCACGCCGCAGCCGAGCGGTGAGCCGAGCTACTATCCCAAACGCGTTCCCGACGACGGCCTGATCGACTGGCGGGCGTCGACACGCGCGATTTACCGGCTGATCCGCGCCGTAGCGCCGCCCTATCCGGGTGCCTTCGCGTATCTCGACGGGCGGCGGATCGGCATTTCGTCGGCACAGCCGTTCGACGCGACATTGTTCGCGCCGGACGTCGCGGCTGGAACGATCGTCGACGTTTCGGTGGCGAGCGGAACTTTCGTGGTGAAAACGGTCGACGGCTCACTGCTGGTGACCGAATTCGACGGCATTCCGGCGGATGATCTGCGACCGGGGTCGCGGCTTGCGGGCGCGGCGGCGACGCCCGACTTCACGGCGCGCTACGGCAAGGACATCCCACGCTCGCAATGGGAAATCACGGGGCCGGTCGGTGATTGATCCGAGGCCCGATCATGCAATCGGTATTGCGCACCTTCCGGTGCGACCGGTAAACAGTCGCCGCGCGCATGCGGGGTACGGGAATTGAGCCACGGCCGTAAGATCGCTGTCATCGGCCTGGGCTACGTCGGCCTGCCGGTCGCCGTCGCGCTCGCCCGCGTAGGCGCGCCGGTGATCGGCTTCGATATAGACAGCACCCGCATCGGCGAACTGCGCGCGGGCCGCGACCGCACGCGCGAGGTCGATGCGGCGGAACTCGCTCAAGCAGGCGTTGCCTATACGAACGATCCGAAAGCGCTCGCCTCCGCCGATTTTTTCATCGTCACGGTGCCGACCCCGATCGATGCGGCCAAGCGCCCCGATCTGCGCGCCATGTTGGCCGCCTCCGAAACCGTCGGCGGCGTGCTCAAGCGCGGCGACGTCGTGGTCTACGAGTTGACCGTCTATCCGGGGGCGATCGAAGAGGACTGCGCGCCAATTCTCGAGCGCGTCTCGGGCCTCGCCTGCGGCCGCGATTTCACGCTCGGCTATTCGCCCGAGCGGATCAATCCCGGCGACAAGACGCATCGCTTCGAGACGATCATCAAGGTGGTATCGGCGCAGGACGACAAGACGCTCGATCTCGTCGCCGCGGTCTATGGCTCCGCCGTCAAGGCCGGCATCCACCGCGCACCGTCGATCAAGGTCGCGGAGGCCGCCAAGGTGATCGAAAACACCCAGCGCGATCTCAACATCGCGTTCATGAACGAGCTTTCCGCGATCTGCCACGCGCTCGGCATCGATACAGGCGACGTGCTCGCGGCGGCGCGCACCAAATGGAATTTCCTCCCGTTCTATCCGGGGCTCGTCGGCGGCCACTGTATCGGCGTCGACCCGTATTACCTCACGCATCGCGCCGAAAAGGCCGGATACGCGCCACAGGTCATTCTCGCGGGCCGGCATATAAATGACGGCGTCGGGCGCCGTGTCGCGCGCGAATGCGTGCGCATGCTGATGCAGCGGGGAGGTGCCGCGCCGACCGTGACGGTGCTCGGCCTGACCTTCAAGGAGAACGTGCCGGATATCCGCAACTCGCGGGTGGTCGATATCGTGCGTGAGCTTTCCTCGTTCGGCATCAGCGCGCAGGTGCACGATCCGCTCGCGCTTGCCGGCGAGGCGGAGCACGAATACGCCATCGCGCTCGCCGAGATGCCGGCGCTGCGCCGTGCCGATGCCGTCATCCTCGCGGTCGCCCATGACGACTATGTGCGCGGCGGCTGGGCGATGATCGAGAAGCTGCTCAAGCCGGGCGGCGGCGTGGTGCTCGACGTCAAGGCCATGCTCGACCGCGCCGCCAAGCCGCCGGGCGTCGAGCTGTGGCGGCTGTAAGCGCGCCAAAGCGAATGAGAAAGGCGCTGCGTCCATATGTCTGCTGATCCGATCCTCGTCACCGGCGCGGCCGGTTTCATCGGCTTTCATGTGACGCGCCGGCTGTTGGCGGGCGGCCGCTCCGTCGTCGGCATCGACAATCTCAACGCCTACTACGAACCGGCGCTCAAGCAGGCGCGTCTCGATGAGCTCGCGAAGGAGAGGGCGTTCCGGTTCATCAAGGTCGATCTCGCCGACCGCGCCGGCATGACGGCGCTGTTCGCGGAACATCGCTTTCCTTACGTGATCCATCTCGCCGCGCAGGCCGGCGTTCGTCACTCGCTGGTCGATCCTCACGCCTATGCGGATGCGAACCTCACGGGCTTTCTCAACATTCTGGAAGGCTGTCGGCATGCCAAGTCGCGACATCTGGTCTACGCGTCGTCGTCCTCGGTCTACGGCGCGAACACGCAAATGCCATTTTCGACCGCGCAGAACGTCGACCATCCGTTGAGCCTCTACGGGGCGACCAAGAAGGCGAACGAGCTGATGGCGCACGCCTATGCGCACCTGTTCGGCCTGCCCACGACGGGCCTGCGTTTCTTCACGGTCTATGGCCCATGGGGGCGCCCCGACATGGCGATGTGGCTGTTCACCGACGCGATCCTCGCCGGGCGGCCGATCAAGCTGTTCAACCACGGCAACATGCGGCGCGATTTCACCTACGTAGACGATGTGACCGAAGCGGTGGTCCGGTTGATCGATCGCCCGCCGGGCGGCGATGCGAGCTGGTCGGGCGATCGGCCCGATCCGGCAACGAGCCGCGGCCCGTGGCGCGTCTACAACGTCGGCAATCACACGCCCGTCGAGGTCACCGAGGTCGTGCGCCTCATCGAGGAGGCGGTCGGCAAGGCGGCCATCCGCGAGCTCGTGCCGATGCAGCCCGGCGACGTGCCGGAGACCTATGCGGACGTCGATGACCTGCGCCGCGACGTCGGGTTCGTGCCCGCGACCTCGATCGCGGATGGGGTCCGGCGCTTCGTCGCCTGGTACCGTGCGTTTCACAAGGTCTAGGCGGGCGCCGCGGTGAATGCGATCGAAAGCAAGGACGCAGCGTCGATCGTTTCGCGCGCGTTGGCGCCACCCGACGGCGGGGTCGGGCTCGCGCGCGCGCTGCTGCTCGGCTTCCTGGTCGCGGTCCTCGTGTCGACCTCGCCGGCGATCATCCTCGAGGTCGCAACTTACATCACGTTCGCGGTCAGCGCCGAGCTGCGCCGGAGGCTTGCGCAGACCATCCATCATCCGCTGATGACGGGGCTTCTTCCCTTCGCGGCGATCGTCGTGCTTGCGACGTTCTACGGCCCGGCATCATGGCACGACGCCCTCAGCGCTTTGGTTGGCTGGCGTCGCCTTCTTCTCGTCCCACTGGCCCTCGCGGTATTCGACGATGCAGCGTCGAAGCGGCTGGCATGCAAGGTCTTCGTCTTCGCGTGCGTCGTCGGCGCGCTCGTCTCTTTCGTGACGGCATGGCAGCAGTACGCGATCCTCAATAAACTGCCGTCGGGGGTCTCGTTTCACAATTATGCGGTCCAAGGACTGAGTTTTTCGCTTGCGATGATCATCTGCGTCGGGGCGGTCATGCGCCCCGAGGCTTATGTGGGCGACCGCCTGCTCGGTGACCGGCGCATCATGATCGCGGTCATCGCCATGATGATCGTCGATGTCGCTTTTGTCCTGTGGGGACGCAGCGGCTACCTCGCGGTGGTGATCATGGCTGTTGCCGCCGTCACGTTTCTGGCGCGCGGATCGTGGCGCACGAAGGTTGTCGCAGGCCTCGGCGTCCTGGTCTGTGTCTGCCTGTTGTTGGGGTCGAACGCCCAGGTTCGCAGCCGCGTCGGGCAAGCGGTGCGCGAATTCGAGACTGCCGGCCAGTCCGCAACGCCGACCTCGCTCGGCTACCGCGCCGTTTTTTGGCCGACGACGATACGGATGGTCCGTGATCACCCGATCTTTGGGGTCGGCACCGGCGGCTTCGAAGACGGCTATCGCCCTTACGGGCAGGCCGTCGTGGGATGGCAGGGAAGCGAAACGGGCGACCCGCACAATCAGTTTCTCAAGATCCTCGGCGAGCAGGGGCTGATCGGATTGGCGGCCTTTCTGTTCTTCATCTTCCGCGCGCTGACATGTCCGGCGCCGGCGCCCTACCGAGAGGTGGCGGCGGCGATGCTGATCGGCTGGTGCGCAACCAGTCTGGCGAATTCGCATTTTTCGACCTTCGTCGAAGGCCGGCTCATTTTTTTCTGGCTTGGCGCCATGCTGGCGACACCATCGAATGGCACCGAAGGTACGGGGCGGGTATGATTCCGGCGATCTGCCATCAACCAATGTGGCGGCGGCGACCGTGAGGGTCGCCCGCGGGCCGCGACAAACGTGAAGCGGTCATGCGTATTGTATTAATGATCGGTATCACGCTCGGGGGGCTGCTGCTGTCATCGTGCGCGTCCACCAGCAATGGTAATTTGATTGGCGATCATCTGCCGGAATGGGCCGGCGGATTGCCGGCAGACGCGCCACCTCGCCGAGGTGCTCCCGGCTACCAGACCTATATCCGGCAAGTGGACGGCGACCAGAACCAGCCGGCCAACGCGCCACCGCCGCAGACTCCGCCGGCGGCTAGTCCGCCGCCCGCTCAGGCGCACGAACAGATCGATCAGCCGGTCCACTAAGATCGGTATTACGGGGCGACCTCCATGACGGCTCTTTCCAGAACTTGCGGCGCGGCACCCCGATGACTTCACCACGCATCATTCCGTTGGTCCTTGCCGGTGGCGCCGGCACCCGCCTGTGGCCGGTGTCGCGCGATGCCATGCCGAAGCAATTCCTGCCGCTGGTGGGTGAGAAATCGACCTATCAGCAGGCGCTCATGCGGGTGTCGTCGCCGGAATTGTTCGGCCCTCCGATCGTGATGACGAGCGATGCCTTCCGGTTCTTCGCCCACCGCCAGGCCGAGGAGATCGGCATCGACGCGACGGTGGTGCTCGAGCCGGTGCGGCGCGATTTAGGTCCGGCCATCGCGGCTGGTGCAGCATTCGCGCGCAGCCGCGATCCGGACGCGATCGTGCTCGCGATCGCGGCCGATCACGTCATTCTCGACAACGACCTGTTTCACGATGCCTGCCGCGCCGGGCGCGATGCGGCGGCGCTTGGGCATATCGTTACATTTGGGATCCGGCCGACCGCACCGAAGACGAGCTACGGTTATGTCCGGCGGGGCGACGCGCTCGAGATCGCGGGCGTGAGCCGGGTCGCGGCCTTCGTGGAAAAGCCCGATGCCGCGACCGCGGCGAGCTACGTGGCGCAAGGCTATCTGTGGAATTCGGGCAATTTCCTCTTCCGCGCGGACGCGCTGCTGGCCGAACTGGCCCGTTTCGAGCCCGCGATGGCGGAGGCGGTCGAGGGAGCAGTCGCGGCTGCCGCGACCGATCTCGGGTTCGTGCGCCTCGACCAGCAGGCCTTCGGCAAGGCGCCACAAAAATCGATCGACTATGCGGTCATGGAAAAGACGGATCGCGCCGCGGTGGTCGAGGGCCGCTTCCGCTGGTCGGACATCGGCAGCTGGGACGCGGTGTTCGACGTGGCGCCGCGCGACGCCGGCGGCAATGCGGCAAGCGGCCCCGTGCTCGCGGTCGATGCCAAGGGCTGTGTCGTGCATGCCGAGGGGCGCCTGACGGCCGTGCTCGGCGTCGAGGATCTCATCGTGGTGTCGACGCCCGATGCGGTGCTGGTGCTGCCGCGCGGGCGCGCCGAGGAGGTCAAATCGCTGGTGGCCGAGCTGCAGCGGCGCGGACGGACGGAAGCCAAGGAGCACCGCCGCGTCCACCGCCCCTGGGGCTATTACCAGTTGGTCGACGGCGGCGACCGGTTCCAGGTCAAGCGCATCGTCGTCGTGCCGAGCGGCAAGCTGTCGCTGCAGAAGCACCATCATCGCGCCGAGCACTGGGTGGTGGTGCGCGGCACCGCCGAGGTCACGGTCGGCGACGAGGTGCGCACCGTGCACGAGAACGAGTTCGATCTATATTCCGATCGGCTCGGTTCATCGGCTCGCCAATCCGGGCCGGATCGCGCTTGAGCTGATCGAAGTGCAGACCGGGAGCTATCTGGGCGAGGACGATATCTTGCGCCTCGATGACGTTTATAATCGGCGATGATTTCGGCGGCGTGGTGATCGAATTCCGCCGTGGCGGCTTGCCGCAAATGATCTAGTGTACAGTCACGCGGCCTCCAGGTTGAGGATGGCGGCGCGGTCGGACCTCTCCGTCGATTTCGGGTCAGGGGCTCGCGAATGAAAACGGCTCTCGTGTGCGGTGCCGGCGGGTTCATCGCCAGCCACCTGGTCAAGCGGCTGAAAGCCGAAGGCTTCTGGGTGCGCGGTGTCGATCTCAAGCATCCGCAATTCGACGAGACCGGCGCGGACGACTTCATCATCGGCGATCTGCGCGAACAGGCTGTATGCCGCGGCGTGGTCGACCGTGGCTTCGACGAGATTTATCAGTTCGCTGCCGACATGGGCGGAGCCGGCTACATCTTCACGGGCGAGAACGACGCGCAGGTGCTGCACAATTCGGCGACCATCAACCTCAACATGCTCGACACGTTGGGCAAGCGTGATTGCAAGCGGGTGTTCTATTCTTCCTCGGCCTGCATCTACCCGGAGCACAATCAGCTCGATCCGCGCGCCCCGATCACCCGGGAGGCGAGCGCCTACCCGGCCAATCCCGACAGCGAATACGGATGGGAGAAGCTGTTCAGCGAGCGTCTTTACCTCGCCTATGGGCGCAATTTCGGCATCGATGTACGCATTGCGCGGTATCACAACATCTTCGGTCCGCTCGGAACCTGGACGGGCGGGCGCGAGAAGTCGCCGGCCGCGATCTGCCGCAAGGTGGCCGAGGCCACGAGCGGCGATGAGCTCGAGGTCTGGGGCGACGGCGAGCAGACGCGATCGTTCCTCTACATCGACGAATGCGTCGAAGGAACGCTGCGCTTGATGCGCTCGAACGAGACCGGACCGTTCAACATCGGCTCGAGCGAAATGGTCACGATCGACCAACTCGCCGATATGACCATGGACATCGCCGGCAAGCGCCTGGAGATACGGCACGTGCCCGGCCCCCTCGGCGTTCGCGGGCGCAATTCGGACAATGAGCTGATCCGCAAGTCGCTCGGCTGGGCCCCGTCGCAGCCTTTGCGCGCCGGGATGGAAAAGACCTATGCGTGGATTGCGTCGCAGGTCGCTCGGGCGTCGGGACGAGACAGCGCGGCGGCGTGAAAGCGCGCGAGACCCTTTGTCTCCGGTCGTGAATGCCTCTGCGGTCGCGGTTCCTCAGGTCCAAACGGAGGGGTCTGCAAGATCGTGGAAATCCGACGAATTGCAGCAAAGGCTTTTACGGCTCGTTGAGGGCGCTCACGGGATGATAAAAAGGGGCAGCGCGGAGTTGATTTGGCGATGCGCCAGCGACGTCTGATCGAGTGCAGCAGGCGGGGGCCGGTTCGACCGCGCGCGGCGCGGCGTGGACATTTTTGCCGCAGGTCGCCCGGTTGGCAAAATTGCCACATTCCCACGGTGGATTTGGGTCGGGGAGAGTTTTGGGCCTGTCGCCTTGTTTGTGATTTGCGGCCGCTCGGTTTCTCTAACATGTCGGTGTTTGATCAAAGGCGACGGCATTTCGCATCTGGCGAGCGCGAGACATTTGTCCGCGCGACATCAGCGGTGAGGGCCACGTTCAATCGGGTTGTGGAGAGGCATCCTTGCGCCGTATTGTTGCATGGGGCAGCATAGGTGCGAAACGGACAATGGCGCGAGTTGATTTGTTCGCGGGGAAAACTTCTTTGTGACACGTCGGCAGTTGACGGCATGGATCTATAGGCGGCTCTGTGCACTGGGATAGCCGAAACGGACGATGGTTGGACGACGATCCGTCGGATGGCGCGTCGCGGTTTGACGCGCGGCCGGCGGATGATTTTGTCGCGGCGCCGACGGCGGCCGAGAGCGGGCGGTTTGCGGCCGACGGTTCGATCCAGCCGCCGGCGGTCGGGCCGGCTGTCGCCGCGATTACGGCCGACAGTCCAATGATCGTCGACGGGAACCCTGACGCGTCCGGTTCCTCTGCGCTGAATTCCACCTTTTCTCCGACTGGGGCCTCGCCGCAACAAGTGCGCGTGGCCCTCAACGCGGCCGGCCTGAATGTGACCGGCGCCGGGATTACGGTCGGCGTCATATCCGACAGCTTCAACGATCTCGGCGGTGCCGCGCAGGACGAAGCCGATGGCGCTCTGCCCTCGGCCTCGCAGGTGCATGTCCTGAAGGATTTCAGTTCGGGCGGCACCGACGAGGGGCGCGCGATGATGCAGGTCGTGCACGACCTCGCGCCGGACGCTACCCTCGATTTCTACACGGCGGACGTCAGCGAGCAGGACTTCGCGAACGGCATCATTGCGCTTGCGAATGCCGGGGCCAAGGTCATCGTCGACGATGTCTCGTATTTCGACGAACCATTCTTCCAAAGCGGCGTGATCGCCAATGCGATCCAGACGGTCGAACAGGAGGGCGTAACCTACCTCACGTCGGCGGGGAATGATGCCGCCAACGGTTACCAAGCTGCTTGGACGCCGATTTCAGGAAGCTTCGACGGCATTTCCTTGACCGATGCGGAAAGCTTCGGCGGGAGCATCGTGCAGACCCTCACCTTGGGGGCCAACTCCACTTTTTCGGTCCCGATCCTGATCGAATGGAATCAGGCTTACGGCGCCGCGCCGGCCGACGACCTCGAAGTGCACGTCTTCAGCGGCGGCCAGCAGCTCGGCGTGATCAAGAACGTAAACAATAATCCGTGGATCGGCTTCACTCTTACGGGTGGAGCGACCTACCAGATCGCGATCGTGAATCCGTCCGGCGCCAATCCCGGTTTGATCAAGGAGATCGCCTCGGGGGATGGCCTGCCGGTCACGATCAGCGGCGCCAATGTCGGCACCGTGTTCGGCCACCACATGTCCCCGTTTGCGATCACGGTGGGCGCCGTCGATTCCGCCAATACGCCTGGCTTCGGAAAAAGTATTCAGAATGAGAGCTTCTCGTCCTCCGGACTGGGTACGGAGCTCTTGTTCAATTCCAACGGCACTGCGATCTCGCCGCCGCAAACCTTCAGTCCGGTCGCCGTCTCCGGCGTGGATGATATCGAGACGTCCGTCTCCGGCGGCCTAGGTGACTTTTTCGGCACCTCGGCCGCGGCGCCAAGCGTGGCTGGCGTGGTCGCCGATATGCTGCAGGCAAACCCCAATCTCACGCCTTCGCAGATCAAGACCATACTCGAACAAACGGCGACCTCCTTCGGCAATGCCGCCGTTGCGGGTGCCGGCCTGGTCAATGCCGCACAGGCCGTTCAACTCGCCCTGACGTTTGGCGCGCCGACCGTGACGCCGAGGAACTTGCAGGAGACAAGTGGCGAGGCGCCGGTGGCGCTGTCGACATTGCTGACCTACAGCGATCCGTCCGGGAGACCGGCGGTAAGCTGGCGCATCGAGGACATCGCAAGTGATGGATCGAGCGCTCTCCTGCTCAACGGGGCGCCACTGAACGCATCCAGCACTGTGGTTCTCACGGCGGCGCAGTTTGCGCAGGTTTCGGTTGGGCCGGTGACGTCGTCACACCAGATTTGGGCCAATGCGTCGGATGGCACCTTGTCCAGCTCGGCCGTGAGCCTCACGGTGTCGCCGCCAGCCATACCGAAAGCGTCCGCCCCACCGACGGTTACACCGCGGAACTTGCAAGAGATGATTGGCGAGGCGCCGGTGGCGCTGTCGTCATTGCTGACCTATAGCGATCCGTCCGGGATACCCGCGGTAACTTGGCGCATCGAGGACATCGCAAGTGACGGATCGAGCGCTCTTCTGCTCAATGGGGCGCCACTGAACGCATCCAGCACTGTGGTTCTCACGGCGGCGCAGTTTGCGCAGGTTTCGGTCGGCCCGGTGACGTCGTCGCACCAGATTTGGGCGAATGCGTCGGATGGCACCTTCCCCAGCGCGGCCGTGAGCCTCACGGTGTCGCCACCTTCGTCCGCGTCGGGGCCGTCCGGTCCGCCGACGGTGACGCCACATAACCTGCAGGAGACGAGCGGCGAGGCGCCGGTGGCGCTGTCGTCATTGCTGACCTATAGCGATCCGTCCGGGATACCCGCGGTAACTTGGCGCATCGAGGACATCGCAAGTGACGGATCGAGCGCTCTTCTGCTCAATGGGGCGCCACTGAACGCATCCAGCACTGTGGTTCTCACGGCGGCGCAGTTTGCGCAGGTTTCGGTCGGCCCGGTGACGTCGTCGCACCAGATTTGGGCGAATGCGTCGGATGGCACCTTCTCCAGCGCGGCCGTGAGCCTCACGGTGTCGCCACCTTCGTCCGCGTCGGGGCCGTCCGGTCCGCCGACGGTGACGCCACATAACCTGCAGGAGACGAGCGGCGAGGCACCGGTTGCGCTGTCGTCATTGCTGACCTATAGCGATCCGTCCGGGATACCCGCGGTAACTTGGCGCATCGAGGACATCGCAAGTGACGGATCGAGCCCTCTTCTGCTCAATGGGGCGCCACTGAACGCATCCAGCACTGTGGTTCTCACGGCGGCGCAGTTTGCGCAGGTTTCGGTCGGCCCGGTGACGTCGTCGCACCAGATTTGGGCCAATGCATCGGATGGCACCTTCTCCAGCGCGGCCGTGAGCTTCACCGTGTCGCCGCCGCAGTCGACGTCGGGCTTCCTGGACAACGGCGAGGCCGGTAGTCAAAATTCCACGGGCGCCGGCTCAAGCGGATTGACCTTCAGCGACGCCGGCAGCTCGGGAACTGCCCCTATCATGATCGCGGATGGCGGCTCCGCCGAGCTGGTCTTCTCAGCAGCTCCGGTCTCGTTCATCGGCGCGAGCGGGACGCTGCAGCTCGATGATTCCGCGGGGTTCAGCGGCCAGATTTCTGGATTCTCCAGCCGGGATAAGATCGATCTGCACGACATCGTGTTCAGCCCGCAAACCACGGTCGGCTATGCGGCCGACCCCGTCAAGGCTGGCGGCAGCCTGACGGTGGGTGAGGCAGGGCAGGCGGCGAATCTTGCCTTGCTGGGCAATTACGCGGCCTCGCAGTTCGCGATCTCGAGCGACGGGCAGGGCGGGACGCTCGTGAGCGTGCAGCCGACCTCGCTGGCCGGCGACACCTCGCTGGCCTTGCCTCAGAAGCACACCTAGACCGCCGCTTCGTCGGCTCGATCGGCTTTGCGGCCGACGCGCCTCGGCGGCGCGGCTGCGCTTTCTTGCTTCGGGCCGTGTGCTTTGCCTATATGGGATCGGTACTCCTGAGGAACCGGAAGACACGACCATGCGTGCGGTGACGGAAGGCCAACGTCTGGCGGAGAAGAATACGCCGGGCTCCGATCGCAACTTCGGGCTGACGATGGCCGCGGTCGCGGCGATCCTTGGTTCGCTTCCGCTCCTGCGCGGAGCTGCGCCGCATTGGATTCTGCTGATCGTCGCGGCCGTTTTCGCGGCTCTGAGCCTTGCTGCGCCGCGCGTGTTGTTCCCGCTGAACTACGTCTGGTTCCGCTTCGGCCTGCTTCTGCATCACATCATGAGCCCGCTCGTCATCGGGGCCGTGTTCTTCCTGTGCGTGACGCCGATCGGGCTCATCATGCGGATGCTCGGCAAGGACGTGCTGTCGCTGCGCCGCCGCGCCGATCTGCAGAGCTACTGGATCGTGCGTGATCCGCCCGGACCGGAGCCCGGCACGATGACGAACCAGTTCTGATCCCAGTCTCCGCACCAACAGGAACGCGAATGTCTTTTCTCGCCGAGCTCTGCCGGTTCTTGATGGCGCGCAAGAAATATTGGCTGGTGCCGATATTCCTGGTGCTTTTCGTCTTCGGCGGCCTGATCGTCCTGGTGAAGGGATCGGCGGTCGCGCCGTTCATCTATACGCTGTTCTGATTGATGCGCATTCTCGGAATCTCGGCCTTCTATCACGACAGCGCTGCCGCGCTGGTCGCCGACGGCCGCATTGTCGCGGCCGTGCAGGAGGAGCGCTTCACCCGCATCAAGCAGGACGCGGGCTTTCCGCGCCACGCGATCGAATATTGCCTGTCCGCCAGTGGCGTGGCGCTCCGCGACGTGGATCACGTCGTGTTCTACGAGAAACCGTTCCTCAAGTTCGAGCGGCTGCTCGAGACCTATGTCGGATTTGCGCCGCGCGGCCTCGCGTCGTTTGCGACGGCCGTGCCGGTGTGGATCCGCGAGAAGCTCTTCCAGAAGGATATGCTCGCGCGCGAGCTGCGCCACTTCGATCCGGAATTCGACGTCGCCAAGAAGATGCTCTTCACCGAGCATCATTTGAGTCACGCTGCCAGCGCGTTCTTTCCCTCGCCCTACGAGAGCGCCGTCGTGCTCACCATGGACGGTGTCGGCGAGTGGCCGACGACCACGGTCGCGCTCGGCGACGGCAACCGGCTCAACATCGTGAAGGAGCTGCACTTCCCGCACTCGCTCGGGCTTCTGTACTCGGCCTTCACCTATTACGTCGGCTTCAAGGTGAATTCGGGCGAGTACAAGCTGATGGGTCTCGCGCCCTATGGCGAGCCGAAATACAAGGACCGCATCATCGAGCATCTGCTCGACCTCAAGCCGGACGGCACGTTCCGGCTCGACATGAGCCACTTCAACTATTGCACCGGCCTGACGATGACGAACCAGAAGTTCGCCGACTTGTTCGGCGAGCCGGTGCGGCAACCCGACAAGGAATTGCTGACCCAGTTCCACATGGATCTCGCGGCGTCGGTGCAGGCGGTCACCGAGGAGATCGTGCTGCGCCTCGGCCGCTCGCTCGCGCGCGAATATCAGCGCCCGAATCTCTGCCTCGCGGGCGGCGTCGCGCTCAACTGCGTCGCCAACGGCCACCTGCTGCGCGACGGCTGCTTCAAGAACATCTGGGTGCAGCCGGCGGCGGGCGACGCAGGCGGCGCGCTAGGCGCCGCGCTGGCGGCCTGGCATTTGCTGCTCGGCCATCCGCGCGCCGCCGACGGCAAGCATGACGCCATGGCGGGAGCGCTGCTCGGCCCGGGGTTTTCCCAGGCCGATATCGAGCAGCGCCTGCGCGCCGCCGGCGCCCGCTTCACGGTGCTGTCGGACGGCGAGATGATCGACCAGACCGCGGCCTCGCTCGCCCAGGGCGAGGCGGTGGGTTGGATGCAGGGCCGCATGGAATACGGGCCGCGGTCGCTCGGCGCGCGCTCGATCCTCGCCGACCCGCGCTCGCCCAAGATGCAGAAGCTGCTCAACCTCAAGATCAAATACCGCGAAAGCTTTCGCCCCTTCGCGCCGGCCGTGTTGCGCGAGAAGGCGGCCGAGTGGTTCGAGTTCAACGGCGACTCGCCCTACATGCTGTTCGTCGCCGGCGTGCGGCCGGAGCGCCGCCGGGCGATGACCGCGGACGAGCAGGCGCTTTTCGGCATCGACAAGCTCAATGTGGTGCGCTCGCAGATTCCCGCCGTGACGCATGTCGACTATTCGGCGCGGCTGCAGACCGTCGACGCCGACACCAATCCGCGCTTCCACGCGCTGATCGAGCGGTTCAACCAGGTCACCGGCTGCCCGATCCTGGTCAACACCAGCTTCAACGTGCGCAGCGAGCCGATCGTGTGCACGCCCGAAGATGCGTTCCGCTGCTTCATGGGGACCGAGATCGACCTGCTGGTGGTGGGCAATTGCGCGCTGCGCAAGAAGGATCAGGACGCAAGCCTCGCGCGCGACTATCGCGACCAGTTCGAGCCTGATTGACGACGGAGACCCATCTCGGTCCGTGTGGCAGCCGGCATGCCGCGAGCGGGGATAACGCGTCGGGCACGTCCGCGGGTCGGCTGTACGGTCAGCGAATCGTGCGTACAATCGCGGCGACTCCGGACAACATCACGCGGCCGAATGAGAGACCCAATGCCCAAGCTTTCCGATCTCAAGGTCAAGCTCTTCACCGACGGCGCCGACAAGGCGCAGATCCTCGAGATGGCGAAGCAGTCCTGGATCAGGGGCTTCACGACCAATCCGTCGCTGCTGAAGAAGGCGGGGGTCTCGGACTATGAGGCCTATGCGCGCGACCTCGTCGCCGCCGTGCCGGACCGCCACATCTCGTTCGAGGTGTTCTCCGACGACATCCCCGAGATGGTGGCGCAAGGCCGCGTGATCGCGTCATGGGGCAAGAATGTCTTCGTCAAGCTGCCGGTGACGAACACGCGCGGCGAACCGCTGTTCGATGCGGTACGCGCGCTCTCGCGCGAGGGCGTCAACATCAACATGACGGCGATCTTCACGCCCGAGCAGGTCGCCCGCGCGGTCGATGCGCTTGCCGGCGGCGCGCCGTCCTGCGTCTCGGTCTTCGCCGGGCGACTGGCGGATTTCGGCATCGACTATCGGCCGATCATGCGGGACGCCGTCGCGCGCGCGGAGCGCACCGCGAATGTCGAGATCATCTGGGCCTCGACGCGCGAGGCTTTCAACGTGTTCGAGGCGGACGAGATGGGCTGCCACATCATCACGGCGCCCGCCGACATCCTCAAGAAGCTGCCGGCCTTCGGCAGCAAGACGGCGGCGGAGCTCTCGCTCGACGGCGTCAAGGCGTTCCGCGCCGACGCGGTTGCGGCCGGCCTCACGCTCGACCTTGCGCCGCATGCCGACGCCGCCGAGTGAACCGCGCGCGGGCCGCGGCAGCCGCGCCCCACGACCTTCACACAGCGGGTGGTATTGCGCTGTAACTCCCTGACTCAAAATGTGTTTGATGCCGTCTCGGTTTGCGGTCGCCAGCCATCCCGTGCCATGCTAGGGAAGGGCCTGGGTCACGAATTGGGGGTCGCGCGTCCATGGTGAAAGCCGTGAAGGCCGATGCAACGCCACTGCGCCTCGGTGTCGTCGGGGCGGGGGTCATGGGCTACAATCATGCCCGTGTGCTGGCCGAGATGCCCGGCGTCACGCTGGTCGGCGTTGCCGATCCGGACGAGAAGCAGGCGGATTTCGTCCGCGACACGCTCGGCTGCGCCACTGTCCCCGATATCGCGGATCTGCTCGCGCTCGGGGTCGACGCGGTGTCGATCGCGGCGCCAACCCATCTCCATCGCAACATCGCGATCACGGCGATCGCCCACGGCGCGCATGTGCTGGTGGAGAAGCCGATCACGTCCTCGGTCGAGGAAGGCCGCGAGATCATCACGGCGGCGCGCCGCGCCGGCGTCACGCTGATGGTCGGCCATGTGGAACGCTTCAATCCGGCCGTCCAGGCCATCAAGGAAGCCATTCGCGAAGAGGACATCCTCTCGATCGCGATCACGCGCGTCGGCCCGTTCCCGCCGCGCATGTCGAACGTCGGGGTCGTCATCGACCTTGCGGTGCACGACATCGACCTGATCGGCTGGTTCACGGGATCGGAGATCGTCGACGTCCAGCCGCAGCTCTCCAGCACCAAGGCCGAGCGCGAGGACATCGCGCTGCTGCAGTTCCGCACCGCCTCGGGCGTGCTCGCGCATATCAACACCAACTGGCTGACCCCGTTCAAGGCGCGCACCGTTCACGTCGCGACCAAGCGCAAATACGTGATCGGCGACCTGCTGACCCGGCAGGTGACCGAGTGCTTCGGATTCCAGCCCGACGGCAGCTACTCGATGCGGCATCTATCGGTCGGCCATGCCGAGCCGTTGCGCTCGGAGCTCGCGGCCTTCGTCACGGCGGTGCGCACCGACACGCGTCCGCCGGTGAGCGGCGAGGAGGGCGTGGCGAGCCTCGAGGTCGCCATCCGCTGCCTCGGCGGCCGTCCGACCGAGATCGCGGCCACGCGCAAGGGCCCGCGCCGCGTGGCCGGCTGACGCCGAATATCCCGGCCGCACATCCCATGACCGAACAAGTGACCGAGCAAGCTCGCAGCGAAGCGAAACCCATTCCGTTCATCGACGTCGCCGCCCAACGCCAGCGGCTCGGCGCACGCATCGACGAGGCGATCGCCCGCGTCACGACGCACTGCCAGTTCATCCTCGGTCCCGAGGTGCGCGCGCTCGAGGCCGAGCTCGCGACGTTCTGCGGCGCCCGCCATGCGGTGTCCTGCGCGAGCGGCACCGATGCGCTGGTCATGGTGCTGATGGCGAAAGGGATCGGTCCGGGCGATGCCGTGATCTGCCCGGCGTTCACCTTTTGCGCGACCGCCGAGGTCGTGGCGCTGCTCGGCGCGACGCCGGTGTTCGCCGACGTCGACGAGGCGACCTTCAACATCGATCCCACGAGCCTCGAGCGCGCGATCGCCAAGGCGAAGCGGCTCGGGCTCAAGCCGAGAGCCGTCATCCCGGTCGATCTCTTCGGCCTGCCGGCCGACCACGATGCGCTCGCCGCCATCACGGCCGCCGAGGATATGTTCATCCTGGACGACGCCGCGCAGGCGTTCGGCGCGACCTACAAGACGCGCCCGCTCGGCACCTTCGGGCTTGCGACCGCGACCAGCTTTTTTCCCGCCAAGCCGCTCGGCTGCTATGGCGACGGCGGCGCGATCCTCACCGACGACGACGAGCTGGCCGCGCTGCTGGTGAGCCTGCGCGTGCACGGCCACGGCAAGCATCAATACGATAACGTGCGCATCGGCCTCACGGGCCGGCTCGACACCATGCAGGCCGCCGTGCTGCTGGAGAAGCTGAAGATCTTCCCCGACGAGATCGCGGCGCGCAACAAGGCGGCGGAGCGCTACAACAACGCGCTCGGCAATGTCGCGACGGTGCCGCGCGTCCCGGATGACCATACGTCGGTGTGGGCGCAGTACACGATCCGCGTCGAGCCGGCGCGCCGCGCCGATCTCGCGGCCGCGCTCAAGGCCGAGGGCATCCCGACCGCGATCTATTACCCGAAGCCATTGCACCGGCAGGAAGCCTACGAGCGCTTCCCCTATGCGGAAGGCGGGCTGCCGGTGTCGGACCGTCTCGCGCAGGAGGTGATCAGCCTGCCGATACATGCCTATCTCGACGAGCCGACGCAGGACCGGATCATCGACGCGGTGCAACGGGCGTTGAGCCGGTAAATCGGCATAAAGTCCACACGAACTCCGTCATGCCCGGCCCTGTGCCGGGCATCCACGTCTTTGGCGACAGAAAAAGGCGTGGATGGCAACGAAATGCGGGCTTGCCCGCATTTCGCAGGATATTCGATGCTGAAAGTCGGGCATGCCCGACTTTCAGTGACAAGCCCGGCCATGACGATGTAGACGGGTTGACATGATCGATCGCATTCTCACGGTCGGCGGCTACACGCTGGTGTCGCGTCTCACCGGCTTCGTGCGCGACATCATGCTCGCGGCCATCCTGGGCGCCGGGCCGGTGGCCGACGCCTTCTTCGTCGCCTTCCGGCTGCCCAATCATTTCCGCGCCATCTTTGCCGAAGGCGCCTTCAACGCGGCGTTCGTTCCGGCCTATGCGCGCATCCGCGCGTCGGGTGGTCCGGCACCCGCGTCCCTGTTCGCCGACCGCATCTTCACGCTGCTGCTGGCGGTCGAGGCCGTGCTGCTCGCGGTCGCGCTGATCTTCACGCCCACGGTGATCGGGCTGCTGGCGCCCGGCTTCTCGCGCGACCCGCAGCGCTTCGCGCTCGCGGTGGAGCTCACCCGCATCACGTTTCCCTACCTGCTGCTGATCTCGCTCGTGACGCTCTACGGCGGCATCCTCAACGCGCTGCATCGTTTCGCGGCGGCCGCGGCGGCGCCGATCCTGCTCAATCTTGCGATGATGGCGACGCTGGCGCTCGTCTTTCTCTTTCCGACCGCCGGCCATGCGGCGGCCTGGGGCGTGCTGATCTCCGGCGTCCTCCAGGCGCTCCTGGTGGCCGCCGATGCGCGGCGCAACAAGGTGCTGCCGACATTCCACGCCTTCACGCTCGACGACGACGTCAAACGCTTCTTCCGGGCGCTCGGTCCGGCGACGCTCGGCTCCGGCGGCACGCAGATTGCGCTCTTTGCCGACACCATCATCGCGAGCTTCCTCGCCGCCGGCGCGCTGTCGGCGCTCTACTACGCGGATCGCCTCAACCAGCTCCCGATCGGCGTGATCGGGATCGCGGCCGGCACCGTGCTGCTGCCCGAGATGGCGAGCCGCATCGCGGCCGGCGACGAGGCCGGGGCGCGTCATTCGCAGAACCGCGCCATCGAGTTCACGCTGCTCCTCTCGGTGCCGTGCGTCGCCGCCTTCCTGATCGTGCCGGATCTCATCATGCGCGCGCTCTTTGCCCATGGCGCCTTCACGACCGCGGACGCGGCGGCCGCCGGCACGACGCTCGCTGCCTACACGATCGGCCTCGTGCCGTTCGTGCTCCTGCGCAGCGTGACGGCGACGTTTCTCGCCCGCGGCGATACGGCGACGCCCGTCAAGGCGCTGTTCGTCTCGGTCGCGGTCAACGTCGCGCTTAAAGTCCTGCTCATGCGCGACTACGCCCAGGTAGGCCTCGCCTTCGCAACCTCGGCCGGCGTCTGGATCAATTTCGGCTTGATCGTTTGGTACGGGCATCGCGCCCGGTTGATCGCTGTCGATGACCGGCTCAAGCGCTCGACCGCGCGGCTCGCGGGCGCCGGCCTTGTGCTGGCGGCCGCGCTGTACGTTGGCGTGCACGCCTTCGACCGATTGTTCGCAGGCCTGTCGGCGTTCCGTTCGGAGATCACGCTCGCGGCGCTCACGCTCCTCGGCGGCGTTGTCTACGGCGGCATGCTGGCGCTGCTGTTCGGCCGCGAATGGCTGTCGATGTTGCGCCGTCGGCGCGGCGCGGATGCGCCGCTTACGCCGCCCGACGCTGGCGTTCCTCCGGCGTAAGCGCGAGCCGTTTGCGCGCCGTCGCGCAGCACCTCGATCTCGATCAGTGGCCGATCTTCCCGCCGGTGAGGAACCGGATGAGATCGTCGGTACCGGCAGCCTGAGCTGCGACCACCAACGCTCTTGTGACCGCCGCAGGATGCTGAAAGGATCGCGGGCTCGGAGACTTGTCTATGCTCTGTCCTGCTCGTGTCCGTGTGGTTCTCGCCATTGCCGCGCTCGCCATCAAGCTCGGCGCATGCGCGCAGGCCGAGGACTTTCCCACCCGCTACATCAAGGTAATCGTCGGCCCCGGTCTCGACACGCCGGCGCGCGTGTTCGGCGCCAAGATGGCGGATGTGCTCGGCCAGCAGGTCGTAATCGAGCCGCGGCCCGGCGCGGGCGGCGTAATCGCGGTGCAGGCGGCGGCCGTGGCGCCGCCCGACGGCTATACGCTGCTGCTCGCGACTGCGGCCTACACGATCAACACGGCGCTCGGCCAATCGCCGCTCGACCTGCGACGCGACTTTGCGCCGATCGGCCTGGCGACGACGGTGAAATACGTGCTGGTGCTGCACCCGTCGGTGCCGGCGCATGATCTCGCGAGCCTGATCGCCTACATGAAGGCGCACCCGGGCGCGATCAACTATGCCTCGCCCGGCATCGGAACGCCGCCGCATCTCGCCGGCGAGTGGTTCAAGGCGATGACCGGCGTCGACATCGTGCACGTGCCGTTCCGCGAGGCCAACTCGGCGATCGCCGCGGTGGTTGGGGGCTCGGTACAGATGATGTTCTCGCTTGCCGCCACCGCGCAGCCGCAGATCGCTGCCGGGAGCCTGCGCGGCATCGCGGTAACGTCGATCGAGCCGTCGCCGTTCGTGCCCGGCCTCAAGCCGCTTGCCGAGCTCGGCCTGCCCGGGTTCGACGTGCTTGGCTGGAACGGTTTCGTGGCGCCGCGCGGCACGCCGGCGCCGGTGATCGCCAAGCTCAACGCCGCGATGAATGAGGGCTTTCCAGACGCGGAGTTGCGCCAGCGGGTGCTGGCGTCGGGCTATGAGCCGTACCGCCGCAACACGCCGGAGGAGTTCAGCCAATTCATCGCCGCCGACACCGCGAAATGGATCGAGTTGGTCAAGAAGATCAAGCTGAAGGGACCGTGACGCAATGCCAGTGCTGAAGACCGCCGACGGCGAGATCTACTACGAAGAGTTCGGGAGCGGCTTTCCGGTGCTGTGCTTCGCGCCCGGTTCGCTGCGCTCGCAGATATCGTACTGGCACGGCAGTCCGCGCGATTTGTCAAAACCGTCGCCGTCGATGGACCCGACCAAGGACCTCGCGACGGACTTCCGCGTCATTGCGATGGACCAGCGCAATGCCGGGCGCTCTCGCGCTCCAGTGAAGCCGAGCGACCACTGGGAGACCTATGCGCGCGACCAGATCGCGGTGCTCGATCATCTCGGCATCGATCGCTGCCACACGCTAGGTGCCTGCATCGGGGCGAGCTTCTGTCTGAAGCTCGCCGAGCTGGTGCCGGAGCGGATCGCAAGCTGCGTGCTGATGCAGCCGATCGGCCGGGTGCCGGACAACGTAGCCTATACGAAGCGTGAGACTGCCGAGAACTGGGGCCTCGGCATGTGCCGCGACAACCCGACGCTCAAGCTCGACGACGTCATCGCGCTCGGCGCCCGGCTGTTCGACCGCGAGTTCGTGCACAGCGTGACGCGTGAGTTCGTCGCCGGCTGCCAGACCCCGATGCTGCTGATGCCCGGCGACGACACCGCGCACCCCGGCGCGATCTCCGACGAGGTGCTGCGACTTGCGCCGCGTATCGAATACCTGAAGCAATGGAAGAACGCTGCGAAGGCGTACTCGGTGCCGGTGACGCGGGATTTCTTGAGGCGGAACACGCCGAAATAGCCTAACGAATAGGGCTTTACAGCAACAGGACCAGCTCTCGTCTACGGCGGCGCGCTGGCGCTGCTGTTCGGCCGCGAGTGGCTGTCGATGCTGCGCCGCCGGCGCGGCGCGGGCGCGCCGCTCACGCCGCCCGACGCTGGCGCTCCTCCGGCGTAAGCGCAAGTCGCTTGCGCGTGCCGTCGCGCAGCACCTCGATCTCGATCCCGCGGCCGATCTTCTCCCCCGTGAGCAGGCGAATGAGATCGTCGGCGCCGGTCACGGCCTGGCCGTCGAGCGCGAGCAGCACGTCGCCCGCGATGAGACCGGCGCGATCGGCCGGGCTCGCCGGCTCGACGCCCGAGATCACCACGGCACTCTCCTGCGCGACGCCCGCCACATGGCGGATGCGCCGCGGCAAGCGGGTCTGCGCCGCCGAAATTCCGATATAGCCGCGCCGCACCCGCCCGTGCCGGACGAGCTCGCCCAGCACGAACTTCGCCGTGTTGGCGGCGATCGCAAAGCAGATGCCCTGCGCGCCCGAGATGATCGCGGTGTTGATGCCGACCACCTCGCCGTGCGACGACACGAGCGGTCCGCCGGAATTGCCCGGATTGAGCGCGGCGTCGGTCTGGATGAGGTCGTCGATCAGCCGGCCGCTGCTGGCGCGCAGCGAGCGGCCGAGCGCGGACACGACACCGGCCGTCACGGTCAACTCGAAGCCGAGCGGATTGCCGATCGCGATGACGAGCTGGCCGCGCTTGAGCCGGCGCGAGTCGCCGAGCGGCGCGAATGGCAGCGTCACGCTCTCGTTGATGCGCACGAGCGCGAGATCCGTGTCGGGGTCGTCGCCCACGACCTGGGCCGTGAGGCTTTGGCCGTCGGCGGTCGTCGCGCGGATGCGCGAGGCACCGCCGACCACGTGGCTGTTGGTGAGCACGAGCCCGTCCGGCGAGACGATCACGCCGGAACCCGATCCGCCTTGGCGGCCACGCTCGGCCGATCGCACGTCGAGCCGTACCACGGCGGGGCTGACGGTCTCGACGACGCCGATCACGGCACGCGAATAGGCATCGAGCAGGGCGGTGTCGTCGGCGGACGGGGCGGGGTTGTCGGCTGGCTCCAGTTTTGGCTTGTTTGACAATGACATGGACGGTGAAGGCGTTCCTTGGATGAGCCGGGACGGCCAGCGGACCGTACGGCCGATGGACATGCATCGTGGCGGCAGATATGGGGTTGATGTGGCGGCGCGAAAAGGCCACGAGCGGCCCGGTCACATTCACGCGACGCGTGTAGGTCGCGACCTCCGCGCCCCCTATAAGTCCAGTTTGTCGCCCCGTTGGGGCGAGCCCGATAGAAAGCCCATGAGCACGTCTCGATGAGCAAACCCCTCTTCGCGCGCCTCCTGGCCGTCGCCCTCGCGGCGGCGCTCGCCGCCTGCGATCAGGTCCAGCAGGCGGCCGCGCCGTCCGATCCCGTCGTCACCGTCGCGCGGCCGGCGCGCAAGACGGTGGTCGATCAGGACGTATATGTCGGACGCTTCGTCGCGGTCGAACTCGGTCGAGATCCGGGCGCGCGTCACCGGCTATCTCGACCAGGTGCATTTCACCGACGGGCAGATGGTGAAGCAGGGGGATCTCCTGTTCACCATCGACCGGCGGCCGTTCCAGACCGCGCTCGACCAGGCCAAGGCGACGCTCGCGCAGGTGCGCGCGAACCTCGCGTTCGCCGAGGCCGATCTCGCGCGCGGCGCCCAGCTGGTGCGCGACAAGACCATCACGGATCAGGTGTTCGAGCAGCGCACCCAGGCGAAGCGGGTCGCCGAGGCGTCCGTCGCGGCGCAGGAGGCGGCGGTCCGCCAGGCGACCCTCGACTTCAACTTCACCGAGCTGCGCGCGCCGGTCGACGGCCGCATCGGCGATCGCCGGGTGTCGCCCGGCAACCTGGTGAGCGGCAACAACATCCTGCTCGCGACCATCGTGTCGCTCGATCCGATCCGCTTCGAGTTCACCTTCGACGAGGCCTCCTACATCCGCTACGAGCGCCTCGCCACCGGCGGCAAGGACATGAAAAGCCGCGACGGCAGCGCGCTCGTCGCGCTCCGGCTGATCGACGAGCCGGACTTCGTGCACCAGGGCCGCATGGACTTCGTCGACAACGTGATCGACCGCACCTCGGGCACGATCCGCGGCCGCGCGGTCTTCACCAATCCGAACCACATGTTCACGCCCGGCATGTTCGGGCGCGTCCGCGTCCCCGGCTCGCCGCCCTATACGGCGCTGCTCGTGCCGGATGCCGCGATCGGCACCGAGCAGGCGCGCAAGTTCGTCCTGGTGGTCGATGGCGAGAATATGGTCCGGCAGAAATACGTCACGCTCGGCGAGCTGTCCGGCGGCTTGCGTGTCATCAAGTCGGGCATCGCCGCGGACGACAAGGTGATCGTCAACGGCCTCATGCGCGCGCACGTCGGCCAGAAGGTGCAGCCGCAGGAACAACATGACGGCGCGGCGCCTGCCGCCGCCGCCGAAGCGGCCGGGCCGCGAGCGAATAACTAAGGCCGAAGAGTCGGAAGGCCGCGCGGATGCGCATCTCGCACTTCTTCATCGATCGGCCGATCTTCGCCGCGGTCGTCTCGATCGTGTTCGTGATCCTCGGTGCCGTGTCCTTCTCGCGCCTGCCGGTCGCGCAATATCCCGAGATCGCGCCGCCGATCATCAACGTGTCCGGGCAATATCCGGGCGCGAGCGCCGAGGTGGTCGCCTCGACGGTCGCGACGCCGATCGAGCAGCAGATCAACGGCGTCGAGAACATGATCTACATGTCGTCGAACTCGACCGCCGACGGCCGCTTCTCGATCCAGGTCTCGTTCGACATCGGCACCAACCTCGACATCGCCCAGGTGCAGGTGCAGAACCGCGTCGCGATCGCGCAGCCGCGCCTGCCTGCGGACGTGCGCAACATCGGCGTCACGGTGACCAAGTCCTCGCCCGACCTGATGATGGTCGTGCACCTCTATTCGCCCGACAAGTCGCGCGACACCCTGTTCATGTCCAATTACGCGACGCTCGAGATCACCGATGCGCTCACCCGCGTCGACGGGGTGGGCTCGATCACGGTGTTCGGCAGCCGTGACTATTCGATGCGCATCTGGGTCGATCCCGACCGTCTGCAATCGGTGGGCCTGACGGCGAGCGACGTGACGAATGCGCTGCAGGGCCAGAATATTCAGGTCGCCTCCGGCGTGCTCGATCAGCCGCCGGCGCCGACCCAGGGCGCGTTCCAGATCGCCGTGCAGACGCTCGGCCGGCTCGCCAACCCGGACGAGTTCGCCAATATCGTGGTGAAGCAGACCGCCAACGCGGTGGTGCGGCTCAAGGACGTGGCGCGGGTCGAGCTCGCGGCCGTCGACTATTCGTCGAACTCCTACCTCGACCGCGACCCGGCGGTTGCGCTCGCGGTGTTCCAGCGGCCCGGCTCGAACGCGCTGCAGACCGCGAACAACATCGTCGCCACGATGGACAAGCTCGCCAAGCGCTTCCCGCCCGGCATCAAGCATGCCATCGTCTACAACCCGACCCAGTTCATCCAGCAATCGGTGAGCGCGGTCGAGGAGACGATCTTCGAGGCGGTGCTGCTGGTCGTGCTGGTGATCATCGTGTTCCTGCAGACCTGGCGCGCCGCCATCATCCCGATCATCGCGATCCCGGTGTCGCTTGTCGGCACCTTCTTCTTCATGACCGCGTTCGGCTTCACGCTGAACAATCTGTCGCTGTTCGGCCTCGTGCTCGCGATCGGCATCGTGGTCGACGACGCGATCGTCGTGGTCGAGAACGTCGAGCGCAACATCGCGGCGGGAATGACGCCGCACGATGCCGCGGTGAAGAGCATGGACGAGGTCGGCGCGGCGCTGATCGCGATCGCGCTCGTGCTGTGCGCCGTGTTCGTGCCGACGGTTTTCATCACCGGCATATCGGGCCAGTTCTATCGCCAGTTCGCGCTCACCATCGCGGGCGCGACCGTGATCTCGCTCATCGTCTCGCTCACGCTGTCGCCCGCCATGTGCGCGCTGTTGCTCAAGCCGCACCAGCATGAACGCAAGCCGCGGTGGTGGGAGTGGCCGATCAAGGGCTTTTTCCGTCTCTTCAACTGGAGCTTCGACGCAGTCGGGCGCGGCTACAGCGCGATCGCGGCGCGCACGGTGCGGCTCTCGGTACTGGTGCTCATCGTCTATGCGGCGGTTCTCGCGTTCGGCCTCAACGAGTTCCGCAAGACGCCGACCGGATTCATCCCGCAGCTCGACCGCGGCTATCTCATCGTCGTGGTGCAGCTTCCGCCTGGCGCCTCGCTCGCGCGCACCGACGAAATACAGAACCGCCTCGTCGACATGGCGCTCAAGACGCCGGGCGTCGGCCATGCGGTCAACATCGTCGGGTTCTCGGGGGCGACCTTCACCAACGCGCCGAACGCGGGCGCGGTCTTCCTCACGCTCGATCCATGGGAGCAACGCGCGCGCGACCCCGCGCAGTCCGCCGCCGGCATCACGGCCGCGCTGATCAAGAAGTTCGCGCCCGTGCAGGAGGCGCTGGTGCTCGTCGTCCAGCCGCCGCCGGTCGCCGGCATCGGCAACGCGGGCGGCTTCCGCATGATGGTCGAGGATCGCAGCGGCGCCGGTCCGCAGGCGCTGCAGCAGGCCGCTTCCGCGCTCGCCGCGCGTGCCGGCAAGACCGACGGCATTGCGCCGCAGGTCTTCACGCTGTTCGAGACCTCGACGCCGCAACTTTATCTCGACATCGACCGCACCAAGGCGCAGCTCCTCGGCATCAACGTCCCGGACGTGTTCAACGCGCTGCAGATCCTGATCGGGTCGTCCTACGTCAACGACTTCAACCTGTTCGGCCGCACCTTCCGTGTCACCGCCCAGGCCGACGCGCCCTACCGCCTCGACCCCAAGGACGTGCTCAAGATCCGCGTGCGCAATGCAGCCGGCGCGACCGTGCCGCTCGGCTCGTTCACGACGGTGCGCGATATCTCCGGGCCGTACCGGGTGCCGCGCTACAACCTCTATCCGACCGCCGAAATCGACGGCGCCGCGGCACCCGGCTTCAGCCAGGGCCAGGCGATCGCGATCATGGAGAAGCTTGCGAACGAGACCTTGCCGGAAGGCTTCGGCTACGAGTGGACGACGCTCGCGTTCCAGCAGATCCGTGCCGGCAACACGGCGGCCTTCGCGTTCGTGCTCGCGGTGGTGTTCGTGTTCCTGGTGCTGGCGGCGCAATTCGAGAGCCTGACGCTGCCGCTCGCCGTGATCCTGATCGTGCCGATGTGCCTCGTCGCCTCGATCAGCGGCGTGATCCTGCGCGGGCAGGACAACAACATCCTCACCCAAGTCGGCTTCGTCGTGCTCATCGGCCTTGCGGCCAAGAACGCGATCCTGATCGTGGAGTTCGCCAAGCAGCTCGAGGACTCCGGGCACGACCGCTGGGCGGCGGCGACCGAGGCGGCGCGGCTGCGGCTGCGCCCGATCCTGATGACGTCGTTCGCCTTCATCCTCGGCGTCGCGCCGCTGGTCTGGGCGATCGGCGCCGGCGCCGAATTGCGCCAGACGCTCGGCACCGCGGTGTTCTCGGGCATGATCGGCGTCACCGCGTTCGGCTTGTTGTTCACGCCGGCGTTCTATGTGGTGTGCCGCTGGATCGCCGGGCTGGGCAAGCGCTGGTCGCGCCGCGGCCATGCGGCCGAGCAGGCAGCGGAGTGAGGGCGAGGGAGGAGATGAATGGCTGCCACGATCCGCGACAATGCTGCGCATCATCGCTTTGAGCTCGACGCCGACGGCGGCACCGCCATCATGCTCTACCATCTGGAGCCGGGCGTGATCACGCTGATGCACACCGAGGTGCCGCCCGCGCTCGAAGGCAAGGGCATCGGCTCCGCGATCGTACGCGGCGTCCTCGACCTCGTGCGCGCGCGCGGGCTCAAGGTTGTGGCCAAATGTCCGTTCGTGGTCGCCTATATGAAACGGCATCCGGAGCACAACGACCTGCTGGCGTGACACCTCATGGCAACGATCACGGCTGAGCCGCCCTCATCAATCGTCCGCTGGCGCTACGTCGGCTGCGCGCTCGTCGCGATCGGCGTGATGATCGCGGCGATCGTCAGCCATGAGCGCTGGTTCCTCAACTTCGTGCACGTGATGTGCGGGGTCATGTGGACCGGCATCGATTTGTTCATGGGCTTCATCGTCGGGCCGATCCTGCGCCGCATCGATCCGTCGGCGCGGCGCGAGGTCATCGTGCGGCTGGTGCCGCGCACGCTGTTTCTCATGCCGACGCTCGCGATCATCACCGGCACGTCCGGCTGGTACCTCGCGAAGGACTTGGGCTACCTCGAGCTTCCGTGGCCGCAATTCGGCTGGGTCGCGGCCGCGCTCACGCTCGTCACGCTGATGACGATCCAGGGCACCGGCTATCTGCTGCCGACCAACCTGCGGGTCTGCCTCGAGCTGCGCAAGCCGAACCCGGACGGCGCCAAGATCGGCCGCATGATGAAGAGCTTCTTCTTTGCGGTCGCGTGCCAGGGCACCATGCAGGTGATGACGATCGTGATCATGGCGCGGTTCGTCTCGGGGATTTGAGACGAGGCCTGCGGTTAGCCGATGGAATTCATTGAAATCGCTCCTGTTATCCCAGTTGGCTTTGTTCTGGAATTTTGCCGCCTCGCTCTCGTCTCCGTCATGCTCGGCCATGACGTGAAAAGTGGCTTCACTGAATTCATTGCGTTTTCGCTGGATGGCTTTGTTCTGCCGATCGGCGCGATTTGCCGCGGTAACTGCCGCGGTTGCCTCTCGCATCGGCCTTCATTGAAACCATTCGCTTTTCCTCGCATGGCTTTGTTCTGCCGACTCGCCCGCTCCGCCGTCATGCCCGCGCTTGTCGCGGGCATCCACGTCTTTGCGCCCACGCCGACAACAAAGGCGTGGATGGCCGGGACAAGCCCGGCCATGACGTAGGGGGAGAAGCCCGACCATGACGTAGCGGGACAAAGGCCGGCCATGACCTAGGAAGTACCCTCACTGAATTCATTGCGTTTTCACCGAATGGCTTTGTTCTGCGGTTTTGCCATTCTGCCGTCTTTCCCGCAGGGCCCTGGCGACGCGCAGTGGCGTCACAGCCTCGTCGAAAGCGCGGATCGCGCGCTTGCGCCGCGACAGCGCTCGCGCCTCATAGCGGTCGAGCCGCAAGAGCTGCTTCAGCGGCTTGAGGCAATTCCTCAGGTCCGCGGCCACCTCTACGTTGAGCGGATGCTTGGCGAGGCGCACGCGGCGAAGATCGATCAGCGTCTCGGCGATCCGGCAGGCGAGCTGATGGTACTCGCCATCGAGGCTCTGGCCGACGACCGACTGCGCGATCGTGCGCGCCAATTCGACGACCTCGGGCGCGAATCCGGGATCGCCCGCCACCGGCAGGCTCAGCCCGTGGCACAGCGCGTTGCGCGCAACGGTCGCCTTGCCGGCGGTCGTCTTCGGCCCCGTGCTCGCGCGCGCATTGAGCCGGTTGGTGTATCGCCAGCGGGCGCTCATCCGGCGTTTTCGTTTTTCGGCTGGCTGATCGCGTGGCTCGCTCATCGTCGGTTTCTCCGCTCCGCGATTGCTGAATTTGGGGAAGATATTCTCTTTTTGTTCTAGTATGAGAGCGGCGATCCGCAAGAACGAAGTGCGCAGGTTTCCCCCATGAAATTCGGCATCTCCCAGTCCATCCCGCGCAAGGAGGACGGCGCGCTGCTGCGCGGCGCCGGGCGCTACGTCGCCGATGTGTCGCCGCCCGGGACGTTGCACGCGGTGGTGCTGCGCTCGCCGCATGCGCACGCGCGCTTTCGCATCGCCGACACGGCGCGCGCCCGCGCGCTGCCGGGCGTGCGGCTCGTGCTCACCGCGCAGGACCAGGAGATCGCGGCGCTCGGGCTCCTGCCGTGCACCGAGGCACCGCCGGACGTCACGGTCGACGTGCCGCCGTATCCGGTGCTGGCGCGGGACGAAGTCAGGCATGTGGGCGACGCGGTCGCGTTCACGGTCGCCGACACGATCGAGCAGGCGAAGGACGCCGCCGAGGCGATCGCGGTCGAGTACGCGCCGCTGCCGCACGTGGCCGATGCGGTCGCGGCGCTCGCGCCGGGCGCGCCGCCGGTGTGGCCGGACAACCCTAGTAATGTCGCGTTCGCGATGACGCTCGGCAACGCGCGCAAGACCGAGCAGGCGTTCGCGGGCGCCGCGAAGACCGTCGAGCTCACCGTGGTCAACCAGCGCCTGGTGACGAACTTCATGGATACGCGCGCGGGCCTCGCCGAATACGACGCGCAGGCCGACCGGCTGACGCTGACGCTCGGCACCCAGGGCGTGCATATGGTGCGCGACATGCTGGCCGCCGACGTCTTGAAGATTCCGGCCGACAAGCTGCGCGTCATCACGCCGGACGTGGGCGGCGGCTTCGGCACCAAGTTCTTCCTCTACCGCGAATACGCGCTGATTGCGGTCGCGGCGCGCAGGCTCGGGCGCCCGGTCAAATGGGTGGCGGACCGCAGCGAGCACTTCCTCGCCGACGCGCAGGGCCGCGACAACGTCACGACCGCGCGGCTCGCGCTCGATCGCGATGACAAATTCCTCGCGCTCGCGGTCGAGACCGTGTGTGACATGGGCGCGTATCTGTCGAGCTTTGCGCCCTATATCCCGTATGCCGGCGCCGTCATGTTGCCGGGCGTCTACGACATCCCGGCGGTGTCGATCCAGATTACGGCCGCGTACACCAACACGCTGCCGGTCGACGCCTATCGCGGCGCCGGCCGTCCCGAGGCGTCCTATGTGATCGAGCGGCTGGTCGACACCGCGGCGCGCGAGCTTGGGCTGGCGCCGGACGCCCTGCGGCGCAAGAATTTCGTCAAGCCGCGCGCGATGCCGCACCGGACGCAGACCGACAAGATCTACGACACCGGCGAGTTCGCGGCGCATTTGGCGCGCGCGCAGGAGATCGCGGACTGGAAGGGATTTGCCAAGCGGCTCGCGGCGTCGAAGAAGGCCTCGCGGCTGCGCGGCATCGGGATCGCGACCTATATCGAGGCGTGCGGCACGCTCGGGCCGGAGACCGCGGTGCTGCGCCTCGAGCCCGACGGCGGCGTCACCGTCCTGATCGGCTCGCAATCGAGCGGCCAGGGCCATCACACCGCCTATGCGCAGCTCGTGGCCGAGCATCTCGATATTGCGCCCGAGCGCGTGACCGTGATCCAGGGCGACAGCGACCGGATCAAGACGGGCGTCGGCACCGGCGGGTCGAGCTCGATCACCTGCGGCGGCGCCTCGGTCGCGGGCGCGGCGAGAAAGCTCGCCGACAACCTGAAAGTCCTGGCGTCGGACGCGTTGGAAGCCGGGGCGCGCGACCTCGAGATCGCCGACGGCGAGGTGCGGGTCGCCGGCACCGACCGTGCCGTGACCTTCGCGGCGCTCGCACGCTCGCCGGAGGCGAGCCCCGAGATGCTGACCACGACGGATTCGGCGGTGCCGCAGGCCGCGACCTATCCGAACGGCACCCATCTCGTCGAGGTCGAGATCGACCCGGAGACCGGGGCGGTCGCGATCGAGCGCTACATCGTGGTCGACGATTTCGGCGTGACGCTCAACCCGCTGCTGCTCGCCGGCCAGGTGCATGGCGGCGCCGTGCAGGGCATCGGCCAGGCGCTGATGGAGCGCACGGTCTACGACCGCGATTCCGGCCAGCTCGTCACCGCCTCGCTGATGGACTACGCGCTGCCGCGCGCCACTGATGTGCCGGACTTCTGGTTCGAGACCCGCAACGTGCCGACCACCGCCAATGCGCTTGGCGTCAAGGGCGCCGGCGAGGCCGGCGCGGTCGGCTCATGCCCGGCGGTGATCAACGCGGTGGTCGATGCGCTGTGGCGGGCGTTCCGCATCCGCCATATCGACATGCCGGCGACGCCGGAGCGGGTGTGGGCCGCGATCCAGGAAGGGAAGCGGATGCATACCCTGTAGGGGAGGGGCAGATCGTCGCGCCGCGCCCGCGAGGCTGCCGCGGGCCCTCCGCCCGAGCCGATCACGGGATCGTGATCGCCCGAGCCGCGCGCCTTTCACCGGAATAACGCATCTAGGCCGGTGTTGGCTCACTATCGGCCCGTGGGGGGCCGAATTTCCGGGGCTTTGCAAGGCCTTCGCCCCAACCAGAGGGAGATCACCGTAATGAAGCGCATTGTGCTCGTCGCGACTATGCTCGCGCTCGGAGTGTCCTTTGCGGCTGCAGAGAGTCCGATCGCGGCGCGCCAGGCGCTGATGAAGAAGAACGGAGCGGCCGCGAAGCTCGGCACCCAGTTCATGAAGGGCGAGGCGCCGTTCGACCTCGCCAAGGCCAAGGAGATCTTCGCGACCTATGCGGACGCGGCGAGCAAGATGCCGGCGCTGTTCCCGGCCGATTCCAAGACCGGCGAGAAGACCGAGGCGCTGCCGGTGATCTGGGAGAAGATGGACGACTTCAAGGCCAAGTTCGAAAAGTTCGGCGCCGACGCCAAGGACGCGCAAGCCAAGGTGACCGACGAGGCAAGCTTCAAGGCGATCTTCCCGGCCGTGCAGAAGGACTGCGGCGGGTGTCATCAGACCTATCGGGTGAAGAAGCCGAGCTGATGTAAATTCCTCAGCGTCTTGGCCGGGCTTGTCCCGGCCATCCACGTCTTGGTTGCTGCAGGGCGGCGCGTCGCGAGACGCGGCGCCCTTCGGCTTTTGGGGCTCAGGTCTCCCACAGCTGCGGGGCGAGGGCGCGGATCTCGTCTTCATTGACCAGCACGATCTGCTGCTCGTGCGGCAGGCGCGCATCCGGCTTGGTGTCGAGGCCGAGGCGACGTAGTGCGTAGAAGAGAAGGGCGCGGCGCACCTTGAGCGCGGCGGAGCTGCCCGTGATCCCGTAGTCGAGCCGGATCGCCTTCGCCTGCGCCGGCGTGAGCGCCGGGTGCGGCGCAATGCGCAGCTCGACCCATTCGTTCCAGTCGCGGTCTTCCGCCGGCGTCAGGCGGGCAGCGTCAACGGCGGCGACCTCCGATATACGGCCGATGACGAAATCGCGGAATTCACTGCTCTGGTGGTCATAGGCGCGCGCGTGCCAGCGGAAGCCATCATGGGCGAGCGCGTGCGGCTCGATCACGCGGTGCGTCGCAATCGGCCGGCTCATCGACTGGTAGCGCACCGAGACGGCAGCGTGCGCGCGGATGGCGGACAGCACGCCGCGCAGCACATAGGCGTCGACCGGCCGCTCCGGCGTCGGCGCCGCCGCGAACGGCGGCACTTCGCCGAGCAGCGTCTCGGCGGCCGGCATGATGCCGAGATCGACGAGCCGCAGCTCGCCGAGAAAACCGACCGCCTCGGGCGCCGCCAGCACCGAACGGAAGGTCGCGTCCGCGACGTAGCGCTTGGCCGATTTGTCGTAGCCGACACCGGGCGGATCGAGCGCGAGATAGCGCCCGATGTCGGCCGAGGCCTGGCTCATCGACACGCCGAACCGCCGCACCAGATCGGTGCGGTTGACCTCGCCACGCCAGAAGAGGAGGTCCTCGATGTAGGCGAGGCGGCGCTCGACGGACCAACGGAGAGAGGGGGTGGCGTCGGCGGCGGGGGACGAGGCGCCTGCGGCCGGGCTGCGGGGAGGACGTCCCTTGCCACTTGACTCCGTCTTCTTAGTGCGTCTAGTTTCTGAGACCATGTAGTTAATAGACCCATCGCCTTTCTGGGATGGTGCAAGGTAGCCGATTCGCGGGTGGCAAAAGTAAATGCCAAGGCAGATTCCGCGTGAGCGCTTGCAACCGGCGATGGCAGGGCGGAAGGTGGCGGGTCGGAGGACGGGGCTTTGGGCATGGCAACGTCGGGTTGTTGGCGCGAAATTGCCGGGGAAGGGCCGCGGTCGCCGCGGACATCCGCTTACCCGCATTGCTGTGACCTAGTCGATCATCCCGCCGTGGTGGACCAAGAGATGAGCGAAGCGCAGAGGCTGCGCGCGGCTCGGGTGGAGTAAATTCGATCATGGCCGTTGAGGACGAACGATTCCGGAAGTTCTTCCGCGCGGCGACCTCGTTCAGCCCGTATGTCTGGCAGATCAAGGTCGCTTTGGACGGCCTTCCAGAGATACTCCCGGTTCCAACAGGGTTGGGGAAGACAGAAGGCAGCGTATTGGCGTGGGCATGGCGACGCTTTGCACGTAAGACCGACGAACCCCTTCATCTCGTCTATTGTCTCCCTATGCGCAGCCTTGTCCGCCAGACAACCGAGCGACTACGAGGATATTTTGCGAAACTCAAAGAATGGAATGAATTAATCGATACCCCTGTCCACCATCTCATTGGCGGTGACGCCGATGAGACTTGGGTCTCGGCGCCGGATCGTCCCTGGGTGCTCATCGGGACGCAGGACATGCTTTTGTCTCGGGCGCTGAATCGAGGTTATGGCACGAGCCGCTTCGATTGGCCTATGCATTTCGGTCTCCTGAACCAGGACTGCCACTGGATCGTCGACGAAGTGCAGCTCATGGGCCCTGGTCTATGGACAACAGCCCAACTGGATTGGATGAGGCGCAAACGCTTTCCTGGCTTGAAGCCCTGCCGCACCACTTGGATGAGCGCGACCATGGGCGCGCAGTTCCTCCAAACGACGGATCGAAAGAGAGACGGATGCAACGTCGCGGAGCGTTTCGATCCAGACCTTGAAAGCGACTCGAACGAAGCTCTCCAGGTGCGGCGGGCCGCATTGCGGCCGATCGAATCGCATCAGCCTGCGACCGGAAAGGGGGCAAAGCCACTAGCCGAGCAGATCGCATCCGCGGCCGAAGCCGCTCACCTGCCGGGCACGCTGACGCTGATCGTCTCTAACACCGTGAAAACGGCCCAGGCTATCTTTCAAGAGGTGGGCGGTGCGCCGAAAATTCTGCTTACATCGCGCTTTCGCGCGGAGGATCGCCGCGATGCGGAAGAGACTCTTCGAACATTTGAATCACGCCGCAGCGCAAGTCCAACCGGGCGCATCGGGGTAGACGATCCAGGTCTGATCTGCGTCAGCACGCAGGTCGTCGAAGCAGGAACTCGACATCTCGGCCCACCGACTTCTGGACGGAGCACGCGCCTTGGCCTTCGCTGATTCAGCGGCTGGGCCGCCTCAACCGCGACGGTAAGGACAACGAAGCTCGCGCGATCGTCTGGAAGATCACGCCGGAAAATCGGCAGAAACACGAAGGCGAGGACTGGGTCGGACCTTACCGGAAGGTTGCGCTGGACCAAGCGTCGTCGCTGATCAAGGTCCTTGCGCAGCTCTCCCAGCAAAGGACGGCTGTAAAGGCGCTCTCAGCGCTTCAGGCGCAGAAGCCTGAGGAATATGCCAAGGCACTTGCGATCCTGCCTGAGGCCTGTCCGCGCGCGCTCGATGTCCATGGCCTGTTCTCGACAGAACCGGACCTGCACGGCGGCTTTACGGATGTGAGCCGGTTCGTGCGAAATGCCGATCCCGAAGCTGACGTCGTTGTGTTTTGGCGCGATTGGCGGGGCGAAGTGCCTCCCTCCGGCGAGGCCCTTGACGGTCCGCTGCTCGATCCAAATACCGAGCTCTGCCCGGTGGCGCTGTCGCCGGTGCAGAAGCTGCTGAATGACGTCAAAGCACGCGCATGGCTTTGGAATGATCGAGTCGGAGCCTGGAACCCAATATCGGCTCGGGATCTGAAACCCGGTATGACAGTGATGTTGAAGGGCGATCTCGGCGGGTACAGCAAAACCCTTGGTTGGACCGGCGCGGCAACCGATCGTGTGACTAGTTTGCCGCCGCCGGGCCGCGGACGCGCTCTGCGCGACGACTGGAGCGCCGAGGCCGGCTATTGGTCGAGCTTGGCGTCACATATCGTGGATTCGCGATGCGAGGCGGAACGCATTTCCGACGCGTTGAATCTCCAGGGCTTGATCCGAACAGCCGTTGTTGAGGCAGCGAGTCTGGATGACCTGGGCAAGTCGCATCCAGACTGGCAACACGCAATACCCAAGGACGGCCCGCTTGATCACGAGGTGTTGGCAAAGTTTCCCCCGTTTTTCGGATCGAGACCCCGATCAATGGCTGCGAAACGGTTCGGGTCTCTGTCGAAACAAAGCTCGCCGTCCTTCGGCCCGATAGTCGTCCCCTTGCGTTTAGCGCCTTGCCGAACGAATTCGCGGAGGATGACAGGTTCGTCCGCCTGCGGTGGGCCTTGACCCGCGAACTTGATTCCGCCGTGCTTGATAGCATTCGTGCTCTGCCGGGAGTCCGATGGGCTAGGCACCGTGCATTTCGTCCGGGCTCGACAGGGAAGGGCATGCGACACGAAGCGGCCTCCGCCCTTGCCATGTGGCATCAGTACAGAACTTCGAATGAGCCCCCATATCCGGCGCTCGCCGCTTATCTAGGGGCCTCTCATCACGGAAAGGTGCGCACGGTGCTGAAGGCGATATCGCCGGAGGGCGGGGACGTATTCGGCATCGGCCGAATGCCGAGACGCTACAGTTCGATGGTCGGGACTGGCCGATGGACTTCTCCGTGGCGTTCGACGGTTCCAACGGCGAGTGGACAGGCGACGGCTTTGTGGTCGCCGGGCCGGGTTGGACCGGGATCGTAGCCGACCTGCTCGGGCCGTGGCGCGGTGAGGCCGACGTTGCGTGGACGGGCGCCGTGCCCCGGGACGAGCCGCGTGCGCTCGGCCCGTTCGCGCTGGCCTGGCTCGAGTCGCTGGTACGTGTCGCCGACTGGCGCGCGAGCGACCATCCGTCCCAAGTCGTCCGGGTCGGAGGCGACGGATGAGGACGAACCGAGAGGTCTTGGCCGTCATTGCAGTTCCAGGGCTGCGGCCGACCAGCCTCGGCGACTATCTCGCGGCGCTCGGTCTGCTGAAAGTCCTCTCACATCGGTGGTCTGACGCCCGCGCAGCCTGGCGCGATGGCGTGCTGCACTTGGTTGGCGGTCCAGTGGATCGCGACGCGCTTGCGGACGCGCTCATGACCGTCGCAGATGACGCGTCATGGACGCCCTACGGGCGGGGCTGGGCCGACGCTCAGAAAGCGAGCACGAAAGCGAAATCCGGCGCGAAGCTGGCGCTATGGCAGGCGGAAGCCGATGAAATTGAATTGGAACTATTCGCCGCCCATGCGGCCCCTGCATCGCGCGTATTCTTCAATCCATTGTTGGGCAGCGGCGGCAATGCCGGCAAGCGAGCGTTCGCCGACGGCTGGAAGAAGGCGACGGAGGCACTTCAACTTCCCAAAGCGCCCGAGAGGAAGGAATCGAAGAAGACGGGAGCAAATACCGACGATCGGCGAGAGGCGCTGAATGCGTTTCTCGACGGCGATGCGTCGGGATGGCAGGCGGCGAAACTCAACGCCGCTTCTTGGTTCAGTGACGCCAACAAGCTCTACAACAGCGGCCAGAACCCTTTCAGCGAAGGTGCGATCTCGCCTTGGGCCATGGCGCTCGCTTGCGAGGGGCTCGCATTCTTCGCCGGGAGCGCATCGCGGCGGCTCGGTGCACGGACCCGACCTGTCGGTGCGTTCCCGTTTGTGGTTGCAGCCGCGTCGCCCGAAACGTCGGGCGAGGCGGGACATGATCGAGGGGAGGTTTGGGCTCCGCTATGGTCCCGTCCCATGGCCGTACCCGAGGTCACTACCCTGTTTGCGCGGGGACGGGCTGAGATCGGCGGTCGCGGTGCCGTGACGCCTGCCGCCTTCGCGTTAGCTGTCACGCGATGCGGCGTCGATGCCGGAATCGGAGAATTCCGCCGCTTCGCACTTGGCAAGACCACCAGCGCCAACACTTTCGAGCCGCGTTACCTCGGCTCTACGCCGGTTCCAGTTGGCTCCGCCGACGCGCGATCCGAGGCTTTCGAGCGGATACTTGGTCTGATCGAAAGCCTGCCTGCCGACCACAAGGAAGGGCAGCGCTGGCGCTATGTCGGTTTGCGTGGCCCTGTAGAGAGGGCGCTCGTAAACGCCGCCAGCGTGCAGGACAATGCCGAAGCGATGACGGCCTTGCTCGATGTCGCCGTCCAGGCACTGGACCGTGTGGACGTCAACCGATCCTTCCGCGAAAAGGGCGTCTCGTGGCGATCGTTGCCGCTCGGTTGGTTGCCGGCTTTATTCGGCAACGCGCCCGAGATCGAGGCGCATCTTGCATTATCGCTGGTGTCCGCTTTTTCCGCCGACTACCCGTTCGCGCTTTATCGCTTCGGAGTTGACTGGCGGAACAAAGCCAAGGGAGGGCAACCGAGAAAGAAATCTCCATACGTCCATCTGAAGACGGCGCCGGCGCGGTGGGTTTGGCGCACAGGCCCGCTTTCGCGAAACCTCTGTGCAACTCTTCAGCGCCGGCTGCTTGACTGGGAATGTGAGCATGAGTCTGGTGCGCCGCCTGCGCGCGCGCCGATCGCAGCCCGCTTATCCGATGTCGGAGCATGGCTCGACGGAGGTGTGGACGAAGCACTTCTAGCCCGCTGGCTTTCCCGGTTGGCTCTGTTCGACTGGTTCTTCATACCCGCGAACGTCCGCACGCTCTCGTCATTCGACAGCGAAAGGCCCGCCGTCCGTCCGGCGCTCGCTCTCTACGGCCTTCTTCATCCACTGTTCGATCTGAGACCTGTGCCGGACGACGACCGGAAAGAGGCACGCAATCTCCTGGCGTCCAAGACTGGCGCACGCACACCGGCAGTGGCGCGCAGGATGGCGGCCCTGATACGCGGTGGCGATATCGAACGCGCCGTCGAGATTGCACGTTCGCGCTACGCCATGGCGCAGGCGCGGCTCATGCAGATGGATGCACAATGGGCGATCGCGGACCCGGAGCGCCTGCTTGCTGCCCTCCTGTTTCCCACTTCCAGCCGCGCGCTTGTCCAGCGCTGGCTGCGCCCGCAACGCCAACAAACAGAGGTGATCCATGCCTGAAGAGCAGATCCAGCCAATCATTTTGACGCCTGAGAGCGTGGTGAATGGCGCATCACCACTGGTACTGACCGCAACGCTGAGGCCCGTCGCGGGGCTCGATCGGTTCCAGCCTGCCGGCTTTCCGGAGATCGGCCACGTCATCTATAAGGCGCCACGGAAGGATGGCCGCGTCGAGAATGTCTGTATTGTCGATAGCCCGGCCAGCATGGCGAACCACCTCGAATCCGTGTGCATGCGCGGTCCGCACGATCTCGCGCTCGACGACGACCTCGCGGGCATGCCTTATCTGCGCTGCGTTACAGGCGATTCGGCGGACAAGAAGCTTCTGCCGGAGAAGCGCGAACTCGTCGTTACCAGCCTCACGGAAGGCCACAAAATCGCTTCGACCTATTTTCTTGATGGCAATAGCCTGGATGTGGGCGCCACACTAGCACTAGAGACGTTCGCCGAAGAGTCTTGAAAAAGAATTCGGCATTAAACTCCCTGGCAGCAGAAAGGCGCATCCCCCCGCGGAAAAATGGTGGGACGTTTTCAAGACGATCTTCAAATACGATCCCAACGCGCTCGTGCACGGCGTCCTTTTCCCGCAGTATCAGATCAAGATCGCACGTTTCCTGACGGCGCATCTGGAGGCTTTTGGCGCAGCGCGCGTCGATCGCTCGGGCGTCAAGTTCGATCGGCTTGGCAAGACGACATCCGGTCAGCCCATCTTCGCCGTCGATGACACCACCGCCGGCGAAGTCCGCGCCACCTTCATTCTCGATGTCGCACTCCTTCGATCCTTCGGCCGCACGGCGAAGGAAGATGGTTCGGGCGGAGAGAAGATGCGCGGACTATCGGAAAAACAAAAGGAGTTCGTTGCGGCACTCGCCCTCTGGAAGATCAACCGGCTGCTCAAGACCCCGTTCCGCTACCGCTCTGGATGCCACCTCGAACTCGTTAGTCTGAAACACGGAGAGCGAGACGCTGAATCTAACGTGAACATCAAGGCTGCGATCAACAGCGCGGAATTCAGAGCCGAGGACGATCAGACCCCGATCGTCACTGATATCTATTGGCCGCACGACGAGCTTTATCGCGAAGGCAGCGGCGATAGTGATAACTCGGGTTCTGCCGGCGCCGACAGCAATGATTCCGAGGACGATGACGGACAGGACGCGTAAGCCATGCGGCTGGTTCTGCGACAGTCATTTCCGCTCGGCCGTTTCCACGCGACGCCGTGGCGGGTCAATCCCTTTGACGACTCTTTCGGGGAATGGCCGCCGAGCCCCTGGCGCCTGGCGCGCGCCGTTGTCGCCCGCTGGTATCAATGGCGCCGCGAGGAAGCAGGAACTTGGCCAAAGGATGAGATTGAAAACCTCATTCGAGCGTTGTGCACAAGTGATTATCGCTTCTATTTGCCGGAGCAGGCGCGCCAGTCCATTATGTTCCGTCAATATCAGCCCGTGGAGTTCGGATGGAATCCAGCTACGAAAAAAGCTGCCGGCACCAAGTCCTATGGGACGAGCCTCACCCAAGACAATGCTTGGTGCATTCCACCGGACGAGAGCCTGTTCTGGTTCGTCGAGGGGGACGGTTGGACTCCAGAGCTTACCGATGTCCTCCACCGATGCCTCGAACGGATTGTCTATTTTGGGCGCGCCGAAGCGTTGACCCGCATATGCGTCACGGACGGGGTGCCAATATCGGCGAATGTGACACTCACCGAAAGCAGGACCTCCGGCGGCCTCGTCCCGGTTTTGGTTCCGTGCCTCGATGCGACTCGGACTGATGTTGAGCGCGTGACGCAAGACCCGCTGGCCGCGCGCAATATCCCGCAAGGTGCTCGCCTGCTGTACGCCCGAAGGCCGCCGCGTCCGCTCGCCCGAGAGGCGCCGCGCCGTATGCCCATACGGCCAGACACACATCTGGTCCAATTCGCGCTGGGCTGGGCAGTGGCGCCGGAACAACGCGCCACAGTGCGCCTGACCGCGCGCTTTCGCTCTGCGGTCCTGCGTAATCTCATCCGCATAAAGACAAAAGGCGCTACAGCCAAGTGGAGCGACGCGCCTGCCGGCATTCGCGATGAAATTGCAGGAATGACCGGCAAGGATTTGCAGGGCGAGCCCCTACGAGGCCCAAGAGCGCATGCCGAGTTTCTGCTCTGGTGGGATGGCGATGTTCCAACGCGCCTCGTCATCTGGCGCGGTGCTCGTCCCTTCGACGAGGATGAACAGCAAGCCGTACTGCGCGCCGCCGCACAGGAGTTGTCATGGGCTGCTTCTGGCTCGGATGCCGAAACATGGAAGATTAAGCTCATTCCCCTCGACACTACGGTTGCGCCGCCGCCGGGTTTCGATGGCGCAAGGGCGGCGACGTGGCGGACGCTCACGCCCTATGTTCCGCCCCGACACTACTTGCGCGGTGGCAAGGTCCGGGAGTTGGAGACGGTCGAAAACCAGATCCGTCGTGAGCTTGCCGTGCGCGGCTATGTGTCAGGCACGAGGCTTCTGTCTGTGGAAGAAATCGGGCAACCAGAGTGGGTCGCTGTGCATGTGCCGCGACGTCAAATCGACCGGCGGCCATTTGTTGGCGACCGCCGCGGGTACATGCTCCGCCTGTCTTTCGAGGCCCCGGTCTCTGGTCCCTTGAGGCTTGGCCACTCGAGCAGCTTTGGGCTTGGCGTTTTCGTTCCGATCTGAACCTATTTCGTTATGTTATCCGAACTTCGCTGCGGTGAATTTTCCGCGGCACTTTTGCCGCGGCCTCATTGAAGCGAAGAGGACGGTTCTCATCGTCCTCTTCGCGTTGGCCGGGTTGCGGGAAGTCGGCGTGCCTCGCCTCCCAGGCCTCGACCAACGTGACGAGCGCGTCCAGGCGATCGCCCTCCGGCGCATCGCGCTTGGCGTCCATCAAGCCTTCGATTTGCTTGAGCGCGCGGGCGTAGTCGCGGCGACTTTTGATCGGTGCAGCGCGCGTGTCGCCCTTCGTCCGCAATTTCACTCGGCCCCGAGCCATTGCTGCTCGCCGTCCTGCCGTCGTCCGTTCCGTCGCGTCACGTCGCGCAGCATGCGCCAGAACCCCGTGAACGGCGAGAAGAACAGCGCCAGCCCCTCCAGGAAGGCCGCGCGCATCACCTCGACTGGGAAAACGTCGCGGATGGCCTCCGCGACCAGCTCGGGCGGCAGCAGACCCCGCAACGCGCTGCGCATCCCCTGTTCCGGCGACTTCACGTCATCGTTCATGCTGTTCGCTCCTACCAGCCCAACAGCTTCCTGACCGCCCGCACTTCCTCGACCACGAAGACCACGGCCCACAGCAGGACCGTGAGAGCATACAGGAAGATATCGAGATACAGAACCGCGAGTTCAAGCAGCCGCCAATCGAACAATTCGGCGATGGCGGCGGGCGCAAGCGAAAGGGCGTAGATCGGAATGATCGTGGCGGCCACGAGAATGACGAAACCCACCGAAGAGGCCGAGGCGTGCAGGGCGAACCGCGCGATCGGCAGATAGATTTCTTTGATGATCGGCGACATGAAATCCCCCACGCGCGCCCTGGACTCCGTCCCTTTTTACCGCTTTTATACTAAATCTCAAGTTGCGGCCGCTTTCGGAGTTGTGGCGTATGTCCTCCGATGTAACCGACTTGGTGCCGTCACCGCCGACGCAGACCCAGCTTGCCCTCGACCTGCCGGCGCCGGCCGCTACGGCTGAGACGCCGTTGCTGCCGGTGCGCATGGTCAACGAGTGGGTCTACTGCCCGCGGCTCGCCTTTCTCGAATGGGTCGACGGCGAATGGGCCGACTCGGGCGACACCGAGGAGGGCCGCCGCGCGCATGTGCGGGTCGACGCCGGCGGCGGCAAGCTGCCGGCCCCAGCCGAGGCCGATGAGCAGCCGGATTTCGTCGCGCGCTCGGTGATGCTGTCGTCGGCCGCGCTCGGCATTGTCGGCAAGATGGACCTGATCGAAGGCGAGGGCGGCACCGTCACGCCGGTCGACACCAAGAAGGGCAAGCGGCCGCACGTCCCCGAGGGCGCCTACGAGCCCGAGCGCGTGCAGGTCTGCGCCCAGGCGCTGATCCTGGAGGATGCGGGCTACCGGGTCGAGGAAGGCGCGATCTGGTACGCGGGCTCGCGCGAGCGCGTGCGCATCGCGCTCGACGACGACTTGCGCGCGCGCACGCGCGCCGCGATCTCGGCCTTGCGGCTCGCCGCCGCGGCCGGCCGGCTGCCGCCGCCGCTGGTCGACAGCCCGAAATGCACCAAGTGCTCGCTCGCCGGCATCTGCCTGCCCGACGAGGTGACGTTCTTCCGCAAGGGCCTCGCGCCGCGCCCGCTCAATCCTGCCGCCGACACGGCGCTGCCGCTCTACGTGCAGGAGCCGGGCGCGCGCGTCGGCAAATCCGGCGAGGTGCTGGTGATCGAGACCGAGGCGGGCAAGACGCAGGTTCCGCTCGGCGACATTTCCGAGCTCGTGCTGCAGGGGCCGATCTCGCTCAGCACGCCGGCGGTCGCGGCGCTGCTGCGCGAGGAGATCCCGGTGACCTGGGCCTCGAGTGGCGGCTGGGTGCTCGGGCACACGGTGTCGACCGGCCACCGCAACGTGTCGATCCGCATCGACCAGTACCGCGCCGCCTTCGACGAGCGCAGGAGCTTCGCGCTCGCGCGCGGGATCGTCGCCGCGAAGATCAAGAACACCCGCGTCTTCCTGCGCCGCAACTTCAAGGCCGGCGACGAGGCCGACCGCGATGCCGCGCTCGAGGCGCTCTCGCGCCTCGCCGACCGTGCGCCGCACGTGGCGACCGAGGCCGAGCTCCTCGGCGTCGAGGGCGAGGCGGCGGCGCGCTACTTCCGCCTGTTTCCGACCATGCTGGGCGAGACCGCGCGCGACTTTCCGGAATTCGCCTTCGACAAGCGCTCGCGCCGCCCGCCCGCCGATCCGGTCAATGCCATGCTGTCCTACGCCTATTCGCTGCTGACGCGGACCTGGCACAACGCGCTCTCGGCGGTCGGCTTCGATCCCTATCTCGGCTTCTATCACAAGCCGCGCTTCGGCCGGCCGGCGCTCGCGCTCGACCTGATGGAGCCGTTCCGGCCGATCCTCGCCGAACTCGACCGTCATCCAGGTGATCAACAACGGCGAGGTGAAGGCAGAGGGCTTCGTCGCGGCCGGGACGGCGGTCAACCTCAAGCCGCATGCGCGCAAGGCCTTCATCGCGGCCTACGAGCGGCGGCTCGACCAGGAGGTGACACACCCGATGTTCGGCTATCGCGTGTCGATGCGCCGGCTGCTGGAGGTGCAGGCGCGCCTGCTCGCGCGGCATCTTTCCGGCGAGATCGACCCCTATCCGCATTACCTGGTGCGATGACCGGTTTCGCGGGGAGGGGGCCATGATCGACGAGCGGCTCTACGTCGTGACCTACGACATCGGCGACGACAAACGCTGGCGCAAGGTGTTCAAGCTGATGCACGGCTACGGCCACTGGCTGCAGCTCTCGGTCTTCCAATGCCGCCTCACCGCGCGCCGACGCGCCGAGATGGCGCGCCGGCTCGAGGAGCTGATCAACAACAATGCCGACCACGTGCTCATCCTCGACCTCGGCCCGGCCGACAAGGTCGACCCGCGTGTGGAAAGCCTGGGTAAGACCTTCGAGACGGTGAAGCGCGCCGCGGTTGTGATATGATGGCCCACCGGCGCGGCGGCGGTCGCCGCACGCCGGCGAGCGCTGCGGTGCCGGCGCAAGTGCCGGGAGCGCTCGCAACTTCGTAAAGCGCTTGATCATCAAGCGGTTGTTTGACATCGTGAACCGACGATCCGTGGCGCCGACCGGCGGTTGGCTCGACGTTGTGCGAGCGCTCGCGAATGCGGGCGGATTGGTCGAACCGTCAGCCGGTTACGCGCGGGCAGTTTTCCGCGGCACGATTGCCGCGGCCTCATTGAAGCGGCAACGAGGCGCCGCCGATGCTCGGCAAGGCGACGCGTTTTCCGCGGCACGATTGCCGCGGCCTCATTGAAGCGTGGCGTACTTTCGCGCGGTCGGCATCCGTAGCCGAAGCAGTTTTCCGCGGCACGATTGCCGCGGCCTCATTGAAGCATGAGATCGTCGGTGACGCGCTTCGGATCGTTCCGATGTTTTCCGCGGCACGATTGCCGCGGCCTCATTGAAGCGAACCAGGTCGCGCGGCGCACGACTTCCCGATCGGCCGTTTTCCGCGGCACGATTGCCGCGGCCTCATTGAAGCCTCGAAAATGATGCCGTGAATGCTAAGCCGGTTCGGGTTTTCCGCGGCACGATTGCCGCGGCCTCATTGAAGCGTTGCTGTGCCCGTACCTTAAGCCACTACCAACACTACGTTTTCCGCGGCACGATTGCCGCGGCCTCATTGAAGCTTCACGATCGCGGGGGTGCGGGCCGCTTCCTGTTCCCGTTTTCCGCGGCACGATTGCCGCGGCCTCATTGAAGCAGGTAGGCCGCCTTGTTCACGGCCGGCTGGAAAATTCGTTTTCCGCGGCACGATTGCCGCGGCCTCATTGAAGCTACAGCAACGGCGGCGCGCAGTTTACTTGGGACACGGTCGTTTTCCGCGGCACGATTGCCGCGGCCTCATTGAAGCGCGATCACCGCCTTCGACGTCTCGGCAATGCGCTGGGTCGCGTTTTCCGCGGCACGATTGCCGCGGCCTCATTGAAGCTCGATCGTTGATTGCCGACCTGCGGGCAAATTGCCCGGTTTTCCGCGGCACGATTGCCGCGGCCTCATTGAAGCGCGAAGATCCTCGCGGGCGAGCTGCCGTTGGCCGAGGACGTTTTCCGCGGCACGATTGCCGCGGCCTCATTGAAGCATGGTGATGCCGGTCGTGTGGGGATCCGCTGAAGCCTCGTTTTCCGCGGCACGATTGCCGCGGCCTCATTGAAGCGGCACGTTCGTCGGGTCGATGGCTCAATCCGGCACGTGCGTTTTCCGCGGCACGATTGCCGCGGCCTCATTGAAGCCAAAAGCTCGGCGCGGCGCCATTCCGGAACGACCAGCGTTTTCCGCGGCACGATTGCCGCGGCCTCATTGAAGCTCCGTGAAGCCGAGAAGCTTGCGCCGATCGGGCGGCAAGTTTTCCGCGGCACGATTGCCGCGGCCTCATTGAAGCCCGCGCCGTGCTTCTTATGGCGCTGCTGTGCAAGCAAGTTTTCCGCGGCACGATTGCCGCGGCCTCATTGAAGCAGCAGCGCCTCCTCGCTGCGCGCCCGATCGGGCTCGGCGTTTTCCGCGGCACGATTGCCGCGGCCTCATTGAAGCGCAGCTGTAGGGCCCGGCCGTCGTCGCCTGCATGCCGGTTTTCCGCGGCACGATTGCCGCGGCCTCATTGAAGCCGCCATGGCGGCAGCGACATGCTCGCCTGGTGCGTCGGCAAGTTTTCCGCGGCACGATTGCCGCGGCCTCATTGAAGCGTGCATTACCTCTATCCGATCCTGCAGCGCTGCCCGCGTTGTTTTCCGCGGCACGATTGCCGCGGCCTCATTGAAGCCCGTCGTCGCTCGGCACGACGACGGGCACCCGCGCGGGTTTTCCGCGGCACGATTGCCGCGGCCTCATTGAAGCCGCGGTTGCATGCCCACAGGTGGCAATAGCGACGCAGTTTTCCGCGGCACGATTGCCGCGGCCTCATTGAAGCCACGGGGAGAGCAACGCGCTTGCCGGCAAGCTGTTCGAGTTTTCCGCGGCACGATTGCCGCGGCCTCATTGAAGCGCGCGGCGCGCCCTCGCATCGGGCTCTCGACACTCCAGTTTTCCGCGGCACGATTGCCGCGGCCTCATTGAAGCGTCAAGCAGCCGCGCAAGGGGCTGGTTCAGATCGCAAGTTTTCCGCGGCACGATTGCCGCGGCCTCATTGAAGCAGGCGCGCATAAAGCGGATGATCCACAGCGGGTTCATGTTTTCCGCGGCACGATTGCCGCGGCCTCATTGAAGCTCGGCGTGCTGCCGTTCGTCGAGGACCTGATCAGCAAGGTTTTCCGCGGCACGATTGCCGCGGCCTCATTGAAGCGACCTTCGCGTCGATCGCGGTCCTCCAGCAGGTCGTCGTTTTCCGCGGCACGATTGCCGCGGCCTCATTGAAGCGTCGAGAGCGGTGACACGCTCGTCGTCAATGCGCTGGGTTTTCCGCGGCACGATTGCCGCGGCCTCATTGAAGCGCCATCAGAATTCCCCGATCAATCGAAGGTTATCGAGTTTTCCGCGGCACGATTGCCGCGGCCTCATTGAAGCGATATCGTCGACCGCGTCATCCGCCAGTGCTCGATGCCGTTTTCCGCGGCACGATTGCCGCGGCCTCATTGAAGCTTGAAGGGAGGAAAGCGAGCGAGCCGGGAAGCGCCCGGCGTTTTCCGCGGCACGATTGCCGCGGCCTCATTGAAGCCGGCGAGCAAGCGCACGGCGCAATTGCTCGGGCTATCGTTTTCCGCGGCACGATTGCCGCGGCCTCATTGAAGCGATCCATTTCCAGGCGGCACCCGACGACGAGCGCGCGGGTTTTCCGCGGCACGATTGCCGCGGCCTCATTGAAGCTTGTAGTAGCCGAGCGCGCCCGAGAAGATGCGGGTTGTCGTTTTCCGCGGCACGATTGCCGCGGCCTCATTGAAGCGTGCTGCGGCGGCTGTTCGAGGCGCTGCATATCCGTGTCGGTTTTCCGCGGCACGATTGCCGCGGCCTCATTGAAGCCTCGTCGACGACCCAGCGCTATGTCACCGGCCAGTTCAGTTTTCCGCGGCACGATTGCCGCGGCCTCATTGAAGCGACGAACGACATGATGCGGGACTGCTTCATGGCGCGGGTTTTCCGCGGCACGATTGCCGCGGCCTCATTGAAGCGACGTAATCGACCTTCTCGCCGATCGTCGTCATGCGTCGTTTTCCGCGGCACGATTGCCGCGGCCTCATTGAAGCTGCCCAACCGTGTCGAGGTTGTCGTTTGCAGCGGCGACGTTTTCCGCGGCACGATTGCCGCGGCCTCATTGAAGCGTAAAAGACCGGTCGTCCATCAGGAAGTCGGTGATCTGTTTTCCGCGGCACGATTGCCGCGGCCTCATTGAAGCCCGCGTGCCGCGACGCCAGTTGTGCCGCTCCCCATGAAGTTTTCCGCGGCACGATTGCCGCGGCCTCATTGAAGCGCCTTCTGCTCGGCCGAGAACGCGCGCGCGACGGATGTTTTCCGCGGCACGATTGCCGCGGCCTCATTGAAGCACCAGCGCAACTCCCGCCGGTATCGACGAGGCGCCCATGTTTTCCGCGGCACGATTGCCGCGGCCTCATTGAAGCTTTATCGGCAGTGGCGATCGACCCTTTCGCGCGCCGAGGTTTTCCGCGGCACGATTGCCGCGGCCTCATTGAAGCCGCCGAGCCCCGTGTCCGCATGAAGTTGCTTCATCGCGGTTTTCCGCGGCACGATTGCCGCGGCCTCATTGAAGCGTACCGCTGATCTTCCCACGCGGCGTGCTCGTGATGCCGCGTTTTCCGCGGCACGATTGCCGCGGCCTCATTGAAGCTCGATCTCCTCGCCGCGCTGGATAAGGAGTGAGAAAAGGTTTTCCGCGGCACGATTGCCGCGGCCTCATTGAAGCGCTTCCGGCGGGAGATTAAGCTTTGCCTCCATGCGCCGTTTTCCGCGGCACGATTGCCGCGGCCTCATTGAAGCAACGCCTACCCGGGGCCGAAGCAATTGATCGACCTCAACGTTTTCCGCGGCACGATTGCCGCGGCCTCATTGAAGCGGACCGAGACCCGTGCGCCGATCGGCGCGCCGCCGTTGTGTTTTCCGCGGCACGATTGCCGCGGCCTCATTGAAGCGACCATTGCCAGAAGGCCATTACGAGGTTCCTTGCGTTTTCCGCGGCACGATTGCCGCGGCCTCATTGAAGCCTATAGTTCCCACAAAATTGTTAATAACGGCAGTCGAGTTTTCCGCGGCACGATTGCCGCGGCCTCATTGAAGCTTGAAAACCATAGAATTCTTTTCTCGATCTAACCCATGTTTTCCGCGGCACGATTGCCGCGGCCTCATTGAAGCTTCTGATTATGCACCCTTACCTACTAAAGTTCAGGTCGTGTTTTCCGCGGCACGATTGCCGCGGCCTCATTGAAGCAGATCAAGGTCGGAATTAGGAGTAGAAGTTCCGTACAGTTTTCCGCGGCACGATTGCCGCGGCCTCATTGAAGCCTGGTGCTAGAATTCCTTGGCGTAATTGGGCAAAGGTAGAAGTTTTCCGCGGCACGATTGCCGCGGCCTCATTGAAGCTTAGATATTCTGATTAAATGCGCTGCGGTAGAAGCTTTGGAGTTTTCCGCGGCACGATTGCCGCGGCCTCATTGAAGCGTCGACTACGACATGGCATTTGAACCGCAGTCGGTGCTCGTTTTCCGCGGCACGATTGCCGCGGCCTCATTGAAGCATCGCGAACAAGCGCGCGTTCGTCAGGCCGTCAGTCGGGTTTTCCGCGGCACGATTGCCGCGGCCTCATTGAAGCATGCGGACGCCGAGCGGGCCGGTGTGCTCCCGCGCGATCGCGTTTTCCGCGGCACGATTGCCGCGGCCTCATTGAAGCATCGCACGCGCGCGCGAGGGTGGGGGTGAAGTAAGAACGTTTTCCGCGGCACGATTGCCGCGGCCTCATTGAAGCGGCGAGACCAAGGCCCTGTTTCGCGCCGGCTTCTGGTTTTCCGCGGCACGATTGCCGCGGCCTCATTGAAGCGCCGATCTCGCCGCCGCGACCTACACGGTGGCGCCGAGTTTTCCGCGGCACGATTGCCGCGGCCTCATTGAAGCTAGGTCACGCCGGTGGTCGGGTTGGTGACCTGCCGTGCGTTTTCCGCGGCACGATTGCCGCGGCCTCATTGAAGCGAGATCATGCGGCGCCTTCATCTGAAGGCCGACTGAGGTTTTCCGCGGCACGATTGCCGCGGCCTCATTGAAGCATCAATCAGGCTGGCATGCTGCGGGACGCAGCACATCGTTTTCCGCGGCACGATTGCCGCGGCCTCATTGAAGCGGCCGAACGCCGCCATGGAGCGATGGCCTCGTCTGGTTTTCCGCGGCACGATTGCCGCGGCCTCATTGAAGCCCACTGGAGGCGGCAAGACGCTGCTCTCTGCGGCGAGTTTTCCGCGGCACGATTGCCGCGGCCTCATTGAAGCCCGAAACCGTCACACAATATCGTTCCTTTCAACTGGGGTTTTCCGCGGCACGATTGCCGCGGCCTCATTGAAGCCCGGGAATGCTGAAGCGCTCTTTGGCAGGGATTTAGAGTTTTCCGCGGCACGATTGCCGCGGCCTCATTGAAGCGAGTACTGAGCATGTCCGGACCGGGCTGGGTATCGAGTTTTCCGCGGCACGATTGCCGCGGCCTCATTGAAGCGACGCATGCTGCGCAAGGTACGCGTCTGCGGTCGAATTCGTTTTCCGCGGCACGATTGCCGCGGCCTCATTGAAGCATTGCTGCGGAGAAGGAGCGCGAGCACGCGGGCCGGGTTTTCCGCGGCACGATTGCCGCGGCCTCATTGAAGCACGGCGTGGGCGCCGGGCGAGGCCGAAGCGGAAACCGCTGTTTTCCGCGGCACGATTGCCGCGGCCTCATTGAAGCCTCGCCAGGATCACCAAGCCCAACCATCACGCCGCTGAGGTTTTCCGCGGCACGATTGCCGCGGCCTCATTGAAGCGCACGTCGCCGCCCAAATCAGCGGCTCCAGCTTGTCGTTTTCCGCGGCACGATTGCCGCGGCCTCATTGAAGCCCCTCGGGAATTGGTACTGGGGCAAGGCTCATGACGAAGCGCGTTTTCCGCGGCACGATTGCCGCGGCCTCATTGAAGCTGCAGCTTGTCGATCAGGTCCTTGTCGAGCGAATTGCCGGGTTTTCCGCGGCACGATTGCCGCGGCCTCATTGAAGCGGCACCATCCTCCGCGGCCTTCAGGTCTACGGCCGCGTTTTCCGCGGCACGATTGCCGCGGCCTCATTGAAGCTGCCGGACTTCGCCGATGTTGAGGTACGCGTTGACCAGTTTTCCGCGGCACGATTGCCGCGGCCTCATTGAAGCAGGGTAACCGCGACGTCGTTCTCGACCTTGACGAGGTTGTTTTCCGCGGCACGATTGCCGCGGCCTCATTGAAGCAGCAGCCGCGACCACGCCGTCTGCGCAGCATGATCAGGTTTTCCGCGGCACGATTGCCGCGGCCTCATTGAAGCCTCGTAGGCGAGCTGGAGCGCCTCGACCTCACGCTGCAGTTTTCCGCGGCACGATTGCCGCGGCCTCATTGAAGCGGGTCCCCGCCGGACTGGAGGCTAGAGTTAGACCACCGTTTTCCGCAGCACGATTGCCGCGGCCTCATTGAAGCAGGCCATTTTCGACCGCGTATTCGATGGCGGCGTGTCCGGTTTTCCGCGGCACGATTGCCGCGGCCTCATTGAAGCGTGATGCGTAGAGAAGTAGGCGGCGTGCGCATCTCGTTTTCCGCGGCACGATTGCCGCGGCCTCATTGAAGCTTGGCGAGCGCGGCTTGTCCGCCGACGGCGTCCATGGCGTTTTCCGCGGCACGATTGCCGCGGCCTCATTGAAGCATTGCGAGGGACCAGGTGACTGCAACGAGATCGAAAGTTTTCCGCGGCACGATTGCCGCGGCCTCATTGAAGCTTGCTCACCCGCTTGCCCGGATTGCCTTTCGCAATCGTTTTCCGCGGCACGATTGCCGCGGCCTCATTGAAGCGCGTCAGCGGCGCCGGTGCCCTTTCCCGAAAGGACACACGGCGTTTTCCGCGGCACGATTGCCGCGGCCTCATTGAAGCCGCTCCGCGACCCTCGACCACGCCACGCGGGAGGGCTGAGGTTTTCCGCGGCACGATTGCCGCGGCCTCATTGAAGCGTCTTGCCCGAGCCCATCTTGCCGCGCATCACCAGCGCGACGTTTTCCGCGGCACGATTGCCGCGGCCTCATTGAAGCCTGGAGTTCTTCTCGCCGAGCGGCGCGCCGCTGGCGCAGTTTTCCGCGGCACGATTGCCGCGGCCTCATTGAAGCCATCCGGCAGCAGATCCAGGATCTCAAGGCCGATCATGTTTTCCGCGGCACGATTGCCGCGGCCTCATTGAAGCACCGGAAGCTCGGCACGCAGCGTCGCCAGCATGGCGCGGTTTTCCGCGGCACGATTGCCGCGGCCTCATTGAAGCGCTATTGGCTTGGCCTCGACGTCGACCAGGCGCGCGCGGCGTTTTCCGCGGCACGATTGCCGCGGCCTCATTGAAGCGCGTTCGCCAGCAAGACGGCCGCTATTCCAGCCGGCGGTTTTCCGCGGCACGATTGCCGCGGCCTCATTGAAGCGATCGAGCGCGCGGTATTGATCGTCGCGTCACACACCGTTTTCCGCGGCACGATTGCCGCGGCCTCATTGAAGCCTCATGAGCTTCGTCTTGGTACGCCGGATCCTCGAGTTTTCCGCGGCACGATTGCCGCGGCCTCATTGAAGCGCGGTACCCGGCAAGCGCAAGCTTCCGATCCACGACGAGCGTTTTCCGCGGCACGATTGCCGCGGCCTCATTGAAGCACAACGTGTTCCGGATCGTGTCCTGGAACGGCACGGCGCGTTTTCCGCGGCACGATTGCCGCGGCCTCATTGAAGCGCGATCACATTCGCCGGTGTCCCAGGATTTGATGCCAGAGTTTTCCGCGGCACGATTGCCGCGGCCTCATTGAAGCCGCCACAAGCGCGGCGACGACCCGATGCCGGCGCGCTTGTTTTCCGCGGCACGATTGCCGCGGCCTCATTGAAGCGAGGACAACCGCGCCTCGGAGATGTCGCTCGGCCAATGCGTTTTCCGTGGCACAATTGCCGCGGCCTCATTGAAGCTCGAGCGTGGCGCGGTCCGCCTGTGCGTAGGTCACGGAGTTTTCCGTGGCACAATTGCTGCGGCCTCATTGAAGCCGCTTCTCTTCGGGCGTCTTGGTCTCTTCCTCCGGCTGTTTTCCGCGGCACAACTGCCGCGGCCTCATTGAAGCTGCGGGTTCTTTTTGCTCACCATCCCGAGCGCGATGGCCTGTTTTCCGCGGCACAATCGCCGCGGCCTCATTGAAGCAAGTTGACCGTGTTCGCGGTCGGATAGTCGATGATGGTGTTTTTCGTGGCACAATTGCCGCGGCCTCATTGAAGCGCCGCAATGCCGAGCGAGAGCCCGGCCGGATCGGTGCGGTGTTTTCCGCGGCACAATTACCGCGGCCTCATTGAAGCAAGGAGGGCTACTTCGTCTACGACTACCTCATGTCGTCCTCTTCCGCGGCAAAACTGCCGCGGCCTTATTGAAACGCGAATGCGATTGCCCTACTCACCGTCACTTGGCTGATCCTTCGCGGCATCTTTGTCGCGGCTTCCCGAAGGGGAAGCGGGTCACGTGCCGCCCATCCTTCGAGACGCCCGCCTTCGCTTCGCGACGGCGGGCTCCTCGGGATGCGGCGAAACAAGCGGAGCCGCTTCATGCTGCGCAAGCTCGTGATCCTCGCCCTCGTCATCGCCGTCGGCATCGTCGCGCTTTGGATCGTCACCGACCCGGCGTCCATCCCGGCGACCGCGCTCGGGCCGCACACGGTGGACCTCGCCAACGGGCGCACGATGTTCGAGGCGGGCGGCTGCGCGTCCTGCCATGCGGTGCCGAAACAAGACGACCGCACGCGGCTCGGCGGCGGGCTCGCGATCAAGACGGCGTTCGGCACCTTCTATGCGCCCAACATCTCGTCCGACGCGAAGGACGGCATCGGCGGCTGGAGCGAGGCCGATTTCGTCACCGCGCTGACCAAGGGCGCGTCGCCCGCGGGCACGCACTACTACCCGGTCTTTCCGTACACGTCGTACCAGAACATGCGCCTCGATGACGTGCGCGACCTCTTCGCCTATCTCAAGACGCTGCCGGCGATTGCGGGCCGGGTGCGTGATCACGAGGTGCGCTTCCCGTTCGGCGTGCGCCGGGTGATCGGCGGCTGGAAGCTGCTTTTTCTCGCGCGCGAGGCCTGGCGGCCGGACCCGGCGCAGCCGACGTCGGTGCAGCGCGGCGCTTATCTGGTCAACGGGCCCGGCCACTGCGCCGAATGCCACAGTCCGCGCAATGCGCTCGGCGGCGTGATTGCGAGCGAGCGCTTCGCGGGCGGGCCCAATCCGGAAGGCGAGGGCTGGATCCCGAACATCACGCAGGCGAAGCTCGCCGACTGGTCCGTGAAGGACATCGCCTACATGCTCGCGACCGGCGACACGCCGGACGGCGACTCGGTGGGCGGCAACATGACCGAGGTGGTGAAGAACACGGCGCAGCTCTCGCCCGCCGACCGTGACGCGATCGCGGCCTACGTCAAGTCGCTTCCGCCGGTGGCGGGACCGACGCCGCCGAAGAAGAAGGGGGAGTAGGGGGCGAGTAGCGAATAGCGAATAGGGGAGGCGCGCCGGGAGCGGTGTTCAACCTGCTTCCCATTCGCTATTCGCTATTCGCTACTCACCATTCGCGGGCCGCCGGTTGCGATTCGCCCCACCTTGATCGCGCCCCCATGAAAGTCGCCCACGCCATCCTCATGAAGATGCTGTCGGTGCTGCTGTTCGCGGTGATGTCAGTGCTCATCCGCTGGCTCGGCGACCGGGTGCCGTTGGGTCAGGTGGTGTTCTTCCGCAGCGCATTCGCGATCCTGCCGGTGCTCGCGATCTACGCCATCCGCGGCGAGCTGCTCGCGGCGGTCCGCACCGAGCGCCCGTTCGGCCATATCGGCCGCGGCATGATCAGCGTCGCCGGCATGTTCCTCAACTTCGCGGCGCTTGCCCGGCTGCCGCTCGCCGACGCCAACGCGCTCTCGTTCGCCTCGCCGCTCATCACCGTGGCGCTCGCCGCGCTCATCCTCAAGGAGGAGGTGCGGGTCTATCGCTGGACCGCGGTCGCGATCGGCTTCGTCGGCGTCGTGGTGATGCTGTGGCCGTACCTCGACGTCGGCCACATGACGGCCTCGACGGAAGCGAGCGTCGGCGCGATCTGTGCGCTCACGGCAGCCTTCACCAACGCGGGCTCGGTGATCCAGACGCGGCGGCTCACCGACAGCGAGACCACGTCGTCGATCGTGTTCTACTTCTCGCTCATCTGCGCGCTCATCGGCGCCTGCACGCTGCCGTTCGCGTGGCATTCGCCGACGCTCGCCGAATTCGCCGCGCTGGTCGGCATCGGCTTCATCGGCGGCATCTCGCACATCTTCCTCACCGTGAGCTATCGCTACGCGGCCGCCTCCGTGGTGGCGCCGTTCGACTATGCGGCGATGCTGTGGGCCTTCCTGTTCGGCTACTGGCTGTTCGGCGAGATCCCCACCGTCCACGTGTTCGTCGGCTCCGGGATCGTGGCGGCGAGCGGCCTGTTCGTGATCTGGCGCGAGCGGCGGCGCGGCATCGAGCGCATCCGCACCAGCGCGATCGAGGGGCCGCCGGTCGGGGAGATGACGTCACCGCGGTAGGACGCGATCTCGGGCAGCAAGCGGCGGGTCCGCGGTCAGGCGCGAGCAGCGGCGCGGCATCGAGCCGATTCGCACCAGCGCGAGCGAAGGTCTAGCTAGAGGTAAAATAACACCTCGTTAGCGGCAAAGCGCAGGTTTAGTGCCCAAAGCGACAGCAACCGATAGTTTGTCCCCTGCCATCGAGACCCATTTATTGTTGCTGCCGGGCCACGTCTTCTGACCAAATGCGCCCAGGACACTGTTTCAAAGCCCGATTGGCTATTCTGAATATGACATTGCGGTAATGTTGCCCTTGGATGGTTCCAGTGGGCGGGCGGGCCTTATGAAGAATTTTTTCCTAGGTTCTGTAGCATTTTTCGCACTCGCCGGCGTCGCCGGCGCGGCTGACATGCCGGTCAAGGCGATGCCCATGAAGGCGCCGCCGGTCGTCATGTACGACTGGAACGGCTTCTATATCGGCGGCTACTACGGCGACGCGATCGGCGAGCAGCAGGGCGGCACGCGCACCCCAACGGCCGGCAGCCATAGCGGTGAGACCAACGTCAACGAGCGCGGCTTCACGCTCGGCCTGACCGCCGGCTACAACTGGCAGTTCGATCCGCACTGGCTGGTCGGCGTCGAAGGCGATCTCGGCTGGCTTGGGCTCGACCGCACCAACACCGAATTCAACGACAACACGCTCGTCGGTCTCAAGACCGACTGGTACGCGACTGCCCGCTTGCGCGCCGGCTATGTCACGGGCCCGTCGCTGCTGTATGTCACGGGTGGCGGCGCTTTCGTGCACGTCCGCGACGAGTTCGGCAGCGACCTGGTGACCCAGCCCTCGACCCTCGCATCGGCCACGCGCGCGAGCTGGACCGCGGGCGGCGGCATCGAGACCAAGGTGTCGCGCAACTGGTCAGCCAAGACCGAGTATCTGTTCATCGACGGCGGCGACAGCGTCAATTTCAACTCCAATCCGCGCGGCGCGGCCGGCGTTCCCGCGTCGTTCGACCAAAGCTTCCATGTCATCAAGACCGGCATGAACTACCGCTTCGGCGGGCCGAACGACGAGGGCTTCTTCGGCTTCCTGACCGCGCCGGTGATGCCGTCGAACCATGACTGGAGCGGCGTCTACATCGGCCTGAACGTGGGCGGGGGCATTTCCAACGTCAACGCGCCGCAAGCCGGCACCTTCCCGGGTCAGACGCAGGTCAACGGCACCGGCTTCGCGGGCGGCGCCCAGATCGGCTACAACTTCATGAACATCTGGGGCCCGAAATGGTTCGCGGGTGTGGAAGCCGATTACGGCGCCTTGCGCATCCACGCCTCGATGAACGACTGGTTCGACGAGGAAGCCCATTTCACCGCAAACACCACCTGGTACGGCACGGCGCGGGTGCGCGCCGGCACGACCACCGGCCCGGCCCTCCTGTATGTCACGGCGGGTGCCGCCTGGGTGCAAGCCACCACCGGCTTCGCGCCGATCGCGACGGCGCCGACGGCCAATCTCACGACGCACACCGGGTCGGGCTGGACGATCGGCGGCGGCACCGAGGTGGCGCTCAACGAGCGCTGGTCGGCCAAGATCGAGTCGCTCTACATCGACACCGGCCACAGCATGCACCAGATCTCGCCGCCGAGCGCGTTCGGGGCCGACTTCAAGGAGCGCTTCACGGTGGTGCGCGCCGGCCTCAACCTGAAGCTCTGGTAGACAGCGCAGGACGACATGCGAAAGCCCCGGGCCGAGCCCGGGGCTTTTTGCTTGCGAAGTATTGCACGGCGGCCGCTCTCCCTCTCCCCGCTCTTGCGGGGAGAGGGTTGGGGTGAGGGGCGCTGAATCTCAGCAAGACACATCATTGGACGTGACTTCGCGGAGACGCCCCCTCACCCCGACCCTCTCCCCCTGAAGGGGGAGAGGGGGAGCAGGCGCAGTGAATAATCAGAACGCCTTGAACGTGATGATGGTGCGGGTGTCCTGGATGCCCGCGATCGTCTGCACCTTCTCGGTGACGAAGTGGCCGATGTCGATTTCCTTCTCGACGTAGAACTTGACCAGCAGGTCGTAGTCGCCGGCGGTCGAGTAGATCTCGGAGGCGATCTCGGATTCGGCGAGCGCGTTGGCGACGTCGTAGGCCTTGCCGAGATGGCACTTGATCTGGACGAAGAAGGGAATCATGCGCGCCTCCGGCGGCCAGCGTGATCGCGGCTCCGCAATCCAGCAAAATCGCGGCGCATTGACAAGGCGCGCAGTAGGGTGGGCAAAATCGCCGCCACGGTCGATCCGCGTGGGCACGGCGCGTCCGGCGATTTTGCCCACGCGGACGGATCGTGCCACGCGCCGTGCCCACCCACGGCCAATCGGATTCGAGGCCGGTGGCATAGCACTTGCGCAATACCAATATCGCGGGAGATCGTCATGCATCACGCGCGGCCACTTGCGGCCTTGGTTCTATGGCTCGCGCTCGCAGGCGGCGCGGCCGCGCAGGAATTCCCGACCCGCCCGGTCACCATGGTGGTGCCGTTCGCGGCGGGCGGGCCGATCGACCTGCTCGGCCGGATGATCCAGCCCGCGATGGCGGCGGCCCTCGGCGAGCCGGTGGTGATCGAGAACATCACCGGCGGCGGCGGCATGACGGGCTCGAACCGGGTCAAGCAGGCGACGCCGGACGGCTACCAGATCGTGCTCGGCTCGATCGGCACGCACACGCTGAGCCCGCTGCTCGCGAAGCATCCGCTGTACGATCCGGCCAAGGACTTCGCGCCCGTGGGGCTGGTGGCGGAGATCCCGCTGGTGCTGCTGGTGCGCAAGGACCTCCCGGTGCAGAACCTGCAGGAGTTCATCGCCGACCTGAAGGCCAATCACGCCAAGATGCAGTTCGGCTCCGGCGGCACCGGCACGTCCTCGCATATCGGCTGCGTGCTGCTCGACCAGACGATCGGCGTCGAGGTGACGCACGTGCCTTATCGCGGCGGCGGCCCGGCGCTGACCGACCTGATCGCGGGCCGCCTCGATTATCTGTGCAACTACATCTCGCTCGCCGTGCAGGCGGTCGGCACCGGGCAGGCGCGGGCGCTGGCGATCTTCGCGCGCGAACGCTCGCCCGTGATGCCGGACCTGCCGACCGCGGCCGAGCAGGGGCTCAACGGCGTCGATGCCTATACGTGGAACGCGATCTTCGCGCCGAGGGGGACGCCGCCTGCGGTGGTGGCGCGGCTCAACGCGGCGTTGTCGAAGGCGCTCGACGACCCGACGGTGCGCGACCGTCTCGCCAAGCTCGGATTGGACGTGCCGCCGCCGGCGCAGCGCACACCCGACTATCTCGGCCGATACGTCGCGACCGAGATGGTGAAGTGGGCTCCGGCCGTGAAGGCGAGCGGGGCGGGAGAGGAACACTGAGTCCAATCCGCCTCATGGTGAGGAGCGATGCGAAGCATCGCGTCTCGAACCACGAGGCGGCCGGTGCGGCGCCGCACGGGCCGCCCCGTTCTTCGAAACGCACCCGCTTCGCGAGTGCTCCTCAGGATGAGGCGGATGATGTAGGAATTCGTGGCCCTGTCGTAACGATCCCGAGGAAACGCCATGCTGCGCGCCGCCTGCCGCCTGATCCTGCTCGCCCTTCTGCTCGCGCCGGCGGGCGCGGCAGCGCAGGGCTATCCGTCGCATCCCATCAAGATCGTCGTCCCGTTCCCGCCGGGCGGCATCAACGACATCCTCGCGCGCATCGTCGGCGAAAAGCTGCAGGCGAAGTGGGGCCAGCCGGTCATCATCGACGATCGCAGCGGCGCGGGCGGGAATATCGGCGCGGCGGTCGTGGCGCAGGCGGAGCCCGACGGCTACACGCTCCTCGTCTCCGCCGCCGGCCCGTTCGCGATCAACGGCACGCTGTACAAGCGTCTCACCTACGTACCCGACAAATTCGTGCCGATCGCGCTGGTCGGCTCCGTGCCGAACCTCATCATCGTGCGCAAGGAATTGCCGGCCACCTCGGTCAAGGAGCTGATCGCCTATCTCAAGGAACATGACGGCAAGGTGATCTACGGCAGCCAGGGCGTCGGCGCGACGACGCATCTCACCGCCAACATGTTCATGACCCAGACGGGCACGCACATGGTGCATGTGCCCTACCGCGGCGAGACCCTCGTGCTGCAGGACATGCTGGGCGGGCGCGTCGATCTCTTCTTCGGCAACATCTCGGCGGCGCTCGCGCTCTACCGCGCCGATCGGGTGAAGGTCCTGGCGATCACCGACAAGAAGCGCTCGCCGGCGCTGCCGGAGGTGCCGACCACGGCCGAGGCCGGCCTGCCGGGTCTCGTCGCGGTCGGCTGGTTCGCGATGGCGGGGCCGCCCGGGATGAAGCCGGAGCTGGCGGCGCAGATTTCCGCGGCCGTGAACGAGGCGCTCAAGATGCCCGACGTGCAGGAGAAGCTGCGCGCCGTTGCGGTCGACCCGATGGGCGGCACGCCCGCCGACATGGCGGCCTTCATCAAGGAGGAAACCGTGCGCTGGGGCGACGTGATCCGGGAGAACCATATCGTGCTGGAGTGAGGGCGCGGAATTGTAGGGTGGGCAAAGGCGCGTGGTTCGGCCTGTCCGCGTGGGCAAAATCTAAGGCGCGCCGTGCCCACGTGCTGGCGCCGGTGCAAGCGATTTTGCCCACCCTACGGCTTGAAGCGCCCCTTCGATCGGACTAACTACTTCCCGCAATCTCAATGGGGTGCCCGGCGCAAGCCGGGCTGAGAGGCATAACGCCAACCCATCGAACCTGATCCGGATCATGCCGGCGGAGGGAGCTTGAGATGCGTGCGCCGACCGACCTTCCCGCGGATATTCCCAGCTTGGCGGCCGACATCCTGGCGCTCATTCGCGCGCGGGCGCCGCGCGTGCATTGCATCACCAATGCGGTAGCGCAGAATTTTTCCGCCAACATGCTGCTCGCGCTCGGCGCCGTGCCGTCGATGACGATCGCGATCGACGAGATCGCCGGCTTCGTCGCGCGCGCCGATGCGCTGCTGGTCAATCTCGGCACGCTCGATCCGGAGCGGCGCGCCGCGATCGAGCATGCCGTGACGGCGGCGGAGCGCCGCGTGCCAGATCGAGTGCCCTGGGTGCTCGACCCGGTGCTGGTCGATCGCTCGCCGCCGCGCAACGCCTTCGCGCAGGCGCTGGTCGCGCGCGGCCCGCGTGCGCTTCGCCTGAACGCGGCGGAATTCGCAAGCCTCGCCGGCAAGACGCCGACCGACGCGGCGCTCGCGCACTACGCCAAAGCGACCGGGAGCGCGATCGGGCTCACGGGCGACCGCGATATCGTGGCCGACGGCGCGCGGCGGACCGCGATCCGTAACGGTCATCCCCTGATGGCGAAAGTCACCGCCATGGGCTGCGCGGCCTCGGCGATCGTCGCGGCCTGCCATGCGGTCGAGCCCGACGCCTGGCGCGCGACCGCGGCCGGGCTGATCATCGTCGGGGTCGCGGGCGAGGTCGCGGCCGAGAGTGCGCGCGGTCCGGGCAGCTTCGCGGTCGCGGTGCTCGACGCGCTGCACGGGCTCGACGCCGCGACAATCGTCCAGCGCGCGAGGATCGAACCATGACTTTCACCGATCCGGAGCAGAAGCTCACGGTCGATCTGCGGCTCTACGCGATCGTCGATCCCGAGACCGCGGGCGGGCACGCGCTGCCCGACCTCGCCCGTAAGGTGGCGGCGGGCGGCGCGACGCTGGTGCAGCTGCGCGACAAGGTCCACGATACGCGCGAGATGGTCGCGCTTGCGCGCGCCATAAAGCTGGCGCTGCCCGCGGACGTGCCGCTCATCGTCAACGATCGGGTCGACGTCGCGCGCGAGGCGGGCGCCGACGGCGTGCATCTCGGCCAGGAGGACATGAGCGTCCTGAAAGCGCGCGAGATGCTGGGACCGGCGCCGTTCATCGGCCTTTCGATCAAGACGGTCGAGCAGGCGCGCGCGGCGCCGCTCGGCGTGCTCGACTATGTCGGCATCGGCGGCGTGTTCGCGACCACGTCGAAGGACAACACCAGCGCGCCGATCGGCCCGGCGGGGCTCGCCCGCATCGTCAAGGTGTTTCGCGAGCGCATCGGCAATTTCCCGGCCTGCGGCATCGCGGGCATCACGGCGGCGAATGCCGAGCAGGTGATCGCGGCCGGCGCGGGCGGCGTCTCGGTGATCTCGGCGCTGTCGCGCGCCCCCGATCCGGCCGCGGCGGCGCGCGAGCTGCGCGCGATCGTCGATGCGGCGCTGGCGAAGTATGCGCCGACGCCGCCCGCGGTGGGCGCGGCCGGGCACAGTGCGGGGAATGCATGAGCGCGGATGCGCGCAACCGTTTCGTAGGATGGGTTGAGCGCAGCGAAACCCATCAACTGAGTCGCGTTCAGCGAGGCAGCCGATGGGTTTCGGCCTTCGGCCTCAACCCATCCTACGCGGGATCGCGCGCTAACCCATCCTACGCAGAGCGGCCCCTGCCATGACCCCCATCGCGCTCACCATTGCGGGCTCGGACTCGGGCGGCGGGGCCGGGATCCAGGCCGATCTCAAGACCTTCGCGGCGTTCGGCGTTTACGGCACTTCGGCGATCACGGCGCTGACGGCGCAGAACACGCGCGAGGTGGCGGCGATCCACGCGGTGCCGGCGCCGTTCGTGGCGGCGCAGATCGATGCGGTGTTCTCGGATTTCGCGGTCGGGGCCGTGAAGATCGGCATGCTCGGCGGCGCCGAGGTCGTCGCGGCGGTGGCGAACGGGCTCGCGCGATGGCAGGCGCAGAACGTGGTGCTCGATCCGGTGCTGGTGGCGAGCTCAGGCGAGCGGCTGCTGGCGGTCGACGCGATCGACGCGCTCAAGCGCGAACTGATGCCCCGCGCGCGCGTCGTGACGCCGAACCTGCCGGAGGCGGCGGCGCTGCTCGATACGGGCGTCGCCACCGGCGAGGCCGAGATGCAGGCGCAGGCCGAGCGCCTGTTGGCGCTCGGCGCCGCGGCGGTGCTCATCAAGGGCGGACATGGCGCCGGGCCTGAGAGCGTCGACGTGCTGTTCGACGGCGGTTCCATCACCCGCTTCGCGGCGCCGCGCATCGCGACCCGCAACACGCACGGCACCGGCTGCACGCTGTCGTCCGCGATCGCGGCCGGCCTCGCCAAAGGCGAAGACCTCGCGACGGCGGTGCGCGGCGCCAAGGCTTTCGTCACTGCCGCGATCGCGGCGGCAGACGAGCTCGCGGTCGGCCATGGGCAGGGACCGCTGCATCATTTTCATGCTCACCCTACGAATCCCTGGCGATAGTTTTTCGGAGACAGCATGGCAAAACCCGATCGTCGAAGGCTGCTGCGCGGCGCAGGGCTCGCGCTGGCGGGCGCGGTGGCGGCGCCGGCGGTGGCGCGCGCGCAGACGCTGCGCTGGCGCATGGTGACGTCGTGGCCGAAGCGGCTGCCCGGTCCCGGCATGTCGGCGGAGCGCATCGCGGATCGCATCCGTGCGCTGTCGGGCGGGCGGATCGACATCGTGGTGCACGGCGCGGGCGAGCTGGTGCCGGCGTTCGAGGTGCTCGACGCGGTCGGCGGCAGCGTCGCCGAGATGGGGCACACGGCGGCGTTCTACTGGCAAGGCAAGCAGCCGGCCGCCGCCTATTACACGACGGTGCCGTTCGGGCTGACGCCGCTCGAGCACGTCGCCTGGGTCGACGCGGGCGGCGGCCAGGCGCTGTGGGACGAGCTCTATGCGCCGTTCGGCGTCAAGCCGTTCATGGGCGGCAACACCGGCGTGTGCATGGGCGGCTGGTTCCGGCGCGAATTGAAGGGGCTCGACGACCTCAAGGGATTGAAGATCCGCTCGCTCGGCCTCGGCGGCGAAGTGTATCGCAGGCTCGGCGCGACGCCGCAGACGACGCCGGTGGCCGAGATCCTCACCAGTTTGCAGTCGGGCGTGCTCGACGCCGCCGAGTTCGTCGGCCCCGGCACCGACATCGCGCTCGGGCTCTATCGCGTGGCGCCATTCTACTACGGCCCCGGCTTCAACAAGCCGAACGGCACCGGCGAGTGCCTGGTCAACCTGAAGGTCTGGCAGGGCCTCGACGCCGGCACCAAGGCGATCATCGCACACGCATGCGCGGCCGAGGCGTCCTACGCGCTTTCCGAGATGGAGCGCCTCAATGCCGAGGCGCTCGCCGCGCTCACCGGGCGGGACAACGTGAAGCTCAGGAGCTTTGCGGCCGACATCGTCGGCGCCGCCCGCAAGCAGGCGGCCGAGGTGCTGGCCGAGCTCGGCGGCAGAAGCGACATCGCACGGCGGATCAACGAGTCGTATTCGGCCTTTCGCAAGACGACGGCGCTGTGGTCGAGCGTGTCGCTCAAGGCCGTGCTGGAGGCGCGGGAGGGGTAGGGTGGGCAAAGGCGGCCGGGATGCCGGCGGTCGAGTACGGGTTTCGTCCCGCCGTGCCCACGCCGGTCGTGATCCACGCCGCGTGGGCACGGCGGATCGGGCCCTTGCGCATCCAACGAAAGACCGGGGCCGCCTTTGCCCACCCTACGGACCGCCGCCTGGATGTTTGCCGTCGTCATGCGCCGAGCGAACCTTCTGCGGCTTCGCACGACTAACCGCAGAGATCGAGCGAAGACGACCCATCCACGAGCATGGAGAATGAGATGCCGCCGGCGCGATCCGTGAACGTCATCGCGTTCCGCACATATGCGGTCCTGCTGGGCGCGCTTGCGGCCTATTATCTCTTCATCAGCATCTACGCGGTCTGGTTTGTTCGGGTCGGGCTGCGGCAGGCGCCGTTCGGCGGGGTGATGGCGGACTGGCTATCCGGTACGTTGTACGCGTTGGCGCTCGGCCTTCTCGTGTCCGCCGTGATTTCCGCCGTTCTCACCCCCCTGGCGTGGAGACGTTCGGTCGGCGCCGCAAGCAGCGCCTTCGCGCTCTGGATCCTCGTCATCGGCACGCAGCTCGCCTGGCAAGACGTCGAGTTCGTCCCGCCGATCATCGCCGCCATCATCACGGTCGTATTGGCGCTGCCGCTTGCCGCCGCCATCGCGACGCGGCGCCGCGCCAGCCTGCCGGCGACGTGAGGGGGAATGTGCGCCGGGCGCTACCGCGCGTCCTTCGGCAGCGGATAGGCGTTCTCGGCGAGCAGCTTCTTCAGCGCCTGCGGGAAGGTGAGGTCGCGCAGCTTGACCTGCGGGCATTTGTCGAAGGCGACGTTGATCGTGCACTCCTGCTGCGGCCAGTCGGACTTGCGATCGTAGGACTTGAGCATGCGGCTCCAGGCGTCGTCGCCCTCGCCGACCAGGCTCTTGGCCGCGACCCAGGCGCCGAGGAAGCCGTTCGAATGCCAGAGATCGCCGTCCTTGCGCGCGTCGGTCCTCCATCGCGCGCGCCCGGCCGCGCAGGAATTCGCGATATTTCGGATCGGCGGTGACGTCCTTGAGCTCGGCGCCGACGAGCCGGGCGACGCGGGTCGGCGCGAAGGAGTCGGCGTAGGACGCGAAGGCATAGAGGAAATTGTTGTCGTAGCTGATCAGCTCCTGGGCGCCGTCGTGGCCGAGGTCGGCGAAGGTGTAGCCTTCGTCGCCGTCGAGCCGCAGTCCGTCGATGAGGGTCCACTTGTCGGGCGCCGTCATGGTGGCGATCTTGGTCACCGTGCAGCAATGCGCGCCGAACGTGAAGGCGGTCATCACGATTTGCGGAAAGGCCGTCTTGCGATCGAGCCAGATCACGCGCGCCTTGGCGCTCGGCTCCTCGGCCTCGGCGTCCTCGATCTTGATCGAGAAGATCTCACGGTCGCCGACGCGGGCCTTGATGACGGGCACGCGATACTTCGCGTCCGACCCGGGCACGCCGTCGATCGTTACGGTGAGCTCGTCGTAATGCAGCGTCACGGGACGCGTGCCGTCGTATTCGACGCTCGGCAGGTCCTGTCCGAAGGCCGGCGCCAAGCCAAGTGAAAGGCCGAGCGCGCAGCCGATAGTCGCGAGCCACTTCATCTTTGCCTCCGGCGCCGCCCGCATCTTTTCTAGCAGAATCCGGCCCGCTGCCCGACGGCAAAAAACGGCAATGGCCGGGACAAACCCGGCCATTTCCGCCTCGTGCCTCCAACGCCGATGATGGCGCCGGCTACATCTTGAACCGCACGATCTTCTGCTTCTGCTCGCCGAGGCCGTCGACGCCGAGGTGCACGACGTCGCCCGCCTTGAGGAACTTCGGCTCCGGCTTCATGCCGAGCGCGACGCCCGGCGGCGTGCCCGTGATGATGACGTCGCCCGGCTCCAGCACCATGAACTGCGAGCAATACCAGACGATATGCTCGCAACCGAAGATCATGGTCTTGGTCGAGCCCTTCTGCCGGCTCTCGCCGTTGACGGTGAGCCACATCGCGAGGTTCTGCGGGTTCTTGACCTCGTCCTTGGTGACGATCCAGGGGCCGATGGGCCCAAAGGTCTCGGAGCCCTTGCCCTTGGTCCACTGGCCGGAGCGCTCGATCTGGAAGACGCGCTCGGACACGTCGTTCGCCAGGCAGTAGCCGGCGACCGCCTCGAGCGCGTTGCTCTTGGCGAGGTAGCGGGCGCGCGTGCCGATGACGATGCCGAGCTCGACCTCGTAGTCGAGCTTGGTCGACCCCTTCGGGGTCATGGTGTCGTCGTTCGGGCCGCAGATGGAGGAGGGCGCCTTGTTGAAGATGATCGGCTCCTTCGGGATCGGCATGCCGGTCTCGGCGGCATGGTCCGAGTAGTTGAGCCCGATGGCGATGAAGTTGCCGACATGGCCGACGCAAGGGCCGATGCGCGGCTTGCCCTTGACGATCGGCAGCCGGCCCTTGAGCGCCTTCTTGATCTTGGCGAGGCCGCGCGGCGAGAGCGCGTCGCCGGAAAGATCGGGAACCACCTTGGAGAGATCGCGGATGCGCCCCTCGGCATCGAGAACTCCGGGCTTTTCGCGGCCGGGCGGGCCGAAGCGCAGCAGCTTCATGGACGTTTCCTTTTATTCGCTTGGGGTTGAGATCGAAAATCAGTGCATCATGCGTTGGCCGGGTGCGCTCGGCAAGCGGGGAGGGTGTGCTCGACCGGGGTCGCGAGGCAGCCAAGATGTCGCGCGCCCCGCGAAGCGGCCGTTCTGCCACCGCTCAGAACGCCCCCGGAAACAGCCCGCCGTCGATCAGCAGGTTCTGACCCGTGATGTAGCCGGCGTGGGCCGAGCACAGGAACGCGCAGGCGGCGCCGAACTCGTCGGCGGTGCCGAAGCGCTTGGCCGGGATGGTGGCGGCGCGCGCCGCGACGGCCTGCTCCATCGGCACGCCCTGCTTCTTGGCGTTGGCCTCGATGTTGGAGCGCAGGCGGTCGGTGTCGAAGGCGCCGGGCAGGAGGAAGTTGATCGTCACGTTCGATCCCGCGACCGAGCGCGCGACGCCGGCCATGAAGGCGGTGAGGCCCGCGCGGGCGCCGGAGGAGAGGTCGAGGCCGACCAGCGGCATCCTCACCGAGCCGGACGTGATGTTGACGATACGGCCGAATTTCCGCCGCACCATCGGATCGATCACCTTCTGGGTGAGCTCGATCGCGACCGCCATGTTGGCGACGACGCCGTCGAGGATCTTCTGGCGGTCGAGCTCGCGGAAATCGCGAAAAGGCGGGCCCGCATTGTTGTTGACCAGGATGTCCGGCTCCGGGCAGGCGGCGAAGAGCGCCTGTCTGGACGTCCGCCTACCCGACGTCGCCCGCGACCGCCGTGACCTTGGCGCCGGTCGCCTTGCGCAGCTCGGCCGCGACCGTCTCCAGCCGCTCGCGGTTGACGCCGTTGATCACGACCTCGCAGCCGGCCTCGGCGAGGCGAAACGCGCAGGCGCGGCCGAGCCCGCGGCTCGAGGCGCAGACGATGGCCTTGCGGCCCGTGATGCCGAGATCCATGGGGCAGGCTCCTCGCGCCGCCCGGTCTTATCGAATGATGGAAGGATATGGTCGCGCCGGGCGGGCCAACTCCTTGGCGGCGCCGGCCGGCGCTGTCAACCTGCGGGGTTGTTAGTCGGCGCATATCCTTTTCGGCGAACCGGTGGCCACCCCGGATCAAGTCCGGGGCAGGCTTTCGCCCGGATATGCGCTAGTGGCCGTCGGTCAGCAACGGCTCGTCGTCCTGCAGGATGCTCATCGCATTGCCGCGCCAGACGAACTCGGTGCCGAGCAGGCCGTAGAGCCAGACGGCGGGCAGCAGCAGGTCGCGCAACGCGCCGTGGATCGCGTAAAGGGCAGGGCGGTCCCAGCCGGCGACCACCGCCAGCGCGACCTCGGCGCCGTACCACAGCGCCGCGAACGCGCCGACCGAGGCGGCGACCGGCCAGTCGAGGCCAGCTGCCATGAAGGCGAACGCGAGCGTCGGCGTGAGCGCGCCGGACAGGATCTCGGGATAGAACAGGCGGGGGAAGCTCGCGTGGCGCAGGCGCGCCCAGCGGGTCTGGCGGCGCCAGACCTCGCCAAGCCGACGGCGGCCGAGCGGCTGCGCGAAGGGCGCGTCGACCAGATGCACCTCGAGGCCGAGCGCACGCACGACCTTGGTGGCGGCCGCATCCTCGGCGAGCTCGGCGCCGAGCGCGCGGATGCCGCCGGCCGCTTCGAGATCGCTGCGCCGCCACAGCATGGTCTTGCCTTGGGCGAAGCCGTTGCCGATCGTATCCGAGAAATACTGCCAGCGCGCCTGGTAGGTATTGAGGAAGGCGCATTCGAGCGCGGCCCAGGCGTTCGCGGGCCGCGACCCGATCGGCGGCGCGCAGATCAGGCCGGTGCCCGGCTGCCAGGCGGCGAGCAGGCGCTGGATGTAGTCGGGCGGCATCAGTACGTTCGAGTCGGCGATGACGATCCAGTCGTGCGCGGCCGCGTTCCAGCCCTTGACGCAATTGTTGAGCTTGGGATTTCCGTTCACCCGGTCGTCGCCGACGAGGAGGCGCGCGGGCACGTGCGGATGCGCCGCCATCAGGCGCCGCACCAGCGGCACGATCGGATCGCGCGCCTGCGCGACGCAGAAGACGATCTCGTAGGAGGGATAGTCGAGCGCGAAAGTGGAGGCCAGCGTCTCGTCGACGAAATTGTCGACGCCGCACACCGGCCGCACGATGGTGACGGACGGCGCATCGTCCGCCGGCGCGAGCGGCCGCGGCGGCCGGCACCGCACGATCGCCACGATCACGCTTGCGAGATGAAGGAGGGTGGCGGTGCCGCAGAACGCGACGGCCGCGAAGAGGAGAATCGTCATCCCCACGAATCTAGCGGGGCGCAATGACAACGCGATGACGCGCGGTGTCAGCGAACCTTAATGGACACCGTCGCGCGTTCCCGCGATGTCATCGAACCGCAACACGATTCAGTCAGACCGCCCGCATGATCGGGAACGAGATTGCGACACGTGACTGAAGACAACGGCGCTCGGCGGTTCCGCACGCTCTTCATCTCCGACGTTCATCTCGGCACGCGCGGCTGCCAGGCCGAGCAACTGCTCGATTTCCTGCGCTGGCACGACGCCGACACCATCTATCTCGTCGGCGACATCGTCGACGGCTGGCAGCTGCGCTCGGGCTGGTACTGGCCGCAGGCGCACAACGACGTGGTGCAGAAACTGCTGCGCAAGGCGCGCAAGGGCGCGCGGCTGGTCTACGTGCCGGGCAACCACGACGAGTTCCTGCGCGACTATTTCGGCACCCATTTCGGCGGCATCGAGGTGGTCGACCAGACCATCCACGAGGCGCCCGACGGCGTGCGCTACCTGGTGATCCACGGCGATCACTTCGACCTCGTGGTCACGCAGGCGCGCTGGCTCGCGCTGCTCGGCGACAAGGCCTACGAGTTCGCGATCGCGGTCAACCGCGTGTTCAACGCGGTGCGCCGCCGGCTCGGCTTCGGCTACTGGTCGCTGTCGAAATGGGCGAAGCTCAAGGTCAAGAACGCCGTGAGCTACATCGGCGAGTTCGAGAAGACGCTGGTCGCCGAGGCAAAGCGCCACGACGTCGACGGCGTCATCTGCGGCCACATTCACCTCGCCGCGATCCATCGCGATTTCGGCATCCGCTATGTCAACTGCGGCGACTGGGTGGAGAGCTGCACGGCGATCGCCGAGTACGAGGACGGGCGGATGGAGATCATCACCTGGACCCAGGCCTCGGAGGCAGCCGACGGCGACGAGGGACAGGACGAGGAACCGCCGCTGCAGATCCGGGCGGCATAAAGAATTGCACGGCGCGTGCTCTCCCTCTCCCCGCGTGCGGGGAGAGGGTCGGGGTGAGGGGGCGCTTCCGCGAGTCTTACAAACGACGTACGGCGCTGCAGCTCAGCGCCCCTCACCCCAACCCTCTCCCCGTAAAAACGGGGAGAGGGAGCGCTGGCGCCGTGCCCCTTGCCGGGCAGCGCTGCGCGGCGCTACGCTCGGCCCCATGACCAACCAGCCCGAACAACCCCTACCCACCGCTGCCGATGTCGACGCGGCGGCCGTGCGGTTGCATGGGGTCGCGCTACGCACGCCGCTGATCTCCTCGCCGGTGCTTGATGCGCTCACGGGTGGGCGTGTCTTCCTCAAGGCCGAAACGCTGCAGCGTACCGGCTCGTTCAAGTTCCGCGGCGCCTACAACAAGCTCTCCTCCATCGCGCCGGAGGCGCGTGGCGGCGGCGTGGTGGCGTTCTCGTCGGGCAATCATGCGCAGGGCGTGGCGGCGGCCGCCAAGCTCTTGTCCATGCCGGCCGTGATCGTGATGCCGGCCGATGCGCCGCGGCCCAAGCGCGACCGCACCGCGGAGCTCGGCGCCGAGGTGGTGCTCTACGACCGCGCGCGCGAGGATCGCGAGGCGATCGCGCGGCGCATCGCGGACGAGCGCCACGCCGTGCTGGTGCCGCCCTACGACGATCCGCTGGTCATCGCGGGGCAGGGCACGACGGGCCGCGAGATCATCGAGGACCTGGCGGCGCTCGGGCTCGCGCCCGACATGGTCATCGTCAATGCGTCAGGCGGCGGGCTCGCGGCCGGCATCGCACTCGCCGTCAAGGCGCGGGTGCCGTCCGCGCAGGTATTTACCGCGGAGCCGGCGGGCTTCGACGACCATGCGCGCTCGTTTGCGAGCGGCAAGCGCGAGAAGAACGACGCCATCACGGGCACGATCTGCGACGCCCTGATGGCGCAGTCGCCCGGTCGCATCACGTTCGAGATCAACCGCGCGCTGGTCGGCGCCGGCGTCACGGCGAGCGACGAGGAAGTCGGCCGCGCCGTGTCGTTCGCATTCCGCGAGCTCAAGCTCGTGGTCGAGCCGGGCGGGGCGGTGGGCCTCGCGGCGCTGGTTTCCGGCAAGATCGACGTGCGCGGCAAGATCGCGGTCGCGGTGCTGTCGGGCGGCAATGTCGATCCGGAGCTGTTCGCGCGCCTGGTGGCGTGAGCGGGGCGGAGAAGGCCGATCCGTCGTTGGTCATGGGGCTTGGTTGGGGCTTGGTCGTGGGGCGCGTCATGTCGATCTATCGTGTTTGCGCAGTTGCCGCGCTCGTGGTGACCGCAAGCGTCGGCCGCGCCAACGCGCTTTCCGCCGATGACCTGATGGGCCGCTGGTGCGGGGACAACATCTCCTCGGAGTTCACGCGCGAAACGTTGACGGTTAAGTTGAAGTCCGGGAGACAGATGGTTCTCAGGGTCAAAGAGATCGCGGTTGTCGATAGCGGCCGGATCAAGGTGACCTGGGACGAGCGCGACGGCGGCGGCGCCACGGATTACATCGATTTCACCGGTGGCCACATGGCGATGGCGCCGCAGACGGACGGCGACAAAGGTCCCCGTCGCGATTTCCATCGCTGCTGAACGGCCTCACCGGCGGTCGCCGGCTCGCCGCATCGTCACTTGCGTTGATCGCGGCCCGCAAGGGGGCGGGCGAGGCAGGTTGCGGTTGCGCGAAAACGAGTCCGCGCTCTAATATATGAGACGTATGTCAGAGGCGGCGGCGTGACCCGAAGCAAGACGAACCTCCTGCGCAAGCCCGCCGGCGCGCGGCCGCGCTCCGCCGCGCCGGCGCGCGCCGAGACGCTCACCGAGCAGGCCTACCGCGCGATCGAGGAGCAGATCGTCACCCTGCGCCTCAAGCCCGGCGACGTGCTGTCGGAGCAGATGCTGTCGGCGACCTTCCGCATCGGCCGCACACCGATCCGCGAGGCGCTGCAGCGGCTGGCGCGCGAGGGCCTGGTGACGATCTTGCCGCGCAAGGGCATCCTGGTGTCGGACCTCAATCCGCGCACCCAGCTGCTCGTCCTCGAGGTGCGCCGCGAGCTCGAGCGGCTGCTCAGCCGCGCGGGCGCCGAGCGCGCGACGGCGCCGCAGCGCGCCGAGCTGCTGCGGATCGCCGACGGCATGGACCGCGCCGCCAAGACCAACGACGACATCGCCTTCATGCGGCTCGACCGCGAGATGAACCAGCTCGTGATCGAGGCCGCGCACAACGACTATGCGGCGCGCTCGATGAAGCTGCTGCAGGGCCTGTCGCGCCGCTTCTGGTACATGCACTATCGCGAGGCCGCCGACCTGCCGCTGTGCGCGCGGCTGCACGCCAACCAGGCGCGCGCGGTCGCCAGACGCAACGGCGAGCAGGCCGCCCGCGCGAGCGACAAGCTGATGGACTATGTGGAGACGTTCACGCGGGCGACGGTTTCGGTGTGAGCCGAGGGCAAAGTCATGACGACATACGAGGGAAAGCGCACCATCGACGGCCTGGTCGTGACGGCCGACGGCAGGCGGCTCGACGAGCACTACGAGGTCAAGCGCTTCACCCGATACGGGTTCGAGTGGACCTATGAGGGCGAGAGCCCGCAGCAGCTCGCGCTCGCGATCCTGTACGATCACCTCGGCGACAAGGACCGCGCCATCCTGTTGTCGGAGCCGTTCATGAAGACCGTGGTCGCGAACTTCGACAACGATTGGACGCTGCGCGGCGAGGACGTCGCGGCCTTCGTCACCGGCGCCGGGCCGTAGATCCCATGGGGCGATGGGCGTGCATCCGATAGGTTTTGGTTTGCACACTCGAACCATCGGAGACGTCAGATGCAAGCATCGAACGCGCGCACGCCCATCGCGGGCCATATTGGCACGATTTTCGTTTCGATCGAACTGAGCCAAAAGAGCTGGCTGGTGACGCTGCATAGTCCCGACCAGGATCGGATGTCGCGACACACGATTGGAGCTGGCGACCACGCCGGATTGCTGTCGCTGCTCGAGCGGGTGCGCGCGCGAGCGGGTCGGAAGCTGGGGACGGCGCCGTGCGTGACGAGTTGCTACGAGGCGGGGTACGACGGGTTTTGGCTGCACCGGCTTCTGCAAGCGCACGGGATCGAGAGCTACGTGTTCGACCCTGCGAGCATTGCGGTGGAGCAGCGCAGCCGGCGGGCGAAGAGCGACCGTATCGACGGCGAGCAGTTGGTGCGTACGCTGATGGCGTATCTTCGGGGCGAGCCGCGGGTCGTGCGGATCGTACGAGTGCCGAGCGCCGATCAGGAAGACGCGCGGCGCGCGACACGCGAGCGGGATCGGCTGGTCAAGGAGCAAACAGGACACACCAACCGGATCAAGTCGCTGCTGCGACTGCACGGCTTTGCGGTGGACAATCCGCGTCGGCAGGACTGGCTGGCGTGGCTGGCCGACCAGCGCGATTGGCAAGGCCAGCCGGTACCGCCCCGGGCTCTGGCCGAGATCGAGCGCGAACATGCGCGACTGATGCTGGTGCGCCGGCAGCTTGCCGCAGTCGAGCAGCCGTGCGCCGAGGCGCAGGCCACGCCGGCGGCCGTCGAGATCGGGCGCCGGCAAGAGAGGCTGTTCCAGCTCAAGAGCCTTGGGCCGGCGTTCACCACGTGCCTGACCGGCGAGGTGTTCTACAAGGACTTCGACAATGGGCGCCAAGTCGGCAGCTATGTTGGGCTGGCGCCTAGTCCATGGAGGAGCGGCGGGACGGACCGCGAGCAGGGGATCAGCAAAGCCGGCAACCCGCGTGCCCGCCAGAAGGCGATCGAACTCGCCTGGCTGTGGGTGCGCCATCAGCCCGACAGCGCGCTGACGCTCTGGTTTCGTGAGCGCACCGCCAAAGCCAGCAAGCGGATCAAGCGCATCGCCATCGTGGCGTTGGCGCGCAAGCTCATGGTAGCGCTGTGGCGCTTCCTCACCACCGGCCTCGTACCGACCGGCGCCAGGCTCAAGCCGGCGACGGCCTAACCCTCAAACGAACGCGTCCGCGCCGCGGCAGGCGCCGCGGTCAGCGCGGGATGGATGATGACCGTGCCACCCTTGGGCCAACGACCAATCCGACTTGTAGATGGGTCTCATCCTCGTGGCTTCCTCGCCGCAAGCATGCGGAATGTGGGTCCGGATCAGCGCGATCCGACCGGATATGAGGTGATGCAGTGAGTTGCTGCATACAACGCCGGAAGCCAGTCCCAGCGCTCCTCGACCGCGGCGGCACGCTGCGCTACGCATGGCTCCGCGCGCCGCCGCGATCGAGGAGCTTCCGCAACCAATCCAAACTCTACGGCCGCTTGACTCAAAAGGCCCCATATGAGGGTGGGCAAAGGCGGCCGAGGCGTACGCATGTTCGCACGGCCGCATTTTCCGCCGTGCCCACGCGCGCGGCGCCCATGCAGACCGCGTGGGCACGGCGGAAGCGGCCCGGTGCCCTCTATGATCGTTGTGGCCGCCTTTGCCTACCCTACGGCACCGGCGGGCCGTTGAACCGGCTGGTGGCCCGTGATAGACCTGTGATATATCAGCGAGGACGCAAAGTCCCGCAACAAAGAACGCGGCGGGGACGGCCGCGGGGAGAGCGAGCGATGATCGGTCAGCGGCAAATCGACTTCCGCAACGAGTACCGTTCCCGCATCGTCGGGTGGTACGACGGCTACTTCCACATCGTCCTCATCTACGCGATCGGCGCGGCGGCGTTCTACATCTATGTCGGGCACATCCATGACGTGACGTGGGCCGAGTGGCTCACGGTGCCGATCACCTTCCTGTTCACCAACCTGTTCGAGTGGGCGGTGCACCGGTTCGTCATGCACCGGCCGGTCAACGTCAAGGGCCTGCGCGCGATCTACGAGCGGCACACGCTCAACCATCACCAGTTCTTCACCGACAGCGAGATGCGCTTCCGCGACCACAAGGACTGGCGCGTCACGGTGTTCCCGCCCTATGCGCTCGTCGTCTTCACCCTGATGTCGCTGCCGGCCGCGATCGTCCTCGGGCTCCTGTTCACGCCGAATGTCGGCTGGCTGTTCATGTGCGTGACGACGGGCATGTACCTCGTCTACGAGTTCATGCACTTCTGCTGCCACGTCGACGAGAACGCGTTCGTGCGCCACTGTCCGTTCGTCAACACGCTGCGCCGCCACCACACGGCGCACCACAATGCGCGGCTGATGATGGAGGTGAACATGAACCTCACGTTCCCGATCGCGGACTGGGCCTTCGGCACCTCCGACCTCGACCGCGGGCTCGTCGGCACGCTGCTCAACGGCTACGAGACGCGCCACCTCAAGAAGACGCTGCGCGGCACGCCGCGCCGCCCGGACGAGGCCGCGGCCGAGCCGGTCGGCTCGAACTAGGGGAGCGCCGCCATGCCGACCGACGTCAAGGCGGTGGTCTCAGGGGTCGTACTGATCGTCGCCGCGATCCTCGCGTGGTGGCACGGCTCGCCGGTCCGCCCCGACTACGCCAACGCCGTCATCGCGACCGCGATCTTCATGGTGGTCGCGATGTGGATCTTCCCGGAAGCCGGCGCGAAGAAGAGCAAGACGAAATAGGGCGGCCGCGACGACCATGGCGCTGCAGTACCAGGCGGCCGTGCTGCACGCGGCCAAGACCCCACTCGCGATCGAGCGCGTGGAGGCCGTGGCGCTCGCGCCGCACGACGTCCTGGTGCGCGTGCGCGCCGCGGGCCTCTGCCACACCGACCTCGAGGTGATCGACGGCTCGCTGCGCTATCCGATGCCGATCGTGCTCGGCCACGAGGCGGCGGGCGTGGTCGAGGAGGTCGGCGCGGCGGTGACGCGGCCGCGCAAGGGCGAGCACGTGGTGCTCTCGTGGAACCCGCATTGCGGCCACTGCTTCTACTGCGACCGCGGCGCGCCGATCCTGTGCGAGGACTATCTGGCGAAAGGCCCGCATGCCGTGCAGTTCGACGGCCACTGCAAGGCGCGCCGCGCCGGCGGCGGCGACCTCAAGCACCTCATGTTCCTCGGCGCCTTCGGCGAATACTGCATCGTGCAGGACCAGCAGGCGGTCGCGGTACCGAAGGAGATCCCGTTCGACCGCGCCTGCCTGATCGGCTGCGGCGTGATGACCGGCGTCGGCGCCGCGCTCAACGTGGCGCGGATCGGCCGCGCCGACACCGTGATGGTGGTCGGCTGCGGTGCCGTCGGCCTCTCGGCCGTGCAGGGCGCGCGGCTCGCGGGCGCGACGCGCATCGTCGCGGTCGATCTCGACGACAAGAAGCTCGCGCTGGCGCGCCGCATGGGCGCGACCGACGGCGTGAATGCCAAGACCGAGGATGCAGTCGCGGTCGCGAAGAAGCTGACCGCCGGGCGCGGCGTCGATGCGGTGATCGAGGCGGCGGGCAGCGGCGCCGGCTTCCGGCTCAGCGTCGAGGCGGTGCGGCCGGGCGGCGAGGTGGTGTGGCTCGGCAAGGTCGACGTCGCGAAGGACGTCGCGTTCCGCTGGGGCGCGTTGATGCAGGAGAAGCGCATCCGTCGCTCGAGCTACGGCGAGGCGCGCCCGGCGCGCGATTTTCCGCTGCTCGCGCAGGCCTATCTCGACGGCCGCCTGATGCTCGACGAGATGATCACGGCGCGCATCGGGCTCGATGCGATCAACGAAGGGTTCGCGGCGCTGCGGAACGGCGAGGCGATCCGCAGCGTCGTGATGTTCGCGTAAGGCGTCAGTTCGACGCGTGCCGGTCGCTCTTCTCGAATTTCTTCACCGTCATGTTGGCCGTGAAGCCGCCGAAGATGTTGCCCTGGTCGTCGGCCGCGACGCCCTCCGGCATCTCGGTCGTGCCGGCGTTGTTGATGAAGGCGATCACCTTGCCGTCCTTCACGCTGCCGATGCGGATGCCCTGCTTGAAGCCCTTGTTGTACTTCTCGCCCGACTGCGAGTCGGCGACATAGAGCATGTCGTGCTTGTCGATGAAGATGCCGCTCGGCCGGCCGAATTGCTTCCACTCGGCGAGCAGCTTGCCGTCCTGGTCGAAGATCTGGATGCGGTCGTTCATGCGGTCGGCGACGAACAGGCGGCCGGATGAATCCATCGCCAGCCCATGCGGCGTGTCGAACTCGCCCGGACCCGCGCCCTTGTGGCCCCACGCCTTGATGAACTTGCCGTCCTTGGAGGACTTGACGATGCGTGCGTTGGTGGCGTCGCCATGCCCGTCGGCGACGAAGATGTCGCCGTTCGGCGCGACCACCACGTCGGAGGGCGCGTTGAAATGCGTTTCGTCGGTGCCCGCGACGCCGGGCGTGCCGAGCGTCATCAGCACCTTGCCGTCCGGGCTGAACTTGACGACCACCTGGCCCTTGCCGCCCTCGCCCTTAGCATCGGTGACCCAGACGTTGCCGCCGCGGTCGACGAACAGCCCATGCGGCCAGTTGAACATGCCGGCGCCGAAGCTCGTGACGAGCTTGCCGGAGGCGTCGAACTTCTGGATCGGCGCGAGCGGCGAGCCGGTGCAGCTCTTGGCGCCGCAGCGGTCGAACACCCACACGCTCTTGCCGTCGCGATCGATGTCGAGGCCGATCGCCATGCCCCAGGTGCGGCCCTGCGGCAGCTGCGCCCAATTGTCGATCACGCGATAGGTGTTGGGGGCGGAATTGACGTCCTGCGCGCAGGCGGCGCCGAGCGAGACGGCGGCCGCAACGAGTGCGGCGCCAATCGATATGCTGGTCGAAGACCGCATGGAATTTCCTCCCTGTGACGATGCGCGTTTGCCGCGCTTGATGCATGCGTGGGCGCATATCCGTTTCGGCGAACCTGTAACCACCCCCGTTCAAGCCGGGGGCACGCTTTCGCCGGGATATGCGCCTGGATGCGGGCAAAGCATGCGCCTTTGCGGCGGTGCCCGCAATGCGGTTCGGGGCAGGAGGTGCCGGCCGAGTGCCGCCGGTCAGCTGAACAGCGCGATCTTGTCCTCGTCGCTCAGCGCCCTGAAGGCGACAAGCCCTTCGGGTCGCGACGGCGCGGCAGGCTGCTGCAGCGGGAGCACGACGGCCGTTGCGGGTGGCGCGGCGGGCTCCGCGGGCGTTGGCGCCGGAACGGTGGTGGGCTCGGCCGTGGCGGCGACGGGCAGCGCGGCGGGAGCTTCGGGCGCTTCCTCCGCTGCCGGCTGTTCGGCCACCGGTTCGGCCGGCACCGATGCGGCCGCCGGCAGATCGGCGGTGGGCGGCGTCGGCGCCACAAGCGCGGGTTCGGGCGTGGCGTCCTCGGGCGCGGATGCCAACTCCGCGGTGGCGGGCTCAACGTCGTGCGCTTCGACCACGGGCGCTGCCGCAACAGGCGCGGCGGCGGGTTCCGCGGCGACAGGCGCTGCAGCGGCGGCCTCCACAGGCGGGGCTTCCGCCGCGACGGCCGGGGCGGGCGCGTCCGCCGCGGTCGGCTCGGGGCTTGCGGCTGCCGGAGCGGCCGCGGTCGCGCGCGGCGTTGCCGCGGCGACACGCGCCAGGGCTTTCAGCAAGAGCTCGCTGACGGCCTGATCGACCGTCAGCGTTCCGATCCGCGACATCGGGGTGGCGTTGACAGAATTCTTAGCGATGGCAGCAGGCGGCGCGGTGGCCCGGCCAGGGGAGTTTGCTGCTTCCGCGCCGGTCGCTGCGGCGCCCTCGCCGGTCTCCTCGATCTCCGAGACCGCAATGGTCGCAACGAATCGTCCGCCCTCCGACGCCTCGCCTTGCGGCGCCTGGACGTCGGCGGAATCTGCCGGCGCCGCGCCCGGCGGACGAATGAGCGCGAGGATTCGCCTGAGCATATCGGTCGGGTCGGAGCGCCCGGCGCCCGTCGCCGCGGCCGCCTCGGGTTCGGGGCTCGGCTCGGGCGCCGCGGCCGGCTCGGGCTCGGGTGGCGGCGCGGCCGCAACTGCGACTGGTTCGGGCGCCGGCACGGCCTCGACTGCCACCGGCTCGGGCGCAGGCGCTGCCTCGGGTTCGGGCGCGGACTCAAGTGCGACCGGTTCGGCTTCGCGCGCCACTTCCGGTTCGGATTGCGGCTCGGGCGCAAGTGTGGCCTCAACGGCGGCCGGCTCGGGCTCCGGCGCCACCACCGGCTCGGCCGCGCTCGCCATTTCCGGCTCCGGCTGCGGCTCAGGCGCTGCCTCGACGGTGGCTGGCTCGGGCGCAAGCGCCGTCGCGGGTTCGGGCTCGGGCACCGCGATCGGCTCGGGTTCGTGCGCGGCTTCTGGTTCGGGCTGCGGCTCAGGCGCTGGCACAGCCTCGAGGGCGGCCGGCTCTGGCGTCGGCGCTGCCTCAGATTCGGGCGCCGTGACCGGCGTGGGCTCGTGCGCCAATTCCGGTTCGGGCTGCGGCTCCGATGCCAGCCAGGCTCCAACCTGATCGAGCGCTATCGCATATGGCTCGCACGGCGCCGGCGCTCCCTCTCCCCGCTCTTGCGGCGAGAGGGTTGGGGTGAGGGGCGCTGAGTTGCCGCGAATTTCGTGGTTCGCAACGACTCGTGGATAGACCCCCTCACCCCGACCCTCTCCCCCTGAAGGGGGAGAGGGAGCGTCGACGCCGTGCAAAGCCAAAAGGGATAGGCCGGGGGACTCATCGAGCGCGAGCGCCGCCTCGACGGGAGCAGCGGATGTGGCCGCCACCGGCATGATCCGGTCGATGTCGGGCTGATCGAGCCGCTCGGCGGCGCCGAGATGGGGCGCGGCGGCGACGTCGGCCGGGGCCGGCCCCGCATGGCCCCAGATGTCGATCATCGCCCTGATGCGCTCCTCGAGGAAGCGCAGCACCTCGACCACCTTGCGGGTGCGCTGGCCGGTCAAATCCTGGAACGAGCAGGCCGTGTAGATGTCGGTGGCGCGCCGGTCGAGCGCGTCGCACACCCCCTGGTCGGCGCCGCGCTCGCGCAGCGTCCAGGCGATCTCCTGCACGTGCTCGGCGGCGGCGAGAATGTCGGATGTGGCGCGCTCCGTGGTGCCGACGATCGAGTTCGAGCTCCTCGCTCGCCTCCGACAGGCTGCCCTTGGCGTCGCCGTCCGGCTTGATCGAGGCGATCTCGCTGCGCGTCTGCGCGATGGCCTTGGCCATCTCGACGAGGTCGAACCGGACGCGCTCCGCCGACGAGACGGCGGGGCGCTCGCGTCCGAGCGCCTCGACCCGATCGATCGCGGCCAGGATCAGGCCGGTGTCGGCATGGCGGTTGCGCTTGGCGTATTCGGTCAGGAACCAGCGCCCGCGCACGGTCTCCATGACGGCGGCATGGATTGCCTCGTAGTCCACCTCGGTGGGCGGCGGAGGCGCGGAGGGCGGGAGGGCCATGGGCTCGTCGGGCATCGGCAAATCACAAGGCTCTCTTTGAGGAATCAGCACGATCGATTACCCAGTGCAACGTCTTTGATGGCCTGTACGTCTCCGGCGTGCCCGTTTCCACGGATTCGCGGCGTGCGTCGTTTCACCTACGGTTGTGCGGCCGCACGGGTGAGTTGGTAACCGCTTCTACCGGCTGGGGTTGCGGAGGGCGAGAGCGGAATTGATGTCCGACCGATTCGCGCTGCATGTCTCGCCGTTCTACGGCGCGTTCTTCCTCTACACGGGCCTCTCGCTGCCGTTCATGCCGGCGTGGCTCGCCGCCAAGGGGCTCGACGCGCGCGAGATCGGCATCGTGCTCGCCGCCCCGCTGGTGGCGCGCGTCGTCGCGGTGCCGCTGTCGACGCGGCTTGCCGACCGCCTCGGCATGCTGCAGCGCGCGCTGGTCGCGGCCGCGCTCGCGAGCGTCGCGGGCTTCGTGCTGGTCGGCTTTCTCTCGGGATTTGCAGCGATCTTCCTCGCCTATGCGCTCGCCGCGACCGTGGTCGCGCCGGTGCTGCCGCTCGGCGACGCCTATGCGCTGCGCGGCCTGCGCGGCCGCATGCCGCGCTACGGGCCGGTGCGGCTGTGGGGCTCGGTGGCCTTCATCGTCGCCAATCTCGGCGGCGGGCTGCTGCTGGCCCGGCTCGGCGCGCATGACGTGATCTGGGCGGTGGCGGCAGCGCTCGCGCTGACGGCGGCTGCCGCGCTCGCGCTACCGCAGTCGACCCCGGAGGCTGCGGCGCCGGCGGATGCGCGCGGCACGCAGGCGTCGCTCTGGCGTTCGCCGGCCTTCGTGGCCGTCGTGCTGGGCGCGAGCCTGATCCAGGCGAGCCACGCCGTGCTCTACGGCTTCGCCACGCTGCAGTGGAGCGCGCGGGGGATCGGCGGAACCGCGATCGGCGCCCTGTGGGCATTGGGCGTGGTCGCCGAGGTCCTGCTGTTCGCGCTGTCGGGGCGGATCGTCGGCGCGCTCGGCCCGATCCGCATGATCGCGCTCGGCGGCGTCGGCGGCGCCATCCGCTGGAGCGTCATGGCATTCGATCCGCCGACCGCGGCGCTGCCGTTGTTGCAATGCCTGCATGCGCTGAGCTTCGCGGCGACGCATCTCGGCGCCATGCATTTCATGGCGCAGGCGGTGCCGGCCGGGCGCGGCGCGACCGCGCAGGGCGACTTCGTCGCCGTGCAGGGCCTCGTGTTCGCGGGGGCGATGAGCCTGTCGGGCGTGCTGGTCGGGGCCTATGGCAGCCTGGCCTATGGCGCCATGGCGGGGGCGGCGGCGCTCGGAACCCTGCTTGCCGCGGCGGCGTTCGGATGGAGGCGCGGCTCGCTTGGTGGCGGCTGACATATGCGCCGGATGGCGGGGCGACGCGAGCTTCGAGGAGGGAACCGATGCCGGTCGACCGACGCACGCTGTTGCGCATGGGCGGACTTGCCGCGATGGCAGGCACCCTCCCGTTACCGGCCTGGGCGCAGACGGCGCCGCCGCCGCGCACTGCGGACGAAAAGGCCGATTACACGCTGCGCATCGCCACCGGGCTGGTCGAACTCGCGCCGACGCATATCGTGTCGACCACGCTCTACAACGGGCAGTTTCCCGGTCCCTTGCTGCGGATGACCGAGGGCAAGCGCGTCGTCGTGGACGTGCACAACGATACCGACTGGCCCGAGCTCGTGCATTGGCACGGGCAGATGATCCCGAGCGACGTGGACGGCGCCGCCGAGGAGGGCTCGCCCTACATCGAGCCGCACGCGATGCGCCGCATCAGCTTCGTGCCGAAGCCCGCGGGCTTTCGCTTCTATCACACGCACGTGGTGCCGCGCGCCGACCTCGGCCGCGGCACCTATGACGGCCAGGCCGGGCCGCTCTACGTCGAGCCGAAGAGCGATCCGGGCGCGTATGATCGCGAGGTCTTCCTGGTGATGAAGGAGTTCGCGCCGACGTTCAGCCAGGGCGGCGACATGCCTTCCGACATGCTGGTGGGCGAGCCGATCAAGGCGCTGCAGGAGATCGGCAGGAAGGCGGACGAGGCAGCCAGAGGCACGGCCAAGGGCTACGAGGTCGGCTACGACCTGTTCGCCATCAACGGGCGCATGCTCGGCAGCGGCGATCCGATCCGGGTCAAGCCCGGCGAGCGCGTGCTGTTTCACGTGCTCAATGCGAGCGCGACCGAGATCCGCAGCCTGGCGCTGCCCGGGCATACGTTCCGCGTGGTTGCGCTCGACGGTAACCCGGTGCCGACGCCGGCCGAGGTGCCGATGCTGTGGATCGGCACCGCCGAGCGCATCTCGGCGATCGTCGAGATGAAGCGCCCCGGCGTGTGGATCATGGGCGACACGGCGGACGACGATCGCGCGCATGGCATGGGCATCGTGGTCGAATATGCAGGAAGCAGCGGCAAGCCACGCTGGGTGAAGCCGAAGCCGTACAAGTGGGACTACACGGTGTTCGGGAGGAACGCGGCCGCGGCGCCGACTCCGGACGAGACGATCGAGATGCTCATCGTCAAACACAACGCGGCCGACCACGGGTTCAACCGGTGGACGCTCAACGGCCAGGCCTTTTCAATGGACACCATGCGGCCGATGGTGACGCTGCATCAGGGGCGCCGCTATCGGCTCAAGCTGCGCAACGCCAGCGACGACGTGCACCCGTTGCACCTGCACCGGCACAGCTTCGAGCTCACCCGGGTGGGCGGCAAGCCGACCGCGGGGGTGATCAAGGATGTCGTGATGCTGGGCGGATTCCAGGAGGTCGAGATGGATTTCGTCGCCGACAACCCGGGCGACACGCTGTTCCACTGCCACCAGCAGCTTCACATGGATTTCGGCTTCATGGCGCTGCTGCGATACGCGTGACGGCACACAGGCGCGCGCCTGCGCGGCTCTGTTCAGCGCGCGCAGGGCGGAAGCAGGGTGACGTGCTGGCGCGCCGCGATCAGCGCGCGGAACGCGCCGATGCTGAATACTCGATGCTGCGGACCGGACGGCCGGCGCGACGGTGCGCCCGCGCCGCTTCGGCCGGCCGCGCGCCGCCGCCGCACATCGGATACATCGTGGCGAGCTCGCGGCCGCGTAGCAACTTCATCTGCGGCGACAGCCCGCCGCGCCGGGCGATCCAGCTGCGCACACGCGCCGGGTAGATGTCATACAATGTGTGCGTCGCCGACGCGCTCGTCACCCGGTGGCCGGTCTCGTCGAAGTTCCACGCAGCGTGGAAGCCGAGCACCGCATTGGGGGTGACACAAACCTGCTCACGCGGCAGCATGCCGAGCAGCATGGTGCAGGCCGAGAAGCACGGCCCGTCGATGACGACCTTCTCGCCACTTTCGCGCACGTTGGCGAAGCGCGAGGCGTATTCGGTCATCAGCCCGCCCATGTCGTCGGTGATACGCACCGTCGCGTTGGCCGAGCCGAATGTCAGTGCCGCGATGGCGGCGGCGAGGAGCACCGTTCTCTGTCGCATTCCGCTATTCCCCCTTAGCGCAAAGTTGCCTCTTCTTTACGCGAACTTAACACCGTCGAATTCGCATGGCGACAATTTTCGTAATGGAACCGCAAAAGATTTGTCACAATCGGAACGCCCGATGAGCCCTCGCGGCCATAAAATTGCGCGTAATTCGATTCTCATGCCGCGACGTCAATTCAACCCCACAGATCCGGCGCGGCCGGATGCACGTGCGCGGCACCGTAGTGCAGACCATGCGGGCGATCGCGCGCGAGCAGCAGCGCACCGTCGAGATCGACGACGCGCGCCTGCTGCGCGACGAGAAGCGCGGGCGCGATCGCAAGCGACGTCGAGATCATGCAGCCGACCATCAACGCGAACCCGAGGCGCTGCGCCTCGGCGGCGAGCGCCAGCGCCTCGGTCAGCCCGCCGGTCTTGTCGAGCTTGAGGTTGATCGCCTGATACTTGCCGACAAGGCGCGCCAGCGAAGCGCGGTCGTGCACGCTCTCGTCGGCGCAGATCGGAACTGGGGGGCTGAGGCCGGAAAGCGCCGCGTCGCCGTCGGCCGGGAGCGGCTGCTCGATCAAGCTGACGCCCGCGTCGGCGCAGGCCGCGAGGTTCACGGCGAGGTTCTGGGGCGTCCAGCCCTCGTTGGCGTCGACGATCAGCTCGGCGCGCGGCGCGGCCGCTCGCACGGCGCGGATGCGCGCCGGATCGTCGTCGCGGCCGAGCTTCACCTTGAGGAGCGGGCGGGACGAGGCCTTGGCGGCGGCCGCCGCCATCGCGTCGGGCGCATCGAGCGAGATCGTGTAGGCGGTGACGAGGGCGCGCGGCGGCGCGAGGCCGGCGAGCACGTGCGCCGGGCGGCCCGCGCGCTTCGCGGCGAGGTCCCACAGCGCGCAATCGAGCGCATTGCGGGCAGCGCCGGCCGGCAGGGCGCTCTGCAACCCGGCGCGGTCGAGGCCGTCCGCGATCTGCGGTGCCAGGGCCGAAATTGTGGCAAGGACGCCCTCGACGGTTTCACCATACCGTGCGTAGGGCACACATTCGCCGCGCCCGCGATATACGCCCTCGCTTACCTCGGCGACCACCACCTCGGCTTGCGTCTTGGAGCCGCGACTGATCGTGAACGCGCCGGCGATCGGCCAGCGTTCGGACATGGCATGCAGGGTCGGCGAGGGGGCGGCCTTCATGGATGGTTAACGCGCGCTTAAGGATTGCGAAACCCGTGCGGGCCTATGGTGGCGGACGATTATGGTGAATGAAATCTTCCGCCCGCAAGGGCGTGTCGACGGCGCGCGCGGCGCGCCACGGCGTGGTTGAACCGCACGGGAGCGCAGGCGTGAACGGCGAGCCGCTGCTCGAGAGCGCCAGCAATGGCGGCCGGCTGGCGCTCAGCGCTGGCGGGCTGTGGACGGCCGAGCGGGCCGGCGAGCTCGAGCGGCTGATCGAGCGCGTGATCGCGCGCCATCCGCGCGTCGACGGCGTCGACATCGACATGGCGCGCGTGCAGCGCCTCGACACTTTCGGCGCCTGGCTGCTGGAGCGCCTGCTGCGCGCCATCGCGGCGGCAGGCGGGGAGGCGCGCGTCACCGGGCTCGCCGAGCCCTATCGCGCCCTGGTGACAAGGGCCGGGGAGGTCAACCGCGAAGAGGCGGCGACGCCGCGCCGCGTGATGCTCGCAGCGTCGCTCGAAGTGGTGGGCCGCACCGTCGTGCAGGTCGGCCGCGACATCGTCGCCGTGGTGGCGATGATCGGCGTGCTCGCGGCGGCGCTTGGGCGCGCCGTCGCGCATCCGCGCAGCTTCCGCTTCACCTCGATGGTGAACCAGATCGACCGCGTCGGCTGGCGCGCCGTGCCGATCATCCTGCTGATCACCTTCCTGATCGGCGCGATCCTCGCCCAGCAGGGACTGTTTCATTTCCGCCAGTTCGGCGCCGACATCTACGTGGTCGACATGGTCGGCATCCTGGTGCTGCGCGAGGTCGGCGTGCTGATGGTCGCCGTCATGGTGGCGGGCCGCTCGGGCTCGGCCTACACCGCGGAGCTCGGCTCGATGAAGATGCGCGAGGAGATCGACGCGCTGCGCACCATGGGGTTCGATCCCGTAGATGTGCTCGTGCTGCCGCGCGTGCTCGCGCTCGTCATCGCGCTGCCGTGCCTCACCTTCCTCGGCTCGATGGCGGCGCTCTATGGCGGCGGCCTGATGTGCTGGGCGTATGGCGGCATGAGCCCGGACGTCTTCATCACGCGCATGCGCGACGCGATCTCGCTCGGCGATTTCGCGATCGGCCTGGTCAAGGCGCCGTTCATGGGCCTCATCATCGGCGTCATCGCGGGTGTGCAGGGGCTCGCCGTCAAGGGCAGCACCGAGTTGCTCGGCCGCAAGACCACCGACTCGGTGGTGAAATCGATCTTCCTGGTGATCCTGCTCGACGGCGTGCTCGCCATGTTCTTCGCGGCGATCGGGGTGTGAGAGCCGCATGAGCGCGACGGCGGGCAATGGCGGCGAGGCGGGCGACGACGCGGTGATCCGGGTGCGCGACCTCGTGGTCGAGTTCGGCGGCAAGCCGGTGCTCGACCGCCTCTGCCTCGACGTGCGGCGCGGCGAGATCCTCGGTTTCGTCGGTGCGTCCGGCGCCGGCAAGTCGGTGCTCATGCGCACCATCATCGGCCTCGTGCCGAGGCGGGCGGGGCTGATCGAGGTCGACGGCGTCGATCTCGGCGCGGCTTCGGCCGCCGCGCGGCGGCGCGTCGAGCGGCGCTGGGGCATCCTCTTTCAGCAGGGCGCGCTGTTCTCCTCGCTCACGGTGCGGCAGAACGTGCAGTTTCCCATCCGCGAGTATCTGCGCGTCTCCAAGCGCCTGCTCGACGAGGTCGCGCTCGCCAAGCTCGAGATGGTCGGGCTCGCGCCCGACGTATGCGACAAGTACCCGTCAGAGCTCTCCGGCGGCATGACCAAGCGCGTCGCGCTCGCGCGCGCGCTCGCGCTCGACCCCGACATCGTGTTTCTCGACGAGCCGACCTCGGGGCTCGACCCGATCGGCGCCGGCGAGTTCGACGACCTCATCCGCACGCTCCAGCGCACGCTCGGGCTCACGGTCTTCATGGTGACCCACGATCTCGACAGCCTGCACACGGTCTGCGACCGCATCGCCGTGCTCGCCGAGGGGCGGGTGATCACGGCCGGGCCGATCGCGGCGATGCTTGCCTCGGAGCACCCCTGGGTGAAATCGTATTTTCATGGAAAACGCTCGCGCGTCGGCGGCGCGCAGGCGGCGTAATCGTTTGAGCATGATCTGGTCCGAAAACCGGTCCCCACCCCGTATCAAGTCCGGGGCGGGCTTTTTCGGGATCATGCTCTAGAAGGAGACAGGCAATGGAGACGCGAGCCAACTACGTGCTGATCGGCCTGTTCACGCTGGCCGTGATCATCGGCGGATTCGGGTTCGTCTACTGGTTCAGCACGGTCGGCGGCTCCGGCGCGCGCGCGAGCTATCGCATCGTGTTCGACGGATCGGTCTCCGGCCTGAACACCGGCGCCGCCGTGCTGTTCAACGGAATCCGCGTCGGCGAGGTCTCAGGCCTCACGCTCGATCCCGCGTCGCCGCGGTCGGTGGTCGCCATGGTCTCGATCAACAAGTCGGTCGCCGTGCGCGCCGATACGGCGGTGTCGCTCGAATATCAGGGCGTGACCGGTCTGGCATCGATCTCGTTGCGCGGCGGATCGGGCGACGCGCCGCTGCTCGCCGGCAATCCGCCGACGCTGAAAGTCGACGCCGCCGGCGCGCAGGACGTGACGCAGGCGGCGCGCGAGGCGATGCGCCGGATCGACGCGCTGGTCGCCGACAACGAGACGGTGCTCAAGACCTCGCTCAAGAACGTCGAGGTGTTCTCGCAGACGCTCGCCACCAACTCGCAGCGCATCGACCATATCCTGGCGGGCGCCGAGGGCCTGCTCGGCACCGAGACGCAGCCCGGCGACATCGCGCAGGCGGCGCGCGCCATCAAGGTCGCGGCCGAGCACCTCGACGCGCACATCGGAGAGATCTCGACCGGGCTCGCGCGCTTCTCCAACAACGGCCTGCGCCAATGGGAGGCGCTCGCAGTCGACGGCCGGCGCACGCTCGCCGAGGTCGACAAGATGGTGCGCAACATCGACCGCAATCCGAGCCGATTGCTCTTCGGCGGCTCGAGCCCGGCGAATGACGACGCGACCCAGAAGAAGAAGTAGGCGGTCCGAGCATCCGCTCCCTTCGCGCCAATCTCACTTCGCGCGGGCGATGGCGCGCGGATAGGCGAAGCGATCGAAGTCGCATTCGTAGGCGCCGTAAAGCCGATCGGCGAGCTCCGGCGTATAGTAGCTCGTCCAGTGATCATGCCGGGATTTGTTGACCGCGCTCATCGCCACGCGCCGCAGCGCGTCGCTCGCGCGCAGGTGATCGAGCACGCGGGCGAAATCCTGCGCGAACGTCTCCACCTTGCCGACGAAATCGAGCGTGATGCCCGGCATCGAGAGGACATCGTCCTGCACCTGAAAGTGGATGTCGCAACGCTTGTGTGCGACCGCGGCGATGAAGGTGATGAAATCGGCAAACGACAGGGTCCGGTCCGCTCCGGCCGGAAGGGCGGCGTCGATCTCGTGCCGTTGCGCCAGATAGATGTCGGTGAATGGGTCGCCGGGCACGAGCGGCTTGTCGCGGTACTTGTCCGCCCAGCATGACACGGCGCGGGCGTAAGGGTTACGGACGAAGGAAAACTTCAGCGTGTCGGCGGCGGTCGCGAGCCGGTAAAACGAGCTCTTCGTCATGCTGCGCGGGCCGGGCGGACCGCTGAACTTGAACCAGCGGCTCGGCTTGAGGGAGATGACGTAGCGGCCGATCGCCTGCGCGAGCGTGCGCCGGATGCGCGTCGAGGCGGCCTTCGGGACGGCGACGTAGAGCAGCTTGTGCGCCGCGAGGACGTTGAGGAGAAGATCCGGCTCGTAGCCGCCGGTGACGAGCTTCTCGTAGAAGCACGCCGACGCCGGATCGAGGAGGTCCGACAAAGGTTGAGTGGCGATCCAGAGAAGCTGCTTCGCCGTGATCTCGACCGGCCGCAACAGGCGCATGGCGGCCATTCCCCACAGTGCCGCGCGCCCCGTGACATTGAGGTAGCCGTGTCTTCGAATGGCTGTCAATTGATGTGCGCGGCTTGCGGCCTCGCGGTTTGGCGAATTTACGGTTTGTTTACGCTGCGGCCCTAGAGAGCGCCGCAGGGGCGCGACGGCTGATCCGTGATCGGGTCGGCATTGCGCGGACACTTTCCGTGGCGAACAGTCCCCCTGCGCCGCCGGGCCAAGTCCCAAGAAGAAATGCGCCGGCCAGCGCGCGCCACAACGAGATACCGGCGCAATTTGCCAAAGCAGTCGCATTCCATCAGGCGGGCCGCCTCGACCGAGCAGTCGAGCTGTATCGGCAGATACTCCAGTGCGAGCCGGATCTGCCCGAGGTTCACAACAATCTCGGCGCTGCACTCGCGGCGCTCGGCAGGCTGAGCGACGCCACGCTATCCTATCGGCGCGCGCTCGATCTCAATCCCGACAACGCGCAGGCCTGGTGCAACTGGGGCGCCGCGCTCGCGGGCCTCGGGCAATTGCGCGAAGCCGAGACGAGCCTTCGTCGCGCCATCGCGCTCGACGCGCGATTTGCCGAGGCGCATAGCCAGCTCGGCAACACGCTGCGGCTGTCGGGCTGGCTCGACGACGCCGAGGCCATGCTGCGTCGCGCGATCGCGCTCGATCCGAACAACGCGCACGCGCATGCCGGCCTCGGGACTCTGCTGCTGGATTGCGGCCGGCCGTCCGAGGCCGCGGCGGCGTTTGCGCGGGCGGTCGCGCTCAAGCCGGATTTCGCCGCGGCGTACAACAATCTCGCGCTCGCGCTGAAGGAAGCCGGCCGCCTCGACGAGGCCGGTCGCGCCGCCGAGCAGGCGATCCGGCTCGCGCCCAGGCGCGCCGCCTACTACGCGAACCTCGCCGAGGTGAGAACATTCGCGGCCGGCGATCCGCACGTCGCAACGCTCGAGAGCCTGGCGCAGGATGCATCGCTCGCCGCCGAGGAACGCATTCATCTGCACTTTACGCTGGCCAAGGCCTACGAGGACATGGGCCGCACTGACGACGCATTCACGCAGCTGCTCGCGGGCAATAGCACCAAGCGCCGCGCGATCGTCTACGACGAGGCTACGACGCTCGCCCGCATGGATCGCACGCGCGAGCTGTTCACGCCCGAGCTGCTTGCGGAACGCCAGGGCGTCGGCGAGCCGACCCGGGTTCCGGTCTTCATCCTGGGCATGCCGCGCTCGGGCACGACGCTCATCGAGCAGATCCTGGCGAGCCACCCGGACGTGTTCGCCGCCGGTGAGATCAAGCTGCTCGATCGGGCGGTCGGCGCCATGCGCCATCGCGAGCGGCCGGCCGCCGCGCCGCCGTCGCGTGCCGCGCTCTATCCGGACATGATCGCCGACATGGGTCCCGAGGACTTTCGCTGGCTCGGCGCGGCCTATGCGCGGAAGCTTGCGGAGCGCTCGCCAGGCGCGGCACGCATCACCGACAAGATGCCCCTCAACTTCATCTACACCGGCCTCATCCACCTCGCGCTGCCGCATGCGACGATCATTCACGCGGTGCGCGATCCCGTAGACACCTGTGTCTCCTGCTTCGCCAAGCTGTTCGTCGACGGGCAGGCCTTCGCCTACGATCTCGCCGAGCTCGGCCGCTATCATGGGCGCTATCGCGCCTTGATGGCGCACTGGCACCGCGTGCTGCCGCCGGGGCGGATTCTCGACGTGCGCTACGAGGACGTGGTCGCCGATCTCGAAGGAAGCGCCCGCCGCATCGTCGCCCATTGCGGGCTCGGCTGGGACGCGCGCTGCCTCGACTTCCACCGCACCGAGCGCGCGGTCAGGACCGCGAGCGCCGCGCAGGTGCGCCGGCCGATCTACGACCACGCGGTGGCGCGCTGGCGCAAGTACGAGCGCTTCCTCGCGCCGCTGCTCGACGCACTCGATGCGGCCGCACCGCATGCGGCAGCAACCGCGCGAGGCTGATGATTGCGCTCACAGCAAACGTGCCGGTCGACGCTTTCGCATGGTGCGCCATTTCGGCGACAGCGACGCGCGACTACGATTGCGCCGTATCAACCGAACGGCTTGATGCTGTCGGAGACGGCGTCGGCGATGTGTTCCTTGGTGACGATGCCTACAATGTCGTACGAGCGGCCGCGACCGGTCTTTGTCACGACCGCCATGCTGGCGTCGCGGCGATTCATGCGTTGCACCACGTCGAACATCACGTCGTTCTCCCGGGCGAGCGTGAAATTGCGCTGGGCAACGTCGCCGAAATGCACGCCGCTGTAGGCGGTCTCGATGCCGCGGCGGAGCCCTGTATTCACCCGCACCACGCCGGCGATGCGGCTGCCCCGCGTGACCACCACGTGGCGGAAGCCGCGCTCGCCCGCGTGCTCGCGCAGGAAGGCGTCGAAATCGGCGTCGGCAGGAACGAGGGCGACGTCGGGCTCCATCACCTCGCCGGCGCGTCGAACCAGGAACATATTGGCGTGCATCGCCTTCGGCACGAAATGCCCGCGGCCGACGAGCTTGATCGTGTAGATGTTCTCGGCCGAAAGCAGCCGCCGTATGCCGATGGAGAGCGCTACCGCCACGATACTCGGCATGACCAGATCGTAATCGCGCGTCATCTCGAAGATCATCGTGACGGCGGTCATGGCGGCGCCGGTGCCGCCGCCCACCATCGCCGCCATGCCGATGATGGCGCCAGTCGTGGGCGTTACGCCTTCGATCGGATGCAACGCATTGATCAATGCGCCGAAGGCGCCGCCGATGGTTGCGCCCATGAACAGTGATGGCGAAAAGATTCCACCCGAGGATCCCGAGCCGATGCTGATGGACGTGGCACAGAGCTTGGCGGCGAACAGCGCGACGAGCAGGCCGGGCAGCAGGAGGTCGCCGCGCAGAATCGCCTGGATGGTCGAATAGCCGACGCCTTCCACATAATAATGTCCCTCCAGCCGCAGCAGTGCGTACAACAGCGTGCCGAGGATCAGCATGCCGAGGATGTGGCGCAGGTACGGATTGCCGACACGCTCGAACAGATCCTCGGCAAAGCTCAGGCCGCGGATGAAAGCCGTCGCCGCCAATCCCGACAGCGACCCGAGCAAAGCAAACGAAAGCAATGCGGCGAGGGTCGCCGGATGCTCCGACGTCAGCAGGGCCGGTGGAATTTCGAAGGCCGGGTGAATGCCGAAAAAGATGCGTCCGATGAAGGTCGCCATGCCGGTGGCGAGCGCGACGGGCAGGAACGTGCGGGCGCTCAATTCCGGCAGCATCAGCTCGATGGCGAACATCACGCCCCCGATGGGCGTGTTGAAGGTCGAGGCAATGCCGGCGCCGGCACCAGCGGCCACCAGGGTGATGCGTTGCCACGGCGCCATGCGCACGATCTGACCGAGCGTCGAGCCGATCGCGGCGCCGATCTGGATGATCGGGCCTTCACGACCCACCGCGGCCCCGGTGCCGATCGACAGTCCGGAAGCGAGCGACTTGATCAGAGCCACGATCGGCCGGATCACGCCGTCCTTGTAGTAGATCGCGTCCATCACCTCCGGCACGCCATGTCCGCGCGCCTCTGGCGCGAAATTCCTGATCAGGAAGGTGACCAGGACGCCGCCGATCACCGGAACGAAAATGACGAATGCACCCCAGGGACTCGACGGCGTGAACACGCTGGCGTCGTAGTCCATCGAGAACGAACCGAGGAACGCGATGTTGTGAATGACACCAATCAGCGCGCGGAACGCGACCGCACCGAAGCCGGTAATCACTCCGACGATGATGGCAATTAGCGACAGCCGGAACAATCCGACCCGCAGCGGCGAGCGAAATTTCATGCCGGACGAACGTTCACATCTATCCCACGCTGCCCCTCGGCGACTTATGAGCAATCCAGGCAGCAAATTCAACCGGCTTGATATCGCGAACCAGGAACGCGAGCTCGCAAGAAACCGCGCCCGATAATTCCTTTCGGCACCATGCTCCCGCAGCTGCCCCGAATCAGGTCCGGGGCAGCTCTCGCGGGATATCGACTAGATCCCCCGGTTCCAGAAGTCGTAGTAGCGTTCGATGTTCATCGGCAGGAACGGACCATAGCCGCCCCACTTCTCGTACTTCGGCAGCTTGATGTCCTTGATCGCCTCGGGGAGGCTCTTGTTGGCGTCGACTTCCTTCTTCACCGCCGCCGACAGGTCCTGCAGATAGGCGAGGTCGTTCTTGGCGTCGTCCTTGGTGCCGACCTGACGGTTGCCCGGGCCGGGGTGGCCCGGAATGAGCTTCTCCCAATCCATCGCGACGACCTTCTTCATGCCGTCCTCGATGTCCGGCACGTAAGTGTCGGCCATGCCGCGGAACTGCAGGGCCTCGAGCGGAACCCAGTCGACCGTGAAGATGATCTTCTCCTTGGGCAGCCGCATCACCAGCATGTTGTCGGAGTGGTTGCGGCCCAGGTAGAGCAGCTCGAGCGTGGTGCCGCCGAGGCGGATGACGCGCCGGCCGTCGACCACCTCGTCGGGCATCACGACGTCGGCGGGCTTGAGCTCGGCGATGCGCCGCTTGGCGTTGCGCTGGGCGATGAAGATCGCGCCCAGATCCTTGAACGGCTTGCCGCCCGCGATGTGGTCGAAATGGCTGTGGCTGTAGATCACGTATTTGATCGGCGCCTGCGTGATCTTGCGGATTTCCTCGATATAGGCCTTGGCGGCCGGCCGCCGCTCGCTGATCGGGTCGGTTGCGATCACGCCCGCCGGCGTGACGATGAACATCGATTGGTGATTGTCGTAGCGGAAAATGTAGACGTTATCGGCCACCTTGGTGGTGGCATAGAGCGGGCGCTCGGCCGGCGCCGCTGCCGGTTGCGCGGCCGGCTGTTGCGCGTTTGCGCCTGCGCCGAGCACGGCTGCGGTCAAAGCCGCAAGACCAATGGCTTTCAGTCGACACATGCAAATTCCTCCCTTTGTCATCAATCGCGATTGTCGTGGATCAGTCGGCGGGATCTCGGCGGGTGCGCTTCGCAAGCATCCAGGCGGACATCCTTCGTCCTCAACCCCGCGCGCGGCGACTTATTCCCGCGCTTGTCCTCTCATTGGTGCTTGAACCGCGTAAGCTCGGTCGCTTGGAACGGTTTGTCATCCTTGTCGAGATAATAGAGTCTGACGAAGCGCCCTACGGCCGGCGCGTACCAAAGGACCTGTCGAAATGATCCTTCAGGTCTCGTGAATGCATTTTCAAGGCGTAGCGTCTCGAAGGTCCCAGCCGTCGTCGAGACATTCTCCCAACCCCGAACAACATATTGGATTTGTCCGATCATGCTCCCGTCCTTGATGATCGGTGCCGTCCATTTTTTGCCCACAAAGAGCGGCCAGCTCCAAGTGTACATCTCGCTGATCTTGCTATCGGTTTCAGTCGGGGACTCACTTGCGCTGTTGGTCTCGCGGATACGAACGCTGTCGCCATGTACCTGGGTCACCACGACAACAGAGGTGCGATACACCTTTCCGGTGGCAACCTGATAATGCCGGTACTCCCAGGTGTCGCCAACCCTGAATAGTGGCTGGCGAACGTCGCGCATGGGCTCTGCCTGCACGAAGGCGATCAACCCCAGCAGCAGTGACAGACCCAACAATGCGACAGGAATCCTGTACGGGAAGCGCTTTAGAACCGCAGGCATGGCCCCCTCCCGGGTTGTATGGCGATCTCTTGATCCGTCTCGTACCCCGATTTCGAAGCGAACAGCTTAGATTGCTGTGAACATGCCTCGCAGCCTACTCCTTCCACGCTCATCCGGCGATTCGCCTCACGAAAAAGGGCGCGCCGTGCGGGCGCGCCCTTGAGCGTAGGCGACGAAGCGCGACCGATCAGTCGAACCGGCCGGCCGCGTGCGCCAGCATGGTGTAGACCTTGCCGGTCTCCGAGGTCAGGTAGGTCCGTGCCGCCACCTGGCCGCGGTCGTCGCGCGAGACCTCCTCGAGCAGGCGCTCGAACTCGCCGATGTAGCGGTCGACCGTCTGCTTGAACTCACGGTCGTTGCGGTAGCGTTTGCTGATCTCGTCGAACGCCTTCTGGCCCTGCATCGTGTAGAGCCGCTTGGTGAAGACGTTGCGCTCGCCGCGATTGTAGCGGTCCCACAGCTCGGTCGCGGCGTTGTGGTCGATCATGCGCGCGATGTCGACCGACAGCGAGTTCGAGCGACTCGATGGTGTGCCGCGCGGTGCGATCGTCGGGCCGCGGCGCGCGGTCGTCCGGCCGCATCATCATCGGCATGGGCGGGCGGTCGTCGAGGCGCGGACGATCGTCGTTGCGCAGGCGGTCGTCGCCGCGCGACGCGTCGGGCTCGCGCGAGGCGCGGCTCAGCAGGTCGGTGAGCCAGCCGCTGTTGCCGCCGTTGCCGGCGTTGCTGCCGCCGCGGCTGCCCGGTCCCTGCGACGGACTGAGCGACGGCGCATCGGAACGGCGCGGTGGCGCGAACGTCGAGGGCGGGCCTTGCATCGGCGGTGCCGGCACCGGCGGGGGCGCCTGCACCGGGTTCGACATGCCGGTGATGTCGCCGCGCGCGACCGGGCGCGGCCCGCGTCCGCCGCCCATGCTCACCACCACGGACTCTTCCGGATGGGCGCGGCGGGCCGGTTCGGACGGCTGCGCGTCCATCCCGCGGCCGTGGCGGGCGACGATGCGGTTGAGCTCGGCGAGCGCCTCGATCTGGTCGACGATCACGCGACGCATCTGCGAGGCGCTCTCGGCGGTCTCCTGCGGCAGCTCGAGGATGCCGCGGCGCAGCTCCCCGCGCGTCGTGTCGAGCTCGCGCTGCATCTCGGCCGCCATCTGCTTGACGCTCGAGACCATCTCGGCGAAGCGGTCCTTCGCCTCCTGCAGCATGTTCTGCGCGTCGCCCGCGTTATCGCGGAAGAGCATGTGCGCCTCGTTGGTCGCCTGCTCATAGACCGCGCGCAGCGCGTCGGACGTGCGGACCCGCTCCTGCTCGGAGGTCATGCGCACCGCCTCGTGCTGCTCGGCGATCGCGCGGCTGCCTTCCGCGGTCGAATCCGCGACCACGCGCGCGATGTCGCGCGCGCGCGCCTCGGCGGCCGCGAGCGATTCATCGAGCAGGCTGGAGAAGCGCTTGAGCCGCGTATCGAGCTCCCCGGTGCGGCCATCGAGGCTGGCGACGACCGAATCGAGCGCGGCGCGGCGCGCGCCGAGCGTCTCGTCGGCGTGCCGGTTGCTCGCGTCGACCACCTCGACGGCCTTGGCGAGGGTCTGGCTCTGCGCGTCGAACTGCGTGGCAAGCGCGGTCAGGTCGCCCAGCGTCTTGGTGGTGACGCCGTAGAACGAGCTGATGTGCTCCTCCATGCGGCCGGTGGTGCTGCCGGTGCGCTCGAGCAGCTGGTTCATCGTGCCGACGAACTCGGTGACGCGGCTCGACAGCATGTGCTCGATGGTGCTGAGGTTGTCCTGGGCGCCGCTCAGGACGTCCTGCAGCAGGGTGTTCGCCTCGCGCAGCCGCTCGAACATGGTGGTGGTGTCGGAGCGCAGCATGCCGTGCGTCTCCAGCATCTCGGCCACCGTCACGGTCGCGGTCTGGCGCGACTGCTCGATCGAGCTCTGCGTCTTGTCGTGCAGCTCCTTGACGGCGCGTGTGATGGTGCTCGCCGAGTCGGCGGCCGACTGCGCAAGTGTGCTTGTCGAGTTGCTCACCACGCTCCTCGTCGTCAGGGTGAGGTCCGCCATGGTGCGCGTGATGGCGCTCGCCGACTCGGCGGCCGATTGCGCCAGCGCACTCGTCGATTCGTTGACCGCGCTCTTCGCCGTCAGCGTCAGCTCCGCCATGGTGCGGTTGACCGACGCCGTGGCGCTGGCGCCGGCGTCGTTGATGATGCGGGCGAGCTCTTGCGAGTTCTCCATCATCGTGCCCGTGAAGGCGAAGCCGGTCGACTGGATCGACTGCACGGCCGTGTCGGTGACCCGGGTGACCTGCGAGGTGAACTCGCCGGTCTTGCTCGAGAGGGCGGCGAGGAGGCCGCTCGACTTCTCGTCGAGGATGCTGGTGAGCTCGTTCGAGCGTTTGCTGACCGCGGCCGCGATCTCGTCGGCGCGGCCGACGAAGTTGCGCGCGACCTCGGAGCTCACGCCGAGCAGGGTGCGCTCGACCTCGTCGGCATTCTGCTTGAGCACGCTGGTCACGCCGGTCGAGAGCGACGTAAGGGTGCGCTCGACGTCGCCCGCGGTCCCGCGAATGCTCTCGCTCGACGCGGAGGCCGCCGCGCGCAGGCTGTCGCTCGACGCGCTCGCGGCGCCCGTGACGGTGCGCTCGGCTTCGCCGGCGCTGGAGCGGATCGACTGCGTCGCGTAGTTGGTGAGCGTCTCGAGCGCGTGGGCGGCTTCGCCCGTATTGGTCTTGATCGACTGCGAGAGCTGCTCCATGCGGGCGCTGAGCAGGTCGGCGGCGCTCTTGCTGCGCGTCTCGATCTCGCGCGTCACCGCCTCGGCGCGGCCGATCAGCAGGTCCTCGAAGCGGCTGATGCGGCCGTCGAGATTGTCCGCCACTTCCAGGGCGCGCTCGCCGAGCGCCTTGTCGATCTCGCCGATGCGCGTCTCGAGCGTGTCGGCGAGCTGGGCGCCGCGCACCGTGATCGTCGTGGTGACGTCGCCGATGCGCTTGTCGAGCGCGGCGACGACCTCCTTGCCGCCGTCGGCCACCGTCTTGGCGATGTCCATCACGCGGGTGGAGAGGGCGTCGTTGAGGCTCTGGGTGCGGCTGTCGAGCGCCTCCTGGAAGCGGGAGAGGCGCTGGTCGAGCGAGGTCGTCACCTCGACCGCCTTGGTGGTCACGCGGCCGTCGAAGCCGTCGAGATAGCTCTTCATCGCCTCGCCGAGGTCCTGCGTGCGCTGGCCGAGGCGCTCGACCAGCTCGCCGCCGTAGGTGCGCACGGTGCGGTCGAATTCGCCGACGTGGCGGGTAATGAGGCCGCCGAGCGTGGTCGAGTTGCGGCCGATGCGCTCGGCGAGCTCCGCGCCGCCGTGCGTGAACATCTCCTCGAACGCCGCGAGGCGCTGCGCCAGCATGTCGCGCACCGAGTTGCTGCGCGCGCCGATCTGGGTCGCGAGCGCCTCGGCGCTCTCGCTGAAGGTCTGCGTGACCTTCTCGCTGCGCTCGACGATCGAGTCGGTGATCTTGGCGCCGGTCTGCTCGAGCTTCGACACGACGTCGCCGCCGCGCAGGCTCAGGTCGAGCACGATCGAGTTGCCGGTCGATTTCAGGGTGTTGTTGACCTCGTCGGCGCGGGTCGCGATCGTCTCGGCGAGCTGGCTCGAGGTCTCGACGATGGTCTGCGTGAGCGTGTGCGAGCGCGTCTCCATCAGGTCGACGATCGAGGCCGCCTTCTGGGCGAAGCCGTCGGCGACGCGGTCGAGGCGCGACGACATCATCTGCTGCATGTTGGTGGCGATCTCGACGAACTCCTCGTTGAGGTGGTCCGTCTTGAAGTTGAGGCTGGAGGTGAGCCGGTCGCTCGCCGCCTCGATCGCGTGCGTGGTCTCGCGGCTCGTGCGCTCGAGCCGGTCGAGCAGGTCGCCGCCGCGCTCGCCGAGCGCGTCGATCATCGAGTCGCCGGCGTGGCCGAGCGCGACCGTGATGTGCTCGCCTTTCTCCGCGAGCGCGCGCGCGATGCGCTGCGCCGCCTCGTTGACGCGGTCGGCGACCGCCTCGCTCACCGAGGTGATGTCGTGGGAGAGATCGAGGTGCACGTTGGTGATGGCGGTGCGGACCTGCTCGGCCTGGCCGACCAGGGTCTCGCGCTGCGACGCCAGCCCGTCGAGCAGGGTGCGGATGCGCAGCTCGTTGTCGTTGTAGGCGCGCTCGAGCGCCGTGACCTCGTTGTTGACGAGGGCCTCGAGCTCGGCGGCGCGCGCCAGCGCCCGCTCGACGCCGTCGCCCATGGCGGCGACCTCGCGACGGACCGCCTGGCCGACATTGACGATCGAGTTGCGCGCGAGCGTCTCGGGCTCGGCGAGGCGCACCGCGACCTGCGCCATCGACTGGGAGATGATGCGCAGCTCCTGCGAGCGCGCCAGCATGTGGGCGAGCACGAAGAAGAAGACCACGGGTGCGAAGAAGCCGCCGATCAGGCCGACCAGCAGCGGAATGGCGGTGCCGCCCTGGGCGACCAGCCCTGCAAACGCGCTCTCATAGGCATAGGAGAGGCCGAGCGCGCAGATGATCCAGGCGGCCGAGAACAGGCCGGCGACCATATAGGGCGTGCGCGAGGGGCGTCGCTGCAGCGACTGCAGGATCTGCCCGATGCTGGCCTGGTCGTCGTTCGCCGCGAGGCCCGACGTGTGGCGCGCCGGATGATCGTCCGGCGATCTCATGCCGCCACCGCCCTCGTCGAAGATATCCTCGTCGCGCGTGGGCTCGCGCTGGGCCGAAAGGCTGGACCGCGGCTCCGGCGCGCGCATGTCGAGCGCGTCCTGGATGGCCGACAGGGCCACCTCGGTCGGATCCTTGGACTTCTTGGGACTATTCGCCATGTCGGTCGTCGCCTCGTCGTACGCTGAACCAGGATCGCGACCCTTCGGTAGTAGACCGGTTGGGTCGCGCCACGGGCGTGTGGTGGTCGATCGCGCGGCAGCGGGCCTTGGCTTTGGCCGCTCGGACTCCCCCGTGCCACTTTGGTATCCTACCCCACAGGGCAGGCCCAAATAAACCGTCTTGGTAACGTCTTTTTAATCATCGTTAACAGGTGACGGCATGAGCACCGACGGACAGGAGCGTGAATCTCCAAGTTCCAACATGGGCTTGAGCCAATCCCCCGCGTCTCCGCTGCGTCATGATGAAGATACCAATAAGGCGGCCGTGCGGCCGAGCGGTGCACAGCGCCGCTATCTCGAGCGCGGCCTCGATCAGCCCGGTGGAAAACTCCCGCTGTTCGATCGCGACGGCCGCCAGGTGCCGGGCAAGACCGTACAGGCCTGCATCGAGCACGGCTGGGCCGAGCCGTGGACGCGGAACCCGATCAAGCCCGAATGGCTCGTCTGCCGATTGACCGCGGCCGGCTACCAGATGCTCGGGCGCGCCGTCCCGGCCCGCGACGGCGGCTGAGCGCGGGACAAGAGCAGGACAGGAATTGCTTAACCAAGACGGTGCTTTCGCCGCGTCCGGCGCCGCGACGCCGGTGCGCGTTTACGCGGTCTTGGCCGTCGTCTGCCTATGGTGCGCCCAGAGAGGACGCCAAAGAGCCTCCGGGATGGCGATGATGCACCAACAGCGCGCTGCGGCGGCTGGTCGGCCTGCCGTGCCGGCGCACGAGCCGGCGATCGACCGCATACATCTTTATCGCATGACGCTGGGCGACCATGGGCTCGAGCGCGAGGTGCTCGCCCTGTTCGACCATCAGATCGATCTGCTGATCGACCGCATGCGGGCGGTCGACGCGTCGTGCGTCCCGGCGCTCGCCCATACGCTGAAGGGTTCGGCGCGCGGCGTCGGCGCCTGGCCGATGGCGCGCGCCGCCGAGGCCGTCGAGGCGGCGTCCGCGGCCGAGCTTGCGCTCGCGGTCGCGGCGCTCGCGGCCGCGGCGCGCGAGACGCATGCGGCGATCGCAGACTTCCTGAGCGCGGCCTGACGCCGGCTGCTTGATTTGCGCATATCCTTGTCGGCGAACCGGTGTCCATCCCGGATCACGTCGGGGACAGGATTTCGCCGGGATTTGCGCCGGCGTTCCGCGCGGCCGCACTGGCGCGCTGCGCCGCGAGCCTATATAGGATGCGCGATCGGCCGGCATTGCCGGCAGCTCACCTCGCGAACGCGCACCGCAATGCCGAAAATCACCTTCATCGACGCCACCGGCGCTTCTCATGCGATCGAGGCCGAGGTCGGCTCGACCGTGATGGAAGCGGCGATCCGCAATGGCGTGCCGGGCATCGAGGCCGAATGCGGCGGCGCCTGCGCCTGCGCGACCTGCCATGTCTACGTGGACGAGAAATGGCGCGAGACCGTCGGCGGGCCGTCGCCGATGGAGGAGGACATGCTCGATTTCGGCTACGACGTGCGGCCGAGCTCGCGCCTGTCCTGCCAGATCAAGGTCACCGACGCGCTCGAGGGCTTCGTGGTGACGGTGCCGGAGCGGCAAGCCTGAGCCGAACCGTCGAGGCGGCTCCGCAAGGACTACAATTTCTTTCGTAAAATCGGGGGGTTGCGGAGCATTCAGGATGGGCGCGGACAAAATTGGTTCGCCCCTTTTCCTGCGGCGACGCCCCGGCTAGACAAGCGCCGGAACATCCATGAGCGCGCCGGAACATGGTGAGCCGCCGGGCGGCTTTTCGCCCAGCGAAGATGTGAAGATGTAAAGGGTTGCGAGATTATGCGAGCCGTCAACGAACCGATCAAGACCGACGTGCTGATCATCGGCGCGGGCCCGTGCGGCCTGTTCGCGGTGTTCGAGCTCGGCCTGCTCGACATGAAGTGCCATCTCATCGACATCCTCGACAAGCCGGGCGGCCAGTGCGCCGAACTCTATCCCGAGAAGCCGATCTACGACATTCCGGGCATCCCGTACGTCACCGGCCACGGGCTGACCGAGGCGCTGATGAAGCAGATCGAGCCGTTCGGCGCGGTCTTCCATCTGGGCGAGATGGTCGAGACGATCGAGAAGGTCGGCGAGCCGCTGTTCCGGGTGAAGACGGACGCCGGCAAGATCTTCGAGGCGAAGATCATCGTCATCGCGGCCGGCGGCGGCTCGTTCCAGCCCAAGCGCCCGCCGGTGCCCGGCATCGAGGCCTACGAGGGCACCTCGGTGTTCTACGCGGTGCGCAAGATGGACCAGTTCCGCGACAAGCGCCTGCTGATCGTCGGCGGCGGCGACAGCGCGCTCGACTGGACGCTCAACCTGCAGCCGATCGCCAAGCACGTGACGCTGATGCATCGGCGCGACCAGTTCCGCGCCGCGCCCGACAGCGTCAACAAGATGAAGGCGCTGCTCGCGGACGGGAAGATCGACTTCAAGCTCGGCCAGGTGACGTCGCTCGTCGGCGACGCCGGCCAGCTCACGGCGGCGCACGCCAAGCCCGACAAGGGCGATCCCTACGTGCTCGAATGCGACGCCATGCTGCCGTTCTTCGGGCTCACCATGAAGCTCGGCCCGGTCGGCGAGTGGGGCGTGAAGCTCGAGGACGAGCTCATTCCGGTCGAGACTTCCGCGTTCGAGACCAACATCGCGGGCATGTTCGCGATCGGCGACATCAACACCTATCCGGGCAAGCTCAAGCTCATCCTGTGCGGCTTCCACGAAGGCGCGCTGATGGCGCAGAAGGCGTATCATTACGTCTTCCCGGACAAGCGCCTCGTGTTCCAATACACGACGTCGTCGACCAGTTTGCAGAAGAAGCTCGGCGTGAGCTGAGGCGGCCGGTCAGCGCTCACTTTCGTCGCGCATTCGGCTGATAAAAGCGCCCGCATCCTCTTGCGGGCGCTTCGTGCCGACCCGCCGTTCCGCAAGCCAATCGAGCGCCGCCGCCGCAATTTTTCCGCGGCGTTTGGCGACAGGCCGCAACTCGGCGACTGGCTTGCCGCGGCGGGTGATGATCACGCTCTCGCCGCGCAGCACACGATCGATCAGTTTCGGCAGCCGCTTCCTTGCGTCAGCTTCGCTGTAGGCGTTCATGAACCGAGAATAGCCTACTTCGGCCCGTTGGGCGCGGAGGGCGAGCTCGAGCGATTGCCTCGGCGTCGCCACTCACCGTGGCGGCGGGGCCGGCGTGTAGGTGTCATTCGGTGCAGCCGCGGGCGCGGCCGGCTGTTGTGGCGGCGCCGGCGCGGGCGCTGCCTGCGCAGGCGTCTCCGGCGGCGGCAGCGCCTTCTGCATCACGCCTTCGACCGGCGGGCCGAGCTTGAGCACGGCGCGCGCGACGACGAGCGCCGAGTCCGCCATGGCGGCGTAGCCCTCGGCGGTCGGATGGATCGCGCCGCCGTAGACGGCGGACAGAATCCCCCAGGTCGCGTCATGCAGGTCGGCGGGCTGGATGGTCGACGACACGCCTTCCGGGAACGTCATCGCGGTGAAATAGCTGTCGTTCGCGGTGCGGATCCAGCGCGCGCGCGACGCATAGGCGCGAAACTCGCTGGCGCCGAGATCGCAGTTCATCGGATCGGTCGCGCCGTCGACCAGGTTGTCGGTGAAGCTCGTGCCGTCGCGCTTGAAGCACTGGCGGTCGAAGTCCGGATCGGTGTCGGCATGCGCGCAGAAGCCGTGTTGCGCGAAGGCCGCCTGGTGCGCGTCGGCGATCGCCATGCTCTCGCCGGGGGCGCAGGCGGCCCCTCCCGTGCAGGTCGCGAGCGCCTTGATGGCGGGCAGGAACTTGTTCTGCACGAACAGCGTCGCCTTGCGCAGGCGCTCACCGTCGGCGTTGAAGGCGGGATGCACGTCGAAGCCGTCGCGGCCGCCCGGGCAGACGCCGCCGTCGGCCGCAAGCGCCGGATTGCCGTAAGAGGTGAAGACCACCTTGTCGAGGTTGCCGCCGATCAGCGGCTTCAGGGATGCGCGCAGCCGCGCGAAATTCGCCGGCAGGGTCCTGTCGAGTTGCGACTGGGCATCCTCGAGGCTCGAGATCACGCCGCTGCGGCGCGCCAGCAGGCGGTCGGCCGTGGAGTTGATGATCACGTCGGCGACGAGGTTGGAGAAATAGACGTCGTTCGCGCCGACGGTGAGGAAGACGAGATCGAGCTTGCGATCGGGCTGCGTGCGCCGGGCGCGTTCGAGGATGAGGCGCAATTGCAGGAGCTGTCCCGGGATCGTGGTCGGACAGGAGCTGCTGTTGCTGTCGCCGCAGTTGAGCTCGCGCGCGCGCTGGGTGCCGAACAGGCCGGTCTCGATGGTCGCGCCCGTGCAGGCGAGCGGCACGAACGTCACGGCGACGTGCGGGTTCTCGACCGCGAGGCCGAGCGCGGCGCGCAGCTGGTAGCTGTAGAGCGAGCGGTGGCAGGCGGACGACATCCAGCGCGCCGAGAGGCGCGCCCATTCGGCCATGTTGGAACCGCCCTGCGCCGAGTTGCAGGCCTTGTCGCCGTCGAAGCCGACGCGGCCGGGGCGGAAATAGTCCTTGCGGCCTGTGGCGATGAAGTTGCGGAAGCAGAAGCCGTCGTCGGCGAGCGCGACCGGCCGGTCGGGATCGCCCTCGCCCGAGGCGATGGAATCGCCCAAGCCCGTGATCAGCAGGTCGCGCACCTCGATCGTGTCGGAGGCGCGCCGCGTGGTGCCGCCCGCCGTGATGTCGACCGTGACCTTGGTGGTCTTGCGGTAGAGCGCGCGCAGGTTCACCTCTTCGCCGCAGCCGAGCGTCAGCGTCTGCGGCGGGCCTTGGCCGTTGTCGAACGACCAGGCGCAGCTTGCGTCGGCCGGCACCGCGCCGGTGAGCCGCGCGGTGACGCGATGGTCGACCGGGTCGAGATAGGACTCGCGCACGCCGTCGCGCACGCAGGTGTCGAGCACGCGTCCGGCGCCGTCGACGCACAGCCTCGTCACCATGTCGCGCGCCCAGCCGCGGCCGTCGGTCTCCTGCGCGAGCGTCTGCTCGGCCGCCAGGATGGTGCGGCCGCTCTCCGCCGCGAGATGGCGGTTGAAATCCTTCTCGTCGCGGAAAAGCCGGAAGCGGTTGCGCACCTCCCACGAGATGCTCACGTCGGTCGCGACCTCGCTCGGCAGGATCGACAGTTGCGCGCGGGCCGGCGGGCCGTGCAGGCACAGCACGGCCAGAAAGACGGCGACGGCAAGGCGACGGAATGTGAGCAGGGGCATCAAGGTCACCGCGGGATGCCGGGCATTGAGCGGCCCAACATGATGGATCGGTTCGTGGACAGGCTATGCGCGGCAAGATCAGGGCAATAGCATGACGTACATGCGCGGCATGGCGCCCGGGGCGCAATTTCCATGCGCCCGGCGGAGGGTTATCCCGATCCCGCGCGGCGCTATCCCGGCGCCGGAGCGCCATGGGGGGCCAAATGGTCAAGAGCAGATTGGTCGCACTGGTCGCCGTCGCGACGGCGCTGGCCGGCACGCTGGCGGGCGCGGCCGAGACCTGTCATGCGTTCGAGAGCCAATTCGCCAAGGAACGCATTTGCGCCAGCTCCGTGCTGGCGCCTCAGGCCGGCAACACATATGGGCCCGCTCACCTCATGGGCACGGGCGACGGTGCCTGGTGCGAGGGCGTCCCCGGACCGGGCATCGGGCAGAGCGTGATGATCCATCACGATCCGCCGCAGGTCCTGCGCACGGTCAATGTCACGGCCGGCTACGCGCAATCGGACGAAACCTATCGCAACAACGGACGCGTCAAGAAGGCGCTGATCGAGACCGACGGCGGCCTGAAGAAGACCGTCACGCTCAAAATGTGCGCGAAAGCCAGAAGATCGTGATCCCGAAGGCGAAGGTCGCCTGGGTGAAGCTGACGATCCTTGAGGTCTATCCGGGCGCGCGCGGCAGCGACACCTGCATGAGCGAGTTTCTGACGAACCTGGAAGAGTTCGGGAACGAGTAGCTGCCGTCATTGCGAGGCATGCGCAGCATGCCGAAGCAATCTCGGGCGTCATCTGTTGCGCGAGATTGCTTCGTCGCCTTCGGCTCCTCGCAATGACGGGTCCCTATTTCTTCAATCCCGCCTCGCGCGCGACCTTGTCCCAGCGCGCCATCTCGCTCGCGATATAGCGGCTGAAGTCGTCCGGCGTGCCGCCGAGCAGGCTGATGCCCTGCGGGTGCAGCGCCTTGATCACGGCGTCGGTCTTGATCGCCTCGTTGGCGGCGGCGGAAATCTTGTCGATCGCGCCGCGCGGCGTGCCGGCGGGCGCGAGCAAGCCGAACCACAGCCCGGTGTCGAAGCCCGGCAGACCCGCTTCCGCCATGGTCGGCACCTCGGGTGCGATGTCGATGCGCTTCGACTCGGTCGCGGCGAGCGCGACGAGCTTGCCCTGGTGCACGAACCCGACCACGGTCGAGGCCGGGGTGAACAGGAGGTCGATGCGGCCGGCCAGCAGGTCGTTGACCGCCTGGGCGCTGCCCGGATAGGGCACGTGCACCATCTTGGCGCCGGTCAGCACCTTGAAAAGCTCGGCCGACAGATGCGTTCCGGTGTTGACGCCGGAGGAACCGAACGTGAGGCCTTCCGGCTTCTTCTTGGCCAGCGCGATCAGCTCCTGAACGTTCTTCACCCCGAGCGACGGATTGACCACCAGCAGGTTCGGGATGGTGGAGACGAGGACGATCGGCGTGAAATCCTTGGCGAAGTCGAAGTTGACATGCGGCTGCACCGCCGCGTTGATCGGCTGCGAGATGGTCGCGAGGAACAGGGTGTATCCGTCCTTGGGCGAATGCGCGACATATTCGGCCCCGATGTTCGATCCGCCGCCGGTCTTGTTCTCGACGACGATCTGCTGACCGAGAATTTCGCTCATCCGCGCGCCGACGACGCGCGCCGTGATGTCGGCGCCGGAGCCGGCGCCGAAGCCGACGATGATGCGGATCGGGCGGGTGGGAAAATCGTCGGCGTGCGCCGTGGCCGTCGACAAGCCTATCGCCACACAGATGATCAAGCACGCAATCGAGGCGAGCCGCCGCATCGTCCATCCTCCCTCAGGAAATCTCACTGCTTCTTTTCTAATTCTCTACGCCAGACCCGCCCATGTGGCCAGTAGCCACCCCTCGCGACGCCGTGCGATAGCGCCCACATGTACAAATCGGGAGATCATCTCATGGCAGAAAATCCTTTGATCGCGCTGTCCGACCATATCGCCGCGCTGGTCGAGCGGGTCGCGGGCGCGACGGTCGCGGTGCATGCCGGCCGATCGCGGTCGAGCGGAATTCACTGGCGCTCGGGCGTGATCGTGACCGCCGAGGAGGTTCTCGACCGCGACGACGACATCAAGGTCGTGCTGGCGGGTGGCCGCGAGGTCACGGCGACGCTCGCGGGCCGCGATCCCACGACCGACGTCGCGGTGCTGCGCTTTCAACCCGACGGCCTGCCGGTGGCCGAGATCGCCGACAGCGGATCGCTGCGTCCGGGCCACCTCGTGCTCGCGGTCGGCCGCCATCGCGGCGACCCGGTCGCCAACCTGGGCAGCGTCGCGTTCGTCGGCGGCGCCTGGATGAGCCAGCGCGGCGGGTCGATCGACACGCTGCTGCGTCTCGACTTGACGCTGAGCCCGGCCGCCGAGGGCGGCGCGCTCGTCGATGCGCACGGCCGCGTGCTCGGCATGGTGGTGGCGGGGCCGCGCGGACGGGTGCTGGCGATCCCGCGCGCGACGATCGACCGCGCGGTCGATCAGCTCCTCGCCAAGGGCTATGTGGGTCGCGGCTATCTCGGCGCCAGCCTGCAGCCGATCCGCCCGCGCAAGCAGGTGGGTCAGGGTGCAGGCGAGGGCGTGCTGGTGGTCGGCATCGATCCAGACGGCCCGGCGGCGCGCGCCGGGCTGATCGTCGGTGACATCGTGACGGCGTGGAACGCGGCGCCGATCGCCCGCGTGCGCGAGGTCATGCGGCTGCTCGGCCCCGAGAGTGTCGGCAACTCGGTCGACCTCGCGCTGTCGCGCGGCGGTGCGGCGACCGCGCTCAAGGTCGTCATCGGCGAACGGCCGCGGCACTGAGGTCGCCGATGATGCTCGCCACCATCGCGCGTTCGCCGCCGACCGCGGCTGGCGTTGGCGCGATCGCGATCTGCTCGGCCGATCGCGCGTTGCGCGAAAGGCTCGAGCGGGTGGTGCGCGCGGATGCGGAGCTTGCGGTGGCGGGCGTCGTCGGCGACGGGCCCTCGCTCGCGCGGCTGATCGCGCACACGCGACTCGCGCTCGTATTGGCGGATGCGCCGACCGCGGAGCAGTTGCGGAGATGGACGCGCCGCTATCGCGAGACAATCTTCGTCGCGATCGTCGACGCGGCGCAGGCCGGAGCCCTCGACCTGCTGCGGGCCGGCGCGCGGGCGCTGCTCGCGCGCTCGGCCGACGAAGCCGACATCGCCGCGACGCTCGCGGCGGTGCGACGCGGTCTGAGCGTGCTGCCGTCGGGCCTCCTGCAGGCGCTGCCGGCGGCTGTGCCGATCGACGGAAACACCACGCGTGCGCCTGGCGCCGACGAGGCGCCGCTCACGGCGCGCGAGCTCGAGGTGCTGGCCGCGCTCGCCGACGGCCTGTCGAACAAGGCGATCGCGCGCCGTCTCGACATCTCGTTTCATACGGTCAAGTTTCACGTCGGCGGCATCCTCGCCAAGCTCGATGCGGACAGCCGCACCGAAGCCGTCGCCAAGGCGGCGCAGCGCGGTCTCGTGATGCTGTGAAGCGAGCGAATCGGCGCTCAGGTCGCGAGCTGTTGCAGCGTCGCGTCCGAGGCCGTGAGCGCCTCCCAGGTGAGCGCCGTCGCGATGTGCAGCGCTTGCGCCAGCTCCTGCGGCTGCACCTTGTCGCGCGTATCGGCGGCGGTGAGCAGCAGGCGCAGATGGCTGTCGGGCCTGCCGAACCCGGCGATGAGCCGCGCTGCCGGAATGCGGTGCGCCGCGAAGGAGGCGTGGTCGGAGTTCGCCATCAGCGGCAAGTGGGTGGCGAGCCGCAGGTCGGCGCGCGCCGCGGCGGCGCGGATCCAGGCGTCGAGACCCGCGAAGCCCGACGTCAGCGCCGTGAAATTGTCGGCGCCGCCGACCGAGTCGAGGTTGATGTCGAGCACCATGCGGCGGCGCTCGCGCGCGTCCATGCGGTCGAGCCAGAGCCGCGAGCCGACCAGTCCCCACTCCTCCGCGCCGGTGAGACAGATGCGCAGCCCGCGCGGACATGGCGCGACGTACGGCGCGAACTGCCGCGCCAGCGCGAGCGCGACCACGACGCCGGTCGCGTTGTCGATCGCGCTTTCGCCGAGCGGATGACCGTCGAGATGGGCGCTGACCACGACACGGTCCGCGCCGCGGCCCGGCAGGTCGAGCACCAGCATGCTGGTCTGCGCTGAGAAATCTTCGCCATCGATGTCGATGCGCACCGTGGGGCGGGCGCGGCCGGGCGGCGCGCGCAGCGTTTCGGCGGCCGCGGCGTCGATGCCGAGCGCCGGGATGCCCGGCCCGCCGTTGCGTCCGCTCGAACCCGACACCGGCCCGACGCCGCGCTCGGGATGCGCGATCAGAAAGCCCACGGCGCCCGCTTGCTGCGCCAACCCGAGCTTGACGCGGCGGTGCACGTGGTCGGCTGCGAACGGATATTCGTGCTGCACCATGACGATGCGGCCGGCGATCGCGTCGGCATGGCGCGCGACATCGTCGGGCCAGCCGCGCGCGAGGTCGACGACCTCGGCGACGAGCCCGGCCGCTGAAGTTGTGCCGAGGAGCGGCGTGCAGCGTAGCGCCGCGCCGCTCGTCATCTCGGTCAGGCGCGCGCTGCGCCAGCGCCAGCCCGGATAGTCGACCGGATGTTCCTGCAGGCTCACGCCCGGAATGGCCGCGAGGCGCTCGCGTGCGAAGGCGCGGGCGGCGGCGTCGCTCGGCGACCCGGCGAGGCGGCCGCCGAGATCGCACAGCGCGAGGAAATCCGACCACAGATCCGGGTCGGATGCAGGCGGCGGCACGGGCTCGCCTGTGTCTGATCGCGCCGTCACTGCGGCGTGATCCCGGCGGCGCGGACAATTCCCGCCCAGCGCGCCGTGTCGGTTGCGATCAGGGCGCGGAATTCTTGGGGCGAGCGATGCGCCGGCGTGACGCCGAGCGGCGCGAGCCGCGCCGCGATGTCGGGCGCATCGAGCGTCGCCTGCAGCGCCGCGCTGAGCCGCGCCGCGGTCGCGGGCGCAAGCCCGGCGGGCGCGAGCACGCCCCACCAATGCTCGACCACGAGGTCGACGCCGACCTCGCGGAAGGTCGGAACGGCGGGCAGCTCGGCGAGCCGCCGTTCGCTTGCGCTCGCAAGCGCGCGCACCGAGCCTGAGGCGACCGCCGGGCTCGCGGTGGCGAGCGTCGTGAACCCGCTCTGCACATGGCCTGCCATCAGGTCGGTCAGCGCCGGGCCGGCGCCGCGATAGGGCACGTGCAGGAGCTTGATGCCGGCCTTGGCTTGAAACAGCTCGGCCGTCAGGTGGGTGGTGCTGCCGATCCCGCCCGACGCGATCGCGATCCGGCCCGGCTCCTTCTTGGCCAGCGCGATGAAATCCGTGATGGCCGGGGCCGGCGTCGCCGGGTTGACGAACAGCACCATCGAGGCGGTGCCGATCAGGCCGATCGGCGTGAAATCGTGGACCGGATCGTAGCGCACGCCTTTCTGGATCGCCGGGATGATGGCGAGCGGCATGTCGGCGAGCAGCAGCGTGTAGCCGTCGGGCGCCGCGTGCGCGACGATCTCGCTGCCGATGCGGCTGCCGGCGCCGGCGCGGTCGTCGACGACGACCGGCTGGCCGAGCGCCTGGGAGAGCCGGTCGCTGAGCAGACGCGCCAGCACATCCGAGCTGCCGCCCGCCGCATAGGGAACGATCATCGTCAGCGGACGGTCCGGAAACGTTTCGCCCGATGCGGTCGCGGCGGCAAGCGCAAGGAGGGCGACGAGGGCCGCTTTGGCTGGCATCCTATTCTCTCCACTCGGCCCGACGAGGGCGAGATATTCTGTGCGCGCGGTGTTCCATGGTTAGCCGATGCATACCTCGCGGAAAAATGCATCAACCATTCGTGCATGGACGCATTCCCCGGTGGGCTAAGCGGTATCCACGTCGGCCGCAACATGCGCTAGAATAGCCGCGCCGACCGACCGGCGGCCATGACGGCGCGTGAGCGGCGTCCTGCGAGCGGACAATTCTCTCGGACATTTGGCGGTGGGAGCCGGCATGCGTCGATGCATCGCTGTCCTGGTTGCGGCCGTTGCGCTGGCGTGGTCTGCGCCGCTGCGGGCGCAGGCGCCTGAGCAGACGCCGCCGGCCACGGGCAGTGGCGTGCGGTTTCCTCCTGCGCAAAGCCGGCCGGTCGTGACGCCGCCCGCCGTCGCCCAGCCGACCGTGCCGCCGCCCGCTTCCGTCGCGCGGCCGCTCCGCGTCCCGGCCGAGCGGATCGACCTGGCCACGAAGGACAGCATCCGGGCGCTCGACCTGCAGACAGATTTTCCCCGCCGGTTCGAGGCGCCGCGGATATCGATTCCGCAGTGGTTCATCTGGATCGCTCTCGTGGTGATCGTCGCGCTCGTCCTCTTTGCGATGCGCGACACGCTGCTGTCGCTGTTCCGCCGGTCCAACGAAGGGTGGGAGGCGCCGGCCGCCGGCGCGACGGGGCCCGAGCTCGCGCTCGGCGCCGATGCGCTCGCGGCCGCCGATCGGCTGAGCCGCGACGGCCGCTTCGTCGAAGCCATGCACATGCTGCTGCTGCAGAGCCTCGCGGACATTCGCGAGCAATTGCGCGAGACGTTCGCCAACTCGCTCACCAGCCGCGAGATCCTGCGCGGCGCGCGGCTCGATCCCGCGGGGCGCACATCGCTGCGCGACATCATCGCGGCGGTCGAGCGCACCTATTTCGGCGGCTATCCGGCGCAGGCGCAGGACTACGACGCCTGCCGGCACAACTTCGACACCTTGCGGCGTGCGCTGCGGGGCGGGGTGCCCGCATGACGACCGGCGGCACGGGTCCCAGACGCGCCCTGGTCGCATTGATCGCGGCTGTGCTGGTGCTCGGGATCGGCACCATACTCTTCATCACGACCGGGGGCGGCCAGAGCACCGACACGGTCAACGCGTCGGCCTTCTCGCGCTCGGCGATCGGCTATGCGGGCATTGCCGACGTCATGCACCGGCTCGGCGCGCGCGTGATCAAGAGCCGCAGCGACTCGGTCGCCAAGGTCGATCCGCAGGGACTGCTCGTCGTCGCCGAGCCCTCGCTCGACGCGGCGCCGCAGCTCATGCGGAGCCTTCTCGGTGCGCGCACGGTCCTGCTGATCCTGCCGAAATGGACGGGTGTGGCGAGCGCGGGCCATGCCGGCTGGATCGACTCGGTCGCGCCGATCCCCGAAGCCAGCGCACGGCGCGCCGCGCAGGTCCCCGGCCTCGAGGTCGTTCGTGTCCCGGTGGCGCCCGCTTGGACGCACAACGAGATCGGCCGGCTTCCGTTGTTCTCGGACGGCGTCCAGCTCATCAAGTCGGCTCGCCTGCGGCCGGTCATCGGCAGCGACAAGGGCATGCTGGTCGGCGAGCTGCGCAGCAGCCGGGGCCGCCTGTGGGTGCTCGCCGACCCCGACATGATCGAGAACTACGGCCTCGGCTCGCCCGCCAATGCGGAATTCGCGGTGGCGCTGATCGACGCGCTGCGCGGCGCGGACGGCAACATCGTGTTCGACGAGGTGGTGCACGGCTTCTCCGACGCCGGGGGCTCGCCGCTCAGGATCCTGTTCCAGTTTCCGTTCGTGCTCGCGACCATCCAGGGCGTTATCGCGGTCGCGCTGCTGCTGTGGGCGACCATGCGCCGGTTCGGCGCGCCGGTCGCGCCGCCGGCGCCGCTGCAGGCGGGCAAGCGCAGCCTGATCGAGACCACGGCCAACCTGTTCGCGCAGGCGCGCCACCGGCCGATCATCCTGCAGCGCTACATCCACGAGATCGTGCAGGACGTGGCGCGCCAGCTGCACGCGCCGGCCGGCATGTCCGAGCCCGCGCTGGTCGACTGGCTGCGCCGCACCGGGCGCGCGCGTGCGGTCGAGACCGATTGCGGGATGATCCTGCAAAGCGCCGACGAGCTGGTCGCGAGCCGCCGCGGCACCGCCGCGCTTGCGGCGCTCGCGCGTGATATTTTTCGATGGAAGCGGGAGGTGACGGATGGAGTTTCGGGATATACGCGGGTTGACCGAGGCAATCCGGAGCGAGATCGGCAAGGCCGTCGTCGGGCAGGATGACGTCATCGACCTGATGCTGACCAGCCTGCTGGTCAACGGCCATATCCTGCTCGAAGGCGTGCCCGGCACCGCGAAGACGCTGCTCGCCCAGTGCTTCGCGGCGAGCATCTCGATCAAGTTCGGCCGCATCCAGTTCACGCCCGACCTCATGCCGGGCGACGTGCTGGGCACCAACCTGTTCAATTTCCAGACCAACAGCTTCACGCTGACCAAGGGGCCGATCTTCACCGAGCTCCTGCTCGCCGACGAGATCAACCGCGCCCCGCCGAAGACGCAGGCCGCGCTGCTGCAGGCGATGAACGAGCGCATCGTGACGATCGACGGGCGCGACTATCCGCTCGGCAACGACTTCATGGTGATCGCGACGCAGAACCCGATCGAGCAGCAGGGCACCTATCCGCTGCCCGAGGCGCAGCTCGACCGCTTCCTGTTCAAGATCGTGATCGGCCATCCGGGCCGCGACGAGGAACGCGAGATCGTGCGCCGGCACGGGCACCGCTCCGCCATGCCGCGGCTGGAGGATTTCGGCCTCAAGGCGGTCGCCGACTCGGCGGTATTGACCGCGGTGCGCGACGAGGTGATGCGCATCCACCTGTCCGACGAGCTCATGGACTACATCGTCGACGTGATCCGCGGCACGCGCGAGCACGCCTCGCTCGATGTCGGCGCCTCGACCCGCGCCGCCAACATGCTGGCGGCGGCGGCGCGCGCCTTTGCGGCGCTCAACGGCCGCGATTTCGTGATCCCGGACGACGTGAAGATCCTCGCGCTGCCGGTGCTGCGCCATCGCGTGATCCTGTCGGCGAGCGCCGAGATCGAGGGGCTCTCGACCGACCGCGTCGTCAGCGAGATCCTCGACCGCACGGCGGCGCCGCGATGATCCAGCCGACGCTGCGCGCCTTCACGATCTTCGCCGTGGGCGTGCCGCTCGCGCTGTTCCTGGTCATCTACGACCCGGCGCTGTGGCTGTGGTCGTTCGACTACGGTGCGCTGGTGCTCGTCGCGATCGGCATCGATCTTGCGCTCGCTTTCCCGCTCAAGCGGCTGGCGGTGGCGGCCGAGACGCCGCACAGCCTGCAGGTCGGCGAGCGCGGGGCGCTCACGGTCACGATCGCGCCGAGCGCGCATCGGCGGCCGATCCTGTTCGAGCTGGTGCGCGAGCAGCAGCCCGACGCCGATCCGGACGAGCTTGTGCGGGTGCAGCGCCTGCCCGGACAGGCCGCGCAGGCGCAATTTCCCGTGCTGGCGCAGCGCCGCGGCCAGATGCGGATCGAGGCCGTGTGGGCGCGCTGGCGCGGCCCGCTCGGCCTCGTCCAGTTCACCCGGCGCATCGCGCTCGACCGCGTCATCGACGTGGTCCCCAATGTGCGTGGCGTGCGCAGCTCGGCGCTGCAGTTCTTCTCGCGCGAATCGCTGTTCGGCAACAAGGTGCAGGAGCAGAAGGGCGAGGGCACCGAGTTCGACGCGCTGCGCGACTACGCGGTCGGCCTCGACAGCCGCTTCATCGATTGGAAGCATTCCGCCCGCCACCGCAAGCTGCTGAGCAAGGAATTCCGCGTCGAGCGCAACCACCAGATCGTGCTCGCGTTCGACACCGGCTACCTGATGCTCGATCCGGTCGACGGGATGCCGCGGCTCGACCATGCGATCAATGCCGGGCTGCTGCTCGCGTGGATCTCGCTGCAGGGCGGCGATTTCGTCGGCCTGCTCGCATTCGACGAGGTGCTGCGCCAGTATCATCAGCCGCGCCGCGGCGTGTCGAACTTCCCCCGCCTGCAGCGCGCCAGCGCGGGGCTCGCGTACCGGCACACCGAGACCAACTTCACGCTCGGGCTCGCCGAGCTGAGCGCGCGCCTGCAGCGGCGCGCGCTGGTGATCCTGTTCACCGATTTCGTCGACACGGTCACGGCCGAGCTGATGATCGAGGCGACCCAGCGCATCGCCCGGCGGCACGTCGTCATCTTCGTGACGCTGCGCGACGCGATCCTGCACGGTCTCGCGGACGCGCCGCCGAGCTCGTTCGGCAGCGTCGCACAGTCGGTGATCGCGCATGACTTCCTGCGCGAGCGGCTCACCGTGTTCGAGCGGCTGCAGCGGATCGGCGTCCACTGTCTCGACGTGCCAAGCCGCACGTTGCCGATCGGACTGATCAACCGCTATCTTCTGATCAAGCAGCGAGGCCTGCTGTGAGCATCGAAACCGAGATCGAACGCACCGTCGGCGGGCTGACCACGCAGCGCCCCGCGATCACGCTCAAGAGCACCGAGTTCCGCCGCACGCGCGAGCAGAGCTGGCTCGACCTCGAGAACCTGATCGGCGTGGTCGAGCGGCGCGGCGTGCGGGCGCTCACGCCGCCGGACCTGCAGCGGCTGCCGCAGCTCTATCGATCGGCGCTCTCCTCGCTGTCGGTCGCGCGCTCGATCGCGCTCGACCGCCACCTGCTGCTCTATCTGGAGAGCCTGTCGCTGCGCGCCTACCTCGCGATCTACTCGCCGCGCGTCACCCTGGCGGAGGCGGGCCGCCAGTTCCTCTACGCATTTCCGGCCGCGGTCATTTCGGCGCGCCGCCATGTCCTAATCGCATTCCTCGCCCTTGCGATCGGCACCATCGCGGGATTCTGGCTCACGGTCGGCGACGAGAGCTGGTTCACGACATTCGTGCCGTCGTGGCTGTCGGGCGGCCGCGGCGTCGCGAGCACCCGCGCGTCGCTGCTCGAGGGGGAAATCTTCGCGCCGTGGCCCGGATGGGCGGTCTCGCTCGGCGTCGTGTCAAACTTCCTGTTCAGCCACAACACGCTCGTCGGCATCATGGCGTTCAGCCTCGGCCTGTTCGCCGGGGTGCCGACGGTGCTGCTGCTCGCCTACCAGGGCCTGACGCTCGGCGCGTTCCTGGCGCTGCACTACGACCGCGGGCTCACCGTCGACTTCCTCGGCTGGCTGGCGATCCACGGCGTCACCGAGCTCAGCGCCGTCGTGCTGTTCGGCGCGGGCGGGCTCGTGCTCGCCGAGAAGATCCTGTTTCCGGACCGCTATTCGCGCGTCGACAGCCTCGCGCTGCACGGCCGCCGCGCCGCCGAGATCGCGGTCGGCGCCGTGATGATGCTGTTCGTCGCCGCGATCCTCGAGGGCGAGTTCCGCCAGCTCGTCGCCAGCACGCCCTGGCGGTTCGTCATCGGGGCGGCGACCGCGGTGGGCTGGCTGTCCTACATCTGTCTGGTGCGGCCGGGGGCGCGGACCGCATGACTTCGACCGACGTCGCCGACCGATTGCTGCGCCGCAGCTGGCGCCAACGGCGCGAGATCGTCACGCCGGAAGGCGTTCCGCTTACCGTCGAGCTCGCCGAATTCACCGAGCGTATCATCGCGCTCTTGATCGACCTCCTGATCTGGTTCGGCGCGAGCGTCGCGATCGTGCTCGTGCTCGCGTACTTCACGGCGCACGGCCTGAGCTGGGTCGTCCTCGTCGGCGTGCTGAATCTGACCATGTTCCTGCTGCGCAATCTCTATTTCATCCATTTCGAGCTGTCGGCGCGCGGCGCGACGCTCGGCAAGCGCGCCGTTGGCATCCGCGTCACCGACCGCCGCGGCGGTCCGTTGCAGCCGACGGCGGTGATCGCCCGCAACCTGACGCGCGAGCTCGAAGTTTTCGTCCCTATCGGCATCCTTCTGTCCGGGCCGGGCGGCGGGGGCGCGCACTGGGGCCAGTTGCTGCTGTCCGGTTGGGTGCTGTGCTTTCTCGCGCTCATGTTCTTCAACCGCGACCGCATGCGGGCGGGCGACCTGATCGCCGGAACCCTGGTGATCGCGGTGCCGCGCCAGCGCCTGCTCGGAGACCTCGTCGAGGCGCGCGCGCGCTTCGTGTTCGCCGACCACCAGCTCATGGCCTACGGCAAGCGCGAATTGCAGGTCCTCGAAGATCTGCTGCGGCGGCCGGACGACAAAGAAACGCGCGTGCTCCTGAGCGACGTGTGCGAGCGCATCTGCCGCAAGATCGACTGGTCGGAGCCGCTGGCGCCGGAAAACACGGCGCTGTTCCTGCGCGACTTCTATACGGCGCAGCGTGCCTATCTCGAGCGCGAGCAGCTGTTCGGCCGTCCGCGCGCCGACAAGTTCGAGGCGGCCGGCAGGCGCGAATAGTGCCGGGACCGCGCCGACAGGATCGCGGCGTTCAGTCGAACATTGACGCGATCTGCGTGGTATCGATGCCTTCCTTGGCGACCCGCAGGTCGTGATAGGTCATGATCACGACGCAATGCGCGTAGGCGCCCAGCACCACGCTCACGACCAATACGACGAGCGAAGCGAGCACGCTGCTCACCGGCGTGAGTATCAGCTTGAGAAGCTGGGTGCCGATCACGTTCATGACTTCCAGAATCAGGAAGATACCGAAGATCTTCCAGCGATGACCCTTGGTCAGGGCCGCGCTACGCGACATGCTGGCCGTCGGCCCCGAACCCTCGACGAGGCAGACTGGAACGACCACGGCCCACATGCAGAACAGGATAATTGCCGGCACGATCAGCGCGAGGAAGGCGAACATCAGGCAGATCGCCGTCAGGAGGGTCACGCCGATCAGCGGGCCGATCCGGGACATCGCGCGCGACAGCGACTCACCGAACCGCACCGGAGCCCCGCGCAGGTATTGGAAAGCGCCGAACAGCATTGTCGCCTGACCGATCATGTTGACGACGATCACGGCGAGAACGCCGATGATCATGAGAATGACGAACAGCGCCCCGACGCCACCCCCCCTCGAAAACCCTCCCCCCGCAATGGCCAAGAGTACGAGGACGACCAACGTGACGACCATGATGACGTAGACCAGCGCGCTCGTGCCGATGAAGAACAGGAGATTGTTGGTCAGGATCGTCCAGGCGCGACTGAGCACGTCGCCAACGCGAAAATCGCCGCCGCCGCTCGATTGAACAGACATCGGTATCCCCCCGTTACGGCTGAAATCGCGCCAAGTGAACCTTGCGTCCGCCGCCTTGTCAATCTTGCGCACGATCTCGCGCGCGCAAGCGACACCGCGGGCGAGATGATGTAGCATCGGTTGTGCCAACGGACCTCGGCGATGTTCGTCACCTTCTTTCACGAGCTCAAATCCGCCGGCCTGCCGGTGACCTTGCGCGAGTACCTCACGCTGATGGAGGCCATGCAGGCCGACCTCGCGTCGCGCCGCGTCGAGGATTTCTACTATCTGTCGCGAGCCGCGCTGGTGAAGGACGAGCGCAATCTCGACAAGTTCGATCGCGTGTTCGGCAAGGTCTTCCAGGGCCTCGACCTGATGGCCGACGCGATCACGGCGGAGATCCCCGCCGACTGGCTCAAGAAGCTCACGGAAAAATACCTGACCGAGGAAGAGAAGAAGCAGATCGAGGCGATGGGCGGCCTCGACAAGCTGCTCGAAACGCTGCGCGAGCGTTTGGCCGAGCAGAAGGGCCGCCACCAGGGCGGCAAGAAGTGGATCGGCACCGCCGGCACCTCGCCGTTCGGCGCCTACGGCTACAACCCGGAAGGCATACGCATCGGGCAGGACCAGAACCGAAACTTCCGCGCCGTGAAAGTGTGGGACCGGCGCGAGTTCAAGGATCTCGACGACGAGGTCGAGCTCGGTACCCGCAACATCAAGATCGCGCTGCGCCGCCTGCGCAAGTTCGCGCGCACCGGCGCGCCCGACGAGCTCGACCTCGACCACACCATCAAGGAGACCGCGCACAAGGGCTATCTCGACATCCAGATGCGGCCCGAGCGGCACAACGCCGTCAAGGTGCTGCTGTTCTTCGACGTCGGCGGTTCGATGGACTGGCACATCAAGGCCACCGAGGAGCTGTTTTCCGCCGCGCGCACCGAGTTCAAGCACATGGAGCATTTCTACTTCCACAACTGCCTCTACGAGCGCGTGTGGAAGGAGAACCGCCGGCGCTACGATCACACGACGCCGACCTGGGACGTGCTGCACACCTATCCGCACGACTACAAGGTGATCTTCGTCGGCGACGCCGCGATGAGCCTCTACGAGATCGCGATGCCTGGCGGCTCGGTCGAGCACATGAACCCGGAGGCGGGCGAGGTTTGGATGGCGCGGGTGACGCGCACCTATCCGGCCTGCGTGTGGCTCAACCCGACGCCGGAGAGCCAGTGGGACTACACCCAGTCGATCCGCGCCATGCGCCAGCTCATGGGCGGGCGGATGTATCCGCTGACGCTGGAGGGGTTGGATCGGGCGATGCGGGAGCTGGTGCGGTAAGCCGTGGCATCGCCGATATGCTCCCGCGTTGTCACCGGGTCTCGCCGTTGCGTGGCGGCGCGATGATGACGCAATCTTTATTCGGCACATAGGCCTGCTGGCGCGCCATCGTCGCCAGCGCGCAGCCCTCGCAATAGCGCGCGTCTTTGAAGTCGATCCAGTTGTGCGCGTAGATGCGTTCTGCCGGAATGCCGTAGCGTTCCTGCAGGAAGCGCACGAGGACGAGCCAGGTCTTCACCTGCTCAGGCGTAGGCGGCTTCGCGACGTCGGGAAAATTGCCGTTGAACTCGATGCCGATCGTGTTGGTCTTCACCACGGCGTGGTAGGTCGGGCCGTTGTCGACGTATTTGTTGTCGTTGCGGTTGGCGCCGTCGCCGTGGGTCGGGATCGCGTTCTCGGCGGTCGACCAATAGACCGTGCCGTCGGTCTCCACCCAGATCGTCACGCCGCGCCGGGTCGGATTGGCGAACTGGGCGAGCGCGAGCGCCTTGGCGGATCCGGGCGCGCCCTCGGTCTGGTGCGCGAGGATGTTGCGCCAGCGATTGGCCGCGGCCGGGTTTCCGAGCGGATGGAGATAGACGATGCGCAGGCCGGGAATCTGCGGACGGCCGGATGCATGCGCCAGCGCACAGAATGTCGGCGGCGCGGCGCCGCCGAGTTGCGCCTCGTCGCGCGCGATCGCCTGATCCGCCGCCGCGAGCTCGGCGGCCGTGACGGTTCCGACGTCGTCCGGCCGCCCGGCAAGCTCGCGCGCCGCCTGCTGCCGCATCGATTTGAATTCGTCGCTTGCCGTAAGGCCGGCGGCGGCGAGCCGCGCCGCGAGCTCGACGCGAGGAACGTCGACGCCGCTCGCGCGCGCTTGAGCGATCACCTGCGTGGCGGTGACGAGCGGTTGCGCGGCGGCCACGCGAGGCGCCGCGACGAATACGCTTGCGGCGAGCGCGCAGGCGATCAATCCGATCGCGGCCCGGTGAAATTTTCGGCAGGGGTGCTGACATGGCAGGCATGTTGTCGCAGCGCGAGTTCCGCGCACGGCCGCGGTGTCGCGCCGCCGCGGCGACGAGTGTGACATTTGGGAATCAGTGACCGAAAATTCGTCGACCATGGTGCGACAGGACTCGACTTGTCTCGGCGTCCGATGAATTTACATGCCGACGTGCGTCGGCACGTCAACTCATCGGAAATCTCTCGGGGCTTCAATAATGAAAAAATCGCTGTCTGTCGTCGCATTCGCTGCGGCGCTCGTGTTGCTGTTGGCGCCGGGGGCGCGCGCCGGCGACTTCCAGCTGATTCGCGGCGATAAGCAGCTGATCGCGCCGAACGTCGCGGTCGGCGTGGGAATGACCGGCGCCTATTTCGCGCTCCGCAATCAGGGCGGCGGCGGGCATCGCATCACCAAGCTCGGCGCGCTCGGGCTCACGACGGTCGGCTGCATGGCGTTGGCGCCGATCGTGAGCGGCGCGGTGGTCCAGCGCGAGCTCACGCGGCGCGAGGTGCACGTGATGATGGCCGACTGCGTGGTTCCGTTCGTCGGCGGCTGGGTGATGAACGCCTATTTCGACGCGCATCCGGAGCGCAATTCGGTTCCCATGCAGGTGGCGTTGCGCCGCCATCATCATCACCATCGGCACTGATCCGCCGCGCGCGGAACCTCATTGTGCGGAATCATACAAAGCCGGCCTCGGGTCGGCTTTGCTGCATTGTGGAGGGGCGCAATCCCGGCGCGCGCGCTCGATATTTCGCAAAGTGTGACATTTCGGCTGCACCTGCGAGAAACCTGCGGCCGGGCCTGTCGGAAAAACTCGACGAGTGGGCCGCGCTCGTCCCAACATGCCCCCTGTCGCGCGAGCGGCCTGGGCGCGCTGCATGGGGGAGTGCCAGAGGGTCGCGCGAGACAATTGGGCGGGGGGGTAAATGGCGCTTGAGACATCGCGCCACCGAAAGAGCCGGCCGAAAGGCCGGCTCTTTTGCTTTGTGTGCCCCGGTGCCGAGAACCCGATCAGGGTCAATCAGGCGGGTGGACGTGCCGGGCCGCAAGCTGGCCGCAACGCCGCCGGCCTGGGGGCGAGGGCGGCAATTGTCGTAACGCCTGGCTTGCGGACCGCGGCGGGCCTGTACTGACAACATGCCATGCCGTTTGGTCGCATGGCGCGGCCAGACGGTTCACGAGGTGTGTGCGGTTCGGGCTTTGGATTTGCGCCTATACTTGTCGGCGCGCCGGCGTCCACTGCGCCGGGATATGCGTTGGCTAGTGCCGCACGGCGAAGAATGCACCGAAGCCTGCCATCACCATGGCGACGGCGAGCGCCGCGAGCGTCGCCAGGGCTTGATGATCCGCGGCGCCGGCCGCGGCCGGTGGGGCGAGATCGCCGATCACCGCAAGGCCGATCGTGAGCGCGCACACCGCGAGCCAGCGCAGCGAGCGCAAATAGAGCCAGGAGAGCCGCGAAGCCACCATCGCGGTGATGAAGCCGGAGACGAAGGCCCCGCCCGTGATGGCCCACCAGGCGAGCGCGGCATGCATCGGCGTGCCGCCGCTGCGCAAGATGCCTTGCCATGCGCCGACGAGCCCGATGCCGCGTCGCGCCAGCATGATGTCGATGATCATCGCGGCCATGACGCCGCCCACGACGGCAGCGGCGGCAAGCGCGGCGCGGCGCGCGGAATTCGATGCTGGCATTGGGGAAAATGGTTTGAGCGACGGGGAAAGGGTTTGATCGACGCGGACGATGTCATGTCCTTAGCGGCCCGGGCCGACCGCTGGCAACAGCGAATTACGGCGCGTTGCGGCGGCGCGCGCCGCGCGGAACGCAACCGAGGTTCGGCGGGTTGTCCGGGGACAATGGGACAACGACGGACGAAGCGACAACCGAAAAAGGACATGTGCTCATGGGCGTGTTTTCCAAGGACATCAAGACGCTGAACGATCTCTTCGTGCACACGCTGCGCGACGTCTATTACGCCGAGAGCCAGATCGTGCGAACGCTGCCCGACATGATCGAGAAGGCAGGCGACCCCGGCCTCAAGCGCGGCTTCAAGACCCATCTCGACGAGACGAAGAACCACGTGGCTCGCCTCGAGGAAGTCTTTCGCATGCACGGCGTCGACATCAAGGGCATCGACTGTCCGGCGATCGACGGCATCATCGAGGAGGCCGACGAGGTTGCGGGCGAGGTCGCCGATAAACGGGTGATGGACGCCGCGCTCATCGCCGCCGCCCAGGCGGTCGAGCATTACGAGATCACCCGCTACGGCTCGCTGATCGCGTGGGCGAAGCAACTCGACCGCGCCGATTGCGCGAGCATCCTGCAGCGCACCCTCGACGAGGAAAAGGCGGCCGATAAGAAGCTCACCCAGATGGCGGAGAGCGCTGTCAATCTGCGGGCGGCGAGCTGACCGCTACTTCGGCACTTTGCTCTGGTCTCCGCCCGGCGTTCCGGGCGGAGGCAGCACCCTGAGGGCGCCGCCCTGCGGCGGCGGAACCCGCATGTCCGGATCGACGCCGGCCGGCGGGCAGAGCACGCCGTTCGATTGCGCAAGTTTGTTGCTCAGGTCCGTGCCCGCCTGGCCGCTGCCGGTGGTCGAGTCAGTCGGCGCGCACTTTGTCGTGGGTGCCGCGTTCGGAGCAGCCGGGTTGGGCTGCGCGGGCGGCGTCTGGGCGGACGCGAGGCCGGTACCGAGCAACAGCAGGCCAATGGTGAGAGCGGTCGATCAATTCATAAGCGTCTCCCGGCGTTGCGCCCCCGAGAAACCCTTCGTGTCCAACTCCCCTCCGGGGAAAACCCGCGGCCACAGTCGATGTTCCGGCCCGGCCGCGCGGGCGTTACGACGCAAGGCCGCAATATTTCGCCAGCGCGCACGCCAGGTCGAGCAGCGCCTCGTCGCCGCCCGGCCAGGCGATGAACGACAGGCCCGCCGGACAGCCCGAGACGGTGCCGATCGGAACGTTGATCTGCGGCAGGCCCGCGATGCCCGCCATGCAGGTGAGACGCATCACCCGCGCGCGGAACGACTCGGCCTCGTCGCCCGCGATATCGTGGCGCGGCGCGATGCAGGGCGCGGTCGGCAGCACCATGACGGTGCCGGGTGGAACGAGGGCGCGGATGTGGGCGCGCGCCGGCGCAAGGATCTGGCGCGACGCTTCGGCTTGCGCGGCCGTCACGGTTGCGGCGAACGCGAGGCGCTCCTTGACGCCGGGGCCGATCGCGGGCTTGGCGCGCGTCACGAAGTCGCCGTACGAGCCCCAGGTCTCGTGCGCCTGCACGACGCGGAACGCCTCGCGCCAGTGATCGAACCCGTCGGGCGCGGCGGTCTGCCGGATCGGCCGTGGCAGCGCGGCGGCGGCGCGCGCCAGGAATGCATGGCCGAGCGCCGCGACCGGCGCATCGGCCTGCGCGAACGCGTCATCCGCCACGACCAGGCCCTTGATCGGCGTCGCCACCTTGTCGCCGCCGAGCAGGACCGCGCCGACGCGGCGCATGACGCCGGGCGCATTGGCGAAGAAGCCCGCGACGTCGAACGACGGCGCCATCGGCATGGCGCCCGAAATGTCGACGCGCTCGTGCGTCGGCCGCAGGCCATAGGTGCCGCAGAACGATGCCGGTATGCGCACCGATCCGCCGGTGTCGCTGCCGAGCGCGAAGTCGCAGGCATCGGCCGCGAGCGCGGCGGCCGATCCGCTCGACGAGCCGCCCGGCACGCGTCCGGGCGCGCGCAGGTTGACCGGCGTGCCGTAGTGCGCGTTGGCGCCGACTACGCTGTAGAAGAACTCGTCGCACACGGCCTTGCCCGTGATGGTCGCGCCGGCGGCGAGGATCTTGGCGACCGCGCTCGCGTGCGTGCGCGCCGGCTGCTGCGCCGCGAGCCAGTCCGGATTGCCGCCGCCGGTGCGCGTGCCGGCAATATCGTACATGTCCTTGACGATGGCGCTGAGCCCGGCGAGCGGGCCCGTCGCGCTGCCGGTAACCGGCGCGTCGAGGTCGTGCGGGACGAGGAACGAGCCCGAGGTGTTCGCGGTCACTGCGTCTTTTCCTGTGCGAGGTGCCAGTCGAGAATCTTGGCTCCGTCCCATGCGGCGACACCGGGGCGCGCGAGGATCTCCTCGAACGCGCGCTGCACGTGGCCGATGCGGTGCGGCACGCCCGAGAGATAAGGGTGCATGGCGATCGACATGAACTTCGGCCGCGTCGCCGACTCGGCGTAAAGGCACTCAAACTGGTCCATGACGCGCCGATACATCTCGACGGAAGGATGGTGCTGCAGCGCCATCATGACGATGTCGTGCAGCTCGAAATTATACGGCAGGGCGACGACGGGCTTGTGCGTGGTCTTCAGCGTCACCGGCTCGTCGTCGAGCACCCAGTCGCCGATATATTCGATGCCGGCGGCCGAGAGATGATCGAGCGTGTCGAAGGTCTGGGTGAGGCCGGGGCCGAACCAGCCGCGCGGCGCCTTGCCCCAGAACTTCGCGATGATCGCGACCGACTTGTCGATCACGGCCTTCTGGTCGTCGAGCTTGTGCATCGGCACCTGGTCGAAGCCGTGCGCGTTGAGCTCCCACCCCTGGTCGACGCACGCCTGCACGACCTGCGGATAGGTCTCGCACACGCGCGCATTGAGCGTGACGGTCGGCGAGATCTTCAGTCCCTCGAACATGCGCTTGAGCCGCCAGAAGCCGACGCGCATGCCGTACTCGTGCCAGCTCCAGTTCGGATGGTCGGGCAGCATGGGCTGGCCCTGCGGCGGCGAGATCACCATGCGCGCCATCGGGCGGGCCATGTCCCACTCCTCGAGCGCGAGCAGCGGCCACACGATCATGCGCAGGCCGTCGGGCAGCTTGGGGACGGGGCGAGTATCGATCGCGGAGTAGGCGAGGCGTTCGCGCGGATGCATGGCAGGTCTCTGGGCTCGGTCTCTCGGCGGGGTCATTCGTGCGTCGGGCGCAGGATGGCGATTGGAGGACAAAGAAGCTAGCTTGTCCACACAGGAGCTTCCGGTGACCGATTTTCCAAACATGCTCGCGCGATTCGCGGCGGCGGTCGAAGCGAACGATGGCGCCGGTCTCGCGGCGCTGTTCACCGAGGACGGCGTCTACGAGGATGGCTTCTTCGGCGCCTTCGCGGGATCGGCGGCGATCGCCGCCATGGTCGCGCACTTCCACGAGACGGCCGAGGATTTCCACTGGGAATTCTTCGATCCCGTGGCCGATGCGCGGGCCGGCTACGCGCATTACCGGTTCAGCTACCGCTCCAAGATGCCGGGCGCCGAGGGCAAGCCGGTGGCGTTCGAGGGGATCGCCCACTTCACGCTGCGCGACGGGCGGATCGCCCGCTATCGCGAGGTGTTCGATCGCGGCGTCGCGCTCGCCCAGCAGGGCTTTGCGGCCGAGCGAATCAAGCGCGTGGTCGAGAAGGCCGCGGCGCGGCAGAACGAGGCGCCGGAGTTTCGCGCCCATCTGCGGCGCCTCACCGACCGTTCGGTCTGAGCGGACAATCACGGCACGGAAAGGCAAGGCTGCATGTCGCGCATGCTGATCAAGGGCGGATGCGTCGTCACCATGGACGCGCGGCTCGGCGAGCTGCCGCAGGGCGACGTGCTCATCGAGAACGGCCGCATCGCGGCGATCGCACCGACGCTCGATGCGCCGGCCGGGGCGGACGTGATCGATGCCGCCGGCATGATCGTGATGCCGGGCCTGATCAACGGCCACCTGCACACCTGGCAGTCGGCGCTGCGCGGCATCGCGGGCGACTGGACGGTCGCGAAATACATGCAGGCGATGCATCGCGGGCTCGCGACGCTCTATCGGCCCGAGGACATCTACATCGCCAACCTGATGGGCGCGCTCAACCAGATCAACAACGGCGCGACCACGCTGGTCGACTGGTGCCACAACAACCCGACGCCCGCGCACACCGACGCGGCGATCGACGGGCTCGCGGACTCCGGCATCCGCGCCGTCTTCCTGCACGGCTCGCCCAAGCCCAATCCGAAGCCGGGGCAGAAGCATTTCAGCGAGATCCCGATGCCGCGCTCGGAGGTGGAGCGGCTGCGCAAGGGACGCTTCGCGAGCGACGACGGGCTTCTGACCTTCGGGCTCGCGATCCTCGGGCCGTACTACTCGGTGTGGGACGTGACGCGGGCGGACGTCGCGCTCGCGAACGAGCTCGACCTCATCTGCAGCATGCACGTGGGCGGCGGCGCGTTGATGACCGCGGATGGCTTCGAGCGGCTCGCGGCCGACGGGCTGATCAAGGGCAACCTCAACGTGGTGCACGGCAACGACATCGCGCCCGCCACCATCGGGCGGATCGTCGAGCGTGGCGGCACGTTCACGACCACGGCCGAGATCGAGCTGCAGATGGGTTACGGCCATCCGCTCACCGGCATCCTGCGCTCGCTCGGCGCGCCCATGTCGATCGGCACCGATGTCGAGGCGGCCTCGCGCGGCGACATGTTCACGGCGATGCGCGTGACGCTGCAGCACGAGCGCAACCGGGCGATCACCGAGACGTTGGAGAAGACTGGCAGCCGGCCCGTCGAGATGCCGGTCACCTGCCGTCACGCGCTCGAATGGACGACCACGCTCGGGGCGCAGATCGCCCGGCTCGACCGCCGTACCGGCTCGCTCACGGTCGGCAAGGCGGCGGACATCATCCTTCTGTCGGCCCGCGACATAACGATGTTCCCGGTGCGCGATCCGATCGGCTCGATCGTGATGCAGGGCGGGCTCGCCGGCGTCGACACCGTGCTGATCGCCGGCAAGGTGATGAAGCGCGGCGGGAAGCTGCTCTATCCGGCGCTCAGCGTGAAGTTGGAAGCGTTGCGCCGCTCCGGCGACCGCATCCTCACCGATTTCGGCTATCTGCCGCGCAAGGTGGCATGAGCTGGCGCCCGGCCGAGATCGTCGGATGAACGAGATTTCTTGAGCTCGGCCATCACAACTTGTTGTGCGGCATGCCGCACGATCACGCGGCGGTAGCTGCGCGCACAGGAACGAAGGCCCGCGCCACCTGTTGTCCCGGCATGAGAGTGAACAGGAGATACGTATGCACAAGTTTCTGACAGTTTTGGCGACCACGAGCGCGCTGGCGCTCGTCTCCGTTGCGGCTCCGACCAGCGCCGACGCGCGCTGCCGTGGTTGCGGCGTCGGGGCGGGCGTGGTTGGCGGTCTCGCGGTCGGCGCCGCGGTCGCAGGGGCCACCAGCGGCTCGTATTACAACGGTCCGTATGACTCCGCGCCGGGCTATACGTCCGATCAAGGCTACGCGTCCGATCAAGGCTACATGTCCCAGCCGGGCTACGCCTACGCCGGCCCGGGCTATGCCTATCAGGGGCCGGCCTATGGCTACCGCTATGGCGGGTCGAGCTGCGATAACAACAACCTCGGCTACGATCAGCAACTGCAAGGCACGTGCTGAGCGTTGTCTGACAGGTGAAACCGAACCCGGCGGGCAACCGCCGGGTTTCGTCTGCCGTAAGGCAGCACCGACGCAATCGACGAAAAGAATTTGTCGAGGGACGGCGCGGAACGCTTCGCGGATCTACGCGTTACGGCTTTATGTGGACCTATTCGCTTCCCTTCACGCTTCCGTTCGGCGCACTGGTCGGCCTGTCTGGCGCCGCGTTCCTCGCGGGCCTGATTCTGCGCTGACATCGGTCGTCTGAAACAAAACGTCCCGCCGGCGGGTCGGCCGCGGCGGGACGTTGTGTTTTTGGGCACGGCCGAGCGTCACGCCCGGCCGCCCAGGCTCACAGCTTGGCGATGTTCGGGAAGAACAGGTAGCAGGCCACCCCGATGAGCACGAGGTAGGCCAGCAGCACCAGGGTCCAGCCGAAATTGTGCCGGATCACCTCGCCCTCGTTGCGCACGAACTCGCTGGTCGACACACCGACGCTCGCGGTCTGCGGCGCAATCGGCTTGCCGATCTCCGCGCCGACCGAGTTCAGGGTCGGCAGCAGCATCAGCGGGAAGCCGAGCAGTTGCCCGACCAGCGCCTGGAACTTGCCGAACATGGCGTTGGTCGAGGTGTTCGAGCCGGACAGCGCCACGCCGATGAAGCCAAGCAGCGGCGCGACCACGATGAAGGCCGGGCCGATCTTGGAGAACGCACTGGCGAGCGAGCCCGCCATGCCGGCGTAGTTGAACACATAGGCGAGGCCGAAGATGAAGACGCCGACGAGGCAGGCGCCCCACATCTGCGACCAGGTCTTGCGGAAGATCTCGCCGACCTGTGCCACGCTGACACGCAGCAGCAGCGCCACGATGATCCACGATACCAGGATCGCCGAGCCACCCACGAACGGCTTGAAGTCGAACGCGGCCGTAATGGTCGCATTCTCGGTCAGCGAAGACTTGGCGGCAACGGCGAGATGCAGCCAGTTGACGCCGGGCAGCGGCGACCACGGTCCCGTCCACAACACGACAACGACGACGAGAACGATGATCGGCAGCCAGCCCTGGAACACTTCGCCGGCCGTCATGCCGTGGCCTTCGGCCTGCGCTTCCTCCGCCGCCGTCACCGGCACGCCGCCGTAGCCGAGCGTTTGCGCCGGCCGCCACACCTTGAGCAGGAGCAGGAGACAGGCGAAGCAGATGATGGCGCCGATCACGTCGGGCAGATACGGGCCAAGATAGATCGCGGTCGGCAACTGACCGGCGACGTAACCGAGCGAGCCGACGACTGCGAGCGGCCAGGCGCCCATCATGCCCTTCTTGCCGCTGACGAGGTAAAGCAGGATCCACGGCGGCAACAGCGCGAGGATCGCGACGATCTTGCCGACCGAGCCCGACAAGGCGAGCAGGGGCATGCCGGTCACCGCGGCGAGCGCGATGATCGGAGCGCCGAGCGCGCCGTAGGAGACCGGTGCGTTATTGGCGATCGCGGCGACGCGGATGGCGTCGAGCGCCGGAATGCCGAGCGTGATCAGGATCGGGGCGACGAAGGCCCACGGATAACCGAAGCCGACAAGGCCTTCCAGCAACGCGCCGAACGCCCAGGCAAACAGGATGGTCTGGACCCGCACGTCGCGGGTGCCCTGCTGCACCAGCCAGCGGCGGAGCTTTTCAAACGCGCCGGTCGCAACCAGCGTGTTGAACAGCATCACGCCCCAGAAGGTGATCCAGTCGACGTTCCACACGCCGGTCGCCGAGCCGTAGAGGTAGGCGCTCACGCCGTCGCTCAACGGCATCTTCCACACCCACAGGCCGAGCAGGAAGGTGACGACCGAGCCGATCAGCACCGCGAGCCAGGCGGACATGCGTAGCCCGGCCAGCAGCACGAGCAGCAGCACGACCGGAATCAGCGCCACCAGCCAAGTCAGGAACAAGTTTCCAAGCGGGTCGAGTATTTGGGTAAACATGGACGATCCCCCGAATGCGGCGCCTTATTGCGGCGCCTGCCACATTGTCATACGCACAGCCCCCTGGCGCGTATCACGCGTTAAGCATACGCGCGGTCAGGCGCAAATTCCATTGGAAAGCCAAGCGCGGTGGATATGCGCGGTGGGAAAAAGTTGCGACCGAACCTTTCGTGCGCTGCAGCAATCACGGCCGCTAAAATGTTTCGCCGCTGATTACATCACGGCGCCGATCTGCCAGGGGACGAATTCGAGATCGCCGTAGCCGAGATCTTCGGACCTCGTGTGCTCGCCCGACGCGACCGCCAGCACCTTGTGGAAGATTTCCTCGCCCTTTTGCGCCACGCTCATGCCGTCGAGGATGTCGCCGCAGTTCACGTCCATGTCGTCGCCCATGCTGCGATAGACCTGGGAGTTCGTCGCGAGCTTGATCGACGGCGTGGGCTTGCAGCCGAAGGCGGAGCCGCGGCCGGTCGTGAAGCACATCACGTTGCAGCCGCCCGCGACCTGGCCGGTCGCGCCGACCGGGTCATACCCGGGCGTGTCCATGAACACGAAGCCCTTCTCCTTCACGGGCTCGGCGTATTCGTAGACGGCGCGCAGCGTGGTCGAGCCGCCCTTGGCGGCGGCGCCGAGGGATTTCTCGAGAATGGTCGTGAGGCCGCCCGCCTTGTTGCCGGGGGAGGGGTTGTTGTTCATCTCGCCGCGGTTGCGCGCCGTGTAATCCTCCCACCAGCGAATGCGCTCGACCAGCTTCTCGCCCACCGCGCGGTTGACGGCGCGCCGGGTGAGCAGGTGCTCGGCGCCGTAGATCTCCGGCGTCTCGGCGAGCACGCCGGTGCCGCCGTGCTTGACCAGGAGATCGACGGCGGCGCCGAGCGCCGGATTGGCCGTGATGCCCGAGTAGCCGTCCGAGCCGCCGCATTGCAGCGCGAGCGTGATCTCCGACGCCGGCCGCGTCTCGCGCCGGGCGCGCGCCGCGATCGGCAGCATCGCTTTAATACGCTCGACACCTTCCGCGACGGTCTTGCGGGTGCCGCCGGTCGCCTGGATCGTCATGGTCTGGAAATGGTCGCCCTCGACCATCTCGTATTCGTCCTTCAGGCGATCGATCTGAAAGGTCTCGCAGCCGAGCCCGACCATGAGGGCGGCGCCGAGGTTGGGATGGGTCGCGTAGCCCCATTGGGTGCGCTGCAGGACGTCCCAGCCTTCGCCGCGCGCCGCCATGCCGCAACCCGTTCCGTGCACGAACGCGACGACGCCGTCGATCTCGGGGTAGTCGGCAAGAATGTCGGAGCGGTTGACCGCCTCGGCGATGAATTTCGCCGCCGAGGCCGAGCAGTTCACCGAGGTGAGCACGCCGATATAGTTGCGCGTGCCGGTCCGGCCGTTGGCACGGACATAGCCCTCGAAGGTCGCGCGCAGCTCGGGCGGCAGGACCTCGTCATTGCGCGCGCCTTCGGAAAAGCGATAGTCGCGGGCGAAATCGCGCAGCGCCACGTTGTGCTCGTGCACCCAGTCTCCCGGTGCGATCGGCCGCGACGCAAAGCCGATGATCTGGCCATATTTGCACACAGCCTCGTTCACGGCGATCGCGGCGACCGCCATCTTGTGGCCGCGCGGCACGCGTTCGCGGGCGGTCGCGCCGGCGACCGCCGTGCCGGGCGCGATCGGGTCCACCGCCACCACCACATTGTCGTTGGGCGCGAGCCGGATGGTGCGGGCGGTCGTCATGGATAGGCCTTTATGCTCGTTTGGTGGGCAAATCCGGCTGGCGCAGGCCACCGGAGCCGGGTGGGCGAGGGGGCTGCGGCAGCGGCGACTGCGCGCCGGACTAGCCGCAACCGAAAGATAAGAGTATCATTTTTTCAAATGCCCGCCATTAAGGGCGGCACTTTCGGGAGGACTACGATGGCATCACGACATTTCACGCGTCGCAACGTTCTCAAGAGCGCGGCGCTCGGTTCCGCGGCCGCAATCGCGGCACCCTATGTGCACGGCGCCTACGCGGCCGGCACGCTGACGCTCGGCTGCTGGGACCATTGGGTTCCGGGCGCCAACAAGACGCTGGACAAGCTCGCAAAGGAGTGGGGCGACAAGAACAAAGTCGACGTCCACATCGACTACATCACCTCGCAGGGTGAGAAGGACAAGCTGACCGCGGCGGCCGAAGCGCAAGCCGGCACCGGCCACGACATCATGTCCCATCGCGATTGGAACATCCGCATTCACCAGAGCGTGCTGGAGCCGGTTGACGACGTCATCGATGGCCTCATCAAGAAATACGGGCCGATCAGCCCGGTCGCGGAATATCTCGCCAAGATCAAGGGCACGTGGCTCGGCGTACCGACGGCGATTGGCAGCCAGGTCAAGCCTTGCTGCTCGCGCTTCGATCTCTACCAGGAACACGCCGGCCTCAATGTCCGCGATATTTTCCCCGCCGACGAATCGAAATGGGACAAGGCCAAGACCGACAAGTGGACGTGGGAGGCCTACGTCGATACCGCGCAGAAGCTGCACAAGGCCGGTTTCCCGGTCGGCCTGCCCATGGGCCAGACTTCGGACGCGGTCGACTGGGTCGGCGGATTGTTCAACGCCTACGGTGTGGTGTTCGTCAACGCCAAGGACGAGATCAAGATCAATTCCGACGAGACGCGGCAAGCGATGGAAATCGCGCGCAAGATCATGGAGGTGAGTCCGCCTGAAGTCTACGCCTGGGATGACGCCGGCAACAACCGCTGGCTGATCTCCGGCAAGGGCTCCGGCATCATGAACCCGCCGAGCGCCTGGGCGGTCGCCAAGCGCGATAACCCCAAGGTGGCGGAGCAGTGCTGGACGCATCCGGTGCCGAAGGGACCAAAAGGCCGCTTCGTCGGACAACTGCCGCAGTTCTACGGTGTGTGGAAGTTCTCGAAGAATAAGGCGGCGGCGAAGGACCTGCTGACTTACATCTCTCAGAAGGACTCCGTCGCGCAGCTCGTTGCGGCTTCGTTCGGCTACGATCTGCCCTCGTTCAAGAGCATGTATGACCTCACCACCTGGAAGACGGTCGAGCCGCCGGTCGGCACCGTGTACGGCTATCCGCCGCGCGGTGACGAGTTGACCTCGATCGCCGGCGCGCCGGCCCGTTCGGAAGTCGGCGCCCAGATTTACAATCAGGCGATCAACACAGTGATGATCTCGAAGTTCACGCAGGGCAAAGAGAAGCTCGAAGACGTCATCAAATGGGCCGAGAAGGAGCTCGAAGGCACCCTGCGCGCCTGAGCGTTCCTCAGAGTCCTGGCAAATTGCTGCATGCCGGCCGGATCGGCCGGCATGCGAATCCTGGCCACCGAGGCTATCGCGCAACCATCACGAGATCGCAGTCATGGCCGATGCCGTCCAATCGTGGGCTTCCGGGGCGCTGCCGCACACAGCCGCAGCTCCGGTCAGGAGGCATGGCCTGCATCGCTTCCTGCGCCAGCGCTCGACGATCGCCTTGCTGATGTGCATGCCGCTGATCCTCATCATCGGGTGCCTCATCATTTATCCGGCCTTGTATTCGATCTATCTGTCGATGCTGAACAAGGCGCAGACGCGCTTTATCGGCCTGTCGAATTTCACCTTCCTGATGTCGCGCGACACGTTCTGGATGGTCGTCGAGCAATCGACGATCTTCGCGCTGACGGCCGTGTTCTTCAAGGCGCTGATCGGACTGATTACCGCGCATCTGGTCAACAACCTGCCGGCCAAGGGCCAACGCAAATGGCGCGGCATGCTGCTGGTGCCGTGGGTGATCCCGCTGGCGCTCTCGACGCTCGGCTGGTGGTGGATGTTCGATCCCACCAATTCGGCATTCAATTATACGCTCAGGAGCCTCGGCTTCGAGGGAATCCCTTGGCTCAGCGATCCCTATTGGGCGCGCTTCTCGGTGATCCTGGTCAACGTCTGGTACGGCGCGCCATTCTTCCTCATCATGTATCTGGCCGCGCTCAAATCGGTGCCCGAGCAGCTCTATGAGGCAGCCTCGATCGATGGCGCCACGGCCTGGCAGAAGTTCGTCCACATCACGCTGCCGATGATGCGCAACATCATCGCCATCACCGTGCTGTTCTCGATGATCGTCACGTTCGCGAATTTCGACATCGTCCAGATCATGACTTCGGGCGGCCCACGCAACATGACGCACATGTTTGCGACCTACTCGTTCCTGCTCGGCATCCGCTCCGGCGACCTGCCACTCGGAGCGGCGACGTCCCTGTTCATGTTCCCGATCCTGGCCATCGCGGCGGTATTCATCCTGCGCGGCGTGCGCAAGCGGGGGAGAGAAATCGGATGAGCAGCGCCACGCTTTCGTCGCCGGTGAGCAGCGCGGCTCGTCTCGGCCACAGCCTGCGGCGCAATCGCCGTTGGGCGCTGATCGCCTCCTATTTCTTCCTCGTCATGTTCGCGATCTTCTTCCTGTTGCCGCCCTATTACATGGTGGTGACGGCCCTCAAGAGCGACGCCGAAATGGCGCGCCTCGCGACCAACCCGTGGTTCATCTTCGACGGGGTCACGCTCGACCAGTTCAGGATCCTGCTTTGGAACACGGACTTCCTGATCTTTTTCAAGAACACCGTGATCGTGACCGTATGCGTCGTCGCCATCACCATGGTCGTCAGCATTCTGGCCGCGTTCTCGCTCGGACGCATGAAGTTCTGGGGCTCCAGCGTCCTCGCGACCGGAATTTTCCTCACTTACCTCGTGCCGGACACGCTGCTGTTCATTCCGATGTTTCAGATCGTCAAGTCGATCGGCCTGCTCAATTCCTACTGGGGCATGGTGCTGGTCTATCCGACGCTCACGGTGCCGTTCTGCACCTGGATCATGATCGGCTACTTCCAGTCGATCCCGAAGGAGCTCGACGAAGCGGCGCTGATCGACGGTGCCGGGCATATGCAGATGCTGCTAAAGATCTTCATACCGGTGGCGCTGCCCGGCATCATCGCGGCGATGATTTTCGCCTTCACGGTGTCGTGGGCGGCCTTCGTCTATCCGATGGCGTTTCTCTATTCGTCGGACCAGCAGGTGCTCACGGTCGGCACCGTGACAAGCCTTATCCGCGGCGACGTCTACAAGTGGGGCATGCTGATGGCGGGCGCGCTGCTCGCCGCGGCGCCGCCGCTGGTGATCTATGCGTTCCTGATGGACTACTACATCGCGGGCCTCACGGCCGGCGCCACGAAGGGATGACCGATGGCCGAAGTCGCGTTGCGCAGCGTGGTGAAGCGCTATGATGCGGTCGAGGCGGTGCGCTCGATCGACCTCGACATTCCCAACAACGAGTTCGTCGTGCTGGTCGGCCCCTCGGGCTGCGGCAAGAGCACGACGCTGCGCATGATCGCGGGCCTCGAGGAGATCACCTCGGGCGAGATCTACATCGGCGGCGAGGTCGTCAACGACCTGCCGCCGAAGGACCGCGACATTGCGATGGTCTTCCAGAACTACGCGCTCTATCCGCACATGTCGGCATACGAGAACATGTCGTTCGGCCTGCGGCTGCGCAAGTTCTCCAAGGCCGAGATCCGCCAGCGGGTCGAGCACGCGGCGCGCATCCTCGACATCACCGAGCTGCTCGACCGGCGGCCGAAGGCGCTCTCGGGCGGCCAGCGCCAGCGCGTCGCCATGGGCCGCGCGATCGTGCGCAACCCGAAGGTCTTTTTATTCGACGAGCCGCTGTCGAACCTCGACGCCAAGCTGCGCGTGCAGATGCGCACCGAGATCAAGCGCGTGCATCAGAAAGTGAAGACCACGACCGTCTACGTCACCCACGACCAGGTGGAGGCGATGACGCTCGCGGACCGCGTGGTGGTGATGAACAACGGCAGGATCGAGCAGGTCGGCACGCCGCAGGACCTCTACCATCATCCCAAGACGCGCTTCGTCGCCGGCTTCATCGGCTCGCCGGCGATGAACTTCATCCCGTGCCGCCTGGAGCAGAACGGCTCCGGCCTCAAGGTGCGCGTCAACGACCAGATCCTGCTGCCGGTGCCGGCGAGCCAAGCGCCGCGCTGCCAATCCGCGGTCGGCCGTGACCTGCTGCTCGGCCTGCGCCCCGAGCACCTCACCGAGCCGCGCCGCAATGGCACCGACGACGGCAGCGAGTTCTCGGTCACGCTCGACGTGGTCGAGCCGCTCGGCATGGAGACCATGGTGTTCTTCACCGTGAACGGCCAGGAAATCTGCGCTCGCGTCGATCCCGCCGCCGCGCGCGGCCCCGGCGAGCAGATGCGGCTCGCGGCCAATATCGAGCACATGCACCTGATCGACCCGCCGACCGATACGGTGCTGTAGCGGGTCTGCCCTGAAAGAAATTCTCCGTCATGCCCGCGCTTGTCGCGGGCATTTACGTCTTAGGCCGCGACATCGACAATGAAGGCGTGGATGGTCGGGACGAGCCCGGCCATGACGTGGCCTAAGTAGCGTAGCCCGGATGAGGTGCACGCAGGTCGGGGTTACCCGACCTGCGCATCAATATGCCGATCTCGGGCAGGCCCGAGATCGGTGCGCCGACATCCGGGAGCGAGCGTCCCGGATTTCGCCTTCGGCTCATCCGGGCTACACGGCTGCAGGAGGAGGTCAACCGCTTTCAGGTCGACGGCATTCCCGAGGTGTCGCACTTCCTGTCGCGCGTCGACGCGATAGTGTCGTGAGCCCTGCGGCGCCGTCGCTCTCCGTTTTATTACCGTGATTTTGTTTCTGTCGCGATTTCGTCGTTGCGGACGTTCGCCAATTCTGTGATGGCTGAAATACTAGTCTCTGTGAATTGCGCCCAGGCTCGCCCGCAATTCTGCCGACTAAACTCGATCCGCCCGACAAGCGACTGGGCCCTACAGGGTCGCAGCTTGTCTTTCCGTCAGAACAACCGGAAGTAGGCCCCTGCCTGTATTTCTGCCCTGTTTCCATTGCTCTCGCATTGTTCTTTCCATTGTTTCCCATTGTTCTTGCCCCGGCGGCTTTTTTCTCGCCTTCCCAAGGCCTTGCATTGTATTTGGCGTCGCATTTCCATTGCAGATCGCCTGTATTTTTTCTGGGCGGCCTTTGGGGTGCACGCCATCACTCTGCCGGCGCGAGCGCCGGCGAGGGCGTCATCACGGCGCGCGCGTCATCCAGGATCATGTCCGATCCCTTTTCGGCGATCATCACGGTCCCGGCATTGGTGTTGCCCGACACCAGCGCCGGCATGATCGAGGCGTCGACCACGCGCAGGCGCTCGATGCCGCGCACGCGCAGGCGCTCGTCGACCACGGCGGTCGGGTCGCTTCCCATGCGGCAGGTGCTGGTCGGATGAAAAACGGTGGTCGAGGTCGCGCGCGCATAGGCCATGAGGTCCGCGTCGCTGGTGACGCTCGCGGCCGGCTTGAACTCCTCGGCGACGTAGTGGCGCATGGCGGGCTGGCGCATGATCCCCTGCAGCTGGCGCATGCCGGCGAGCAGCGTGTCGCGGTCGAACTGGCTCGAGAGATAGCGCGGCTGGATCGCAGGCGGCTCGGCCGGATTGGCCGACTTGATGCGCACGTAGCCGCGGCTCTCGGGGCGGAGCTGGCACACCGAGACGATGAAGCCCGGGAAGGTGTGCAGCGCGCCGCCTGCCGTGTCGGTGCTGAAGATCAGGAAATGCAGCTGCACGTCCGGGCTCGCGAGATGCGGGCTCGTACGCAGGAAAGCACCCGCATAGCCGGCGCCGATCGCCAGCATGCCCTTGCGGGTCGCGAAGTAGCGCAGGCCGGCCATCATCTTGTGGCGCCAGTTGTGCACCACGTCGTTCATGGTGATCGGCTCGGTGCAGCGATACTGGAAGCGCACCTGCAGATGGTCCTGCAGGTCGGCGCCGACGCCGGGGATGTCGGCCGCGACCGCGATGCCGTGCTGCTTGAGCAGCGCGGCCGGGCCGAGGCCGGAGAGCTGCATGAGCTGCGGCGAGTTGAACGCGCCGCCCGCCAGGATCACCTCGACATTGGCCTTGGCGACATGCGTCTCGCCGCCACGGCGATACTCGATGCCGGTCGCGCGGCGGCCATCGAGTAAAATGCGCGTCGCGAGCGCATGGGTCACGACCTTGAGATTGCCGCGCCGCCGCGCCTGACGCAGATAGCCCGCCGCGGTCGAGCGGCGCAGCCCGTTGCGCGCCGTGTACTGGAAATAGCCGGCGCCTTCCTGGGCCGGCCCGTTGAAGTCGTCGTTGCGCGGATGGCCCGCCTGCTGCACGGCCTCGATGAACGCTTCGCACAGCGGATGCGGTTCGCACACGTCGGATACCGAGAACGGCCCGCCCGCGCCGTGCAGTGCGTCGGCGCCGCGCTCCTGGTCCTCGGCGCGGCGAAAATAGGGCAGCACGTCGTCGTGGCTCCAGCCCGCATTGCCGAGCTGGCGCCAGCGGTCGTAATCCTCGTGCTGGCCGCGAACGTAGAGGAGCCCGTTGATCGAGCTCGATCCTCCGAGCACCTTGCCGCGCGGCTGGATGATGCGCCGGTTGTCGAGCTCGGGCTCCGGCTCCGATGAATAGAGCCAGTTGACGCGCGCGTCGTTGAATAGCTTGCCGTAGCCGAGCGGCACGTGGATCCAGAAATGCAGGTCGTGCCCGCCCGCCTCGAGCAGCAGCACGCGATGGCGCCCGTCCGCCGTGAGGCGATTGGCCAGCACGCAGCCGGCACTGCCGGCGCCGACGATAACGTAATCGAAGGAGTTGGTTCGTATCGTGTCCGCCATGGCGTTTCTCCCGGGAGCTGAGGACTACATCATCGAACCGGCCACTGAATCAATGGCGCGGGAGGAATGCGGCACTGCGCCTGCGCTCCCTCTCCCCGCGCGCGGGGAGAAGGAGATCAGACATCGTGCCCACCTCACACGCAACGCGGTGCCGTCGGCTGGGGCGCCGTGCCGCGGGCGAACGTCCTGGCAATCAGCACGGCCGACCCGCTAGAACTCGCCTCCTCCCCGCGGCACGGCGGCGTTCGTGCAGGGCCGCGGTCCGGGTGGAGATGATCGACGTGAATGCCGACCTGTCTGGCACGGCCGTTGCGGCGGACCTCGCCGCGGCTGAACATGCCCGGCCAACCGGGCGCCGGTTGCGCGCCGTCGCGATCGCGCTGGGGCTGAGCTGGTCGCTCCTGTTCGTGCTGATCGGTGTCGGCTACCGGCTGCAGCTCTACGGCGACGGCTCGATCTTCTCCTACTCTGTCGCGGTGCGCGCGGGCTGGGCGTATCACTTCCGCGATATCGCCGACCGGCTGTTCGTTTACGTGTTCGCGCACCTGCCGGCGGAGATCTATGTCGGCCTGACGCGCGACGCGCGCGGCGGCATCGCGCTCTACGGCCTCCTGTTCTTCGCGGCGCCGCTGATCGGGCTCGCGGCGACGTTCGCGGCCGACCGCTCGCCGCGCCGCATGATCTTCGCCTGCGCGTGCCTGTCCACCGCGTGCCTTTGTCCGCTGGTGTTCGGCTTCCCGACCGAGATGTGGGTCGCGCATGCGTTGTTCTGGCCGGCGCTCGCGCTCTGCCACTACGCGGGCCGCGGCATCGGCGGCACGCTCGCGGTTTTTCTGGCGCTGCTCGCGCTCGCGCTCACGCACGAGGGGGCGGCCGTGTGCGCGGTCGCGATCCTGGTGACGGTCGCGCTGCGCGGGTTCGGCGATCCCATGTTTCGACGCGCCGCCGGTGCGCTCGCGGTGGCGCTCGCCGTGTGGGCCGCGGTCAAGGTCGCAATCCCGCCCGACCGCTACTATGCGAGCATCATTGCGGCCGCGGCGTTCAACTTCATCGACATCGACAATCTGCTCGGCAGCGCCTTCTTCATGCTGCTGTTCGGCGCGCTCGCGGCCTATGTCATCGTCTATCTCGTCGTGCGGCTGGCCGCGCCGCGGCGCGCGCATGTCTACGCGCTGGCGATCGTCGCGGCGGCGCTCGCGGTTTATTGGCTGCATTTCGATCATTCGCTGCACACGCAGAATCGCTACTACGTGCGCACCGCGATCTTCTTCGTCACGCCGGTTGCGGGCGCGCTCGCGGCGCTCTGCGCGCTGCGCGCCGAGGGGAGCCTGCGCGTGCCGACCGCATTCCTCGCCCGCTGGGCCGACGCGCTGGCCGACCGTCTCATGACACTTGCACGCGGGCCGGCGGCGAGCGCCGTGGTCGGCGCGGTCCTGACGCTCACGCTGGTGCACGCCGTCGAGACCGCGAAGTTCGTCACCGCGTGGAGCGGCTACGAGGCGGCGGTGCGCGCGCTTGCCACTGGCACAGCCTCGGACCCGGCGCTCGGCGATCCGCGCTTCGTCTCGACCGATCGCATCGACCCTGGTCTCAACCGCCTGAAATGGCAGACCACCACGCCCTATTTGTCGGTGCTGCTCGCGCCGGACTTCCTGCCGTCCCGGCTCGTCGTCGACCCGAGCTCCGGCTATTTCTGGCTGAGCTGCCCGCGCGCCTCTGCGGATGAAAGGGCCGATCTCGCGATCCCGGCGGCGAGCCGCGATCTCATCCGCGCGTACGAGTGCCTGCACCGGTAGGCGATCAGCGCGTCCGCCGATACGGAACGCACTCGGCCTTGCGATAGCCGCGGCTGTCCATCGGCCCGATGCGCGTGATCTTCTTGATCTGCCCGCGCGGGCAGCTTCCGTCGTCGACGAGGACCGAGGTCCCGGTCTGGATCGTGTTGGGCGGCGGGTCGGCCTTGAGCACTTGCTCGGCGCGCACGTCGCCACCGGCCGATGCAAACGCGAGGGCGAGCGTGAGCGCGCATGACTTCGGCCATCGATTTGGTCGCATCGCGATGATTCCCGATCCGTGGAGGGTGCGCGCGGACCACACGATTAACACATGTTCCGGCGGGGCGAACACTGGTGTAGGCTTCGGCCGCCCGTCGACGGTGTCGGCGGGCACGTGCCAAGGAGGAATGAGCCATGCAGCTTCGCACGTCACCGGCCGCGGCCCACGGATTGAGCGACGCGGAATGGCAGGCGCGGGTCGAACTCGCGGCCGCGCATCGGGTGGCCTACATGCACGGCTTCAGCGAAGGCATCTTCAACCACCTGACGTTCCTGGTGCCGGGCAGCCGCGAGCGCTACTACCAGATCCCGTTCGGCACGCACTGGTCGGAGGTGACGGCCTCGTGCCTGATGGAGGTCGGCATCGACGACGGCGAGGTCAAGCGCGGCGAGGGCGAGGTCGAGCGGTCGGCCTATTGCATCCACGCGCCGATGCACAAGGCGCTGCCGCAGGCGAGGGCCGTCTTTCACACCCACATGCCGTTCTCGAGCGCGCTCACGCGGCTCGCCGATCCGCGCATCAAGGAGATCGGCCAGACCGAGGTCGGCATGATGGGCGGCATTGCGTATGACGACAACTACACGGGCCCGGCGCTCGATCCCGGGGAGGGCGTGCGCCTCGCCGGGGTGCTGGGCGACAAGACCATCCTGTTCATGGCCAACCACGGCATCACCACGGTCGGCGACACGATCGCCGACGCCTATGATCGGCTCTACTACGTGGAGCGCGCCGCGCAGGTGCAGATCTATGCGATGTGGACCGGGCAGCCGCTGAAGCAGCTTCCCGCCGCCGTGGTCGAGAAGACCATGCGGGACATCGGCGGCCCGAGCCTCTACCAGGGGCCGACGCCGGCGCAGCGCCACTTCGATGCGCTCAAGCGCATGCTCGACCGGCGCGAGCCGGATTACGCGTCGTAGACAGCGAAGACCGGGTGACGTCGCGCCGCCGGCCCGATCATCCCGGCTTGCTCACGTCGGGCACTTCTTCGCCCAAGGCGGTCGCAAGATCGATGAGGTGGTCCTGCTCCTCGAGCAGGATGTCGCGGATGTGCTCGGCGATCGAGAACTCGCCCAAAGCCTCGCACTGGCGCACACGGTCGCGGTAGTTGCGGATCGTGTCTTCCTCGTTCTGCAGGTCGAAGCGGAGGATGTCCTCCGCCTTCTCGGACACCTTGACGGGCTTCGCCACCACGGTCGGCATCGCACCGAGATAATCGATCTGGCGCGAGATGGTCAGCGCATGCGTCAGCTCCTGCTGGGCGTGCTGCTGGAGTTGATCCGCGATGTTCATGTAGGCGGCGCCTTTGAGCACCTGCGAATAGACCACGTACGCGATGATGGCCTGATATTCGCGCGCCAGATCCTCGTTGAGGAGCTCGGCCAGCCGTTCGCGGGTTATCGCGGCTTTGTCGTGATCCGTGCTCGATTTCGCCATGTGCCAGCTCCGTCGCGGTCCTGGCGCATGTTCCGGCGAAGTGGACGCTGGTTCAGAACATGCGCAAAAGAAACGCCCACGGACAGCAACGCTCGGGAACTTTGCGGGTTCCCTACGGACGGACGGCGAGGAGAAGCCTCGGCGCGATCACGCGACCAGGGCTTGCGAGGCGTCCTTGACCTTGCGCGTCGAGTCGCTGGCGAGCTTGGTCGCTTCCGCGATGTGCTTGACGCCTTGCGAGATGCTGTCGACGCCGGCGGCCGCGGCATGCATGTTGGAGGACATGTCGCGCGTCACCGCGGCCTGCTCCTCCACGGCGGCCGCGATGGTCGACGAGATCTCGCTGATCGTGTTGATCGTCGTCGTGATGTCGCCGAGCGCCGACACCACCCCACCGGTGGCGTTCTGCACGGCGGCGATCTGCTCGGAAATCTCGTCGGTCGCCTTGGTGGTCTGGTTGGCGAGGGCCTTCACCTCGGACGCGACGACGGCGAAACCCTTTCCGGCCTCGCCGGCGCGCGCCGCCTCGATCGTCGCGTTGAGGGCGAGCAGGTTGGTCTGGCTCGCGATCGTGTTGATCAGTCCGACGACCTCGCCGATCCGTCCCACCGCCGACGTCAGTCCGGCGGCGGTCTCGTTGGTACGGCCGCTCTGCTCGACGGCGCGCCGCGAAATCTCAGACGCTTCCTGCACGCGCCTTCCGATCTCGCTCACCGAGGCCGCGAGCTGCTCGGAGCCCGACGCGACCGCCTGGACGTTGGTGGAGGTCTGCGCGGACGCGTCGGCGGCGCCGGCCGCCTGCTCGGTCGCGGTCGTGATCGAATGCATGACGTCGCCGAGATCGGCGTCGAGCGTCTTGTGGATGGCGGAGCGCCGGTGGCGGTCCTCGACCTGCTTGGTGATGTCGGTCGCGAACTTGACCACCTTGAACGGCTTGCCGTTGAGACCGAGGATCGGGTTATAGCTCGCCTGGATCCAGACGTCCTTGCCGCCCTTGGCGATGCGCTTGTACTCGGCGATCTGATATTCGCCGCGGTTGAGCGCTTCCCAGAACGCGCGGTAGGCCGGGCTTTGCCGTTCCGATTGCTGCACGAAGATGCCGTGGTGGCGGCCCTTCACCTCGTCGAGCGAATAGCCCATCGCGCGCAGGAAATTCTCGTTGGCGGTTATGATCGTCCCGTCCATGTCGAATTCGATCACGGCCTGCGACTTGTTGATGGCGGCGATCTGTCCCTCGTAGTCGGCGGTCCGCTGCTTGCGCGCGGTCACGTCGGTCGCGAACTTGACGACCTTGTAGGGTTTGCCGCCGCGGCCGAGGATCGGGTTGTAGCTTGCCTGGATCCAGATCTCCTTGCCGCCCTTGCCGAGCCGCTTGTATTCCGCCGCTTGGAATTCGCCGCGGTTGAGCGCCTCCCAGAAGGCGCGATAGGCCGCGCTCGATTTCTCGGACGGCGCGACGAACATGCTGTGGTGCTGGCCTTTGATCTCCGCCAGCGCGTACCCCATGGTGTTGAGGAACTGATCGTTGGCCGTGATGATCGTTCCGTCCATGTTGAACTCGATCAAGGCCTGGGACTTGTCGAGCGCCGCGAGCTTTGCCCGCAGTTCGCGCACCTTGGAGGAGAACATGGTTTTTCCCTTGCTGGAGCCTTGCCGTCCGCCGAAGGCATGCCGCCGTTGTCGCGTTACCTGGTTCTGTGGATTCGCCCGCGTGCGAAAATATACCGGCAGCACTAATGCATTCCTAAGATGCAGGCGGCCGCGGTGCTCGTTTCATTAGCAGCGTACCACCTCGGCGCCGAAACGCGGGAGCTCTTACCCACGTCAGCCCGGCCGCATCGCAATCGATGAGCGCCGGCCCGATCTGATAGCCGTGGCTGCGGGCGAGATCGCTGCGGCCGGTCAGCACTTGCCGCGGCAAACGCCGCGTTCCCACTCGCAATCCTTGATGGGCGTGCAGGTGAGCCCATCGCTGCCTCGACACAATGTCGCAGAGCGAACAGCGGTGCGCTCCAGGCAGATTTGGCGGCTTGATTCGCGCCGGTCGCCGATCAGAATGAACATCAGCGCCTCGCTGCCGACCGGGACCGAACAAATGCGCGTCTGCTCCGTCTTGCCCTTCCGCCTGATCGCCGGCATCGCGGCCGCGGCGCTCGCCGTTCTGTCGCTCCCGCCCGCAACGGCGCAGACCTTTCCGGCCCGCACGGTGCGGATCATCGTGCCGTTTCCGGCCGGCGGCACCGCCGACGTGATGCCGCGCGTCGTCGCCGACTGGCTGTCGCGCAAATGGGGGCAGCCGGTGGTGATCGAGAACAAGACCGGCGCGGCCGGCAATATCGGCGCCGAGGCGGCCTTCAAGGCCGATCCGGACGGCTACACGCTGCTCTCCGCGCCGCCACCGCCGCTCGTCATCAACCAGAACCTCTATCCGAGCCTGCCGTTCGACCCGACCAGGTTCGTGCCGATCTCCGTGATGGGGATCGTGCCCAACGCGCTGGTGGTCAATCCGAAGAGGATCACCGCCACGACGGTCGCGGAGTTCATCGCCTACGCCAAGGCGCATCCCGGCAAGATCTCGGACGCGACGCAGGGCAACGGCACGACCTCGCATCTGACCGCCGAGCTTTTTCAGATGATGGCGGGCGTGAAGTTCACCCATGTGCCGTATCGCGGCTCGGCGCCGGCGCTGCAGGGCCTGCTCGCCGGCGACGTCGACATCATGTTCGACAATCTCGGTGTCTCGCTCGCGCTGGTGCGGGGCGGCCAGCTCAAGCTGATCGCGGTCGGTACCGAGAAGCGCTTGAGCGCGCTGCCCGACGTGCCGACCATCGCCGAGACGCTGCCGGGGTTTGCCTCCTCGGCCTGGTTCGCCGTGGTGGCGCCGCCCAAGACGCCGGCGCCGATCGTCGACAAGATCGGCGCGGATATCGCCGAGGCGATCCGGGACCCCGTGGTCCGCAAGCGCTTTGCCGATCTCTCGGCCGAGCCGGTCGGCAATACGCCGGCCGAGGCCGCGGCGTTCATGCGCGCCGAGGTCGAGCGCTGGAACAAGGTGATCAAGGCCGCTAATGTGAAGCTGCAATAGGCCGGTGCGGCGCTTGCTCTCCCTCTCCCCCTTCCTCAGGGGGAGAGGGTTGGGGTGAGGGGGTCTATCCGCGAGTCGTTGCGTCGCGGAGAGTCAGCGCCCCTCAGCCCAACCCTCTCCCCGTAAGAGCGGGGAGAGGGGGAGCCGTCGCCGTGCAAGGTCGCGGAAGGGACGCCCATGAATATCCACGAACGCAGCTGGCCGGCCGAGGGCCTCACGCGCATCCCGTACTGGATCTATTCCGACCGCGACCTCTACGACGAGGAGCAGGCGAAGCTCTTTCGCGGCGATACCTGGACGTTCCTCTGCCTCGAGGCCGAGCTGCCGCGGCCGAACACGTTCCGCACCGCCAACCTGGGCGACATGCCGGTCGTGGTCACGCGCGACAAGGACGGCGTGGTCCATGCCTTCGAGAATCGCTGCGCGCATCGCGGCTCGTTGCTGTGCCTGAAGGAGCGCGGCGAGGCGCGCGAGATCGTCTGCGTCTATCACAACTGGACCTACGACCTCGAAGGCCGGCTCACGGGCGTTGCGTTCCGCCGCGGCATCGGCGGCAAGGGCGGCATGCCGGCGGACGCCCGGCCGGATCTGCACGGGCCGCGCCGGCTGCGCGTAGAGATCTTCGCCGGGCTCGTGTTCGGCACCATGAGCGAGCGCGTCGCGCCGGTCGAGACGTATCTCGGCCCCGAGGTTGCCGCCAAGGTGCGCCGCGTCATGAAGGCGCCCGCCCGCCTGCTCGGCGGCTACAGCCAGATGCTGCCGGGCAATTGGAAGCTCTACATGGAGAACGTGAAGGACAGCTACCACGCGAGCCTGCTGCACATGTTCTTCACGACATTCCGCCTCAACCGCCTGTCGCAGAAGGGCGGCCTCGTGATCAGCGAGGACGGCGATCATCACATCAGCTACTCGTACACGGCCGACGTCGCCGGCAAGGAATACGAGCAGGCCGGCATGCGTTCGGCGAACGCCGACTTCGGCCGGCTGGAGGCGCCGGAGCTGCTCGAGAGCGTCGACGAGTTCGGCGACGGCATCGGGCTGCAGATCCTCTCGGTGTTTCCCGGCTTCGTGCTGCAGCAGATCCGCAACTGCCTCGCGGTGCGTCGCGTGGTGCCGCAAGGGCTCGAGCGCACCGAGCTGGTGTGGACCTGCTTCGGCTTCGAGGGCGACGACGACGCGATGACCGAGCTGCGCATGCGGCAATCGAACCTGATCGGGCCCTCCGGCCTGATCTCGATGGAGGACGGCGCCGCGACCGGCTTCGTGCAGCGCGGCATCCGCGGCGCCGGCGACAAGGGCTCGGTGGTCGAGATGGGCGGCAACGGCACCGCGTCGGAGGAAAGCCGGGTCAGCGAGGCCGCGGTGCGCGGGTTCTGGAAGACATACCGGCGGCATATGGGGATGTAGCCGCAGGCGTCATTGCGAGGCATGCGAAGCATGCCGAAGCAATCTCGACGTAACGGCCCGAGATTGCTTCGTCGGGCTTCGCCCTCCTCGCAATGACGGGAGAAGAATGTGATGGACATCGAACGCCGGCTCGCGGTGCTCGACCTCAACGCGCGCTATGCCGAGACGATCGACGAGGGGCGGCTCGAGGAATGGCCGGACTTCTTCACCGAGGACGGCCGCTACCGCATCACCACGGCCGAGAACGTCGAGCAGGGCCTGCCCCTCTCGATCATCTACGCGACCTCGCGTGCCATGCTGCGCGACCGCGTCAAGGCGCTGCGCGAGGCGAACATCTACGAGGCGCAGCGCTATCGTCACCTGCTCGGGCCGGCGCGCATCGAGCATGGCGCCGACGGCACGTTGCATGCGCGCGCGAGCTTCATGGTCGCGCGCATCATGCACACCGGCGAGACCGTGCTGTTTGCGACCGGCACTTACCGCGACCGCATCGTGCTCGACGGCGAGGCGGCACGCTTCGCCGAGCGCGCCGTGATCCTCGACAGCCGCCAGATCGATACGCTTTTGGCGATTCCGCTGTAGGGTGGGCAAAACCTGTCCCCGCGAAGGCGGGGATCACCTGGACGGACGTTGCGGCATCGACGCGGCATTCCCGCGATTTTGCCCACCTGATGGCGCTGCCACAAACGCGTGGGCAACCGCGAAGGCGCGGTTGCCCACCCTACGTGTAGAGGGTTTTTATCGCCGCTCCGCGACCCAGCGCCCCGAGCACACCCCGGAGCCGACGCCCTGCCAGGTGCCCGACCCCGAATCGTGCGACAGGCGGCCGTGGCCGTCCGCATAGCTTGCTCCACGCGAGACCCGCACGTGCACACGGCCATTGTGCGCGACCTGGCCACGGATATCGAAGGCGTTGTCGCCCACGTAGCTCACCTGGCCGTTCTGGATCTTGATTCCGTAGCGGTAGGCCCGGTCGCAGGTGCCGTGATCGGTCTGGATCACGACGCTCCAGCGGCCGTCGAAGGGCGTTGCGGCGACCGCGGATGCTGGCAACTGGACCGCCGCCGCCGCGACGACCAGCATGGCAAGAGCAATTCTGCGCATTGAGGCCTCTTCAGAAAAATCCGACGGACCGCGATTCGCCCCCCGGGGGTCGCGTCGGCTCATGACCGGGAACTCGGAAAATCTAGAGTGCCGGTCGGGGTTTCGAAATAGCCTTCACAGAATTTTTCCGCTGGGCGCGCGGCTGACCTATGCCTGGAAGGAACAACCCGTGGTACCGCAGGCGCATAACAGGACCGCGACACAGTGAACGCCGATCCGGAGCCGTCCCCGCCCGCGACCCGCTACGCCTATAAGCCGTCGCGTCTTTCGGCCGTCCGGCAATTTCAGCTTGCGCCGGACGCGATCGAGTGGGAGGCGGGGATGCGGCGCGGGCGGCTGCCCTATGCGGACATCCGCCGGATGCGGCTGTCGTTTCGGCCGCGGTCGATGCAGACGCATCGTTTCGTCGCCGAAATCTGGCCGATCCGCGGCGGCAAGCTGCGGCTCGCCTCGGGCTCGCCGCGCAGCATGGCCGAGTACGAGGCGCATGACGCCGCCTATTCGGCCTTTCTCGACGAATTGCACCAGCGGCTGGCAGCGGCGCAATCGCCGGCGGCGTTCGAGTGCGGGCTCGCGCCGCTGCGCTACTGGCCGGGCGTCGCGATCCTCGCGGTGGTCTCCTTGATGCTCGCCGCGCTGATCGTGCGCGCGCTGGCGACCGCCAATCGCTCGGGCGCCATCCTGCTCGGCGCGCTGCTCGCGATTTTTCTCTGGCAGGGCGGCACGTTCTTCCAGCGCAACCGGCCGCGCCACTATCGTCCGCAGGCGCCGCCGCGCGATCTGCTGCCGTGATCCGTCATCACGGACGCTGGCCTACTGCCGGACCACCAGCACGGAGCATTTGGCGTAGCGCACCACATGGGCGGCGTTCGAGCCGAGGAAGTAGGCGCGCATCGCCGGCAAATGCGAGCTCATGACGATGAGATCGGCATTGATCTCCCTCGCTTCCTCCAGCACCTCGTGATAGACGCCGCCCTGGCGCACGGTCGCGCTCACATGCGCGGGATCGAACCCCGACTTGCGCGCGATGATCGTGAGCGCCTCCTCGGCGGACAAGCGCTGTTGCGCATCGAAATCCGCCGGCACGTATTCGGCGAGCATCACGGGCGTCGCCGGCATCACGTTGAGCAGGCGCAGATGCCCGCCCCACGGCCGTGCGAGCGCGACCGCGGTCGCGATCGACGGCTTGGCAAGCTCGGGGTCGGCGAGATCGACCGGGACCAGAATTTGTCGGAACATTGGTGCGCCCCCTTCCGGCAATCAGAGAAGAAATGATCGGCCATCACCATATCGCGAGTGGTGAATGGCGAATAGCGGATAGGAAGAAGCAGCCGCCCATTCGCCATTCGCCATTCGCTCTTCAGTCTGTCGCGGCCTCCAGCATGCGCGGCACGACGAAGCGCTCCAGCCGGCCCGAGCGGGTGTGCAGCTTGGACCAGTCGGCAATGGCAAAATCGATCACCACGAGGCCGCCGGTCGGCAATTTTTCGCGCAGGCGCTCGCGATCGTCGAGGTCGCCCGCGGCGATCAGGTCGGTCGCGACTTCCTGCAGGCCCGGATTGTGGCTGACCACGAGCACGGATTGGGCGGCGGGATCGGCATGGCGAAACACGTCGAAAAGCGTGCGCGGCGCCGCGTCGTAGAGCCGTTCGACATAAGTGGTGTCCGGTGCGGCCCGCATCTCGGCAGCGACGAGTTCCCAGGTCTCGCGGGCGCGCTTGGCGGTCGAGCACAGGACACGATCGGGAACCAGCTTGTGACGGTTGAGATAGGCGCCGATCCGCGGCGCCGCTTCCTGGCCGCGGCGGTTGAGCGGGCGCGCATGGTCGCTCGCGCCAGGCTCGGCCCAGCTCGATTTGGCATGACGCAACAGCAGCAGGCGGCGCATGGTCGGACACGTCGATTTCGTCGCACCGTAAGGCTAACATAACCCGCGGGGGACCGCGCGGGGGGCTATCCGCGTCGCTAGGGTGTGCGAGCCGATATGAATGCGACGGTACGCGCCGATTTGGGCGCCAGTTGGTACGCGTCCCGCGCCGAAGGGACGCAGGCGGGCGCGTTCGAGCGCGCGCGCCTCACTTATGACCTCGACGTCGACGTCTGCGTGATCGGCGGCGGGCTCGCGGGCCTCACGGCGGCCCGCGAGATCGCGCGCCGCGGCTGGTCGGTCGCCGTGATCGAGGCGCGCCGCGTGGCGGAGAGCGCGTCGGGACGCAACACCGGCTTCGTGCTGCCCGGGTTCGGCGCCGATCCGCGCGCCATGGTCGAGCGCATCGGCATCGATCGCGCCCGCGAATTGTGGGCGCTGTCCGAGGCGGGCCTCGAGTACGTCCGCGCCGCGATCCGCGATGCCGATATGCCCGGGGTCGAGCCGGTCGACGGCTGGCTCGACGTGTCGAAGATCGACAACGGCGACGACATGCTCGCGGTCGCGAGCCTGCTCGGCCAGGATTTCGGCGCCACCATCGAGGGCTGGCCGACCGAGCAGGTGCGCACGGCCCTCAAGAGCGAATTCTATTTCCACGCCATTCACTATCCGACCGCGTTCCACATCGATCCGCTCGCCTATGCGCGCGGCCTCGCCCGGGCGGCGATCGCCGCGGGCGCGGTCATCTTCGAGGAGACGCCCGCGCTGTCGATCGATCCGGTGGGCGTGCGCAAGCGGATCGCGACGCCGAACGGGAGGGTGCGCGCCGCCCATATCGTGCTCGCCAGCAACGCCCATCTCGGCCCGCTGGTGCCCGGCCTCGCCAATACGGTGCTGCCGGTGACCGGATACGTCGCCGTGACGGCGCCGCTCGGCGAGCGGCTCGCCGAGGCGATCGCATGGCGCGGCGCGGTCAGCGATACGCGGCTCGCCAACCACCACTACCGCGTTGTCGGCGGCGACCGGCTGATGTGGGCGGGCGCCGGCGGCCTGTGGCCGGGCGGCCCGCGCGGCGCCGCGCGCCAGTTCAAGGGCGCGATCGCGCGCATCTTTCCGCAATTGGGTGCGGTCGAGTTCGAGCACGCGTGGTCGGGCGTGATGGGTTTCTCGCTGCACGGCATGCCGCAAGTCGGCGAAGTGATTCCGGGCCTGTGGCTCGCCAATGCGTTCGGCGGGCACGGCCTCAACACCACCGCGATGGCGGGCGAGCTGATCGCCGCCGCGATCACCGAGCAGGACGATCGCTGGCGGCTGTTCCTGCCCTATGAGCTCGTGTGGGCGGGCGGCCGGTTTGGCCGGGTCGTGCGCCACGTGGGCGTGTGGTCGCGCGGCCGCAGCGAGGACTGGGCCGCGAGCGTGGCCCGCCGGCGCGAGGCGGTGCGGCGGAACGAGGCGCCGAGCGAGCCGGTGGAGCCAGCGGCCGAGCCGATGCCCGCGCCGTCACCGGCCGAGCCGGCCACGAGCCACGCCGATGAGGCCACAGACGTGGCTGCGCCTGTACGGCACGAGGTTACAGCGGAGGTCGATGTTCCGGAGGTCGAATTGCTGCTGCGGCAAGCGGCTGAGCGCGCCAGGGAGCCGCACGCGCGCCCGGACGAGGGCCATTCGCTCCCGCATGAGCCAGATGCGTCGGCGGAAGAGGAAAATTCTCCCCTCCGCCGCAATTCTCGCGATTCTTGAGCGACTTCCGCCGGTTTGGACGCTGTCCGGCCTGACCTCAGGTCGATGATGGCATTTTAACTCTCGATCCGGTAAAATTCAGGGTGCGTTGGGGGCAGGGGCAGTCGATGGGGCGCGCGGTTCGCGCACTGGTAGGAGCGTCATTGCTGGCCGCGATGCCGGCCGGTTTGGCGCACGCGGCCGATCTGGTTCCCGCATCCCCGCCGCCGCCTCCGCCGCAATGGACCATCGAGCTCGGCGCCGAAGTCCGCGCGCTGCCGCGCTATCAGGGCTCGGACCGCTACGCCTTCTACCCATTTCCGCTGTTCGACCTGCGCGATGCCGGGACGCTGCCGCGCTTTCACGGGCCGCTCGACGGTTTCGGCTACGCGGTGCTCGATACAGAGACCTTCAAGGCCGGGCCGGTGGTCCAGGTCGAGCTCGGCCGCTACGTAAAGCACAATCCAAACCTTGCCGGACTGGGCGACGTCGGGCTGACCGCGGAAGTGGGTGGCTTCGTCGACTACTGGCCCACCCGATGGCTGCGCGCCCGTGTTGAGGTTCGCCAAGGGTTCGGCGGGCACGCAGGCGTGGTGTCCGATCAGATGCTCGACGTGATCGTGCCGGTGACGCCGCAGTGGACCCTGTCGGGCGGCCCGCGGCTGACCGAGGCGACGCGCGAGGCCAACTTTCCCTATTTCGGCATCGACGCCGGTCAATCGGCCGCCTCGGGCCTGCCGGTCTACGATCCGGGCGGCGGCCTGCGCTCGTTCGGCCTCGGCACGCAGGCGCGCTACCAGTGGAATCCGCAGTGGGCGAGCCACGCCTTCGTCGAGTATTCGCGGCTGGCCGACGGCATCGCCAATTCGCCGATCGTGGCGGTCCGCGGCTCGGCCGACCAGGCCATGTTCGGCTTCGGCACCACCTATTCGTTCAACATGCCGGCGCTGTGGTGAGCGGCGCGCCGGCGTTTTCGCGCGGTTTGCGCGGCTCGCATCTCGCATAATTCGCCTTTCCGTGCGCGTCAGCGTGCCGCGGCCCGGATACCGCGGCCGCCCGCTTGCGCCTTGCCTGCGCGCCGCGAACCGGGCGAGTATTCGGCCCGTGCCGATATCGATCGGCTGCCGCCGACACGAAAACCGAGGGCGGCCCAGGGAGGATTCATGAGTTTCGCTCGCGCGCTCGCGGCGTCGCTCCTCGCCGCGTGTCTTCTGGCCGGCAATGCGGCCTGGTCGCAGACCTATCCCGATCGTCCGATACACATGATCGTTCCGTTCCCGCCGGGCGGCGCGACCGATACGATCGCGCGCGTCATCCAGGACGCCATGGCGAGGTCGCTCCGCCAGCCGATCGTGATCGAGAACGTCAGCGGCGCCGGCGGCATGATCGCGGCGGCGAAAGCCGCGCACGCGGCGCCCGACGGCTACACCATCCTGATCCACCAAGTGGCGCTCGCGGCCGGCATGACGATGTACAAGGACCTGAGCTTCGACGCCGTGAGAGATTTCGTGTCGATCGGCCCGATCAACACCGCGGCCTCGACGCTGGCGGCGCGCGAGAGCCTGCCGGCGAACAATTTCGCCGAATTCCTCAAATGGGCGAAGGAGCCGGGACACAACATCAAGATCGGTCACGCGGGCGTCGGCTCGTACGCGCACCTCGCCGGCGTGCTGGCCGCGCAGGAGCTCGGTCTCAACGCCACCCAGGTCGCCTATCGCGGCGCCGGCCCGGCCCTGGTCGACCTGTTGTCGGGGCAGGTCGACATCGAGTCGCAGTCGGCCGTGGTGGCGGGCCCGCAAGTGAAGTCGGGCAAGCTCAAGGCCTATGCGATCTTCGGGCGCAAGCGCTACGCCGGCCTGCCCGACCTGCCCACCTTGGGCGAGCTCGGCTACAAAAAGCTCGACATCGATTTCTGGCACAGCCTGCTCGCGCCGGCCGGCACGCCGCGGCCGATCATCGACAAGCTCAACGTCGCGCTGCGCGCCGCCCTCGTCGACCCGCGCGCGGTGAAGACCTTCACGGACGGCGGCATGGACATCTACCCCGTAGGGGACCAGACGCCCGAATACGCCGACGAGCTGCTCAAGCGCGAGATCAAGTTGTGGGGCGAAGTGATCCGCGCCAACCACATCGCGATGTAGAGAGGAAGTTACGCCGCCGTCATCTCGACGCTGCCGAGGCCGTCGAGGCTGAACACGAAGCGGTCGCCGGCCGCGATCGGCAGCGTCGGGATGACGCTGCCGGTGATCACCACCATGCCGGCGGTGAGCGGGCGGCCGTTCTGGTTGGCCAGATTGGCGATCCAGGCCAGCGTCGCGAGCGGATCCTCGGTGCGGCCTTCGTGGGCCTCGCGTCCGTTGATGGCGAGCCGGCCGAGCGCGCCGACCGGCGCATGACCCGGATCGAACGGAACGTCCGGCCCGACCACGATGCCGGCATTCCAGCAATTGTCGGCGATCATCGAGAGCGCGCTGGTCGATTTGTAATCGGCGTTGCGGTCCTCGACCAGCTCGAACGCCGGCATGACGGCCGCGACGGCGGGCGCGACGCTCGCTGCCGTGAACGACGTCCCCGCAAGGTCGCGGCCGAGACGCAGCGCGAGCTCGCATTCGATCACCAGGTGGACGTGATCGGCGAGCCGGATGTTCGCGGGCGACGCATGGATGCGGCGCGCGAAGATCAGCCCGCCGCACGGATGGCCGATGCCCATCAGCGCCTGCATCACCTTGGTGGTGGTGGCGATCTTGAGGCCCGCGACGGGGCCGAACTGCGACTCGAGAAGCGGCGCGAGCGCGGCCTGTGCGGCGTAGGCGTCGGCGAGCGTCCGCGGTGCGATCTCGGGCGGCAGGTTGCGATAGGCGGCGCGCGAGCGATGCGCGTCGAACACGTAGCGGGCGGCGGCGGCCGGATCGAATGATGGTGCCATTGCGCTCACTCGTAGGATGGGTTGAGCGAAGCGAAACCCATCGCGCCGATTCTGAGGAAAGAGTTGATGGGTTTCGCTTCGCTCAACCCATCCTACGACACGACCTACTCACCGCACGAAGTTGTACTTGAAGCCCGCGCTGTCCGCCTCGATCAGTCCGGTGGTCGGCGGGGGGAAATGGATCGGCAGGACGAAGCGGCCGGTGCCGGCGCTGTCGGTGAGGAACTTGCGCCGCGACTGCGCCGCCTGCTTCGGGTCCCAGTCGAAGATGGTCGACAGGTCCGGCTGGCGGACCTGCAGCATGTGATGCATCAGGTCGCCGACGACCGACGCCTGCTGGCCCTTCGAGCGGATGTTGACGCAGCAGTGGCAGGGCGAGTGGCCGGGCGTGGGCGTGAGCGAGATCGTGTCGTCGATGGCGAAATCGTCGTCGACCAGCAGCGCCTGGCCGGCCGCGACGATCGGCTCGCAATTGTACGGCCACACGTTGCCGCCGCCGCCCGGCCGGTTCTCGCCGCGCTTGCACGATTCTTCCCAGGCCGCGTATTCGCCCTTGTGGAAGACGTATTTCGCCTTCGGGAACGTCGGCACCCATTTGCCGTTGCGCAGCATCGTGTTCCAGCCGGTGTGGTCGATGTGCAGGTGGGTGCAGAAGACATAGTCGATGTCCTCGAAGCGCAGGCCCTCGGCGGCAAATCCGTCGAGCCACGGCTGCTTGGGAAAATCCATCGGGGGCGGATAGCCTTTGTCCTCGCCCGTGCAGGTGTCGATCAGGATCGTGTGCTTGGGCGTGCGGACCACGAAGGTCTGATACGTGATGACCATCTTGCCCGAGGCCGGATCGAACACGACCGGATCCATCTCGGCGAGAAGGCGCTTGCCGGCCGCCGGGTCGTAGCCGATGAACATGTCCTCGGGTTTGCGCCACGGCCCGTCGCGCTCGATGATGCTGGTGATGGTGACGTCGCCGATCGTGAGCTTTTTCATGGTCCTGGCCGTTCCCCGTAGGATGGGTTGAGCGCAGCGAAACCCATCACTTTCTTCTGATGCATCGAGACGATGGGTTTCGCTGCGCTCAACCCATCCTACGACGTTACACTATGACGCCGCCGCCGAGACCTTCTCGTTCGTGCCCGACTTCGGCATGATCGCGGCGGCCTTCAGGCCCGCCTGCACCTTCGGCACGGTCGTCTTCACGTCGGTGATCGGCAGGCCGTGCGTCGGCGCGATCGTCTTCACGTCGAGCCGCGCGATCAGGTGGTCGAGCCGATCGCAGTAGACGTTCATGTCGGCGAATTTGGTCCAGAACAACGCGAGGTCCGCGAAGGTCGCCGACACGTCGGGCAGATCGAGCGAGACCGCCTCTTCGGCGACGAGGCCGCAATGGCCGTCCTCGTGATAGTGGCTGTACGCGAAGCCGTCGCCCGGAAAGAGCACGCGCTCGCGCGTGTCGAAGCCCCACCAGGTGGTGCGCAGGTCGCGGATCACCGGCTCGACCGCCATGAAGGTGCGCCCGCCGAGGTCGACCTCGTCGCCCTCCTGCATCGACTTCATGCGGTGCTCGTACTGCGGAAACGCGAGGTGATAGTCGCTGACATCGCCGATCAGCAGCGCATCGGGGAACGTCTTGAGGATGCGGCCGAGGCCGCCGCAATGCGGCGTCTCCTGGTGGGTCACGAAGAGATATTTGAGCGGCGGAATGCCGCGCGCGAACAGCTCGTCAAGGTGCCGCTCGATGACGGGGAAATCCTTCGGATGGCCGGTCTCGACCAGGATCGACGCGTCGTCGCCCGCGACCAGGAAGGCGGCGTTGTAGCCGTGATAGACCTTGCCCTTGTGGCGCTGCAGCAGGCAATCGCCGATCCAGAACACGCCGGGCGCGATCTCGCGCGGCATCCGCTGCGCCACCGGCACGTCCAGCATGCTCTTGGCGTCACCTTGGCCGTGCGGTTTGTCGAGCATGGCTGCCCCTTTGTTCCACGTCATCGCGATTCCTACCTTCGAATTGAGGCGGTGTCAGTATCCCTTTCAGCCGCCGTCCGGCATGCCGGTGCACTCGAGCCCCGGACGGGCTATGCTGCGGGCCGCGGTGGCGCCGGGAATAACGGGCCCCGCATCGGCTTCGACCACGATCCAGGGAGGGCGCGCATGATCGACTCCAATCGACGCACCATTCTGACGACTGGCGCGGCCGCCGCGGCGGCGAGCGCGGCGCCGCAGGTGTTCGCCCAAGCGGCGCAGCCAACGCCGCAAGCGCTGCCGGCAGGCACCAAGGTCGGGTTCTACGAGAAGGGCAATGTCCGCATCCGCTATGCGGAAATCGGCTCGGGCTTTCCGCTGCTGGCGACGCCCGGCGGTGGCTTGAACTCGCGTATCGGTGTCTGGCCGAACGCGGTGATCAACGTCATGGAGGAGTTCAAGAACGATTTCCGCGTGATCACGATGGATCAGCGCAACGCCACAGGTGGCGAATCCACCGGGCCGGTCCCGGTCGACAATCCATGGGACGCGTTCGCCGACGACCAGTTTGGCGTGATGGACCATCTCGGCATCGACAAGTTTTTCTTCTTCGGCAATTGCATCGGCGGCCCGTTCGCGATGAAGCTGATGGAGCGCGCGCCGCAACGCGTCGTCGCCGCCCTGCTGAGCCAACCGGTCGGACATCGACCGGAGCAGCCGAACTACATGTACGATGCCGGCCACGACGTATGGGCCAAGGAGCTACGCGCGCGGCAGGCCAGCGTGTCGATGGAGACCATCGAGAAATATCTGCACAACCTTTACCGTGTGCAGCCCGACTTCGTGTACAGCGTCTCGCGCGATTTCGCGAGGTCCTGCCAGACGCCGATGCTGGTGCTGCCCGACGATATCGTGGCGCATCCGTTACGGGTCTCGATCGATATCGCCTCGCTCTGCCCGAATGCGGAAATCACCGTATTCCCCTGGAAGGACCCGCCGGACCTGAAGGCCCGCACCATCAACCGCGCACGGACGTTCCTGAAACGGCATCAGACGGTGTAGCAGCGCGTCTATTGGTAGCCCGGATGAGCGAAGCGAAATCCGGCTCATCCGATCACGTCAATTGCCGAGACCCTCGACCGTGTAGTCGCGGACCTTTGCGTATTTCTGCGCTTCGGTACGCGCCGCCACGGCGGCGGGGTCATCGTACCATTCCTGCGCCTTTTGCAGGCTGTCGAACGCGATGATCGTGATCCGCGGCGGCGGCGATCCGACGCCGGGCACGATCTTTCCGCCGAGAACGATGTAGCGTCCGCCATGCGACTTGACGATCGGCGGCACTGCTTTGATGGCCTTGAGGAAGGCGGCTTGATCCATGACCTCGAGCGTCTCGGTGATCCAGTAGGCGGGGGCAGGTCTCGTCTGAGCATGCAGGTCATGGCAGCCAATGGCGCCGCCGACGATTGCGACTGTGAGCAGGCTCTTCATCGCCGTGGACATCGAAGCCCTCCCAATATGATCAGCGCTCCTCGTCGCGCGTGACGTAGCGCGAGACCATCCGGCTCTTGTCGCAGGCCGCGAGGAATTCATCGAGCATGCGGTAGTGGCGCTCGACCACGTTGCGGCCCGACAGGATGCAGCCGTAGCCGGGCGCGATGGTCTCGATGTCGAACTTGTCGAATATGTCGCCGATGCCGCGGCGGATCGCGTCGGTCGGCGCGCCCTCGAGCCACCAGTAGCGCGTGTTGAGCATGAACGAGCGGATGTCGCGCGTCGCCGTCGGATCGTTGTCGGCGTCGGTGACGATCCACGGGCCGGTCGTCTCGTCGCGCCACAGATGGGTGAACATGTCGGACGAGAACAGCGTGCGGGTTGCGCGATCGTAGAGCCAGCGCGTCGCGATGAGCCGGATCGGCGCCTGCATCACGTCGATGACGCGCGAGGTACCGAGCGTGATCGTGTCGGCGCGCGTGACCGCCGTCACCTTCATGGCGTCGAGCAGCCCGCGGCCGTCCTCGCGCGCACCGAAATCGAACCACAAGGCCGCATCGGGATTGCTGGTGTAGCAGGTCTCGATGTTGAAGTGGCCCGCGAAGCTCTCGACATTGTTGATCGACATGAACTCGTTGAGCCGCAGCGGAAACATCGAGAGCGGCGTGCCGGGCGCGATCAAGGACTCGATCTGCGCGCGGATCACCGGCTCGTCCTTGCCGAAGCCGGTGTCGATCAGCATGGCGGCGTCGGGCTCGGTGAGCATGTAGCTGTTGGCGACCGAGAAGCCCCGCGCGCTCGCCGGATAGGCGCTCACGCGGCCGTCGAGCGCAAACTGGTTCTGCAGCGCATGGAGCCGGCCGTCGGCGAGCAGCGCGATGCCGCCCGCGAACCCGCGTGGGTTGCGGGAGCGAGCGGGCGTTTCCTGGGAGGTGTTTTCGATGGTCACCGACATGGCGGCCTGACCTTACCGGGCCGGTCCCGTGAAGGGAACAGGCCTGGCGGCCCGCGCGCCCGTACGGCGTACGAGGCAAGGTCCGCCGCTATGTCGGCTCTGCGCAGCGCCAACGGCGGCCCGGCGCGAGACACCGAATCCATCTTGATCCAGGAAGGGCAATGTTCGATTGTTCCGGCATTGCGAGTGATGAGCGTCCAGGGGGAAACCAATGTCCTTGCAATCTTCCGGTCGATTGGCTTGCGCCATCGCGGTTCTCCGTTCCACGTGGGTCTTGCAGGTCGTGTTGCTGTGTCTCGCGGCGCCGCTGCTCTTCCAGCCGGCCCATGCGCAAAGCGTGTCGGCGCGCATCCAGTGGTACGGCACCTATGCGGTGTCTGAAAGCAAGACCGTCGAGGACCCACGTTCGCCGACCGGCAACCGACTGATCTCGACGCCCATCCCCCCGACCTCCAATACGGACCGGATTCCTGGACGGGATGGCGTGCGGTTCGGCCTCTCCTACGTTCTCAGCGGGAACGACGGACAGAACGTGACGATCCGACGCGTATTCCGATTCCCCGGGGACGGGATGCCCAGCGCGTCGACCGGGACGAAGACGATGTCCTACGAGGACACGCAGACATATGGCATCGGAGACCCCGTGCTGATGGGCTGGAGCTTCGAGGGCGCGTCGCCCGAGCGAATTCTGTTCGGCGAATGGGTGCTCGAGGTCTGGTTGGGGAACCAGAAGCTCGTCAGCAAGCGGTTCACGATCTCTCAGCCCTGATGGCGCGGGAGGGCCCGTCGGGGGCGGCGTCGACGGCGCTGGTTGCGATCGGCGCGAGCGGTCAAGTCCATCTTGATGCAGGAAGGGCCATGTTCGATGGCGCACGTGCCTGACGCCGGGCAGGCGCGTTCGGTGAGATGAGTGTCAAAGGGGGGATGTCGATGTTCTTGCAATCTTCGGATCGATCAACTCGCGCCATCGCGGCGGCCGTCGTCGCCACATGGTTCTTGAAGGTGCGGGCCTTGCGGGTCGCGCTGCTGTGTCTCACGGCGCCGCTGCTTCTCCAGGCGGCGCATGCGCAGAACGTTTCGGCGCGCGTGCAATGGTACGGCACCTATACGGTGTCCGACAGCAAAAGCGTCGACGACCCTCGTTCGCCGACCGGCGTCCGCGTGATCTCGACGCCGATCGCGCCGTCATCCAACACCGACGGGATTCCCGGACGCAACGACGTGCAATTCGGCTTGTCTTACGTTCTCAGCGGCAACCGGGGGCGGGACGTGACGGTTCGGCGCGTCTTCCGATTTCCGGGCGTTGGAATGCCCAACGCATCGACGGGCGAGAACGTGAAGGCTTACGAGGACACCAAGACGTATGGCATCGGCGAGTCCGTGCTGATGGGCTGGAGCTTCATTGGCGCGCCCCCCGAGCGAATTCCGCTCGGCGAATGGGCGCTCGAGGTCTGGGTGGGCAATCGGAAGGTCGTCGACAAGCGCTTCATGGTCGGTCCGTCCGGATGACGCCGCGGCGCCATGCATAGGCCGCGTCAGCGGCCGTCTCTTCGCGCCATGAATGCCAGCCGCTCGAACAAATGCACGTCCTGCTCGTTCTTGATCAGCGCGCCGGCGAGCGGCGGGACGAGCTTCTTCGGATCGCGCTCGCGCAAGGTCTCGGGCCCGATATCCTCGACCATCAGGAGCTTGAGCCAGTCGAGCAGCTCGGAGGTCGAGGGCTTCTTCTTCAGGCCCGGCACGTCGCGGATCTCGTAGAACAGCCGCAGCGCCTCGGCCACCAGCCGCTGCTTGATGCCGGGGAAGTGCACCTCGACGATCGCCCGCATGGTGTCGGCGTCGGGAAAGCGGATGTAGTGGAAGAAGCAGCGGCGCAGGAAGGCGTCGGGCAGCTCCTTCTCGTTGTTCGACGTGATGATGACGATCGGCCGCCGCCGCGCCTTTATCGTCTCGCCGGTCTCGTAGACGAAGAACTCCATGCGGTCGAGCTCCAGCAGGAGGTCGTTCGGAAACTCGATGTCCGCCTTGTCGATCTCGTCGATCAGCAGCACGGGACGCTCGTCGGCGACGAAGGCGTCCCACAGCTTGCCGCGCTTGATGTAGTTGCGGATGTCCTGCACGCGGGCGTCGCCGAGCTGGCTGTCGCGCAGGCGCGAGACCGCGTCGTACTCGTAGAGGCCCTGCAGCGCCTTGGTGGTCGATTTCACGTGCCACTCGATCAGCGGCGCGCCGAGCGCCTTGGCGATCTCCAGCGCCAGCACGGTCTTGCCGGTGCCGGGCTCGCCCTTAACCAGCAGCGGGCGCTCGAGCGTGATCGCGGCGTTGACCGCGACCTTGAGATCGTCGGTCGCCACATAGGCGCTGGTGCCGTCGAAACGCATGCGTCTTTTCGTCCATATCTGATGCGATTTCCGGCCATCTGACAGGGTGGGGGCGTCCTTGTCGAGGCCCTGTGCTCGCGCGAACGTGAGCGCAATTGAGTGCCGGCCGCATGCGGGATGCGCTATGAGGGTGCGCAACGGTGCATCGCGGAAGGGAGCCGACCATGATCAATCGCCGATGGGTGCTGACGGGCGTCGCCGGCATTGCGCTGATCGCCGGCCTGCGTGCGCTGCGCGGACCCGAGGCGGCCGCCGCCGGGACGTTCGAGATCGAGAAGCCCGACGCCGAATGGCGCAAGCTGCTCACGCCCGCGCAATACGACGTGCTGCGCCAGCACGGCACCGAGCCGCCGTTCTCGAGCCCGCTCGACCACGAGAAGCGCAAGGGCATTTTCACCTGCGCGGCCTGCGACCTGCCGCTCTATTCTTCCGAGACCAAGTTCGACAGCGGCACCGGCTGGCCGAGCTTCTATAAGCCGTTGCCGAACGCGATCGGGACCACGGAGGACCGCTCCTTCCTGATGCGGCGCACCGAGGTGCATTGCCGGCGCTGCGGCGGCCACCTCGGCCACGTGTTCAACGACGGGCCGCCGCCGACCGGGCTGCGCTACTGCATGAACGGGCTGTCGCTGAAGTTCACGCCCGGCGCCGACACACCACCGGCCTGAGCGCGCCCGGCATTTTCTGCCGCCGAGGTACCGAATCTTGCCGCCCAGGATTGCGTGGGGCGGCCGCCTGAGCGCGCAACCTGTTGAAATATCGAAAAATTATGTCTGGCACGGAGCTTGCGAAGGTATCCGCGAGTTTTGCGGCCAGCGCGTATCCTGATCCGCCCACGGCCGCTCGGACCCGAGTGGAGAACAGTCATGGGTATCTTCGACGCTCTTACGACCGCGGTGTCCGGTCTGAGCGCCCAGTCTTTTGCCTTGCAGAACATCTCCGGCAACATCGCCAACTCGCAGACCACTGCCTACAAGGGCATCCAGACCAGCTTCCAGGACCTCGTGTCCGACGACCTGCCGAGCCAGCAGATCGCCGGCAGCGTGCTGTCGAACTCGGTCCCCACCAACAATGTGCAGGGCGACATCCAGAACGCGAGCACCAGCACGTACATGGCGGTCAACGGCGACGGCTACTTCATCGTCGAGAAGCCGACCACCTTCACGGACAATCAGCCGGTGTTCAGCGGCGTCAATCTCTACACCCGCCGCGGCGACTTCCAACTCAACCAGAACGGCTTCCTGGTCAACGGCGCGGGCTATTACCTGATGGGCATCCCGGTCGACCCGTCGACCGGCAACCCGACGGGCAGTATTCCGACGACGCTGCAGTTCTCCAACAACCTGATCCCGGCGCAGGAGACCTCGCAGATCCAATACAACGCCAACCTGCCGAGCGTGCCGCAGACGCCGAGCACGCAGTCGGGGGTGAGCGGCTCGAACCTGCTCAGCCCGGCGAACTTCACCGCGAGCCCGCTCGCCGGCGCGCCGCAGCCGGCGACGATCACGGGCACCGGCGCCAATCTGCAGCCCGACGCCCCCGCGACCGGCACCGGCACCGTCACCAGCCTCACGCCCACCACCAATCTCACGACGCTGGGCGTGACGGCCGGCGACGTCATCACGGTCGACAATGGCGGGTCGCCGCTGTCGTTCACCGTGAACGCCGGGTCGACGGTTGCGAACCTGACGGCCGCTCTCGGCGGCGGTGCCAACTTCACGGTGGGGCTGCAGGGCGGCGCGCTGCAGATCCAGTCGACCAACGACATCGACACCGTCACGATCTCCGACACGACCGGCAATCTTAACGCGCTCGGCTTCGGCGGCAGCACGACCTTCACGCCCACCAACCTGCTCACGCAGCACGCGGTGGGGCTCAACCAGACCCTGACGGTGCAGATCGGCTCGAACCCGCCGAACCCGCTGCAGACCATCACGTTCGGCACGGCGGCGGGCGACGTCCAGACCGAGGCCCAGCTCAATGCCAAGCTGCAGGCGCTGGCCGGCGTCAACGCCGCCGGGACGGGCATCGACTCGCACGGCAACATCACGATCGTGGCCGGCAATACGAGCGATGCGGTCCAGGTCGGCGGCACCTTCTCGCCAGCCGAGTTCGGCATCACGAATACGCTGGCGCTGCCGGCAAATGGCAGCGTGTTCGGAGTCGACGAGCCCACGTTCCTGAACGAGTTGATCTCCGGCGGCTCGATCACCTCCTTCAGCGGCACCGGCGCGCCCGTGAACGTGCAGTTCCGCTGGGCGAAGATTGACGATTCCTCGCTCGGGGCGGGACACACCGACACCTGGAACTTGTTCTACCAGACCAACTCGAACGCCACGAACACGCAGGCGGCCTGGGTCAATGCCGGCACCAATTTCACCTTCAACTCGAGCGGACAGCTCACGCCGCCGATCAGCAGCCTGACGCTCAACAACGTCAGCGTCGACGGCCAGAATCTGGGCAACGTGCAGGTCGCGTTCGGCTCGGGCGGGTTGACCCAGTTCGCCAACACGAACGGCACCGTGCAGGTGAACCTGCTGACGCAGAACGGCGCCTCGGCCGGCCAGCTCCAGTCGATCGCGGTCGACGACCAGGGCCGCGTCGTCGGTACCTATTCGAACGGCCGCACCGTGCCGCTCGCCGAGGTCACGCTCGCCAACTTCAACGGCCAGAACAACCTCAAGCAGCTCGATGGCGGCGCCTACGAGGCGACCGCGGACTCAGGCCCCGCCCTGCTGAACGCGACCGGCTCGATCGTCGGCAGCTCGCTTGAGGCGTCCAACGTCGATATCGCCGACGAATTCAGCAAGCTGATCGTCACCCAACAGGCCTACTCGGCCAATACAAAGATCATCACAACAGCCAATTCGATGGTCCAGGACCTCTTGAACGTCATCCGCTGACGTCGCCGCGCCGGCAGGGCGTACGGCGACGACGGATGACCTGGTGAAAGCGTATGAGCCTCACGCAGGCACTTAATGCGGCGACGGCCGGGCTGAATGTGACGCAGCAGTCGCTGTCCGTCACCGCCGGCAACATCGCGAACGCGCAGACCCCCGGCTACGTCCGCAAGACGCTGGAGCAGCAGGAATCGGCTGCCGGCACGTCGATCAGCGTCGTCACCGGCGCGATCACCCGCCAGCTCAACGTGCTGGTGCAAAGCCAGCTGCAGACGCAGACCTCGGGCGCATCGTTCGCGACCACGCTGTCGAACATCTATGGGCAGCTGCAGAACGTCTACGGCACGCCCGGCTCGCCGAGCGGGCTCGATACGCTGTTCAACGGCTTCACCACCGCGCTGCAGAGCCTGCAGTCGAATCCGTCGTCGTCGACCGCGCAGAGCACGGCGATCAACGTCGCGCAGACGCTCGCGCAGCAGCTCAACCAGGCGAGCAACGGCGTCCAGTCGCTGCGCGAATCCGCCGAGCAGGGCATCTCGACCGACGTGCAAGCGGCGAACAGCGCGCTGCAGGAGATCGCCTCGATCAATGCGCAGGTCACGAACACGAACTCGGCCGACGCCGCGACGTCGGCATTGCTCGACCAGCGCGACCAGGACGTGAACCAGCTCGCGCAGCTCATGGACATCAAGGTCATCCAGAGCAGCAACAACCAGATCTACGTCTACACCGGATCGGGCACCCAGCTGGTCGGCGCCGGCCAGGCGGCGGCGCAGCTCTCGTTCAACCCGCAGGGTTCGATGACGGCGAACACCCTGTGGAACGCCGATCCGACCAAGAGCGACGTCGGCAGTGTCCTGCTGACGACGCCCGGCGGCAACCCGATCAACCTGACCGCCTCCGGCGCGATCCAGTCGGGCGAGATCGGCGCGTATCTCAAGATGCGCGACACGATTTTGCCGCAGGCGCAGACGCAGCTCGACCAGTTCGCCGCGAACATGTCGCAGGCGCTGTCCGACGTGACGACGCAGGGGACCACGGTCAGCTCGGGCGGCCTCAACGGGTTCTCGGTCGACACCGGCCAGATGCAGCCCGGGAATGCGATGCAGCTGACCTATACGGACAGCTCGAATGTCCAGCACACGGTCAGCATCGTCAACGTCAACAACGCATCGGTCCTGCCGCTGCCGAGCCCGTCGCCCAGCAATCCGGGCACACAGGTCGTCGGCGTCGATTTCTCGGGCGGCATGGCCTCGGTGGTGAGCCAGCTCAACACGGCGCTGGGCGGCGCCGGGCTGCAGTTCTCCAATCCGGCCGGCACGACGCTGCAGGTCACCAACACGGTCGCGGCCACCGCGACGGTCAATTCGCTGTCGGCGACCGCGACCATGACGTCGCTCACCAGCGGCAACCCGCAGATGCCGCTGTTCGTCGACGGCGCCAACATCTATTCGGGCGCCATCAACCCGACCGGGCCGCAGCAGGTCGGCTTTGCGCAGCGCATTGCCGTCAACCCGGCGTTGCTCGCCAATCCGGCCGACATCGTTGCGTTCTCGACCTCGCCGCCGACCGCGTCCGGCGATCCGACGCGGCCGAGCTTCCTGTTCAATCAGATGAGCAGCGGGACCTCGGTGTTCTCGCCCGCCAGCGGCATCGGCGGCGCGAACACGCCGTTCAGCGGCACGCTGACGTCATTCCTCGGCCAGGTGATGGGCCAGCAGGGCCAGGCGGCCGCCAATGCGAGCAGCCTGCAGCAGGGCCAGCAGGTGGTGCTCAATGCGCTGCAGCAGCGCATGGACACGACGTCCGGCGTCAATATCGACACCGAGATGACCAATCTTCTGAACCTGCAGAACACCTACGCGGCGAACGCGCGGGTCTTCAACGTGGTTCAATCGATGTTCCAAACCTTGTTGCAGATGTGAGGCCGTCGTCATGAGTATCCAGGGCGTCAGCGGCATCTCTTCGCAGATGATCGGAAATCTGGTTGATCTCAACAACCAGCTCGACGATCTGCAGCAGGAGCTCGGCACCGGGCAGAAGTCGCAGACCTATGCGGGCCTCGGCGTGCAACGCGGGCTCACCGTCGGCCTGCAGCAGCAGCTTTCCTCCATGAGCGGCTTCGACGACACCATCACGGCGGTCAATACCCAGCTCAGCGTCGCGCAGACCGCGCTGCAGGGGATCGCGACCGCCGCGAGCACCGTCAAGCAGACGGCGCTCAACTCCCCGTTCTCGATCGACCAGACCGGGCAGACCACCGACCAGGAAGCCGCGGCAGGCCAGCTCGACCAGATCATCGGCGCGCTCAATACCCAGGTCGGCAGCAATTTCATCTTCTCCGGCATGAGCCCCGACAAGCTGCCGGTCGCCTCGCTCTCGCAGATCCTCAACGGCACCGGCACGCAGGCCGGCTTCAACCAGGTACTGAGCGAGCGCCAGCAGGCGGACGGCGTGGGCGCATCCGGCCGGCTGGCGATCACGTCGCCGGCGGCCTCGCAGGTCGCGATCGCCGAGAATGCGGTCGGCTCGCCGTTCGGCATGAAGCTTGGAGGGGTCACGTCGAGCCTCACTGGCGGCGGCAGCACCGTCTCGGGCCCGAGCGGCCCGCCGGCCAATCCGAACAGCATCACGGTGGATTTCTCCGGCGGCAATCCGAGCCCGGGCGACACCGTCACGTTCGCGTTCAACCTGCCGGATGGTTCGACGCAGAATTTGACGCTCACCGCGACTTCGTCGTCGCCGCCCGCCGCCGGCCAGTTCACCGTCGGCACCACGACGGCGCAGACCGCGACGAACTTCCAGGCCGCCCTGTCGTCGGGCGTGAGCCAGATCGCCGATACGTCGCTTTACGGCGCCTCCGCGGTCGCGGCCGGCAACGATTTCTTCGACGACAATCCGCCAATGCGCGTCAACGGCTCGCCGCCGAGCAGCGCGACCACGCTCGTCGCCGGGACGCCGAGCAACACGGTCACGTGGTACACGGGCGAGAACGGCTCGACGCCCGCGTCGCAGACCGCGACCGCGACGATCGACCAGGGGCAGACCGTCTCCTACGGCATGCGGGCGAACGAGCAGGCGCTCACGACCGCGGTCAAGAACGTCGCGATCTTCGCCGCCACGACGTACTCCTCGACCGATCCGAACGCGTCCGCGCAATATCAGTCGGTCACCGAGCGGGTCGCCGCCAATCTCGACGAGCCGCCCGGAACGCAGACCGTCACCGACATCGAAGCGCGGGTCGCCAACGCGCAGACCGCGATGACGGCGGCGCAGAGCCGCCATCAGCAGACCTCGACGGTGCTCACCAATTTCCTGCAGAGCATCGAGGGCGTCGACAATACGCAGGTCGGCACGCAGATCCTGGCACTGCAGACCCAGCTTCAGGCCTCGCTGCAGACCACGGCGCTGCTGTCGAAGATCTCGATCGTCAACTTCATCACGAGCTAGGGCGTCGACTTCGTAGCCCGTCGCCACCCGCCGTTGCGGAAGTGGCGCGCGCGACGCATAGTTCTCGGACCATGCTGCCGGACCTCATCGAAATTGTTCCCCCGAGCCGTCGGACCGATGCAACCGTCGTCCTGCCGGGCTCGAAGAGCCTCACCAATCGCGCCCTGATTCTGGCAGCTCTTGCGAGCAGTCCCGTCGTCCTACGCGGTGCCCTCTGGAGCGAGGACACGCAGGCGATGGTGAACTGTCTCGAGCGGTTGGGCTTCGGCATTGTAGTGGCGGATGATCCGGCCGAGCCGGCCAACCGTACCCTCACGGTTCACGGATGCGGCGGGAGAATTCCCAACGCCGGCACGCCGGCGCAGCCGCTCGAGCTCTTCGTCGAGAATGCCGGTACAGCTGCGCGCTTCTTGCCGCCGTTCCTGTGCCTCGGCCAAGGCGCCTACCGCGTGAGCGGTGTCCCGCGCATGCACGAGCGACCACAGGCCTCACTGATCCATGCCTTGCGCGAACTCGGTTATCGCATCGACAGCGCAAACGACCGCCTCCCTGCCGTCATTCACGGCACCGGCCCGCGTCACGGCGCAACATGCAGCGTGAGTGTCGAAGAAAGCTCGCAGTTTGCATCGGCGCTGCTTCTCAGCGAACGCATCGGCGGCTGGAAGGTGAGGGTCACCGGCGGCAACGAGGATGAATTGCCCTATGTCGACATGACACGGCGCCTGGTGAACGATTTTCCCTGGGATGGAGGTGTCTATGACGTGGAGCCGGATGCGTCCGGTGCCAGCTATTTCTGGGGGGCGCATTGGCTTCTGCGTGACAGCGGGAGCCGCATCACTGTGATGCCTGCCCCTGCCAGCGGCATGCAGGCCGACGAGAAGTTTCGCCATCTCATGCTTGAACAGGCGTGGCAGCCCGTCGTCTCCCGCAGCACGGACCTGGCCGACAGCATAATGACCGCGATCGTGCTTGCGCCCTTTGCTCCATCTGCCACGCTGTTCGTGGACCTCGGCCGGTTGCGAGTCCAGGAATGCGAACGTGTCGAAGCCTTGCGTACCGAGTTGACCAAATGCGGTGCCCACGTGGAGGAGATCGGTGATTCGCTCAGGATCGATCCTGGCCCCCTGCGCGGGGCGGAGATCGAGACCTACGACGATCACCGCATCGCAATGTGCTTTGGCATGCTTGGGTTGCGGGTGCCTGGAATCCGTCTGCGAAACCCCGCGTGCGTGCGCAAGACCTTCCCCAACTTCTTTGCCAAGCTTGCTGAGCTCGGCGTTGTGATCCAGCATGCTTCGGCCGGCACGCACCTTTCCGGAGAGGACCTGTTAGCTTAAACGGCGCAGGGCCCGTGGATGTCCCCTATTGGGCGTCGCGGAAGTCTCGCGATGTCCGCTTCTCCGCCGCTTCCGGGGGGTACAGCGGATATTCAAGCGCGGCTGGCCTCGTCCTGCGATTTTATGAGTACACGGCCTGGTGCAGGGGGCGGATGCGCCGTGACCGCGTACCTGCGCAACGCGCGCCACAATGGTCGGCGCGCCAGGGTTGGTAGCTACCGCATCCGGCCCTTTAATCATCCGTTAACCGACCCCCTTCTACACAAATAAATCGGCATCCCAACGCGCAACCGAGCGCTCACACTATGACCGACGGCGCTATTCGTCTGAACCTGGGCGATCCGGTTCCCTGGTTCGGCGCGCGCACGCTCACGGGCGGATCGTTCGACCTGCACGTGGCGGCCGGACGCTGGGTCGTCCTGTCCTTCCTCGGCCATCCGGAGGATCCGCGCGCCGGGCAGGAGATCGCCGAGATCCTGCAGGAAGCGAACCTGCTCCATCCGGACCGCATGGTCTGCTACGGCGTGCTCACGGCGCCGCCGGCCGATCCGGGGCGCTATGCCGATCCCGGCACCGGCGCCGTTGGCTTCCTGGCCGACTACGATGGCGCGATCAGCCGCGCGTTCGGCGCGCTCGACATGCCGCGCACCGTGATCCTCGATCCGATGCTGCGGGCGGTCGCCAACATTCCGTGGGACTACGCGTCCGGCCACGCCAAGGCGGTGCGCGAGACGATGCGCGGCCTGCCGTCGGTCGACGATGCGGCGGGCGTGCCGCTGAGCGCGCCGGTGCTCATCGTGCCGCGCGTGCTCGACTACGCGCTGTGCGATTTCCTGATCAAGCTCTACGAAAGCTGCGGCGGCGAGGATTCGGGCTTCATGCTCGACGTCGCCGGCAAGACGCTCACGGCCGTCGATCATCGGCTCAAGCAGCGCGGCGACCTCGTCGTGGCGCTGCCCGAGGTGCGCGAGGCGATCCGCGACCAGGTGGTGCGGCGCCTGCTGCCGGCAGTCGAGCGCTTCTTCCAGTTCCAGGCGACGCGCATGGATCGCTACATCGTCGCCTGTTACGACAGCGCGGTCGGTGGGCATTTCAATCGCCATCGCGACAACGTCAATGCCGGCGCCCAGCATCGCCGCTTCGCGGTCTCGATCAATCTCAACCGGGATTTCGAGGGCTGCGACCTGATCTTCCCGGAATTCGGGCGCAGGACCTATCGGACGCCCTACGCGGGCGCCACGGTCTTTTCGTGCGGTGCGCTGCACGAGGTGACGCCGGTCACGCGCGGCCGCCGCTATGCATTCCTCGCCTTCCTGTACGGCGAAGCGGATGCGGCGCGGCGCGAAGCCAACAATGCGGAGCTGCACGAAGGCGAGCTGCGCTACAGCGAAGGCCGGGACCGCCTGCTGCCCGACCGCGCCGCATGACTTTTGTGCCGCATTTTCCGCGGCGAACCGGCGTCCACTTCGCCGGAAAATGCTTTGGTGGAGGCCTTGCTTGATCGATCCCGTTCATCTCGTCGTCGCGACGCCCTGCTTCGGCGGGCAGCTCTCCACCATCTACGCGCAATCCCTGTTCAAGCTGCAGAAGGTCCTGCGCGCGACGCCCGAGATCGAGATGTCGATCCTGCTGCGCAACGGCGATGCGCTGATCACGCGGGCGCGCGCCGATCTCGTCACGCTCTTTCTCGACAATCCGGCTGCGACGCATCTGCTGTTCGTCGACGCCGATATCGGCTTCGAGCCCGATCAGGTGATCCGCCTGATCGGCTGCAGCGCCGACATGTGCAGCGGGGCCTATCCGATCAAGCGCACCGACTGGAACAAGGTCCGCAAGGTCATCGAGTCCGGCCGGCCAATCCGGGCGCGGCGTCGCTCGACTACGTGCTCGAGGTCGAGGATCCGCAGCACATCGTGATGCGCGGCGGCTTCATCCGCGTGCGCTACGCCGGCACCGGTTTTCTGATGATCCGCCGCGCGGCGATCGAGAAGATGTGCGCGCACTATCCGGCGCTGCGGTTCCGGCGCGAGCATTCGATCAGCGACCCGCTCGCCGACAGCCCGCATCGCTTCGCCCTGTTCGAATGCCTGATCGAGCCGGAGACCGGCGTCTATCTCAGCGAGGACTTCAGCTTCTGCAAGCGCTGGACCGATATCGGCGGCGAGATCTGGGCCGATGCCGAGAGCCGGCTCAGCCATGTCGGCCCCGCGGTGTTCCACGGCGATGTCGCCACCCAGTTCGCGGCGCCGCCGAGCGTGAAGGAGGCCGCGGCCTGAGGGCGGCGGACTTTCCGTGAGCGCGCCTGCATTGATATCGGGGGACGAGCTCAAGGCCGCCGCCGCCCGCTTCACCGAGTGGCAGCACGAGAACATCCCGACCGCGCAGCGCGGCGCCTTCAGCGTCTTCGACAAATGGATCACGCGCGTCACCGCGCGCTTCGCGCAGCTCGACCCCGGCAGGCCGTGGGAAGACAGCGTGCGCGAGCAGGCCGAGCGCGCGCCGGGCCTGGCGTGGGAGCTGACGCGGCTGCGCCAGTTCCTCGACCGCTGGGCGCGCGGGCGGTTTACGTCGTTTGCCGAGCGCGACGCGGCGCGCGCCAACTATGATGCGCGCTTCGGCACCGAATTCGGCGCCGACGTGCTGCTCGCCTGCCAGGGCGCGCCGAACCTCATGCGCTGGCGCGGCCTGCCATTGTTCAAGACCGCCTTCGACTTCGCGATCTATCCGCAGTTGCTGCAGGAGCTGCGTCCGCGCGCGATCTTCGAGATCGGTTCCGGCTCGGGCGCGAGCGCGCTATGGCTTGCCGACCTCGCGCGGACGTTCGAGATCGACGCGGTCGTGCATTCGGTCGACATCCGGCCGGCCGCGGCCGAGCATCCGCACGTCCGTTTCTATCGCGGCGACTGCCGCGCGCCGGAGACGCTCTTTCCCGCCGACGCGATCGCGCACGCGCCGCGGCCCTGGCTGGTGATCGAGGACGCGCACCAGAATGTCGCCGGCGTGCTCGCCTGGCTGCACGGGCGGCTGCACGCGGGCGACTACCTCGTGGTCGAGGACAGCGACGTGAAGCGCGCCGAGCTCGCGGCATTCGATGCGGCGTATTTCGGCCAATACAAGGTCGATACGCGCTATACGGATTTCTTCGGCCGCAACGCGACCTGCGCGAACAACTCGATCTTCGTGCGGCAGGCCTGAGGCGTTCGGCGCACCGTCAGGTGTGCACCATCGCGGTGAGCTCAGCGGAAAGCCGCGCAAGCGCGCCGCTCCAATCGCCGAATTGTGCCTGCCGCAGCAGCCGCGCCGATGGGTACCACGTGCTGTCGTCCTGTCCGCGCAGCCAGCGGAAATCGGCCGCATAGGGCAACAGCAGCAGCAACGGCTTGGCGAGCGCGCCGGTCAGATGCGCGACGGCGGTGTCAACCGCGATCACGGCGTCGAGTTCGAGATATCAGCGCGGCCGTATCGGTGAAGTCGCGAAGTTCCGGACCCGCGTCGATGACGTTCGGCGTATCGCGCAGGATCGCGGCATCGCCCTCGCGCAGGTCGCGCTGCAGGCTGACGAATTGAATGTCGCGGCGCCGCAGGAGCGGCACGAGGTGCGTGAGCGGCAGCGATCGATTGATGTCGTTGTGGTGCGCGGCGCGGCCCGCCCAGGCGATGCCGACGCACGGGCGCGGCGCGCGCTGCCACTGCGCCCAGCGGGCGTTCGCCTCCTCGGGCACCGCGACATAGGGGACCGCCGCCGGCACGCCGCTGGCCTGCGTCCGGAAGGCGCGCGGCAGGCTCATCAGCGGGCAATGCAGGTCGAACGGCGGCAGCTTGTCGCCGCGCGCGATCACGCGGGCGGCGCCCTCGGTCTTTGCCAGCAGCGCCACCAGCTCGGGCTGGACCTCGAGAATGACGGTCGCGCCGAGCCGGGCCACGAGCGGCACGTAGCGCACGAACTGGAGCGTGTCGCCGAGGCCCTGCTCGGCGTGCAGCAGCACGGTCTTGCCGACGAGCTTCTGTCCGCCCGTCCACTGCCGCGACGAGAAGGCGCGGCGGCTTGCCGCGAAGGCGCCGGTCGCCCACCGCCACTCGTACTCGTTCCAGCCGCCAGCGAAATCGCCGAGCGTGAGCAGGGCCATGCCGAGCTCGAAATGTGCTTCGGCGAAATCGGGCCGCAGCGTGACCGCGCGGCGCAGATCCGTGACAGCCTCGGTGACGTGGTCGAGCCGCCGCAGCGCGTGCGCGCGGTTGGTCAGCAGCTGAGCCGGCTCACCCGCGGCGCGTAGCGCCGCGTCGTAGTCGGCGATCGCGTCGTCGGGACGATTGAGCTTGAGTTGGACGTTGCCGCGGTTGCCGAGCGCATCCACATGGGCGGGCTGCACGCTGAGAATGCGGTCAAGCTCGGCGAGCGCCTCGCCGGGCCGGCCGAGGCGCAGCAAGGCGGCGGCGCGGCGGTTGATGTAGGTGGCGTTGCCGGGCTCGATCGCGAGCGCGGCGTCGTGGCTCGCCAGCGCCTCCGCGTAGTTCTCGGCGGCGTGTTGCGCGATGCCGAGATCGGACAGCGCCTCGGCGGAGCGCGCGTTGCGCCGCACGGCTGCGGCCAGGAAGCGCAGCGCCTCGGCGAAACGGCCGCGCTGGAAGCTCAGGTAGCCGATGAGATGCAGCGCGTCGAAATGGTCCGGATCGTGCGACAGCACGACGCGGTAGAGCCGATCCGCCTGCGCCAAGGCGCCGTCCTGGTGGGCCGCCACGGCCTTGCGCAGAAGGCCGTCGAGGTCCGCTCCGGAGTCGGATCGCGCTGCCGCCGGCCTGAGATGCGATCGGTTCATGGGGTGCCGCCGTGCGTGCTCGTGCGCCACGCGGGCGCTCGGCGAATCATCACCATGTTGAATCACGAATTGGCCGGGCGCGGAAGTGTCGGTGTCATGCGGTGGTGCGTCTCGCGCGTCCGTTCGCCCGAACACCTGCTATTCTGGGCTCGACGGTGATTCGCGGCCGCAGAGGCTCTTTTGGCCGCTACCTCAGGTCATCGACGGGCATGCGCAATCCAATCGAGCAGAAACATCAGGTGCGGTCCGACGTGCGGCCGCAGCTCATGCGGGCGCTCGAATTGGACACGGCCGGCAAGGTCGACGAGGCCGAGCAGCTCTACCGCGCGATCCTCGAAATCGATCCGACCAATTTCGCCGCCCTCAATCGCCGCGCGGTGCTATGCGCGCAGCGCGGCGAACTGGTCGAGGCGCTGCAGTTGATCCAGGCGGCGGCGCGCGCCAAACCGGAAGTCGGCCAGATCATTTCCGACATGGGCGTCATCCTCGAGCGCATGGGGCGCTTCGACGAGGCGCTGGCGAGCTACGACCGCGCTCTGGAGCTGCGGTCGGACCAGCCGGTCGCGCACAACGGCCGCGGTCTCAGGCTCGGCGCCAAGGGACGTTATGAGGAAGCGATCACGGCCTTTACGCGCGCGATCGAGGTCAACCCGGGCTACGTGGAGGGGCACTTCCATCGCGGGCTCGTTTTGCTGTTGACGGGCCGGTTCGCGGAAGGGTGGGAGGAGTACGAGTGGCGGTGGGCGTCCGCCAAGGCCAAGGCGGCGCGACCGCCGTTTGATATTCCGGACTGGAACGGCGAGCCGCTCGACGGCAAGGGCATCTATCTCTATGTCGAGCAGGGATACGGCGACGTCATCATGTTCGCGCGCTATGCGCCCATGGTCGCGGCGCGCGGCGGCACGGTGCTGTTCTGCGTGCGGCCGGCGCTGAAGGAACTACTGGCGGATCTGCCCGGCGTGCGGATCGGCGTCGAGGGCGACACCGGGCCGCGCTGCCACTACATGTGTCCGCTGCTCAGCCTCCCGCGCATCTTCAAGACCGATCTCGCCAGCATTCCGGCGGATGTGCCGTATATCCACGCCGCGCCGGAGCGCATCGCGAAGTGGCGCCCGCGCGTCCCGCGCGACGGCCGCCTGAACGTGGGCCTGGTGTGGGCGGGCGGCCGCGACTTCGCGGGCGATCGCCAGCGCACCATTGGGCTGCGGCCGATGTTGTCGCTGCTCGGCGACCCGCGCATCCGTTACATCAGCTTGCACGCCGAGCTGCGCGAGGACGATGCGCCGCTGATGGCGCAGCATCCCGATATCCTGCATTTCGGATCGGAGCTCGCCGACTTCGCCGACACCGCCGCAGTGATCTCGCAACTCGATCTCGTCATCAGCGTCGATAGCGCGGTCGCGCATCTCGCCGGCGCAATGGCGAAGCCGGTGTGGATCCTGCTGCCGTTCAACCCGGATTTCCGCTGGCTGCTCGGCCGCGACGACAGCCCGTGGTATCCGACCGCGCGCCTTTTTCGCCAGCCCGCGGCAGGCGACTGGCCGAGCGTGATCGCGCGCATGCGCGATATGCTTGCGGCGCAGGCTAAGTCCGGGTTTTCAGAGCGTTGAGCGGCGCTCAGGCGCCGCCGCGCAGGCCGGCGGCGAGCTCGCGATTGATCGAGATGAGCGTGCCGAGGCGACGATCCGCGTTCGGGTCGGACATGCACGCCACCGTCTCGTACATCACGTAGACGCCGAGATTGGCGATGTTCTGCCGCACGGCGGTCGGCAGCGGATTTTGCTGGTTGGTCACGGACGTGAGGAACACGGTCCACAGCTTGCGATTATAGAGCAGCGCCTGGGCGAGCTCGGGACGCGACTTGTCCCAATTGTCCTGAATGGACTTGAGGCGGGCGGCGGCCTTCAACAGAAGATCGGCTTCAAGCGCGCGCGGACTTGAGGTTTGCTTGGCGACCGCTTGGTAGGCTTGAGCCGCGTTTCGCATTGTTGATGAGCTCCGACTCGTACGCGATCAGCTTCTTGGCGTCTTTCAGGGCCTTATACAATTCGCCCGTTAAGATATGATTATTGATACTTTCTATTGCGGGCCAAGTGCTTGGTGCGGCGTTCACCATGTCGCGCACGAGCTTGAAATAGATGTCGTGGTGTGACTGCGGATCCTTCGCGAGATACATGAGCTGCACGGCGAGATAGATGCGCTTGGCCGGCGTGTCGGCGGTCTTGTTGGTGAGAATGTCCTTCTCGCGCAGGATCGGCGCCTGGCCGTCGATCAAGAGACGCGTGCGCTGATCCGCATTGGTGATGACGCACTCGCCGACGATGAGGCGTTCACCCGGCTTGAGCTCGACTTTGAGCGCCATGATCGTCTCCTGACCTTAGGTCATGTTGCGACGGAGCGGCTGTCGGTGCGCGAAGCGCCCGTGCGGCGCCCGCATGTATAGATGTGTCGTGAGCGCGCCCGGATGCCGCGGGATGGTCCTCACGGCCGGATGGTTTGCCGATTATGGTTAACGCCGGGTTAACCCGCTCGAGATGCCGGGGCGCCTGCGGTTCGCCGGATGCCAAAAAGAAAACGGCGGGACGCTGTGCGTCCCGCCGCCCATCCGAACGTTTGGAGGGGATCAGAGGACCTTGAGGATCGCCTGGTCGGCCTGGCTCGCCAGCGACAGCGAGGTGATCGAGAGCTGCTGGCGGGTCTGCAGGGCGAGCAGATTGGCGCCCTCCTGGTTGGTGTCGGCGAGCACGAGGTTGTCGGCGCCGGTCTGCAGCGTGTTGATGAGGTCCTTGGTGAAGTCCTGGCGCGCCTCGACGGTGGTCTCGGTCGAGCCGAAGTTCGCCGCCTGGGTGCGCAGCGAGGTGAGCGCGGTCTGGATGTTGTCGAGCGTCGTGTTGACGCTGTTGTTGTCCTGGAAGCCGGTGCCCGTGATGGCGGTGAGCCCGAGCCCGGCGGAGTCGAACTTGACGCCCTGGATGGTCAGCGAGCTAGTGCTGCTTTCGTTGAATACGACCTTGAGGTTGTCGCCATTGAGCAGGTTGATGCCGTGGTACGACGTGTCGGCGGCCAGCTGGTCGATCTGGATGAGCAGGTCGTTGTACTGCGTCTGAAAGCTTGCCCGCGAGCTGTTCGGAGTGACCACCGTCGCGGTCGGCGTGGTGACGCCGAGCGAGAGGCCGAGCGCCGTCACGGTGCCGGGCGCACCGCCGATCGTGACCGGGCTGGTGCTGGTCGGCGTGAACTGGAGGTGGCCCGACAAGTCGAAGCCGCCCGTGATGTCGGTGAAGGTGCCGAGCGCTGCGGTCAGCTCCGCCTTGGTGTTGATCTGTCCGACGCCAGATCCGAAGGTGAGCGAGTGCGCCGTGTTCGAGCCGACCTGGACCGAGATCGAGCCAGTGAGGCTGTTCAGGGTCGAGTTGAAGTTGGCGTTGGTCGTGCCCGTCGTCAGGCCGAGCGCGGTGCCGATGTTGCCGGCGACCGTGATCGAGCCCGGGGAGTCGAGCTGCAGGAAGCCGTTACCGGCTCCCACGCCGGTCGGCGTGATGGTGCCGTGCACGCTCGAGGCGCCGTTGCTGATCGCACTCACGAGATTTGCTGCGGTGGTGAACGTGCCGTTCGCGGCGCTCGCATTGCCGGCAACAAAGAAGAAGCTCGACGAGTGGCCGGAGCCGTCCGTCAAGGTCAGCGCGTCACCGGTCGTGTGGGCGGCAGCCGCGAAGTTGGTGCCGGCGCCGTTGGTGCCGCCGGTCGTGAAGTCGTTGGTAAGATCGTCGCTGGTCAACGTGACGGCGCCGGACGCTACCGTCGCCACGGCCTTGCCGCTGAAGTCGGCGTTGAGCAGGGTCTGCAGGTCGGCCGCCGTGTTGAACGAGCTGCCGCTCGCGGCGCCGGTCGTGAACGTGGCCGTCTGGACGGTACCGCTGGCACCGAGCTTGAAGGTCAGCGTGTCGCCGTTCGCCAGCGCCGTGATGCCGGCCGCCGAGATGCTCGCGGTTGACTGGGTCGAGGCGACGACGCCGCTGACGGCGGTCGCGACGGCCGTTGAGCCGCTGATCTCGGTCGTATCCGCCGCGATCGCCTGGGTGCCGGCGATCGCAGGGTAGCTCACGGTACCGAGCGGCGCCTGCAGCGCCTGATTGGCGATCGATTTCGCGGACTGGACGAGGTTGGTGAGCGACGTGATGCCGGTTTCGGCGGTGTTGATGGTCTGCTGCGCCTGGCCGATCAAGTCGAGCAGGGCGTTCAGGTCGTTCGCGCGGTTATTGAGCGACTGCGAAGTGAAGAAGTTGCTCGGGTTGTCGAGCGCCGAATTGACCTTCTTGCCGGTGGCGAGGGCTTCCTGGGTGGTGGACAGCAGGGATGCGGTGCTTTGCAGGGCCAGCAGATTCTGCCGCACGCCGGCCGACAGGGTGACGTCACTCATGGCTCAAATCCTCCATTACGACGACGGCCCCAAACCGTCGTGAAAGTGAGCCGGATAATGATTTGGTAACCCTAATGTTCAGTAAACGACGCGCCTCAACGCGACATTAAGTAAGGTTTCTAATTACCGCCGGCCGGGCATAAAAAAACGGCGGGGCCTTGGCCCCGCCGCCGGAGGATCGAATTCGCCGAAGCGATCAGAGGATCTTGAGGATCGCCTGGTCGGCCTGGCTCGCCAGCGACAGCGAGGTGATCGCGAGCTGCTGGCGGGTCTGCAGGGCCAGAAGGTTCGCGCCCTCCTGGTTGGTGTCGGCGAGGACGAGGTTGCTCGCGCCGCTCTGCAGCGTGTTGACCAGATCCTTGGTGAAGTCCTGACGGGTCTGCACGGTCGAGAGGTTCGAGCCGAAGCTCGCCGCCTGGCTGCGCAGCGACGTCAGGGCAGTGTTCAAGTTCGAGATGGTGTTGTTGATGTTGTTGTTGTCCTGGAACCCGGTGCCGGTGACCGCCGACAGGCCGAGGCCCTGGGAATTGAACTTGACGCCCTGGATCGTCAGCGAGCTGGTGCCGCTCTCGTTGAACGTCACCTTGAGGTTATCGCCGTTGAGCAGGTTGATGCCGTTGTAGGACGAGTCGCCGGCCAGCTGGTCGATCTGCGTGAGCAGGTCGTTGTACTGGGTCTGCAGGTTCGCCCGGGTAGAGTTGGGCGACACGACCGTCGCGGTCGGCGTGAAGGTGCCGAGCGAGAGGCCGAGCGAGGTCACGGTGCCGGGCGTGCCGCCGACGGTCACGGGGCTGGTGCTGGTCGGGGTGAACTGGAGGTCCCCGGAGGAGTTGAAGCCAGCCGTGATGTCGGTGAAGCCGTTGAAAGCGGCGGTGAGCGCGGCCTTGGTGTTCACCTGACCGTTGCCCGAGCCGAACGTGACCGTGTGCGTCGTGTTCGAGCCGACCTGGACCGAGATCGAGCCGGTGAGGCTGTGCAGGGTCGAGTTGAAGTTGGCGTTGGTCGTGCCCGTCGTCAGGCCGAGCGCGGTGCCGATGTTGCCGGCGACCGTGATCGAGCCCGGGGAGTCGAGCTGCAGGAAGCCGTTACTGGCTCCCACGCCGGTCGGCGTGATGGTGCCGTGCACGCTCGAGGCGCCGTTGCTGATCGCACTCACGAGATTTGCTGCGGTGGTGAACGTGCCGTTCGCGGCGCTCGCATTGCCGGCAACAAAGAAGAAGCTCGACGAGTGGCCGGAGCCGTCCGTCAAGGTCAGCGCGTCACCGGTCGTGTGGGCGGCAGCCGCGAAGTTGGTGCCGGCGCCGTTGGTGCCGCCGGTCGTGAAGTCGTTGGTAAGATCGTCGCTGGTCAACGTGACGGCGCCGGACGCTACCGTCGCCACGGCCTTGCCGCTGAAGTCGGCGTTGAGCAGGGTCTGCAGGTCGGCCGCCGTGTTGAACGAGCTGCCGCTCGCGGAGCCGGTCGTGAACGTGGCCGTCTGGACGGTACCGCTGGCACCGAGCTTGAAGGTCAGCGTGTCGCCGTTCGCCAGCGCCGTGATGCCGGCCGACGAGATGCTCGCGGTCGACTGGGTCGAGGCGACGACGCCGCTGACGGCGGTCGCGACGGCCGTTGAGCCGGAGATCTCAGTCGTGTCCGCCGCGATCGCCTGGGTGCCGGTGACCTGGCTGAAGTTCACGGCGCCCAACGTCGACTGCTGGGCTTGCGTCGCCAGCGACTTGGCAGACTGCACGAGATTGGTCAGCGAGGTGATGCCGGTATCGGCCTGGGTGATGGTCTGCTGCGCCTGGCCGATCAAGTTGAGCAGGGAGCTCAGGTCGTTGGCCCGGTTGTTCAGCGATTGCGAGGTGAAGAAGTTGGACGGATTGTCGGCTGCCGAGTTGACCTTCTTGCCGGTGGCGAGAGCTTCCTGCGTGGTCGACAGCAGGGAGGCGGTGCTCTGCAGCGAGAGGAGGTTCTGCCGGACGCCGGCGGACAGAGTGATATCAGACATTTTTCGAACCTTTCTGGTCGATGGCCACTATGGGCCGCTTGTGAGTCCCGATCCTCCAGGATCGAGGCGGTTCTCATCTCACAGCGCGATGTAATGCTCCGTAAAAAAACATGGTTAACGGAACATAACCTAATAGAAAGGACTTTATATACTACATAGAGACTGCATTCATCTTTGGTTAACCATATGAGCTAACCGAACCCTAACCAATCGTTCGGCGGATTGCGGCAGCGCCGGCGCAAGCATCTTCTTGCGCCCCTTTGGCATTGGCCGTATTGGCGGAAATGCAACGTGTCAGGAAACCGACCCTTGAGGCCGCCGAAGCGCTTCCGCGCGCAGGCGGAAGCGACGCCGTCCTTCAGACGGTTAGCGCATGTTCCGGCGAAGTGGGCACCGGTTCGCTGAAAAGAACATGCGCCAAATAATGAAGATAGGGCGTTTTCCGATTCCGCAGGAACGGAATGCGCTCTATCGTCGGGTAAACGCCTCAGCCAAGTTCGCGAGCTCCCGCGCCATGCGGGCCACCACGCTTGCCCAGTCGCCTGGGTGGGGCTGACGGAACTGACGCAGGGTCGGGTACCAGGGGCTGTCCTCGCGCTCGAGCATCCAGCGCCACTCGGAATTCGAACCGGTTGAACATCCACACCGGCTTGGCGAGCGCGCCCGCGAGGTGCACGACCGAGGTGTCGACGGAGATCACTAGGTCGAGCGCTTCGATCAACGCGGCAGTGTCGGCGAAATCGGCGAGCTCGTCGGTCCAGTCGTGGACCACGAAGCCGGCGGGCGCCGACTTGATCTGCGCGGTTGGGGCGCCCTTCTGCAGCGACACGAAGCTGACGCCAGGCACGCTCGCCAGTGGGTTGAGTTGGGCAAGCGTCATGGAGCGACGCCGATCGAGGGCGCGCGCTATTGCGGTCTTCCCCGGGTTGCCGGCCCACACCAGGCCGATCTTGAGGCCGCCAAGCGGAGCCAAACGTCGGCGCCACGCCGCGACGGCCGTGGGATCCGCACCGAGGTAAGGAACCTCGCTCGGGATGGTCTCCATGGTCGTGCCGGCGGCGAGCGGCAGGCTCAACAAGGGGCAATGAAAATCGAAATCCGGGAGCTGCTCGCCCGGGGACAAGACTTGCGACACCCCCTCCACGCCGGTGAGCAATTGGACGAGCGGCCGCGGCACTCCGAGAATGACGCGGGCGCGTTTGCCAAGGAGCGAGGCATATCGCGCAAACTGGATGTTGTCGCCGAGGCCCTGCTCGGCGTGAATTCAGCAGCGTCCTTCCGTCGATCGGCTCATGGCCGGTCCAGCGCGGCTTCTCGAAGGAACGATACTCGGATGCGTCTCGCACCTCGAAGCGGGATTCATATCCTGGCCATCCGTCGACAAGATTTCCGAGCAGAAGGTCAACCAAAGATTTGCTGAAGTGCGCCTTGGCTGAGGTGGGATCGAGGGCGAGCGCGCGGTTGAGATGTTCGAGCGCTTCCAGCGGCCGCCGGGCGTCCTGAAGGGCAGTTCCCTTGTAGATCAAGGCATCGACGTTGCCGGGATCGAGCGCAAGCGCGCGATCGTGGCTTGCGAGCGCATCTTCGATGTGGCCCTGCGCGACGAGCGTGTTGCCGCGGCTGGTCCAGGCGTGGACGTTGCTTGGGTTTATGGCGACAGCCCGATCGTGGCTTGCGAGCGCTTCATCGAGTTCGAACAAGGCGGTCGAGGACGATACCGCGGCTCGCCCAGGCGGCGTCGCAGTTCGGATCGGCCTCGGTTGCGCGCTCGTAGCTCGCCAGCGCCTCATCGTACCGCTTCATGTCGTAAAGGACGCTGCCGCGGGTGGTCCAGGCGTTGGCATCCCTTGGGTCGAGCGCGATGGCGCGATCGCAGCTCGCGAGCGCTTCGTCGTAGCGCCCCAGCTTGTGAAGCACGACGCCGCGGTTCGCGTGCGCCTCCCCGTAGCGCGGACTGATGGCGATCGCCCTCTCGTAGCTCGCGAGGGCTTCGGCATGCCTGCAAAGCCGCGCTAGCGCGCCGCCCAGAACGTACAGGGTGTAGGCGTCGTTGGGCCGCAGGCGGAGCGCTCGGGTGAGCGGCGCCAGGGCCTCCTCGGGCTTGCCGAGTGCGATCAGGGCGTTCCCTTGACCGCTCAGCGCGTCGGCGGAATCCGGCTTGAGCTCGAGCCCCGCCGCAAAGCAGGGGAGCGCCGCGTCGGGCCGGCCCATGTGCAGCAGGATGCGGCCGCGGTTGCATTGTGCCTCGGCCCAATTCGGCTTGAGCGATACGAGCCGGTCATAGCTCTCAAGGGCCTCGGCATGTCGCTTGAGGTTGGCGAGAATGGTCCCGTGATTGAAAAGGACCTCCGGCGAGCGCGCGTTGGTTTTGAGCGCCCGCGCGAGCGCGTCGAGCGCCTCCGGCAGGCGCCCCTGAGCGTGTCGGATGGCGCCGAGCAGATAGAGCGCGTCGAAATCGGACGGCCGCTTGGCGAGAAGCCGCTCGCACTGGGCCGCCGCCTCCGGGTAGTTGCGATTTTGGAAATAGGTTTGAGCTTGCGCCAACGCCGTCGCATGCTTGGACAGGGGCCGGACGTGTTGCTGTGCGGGCGGCGGCATGATCTCAATCGAGCGAGGCTGTTCGGGCGTGCCGGCACCACGCGGGAACCGTTGCGAGCCAAACAGCACGAATCACTGCGTCGAATCCTATGAGATGTACCTGAACTTGTCCCCGGCTTCCGCATGGACGCGCTTGGCGCACCTCGATCGCACGGAGCCGAAAAGTGAAAAACCCGATTTCCTGTAGATCGCCTGTAGATCCCCTGTATTTGCAGGTGCGCCAAAATCCCACTTAGCAGGGAATCTTCATCCGTCTTGCGAGATCGGAACGACGGGCTGCCGGCTCAGCCGGCAGCTGCGCTCCGGCTATCGGCATCGCTTGGTACTCGCCCGGCGGCAACCCGCGCCGCGAGCGCGCGGCGTGCCAGCATCGCGTCGAAGGTCGCCTTGATGCGCGCCACGTGCGGCGTCTTGTAGGCGTAGTCGGCGTTGTCGTCGTGGATCAGCATCGAGGCGTTGACCTCGAAGATCAGCACGTCGCCGGCGCGATCGATCGAGCAGTCGACCCCGACGAACTCGAGCCCGACGATGCGGGCGATCTCGTGGAGCGCCGCCTGGTGCGGCTCGGCGAACACGGCGCCCGGATTGTCGAGGAAGGCGGCCTCCTCGTCCTGCATCCAACGTTGGTTGCCCATGTCGGTGCGGAAATGGTGGATCTTCCAGTCGTCGTGGATCGCGAGGTGGTAGGGCAGCAGGACACCATCCACCAGGATCATGCGGTACTTGCGATAGAACCCGTCCGTGGCGCGGTAATCGACGAATTCCGTGAGGTAGTAGTCCTCGACCGGATGCTGGGCCAGGAATGCGTCGATCTCCGATGCCGCATCGATCTTCTCGAAGGCGTCGCCGCCATGCGTGCCGGGGGTACGCAGCAGCAGCGGAAAGCCGAAGCCCTCGGCGAGCGCCGCCACCTCGTCGCGCCTCGCGCGCATCGTGCGCGGCACCCGGCAGCGCGGGATCGCGGGCAGCCCCTGCGCAATGGCATCGCGGCTGGTGGCGAGGATTTGGCTCGGATGGTTGATGACCGGTTTCCCGATTTTCTCGACCAGCGCCGCCGCGCCCGCCAGCATGTCGCGCCCCTGGTCGGCGTCGGAAATGAGGTTGAGCACGATGTCGCCGTGCTGGCGCAGCAGCGCGAGGTCCGGCTCGATGTTCGGCAGGAGTGCATAGAGGTTGCACTCGTAGCTGTTCTTGCCGATCAGGTAACGGTAGGGCGTGTTGCCGGCGCCGGGCGCCATGATGACGAGCACCGAGAAGTCGGGCTCGGCGACCGTGGTCGGCAGCTTGTTGAGCGGGCGCAGCACCTGGGCGCGGGCATAGCTTTGCCATGCTTCCTCGGCGCGGCCGAGGGCCTGCAGCACATTGCCGAGTTCGATGTGGGCGCCGGCATGGTCGGGCGCGAGCTCGAGCGCGGCGAGCAGCGCCGTCTCGGCGAGCGCGGGCTGGCCCATGTCCTTGAGCAGCACGCCGAGCAGATAGCGCGCCGGCAGATAGTCGGGTTTGACGTGCAGGCACTGCCGGTAGGCATCGAGCGCGGCCGATCCCTGGCCGGTGCGCACGAGCGATCCGCCGAGGACACACAGCGCGGGCGCGTTGTCGGGCTCGACCTTGAGGAGCTGCCGGCTCGCCTCGATCGCCTCCGCGTGACGACCAAGGTCGGCCAGGACCACGGCGAGGCGGAGCAGCGCCTCGTTCATGTCGGGCTTGACGCGCAGCGCGGCGGCGCAGCTCGTCATCGCCTCGTTCAGGTTGCCGGCCTCGTGATGGATCATGCCGGCCAGCAGAAACGCGTTGGCGTCGCGCGGACGCAGCGCGAGAAGGCGTGCAAGCGCCGCGAGCGCCGGCTGCGGCCGATTGAGCCCGTGCAGCGCGACGGCGAGATCCCACTGCACCGCCGGATCATCCGGGCGCTCGACCGCGAGCGCCGTGAGCATCTCGACGGCGCTCTCCATCTGCCTGTCGAGCACCAGCGCAGCCGCGAGGTTGAGCCGCGCCGGGCATGAGGCCGGATCGCCCGCAACTGCGGCGCGAAAGCTGTCGATCGCCTCGTCGAGGCGGCCCGCCGATGTCAGCGCGCGGCCGAGGGCGCCCAGCGCGTCGACATGGCCCGGCGCGGCCTGCAGCAGCGCCCGCAATCGTGCGATCGCGGCGTCGTGCTGCCCGGCCGCCGCATGGGCGTTGGCGAGGTTGAGCGCGAAATTGTGGTTGGCGGGATCGAGCGCCGCGGCCTGCGCGAAGCATGCTGCGGCTCCGGCGAAATCCTTCTGCGCGTGGAGCTCATTGCCGAGGTTGGCATGCAGCTCGGGGAGCCGCGGATCGAGCGCGATCCCGCGCCGATAGGTCTCGACCGCGTCGCCGCCGCGCCCGGCGTCGCGCAGCGCATTGCCGAGGTTGTTGAACAGCGGCGCGTGCTTGGCCTCGGCGCCGCCTTGCGCCGCGAGCGCCGCGACGGCGCGCTCGAACAGCCCGATCGCCTGATGCGTCCGCCCGGTCGTGTGGGTGAGGGCGGCCAGGAGCTGGAGCGCGTTGAGGTCGGACGGCTTCGTCTCCAGCACCGCGCGATAGAGCTTCTCGGCGTGCGCGAGGTCGCCGGCGCGGTGATGGGCGAGGCCCTGCTGGATGAGGTCGTCGATGGTGGGGGCGTTCATCCGGATTCCGCGGGTTTGCATCCGCCAGGACGATAGGCGTGCAGCTTGCCGGCGCGCGCGACGCGGCCGGGGATCGCCCCGCAATCTTGCTAGGCTGACGTGGTTAATGATCGATTAAGCGCGGGCTAGGCCTGGACGTCGAGGTCGGCCTGGTTGAGCGCCTGCACCGGCGAGTCGCCGTTGGCGATCGCCTGCGCATAGGCGCGGGTGCGCAGCAGGGCCTCGTCCGGTACCTGGCGCACGACTTGGCGCGAGCTCACGTCGATGACGCGATAGATCATCTCACGCGTCTCCGGATCGATGACCACCTCATGCGTGGTCGCCGGCGTATCGTTGCGCGCTTGTGTCGTCGTGTTCGACGCCGTCACGGCCTTCGATGCTGGCAGATCGGTGGTCGTGGCAGGGTCCGGCGAGGCAGCAACCGTCGGCACGTAGGCTTGCGCGACTACGTTCGAATTCGGCCTGATTGTAACTCCCGTGTCCATGACAGCCTCCTGGCTGTACGTTCCTGGGAACCCCGTTCAGGATTCTGGACCTCCATGTCACCAGTGACCGATGCTAGGCGATGGTCTTTAACCTCACGTAAGGGAACATGGTTAAGTTGCGCCTCCAGGACGAGGACAATTTGAGGTAATTTCAATTCGCCGCGATGCGCGGCACGTAGAAATACCTGCGCGCGAGCCACATCCGGCCACCGGTCGCAGCGTAATACGAGCCAACGCGCTCAACTTACGCGGTGCGCCGGCGCACACAGGCGGCGACTTGGTATGAATAGTCATCGCGCCGGTAAGTGTTTTTTTAGCACGGGGGCTTTTCGAAAAGCCGACGGCTTCGTCATCAATGCATGAATGCATGAATTCAATGCAAGAACAGCGCGGCTCGACGCCGCGCTGTTCCCGAACCGATCGACGCCCTACTGACCACGTAACCTGCGAAAGCCACATTGACGCAACCGACTGCCGCACAACGCGACGCAACGTGACGAGGCGGCGCGAGGCGCCTGAAGGCCTAAAGCGAGCGGCTCACCGACAGCGGCAGCGCGTTGCGCGGCGGCGGCGTGACGCGCCGCCCCGAGGCGCCGTAGGTCTGCGGCGCCGCGCTGCGGTTGAGCTCGGCCGAGACGCCGCGGATGATGCCTTCGGCCACCGCATGTGCGGTCGCCAGCACCGTGAGATTGATCTGCAGCATGGCGCGGAACGTGTTGTGCCGCTCGCGCAGGACCTGCAACACGCCCGGAACCGTCTTCGCGAGATAGGGCTGGCTCGCCTGCAGGCGCGCCGTATCGGCGAGATAGAGCCGCGCCAGGTTGGTCTTCTTCGGCTCGAGGCGCGCGACCTCGGTGAGCTTGCCGAGCCGGACCAGCTGGGTCTCCTCCTCGACCACGTCGAGCAGCGCGTCCATCACGTCGCTCAGATGGCCGATCACCGCCTGCGCTTCCGCCGGGTCGCCGACCGGACGCGCGAGGGTGGGCTGCATGGGCGCGGTGTTCTTGGGCGCGGTGTTCTGTTGTTGCATGGCTGCGATCCCTTATCTGGCCAGCGCTTGCGTCGGTTGCGTCGCTTGCGTTGCTTGCGGCGACGCCTGGTGCGATTGCCATCGCGCCAGCATCTGCTTGTAGACGGCGTCCGCGATGCCGATGCCGCCCGACTTGGCGAAGCTCTTCGAGTATTCGTCGGTCAGGAACGATCGCCACGGGCCGACGCCCTTGCTGTTGCCGAACGGTCCGTCGCCGCCGACGCCCGTGTACATCTGCTGGAACATCGAGTTGAGGAACTGGGCCTCAAAGTCCTGCGCCTGCGCGCGCATGCGCGCCTGCGGCGAGTTCTTGGCGCGCGCGGCCGCGAGGCTCGGGCTCGCGATCGAAGTCGAGGCTGGGCGAGGCGAGCGAGGGCATCAGGGGCGTCATCACATCACCTCGATGTCGGCCTGGATGGCGCCGGCCGCCTTGATCGCCTGCAGGATGGCGATGAGATCGCGCGGTCCGACCCCGAGCGCGTTGAGGCCGTCGACCAGCTGCTGCAGCGACACGCCCTCGTCCACGACCGCGAGCTTGCGGCCGTCTTCCTGCACGCCGACGCGGGTGCGCGGGACCCGCACGGTCCGCCCGCGCGACAGCGCATTGGGCTGGCTCACCTGCGGGGATTCCGAGATCGTCACCGTGAGGTTGCCCTGCGCCACCGCGACCGTCGAGACGCGCACGTCGCGGCCCATGACGATGATGCCGGAGCGCTCGTCGATGATGATCTTCGCGGGCAGATCCGGCTCGATCTGCAGCTGCTCGATCTCGGTGAGCAGCGCGACCACGTTGCCCTTGTACTGCGGCGGGACCGTGAGCTCCACGGTCGAGGGATCGAGCGGCTCGGCGGTCGGCGTGCCGAGGTAGTCGTTGATCGCGGCCGCGATGCGCTTCGCGGTCGTGAAGTCGGCGTTGCGCAGCGCGAGCCGCACCTGGTTCATGCGGTTGAGCGCGAAGTCGATCTCGCGCTCGATGATCGCCCCGTTGGCGATGCGTCCGACCGTCGGCACGCCGCGCGTGATCGATGCGGCGTCGCCGCCCGCCTGGAACCCGCCGATCGCGAGCGAGCCCTGCGCCACCGCGTAGACGTTGCCGTCGGCGCCGAGCAGCGGCGTCACCAGCAGGACGCCGCCCTGCAGGCTCTTGGCGTCGCCGAGCGCCGACACCGTCACGTCGATGCGCGTGCCCTGGGTGGAGAAAGCCGGCAGGTTCGACGTCACCATCACGGCCGCGACATTGCCGGTGCGCAGCGTCTGGCCGCGGATGTTCACGCCGAGCCGCTCCAGCATCGCGGTGAGCGACTGCTTGGTGAAGGGCGAATTGTTGATCGTGTCGCCGGTGCCGTTGAGGCCGACCACGAGGCCGTAACCGATGAGCTGGTTCTGCCGCACGCCTTCGACGTTCGCGAGATCCTTGATCCGCGAAGCCGCGTGTGCGGGCTGCACCATGCCTGACAATACCCACGCGACCGCGAGCGCGGCACGCGCGAGCCTGGATGTCCTCGTCATCCAATTCTCCCCGATGAGGTCGGACTGCCAATCCTGAAGCGAATGCCGTGCCACTTTGTGTAAATCATTTAACTTGTTGATTTCATAAGATAATGTCTTGAGTCGACGGCTGGGCGGCCAGCCGCGCGCCAGGAACGCGTTGCCCCATCACGGCAAATCTTGCCGGGTGTTTACCGAGCCTTAACCATTGCGGACCGAGGGTTTCGCTGCGGCGGTCCGGCCGCCGCGCGAAGAGGCCTTCGTCATGCGCATCTCGGGATCGAACGGGCCGACCGCCGCCACGGGGTCGACGTTTGCGCGCCGCTCCACATCCGGCTCCTTCAGCCTGCCGCAGGAAGAGCCCGCCGCGACGCCGACCGCAGCCGGCGGCGTTCGCACCGTCGCGGGGATCGACGCGCTCCTCGCGCTGCAGGGCGTCGAAGCGGCCGACGAGCGCCGCCGCCGCGCCGTCAAGCGCGGCCACACGGCGCTCGATCTGCTCGACGAGATGAAGCTCGCGCTGCTGTCGGGCGGGCTCGAGCCCGCCATGCTGGCAAGGCTCAAGACCGCGGCCGCCGAGCTCAAGGACCCGTCGGGCGATCCGCGCATCGACCAGGTGCTGGCCGAAATCGACCTGCGGGTTGAGGTCGAGCTTGCCAAGGTCGCGACCTCCGCGGCCTGACCCGACCCGCAAGATTTCACCCCCAAGAGCCGGCGCCCCGCCGTCGCAATTCCTTCGTGTTCCATCACGATTTCGGTCCCGTGCCCAGTTGTCGCAGCGGGGCACGGTCGCTATAACGCGCCGCGCGAGTTCAGGCTCGCGCGGGAGTCCACGGGTTTCAAAACGTCAAATGCACGGAGTGGGGTGCATGCGCGCCGCCGAAAAAGAAAAAAGCTACCGGCCCACCGATAAAGAGCCGTTCATGGGGGAACGGCAGCGGGAGTATTTCCGCGACAAGCTCTTGGCCTGGCGCGAAGACATCCTGAAGGAAGCCAAGGAGACGCTGCAGCATCTCCAGGACGAGAATCAGAACCATCCCGATCTCGCCGATCGCGCTTCCTCGGAGACCGATCGCGCGATCGAGCTGCGCGCGCGCGACCGCCAGCGCAAGCTGATCGCCAAGATCGACGCCGCGCTGCAGCGCATCGAGGACGGCACCTACGGCTATTGCGAGGAGACCGGCGAGCCGATCTCGCTCAAGCGCCTCGAGGCCCGCCCGATCGCGACCCTGTCGATCGAAGCGCAGGAGCGGCACGAGCGGCGCGAAAGAGTGTATCGCGACGATTGATGCGAATAGCGGAGTAGCGAGTAGCGAGTAGCGAGTAGCGAGTAGCGAGTAGCGAATAGCGAATAGCGAGTAGCGAATAGCGAGTGGCGAACGGACCGTTCTATTCGCTACTCCCTAATCGCTATTCGCCATTGGCCATTCGTGCCTCCCTGAAAAGACCGCGGCCTCCGGCGGGGGAGTCGCCGGAGGCCGCGTCGTTGCGCCGCCCCGACCCGGGTCGGGGAGCGGCGGGGAGCACGAGGTCAGCAATCGGTCCGCGAGGACGAAACGGACGATCCTCTTCCGATCACCGACGATCGATCACTGATCACTGACCACAAAAGCCACTGACTACCGACTACGTCAGAACGGCAGCACCACATCCATCAACTGGCTGCCGTAACGCGGCTGCTGGATGTCCATGATCTGGCCGCGGCCGCCATAGGCGATGCGCGCCTCGGCGATCTTGCTCGAATCGATCGTGTTGTCGCTCTGGATGTCCTCGGGCCGCACGATGCCGGCGACGATGAGCTCGCGAATCTCGTAGTTGACGCGAATCTCCTGCTTGCCCTCGACCACCAGGTTGCCGTTCGGCAGCACCTGGGTGACCACCGCGGCGACGTTGGTCTGCAACGCCTCCTGGCGGTTGATCGAGCCCTTGCCGTCGTTCGACATGGTGGAGTCGGTGGTGAGCAGGCGGCCGGGCAGGGCGGCGCTCGGCGTCTGCGTCTTGGCGCCGAGGAAATCGGTGATGCCCGAATCCTCGGTGTTGGTGCGGCTGCGCTGCGTCTCGTTGGCGATCACCGCCTTGTCGGTGATGTTGACCGTGATGGTGAGGATGTCGCCGACCTGGCGGGCGCGCTGATCCTTGAAGAAGGCGCGCGAGCCGTTGCGCCACAGCGAATTCGGATTGTAGGTCGCGGGCTGCGGCGTCGGCATCGGCATCTGCACCGGCTTGTAGCCGGGCTGCGTGGTCGGGTTCTTGATCGCCGACAGCTTCGGCTGCTCGCCGATATTGGTGATGCGGTCGATCGCGGAGCAGCCGCACATCAACGACGAGAGCGTCACGACGCTGACGAGCGCGGCCGGACGCAACAACAACTGATGACGCTTCGACATATTTCCTCGCTCGTTGCTCAACGTGACGCGACTGATTGCGGCAGCGCGGCCGCGGTGGGCGAGACACGCGCCGACGTCGCCATGATGGTGACACGGTTCGGCCCGCTGACGGTGCCCTGGATGGTGCGCTTGGTCTCGACATTGGCGACGCTGATCGTGTCGCCCAGGGCGCCGGCTTCGAGCGCCTTGCCGCGCGTCGTGATCACGATGCCCGGGACCTCGTAGACCAGCGTGATGGTGGCGTCGCGATGGACCAGTTCCGGCTTCATGAGCTGCGAGCGCAGCAGCGGCTGGCCGGAGCGCATCGCCTGGCGCACCGCGAGCCCGACCGCCTGGTCAGCGTCCGTGACCGGCTCGCTCGCGGCCTCGGCCTTCGGCCGGCGCTCGATCGCGACGTCGGCGGCCTTGATCACCTCGCCGCGCGCGACCGCGCGGGTGAGCACCGCGGTCTCGACGGTCTCGACCACGGTGCCGGTCAGCCGCAGCGGCAGGCGGCGCATCGCCAGGCTGCCGGGCACGTCGAACGAGATCTCGAAGCGGCCGGAGCGCGGGTCGAGCGAGGCGCCGATCAGGGTGAGATCGGTCGCCGGCGAGGAGTCGACGGTGATCGGCTGCACCATCGCGTCGAGCGTCACGTGCAGGTTCTTCGCCTCGCCGAGGCCGTAGCGGCCCGCGAAGGTGCGCGCGATGCGCGCCTCGATCTCGCTCGCCTCGATGGTGCGCCCGCTGCGGCTGACCTGGACCGCGGCGATGTTCTGCGTGTCGATGCGATAGAGGTGGTAGGGGCGGATCGCATCGACGATCTGCTGCAGCGTGACGGATCCGGTGGTGCCGGCGTCGGGTGAGCGGAAGATCGGCGTGTCGGCGGCATCGCCCGCATTGTCGATCAGGTCGCCGATGCGCACGAGATCGTCGGAGACGGTGACCGAGCGCTTGAGCGTCGGGATCGGCGCCGCGACCGCGGCGACCTGCTGCGCGGCGGCCGGCACGGCCGCGGCGAAGAGCGACGCGAAGGCGAGGGCACGGATCATGGCACGGATCTTGGCGCGGGTCATGGCGATTATCCTCCTCAGCGATAGAGCCCCGAGGTCGTCTGCAGCATCTGGTCGGCCGCGCTGATGACCTTGGAGTTCATCTCGTAGGCGCGCTGCGCCGAGATGAGGTCGGAGATTTCGGTCACCGGCTCGACGTTGGAGTTCTCCAGGTTGCCTTGCTGCATGCTGCCGAGCCCGTTGGTGGCGGCGAGCCCGTCCTGCGGCGGACCGGAGGCGGGTGTCTCGGTGAACAGGTTGTCGCCGACCGGCAGGAGGCCCGCCTCGTTGAGGAAGCTCGTGACGGTGATCTGGCCGAGCGTGGTCGGCGTCGTGCTCCCTTGCGGGATCACCGAGACCTGGCCCTGGCTGTTGATCGTGAGCGCCGTCGAGTTCGGCGGAATGGTGATGCCCGGCTGCACCAGGTTGCCCTGCGCCGTGACGATGCGGCCCTGCGCGTCCATCTGGAACGAGCCGTCGCGCGTATACGCGAAGGTGCCGTCGGGCAGCTGGATCTTGAAATAGCCGTCGCCCTGGATCGCGACGTCGAGCGGGCCGCCGGTCTGTGTCAGCGTGCCCTGCGTGATGATGCGCGGCGTGCCGACGGTCTTGACGCCCGAGCCGATGTCGACGCCGACGGGGAGGATGTTGCCCTGGGTCGAGGTCTGCACGCCGATGCGGCGGACGTGCTCGTACAGCATGTCCTGGAACTCGGCGCGCTGGCGCTTGTAGCCGGTCGTGCGCATGTTCGCGATGTTGTTGGCGATGACCTCGACGTTGAGCTCCTGGGCCATCATCCCAGTCGCGGCGGTGTTCAGTGCTCGCATGGCGTCGGTCCTCGCTTACTCGTTCATCTGCGCGTGCCGGAACATGCGCTACTCAGCTCGGCACGGTGGCGAGCTGTTGAATGGCGTTCTTGTGCAGGTCGCTCGCGTTCGACAGCAGCTGGGCGACCTGCGCGTAGGCGCGCGAGATTTCGATCAGGCGCGAGATCTCGACCACGCCGTTGACGTTCGACTTCTCGATCGAGCCCTGGATCAGCTTTGAGTTGGGGTCGGGCGTCGCCGCGACGCCGGGCGGCGCGACGTAGTTGTTGTTGCCTTCCTTCTGCAGCTGCTGGGGCGCCGCGAAGCTGACGATGCGGATCTGGCCGCGCGTCGAACTCGGTGTTGGTGGCGCCAGCCTCGACCACGGTGATCCGCCCGTCCGGCGTGATCGCGATATTGTGGTCGGTCGTCTGGAACACGATCGGCCCGCTGTCGCCCATGACTTGCGAGCCGTCGGTGGTGACGAGCTGGCCCTGCGCGTTGATCTGCAGCGAGCCGTTGCGGGTGTAGCGCTCGCCGCCCGCGGTCTGCACCGCGATGTAGCCGTCGCCATTGATCGCGACGTCGAGCGGGTTGCCGGTCTGCTGGATCGAGCCCGCGCGCGTGTTGCGCCAGGTGCCGCGGTCGTTGACGAAATCGACCTGACGGTCGGCCGGCCCGAAGCGGTTCTCGCGCGCGACCGGCATCAGGTATTGCTCGAACATCGAGTTGTCGGACTTGAAGCCGGTCGTGTTCATGTTCGCGACGTTGTTCGCGACCACGTCGAGCTGGCGTTCGAGCACCATCTGGCGCGACAGTCCGACGAGAAGTGCATTCTCCATCGGTGATCTCCCCTGGCGACCGCGCCCCGTTCTCCCAAACGGGTGCGGTCATCGGGCCGCCCGCTGCTCTCCCAAGCCGCGGGTACCCGCGTTAACCATAAGCAGGGGCCGTGCCAGAGCTGAAAATTTAGTGATATCAAAAGGATAATGAAAATCGCCGGCTTTTGACGCCGGCAGAAAGCGCCGCCGCGGCAGGGATGGGCGGCAAAATTTTCCGGGTAGATAAGATTGCGTTAACCATTCTGACATTAGCCTTCCCAATACCACGCACGAAGCGCGTGCGGCATTGTTCGACCGCCCGGTCGGCCGCACGCGCTGCGCCAAGCGCGATCCGGGATTCACATGGCGGCGAAGGCTAAAACAGCGGACAGCTCCGACGACGAAGCGGAAGTCGCCGAAGGCGCCGAGCAGACATCGGCGCCGAAGCGAAAGTTCTCCGTGAAGATGATCGGGATGGTCGGCGGCGGCGTCCTGCTGCTCGCCGGCTTGGTCTACGGCGGCTTCGCGATGTTCGGCGGCCACGGCCATCACGCCGAGGCGGCGCCGCCGCCCAAGCCCGCCGTCTTCGTCGACATGCCCGAGGTGCTGGTCAACCTCAACAATGCCGGCAGCGACCGCACCCAGTATCTCAAGGTCAAGGTGGTGCTCGAGCTCGCCGACGAGAAGCTGTCGGAAGAGATCAAGCCCGTGACGCCGCGCATCATGGATACGTTCCAGACCTATCTGCGCGAGTTGCGGCCGACCGATCTCGACGGCTCGGCGGGCCTCTATCGGCTCAAGGAAGAGCTGACCAAGCGCGTGAACATCGCGATCGCGCCGAACAAGGTCAACGCCGTGCTGTTCAAGGAAATCGTCGTCCAGTGACGGTCCGCAATGGCAGATAATCAAGTCGACCAGGACGCATTGGCCGCCGAATGGGGCGCGGCCCTCGAGGACGATGCCGCATCGCCGGGCGAAGCCGCTGCGGCGCCGGTCGAGACCGTCAGCGAGGAAATGGCGGCCCAATGGGCCGCGATGATCGACGACACAAATTCGTTCACGTCGAGCACCAAGGGCGGCACCGAGCGCATCCTGAACCAGGAGGAGATCGACACGCTCCTCGGCTTCAGCATGACGGACGTGTCGATCAGCGACAACTCCGGCATCCGCGCGATCATCAACTCGGCGATGGTCTCCTACGAGCGCCTGCCGATGCTCGAAATCGTCTTCGACCGGCTGGTCCGGCTGATGACGACGTCGCTGCGCAACTTCACCTCCGACAACGTGGAAGTGACGCTCGACCGCATCACCTCGGTGCGCTTCGGCGACTATCTCAATTCCATCCCGCTGCCGGCGGTGCTCGCCGTCTTCAAGGCGGAGGAGTGGGACAATTTCGGCCTGTTCACCGTCGAATCGAGCCTGATCTATTCGATGATCGACGTGTTGCTCGGCGGGCGGCGCGGCCAGAGCGCGATCCGCATCGAGGGACGGCCCTACACCACGATCGAGACCAACCTGGTCAAGCGCATGATCGAGGTGGTGCTCGCCGACGCCGAGCTCGCCTTCAAGCCGCTCTCGCCGGTCAAGTTCAACATCGACCGGCTGGAGACCAATCCGCGCTTCGCCGCCATCTCGCGTCCCGCCAATGCGGCGATCCTGGTGCGCCTGCGCATCGACATGGAGGATCGCGGCGGCAACATCGAGCTGCTGTTGCCCTATGCGACCATCGAACCGATCCGCGACGTGCTGTTGCAGATGTTCATGGGCGAGAAGTTCGGCCGCGACCCGATCTGGGAAGGCCATCTCGCGACCGAGATCGGCCAGGCCGAGATCGCGGTCGACGCCGTGCTCTACGAGGCGAAGCTCCCGCTCAAGCAGCTCATGCAGCTCGACGTCGGCGACACGCTGACCCTCGATCTCAAGCCCGACGCCGTGGTGACGGTGCGCTGCGGTGACGTGACGCTCACCGAGGGGCGTATGGGCCGCGTCGGCGACCGCGTCGCGGTGCGCGTGTCGAAACCGTTGCGCCGGCCGCGCACCACCTTCGCCATGTTCGAGACGGCGGGCGAGACATCGAACCGGTTGGAGGCATCGTGAGCCACACCCTCGCACTGATCATCGAGAGCCTGGTCGCGATCCTGCTCATGATCACGATCGGTTACTGCATCTCGCTCAACAAGCGGCTCACCCGTCTCAAGAACGACGAGCATGCGCTCAAGGCGACGATCTCCGAGCTCATCACCGCGACCGAGATCGCCGAGCGCGCGATCGCGGGCCTCAAGCTGACGGTGCGCGAGTGCGACCAGAACCTCGGCGAGCGCCTGCGCACGGCCGAGCGCTTCTGCGCCGACATCGACCGCCAGGTCGCGGCGGGCGACGGCGTGCTCGAGCGGCTGGCGAGGATCGTGAGCGCCGCGCGTCCGGAGCTCGGGCTGTCGCCGGCGCCCGCGCCTGCTCCCGCCTCTGATCCGCGCGCCATGGTGGCGGCCGCGCAGGCGCTCGCCGATCGGGCCCGCTCGCGGCTCTCGGGTCGCGCTGCATGATGCGGTTCGTCCGCGAGTTCCGGCTGATTCCGGTCGTTCTGCTCGCGATAAGCTGCCTGCTCGGCCTCAAGATCCTCGGCCTCGCCCTCGACGGCGGTTTCACGCTGGCCGATCTCGATTTCAGCGGCCCGCCGAGCACCGCAAGCACGCCGCCGGCGGATGAGCGCCACAAGACCTCGTGGGCGCAGGAAATGTTCAATTTCCCCGACGTGACCGGCTCGATCAGCGCGGAAAAGCCGGCGCCCGCGCGGCAGGGCGCCAATGAACAGGTGGCGCAGAACGCCGCGCCGCCGGCCGAGACCAAGCCGGCCGAGGTGAAGCCGGGCGAGAGCCAACACCGGGAGAGACCCCGGCCCCCAAGCCGAACGACGCCAAAGCGAATACGGGCGGCAGGGTAATTCAGCTCGACCAGGGCCCCGGCGCGTCGCCGGCGGAGCGCGCCATCCTTGAGCGGCTGGGTGAGCGGCGCCAGGAGCTCGACGCGCGGGCGCGCGAGCTGGAGATCCGCGAAAATCTGGTGCGGTCGGCCGAACAGCAGCTCGACGGCCGCGTGCACGAGCTTAAGGGCATGGAAACCCAGGCGAACGGCGCGGCCGCCAAGAAGGAAGAAGAGGAAGCGGCGCGGCTCAAGGGCCTCGTCACCATGTACGAGAACATGAAGGCGAAGGACGCCGCGAAGATCTTCGACCGCCTCGAGATGCCGGTGCTGATCGCCGTGGTGTCGAAGATTAAGCCGCGGGTCATGGCCGATATCATGGCGCAGATGCAGCCCGACGTGGCCGAGCGCCTGACCGTCGAGCTGGCCAGCCGCGCGGCCGGCACCCCGCAAGCGCCGCCGGCCTCCCAACTTCCCAAGATCGAAGGACACCCGCGGTAAATCAGTCGGCGGACGCAAGCACTTCGCTGGGTCCGGAAAACCACCTAACGTATTGATTTCAAATATATTGGTAACGGCTCATTAAGCGCGTCGGCCTAGGGTGGACGTGTAGGCGCGTTGCGTTTGTCTGCGCCCGAGGGAAACCGGCGCAGAACGCGTCATGGGCGAGCAATCACATATTGTTGGAGTCGGGGCGACCGATCGCCTCTCCGCCGTAGCGCGCCGGCTGCGGGCCGCGGCTTGCGCGGCCTTCGCGCTGGTCGCCGCGCTGCTGCCGAGCCTGATCGTCGCGGTGCCGGCGCATGCCCAGCAGCCCGTGACGGGCGACATCTCGGTCGACCTCAGCGGCGGCTATGCGCGCCTCGTCTTCCATTTCAGCGACGAGATCGACGCCAACGTGCGCCTGGCCAACAACGTGCTGGTGATCTCGTTCAAGACCCCCGTGAAGGTCCCGATCGACCGGCTGCCGTCCAACGCGCTCGGCTACGTGAGCGCCGCGCGCAGCGATCCCGACGGCATGGCGGTGCGCATGGCGATCGGCCAGCACGTGCGGGTGAATTCGATGATGGCGGCCGAGCGCCTGTTCGTCGATCTCCTGCCCGACACGTGGACCGCCGCGCCGCCCGCGCTGCCGCGCGAGGTGGTCGAGGATCTGGCGCGGCGCGCGCGCGTGGCCGAGAAGAAGCAGCGCGAGCAGGCCTTGCTCGTGCGCGAGCGCAAGATTCCGCTCACGCCGGTGCGGGTCGCGCATCAGCCGACCTTTTCGCGCTACGTGTTCGAGCTGCCGGAGCTCATGTCGGTCACCACCGAGCGCAGCAAGGACAGGCTCACGCTGGTGTTCGACCGCGCCCTCAAGTTCGATCTTGCGTCTGCGGTCTCGCCGCTGCCACCGACGATCGAGGCGATCGCGAGCACGCCGGGCGACCAGACCACGTCGGTCACCTTCGCGCTCATCGGCAAGATCGACGTGCGCACGTTCCGCGAGGACAACAGCTACGTCGTCGACATCATGCCGCTCGACGGCAGGGCGACGCCCGCCGAGCTGATCCCGAAAGACAACTCCCTGACCCAACCGCGTCCGTCGGCCGACAGCGCGGCCCGGCCCGCACCGCCCGTAAGCCTCGCCCCGCCGCAAACCGTTCCGGCGCAAACGGCTGCGGCCGCGCCGGCTGCACCACCCGCACCTGCTGCCGCGGCGCCCGCCATGCCGGCGCCCGCGTCCGCGTCGCCGCCGGTCGCGGCATCGAGTGCCCCGCCGGCCACGCCGGCCGCTGCTCCCGTCGCGCCGCCGACGCAACCGGTTGCGACGCCCGCCCGGCCGGCTGCCGCACCTGCGCAATCGGTTGCCGCGCCATCGCCGTCCGCGGCGCCAGCGCAGCCGCAACCGGCTCCGCCGCCGGCTTCCGCTCAATCGAACACCGATGCGCCGACGCTCGCGGCTGCGCCGCCGGCCGCCGCCGATCAGCCGGCCGTGGCGCCGACCGATCCTCCCGATCCCAACGGGCCGGTCGTGGTCGCGCTGAGCCGCCAGGGCGACAATCTCAAGCTCACCTTTCCGTTTGCCGCGCCGACGCCGGCGGCGGTCTTCCGCCGCGCCGACACGCTCTGGCTCGTCTTCGACTCCGCCGCCAAGATCGATCTCGCGGCGCTCGCCAAGAATGTCGGCCGCCGCCTCGGCGTCGCGACGGTCGCGCCGGCGCGCGACGGGCAGGTCGTGCGCATCAAGCTCGACCGCCCGCAGCTCGCGAGCTTCGCCCAGGAGGGCACGTCCTGGACGGTCAAGATCGGCGATGTCGTGCTCGATCCGACGCGGCCGCTCGCCGTTGTGCACAACACGGCCGGCGGCGGCCACGCGGCCGCGATCGTTCCGTTCGACGATCCGCGCTCCGTCTATCGGCTGACCGATCCGGACGCCGGCGACACGCTCTACGTCGTCACCGCGCTCGGGCCGGCGCGCGGCTTTCTCAAGCAACAGAACTTCGTCGAGTTCAACGCGCTCGCCTCGATCCACGGCGTGGCGATCGAGCCGCTCGCCGACGACGTCACCGTCGAGCTCGCGACCGACAAGGTCGTGATCAGCCGGCCGGGCGGGCTGACGCTGTCGTCCGGCGGCCAGGCCAGCCGGCGCGCCGGCGGGTACGGGCCGCTCCTGTTCGACTCGCAGCTCTGGGGCTTCGACCGGCAGGCCGCGATGCGCGAACGCCAGGAGAAGCTCATCGCCGCCGCCGCGACCGCGGTGGACAGCAAGCGCAACGCGGCGCGCCTCGAGCTCGCGCGCTTCTACATGGCGCGCGACATGTACGTCGAGGCCAAGGGCGTGCTCGATGTGGCGATCTCCGATGATCGTCCGACCGCCGACGACACGACCAGCCTGGTGATGCGCGCCGTCGCCGAGCTCATGTTGTCGCGCAGCGACGAAGCCCTGAAGGACCTCGCCAATCCGCTGGTCGGCAGCCAGCACGACGCCCAGCTCTGGCGCGCCGTCGCATATACGCAGCAAGGCAAATGGGCGGAGGCGCGCGAGGCGTTCCGCGGCCTCGACACCGCGATCGGCGGTCTGCCGATCGAGCTGCAGCGGACCGTGCTCAAGGACGCGGTGCGCGCCTCGGTCGAGGCGCACGATTTCGCGGGGGCCGCGGACTATCTCAACGAACTCGACCAGGTCGGCATTCCGCCCGATCTCGCGCCGTCGATCGCAGTGCTGCGCGGACGGCTCGCCGAGGCGCTCGGCCGCAACGAGGATGCGCTCGCGTCCTATCGCGAGGCCGCCGACTCGACGTTGCGGCCGGCCGCCGCGCAAGGCCGCCTGCGCGAGACCGAGCTGCGCTACCAGCTCGGCGACCTCAAGCGCGGCGACGTTATCTCGGCGCTCGAGACGCTGACCACGGTGTGGCGCGGCGACGACACCGAGACCGAGGCACTGCAGGTCCTCGCCAAGCTCTACACCGAGGAGGCGCGCTACCGCGACGCCTTCCACGTGATGCGCATCGCCATGAGGGCGCATCCCAATTCGGAGATGACGCGCCGCATCCAGGACGCGGCCGCCGCGACCTTCGATTCGCTGTTCCTTGCCGGCAAGGGCGACGCCATGCCGGCGATCGACGCGCTCGCGCTGTTCTACGACTACCGCGAGTTGACCCCGATTGGCCGGCGCGGCGACGAGATGATCCGCCGGCTCACCGACCGTCTGGTATCGGTCGACCTGCTCGACCAGGCGGCCGAGCTCTTGCAGCACCAGGTCGACCACCGCCTGCAGGGCGCGGCGCGCGCGCAGGTCGCCACCCGCCTGGCCGTGATCTACCTGATGAACCGCAAGCCGGACCGGGCGCTGGCCGCGCTGCACTCGACCCGCACCGCCGGGCTGCCGAACGACCTGCGCGACGAGCGCCAGCTCCTCGAGGCGCGGGCGCTTGCCGATATCGGCCGCCACGAGGTCGCGCTCGAGGTGATCGCCAATATCGAAGGCCCCGAGGCGATCCGCCTGCGCTCCGACATCCTGTGGTCGGCGAAGAGCTGGCGCAAATCCGCCGAGCAGATCGAGCTGCTCTACGGCGACCGCTGGCGCGACTGGAGGCCGCTCGACAACGCGGAGCGCGCCGACCTGCTGCGCGCCGCGCTCGGGTATTCGCTCGCCGACGACAAGCTTGGGCTCGGCCGCTTCGCCGCCAAGTATGCGGCCAAGATGTCGGAGGGGCCGGATCGCCACGTCTTCGAGGTGCTGACCACGCCGGAGAATGCAAGTCCGGCTGAATTCCGCGAGATCGCCCGCCAGGTCGCGGCAGTCGATACGCTCGAAGCGTTCCTGCGCGCCATGCGCACGCGCTATCCGGACACTGGCGCGTTCGCGCCAGGAGCGGTCTACGGGCCGCGCCCGAACCCGACGCCGGCACCCGCGCCCGTGGCGCCGGCGACCACCAGCGCGACGCCGCGCCTGGTCCGCACCGCGGCGCAGTAAGGGCGGTCGCTACGTCCCGTAGCTCTGCACGAGGCTGCCGGCGACGAGGCTCCAGCCGTCGACCAGCACGAAGAAGATCAGCTTGAACGGCAGTGACACCACCACTGGCGGCAGCATCATCATGCCCATCGACATCAGCACCGAGGCGACCACGAGGTCGATGATCAGGAACGGCAGGAAGAGCAGGAAGCCGATCTCGAAGGCGCGCTTGAGCTCGGAGATCATGAACGCGGGAACGAGGACGCGCAGCGACACGTCCTCGGGCTTGGCCGGCGTCGCCTCATGCGACAGGTCCATGAACAGCTTGAGGTCCTTCTCGCGCACGTTCTTGAGCATGAAGTCGCGCAGCGGCCCCGATGAGCGCTCGAACGCCTGCTCGGTGGTGATCTGGTTGGCCATCAGCGGCTTGATGCCGATCTCGTAGGAGCGCTCGAACGTCGGCGCCATCACGAAGGCGGTGAGGAAGAGCGCGAGCGAGATCAGCACCGTATTCGGCGGCGCCGTCGCGGTGCCGAGCGCGGTGCGCAGCAGCGACAGCACCACCACGATGCGGGTGAAGGACGTGACCATCACCAGGATCGACGGCGCCAGCGACAGCACCGTCATGAGCGCGATGAGCTGGAGCACGCGCTCGGTCAGGCCGCCGCCCTGGCCGAAATTGATGCTGATGTCCTGAGCGCCCGCGGGCGCCGTGAACGCGAGGACCAACCCTATTCCGGCCGCTACCGTCGCGAGACGAACGCGGCGGCCGGATCGAGCGAGCTTCACGCTTTCCCTGGCGGACGGCCGAGCAAGCTGGCCATCTCCTGCTCGAGGTTGTCGAACGCGGGTTTCGCGCCAGCCCTGGCGGCCGGCTTGGTTTCCGGCTTCGTGTCCGGTTTGGCATCCGCGCGCGGCGGCGCGGGCGGGGGATCGGTGCGCGGCGCCGGTGGCGTGATGGCCGGGGCAGCGGCCGGGCGTGGGCGCTGCAGCGCCGAACTCGAGCTGCTGCGCCATCTCGGTGAGGTTCTGCTCGTCGGTCTCGCTCACCGTCTGCGCCGGGACGGGCGGCGGACGGCGCGGCTCGGCGCTGCGGGCCGCAGGCGGAGGCGGGGGCGTCGATGGGGCCGGGGGCGCAGACGTCGCCACCGGCTCGCTGTAGGTGCGCGACAGGTCGGCCGCGAGGCCGGCCAAGCGCTCGGAATTCTGCCCGCGCGGGGCGCCGTCGACTGCAGTGCGCGATGCGGCTGCCGGCGCGGCGCGGGGCTCGCGTTCGGGCGTGATGCGCAACTCGGGTTCCTGTGTGGCACGCGGCTCGCGCTCCGCCGCGATCCGCAACTCGCGGTCCGGTGCGGGACGTGGCTCACGCTCGCGCGTGACGCGCGGCTCGCGCTCCGGCGTGATCCGCAGGTCGCGGTCCGGCGCGGAACGTGGCTCACGGTCGCGCGCGGCGCGCGGCTCGCGCTCCGGAATGACGCGCGGCTCGCTGTCCGGCACCATGCGCGGCGCGGCCTCGGGATGCACCGACCAGGCGGCGTCCGCCTCGTCGGGCTGCGGCGGCGGCGCGGGCGGCGCCGGGGGAGCGGCGCGCGGGGCGCGCTGCATCGGCTCGGGCTGAAGCGGCCAGATGCCGCCGTCGGCGAGCGGCACCGCGCGTGGCAGCGTGTCGGCGGCGCGCGCCGGCGCCACCTCGCGGGCGGGCGCGACGGCGGTCCCGCGTACGATATTGGGCTCGATCAACACGTCGATCGGGCCGCCGATCATGATCAGGTGTTCCACATTGTCGCGCCGGATCAGCAGCAGGCGGCGCCGCGCGTCGACCGCGGCGGCGTCGATCACGGCAAGACGCGGCTGGCGTCCGCGCACCGCGGCGGCGGAACTGAGCGCACCCGCACCGAACCGTCGGACGCCCCAGTAGAGGAGGGCGATCAGTCCGATCACGACCACGAACGCGATGGTGAAGCGCAGCATGAGCGGCACCTCGGTGCCGAATAGTGCGTTGTACATCCGTTTTCTCCGCGCTCCGCGCCCCCTCGGCCCGCTGCACCCAGCCCGCGATATGGTTAACGGCCGGGGCAAAATGTGCCGCGCCAGCCTTTAACGAATCATTAACGCGGATCGGGGTTTTGCCCCACAATGCGCGATTCCACGAGCATTTTCTTGGTAAACGGCGGATTAAAGGCAATCGGCCTCGGACGCCGAGATTAACGCGGCATTAACCATACGGGAGGCAAAGTCTGCCGGGTGGCGCGGTTGGAACTCGCGCCGATGGAGGCCAGCATGGCGATTGCCGACATCCCGATCCTGTCGATGCTGCGGAACCGCATGCAGTGGCATCAGCAGCGTCAGCAGGTGCTGGCGCAGAACGTCGCCAACGCCGACACGCCCAATTATCACCCGATGGAACTGGTCGAGCCGCAGCCGCAGACCCCCGGGGGCCTGGCGCCGCTGCAGCTCACGCGCGACGCGCCCGGGCAGCTCGCCGGATTGACCGAACTCGAGCACGTTCGCGGGCCACCACCAGCAATACGAGGTCCGTCCCGCCGGCAACGCCGTCACCCTCGAGGACGAGATGCTGAAGGTCGCCGCCAACCAGATGGACTACCAGACCGCGACCCAGCTCTACACACACAGCCTGAGCCTCATCAAGCTCGCGGCCGACAAGAGCTGACGGCGCCGGATCGGCGTCCCTGGAGGAAGACCATGGATTTCATCAAATCGCTCGCCATCGCGGCGTCGGGCCTGCGCGCGCAGGCCGGGCGCATGCGCGTGATCTCGGAGAACATCGCCAATTCGAACTCGACCGCACAGACGGCGGGCGGCGATCCCTACCGCCGGCGCATCCCGACGTTCCAATCCGAGTTCGACCGCTCGCTCAACTCCCAGGTCGTCGCGCTCGGCCCGGTGCGTACCGACAACAGCGACTTCCGCGTCAAGTTCGAGCCCGGCAATCCGGCCGCGGATGCCCAGGGCAACGTCAAGTATCCCAACGTCAACCCGCTGATCGAGATGACCGACATGCGCGACGCCCAGCGTTCCTATGAGGCGAACGTCAATGTCGTCACCGCGACCCGCACCATGATCCAGCGCACGCTCGATATCCTGCGCAACAGCTGACCAGGACCCTCGTTATGGCAACACCCGGACTTGCAGCCAACGCCTATGCGCAGATGGCGCGCATCACCGATGCGGCCGCGAGCATCAAGCGGTCGGCGACCGGCATCGCCGGCACCGCCGACCAGGGCGCGACCTTCACCGACATGCTCAAGGACGCGCTTGTCTCGGTGCGCCAGACCGGGGCGAAATCGGACGCGCAGGCGCGCGCGCTCGCGACCGGCAGCAACAAGGCCGATCTCGTCGACGTCGTGACCGCCGTCGCCGAGACCGAGACCGCCGTCAACACGCTTGTCTCGGTGCGCGACAAGGTCGTCGCCGCCTATCAGCAGATCATGCAGATGCCGATCTAGCCGCGAACTCGGCGTCTGCGCTCCCTCTCCCCAAAGGGGAGAGGGTCGGGGTGAGGGGCTCTATGAGTACCGATCGAAACTCCGAATGACCCTCACCCGACGCGCTTCGCGCGTCACCCTCTCCCCAACGGGGAGAGGGAAGATAAGGAAGAAGTCATGACCGGACCCGAAGTTCTCGATGTCGCCCGCGACTCGATCTACACGCTCGTGCTGGTGTCGAGCCCGCTCATGCTGGTCGGCCTCGTGGTCGGCGTGGTGATCTCGCTGTTCCAGGCGCTCACCCAGATCCAGGAAATGACCCTCGTCTTCGTGCCGAAGATCCTTGCGATCTTCGTCGCCATGCTGATCGCCTTGCCGTTCATGGCCCAGGCGCTGCAAGGGCACATGACCCGGCTCGCGGCCCACATCATGTCCGGCGGATAGCGGGCGCGACCGCGCGCCATGCGCATCGACGTCTCCTTCCTCCCCGCGCTCGCCGCCGCCTTCATGCTGGTGTTCGCGCGCGTGGGCGCCATGCTGATGCTGCTGCCGGGGCTCGGCGAGCTGATGATCTCGGCGCGCTTCCGGCTCGCCATGGCGCTGGTGCTCGCCGCCATCATGCTGCCGCTGCACCGCGACGCCTATCACATCGATCTGCATTCGTTCGGTCCGGTGCTGATCATGCTCGGCGAGGAGCTGATGATCGGCGCCATGCTCGGCATGACGGCGCGGCTCACGGTCGCGTCCCTGCAGATCACCGGCTCGGTGGTCGCCCAGCAGCTCGGCCTCGGCTTCGTCACCGCGGTCGATCCGACCCAGGGCGAGCAGGGTGTGCTGATCGGCAATTTTCTCACCATTCTGGGCGTCACGCTGTTGTTCGCCACCAACCTGCATTATCTCGTGATCGCGGCGCTCGACGACAGCTACTCGCTGTTCGCGCCCGGCGAGATGCCGCTCACCGGCGACATGGCGGCGCTGATGACGCGCACGCTCGCCGGCGCGTTCAAGGTGGGCATCCAGCTCTCGGCGCCGTTCCTGGTGTTCGGCCTGCTGTTCAACCTCGGGCTCGGCCTGCTGTCGCGGCTGATGCCGCAGATGCAGGTCTTCTTCGTCGGCATGCCGCTCTCGATCCTGCTCGGCTTCCTCCTGCTGTTTCTCGTGCTGGCCGCCATGATGGGCACCTACCTCGACAGCGTCGAAGGCGTGCTGCGCGAGCTCGCGCCGCATGCCGGCTCGGTGAGGTAGTCGCGCATGGCCGAAGAATTGGACGACAGCGAGAAAACACAAGACCCGACGCAGCGACGGCTCGACGAGGCGGTGCGGCGCGGCGACGTGGTCAAGAGCCAGGAGGTCAATGCCTGGTTCGTGCTCGCGGCGGCCGCTCTCGTGTTGCTGAGCTTCTCCGGCTCGATGGGCTCGCAGCTCATGGCGATGTTCCGCGGCATCATGGGGAACGCCGGACGCATCCAGGTCGACCACGGCGGCCTCATGCACCTCGCCCGCGAGATCGGGATCGAGACGCTCGCGGCCCTCGCCATCCCGTTCCTGCTGCTGATGCTCGCCGCGATCGGCGGCAATGCGATCCAGCACCGGCTGGTGTGGTCGATCGAATCGCTGACGCCGAAGCTCTCGAAGATCTCGCCGCTCGCCGGCGCCAAGCGCCTGTTCTCCAAGCAGGCGCTGGCGAACTTCATCAAAGGCCTCGTCAAGCTCGCGATCGTCGGCAGCGTGGCGACCGCCCTCTTGTGGCCGGCGCGCAAGCGCCTCGAAGGCCTGATCTCGACCGACCCATCGGTGATCGTGCCGTTCTCGCGCAGCCTCGCGCTCCAGCTGTTCGGCGGGGTCGTCGCGATCCTCGCCGTCATCGCGGCGATCGACTACCTGTTTCAGTACCGGCAGTGGTACGAGCGGCAGAAGATGTCGATCCGCGAGATGCGCGACGAGTTCAAGGAGACGGAAGGCGATCCCAAGATCAAGGCCAAGGTGCGCCAGTTGCGCCAGCAGCGCGTCAAGAAGCGCATGATGGCGGCGGTGCCGAAGGCGACCGTGGTGATCACCAACCCGACCCACTTCGCGGTCGCGCTGCAATGGGAGCGCGGCATGAACGCGCCGATCTGCGTCGCCAAGGGCCAGGACCTGATCGCGCTGCGCATCCGCGGGGTCGCCGAGGAGAACGGCGTGCCGGTCGTCGAGAACCCGCCACTCGCGCGCACGCTGCACGCGACCGTCGAGATCGACGCCGAAGTCCCCGCCGAGCACTACAAGGCGGTGGCCGAGGTCATCAGCTACGTGATGCGGCTCAATGGCACGGCGCGGGCGCCGCGCTGACGCATGTCCCGGCGAAGCGGTCATCGGTTCGCCGATCAGGACATGCGCAAAAAATGCTCCGCGTTAACACTTATGCGCGCGCCGAATCCCTTGCGAGACTGCCCCGAATGGGGCACTCAAGAGGCGGAGGATTTGCGGGGACGTCGGGACCGAACGTAAGCCAGGATGGCGACACAGGACGGAAGCGACAGGATGGGGGCCGAGCGCCGGGGCAGCATCGGGCTGGTGCTGCTCGTCGCCGTCGTGCTGATCGTCGCCGCCGCCGGCCTGATGTTCGTCGGCCGCGGGCAGGCCGAGCCCTATGTGCTCGCGCTGCTCGCCCTTCTCGGCATGATCGGCGTCTTCTCGCTGTTCGCGGCCGCGGCCGGCATCCTGCAGATCGCCGGACGCCACAAGGGCAATCCGGTGCTGCGCGCGATCGCGGACGGCGCCGTCGACGGCATCCTCGTCACCGATCCGGCCGGCCGCGTGGTCTACGCCAACGCCGCCTACCGGGCGCTCACCGACGCGGTCGGCACCGACGACGTGCGGCCGGTCGAGCGCGTCTTCCTGGGCGATCCGGAAGTGTCCGAGGCGATCTATCGCCTCGTCAAGGCGGCGCGCGAAGGCCGCCGGCTGCAGGAGGAAGTGCGCATCGTCGGCCTGCGCGGCGAGCCGGCGCGCTGGCTGCGCATGCGCGTGCGCCCGCTCGGCGAGGGCGGCCGCGACGCCCGCACCGCCGTGTGGTCGGTCGCCGACGTGACGCGCGACCGCGACCGCAACGAGACCGCGTTCCAGGGGCTGCAGCACGCAATCGACTATCTCGACCACGCGCCCGCCGGCTTCTTCTCGGTCGATGCCGCCGGCCATATCGGCTACCTCAACGCGACGCTCGCGGGCTGGCTCGACTACGATCTCGCGCAGATCGGCTCCGGCGGGCTCAAGCTCGGCGATATCGTGCCGGGCGAGAGCGCGGCGCTGTTCGCGCGGCTCGCCGGCGAACCCGGCGACGTGAAGACCGAGATGCTCGACCTCGACCTCAAGACGCGCGGCGGCAAGGCGCTGCCGGTGCGGCTGCATCACAAGGTCGCGTTCGCGGCCGACGGCACGCGCGGCGCTTCGCGCACGCTGGTGCTCAACCGCGCGGGCGGCGACGGCGCCGACGCCCAGCGCGCCGCCGAGGTGCGCTTCATCCGCTTCTTCCACAACACGCCGCTCGCCATCGCGACCGTCGACAAGGGCGGCCGCATCGTGCGCACCAACGCGCTCGCGGCGCGGCTCTTTCGCGGCAAGGGCGACGCGGAGGGCAGCTCGATCCTCGAGGTCGTCAGCGCGGCGGGCCGCGCCGCGGTCGAGGGCGCGATTGCCCAGGCGGCGCGCGGCCAGGCCGATATCGCGCCGATCGACGCGGCGCTCTCCGGCGAGGTCGACCGCGCGGCGCGCAATCCCGCCATGGCGGGCGAGAACGACCGCTGGGCGCGCCTCTACGTCACCCCGGTTGCCGACGCGCCGGGCGAGCGCGAGGCCGCGATCGTCTATGCGCTCGACACCACCGAGCAGCGCAAGCTGCAGGGCGACTTCAACCAGGCGCAGAAGATGGAGTCGGTCGGCGAGCTCGCCGGCGGCATGGCGCACGACTTCAAGAACCTGCTCAACATCATCCTGCTCGCGACCGATTTCCTCCTGACCACGCACCGGCCGACCGATCCGTCCTTCCAGGACATCATGCAGATCAAGAACACCGCGAACCGCGCCGCCGGCCTAGTGCAGCAGCTGCTCGCCTTCGCGCGCAAGCAGACGCTGCTGCCGCAGGTGCTCGACCTCGGCGAGGCGCTGTCCGAGTTCGCCGTGATGCTGCGGCGGATGATCGGCGAGAAGGTGACGCTCGACGTGATCCGCTCGCGCGACCTGTGGCCCGCCAAGGTCGACGGCAACCAGTTCCAGCAGGTGATCCTCAACCTCGCGGTCAATGCCGGCCACGCCATGCCGGACGGCGGCAAGCTCACGATCCGCACCGCCAACGTGACGGCCGAGGAAGCGCGCGGCTTCACCTACAAGGGCATGCCGGCGGCCGACTACGTGCTGATCGAGGTGACCGACACCGGCACCGGCATCGCGCCGGAGGACATCGACAAGATCTTCCTGCCGTTCTTCTCCACCAAGGAGGTCGGGAAGGGCACGGGCCTCGGGCTCGCGACCGTCTACGGCATCATCAAGCAGACCGGCGGCTTCATTTACCCCACGTCGGAACTCGGCAAGGGCACGGCCTTTCGCATCTTCCTGCCGCGTTACGTCGCGAGCGCCGAGGAGAAGGTGGCCCCGCAGGCGCCCGCCGCGATCAACGGCGCGCAAGCGGGCGCCGGCGACGACACCGGGCAGGGGACCATCCTGCTGGTCGAGGACGAGAAGGATCTGCGCGGCCTCAACGCACGCGGCCTCACGTCGCGCGGCTATACGGTGCTGCAGGCTGGCAACGGCGTCGAGGCGATCGAGGTGCTGGAGAAGCACGACGGCACGATCGATCTCGTCGTCTCCGACGTCGTGATGCCCGAGATGGACGGCCCCGCGCTGCTCAAGGAGCTGCGCCGCCGCCGGCCCGAGCTGAAGATCGTCTTCGTGTCGGGCTATGCCGAGGAGGCCTTCGCCAACAACCGGCCGGAAGGCCAGCACAAGTTCCTCGCCAAGCCGTTCTCGCTCAAGACGCTGGTCGCGACCGTCAAGGAGACGATGGCGTCATAGCCCGATTGCCGTAGCGTCATGACCCAGCCGCCATCCCCGCACGATGACGAAGAGGAGTCGGATGCCGATCGGCGCCGGGCCAACCTCATTATCCTGGTCGTCGTCGCGGTCCTGATCGGCGGCGGCATCTGGCTCGTCAACGCGCTGATCGACGCCCGCAAGGCGGAAGAGTGCATGGAGTTGGGCCGGCACAACTGCAATCCGATCGAGGCGCCGGCGCGGTAGATCCCGATTCCCGCGCTCACTCGGCCGGGACGCCGTCGATCCGTGGCCGATCGACGGCAGGGCTCTTCGATTCTTCGCGCCACGGCATCAGCTCGCGATGGCGCGTGATCAGGTTGCGGAACGGCGTCGCGTAGAGCTGCCACACCGATTTGAAATCCTGCTCCTGACCCTCGCCGAGGCCGAGCACCAGCGTGTCCTTCTCGTGATCCTTCGGCATGTAGAGGGTGCCGAACAGGCGATCCCAGAACGTGAACGTGAAGGCGAAGTTCTTGTCGCGGTGCTCGAGGGCGACGCTGTGATGGATCTGGTGCAGCGCGGGGCTCAGGAATATCTCGCGCAGGCCACGCGGGAACATCAGCCACACATGCGAATGGGCGAGATGGTAGGCGCCGATCGTGTAATAGAGAAAGTCGAGCGCGTTGACGCCCGCGATCGTCGTCTGCGCGACCGGCCCCTGATAGACGTAGAGGAAGCCCGCGTTGACCGCGCCGATGCACAGCGCGATCACCTGCGTCGTGAGGATCTCGGCGACCGGGTGCACGCGCAGCGCCGTGATCGGGGTCAGCACCTCGGCGGAATGGTGGATCTTGTGGAACTCCCACAGCCACGGGATCTTGTGCTGCAGCCAATGGGCGAGGAAGTTGCCGAAATCCATCGCCATGAAGATCGTGGCCGTGAAGACGAGGCCGGCCGCGATGCCGGGCGTCGCCGCGTGCCGGTTCGGCCCGAGCACGAGCTCGATCGCGGCCACGAGCCAGTTCGTTGTGGTCGCTGCGCTCAGGAACATCGCCGCGACGAGGAGCGCGATCACGAAGTAGTTGATCAGCACGAAACGGTAATCGAGCAGCGCCGAGGGGTGCAGAAGCACGCGGCGCGGAAACAGGTTGGCGAGGAGCTCGCGCAATGAGCGCGGCTCGCCGCTGCGCGGGTCGCGGCGCAGCACCAGGATCGCGAGAACGAGCGCGACAGCGAGATAGCCGATGAAGAAGCGATCGGCCGGGCTCAGCGGCGCATACGCGAAGGCGGTCAGCCGTGCCAGGATGTCGTCAAGCATCGCGATGGATTCCGGCGGTCGGTCGCGATGAAGCGCGCGCGACCGCTTAAAAGCGGTTAACGGAACCTTGCCGGCCCGCGGCGTGCTTACCGAACCCTTTAAATCCAGTCCTTGATCACGATCGCGAGCCCGGCAACCGCGATGCTCGAGCCGAGCAGGGAGCCGCGTGGATAGCGCGCGATGATGCCGGCGAGGAACGCGGCCTGCAGCATCGTGAGCACGATCAGCAGGACGACGAGCCCGGCGGCGGCGAAGAGCGCGACCAGCAGGCCCGCGATCACCAGCACGCTCACGATCACGCCCGTGATGGCGTATTCGGCCGCGTAGATCCACAGGCGCGGATCCCACCAGGCGAGCAGCGCGCGCGGGCCGAACGCGATGAAGGTCGCGTCCATCACGCGCAGCGCCCGTAAGCGAGAGCGCCGGCCGCGATCGCCGCCGCAATGCATTTGCCCAGGCCGGCGAGGAGGCCGCCGCGATCGGTGAGCAGGGCAACGAGCCGCGGCCCGGCCGTGAGCAGCGCGGCGGCCGCGACGCCGAGCGGCACGACGAACAGCAGGAGGTCGCCGGCAAGCACATCGCCCGCGCTCGCGCCGGCGCCGCGGTAGCCCATGTGGTGCGCGAGGTAGGAGACGATGAGCGCGTCGCACAGGAAGACCGCGGCCAGGAAATTGCGCCGCATCTGCGGATGACCGAACCGGTCGAGCAGGGCGCGCCGCCGGATGCCGGCCGCGAGGCCGCGCACGCGCGCGGCCGCCGCGGCGAGGAGGCCGCGCTGCCGGTCGTTGAGCGACCAGTCGGCGAGCGCGCCGGCGACGATCATCGTCCCGACCGCCTCGCCGTAATTCATCAGGGCCTGCGCCGACGACCACATGGGGCCGCCGATACCACGGCTCGCCTTAACCGCGGGTTGCGGCACCGCAACGGCGGTAATTCAATGCGCCGTCGCGATCTGCTTGACGATCGGCGCCCATTTGGCCTGCTCGCCCTGGATGAAGGCCAGCGTCTCGGCCGGCGTGAGCGGGCGCTCCTCCCAGCCGATGCCCGCGATGCGTCGCGCGATATCCGGGAGCGCGACCGCCTTGATGAGGTCGGCATTGGCTTTCTTCACGATCGCGTCGGGCGTGCCGGCGGGCGCGAGCAGGACGAGCCAGCCGCCGGCTTCGAATCCGGGCAGCGTTTCGGCGACGGTGGGCAGATCGGGAAAGGCCGCGAGCCGCTTCGGCGCCGCGACCGCGAGCGGGATCACGGTGTGCGACGTCAGGGCGCCCGCGATGCCCGAATAGGCCTCGAACACCAGCGGGATGCGCTTGCCCATGACGTCGTTGAGCACCTGTGCGGTGCCGCCCGAATAGGGGACCATCTGCAGCTTGATGCCGGCGCGCGCCTGCAGAAGCTCGCCGGTGAGGTGCGTGAGGCGTCCGACGCCGTTGGCGCCGAAGGCGAGCTCACCCGGCCGCTGCTTGGCGAGCGCGATCAGTTCCGGCAGCGTCTTCGGTCCGAGCCACGGCCCGGCCGTGATGAACATGGGCGCGCCGCCGAGAAAGCCGACGGGTGTGAAATCGCGCGGCACCTGGACGGGCAGATTGTCGGCCGTGCCGGGCAGCGCCACGAAGGTCGACAGCGCCATGATGCCGAGCGTGTAGCCGTCCGGCGCCGCAGCCGCCGCCGCGCGCGCCGCGAGCGAGCCGCCGCCGCCCGGCTGATTGACCACCACGGCCTGCTGGCCCCAGGTCTGCGAGAGCCCCTGCGCGACGACGCGCAAGATCGCGTCGAGCGCGCTGCCCGGCCCCGAGTTCGGAGATGAGCCGGACTGGGTGCGCCGGATAATCCTGCGCTTGCGTGGGTGCGGTGCCCAGCCCGAGCAGCCCAAGCATGGTGAGCGCGATCAGGCCCCGGCGCGTGCGCATGCAGTCCCCCTGATTTTATCGGTTGCCGGCCAGGAAATGCGCCGAGGATCGAGCGAGTCGGAAACGCTCAGTTCTGGTCCGGATGCACGTGGCACGAGCCCGGCTGCCGTTGCCAGAAGAAATCGCCGCAGCGGTCGCAGCCCGCCAGCGCGAGGCCGAGCGCCAGCACGGCGAGGAGCGGGATCGCCTGCGCGCAACGGCGCAGGCGGCCGCGTGTCGGCGCTGCGCCGAAAGCGCCGTGGCCGACGTCATGCCCTCCCATCGCGCCCGCCCTCAATAGCCCCTGGAACCCCAGAGATACTCCTTGCGCGGGTCATAGCCGCGCGGGAAGCGACATACGAACGCGACGTAGTCGCCGTAGTGCGGGTGCACGCTGGTGACGATCGCGACCTTGTTCCAGCGCGCGCATTCGGCGGCCGCGATCTCATGGTAATGGCCGCGCAGGTCGGGCGACCACGGGAAGATGCCGCCGGTGTCGTTGGTGTGTCCGTCGCGGAATCCCCACCAACTCGCCTGCGCGGCGGTGGCGAGCAGCGGAAGCACAAGCAGGGCGGCAAGCAGGGAACGGTGACGCATCTGAACCCCTCCGGAAGACCCATTGTGCTCTCTATAGCATACCGCCGTGAATTGCGCGCGGGCTGTTCACGTCGTCCACTCAATTGACCCGCCGGAACCGTTGCATGCGCCGGCCCCAGCCGACCTCGGTGGTATAGAGGTTGCCCTTCGAATCGATCGCGACGTTGTGCACCCACTTGAACTGGCCCGCCATGCGGCCGGCCTGGCCGAACTTGTCGAGCACCTCGCCGGTTTCGCGCAGCGCGACGGTCACCTGCTCGTTGGCGCCGTCGACGATGAACATGTAGCGCTGGTCCGGATCGTTCGACAGCACCATGTCCCACAGCGAGCCGTTGGCGAGCGTCTGCGGCTCGAAGCGGAATTCCTTCACGAACGTGCCGTCCTTGTGAAAGACCTGGATGCGGTCGTTGGCGCGGTCGCATACGTAGACGAGCCCGTCGTGCGAGAGCCGCACGCAATGGACCGGATTGCCGAACTGCTGCGGGAGCGGCCCGGTGGGGCTGTAGGGCGGCAGCTTCTCGTCGCTTGGCACGTGGCCGTAGGCGCCCCACAGCCGCTTGAACGCGAGCGTCTTGGCGTCGAACACGATGACGCGGTGGTTGCGGTAGCCGTCCGCGACGTAGAGCTCGTTCACCGCCGGATCGATCATCATGTGTGCGGGCCGCCCGAGGGTGTCGTGCGAGTTCGAGCCGGCGGTCTGTCCGGCGTGGCCGATCTGCTGGAGGAATTTGCCGTCGCCCGTGAACTTGAGGATCTGCGCGTCGGACGGGTCGTTGCCGGCGATCCACACGTTGCCCTCGTCGTCGACCAAGATGCCGTGCTCGCTCTTCGGCCAGTCGTAGCCCTGGCCCGGTCCGCCCCAGTGGCGCAGCAGGTTGCCCTCCTCGTCGAACTCCATGACGGCCGGCGCCGGATGGCAGCAGCGTGCCGACGGCGGCGTCTTCATCGCCTCCTTCTCGTCGTCGAGGATCGTGCCGGGCCGATGGATGATCCAGATGTGGTCGTTCTTGTCGACCGCGACGCCCGCGACCTGGCCGACGATCCAGTTGTCGGGCAGCGGCTTCGGCCAGAACGGATCGACCTGGAAGCGCGGCACGTCCGCGGCCGCGGCCGGTTGCGCCAAGGCGGCGGCCGCCGCGAGCGCTATCGCGCCAATCCATCGCCGCAACGTCTGCCTCATGACATCCTCCCGTCTTGGTCGCGCCATAGTGTCCCGCCGGCGCGTTGTTTCGCCCATGCTATCGGCAGCGATGGCGCGCGGCCAGCCCACTTGCGGCCCCACAATCGCAACCATTTCACGCTACGCCCCGTATGAACCTTTCGGGTGCAGCGGCCGACCAAGCTTGGTATCATGAAGAGGATTTTACCGATGACCGGCATGACGATCTCGCGCCGCGGCTTTGCGGCGGGCCTCGCTGTGCTCGCGGTGCCGGCGCCGTTGCTGGCGCGCGCCGCCGACGCAACGGCGAAGAGCTTCGTCGAGCGGATCTACGCAGCCTATGTGGGCGCCGACGGGCAGAAGGGCATTCCGCTCGACGATGCCGCGACCATCCGGCGCTATTTCACGCCCGGCCTCGCCTCGCTCATTCTCGACGATCAGGCTGCGGCCGCGAAGCGCGGCGAGCCGCCGACGCTCGACGGCGATGCCTTCGTGGGTCATCAGGAATGGGACATCTCGGGCCTGACCATCGACGCCAAGGAAATCGGCAGCAAGGCGACCGCCACCGTGAGCTTCACCAATTTCGGCAAGGCCGAGAAGGTTGTGGTGGAATTGCTGAAGGTGGGCGCGACCTGGCGCATCGCCGACATTCACTGGGACGATGCGAGCACGTTGCGCGGGCTCTTTCGCAGCAAGTGAGTACGGAGAACCAGTCGCAGGGTGGGCAAAGGCGGCCGAGGTCCATCACATGTGGCGTGCCGTCCGATCCGCCGTGCCCACGTGGTGAAGCGCGTCCGCGCGGGCACGGCGGATCTGACGCCATACAACGACGCAGACACTTCGGCCGCCTTTGTCCATCCTACGCCCCACTCGCCGGCTTCCGCCGCTCCAGCCAGAAGCCGGGGCCGTGGTACCAGACCCGATCCATCACGTCGGGACTGGGATCGCCGCGATGCAGCGCCTCGATCGGGATGTCGTGATAGGCCGCGATACCTGGAAGCGCCGTCAGCGCATCGCTCAGCCGCCCGGCCGCCGCGGCGTCGCGCCCGCTCGCGCACGGGAAGATGCCGACCGCGCCGATCGAGGTTGCCGCAAACGTGTTTGGCCCGCGCGCCTGCGGCAGCACGATGTGCCCCGCGTCGTGGTCGCGGCCGCGCGTCGCCCGCAGCAGGAAGCCCCACCAGTTGTCCCCGGTGAGCGGCAACAGGAGCTCGCCTCCCCGAGGGAGGCGGTCGAGCCACAGCGGCGCCGGATGGGTCGCGCCGGCACAAACGATGATGATGTCGACCTCGCCCGCATCATGCGTGCATCCGTCGCCGGCGACGACCTCGACCTGCGGCCAAAGCGCGAGGTTCGCGCGGGCGCGCGCCGCGAGCTCGTCGTCGATCTCGACGGCGGTCACGCGGCCGCGTGGCCCGACGATCTCGGCGAGCACCGCCGTATAGTAACCGGTCCCGGCGCCGATCTGCAGCACCCGGGCGCCGGCGCGCAAGTTGAGCTGGTCGAAGATGCGCGCCCACAGGCTCGGCATGCCGTTGTTGAGATTTTTCTCAGGATCGATTGCGGCGAGCACGTCATGATAGAGCCAGCGCGCGCTCGGATCGGGCGCCGCGACCGGCGCGCGCGGCAGCACGTCCGGGATGATCCGCCACGGCGGGTCGCCGAGGAAGCGCTCGCGCGGCACCGCCGCAAAAGCCTCGACGATCGCCATGTTGCGGCGGACCGGCGCGCGTAGCCGCAGGTCTTCCGCGTACCAGCGGCGTGCCGCCGCGATGTCCGCCGGGTTCTCGTCCGCCATCGGCCGCCTCGCTTCCTCTCGTTGCCTCTCGACATTCGACATTCGGCGCAGGGGCGCCGGTGCGGACGCGTGCAAAAAAATTCTCCGGCCGTGTCCGCGGCCGCGCCGGTGGCGCGTATATTTCCTTGATGGAGCGGTTCGCCGAACGCAGCAGCAGGTCGATCGCCACGGTCGAGAGCACGACCGCCGACGTGGCGAGCGCCATTCGCGCGCTCACCGCCGCCGACCTCGTGCGCCTCAAGGCGCTGGCGCGGCTGTGGACCCGCGGTCTGCCCGAGGTGCTCGGCTGGTCCGACGTGCTGCACGAGGCGATCGCGCGGGCGCTTGACGGCTCGCGCAAGTGGCCGCCCGGGGTGCCGATCCTCGCCTTCCTGTCGAGCGTCATGCGCAGCATCTGCGACGACCAATGGCGCCGCGCGCGCCGTGAAAGCCGCCTGCTCGCGCGCGACGACGACCTCGATGCCGCCGAGGGCGAGGCGCAGGCCTCCGCTGCCGATCCCGAGCGCGCGCTCGCGGCCGCGCAGGCGCTCGCCGCCGTCCACGGCCTGTTCTGCGGCGACCCTGCCGCGCTCAAGGTGATCGCGGGTCTCGCCGACGGCCTGACGCCGGCCGAGATCTGCCGGCTCTACGGCATGTCCGAGCGCGACTACGACACGACCCGCCGGCGCATGCGCCGCGCCCTGCTGCGCCGTGGGCTCGAATGGGGCGAACCATGACGCACTGGGATCCGCAGATCGATCTCGCCCGGCTGCTCGAAGCGCTCGCGCGCGAGATCCTGGCGACGAGCGACGACGACGTGCGGCGCGGAAGCCTCGCGGCCGAGAGCGTCATCCGCGCCTCCGCCGACGAGGTCCGGCGACTGATCGATGCCGCCCTGGACGATGGCGCCGAGACGGGCGACGTCGACACGAGCCTGCCGCGGATCGCGTTCCTGCGCGAGCAGCGCCCGCGGCAGCACTGAGGCGGCGAGTAGCGAGTAGGCGGATCGCGGTCTATTCGCCGCTCGCCATTCGCTATTCGCTTGTTCCCACGGAATATTTGCCCCCGCCGCAGGGTTTATCATCAGGCCGCCATGTCTTCAGGCGACAACGAGGCGGCATCACGAAAATCATGGGAGAGCTCGAATGAGGAAGACGAGATACTTGCTCGCGACCGCAGCCGCGATCGCGCTCGGCGCGGCGTCGGCGCGCGCGCAGCAGGCCGACATGACGTTCTTCGTCACCAGCGTCGGCCTCGGCAACGGCGCGAACCTCGGCGGCCTTTCGGGCGCCGACAAGCATTGCCAGGATCTCGCCGCCGCGGCGGGCGCCGGCGGCCACACCTGGCACGCCTATATGAGCACGCAGGGGGCGGGCGCGGTGAATGCACGCGACCGCATCGGCACCGGCCCGTGGAAGAACGCGAAGGGCGTGGTGGTCGCGGCGAGCGTCGACGATCTGCACAGCGCGAACAACAAGCTTACCAAGCAGAACTCGCTCAACGAGAAGGGCGGCGTGGTCAACGGCCGCGGCGACACGCCCAACATGCACGATGCGCTCACCGGCTCGCAGGCCGATGGCCGCGCCTTCACGGGCGGTGACGACCGCACCTGCAAGAACTGGACGAGCAACGCGGCCGGCGCCGCCATGCTCGGCCATATCGATCGCCAGGGCCTGCGCGACGACGCCGAGTCGAAGTCGTGGAATTCGTCGCACCCCTCGCGCGGTCCGGGCGGCGGCTGCAGCCAGGCCGACTTGGTCAGCACCGGCGGGGCGGGCTTGTTCTACTGCTTCGCGGTGAAGTGATAGAGGCACTGAGCTTCACTCCCTCCCCCGCTTGCGGGGAGGGTGGGGAGGGGGAAGCCGCACACGCATGAGCAAGCGGCTTCCCCCTCTCCAACTCTCCCCCGCAAGCGGGGGAGAGGGCGTTGGCGCATGAATGCGTAGCGGAAGCGACAGCCGCGCGCGCTCGTAGTCTCTCTCACCCCTCCGCGTGCAGCGTCTTCCCGGCGACACTCACCGGCTTGGCGCTGATCAGCACGAACGCGATGACGCATGCTTCCGTGCCGCGGTTCGCCCAGTTGTGGACGGTGCCGCGCTGCACCAGCGTGTCGCCGGCTTTCAGATGCACGCTGACGCCGTTGTCGAGCTCCATGTCGATCTCGCCCGCCATCACGACCGCATAGTCGATCGAGTCGGTGCGATGCATGCGCGGATCATTGCCCGGCTCGAGGCGCAGCACGCGAAACACCGAGCCGTTGTCGACCGTGGTGCCGATCTTGCGGCCGGACGGGTCGGTGTCGCCGTCGTTGTCGATCGGAAATCCGGTGGTCGACCAGATCACCGAGGACTGCGCGCCCGGGCGGTTGGAGACGACGTTCTTGGTCATCTCGTCGATCGTGACGATCGCGTTGCCCTGGGCGTCGTGCCCGGTGACGATGCGGCGGACTTGCAGGCTCATGGGGTTTGCTCCGGTTGGTTCGTTGATGGATTGGCAATGGCGCGTAGCGGCCTTCGCTTCCGGCGGGTCGTCTCGCTCCACAGCAGGAACAGTCCCGAGCCCACCACGATCGCGGAGCCGGCGAGCAACGATAGTGTCGGCACGTCGCCCCAGATGACGAAGCCGAGCATCATCGCCCACACGAGCGAGAAGTAGTTGAACGGCACCACCGCCGAGGTCGGCGCGAGGGTGAGCGAGCGCGTCCACCAGTACTGGCCGACCGCGTTGGCGACTCCATTGATCGCCATGATGCCGGCGTCATTCCAGGTCGGCGTCGTGAAGGCGAACGGGAGGGAAAGCCCGAAGAAAACAGTAAGAAAGACCAGCTGGTAGAGCGTGAGCGTCTCGGTCAACTCGGTCGCCGTCATGCGCCGTACCCCGACCGTGACGGAGCCGTAGAGCACTGCATTGCCGAGAGCGAACAGCGAGCCGATCTGGAAGGTGCCGACGCCCGGATGGGTGACGAGCAGCACGCCGAGGAAGCCAACGAGGAGCGCGAGCCAGCGCGCTTTCCCGACCGCTTCCCCGAACAGGAACGCCGCGACCAGCGTGGCGAACAGCGGCGCCGAGAAGTTGATCGCGACCGCGCCGGCGAGCGGCAGCATGCTGAAGGCGAGCAGGATGAAGGTCTGCGAGAAACCCTGCGACACGCTGCGCGCGAAATGCGACGGCAGCTTGCGCGTCTCGAACACCGCGAGGCCGAGCCGCGGCAGCACGAAGCCGCCGACCAGCACGATGCCGACGACGTTGCGCGCGAACAGCACCTCGCCGACCGGATAGCGCACGACCAGCAGCTTGGAGATCGCGCTCGATGCGGCGAACACCGCGGTGGCGCTGATCATGTAGAGAATGCCGAGTGGAATGCGCTCCTGCCTCTCCGGTCGGCGGGCGGCAGCGCGGCTCTCGATGCTGCCGGATGCGGTCAAGAGTTCGTCTCCATGCGGGGAGGGCGCGGAACGGCCTCGGCGGGATGGCGTTTGGTAGCATGCGGACGCCGCGGTAGGGCAGGGCAAATCCGTATACCCCGCGCGCGGGGTTGCATGGCGTTGCCTGCCGTCTACGCTGCCGCGGGGCGGTCGGCTTTGCGAGGTGACCCATGCGTTACGAGCTCTATTACTGGCCGGAAATCCAGGGACGCGGCGAGTTCGTCCGGCTCGCGCTCGAGGACGCCGGCGCCGACTACGTCGACGTCGCGCGGCGCCACAATGGCGTCGACAAGATGTTCGCGCTCATGCGCAGCACGCGCCTCGAGCATCGGCCGTTCGCGCCGCCCTTCCTCAAGGCCGGCAAGCTCGTGATCGCGCAGACCGCGAACATCCTGCTCTATCTGGGCGCGCGCCATGGGCTGGCGCCGAAGCCCGAGGCCGGCCGCCTGTGGGCGCATCAGCTGCAGCTCTCGGTCACCGATTTCGTGGTCGAGATCCACGACACCCATCATCCGATCGCGGTCGGCCTCTATTACGAGGACCAGAAGAAGGAGGGGAAGCGGCGCGCCGAGGACTTTCGCCAAAACCGCGCGCCGAAATACCTCGGCTATTTCGACGATGTGATCCGGCGCAGCGGCGGCCCGTTCCTGCTCGGTCGCCGGCTCACCCATCCGGACCTCTCGCTCTTCCAGATCGTCGAGGGCCTGCGCTACGCCTTCCCGCGCACGATGAAGCGCCTGGAGCGCAAGGTCCCGCGCGCCATCGAATTGCGCGACCGCGTCGCCGCACGCCCGCGCATCGCGGCGTACCTCGCGAGCGAACGAAGGATTCCCTTCAACGAGATGGGCATCTTCCGGCAGTACAAGGAGCTGGACGCGTAGGATGGGTTGAGGGCGAAGCCCGAAACCCATCCTCTATGCGGTAGCCGTCGAAGCGATGGGTTTCGCTTCGCTCAACCCATCCTACGCCAACGCTACGCCTACGCCGCCTCCCGCTGCACGCGGCGCAGCGCGGCGCGCAGCGTCTCGGCGCTCTTGTCGAGCGCCTCGCTCTCGGCGGCCGTCATGGCGGGCTCGATCACCTGGGCGACGCCGTCGCGGCCGACCACGCTCGGCAGCGACAGCGTCACGCCGTAGCGGCGGTTGTGGCTGCCGATCGGCGCCACGGCGCGCTCGTCGCGCACGACCATCTCGGCGATGCGCGCCGCGACGATGCCGATGCCGAACTGGCTCGCATTGTTGCCTTCGATGATCGTGATGTTGGCGTAGCGCACGTCCTGCTCGAGCCGCTTGCGGAACGCCGCGAAATCCTCGCCGCGCTCGGCGAGCAGCTTCTCGACCGGCGCACCGGCGATGCGCGCCGACGACCACAGAAAGACCTGCGCGGTGCCGTGGTCGCCGATCACCTGGGCCTCGACGGCCGCGGCGTCGACGCTGAAGTGGCGCGCGAGATGCACGCGGAAGCGCTGGCTGTCGAGCAGCGTGCCGGCGCTCAGCACGCGATCGTGCCCGGCGCAGGCCCGCGCCACGTCGGCGAGCGGGTCGGGCGGATCGGTGACGACGAGGATGACGGCCGCGGGCGCGGCGCGCACGACGTTGGGCACGATGTCGCGGTAGATCGCGGCGTTCTTGTCGAGCAGGCGAAGCCGGCCCTGCGGGTCGCTGCGGTCGGTCGCGCCGCCGGTCTTCTCGTTGACGCCCGCCGTGATCATCACGATGCCGGCGCCCGCAAGCGCGGCGTAGTCGCCGTCCGTGACCGTCACGTGCGGCGTCAGCGGCGTGCCGTAGCGCAGATCGGTCACGACCGCCTCGGCGCGCTTGCGCGTGCGGTCGACCAGCACGAGCTCGCGTGCGCTGCCGCGGTTGACGCATGACAGCGCGCAGGCGCATCCGACCGCGCCGACGCCGACGATGCCGATCTTGCTCATCGTGAGGCTCCTGGTAGCCCGCATGAGCGAAGCGATATGCGGGGAGGGCCTATCAACCGATCGAGTCCGCCCCGGATGTCGCTTCGCTCATCCGGGCTACACGGTTCATTTAATGACTCGCCTGCGGCCGGTCTTGTTCCACTTTGCGCCTTTCAAAGGTCGGACAAACTGCCTAAAACGGCGAGATTCCCGGCCGCCGCACAGGATACGCCCATGAACGCGCCCGTCGACATCGTTCCGCCCTACCGGCACACCCCGCTGTTTCCGCTCGGCAAGGACCATACGCCCTACCGCAAGCTGACGTCGGACGGCGTGCGGGTCGAAAACGTGATGGGCCGCGACGTCGTGGTGGTCGCGCGCGAGGCCATTCGGGTGCTCGCCGAGGCCGCCTTCATCGACATCAACCACCTGCTGCGGCCCGGGCATCTCAAGCAGCTCGCCGCGATCCTTGCCGACCGCGAAGCGTCGGACAACGACAAGTTCGTCGCCTACGATTTCCTCAAGAACGCCAATATCGCGGCCGGCGGCGTGCTGCCCATGTGTCAGGACACCGGCACCGCGATCATCATGGGCAAGAAGGGCCGCCTGATCTGGACCGAGGGCGACGACGAGGCGGCGCTCGCCGAGGGCGCGCGCGACGCCTATCTCAAGAAGAACCTGCGCTACTCCCAGCTCGCCCCGCTCTCGATGTTCGAGGAGACCAACACCAAGTCGAACATGCCGGCGCAGGTCGAGATCTACGCCGACGGCCAGGACAACGAATCCGCCTACAAATTCCTGTTCATCGCCAAGGGCGGCGGCTCGGCCAACAAGTCGTTCCTGTTCCAGGCGACGCCGTCGATCCTCACGCACGACCGCTTGCTCGCGTTCCTCAAGGAGAAGGTGCTGACGCTGGGCACCGCCGCGTGCCCGCCCTACCATCTCGCCATCGTTATCGGCGGCACCAGCGCCGAGATGACCATGAAGACTGTCAAGCTCGCCTCCTGCCGCTACTACGACGAGCTGCCGACCAAGGGTTCGGCCGACGGCCACGCGTTCCGCGACGTCGAGATGGAGCGCGAGATCCACAAGATGACCCAGTCGCTCGGCGTCGGCGCCCAGTTCGGCGGCAAGTACTTCTGCCACGACGTGCGGGTGATCCGCCTGCCGCGCCACGGCGCCTCGTTGCCGATCGGCCTCGGCGTCTCCTGCTCGGCCGATCGCCAGGCCATCGGCAAGATCACCCGCGACGGCGTCTTTCTCGAGGAGCTCGAGCATCATCCGGCGCAGTATCTGCCCGAGGTGGATGAGACCAAGCTCGGCGGCGGGGTGGTGCAGGTCGACCTGAGGAAGCCGATGAAGGAGATCCTGGCGCAGCTCGCGAAGCATCCGATCAAGACGCGCCTCTCGCTCACCGGCCCGATGATCGTCGCGCGCGACCTCGCCCATGCCAAGCTGCGCGAGCGGCTCGAGAGCGGGCAGGGGCTGCCCGACTATTTCAAGAACCATCCCGTCTATTACGCCGGCCCCGCCAAGACGCCGGCCGGCTACGCGTCGGGCGCCTTCGGTCCCACCACCGCGGGCCGGATGGACAGTTTCGTCGACGCCTTCCAGGCGGCCGGCGGCTCGCTGATCTCGGTTGCCAAGGGCAACCGCTCGCCGGCGGTGCGCGAGGCGTGCAAGAAGCACGGCGGCTTCTATCTCGCGTCGATCGGCGGCACGGCCGCGAACCTCGCCGAGCACTGCATCAAGAAGGTCGAGGTGGTCGAGTATCCCGAGCTCGGCATGGAGGCGATCTGGCGCATCGAGGTGGAAAACTTTCCTGCCTTCATCGTCATCGACGACAAGGGCAACGATTTCTTCAAGGCCCTCGATTTGGGGTGAGGCGCCGCGCTTTTTCGGCTATATGAGGCGGCGTTAGCGCATGTTCCGGCGCGAGCCTGCTCACGCGCTCGTAGCAAGAGGGGAGACGAAATGTTACGCGCCTGCCTGCCGAATGCCCACGCGATCGCCGCGCTCGCGGGCGCCTTCATGCTTTCGGTTTCGGCCGCCTCGGCCGCCAGCATCGACTGCGTCAAGATCGGATCGGCCTACGACAACCTGTTCGCCGACGCCAACACGCGCGTGCAAAAGGTCCTCGACGAGTTCAAGGGGCTGCCGGGCGGCGCCACCGAGCAGAACAAGGACGCGATCCGCAAGCGCTTCTGCGCGGTCGGCGGCGAGCTCGTCGGCTTCTACAAGTTCGTGCAGGCGCTCGGCAACGACTGCGCCGCGCAGGGCGAGAACATGGGTGAGCTGATGAAAGTCGTGAACGAGCAGCTTAGCCTCGCCCAAAAGGGCATCCAGGAAGCCTGCGGCCAGTAGGCAACTCAGGCGAAGCGCGCGACGCCCGCACGGCCGTGCGGGCGATCGCTTTCACTCCACGTGCACGTCGAGGCGTTGGACGATCTCGCGCCATTTCGCGGTCTCGCTCGCCGCGAAGGCGCCGAGCTCCGCCGGCGTCGAGGTCTTCACCTCGTAGCCGGCCGGCGCGAGGCGTTCCGTGAACGCGGGCGCCGAGATGATGCGCACCAGCTCGCGGTTGAGCCGGTCGACGATCGGCTGCGGCGTCCCGGCGACGGTGTAGAGCGCGGTCCAGATCGGCGGCATCTGCAGCGCCGGAAACCCAAGCTCCACGGTGGTCGGCACGTCGGGCAGCGCCGGCGCCCGCGTTGCGCGCATGATCGCGACCGCCTTGAGCTTGCCGCTCTTGACCAGCGGCAGCACGTCGGCGACCAGCGGAAACATCGCGTCGAGCCGTCCACCCAGGAGATCGTTGAGCGCCGGCCCCTGGCCGCGATAGGGCACGTGCACGAGCGAAACGCCGGTCTCGCGGTCGAACAGCGCGCCCGCGATGTGCGTCGCCGAGCCGATGCCGGACGAGCCGAATTGCGTGTTCGGCTGCTTGAGCGCCGCGATGAACGCCTTGAGATCGAGGTCCTCGTATTTCGTGCCCGCGACGATCAGCTGCGGATTGAGCGTGACCAGCGTGAGCGGCGCGAAATCCTTGGCGGGGTCGAACGGCAGCGTCTTGTAGAGGCTCGCGTTGGTCGCATGCGTTCCGGTGGTCGCGAGGAACAGCGTGTAGCCGTCCGGCGCCGCATGTGCGGCCGCGGCCGCGCCGAGATTGCCGCCGGCGCCCGCCTTGTTCTCCACGATCACGGGCTGGCCGAGCGCCTGCGCGAGCTCGGCCGCGATCACCCGCGTCTGCGCGTCGGCGCTGCCGCCCGCCGGGAACGGCACGATGATGCGCAGCGGATGCGTCGGCCATTCCTGCGCCGACGCGATGCCGGGCGACGCGAGCAGCCACGCGAACGCGGCGATGAGACGGATCATTGACGTTCTCTGCCTTTGGATGCTTACGCCGCCTGATGACAGAAGCCGGGCGCTTTGGCAAACTGCAACCCAGGCGTTTGTTGCGGGGGGAGTACTCATGGCTGCGCAGATGAAAAGGACTTTGATCGTCACACTGGTCGGCCTGGCGGTCGCGATCGTGATCACCGCAATCAATTCACTTTCGGCCGGCCACTTGGATCCCATAGATCCGTTGCAGCCCATGAATCCCAAGATCATGGGTTATTGGCTTGGCAATCTCGGATTCATTCCTCTGATCGCTGCGATCGGTGCGGTGATCGTTGGCTTTCGCAAATCGGGCGTTGGCATCTCGATCCTCAGCTTCTTTGGCGCTTTGGCCGCGCTGATGGTGGCGATTTGCACGCTGGTCGCCGTCGTCGCCGCCGCCTATCCGGTGGGTGAATTTCCTTTGGCAGCGCCCGGCGTGGAGCGAGATGAGTTCATGCGGAACGCAACGGACTCCTGCTTCAGAAAGCAGAGGCCTGCCACGGCGACCAGCGTGCTATCCGATGCGGATCTCCAGAAGTTTTGCCGGTGCGTCGCCGAGGCGATGGCGGGTCAGACAAGGCGCGAGGACATCGAGTATCAGCAGAAGAACAAGACCTTCTCTCCGGCCATGGCGAGCCGGATAACGCAGGCCGCCACCACATGCGCGCAGGATCTTCGCAAGTGATCGGATCGCTCGATCGACAGGTGGACGCTCATTTTATCATGAGCGCGCCGCCGCTCACGACCAGTGCCAGCGCGACGACGCGGCGAAACACCACATCGCTCAGGCCGGAATGGATGCGGTCGCCGATGAAGATGCCGATCAGCATCATCGGTATGGTCATCGCGACGGTGACGAGCACGTCGCGATTGAACTCGTCGATCGCGAAATAGCCGAGGCCGCGCACGATGCCGAGCGCCACCAGCGCGGCGCTCATGCTGGCGCGGAAGCGCTCCTTGCTCATACGGATGGCGTCGAAGTAGATCGCGTAGAAGAGGCTCGCCATGGTGCCGAACGTGGTGCCGACCGCGCCGCCCAGCACGCCGGCGACCGCCGCTGCGGTGCGGCCCGGCACGCGCCATTTTTCCGGCGGGCGGAACGTGTTCCACAGCGACCATAGCCCGTAGAGCAGGACGGCGCCGCCGAAGCTGCGCGCGAGCGTCGCGGCGTCGAGCGTCCTGAACACCCAGAGCCCGATCGCGATCCCGACCAGCGTGCCCGGCAGCAGCGCGGCCATCTCGCGCCACGCGATATGGGAGCGGTCGCGGCCGAGCAGGGTGACGCCGGCGGCAAGCCCGATCAGCGTCCAGGCCGGAATGAGCACCTTGAGCGGAATGACGAGGCCGAGCAGCGGCATGGCGGCGGCGGCGCCGAAGCCGGTCGAGCCGCGCGCCGCGTAGGCGAGCACCATGACGACGCAGCAATAGGCGATCCAGAGGGGCGGCAGCGAAAGGATAGGCGGCTCCTCGCGCATGTTCCGGCGAAAGCCTGCCCCGGACTTGATCCGGGGTGGACGCCGGTTCGCCGACAGGAACATGCGCAAAATGAAAATGCAGCTCATGCTGCATAGCATGGCCGGGGCCGCGCCGGACAACTGGCAAGGCGGCGGCACCGCCGTTATGGTGCGCGTCGGGATCGAGTGGTTGCGGCAACGAACGAGAGGAAGCGAGCATGTCGGCGGTGGCGGAAACGATGCGCCCGAAGGGGCCGCGCGTCTGGCTCGACATGGACCAGAAGGAGCTCGACGACGCCTACGACCAAGCCGTCTATGCGCCCAATTCCGAGCAGGTCGCCAAGCGCCGCACCGTCAACAGCGCCGCGGTGCGCGCGCGCCTCAAGCCGCAGCGCATCGCCTACGGCGCGACGCCGCACGAGATGCTCGACCTCTATGTCACCGCGCGTCCCAATGCGCCCGTGATGGTGTTCATCCATGGCGGCGCCTGGCGCGCCGGCAGCGCCAAGGACAATGCGGAGTCCGCCGACCTCTTCGTCAATGCCGGCGCGCACTTCGCGGTGCTCGATTTCATCAACGTGATCGAGGCGGGCGGCAGCCTGTTTCCCATGGTCGAGCAGGTGCGCCGCGGCGTCGCCTGGGTCCACAAGAACGCGAGGAGCTTCGGCGGCGACCCGGAGCGCCTCTACGTGTCGGGCCGCTCATCCGGCTCGCATCTCGGCGGCGTCGTGCTGATCACCGACTGGCAGAAGGACTTCGGCCTGCCGCGCGACGTCGTGAAGGGCGCGCTCTTGTCATCCGGCATGTATGACCTCAAGCCCGTGCGGCTCTCCAAGCGCGGCGCCTACGTGAAGTTCACCGACGCGATGGAGGAAGAGCTCTCGACCCAGCGCCATCTCGACCGCATCAACTGCCCGGTCGTGCTCGCCCACGGCACCTACGAGACGCCCGAATTCCAGCGCCAGACCCGCGAGTTCGCCGCCGCACTCGCGGCGGCCGGCAAAGACGTGCGGCTGATCGTCGGCGAGGGCTACAACCACTTCGAGATCCCCGAGACCATGGCGAACCCCTACGGGCTGCTCGGCCGCGCCGCGCTGGAGCTGATGGAGTTAAGGTAGGGCGGGTAAAATCGCCCGCGCGGTCCGCGTGGGCACGGCGCTTGCTCGATTTTGCCCACGTGGAGAGGCGGTGCCGCCGCGCCGTGCCCACCCTACAAGCTGCGTGCGCTACGCCGCTATTGCGCGCAGCGCCTGAACTCGCGCCGCGGCCCGGCGTTGTTCAGCAGCTGCACCATGGTGCGCTCGTCGGTGTTGAACTCGCTGAACTTGGTGAACAGCTTGTCGCCGTCGCGCTGCCAGTTCACCGTGATGACGTCGCCATCGTACTGGTAGCTGTCGACCGGATACTCGCGGTGCGAATTGTCGGCGTAGAGGTCGACGATCAGCGTCGAGGGCGTGAACGTGTAGCTGCTCACGCTGCCGCACCAGCGGCCCGCGATGTCGTCGAACGAGAGCGCGAAGGCGCGGCCGCCGCCGAGCGCGAGCGCCGCGATGGTCAGGGCGGAAATCAGGCTGATGCGCAGCTTGCCGGTCACGCTTGCCTCCTGGTCGTGCGAAAAGCACGGGAAAAACGCCCTAGCAAATGCGGAAGTTTGCGGCGTCGTCAAGACACAAGCGGGCTCAGACGCGCAGCACGATCGAGCCGGTGGTGCGCCGCGCCTCGAGGTCCGCGTGCGCCCGCGCCGCGTCGGCGAGCGGATATTCGGCGCTGATCGCGATCCTGACCGCGCCGCTCGCCACCATGTCGAACAGGTGGTTCGCGGTCGTGAGCAGCTCGGCGCGCGTCGCCGTGTAGTCGGGCAGGCTCGGATGTGTGACATAGACCGAGCCGAGGGTGCCGAGCGCGCGCGGCGCGATCGGATCGGGATCGCCCGAGGCCTCGCCGAACGAGGCGAGCACGCCGCGCCGCGCGAGGCAGGCGAGCGAGCCCGCGAAGGTCGTCTTGCCGATCGAGTTGTAGACCACCGGCACGCCGCGCCCGTCCGTGCGTGCGCGCACCTCGCCCGCGAAATCGGTCGTGCCGTCGGCGTGGAGCACGATCGCGTGGTCGCAGCCGTGCGCGCGGGCGACCGCCGCCTTGTCGGCGCCGCCGACCGTGCCGATCACGGTCGCGCCGAGGTGCTTTGCCCATTGGCACAAGATGAGGCCGACGCCGCCCGCCGCCGCATGCACCAGGATCGTGTCGCCCGCTTGCACCCGATAGGTCTCGTGCAGCAGGTAGCGCGCCGTCATGCCGCGGATCATCATGGCGGCGGCGGTGCGCTCGTCGATTGTGTCCGGCAGCGGCACCGTGCGCCAGCCGGGCGCGAGGCGGCGCTCCGCATAGGCGCCGTCCGGCCCGGCCACGCAGGCGACGCGTTGGCCCACGCGCAGATCCTCGACCTCGGCGCCGACGGCCTCGATCACGCCCGCGCTCTCGAGCCCAAGGCCCGACGGCAGCGCGACGCGATGCGCGCCGCGCCGCACCAGCACGTCGCGGAAGTTGACCGCGACTGCGGTGTTGCGGATGCGCACCTCGCGCGGCCCCGGCGCGCCGACCTCGATGTCCTCGAGCCGCAGCACCTCGGGGCCGCCGGTGATGGAGAATCGGAAGGCTTTGGTCATCGGGGGCGGCGAGTGGCCAATGGTGAATGGCGAATAGCGAATAGCGAATAGGTAGAGTACATTTGCTACTCGCTATTCGCCATTCACGACGCGCTGTTCACCCATGCCCGATCCCGCCGACGCCCTGACGCTGCAGTTCCTCGCCTGGGTCGCCGAACGCCCACGCACCTACGCGCAGGCGATGGACGCGTGGCGCAGCACCTGCCCGCGGCTCTCGATCTGGGAGGATGCGATCCTCGACGGCCTCGTCGCCTTTGCGGGCGGCGCGACCCGCAACCAGTCGCGCGTCGTGCTCACCGCAAAAGGCCACGCGCGGCTGCGCGGCAGCGATCCCGCGCCGGCCAGGCGGCGGGCCGCGGCGCTCGTGCGCTGATCGCAACGCTGCGGCCCGGCGCGTGAGCGCCGCATGAACCTGATGCGTCCGGCGTTCGACCGATACGCATGAGCAACCGCGCCTTCCTGGCGCTCGTCGGCGCCGTCATCATCGTGCTGGTGAGCGCGCTGGCGGTGGGCAAATACGAGGCCTGTGCGGAATACGGCGGCAAGGCCTGTCCGCTGCCGCGATACTATGTGCCGGGCCAGGGACGGTAGGTGATTCAGGATCGGACGACCGGACGATCTTCGAGGCCAGCCGCGCACCAGGCCGCCGAAGCCGTCGTTTGATGCACAATAAAAAAAGAGGCCGCCGGTTGCGCGGCGGCCTCCCGATCGATGCTCGACCGGCTCACCAATGGTCGCGGCAGACGCGCAGCTTGCACGAGCCGTTCCAGCGCCGCTCGACGCAGCGGCAGCGCTGGGCGACGATGGTCGCCTTGGCGGTCGGTGCGGTGACGGCCGGGCTGAACGCCCCCTCGGTCGCGCCCGCACTGCCCGCGAAGCTGAACGCGATGGCGACCGCCACCGCGGCAAAGATCATGCGCATGATGTCCTCCCGTCCTTCGTTGAGGTCTCAGTTGACGTTCCATCGGTAAATGAGGAATGGCGATTTGGCAATTCGGGCCACGGGCTGCCGGTCGTCCGCGATGCCATTCGCGCAAAAAAGAGGCCGCCGGTTGCGCGGCGGCCTCCTGATCAAATGCGCGGCGCAATCAGTCGCGTTCGCAGCGATCCCGGAACGGCGAGAAGTGCCAGTGGGGCGGGCAGATGCGGTGAGCGGGCCGGTCTGGTTCGCAGCGGCCGTGCTCGCGGTGCTCACCGCGTCCGCACCCTTCCGCCACCAACGTGACATCGGGGGCAGACTTGGCACCGGGTGATGCGATCGGGAAAGCCGAGGCGCCGAACGAGCACAATGCGCCGAGCATGACGCCGGCGCAAACGAGAGCGGATGTTCTCGCCATGAATTTCATCGGGTCTGTCTCCATCCTTGGTTGGCGACCGGACCCTAGGTGCGGCAGCGCGATTTGGCAATCGGCCCGCGCCGCCTCATGCCGCGCCCGCGGGGCGCCTGCCTACCGTCGGGCGCAGCGCGGCGCACGGAAATCTAATCCTCCATCCCGCTGACCGCGAGATAGATCAGCAGCATCGCGATGGCGGCGCCGCCGGTCCATTCCGGATGCCGGCAGAAATTCTCCGCCTTCGAGCAGACCGCGACCGACCAGGCGGCGTCATACTGGATGCCGGCCACGATGAACACGGCGGTCGCGACGACCAGCAGGTAGAGCATGATGCGCGCGAGCGCCGACCACCGGAAGGCCGGCGGAGCCTCCTCCAGCGCAACGCCGACACCGTAGCCGGGCAGCAGGAGCTGGGTCGTGTCGATCTCCTGCGGCGGCGCCGTGCGCGCGACGGCGGGCAGGTCGGCGGCCTTGCGCCGCATCCACGCCGGCCGCCGGTCGAGGTCGATATTGGCGGTCATGTCGTCGACGAACTGCACGCCGAGATAGCCGCCGCGGCGCCAGGCGACGCGGCAGAAGCGGCGCGACTTGCCGTCCTTGCTGAGAAACAGCCCGAACACGTCCGGCAGCGCGCTCGCGCGTGCCGCCGCGATCCGCGCGCCGCCGTCCGAGATGTCCCACAGCACGCAGGGCAGCTGGGTGCAGCCGCCGTCGAGCACGACCCATGCGGCTTGCCGCCGCTGGATGCGCTTTGCCTTCCTGAGTTCGCGCCGCGGCTCTCGGCTCAACCCGTCCTCCCACCAAGGATCGACCCGCGCAGCCCCGTCAACCAACGGCTGCACGCACCTGCGGCTGATTCCGACAGCCCCCGCGAACGGGAGTCGGCGGGAGATCGAAATGCGCAAGGATTGGCCGTCTAACCTAGGTGGAACAGGTTTCACCGTGCCTAAACTTCTGCGTTGATTTTGCATTAACGGCTGGTGCCGCGCCGCCCGCGGTCCGTTGACGAGGCGGTAAGCTTTGCGAGCCTGCCGCGCTCGTCCGGCTCCCCGGCGGCGGCCGGGCTGCCTTGCGTTTGCGGCCGGCGATCCAACCGGCAGACACATTGACACGGCGGACGGCGGCCGCTCCTGATACGAAACGAATGCGGTCCGCGGGTCGTCGGCGCCAGGCGCCAACGACGACCCGGCGTGAATAGCGGCCGCCGGGGAGGGGACCATGTCGTCGCAACACGCTTCGGTCATTACGGCGCGGCTCGACCGGCTGCCGCTGTCGCGCCACATCTGGGTCCTGGTCGTGCTCCTGTCGCTCGGCGGCTGGTTCGAGCTCTACGACCTCCTGATGACCGCCTATGTGAGCCCCGGGCTCATCCGTGCCGGCATCTTCAGACGCCAAGGGCGGCCTGTTCGGCCTGCCCGACCAGGCGGCCTTCGCGTCGGTGACCTTCGCGGGCCTGTTCGTCGGCACCATCCTGTTCGCGCAGGTCGCCGATCGCTTCGGCCGGCGCGCCATCTTCACTTTCTCGCTTTTGTGGTACGCGGTCGCGACCGGCATCATGGCGATGCAGAGCACGCGGCTCGGCATCGATCTGTGGCGCTTCATCGCCGGCGTCGGCGTCGGCGTCGAGCTCGTGACCATCGACGCCTACGTTGCCGAGCTCGTTCCCAAGGCGGTGCGCGGGCGCGTCTTCGCCGTCAACCAGGCGATCCAGTTCTCCTCCGCGCCCGTCGCCGCCGGGCTCGCGGCGCTGCTCGCCGACAGCGCGCCGCTCGGCATGGCAAGCTGGCGCTGGATCGCGCTCGTCCCCGCGGTCGGCGCCGTCGTCGTCTGGTTCATCCGCCGCGCCGTGCCGGAATCGCCGCGCTGGCTCGCGCAGCAGGGACGTGCCGCGGAGGCCGAAGCCGTGATCGCGCACATCGAGGCGAAGGTCGCGGCCGATACCGGCAAGCCGCTGCCCGAACCCGGGCCGGCGCGCGAGGAGCACGGCGGCGCCGGCTTCAGCGAGATCTGGCACCCGCCCTATCGCGGGCGCACCGTCATGCTGTCGGTGTTCAACTTCTTCCAGACCATCGGCTTCTACGGCTTCGGCAATTGGGTGCCGGCGCTGCTCGTTGCCCAGGGCGTGACCTTCGCGGGTGGACGCGAGTACGCGGCGATCATCGCCATCGTCTATCCGATCGGGCCGCTGCTCTGCAGCCTCTTCGCCGACCGGTTCGAGCGCAAATGGCAGATCGTCGGCGCCGCCTGCGGCACCGCGATCTGCGGCCTGCTCTTCTCGGCGCTCGGGCGACACGGTGCCGCTGCTCATCCTGTTCGGCGTCGCTGATCACCTTCTCGAACAATCTCCTCTCCTACGCCTATCACGCCTACCAGGCCGAGCTCTTCCCGACCCGCGTGCGCGCCCGCGCGGTCGGCTTCGTCTACTCCTTCAGCCGCCTCTCCACCGTCTTCACCAGCTTCATGATCGGCTTCTTCCTGCAGAACTTCGGCAACGGCGGCGTGTTCGGCTTCATCGCCTTCGCGATGGTGGTGGTGATGATCTCGATCGGCGTCTTCGGCCCGCGCACCAACGGGCTTGCGCTGGAGGAGATCTCGGCCGGCGACGCGCCGCCCGCGAAGGCGGCGTGAACGAGGTCGCGTGATGTCGGCGGAGCAGAGCAACGTCAGGCCGGCGCCCGACCAGGTGCTGGTCGACATCGCGGACTACGTGCTCGGCCACGAAGTCGACAGCGCGCTCGCCTACGCGACGGCGCGCCATTGCCTGATCGATACGCTCGGCTGCGGCCTGGAGGCACTCGAGTATCCGGCGTGCCGCAAGCTGCTCGGCCCGATCGTGCCCGGCACCGTCGTGCCGAACGGCGCCAAGGTGCCCGGCACTCAGTTTCAGCTCGATCCCGTGCAGGCCGCCTTCAACATCGGCACCATGATCCGCTGGCTCGACTTCAACGACTCCTGGCTCGCAGCCGAATGGGGCCATCCGTCCGACAATCTCGGCGCGATCCTGGCCGTCGCCGATTGGCTGTCGCGCAATGCCTGGCGGCGGGCAAGGCACCGCTCACGATGCGCGACGTGCTCACCGCCATGATCAAGGCGCACGAGATCCAGGGCGTGCCTCGCACTGGAGAACGCTTTCAACCAGGTCGGCATCGACCATGTGGTGCTGGTCAAGGTCGCCTCGACGGTGGTGGCGTGCGGCCTGCTCGGGCTGACGCGTGATCAGACCATCAACGCGCTCTCGCTCGCCTTCGTCGACGGCCAGAGCCTGCGCACCTATCGCCACGCGCCCAACACCGGCTCGCGCAAGAGCTGGGCGGCCGGCGATGCGACGAGCCGCGCCGTGCGCCTCGCGCTGATCGCGCAGACCGGTGAGATGGGCTACCCGTCGGTGCTCAGCGCGAAGCGCTGGGGCTTCTACGACGTGGTCTTCCGCGGCAAGCCGTTCGTCATGCAGCGCCCTTATGGCAGCTACGTCATGGAGAACGTGCTGTTCAAGATTTCCTTCCCGGCCGAATTCCACGCCCAGACGGCGGTCGAGGCCGCGCTTGCGGTGCGCGCAAAGCTCGCCGCGATGGGCAAGACCGCGGACGACATCGCCGAGATCAAGATCCGCACCCAGCGCGCCTGCATCGAGCATCATCGACAAGGCGGGCCCGCTGCACAATCCGGCCGACCGCGACCACTGCATCCAGTACATGGTCGCGGTGCCGCTGATCTTCGGCCGGCTCACCGCCGCCGACTACGAGGACGCCATCGCATCCGATCCCCGCATCGATCCGTTGCGCGCCAAGATGACGTGCGTCGAGGACCCAGGCTTCACGCGCGACTATCACGATCCCGACAAGCGCTCGATCGCGAACGCGCTCACGGTGCGGCTCGCCGACGGCACCACGCTCGACGAGGTCGTGGTCGAATATCCGATCGGCCACAAGCGGCGCCGCGCCGAGGGGCTGCCGCATCTCGAGGCCAAGTTCCGCACCAACCTGGCGCGGCGTTTTCCCGCCAAGCAGCAGACGCGCATCCTCGACGTCTCGCTCGACCAGGCCGCGCTCGAACGCATGCCCGTCAACGCGTATGTCGATCTCTATGTGATCTGAACGGGTGCGCACGGCGGTCGCGCTCCTTCTCCCCCTTTAGGGGGAGAAGGTCGGGATGAGGGGGCGTCTCAGCGAGTCGTTATAGAAGATTTGTTTCGTTGCAGCTCAGCGCCCCTCACCCCAACCCTACCCCAACCCTCTCCCCGTAAGAACGGGGAGAGGGAGCGTGGGCGCAGTGCCAGCTACCGTTCCGGTTGACTCGATTGTTGGCAATCACGATACAGCTGCCGGTCTCGCCAATCCCTATCATTCGATCGCGGTCGTGGTGGCGCCCTGGGGGAGCCGCGGCAGGCGGGAGCTTCACATCGATGCGACGCAGGGATTTCCTTCGCTTCGCGCTCGCGGGCGGCGCGGCCGCAGCAGCCGCGCCGGCCGCAGCCCAATCCCCTTGGCCCGCCCACACGGCGCGCTTCATCGTGCCGTTCGCGGCCGGCGGCGCGATCGACATCCCGGCGCGCCTGATCGCCGATCGCCTCAGCCGCGACCTCGCGGCGAGCTTCATCGTCGAGAACCGCCCCGGCGCCGGCGGCGCGATCGGCGCGCAGGCGGTGGTGCAGTGGCCGCCGGACGGCAGCGGCTTCCTGTTCACCAGCTCGTCGGTCGCGATCCTGCCGGGGTTGCGCCAAAACCTCGGCTTCGACCCGCAGCACGACCTCATGCCGATCAGCGTCGCGTGCGACCTGCCCACCGCGCTGCTGGTCCCGGCCAAGTCGCGCTTCGTCAGCGTGGCGCAGATCATCGCCGAGGCGCGCAAGAAGCCGGGGCAACTGACCTACGGCTCGGGCGGCGTCGGCTCGTCCAACCATCTCGCCGGCGCGTCGTTCGCGAGCACCGCCGGCATCGACCTGCTGCACGTGCCTTATCGCGGCACCTCGCAGGTGCTGAACGCGATCTACGCCGGCCAGCTCGACATGATGTTCGCGCCGACGCTGGAGACGCTCGGCTACGTCAAGCAGGGCGCCTTGCGCGCGCTCGGCGTCGCCACGCCGCAGCGCGTGCCGGCGCTGCCCGACGTGCCGGCGATCGCCGAGATCGTGCCGGGCTACACGGTTTCCAACTGGTTCGCGATCTTCGCGCCGGCGCGCCTGCCCGACGACATGCGCGCGCGCTTCGTCCAGGCGCTCGCGGCCTTGCGCGACTGGCCGGACCTGCAGGCGCGGCTCGCCGCCGGCGCCGCGACCGTGCGGCTCGATGGTCCGGCGCCGCTCGCCAAGCGACTAGCCGACGAGACGGCGCAATGGGCCGCGCTGATCAAGAAGCTCGGCATCAAGGCTGAATAACTCCCAACGCTCATTCCCGATCCACCGGAAGGAAAACCGCATGGCCGTAAGTCAGACCGAGGGCGAATATCTCACGCTGCACGAGTTCGTCCGCGCCGCCCACAAGACGCTCGAGCGCAACACCTGGGACTACCTGATCGGCGGCACCGCGACCGAGACGACCGTGCGGCGCAACCGCCAGGCGATCGACCGCCTCGCGCTGCGCCCGCGCGTGCTGCGCGACGTCTCCGAGATCGACGCCACGCATAGCTTCCTCGGCAAGCCGACGCGGCTCCCGGTCGTGCTCGCGCCGATCGGCGGCCTCGAAGCGCTCAGGGCCGACGGCGGCCTCTCGGTTGCGCGCGCGGCGTCCGCGTTCGGCGTGCCCTTCATCCTGAGCTCGGTGTCGGAAGCCGGCATGGAGGCGGTCGGCAAGTCGGCGACCGGCATGAAGATCTTCCAGCTCTACACCCGCGGCGATGCCGACTGGGTCGACGGCCAGGTCCGCCAAGCGATGGACCTCGGCTACGACGCGTTCTGCATCACGGTCGACAGCGCGGTCTACAGCCGGCGCGAGCGCGACATCGCCAAGCGCTTCGCCAAGCCGTGGCGCGGCCGCGGCGGCAAGGGCCCGGGCGGCATGCAGTATCAGGCGGCGTTCAATTGGAGCGACGTGCGTCGCCTGCGCGACAAGTTCAAGATGCGGCTGATCCTCAAGGGAATCGGCACGGGCGAGGACGCCGAGATCGCCTGCAACGAAGGCATCCAGTGCGTCTACGTCTCCAATCACGGCGGCCGCCAGCTCGACCATGGCCTCGGCGCGATCGATGTGCTGCCGGAGGTCGTCGATGCGGTGGGCGGACGCGCCACCGTCGTGGTCGACGGCGGCTTTGCCCGCGGCACCGACATCGTCAAGGCGCTCGCGCTCGGCGCCGACATGGTCGGCATCGGCCGCGTCTACTGCTACGGCCTCGTCGCGGCCGGCAGCGAGGGCATCGTGCGCGTGCTCGAGCTGATCGAGGCCGAGATCATGGAATGCCTCGGCCTGCTCGGCGTCACCGGCATCGGGGAGTTGAACCGGCGGCACGTGTGCAAGGCCGAGCCCGTGTACGTGCCGCACGTGCACAGCGCGTTTCCGCTGATGCACCTGCCGCAGGACGATTACTGATCCAGCGCCAGGACTTTGCACCATGACGCCGCTGACCATCGTCTACGTGGCCTGCGCCGGGCCGGCCGAGATCCGCCGCTTCGCGCTCGACGCGGACCGCGGCGCGCTCGCGCCGCTCGACGTCGTGGCGGTGCCGGGCCGCGACGGCCCGTCGCCGAGCAACCTGCCGATGGCCTTCGCGCCCGATCGCGCGACGCTTTATGCCGCGTTGCGCACGCCGCCCTTTCCGGTGACGGCGTTCGCGGTCGACCCGGTGAGCGGCAAGCTCGCGGCGCGCGGCACCGCGCCGCTGCCCGCGCCGATGGCCTATATCGCGTCCGGCAGCAATGGGCGCACGTTGCTCGCCGCCTCCTACAAGGAAGGCCTCGTCTCGGTGAGCGCGATCGCGTCGGGCGATGTGCAGGCGCCCCCGACGCAAGTTCTGGCGACGCCGCCCAAGGCGCACTGCATCATCCGCGGCCGCCGCGATGACGTGGTCTACGCCACGACCGTCGACGGCAACGCGATCCTCGTGTTTCGCCAGGACGCCGCGACCGGCAAGCTCGCGCCCGCCCAGCCGGACCGCGTCGCGTGCCGGCCCGGCTCGGGGCCGCGCCATCTCGCGCTGCATCCGCGGCTCGCCGTGCTCTACTGCATCAACGAGACGGCCGGCACCTTGGCGGCGTTCGCGGTCGACGACGCGGGCGCGCTGCACGAATTGCAGTACGAGACGCTGATGCCGGCGGGCTTCGCCGGCAACGCGCGCGCCGCCGACCTGCACGTCACCCCCGACGGGCGCTTTGCCTATGCGAGCGTGCGCGCGACCAACACGATCGGCGCCTTCCGCATCGATCCCGTCAGCGGCCGGCTCGCGCGCATCGCCTTGATCGATGTCGAAGGCTCCCCGCGCGCCTTCGCGCTCGACCCGCACGGCCGCTGCCTCATCTGCGCCGGCCAGACCGACAACGTCGTCACGGTCTACGCGATCAATTCCGCCAGCGGCGCCCTGACGCGGACGCATCGCGTCTCCGTGCCGGACAATCCGAGCTGGGTCGAAACGTTGTCGCTGGAGAGCGCCTGATGTTGCCCAACGCCGACGCTCCCTCTCGTACGGCGTCTGCTCTCCCTCTCCCCCTATCCGAAATCGGGCCTGCCCGATTTCGGCACCATGAGTGCACAAGTCGGGCAGGCCCGACTTGTGATGGGAGAGGGTCGGGGCGAGGGGGCGCCTCCGCGAGTCGTTACCGACGATGTGTCTCGCTGTAGCTCAGCGCCCCTCACCTCAACCCTCTCCCCGCAAAAGCGGGGGGAGGGAGAGCGGACGCAGTGCCCGACCAACTGGAGACGCTGCGCGCCACGATCGCGGCCGGCGACCTGATCGCCTACTCGGACCTCAACGGCGCATTGCACGTCGAGATGCGCCGCATCGCCCGCCACGCCACCGCGACCCGCATCCTGGCGCTGCTCAACTCGCAGGTGATCCGCTTCCAGTTCCGCGCGATCCTGATCCCGGGCCGCGCGGCCAAATCCTTCGCCGAGCACGAGGTGATCGTCGCGGCGATCCGCGCGCGCGCCCGCGCCGCCATGGCGGGCCATCTCGCCCACGTCGTCGAGGCGCTGCGCCAGGCGATCGCCTCGCCACGCCTGCAAGGCGGCCTCGCCGGGTCCGACCTCGCGTTCGTCTGAACTACATCCGCGTCGCCGCCCGCACCTCCGAGGGCGTGCAGCCATAGCGCCGGCGGAAGCTCCGGTTGAAGTGCGAGAGGTCGACGAAGCCGAGCGAGAAGGCGATCGTGCTGATCGGCTTTCCGGCGTGGCGCGCTTCCTGCAGCATCCGATGCGCCCGCGTCAGCCGCTCGTCCAGCACGAACTCCGTGAACGACGGTCCCGTGCCCTCGAACAGCATGTGGACATAGCGGGTGCTGACGCCGAGGTGCGCGCCCACCGTTGCGGCGCTCAGGCTTCCGTGAGCGAGGTTGCGCATCACAAAAGTTCTTGCCGCGTGCAGGCGGGCGGCGCGCACGCCGCGCGTCCGCGCGATCTCGGCCGCGTCGCGCGTCGCGCCGAGCGCCAGCGCGACCAGATCCTGGATGTGCGTCGCCGCGAGGGTCAGCACGTCACCGCTCGTCAGCGGCGGATCGCGCTGCAGCGCTTCCAGGTATCCGCGCAACAGCATCATGGCCTCGCTGTCGGGCCGGATCGGCCGCGCCAGGGCGCCGTCCGCGTCGTGCAGGAAGGGACCGAGCGCCTCGCGCGGCAGCGCGATTGCGGTGGACGATTGGCAGCTCCTGAAGAGAAAGGTGCCGGGATCGGTGTTCGACAGCAGGAGGCCCGCGCCGGCCGGAACGTCCACCTCGCGGCCGAGTTGCGACACGAAGCCTTCGGTGCTGGTGATCTGCAGCGTCACCGCATCGTTGCCGTCGGCGATCAGTCCGCGGGTGCGGGCGGTGCGCTTGAGCGACGATGAACCCCACGCAAGCGCGACGTCGCCCAACAGCCGGACCTTCATGTGGGCGTAGAATGGAACGTTGTCCAGCGGGTCCGCGTCGATCTTCGCGATCGAGCGCCCGAACAGCTCGCGCCAGGCCGTCACGCGCTCGCGCGGCGCAAATGCGTCGGTCGAGAACTGCGGGATCGGTCCCAACGGCGGCGACGCGCGATGCAAGGCCATGCAGCCCGGCTCCAATCGACCCTATCAGTCCATCACCCGCTCGCATGCTAAAGCACGTTTCGATCGGATGGAATCGGAACGTTCTGTCGAGATTCACGCATCGCAGCTCCGGCTTGGCGACGAGAGAAGTCCGGCTGGGCCATGCGGGAAGTAGCTCGGCGGTATAAAAATTGGAGCACGCCCCACTCGCGTCTGAAATCGCGGATCATGTCGCGGGCGGTCTTGTCTGTCCGGAGTTCGCGGTATTGGCTCCGACCATCAAGCCGGTGTCGCGCAGGACATAGACTGATTTCTCGCCTATCCAAGCCGCGCTTCTCTCTGCGCCTGGAGCATTCTTGCTGACGCGGTTCCGGCCGCCCCCATGCGGCGCCGCTTACTGCCCCGGCGCCCAGCCGTAGATGCGCGTCACCGTGCCGCCCATCAGCTTCGTCTTGTCGCTCGCCGAGATGCGCTGCGTGTCGCGGAAGGCGCCGACGCCCTGCCGGAAGGTGAGGAAGTTGATCGCGCGCGTCCAGTCCGTGCCCCACATGCAGCGATCGAGCCCGAACGCGTCGATGACGCGGCAGACCGGGTCCCAGATGTCGTTGTACGGATAGGGCTCGCGCGACAGCGTGCAGGCGCCGCTGATCTTGATCGCGATGTTGGGAAGCTTCGCGAGCGCCAGCACCTGCGGCAGCTCGGCCCACGGCTGGTCCGGCACCGGCGGCTCGTGCGGTTGCACCAGGCCGACATGGTCGACGATCACCTGCGTGTCGGGATGGCGGCGGATCAGCTCGGCCCCCTGGTCGAGCCGACCCGCGATGTGCAGGTTGATCGGGATCGCGAGCCGCGCCGCCGTCGCGAGCACGCGGTTGAGGCCCGGATCGTCCACGTTGGCGCTGAGCCCGCTGCGCACCAGCAGCATGCGGATCGCGACCGTGCCGGGCGTGCGCTTCCAGTCCGCGATGATGTCGGCGACCGCCGGATCGGCCGGATCGACCGGCTTCACCAGCGCGAAGCGGTCCGGATAACGCTCGCGCACCGAGCGCGCGTAGCTCGCGTCGTAGCGGTACATCGTGAACGCCGACACCAGGATGGCGCCGTCGACGCCGGCCGCGTCCATCTCTTTCACCATCTGGTCGCCCGTGACCTCCGCGGGCCCCGCCAGCACCCCGTGCCACGGCCGGCCCGGATGGTTGCGCTCATAGGAATGCACTTGCGAGTCGATGATCGGCATGGGCGGGTCCTCGTTTCAGGTCGAGGTTACGGCGATTGCGCCCGCGCCATCAATCGGGCGACTTGCGATTGTGCGCGCCACCGCGAATTCAAAATTCGCCCCGTCATCCTGAGGCGCGAGCGTAGCGAGCCTCGAAGGATGATCGGTCGATGCGGTTCAGTGCGTAGGATGGGTTGAGCGAAGCTTCCCTGCAGTAGGTCAGCCGCCGTACGATCCGGCGGATTTGTTGAAGCTGTACGTTTATCGCTACATCAACCAGTTTTGCTCGTCTCGCCTTCTTCAGCTCTTAGCGCAGCGCTATCTGTAACTCATCTCTCTGCTCTAGTCTCTTCTTCCCTCTTATCCTACTATCTCCTAATTCCTTCAGCAGAACTTCTCAGCTCTCTACTCCTCTAACCTCTCTTTCTCTCTTTTGCTGCTCTTTTCTCTCCTTCTCCGTGCCTCTTTCTTATCTATCCACTTCTCTTTCTTCCTTATCGTTGCTAGCTATCTAATCATCATCAACCTCTAGACTCTGCGCTAGCAGATTGCTTGCTTCATCTCCACATCTTAGCCTATTCTTACTCCGTCTATCTAACTTTCCTCTGAGAATTCCCTTTCTTCCCCTTTGTTCACTCCCTCCGTTACTTCTCCTCTATCTTTAGCAACATTGCTCTCTCATTCCTAGCTAGTGCATCTCATAGCTATCTCTACCCCGCGCAGAGCTCTTATCTCACTGCCTCCTACCTTTGTTTTTCCTTTCCTCTTACCTATAACTCCATATCGTTCTCTCTACAACTTGCATTCTCCTTTACTACTATCTTTCTCTTACCTTTCTAGTGTGTCTTCATCTACTCAACTATACTTTCCATCTTCACTCTTCTCACATTCCTCCTTTATCACTCCTTAGCTATTTCTTCTTCTCTCTCCTACCTTTATATTACAACTTTATCTCCCTTTTTACTTCTCTATAACCTCATCATCTCCTACTTTCCTCATCCCTTCTAACTTCTCTTCTTCTCTCTCTTTTCTCTTCACCCTTTTATATTTCACCTTTTATCTACCTCTTACTCTTATCTCTTCCCTTCCTTCTTTCTCCTTCTTCCTACTCTTTTCCTCTATACTTTTACTCTTTTCCTTTTCTTACTGCTCTACACCATTCAAAGCGAAACCCATCAAAGTGAGTTGCGAGTAGCTGGCTCAGCCGGTGGGTTTCGCTTCGCTCAACCCACCCTACGCCCGCGTTCGCGGGCCATGACTCACGCCTGCGCGGCGGCCGGGCGCGCGTCGGCGAGGCCGATCTGCCAGCGCGGGGTCTGCGCCATGAAGGCCATGAAGTCCGCGGCCGGCATCGGCTTGGCGAAGAAATAGCCCTGCACGGTGTCGAACGACTGGCTCATCAGCGAGCGCAGGTCGCTCTCCTCCTCGACGCCCTCGGCGCATACCGAGGCGCCGAAGCGATGGCCGAGGTCGACGACCGTCTGGCACAGGCTGCGCTTGAGCGGATCGTCGGCGCAGCCGGTGACGAAGCTGCGATCGAGCTTGAGCTCGCTGAATGGCAGGTCCTTGAGGCGCGAGAGCGACGCATAGGCGGAGCCGAAATCGTCGATCGAGATCGCCGCGTTGTAGAGGCGCACTTGCGTCGCGATCTCGCGCAGCCATTCGGGGTCGCGGATGATCTCGTCCTCGGTGATCTCCAGCACCACGCCGGGAAAGCCCTCATCGCTCGGGATCATCCGCCGCAGCACGTCGACGAAGCCGGGCGCGTTGAGCACCGAGGCCGGGATGTTGACGGCGAGCTTGAGCGAGAACCCGCGCTGCGCGAAGGCGACCCAGTCCGACATCGCGCGCCGCATCACGAAGGCGGTCAGCGGCTTGTAGAGCGGGTCGCTGGCCGGCGGCAGGAAGTCGATCGGCTGCACCAGGCCTTGGCGCGGATGGCGCACCCGCACCAGCGCTTCCGCGCCGCTCACGCTCAGCGATCGCAGGCAGACCTTGGGCTGGTACCACACCTCGAGCCACTTCTCGCGCAGCGCTTCCTCGAGGTCGGCGCGCGGCGCCGGGTGCCGCTCGGCGTGGTCGCCCGCGTGGCCCGCGTCGGCGGGCGGCTGCGACGGCGCGTCGAGCCGGCCCGCGATGTCGGCCATGCGCACCGGCTTCTGCAGCGGCGGCAGCATCCACAGGCCGTGCGCGCGGCCGATGCGCTCCGCCTCGTTGAGGATGGTGACGTCCTTGCCGCTGACGAGCAGCACGCGGCCGCGATATTTGAGCACTTCGAGCTTGCGGATGAGGTCGATCGCGTCGGACTGGCCGAGCGCGAGGTCGAGCAGGATCAGCTCGGGATGGTTGACGCGCGTTTCCGCGAGGAACGCCAGCGGGTCGACGAAATGCCGGTTGGCGACGCCGAGCGCCGTCAGCAGCTTGCAGAGCACAAGGCCGACCTTCGGGTCGTCGTCGAGAATCAATGCCGAGCGTGGACGTTTCGGGAGCTCGTCCATGTCCGCCCTCCGGGAATTACGCCAAAACTGGTGCACGATGGAATTGAATAAGAGATTAATTCGCGCATCTTCCCGTTGTATTGCCCCCGGCTTCGTGAACGGTCTCCTAACCGCGATGGCACAGCGCCTGCGCCTTCTTCAGGGGGTGAGCGTCGGGGTGAGAGGGGCGCTGAATCGCCGCGAAACACGCCGTTGGCGATGGCTCGCCGAGTCCGCGCGGCCGATTGCCCGTGCGGTGCGGTTGTGATCCAATTTCCGGCACAACCGCACGACTAATGCCGGGAGGAAGGCCCATGGCGATCACGGTCTGTCCGGTGACGACAACCTTTGCGGCCGAGATCGGCGACGTCGATTTGTCGCAGCCGCTCGCGCCCGACGATCTCGCGGCGATCAACGACGCATTCGCGACCTACGCGGTCCTGATCTTTCCCGACCAGCACCTCTCGGCCGACCAGCATCTCGATTTCGCGCGCAACTTCGGCCCGCTCGAGACCACGATCGCGGCGCACCGCAAGGACGCGAAGCTGCGCTGTCGGCCGAGCTCGCCGACGTCTCCAATATCGGCCCCGACAACGAGGTATGGGGCGCCGAGAGCCGCCAGCGCATGTTCCAGCTTGGTAACCGGCTCTGGCATACCGACAGCTCGTTCAAGCGGCTGCCGGCGCGCGCCTCGCTGCTCTACGCGCGCTCGGTCGCGCCGATCGGCGGCCACACCGAATTCGCGGACGAGCGCGCGGCTTATGATGCGCTGCCCGAGGCGATGAAGCGCCGGCTCGCAGGCCTCGTCGCCGAGCACTCGATCTTCACGTCCCGCGCGCGTCTCGGCTTCACCAACTTCAGCGACGAGGAACGCCAGGCGATGCCGCCGGTGCCGCAGGTGGTGGTGCGCACCATCCCCGAGTTGGGCCGCAAGTCGCTCTACCTCGCCTCGCATGCGGGGCGCATCCTCGGCCTGCCCGAGGCGGAAGGGCGCGCGCTCATCGAGGAGCTGGTCGCGCACGCGACGCAGCGCCAGTTCGTCTACACCCACCGCTGGCGCGTGCACGACCTCGTCGTCTGGGACAACCGCTGCACCATGCACCGTGGCACCGAATTCGACGACCTGCGCTGGCGCCGCGACGTGCAACGCGCCACCGCGAACGACGTCGCGAACACGTGCGAGCAGGAGGGAGTGGAGGTGGCGGCGTAGGGCGGCGCCGCGGTTCCCCTCCCGCCGCGAGCGAAGCGAGTGGTGGGAAGGGTCAGGGGTGGGGGGCGCCGCTTGCGCAGAGAACTAGCTTAGGCGCGCCGTTGCGGCACGTCACGAATTCGCGCGTTGTCCCGCCGATTTGCCGGGAGCAACGGCGCCGCGTTCCTTGGCCAATCGGAGCGCGCGAAGCCGCTCGGTTCTCAGCCGAACGGCGAGCGTTTCGGCTTGGTATTCTTGCATCGCCAGCTCGGCGTCCCGCGCCCGTATTTCCCTTGCCGCGACCTTCGCGGATGGCTCAGTCTCTGGCTTCTGCAATGGATGATCTCCTCATCGGGTCGGCTGGTGCGCCGATCTTTCCACGCAAATGGCGCTTGCGGCACGACTTGCCGCGCAACGGAGCTTGACGAGAAAAACCCCGCGTACGGCGGACCGCACGCGAGGTCTGAACCAAAAGCCTTGCCAGTACATCCGTGGTCAGGGCGATATGGCTACCGGGCGCTGCCGGTCAGGCGGATTTCAGATTCTCGGCCGAGGACTTGCCGGTCCTGCGATCGGCGACGACCTCGAAGGAGATCTTCTGTCCCTCGTTGAGGTTTTGCATCCCGGCACGTTCGACGGCGCTGATGTGCACGAACACATCCTTGCTGCCGTCATCGGGCTGAATGAAACCAAAGCCTTTTTGGCTGTTGAACCACTTCACGGTTCCTTGCGGCATGCGACACTTCTTTCAGATGAGCGTTCAGGTAAGCCGCACGGATCGCGCAGCCGGTTCACTTCTCGAGATTTGGAAGAAGCTCGTCAGTCCGACGCATAGTGCGCGACGAGGCCAATTCGTTCGGCCGAAACTCGATCGGGTAGAAATAGTGCGTAATCGCCCGTTCCACAAGGGTCATGAAGACCGGAAAAGCTCGCTATTGGGACGCGGGGTTCCCATCTTGGTGAGATCATCGGTCTCGGCCCGGCGGCCGATGGCTGGGAGGCGCGCTGTGCTCCCGCCTCGATAAGGGAGATCACCGTGCCGCGCCTGCGGTTACGTGGGTCACCGTGCTCCACGTCCTCGGGGCTCCACGTCCTCGCCGGACCTGAAACGTCGACAGCGTCTCGTTCGCGCCGCGGCCGGCGCCGGCCCGATGAGGAGTGAAGCATCGATGACTCGTACACGGAGCAAATTGGTGGTCTTCAACCATCCATTCGAGCTCAGAGGCGTCGACCGCCCGTTGCCGGCCGGAGAATATAAGGTCGTGACAGACGAGGAGTTGATCGAGGAATTGTCGTTCCCCGTTTATCGACGCTTGGCCACGATGATTTTCGTGCCGGGAGATTCCGGTCATGCGTCTTCGGTCGAGATGGTGACCATCGATCCGAGCGACCTTCAGGCGGCGCAGGAGCGCGATGCTGCATTGGCCCCGCATGCAAAGACCGCCGCAGACAGAAGCTGATGGCGGCGGTGGGCGGCTTGCGCGGGAGGTCTAGCCGTTGCGAGTAGGCGCCCGCGGACGATCCAATACGCCGCAGCCTATCCGTGGGGCATTCCTGGCGAGCGCAATGACGCAAGCCACGGCGGGGCCCCCACCCGGCCAGCCATGCCCGATCAGGCGGTCTTCGCCATAGGGTTGGGGATGTCACGCCCATGCGTCAGCCCGTTGCGCGCGCCGAATAGAGCGCGCCCCAGCACGCCGCATCGCAGCTTGTTTGCACCGGCAGCGAGTTGTCACCCTGGAATGCCTCAAGCGCAGCGGCTGTTGCGTTGTCGAATGTGCCGTTGGACGGAGCCGAATACCCGTTCGCGACGAGCGCGGCCTGAAGCGAGCGGATCATGTCCGAATTGCTGCCGGCCGCGATGGGATTTGCCATCGTGCATCTCCTTGGGTTGCGCCAGCAAAGTCCTAATCCCTCAGATAGCAGAAGGAAAGAGAACGGCGCTCCGAACTGATGGCGGCTCAACCAGGCCTGCGATTTCCGATCAGGCGGTCTTCGCCATTGGTACGTGAGGTGCAATATCGCCCCATACCGGTGCTGGCTGGAACACCCCGGACCAGCCCGGATTTGAATGAGAAGAGGCCGCCAACTGAGGCGGCCTCTCGGAGAGTTCGCGATGAAACACCGCGACAACGGCGGAACTCTTGGCGGCGGCCGGATCGCCGACCTCCTGCGCGACCTCGCGGACAAGGGCTTCATGAGCGATGATGAAGCAAGGGACGCGCTTCAGCGCGCCCGAAATGCCCCCAGAATGGGCGCCATAAACATGGAGAGAGCCAAAATGCTCGAACTCCAAGATGGCGCGCATTCTGGATGATCGAAAAAGGGCCAGGACCCGCGGGCAATAGGGACCGGCGGCCTCGGAAAGGGGCCAGCACCCACGCCACCAAAAAGAACATATTGCGAACTGAGAACAAATAGTGTACATTGCCTTCCTTGAGGGGGACGGCTGCGCTGCCCGCGTTGTCGACCCGGAGAATCATGGTCATAAGGAGGGAAGTTCACATGGCCGCCCAGCCCGCTTTACGCGTCATCGAAAGTGCCGCAATGGACAAGACTAAGGCGCTCGACGCCGCGCTGTCGCAGATCGAACGGGCCTTCGGCAAAGGCTCGATCATGCGGCTTGGCAAGAACGACAAGGCGATGGACGTCGACACCGTCCCGACCGGGTCGCTCGGCCTCGATATCGCGCTCGGCATCGGTGGCCTGCCACGCGGCCGCGTGGTCGAGATCTACGGGCCCGAATCCTCCGGCAAGACCACGCTCGCACTGCACACCCTCGCGGAAGCGCAGAAGAAGGGCGGCATCTGCGCCTTCATCGACGCCGAGCATGCGCTCGACCCGATCTATGCCAGGAAGCTCGGCGTCAAGGTCGACGACCTGCTGATCTCCCAGCCCGACGCCGGCGAGCAGGCGCTCGAGATCGCCGACACCCTGGTGCGCTCCGGCGCGATCGACGTGCTGGTGATCGATTCGGTCGCCGCCCTCGTGCCGCGCGCCGAGCTCGAAGGCGAGATGGGCGACAGCCAGCCCGGCCTGCAGGCGCGGCTCATGTCGCAGGCGCTGCGCAAGCTCACCGCCTCGATCAACCGCTCCAACACCATGGTGATCTTCATCAACCAGATCCGCATGAAGATCGGCGTGATGTACGGCAGCCCCGAGACCACGACCGGCGGCAATGCGTTGAAATTCTATGCCTCGGTGCGCCTCGACATCCGCCGCATCGGCGTCATCAAGGAGCGCGACGAGGTGGTCGGCAACCAGACCCGCGTCAAGGTGGTGAAGAACAAGCTCGCGCCGCCGTTCAAGCAGGTCGAGTTCGACATCATGTACGGCGAGGGCGTGTCCAAGATGGGCGAGATCATCGATCTCGGCGTCAAGGCCGGCGTGGTGGAGAAGTCCGGCGCCTGGTTCTCCTACGACAGCCAGCGCATCGGCCAGGGCCGCGAGAACGCCAAAACTTTCCTCAAGAACAATCCCGACATGGCGAACAAGATCGAGGCCGCCATCCGCCAGAACTCCGGCCTCATCGCCGAGAAGATCCTCGCCGGCGAGCGCGAGGAGGGCGATGACGACGACAACAAGGAAGCCGCCGAGGAGTGAGGCGGTCGATTCGTTTCGCTATCTCCGAATTCCAACGTCATGGCCGGGCTCGTCCCGGCCATCTCGTTTCGTAGGGTGGGCAAAATCGCCTGCACGGCGGCTCCGCGTGGGCACGGCGCGTCGGCGATTTTGCCCACGCGGATCAGCCGTGCTCCGCGCCTTTTGCCCACCCTACAAGCCCGCCGCCTGCCGCTCGCGCGGCAATCGCTTGCGTGCCTCCGCCAGCACCCCTGGCACCCCCGCGTCGTTCCCCGGCGCCATCACGTGCACGCCCGCGACCCCGGGCGTCGCGGCCAGCTCCTCGATCAACTCGACGCATAGCCGCTGCCCTTCGGCGGCCGGATCGCTCGCCGCCTCGAGCCGCGCGATCATCGCGTCCGGAATGATCGTTCCGAACAAATTCTCCCGCATCCACCGCGCCGAGCGCACCGAGCGCAGCGGATTGACGCCGATCAGCAGCGCGATCTTGTCGATCACGCCCGCGTCGCGCAGCCGCGCCACGTAGCGCCGCACCACGCCGATATCCATGCAGAACTGCGTCTGCGCAAACTGCGTGCCCGACGCGATCTTGCCCGCGAGCGTCGTCGGTTGCCACTCGGGCGTCGGATCGACCGGCGCATCGGCCGCGCCAAGAAAGAACCGCGGCGAGCCCGCAACCTTCTGCCCATGCGGCAGCGCGCCGGTGTCGCGCATCGCGCGCGCCATCTCGGTGAGCCCGCGCGAGTTGAGATCGAACACCGGCTTGGCATCCTTCTGGTCGCCCTGGGTCGGATCGTCGCCGCGCAGCAGCAGCAGATTGCGGACGCCGAGCGCCGCCGCGCCCATCAGTTCGCCCTGCAACGCGATCCGGTTGCGGTCGCGGCACGCGAGCTGAAGGATCGGCTCGATGCCGTTCGCAGCCAGGATCGCGGCCGCCGCCGTCGCCCCCATGTGCGCCCGCGCGCCGGCGCCGTCCGTGACGTTGACCGCATCCGCGAGCCCGCGCAGCGGCAGCATCTTCCTGATGAGATCGTCCGCGTCGCACGAGGCCGGCGGCACCACCTCGGCGGTCAAGACGAAGGCGCCCGCCCGCAAGCTTCGCTCGAGGGACGTTATCGGCAGTGTCGCGTCGTTCATGCGGGGTCCCGGGGCGAGGGCAGGAGAAGGCGGGGCGGGCATTCGGCGCGCTTATAGCGGACTATCCCCATTGGGTCATGCGCGCACGCGCCCACACCGCCCACTGACGTCATTGCCCGCGAAAGCGGGCAAACCAGTAAACACTGGCGGTCGTGTCGGGCAAACGCGCTGACCATGGACGTCACGGCGTACTGGATCATCCGCTTGCGCGGATGATGACGGAGGAGGCGGGGCAGGCGAGGCGGGCGCAACCGCGCCATTCCTGGACAGCCCCGCGCCCTCCCGCTAGAACCCTTGGAAACACTGGCAAAACCGCCTTGCGCGCCCATATGCGGGACGCGGCAACAGTCCTGAAAGAAGTCCCGACGGGCACCCGAATGAGCGGCGTCAACGATATCCGGTCGACCTTCCTGAACTACTTCGCGAAGCACGGGCACGCGATCGTCCCGTCCTCGCCGCTCGTGCCGCGCAACGACCCGACACTGATGTTCACCAATGCCGGCATGGTGCAGTTCAAGAACGTCTTCACCGGCCTCGAGAAGCGTCCCTACCAGCGCGCCGTCACGGCGCAGAAATGCGTGCGCGCCGGCGGCAAGCACAACGACCTCGACAATGTCGGCTACACGGCGCGCCATCACACCTTCTTCGAGATGCTCGGCAACTTCTCGTTCGGCGACTACTTCAAGGACCGCGCGATCGAGCTCGCCTGGAATCTCGTCACCAAGGAATACGGCCTGCCGGCCGATCGCCTGATGGTCACGGTCTATATCGACGACGACCAAGCGTTCGACCTGTGGAAGAAGATCGCCGGGCTCCCCGACCACAAGATCGTGCGCATCGCGGGCGCCGACAATTTCTGGGCGATGGGCGATACCGGACCGTGCGGCCCCTGCTCGGAGATCTTCTACGACCATGGCGCGCACATCCCGGGCGGCCCGCCCGGATCGCCCGACGCCGACGGCGACCGCTTCATCGAGATCTGGAATCTCGTGTTCATGCAGTACGAGCAACTTGCGCCCGGCAATCGCATCGACCTGCCGCGCCCCTCGATCGACACCGGCATGGGCATCGAGCGCGTCGCCGCCGTGCTGCAGGGCGTGCACGACAACTACGACATCGACCTCTTCCGCGCGCTCATCGGCGCCGTCGCGGAGCACACCAAAGTGCGCGCCGACGGCCCGCACAAGGCCTCGCACCGCGTCATCGCCGACCACCTGCGCGCCTCGTCGTTCCTGATTGCCGACGGCGTGCTGCCCTCGAACGAGGGCCGCGGCTACGTGCTCCGCCGCATCATGCGCCGCGCCATGCGCCACGCCGAGCTGCTCGGCGCCAAGGAGCCGCTGATGTGGAAGCTCGTGCCCGTGCTGGTGCGCGAGATGGGCCAGGCCTATCCGGAGATCGCCCGCGCCGAGCCGCTGATCACGGAGACGCTGCGGCTCGAGGAGACGCGCTTTCGCCGCACCCTCGAGCGCGGCCTCGCGATCCTCGAGGACGCGTCGAAGTCGCTCCAGACGGGCGCGATGTTCGACGGCGAGACCGCCTTCACGCTCTACGACACCTACGGCTTTCCGCTCGACCTGACCCAGGACGCGCTGCGCGCCCGCGGCATCGGCGTCGATCTCGCCGCTTTCAACGACGCCATGGAGCGCCAGCGCGAGAAGGCGCGCGCCTCATGGGCGGGCTCGGGCGAGGCGGCGACCGAGACCATCTGGTTCGGCCTACGCGAGAAGGTCGGCGCGACCGAGTTCCTAGGCTACGAGACCGAGAGCGCCGAGGGCGTGGTCGCCGCGCTGGTGCGCGACGGCAAGCCGGTCGATGAGCTCAAGGCGGGCGAGAACGGCGCCATCGTGATGAACCAGACGCCGTTCTACGGCGAGTCCGGCGGCCAGGTCGGCGATACCGGCGAGATGCGGCGCGAGGGTGTGCGCATCACGGTCACCGACACCCAGAAGAACGCCGGCGACCTCTTCGTGCACCACGTCAAGGTGGCGCAGGGGAGCGTGAAGGTCGGCGACCCGCTGCTCCTCGACGTCGACCATGCGCGCCGCGGCGCCATCCGCCGTAACCATTCGGCGACGCATCTCCTGCATGAGGCGCTGCGCCAAGTGCTCGGCGACCATGTGGCCCAGAAGGGCTCGCTGGTCGCGCCCGACCGCCTGCGCTTCGACTTCTCGCATCCTAAGCCGATGACGGCGCAGGAGATCGAGCGCGTCGAGGACATCGCCAACGACCTCGTGCTGCAGAATTCGCCCGTCACCACGCGCCTGATGGCGCTCGACGACGCCCGCGCCTCCGGCGCCCGCGCGCTGTTCGGCGAGAAATACGGCGACGAGGTGCGCGTGGTCGCGATGGGCGAGGGCAGCGGCAACACCATGGGTTGGTCGGTCGAGCTGTGCGGCGGCACGCATGTGCGGCGCACCGGCGACATCGGCCTGATCGGCGGGGTCGCCAACTCGGGCGTCGCCGCCGGCGTGCGCCGCATCGAGGCGCTCACCGGCACGGTCGCGCGCAAGGCGGCTGAGAAACAGGTTCAACTCGGCCGCGCCGCCGCCGGCGAGCTTAAGGTTCAACTGGACGATCTGCCGGCGCGGGTCGCGGCCCTGCTCGATGAGCGCCGCAAGATCGAGCGCGAACTCACTGAGGCGAAGAAGAAACTCGCCATGGGCGGCGGCGCGCGCCAGGACGGCGCCGACGGCGTGCGCAGCATCGGCGACATCAAGCTGCTCGCCCGCGCCGTCACCGGCATCGAGATGAAGGACCTCAAGAGCCTCGTCGACGAGGGCAAGAAGCAGGTCGGCTCCGGCGTGGTCGCGATCGTCGCGGTCAGCGAGGAGGGCAAGGCCGGCGTCGTGGTCGGCGTCACGGCCGACCTCACCCAACGCTTCAACGCCGTCGACCTCGTGAAGAAGGGCGCCGAAGCCCTTGGCGGCAAAGGTGGCGGCGGCCGCCCCGACATGGCCCAGGCCGGCGGCCCCGACGGCTCGAAAGCCGACGCCGCGCTTGCCGCCATCGCCGCCGCGCTCGAAACCCCGGCGTAATCCTTCACCCTCCCCTCCAGGGGGAGGGTCGACCGCCTGAGCGCAGCGAAGGCAGTCGGGGTGGGGTGAAGGCCTATCCCGGGATGATGTCCCAGGGGAACGCAATCCTCAATTACACGACTTCATCGTCATGTAGATGACGAACTCATGCGTCGCAGCCCCCACGCCGCGCGCCGCCTTGGCGCCGAAGCGAGGCCGCGTGATGCTCACCGCGATCTCGCGAATGCCGATGCCGCCGTGCTTTTCCGTGTGCGCGCGCACCGCGATGCGCGGCCAGAACCGATACGCGATGGCGGTCAGCGCGGCGCCCGAGAGCGCCAGGAAGGGCAGGGTCATTTCCAACGGCATGGTACGCTCCTACTGTCGATGAGGATCCTTGCTGTAATTAAAGATTACATACCGCAAAGACCACGATCCTGTCAACTCGGTAAATGAGAGGTTAACCATCTTTCAATCTGGCGATGATTACCGGGCCTCCCGGCGCTTGTCGGAGCTGTAATTTCGGTTTACAAATTCTTAATGTTTTGGCGTCGCGTAACCTCGCGGGGGGTATGATGGCCTTGTCCCCAGACGCAATCCGTCTGTTCGAGCAGGATCTGCTGCAGAAAGCCGACATGCTGGCGATCGGGCTCAAGGGCCTGCTCTCGGCCGATGCCGGCCGCGCCGCCCAGCTGTTGACGGTCATTACCGACCGCCTGGAAGGTGCGATCTCGGGCGATGCCCTGGGCGTGGCCGAACCGGTCGTGCCCGTCGAGCGGCAGAAGCCGCTGCTCGTCGCCACCCGTGGCGGCGGCGGCGACGACGTCGAGGATTTCATCTTGGACATCCTGGCGGAAAATCCCGTCGGCATGTCGGTGCAGGAGATCGTCGACCGCCTCGACGAGGCGCAACTCGACATGAAGCGGCGCACCCTGGTGGTGCGCCTGCACCGCATGGTGCATGCCGGCCGCCTCGCCCAGCGCGCCCACGGCCACTACGCGCTCAGCGAAGCCGAACGCACCCGCCGCCGCGCCTGAGGGCAGGGCGCGTTTTGGCAGAACGAACCTAGAAAATCGAATGATTTCAGTGCTGATGCGGTTGGGCGGTCATCGTCGCTCCGCCTCGTGTCCTGGATGCGGCGCAGCTTCGCAGGGTGGGCAAAATCGCGGGGCATGCCATCTCCGCGTGGGCAACCGCGCGTGAAGCGATTTTGCCCACGCGAAGGTCCGGGGCGCGGTTGCCCACCCTACGCGTCTGCGCCCGCCATTACGCCGCCATCGCGGCCTTCAGGTTGGCGTCGACCTTGTCGAGGAAGCCAGTGGTCGAGAGCCACTTCTGGTCGGCGCCGACGAGCAGCGCCAGGTCCTTGGTCATGAACCCGGCCTCGACGGTCTCGATGCAGACCTTCTCGAGCGTCGCGGCGAACGTCGCGAGATCGGCATTGTCGTCGAGCTTGGCGCGATGCGACAGCCCGCGCGTCCACGCGAAGATCGAGGCCATCGAGTTGGTCGAGGTCTCGCGCCCCTTCTGGTGCTCGCGGTAGTGCCGCGTCACCGTGCCGTGCGCGGCCTCGGCTTCGACCACCTTGCCGTCCGGCGTGGTGAGCACCGAGGTCATCAGGCCGAGCGAGCCGTAGCCCTGCGCGACCGTGTCGGACTGCACGTCGCCGTCGTAGTTCTTGCAGGCCCAGACGTAGCCGCCGGACCATTTGAGCGAAGACGCCACCATATCGTCGATCAGGCGGTGTTCGTAGGTGATCTTCTTCTCGGCGAACCTGTCTTTGAACTCCGCGTCGAAGATCTGCTGGAAGATGTCCATGAAGCGGCCGTCGTATTGCTTCAGGATCGTGTTCTTCGTGGAGAGATACAGCGGATAGCCGCGGCTGAGCGCGTAGTTCATCGAGGCGCGCGCGAAGTCCATGATCGACTGGTCGAGATTGTACATCGCCATGGCAACGCCGGCGCCGGGGAACCGGAACACTTCGCGTTCGATCCTCTGGCCGTCGTCACCGACGAAGGTCAGCGTCAGCGTGCCCTTGCCGGGCACCTTGAAGTCGGTCGCGCGGTACTGGTCGCCGTAGGCGTGGCGGCCGATGATGATCGGCTTGGTCCAGCCCGGCACGAGGCGCGGCACGTTCCTGCAGATGATCGGCTCGCGGAAGATCACGCCGCCGAGGATGTTGCGGATGGTGCCGTTCGGCGACTTCCACATTTCCTTGAGGCCGAATTCCTTCACGCGGCCCGCGTCCGGCGTGATGGTGGCGCACTTGACCGCGACGCCCACGTCCCTGGTCTTGTTGGCGGCGTCGATGGTGATCTGGTCGTTGGTCTCGTCCCGCTTCTGGACGCTGAGGTCGTAATAGAGGAGAGCGATATCGAGGTAGGGATGGATCAGCTTGTCTTTGATGAGCTGCCAGATGATGCGGGTCATTTCATCGCCGTCCATCTCGACGACGGGATTCGTCACCTTGATCTTCACCATCTTAAGGAGCCACCTTTTGAGCGCGGGCCGGCAACAGCGACCAGCTCGATGAGTTTGTCATCGAGCTGGTCAAGACCTCGAAAAAGGCCGCGCCGGACGTCGCGTCAGAGCGCGGCGAGCGCGGCGTTCAGCGTCGCGCTCGGCCGCATCGCGGCCGCCGCCTTGGCGTCATCGGGCAGGTAGTAGCCGCCGATGTCGACCGGCTTGCCTTGCGCGCCGATCAACTCGCCATTGATCTTGGCCTCGTTCTTGGCGAGCATCTCGGCCAGCGGCTTGAAGCGGGCTTGCAGCTCCGCGTCCTTGGTCTGCGCGGCCAGCGCCTGGGCCCAGTACAGGGCGAGGTAGAAATGGCTGCCGCGATTGTCGATTTCGCCGACCTTGCGCGCAGGATTGCGGTTGAGCTCGAGGAACTTGCCGATGGCGGTGTCGAGCGTCTCGGCGAGAACCTGCGCCTTGGCGTTCTTGTAGGTCTGCGCCAGATGTTCGAGCGAGGCGCCCAGCGCGAGGAACTCGCCGAGCGAATCCCAGCGGAGATAGCCCTCGTGCTGGAACTGCTCCACGTGCTTGGGCGCCGAGCCGCCGGCACCGGTCTCGAACATCCCGCCGCCCGCCATCAGCGGAACGATCGACAGCATCTTGGCCGAGGTGCCGAGCTCCATGATCGGGAACAGGTCGGTCAGATAATCACGCAGCACGTTGCCGGTGACGGAGATCGTGTCCTGCCCCTTGCGGATGCGCTCGAGCGAGAACTTGATTGCTTCGACCGGCGGCAGGATGCGGATGTCGAGCCCCGTGGTGTCTTGATCCTTCAGGTACTTCTCGACCTTGGCAATCACCTGGGCGTCGTGCGCGCGATTCTTGTCGAGCCAGAACACCGCCGGGGTGCCGGTGATGCGCGCGCGGCGCACACCGAGCTTGACCCAGTCCTGGATCGGCGCGTCCCGGACCTCGCACATGCGGAAGAGATCGCCGGCCTCGACCGGACGCTCCAGCAGCACCTTGCCGTCATCGGCGACGACGCGAACCGTTCCGGCCGCGGGCACTTCGAAGGTCTTGTCGTGCGAGCCGTATTCCTCGGCCTTCTGCGCCATCAAGCCGATGTTCGGAACCGAGCCCATGGTCTTGGGATCGAACGCGCCGTGGGCCTTGCAGTCCTCGATGGCCGCCTGAAACAGCCTCGCGTAGGCGCGATCCGGGATCGCCGCGATGACGTCGTGCAGCTTGCCGTCGGCGCCCCACATGCGGCCGGACTTGCGGATCATCGCCGGCATCGAAGCATCGATGATCACGTCGCTCGGCACGTGCAGTCCGGTGATCCCCTTATCGGAATTGACCATGGCGAGGCCCGGTCGCTTCGCGTACTCGGCCTTGATGTCGGCCTTGATCGCGTCTTTTTCGGCGGCCGGCAGCGTCTCGATCTTGGTCAGCAGATCGCCGAATCCGTTGTTGAGATTGACGCCGAGACGCTTGAGCGTGGCGGCGTGCTTCTCGATCACATCGGCGAAGAAGACGGAGACGGCATGGCCGAATATAATGGGATCGGCGATTTTCATCATGGTCGCCTTCACGTGCAGCGAGAACAGCACGTCTTCCTTCTTGGCGGCTTCGATCTGCTCGGCAAAGAAGGTGCGCAGCGCCTTGCGGCTCATGACCGCCGCGTCGATGATCTCGCCGGCCTGAAGCGGCGTCTTCGCCTTCAGCACCGTGACGGCGCCGTCCGTGCCGACAAGCTCGATGCGGACGTTGGTTGCCGCCGTGACGGTGGTCGCGATTTCCGAGCCGTAGTAATCGCCGCCCGACATATACGCCACGTGCGATTTGGAGTCGGAGCTCCAGGCGCCCATCTTGTGCGGATTTTTGCGGGCGTATTGCTTGACGGCGCCGGCGGCGCGGCGGTCGGAATTGCCCTCGCGCAAGACCGGGTTGACGACGCTGCCGAACACCTTGTCGTAGCGGGACTTGATGTCCTTCTCGGCGTCCGTCGTAGGGTTGTCCGGATAGTCCGGAACGCCGTAGCCCTTGCCTTGCAGCTCCTTGATCGCGGCCTTGAGCTGCGGGATCGAGGCGGAGATGTTGGGCAGCTTCATGATGTTGGCTTCCGGCCGCGTCGCGAGCTCGCCGAGCTCGGCGAGCTCGTCGCTGGTCCGTTGCGCAGGTGGGAGCTTGTCGGAGACGCTGGCGAGGATGCGACCGGCCAGCGAGATGTCCTTCAGCTTCACGGACACACCCGCCGCGCCCACGAAGGCTTCGACGATCGGCAGCAGCGAATAGGTCGCGAGCGCCGGGGCTTCATCGACCTTTGTCCACATGATTTCGAGATTTGGCATGCTGGCACCTCTAGTCGCCGTGCGTGTTTGGCCGACCGGAAACTGACCATCGATGGGTGCGGGGAAGGCTTCTCCCCCGGCCCTCAAATGAATTGTTCTCGGCGCGGAGACCGCCAACCGGAGATCCGGCTGACGGGAATTCGGCGCGCGCCCTATAGCATCCGGGGCGGCGCATCGGCGGCCGTATATCACCGGCCATCGCGGCGGCAAAGGTGGCTCAGGGCGCAATCGACAGGCATCTCTGCCACCGCGGCGGGCGCTCCGAGGTGGTAGATGGCCTTACGGCAAGGTCGGGCAGCGGCCTGTCGGCGCCGCGCGCGGCCCCCTGCAATTTGCGGCGGTCCCGCTATAAGACGCCCGTCTTTTCATCTGGCGCACAGGAGCCGCATGCCCGGGTCGGGGACCGACAGCAGCAAGCCGTGGACCGATGTCGGCGGGCCGATCGTCGTGCTGGTCGAGCCGCAGCTCGGCCAGAACATCGGCACGACCGCGCGCGCCATGGCGAATTTCGGCCTCTCGCGCCTGCGTCTCGTCAAGCCGCGCGACGGCTGGCCCGACATCCAGGCGGTGCGCGCCGCCTCGGGCGCCGACGCGGTGCTCGACGGCGCGCAGCTCTTCGACACGCTGCAAGCCGCAATCGCCGATTGCCAGTTCGTGCTCGCCACCACCGCGCGCGCGCATGACCAGGCGAAGCCCGTGCTCGGGCCGGAAGCGGCCGCGCGCGAGATCGTGCCGCGCGTTGCGGCAGGCGAGACGGTTGCGGTGGTGTTCGGCCGCGAGCGCTGGGGCCTGATGAACGACGAGGTCGGCCATGCCGACGCCATCCTCACCTATCCGGTCAACCCGGCCTTTGCGTCGCTCAACCTCGCCCAGGCCGTGCTGGTGATCGCCTACGAGCACTTCAAGCTCGTGGGCGGCGGCGCGCTGCCGTTCGAGATGCCGGTGCGCTCGCCGCCGGCCGGCAAGGAGCAGCTCTTCGCGTTCTTTGCCGACCTCGAGGCCGAGCTCGACAAGGTCGAGTTCTTCCGCCCGCCCGAGAAGCGCGCCACCATGACGATCAACCTGCGCAACATCTTCGCGCGCATGCGGCCGACGCAGCAGGACGTCCAGACCCTGCACGGCGTCGTCATGGGGATCGCCGAAGGGCGCAAGGGGCCGGCGCGCGGCGGCGTGCTCGACGGCCGCGAGGCCAGCCAGCTGCGCGCGTTTATCGCAGAGCACGGCGAGGGCCGCGTGCCGAACGAGCGCGGCCCGGTGCGCGGGCTCTCGCGCCTCCTGCGCCGCAATCCGACCGACGCCGAGCGCATTTTGTGGAACGTGCTCGTCAAGGATCGCCGCTTCGCCGGTCAGGGCTTCAAGCGCCAGGTGCCGGTCGGTCCGCACATCACCGATCTCGTGTCGTTTCCGCTGCGTACCGTGATCGATCTCGTGCCGGGCGATGAGACGGATGTCGCCGCGAAGGCGCGCACCGAGAAGCACGCGTGGCTCGCGGAGCGGGAGTATCGGGTGATTTCGGTGCGGCTCGCGGATATCGAGGCGGACGCCGGCAAGGTGCTGGATGAGTTGGCGGCGGCGATTGCAAGAGACTCGGACTTGTAGGGTGGGCAAAGGCGGCCGAAGCGCTTGAGTGATTGCACGGCGTCAAATCCGCCGTGCCCACGCGGACGCGCTTCACCGCGTGGGCACGGCGGATCGGGAGAGCGTGCCACAGGTGAGGGACCTCGGCCGCCTTTGCCCACCCTACGAACTACGACTTCAATATCTTGAGTTGTGCGGCGGCGCCCATGCGCAGGAATGTGAGATCGCTGCCGACCGCGAGGAAACGGAAGCCCCGCTTCGCCGCGAACACGGCGCGATCGGCGTTGGCGCAGTAGAGCCCCGGGATCTTATGGGCCTTCTTCGCGGCCGCGACCACGCGGTCGAGCTCGCGCTCGACGATGGCCGAGTGCGGCTCGACCTCCTTGCCGTCGGTGAGCGCGATCGAGAGGTCGGACGGGCCGACGAACAGCACGTCGATCCCTTCGGTGCCCGCGATGGCGTCGAGATTGTCGAGCGCGGTCTGTGTCTCGATCATCGCGATCGCGACCGTCTGCGCGTTCGCGTCGCGCAGATATTCCTTCTGGTCGGTCATGCCGGTGAGCATCATGACGCGCGAGGGTCCCCAGCTGCGCTCGCCGACCGGCGGATATTTGGCGACCTCGACGAAGGCGTGGGCGTCCTCGACCGTATTGATCATCGGCGCGATCACGCCCTCGGCGCCGAGGTCGAGCACGCGGCTCGCGACCGCGAAGCCGCCGACCGGGATGCGCACGATCGGTGCGGCGCCGCCCTGGCGGACCGCCGCAAGACCCGTGACGGTCGCGCCCATGTCCCACAGGCCGTGCTGCTGATCGAGCGTGACGGCCGGGAAGCCTTCGCGCGCGAGCGTCTCGGCGACGATCGGGTAGGGCAGCGGGCACCAGCCGGTATGCACCGTCTCGCCCGCCTTGAGGCGGCGGGCGAGCGAAAACTGCGCCGTCATCGTTCCCTCTTGTCGGCCTCTTTAACTTGGCCTCTTGCGCAGGCCGCGCCGGTTCATTTGCCGGCTTTGATCTCGACGACCGCGCGCGCCATGAAGTCGTTCATGACGCGGCGGATCTGCTCCTCCGACTGCGCCACGCCCTTCGCGTCGAAGTCCTCGCGCACCTTGGCGACCGGATCGTGCGTCTCGATGTCGGCGATCACGACCGATTTTGCATAGGCATCGGCCTCGGCGCCCGTGATCCCTAGCTTCTCGGCCGCCCACAGCCCGAACAGGCGGTCGCGGCGCGCGGTCGCCTTGAATTTGAGCTCTTCATTGTGCGCGAACTGCTTCTCGAAGCCTTCCTCGCGCTTGTCGAATGTTGTCATGTGTCGCACCCCAGATTTTGATGCCGAAATGATCGTCCATCATCGCCGGTGCCGGCGTTTTCATGCCGCCTTGCATATCGACTGGTAAGCGTCAAGGCAACCGACGCGCCGAGGGCAAAGTCGTCATTGCGCCAACCGGGCGACGGGTCTATGTCGATTGTACTCCGCAACGCGTTCGGCTAGCCTGCCGGTTGCGGAACGAGCCGGCCGCCCACGTTGTGAGTAGCGCGCCCGCTCCAAGTTCCGCCGCCGCGGACACTGACACTTACGGGAGCCACGGCATCATGGATTTTCTCAAGCCACGGTACACTCCGATGAGCCGCCGTCGCCGCATCTACGAGGGCAAGGCGAAGGTCCTCTATGAGGGACCGGAGCCCGGAACACTGATCCAGCATTTCAAGGACGATGCCACCGCCTTCAACGCCAAGAAGCACCAGGTGATCGAAGGCAAGGGCGTGCTCAACAACCGCATTTCCGAGTACGTCTTCCAGCATCTCAACGACATCGGCGTGCCGACGCACTTCATTCGCCGGCTCAACATGCGCGAGCAGCTGATCCGCGAGGTTGAGATCGTGCCGCTCGAAGTGGTGGTGCGAAATGTCGCGGCCGGCTCGCTCGCGCAGCGCCTCGGCATCGAGGAGGGCACTCAGCTACCGCGCTCGATCATCGAGTTCTACTACAAGAACGACGCGCTCAACGATCCGATGGTCTCCGAGGAGCACATCACGGCGTTCGGCTGGGCGACGCCGCAGGAGATCGACGACATCATGGCGCTTGCCATCCGCGTCAACGATTTCCTCTCCGGCCTCTTCCTCGGCGTCGGCATCCGTCTGGTCGATTTCAAGATGGAATGCGGCCGGCTCTGGGAAAACGATCTCATGCGCATCGTCGTCGCCGACGAGATCTCGCCCAACTCCTGCCGGCTGTGGGACATCAAGTCGAACGAGAAGCTCGACAAGGACCGCTTCCGCCGCGATCTCGGCGGCCTGGTCGAGGCCTATACGGAAGTCGCCAAGCGCCTCGGCATCATGAGTGAAGGCGAGCGTCCCCAGGGCAACGGCCCGGTGCTGGTCAAGGGCTGACGCGGCCGCGAAAGTCACGCACAATACGCCCGAGCGGCGAGCGAGTTGGGGGCCGTGCGGCCCCCGAAGCGTTTGTGGCGCCTGAAACATCCACCTATATGATGAGCGAGCCATGAAAGCGCGCGTCACTGTCACCTTGAAGTCCGGCATCCTCGATCCGCAGGGCAAGGCGATCGAGGGGGCGTTGCGATCGCTCGGCGTCGACGGCGTCGCGAGCGTGCGCCAGGGCAAGGTGTTCGACATCGAGCTCGCCGGCACCGACAAGGCCAAGGCCGAGGCCGCGCTCAAGGAAGCGGCCGACAAGCTCTTGGCCAACACGGTGATCGAGAACTATCGCGTCAAGGTGACCGGATGAAATCCGCCGTCCTCGTCTTCCCCGGCATCAATCGCGAGCGCGACATGGCGCGCGCGCTCACGCTGATCTCGGGGACCGCGCCCGCCATGGTGTGGCACGCCGAGACGGCGCTGCCCCCCGGCACCGACCTCGTGGTCATCCCAGGCGGCTTCTCGTACGGCGACTATCTGCGCTGCGGCGCGATCGCGGCGCGCGCGCCGATCATGGACGCGGTGCGCGCGCATGCCGCGAAAGGCGGTCTCGTGCTCGCGATCTGCAACGGCTTCCAGATCGCCTGCGAGGCCGGCCTGCTGCCGGGCGTGCTGATGCGCAACGCCCGGCTCAAGTTCATGTGCAAGGACGTCTATCTGCGCGTCGAGCGCTCCGACTCGCCGTTCAGCCGCGGCTACAACGCCGGCCAGGTGGTGCGCGTGCCGGTCGCGCACGGCGAAGGCAACTACATCGCCGACGCCGCGACGGTCGAGCGGCTCGAGGCGGAAGGCCGCGTGCTCTATCGCTACGTCTCGCCCGAGGGCGCGCTCGACCCGGCGTGGAATCACAACGGCTCGACCAACGCGATCGCCGGCATCCTCAACGAGCGCGGGAACGTGCTCGGCATGATGCCGCATCCGGAAAACCACGTCGAAGCCGTCATGGGCTGCACCGACGGGCGCGGGCTGTTCGCCGGCCTCGTCGACCACGTGGCACGCGCCGCCTAGCGCATATCCCGGGGCGACAAAACCGCCGCGATCCGTTATCAATCCGTCGAAATTCTCCGGCTTAAAGGCGCTTGAACCTGCCATCCTGGCGGGCCGACTTATGCTTGATCTGTAGCCCGGATGCGGGGCTGATCGACGTGGGAAGACAGCATGCCGTTTGCCCTCATCCTCGGCGTCATTGACATCGTCCTGGTGGTGCATGCCGCGCGGACCGGCCGTTTCTCGCCCTGGGCCTACGTGATCCTGATGATCCCGGGGTTCGGGGCGCTCGCTTATGTCCTGGTCGAGCTCGCGCCCGAGTGGTTCGGCAGCTACCGGGGCCAGAAGGCGCGCAAGCGCTTGGTGAGTGCGGTCAACCCGCAGGGGCCGTACCGGGCACTCACCGACCAGCTCGCCATCACGGACACCATCGCGAACCGCGAGGCGCTCGCGGCCGAGTGCCTCGCGCTCGGCAAGTTCGACGAGGCGAAGCACCATTACGCGGAAATCCTCGCGCGCCCCTTGGGCGACGAGCCGATCTACATGCTCGGCCGCGCCCGCGCCGAGTTCGGCCTCGGGCACGCGGCCGACACGGTCGCGACCCTCGACGAGCTGCGCCGCCGCTGGCCCGACTACCAGTCGGCGGACGGCCATCTGCTCTACGCGCGTGCCCTTGAGGAAGCCGGCCACACCGATGAGGCGATCGACGAGTACAAAGCGCTGGCCGGCTACTACCCGGGCGCCGAGGCCCGCGTGCGCTACGGCATGCTGCTCGGCCGGCTCGGCCGACGGGATGAGGCGCGGCAGGTGCTCACTGATCTGTTGACCCACATGCGGCGCGCCCCCAAATACGTGCGCAAGGTCCAGGCCGAATGGATCGGCATGGCCGAGAAGGCGCTGCGGGGCTGAGCCCATTCGTCATGCCCGGGCTTGTCCCGGGCATCCACGTCTTGGCCACGAACAAGAAAGTCGTGGATGGCCGGGACAAGCCCGGCCATGACGCAGGAGCGAGGGGGCGATTCGGCCTAATCGTTCGATTATATAAGGGCCATGATTCCCAACGAACCCAAGATCACCCCGGAGCTGGTCGCCGAGCATGGCCTCAAGCCGGACGAGTACGAGCGCATCCTGAAGCTCATCGGCCGCGAGCCGAGCGTCACCGAGCTCGGCATCTTCTCGGCGATGTGGAACGAGCACTGCTCGTACAAGTCCTCGAAGGTCCATCTGCGCACGCTGCCCACCAAGGCGCCCTGGGTGATCCAGGGCCCGGGCGAGAACGCCGGCGTGATCGACATCGGCGACGGGCTCGCGTGCGTGTTCAAGATGGAGAGCCACAACCACCCGAGCTATATCGAGCCCTATCAGGGCGCCGCGACCGGCGTCGGCGGCATCCTACGCGACGTGTTCACCATGGGGGCGCGGCCGATCGCGTGCCTCAACGCGCTGAGCTTCGGCGATCCGAAGAATCCGAAGACCCGTCACCTCGTGTCCGGCGTGGTCGCGGGCGTCGGCGGCTACGGCAACTCGTTCGGCGTGCCGACGGTCGGCGGCCAGGTGCGCTTCCACGCGCGCTACAACAGCAACTGCCTCGTCAACGCCATGGCGGTCGGCCTCGCCGAGACCGATAAGATCTTCTATGCGGCCGCGACCGGCGTCGGAAAGCCGATCGTCTATCTCGGCTCGAAGACCGGGCGCGACGGCATCCACGGCGCCACCATGGCGTCGGCCGAGTTCGGCGCCAATGCCGAGGAGAAGCGCCCGACCGTGCAGGTCGGCGATCCGTTCGCCGAGAAGCTGCTGCTCGAGGCGTGTCTCGAGATCATGCACAAGGATTGCGTCATCGCGATCCAGGACATGGGCGCCGCGGGGCTCACCTGCTCGGCGGTCGAGATGGGCGCCAAGGGCGATCTCGGCGTGACGCTCGAGCTCGACAAGGTGCCGTGCCGCGAGGACGGCATGACGGCCTACGAGATGATGCTGTCGGAAAGCCAGGAGCGCATGCTGATGGTGCTGCGCCCCGAGAAGGAAGCCGAGGCCGAAGCGATCTTCCGCAAATGGGGGCTCGATTTCGCGGTGGTGGGCGAGACCACGCCGACGAAGCGCTTCATCGTGCGCCACCGCGGCGACGTGATGGTCGACCTGCCGATCAAGGAGCTCGGCGACGAGGCGCCGGAGTACAAGCGGCCGTTCGTGGACACCCCGAAGCTGCCGGTCATCAAGGCGAGCGACGTCAAGCCGCCGCTGTCGAACGCCGACGCGCTGGAGAAGCTTCTCGCCACGCCGGACCTCTGCTCGCGCCGCTGGGTGTGGGAGCAGTACGACCACGTGATCCTCGGCAACACCGTGCAGCGCCCGGGCGGCGATGCCGCGGTGGTGCGCGTCAACGACGGCCCGAAGGCGCTGGCGCTCACGGCCGATGTGACGCCGCGCTATTGCGAGGCCGATCCGTTCGAGGGCGGCAAGCAGGCGGTAGCGGAGGCCTGGCGCAACATCACGGCGGTGGGCGGCAGGCCGCTGGCGGTCACCGATAACCTCAATTTCGGCAATCCCGAGAAGCCCGAGATCATGGGCCAGTTCGTCGGCTGCGTGCGCGGCATCGGCGAAGCCTGCACGGTGCTCGATTTCCCGGTCGTCTCCGGCAACGTGTCGCTCTACAACGAGACCAACGGCCGCGGGATCTTGCCGACCCCGTCGATCGGCGGCGTCGGCGTGCTGGCCGATTTCCAGAAATCCGCGACCATCGCGTTCAAGGCGGCCGGCGAGGCGATCCTGCTCATCGGCGAGACGGCGGGTTGGCTCGGCCAGTCGCTCTATCTGCGCGACCTTTGCGGGCGCGAGGAGGGTGCGCCGCCGCCGGTCGATCTCGCGGCCGAGAAACGCAATGGCGATTTCGTGCGCGCCCTGATCGGGGAGGGGAGCGCGACCGCGGTGCACGACGTGTCGGACGGCGGCCTCGCGATCACGCTCGCCGAGATGGCGATGGCTTCCGGCATCGGCGCGACGCTCGATGCGGCGCCGTCGCCCGCGCACGCGTTCTGGTTCGGCGAGGATCAGGCCCGCTACGTCGTGACGGTGGCGGCCGCCCGCGCCGCAGATATCGTCGCGCGGGCGCGCAAGGCCGGCGTGCCGGCGCAAATGCTCGGCACCACGGGCGGCGATGCGTTGACGCTCGGCTCCGAGCGGCCCATTGTGGTGGGGACCCTGGTGCAGCGGTTCGAAGGCTGGCTGCCCGCCTACATGGCGGGCGCGGAGCCGTAGATTCGGGAGACCCGCAATGGCGATGGATGCCCGCGAGATCGAGCGCCTGATCAAGGCGAGCATCCCAGACGCCGAGGTGACGATCCGCGACCTCGCGGGCGACGGCGACCATTATGCCGCGACCGTGATCTCGGCGAGCTTCCGCGGCATGTCGCGCGTGCAGCAGCATCAACTCGTCTACGCGGCCCTCCAGGGGCAGATGGGCGGCGTGCTGCATGCGCTGGCGCTGCAGACGGGCGTCCCGGCCGCCTGACGCCGTCATGACCGAGACCTCGCCGAACGGCGTGAAGACGCTCGCGCCGGCGGGCGCCATCCGGCCGACCGGGACCTGGAGCGTCGGCGCGCGCGCCGGCGATTTCGTCTTCATCGCGGGCATGCGCGGCATCGATCCGCAGACCAACACGCTGGTCGCGGGCGACGAGGCGCGGGTCCGCCAGGCCTTCCGCAACATGCAGTTCATCGCGCAGTCGGAAGGCGCGACCTTGCGCGACGCGGTCCGGCTCGTGGTCTATGTCACCGACATGGCCCGCTACCGCGTGCTGGTGAACCAGGTCCAGGAGGAGCTGTGGGGGCCCGGGCCCTATCCGCCGCGCACCATCGTCGAGGTCGCCCGGCTCAACCAGGACGACGTCGTCGAGGTGGAGGGGACCTTTTACGCTCCGGCAAGGTTGTGAGCCGGGCCCAGCATCGAATGGTTGGGTGGAATCCCGCTTTGCGCTATATATATGCTTCGGACAGGCGGGCCTTGACCCCGCCGCGGACACAAGGACGAAGTCTATGGCCATCGAGCAGTTCATCACCAACGAGGTGAAATCCAACGACGTCGTGCTGTTCATGAAAGGCACGCCGCAGTTCCCGATGTGCGGGTTCTCGGGCCAGATCGTGCAGATCCTCGATTACCTGGGCGTGCCCTACAAGGGCCTGAACGTGCTCGAGAACGACGAGCTGCGCCAAGGCATCAAGCAGTTCTCCAACTGGCCGACCATTCCGCAACTCTACGTGAAGGGCGAGTTCGTCGGCGGCTGCGACATCATCCGCGAGATGTTCCAGGCGGGCGAGCTGCAGGGCATGTTCAAGGACAAGGGCGTGCCCGTGAAGGAGAGCGCCGCCACCTGAGGCGCAGCGCCCCGCAACGAGGTTCCGGAAACGACAAAGCCGCCCGAAAAGGGCGGCTTTTGAACTTTGCGCCGCAGCCCGCATGGAGCGAAGCGGAATGCGGGACTGAGGTGACCCGGATTTCGCTTCGCTCCATCCGGGCTACGGAATCGATGGAACCGCCTCAGCGCGAATAATACTCGACCACCAGATGCGGCTCCATCTGGACCGGGTAGGGCACGTCGGTGATCGCCGGGATGCGCGCGAGCTTGGCGGTCATCTTCGTGTGATCGGCCTCGATGTAGTCGGGCACGTCGCGCTCGGCGAGGCCGGTCGCCTCCAGCACCAGCGCGAGCTGCTTCGACGCTTCCTTGACCTCGATCAGCTCGCCCACCTTGAGGCGGTAGCTCGGGATCGTGACGCGGCGGCCGTTCACCTTGATGTGGCCGTGATTGATGAACTGGCGCGCCGCGAAGACGGTCGGCACGAGCTTTGCGCGGTAGATCGTGGCGTCGAGGCGGCGCTCGAGGAGCGCGATCAGATGGGCGCCCGAGTCGCCCTTCATGCGGATCGCTTCCTCGTAGATGCCGCGGAACTGCCGCTCCGAGATGTTGGCGTAGTAGCCCTTGAGCTTCTGCTTGGCGCGCAACTGCACGCCGTAGTCGGAGACCTTGCCCTTGCGGCGCTGGCCGTGCTGGCCGGGTCCGTATTCGCGGCGGTTGACGGGGCTCTTCGGGCGGCCCCAGATGTTCTGGCCCATGCGGCGATCGATCTTGTACTTCGCCTCGTTGCGCTTGGTCATCGCGTCCTCGGTTGCGGCGGGCTTTGGCCGGCCGTTCATGTTGCGGATTTAGAGGATCGCGCCCTCCTCCTTCCCTGATGTCAGGGACGACAGGCAGGGGCCCTAATCAGCGCCAAGGCCCAGCCGCGGGTCGCGAAACACCACGCGGGCCAAGACGGGCCCGCGGGACGCGCGGTTTCTAGGCGCAACGCCCGTGCTTGTCAAATCGCCGGCACGTCGGCCATCGCGTTGATTCCAAAGCCGGAAAGCGCCGCCGCTAGGGCCGATCCGACCGCGCGGCCGGAGGTGAAGAGCGCGCGCGCGCTCCCGCCGGCCGCGCCCGCCGGCGGCGGGCCGACGAGATCGGTCACGCGCCGCGCGATCGCGGGCGCCGGGTCGATCCAGGCGACGGGCCACGGCGCGAGCCGCGCCAGCCGATCGAGCAGCAGCGGAAAGTGCGTGCAGGCGAGCACGACCGTGTCGGTGCGCCGCGTGCCGTCGTCGACGAAGCACGGCGCGATCTCGGCCGCGATGGCGGCATCGTCGACCGGCTGCGCCCGCAACGCGTCCTCGGCGAGTGCGGCGAGGCGGGCGGCGCCGACGAGCGTGACGGCGCACCCTTGCGCGAAATCGTCGATCAGCTTGCGGGTGTACTCCCGCCGCACCGTCGCCTCGGTGCCGAGCACCGACACGAGCTTGCTCGTCGACGCCGCGCAGGCGGGCTTGATCGCCGGCACGGTGCCGACGAACGGCACCGTGTAGCGCGCGCGCAGCGCCGGCAGCACCAGGGTCGAGGCGGTGTTGCACGCGATCACGACGAGGTCGGGCGCCGTGCGCGCGATCAGCTCGCCCATGAGCGGAACGACGCGCGCGACGAGCTCGGCCTCGCCGTGCCGGCCGTAGGGAAAGAACGCGTCGTCCGCCGCGTAGACGAGTTGCGCGTCCGTCCGCGCCGCCGCGATCTCGCGAAACACCGTGAGCCCGCCGAGGCCGGAATCGAACACCAGGATCGCGGCTTGGGCCACCGGCTAGCGCCTATTTGGTTCGGAACACGCGCTCGAAGATCGTGTCGACGTGCTTGAGGTGGTGGTCGAGATCGAAGTTCGCGGCGATCTCGCCGTCGCTGAGATGCTTGCGCACGTCCGGATCAGCCTTGAGCAACGCGAGGAAATCGTCCGCCTCGCCGCGCCACACCTTCATGGCGTTGCGCTGGACCATGCGGTAGGCGTCCTCGCGTGCCGCGCCTTTCTGGGTGAGCGCGATCAGGACGCGCTGCGAGTGCACGAGCCCGCCCAGGCGGTCGAGGTTCTTCTGCATGTTGTCCGGGTAGACCAGCAGCTTGTCGATCAGGCCGGCGAGGCGATTGAGCGCGAAATCGAGCGTCACGGTCGCGTCCGGCCCGATCATGCGCTCGACCGAGGAATGCGAGATGTCGCGCTCGTGCCAGAGCGCGACATTCTCCAGCGCCGGCGTCACGTAGCCGCGCACGAGGCGGGCGAGCCCCGTGATGTTCTCCGACAGGACGGGGTTGCGCTTGTGCGGCATCGCCGAGGAGCCCTTCTGGCCCTCGGAGAAGAACTCCTCGGCCTCGAGCACCTCGGTGCGCTGCAGGTGGCGGGTCTCGGTCGCGAGCCGCTCCATCGAGGACGCGACCACGCCGAGCGTCGCGAAATACATGGCGTGGCGGTCGCGCGGGATGACCTGGGTCGAGATCGGCTCGACCTCGAGCCCCATGGCCTTGGCGACATGCGCTTCGACGCGCGGGTCGATCTGCGCGAAGGTGCCGACCGCGCCCGAGATTGCGCAAGTCGCGACCTCGCGCCGGGCGGCGACGAGCCGGTCGCGGCCGCGGGAGAATTCCGCATAGGCCGACGCGAGCTTGAGCCCGAACGTGGTCGGCTCCGCATGGATGCCGTGCGAGCGGCCGATGGTCGGCGTGTGGCGGTGCTCGAAGGCGCGGCGCTTGAGGGCCGCCAGCACCTTGTCGACATCGGCGATGAGAAGGTCGGCGGCGCGCACGAGCTGGACATTGAAGCAGGTGTCGAGCACGTCGGACGACGTCATGCCCTGGTGCACGAACCGCGCCGGCGCGCCGACGATCTCCGCCAAGTGGGTCAGGAACGCGATGACGTCGTGCTTGACCTCGCGCTCGATCTCCTCGATGCGCTCGACATTGAACCTGGCGTCCTTGCCCTTGGCCCAGATCGCCTGCGCGGCCTCTTTCGGGACCACCCCGAGCCCGGCAAGCGCGTCGGCCGCATGCGCCTCGATCTCGAACCAGATGCGGAAGCGCGTCTGCGCATCCCAGATCGCGGCCATCTCGGGGCGGGTGTAGCGCGGGATCATGCGGGCCTCAGCATACGGTCGTCATGCCCTCGGCTTTGTCGCGGGCATCGATGACGAATTGGGTAGGGCGAAATCAAGAACGGTTGGTATCATACCGGTGCGGGTTGGCAAACGGATCGCTAGGAGAAGAGGACCATGTCGGGCGTCGATTTCAGCGAGCTGATGCAGCGGGCGGAGCGCATCGCGGCGCTTCTCAAAGAGCGGCGCGAGACCGTCACGGTCGCCGAATCGTCGACCGGCGGTCTCATTTCGGCGAGCCTGCTCGGCGTTGGCGGAGCCTCGGCCTATTTCGTCGGCGGCGCCGTCGTCTACACGCAGACGGCGCGCCGCGCGCTGCTCGACATCCAGGACTCCATGATGGCCGGGATGCGCGCCTCGACCGAGCCCTATGCGCTCCTGCTCGGGCGCACCGCGCGCAGCCGCTTTGCGACGACCTGGGCGATCGCCGAGACCGGCGCCACAGGGCCGACCGGGAACCGCTACGGCGACAAGGCCGGCCACAGCTGCATCGCGGTGGTGGGCGCCCGTGAGCGGGCGATTACGCTCGAGACCGGCAGCAGCGACCGCGTCGCCAACATGCATGCCTTCGCGGCCGCGGCGCTCGACCTGCTGGAAGCGAGCTTACGCGGCTGATTCCGCCGACCAGGGGCCTTCCAAAAAAATACAATGGATCTGCAATGGGAAATGGGGCGGCATTTACAATGCAAGGTTTTGAAAGAGCGAGAGAAAACCCGCGGACGCAAGAACAATGGCCAGCAATGGCAAAAACAATGCGGAAAACAATGGAAACAACGAAAAGCGCGGGCATGATGCAACCATAGGATGAGTTGCGCAATGCGGGACGGTGCTTCCTCGCGGCAACGAAAAACCCGCCGAGGAGCAGCGGCGGGCGAGGACGCACAAATCCGAGACTAGGATTTCAGCCGTCGCCGATTTGGCGATGAAAAGCAACAAAGTGCTCACTTTATCCCCGGCCAAGAACGGCCAATTCTGCGGACGTCCGCGGTGCGACAGCGATCCTATTTTTTCACGGCGCGCCGCACCACATGGTCCTGTTGACGCGTGCTGTTCGCCAGCCGGTGCGCCGTAGGGTGGGCAAAGGCGGCCAAAGTGACGCGCTCATGGCACGCGCTCAGATCCGCCGTGCCCACGCGGTGACGCGGGTCGGCGTGGGCACGGCGGGACTGTCACGTCGCCACCGCGCAAGCGCCTCGGCCGCCTTTGTCCACCCTACGAGGCTGTGAATCTTTTGCGAATGGTCGCTGCGAGATAGCAGAAGGCACGGCAAGTATGATTCCCTGCGATTGTTGATTTGCGGGAGGAGATCATGGCAGGCGACGAGCTGTTCGGTGATCTGCCGGGGCAAGCGAAGCCGCAAGCCGATGCGGCGCCACTCGGGGCGCCTCGGCTGCGCGAGCCAGCGCGTGACCAGATAGAGCTGCGAAGCGTCGATATTGATAGCTTGATCGGCGCGGACCATCGGGTGCGGGTGATCTGGGACTACGTGGAAGGGCTCGACCTGAGCGAGCTCGAAGATCGGATCAAGGCGCGCGAGCACAGGGCTGGTCATCCGGCTGCCGCGCCGCGGCTTCTGCTGGGGCTTTGGCTCTACGCCACCAGCGATGGGGTCGGCAGCGCCCGGGCTCTGGCGCGGCTGTGCATCACTGATGACGTCTATCGCTGGCTGTGCGGCGGGGTTTCGGTGAACTATCACTCGCTGGCGGACTTCCGGGTGAGCTGCGCCGATCTGCTCGACAGGCTGCTCAGCGAGCATCTTGCGGCGCTGGCCAAGGCTAGTCTTGTCGATCTCGAGACGCTGGCGCAGGACGGCGTACGGATACGGGCGAATGCCGGCGCTGGCTCCTTTCGGCGCGAGGCGACGCTCGATCGGCAACTGGCCCTGGCGCAGGCGGTGGTGGAAGAGCTCAAGCGCGAGACCGATGCCGATCCGGGGGCCAGCAATCAGCGCATCCGGGCTGCCAAGGAGCGGGCCGCACGCGAGCGCAGCGCGCGCGTGCAGGCCGCCAAGGCGGCGCTTGCCGAGATCAAGCGCAAGCGTCAGGAACTCGATGACAAGGGCGGCAACGGCAAGAAGCCGAAAGAGCCACGCGCCTCCACCACGGACCCGCAGGCGCGGGTCATGAAGATGGCTGATGCCGGCTTCCGTCCTGCCTATAACGTGCAAGTGCTGAGCGCGGCAGGTGAGACGATCGTTGCCGCAATCAAGGTCGAGAACACCGGCTCCGATCGCGGCCTCTTGCGACCGATGATGCAAGACTGGGCCACCCGCAACGGGCGCTTTGCGCAACGCCATCTCGTTGATGGCGGATTTTGCAGCGCCGAGGACATCGGGTGGGCGCATAGCCAAGGCATCGAGGTCTATTGTCCGCCCACGCAATCCAAGAGCGGAGCTGATCCCTACCAGCCGCGGCCGCGGGACCGAGAAGGCGTGGTGGCGTGGCGAGCCCGCATGGCGAGCGAAGCCGGCAAGGCGCAGTACAAGGCCCGCACCATTTGCGAATGCATCCATGCCCGCTGGCGCAACTGGGGCTTGCGGCAAGTGAGCGTGCGCGGCATCGAAAAGGTCCGCGCGGTCGTGCTCTGGTACGCACTCACCAACAATATCTTGGAAGGCCATCGCCTCGCCGCCGCATAGACGAGAGGCAACGGCCGGTCCTGCCTACCGACAGATCCGCATCGGGCCTTTCGACGCACCGGAGCGACCGCTTATATTGTCACGCTAGCCAAAGGCCGAAAGGTTCACGGCCTCTACGGAGCGGCGCGCCGCACCAGATACCGGTGCTGGCCTTCGAGCACGAGGATGCCGTTCTGATTATGCACCGTGCAGCGCAGCCCGACGACGCCGGTGGTGCGCTGCGGTTTCAACTCGTTGATCTCGAGCGCCGGATAGAGCGTGTCGCCGACGAAGACCGGATGCAGGAAGCGGCTCGACTGCTCGATGAACGCCTTGAGCGAGTCCTGGATTGCGTGCGCGAATGTTCCGGCGCCGACGGCGGTCTGGATCATGACCTGGAATCCGTGCGCCAGCATGTTGGGCAGGCCGCGTGAGCGGCAGTACTCGACGTCGTAGTGGATCGGATGGTTGTCGCCGCTCGCCGCCTGGAAGGCGAGGAAGATCGCTTCCGTCATGGTGCGGCTCGGCAGGACGAAGCGCTCGCCCATGCGCAGATCGTCGAACCAGCGCTGCTCGGCGATGACGCGATGGCGGCGCGGGTCGAAGCCGGAGGTGCTGGTGGGGTCCATCGTTTCCTCGCTCGCCGGCGCGGCCGACGGGGTCCGCCGCGCTTGTCTACGATGCGGCCGCGGCGTTCTTGCGCGAAGGCCGTGCTTTCGTGCACCATGGCTCTCACCGGGAAGGGGAGCAAGCCATGACCGCAGCAACGGCAACCGTCGCGCTGCCCGGCCTGCACAGCCGCAAGGCCGTGGTCGCCGGGGTGATCGGCAACGTCCTCGAATGGTACGACTTCGCCGTCTACGGCTATCTCGCCTCGACGATTTCCGGGCTGTTTTTCCCCTCGGACGACAAGCTCGCGTCGCTCCTGACCACCTACCTGGTGTTCGGGATCGGCTTCGTGATGCGGCCGGTCGGCTCGATCGTGTTCGGCATCTATGGCGACCGCCATGGCCGGCGCAAGGCGCTCAGCGCCGTGATCTTCCTGATGGCGATCTCGACCTGCGCGATCGGCCTGCTGCCGACCTACAAGGATGTCGGCGTGCTGGCGCCGATCCTCCTCGTCGTCTGCCGGCTGGCACAGGGCCTCTCGGCCGGCGGCGAGTGGGGCGGATCGACCGCCTATATCGTCGAATATGCGCCCGAGGGACGGCGCGGCTTCATCGGCTCGTGGCAGCAGTTCAGCGTCGGCGGGGGATTCCTGCTCGGCTCGCTCTCCGCCACGGTGATGAACTTCACGCTCACGCCGGCGACGCTCGCCTCCGTCGGCTGGCGGGTGCCGTTCCTCCTCGGCATCCTGCTCGGCGGGCTCGGCGCCTATCTGCGCTGGCGGCTCGCCGACACGCCCAAATTCACCGAGATCGCGAGTGAGCACGCCGTCGCCGCAGCGCCCCTCGCCGAAGCGCTCACGAAATATCCGCGCGAGACGTTCACGGCGTTCGGCCTCACGCTGCACAACACGGTCGCGTACTACATCTCGCTCATCTACATGGCGGGCTACCTCGCCGACGTCGGCAAGATACCCAAGCCGACCGCGCAGCTCATCGGCACGATCTGCCTCGCGATCTTCGTCGCGCTGATCCCGTTCATGGGCATGCTGTCGGATCGCTTCGGCCGCCGGCCGCAGCTCATCGCCTCGTGCATCGGCTTCGCGGTGCTCGGCTATCCGTTCTTCCTGCTCGGATCGTCCGGCCGCATCGAGCTCGCGTTCCTCGCCCAGTTCCTGATGGTGGCGTTCCTGTCGCTCTATGCCGGCGCCTGTCCGGCGGCCTATGCGGAGCTGTTTCCGACCCGGGTGCGCTACACGGCGCTGTCGATCGGCTACAACGTCGCGGTCGCGATCTTCGGCGGCTTCGCGCCCTCGATCGCGACATTGCTGATCAAGCTGACCGGCAATCCGCTGTCGCCCGCGTTCTACGTCATCGCTGCCGCCGTGATTACGCTCGTGCTGCTGACGCGGATACGCGAGACCGCGTTCACGCCGTTGAAGTAGGGTGGGCAAAGGCGCATTCCTCGCGCCCGCCGCGTGGGCAAAATCGCTGATGCGCCTTTGCCCACGCGGTTGATGCGGAGCGGGCGATTTTGCCCACCCTACGCACTGCCTGTCACGGCCGCAGCAGCTCCGGCGGCCGCCGCGCCATTGTCTGCCGGCCGCGCTTGAACGCGGCGAGCGGATTGCGGATTTCCGCGATCGCCTGCTCGGGCGTCTGTGCGTCGAACACGACCACGTCCGCCGGCTTGCCGACCGCGAGTCCGTAGTCGTCGAGATTGAGCAGCCGCGCCGAGCGCTCGGTCAGCATGGCGAAGCATTCGCGCAGCTCGCCAGGATGGCGCACCTGCAGCACGTTGGCGTGCAGGTTGGCCATGCGGATGAGCGAGCAGTCGCCATAGGGCGTCGCCGGATTGAGCACGTTGTTGGTCGAGAGCGAGCAGTTGACGCCGTGCGCGACCAAGAGGTTCGCGTCCGCGACCCCGCGGCGCACATTGTGGTCCTGGTCGCGTCCCATCAGGTAGAGATCGGTCGCCGGCAGCACCGTGACGGCGACGCCGACGTCCGCCATGCGCCGCGCCACGTCCTTGAGCGCGTCCGGCCGCATGGTCGACAGCTTCGCCATGTGGCCGACCACGACGCGGCCGCCGCGCCGGTATTTTTCCGTGAGATCGCAGACCTGGTGGACGTAGAGGTGATCGGCGGTCGGGCCGACATCGAGGTGGATGTCGATCTCGACGTCGAACTCGCGCCCGAGCTCGAAGATGCGGTTGATCTGCGCCACGCCGTCGGTGTCGTAGCGCGGTGCGCCGCCGACCGCGCGGGCGCCACGGCGCAGCGCCTCGACCAGGATCTCGTCGGTGCCCGGATAGTTGGTGAGCCCATCCTGCGGAAAGACGCACATCTCGATGTCGATCGCCCATTTGTAGTCGGCGATGAGCGCGGCGATCGCCTCGTAGCCGCGCAGCCCGATGCCGGGATCGACCTCGACCTGCGTGCGCATGCGCGTAGCGCCATGCAGGATGCATTCTTCCAGCGTGCGCGCCGCGCGCCGGTACGTGTCCTCGACCGTGAAGGTCGGCTTCAACGGCGCGACGCTCTTGACCGGATTGACGTCGCGGCCCTCCTCGGGTGGGCAGCGATCGATGATGCGCGACTTGTCGATATGGATATGCGTTTCGATCAGCCCGGCGCAGACGATCCCGCCGGCCGCGTCGAATTCCCGCCCCGCGGCCGCGAGCGCCGGCGCGATCGCGGCGATGCGGCCCTGCGCGATGCCGATGTCGACCGGCGGATCGGCGGGCCGCGTGCTCAGGCGCGCATGGCGGATGATCAGGTCCATGGGCTCGCCCTTTTTTCGGTGGCCGCGCTCGCGCGGCTACTGCGGAACCTCGATCTTCACCTCGTCGGTGATCTTCTTCCAGCGCGCCATCTCGCCTGCGAGCCATGACTTCGCGTCGTCGAGCGAGGTCGACGGCACGCGGTTGAAGTTCTGCTTGGCGAAGGTCGCCGTGACGGCGGGCGACTGCATCGCCTCGGTCATCGCCTTGCGCAGCGTCTCCAGCACATCCTTCGGCGTGCCGGCGGGCGCGAACAGCCCCTGCCAGGCGAGCGTGCCGACGCCGTCGTAGCCGACCTCCTGCATGGTCGGCACGTCGGGATATTCGGGCAGACGGCTGTGATTGACGAGCGCGAGCGGCCGCAACTGGCCGGACGCGATCAACCCGGCGCTGCTCGCGACGTTGATGAAGGCCCCCTGCGTGCTGCCGCTCAGCATGTCGGTGAGCACGCCGGACGCGCCCGCCTTGTTGGGAATGCCCTGCATCTTGAGGTCGCCGCCGCGCTTGGCGAACAGCGCCATGTCGTAGTCCGGATAGCTGCCGACGCCGACCGAGCCGTAGTTGACCTTGCCGGGATTCTTCTTCGCGTAGTCGACGAACTCGGCGACCGTCTTCGGCGGAAAGTTCTTGGTCGTGACCAGCAGGAATTCCGGGATGTCGACCAGCCGCATGACCGGGACGACGTCGCGCTCGTAGTTGATGTGCAGCTTGTCGCGATAGAGGATCGGCGTGATCGTGTTGGTCGTCACGTTGCCGAGCATCAGCGTGTAGCCGTCGGGCGCCGAACGCGCCATCGCCTCGAGCGCGATGATGCCGTAGGCTCCGGCCTTGTTCTCGACCACGATCGACGCATGAAGCGATTCACGCAGCTTGTCGCCGAGCACGCGCGCCACGATGTCGGTCGCGCCGCCCGGCGCATAGGGCACGAGGATCTTGATGGGCCGCGACGGGTACTTGTCCTGGGCGCCGGCGGGGGCGCCGCCAAGCGCCAGACAAGCGCAGGTGAGCAGGATCGACAGCAGCCATTTCATGTCGGCCTCCCGGGCAACAGGTCGGAGCGCTTGGCCAAGCGCCGCCGCATGATACAATTCGGCTTCCGCACGGGATGCAAGCCATGAATGCAGCGCCGGTTCGCGACCTCATGTCTCAAGGCCGGAGGAGACCGTGATCGCCGGTTGGTCGTCGCTGAGCCAGGCGGAGCGCGACGCCGCCTACAACAACAGCGCGGCGGTCGCGAACAGCCCCGAGCTCGTTGAGCGGCGCAATGCCGCCTCGGCCGTTTTCCGCAAGGCCCACCCCGAGGGCCTCGACGTTCCCTACGGCCCGGCCCCGCGACAGAAGTGGGACCTCTTCGCGGCGCGCGATGCGTCCGCGCCCTGCCTCGTGTTCATCCATGGCGGCTACTGGCAACGCAACGCGCGCGAGGATTTTGCCTGCTTTGCCGAAGGCATCCTGGCGCATGGCTGGTCGATGGCGCTGCCCGGCTACACGCTGGCGCCCGGCGCGTCGCTCGCGGCCATCGTCGGCGAAATCCGCAGCGCGCTCGACTGGCTCGCGGCGCACGGCCCGGCGCACGGGCTCGCGGGTGGCCCCGTCGTCGTGTCCGGCTGGTCGGCGGGCGGGCACCTCACCGCGATGGCGCTGTCGCATCCGCGCGTCGCGGCGGGCCTCGCGATTTCCGGCGTCTACGAGCTTGCGCCGATCCGCGAAACCTATCTGAACGATGCGCTCCGCCTCACCGACGAGGAGGTCGCGACGCTCTCGCCGATGCGGCTGCCGGTGGTGCAGAAGCCGCTCGCGATCGCCTATGGCACCAGGGAATTGCAGGCGCTGGTGGACGACAGCCGCGACCTGCATGCGCGTCGCCTCGCGGCCCATGCGCCCGGGCCGCTCATCCCGGTCGAGGGCGCCGATCACTTCACGATCATGGACGAGCTGCGCCGGGCGGACGGCATTCTGGTCGGTGCCGCGCGGGAACTGCTCGGCTCGAATTCGTGAGGTGGCTTGAGCCTCACGCGCGATCATCGCCCCAACGCCAGCGCGGCGGTTCGCCCTTGAGCCAGCACACGGCGATCAACATGACGTTCAGCACGACGACGAACAGAACAAACCTTCCCGGATAACGGTTCGGCGGAAGCATGATCACGCCTGCGACGAGCAGGCCGGCGAAGACGGCGAGCACCATCCATCCCTGCCACGCCACGGGAAGGCCCCAACCCCAGCCGTAGCGCTTCGCCGGGAACCAATATCGCTGTTCGCGCTCCATGCGCATCTCCCGGACGACGGACGCGGCGATAAGGCTCGCTACGCCGCTTCGCCGCGCGCCAGCGCGGCCGCGCTGCGGATTGCCGCGATATTGGCGCGATAGTTCTCCGGCGTGCCGCCCTTGAACACGGCCGAGCCCGCGACCAGCACATTGGCGCCGGCGCGGGTGACGAGCGGGGCAGTCTCCGGCGTGATGCCGCCGTCGACCTCGATATCGATCGGCCGGCCGCCCGCGAGGGCGCGCAGCCGCGCCACCTTCTCGACCGTCCCCGGGATGAACGCCTGGCCGCCGAAGCCCGGGTTCACCGACATCACGAGGATCAGGTCGACCAGATCGATCACGTGCTCGATCGTGCTCTCGGACGTGCCGGGATTGAGGGTGACGCCGGCTCTCTTGCCGAGCGCACGGATCGCCTGCAGCGAACGGTGGACGTGCGGCCCCGCCTCCACATGCACCGTGATGGTGTCGGCGCCCGCCTTGGCGAAGGCTTCGAGGTAGGGATCGCAGGGCGAGATCATCAGGTGCACGTCGAGGGGCTTGCGGGTGTGCGGACGCAGCGCCTTCACGATGTCGGGGCCGATCGTGATGTTGGGCACGAAATGCCCGTCCATCACATCGACGTGGATCCAGTCGGCGCCCGCCTGATCGACCGCGCGCACCTCCTCGCCCAGCCGGGCGAAGTCCGAGGCCAGGATCGACGGGGCGATGAGCAAGGGCCGGGACATCGATTCCTCTCAGGTCTTATCGACCGCGTAACACGGCGGCGCGGGGAGGGGCAACGCGTAGGGTGCCGGCAGGAATTGCCGCCGGACGGTCGCAAGGGGCGTTTCTTGCCGAGCGGTCTCGGCGCGCAATGCTGGATTTTCAGGGACTTAGCGACACCGGTCGACCGGCACGGCCTTTGCAGTCGAACATGGCGGGAAGTTCCAGATTCCAGTGGAGTAGTGTCATGTTCTTCCTTGGTGGCGCGGCCGCGACGGGCGCCCTCGATCTCATCTCCTCGCTGCAGCAGGTCCTCGGCGGCGGCAATTCGGCGGCGCAGTCGTCGAACACGTTCGATCCGACGAGCACGGCCGGCGCCTCCGCCGGCACGCCGGCGTCGGCGACAGCCTCGGCGAGCGCACCCGCGAGCCCGCTTTCGTCCTCCACCCTCAGCGCGCTGTTTTCAATGCAGGGGCAAGGGCAGGGGGGAGCACAGCAGCCGCTGCTGATGGTCAACGGCGACGCGCTGAGCCAGCAGATGTTCTCGCTCCTCGACGGCAACGGCGATGGCGGCGTCAGCCAGTCCGAGTTCGACCAGGCCTTCGGGCAAAACGGCAACACGACGCAGGCGAACAACCTCTTCGCGCAGATCGACACCAACGGCGACGGCTCGATCAGCCAGCAGGAATTGACCAACGCACTCGACGGCCAGGACCAGGCGCAAGGCCAGGGTCAAGGGCAGGGCGTTGGCGGCCACCATCATCACCATCACGGCGGCGGTTTCGACCTCGCGAGCCTGCTGGGCGGCGCATCCGCGGATGGCGGCGCCGGTGGCACGACTGGCTCGGGCGCCACCACGGGCGCCGGCGCAAACGCCGGATTGGGCGCCAACCTGACCGGCGACGCGACGCAGACCGTCACCAACTCGGACGGCTCGAGCACCACCACGATCACCTACGCGGATGGATCGAAGGTATCGATGACGATCCCGGCCGCCAACGGCTCGAGCCAGAGCGGCGGCTCCAGCTCGGGCCAGAACGGCGGCTCCGGCGCGCTCTCGGCCGCGTCGCTCAACAACTTCGTCGAGCAGATGATCCAGCGTCAGGCGCAAATGCTGGCGACCACGTCGGTCGGCCAGTCGGTCGCGGTCAGCGCGTAAGTTTCCGGTTGAACCTGTCGAGCGCGGCCTTGAGGGCGTGCGGCAGCAGATAGATCGGAAACTGCGCCATCGCGATATAGAGCCAGGTCGTCTCGGGCACGCGTCCGCCGGCGGCCGCGACCATCACGCCGAGATTGCGCAGGCCGGCTGACAGCGCGAGCGTCAGCGCGGCGTTGCGGCCGGCGCGCCAGAAGACGGCCGCGGTGGTCGCGCCGAGCACCAGCGACGTCGCGAAGGCGAGCGCAAGATAGCCGAGGACGAGCGGCGGGCGCGCGATCGTCTGCGCGACGACTCCGTCCATCACCGCGACTGCGAACACGAACATCGCGATGACGCTGAGCCCGTCGATGCGCTCGGCCTGACGCTCGACCCACGCCTGCCCGGCCGCGCGGCGCACGAGCGCCGCGATGCCGGCCGCGGCCGCGAGCAGGGCCAGGAGCCGCAGGCCGAGCGCGAGCGGCGACAGATCCAGCGCCGAGCCGAGAAACAGCGCCGAGAAGACGGCCGCCGTCGCGGGCGTCGCAATTGCGCAGACCGTGAGCATGGCGAGCGCCAGCGCGGCGTCGAGCCCCATCAGGGCCGCGAGCGCGGACGCCGCGACAACCGGCGGCGCCGCGGCCTGGAGGATCAAGGCGATCAGGAGCCCGCGGTCGAACCCGAGTGCCGCCAGCGGAAAGCCGCAGACGAGCGGGGTCGCGACCACCATCCAGGCCGCGCCCGCGAGCACCAGGCCGGGGCTGCGGAAGCGCCGGCGCAAGGCCGTCGGATCGACGCGCAGGAACGCGAGCGTGAGCAGCACGAACACGCTCGGCGCGAACGCGGGCTTGAACAGCGCGGCGAGCCACGGCAAGGCGAGGCCGGCAAAGACCGAGAGCGCGACCGCGCGCGTGCCCTGGCGGCCGAGCCAGGCAAGGACGGCGGCCGGTCGCATGAGCCAGGACATCGGGAATCCCGCGCCAATCACCTCGGCGGCATGGCTGTCATACCGCGCGTCTGTGATACTGATTTCGCGCCGCCGCTGCCATATACCGGGGCGCTCACTGCTTCACCCTCCCCTGAAGGGGGAGGGTCGCGAGCGAAGCGAGCGGGGTGGGGTGGCTGAGTCGCCGTCACCCCACCCCGGATCGCATTTCGCTTTCGCTCAATGCGACCCGACCCTCCCCCTGCAGGGGAGGGTTAAAAACAGGACAGTCCTCATGGCACGCACGGACGCGATCGTGCTCGGCGCCGGCATCGTCGGCACCGCAATCGCGCTGCACCTCGCCAAGCGCGGCCTCGCGGTCGCGCTGATCGATCGCCGCGGCCCGGGCGAGGAGACCTCCTACGGCAACACCGGCATCATCGAGGGCAGCACGATCTTTCCGGCCGCGTTTCCGCGCAGCCTCGGCGCGCTCGTGCGCGTCGCGCTCAAGCGCGCGCCGGAGGCGAACTATCATCTGTCGTTCCTGCCCAAGGTCGCGCCGTGGCTGCTCGCCTTCCGTGCCTGGTCGCAGCCGGACAAGCTGCTCGAGACCGCGCACGCCATGCGGCCGCTCTTCGGCCGCGCGGTCGCCGAGCACGAGGCGCTGATGGCGGAGGCGGGCGCCGCCCACCTGATGCGCAAGACCGGCTGGCTCAAGCTCTACCGCCGCGACGAAAGCTTTGCGGCGACGGCGCGCGAGCGCGCGCTCGCCGCCGAGTTCGGCATTCCGATCCGCGCGCTCGATCCGGACGGCGCGCGGGCGCTCGAGCCCTCGCTCAATCCGGTCTTCCGCCACGCGCTCCACTGGGAGGGCGCGACCAGCATCTCCGATCCACTGTCGCTCACGCGCGCCTATGCGGCGCGCTTCACGGCGCTTGGCGGCGTCATCCTGGCGGGCGATGGCCGCACGCTGCACCGGGAAGGCGCGCGCTGGCGCGTCGACACCGCCGAGGGCCCGGTCGATGCCGCCGACGTCGTGGTGGCGCTGGGCCCATGGTCGCTCGATCTGCTCAGCCCCCTCGGCATCCGGCTGCCGATGGCGGTCAAGCGCGGCTACCACCTGCATTTCCGGCCGCAGGGCAATGCGGCGCTGGCGCGGCCGATCCTCGATGCCGACAACGGCTATTGCATCACGCCGATGCAGCAGGGCATCCGCCTCACCACCGGCGCCGAGTTCGCCGATCGCGACGCGCCGCCGACGCCGGTGCAGTTCGGCCGGTTGATGCCGGCCGCGCAGGGCCTGTTTCCACTCGGCGAGAGGGTCGAGACGAAGCCATGGATGGGCAGCCGGCCGTGCTTTGCGGATTCGCGGCCGGTCATCGGCGCCGCGCCCGGCCAGGCGAACCTGTGGCTCGCCTTCGGCCACGCGCACTGGGGCCTGACGCTCGCCGCGATCACGGGCCGGCTGATCGCCGACCTCGTCAGCAAAACGGCGCCGGTGGTCGACCCGGCGCCGTATCGGGCGGAGCGTTTTGCCCGCTAAGCGTTAGTCTGTTTTGCGCATGTTCTTATCGGCGAACCGGTATCCACCCCCGATCAAGTCGGGGGCAGGCTTTCGCCGGAACATGCGCTACTCGACGGTGTGCACGATGCTCGACGTCGGCCGCTGATCGAGCGTCGGAAGCTTCTGGTCCTTGAGCACGGCCTCGTCGTATTCCGGCAGCGTCTGCAGCTGATACTTCGGCACCATGTGCACGATCTTGAAGCCGCCGGCTTTCAGCTTGGCGAGGAGTTCCGGCAGCGCGTGCGCGGTCGCCTTCTGGAAGTCGTGCATCAGGATGATGCCCTTGCCGTGCTTGGCGAGCTTCTCCATCACCGATTTCACCACCTGCTCGGGCCGGTGCATCTTGAAATCGAACGAGTTGAAGTCGCACGAGAAGATGCCGATGTTGCGCTCGCCCAGATAGGTGACCATCTCGGGCGGATGGCGCAGCGCCGGGAAGCGGAAGAACGCCGCCGTCGGCCCGCCCACCGCCCAGTGGACGGCGCTCGCGCCCTTCTCGATCTCGACCTTGGCGTCTTCGGGTTTGAGCTTGGACAGATCCTTGTGCGACCAGGTGTGGCTGCCGATCGTATGGCCGGCCGCCGCCACCTGCTTGAGGATCTCCGGGTAGTACGTCGCGTGCAGGCCGATCGGGAAGAAGGTCGCGCGCGTGCACTGGTCGGCGAGCGCCTTGAGCACCATGGGCGTGTTGTTGAGCCACGGCCCATCGTCGAAAGTGAGCACGACCTCGTGATCATTCAGGAAGTCGTGGTTGCGGAAGTGCTCCATGCCGAAGCCGGGGCCTTCCGTGGTGTCGATCTGCACCGTCCGCGCAATGCCGAGCGCGTTCGGATTGGTGCAGTTGATCGGCGGCGGCATCGGCATCGCGACGCGTGCCGACGCGGGCGGAGTCCGGGGGTGGGTGCCGGTTGCGCCGCGGGCGCGCTCGGGGGGGCCGCGGCAGGGGCCGCTGTCGGCGGAGCGGGCTTCGTTTGCGCCGCGGCGAGTTGCGTCGTGGGGGTCGGCGCAGGCTGCGGCGCCGACGGGAGCGGCGAAGCCTGGGCGGTCTGCCGCGGGGCAGGGGTGATCGGTGTCGCCGGCGCAGCCTGCGGCGCGGGCGCCTGCGCGGACACGTCGGTCACCACGGAGCGCGGCGCCTGCGGCTGGATCGTCGGGACCTCGGCGGGAGCGGCGGCCGTCGTCGTGGGGGTGCTCGGGCGGGCCGTGGCCGAGCGGATCAGCGACGTGATCCCGCCAATGACCTCATGGGTGATCGGGTATTTCTGCGCCTCGACGGCGCCGTAGGCCCCGAGGCCCACGGCAACCAACAGGCCGCCGACCGCAATTGCCACACGCATCCACCTGTCTCCTCAACGCAACTTGCGCACCCGTACGCCGTGGCCGGGCGATGCCGCCCGTCCGTGTCCCAGGGCGAATGTTAACGCCCTTGGGCGCGAGTATTCAGCCCCCAAATCGGATTAACGTTATTTTAGCCGAGACGGGCCGCTGACGCGAGAGCGGTTTTGCGGCGAAAACCGGGTTACCCCAGCGGCATTCAGACGCCGAACACGTCTCGCCAGCTCGGCAGCTGGCCGCCCGCCGAGGCTTCGGCCTCGTAGACGCCGCGCGCGAGGGCGCGCGCCACCACCTGCACGGCGAACGTGCCAAGGTGCATGAGATCGCGGACCGGATCCGCCAAGGCGCGCCGGCCCGTCGCGGCGGCGAACACGAGGTCGCCGTCGAGCGGGGTATGCGCCGGGAAGATCGCGCGGGCGAGCCCGTCCTGCGCCATCACGGCGAGGCGCTTTGCCTGCGACTTGCTCAGCGCCGCGTCGGTCGCGACCACGACCAGCGTCGTGTTGCCGCGCACCGTTCCCTTGGTGCGCGGGTCGAGCGCGCCGACCGGCAGCGGCGAGGGGAAGCCGCGTCCGCCGAACTCCTTGCCGATCTCGAAGGGGGCGGCCCAGAACCACGGGCCGTCGCCGACCACCACGCTGCCGACCGCGTTGACGGCGGCCAGCGCGCCGATCGTGAAGCCGTCGCAGACCGCCGCGGCGGAGCCGATGCCGCCCTTGAAGTTGACGGTGCGCGCGCCGAGCCCGGCGCCCACGCTGCCGAGCGCAAAGTCATCGGCGGCCGAGGCGGCGGCCGCGTAACCGAGCTCGCGGTAGGGCGGGTAGCGGCCCCAGTCCTTGTCGCCGCCGTTGTGCAGGTCGAACAGGATCGCGCCCGGCACGATCGGCACCCGCGCGGCGCCCACCGCAAAGCCGCGCCCCTGCTCGCGCAGCCACGCCTGCACGCCGCTCGCCGTATCGAGGCCGAACGCGGAACCGCCCGAGAACGCGATGGCGTCGATGTGCTCGACCAGCATGCCGGGATCGAGCAGGTCGGTCTCGCGCGTGCCGGGCGCGCCGCCGCGCACGTCGACCGCCGCGACCGCCGGCCGGTCGAACACGATCGCGGTCGCGCCGGAGGCGAGCCGTGCGTCCTGGGCGTGGCCGACCGTGAGGCCCGGAACATCGGTGATCAGGTTGCGCATGCGGCCGAGTGTGTCGTTTTCGCGGGCGCGGTCAATCGGGGCCTGATGTTCTCACGTCCGTTCACAATCGAGCCATTGCGTCGCGCCCCGCTTGCATCGTGCTCCCCATCGTCGCATCAAGGGCGCCATGTCATCGAACGTCTCCATCGTGGCCGCGCTGTTCGCCGGCCTCCTGAGCTTCCTGTCACCCTGCGTGCTGCCGCTGGTGCCGCCCTATCTGGTCTATCTCGCGGGCGCGTCGCTCGAGCGCTTCGCCGATGCCGAGCCCGCGCCGATCGTCCGGCGCAACACCGTGCTCGCCGCATTGCTGTTCGTCGCCGGCTTTTCCACCGTGTTCGTCGCGCTCGGCGCGAGCGCGAGCGTGGTCGGCGTGCTGGTGCGGCGCTATTCGGCCGAGCTCGCGATCGCGGCCGGCATCGTCATCATCATCATGGGGCTGCATTTCCTCGGCGTGACGCGTATCGCCGTGATGATGCGCGAGAAGCGCTGGGAAATGGCGAAGCCGGTCGGGCTGTGGGGCGCCTACGTGATGGGGCTCGCCTTCGCGTTCGGCTGGACGCCGTGCATCGGTCCGATCCTCGCCGCGATCCTCGCGGTGGCGGCGTCGAAGGAGACGGTCGCGACAGGCGCCGGGCTCTTGGCGGTCTATTCGGCGGGACTCGGCATTCCGTTCCTCATCGCCGCCTTCGCGGTCGAGCCGTTCATGGCCTTCCTGTCGCGGTTCAAGCGCCATCTGGCGATCGTCGAGCGCGCCATGGGCGCCCTGATGGTGCTCACCGGCATAGCGTTTCTCACCGGCTTCGTGGGGCAGGCGAGCAACTGGCTGCTCGAATGGTTCCCGGCGCTGAGCAAGATCGGTTAGCGCGAACGAAAACGGCGGCCGGGCTTAGCCCGGCCGCCGCCTTGCGATGCTGATCGTGTAACGCAGCGTCAGTTGGTCGCGGGCGGAGCCTCGACGTAGGTGATGCGGCCGTCCGCGCCCTTCTTCCAGAGGTAGAGCACGTAGCGGTCCTTGCTCTTGCCGCCGATGATGTAGCCGTTGACGTCGCCCTTCTTGTCGAACGAGACGTCGCCGAGCACGGTGTGGAACACGTGGCCGGAGTGCATGACCGCGGCGACCTTCTTGCCGTCGAGCGACTTCGCGGCCTCCGCGGCCTGCTTGAGGATCTGCAGCGCCGCGTAGCTGTAGAGCGTGTAGGCCTGCGGCTCGAACCCGCGCTTGGTGCGGAACAGGTCGATGATCGCCTTGTTCGCCGGATTGGTGCGCGGATCGGGAGAGAACGTCATCAGCGTGCCCTCGGCGGCGGGACCCGCGATCGAGGCGAACTCGTCGTCGGCCATGCCGTCGCCGCCCATCATCGGCACCTTGAGGCCCTGATCGGACATCTGGCGCCGGATCAGGCCGCCGGTGTCCTGCAGGCCGCCCCAGTAGACGAGATCCGGATTGGCCGCCTTGATCTTGGAGACGAGCGCGGTGAAGTCCTTGTCGTCCTTGTTGACGCCCTCGAAGAACACTTCCTTCATGCCCTTGGCGTTGAGGGCCTTGCGCGCTTCCTCGGCGAGACCCTGGCCGTAGGTCGTCTTGTCATGCACGAAGGCGATGCGCTTGCCCTTGAACCTGGCGGCAATGATCGCGCCGGCGACGCTGCCCTGCTGGTCGTCGCGGCCGCACACGCGGAAGATGTTCCACATGTTGCGATCGGTCACCTTCGGGTTGGTGGCGGACGGCGAGATCTCGACAATACCGTTCTCCTGGTAGACCTCGGAGGCCGGGATCGTCACGCCGGAATTGAAGTGGCCGATCACGAACTTGACGCCGTCGCCGGCGAACTTGTTGGCGACCGAGACGCCTTCCTTCGGGTCGGCGCGGTCGTCGCCGATCTCGATCACGAGCTTCTGGCCGAGGATGCCGCCGGCCTTGTTGATGTCCTCGACCGCCTGCTCGCTGCCCTGCTTGAGCTGGGCGCCGAAGGCCGCATTGCCGCCGGTCATCGGGCCGGCGACGCCGATCTTGATGTCGGCGGTGGCATAGCCCGCGAAGGCGACGCTCAAGCCCAGCGCAAGGCCAATTGTGGTCAATCTCGTCATGCGAAACTCCCCTCGTTGCGGCAGCCGAACCCTACGGCCGCCGACGGTTGTCCCGAAGATACGGTAAAAGCGCGGCGAAATCCACGCCATCCGCCGCCGTCCGACGTGGCCGTCCCTACGGCGTGGCCTCCGGCCGCACGCTCGTATTCAGGAATCCATATTGCCGTGCCATCTGGGCATCCCGCGTCCCGCGGAATCCGAGAATTGCCATCAGGATCAGCACGATGGTGTCGACCGCGTAGTAGTACGGCGACAGCAACGTGCCGGTGAACAGCGCGTAGTGGAAGAACCGCACCACGAGACCGAGGATCAGCATGTAGGCGACGATGCTCCACCATGGACGCCAGGTCTGCGCGATCGCGCGCCCCGCGAGCCAGGCCGCCCCGCCGCCGAGCAGCACGGTGATGAGCAGGAAGCTCGGGAGCCGGTCGCCTTCATAGAGAAATCCGTACATGAGTTACCGCGAATGGCGAGTGGCGAATAGCGAATGGCAGACAGAGCCTATCGTTCCGGATCCCCTATTCGCTACGCGCCATTCACCATTCACCGATTGCATCAGTGCCTCCCGCCTTCGAGATAGGCCGCCTGGACCTCCTGGCGCTTGAGCAGCTCGGCGCCAGTGCCGGTGAGCGTGATCAGCCCGTTGACCATCACGTAGCCGCGGTGGGCGAGCTTGAGCGCGTGGTAGGCGTTCTGCTCGACCAGGAACACCGTCATGCCGTCGCGTTCGTTGAGCTGGCGCACGGTGTCGAAGATTTGCTGCGCGATCAGTGGCGCGAGGCCGAGCGAGGGCTCGTCGAGCAGGAGGAGCCGCGGCCGGCCCATCAGGGCGCGGGCGATCGCGAGCATCTGCTGCTCGCCGCCCGACAGCGTGCCGCCGCGCTGGCTCGTGCGCTCGGCGAGGCGGGGAAACAGCGCGAACACGCGCTCGAGGTCGGCCGCGAGGTCGGCGTCCGGATTGACCGTCGCGCCCATCTGGAGGTTTTCCATGACGGTCATGCGCGGAAAGATGCGCCGGCCCTCGGGCGCCTGCGCGATCCGCAGCCGCGCGATCTGATGTGTCGGCAGCTCCGTGATGTCGCGGCCCGCGAAGGTGATGCGGCCCTCGCGCGCGCGCGGCTTGCCGAAGATGGTCATCATCAGGGTCGACTTGCCGGCGCCGTTGGCGCCGATCAGCGTGACGATCTCGCCCTCGTTGACGTCGAGGTCGACGCCCTTGAGCGCCATCACGGCGCCGTAGAACGACTTGACGCCGCGTACGGAGAGGAGGGGCTCGGTCACGTCGGCGGTCATGGCTGCAGCCCGACCTCCGCCTCGGCCGCCTCGACCTCCCGCTCGTCGGCGACGCCCAGATAGGCGGCGATCACCTTGGCGTCGTTGCGGATATCGTTCGGCGTGCCGTCCGCGATCCTGATGCCGTAATCGAGCACGACGATGTGGTCGGAGATCTCCATCACGACCGACATGTCGTGCTCGATCAGCAGCACGGACGTCTTGTGCTCGTCGCGGATCGCCATGATGAGCGCGTTGAGCTCGGCGCTCTCGCGCGGATTGAGGCCGGCGGCGGGCTCGTCGAGACAGAGCAGCACGGGGTCGGTGCACATGGCGCGCGCGATCTCGAGCCGACGCTGCGCGCCGTAGGGCAGTTCGCCGGCGGGGTCGTCGGCGCGCTCGGTGAGTCCGGTCAGCTCGAGCCAGTGGCGCGCCTTGTCGATCGCGGCGCGCTCGGCGGCCGGGTAGCCCGCGATGCCGAGCACGCCAAGGAACGTGTAGCCGGAGGCGGCCATCAGCCGGTTGTGCTGGGCGACCAGCAGATTCTCCAGCACCGTCATGCCGGCGAACAGCCGGATGTTCTGGAACGTGCGCGCGATCCGCGCCCGCTGCGCGACCAGGTAGTCCGGCATGCGCTCGAGCAGGAAGAGCGCGCCGTCGGCGCTGCGCGTGCTGCGGTCGCCGCGCCGGGTGAGCGCGTCGAGCTCCTTCCACATGTCGGCCGAGCCGTGCACCAGCCCGATGCGCCCTTCGGTCGGCTTGTAGAAGCCGGTGATGCAGTTGAACACGGTCGTCTTGCCGGCGCCGTTCGGGCCGATCAGCGCCGTGATGTTGCCGTGCTCCGCCGTGAAGCTCAGGTCGTGCACCGCGACCAGACCGCCGAAGCGCATGGTGAGATGCTCGACCGAAAGCAGCGTTTCGGCGGGCGGGCGCATCAGCCGTGGCCTTCCTTGACCAGGCTTGCCGAGATCGTCTTGCTCTCCTTGAGGAAGAGCGAGGGCGCGCGCGTCGCGATCAGCCCGCGCGGCCGCCACACCATGATCGCCACCATGGCGAAGCCGAACAGCAGCATGCGGTACTGGGTCGGATCGAAGTCCTGGCCGAACACGCGCTTGAGGAAATCGAGGTCGCGCAGGATCTCGGTGCCGCCGATCATCGCGATGGCGGCGATCGCGACGCCGATCTGGCTGCCCATGCCGCCGAGCACGACGATGGCCAGGATCGTCGCCGACTCGAGGAACGTGAAGGATTCGGGCGAGATGAACCCCTGACGCGCCGCGAAGAACGAGCCCGCGAAGCCGGCGAACATGGCGCCCATCGCAAAGGCGGTGAGCTTGGTGTTGGTGGTGTTGATGCCGAGCGAGCGGCAGGCGATCTCGTCCTCGCGCAGCGCCTCCCAGGCGCGGCCGATCGGCAGGCGGCGCAGCCGCACCGTTACGTACGAGGTGAGCATGGCCAGCGCGAGGATCACGTAATAGAGGAAAATGGTGCGGTAGACCGGGGTGAACTCCAGTCCGAAGGTCGCCGCAAAGCCGTCGTCGTCGGCATTGAACGGGATGCCGAAGAAGGTCGGGCGCGGAATGCCCGAGATGCCCGCATAGCCGTTGGTCACCGGCACCCAGTTGATCAGCACCAGCCGGATGATCTCGCCGAACGCGAGCGTCACGATCGCGAGGTAGTCGCCGCGCAGCCGCAGCACCGGAAAGCCGAGCAGGATGCCCCAGAACGCCGCAAGGCACCCGGCGAGCGGCAGCAGCATGAAGAACGAGAAGCCGAACGTCTTGGCCAGCAGGGCGTACGCGTAGGCGCCGACCGCGTAGAACGCGACATAACCGAGGTCGAGCAGGCCGGCGAGACCGACCACGATGTTGAGCCCGAACCCGAGCATCACATAGATCAGGATCTGGATGCCGAAATTGTCGACCCATTTGGCCGCGCCGGTGAAGCCGACGAGGAGCAGCACCAGCGCCGGATAGATCAGCACGAAGACGATCGCGGAGGGCGGAAACCAGCGGGCGAAGATCGCGCGAAAACGCGTCGCGAGCGGGCCGGGCGTCCGCGGCCGCAAGGCCCGTCGTTCGAGCCAGGGCGCGACCGTGAGCTGCCAGATCAGCCGGCCGACGCCGGCGAGCGCGACGTAGGTGAACAGCAGCGGCCAGCGCGCTTGCAGCGTGAGCTCGTTGTGGATGTTCTGGAAGGTGTGGAATCCGATCAGCGGCAGCAGCAGGAAGAAGGCGAGGAGCGCGGTCAGGCCCGCGTCCTTGAGGGCGCCGACCACATCGATGCGCGCAGCGGTCGCCGGCATGTCAGACTTTCTCGACGTCCGGCCGGCCGAGCAGGCCCTGGGGCAGGAAGATCAGCGTGATGGCGAGCACCGAGAAGGCGGCGACGTCCTTGTAGTCGATCGAGAAATAGGCCGACCACATGGTCTCGATCAGCCCGATCAGGAGCCCGCCGATCACCGCGCCGGGCAGCGAGCCGATGCCGCCGAGCACGGCGGCCGTGAATGCCTTCACGCCCGGCACGAAGCCGTCGGAGAAGTTCACCACGCCGTAATACATGAGATACATCGTGCCGGCGACGGCCGCGAGCGCCGCGCCCATCACGAAGGTGATCGAGATGGTGCGGTCGACGTCGATGCCGAGCAGCGCCGCCATCTTCTGGTCCTGCTCGCAGGCGCGCTGCGCGCGGCCGAGCGGCGTCTTCGCCACCACGTACCAGAACGCGAGCAACAGCACGGCGGTGACCGCCCACACGATCATCTGCTTGTAGGACAGCGTGACCTGGTAGCCGTTCTGGTTCATCAGCGTGATGTCGCCCGGCACGAGCGGCGGGATCGACTTGTTGCGCGGGCCCTGCGCGACCTGCACGAAATTCGAGAGCAGGATCGACATGCCGATCGCCGAGATCAGCGGGGCGAGGCGGAACGAGCCGCGCAGCGGCCGGTAGGCGACGCGCTCGATCGCCCAGTTGACGAGCCCGGTGAGCACCATCGAGACGACGAGCACGATCAGCAGCGCGAGCGCGACCGACGCGATGCCGAGCCAGGCGGTCACGATGAGCAGCGTGATGAGCCCGATGAAGGCCGAGACCATGAACACGTCGCCATGCGCGAAGTTCACCATGCCGATGATGCCGAACACCATCGTGTAGCCGATCGCGATCAGGCCGTAGATCGAGCCGAGCGTGATGCCGTTGATGAGCTGCTGGACGAAAATAGCCATGAGTGTCGTCGCCGTGGCCCCCCTGCGGCCGCCCCGTGTTCCCGGCATGTGGCCGCCTCGAGACGCGCGGCCGCATGCCGACTCTTAACAGGGGCTTGGCGAGGCGGCAACGCGACCCCGGCGCGCGGGCCGCCCGAACGGCGGCTGCGCGGCGACCGGTCGCCGGAACTCAGGCCGATTGCCATATATGTTGCCATATATGATGAGGTCGGACCCGAGCCGCGATCGAGCCTTTGCCCGATGACCGAACCCGCCATCCGTCTCGCCGCCTTTGCGGGCATTTTTCTCGCCATGACGTCGTGGGAGCTCCTGGCGCCGCGCCGCCCCTGGTCGGTGGGCCGCATGCGGCGCTGGCCGGGCAATCTCGCGGTGCTGGTGATCGATGCCGTGGCGGTACGGCTCCTGATCCCGACTGCGGCGGTCGGCGTCGCGCTCATTGCGGCGGCGCACGGGTTCGGACTGTTCAACCTGCTCGGATGGCCCGCTTGGCTCGCCGGGGTTGCGGGCTTCGTCGCCCTCGACTTCATCATCTACGGCCAGCACGTGGTCTTTCACCGCGTGCCGTGGCTGTGGCGCCTGCACCGCATGCATCATGCCGATCTCGACATCGACGTGACCACGGGCGTGCGCTTCCATCCGATCGAGATCCTGATCTCCATGGCGATCAAGATCGCCGCGGTCGCGCTGCTCGGTGTCCCGGCGCCCGCCGTCGTCGCCTTCGAGGTGGTGCTCAACGCGACGTCCATGTTCAATCATTCGAACGTGGCGCTGCCCGGCTGGCTCGATCGCGCCGTGCGGCTTCTCGTCGTGACGCCCGACATGCACCGCGTCCATCACTCGGCGGTGCGCGCCGAGACCGACAGCAATTTCGGCTTCAATCTGCCGTGGTGGGACTGGCTTTTTCGCACCTATCGGGCCGAGCCCGCGGCCGGGCATGAGGCGATGACGATCGGGCTTCCGATCTTTCGCGACCCGGGCGAGCTTCGCCTCGACCGGCTGCTCACGCAGCCGTTCCGCGAGCCGCGCGACGTCGACAATGCGGCACCGGCGGTTCGATCGCCGTCGCCTTAGCCGTCGACCGATCATCGATGCTGTGTGCCTGTGGCGCCGTCACGGCATGACGCGCCCGCGTCCGCGGCGCAGCTTCCCTGTGCTTTTCCCCGCCGCGTCGGCTACAACGGGGTTCATCATGCCTTTCATCGCGCCCTTCGTGCGCGCCTGCCCGACGAGCCGACACCATGAGCGAACGCAAGCCCGAGGACATCATCGCCGGCAAGAACCGGCCGTTCACCGGCGCCGAGTACCTGGAGAGCCTGCGCGACGGTCGCGCGGTCTATATCCAGGGCGAGCGCGTCGAGGACGTCACCACCCATCGGGCATTCCGCAACAGCGCGCGCTCGATGGCGCGGCTCTACGACGCACTGCACGATCCCGCGAGCCAGGGCGTGCTCACGTGCCCGACCGACGGAGGGACGGGCGGCTTCACCCATAAATTCTTCCGCGTCGCCAAGTCGCGCGAGGATCTGGTCGGCCAGCGCGAGGCGATCGCGACCTGGGCGCGCATGACCTACGGCTGGATGGGCCGCACGCCCGACTACAAGGCGTCGCTGATGAACACGCTCGGCGCCAACTACGAGATCTACGGCCCGTTCGCCGACAACGCCAAGCGCTGGTACCGGCGCGCGCAGGACAACGTCCTGTTCATGAACCACGCCATCGTCAACCCGCCGGTCGACCGCGACAAGGCGGCCGACCAGGTCAAGGACGTGTTCATCACCATCCAGAAGGAGACCGACGCCGGCATTATCGTGTCGGGCGCCAAGGTGGTCGCGACCTCGTCGGCGATCACGCATTACAATTTCCTCGGCCAGAACGCCGCGATGCCGATCAACGATCCGGACCTCGCCGTCATGTTCATCGCGCCGATGAACGCGCCCGGCGTCAAGCTGATCTGCCGCACCTCGTACGAGGCGACCGCCAACGCGGTCGGCACGCCGTTCGACTATCCGCTGTCGTCGCGCTTCGACGAGAACGACGCGATCTTCGTTTTCGACAACGTGCTGGTGCCGTGGGAGAACGTGCTGGTCCACCGCGACATCGAGAAGATCAAGACGTTCTACCCGCGCTCGGGCTTCCTCGCCGGCTACCAGTTCCAGGGCTGCACGCGGCTCGCCGTCAAGCTCGACTTCATGGTCGGCATCATCGCCAAGGCGCTGCACGCGATCGGCTCGGACGAATTCCGCGGCAACCAGGCGATGCTCGGCGAGATCATCGCGTGGCGCAATTTGTTCTGGGCGCTGTCCGACGCCATGGCGATGAACCCGGTGCCGTGGGTCGGCGACACGGTTTTGCCGAATGCGCAATCGGGCTCCAGCTATCGCGTGTTCGCGGGCGACGCCTATGGGCGGATCCGGGAGATCGTCGAGAAGATCGTCGCCTCGGCGCTCATCTATCTCCCGTCCTCCGCCAAGGACTTCAAGAATCCCGAGATCGACAAGTATCTTGCGCGTTACGTGCGCGGCTCGCACGGCATCGGCTACAAGGAGCGCATCAAGATCATGAAGCTCCTGTGGGACTCGATCGGCACCGAGTTCGGCGCGCGGCACGAGCTCTACGAGCGCAACTATGCCGGCAACCACGAGGACATTCGTATCCAGGCGATGTGGAATGCGCGCTCCTCGGGCGCGCTCGACCGCATGATCGGCCTCGCCGAGGACTGCATGGCCGACTACGACGAGAACGGCTGGACCGGTTCGACCTGGCTTAATCCGGACGAGGAGGCGAAAGCGAGCGGGTAGCGAATTGCGCGCGGGAGCGGACTGGAGACACCTGTCTGCGGCCATTCGCTACGCGCAATTTGCCATTCGCAAGCAGGGTAGCTGGTGCCCACCCTTTGCCCATGACCAGTGGGCAGCCTTACTGCTATCCTTCGAGTCAGCATGAACTGGATCGACCAACGCCCCGACGACGCGATGGCCGGCGCCTTCGAGGCGGTCGGCCCGGACCAGGTCGCGACCGTCGAGCCGAAGCTGTTTCGCGAGGCGATGAGCCGCCTCGGCGCCGCCGTGCACGTGGTGACGACGGCGGGGCCGGCCGGCAAGACCGGCTTCACGGCGACCGCAATGTGCTCCGTCTCCGATGCGCCGCCGACGATCCTTATTTGCATCAACCGCAAGAGCCAGGGCGGCCCGCTCATGCGGGAGAACGGTGTGTTCTGCATCAACACGCTCGGCGCGGACGCCGAGCCGATCGCCGACATGTTCGCGGGCCGCACGGGTGCACAGGCAGAAGAACGCTTCCAACTGGGCACGTGGGGCGCGCTCACGACCGGCGCGCCGGTGCTTGCGACCGCGGTGGTTGCGCTCGACTGCCGCGTCGTCGAGGTGAAGGCGGTCGCGAGCCACTACGTGATCTTCGGCGCCGTCGAGGCGGTGCAGATGGGTCCGTCCGGACCCGCACTCGTCTACCATGACCGCGCCTATAAGCGCGTTTGAGCGGATCGCGCGCGAAGTCCGGTCGTGACGGGCTGTTGACTAAAAGTTGGGCGTCAACGTTTCTGACATTGTCACCATCGGGTGCCGGTTCCCTTCGCACCTGCGGAACGATCACACCCATGGGGCGTTGTCGGTCGGGGCAGGGCAGCCCACGGAGTCCTCATGAGCCAGAATCCGCAAAATCCCAATCAGAACCAGCAAGGCGGTCAACAGAAACCCGGTCAGCAGCAGGGCGGCGGCCAGAAGCCAGGCCAGCAGACTCAGAATCCCGGCCAAGGCGGTCAGCAGGGTGGCGGTCAGCAGGGTGGCGGTCAGCAAGGCGGCGGTCAGCAGGGCGGACAACACGGTGGCCAGCAAGGCGGCGGCCAGCAGGGTGGCGATCGCAACCGCTAGAACCAAGGCCTGAATACTCTCTTTCTCTTCGGAGGCCCCGCTCGTCGAGCGGGGCCTTTTGCGTTGCGGTGTCGCGCCGTGTGGCGCCGTGGTGCGGCACCCAAGCTGTGGTTGACGCCCGCGAGCCGATATCCAGGGTGGCCGGACATGCGCTAAGCTTTCCCGCATGTCGCTCGCCCTGCCGTTGTTTCATCTCTACGGCGATCCGCCGGACGACCAGGCATTCGACTTCATCCACATCGAGACGATCTCGTCACGCTCGTCCGTGCACGACTGGACGATCCGCGCACATCGTCATCGCAACCTGTTTCAGATCCTGCTGATCGAGCGCGGCGGCGGCGAGATGACGATCGAGGCAGCGACGATTCCGTTCGCGGCGCCCGCCGCGATCCTGATGCCCGCGACGGTCGCGCATGGCTTCCGCTTCTTGCCGCGCGAGACGGAAGGCTGGATCGTGAGCTTCACCGAGGACGTGACGCACGCATTGGGCGGCCGCCACGGCGAGGCGCTGATGCGGCTGCGCGGGCTTGCGGCCGAGCCGGTGGTGCCGCTCGCCGAAGACGAGCTGGCGCGGCTCTCGACGCTCTTCCGCGACCTGCACGAGGAGCGGTTTCTGGCGCGCGAAGGCTTTCGGCTCGCCATGCGCGGTTATCTGGCGCTGCTCGCGATCGCGGTGGCGCGGCTCGCGGCGAGCCGCGCGCGGACCGGCGCGATCACGCTCAAGCCCGCCGATCCGACCGTCGAGTCGCTGCGCAACCTGCTTGAGGAGCATTTCCGCAAGGAGCGGCTACTCGCCTTCTATGCCGAGAAGCTCGCGATGACGCCCGATCGCCTCAATGACATCGTCAAGCGCGCGACCGGCGTCACGGCCGGCCATCTGATCCGCCAGCGCGTGCTCACCGAGGCGAAGCGCCAGCTCGTGTTCACCAGTCTGGCGATCCACGAGATCGCGTATGACCTCACCTTCTCGGATCCGTCGCACTTCGCCCGCTTCTTCCGCAAGCAGACCGGAACGACGCCGCAGGCGTTCCGCGAGCAGGGCGGCGGCGGATGACGGCGCTGCCCGTGTTGCATGATCCGCAATGAATGCCTCACGGTTCGACCCCGAGGACCTGTCGCTGGTTCCGGCCTTTGCGGGCCTGAGCATCGACGCGCTCAACGCGGTTATCGCCAATGCCGAGCCGCGCGAGCTGCGCCGGGGCGAGATCCTGGTGCGGCAAGGCGAGGAATTGGACGCGCTCTACTTCGTGGTCTCCGGGCGTTTCTCGGTCGAGACCGAGACCGGCGCGATCGCCGAGATCGGGCAGGGACAGCCGATCGGCGAAGTCGGCTTCTTTGCCGACGTACCGCGCACCGCGACGGTGCGGGCGATGCGCGATTCCCAGATCCTCGCCATCACGCGCGAGCGCTTCAAGGAGATCGGCGTCCAGCTGCCGCATCTGCGCGATGCGGTGATCGGGTCGCTCGCACATCAGCTCGCCGATGCCACCCGCACTGAGCGGGCGGCGACGCCGCCGCGCACGATCGCGATCATGCTCGCGGGCGACACGCCGTCGGCGCCGAAATTCGTCAACCTGCTGCGCCGCGTGGCCGCCGCCCGATCGCACGCCGTCTTCCTGACGCGGCAGTCGGTCAGCGAGCGCTTTGGCGACACGCCGCTCGACGACCCCGAGATCGCGGCCTGGCTCAACGCACTCGAGGTCGATTCCGACATCTTGTTCTATCTCGCCGACCCGACGCTGACCGACTGGACCGCGAAGTGCATCCGGCAGGCTGATCTCCTGCTGTTCGTCGCGGCGGCCGGCGCCGGCCGCGGGCTCAATCCGGCGGAACGGCTCGGCTGTTCCGTGCATCCGCCGGCGTGCCGGCGGCTCGTGCTCTTGCATGATGCGCGACGCGATAGCGTCACGGGCACCGCGGCGTGGCTCGCCGATCGCGACCCGTTCATGCATCACCATGTGGCGCTGCAGGACGCCGCCGACGTCGAGCGCCTGTTTCGTTTTCTGGCGGGCCGCGCGGTTGGGTTCGTCGCCGGCGGCGGGGGCGCTTTCGGCAGCGCCCATCTCGGCGTCTATAAGGCTTTCGTCGAAATCGGCGCCGATTTCGACATCCTCGGCGGCACCAGCGTCGGCGCCGCCATGACGGCGGCGCTCGCGGCCGGCCTCGACGCCGAGCGCGTCGACGCCGGCACCCACAATATCTTCGTCAAGCAGCGTTCCTTCCAACGCTATTCGCTGCCTTACTACGGGCTGCTCGACCACAAGGTCTTCGACCGGGCGCTGCGCGCCGAATACGGCACGACCGCGATCGAGGATCTATGGAAGCCGTTCTTCGCCGTGTCGACCAATCTCAGCCGCCATGAGATCATGCTGCATCGGCGCGGCCCGGTGTGGGAGGCGGTGCGCGCCTCCGGGTCGATCCCGGCGCTGCTGCCGCCGTTCTTCACCCGCGCCGGCGAGATGCTGGTCGATGGCGGGATCATCGACAACGTGCCGCTCGCGCCGATGCGGATGCTCAAGTCGGGACCGAACGTCGTTGTCGCATTGCGTCCGCAGGCCCCGACCACCTACGCGGTCGACTACGACGCGATCCCGGGCCTGCGCGAATCGCTCATCGCCACGCTCAATCCCTTCAGGCGGCGCAAGCGGCCGCCGGTGCCGAGCATCCTGCAGGTCATCATGCTCAGCATGGTTGCGAACCGCCGGGAGGCGCTCGCGCTCGCCGAGACCGATCTCCTGATCGAGCCGGCGCTGCCGGACGGCGTGCAGCAGACGCGGTGGGAGCGCCACACCGAGGTGTTCATGCACGCCTACTATGCCGCAGCCGCGACGCTGCGCCGGCGGATCGCCGAGGACGATCCGCTCGTCGCCGCGATCCTCGGTGCCGGCTAATTCGCTTGAGCCGGCGGCGTCAGGCGCTCTTTCCCAGCTCCTGCACGATCTCCCCCGCCTCGCGGAACGCGTGATTGCCGACGGGCGCGCCGCAATAGGCGGTCTGCTGCAGGATGATCTCCTTGATGTCGTCGGCGGTCAGCGCCTTCTGGCTGAGCGCCGCGCGCACGTGCAGGCGGAATTCCTCCCATTTGCCGAGCGCGATCATGGTGCCGATGACGAGGATGCGGCGGGTGCGCTCGTCGAAATGCGGGCGCGTCCAGACTTCGGCCCACACGTTGCGGGTGATCATGTCCTGGAAATCGGAATTGAACGCGGTCTTGCCGGCGGTCTGCTTGTCGACATGCGCGGCGCCCAAGACCTTGCGACGCACGTTCATGCCGGCGGCGTAACGCTCCTTGTCGTCCATGGTGGTGTCCTCCGCGCTTTCGTCATGCGCGGGCTTGGCCCGCGCACCCACGCCTTGCGCAGTGAACAAGACGGGGATGGCCGGGACATAGGCGAGCGAAGCGACGCCGTTCTTCGAACGGCTATGCCCGGCCATGACGGGAATCGACGCTTACCGCCGCGGCACGCGCGACTGCGCCGAGGCGACCAGCCGCTCGATGAAGGTCTGCGACACGCCCTGATAGGACAGCGGCTCGAACAGGACGGCGATCTCGCCCGGAGTCATCATCAGGGTCACGCGCTCGTCCTCGCCCACGATGTCGCGCAGGTGGCGTTTCTCGGCGCGCATCTTGTGGACCGATTCCTCCATCACCTGGTCGGCGATGGGCCTGCCGAGCCTGCCGGCGAGCGCCTGCGCGACGGCTTCCGCCATGATGAGGCCGTTGGTGGCCTCGAGGGTGGCGCGCATGCGTTCGTTGTCGACCTCGAGCCGCTCGCCGATATCGGCGACGCCGGCGAGCGCGCCCGACACCGCGAGCAGCAGGGCCGGGAAGGTCATCCATTCGACCTGCAGGGCGCCGACGGCGCGCTCGTGCTCGTGCGCGTCGCAATTGATGAGCGTCGCGGCGAGCTGGGTCGCGCTGGTCGCGCATGCGATCACGGTCGCGGCCGCGACCGGCCGGCGCTGCTGCGGCGCCGTCGCGCCGCCGTCGCCGGCAGGCGCCGGCGCGAAGGCCTCCGCGACCTCGGTCTGCATCAGCAGCGCGACGTCGCGGGCGATCTTTCCGCAGGTGCCGGCGAGGATCGCGAGCGCGGCCGCGACCTCGGCGAGACGGTCGCGGTGGCTGTGCCAGGGCGCGTCGGGGAGCGGCAGGTCGAGCAGCGCGGCGAGGCGTTCGTAGACATCGAAGCCGCGTTCGCCGAGCGAGGCGAGCGTGCCGGCTTCGCCGCCGAACTGCATGATCAGCGCCTCGCGGCGCAGGCGCTTGAGGCGCTCGCGCGAGCGGCCGAGCGCGCCCGCATAGCCCGCGACCTTGAGGCCGAACGGCATCGGCAGCGCATGCTGCAGTCCGGTGCGCGCGACCGTCGCGGTACGCCGGTAGCGGCCCGCGAGCGTGATGCAGGCCGCGACGGCGCGGTCGAGATCGACCAGCAAGGCGTCGAGGCCGGCGCGCAATTCGAGCACGAGCGCGGTGTCGATCGCGTCCTGGGCGCTCGCGCCCCAATGCACGAAGGCGGCCGCCGGAGCGCTCGCCTTGGCGACCTCGGCGGTCAGCGCGGCGACGAGGGGCACCAGCACATTGCCGGCCGCCGGCACCGCCGCGGCAATTGCCGCGAGATCGTATTTCTCGGCCTTGGCGGCCGCGACGATCGGATCGACCGAACTCGTGCGGGATGACGCCGACCGCGGCCTCGGCGCGGGCGAGCGCCGCCGCGAAATCGAGCATGCGCGCAATCCGCGCGCGGTCGTCGACCACGGCACGCATCGCCGCGCTGGAAAACATCGGCAACAGCAGGGATGAAGGCGCAAGCGCTTCGGTCATGAGCGAAAAGGTGTAGGCCTCCGGCCGCACACCCTTAGCGGCCCGCGCGGCTGCCGCCAACCCCGGCGGAACAGGCGTACGGCCTGCAGGGCCGCCAGCCGGATTGCGCCCCTTTCCACAGCGATCCGTTCGCCCTAAGTGGTCTTATTAGATTGCACCGCCGCGAGGCGTGGATGCCCGGCACGAGGCCGGGCAAGACGAATGTGCCGGACCAGGAGATTGCCGCGATGGCCATGACGATGAACGGAGAAGTCCAGCTCAGCGCGACGCGCGAGGCGGTGTGGGCAAAACTCAACGACGCCGAGGTGCTCAAGGTCTGCATCCCGGGTTGCGAGCAGCTCGACAAGACCTCGGACACCGAATTCCAGGCGATCGCGGTGACCAAGATCGGGCCCGTCAAAGCCAAGTGGAAGGGCAAGGTGCATCTCACCGACCTCGACCCGCCGAACGGCTACAAGATTTCGGGCGAAGGCGAGGGCGGCATTGCGGGATTCGCCAAGGGCGGCGCCGTGGTGGCGCTTGCCGACAAGGATGGCGGCACGCTGCTCACCTATAACGTCGAGGCGCAGATCGGCGGCAAGCTCGCCCAACTTGGCCAGCGTCTGATCGCCGGCGCCGCCAAGAAGATGGCGGACGATTTCTTTGCGAAGTTCGCCGCCGCCGTGGCGGCAGGGTGACGGTTGGCCGTCCAGACCTGCGGCGATCCGCCTTGACCCGGTACGCTGGCGGGTCGACACTGAACCTTGTTCCGATCCGAGAAATCGGGCAAAAACGCCCCGATTTAGCCCGTGAATCTCGCCGAGGCCTGCGGCGAGCCCGAAAAACAGGCCTTTTGCATCGAATCCCGGGAGAAGCCCAATGCCCGCCGTCAAGCTGATCGTGAACGGCAAGCCCGTCAGCGCCGATGTCGATCCGCGCACCCTACTGGTGCAGTTCCTGCGCGAGAACCTGCGGTTGACCGGAACGCATGTCGGCTGCGACACGTCGCAGTGCGGCGCCTGCGTGGTGCACGTCAACGGCAAGGCCGTGAAGTCCTGCACCCTCTTGGTGCTCACCGCGGACGGCGCCGACGTGCGCACCATCGAGAGTCTCGCCACCGGCGACCAGCTGCACCCGATGCAGGAGGCGTTCCGCGAGAACCACGGCCTGCAATGCGGCTTCTGTACCCCCGGCATGATCATGACGGCGGTCGACATCGTGCGCCGCAAGGGCAACGACATCGACGAGAAGACCATCCGCGAGGAGCTCGAGGGCAACCTCTGCCGCTGCACCGGCTATCACAACATCGTCAAAGCGATCGCGGCCGGCGCCAAGGCCATGGCGACCTAGCGCATGTCCCGGCGAAAGCCTGCTCCGGACGTGATCCGGGGTGGACGCCGGTTCGCCGTCAAGGACATGCGCCAATAATGATTTCGAGGGTCGCGCGCGAGCGCGGCCGACCGAAAGACAAGGGAGACTTTTCAGCGAAGGAGTCCGCCATGAACGCGACCGGCATCGGCGCGGCGGTGCGCCGCAAGGAAGACTTCCGTTTCATTACCGGCAAGGGCCAGTACACCGACGACATCACGCGGCCCGGCGAAACGCATGCGCATTTTCTGCGCTCGCCGCACGCGCGGGCGAAGATCAAGAACATCGATACCAAGGCCGCCAAGGGCATGCCGGGCGTGCTCGCGGTGCTCGTCGGCGCCGAGCTTGCCGACGACAAGATCGGCGGCCTGATCTGCGGCTGGATGATCCATTCCAAGGACGGCTCGCCGATGAAGGCGGCGCCGCATCCCGCGATCGCCAGCGGCACCGCCAACTATGTCGGCGATCCGGTCGCCGTGGTGGTGGCCGAGACGCTCGACCAGGCCGAGGACGCGGCCGAGAAGATCGTGGTCGACTACGAGGTGCTGCCGGCCGTCGCCGATCCCGCCAAGGCGCAAGGCAAGGGCACGCCGCAGATCCATGAGGTCGCGCCGGCGAACACGATCTATCAGTGGCACCTCGGCGATCACAAGGCGACCGCCGACGCGCTCAAAGCGGCGAAGCACGTCACCAAGCTGCACATCGTCAATAACCGCCTGGTGCCGAACGCCATGGAGCCGCGCGCCGCGATCGGCGAGTACGATGCCGGCAACGAAGGCTTCACGCTGTGGAACACGACACAGAACCCGCACGTGGCGCGGCTCGTCATCTCGGCCTTCATCGGCATGGCGCCCGAGCACAAGCTGCGGGTGATCGCGCCCGACGTCGGCGGCGGCTTCGGCTCGAAGATCTTCATATACCCTGAGGAAGTCGTGTGCCTGTGGGCCGCGAAGAAGGTCGGGCGGCCCGTGAAGTGGGTCGCGGATCGCAGCGAGGCCTTCATCGCCGACGCGCATGGGCGCGACCACGTGACCGAGGCGCAGATGGCGTTCGACGCCGACGGCAAGATCACGGCGCTGAAGGTCAAGACCATCGCCAATATCGGCGCCTACATGTCGACCTTCTCGTCCTCGGTGCCGACCTATCTGTACGGCACGCTGCTGTCCGGCCAGTACAACATTCCGCACATCTATTGCGAGGTCGACGCGGTCTACACCAACACGGTGCCGGTCGACGCCTATCGCGGGGCGGGGCGGCCGGAAGCGACGTTCGTGGTCGAGCGCCTGGTCGAGGTCGGCGCGCGCGAGCTCGGCATCGATCCGGCGGAGCTGCGGCGCAAGAATTTCATTCGCACGTTCCCGCACCAGACGCCGGTGATCATGATGTATGACGCGGGCGACTATGACGCCTCGCTCAAGCGCGCGCTCGAGCTCGCCGACCACAAGGGCTTCGCCAAGCGCAAGCGCGACTCCGAGCGGAACGGCAAGCTGCGCGGCTTCGGCTATTCGACCTATATCGAGGCCTGCGGCATCGCGCCGAGCCAGGCGGTCGGCTCGCTCGGTGCCGGCGTGGGCTTGTGGGAATCCGCCGAGGTGCGGGTCAATCCGACCGGCTCGGTCGAGGTGCTGACCGGCTCGCACAGCCACGGTCAGGGCCACGAGACGACGTTCTCCCAGCTCGTCGCCGAGCGGCTCGGCATCCCGATCGGCAACATCTCCATCGTGCACGGCGACACCGACAAGGTGCAGTTCGGCATGGGCACCTACGGCTCGCGCTCGGGCGCGGTCGGCATGTCGGCGATCGTCAAGGCGCTCGACAAGGTCGAGGCCAAGGCGAAGAAGGTCGCGTCGCATTTGCTCGAGGCCGCCGAGAGCGACATCGTGTTCAAGGACGGCAAGTTCACGGTCGCGGGCACCGACAAGTCGGCCGCCTGGGGCGACGTCTCGCTGCACGCCTATATTGCGCACAAGTTCACCGGTGCGCAGCTCGAGCCCGGCCTCAAGGAAGGCGCGTTCTACGATCCGACCAACTTCACGTTTCCGGCCGGCTGCCATCTGTGCGAAGTCGAGATCGATCCCGAGACCGGGACCGTGACGATCGCCGGCTGGACCGCGGTCGACGACTTCGGCACCATCATCAATCCGATGATCGTCGAGGGCCAGGTGCATGGCGGCGTCGCCCAGGGCGTCGGCCAGGCGCTGCTCGAGAACGCGGTCTACAACCAAGATGGCCAGCTCGTGAGCGGCTCGCTGATGGACTACACGATGCCGCGCGCCGACAACCTGCCGTCCTTCACGGTCGGCACGACCATGACCAAGTGCCCCGGTAACCCGCTCGGCATCAAGGGCTGCGGCGAGGCGGGCGCGATCGCGGCGCCGGCCGCGGTGATGAACGCGATCACGGACGCGATCGGCAGCGAGGACATCGCGATGCCTGCGACGCCCCCGGTCGTGTGGGCGGCGATCGAGAAACGCAACAAGGCGCACAAGGCGGCCTGAACCAGAGCATGATCCCGAAAAGTGGACACCGGTTTTCGGATAAGATCATGCTCAAAAGATAGTCGAGAGGACGGAGAACCCGGATGTACAATTTCAACTATCACCGCGCGAGCGGCCTGCGGCAGGCGCAGAACCTGCTCGGCAAGCTGGAAGATGCCAAGCTCCTTGCGGGCGGCATGACGCTGTTGCCGACCATGAAGATGCGGCTCGCCTCGCCCGCCAACCTCGTCGACCTCGACCGGGTCGAGGGCCTCAGCGGCATCGAGCTCAAGGGCCGCTCGGTGGTCATCGGCGCGCTCACGCGCCACGCGGACGTCGCCAACGACGCGACGGTCGGCGAGGCGATCCCGGCGCTCGCCCAGCTCGCCGGCATGATCGGCGATCCCGCGGTGCGCCACCGCGGCACGCTCGGCGGCTCGGTCGCCAACAACGATCCGAACGCCGACTATCCGGCCGCCTGCCTCGCCCTCGCGGCGACCATCATCACGACGAAGCGCAAGATTCCGGCGGACGAGTTCTTCAAAGGCATGTTCGAGACCGCACTCGAGCCGGACGAGATCATCACCAAGGTGAGCTTTCCGCTGGCCAAGAAGGCGCCTACCAGAAATTCCGCAACCCGGCGTCGCGCTACGCGCTGGTCGGCGTGTTCGTGGCGAAGCGCCCGTCGGAAATCCGCGTCGCCGTGACCGGCGCGGGCGGGAACGGCGTCTTCCGCGTGCCGCAGTTCGAGGAGGCGCTCAAGAAGCGCTTCTCGCCCAAGTCGCTGGAGGGCCTGACGGTGTCGCCTGACGGTCTCTCGAGCGACATCCATGGCAGCGCCGAATATCGCGCGCACCTCATCGGCGTGATGGCGCGCCGCGCGGTCGCGGCGGCGGGCTGAGCGGAAAATTCAAGTCATCAGACGGCACGCGGCCGCAAGCCGCGTGCCGTTTTGCATTCAGATCGTAGGGTGGGCAACCGCGCGCCGATTTCCGCGTGGGCAAAATCGCTCCGCTGGCGGTTGCCCACGCGGAGAGGGATTGCCACGCGATTTTGCCCACCCTACGCCGGCGCGCGGTCCAGTTCGGCGAGCAGGTCGTGCAGGTCGAGCGCGTGGGTGTACATGCGCAGGCCGCCGTCCTCGCGCTTCGGCCACATCTCCTTCGGCCGGTCCCAGTAGAGCTCGACGCCATTGTGGTCCGGATCGTGCAAATAGAGCGCTTCGCTGACGCCATGGTCGCTCGCACCATCGAGCTGGATCCTCGCGACGACAAGCCGCTTCAGCGCATCGGCGAGCAGGCGCCGCGTCGGGTAGAGGATCGCGGTGTGATAGAGGCCGGTGGTCCCGGGCGGCGGCGGCGAGCCGCCGAGGCTTTCCCAGGTGTTGAGGCCGATGTGGTGGTGATAGCCGCCCGCCGAGATGAAGGCGGCGCCCGGGCGGCTGGTGGTCAGCTCGAAGCCGAGCACGCCGCAATAGAAATCGAGCGCGCGCTGCAGGTCGGCGACCTTGAGGTGGACATGTCCGATACGCACGCCTGCGTCGATGGCGGGCAGACGCAGCGCTTCCTTTTCGAGATTGACGGGCTTGTTCATCGGCGTGCGTCCTCGTGGGCCTGTGCGGATATGTAGGATGCAAGGTCTGCCGGCAAAAGGCCCCCGTGAACGCGCCGATCGTGGTGGCCGATCGGCCCCTGTTCCTGGAGGCTGCGCAGGCCCGGCATGCGCCGGGCGGCCATTCTCTTGCGCGACAGGGCGGCGGCGAGGATATACATTCCGCTTATGAACAAGCCGACGCCCGCCCGCCCCATCCCGACATCGATCGACGCCACCCTGAGCCTGCTCGGCGAGGCCGACTATCTGGCCGATCGCTCGCTGGCGACGGTGCTTTTCCTCGCGCTCAAGATGGGCAAGCCGATCTTCCTCGAGGGCGAGGCCGGGGTCGGCAAGACCGAGATCGCCAAGGTGCTGTCGTCGACCCTCGGTCGGCGGCTGATCCGTCTGCAGTGCTACGAGGGCCTCGATGTCTCGGCCGCCGTGTACGAGTGGAACTACGCCGAGCAGATGATCGCGATCCGGCTTGCCGAGGCCGAGGGCAACATCGATCGCGACCGGCTATCGCATGACGTCTTCTCCGACCGCTTCCTGATCAAGCGGCCGCTGCTGCAGGCGCTCGAGCCCGATACCGCCGGCGCGCCGGTGCTGCTGATCGACGAGCTCGACCGCACCGACGAGGCGTTCGAGGCCTTCCTGCTCGAGGTGCTGGCCGACTTCCAGGTGACGATTCCCGAGCTCGGCACCGTGAAGGCCGAGCATCCGCCGATCGTGGTGATCACGTCCAACCGCACGCGCGAGATCCATGACGCGCTCAAGCGGCGCTGCCTCTACCACTGGGTCGGCTATCCGAACGCCGAGCGCGAGCTCAGCATCGTGCGCACCAAGGTGCCGGGCATCGCTAAGAAGCTCTCGCACGAGATCGTGCTGTTCGTGCAGGCGCTGCGCAAGCAGGATCTGTTCAAGTCGCCGGGCGTCGCCGAGACGCTCGACTGGGCGAGCGCGCTCACTGAGCTCGACGCCGTCGCGCTCGATCCCGCGATGGTGTCCGACACGCTCGGCGTGCTGCTCAAGTACCAGGACGACATCGCCCGCTTCGAAGGCTCCGGCGCCAAGGAGCTGATCGAGCAGGTGCGCGCGGAGATGCGGGCGGCGGAGTAGGGCACAGCCTCTCACCCCCTCCCCCGCTTGCGGGGGAGGGTGGGGAGGGGGAAGCCACGAGTTGATCAATAGCAGCATGACCGATCCACTTGCCCCCTCCCGAGCCGGCTTCGCCGGCATGCCCTCCCCCGCAAGCGGGGGAGGGGAAGGCACTGCCGGCCGCCTCGCCGAGAACATCGTGCATTTCGCGCGCGCGCTGCGTGCCGCCGGGCTCCCGGTGGGGCCGGGCGCGGTGCTCGACGCGCTCCAGGCCGTGCAGGCGGCGGGCGTCGGGACCAAGGACGATTTCTATTGGACGCTGCACGCCGTGTTCGTGAAGCGGCACGAGCAGTCGATCATCTTCGACCAGGCATTCCGCATCTTCTTCCGCAAACGCGGCTACCTCGACCAGCTCATGGCGATGCTGCTGCCGCAGGCGCCGGGCGGGCCGCCGCCGCCTCCGCCGCCGGCCGCGACCCGCGTGCAGGACGCGCTCTTCGCCGACATGAAGGACAAGCTCAAGCCGGAGGAGCGCGAGATCGAGCTCGACACCACCTACACGGTCTCGGACCGCGAGCTGCTGCAGAAGAAAGACTTCGCGCAGATGACCGCGGACGAGATCGCGGCGGCGCGGCTCGCCATCCGGCGCATGGTGCTCTCGCTCGACGAGGTGAAGACGCGCCGTCTCGCCCCGACCGGCGCGGCCATATCATCGACATGCGCCGCACCTTGCGCGCCAGCATGAAGGCGGGCGGCGCCTTCATCGATCTCAAGTATCTCGGGGTCAAGACCAAGCTGCCGCCGATCGTCGCGCTGCTCGACATTTCGGGCTCGATGAGCGACTACACGCGGCTCTTTCTGCACTTCCTGCACGCCATCACGGATGCGCGAAAGCGCGTGCACACGTTCCTGTTCGGCACCCGGCTCACCAACGTCACGCGCGCGCTCAAGGCGCGCGATCCGGACGAGGCGCTGTCCGCCTGCTCGGCGAGCGTGCTCGACTGGTCGGGCGGCACGCGGATCGCGACTTCGCTGCACGTCTTCAACAAGCTGTGGGCGCGCCGCATGCTCGGCCAGGGCGCGATCGTGCTCTTGATCACCGATGGGCTCGAGCGCGACCCGGACGACCGCCTCGCCTTCGAGATCGACCGGCTGCACCGCTCCTGCCGGCGGCTGATCTGGCTCAACCCGCTGCTGCGCTTCGAGGGCTTCGAAGCCAAGGCCAAGGGCATCCAGACCATCCTGCCGCACGTCGACGAATTCCGCCCCATCCATAATCTCGAGTCCATGGCCGAGCTGACCCGGGCGCTGTCCGCGCAAGGCGGTCATGCGGGCGATCCGAAGCAGTGGCTGCGGCGGGTTGCGTGATATATGAGGGGGAAGCATCGGTGGCGCAGAAATGTTGGTGGTTAGGCCTGATGCTGTGATCCGAATGAACGCGAGAGATGGCTATGATGGCAACGCGATGAAGATATCCTCAAGGCCGCCGAGGACTGGCGCAAGGCCGGCAAGGGCGTGGCGCTGGCGACCGTGGTCGAGACCTGGGGCTCGGCGCCGCGGCCGGTCGGTTCCAATTTGGTGATCGACCAGGAGGGCAACTTCCTCGGCTCGGTCTCGGGCGGCTGCGTCGAGGGCGCGGTGGTGACCGAGGCGATCGACGTGATCGACTCCGGCAAGCCCAAGATGCTGGAATTCGGCGTCGCCGACGACACGGCCTGGAAGGTCGGCCTGTCCTGCGGCGGCACCATCCGGGTGTATGTAGAGAAGGTGGACTAAGCTAAACCCGTCATCCTGAGGCGGCCGGCGTAGCCGGCCCTCGAAGGATGATCGGCCCGTGCGGCGCCACAGCGGCCGCCATCCTTCGAGGCTCGCGGAGCCTGTCCTTGGGCCGGCCGGAGGCCGGACCCGAGGGCTCGCGCCTCAGGATGACGGATCAATGATTTGAGCAAGACGAGAGAACGACCTCATGCGTCTCGACATCCTCCAATCCCTCAACGCCGAGCGCGCGGCGCGGCGCGCCGCGATCGTGGTGACCGACGTCGCGAGCGGCAGCCAGCGCTTCGTCAAGCAGGCGGACGTGGCGCGCGATCCCTTGCGCGAGGTGCTCGAAGCGGCGCTGCGCTCGGGCAAGAGCGGTATGGCGGAGACGCCGCAAGGCAAGGTCTTCCTCACCGTGCACGTGCCGCCGACCCGGCTCGTCGTCACGGGCGCGGTGCACATCAGCCAGGCGCTGGCGCCGATCGCGAAGCTGCTCGGCTACGACGTCGTGATCGTCGATCCGCGCACCGCCTTTGCGACGCCCGAGCGTTTTCCCGACGTGAAGCTGATCGCCGAATGGCCCGACGTCGCGCTGCCCCCGCTCAACGTGGACCGCTACACGGCCTTCGTCGCGCTCACCCATGATCCCAAGATCGACGATCCGGCGCTGCTGCACGCGCTCGAGCGCGAGTGCTTCTATATCGGCGCGCTCGGCTCGCGGAAGACGCATGGGCGCCGGGTCGAGCGGCTCAAAGGGCAGGGCGTTTCGGCGGACGCGCTCGCGCGCATCCATGCGCCGATCGGCCTTCCGATCGGGGCGGTGTCGCCGCCCGAGATCGCGCTGTCGATCATGGGCGAGGTCACGGCGCGGCTGCGGCTCGCGCCCGAGAAGGCGGAGAAGGCGGCATGAAGTTCGGCGCCGTCGCGCCGGCCGACGCCAAGGGCGCGATCGTCGTCCATTCGATCCGCTCGGCCGGCCTTGTGCTCAAGAAGGGCACGGTGGTGGGCGAGCCGGAGATTGCGGCGTTGCGCGCGGCGGGCATTCCGTCGATCACGGTGGCGCGGCTCGAGCCCGGCGACGTGTCGGAGGACACGGCGGCGGCCGAGATCGCCGACGCGGTCGCGGGCGAAGGCGTGCATGTGGACCGTGCCTTCACGGGGCGTGCCAACCTGTTCGCGGAAGCTGCCGGCGTCCTGGTCGTCAACGAGGACGCCATCGACCGGCTCAACGAGGTCGATCCCGACATCACGCTCGCGACGCTCGAAGCCTTCGCGCCGGTCGTGGTCGGCAAGATGATCGCGACCGTGAAGATCATTCCGTTCGCGGTGTCGAAAACGGCGTGCGACAAGGCGCTTGCCGCCGCGCGCGCCGCGGTGCCGTTGGTGCGCGTCGCGCCGTACAAGATTCGCAAAGTAGGCGTGATCTCGACGCTGCTGCCGGGGCTTGCCGACAAGGTGATCGACAAGACGCTGCGCGTCACCCTCGACCGTCTCGCGCCCGCCAACGCGACGATCGTCGCGGAACGGCGCGTGCCGCACGAGACGCAGGCGCTCGCCCGTGCGCTCGACGAGGTGCTCAAGAGCGGCGCCGAGCTCGTCATCGTGTTCGGCGCCTCCGCGATCGCGGACAAGCGCGACGTGATCCCGGCGGCCGTCGAGGCCGTCGGCGGCACGATCGAGCATTTCGGCATGCCGGTCGATCCCGGCAATCTCATGCTGGTCGCCGCCGCGAACGGCCGGCCGGTGCTCGGCGCGCCGGGCTGCGCGCGCAGCCCGAAGGAGAACGGCTTCGACTGGATCCTGGCGCGGCTCTTGTGCGGGCTGCCGGTGACCCGGCGCGACATCACCGGCATGGGTGTCGGCGGGCTCTTGATGGAGATCGTCACGCGTCCGCAGCCGCGCGAGATCGAGCCGCCGGTCGCCCAGCGCGTCGCGGGAATCGTGCTCGCGGCGGGCCGCTCGACCCGCATGGGCGGGCCGAACAAGCTCCTCGCCGAGATCGGCGGCAAGCCGCTGGTGCGCATCGCGGCCGAGCAGGTGCTCGCGTCGCGCGCACGGCCCGTGGTGGTCGTGACCGGGCATCAGCGCGAGCAGGTCGAGGCCGCGCTCAAGGGGTTCACGGTCACGTTCGCGCACAATCCGGATTATGCGGAAGGGCTGTCGACCTCGCTCAAGGCCGGCATCGCGGCGCTGCCGGCGGACATCGACGGCACCATCGTCTGCCTCGGCGACATGCCGCAAGTCGATGCGGCGCTGATCGACCGGCTGATCGCGGCGTTCGATCCCGAGAAGGGCGCGCTTATCGCGGTGCCGACAATCGCGGGCAAGCGCGGCAATCCGGTGGTGTGGTCGCGCCGCTTCTTCGGCGATCTCGCCAAGCTCGACGGCGACGTGGGCGCGCGCCACCTGATCGTCAGCTATCCGGAGGCGGTCGCCGAGGTGCCGGTGACGGGCAACGGCGCACTGATCGATGTCGACACGCCGGACGCGCTATCGGCCGTCAGGGCGGAGATCGAGCGGGAGCGCGCGTAGCGCGCGTCCGGTTCGTATTCACCAACTCGCAACCATTCGCCCATACGCTTGCGTCATTCCTTCGGGGGAGGGACTCCATGACGCGTGTTTTGCGGGCCGCGGCCCTCGTGGCCGTCGGCATCAGCGTGTGGGTGGCAAGCGTTGGGCCCGGCCAGTCGGCGGGCGCGATGGCGGTCGGCGCCTGCGCGGCCTACGGCTATGCCTTTGACTACCGCAGCGCCGATGCGGCGCGCGCGGCAGCGGCCGGCAAATGCAACGGCGCGAGCTGCAAGGTCGTGATGATGCTCCGTCACAGCTGCGGCGCCTTGGCGATCGACGGCCACCACCCGTGCGGCCCGCACGGGTTCGCGTCGGCCCGCCGGCTGGGCGAGGCCGAGAATGTCGCGCTCAAGAGCTGCTACAAATACGGCGGCCGCGACTGCGTGATCCGCGCCTTCGCGTGCGACGTGAAGGGCTGAGCGGCGGGGGCGGGCCCTTTCGGCCCAGCCCTTCGGTCTCGCGACTGCACTGAAATCACTCGCTTTTTTTGCGTTGGTCTTGTTCCAGTAATCCCGCGTGAGAAATTTTGACTGACTGGTCAGTCATTTTGACGCATGGTCGGCTTTTGCCCTGATTTCCCCTTGGCTCCCCTTGGCTCCCCCTTGGCAGGCGCCCTCGATCGTGCGAAATTATGACTGACCAGTCAGTCATAATTTATGACGACTTCATGCGGAGACGGGCGATGCGCACGAGCAATCCGAGAGGACGGGGCGGCGGCCGGCGGGCGTTGCGCCGGGCGTCGCCGCTGCGCCAGACGTCCGGCAAGACGCCGCCGGCAGTCCGCAAGTCCGCCACCAACCGCGCCGCCAAGAGCGAGGCGCGCCGCGCCGCGATCGTGCAGGCGGCGCTCGACGAGTTCTGCGCGCGCGGCTTCGCGGCGACCCGCATCGACGACGTGGCGGCGCGCGCCGGCGTCGCCAAGGGCACGATCTATCTCTACTTCGACGACAAGGAAGCGCTGTTTCGCGAGATCGTCACCACCATGCTGGTGCCGCTCGTCACGGTGCTGGAGGCGCCGCCGCCCGACATCCCGATCCGCAACGTGATCACCGGGTTCATGGACCTGTTCGTGCGCGAGATCTATTCGACGCAGCGGCGCAACGTGCTGCGTCTCGTCATGACCGAGGGTCCGCGCTTTCCCGAGCTCGCCGAATTCCACTACCGCAATGTGGTCGAGCGGGCGCTCGCCGCGATGCGGACGCTGCTCGCGCGCGCGCTTGAGCGCGGCGAGCTCAAGGACGACACGCTCATCCGCTTTCCCCAGCTCATCGTCGCGCCCGGCATGGTGGCGATCGTGTGGAGCGGCCTGTTCGATCGCTTCGCGCCGCTCGACGTTGCCACCATGATGCGCGCGCATCTCGACACCCTCTTCGAAGGATGTGCGCCATGACGATGCGCGATAGAGAGCTCGGCGGTCGCGCTCCCTCTCCCCGTTTACGGGGAGAGGGTCGGGGTGAGGGGGCGTCTCCGCGAGTCGCAGCGTTCGAAATCGCGGGACCACCCCTCACCCCGACCCTCTCCCCGCGAAGAGCGGGGAGAGGGAGCGCCGGCGCCGTGCGCGGATCACGTGCTTCCATCGCTTTCGTCTTCCTCGTCGCGCTCGCGCCTTTGCTCGGCGGCTGCGGCGACAAGGACCCGGCCTTCCAGGGCTGGGTCGAGGCGAACCTCATTTTCGTCGGGGCCGACGAAAACGGCCGGGTCGAGACGCTCGCCGTCAAGGAAGGCGACCGGATCGAGAAGGGGGTGCCGCTGTTCACCCTCGACGCCGACCTGTTCAAGGCCGACCTCGACATGACTCTCGCGACGCTTGCCAATGCGAGGCAGACCTTCGACCGCGCACAGCAGCTCCTGAAAACCGGCGCCGGCACCCAGAAGGACTTCGACGCCGCCCAGGCCGCGCTGCGCCAGGCGGAAGCGCAGGTGAACACCTCGCAGACGCGGCTCGCACGGCGCAGCATCGCGAGCCCGGTCACCGGCTCGGTCGAGCAGGTCTACTTCCGCCCCGGCGAGGTCGTGACCGCGTCGAAGCCGATCGTCGCGCTGCTGCCGCCCGGCAACATCAAGATCCGCTTCTTCGTCCCCGAGACCGTGCTTGCGCGCATCGCCTACGGCGAGGACGTCAAGGTGAACTGCGACGGCTGCGCGGCCGACTTCGCCGCCAAGGTGAGCTTCATCGCCAAGAGCGCCGAGTTCACGCCGCCGGTGATCTACAGCCAGGAGGAACGCGCCAAGCTCGTCTACCTGATCGAGGCGTTGCCCGAGAACCCCGCCAACCTGCGGGTCGGCCAGCCGGTCGACGTGCGGCTGCCCGCCCAGGCCGGCACCGAGGCGAAGCGGTGAGCGCTGTGCCCCACACTGCGCGCGGTGATGCGGGCGCGCCGGCGTCGGACATCGCGATCGAGGTCGAGGGCCTGAGCAAGTCGTTCGACGGACATCCGGCCGTGAGCAATCTCACGATGCGGGTCAAGCGCGGGCTGATCTACGGATTCCTCGGGCCGAACGGCTCGGGCAAGACCACGACCATCCGCATGCTGTGCGGCCTGCTCACGCCCAACTCCGGCCGCGGCACCTGCCTCGGCTACGACATCCGTACCGATGCCGAGAAGATCAAGTACCACGTCGGCTACATGACGCAGCGCTTCAGCCTCTACGATGATCTCTCGGTGCGCGAGAACCTCGAGTTCGTCGCGCGCATCCACGGCATCGCGAACCCGCGCGCGGCGGCGCGCGGCGCGATCGAGCGGCTCGGCCTCAACGGCCGCGAGGAGCAGATCGCCGGCAGCCTGTCGGGCGGATGGAAGCAGCGGCTCGCGCTCGGCGCCTGCACGCTGCCGAACCCGCAGCTCTTGCTGCTCGACGAGCCGACCGCCGGCGTCGACCCGAAGGCGCGGCGCGAGTTCTGGAACCAGATCCACGCGCTCGCCGGCGAAGGCCTGACGGTGCTGGTCTCGACCCATTACATGGACGAGGCCGAGCGCTGTCACGAGATCGCCTACATCGCGTACGGCCGGCTGCTCGCGCAGGGTACGGTGGCGGAGGTGATCGCGAACGCGCATCTCGCGACCTACACGGTGAGCGGCGGCGACCTCATGCGGCTCGGCGACGAGCTGGCGCATCGCGACGGCGTCACCATGGTGGCACCGTTCGGCGCGAGCCTGCACGTATCGGGGCGCGACGCCGCGGCACTTGAGGCCGCGATCGCGCCCTACCGCGCCGATCCGGCGCTGCGCTGGGAGAAGTCCGAGGCCTCGCTCGAGGACGTGTTCATCGAGCTGATGGGGCAAGCGACCGACAACCGCTCCGACAGCCGGCGGGACAACCGCCAATGAGGAGGCGCCCAATGAGGAAGGATCGATGAGCAGCGCGATCGCGTTCCGCTCCGGCTTCTGGCGGCGCACCGGCGCCATGCTGCTCAAGGAGTTCTTGCAGCTGCGCCGCGACCGCGTCACGTTCGCGACCATGATCTCGATCCCGATCATGCAGCTCGTGCTGTTCGGCTACGCCATCAACACGGTGCCGCGCGACCTGCCGACTGCGGTGCTGATGCAGGAATCGAGCGATGTCGGCCGCACCATCCTCAAGGCACTGGAGAACACGCGCTACTTCCAGGTGACGCGGCGGGTGCGCGACGAGGCCGAGTTCGACCGCGTGCTCAAGTCCGGCCAGGTGCTGTTCGGCATCGAGATCCCGCAGAATTTCGAGCGCGATCTGCGCCGCGGCGACCGGCCCGCGATCCTGGTCGCGGCCGACGCGACCGATCCGGTGGCGTCGAGCAACGCGCTCGGCGCGCTCAACCAGCTCATCCAGACCGCGCTCGTCAACGACCGTCAAATCCCCGCGAGCGGGCCGATGCCGTTCAGCATCGTGACGCACGCCCGCTACAACCCGGCGCAGTCGAGCCAGCTCAACATCGTGCCGGGCCTGCTCGGGACCATCCTCACGCTCACCATGCTGATCTTCACGGCGCTCTCGGTCACGCGCGAGACCGAGCGCGGCACCATGGAGAACCTGCTGTCGATGCCGGTGACGCCGCTCGAGATCATGCTCGGCAAGATCACGCCCTACGTGCTGGTCGGCTTCCTGCAGGCGACCGTCATCGTGCTCGCCGGCGTCGCGCTGTTCGCGGTACCGATCGTCGGCAACCTCGTGCTGCTCGCGGCGCTCACGACGCTCTTCATCGCCACCAATCTCGCGACTGGCTACACGTTCTCGACGCTCGCCCAGAACCAGCTGCAGGCCATACAGATGGCGATGATGTACTTCCTGCCTAACATGCTGTTGTCGGGCTTCCTGTTTCCCTTCGCCGGCATGCCGACCTGGGCGCGCTATGTCGGCGAGTGCCTGCCGCTCACGCACTACCTGCGCATCGTGCGCGCCATCATGCTCAAGGGCGCGACGCTGGCGGATTTGCGCTACGACACGCTGGCGCTGGCGGGGTTGATGCTGGTCGCAATGGTGATTGCGGTAACGAGGTTCAGACGGACGCTGGATTGAGTCGTAGGATGGGTTGAGCGAAGCGAAACCCATCGGGCGATATGTCGATTTGCGATTTACATGGTGGGTTACGCGCCTTCGGCGCTAACCCACCCTACGAAGCTGTGCCAACCGCCGCGGTGCGTTGCCCAGGCTCCGTCGCACCATCGCGGAGAATGCACTCGGGCTATCATATCCCACTGCATTTGCCGACGCCGACACCGATGCCCCGGCCGACAACCGCGCCAGCCCCTCGACCGCCCGTAGCCTCGCCCGCCATTCCGCAAAGCTCAAGCCCGTCTCATGCCGAAACAGCCGCGCCAGCGTGCGCCGGCTTGCGCCTGAACGCTCCGCCCATTGGTCGAGATCGAGCGGCAGGGCCGGGCGGTCGAGCAGGTCGCGCGCGACGCGCAGCGCGCGCGGGTCGCGCGGCATGGGCAGGTCGAGCGGGTGGTCCTTGATGCGGGCGAGCTCGATCAGGATCAGCCGCGCCACGAGGCCGCCGCGGCCCGCCTCGTCATAGGCGGCGGGCTCTTCCAGTGCCGCGAGAATCAGCTCGCGCAGCAAACCCGAGACCTCGACCAGGGTCGGGGCGCGCGGGAGCGCGTCGGCGGCGTGCGGATCGATGAAGAGCGTGCGCATCTCGACGCGGCTGCGCATGGTGACACGATGCGCCATGGCGGGCGGCATCCACAGGGCGCGCGCGGGCGGCACGAGCCAGGCGGCCTCGGCGGTCTCGATGCGCATGATGCCGCTCACCGCGTGCAGGAGCTGGCCGCGGCGATGGCGATGCACCGTCGTGCGGTCGCCGTCGGCGAAGGATTTGCCCATGGCGGCGACGGGGCGGGGGGCGTCGTCGAGAATCGGGTGCAGCTCGACCTGGTGGAATCTCGGCATCAGATTTGGCCCAAACACGACGAAAATCGGCAGAACATCGCGAATGTGCAAGAGTACGGTGCGGATCGACTGCCGGCAAGGGCCGGCCCGACATCCTTGAAAGACCGCAGACCCATGGACATCGCCTCGGACACCCCGGCCACCACCGAGAAGCGGATGCAGATCGGCTTCCTCAATTGGGCGCACGCGATCGACCATTTCGTGCTGGGCATCTACCCGACCGTCGTGATCGGCCTCGAGGTCATCTACCACCGCCCCTATTCGGAGCTGATCGCGCTCGCGACCGCGATGTTCATCGCGTTCGGCGTGTTCTCGCTGCCGGCCGGCTGGCTCGCCGACCGCTGGAGCCGGCGCAACATGATGGTCGCGTTCTTCATCGGCTGCGGGCTCGCGCTCGCGGTCGCCGCGTTCGCGCCCAACCTGGCCGTGATGGCGGCGGCGCTGTTCGGGCTCGGCGTCTTCGCCGCGATCTATCATCCGGTCGGCATGGCGATGCTGATCGAGATCTCGCAGGCCAAGGGCCGCGTGCTCGCCTTCAACGGCGTCTGCGGCAATTTCGGCGTCGCGCTCGCGGCTGGCATCACCGGGATCCTGGCGTCGTGGTTCGGCTGGCGCGCCGCCTTCCTGGTGCCGGCGATCATCTGTATCGCGACCGGATTTGTGTATCGCGCGCTCGTCGCCGACGACACCCACACGATCGCGCAGCGCAAGAAGACCGCTGCGGTTCCGCTCACGCCGCGTGCCGCGATCGTCATGTTCCTGCTGTTCGTCGTCATCTCGGTGTCGAGCGGCCTCGTGTTCAACACCGTGCTGGTCGCATTGCCCAAGCTCGTCGACGAGCAGCTCGGCGACACCGCCAACCTGACGCTCGTGGGCGGGCTTGCGACCGCGGTCTTCCTGTGCGGCGCGCTGGCGCAGATCGCGGTCGGCCGGCTGGTCGAGCGCGTGTCGGCGCCGATGCTGTTCGCGATCGTGGTCACGGTGCAGTTCGCCGGCATCGTGGTTGCGGCGCATACGACCGGCGCTGCGCTGCTCATCTCACTCGCGATCGGGATGGCGGCGATCTACGGCCAGGTGACGCTCGGCGACATCGTGGTGGCGCGCTTCACCGCGGACGCCTGGCGCGGGCGCATCTACTCGGTGCGCTATTTCCTCAACTTCACCTCGTCGGCGGGCGCGGTCGGGCTGATCGCCTTTCTGCATGACCGCGGCGGCTTTGCGCTCGTGCTCGCCGTGATCGCGGCCTGCGCCGGCGTCATGCTGGCCGGCGTCTACGGCTTCGCGGGCCTCGCGTTCGCGGTGGAGAGCCGCCAGCGCGCGGCGGCGCAGCCGGCGGAGTGAGGGAATACGTCATTGCGAGGCGTGCGAAGCACGCCGAAGCAATCTCGATCCGCAGACGCATGAGCAGGCGAAGGGAGATTGCTTCGCTTTCGCTCGCAATGACGGCTACACCGGCGCGCAGAACAGGTGCTCCACCTTCGCGCCGGTGCGCTCGTGGATGAGCTCGGCGACGCGGCGGCGGTGGCAGCCTTCCGGGTCGCGCTCGTAGCACAGCAGGCACAAACGGCGGCCGGATTTTGCGAGCGCCGCGAGTTCGTCGAGCTCCGCCCGCGCATCGGGTGTCTTGAGGTGCTTCTCGAAGATGCGGAAGAGCTCGTCGCGGCGGCCGGCGCGTGCGGCGAGGCGGCCCTCCTTGGGCGTGCCCAGCGCGCGCAGATGGATATAGCCGATGCCGCGCTCGTCGAGGCCGGCCGCGAGCTGGCGCTTGGAGAAGCCGGGGCGGCGCGAGGACGTGACGGCGCGCACGTCGATCACCACGTCGACCTTGGCGTCGGCGAGCTCGTCGAGCATGGCGTGCGTGGTTGCGTGCTCGTAACCGATGGTGAAAAGCGGCTTGTTCATTCGAAAGGCCTTTCAACTTATGGGCGGTTTGTCGCGCTCCTCAACGCCGAGAAGCTGATGGAGGACAATCCGCTCCTCCTGCGGCTGAAGGAGCTCGAGTTCGCTCGAGCGGCTGGTCGAAGGTCGGCAAGATCGACCTGCACACCGGCAGTCGCGAGGGCCTCGACGCGCTACTCACCGGTCTCCTGCGCCTGAAGGCGCCCGAGACCGGTAGGCGCGAGCGCGATGCACGGAGAAAGGTCGCCGGGGGCCGGCGGCCTTTCGGTTTATGGATTACCGCTCAGCTTTTCTTCGGCTCGCCATAAATCTCCGCGAGCGAGAGATCAATCGCCAACGATTGAATCCGGATTGACTCGCCGGCTTCGATCACCTCGGGACCCGCGGGGAAGCCGGCGCCGCCGCGCACCCAAATCCAGGCCTTAGGCTCGTCCCGCGCGAGGACCAGATAGGCGGCGAGGCTGGTCAATCGGAGATATTCCGTGGCTTTGTCGCCGAGGTCGTCGGTCGCGGAAGAGGGCGAGATCACTTCGGCTATGAGCAATGGAGCCGTTGCGGTGAGGTCTCTGAACGCGCCGCCCGCCACGTCGACAACAACGTCAGGATAGCGAATCGTCTTGAGGCCGAGGTCGACGCCAAAGTCTGACGTAAGCACCTCCCACTGGTTGCCGTCGAGGCAACGTTCCAGTGCAGAAGCCAGGCGACGTATGATGATGCCGTGCCCGCGCGAGCCGCCGGTCATCATGACGACGCGACCGTCATCAAGCTCGTGCCGCGCCTCGCGTCCCTGCACCCAGGCGAGGAACGTCGCCTTATCCATTCGCAGGTCTGTTTGGACCATTCATAATTGCCTCATCGTCGGCAATGTAGCGCCACGCGGAATAGAAATGAAGATGCCTCGTTTCCGCTCGTAGCCGCCGCTGGCGGTTCGAGGCGCAGGCGCCTACTTCAGCCGCTCGATCAGCGCCATGGCGGCGGCGGGGGCGCGCACTTTGCCCTCGTGGATGAAGTAGGCGTAGACGTCGCGCGGCGTCTTCGTGAGCTTGTGGCTCTCATCGACAAGCTCCAGGTCGTCGGGCGCGCCGCCTTGCGCCCAGGCCTGCACGCGCTTTCCCCAGGCATCGAGCGCCTTGGGCGGATAGGCGGTCGGCACGTCGTCCTGGCCCTTCTGCAGGCGCGCATAGACGAAGTCGCTCGTCACGTCGGCGATGCCCGGATAGGTCGCGTGCTCGGCGTAGACCACCGCGATCTCGTGCGCGCGGATCAGCTTGACGAAGGCCGGGTGTGCGGAAGCTGTCGTGGCGCACCTCGACGACGTGGCGCAGCCGGAGCCCATCGGCTTCGCGCGGCAGCAGCTCGAGGAAGCCGCCGAAATCGGCTTCGTCGAACTTCTTGAACGGCGCGAACTGCCACAGCAGCGGGCCGAGCCGGTCGCCGAGTTCGGTCACGCCCGAGCCGACGAAGCGCTTGATCGAGTTCGCCGGCCTCGCGCAGCACCCGCCGATTGGTGGCAAAGCGCGAGGCCTTGACGGAGAACTTGAAGCCGTCCGGCACCGACGCGGCCCATTTGCGGAAGCTTTCCGGCTTCTGCGAGCCGTAGTAGGTGGCGTTGATCTCGATCGCGGTCAGATGCTGGCCGGCGTATTCGAGCTCCTTCGCGTGCGGTAGCCCTTTCGGGTAGAACACGCCGCGCCAGGGCGGGAAGTTCCACCCGCCGATGCCGGTATAGATGCGTCCTTGCTTTCCTGTCATCGGATTGTCATCGCGCTGCCTTGTAAACGTCGCCATCGTCACCTATGTAAGTGATCATAGCGATATTGAAGCCGCAAGGTTCTGTCGCTGTGTGTGACGACCACGAGACGATCGGCGACGCCGGATGTACGCGCGCCCTTTGTTCGTGGTCGTTGGCATTTCTGGGAGAACTTTAGATCGTCATGGCCGGGCTTGTCCCGGCCATCCACGTCTTTCGGCTCTCACGGATCGAGGGAAAGACGTGGATGCCCGGCACAAGAGTTTAAACTCGGTCCGGCCGAAGGCCGGACCCGGGTGCCGGGCATGACCAACGAAAAGGCCCGGGCTTTCGCCCGGGCCTCGTTGTTTGCGATGAGGCGTTGCGCCGATCAGAAGTCCATGCCGCCGCCTGGCATCGCGGGGGCCGCGGACGGCTTCGTCGGCAGCTCGGCGACCATGGCCTCGGTGGTGATCAGCAGGCCCGCGACCGAAGCCGCACCCTGCAGTGCGGCGCGCACCACCTTGGTCGGGTCGATGATGCCCTTGGAGATGAGATTGCCGTACTCGCCCGACTGCGCGTCGTAGCCGAACGCATAGGTGTCCTTCTCGAGGATCTTGCCGACCACGATCGCGCCGTCGTCGCCCGCGTTGAGGGCGATCTGGCGTGTCGGCCAGGAGAGCGCCTTGCGCACGATCTCGACACCGGTCTTCTGGTCGTCGTTGTGCGTGCGGATCTTCTTGAGCGGCTCGATCGCGCGCAGCAGCGCGACGCCGCCGCCCGGCAGGATGCCTTCCTCGACGGCCGCGCGGGTCGCGTGCATGGCATCATCGACGCGGTCCTTGCGCTCCTTCACCTCGACCTCGGTCGCGCCGCCGACGCGGATCACCGCGACGCCGCCCGCGAGCTTGGCGAGACGTTCCTGCAGCTTCTCGCGGTCATAGTCCGAGGTGGTCTCCTCGATCTGCGCCTTGATCTGCGAGATGCGCGCCTCGATGTCGGCCTTCTTGCCGGCACCGTTGACGAGCGTGGTATTCTCCTTCTCGATCATCACCTTCTTGACGCGGCCGAGCATGGAGATGTTGACGTTCTCGAGCTTGATGCCGAGGTCGTCCGAGATTGCCTGGCCGCCGGTCAGGACCGCGATGTCCTGCAGCATGGCCTTGCGGCGATCGCCGAAGCCCGGCGCCTTGACGGCCGCGACCTTGAGGCCGCCGCGCAGCTTGTTGACGACAAGCGTGGCCAGCGCCTCGCCCTCGACGTCCTCGGCGATGATGACGAGAGGCTTGCCGGATTGCACAATCGTCTCGAGAAGAGGCAGCAGCTCCTGCAAGCCGGACAGCTTCTTTTCTGAGATAAGAATGTAGGCGTCGTCCATGTCGACGCGCATCTTCTCGGCGTTGGTGATGAAGTAGGGCGAGATGTAGCCGCGGTCGAACTGCATGCCCTCGACCACCTCGAGCTCCGTCTCGATCGAGGTCGCTTCCTCGACCGTGATGACGCCTTCGTTGCCGACCTTCTTCATTGCCTCGGCGAGGAACTTGCCGATCTCCACGTCGCCGTTGGCGGAAATCGTGCCGATCTGGGCGATCTCGTCGTTTGATGTGACCTTCTTCGAGTTGGCCTTGAGATGCTCGACCACGGCCTCTACCGCGAGGTCGATGCCGCGCTTGAGGTCCATCGGGTTCATGCCGGCCGCGACCGCCTTGGCGCCTTCCCGCACGATCGCGTGCGCGAGCACGGTCGCGGTCGTCGTCCCGTCACCGGCCTGGTCGGAGGTCCGCGATGCGACCTCGCGCACCATCTGCGCGCCCATGTTCTCGAACTTGTCCTCGAGCTCGATCTCCTTCGCCACCGTCACGCCGTCCTTGGTGATGCGCGGCGCGCCGTAGCTTTTGTCGAGCACGACGTTGCGGCCCTTCGGGCCGAGGGTCACGCGAACCGCGTGGGCCAGCGTTTCGATGCCGCGCAGCATCTTGTCGCGCGCGTCGACCGAAAATCTCACTTCCTTGGCAGACATGTCGGCAGCTCCTCAAAGAGTTTTGCGTTCATTTATCAACGGATGGAATGCGGTTGCGGGCCGTGGGGCTGATTTCGCGATCCGACCGCGCCGCCCGTCGCGAGCGGCTTCGGCGTCCGATGGGGAATAGCCGGGAGCACCGCCGTCGTCGTCCCACCGCGCGACAGCGATCATGTAGTCGTTCGAGACGACGTGAAGAGTTTCTATTGGAGGCACATTAAACACATGGCGTCGAGGGGCGGCACTTACCAGTGCGGAAACGAAAAGAAGTTCCGGAATTACTGGGATAAATGTCGCTTCGAGAAGCGGCTCGGAAAAATGGGCGGCTCGATCACCGCTGTCGCTGCAAGCTTTCCAGCCGTGAGCCCGCCGCCGATATCGCGTGTTCATGCAGGCTTTGTGTGCAGGTCGTTGCCGGCGAGCCTCCATGTGTCCGCGTGCGCGGGCTTCATGCGGCGCGATCCACTGCCGGCAAAGCGGTCGAGCGGAAGAGTACCTTGAAGCAGGCGCCCTCCTGGTCCGGGCCCACCTCGGCCTGAAGCTGGCCATCGATCTGCCTGACGAACGACGCGATGATCTTCAGCCCCAATCCCTTGTGCCCACTGGGACGGAAGCCTGCCGGCAGGCGCGGCCCGTCGTTCGAGACCGACAGGCAGTGACCGAACTCAGCCGTCGTTTCCAATCTAACGGTGATCCTGCCGCTGGCATGCTTGACCGCATTGGTGATCAACTCGTTAACGATGAAGCCGAGGGGTATTCCGACCTGGGTCGGAACCTCGATCTTTGGGCCTTCGACCACGACAACGCGATCGGCGTCCCCGTCGAACAACAGTCCGCACAAATCCGCGCACAGCTGCTCGACATACTGCTTGAGCTCGACGGTCTCGCGGTGATCGAGAAGGTGGAGCCGGCGGTGCACGCACCCGAAGGCGGCGACGCGCTTCGCCGCGATCCTCAATTGCGCGGCGCCCTCGGGGCTTTCGGTCTTTTGACTTTGCAGGGAGAGGAGGCTCACTACCGTCTGCAGGCCGTTGACGAGCCGGTGCTCAAATTCCTGCGTGAGCATTTCCTGCCGCTGCACGAGCTCGTTCCGCTCGCGCAGCAGCATGGCCTCGCGTGCGAGGGCGCTCTCCAGTTTCGCGGTGGTCCCTGCAGCCTGCTTTTGCAGCGTTTCGACCGCACGCCTGGCAATCCACTGAGAATTGGCCGCCCGAGCCACGTCGTCCGCGCCCGACGATCTGTCCTGCTGCCTGCTCATGGTGCTTGACCCCATCCACTCGCCTCGATGCCGTTCCGGGTAGCCACTGGCGCATGAACCGGAGCCCAGGGCCGCACAGCCCGCGAAGAGCGCTGAAGGTTCAATAAGCGTTGTGGGTATGCGTAGCTTCGCTCGGCGAAGCGCTACGGTCTGTGCAAAATTGCACACCATGGCCTGACCCGCGGCGCCGAGCACGGCGGGCGCCCCGAGCGCTTGCGCGGCAACCTCACGCCAGCACTCTCGGAAAATGCGTGTGTTGTAACTCAAGCCTGCGGGCCGTTCGGCGCCGGCGTCCGAGCTTCGTGTGTCCGGCTCGAGACTCCGAAAGGTTCAGCGTCGCGATTTTCTTGCCGTCTTGAGCCTAAGCTCGGGCTTGTCATACAAAATCACGTTCAACAGCGAATTATGGACCTCCAGGGTTCCGTTGTACTTGATGAAGCCCAATTTGCGGAATTTGTTCATGAAAAAGCTGACGCGCGCCCGGGTCGTGCCGATCATGTCCGCCAGCGTTTCCTGACTGATCTTTCCCACGACCGGCTCCGGCCGGCCTTCCTTGCCGAAATTTGCCAGGAGCAGGAGCAGGCGGGCGAGACGTTTTTCGCTCGAATTGAACAACTGGTCGATCAAGTCCTCCTCGATCCGGCCGTTGCGCGCCAATAAATATGCCATGAACAGCTCGGAAAAGTCCGGCTCATCATGCATGGCGGCAATCATGGCCGTCTTGGCCAACCGCGTGATCAGGCATTCATCCATCGCGGTGGTCGTTGCGATGCGCACCGAATGCCCATTCAGGCATCCTTCGCCAAAAAAACTATCGGACCCCAGGATCGCGACGACCGCCTCCTTGCCTTGCTCGGAAACGACGGTGAGCTTGACCTTGCCCTTCTGGATGTAGAAAACGGCGTCCGCGGCATCGCCTTGTGAGAAAATCACGTCGCCTTTGCGATGTTTGGCTATCGTTTTGCCCTCGCCCACATTGGCGAGAAATGTCTTGGGGTCGAACGAGGCCTTGCGGACCCTGACTCTCTTGCTCATGAAAGGCTCCCGATCATTTCGCCGAAGCGGACCGGGCTGCCCGGCAGCTGCCGCTTCTCGGTTTCTCTTGATCGCCATATCGAGGTGCCCCCAGACCATAGGGAATCGGATCGAGCTCGGCAAATGCGCCGACGTACTCACGATGCTTTGCGGGCGGCGTGGTGGGCGAACGAAGCATCGACCTCGCTATTTGGCGACGCGGTCCCCATATCACATTGGCTTCATCGTCGTCTTTCAGTCGACGATTGGTGGCCGCAGAGCTCGCGTCCCAGGGAAAGGTCTTGCCGCATGACTACCTCCCACCAATTCCGTGCACGCGCGGTCGAATTCGACGAGCTGATCAAGCGCGCCGATCAGCCCGATGCGGTCCGCGAGTTGCAGGGGCAGCAGCGTACCCTTGTCGAGCTTGCTGACAACGAAGAGTGGCTGGCGAACAACCTGGACAAAACGGTGCGCCCGACGAGCCAAGATGTCGGCGACGGCCCAGTCCTCGCGGAAGACGGCCCAATCGTCGCAGACGACGGGCATATCCTTGCCTGTCTCGGGGCGGCGGTCATCATGCAGTGGAATACTCTTCCCACAAAGCTGCAGAAGGAGCTGTTCGATAATGCCAGCTCCATGGGAGAGCTGCTGCAAACGGACGCGCTGAAGAAGCAGATCGCCTGCTTCCTGCACAAGCATAAGGGCGCCGACGTGGCGCCGATGACGTGAACGCGTCGCGCCGGTCCCGGCACTGACCAGGGTCCGCTGGGAGATGCGGATCGAATAGCGACAAAGCGTGATCGCAGGTGCCCTGTTCGGTTGATCTGATCGCGATGGGGGCGGCCAGACGCCACCCCCATCGATCTCTCTTATCCGCCTACGCGGCAACGACCGCCACGATGCGGTGCGTGCGAGGATCCACGATGAGGATTTCCTCACCGACCTGGATGTACTCGTAGCCGCGATATTGCGGAGCATATTCGATGACGCCAGCCGGCAGCCGGTTGAGGTGAACCGTTTGCGGTACGATCTCGCCCACCGTCATCGAGAACTTCTCGCCGGTAAAGCGCGCCCGCTTCTCGCCGCGCAGCGTTTCCCAGACCTTCGCGTGTTGCTCGGTCGACAGGACCGCGGGGGCGGTGTGCTTCGCGTCGACCTCGGCCGGAGCCTTCGGCGCAAAGCGGTCGTTGCCCGCCGGCGTCGCATCACGCTGCGCGGGCTGCACGCCGTTTCCCTGCCCGAAAGTCTCGGATTTGTCGCCGACCGGCTTTGCCGGCAGCTGTGCGCCGGGGGCCGGCTTGACCGCGTCAGCCTTGTGCGTTTCGACCTTCAGCCGATCGGACTTGCTGTTTTCCGCCGGTGTCGCCGCGCGCTCCGGCGCTGCCACCGCCGGCTTTTCTCGGGGCTCGTTCATGCCTTGCGCGAACGCCATGCCGCCGGCCGCGACGAGCGCCGCGACCGAAACTGTGATCATCAGAAGTCTTGTTCATAGTAAATCTCCATAATATTGATTGTCGTATCCGACGTTAACAAGAACGTTCTGTAATAGTTCCAAATAAAATCATGGACAGATGAAGAAATAATTCCCCGCGAAATCTTTAGATGAGCGTCGCAGGTGCCGACCTGCGCCCGCTGCGCCGCCCAAGGCGGCCTGGCTCCCGCCGCGATGAGCAATTTTGCACAGAATTGGCCGTGCCGACCGCCGTACACTTTCATCAGCCAAGCTCAGTCGACAGACCGAGCCAGGGCCGGCGGCAGCCTAGTCGATACCTCCGAGGTGGGGCCGCCGATGAATCCTTACCTCTACGGATATTGAACATGATGCCGGAACATGGGACGCGGCGAAAGATCATCCGCGAATGGATGTCGCTTCCGCAGGCCAGGCGACAGACCGAAGAGCAGGCTAGGCCCTTCGCGAAGAAGGCGATGGAGCGAATCCCGTCCAGTAGCGATCCGTACCGCCAAATCATGGGGTGGCTGCTGCCCCGCATCGGCAAGCCATGACGGTCGTTGGTTCGTAGGCATCCCCTTCAACGCCACTTGCCGCTTCTCACCACGTCTCCCGTACCGCCGTGTCCAATCGATTCAGGAAATCGGCACACGGTGGACAACCTCCCTCCGACAGACCATGTTTCATGACCGGGCCGGTCTTGGCCGCGATCAAACTGTCGTGGAGCTGGGAGGATCGCCGTTGGCGCGACTCGTCATCGTCTCGAACCGGGTCGCGATTCCCGAAAAGAATGAAAAGCTGCGCGCCGGCGGGCTGGAAGTCGCCGTGGATGCGGCGTTCAAGCACAGGTCCGGCATCTGGTTCGGTTGGAGCGGAAAAGTCACCCCCCGCGCCAAGGGCGCAACGCGAGAGGTCGTGCATGACAATGTCACCTACATCACGCTCGATCTCTCGAAGGAAGATCACCAGGAATACTACAACGGCTTCGCCAATCGCGTGTTGTGGCCGATTTTGCACTACCGTATCGACCTTGCCGAGTTCTCGCGCCGCGATCTGAGCGGCTATCTGCGCGTCAACGATCACTTCGCGCGCGAGCTGCACGATGTGCTCGGGGCGGAGGATATCGTCTGGGTGCATGACTATCACCTGATGCCGCTCGGCAGGGCGCTGCGCGAGCGCGGCCACAAGAACCGCATCGGCTTCTTTCTGCATATTCCGTGCCCGCCGCCCGAAATGCTGACGGCGTTGCCGCACCACGAGCGCCTCATCCCGTCGCTCTGCGACTACGACCTCGTCGGATTCCAGACCGGGGACGACGCCTTCAATTTCAGCCGCTATCTGACGCGCGAATGCGGACTGCACAGTCACGATTTCAATTACAGGCTTGACGAGCGGACGGTGCGCGTCGACGCCTTTCCGGTCGGCATCGAGACCGCCGCCTTCGCCCGCCTCGCCCAGCGTTCGCAACGAATGCCGTTCGTGCAGAACGTGCTCGCGAGCCTGGCCGGCCGCGCGCTCATCATCGGGGTCGATCGCCTCGATTACTCGAAGGGGATCGAGCAGCGGCTGTCGGCATTCGAGCGCTTTCTGCAGACGCATCGCGACTGGCGCGGCAAGGTGACCTATCTGCAGATCGCGCCGAAGAGCCGCAGCGAAATCCCGGAATATGCCGACATCGCGCAAGCGACCGGCTCGACGGCGGGACGTATCAACGGCGCCTATGGCGAGGCGGATTGGACGCCGATCCGCTACGTCAACCGTGCCTACAGCCGCGCGACGCTCGCCGGGCTTTATCGCGGCGCACGCGTCGCGCTCGTGACGCCGCTGCGCGACGGCATGAACCTCGTCGCCAAGGAATATATCGCTGCGCAAAATCCGGAGGATCCCGGCGTCCTCATTCTGTCGCGCTTTGCAGGCGCCGCACACGAATGCAAGGAAGCGCTGCTGGTCAATCCCTACGATCCCGACAGCGTCGCTGTGGCGATCGGGCGGGCGCTTTCAATGCCGCTGGCCGAACGGCGCGAGCGGTACGAGGCCATTTTCGAGACGCTATCGCGCAACGACATTGAAACTTGGGCGGCCCGCTTCCTCGGCGCGCTGCAACGCGAGCCCGCGACCCCGACCGGTCACGATCGGGTCTAGAGCATGATGCCGAAAGGATCGCCCCGGCCGTCCGTTGGCGGGTGTTCGGGTTTAATTTGGCTAGCCTCTTGTGCTTTCAAGTCCCGCGCCCCAATGTAAACATAAAGGGCAGGCTGCGGCTTGTCCAAAAGCTGTCCGTAAATCGGGGACATACCGAAGTCTCCGTTCTCTTCTAGGTGGCAGCGCAAGTGCCGTCGGCAGGCACAAAATCACTTCAAGCCAATATCGCTCCAAGTAGATATCGCTCCAAGTCGGAGTTTCGTTCGGCGCGGGCGCCGTCGGCACCCGCCCGCACGGCTGCGCGCGCCGCGCGCGGCGCGCATCCTTCTCATTCACGAGGCAAAAAAACCATGAATATTCCTCCGATTCTCCAGGGCGAGTCGCGGACTCGTCTTCTGCAAGGAATGGCAGCCGGCGCCGTCGCAGCTATGGTTATCGGGTTTTCCTGGGGCGGCTGGGTGACGGGTGGCACCGCCAACAGGCTTGCGTCCGAGCAGGCTGACACCGCGGTCGTCGCGGCCCTCACGCCGATCTGCGTGGAAAAGTTCATGCAGAACAACAATGCGAAAGCGAACTTGGAAGCCTTCCGCAAGATCTCGTCGACCTGGGAACAGGGTGAGTACTTGCAGAAGGGCGGCTGGGTGACGCAACCGGGTGCCACATCCTCCGACTACCATCTCGCCAGGGCGTGCGCAGAGAAGTTGGCCCAAGACAAGACGGCCGCTCAGTAAATCTATCTGGTCGCGCCGTCCGCTGATCTGCCTCATGGTGAGGAGCGAGCCCGAACGGCCGCGCGTCTCGAACCATGGGGCGGCCGATGCGGCGCCGCTTGCACTCTCGGCCCATCCTTCGAGACGCCGCGCTTCGCGCGGCTCCTTGGGATGAGGAGTTGTTTGTTGTGTCGGGCGCGCGACAAAAAAAGGCCCGGGCTTTCGCCCGGGCCTCGTTGTTCGCGATCGGGTGTTGCGCCGATCAGAAGTCCATGCCGCCGCCGCCCGGCATCGCGGGGGCCGCGGACTGCTTCTTCGGCAGCTCGGCGACCATCGCTTCGGTCGTGATCAGCAGGCCCGCGACCGAGGCGGCGTTCTGCAGGGCAGCGCGCACCACCTTGGTCGGGTCGATGATGCCCTTGGACATCATGTTCACGTACTCGCCCGACTGCGCGTCGTAGCCGTACGCGTACTGGTCCTTCTCGAGGATCTTGCCGACGATCACCGAGCCGTCGTCGCCCGCGTTGAGGGCGATCTGGCGTGCCGGCGCGGAGAGCGCCTTGCGCACGATGTCGACGCCGGTCTTCTGGTCGTCGTTCTGCGTGCGGATCTTCTTGAGCAACTCGATCGCGCGCAGCAGCGCGACGCCGCCGCCCGGCAGGATGCCTTCCTCGACGGCCGCGCGGGTCGCGTGCATGGCATCATCCACGCGGTCCTTGCGCTCCTTCACCTCGACCTCGGTCGCGCCGCCGACGCGGATCACCGCGACGCCGCCCGCGAGCTTGGCAAGACGCTCCTGCAGCTTCTCGCGGTCGTAGTCCGAGGTGGTCTCCTCGATCTGCGCCTTGATCTGCGAGATGCGCGCCTCGATGTCGGCCTTCTTGCCGGCACCGTTGACGATCGTGGTGTTTTCCTTCTCGATCATCACCTTCTTGGCGCGACCGAGCATCTGGATCGTCACGTTCTCCAGCTTGATGCCGAGGTCTTCCGAGATCGCCTGGCCGCCGGTCAGGACCGCGATGTCCTGCAGCATAGCCTTGCGGCGATCGCCGAAGCCCGGCGCCTTGACGGCCGCGACCTTGAGGCCGCCGCGCAGCTTGTTGACCACGAGAGTTGCCAGCGCCTCGCCCTCGACGTCCTCGGCGCAGATCAGCAGCGGCTTGCCGGTCTGGACGACGGCCTCGAGCAGCGGGAGCAGCTCCTGCAGACCCGACAGCTTCTTCTCGTAGATGAGAATGTAGGGGTCCTCGAGCTCGACGCGCATCTTGTCGGCGTTGGTGACGAAGTACGGCGAGATATAGCCGCGGTCGAACTGCATGCCCTCGACGACGTCGAGCTCGGTCTCGAGGCTCTTCGCCTCCTCGACCGTGATCACGCCCTCGTTGCCGACCTTCTTCATCGCCTCGGCGAGGAACTTGCCGATCTCGACGTCGCCGTTGGCCGAAATCGTGCCGACCTGGGCGATCTCGTCGTTCGACGTGACCTTCTTCGAGTTGGACTTGAGGTGCTCGACCACGGACTCGACCGCGAGGTCGATGCCGCGCTTGAGGTCCATCGGGTTCATGCCGGCCGCAACCGACTTCGCGCCTTCCCTGACGATGGAAGCCGCGAGAACCGTCGCCGTGGTGGTGCCGTCACCTGCGAAGTCCGACGACTTCGAAGCAACCTCGCGCACCATCTGCGCGCCCATGTTCTCGAACTTGTCCTCGAGCTCGATCTCCTTCGCCACCGTCACACCGTCCTTGGTGATGCGGGGGGCGCCGAAGCTCTTGTCGAGCACGACGTTGCGGCCCTTCGGCCCGAGCGTGACCCGCACCGCATTGGCGAGGATCTCGACGCCGCGCAGCATCTTGTCGCGCGCGTCGGTGGAGAATCTAACGTCCTTGGCAGCCATTGTGACTTAAACTCCGTAGCTATTTGGCTTTTCGGTCGACCGCCTCAGGCGGCCTTTTTCTTCGCGACCTCGGCGTCCAGCACGCCCATGATGTCGCTCTCTTTCATGATGAGGTAATCGACCCCATCGATCTTGACCTCGGTGCCCGACCACTTGCCGAACAGCACACGGTCGCCGACCTTGACGTCGATCGGGATCAGCTTGCCGGCCTCGTCGCGGCCGCCCGGGCCGACCGACACGATTTCGCCCTGCGAGGGCTTTTCCTTCGCGGAGTCGGGAATGATGATGCCGCCGGCGGTCTTCTCCTCGGCGTCGATGCGCTTGACGACGACACGGTCGTGAAGCGGGCGGAACTTCATGTGGTCCTCCTTACGTACTTGATCGGTCTGGGATATTTGCAAAAAAGGCAGCCGGCAGACCCCTCGCCGAACTGCTTGGTCGCCACATAGGTGGCGCCGCAACAAGCCACAAGACGGCTTGGGAAATTTTTTAGCACTCACGTTTCGGGAGTGCCAGCAAAGCTTTCGAAATGGTTAACGCGGCCGGTTCCCGCTGCCGCGAGGGATATTTTCCTGGAACAGCCGCTGCGCCGTTCCGGTTGAATCGCTGCCCGGTGCGGGCCGAGCCCCGTCAGGGCCGCTGTCAGCAGTCCGTCATGCCTGCTGCTAGTGCCTTGATTTTAAACGCTTTATTTAAGTTTTAGGCTTGCAATGAAGCGTCCCGGCAATCGACACTTCGAATCGCACGGGACAAGGAGGGCAGAATGACCTCGCAGGACTTCCTCAAGCAGGTCGGTGGCTATGGGCTCACCACCGCGCACATTCTCTACCGGTTACCCGATCATCCGCGCTTCCTGCAGACCTATGTCTGGCAGGACTACGATCTGTGCCCGAAATTCCCCGTGCTCAAGCGCTTCCTCGAGTTCTGGGCGACCAAGCTCGAAGGGCCGCTCCACTCGGTCACGGTCGCGCACAGCCGCCTGATCAAGCCGGCCGAGATCCACGCGGTCGACGGCGTCTTCCGGCTGCACTGACGGCGCGTCGGGTCGGCATTTCGGCTACCATCGCGCGGGGCGCCCCGCGCGATCGGAGCAGGTGATGGCCGATGGATTGAATTACGATCCCGGGCACGCACTCGGCATGATCTTTTCCGAAAACCGGTATCCACTTTTCGGGATCGTGCTCTGACCATCGGGAGCCTCGCACGTGGCAAGGATCAGATTCGATTTCGGCACGCTCACGCTCGATGCCGAGCTCTTCGACACGCCGACCGCCAAGGCGATCGCCGCCAAGCTGCCGGTCGCGTCCTCGGCGCTGACCTGGGGCGAGGAGGTCTATTTCGAGGTGCCGATCAGGGTCGCGCGCGAGAAGGACGCGCGCGCCGTGGTGACGCCGGGCGAGATCGCCTACTGGCCGGATGGCCCCGCGATCGCCATCGGCTTCGGCCGCACGCCGATCTCCACGGGCGACGAGACGCGGCTCGCGAGCCCGTGCAATATCTTTGCGACGGCGCTCGGCGACGTGAAGGCGCTGGCCGCCGTGAGGGCAGGGACGCGGGTGAAGGTGACGACGATGGATTGACCCTAGTCATTGCGAGCGAAGCGAAGCAATCCCGCTTCACTCGCGCATGCATTCGCGGATCGAGATTGCTTCGTCGCGCTGCGCGCTCCTCGCAATGACCCTGGTCACTCCGGCTTGATGCCGGTCTGCTTCACGACGCGGGCGTACTTGTCGCTCTCGGCCTTGATGAAGCCGCTGAATGCATCGACCGACATGGGCACGATGTCGGCGCCGGCGTCGTCCATCTTCTTCTTGATGTCGGGCAGCGCGAGCACGTCGGTGATCGCCTTGTTGAGCGTCGCGACCACGTCCGGTGGCGTGCCGTGCGGCGCGAAGAAGCCCGCCCACAGGCTGAAGTCGAAATCCTTGATGCCGGCGGCCTCCGCGACGGTCGGCACGTCGGGCGCCGTGCTCGCGCGCCGCGCGGTCGAGACCGCGAGCATCTTCATCTGGCCGGTCTTCACGAACGGCACCGCGGCCGGAAAGCCCGGAAAATAGAAGTCGACGTGGCTGCCGAGCAAATCGGCGAGCGCCGGACCCGCGCCCTTGTAGGGGACATGCGTCATGTTGCCGTGGCTCGCCATCTTCAGCACCTCGCCCGCGAAGTGGCCGGGCGTGCCGGTGCCGGCGGAGGCGAACAGCAGGCCCTTCGCGGTCTGCGCCGCCGTGAGCATGTCCGGAAGCGTGGAGTAGGGCGCGCCCTTCGGCACCACGAGCGCGAGCGGCACGACGCCGCCGAGCGCGACCGGCGCGAGATCGCGCGCGACGTCGAGCCCGCTGTTGAGGAACGTCGGATTGATGGCGATCTCGGGCGTCTGCCCGACCAGGATGGTGTAGCCGTCCGGCGCCGACTTCGCGACGAATTGCGCCGCGATCAGGCCGCTCGCGCCGCCGCGATTCTCCACCACGACGGTGCGGCCGAATTTCTTGCTGAGCTCGTTGCCGACGAGGCGCGCGATGAAGTCGCCGGTGCCGCCGGGCGCGTAGCCGACCACGAAGGTGATGTTGCGGGCGGGGTAGGGCTGGGCAGAGGCGGGGAGGGCGAAGATTGCAATGAGCGCGGCGACGACGCTGCAGCGTGCGAGTGATTTCATGCGTTTCCTCAAGCAGTGTTTTTTTGGACTCGGCGCCCGCGCTCCCTCTCCCCGCGTGCGGGGAGAGGGTCGGGGAGAGGGGGCCTCTCCGCGAGTCGCTGCTAATGATGTGCCTTGCTGAGATTCAGCGCCCCTCACCCCAACCCTCTCCCCGCAAGAGCGGGGAGAGGGAGCGCGACCGCAGTGCAATTGATCTATCCGCGTCCGACGAACGGCATCTGGTTCGCCATCACGGTCATGAACAGCACATTAGTGTCGAGCGGCAGGCCCGCCATGTAGACGACGGCGTTGCCGACATGGTCGGCCTCCATGCGCGCCTCCTGCTTCAGGCTGCCGTCGGGCTGCATCACGCCGGCGCCCTGCACCATCCGGTCGGTGAGCGGCGTCGCGGCATTGCCGATGTCGATCTGGCCGCAGCAGATGTCGTATGGCCGGCCGTCGAGCGCGGTCTGCTTGGTCAATCCGGTGATCGCGTGCTTGGTCGACGTATAGGCGGCGGCGAGCGGGCGCGGCGTGTGCGCCGAGATCGAGCCGTTGTTGATGATGCGGCCGCCGCGCGGCGTCTGGCTCTTCATCATGCGGAAGGCTTCCTGCGTGCACAGGAACGGACCCGTGAGGTTGGTGTCGACCACCTTCTTCCAGGTCTCGACCGGCAAGTCCTCGAGCGGCACCGCGGGCGCGCCGATGCCCGCATTGTTGAACAGCACGTCGAGCCGGCCGTAGGCCTCCTTGGTCTTGGCGAACAGCGCCTTGATCGAGGCCGGATCGGCGACGTCGGTCGCCACCGCGAGGCTCTGCCCGTTGGTCGCCTTGCCCTCCTGCGCGACCTCGTCGAGCTTGTCCTTGCGCCTTCCTGCGAGCACCACCGCATAGCCCACCCGCATCAGCGCCAGCGCCGCCGCGCGGCCGACGCCGGTGCCGGCGCCGGTGACGATCGCAACCTTTTGTCCGCTCATGTTCGTCTGCTCCCTCGCGTCCCGTTCTCTGATGCGTCCGCGGGGGCGCATCAAAGCGTGCCGCATGGTGGCGGAACTCGCCCCCGGCCCGCAATGGCCCGGCCCGCGATTTCCGGGTGGTGCGCCTGCGGCGCGACCACGCATGACGGTACCGGCGGGCCAGGGCGGCGCGCCCCGTAACGTCGCCGTAAGCTCTCGGTAAAATCCGGATTAAATTCAAGACGGTATGCGTAAATTTTGATGCGTCGGCGCCGGCCGGCCGGTGACGCATCACTACGCCGCCGCTAAGTCACGCGGGGATTGGCAGCGGCGTCGGTTGCGCACGATGCAGAGTGAAGTGAAAAGGCCGGAGCAGTTGGCGTCTGAGGTGGCGGCACTCTTTACGACAGCGCGACAGCAGCACCGGGCTGGACAGTTCGCCGCCGCGCACGCGCTCTACCGGCAGATGCTGGCGGCGGATCCCGATCACCTCAGCAGCCTTTATTTCCTCGGCATCCTGGCGCTCGAGACCGGGCGTCCCGGCGACGCGATCGACGTCTTCACGCGCGTGATCGCGCGGCGCGCGGCGCCCGACGCACATTATCATCTGGCCCTGGCGCTGCAGGCCGAGCGCCGGCTGGCCGAGGCGGAGACGCACTACCGCAAGGCCGTTGCGCTCAAGTCGGATTACGCCGAGGCGCACATGAACCTCGGCAACGTGCTTGCCGAGCAGGGCCAACGCGTCGAGGCGGCCGCCTGCTACGAGCGCGTGCTCGCATTCGATCCGCGCTCCCCGATCGCCCACTACAATCTCGCCAACATGCTCGCCGGGCTGATGCGGCTCGCCGACGCGGAGACGCATTTCCGCGCGGCGGTCACGGGCCATCCGGGCTTTGCCGAGGCGTGGGGCAATCTCGGCAATGTGCTGCGCGATCGCGGCCGCGCCGCCGAGGCGGCGGAAGCCTACCGCCGCGCGCTCGCGCTCAAGCCGGACCACGCGGAGGCGCACAACAATCTCGGCGTGATCGCGGCGGCGCGCGGCGCATTGCCGGAAGCGATCGCGCATTATCGGCGCGCCGTCGCGGCGCGTCCCGGCTTCGTCGAGGCGCATAACAATCTCGGGCTCGCGTTCGCGCGGTCCGGCGATGCCGACGGGGCCGCGACATGCTTTCGCCACGCGCTCGCGCTCAAGCCCGGCGACCTCGACGCCACCCACCACCTCGCGCGCGTGCTGTTCGCGCACGGCGATGCCGCCGAGGCCGTCGCGTTGCTCGTCGAGGCGATCGACCGCGACGGCAACGCGGAGACGCGCAGCCTGTTCGTCCTCTGCCTGCGCGGGCTGTCGGAACAGGAGCTCGAGGGCGTGCGCGCCTACGTGCTGCGCGCGCTCGCCGAGGGGTGGGCGCACAACGGTGAGCTCGAAGGTCCCGGAATCGCGCTGGTCAAGCGCGCGCGGGCGATGGCGGCCTGCATCGCGCTCGCCAATGCGGCCTATCTGGCCGGCACCATGGCGGATCTGGCGCAACTGCTCGCATGATCGGACTGGCGTCGATCGCCGACGATCCGCTGCTGCGCCAGCTCATGGTCGCGGGGCGGGTGAGCGACCCGGAGCTCGAGCGCGTGCTCACGGTGGCGCGCCGCGCGCTGCTCGACTGGGCGTGCGGCACGAACGGGGCGGGGGCCGAGCTCACCGAATTCTTCGGCGCGCTCGCCGAGCAGTGCTTCCTCAACGAGTATGCGTTCGCGCAAAGCGAAGAAGAATGCATTGCGGTCGGGCGGATCGCCGCGCACTTGAGCGAACGCGTCCGCGCCGGCGGCTACATCCCGCCGGCGTGGCTGATCGCAACTGCCGCGTACCGGCCACTGCACGTCGTCGCGGGTACCGAGGCGCTGCCCGGCCGCGCCTGGCCGGCGCCGATCGAACGCCTGCTCGTGCTCCAGGTGCAGGAGCCGCGCGAAGAGCGCGCGATCCGCACCATGTTGCCCGCGCTCACCCCGATCGACGACCGCGTGTCGCGTACCGTGCAGGCGCAGTACGAAGAGAATCCCTATCCGCGCTGGGTCATGACGGCGCCGGCCGGAAAACCGGTCGCGATCGATGACGACATCCGGCGCAAGTTTCCGCTGGCGCCGTTCCGCTCGCGCGGCGGCGCGCAGCATCTCGATATCCTGGTCGCGGGATGCGGCACCGGCGCGCATCCGATCGAGACCTGCCGCCGCTATGCGGGCGCGCGCGTGCTCGCGGTCGACCTGAGCCGCGCGAGCCTCGCCTATGCGGCGCGCAAGACGCGCGCGCTCGGGCTTCCGATCGTATACGCGCAGGCCGACATCCTGGCGCTCGGCGGGCTCGACCGCCGCTTCGACCTGATCGAGGCGTCGGGCTCCTTGCAGTGTCTTGCGGATCCGCAAGCCGGCTGGCGCGTGCTGCTCGGGCTGCTCAAGCCCGGCGGGCTGATGCAGCTCGGCCTCTACAGCCAGCTCGCCCGCGCCGACATCAACGCGGCGCGCGCCTACATCGCGGAGCGCCGATATGGCGGCACGGTCGACGACATCCGCCGTTTTCGCCAGGAGGCGCTGGCGTGGCCGGACGGCACGCCGGGCCAATCGGTGACGCGGCTCGGCGACTTCTATTCGACCAGCGGCTGCCGCGACCTCCTGTTTCACGTGCAGGAATATCAGCACGACCTGCCGGAGATCGCCGCGTTCATCGCGGCCGAGCAGCTGACGTTTCTCGGCTTCGACCTCGACATCCGTGTCATGCATGCCTACGCGGCCGCCAACCCGGATGATCCGGCGATGACCGATCTCGACCGCTGGCACCGCTTCGAGCTGGCCCATCCGGCGATCTTTGCCGCGATGTATCAGTTCTGGGTGCAGCGTAGGATGGGTTGAGCCCTCGGGTCTTGCCTTCGGCAAGCCCAAGGACAGGCTCCGCGAAACCCATCGCCTTGATGGCGACGCATAGATGATGGGTTTCGCTACGAGTGGGCAAGAATATCAGCTTGATGTGTTGATTGGTGTACGATTCGTGGCATGACGAATCGCGCACTGAAGTCGGGCGTCAGCCGTGAGCAACCGAGCTTCCTGCCGGCGAGGGTCGAGGACTACGTCGACAGGAACAATCCGGTTCGGGCGATAGAGCATTTCGTCAATAAGCTGGACTTGGCGAAGCTCGGTTTCAGCTACGCGGATCGGCTTGGCGGCGGAGTGGGTCAGCCGCCGTACGATCCGGCGGATTTGTTGAAGCTGTACGTTTATGGCTACATCAACCAGGTTCGCTCGTCGCGCCGGCTTGAGCGGGAAGCGCAGCGCAATCTGGAACTGATTTGGCTGCTCAAGGGGCTTCGGCCCGCGTATCGGACGATCGCCAAATTCCGTCAGGAGAACTGGGCAGCGCTCAAGGCCGCGAACCGCGCGTTTGTGCTTTTGCTGCACGATGCGGGCCTTCTGGGCGGGGCTTTGGTGGCGATCGACGGCGCGTTCTTCCATGGCGATGCGAGCAAGGGAAGCATCACGACCGGCAAGAGGCTGCGCGAGCAGATTGCGGTGCTGGATCGCGACATCGAAGCCTATGGGAAGGCGGTCGAGGCGAACGATGCCTCTGAGAATGCCCGGTCTGGCCCGGATGATGACGCCGGCGGTGGAGGTGGCGGCAATCTTGAGCAAAGGATTGCGGCGCTGATGGCCAAGCGAGTGCAGGCGCAGAGCGATCTCGACCGGCTGGAGGAGAGCGGCGAAACGCAATTGTCGCGCACCGATGCGGACGCCCGGCTTCTGACCAAGAACGGCCAGAGGGTGGCGGGCTACAACGTGCAGGTCGCGGTGGACAACAAGCATGCTCTGATCGTGGCGAGTGAAGTCGTCAATGACGGCAACGATACGGGCCAGCTGCACGCAATGGCACAGGCCGCCAAGGAGGCACTCGGGAGCGAGGTGCTGCAGGCGCTCGCCGACGTTGGATATTACAACGGGAGCGCCCTGAAGGACTGCGAGGAGAACGGCATCATCGCCTATGTGCCGCAGCCCAAGCGAACGGGGCGGCTGCGGGCGCAAGGTCGCTTCACCCATGAAGAGTTCACCTATGAGGCTACCGCGGACGCTTATCGCTGCCCGGCCGGCTCACTCCTGCGGCCGACGCGGGGCCGCAAGACGAATACGGGAGGCCGGGTCGAACTGCGCTACACCAGTCGGAAAGGCGATTGCGACGGGTGCCTGCTGCGCGCACGCTGCCTCTCCAAAAAGGCGACCACGCGAACCGTCAGTCGGTGGGAACACGAACCTGTCCTGGAACGCCATCGCGCCCGGATGAAGGACGCTGGCGCGCTGATGCGACGCCGCGCAGCCCTTGCCGAGCATCCCTTCGGCACGCTCAAATGCCGAGCCGGCTATCGCCACTTCCTCGTGCGCGGCTTCGACAAGGTTCGCGGCGAGTGGAGCCTCATGGCGCTCTGTTACAATCTCACGCGGATGCTCACCATTCTGCGCATGGATGGATTTATGGCCCGCTTCGCCCATTGGCTGATCGAAAACGTGTTCCGGCTTCTCCCACGCGCCGCAGTCGCCTTACACCGCCTCAAAGCCGCTATCGCGCGCGTCGGCGAACAATTTGCCCTAAAATCCCGGATAATCCAGGTCCACACCAGTCTCGCCGGGTGAGCAAACATTCTTACCCAGTCTCTACGCTCAACCCATCCTACGGGCTGACTACGGATTGGCGTAGGGCGGGCGCGGGATCGCGAGGTGGGCGGCGCGCAGCGCGCCGGACCAGCGCTGGCGCAGATCCTGGAAATAGGGCTCGCCCGGCTCGATGCGGTAGGACAGCTCGGCCGCGCAGGTATCGCGCCGGACGACGAGAAGATCGATGGGCATGCCGACCGACAGGTTCGAGCGCATGGTCGAGTCCACCGAGATCAGGCCGATCTTGAGCGCGTCGTAGAGATCGATGTCGTACGTGACGGCGCGGTCGAGCACCGGCTTGCCGTATTTGTGCTCGCCGATCTGCAAATAGGGTGTGTCGATGGTGCACTCGATGAAGTTGCCGGCCGAGTAGATCATGAACAGGCGCGGCCGCTCGCCTTTGATCTGTCCGCCGAACAGCAGCGCGATGTCGAACTTCACGTCGGCCAACTCGAGCGCCAGCTCGTCGGTGCCGTGGACGGCGCGGATGGCGCGACCGATGCGCTGCGCCGCCTGGAACATGGTCGGGGCGTTGAGCAGCGTCTCGCGCTCGCCGGTCTCCTCGTTGGCGAAGCCTTCCTGCAGGATGCTCAGCACCGCCTGGCTGAGCGAGAGGTTGCCCGAGGTGGCGATTGCCATGATGCGCTCGCCCGGCGTCGCGAAGGTGTGCAGCTTGCGGAAGACCGAGATGTTGTCGAGACCCGCATTGGTGCGGGTGTCGGCGATCATCACGAGGCCGTCACGCACGAGAATGCCGCAGCAATAGGTCATGGTTTGCGCCCGATTCCCCAGTCGACGTTATAGTCGCAGGTTGGGTCGAGCGGAAGCGAGACCCAACGCGTGCGTCGTCGTCGTTGGATCTCGCGAGGGCTCGACCCAACCTACATCCTCGCTCAATTCTGCATTTGCCGCTGCGACTGATCGACCACCACGGCGACGGCGAGCGTCTCGGCGCCGCCGCCGTAGCGGGTGCCGCGCACCGGCGCGGCGCCGAGGTAGTCGAGCCCGACGGCCACCCGCACGTGGGCGTCGGTCGCGCAGATGCCGTTCGCGGGATCGAACGCGACCCAGCCGAGGTCGGGCAGGTGCGTCTCGGCCCAGGCATGGCCGGCCTCCTGGCGCACCACACCGTCGGCGCGGTGGAAGTAGCCGGCGACGTAGCGCGCCGGAAAGCCGAGCTCGCGCGCCGCCGCGATGAAGATGTGGCTGAGATCCTGGCAGACGCCGCGCTTGAGCGCGAAGGATTCGGCGGCGGTGGTCGTAGTCTCGGTCGGGCTGGTGTCGAACGTGACCTCGTCGTGGATGCGCGACAGCAGCGCGTGCAAGAGCCCGAGCGCATCGCCGTCGTGGCCCGCCCGCACGTCGTTTGCGCACGCGATGATCGCCGCGTCGGGCGCGGTGAGCGGCGTCGCGCGCAGAAACAGGCTCGGCGGGAAATGCTCGATCGTGCCGCGCATGACGCCGTTCGAGTCCTGCGTCTCGATCTCGCCCTCGACCAGGAGGCGCAGCGTCTCGAGCGGCCCGTCGACGCTGAACGTGTGGGTGATGTTGCCGAACGCATCCTCCTGCGCGTCGAGCCGGCAGTCCGCCGACACGTCGATGCGCCAGTCGACCACATACTGGCTCTCGTGGTTGCGCGGCGTCATGCGCAGCGTCTGGATCACGCCCTTCGGCGGCTCCGCATAGCGGTAGACGGTTTCATGCGAGATTCGGATGCGCATGGGGCCATGATGTCACGATGCCGTAGGGTGGGCAAAGCGAAGCGTGCCCACCAATGCGTGGGCACGGCGCGTTCCGCGCCTTTGCCCACCCTACATCAAATATTGCTCCGCAACCGCCGCGCCCAGCGCATTGTTGTCGGCGATGAACCCGCCGATGAACTCGTGCAGGCCGGTCTGGAAGATCTCGTCCATGCGGGCGTTCTGCAGGCGGGTGCGGATGGCGCGCGCCTGGCGCTGGGCCGGGCCCTGGCGGCCGTAGGCGTGCGCGATGGCGTCGAAGAAGCGCACGAGGTTCTCGTAGCAGCTCGCGAGCGAGCGCGGCATCTGCTCGTTGAGGATCAGGAGGTCGGCGATGCGCCAGGGCTTGATGTTCTCGCGATAGACCCAGTGATAGGCGGTAAGGGCCGAGACGGTGCGCAGGATCGCGGCCCACTGGAAGTAGTCGAGCGAGCCGCCGATCGGCTCGTCGGCGGGCAGCAGCAGGTGGTACTTCACGTCGAGGATGCGCGCCGTGTTGTCGGCGCGCTCGAGGTAGACGCCGAGGCGGGTGAACCAGTAGGCGTCGTTGCGCAGCATGGTGCGGTAGGCGGAGCCGTCGAAGCGCAGCGAGGTCTCCTGCACCCAGCGCAAAAAGCGCAGCAATTCCTCGCGCGAGGCATGCCCGTTGCCGTAGCGCTTGAGCTCGAGCCAGCCGGAATTGATCACGTCCCACATCTCGGCCGTGAGCGCGGTGCGCACCGCGCGCGCATTGGTGCGCGCCATCTCGAAGCAGTTGCGGATCGAGGAGGAGTTGGTGGTCGAGAAGGCGAGGAAGTCGATCGCGGTCTCCTCGGTCGCCTCCTTGTGGTACGACGCGAAGAGCTTGGGATTGCCGGCGGTCGCGATCGCGGATTCCCATTCGTTGGTGGCGCCCAGATAGGCGATCGGCATCGCGGTCAGCCGCTGCGTCGCCTCGAGGATGCGCGCGATGAACTCGGCGCGCTCGATATAGCGCGCGAGCCAGTAGAGGTTGTCGGCCGTGCGGGAGAGCACTTAACCCTCCCTCGGCGCCAGCTCTCCCTCTCCCCGCGTGCGGGGAGAGGGTCGGGGTGAGGGGGCGTCTCCGCGAGTCATTACGTGCGATTTAAACCGCTGAGAAGTCAGCGCCCCTCACCCCAACCCTCTCCCCGTAAGAACGGGGAGAGGGAGCGCGTGCGCAGTGCCTGGGAGAGGGAGCGCGCGCGCAGTGCTTGGGAGAGGGAGCGCAGATGCGGTGCGCGTGGCTCATGAGTCCAGCACCCACGTGTCCTTCGTCCCCCCGCCCTGGCTCGAATTCACCACCAGCGAGCCTTGCTTCAACGCGACGCGGGTGAGGCCGCCGGGAACGATGCGGATGCGGTCGCGGCCGGTGAGCACGAACGGGCGCAGGTCGACGTGGCGCGGCGCGACGCCCTCGCTGACGCAGGTCGGGCAGGTGGACAGCGCGAGCGTCGGCTGGGCGATGAAGTTCTTCGGGTCGGTCTTGAGCTTGGCGCGGAAGGCCGCGAGCGCGTTCCTGTCGGCCTTCGGCCCGATCAGCATGCCGTAGCCGCCCGAGCCGTGCACCTCCTTGACGACCAGCTCCTCGAGATGGTCGAGCACGTAGCCGAGGTGCTCCTCCTCGCGGCAGCGCCAGGTCGGCACGTTCTTCAATATCGGCTCCTCGCCGAGATAGAACTTCACGATCTCGGGCATATAGCTGTAGACCGCCTTGTCGTCCGCGATCCCGGTGCCGACCGCGTTCGCGAGCGTGACGTTGCCGGCCTGGTAGGCGGCCATCAGGCCGGGCACACCGAGCGCCGAGTCGGGACGGAAGGCGAGCGGATCGAGGAAGTCGTCGTCGACGCGGCGGTAGATCACGTCGACGCGCTTGAGCCCCTCGGTGGTGCGCATGAGGACGACGCCGCCCTTGATGACGAGGTCGCGGCCCTCGACCAGCTCGACGCCGAGCTTGTCGGCGAGGAACGAGTGCTCGTAATAGGCCGAGTTGTAGACGCCGGGCGTGAGCAGCACGACGGTCGGATCGGCCGACGCTGAGTTGGGCGCGACCGATTTCAACGTGGCCAACAATTGGTCTGGATAGTTCTCGACCGGCGCGACGCGGTGGCGCGCGAACAGCTCGGGGAAGAGCCGCAGCATGATCTCGCGGTTCTCCAGCATGTAGGACACGCCGGAGGGCGTGCGCGCGTTGTCCTCGAGCACGTAGAAGCTGCCGGCGTCGACCCGCACGATGTCGATGCCGGCGATGTGCACGTAGATGTCGTGCGGCACGTTCTGGCCGTTCATCTCGGGGCGAAACACCGGATTGCGGAAGATCAGCTCCTCCGGGACGACGCCGGCGCGGATGATCTCGCGGCGGTGGTAGATGTCCTTGATGTAGGCGTTGAGCGCGCGCACGCGCTGCTCGAGGCCGCGCGCGAGTGCCTTCCATTCGTCCGCCGCGAGGATGCGCGGCAGCACGTCGAACGGGATCAGCCGCTCGGTCGACTCCGCCTCGCCGTAGACCGCGAACGTGATGCCGATGCGGCGGAAGATGAGCTCCGCCTCGCGGCGGCGATGCTCGAGCAGGTCGGGCGGCAGCGTGCCGAGCCAGGCGCTGAGCGCCGCATAGGCGGGCCGCACCTCGCCGTCGCTGCCTCGCATCTCGTCGAACGCGATCACCCGGAACCCTCGGTGACTCCGCGCCTGCACAGTGCAAGCTCCGCGCCAGCGGGAAGAGTGCGGAAAAAGCGAGGGGTTTTCAATGAGGTTGAGGAGGGATGCCTAGCTCTTGGGCGGCTTGTGAACAGGGAACGGGCGGGGTGAGGAGGGCAGGGCGGTTGCGCCCTCTCCCCCGCTTGCGCGGCGTCCGCACTTCCTCCCCCGCTTGCGGGGGAGGGTGGGGAGGGGGAAGCCGCGGATGCACGAGCAAGCGGCTTCCCCCTCTCCGGCTCTCCCCCGCAAGCGGGGGAGAGGGCGCGGGCGCAGTGCCTCGATGACAATAGCTAACGCTGTGCGTCCAGCACGATCACCTCATCGTCCGGCGCTTCGGCAAACACCCGCGCGACATCGGCGGCGCGATGCTCCAGCGCGAGGCGCTGGTTGATGTAGCCCTTGTCGGTGATCTCGTTCGCGTCGATCGAAGGCAGATCGGACAGCAGCAGGGCGCGGGCGATGCGCTCGGATGAGCCGGGGTGCGCGGCGTTCCAGTCGCTGAGCGCGCGGGCGACGTGGGCGCGCACGGCCGGATGGCGCGCGAGCTCGGCGTGGCTGGCTTGCGCGCCGTCGCCGATCAGCTTCTGGCAGCCGGCGGCGTTGAGCCAGCAGAGGATGCCAATCGCGGCGCGGTCGGCACCGGCGATCACGGCGTCTTGCAGGGCGGGCGAGGCGGCGGCGAGCAGGGCGACGCGCAGCGCGCCCACGTGCACCCAGGTGCCGGAGGTGAGCTTGAAGTCCTCGGCCAAGCGGCCGTCGAACACGACGCCCTGGTTCGCGTCGGCGGGATCGGCGAGGCGGACCGCGTCGCCGGGCTGGTAGAAGCCCTCGTCATCGAACGCCGCGGCCGTGAGGTCGGGGCGCTTCCAGTAACCGGGCGTCACGTTCGGGCCGCGCACGCGGATCTCGAGCTTGGCGCCGGTCGGCACGAGCTTGATCTCGACGCCGGGCGCCGGCACGCCGATCGGGCCGGCGCGGTCGATGAGGAAATGCGCGGCGGTGGCGAGCGGCGCGGTCTCGGTGGTGCCCCACGACGAGGTGAGCGGGATGCGCTCGCCGACCGTGCGCAGTGCGACCGCCTCGAGCCGCGTCCACATGTCCTGCGGCAGCGCGGCGCCCGCATAAAAAATGAAGCGCAAGTCGGCGAAGAAGCGGCGCGCGAAAGCCTCGTCGCGCTCGAGCCGCGGCAGCAGCATGGCGTAGCCGGCCGGCACGTTGAAATAGACGGTGGGCGAGATTTCGCAGAGGTTGCGCACGGTCTCGTCGACGAGCTGCGGCAGCGGCCGGCCGCCGTCGATGTAGAGCGTGCCGGCGTGGCGCAGCACCATGTTGAAGTTGTGGTTGCCGCCGAAGGTGTGGTTCCACGGCAGCCAGTCGACCAGCACGAACGGACGCTCGGCGAGGAACGGCCAGATCTGCGCGGCCTGCTGCTGGTTTGCGGTGAGCATGCCGTGGGTGTTGATCACGCCCTTGGGATGTCCGGTCGAGCCGGAGGTGAAGAGGAATTTGGCGATGGTGTCAGGGCGCAGCCCCGCGCGCGCCCGCTCGACCGCGGCGCCCGGGCGGGTCGCGGCGAGCTGATCGAATAAAGCGACGCGATCGAGATTGGCGCCGTTGCGGCTCGCGACCAGCTCGACGGGACTCGCGTTTTGGTCGAGGTCGAGCGCCGCCAGCGCTTTGGCGAACGGCGCCGTGTCGCTGACGTAGACGAGGCCGGGCCGGAGCAGCGTCGCGATCGCCTTGAGCTTGGCGTGATCCCGGCTTTGCAGCGAATAGGCGACCGAGATGGGCGCGACCGGGATGCCGGCCGTGTAGCCGGCGAGCATCAACAGTGCGTGCTCGATCGCGTTGCCGGAGAGGATCATCACGGGGCGCTGCGCATCGAGCCCGCGCTCGATCAGCGCCTGGGCGAGCGCGTCGACCTTGTCGCGCGCCTGCGCGTAGGTGAGCGTGCGCCAGCCGTCGGCGGCGCGCTCGGCGAGGAAGACGCGCCCGGGCGCCGTCTCGACGGCGGCACCGAAGAGGCGCGCGAGGCTTGGATCGTACGGCGCGAGCGGCGCGGCCGCGCGCAGCACTGTGGCGCCGTCGGGGCGCGCCTCGCGGATCACCGCCGGCGGCGCATACGCGATCGCGCGGATCGGCGCTTGCGCGAGGCGCGTACGATCGTCCATGAGCCTCCCTCGGGGCCAAGTTTCGGGCGGTGTTTTGTCTTGCCGTCCAGAATACACTATATCGGCAGACCATCGGGGAACCAGCATGAACGCGGCGAGCGACACGACCAACGGCAAAATCATCACCGCGGGCATCCTGGTGATCGGCGACGAGATCCTGTCGGGCCGCACCAAGGACAAGAACATCGGCTATATCGCCGAATATCTCACCAACATCGGCATCGACCTGCGCGAGGTGCGCGTCGTGCCCGACGTCGAGGAGGAGATCGTCGCGGCGCTCGACGCGATGCGGCAGCGCTACACGTATCTCTTCACCACCGGCGGCATCGGGCCGACCCATGACGACATCACGGCGGACTGCGTCGCCAAGGCGTTCGGCGTGACGATCGACCACGACCCGCGCGCGGTCGCGATCATGCAGGAACGCTTCGCGCAGACCGGCTCGGAGATGAACGAGGCGCGCATGCGCATGGCGCGCATCCCGGCCGGCGCCGAGCTCGTGCTCAACAAGGTCTCGGCCGCGCCCGGCTTCTGGATCGGCAACGTGATCGTGATGGCGGGCGTGCCGTCGATCATGCAGGCGATGCTCGATTACGTGGCGCCGAAGCTCGCGACCGGCGCCAAGATGCTGTCGGAGAGCGTGCGCGGCGATGTGCGCGAGGGCGACATCGGCACCGAGCTCGGCGCCGTCGCGAAAGCGCATCCCGACGTGATGATCGGGAGCTATCCGTTCGTCGACGACCGCGGGCCGAATACGAACATCGTGGTGCGCGCGCGCGATGAGGCGAAGCTCATGGCCGCCAAGGCCGACGTCGAGGCGATGCTCGCGCGCGTGCGGCCGACGATCGTGCGGTGAGGAGAGCACGGCGCGTGCGCTCCCTCCCCCCGCTTGCGGGGGAGGGTGGGGAGGGGGAAGCCGCGGACGCATGAGCAAGCGGCTTCCCCCTCTCCGGCTCTCCCCCGCAAGCGGGGGAGAGGGCGCGGGCGCAGTGCCTCGACCGTCGTAGCTAGAACGGGGAGAGGGAGAGCAACCGCAATGCTCAGGATACGTCGTTCTCCTACTTCTTCTTCAGCCGCTGCGCCGCGGCGAAATCGGCGTCCGCGTGCGCCTTGTCGCCTTTGTCCTGGTAGGCGAGGCCGCGGTTGGTGAAGAAGTCGGGGTCGCTCGCGCGCAGGCGGATCGCCTCGTTGTAGTCCGCGATGGCGCGGTCGTAATCGCCCTTCTGGCGGTAGGCGTTGCCGCGGTTGTACCAGGCTTCGGGCACGGTCGGATCGGTGCGGATCGCCTCGCTGTGGTCGTAGATCGCGCGATCGACCTCGCCCTTGGCGCGCCACTCGACGCCGCGGCTCGTGTAGGCGTAGGCGAGGTTGCGCTTGGTGAGGCGGCCGGACTCGATCGCGCGCGTGCAGGCCGCGATCGCGACGTCGCCGCTTTGATCGTGGCAGATCTTCATCTCGTCGGCGGCGGTGGCGGCGCGCGCGCTGCCGGCGAGGCCGACGAGTGCCGCGAATGTTGCGCCGATGATCACGAGAAACGACGTCGTGCGTCGTGTGGCCGTCATGGATCCCCCCCTTGTGCGGTCTCGCTAACGACGTTGGCCGCGACCGACCTCATAGCACGGACGGTTTGGCCGATCGGATGGCGCTCATCCGGTGAAGCCGTGGGCGCCTGTGGATAAGTGCCTCGGCGTTACCTTCCGCGGAAGCAAAATCTTACCGAATGTGATGGCGTCGCAATGAGCGCGGAAAAGCGCGGCGCTTTCTTCTTTTCTTTTGCGTGCAATCGGTTGCGTCGTCCGGCGCGCAAAGAAGTTGGGCGTGATGCGGCGACTTTGCGCCAAATATGCCGCAGCATTGCCGCAAATGGCACGTCACTATGATGGTACGGCGCGTTGACCGGCCCGTACCGAAATCGGGCTTGTCCGATTTCGGTACGATGAGAGCCGGGCGCGCGCCCAACGGGGTCTCGGCCATCGTTCCAGATGGCCGGGTGAGGCGCAGACATCCATTTGCACCGGGGGACGGTCCGCAATGGCTATGGCTGAGGCTCGTCGCGGTCATGCGGCGGGCGTGAGCATTGCGTGGCTCGTCGGCGGCCGCGCGGCGATCGCGGTCGGCGCGATCGCGTTCGCAGCCGTGCTCGCGCTGCCGGCCGGTCCGGCCGCGGCGCACGATCAGTCGCAGCACGCGACGAGCCATCACAAGTCCACGACCACCACCAATAACGACGACGACAATGGCGGCAGCGCCGCCGGCGCGAGCGCGAGCCCGGGCGCGGCCACGCCGGCCGGCGGCGGCGACGGCAATTTCGGCAATCCCGGCGGCGCGAACGCGGGTGCGGGGGCAGGCGGCAACCGGAGCGGCGGCGGCGGCGGCACCAGTCTCGGCGGCAACGGGTCCTCGGGCGCGCCGCGCCTCGGCCTCAACTTCAACAATGAGAGCGCGAGCGTCAGCGCCGCCATTCCGCTCGGCGGGCATCATCCGGCCGAGCATCCGAACGATCGCATCACCCATCCGATCCTTGCGATCCCGTTCGAGCACGCCGGCACCAGCCACAGCCACAGCCTCTCGCACGCGCTGTCCTATGGCGAGACCGGCACGCCCACGCTGTTCGGCGGCAGCCCGGCGCTCACCGGCCGGCTGATCCACAGCGTCACCAGCACGTTCTCGGATCACTTCGTGCGCAACCTCGGCAGCTCGCTGCGCATGCAGGAGCCGGGCGGGATGCATCAGCTGACGGCGCCGAGCGCCGTCCCGGGCGGCGCCAACGATCTCGCGTCGAGGCTCATGCAGGCGAAGCGCGCGATCGCGACCGCCGCCGCGACGCCGACGAACGCGAGCGCCGCCACGACGGGCGTCGCCAGCCATGCGCCCGCGACCATCGTGAGCCACCGCTTCGCCGGCATCAGCGCCAATGCGCTCGAGGAGCGCGTGTTCACGGTGCCGGTGGCGGGCGAGACGCGCTACGTGACGAACGAGATCGTGGTCGCCGCGCCGGGCGGCCTTTCGACCGAGCAGATCGCCGACATCGCGCGGCGCAACGGGCTCGCGCCGGTCGCGGGCGGCACGTTCGCGGCGTCCGGCCTCACGCTGCAGCGCTGGCGCATCACCGACAACCGGGCGATCGGCGACGTGATCCGCGCACTGCAAGGCGAGACCGGCCTGCAGAGCGCGCAGCCGAACTTCCGCTTCGGGCTCGCGCAGGCGGCCGGCTACACCGAGCAGCCGGCGGACGGCTTCTCGGCGCAGTATGCGCCCGAAAAGCTCCACCTCGCGCAGGCGCACCGGCTGAGCACCGGCGGCGGCGTGATCGTCGCCGTCATCGACACCGGCATCGACCGCACGCATCCGGAGCTGGCCGGCGCTATTCTCGCGAGCTTCGACGCGATCGGCGCGCAGGAGCCGCCGGACGCGCACGGCACCGCGATCGCAGGCGCGATCGTGGCGCACGGCCGGCTCGTCGGCGTCGCGCCCGGCGTGCGGCTGCTCGCGATCCGCGCCTTCTCGACCGTGGGCCCGGACGCCGAGGCGACCACGCTCACGATCGTGCGCAGCATCGAGTGGGCGGTGGCGCACGGCGCGCGCGTGATCAACATGAGCTTTGCGGGCGCGCACGATCCGCTGATCGCGCGCGCGCTCGCCGACGCGCGCCGCCACGGCATCGTGCTGGTCGCGGCCGCCGGCAATGCGGGGCCGAGCTCGCCGCCGCTCTATCCGGCAGCGGACGCCAACGTCATCGCGGTGTCGGCGACCGACATCGACGACCACCTGCTCGACGTCGCCAACCGCGGGCGGCAGATCGCGCTCGCGGCGCCCGGCGTCGACGTGCTGCTGCCGGCGCCGCACGCGCGCTACCAGATCGCGACCGGCACCTCGTTCGCGGCAGCCCACGTCGCCGGTATCGCGGCGCTGATGCTCGCGAAGAACCCGCGGCTGAGCCCCGACGAGGTGCGCGCCGGGCTGACCGCGACCGCGCGCGACCTCGGCCCCAAGGGCCGCGACGACATGTTCGGCGCCGGGCTTGCCGACGCCTACAAGGCGGTGGTCGCCGCGACGCGCGGCGCCCCGCAGACGGTCGCGGCCGTGGGCGCGACGGTGCGGTGAGGCGATTGCCAATCCTGCGCGTCTCGCCGAAAATCAAAATGCCAAACCCGTCATCCTGAGGCGCTCGGCCGAAGGCCGAGCCTCGAAGGATGCGCGGCCGAGGCAGAGCAGCAAGCGAGCAAGCGGCGCCGCCTCGGCCCTTCGAGGCTCGCTTCGCTCGCGCCTCAGGGTGACGGATTTGTTTTTCGTCACGCTGACGAACATGGACACGCGATGGCCGCGGAAAAAATGCCCGAGAAGCAGTTTCCGGTCTCGTGGGACATCTTCCACCGCGACGCGCGCGCGCTCGCGTGGCGGCTCGCCGGCGCGGGTCCGTTCGAGGCGATCGTCGCGGTGACGCGCGGCGGCCTCGTGCCGGCCGCGATCGTCGCGCGCGAGCTCGGCATCCGCGTGATCGAAACCGTGTGCGTCGCGAGCTACAACCACGTGTCCCAGGGCGAGCTGCGCCTGCTCAAGGGCGTGGCCGAGAGCGTGGGCTGCGGCGGCGGCCAGGGCGTGCTGATCGTCGACGACCTCGTTGACACCGGGAAAACGGCCAAGATGGTGCGCGAGATCCTGCCCAAGGCGCATTTCGCAACGGTCTACGCCAAGCCGATGGGCCGGCCGCTGGTCGACACCTTCATCACCGAGGTGTCGCAGGACACCTGGATCTTCTTTCCCTGGGACACCGGCCTCGCGTTCGTGCCGCCGATCCGGCCGGGGAGCGAGTAGGGGGGCGTTGAATTTCCTGCTGTTATCCCAGTTGGGTCACGCTGCCAAAATTGGACACGGCCGGGCCGCGACCGCCTTGCCGCGCCGGCCGAGCCCGACAAAAAAATACAGGCGATCTGCAATGGGAAATCCGACGCCGATTACAATGCAAGGCCTTGAAACGGCGACGAAAAAACCGCCTGCGCAAGAACAATGGAAAGCAATGAAAAGAACAATGCGCCAGCCCATGGAAACAGTGCGGAGCGGAGCGCGATAGCTGCATAGGTTGTAACGGCCGGGACCCGCCTTCGCTCGCGTCGCGAGCTACCGACGGGCGGCCCCGGCCCTGACAGGTGCTCAGATGAGAACTCGCCCCGTCCTATGGACATTTTAGCGCCGGGAACTGCGCTGACGAAGAACGCGGTGCCGATCTCCCCGCTTTTCGCTAAGATCGCGCCACGCGAACCGCCAGGAGGAAATCCCATGGACGCCGTCACGCCGAAGGACGCCAAGAATCCCAACATGTCCGCCGACCAGCATTCGCACATCGTGCGCCCGGCCGAGATGGAGTGGCAGAAGACGCGCTTCCCCGGCTGCGAGGCGAAGACGCTGCTGTTCGACAGGTCGACCGGCCTCGTCACCGCGCTGATGCGCTTTGCACCCGGCGCCGTGCTGCCCGACCACGAGCACGTCAAGATCGAGCAGACCTACGTGCTCGAAGGCCGCCTGGTCGACAAGGAAGGCCCGGTCGCGGGCCTCGACGTGAAACCGGGCGAGTTCGTCTGGCGCGAGCCCGGCAGCCGCCACGTCGCCTGGTGCCCCGAGGGCGGCCTGATGCTCGCCATGTTCCAGATCCCGAACAAGTTCTTCGAGACGGACGGCCGGGTGACGGATTTGTCGGGCAAGGACTGGGATAGCTTGTGGAGCGAGGTGTTAGGGGCGGAGTAGGTCAGGCGGGCAGGGCGCCTGCACTCCCTCTCCCGCGAAGCGGGGGAGGGTGGGGAGGGGGAAGCCGCACGCGCGGCGCAAGCCGCGAATCCCTCTATAATTCTGCTGCATCCGCCTTCGCGCTTCCGCCTTCGCTCTTCGAGCTACGGCGGACAGGTCGCGCTACGGCGGATCGGTCGCGGGCGTGGCGAAATGGTAGACGCAAGGGACTTAAAATCCCTCGGCGCGAAAGCGCTGTGCCGGTTCGAGTCCGGCCGCCCGCACCATCCTCGGAGTTCATTTCAAAATGCATTACCCAAAAGGTGTGGGGGGTGAGTTCCTCCACGGGCACCATTTCATCTCAGAAAAGTTGTTATCGCTGGCGGGCTTATCGTTCAGTAGCGGACCGCAAGGACGGGTAGACCGCAACGTCGCGCGCTCGCCCAAAAAGCGGCAGATTCATCGTTGAAGATGCGTGCATGGCCAAAGGCAAAAGAACAATCCGGCGCGAGGATGTCTCGCCAATCGCTCGGCACCGCAGGTCCGGCAAGGTTCTCACGCCGCCGCTCATGGATTTGCCTGCGCCTGTTCAGCTGCATTCCTGGCAGAATGATCGGCTCCCCGAAGCTTTGTGGGCAGCGCTTCTCGCCGGAACGATGCCGCGTTCCATGTACCTGCCGATGTTCTGCTCTGTCGCGAAGGCGGCAATGCTATTTCAAGAATATGCCGAAGTCTTCCCGAGCCATACGGCAATGGCCGCCATCTCGGAGGAGCAGTTCGATACGCTCTTCAAGGACGTCCTTTCCAGCGAAGAAACACGAGCGGCGCTATCGCCTTTGCTCCTTCTCAATTCTTTGTCCGACCGCGCGCATTGGGCACGGCATCTATCGGCCCCCGATCCGGCGGCTGGATGGCAATCCATGGCCCATGCGATCGCGGAGTTGCTGGATCGCCACGCACGACCCGCAATCGATGTGCGTTGGCTCCGCGTCATGTTCCTTGCGTTGCAGCATCGCTTGGTGTTTACCGAGGCCCAGCAAGACGTCGTCGACATGCTGTGCGCCTATCCCGAGGGCGAAGACGTTCCCGATTGGGCCGATGCCACCATACGGTCAATGGAGCCTGCGACCGATTTTCCGGTCGGGGACCAGCCCCCCGCGCACATTTGGAGCAATGCCTTTTGGGAAGAATGCCTTCGCAACACGCGATGCATTCCGTCTCGTTGGTCGCCACCCGTCGACCCCCCGGAGTTCGACTACGAGCCTGCCAAGGAGCGTTGGGGGCAAATTTATGCTGAATTGGTACGTCATTTCCACCGCACTCTGACAACGACCGGCATCGACGCGCGGCACGATGCGGTCTTCGGCCTCGCGTTATACGCGATGTCGCTCGTAACCAATCTTATGCGCCCCTTGTCGACGCGCCCAAGTGGACGCCATGTCTTGCGCTCGCTGGCGGAAGTCTACATCACCCTTGCATATCTCCTCGCCAAGGATGACGTGAATCTCTGGCAAGAGTACCGCGCATATGGCACCGGCCAAGCCAAGCTGGCCTTTCTCAAGCTCGTCGAGCTTGAGAATGACGAGTTGCCGAACCACGTCGATCTTGCGGTCCTGGAACGCCTCGCCAACGAAGATATGTGGCAAGAATTCGTTTCGATAAATGTCGGTCAGTGGGCAGAGCTAAATGTTCGCAAGATGGCTGATGCGGCCAACGCCAAGGACATTTACGACAAGTATTACGTGTGGCCGTCCGGCTTCGTTCACGGCCACTGGACTGCCTTGCTCGAATCCGTTTTTGATATTTGCGCGAATCCGCTTCACCGGTTTCACCGCATTCCGCGACCGATGCGCACCGACATGTCGGACCTTTGTTTCGATGCTGTCGAGATCATGAATCGGACCCTCGACCTCGTCGAACGCTCCTATCCACCTTTCAGCCTCCGATTCGATGTGGGTGCCGCGAGCCCGGCCCCAGAACCAGCACCTGCGAATCCGTAGGTGTAAGCAGGCGGCTCCGCCAAGGCCGCGCCGGCGACACCGGCGCGGCCACGCCGATGCTAGCCCGGCGATGTTCGCAACGTCAGCACGCGACGAATGCGAACGGCAAGCCCGTCTTCCCGATCCGACCGACGAATAGGAAATCGTCCCGTACGGAAGCCGCAGACGAGTTCGGCGCCCAAAAGCAGAAATTCCTGGCGGCCCCTCACATGCGTTCGGTCATGCTGTAGTCGGCGGCGATCGAGCGAGGCTACGCCGCACCCATCTGGATGACCTTGAAAAAAAGGCGCTCGACCACAAGGCCCATGTTCGCAAAAGCGAGCAAGGCAGCCTTGTCGTGTACGCCGACAAAATCATCCGCGCCGAGACCGGCGAGGAGAACGAGCACGCCATCCCATTCATGAAGGGCTACACCGTTTTCAACGTCACGCTCGGCCGACCTTTGATACCAGATGACGACGTTAGATCGATCTGCTAAATGTCCACGTCGTATGGGTCCTTCAAGCCGTGAGACTATTATGGCATCGACGCGCAAGCTCTGGGGTGAGGCGTTCTTCGAAAACGCGGTTCCGGCATTTCCATGCCCTCGTTGCGACAGAGGCATTCTAACGCCGATGCCGAAATCTCTTCGCGTGAGAGAACCGCGGATGTCACAACTCGCGCAGCAAGGAGGCGATATAACGCCGCTTGAAGCTGCTTACCGGTTCGATCAGCTTTTTCAGTGTGCAGTGGAAGATTGCGGCGAGATTGTTTGTGTTCATGGTCGCGCCGAGCTAGTGGATAATCCGGACCCGGTCAACGATGAGGACCAATATGTCTATATGCTCTTTCCTCGGAGCATGTACCCTGGACCACCGTTGGCGACAATCCCTGAACAGACACCGGATGCTGTGGCGGACGAGTTGCGTAAAGCGTTCCAATTATTTTGGGTCGATCTAGGAGCGTGTGCCAACAGGCTCCGGATAAGCGTTGAACGGGCCCTTGACGAATTGGGCCTCCCTGCTGCCCGCACACTCAACGATCGCATCAGAGCATTTGAAAATCTTGATCCCGACCATGCCGAGACATTCCACGCCTTGCGAGAGGTTGGAAATGTGGGAAGCCATGACGGGGATAACAGCCGTGAGACCGTGCTGGATGCATTTGAAATCTACCAAGACGCACTCCGTAATCTATTTGGCGGGCACAAGCTGCGCATCGATGCGCTAAAGCAGAAAATCAGGGCCACGAAAGGCAAGTGAAGGAGGCCGCACCCATGGTCCTTCATCGCGACTGGGACGATTGACCGTGGTTCCCTTCGGGGCATCCGGGCCATTTTTAGCACAAATTCTAGCAAAAAATTTTGATGAGGGAAAATTCTCTCATGACTTCAATATTTTACATTCCCCGTGGTATACTTAAAAATCCCTCGGCGCGAAAGCGCTGTACCGGTTCGAGGCCGGCCGCCCGCACCAGCCTCGATTCGCGCCCAGCAATAGTGGACGCGGAGTGGGGTTGGTATATCGTGAGCCGATATGATAATCCCTGGTTGCGCACGCCCCGTGGGCTAGCGGATATTTGGCGCGCTCTCGGGCGTAACGCCGTTTACGCACCCAAGGTCATTACCTCAAATCAAGGAGGATTGCGGTGGAAACAATAACTCGTCCGGCGGCATTGGTTCGTCAAGGGTCTCTAAAGCTGTACTCAACGTCTCTTAAGGTCAGCGATCTCAGGCGGCCAAACTTCTATACCATTAGCAAGCTTGATCCCGTCGACGCTGGCCCCGGGTACCAGCGTCTTCTGAACGAAGGGCGGTCCAAGAGACTCGCGGATTATCTTCTCGACGGACAGACTGAAAAGGATGCGTTCCTCCCCACCTCGATCTTCTTGGCTACGAACAAAGATATTCCGTTCAATTCAGCGACCAACACTATCACGTTTGATGTAGCCCAGATCGGGCCTTTCAATGTTGTTGATGGTCAGCATCGAATTGCTGAACTCGTACTGGCAGCGGAGAAGAACTCCGCGTTAGAGGAATTCGGAATTCCCGTGAACATCGCCATCAACCTAGATGAGATCAGTCAGATGTGCCACTTTCTGATCGTCAATACGACGCAGCGGCCAGTTGACAGGGCTATCGAGCAACAGATTGTCGCGCGGCTGACCAAGATGATCGGACTCGAAAAGACGCCAACGATGCCGCGCTGGATTCGACGGCAGGTCGAAAAAGGTGAAGATGCGCGAGCTCTCGCGGTGGCAAACCATTTGAACGATGACCCAGCGTCGCCTTGGTACGGTAAGATTCGCATGGCGAATGATGAAAATGAAGGCGCTACCATAAATCAAAAGAGCTTTATCACTTCGCTGAGGCGTCACATTTTTTCTGCCAACAATCCGCTTTCGAATCCTCTTTGGGATGGGAATCGGCCGATGATAATTTTGAATTACTGGAAAGCGGTAACTGAGCTTTTGGTCGACGGATCCGAAGCGTCAACTGTGGTATTTAAAACGAACGGCGTGGAGCTATTCCACACGGTCTCGCCGACCGTGTTTACGCACCTTGCTTCGAAATCTGATTTCAAGAAGGATACGATCAAAGCGCTGTTGAAGCGGGGATTCGACAATCTTCCGCCGGAGCATATTGGAATTTCATACCCAGAGTGGTGGCATCGCGGCGGTGCTGCGTCTGGACTTAATCGGGGTGCCATTGGCAAGTTAGCGAATGCGCTCAGCCTAGCGATCAACGTTCAGGATAACGCTAACAGCGTCCAGTTGTGAGGCCGTCATGCGAGCAGATCAATTGTCTCCAAAGCCAGACCAAAGGACATGCTTCGCTTGGTCGCACCATATAACTGTGCCTGATGAACCTGGATGCTATGCTCTGATTACGTTTAGTGGTGATCTCCTATACGTCGGCCTAGCGACTGTGAGTGTGCGGAGCCGTATGGGCGATCACCTGGACACAGAAGCGAAGCGGGCGGGGACTTCTCTCGGCGTGCCGTTCTGGTTCGAGTACCTCATCGCAGGTCCCGCAAAAGTTGCTGCGATCGAGCGAGGTTGGATTAATCAGGCGATACTTGCAGACGGTAAAATGCCTGCACTCAACAAGGTGCATAGTCCGCTTTAGCTGCAAAGCACGCACGGGGAAGCTCGGCGAGTCCACCGCCGCCCTGCGCGGAAGCATCTTTCGCGATCTGCACGTCAATGAAAGACAGGCGCGGGCTTGGCTTGGTGCAGAAGGCAAGCCTCCCGCGCCAGCGGACATGGCTGTACGCATCGAACCCGGCGGGCCTCCCTTTGGCGACTTCACGCCCGTCGCAATGCTCTTCCTCAGGAACATCGGCACACGGAACTTTGATCAATGCGTCGTCGAAATGACCGAATTCAGTCGCGTTCTCCCGAAAGGGTTGCCGATGCCGCTCGCGCTCCGAACGCAAGGTCAAATCCGCGCCAACGAGCGGGGGCGGTTTCTCCTCCCCGCGGGGCAGGAGGTCCCCATTCCGCTGGCATTTTACCGGCCGCGCCGCGCTAATGAGTGGTATCTGTTCGACGATACGGGCAAGCACTATTTCTTCAGGGCACACCCAACCAAGACGCTCCTACGTATCTATGGGGGCCCTTCGCCTGGGAGCGTTCTTCCCTACATTGACGTCGATACACGGTGGCGAGCACTGACCTCCGTTGAGACCGTCCCATCGGAGTTCTCGCTTCAGACCGAATAGGCCAATCGAGCCTGCAGAACGCCGGAGTGCGGAGGCATAGGATGGCCGGGGAAGACATCCAGCTATTCGTCAAGGCCCAGAAGAAGGGCTTCGCGAAATGCTTGGCTCCTTCGACGGACTGCGACGAGAAACCGATACGCGCCCACTCGATCCAGAACGCGCGCGTGCTCGATTTCCTTGAGACTGACGGTCGCGTCCTCATGCCCCGGTACAAGCTGGTCAACGGCGAACCGGCCATGGAGTTCGCCAGGGTGGGTCGCAACGACGCCTCGACCTTTACGGGCTTGTGTTCGAAGCACGACACCGAGCTATTCAAGGCGATCGACACCGATCCGCTGGATGTCGACAACCGCGAACATCTTCGCCAACTGGCCTATCGCTCCGTGATGCGGGAGATGCACACCGAGATCGAGAATGGCGAACGGTTATGGGCGATACACGAGGGGATATGCAAGGCGCAGGGGGCTGATCCCAACGAAGTGGCGACGAAGGCCTCTGTCCTTTCTCTCGGCTTCTCAAAGAAGGCGTGGGAGGTCTATCGCTACCGCAGTAAGCACTTCGACAAGCCCGCCGAAGAAGGCAGAGCGCCGGACCTCCGGCACCTCATCATTGAGATGGACAACCAGCGTCCCGTTCTCGCGGCATCAGCGCTCTTCTCGACCGGATTCACGGACCAAGGGGATATCATCGGGCCGACTTTCAACGTTGTACCGCTGGACGCAACGAAAACCATGGCCGTCATCTCCTATCCGGCCGAGCAGGAAATCGCAGTCAAGGCCTCGCTGGCCAAGGTCTTTGACGCGGACGAGAAGACCCTCAAGTACGAGTTAGCGAAGCTCGTTCTTCAGCGCGTCGAGAACTTCACGCTATCTCCCCGGCACTACAACGGCTGGTCCGGGGACAAGCGGGCGCGCGTGCTTCGGGAATTCGAGGCCTCCCTCGAGGAGCCGAAAGACATTCCGGATCACGCTGATCTCAACATCTTCCTCTAAAAGTCATTCGGACGGCCGCACGAGGCCCGCGCTTTCCCACTATAACCCTAATGATGAAGCGGCTTCTTGACCGTGTGTGGCCTCATCGGCGGCCTGCAATCGCTCGACGGCCATACGCATCTGCGTATGGATTTATTTATACGTTTTCACGTATATTTACATTCTATACGCGATCGCGTATTATTCTTCCATGGACACCATCGCACGCACCCCCAAACAGGTTGGCGCAGCCCTCCGGCGCGCCCGCCGTCAGAAGAATCTCACTCAAGGCGGGCTGGGCGACTTGATGCATGCGCGTCAGGCCACCGTCTCCAAGCTGGAGGGCGGCGAACCCGCGACGCAGTTGCGCACCGTCATGGACGCGCTCACCGCGCTTGGCCTCGAACTGGTGATCCGACCGCGGTCCCGGGTCTCCCGCGAAGCCATCGAGGATTTGTTCTGATGGCTCGCCGTGCCGCTTACGCGCCGCTCAACATCTATCTGAATGCCCGCCTGGTCGGACGGCTGCGCCGCGAGAGCAGCGGGGCGATCGATTTCCAATACGACGCGGATTGGCTGGCGTGGAGTAACGCCATTCCGGTGTCCGTTTCGCTGCCGTTGCGCGAGGACCGGTTTATCGGCGATCCGGTCCTCGCCGTGTTCGACAATCTTCTCCCCGACAATGACGACATCAAGCGCCGCATTGCCGAACGCATGCAGGCGGGCGGGGCTGATGCTTATCATCTCCTCGCCGCGATCGGCCGAGACTGCGTCGGCGCACTTGCGTTCTTGCCCGAGGGTGTGGATCCCGGCAAGGCGGGCGCGATCGATGCGCGCGCGGTGACCGATCAGGACATCGCCGACACGGTCAGCAATCTTGCCCGCAATCCGCTCGGCATCGGCGCCGATCCGGAATTCCGGATATCGATTGCCGGCGCGCAGGAAAAAACCGCGCTGCTGTATTGGAAGGATCGATGGCACGTGCCGCACGGCGCGACCGCGACCACGCACATTATCAAGCCGCAGATCGGCACGCTGCCCAACGGCGTCGATCTCACCAACAGCGTCGAGAACGAATATTTCTGTCTTGCGTTGGTCGGAGCGCTCGGCTTGCCCGTCGCCAAGTGCCAGATCGTCGACTTCGCCGGAAAGCGGGTCCTCGCGATCCAGCGCTTCGATCGAAGCTGGACGAGCGACGGGCGGCTGCTTCGCCTTCCCCAGGAGGATTGCTGTCAGGCCTTGTCCGTCGGACCGTCGCGCAAATATGAAACCGATGGCGGTCCAGGCATTCTCGAGATCGCGGAACTCCTGAAGGGTAGCGATACGCCCGACACCGATCAGCGAACCTTTTTCAAGGCGCAGATCGTGTTCTGGCTATTGGGCGCGACCGACGGCCACGCCAAGAACTTCAGTATCCGGCTCGGGCCGGGCGGCCGATTTCAGCCTTGCGCCGCTCTACGACATTATCTCAACGCAACCGAGCCTGGACGCCGGCGAGATCACGCAAAACCAGATGAAGCTCGCGATGGCGATCGGCACCAATCGTCACTACGCCGTTCATACGGTTGTCGGGCGACATTTTGTGCAGACGGCAAGGAGCGCGAGCTTGCCGGACAAGATGGCCGCCGAGGTGATCGGCGAGCTTGCTGATACGGCCACGAAGAGTATCGACAGCGCTCTGTCCGCGCTCCCGAGAGGCTTCCCGGAGAAGATAGCCGTTTCCATCAGCGAGGGCGCGACGCGGCGGCTGAAATCCCTGGCCTGAGCAGCCACGGCGGAGGTTGCGCCGCTCCAAACCACTTGCCCCCACCTTCGCGCGGGCGGATGATCCCCAGAACACGAGCGCGTCCACGCGCCGGTAAGGGAGGAGGATGCCATGGCGGATGAAAGCATTCCGCGACGCCGCTTCTTGCAAGGCGTTGGCGCCGTCGGCACAACGGTCGCGGCCGTGCTCGGGACCGGCGAGGCCGAAGCGCAATCGCAACCGCCGCCGCCGCAGCAACCCGCGCCACAGGCCGCGCCCAGAACCGGCGTCGAACCGCTGCTCACCCTCACGGCGACCGAAGCCGACTTCTTCAGCGCCGCCTATGACACCCTCATCCCGGCCGACCGGCTCACGCCGTCGGGCACGGATTGCGGCCTGGTGAACTACATCGATCGCCAGCTCGCCGGCGCCTGGGGCGGCGGCGCGCGGCTCTATCGCGGCGGGCCGTTCGTGCCGGGCAAGCGCGAGCAGGGCTATCAGCTCTCGCTCACGCCGCGCGAGTTCTTCGCCGCCGGCATCAAGGCCGCGAACGCATGGTCGCAGCGCACCTACGGCAAGGAGTTCGACCGCCTGTCCGTGGCCGATCGCGAGGCGGCGCTCAAGACCATGGAGGCCGGCAAGGCCGATTTCGCGGAGATCAACGGCAAGCAGTTCTTCGAGGCGCTGCTGCAATCCGCGATGGAGGGCTTCTTCGCCGATCCGATCTACGGCGGCAATCGCGACAAGGTGGCGTGGCGCATGATCGGCTATCCGGGGCTGCCGGCGGCTTATGCGAAGAAGGCGCTGGAGTATCGCGGGAAGAAGGTGGTGCTGGAGCCGAAGTCGATCACGGATTTTTCGTGAGGGCGAATGGGATCGGGCACTGAGCTTGCGCTCCCTCTCCCCCTTTAGGGGGAGAGGGTTGGGGTGAGGGGGTCTCTCCACGAGTCGCAACGTTGGAATTTGCGGAGGCGCCCCCTCATCCCGACCTTCTCCCCCTGAAGGGGGAGAAGGAGAGCGGGCGCCGTGCGCGACCCATCGATGACCTCGCTGAATAGGAGTGAACGCCATGGCCAAGCGAATGAAAGCCGTCGATGCCGTGATGGTGGGCATGGGCTGGTCCGGCAGCATCATGGCGCGCGAGCTCACCAAGGCGGGGCTGACCGTGGTCGGGCTCGAGCGCGGCGCCGACAAGTCGCCGCGCGAGGATTTTGCGCTGCCGCGCATCCGCGACGAGCTCAAATACCGCGTCCGCCAGGAGCTCATGCTCGACACCGCGGTCGAGACCTACACGTTCCGCAACGCGCCGGCCGAGCACGCGCTGCCGATGCGGCGGTGGGACGTGCCGCCGCTCGGCGACGGCGTCGGCGGCGCCGGCGCGCACTGGAACGGCATCACGCTGCGCTTCGACCCGAACGAGTTCGTGCTGCGCTCGCACCTCACGGCGCGCTACGGCCGCAACGCGATCCCGGACTGGATGACGATCCAGGACTGGGGCATCACCTATGACGACCTCGAGCCTCACTACGACCGGTTCGAGAAGCTGTGCGGCACCTCCGGCCGCGCCGGCAACCTGCGCGGGGCTAAGATCGACGGCGGCAACGTCTTCGAAGGTCCGCGCAGCGACGAATATCCCAACAAGCCGCTGATCACCTCGCAGGCCGGCCTGATCTTCACCAAGGCGGCGCAAAGCCTCGGCTACCATCCGTTCCCGACGCCGGCGTCCAATTCGAGCGCGCCCTATGTCAACACGGAAGGCCAGCAGATCGGCCAGTGCGAGTATTGCGGCCACTGCGAGCTGTTCGGCTGCGAGGCGAACGCCAAGGCGAGCCCGCTCGTCTGCATCCTGCCGGTGCTGCGGCGCGACGCGAAGTTCGAGCTGCGCTCGCAGGCCTATGTGAGCCGGCTGATGTACGACAAGGACGCCAAGAAGGTCCGCGGCGTGGTCTATGTCGACCGCCGCACCGGCGAGGAGATCGAGCAGCCGGCCGAGATGGTGGTGCTGTGTGCGTACCCGTTCAACAACGTGCAGCTCATGCTGAGCGCCGGCATCGGCGAACCCTATGATCCCGCTACGGCCAAGGGCGTGGTCGGCAAGAACTATTGCCAGCAGACCAATTCGGCCGTGCAGGTGTTCGTCGAGGACGAGATCAATCCGTTCATCGGCACCGGCACGTCACCGGCCGCGATCGACGACTTCCAGTGCGACAATTTCGATCACGGGGGCTTGGGCTTCTTCGGCGGCGGCTATATCGCGCCGGTGGTGAGCGGCGGCCGGCCGATCCAGGTGCGGGCGGTGCCGCCCGGCGTGTCGCGCTGGGGCTCCAAATGGAAGGAAGAGACCGCGCGCTGGTACAATCACACGTTCCCGATCACGTCGCACGCCGTCAACTATTCGCACCGCGACAACTATCTCGATCTCGATCCGACCTATCGCGACGCGATCGGCCGTCCGCTGGTGCGCATGACCTACAATTACACCGAGAACGACTACAAGATGGCGGTGTACCTGACCGACAAGTGCGTCGAGATCGCGCGCGCCGCCAACGTCAAGATCATCGGCACGCCGCAGCCGCGCCGCGGCAACTACGGCGTCTTCAACGGCCTGTCGTCGCACCACACCGGCGGCGCCATCATGGGCGCCGATCCGAAGACGAGCGCGATCAACCGCTATCTGCAATCCTGGGAGGCGAGCAACCTGTTCGTCATGGGCGGCGCGGCGTTTCCGCAGAACGCGGGGCACAACCCGACCTGCACGATCGGCGCGCTGACCTACTGGTCGGCGGCGGCGATCACGGGGCAGTATCTCAAGGCGCCGGGGCCGCTGGTGCGGAGCTAGAGCATTTCCCGTCATGCCCGCGAAGGCGGGCATCCACGTCTTGCCGTGTGGCAAAGACGTGGATGGCCGGGACCTAGGCGAGCCCTCGGGTCTTGCCTTCGGCAAGCCCAAGGGTGAACTCCGCGACGCCGTTCTTCGAACGGCTATGCCCGGCCATGACGGGTCAATAATCTGGTTTAGCAGGGGCCTAGGTTGGGTCGAGCGCTTCGCGAGACCCAACATCGGCGTGCGCGGCGTTGGGTCTCGCGAGGGCTCGACCCAACCTACAGCTTCGAATTGTTCGCCGGCTGTGGTAGATTGCCGATATGCACAAAAGCACCAAGCGGATCCGCCCTGCCAAGAGGGGCAAGACCGCCAAGCGGAAGCGGGTTCCGCCGGCGAAAGGCCTTACGCTGGGCCTGGCCGGCTTCACCAAGATCAGCGCCGTCGAGGGCATCACGCTGCGATCTTCCAGCCGGAAGATGTTTGCCGACTTCGATCGGCGTGGCTTGACCCCGGCCGAGCGGCGGCGGGAGATATTCGCGAAGCACGCCAGAAAAGCGTGACGCGCGGTGTATGACGCGGTCTCCGACCCTTACTGCTATCCCGGAACGACCGTACTCAAGAACCGCGCGGACCTGCGCACACAGGCCGAGCTCGACCACTTTGAGGAAGACGCCACGGCGCAGCGCTTCACCGAGCCGCTACCGAGTGGACGACTAACCGTCCGCCACTACTGCGCCATTCACCATCACCTGTTCCGTGACGTGTACCGCTGGGCGGGCCGTTTTCGGTCCGTGCGCATATCGAAAGGCGGCAGCGCCTTCTGCTATCCCGAGCACATCGTTCGCGAGATGCGCAGTCTGTTCGACGCGCTTGCCCGTCAGGAGAAGCTCAGGGGCCTGGATGCCGACACCTTCGCCAAGAGAGCGGCGCACTTCCTTGCCGAGGTCAATGCCATCCATCCTTTCCGCGAGGGCAACGGCCGGACGCAACTGACTTTCCTGACCGTCCTGGCTTACCAAGCCAAGCATCCACTTGCGCTCGATCGCCTCGATCCGGAAGCCATGCTCCGGATGACCATTACGAGCTTCGAAGGCGACGAGAAGCCCCTCGCCGCGGCGATCCGTAGGCTTATTACGTGACTTGCAAGCGACAGCGATGCGCGTGCCATAGACTTGCGATAGGAGTGCCTAAAGCTTGCTCCGAGTCGTCCGTTCCAGGGAAGAATTGCCGAAGTGATCTGAGGACGAGCACATCCGCGTCTTTGCCGTTCCGAGCAGGCCCGTAGGTTGGGTCGAGCTCTTGCGAGACCCAACATCATGCGCGTCTACGGCGTCTTCAACGGCCTGTCGTCGCACCACACCGGCGGCGCCATCATGGGCAGCGATCCGAAGACGAGCGCGATCAACCGCTATCTGCAATCCTGGGAGGCGAGCAACCTGTTCGTCATGGGCGGCGCGGCGTTTCCGCAGAACGCGGGGCACAACCCGACCTGCACGATCGGCGCGCTGACCTACTGGTCGGCGGCGGCGATCACGTCGCAGTATCTCAAGGCGCCGGGGCCGCTGGTGCGGGCGTAGGGAGCGGCGCACGCGGCGGGCTTACGCGTCGGCTGTCGTCGCGCCCTGGATCAGCGCCACCACCTGGGCGACGGTCTCGAGCACATCCTGGGAGCCGCTGGTCAGGAGCAGGCTGGCCTGGTAGCTGGCCGACGGCCCAATCGGGTCGGCGATGCGCACGATCTGATCCGAATTGATGTAAAGCTCCCTCCTGGCAGTCCCCACCATATGGGTCAGCTTGATCAGGGGCATGTGGGGATCTCCTCGACGTGACGCGATGCACGTCGCAGTATCTCAAGGCGCCGGGGCCGCCGGTTCGGATATAGGGGGCGGTTCACTCGGCCTTGATATGCGCGAACTTCACCACTTTGGCCCACTTTTCGGTTTCGCGCGCCAGAAACGTTCCGAAGTCGGACGGCGAGCCCGGCAACACCATGCCGCCGAGCTCGACGAGCCGCGCCTTGAATTGGGGATCGGCGAGGCCGGCGTTGATTTCCTTGTTGAGCGGTTCGACGACAGCCGCCGGCGTATTCTTGGGCGCTGCTATCCCGTAATAGACGCTCGCATCGAAACCCGGCAGAAACTCGCTCACGCTCGGAAGGTCCGGCAACACGTCAGAACGGTGTTCCGTCGTCACGCCCAGCGCTCGCAACTTGCCGGCCCGGACATAGGGGAGTGCCGCGGGCGCGCTGGCGAACATGACCTGCACGTCTCCCCCGAGCAAGCTTGTCAGCGCGGGCGCCGTGCCGCGAAACGGGACGTGAGTCATCTCGACGCCGGCCATCATCTTGAACATCTCGCCGGACATCTGTTGCGACGAACCGATGCCGGCCGATCCGAAGTTGATCTTGCCCGGATTGGCCTTGGCATAGGCGATGAACTCGGGGATCGTCTTGACCGGTACGGACGGATTTACGACGAATATATTGGGCTCGTAGCTGATGCCGGCGACCGGAGCGATATCCCGAACGAAGTCGAAGCTCAGCTTGCCGTAGAGCGACCCGTTGACGACGTTCGCGGTGGAGCTCAGCAGCAGCGTGTAGCCATCGGCGGGCGCCCTGACGACGTACTCGGTTCCGATATTGCCGCTGCCGCCCGGCCTGTTCTCGATGACGAACGACTGGCCGAGCCGCTGCGACAGCCATTGACCCATGAGACGGGCGACGATGTCGTTTCCGCCGCCCGCGGCGTAGAACACGATCAAGTGCACGGGCCGCGACGGGTAGGAGTCCGCCATCGCGATGCGCGAGGCCGCCGGCATGGCGGCGGCACTCGCCGTCAGATGCAGGAATCGGCGACGGCCAATATTCATGCTGCTCTCCGCGTGGGCGCCGGCATTTGCGCAAAGCGAACCGGTACGATCCGAACAACCGGAGAATAATCGAGACTGCGCCGGGAGACCATCCTCGCCTGCGCGTCGTCGAGCATCGCCACGCTCACCCACCCCGCGTGCTAGAGGGGGCGCCTCTACGAACTCCGCGTTCGCGGAGACGCCCCCTCATCCCGACCTTCTCCCCGCACGCGGGGAGAAGGAGCGCGGTCGCCGTGCTGACCTGACATGCGATTGCCGTGCCCGTCACGGCCGGTTTCGCGCCGGCATCCCCGCATGCTAGCCTGACCGCTACGTCGCGACATCACGTCGGAAGTACCGGGTCATGAATCTTCCACGCCGCGATTTTCTTCGCCTCGCTGCGGCCGCGGCGACTCTCCCCACGGCGCCGCGCCTCGCGTCGGCGCAAGCGCGCGCCTACCCGGCACGCCCCGTCCGCATCCTGGTCGGCTTCGCGGCGGGCGGCGGCACCGACATCATGGCGCGGCTGCTCGGCGGGTGGCTCACGGAGCGGCTCGGCCAGTCGTTCATCGTCGAAAATCGCACGGGCGCCGGCACCAACATCGCGACCGAGGCGGCAATCAAGGCGGTTCCCGACGGCTACACGCTGCTCGAAGGATGCCTGCCCAATGCGGCCAACGGGGCGCTCTACCCGGACCTCAAGTTCGACTTCGTGCGCGACGTCACGCCGGTCGCGGGCGCGACGCGCGAATCCTTCGTCATCGAGGTGCATCCCTCGCTGCCGGTGCACACGGTGCCGGAGCTGATCGCGTACGGGAAACAGAATCCGGGCAAGCTCACGATGGCGTCGGCCGGTATCGGCTCGGGCAATCATCTGTTCGGCGAGCTGTTCCAGATCCTGACCGGCATCAAGTTCGTCAACGTGAGCTATCGCGGCGCCGGCCCGGCGCTCGTCGACCTGATGGCCGGACGCGCGCAGGTGATGTTCGCGTCGATCTCGTCGTCGATCGGCTTCGTCAAGGCCGGCAAGCTGCGCGCGCTCGCGGTGACGACGACGACGCGCCAGCCGGCGCTGCCGGATCTGCCGCCGGCGGCGGAATTCGTGCCGGGCTACGACACGAGCTTCTGGCAGGGCCTGGTCGCGCCGAAGGGGACGCCGGCCGAGGTGGTCGAGACGCTCAACCGCGCGGTCAATGCGGCGCTCGGCGATGCGAAGATCAAGGCGAAGCTCGACGAGCTCGGGGTGGTCGCGATGCCGGGGACACCGGCGGAGTTCGGCAAGCTGATCGCGGATGAGACCGAGCGGTGGGAGAGGGTGATCCGGACGGCGGGGATCAAGGCGGAGTGAGATGTAAGGCGGGCACGGAGCCCGCACTCCTTCTCCCCGCGTGCGGGGAGAAGGTCGGGATGAGGGGGCGTTTCCGCGAGTTGTTGACGCAAGTTTCGTCGAGGCGCCCCCTCACCCCGACCCTCTCCCCGCGCGCGGGGAGAGGGAGAGCAACCGCAGTGCAAATGAGTGAAATAATCCATGCAATCTTCTGACGTGCTCGTCGTGGGGAAAGGCAATGCGGCGCTGTGCGCGGCGCTGGCGGCGCGGGAGGCGGGCGCGCAAGTGACCATGCTGGAGGCGGCATCGCGCGAGGAGGCGGGGGGGAACAGCGCGTTCGCGGGCGGCGTGATGCGGTTTGCGTTCGAGACCGTGGACGAGCTCAAGCGGGTCACGGATCTCACCGACGACGAGATCGCGAGCAGCGACTTCGGCACCAACACGACCGACGAATACTTCGACGATCTCTTCCGGCTCACCAGCTTTCGCACCGATCCGGCGCTGAGCGAGCTCCTGGTGACGCGCAGCCAGGACACGATGGCGTGGCTGCGCCAGCAGGGCGTGCGCTTCGTGCCGAACTTCGGCCGGCAGTCCGCCATGGTCGATGGCAAGCGGCGCTTCTTCGGCCGGTTGCCGATCGAGGTGTCGGGCGGCGGCGCCGGGCTTGTGGCGTTCCTCGACCGCGCGGCCGAGAAGGCCGGCATCGAGGTCTCTTACGACACGCGCGCGGTCGAGCTGATCTACGACGGCGAGCGGGTGAGCGGCGTGCGCGCGAAGAAGAACGGCCGCATGGTCGAGTTCACGGCGCGCGCCGTGGTGCTGGCGTGCGGCGGCTTCGAGGCCAATCCGGAATGGCGCGCGCGCTATCTCGGCCCCGGCTGGGAGCTCGCCAAAGTGCGCGGCACGCGCTTCAATGTCGGCGACGGGCTGCGCATGGCGCTCGCCATCGGCGCGCAGCCGTGCGGCAACTGGTCGGGCTGCCACGCCACCGGCTGGGACCGCTATGCGCCCGAGTTCGGCGACAAGACCATCGGCGACCAGTTCCAGAAGCATAGCTACATCTTCGGCCTGCTCGTGAACGCGGAGGGCAAGCGCTTCGTCGACGAGGGGCTCGATTTCCACTCGTTCACCTACGCGAAATACGGCGGCGAAGTGCTCAAGCAGCCCGGGCAATTCGCCTGGCAGGTGTTCGACGCCAAGGCAAAGCCGCTGCTGCGGCCCGAGTACCGGATGAAGAAGATGACGAAGGTCACGGCCGATACGCTCGAGGAGCTTAGCGCCAAGCTCGAGGGCGTCGACGCGAAGGTGTTTCTCGCGACCGTGCGCGCCTTCAACGAGGCGGTGATGGACGAGGTGCCGTTCGACCACACCGTCAAGGATGGCCGTGGCACGCGCGGCCTGGAGCCGCCCAAGAGCAACTGGGCGCAGCGGCTCGACACGCCGCCGTTCGAGGCCTTTGCGACGACCTGCGGCGTGACCTTCACGTTCGGCGGCGTGCGCATCGACCCGGCGAACGGGCAGGTGGTCGACGTCATCGGCGCGCCGATCCCCGGGCTCTATGCGGCTGGCGAAATGGTCGGGGGGCTGTTCTACTTCAACTATCCGAGCGGGACGGGGCTGGTGTCGGGCGCGGTGTTTGGCAAGCTCGCGGGTGGGAGTGCGGCGGTCGCCGCTACGGGAAACGCGTAGAGAGAACGATTGCATGTGAGGTGAGCACGGCGGCCGGGCTCTCTCCCCCGCTTGCGGGGGAGAGGTGGAGAGGGGGAAGCCGCTTGCTCATGCCTATGCGGCTTCCCCCTCCCCACCCTCCCCCGCAAGCGGGGGAGGGGGTGCAGGCGCAGTGCGAATGGAACGGAGAATTGAAATGCAGCTCGCGCATGAACTCGCTCGGCGCTCCGCGGCGCTGCGGTTCGAGGATCTGCCGGCGGACGCGGTGCATTGGGCGAAGGTCGGCATCCTCGACACCGTCGGCGTCACGGTCGCGGGCAGCACCGAGCCGTGCGCCAGGATCGTCGGCGAGCTCGCGGCGCCGGGCGCCGGCACGAGCCTCATCTTCGGCACCGCGGAGCGCGCAAGCGCGCTCGACGCCGCGCTGATCAACGGCACCGCCGCGCATGCGCTCGACTTCGACGATTGCAACAATACGCTCGGCGGCCATCCGTCGGCGCCGATCCTGCCGGCGCTGTTCGCGCTGGCGGACGAGCGCCCGATCGACGGCCGCGCCTTCATCGCGGCCTACGTGGCGGGCTTCGAGACCGAGTGCAAGCTCGCGCTCGGGGTCAACTTCCACCACTACACCAAGGGCTGGCACGCGACCGCGACGCTCGGCGTGCACGGCGCCGCGGCCGCGGCGTGTCACCTGCTGCGCCTGGACGCTGCGCGCACCGCGACGGCGCTTGCGCTCGCGTCCTCGCTCGCGGCCGGCCTCAAGGCGAACTTCGGCACCATGACGAAGCCGCTGCATGTCGGCCATTGCGCGCGCAACGGCCTGTTCGCGGCGCTGCTCGCGGCCAAGGACTTCACCGCCAACGCGGGCGCGTTCGAGCACAACCAGGGCTTCCTCGAGGTGTTCAACGGGCCCGGGACCTACGACGCCGCGCGCATGCTCGAGCACTGGGGCGCGCCGTTCGACATCGTGGCGCCGGGCATCGCGATCAAGCAGTATCCGTGCTGTGGCAGCACCCATCCGGCGATCGACGTCATGCTCGATCTCGTGCGCACGCACGACCTCAAGCCCGAGCGTGTCGCGCGTATCGATTGCTGGACGCATGCGCGGCGGCTCGAGCACACCAACCGGCCCGATCCCGACAGCGGGCTCGCGGCGAAATTCAGCGTGCAGTATTGCGTGGCGCGCGCGCTGACGGATCGCACGATCCGCATCGAGCACTTCGAGGGCGAGGCGTACCGCGATCCGGCGGTGCGCGCGGTCCTGCCGCGTGTTCATGCCGCCGCCTACACGGAGGCGCAGTTTGCCGCCGACAAGCACTTCGGCGCCGAGGTGAAGGTGACGGCGATCGACGGCAAGGTGGTGTCCGGCAAGATCGACCAGCCCCTGGGGCGCACCAGCGCCAACCCGCTGCCGGCGGAGAGGTTGCGCGAGAAGTTTGAGAACTGCATTGGGCGCGTGCTGCCGGGTTCGCGCGCGCCGGCGCTCGCGGATATGATCGAGCGGCTCGACACGGTTGCGGATATGCGGATGCTGAGCGCGCTGCTCGCCGCGCCGCCGGCCGAGCAGCGCAAGCGCGCGTAGCGCGCACACCGGGGCACGGCCGTTGTCTCCCTCCCCCGCTTGCGGGGGAGGGCGGGGAGGGGGAAGCCGCATATGCATGAGCAAGCGGCTTCCCCCTCTCCGGCTCTCCCCCGCAAGCGGGGGAGAGGGAGCAACCGCAGTGCTTACCTCACATCGCTTCGTGCGACGAAACCCGCGGAAAGCCACCACATGACCAACACGTCCATTCCCGCCGACTATCGTCTGCGCATGCCCGGCCCCGCGGCGGTGCCGGATCGCGTGCGGGCGGCCTGCGCGCTGCCGATGATCTCGCATCGCGGGCCGGAATTCCGCGCGATCCTCGCCGAGGTGACGCAGGGGCTGCGCGGGATCATCGGCACCACGGGCGACGTCTTCCTGCTCGGGGCGTCGGGCACCGGCGGCATGGAGGCGGCGCTGGTCAACGTGCTCTCGGCCGGCGATGCGGTGCTGGTGGTCGAGAACGGCCAGTTCGGCGAGCGGTTCGCGTCGATCGCCGCGACGCTGCCGGTCACGGTCGAGCGTATGATCGTGCCGTGGGGCGAGGCGCCGGACGCGAACGAGATCGCGGGGCGGATCAACGCGAAGGCCTTTCGTGCGGTCGTGGTGGTGCACAACGAGAGCGCGACCGGGGTGGTGGCGGATCTTGCGGCGATCGGCGCGGCGCTGCGCGGCAGCGACACGCTCCTGGTGGTCGACTCGGTCTCCGGCGTCGGCGGCGTCGAGATGCGCATGGACGCGTGGGGCGTCGACGTCCTGGTCACGGCCTCGCAGAAGTCGCTGATGTGCCCGCCCGGGCTCGCGGTCGCGGCGGTGAACGGCAAAGCCATGCGCGTGATCGCGGCCGCGCACGGCGTGCCGCGCTTCCTGCTCGATTTCCGCCGCGCGAAGAGCGCGCTGGAGAAGAACGAGACGCCGTTCACGCCGCCGGTGACGCTGATCGTGGGCTTAAGCGAGGCGCTGCGCATGATCGAGGAGGAGGGGCTGGCCGCGGTGCTGGCGCGGCATGCGCGGCTCGCCGCGGCGTTGCGCGCGGGCTTCGCGGCGCTTGGTTTTCCGAGTTTTCCGGCGAGGAATTTCTCGGCGACCGTGACGGTCGGCCGCGTTCCCGACGGCCTCGACGGCGGCACCATCGTGCGGCACATGTACAACAAATATCGCACCGTGATCGTGAGCCAGCGCACCAAGCTCGACAATCGCGTCATCCGCATCGGCACCATGGGCGCGATCGGGCCGGCGGATGTTCTGGCGGATTTGTATTATCTCGAATGCACGCTGCGCGACCTCGGCCGCGCGCCGGAGGCGGGGGCGGGAGTTGCTGCGGCGGCGCGGGTGCTGGGGGAGTCGTAGGATGGGTTGAGCGCAGCGAAACCCATCGCTGTGACGGTCGACGCATAGGTGATGGGTTTCGCTGCGCTCAACCCATCCTACGCGCGTTGCCGCAGGCTTATTGTTTTCCGTCGTCGTTCGTATACGGTTTTGCCGCCGCTTTCCCCGGTCCTCGCGGAGGTCCCATGCCTGTTCGTCTGCCCGCTCGCCGCACGCTCCTCCTGTCGCTCGCCGCCCTCGCGCTCGCGGGCGCGACGCCCGCGGCGGCGCAAAACAAGCTCGTCGTCTACACGGCGAACGAGTTCGAACCTCAATCACTTCATGTTCGAGGCCTTCACCAAGGAGACGGGCATCCAGGTCGAGCCCGTGGAGGCAGGGTCGGGCGTGTTGTTTCGCCGCATTTCGTCGGAGCGTGAGCATCCGCTGGGCGACGCCGTGATCGGCGTGAGCCGTGCGCTGCTCGCCGCCAACAAGGCGCTGCTTGCGCCCTATGCGTCGCAGAACAAGGCGGCGACGCCCGCCGCGTACCGCGATCCCGATGACGCGTGGATCGGCACCAACCTGCACCTGCTGGTGATCCTGCAGAACACCAAGGCGCTGCCCGCCGACGCGGGGCCGGCGGGCTGGGCCGACCTGCTCGATGCGAAATGGAAGGACAAGGTCGCCTTCACGGACCCGGCGAATTCCGGCTCGGCCTATTCGACGCTGACGATGCTGGCGCAGATGTGGGGCGGCGATGCGGGCTGGGACAGGGTCGGGCAGCTCCTCGCCAACACCAAGGTGCTCAACCGCTCGAGCCTGGTGTTCCAGGGCGTCGGCAACGGCGAATTCCCGCTCGGCATCTCGCTCGAATATGCGGGCTATCTGTGGGCCTCGAACGGCGCGCCCGAGAGGGTCATCTACCCGAAGGACGGCACGATCGCGCAGATGGAAGGCGTCGGCATCATCAAGGGCGGTCCGAACCCGGATGCCGCCAAGAAGTTCGTCGACTTCGTGACGCGCAAGGACGTGAACGAGGCAATCCTGCGCTTCGCGTTCCGCCGCCCCGCGCGGCAGGACGTCGACTTCTCCAAGCTGCCGGGCGGGATGCCGCAGCTCTCGGCGCTCAAGCTCGTCGACTACGACGAGGACGGCTGGATCGCCAAGCGCCCCGAGACCATGAAGAAGATCCAGGACATCGTGCGGCGTACGCGGTAGTTAAATTGTGCACGGCGTATGCGCTCCCTCTCCCCGTTCTTACCGGGAGAGGGTTGGGGTGAGGGGCGCCGAATCTCGGCAAGACACCTCGTCGGACGTGACTTGCAGAGCCGCCCCCTCACCCCGACCCTCTCCCCCTAAAGGGGGAGAGGGAGCGCGCGCGCCGCGCCAAGTCCTACTCGAACGGAGACACCCCTGACCGCGATCAGCATCGAGGGCGTCGCGCGCAGCTTCGCGGGCGTGCGGGCGGTCGACGACGTCGCGCTCAGCATTCGCGACGGCGAGTTCTTCACGCTGCTCGGGCCGTCCGGCTGCGGCAAGACCACGCTGCTGCGCATGGTGGCGGGCTTCTGCGAGCTCGACGCCGGGCGGATCATGTTCGGCAACACGCGCATCGACACGCTGCCGCCGCACCGCCGCAACACCGGCATGGTGTTCCAGAACTACGCGGTGTTTCCCCATCTCACGGTTGGCGACAACGTCGCGTACGGCTTGCGCGCCCGCAAGGTGAAGGCCGACGACACCGCCAAGCGCGTCGCGCGCGCGCTCGAGCTGGTCCAGTTGCCCGGATACGCTGAGCGCTGGCCGCACCAGCTTTCCGGCGGCCAGCTGCAACGCGTCGCGATCGCGCGCGCGGTCGCGATCGAGCCGGACGTGCTGCTGCTCGACGAGCCGCTGTCGAACCTCGACGCCAAGCTGCGGGTCGATATGCGCGGCGAGATCCGCCGCCTGCAGAAGCTGCTCGGCATCACGGTGCTCTACGTCACGCACGATCAGGAGGAGGCGCTGGCAGTCTCCGACCGCATCGCCGTGATGCGCGCCGGCCGGGTCGAGCAGGTCGGCGATCCGCGCGCGATCTACGAGCGGCCGCAGACGCCGTTCGTCGCGCGCTTCGTCGGGACGACCAACCTGGTCGAGGGGAGCGTGACGGGGCGCGCCGGCGAGATCGTCGAGGTGGCGTTCGCGGGCGGGGTGGTTCGCGCCGCGAGCCCGGCTGGTGCGATGGGCGACAAGGTCGCGGTGTCGCTGCGGCCGGAGGCGCTGCGGGCGCTTCGGCCGGGCGAGGCCGCGCCGGCCGGATGGGCGACGCTCACGGGCAAGCTCGGCATGGTCGAGTATCTCGGGCCGGTGACGCGCTTTGCGGTCACGCTCGCGGATGGGACGGCGCTGCATCTGATGGCGCTCGCGCCGCCGGTCGGCGAGGGCGAGGTGCGGGTGGCGTACGATCCGAGGAGTGTCGTGGTGGTGGGCGAGCCATGAGCTTCATGGGATATGTCTGCCTTGATGTTGGCACTGCGCGCGCTCTCCCTCTCCCGCTTGCGGGGGAGGGTGGGGGAGGGGGAAGCCGCGGGCGCAGGAGCAAGTGGCTTCCCCCTCTCCGGCTCTCCCCCGCAAGCGGGGGAGAGGGCGCTAGAGCCGCTGTGCTTGAGCAAGTGGATCTGTTGATGCGTGCGTTGCTCTCCCGTCACCTCTTTCCCCTCGCGATCGGCGCAATCGCGCTCGCATTCCTCGGGCTCTTCTTCCTTCTCCCGGTCCTCAAAGTCTTCGGCGCGAGCGTCATCGACTCGACGAGCCATCGCTTCACGTTCGCGAACTACATCGACGTGCTGTCGGACCCGTTCTATCTCCAGGGCCTCGCCAACAGCCTGATGATCGCGGCGGCGGCCGCCGCGCTCACCGTGGTGGTGGGCGTGCCGTTCGCGTTCGCGCTGGCGCGGCTGCCGATCGGCGGCAAGGCGGTGCTGCTGGCGCTGGCGGCGCTGCCGCTGGTGCTGCCGTCGTTCGTCTCGGCCTATGCGCTGGTGCTGATGTTCGGGCGCGCCGGCATCGTCACGGGCTGGCTGCACGCGGTCGGCATCCCGTTCGGCTCGATCTACGGCGCCAAGGGCATTGTCGTGGTCTACGTGCTCACGCTCTTTCCCTACGTCGTGATGCCGACCATTGCGGCGTTCAAGGCGGTCGACGTGTCGATGGAGGAAGCCGCGCAGAACCTCGGCGCGACGCCCGCGCCGCATGCTGCGCACCGTGATGCTGCCGCTGGTGCTGCCGTCGATCCTCGCCGGCGCGCTCCTGGTGTTCATCGAGGCGCTGGAGAATTTCGGCGTGCCGTTCGTGCTCGCCGAGGACCGCCCGATCCTGTCGATCGAGGCCTACAAGCTGTTCGTCGGCGAGACCTCGGACAATCCGGCCTCGGCGGGCGTGCTCGGCATGCTGCTGATCGTCTGCACGGTGGCGGCGCTGCTGGTCCAGCGCGGCCTGCTGGCGCGGCGCGGCTTTGCGACGGCGGCGCGCCGCGCGGCGCCGCTGCTCGCGGCGCGCCGGTCGCTGCGCGCCGGTGCCGCCGCCTATTGCTGGCTGCTGGTCGGCGCCGCGCTGGTGCCGTTCGCGGCCGTGGTCGTGATCTCGCTGATGCGGTTCAAGGGGCCGGTGATGTACCCGGCCTTCTCGCTCGGCAATTTCGAGCAGCTGTTCGGGCAGTCGTTTGCGCCGCTCCGCAACACGCTGCTGCTGGCGACGCTCGCGGGCATCGGCGCGCTCGCGATCGGCGTGCCGATCGGCTACGTGGTCACGCGCTTCCGCACGCGGCTCACGGGGGCAATCGACATCCTGGCGACGTCGCCGTTCGCGGTCGCCGGCACGGTGCTCGGCATCGGCCTCGTGCTCGCGTATGGCGGCGGTTTCCTGATCCTCACCGGCACATCGACGATCATGATCATCGCCTACGTGGTGCGCAAATTGCCGTTCTCGGTGCGCTCGGCGGGCGCGATCCTGCGCCAGCTCGACCCGAGCCTCGAGGAGGCGTCGGTCAATCTCGGCGTGCCGCCGGCGATGACGTTCGCGCGGATCACGCTGCCGCTGATGCTCGGCGGCATCGTCGGCAGCTTCGTGCTCACCTTCGTGACGGTCGCGTCCGAGCTGAGCGCGACGGTCGTGCTCTACTCGGGGCAATGGATGACGATGACGGTGGTGATGTTCCAGTCGCTGGAGGGGACCAGCGCGGGCGTTGCGGCGGCGGCCGCGACGGTGCTGATCGTCTGCACGGTCGTGCCGGTCGCGCTGGTGTATCGCGTGCTGCGTCGGAGAGAGTTGTCGATGGTGTGACGTAGGATGGGTTGAGCCCTCGGGTCTTGCCTTCGGCAAGCCCAAGGACAGGCTCCGCGAAACCCATCATCTATGCGTCGGCGCTTAAGTGATGGGTTTCGCTGCGCTCAACCCATCCTACAAGTTACGCGTCGAGCGTCACCAGCTCCGGCCGCAACTCGGCGCCCGCGACCGTGATGCGGGCGAGCGATATCGGCAGGTCGAACCGCCGCGGTCCGACGCTGCCGGGATTGAGCCACAGCACGCCGTCGCGTGTTTCGATCGACGGCTTGTGCGAGTGGCCGTAGATCACGGCCGCGAAGCCGGCGGTCGGCGGGTCGAGGTCGAGCTCGTCGATGTTGTGCAGCACGTAGAGCAGATGGCCGCCGACATCGACCAGCTCGCTCGTGGGCAACGCGCGTCCCCACACGCCCTTGTCGATATTGCCGCGCACCACGCGGGTCGGCGCCAGCGCCCGCAGCGGGTCGAGGATCTCGGGGCTGCCGACGTCGCCCGCATGGATGATGAGGTCGCTGCCGCGCAACGCCTCGATCGCCTGCGGGCGCATGAGCCCGTGCGTATCCGAGATCACGCCGACGAGGAGAGGCTTTGCGGGTTCGCTCACGCCGCAGCATGGGCGCCCGCGGGCCGTGGCGCAAGCGTCAGCAGGAAAGCCCGCGCCGCCGCGCCGCGTCCAATGCTTCGGAGAACGCCGCCGGCCGGAACGGCTTGCGCAGAAACGCAACGCCGCCTGCCTCGTGCGCCTGCCGTCGGATCGACTCGTCGGGGTCTGCGGTCATGTAGATGATGGGAAGCTTGATCCCGGCCTTGCCGAGGTGGCGGCCGAGCGAGATACCCGACGCCGCGCCGAGATGAACGTCGATCAACAGGCAATTGGCGCGAAGTCTCCACGACGGCGGCGAGGAAGGCTTCGGCCGAATCGTAAAGCTCGACCTTGCAGTCGAATGTGGGCAGCAGCGCATCCATGGCTTGCCGCATGAAATCGTCGTCGTCGATCACGGCGACGACATAGGATGAATTCGGCATCGTATCTTCTCCAAAACACACACACACAGACACGCACGGCGTCCCGGCCCGGGGACGGGCAGGACGGTGGCGTGCGTCGTCGGAAACGGTCAAACGACCGTTGGTGGCGCATGCCCTTGTCGGCGAACCGGCGGCGGGTTTTCGCCCGGCCACGCGTCCGCCGCGGCATGCTTGTCGGCGCGTGCTTCAAGCGGCGAACCGAGGTCGGCTGCGGATCAGGTCCGGGACGTGCGCTCGCCGCGACACGCGCCAGCACCTTGATAAGGCAACCTACGGTGCGCGTCTTGCTGATTTGTGCCAAACTGTTGTCGGCGCGCGCCAAATCGGCCTGCAGGCGTCGCGCGAGAGCATCGATCGTGCGCACACCCGATGGCAGATCGCTCGGAGCCTTGCCGACCGCGATGGGGGCGGTCACGCGGCTCGCTTACGCGCATGCGCGCAGCGCCGGCGTCGATCCCGCGCCGCTGCTGAGGCGCGCGGGCCTCGTCGAGGGCCAGGTTCTCGACCGCGGCGCGCGGATCAAGGTGCGCCATCAGATCGCGTTTCTCAACCTGGTTGCCCACGCGGTCGCGGATCCGTTTCTCGGATTCCATCTCGTGCCCGCGGCCGATCTCCGCGAGCTCGGCCTCCTCTATTACGTCGTCATGTCGTCCGACACCTTCGGCGCCGCCTGGCGCGCGGGCGCGCGCTACACGTCGATCGTCAATGAGGGCATATCGCTCGGCTACCGCGAGGGTCAGGCCATCGATCTGACGTTCGACTATGTCGGCGTCGCCCGGCATACCGACCGGCATCAGATCGAGTTCAGCATGGCGGCGTTGATGTCCATGTGCCGGCAGCTCACGGGCGGGCTGCTGGTGCCGCGCCGCGTGGGATTGATCCACCACCGCAACGAGGATTTGTCCGAGCTCTCCGCCTTCTTCGGCTGCAAGGTCGAATTCGGCGCCGCGGCGGATCGCATGACGTTCGCCGCCGCCGTCAAGCACGTCCCGGTCGTCAGTGCGGACCCGTACCTCAACGAGCTGCTGACCGCGAGTGCCGAGCACGCATTGACTCGCCGGCGCCGGCTGAGCGGACTGTTCCGGTCGAACGTCGAGAACGTGATGGTCCGGCGACTGCCGCACGGAACGGCGAGCGCGGCCGACATCGCCAGGATCCTGGGTGTGAGCCGGCGCACCTTTGCCCGCCGGCTCGCCGAGGAGGGTGCGACCTTCTCGGAGGTCCTCGAGGCGCTGCGCGGCGACCTCGCGCGCGAGTATCTCGCCGATCGCGGGCTGTCGATCTCCCGGATCGCGTGGCTCCTCGGCTATCGCGAGGTCAGCGCGTTCACCCATGCGTTCAAGCGCTGGACCGGCGAGACGCCGCGGCAGGCGCGCGTTGCGCAGGACGCCGCCGCGCCGTGATGGCTCGCCAGAGCGTGATGACTTATCTTCGAATCGTCATCGCGCCCTGGCTATTTGTTTTAGCCGTAGGGTGGGCAAAATCGCCCGTCGATCCGCGTGGGCAACCGCGTACAAATCGATTTTGCCCACGCGGCCGCCGCGGCGCGGTTGCCCACCCTACGTTTCAAGCTTTGCCTACTCGAACCGCAGCGCCTCGATCGGGTTGAGGCGGGCGGCCTTGTGCGCCGGGTAGTAGCCGAAGAAGACGCCGACCGCGGCCGAGAAGGCGAGGCTGCCGAGGATGGCGGGCAGCGAGAGGACGACCGGCCAGTGCGCGAGCGAGGCGATGGCGAGCGAGGCCGCGAGCCCGACCGCGATGCCGGCGGCGCCGCCCGCGAGGCTGATCAGCGCGGCCTCGACCAGGAACTGCAGCAGCACGTGGCGGCGGCGCGCGCCGATCGCCATGCGCACGCCGATCTCGCGGGTGCGTTCGGTCACCGAGACGAGCAGGATGTTCATGATGCCGACCCCGCCGACGAGGAGCGAGATCGAGGCGAGGATCGCGAGCAGCAGCGCGATGACGCGGCCGGTCTTCTCCGCGGTCGACGCGATTTCGCTCAGGTTGCGCACGCTGAAATCGTCGGGCTCGCCGGCGCGGATGAGGTGGCGGCGCTGCAGCAGCGCGGTGGCGCCGTGCATGGCGTCGTCGACCGCCTCGGGCGCGCTCGCCTCGACGAAGATCAGGTTGACGAGGCCGGCGAGCTTGGGCTGCAAGCCGTACGGGTTGGGGGCGGGCGGGAAGCGGTCGGTGACCGGCGAGGGCGCCTGCGCCGGCACCGCGACGCCGATGACGCGGCGCTCGGCGGTCGCGAACGGGATCATCACGACGTCGTCCTGGTCGGTGCCGAAGCTCGACTGGCCGCGCGAGCCGAGCAGGCCGATCACGCGCAGCGGCTGGCCCTTGACCAGGATAATGGCGCCGACCGGATCCTCGTCGGGCGCGAACAGGTTGCGATAGACGGTGCGGCCGATCAGGCAGACCATGGCGGCGCTCTCGCCGTCCGCATCGGTCAGCGCGCGGCCGGCGTCGATGTGCCAGTCGAGGATGTGCAGGAATGCAGGGGTGACACCTTCGACCGCGGTCGACCAGTTGTTGCCGCCGTATTGCGCCTGCGCGACCTGGCGGTCGACATAGCTCACGCGCGCGACCGCGTCGGTCTCGCGCGCGATCGCGTCGGCATCCGCGACCGTGAGCGTCGAGGCGCTGCTCGCGCCGGCGCGCACGCCGTTCGCGGTCGAGGCGCCGGGCAGGACCACGAACAGGCTGGTGCCGAGGCTCGCCATCTGCTTGCGCACCGCGTCGTTCGCACCTTCGCCGACCGCGATCATGGCGATCAGCGCCGCGACGCCGATGAACACGCCCAGCATGGTGAGTGCGCTGCGCAGCTTGTTGCGCGCGAGCGCCGCGAGCGCCGCGCCGAACGTCATGGCGACGAGGGAGAGGGAAGGGAGGTTTTGCGCCGAGGGCACGGCGCCCGCGCTCCCTCTCCCCGAAGGGGAGAGGGTTGGGGTGAGGGGCGCTGAGGCGCGGCGAAACACGTCGTCTAAAATGACTCGTGGAGACGCCCCCTCACCCCGACCGTCACCGCCTGAAGGGTGAGAGGGAGGGCGGACGCCGTGCCGGGAGCGCGCGTTCGGCGTGGCGACATCGCTCGCGATGCGGCCGTCGCGCAGCGTGATGGTGCGGTCCGCGTAGGCCGCGATGTCGGGCTCGTGGGTGACGACGACGACCGTGACGCCGCGTTCGCGGTTGAGGGTGCGGATGACGTTCATGATCTCGTGCGAGCTCGCCGAGTCGAGATTGCCGGTCGGCTCGTCGGCGAGCAGGATCGCGGGATCGTTGACAAGCGCGCGGGCAAGCGCGACGCGCTGCTGCTGCCCGCCGGAGAGCTGGTTGGGATTGTGCCGCGCGAGCTTCTCGAGGCCGACCGTCGCGAGGACGCGTTCGGCACGCGCGGCGCGGCCGGCGTCGCCGGCATAGAGCAGCGGCAGCGCCACGTTCTGCAGCGCGCTGGTGCGCGCCACGAGGTTGAAGCTCTGGAAGACGAAGCCGATGCGGCGGCTGCGGATCGCCGCGAGCGCGTCGTCGGAAAGGTGTGCGACGGACGTGCTCTCCAGGCGGTAGTCGCCCGCGGTCGGCCGGTCGAGGCAGCCGAGAATATGCAGCAAGGTCGACTTGCCGGAGCCGGAGGCGCCCATGATGGCGACGAACTCGCCGCTCGCGACGCGCAGGTCGATGCCGCGCAACGCCGCGACCTCGACCTTGCCGAGAACATAGACGCGGCGCAGGCCGGTGATCTCGATCGCGGTGGGACGCGCGTGCATCAAGGCTTGGTCCCTGCGTTGGCCTCTCCGCGCGCGCGCGCGACCGCGACCCGGTCGCCCGGCCGCAGGTCGCCCGAACGGACCTCGACGTGGTTGTCGTCGCGCAAGCCGACGGTCACCGGTGCGCGCACGAGATTCTTGCCGCGCTCGACCCAGACCTCGCCCTTGTCGCCGCCCCTGTCACCGTCTTGCCGCGTCGCGGCCTGCGCGCCGCCGACCCCGCCGGGTGCGAAGCGCAGCGCCTGCTCGGGGACGCGCAGCACCCGGTCGCGCTCGGCCGTGACGATGTGGGTCGTCGCCGTCATGCCGGGCTTGAGCAGCAGGTCGGGATTGTCGGCCGACACCACCACGTCATAGGAGATCACGTTCTGCACCGAGACCGGCGCCTGGCGCACCTGCGTGACGGTGCCCGTGAAGGTGCGATCCGGAAAGGCCTCGACCGTGAAGGTCGCCTTCTGTCCCTCGTGGATCTCGCCGATCGCGGCTTCCGTCACGGTGGCGTCGACCTGCATGCGGGTGAGGTCGGTCGCGATCAGGAACAGCGTCGGCGTCTGGAAGTTGGCCGTGACGGTCTGGCCGATCGCGACGCTGCGCGACACCACGGTGCCTTCGACCGGCGAGATGATCTCGGTCAGGTCGAGGCTGACCTGTGCGGTCTTGAGCTCCGCCTCGCGCTGCCGGATCATCGCGGCGTCGAGCTCGGCCTGGGCCTGCGCCTGCGTGAACGCGTTCTTGGCATTGTCGATCGCGTCGGGCGAAACCACGCCGCGCTGCGAGAGGTCGAGGTTGCGCTCGTAGGTGCGCTGGAGGTAGGCGAGATTCGCCTGGTCCTTGGCCGATTGGGCCTTGGCGGTCGCGACCGCGGCGGCGGCCTGGTCGACCGCGGCCTGATAGCTGCGCGGGTCGATCTTGGCGCAGCGCTGCCCCTTGGTGACGCGGCTGTTGTAGTCGCAGGACAGGTCCTCGATGCGGCCCGACACGTAGCTGCCGACCTGCACGGTCTCGACCGGATTGACCATTCCGCTCGCGGTGGCGACGCGCACGACGTCGCCGTGATCGACCGGCGCCGTCAGGTAGCCGGGCGGCGCGGCCGCGTGATGCGACCACAGCCAGACGACGATGACGAACGCGCACGCGATGCCGATGGCGATCGTCCGGCGCGGCCGGCGCAGCAGACGAATGCGCGTCTCAGGTTCAGGCTCCTCCGGCGGGCGTGGCGGCGGCCGCAACGGCGGAAGCAGGAGATGCGGCGGCGAGCCCGGCGGCGGCGGGGAATCGAGTCGGGCTTCGAAAACGGCCATCGCGCGGCACCCGATAAGCTTGGCGAGAAAAGGAATAATGATGAAGACGCGGCGCGAAGCTTCCGCGCCACGCCTTGTGCGTGTCGAACGCGCTCACGCGTGGAGCATGATCTTTTCCGAAAACCGGAATCCACTTTTCGGGATCATGCTCGAACGCCCGATCTCCCGGCCGCGACGGCCGACATGACGCCGTCGCCGCAGCCGGGATACGGGGAGGTGCAGGTTGCGCGGCGGCCGACGTGCCCGGTGGGATGACGGGTGATCGAATGGGCCGGCCGCCGCGCGAAGGGGAGCGGGTCGCTACAGGATGCCGCCGAGCCCGAGGCCGCCGAGGAGCCCGGTCACGTCGCCGAGCAGCCCGCTGACGAGGCCGCCCAGGCCGCCCGTCGCGGCGCCGGTACCGGCATTGACGCCGACAGTCGCGTTTGCGCCGACAGTCGCGTTTGCGGCGACATTCGCATTGACGCTCTGCGCCAGCGCGGAGCCCGCGAACAGCGCCGTGAGCGTGGTTGCGACCGCGAGCGTGGTCAGCTTGCCTGCTTTCCTGGTCATCATGTTCTCCGTTCCAAGTTACCCGAATAATGTTTTGCCCCCGTGATGGCGTCTGCCATCGCGCGCGACGCTAGATGCGTCGTCGGGTTCCAACAATTGCATTCCAGCGCCGCGCTCTTGAAATGCGTGCAACCAATGATGCGCTGCACCGTTACCGGGGAAACGGCGCGCGGTTTGCCGGGGCGACGCGTGGCGGGATTGTGACGGGGAGTATCATGGGGCCGCATGCGAGATGTCTGTGAGCGCGACGGTGACAGCGGCGTCGCGCGCGCGCACTGAACTCGCGTCCGCCTCTCGATGGGCGAGGGCGCGCATATCGCCCTTGTCGGCACAATAAGACCTTTGACGGCAATGCGACGCCACACGTGTTACGGCCTTGCCGCCGGCGTCGACGCATAGGGGAAATATCGCATGGGACACCGGATGCCGCCATTCAAGTCGATCGAAGCCTTCGTGGCGGCGGCGCGCCTGCTGAGCTTCACGCAGGCGGCCGCGATGCTGCATCTCACGGTGCCGGCGATCAGCCGCCGCGTCCGCGCGCTCGAGCTCGACCTCGGCGTCGCGCTGTTCTGGCGCACCCATCGCGCGCTCGAGCTCACCGAGGCCGGCCAGGCGTACTTGACGCGGCTTGCGCCCGCGATCGATACGATCCGCCGTGCGAGCGAGGGTTTGCGCGGCGGCGCGCACGGCAATTCGCTCACCGTGAGCGTGCCGGCGTCGCTCGCCGCCAACTGGCTGGTGGCGCGGCTGCCCGCGTTCCAGGCGGCGCACCGCGACATCGACGTGGAGCTGCGCAGCATGAACGGGCACGGCGACCTCGACGGCAGCGAGGCCGATCTCGCGATCTGGCCCGGCACCGGCGACTGGGAAGGGCTGCGCGCGGAGCGGCTGCTCGACATGGACGCCTATCCGGTCTGCAGCGCCGACTTTCTCGACGCGCATCCGGCGCTGCGGCACATGCGCGACCTCGCGGCCTGTCCGCTGCTCGGCATCGCGGGCCAGCAGGAAGCGTGGAACGCGTGGCTGCAGGCCGCGGGCATCGCGGACCGCCCGCAGATCCGCAGCGCATTCGACAATTTCCATCTGCTCTATCGGGCGGCGGCGTCCGGGCTCGGCGTCGCGCTCGGCGTCGACGTGATCGTGCGCCCCTATCTCGAGCAGGGGCTGCTGGTGCGGCCGTTCGACGTGTCGTTCAAGCTGATGAAGGGATACTACGTGGTGTGCCGCAGCGACGACTGGATGCAGCCGCCGATCTCGGTCTTCCGTCAGTGGCTGACCGAGCAGGCGGGCGCGGCGCGCGGGAGAATTGAGCCGTAGGGTGGGCAAAATCGCGCCCCGGCGTCCGCGTGGGCAAAATCGCTTTGCGCGCGGTTGCCCACGCGGAACGTGGTTGCCACGCGATTTTGCCCACCCTACGACGCGAGCAGCGCCGCCGCGAAAGCGCTCGCGATGGCGGGGCGGCTCTTGCCCGCCTGCGCCGCATCGCCGATCACGACGACCTTCTGCTCCGGTCGGGCGAGCTTGCGCAATGCAGCGCCGGTCGCGGCGCGGGCGCGATGATAGAACCAGTCGCGCACCGTCTCGTTGGAGAAGAGCCGGCGCAGGCCGGGCCAGCGGGCGGCGCCGAGGTCGAGCAGGATCGTCGCAAGAGGGCCCAGGCCAAACCGATAGCGCGCACCGCTCGCGATCACGATGCGATCGAACGGCGCGAGATCGTCGGGCGACCGCGTCACGTCGGTGTTGAAACGGAACGTCACGCCCTTCTGGGTGCAGGCCGCGACGAGATCGTTCAAGTAGCGCTCGAACGAGAACGGGTTGGCGACGACCTCCTGGAAGCGCGGCGCCTTGCCGACGTAGCGGAAGGCGCCGCCGGCGTGCGCGGCGCGCTCGAACACCGTGACGGTGTTTTTGTCGGCGACGAGCGACGCATAGGTGAGCCCGGCCGGGCCGGCGCCGATCACCGCGATGCGCTCGCGCCGCGGCGGCTTGGCGCGGGCGAACTCGGTCTCGCGGCCCGCCATGCCGTTGACGACGCAGCGCAGCTGCGTGCCGCCGCGCATCTCGTTGATGCAGGTGTTGCAGGCGAGGCAGCGGCGGATCGGCTCGTTGCGGGTGACCTTGGCGACCCATTCGGGATCGGCGATCAGCGTGCGGCCGAGCGAGACGAAGTCGGCCTTGCCGCTCGCGATCGCGTCGGCCGCGATCCGCGGATCGCCGAGACGGCCGACCGCGATCACGGGCACGGCGACCTGTTTCTTCACCTGCGCGGCATAGTCGAGGAAGGTCGCATCGGGATATTCCATCGGCGGGATCATGCGCGCCGCGGTCGGCAGCGAACGGTAGTGCCCGGCCGCGATGTGCAGCGCGTCGGCACCGGCTTCGCCGGCCCACACGGCGACGCGGATGCCGTCTGCCTCGGGCAGGCCCTCGGGGAAATAGTCGTCGACCGAGATGCGGAAGATCACCGGGATGGTGACGGCGCGCTTGACGGCGCGCAGGACGTCGAGGCCGAAGCGCGCGCGGTTCTCGAGCGAGCCGCCGTAGTCGTCGGTGCGGTGGTTCTCGAACGGCGTGAGGAACTGGGAAATGAGATAGCCGTGCGCGGCGTGGATCTCGACGCAGTCGAAGCCGGCTTGCTGCGCGCGCACGGCCGCCGCCGCGAAGGCCTCGGTGGTGGTGCGGATGTCGTCGAGCGTCATCGCCTGCGGGACGATCGTCTCGTTCGTCACCTCGAACACCGGATGCGGGATCGCCGAGGGCGCGAGCGGCATCTCGCCGCAAATGTCCTGGCGCGTGTGGCCGCCGCCGTGGCCGAGCTGGATCGAGGCCTTGGCGCCGCCGGCGTGGATCTCGGTGGTGAGCCGGGTGAGGCCCGGGATGAAGCGGTCGTCATAAATTCCGAGCTCGCGCCGACGGTGGCGCCCCGCGCGGGTGGGCGAGGCCATCTCGACGGTGATCATCCCGACGCCGCCGCGCACCCGCGCCATGTAGTAGGCGATCGTGCCGTCGGTGACGTGGCCTTCCTCATCCGACAGCCGCGTCGTCATCGGCGGCATGACGATGCGGTTGCGGATCTCGACGGCGCCGATGCGGCCTGGGGAGAGGAGGGGAGTCATGGGGAGATCATGTCATGGGGTTAGGGCACTGCATACGCGCTCCCTCTCCCCGCTCTTGCGGGGAGAGGGTTGGGGTGAGGGGCGCTGAGCCTCAGCGAAGCACATCGTCGGTAACGAATCGCGGAGAGGCCCCCTCACCCCGACCCTCTCCCCCTGAAGGGGGAGAGGGAGCGTCGGCGCCGCGCAAGATCACATCGCCTTCACCTCGCCGCCGTCCATGTCGATGGTGGCGCCGTGCATCCAGCGGCCGCGCGGGGAGACCAGGAAGGCGACGAGGCCGCCGATGTCCTCGGGCGTGCCGAAGCGGGTGACGCCGATGTCGTTGCGGTGCCACTCGCGCACCTCGGCTTCGCTCTTGCCGGTGCGCTCCATGTCGGCGCGGATGCGGCGCCACAGGCGGTCGGTCTCGACGTAGCTCGGGTGGATGGTGTTGACCTGCACGCCATCGGTCTTGCCGCGGTCGGCGAGCGCCTTGCTGAAGGCGGCGGCCGCGGAGTTGACCGAGCTGCCGATCGTGAAGGCCGCGATCGGCATGCGGCCGCTGGTGCCGCCGATGGTGACGATCGAGCCCTTGCGTTGCGCGAGCGACGGCCAGGCCGCGCGGGCGAGCCGCACATGGGCGAAGAACTTCAGCGCATAGCCTTCGGTCCAATCGGCGTCGGTCAGCTCGAGGAAATCGCCGCGCTTGGTGGTGCCCGCATTGTTCACCAGGATGTCGATGTGCCCGAAGGCGCGCTTGGCGGCCTCGACCAGTGCGGCAGGCTCGCCCTCGGCGCGCAGGTCGGCGGTCGCGTACTCCGCCTTGCGGCCGAGCTTCTTCACCTCCGCGACCACCTCGTCGAGCGCTTGTCTGTCGCGCCCGGTGAGCATCACGTCGCATCCTTCGGCGGCAAGCTGCAGCGCGATGCCGCGTCCGATGCCGCGGCTCGATCCCGTCACCAGCGCTACCTTACCGGTCAGTCCCAAGTCCATTGTGTGTCCTCGTTGTTGGAAGATATGGAATAACTAATCGAGCCGGATATCGGCGGCGCGGATGACGCGCGCGAGCCGCGCCATCTCGTCGCCGATGAAAGCGCGGAATTCCGTCGGCGAATTCGCCACCACCTCGGCGCCTTGATCGGAGAGGCGCCGGCCCGCCGCCGGCTCGCGCAGCACCGCGACGGCCGCGCGGTTGAGCGTATCGATGATGGCCGCGGGTGTGCGTGCGGGGGCGAGCAGGCCGAACCAGGTGCCGGTCTTATAGTCGAGCCCGCTTTCCGAGAAGGTCGGCACGTCGGGCAGAAGGGCGGAGCGGTGCTCGGACGCGATGGCGAGCGCCCTGAGCGAGCCATTGCGGATCATGCCGAGGACGGGCAGCACGCTGGAAAAGAGCGCCTGCACCTGGTTGCCCATGGCGCCGAGCGCGGCCGGGCCGCCGCCGCCGTAGGGCACGTGCACCATGCGGGTGCCGGTCGCCGTCATGAACAGCTCGGTCGCGAGATGCGGACCGCTGCCGGCGCCGTAGGAGCCGAAATTGAGCGCGCCCGGATGCGCCTTGGCATAGGCGATGAATTCGGCAAGCGAACGGATGGGCAGCGCGGGCGGCACGACCAGCACGGTGGGCGCGTTCGCGAGCAGGCTGATCGGCGCGAGCCGGGCGAGCGGATCGAGGCCGAGATCCGGATAGAGCGACGGATTGGCCGCAAGCCCGACGCTCGCGATCAGCAGCGTGTAGCCGTCGGGCCTGGCGCGCGCGACCGAGAGCGTGCCGACGTTCGTATTGGCGCCCGGACGATTGACCACCACGAAGGGCTGGCCGAGCCGCTTGTTGAGGCCCTCGCTGAGGATCCGCGCCAGGAGATCGCTGCCGCCGCCGGCCGTGAACGGCACGACGAGCTCGACGGATCGCGTGGGGTAATCCTCGGCGTTCGCCGCCGGCAACGCGACGGCAAGGCCCGCCGCCATGCCGGCGGCGGACAGCAGGAGGTCGCGGCGGCGGAAGTCCATGTCTCCTGGCCCCTCGGACGCACGGCCGGGACGCGGTTGATCGCGCGTTCGCCGGCCTCGTATAAGTGTATCCTCACCTAAGCGTTTTCGCACCGGGATCGAACAGCATGCGCATCAAGGCTAACGGCATCAATTTCAACTACACGGTCGACGGGCCCGAGGGCGCGCCCTGGGTCGTGTTCTCCAACTCGCTCGCGACCACGGCCGCGATGTGGGACGAGCAGGCGGCGGCGCTCAAGGGCAAATATCGGGTGCTGCGCTACGACCAGCGCGGCCACGGTGCGACCGACGCGCCGGCCGGACGCTACGCGTTCGACACGCTCGTCGCCGACGCGGCGGCGCTGATGGAGGCGGTCGGCATCGGCCAAGCGCATTTCGCCGGCCTGTCGATGGGCGGCGCGACCGCGCTCGGCCTCGCGCTGCAGCACCCCGACAAGGTGAGCGGCATCGTGGTGTGCGACTTCGGGCTGCATGTCGACGCCGGCGTCGAGCCAGCAGTGGGAGGAGCGCATCGTGGTGGCGCAGCAGAAAGGCATGGAGGCGCTGGTCGACTTCGACCATGGCGCGCTGGTTTCCGCCCGAGACGCTCGCGAAGAACCCGCCGCATCTCGACAAGGTGCGCGGCATGATCCGCGGTACGCCCGCGAACGGCTTCATCGGCTGCGCGGCCGCGCTCGCCGATCACAACTACAACGCCAAGGTCGCGAGCGTGACGTGCCCGGTGCTGTTCGTCTGCGGCGAGAAGGACGGCACCACGCCGGCCGCGATGCAGGACATGCAGAAACGGTTGCCGGGCTCGCGCTATGTGGAGATGGCCGGGGCGGGGCACATTTCGAATATGGATCGGCCCGCGGAGTTCAATCAGGCGATGGCGGAGTTCTTGGGTTCGTAGGGTGGGCAAAATCGCGTGACGATGCCTGTCCGCGTGGGCAACCGCGCATAAGCGATTTTGCCCACGCCGGCACCCGGGCGCGGTTGCCCACCCTACGCGAACTTCGCTCTCGCCAACCTCGCCCCGTCGCCCAGCGCCTTCAGCTTGCCCATGGCGATGTCGCGGTGCATGGGGGCCATGCCGCAATTGGTGCAGGGGACGATCTTCTCCTTGGCGACGTACTTCGTCGCCTCCGCGATGACGGCCGCGACCTCGTCGGGGGTCTCGACCCGGTCGGTGGCGACATCGATCGCGCCGACCAGCACGTCCTTGCCGTCGAGCAGCTTCGAGCAGCGTCATCGGCACCTTCGAGTTGCGGCATTCGAGCGAGACCTGATCGATGCGGCTTTTGGCCAGCGCCGGAAAGATCTCCTCGTATTGCCGCCACTCGCCGCCGAGGCTCGTTCTTCCAGTCGATGTTGGCCTTGATGCCGTAGCCGTAGCAGATGTGCACGGCGGTGGTGCACTGTGAGGCCCGTCGATCGCACGATGCAGCGCCTCGACGCCCCAGCCGCCGACCTCCTTCATGTAGACGTTGAAGGCGGGCTCGTCGAACTGGATCACATCCACGCCGTCGGCTTCGCAGCGCGCGCGCCTCCTGGTTGAACAGGTCGGCGAAGGCGAACGCCATCTTCGACGCGGTCGCCGTAGTGGTCGTCCGCGATGGTGTCGACGATCGTCATCGGCCCGGGCAGGGTGAACTTGAGTTTGCGCTCGTGTGGGCGCGGGCGTGGCGCGCCTCGGCGGCGTGCACGCGGCCCTTGAGCTGCAGCGCGCCCGTGACCGTCGGCACCATCGCCTTATAGCGGTCGTCGCGGATGCCCATCTCGACCTTGTGGGTGAAGTCGATGCCCTCGACGAACTCGAGGAAGCCGTGCACGAAATGCTGACGCGACTGCTCGCCGTCGCTGACGATGTCGATGCCGGCATCCTCCTGCCCTTGATGGCGAGCAGCGTCGCGTCGAGCTTGGCCGCGGCGAGCTCGTCGCCGCTGAGCGCCACTGCGGCCACAGCTTGTTCGGCTCGGCGAGCCAGGACGGCTTGGGCAGGCTGCCGGCGACGGTGGTCGGGAAACATCATGGCGCGCGTGCTCGCTTCATGCGCGGCGATTTGCGAATGTACTCGGCGTCGCGCCAGTCATAGATCCAATCGTAGCGCGCGCGCAGGCTCTCGCCGCCCATCCGCGCCCATCACGATGTTGCGGATGAGGCCGCCGGCCCGGTCATCGCGTAGATCGTCGCCTTGCGGCGCGCGGCTCGCTGCACGCGCGCGGTGCGCGGCCCGGCGTGCGCGCTTCGTAGCGCGCGCATTGCGCGCAGATGGGATCGTCCTGCGCCGCCGCGAGCGTCGCGCCAGCACGGCGGCGTCCTCGATCGCCATGGCGGCGCCCTGCGCCAGAAACGGCAGCATCGGATGCGCCGCATCGCCGAGCAGCGTCACCGGGCCGGCGCCGCCAGCGGCAGCGGCGCGCGATCATACAGCGCCCATTTGAGCCACGCGTCGGCGGCTGATGACGTCACGCGCCGCCGTCGGCCCAGCGCCCGCGCGGAAAGCGCGCGCAGCATTTCGTCGCGCTCGCCGCGGCGCGGTCCAGCCGGTCTCGTTGCCAGTCGTCGCGCACGATGGCGACGATATTGATCAGCGGCCGCCCTTGACCGGGTAATGCACCAGATGCGCATCCTGCCCGAGCCAAAGCTGGACAGCGGGCGTCGCGAATTCCTCGCGCCACCGCGTCGGCCGGCACCAGCGCGCGCCAGGCGGTACGGCGGGTGAAGCGCGGCGCGTCGGTCTGCCCGCAGCCGCTGCCGCACGCTCGACCACATTCCGTCGGCGCCGATCAGCGCGACGCCGCGCTCCTCGACGTCATGCGTCCCGCGCCGGCCGGCACGCGTCGACGCCTCTGGCTTGGGCGGCGAAATCTTCGACGCGGGCGCCGAGCTTGAGCGCGATGTCGGGATGCGCCGAGGCCGCGCCGAGCAGGGCCGCCTGCAGGTCGGCGCGATGCACCATCCAGATAGGGCGCGCCGTAGCGTTCTGCGCGTCCGCGAGCGGCATGCGCGCGATCTGCGCGGCCCGAGCCGCGCGGCCATGACGCGCATCGCCGGCGGCACGGTCGACACTGCCGACAGCGCCTCGCCAAGGCCGAGCGCGATCAGCACGCGGGTGGCGTTGGGCGAAAGCTGGATGCCGGCGCCGGTTTCCTCGAGCTTCTCGGCTTGCTCCAGCACGGCGACGCGAAAGCCCGCGCGCGCCAGCGCCAATGCCGCTGTCAGGCCGCCGATGCCGGCGCCGGCGACGATGACGTGCGCGCGGACGCCAAGGATCAAGGCTCCGGTGGGAGGATCAGGCCGCTGCCGGAACGGCAGGGCGCTTTCCGGCGGCCGCGCCGCATGGGAATCGAGCGCGGGATCGTGGCGGTAGAGCGTCGAGCAATACGGGCAGATGATCTCGTTGTCGCCGCCCATGTCGAGGAACACATGCGGATGGTCGAACGGCGGCTTGGCCCCGACGCACATGAACTCCTTGGCGCCGATCTCGATCACCGGCACGCCCGCGTCGTTGTGGAAATGGGGAACGACGGGTTCGGCCATGGGGAGCGACCTCGACAAATGGCTGTGGCGGAAGCGGCCGAACCATAGCGAGCAGGGGGGCGCATTCCCAGCAGCGTATTCCGTCCCTACGGGTTCCCGCGTCATGCCCGGCTTTAGCCCGGCCATGACGTGGGTGGATCAAGTGGACGGGAAGTGGACTAGTGACTGCCCCAGCCGAACACGGCCTTGGCCTGCGCCGCGATCCACGACAGGGCCGGGATCGGCGTGAATACCTGGAGCAGCACGAGGACGAGCAGCACCACCAGGATCACGCTCGCGAGCTCGAACGCGATGCGTCGCCACAGGCTCGGATAGGGGGGCTCATCGTTCGCCGGCCAGGCAAAGCGCTCCTCCCACACGAACTGAGGGATCTCGGGCGGGCGGATGTGCTCGAGCGGCTCCCAGGCCCGATAGGCCGCGATGCCGCGATCGCGCGCGATCGCGTTGCGCAGGCCGAGGAAGTTGTGACGGCCGGCGAAATCGACACCATTGCGGATGATCCGACGGCAAGCCTCCAAGAACAGCCAAAGGACGCAAAATCCATAGGCGATCGTCAATCCGACCGTGAGAAAAGCGCGGGTAAACGATCTCATCTCATGGACGTGAGACAGGAAATTGAGGCTCGTCGTCACAAGCGAATCGAGCCAGCCATAAACTTGGCCACCGATCGTATTGGGGTCTTGATATTCCAGAAACAGGATGACCACGACGACGATGCAGAACTGAATCACCGACCAGTTCATCAGTCGCCGGATCGGGGCCGTCAGCAGCTTGATGAAGGTCATGGCGCGGCGCGGTTGCGGACGCGGGTGTCAGCCGTTCCGGCGGAGGGACGAAAGAGACGCCAAGGACGCGAAGGTCGCTCCGGGCCAACGACGAGAAACGCCTCAGGTTCCGCGCGACCAAGCCGCCATAAAGTTACACGTCGGAGGTTGTCGGGCAAGCCGAGCGCGAGATCGCGGAAGCACCAGCCTCCGCCGGCGCCGCGAGGCGCTGACGGAGGCTGGAGAGGATCAGACGGAGCGAGATGCGTGGGCCGACGAGGGCCTGCACTTTATTGCGATTGATTGTTATTGCGCCGACGCCGCCGTGCTCGGCGGCACCGCCATCACGCACATGAACGAGTTGATCTTCTTGCTCCACTCGGGGCCGAGGTCCTTATAGGAGCCGGGCCGCAGACGCATGTTGTTGCCGCCGAAGTTCTCCTCGGAGAAGAAATCCCAGACGCCGCTCTTCACCTGAACCGAGACGATCTGGTCCTGCCAGCCGGTCTGGCTGAGCGTCGGCTGCTCCTCGCCGGTGGTCGCATCCTGGCCGGTAAAGTTCGGCTCCGAGAAGACCGTGACCTCGCAGGCGCCTGCCGCCGGGACAGGCGGCGGCGGGGTGAGCGCGACCGCCTGCGGTGGCGGCGGCGCATTTGGCCGCGGACAGAACTGCACGCACTGGAAGGCGTTGCCGCCGTCCTCGAAGTTGACCAGTTGCCAGTTGAGCTGGCAGCCGTCGGGCGTCGTGCCCGTGCAGTAGGGCCGGCCGACATTGACGTAGGCGTCGGGCCAGTAGTAGCCGCCGCCGATCCGCACGGCGTGGATCGCCGAGAAGGCGATGAACGTCTTCCACCGGCCGCCGACCCAGATCCTCTTGGGTCCCGTCTTCCAGATCGGCGCGACCCTGTTGCCGAGCTTGATGGTGGCGAACGCCAGTTTCCTGGCGGCCAGCGGTGTGACCTTGGCGGGGCCGAACTTGAAGGTACCGTGCGCGAGGTGCGGCGAGGAACCGAGGCCGGGACCGTGCGTGAAATGACCGTGGAAGCCCGTCCGGTGGGTCGGGCCCAGATGGGTGGTCGCGACGTTGTGGAAGCGCTGCTGGGTGTGGGCGAGGTTGTGGGAGTGTTGCTGATGGGCCGCGTTGTGGAAGCGTTGCTGGGTGTTGGAAGCCCGGTGTGTGTGTGCCGTGTTGTGGACCACCGGCGCGTGTCTCTTCGTTGCGGCTGCGGCATCGCCAGCCGCGAGTGCGAGGCCGGCCAAAGCGGCCGTTGCGTACAAGAGTATTCGTTTCGACATTAATTGCCCCTCTGTGTTGAGGCCTCGCGGACAACGCGAGGTCCATGGGACCTTATCGGTACCCATCCAGGAATACCACCTTGGCAAACCCAGTTGGGCAGCGGCGCGACCGATCGATTCAGCGGCGCGACAGGCGTCTCATCCAAATCTTCTTGATGGGAAATCGATGTAAGCCGTTGATATTTTTATACTTCCGATTGACTCCCAAGCGTGCGCTTCATCTGTCGCGTTAGCTCCGGCCCGTAGACCTCGCATGCGCGGGAGCGCTCGACTGGGCCCTGCGCCCGTGTATGAAGGGCCGGCATCAGAGGGTTGGCATGACTCAGAATTTCCGTACCGGCACGTTTCGCTCCGACGACGCCGACATCGCCTATCTCGACGCCGGCGACGGCCCGCCGATCGTGCTGGTGCACGGCTTTGCGTCGACCAAGGAGACCAACTGGGTCGCGCCCGGCTGGGTCGACACGCTGACGCGCGCCGGCCGCCGCGCGATCGCGCTCGACGACCGCGGCCACGGCGCCTCGACCAAGCTCTACGACCCGACGCGCTACCATAGTGCCGTGATGGCGCAGGACGTGCGCGCCCTGATGGACCATCTCGGAATCGCGCGCGCCGACGTGATGGGCTACTCGATGGGCGCGCGGATCGCGGCCTATCTCGCGCTTGCCCACCCGCAGCGCGTCGACCACGTCGTCCTCGGCGGGCTCGGCATCAGGCTGGTCGAGGGCGTGGGCCTGCCGGAGACGATCGCGGAGGCGCTCGAGGCGCCCTCGATCACGGATGTGCGCGACCCGCAGGGCTACGCATTTCGTGCCTTCGCGCAGCAGACCAAATCCGATCTCAAGGCGCTCGCCGCCTGCATCCGCGGCTCGCGCCAGACGCTCTCGCGCGAGGAGGTCGCCCGCATCGCGGCCCCGACCCTGGTCGCGGTCGGCAGCAAGGATACGGTCGCGGGCCCGGCCGAGGCGCTCGCGATGCTCATGCCGAACGCGCGCGCGCTCGAGATCCCGGGGCGCGACCACATGCTCGCGGTCGGCGACAAGGTGTTCAAGGCGGCGGTGCTCGCGTTCCTGGAGGAGTCGGCGTGAGCTCGCTGCATGAATCCTTCGCCGGCGCGGTCCGCAACCGCCTCGCGGCCGATGTTTTCGGCGATGCCGGGCGGCCGGTGCTGCTGCTGCATGGCGGTGGGCAGACCCGGCATGCCTGGCGCCGGACCGCGGTCGAGATCGCGCGCGCCGGGTGGGTCGCCTACGCGGTCGACCAGCGCGGGCATGGCGAGTTCGGAATGGATCGCGAACGGCGCCTACGCGTTCCAGGACTTCGCCGCCGACGTGACGACGGTCGCGGCCGAGCTCGAGCGCCGGCACGGCGCGCCGCCGGTCACCATCGGCGCCTCGCTCGGCGGCATCGCGGCGCTGCTCGCGGCCGGCAACGCGCAAGAGCGCAACCTCGCGCCGATCTTTTCCGCGCTGGTGCTGGTCGACATCACGCCGCGGGTCGACCTGACGGGCGTCGCCAAGGTGCAGGGCTTCATGCGCGAGCACGCGCGCGACGGATTTGCGACCGTCGAGGAGGCGGCCGACGCGGTCGCGGCCTATCTGCCGCACCGGCCGCGTCCGCGCTCGACCGAAGGCCTGAAGAAGAACCTGCGGCTGCATCCCGACGGGCGCTGGCGCTGGCACTGGGATCCGCGCTTCCTCGACGGCCGGCGGCCGGTCGGCGGCGGGCGCGGCGACGTCGAGGAGAAGCTGCTCGCGGCGGCGCGCGGGCTGAAGATACCCGCGATGCTGGTGCGCGGCGGCTCGTCCGAGCTGGTGCAGGAGGAGCACGCGAAGGAATTCCTGGCGCTGGTGCCGCATGCCCGCTTCGCCGACGTGTCGGGCGCGCGCCACATGGTGGCGGGCGACAAGAACGACCAGTTCTCGGTCGCCATCCTCGAATTCCTTAAGGGTCTTTGATGGGTTGGCGACGAACTTTGATGAATTGGGTCGATTGCGGGAGTCCTGCCCGGTTCCTATTTGTGCTAAACTTTCCTCAGCTATCGGGCCCTTGAGGCTCGGGAGGCGCGTCATGAATCAGCAGCAGACCCGTACCATCAACGTGCTCGACAAGGTCGACCCCGTCTGGACGCGCATCCGGCGCGAGGCCGAGACGGTGGTGCGGCAGGAGCCCGAACTCTCCTCGTTCATCTATTCGTCGGTGCTGCATCACGACCGGCTCGAGCAGGTGGTGGTGCACCGGATCGCCGAGCGGCTCGACCATCCGGACGTGTCGGGCGAGCTGATCCGGCAGGCCTATGCGGGCGCGCTCGAAGACGTGCCGGCGCTCGGCGATGCCTTCCGCGCCGACATCGTCGCGACCTACGACCGCGATCCGGCGACCAGCCGCTTCATCGAGCCCGTGCTCTACTTCAAGGGCTTCCACGCCGTCCAGACCTACCGGCTGGCGCACTGGCTGTGGGAGAAGGGCCGCAAGGACTTCGCCTACTACCTGCAGAGCCGCGCCTCCTCGGTCTTCCAGTGCGACATCCATCCGGCGGCGCGCATCGGGCGCGGCATCTTCGTCGATCATGCGACCGGCCTAGTGGTCGGCGAGACGGCGGCGATCGACGACGACGTGTCGATCCTGCACGACGTGACGCTCGGCGGCACCGGCAACGAGAACGGCGACCGGCATCCGAAGATCGGCCGCGGCGTGATGATCGGCGCGGGCGCGAAAATCCTCGGCAATATCGAGGTCGGGCACTGCGCGCGCATCGCGGCGGGCTCGGTGGTGGTCAAGCCGGTCCCGCACAACACGACGGTCGCGGGCGTGCCGGCGCGCGTGGTCGGCGAGGCCGGCTGCGCCGAGCCTTCGCGCACGATGGATCAGATGCTAAACGATCCGGGATTGTGATAAGGATGAGCGGAATTTTCTGACTCGTCATGCCCGGGCTCGTCCCGGGCATCCCGCTGAGGGACGACAGTCTGGTCCTCGCGGGGATCGCCGGGACAAGCCCGGCGATGACGACGGAGAAGCTTTGCAGGCAAGGGGAGCAGCCGGTGGACGTTCAGGAAATCCGCAAGATCGAAGCCTATCTGCGGCGGCTGTTCGGCAACGCGAAGATTCGCGTGGTGCCGCGGCCCAAGAAGGACGACTCGGTCGAGGTCTATATCGACCAGGAATTCATCGCCGTGATCTCGGCCGACGAGGACGAGGGCGACTACAATTTCAACATGTCGATCCTCTCGGTGGATCTGGAATAGGATCTGGATTGGGCGCGGGAGTAGGATGGGTTGAGCGATAGCGAAACCCATCGCCTGACTTTCGACGCATAGATGATGGGTTTCGCTACGCTCAACCCATCCTACGATCAGCTTGCCGGCCTCAGCTGACCGATCAGCTTATCGAGCCCTGCTTCCACGTCGCGCCAGTTCGTCAGCCAGTCGCGCGGAAAGCGCACCGTGATGTCGGCGCCGCCGATGCGGCGCTCGTCGAGGCACGTGCCGGGCGTGAGCAGGTTGATGCTGCGCGAGCAGCGGGCGAGGAATTTTTCCGGCGCCGCGGCGTCGAAGGCGATGTCCTTGCCCTGGTAGGGCGTGCCGTCGCGGAATGCGAACAGCGCAAGTCCCGGCGGGCCCGGCATGGCATCGGCCGCGGTGTAGCGCGGATAGATGTTCCTGAGCCGTTCGAGCGGCGACAGCGAGGTCGCGACCGCGATGGTGACGAAGACGCGGTCGCGCTCGTTGAGGCTCGGCACCGTGGCCTTGTCGGGCGGCACCAGGGAGGGCCACAGATAGGCGAGATCGATGCGCGCCTGCGCGCCGGGCGTGCGCTGCGCCGCGATCCGCATCGCCTGCGGCGGCACGTTGAAGGGTACGCCCGCGACCGTGATCGGCAGGGATGGCGCGTCGGCGGCGGCCGCGGCGTCCGGCCAGCGCGGCCACAGCGCGTAGGCGACGAATCCGAGCGCCGTCACGCCGAGCGAGATCAGCACCAGCACGGTCAACAGCAGCAGGCTTTCGGTCGCGCGGTGGCCGCGCGCGTGCTGCCGCCCCTCGATGTGAAGTCCCGCGATGGCCGGCATGTGCGGCACTCCAATGGATCCGAATCACGCGGAGTATGGCACGCGGGAATCGGGCGCCCGCGATCGTAAAAATCTGGCCGGGCGCCGCGGGTTAACCCTTTCTTAAGGATGTCGTGGCGCTCCCCGCCACGATTTGGCAGAAACGACCGGCGGCACGCGTGTGCGTTGGGAGTTGCCGAGTGTTTGCGTCCCTGTCGATTTCGCCGAAGTCGGCCCAAGAGCTGCTCGCCCTGCTGATCGGCTTTGCGGTCGCGGGCGTGATCTCGACCGGCTATCAGCTCGTCACCGAGCGGCCGGCGAGCTTCCGCCTGCTCGAGCAGGGGCCTCATCCCTCCACTTTCGCCGCGATCCCGTTCCTGGTGTTCGCGGCGCCGTTCATCATTATGCGCAACACCATCCGCGGCCGCCGCATCGAGCGCCGCCGCTTCGAGTTCGTCATGGTCGCGACCGCGGTCGCGGGCATCTGGAGCCTGATGTCCGGCTCCGTGGTCGTGATGGTGTTCCAGGCGCTGCGGCAGATCATGATGTAGCGCCGCCGCCGTCATTGCGAGCGAAGCGAAGCAATCTCATGCCGCACGTGTCTGCGGATCGAGATTGCTTCGGCGTGCTACGCGCGCCTCGCAATGACGGGATAGGTGCCTTGCCTCTCCGTACGACGCAATGGCATGGTCGCAGCTCCATCGGGAGCTGCCTGCATGCCGATCTACGAGCTTGACGGAATTGCGCCGGAATTTCCCGGCGAGGGACATTACTGGGTCGCCGAAACCGCCATCGTGATCGGCAAGGTGCGGCTCAAACGCGACGCCAGCGTCTGGTACGGCTCGGTGCTGCGCGGCGACAACGAGTGGATCGAGATCGGCGAGCGCTCCGACATCCAGGACAATTGCACGCTGCACACCGACCCGGGATTTCCGCTCACGGTCGGCGCCAATACGCTGGTCGGCCACAACGTGGTGCTGCACGGCTGCACGATCGGCGAGAACAGCCTGATCGGCATGAACGCGGTGCTGCTCAACGGCGCGAAGATCGGCAACAACAGCCTGGTCGGCGCCGGCGCCCTCGTCACCGAGGGCAAAAGCTTTCCGGACAATTCGCTGATCGTCGGCAGCCCGGCGCGGGCGGTGCGCACGCTCGACGAGAAGGCCGTTGCGCGGATCGCGCACGGAGTCGACGTCTATGTGCGGCGCTGGAAGCACTACATGCAAGCGCTCAAGCGGATCGGGTAGGGAGGTCCTGCCGACAACCTGCTGGGGCGGGGCGCCGCTCGATGGCTCAACGCGCCCGCGGGCCGCGCGCCCACGGCAGGCGTGCAATACGCGGGTCGCCGGCGAACGACTTGCGATCGAATGTGAGGCCAGATTTAGGGGCTTCGCAGATTGCCTGAACGCCGGACTCGCCGAGGTGAATATGCCAGGTCTGCTGGGCAACCGGCTGAGACTTTGCGAATGCACGGCAGGTGAGGAGCGCGAGATTGATCCCGTGCCCGGGGTCGCGGGCCGACGCAAATCGGATAATTTCGATTCGGGCCGCGCGGGCAGCGTCAGCCAAAGCGTGGCAGTGACGGTAGTCGGTCACGTGCATCCATCGCGCGCGATTGGATGCGAGTTTTCCCTTCGTCAGGTCGATCGCCTTCCTGGTCGCGTAGCGGACCGCGAAAGCCGTGTATTCGGCGGGATTGGCGGGCCACGGCGTTTGCGGCGACTCGGCGAAGAAGAGCAGCCGATAGAACGCCATCTCGGCAGCCGCGGTCTGCGGCGTTTCCGACGCGTAGAACACGCCTTCCGTAGATCCGGCGCGTCGAAATCGCGACCCCGTCGGATAAGCGGCACCGTAGCGAAAGGGCGTCGCCAGCAGATAGTGGAGGTGGCGACACTCCGGCGGAACGGCCGGCTTGGTCGCCTCGATGAGCTCCTCGAGCACGCGCTGCTCATCGACCGAGTCGGTGAGTTTCAGGGTGGACACATGGTGTTGTGCCTCGACGAGGCGCCAGCAACTGCCCGCGAGCGGCCGCGCCTCAGACGAGAGCGCGGCGGGCGTCCAAATACTGGATGACATTCATCAAACCATGCACGGTCTGGATCAGCGACAGCGGCTCGGCCTGGAGGACGGTATTGCGGTTCCGGAGCCAGGTCCCGGCGACCGCGTCGTCGCCGCCGACGATCGCATCGAGCGACCGATAAAGCCGGACGAACATGATGGCGAGCTCGAACGATTTCTGGCCGGGCTGCAGCGTGTACGCGCCGCCGTGCATGCGCGAGACCGTCGCCTCCGAGACGCCGATCACGGTCGCGAGCAACTTGTTGGTCAAGCGCAGCCGCGCGGCCGCCCGCAGGGTGGCCTTGGTCAAAACGGGACTGGCATTGACCGATGCAGGCACCGGGCGAGACTTGGCGGGCGGCACGCAGGCAGCTCCATTTTCTATAGGAATAATATTGTACAAAAATTTCTAAGGAAATTCAAGCCGGCGATGCTGGCGTCAGCCCGTCAGTCCGCCCATACGGCGGGGGCGGCATCCGGCAGGGCCGAGCTCACATTGCGATAGGCGAGCACGACGTGGTCGTGGATCAGCCGGCCGGCGCCCTCGGCGTCGCCGCGCGCCATCGCGGCGAAGATCGCCTCGTGCTCGCGCCATACCCGGCGCGACAGCAGCGAGATCCGCAGCACCTCGCCCATGGCGCGGCGCAGATGCTGCCAGTTCAGGCGCATGGTCTGCAGGATCATCGAATTGTCGGACAGCTCGTAGATGAACGAGTGGAATTCCATGTCGGCCTGCACCAGCAGCTTGTCGTCGCCCGCCTGCGCGGCGGCGCGCCCGTGCGCGAGCAGCGCGCGCCCGCGCAGCGTCGCTTCGGCGTTGAGGCGCGGCGTCGCTAGCTTGACGGCGAGCGGCTCGATCGCCGAGCGGAACTGATAGATCGCCTCGAACAGCTTCGGGTCGAGCGGCGCGACCGCGAGCCCGCGCCGGCCGGCGTCGCGCACGAAGCCTTGCGCCTTGAGCACGAGCAGGGCGTTGTTGACGGGCTGGCGCGACACGTTGAGGCGCTTGGCGACGCTGTCCTGCGTCAGCCGCTCGCCGGGCTTGAGCGTGCCGGCGCAGATCGCGTCGAGGATGACGTCGTAGGCCCGTTCGACCAGGGTTTTCGGGTTCGCCAGCGACTCCATGTGGCGGCTCTCGGCGGACGTTGCGTCAATTTCTTGAATACGGCATACGGTATGCAATAGTAAAGTCCAGCGCAAAGTTGGCGCAACGCCGGCAAACTCGGTGCAAAGGTCCAGGGATGAAAGCATGAGCGCCCCCATCCGCGTGCTGCTCGCCAAGGTCGGCCTCGACGGCCACGACCGCGGCGTCAAGGTGGTCGCCCGCGCGCTGCGCGATGCCGGCATGGACGTGATCTACACCGGGCTGCACCGCACGCCCGACGAGGTCGTCACCGCCGCGATCCAGGAGGACGTCGACGTGCTCGGCGTGAGCCTGCTCTCGGGCGTGCAGATGACGGTGTTTCCGAAGATCATGGACAAGCTCAAGCGCGAGGCCGCCGACGACATGATCGTGGTCGCGGGCGGCGTGATGCCGGACGAGGACGTGACCGCGCTGCGGCGGCTGGGCGTGAAGGAGGTCATGCTGCAGGACACAGCCCCGCAGGCGATCGTCGAGACGCTGCGGCGCCTCGTGGCGGAACGCGGGCCGCGGTGAGGTCCGCCATGCCTGCCATGGAGATGGAGAGCTGGAGCTTCCCGCCGGCGTACGACGAGGCCTACGTCCCGCCGCGCGAGGCGCGCTACTGGTTTGCGCGGCGCGAGACCATGCCGGCGGCGGAGCGCGAGCGCGCGATCCTCAAGCGGCTGCAGCAGGTGTGCGCCTATGCGTATGAGCGTGCGCCGTTCTACCGGCGTAAATGGGACGAGGCGGGCTTCCATCCTGGCCGGCTCAAGTCGCTGGAGGACTTCGAGCGCATTCCGGTGGTGCAGAAGAAGGACCTGCGCGACGCGCAGGCGCGCGTGCCGCCGTTCGGCGATTATCTCTGCGTGCCCGACAGCGAGGTCTTCCACATCCACGGCACCAGCGGCACCACCGGGCGGCCGACCGCCTTTGCGATCGGACGCGACGACTGGCGCGCCATCGCGAATGCGCATGCGCGGATCATGTGGGGCATGGGGCTGCGGCCGGGCGACGTGATCTGCGTCGCGGCGGTGTTTTCGCTCTACATGGGAAGCTGGGGCGCGCTCGCGGGCGCGGAGCGGCTCGGAGCGAAGTGCTTCCCGTTCGGCGCCGGCGCGACCGGCATGTCGGCGCGCTGCGTGCAGTGGCTCGACATGATCAAGCCGACAGCGTTCTACGGCACGCCGACCTATGCGCTGCATCTCGCCCAGGTCGCGGCCGAGGAGGGGATCGATCCGCGCGACTTCCGCCTCAAGGTGCTGTTCTTCTCGGGCGAGCCGGGCGCCTCCATCCCGTCGGTGCGCGAGAAGATCGAGGCGCTGTACGGCGCGCAGGTGATCGAACTCAGGGTCAATGGCCGAGATGACGCCGTGGATGAACGTCGCCGGCTCGCGCGAGACCACCGGCATGCTGTGCTGGCAGGACGTGGTCTATACCGAGGTGTGCGATCCCGCGACCATGCGGCGCGTGCCCTACGGCAAGCGCGGCACGCCCGTCTACACGCATCTCGAGCGCACCTCGCAGCCGATGATCCGGCTCGTCTCCGGCGACCTCACGCTGTGGAGCGACGCGCCCAATCCGTGCGGACGCACCTATCCGCGCCTGCCGCAGGGCATTTTCGGGCGCATCGACGACATGTTCACGATCCGCGGCGAGAACGTCTATCCGAGCGAGATCGACGCCGCCCTGAACGAGCTTGCGCATTACGGCGGCGAGCACCGCGTGGTGATCAGCCGCGAGGCCGCGATGGACGAATTGCTGCTGCGGGTCGAGGCCGATGCCGCGACCTTCGCGCAGGGCGGCGACGCGGTCTCAGGGTTCCGCCAGGAGATCGAGCGCAAACTCGGCAAGGTGCTCGGCCTGCGCACGCTGGTCGAGATCGTCGCGCCCCACTCCATCGCGCGTACGGATTTCAAGGCGCGCCGCGTGATCGACGACCGCGCCGTCTTCCGCGACATGCATGCGCAGATCGAAGGAGTGGCGCGGTGAGCGGCCACGCGCCCTCGCTCGCGCTGGTCGACCGTGTGTGCGCGGGCGAGCCGGCCGCGATCGCGCGGCTGATCTCGCGCGCCGAGCACGGTTACCCGGAAGTGCGCGAGGCGCTCGCGCGCATCTACCGGCTGGCCGGCCGCGCGCATGTGGTGGGGCTGACCGGGGTGCCGGGCAGCGGCAAGTCGACGCTCGTCGCCAAGCTCGCCGCCAAGCTGCGCGCCGCGGGGCAGAAGATCGGCGTGGTCGCGATCGATCCGTCGAGCCCCTATTCGGGCGGTGCAATTCTCGGCGACCGCATCCGCATGACCGAGATGGCGACCGATCCGGGCGTCTACATCCGCTCGATGGCGACGCGCGGCGCGACCGGCGGGCTTGCGCGTGCGGCGCTCGACGCGGTCGACATCCTCGACGTCGCGGGCTTCGACACCGTCATCATCGAGACCGTCGGCGTCGGCCAGGACGAGGTCGAGATCGCGCGCGCCTCGCACACCACGGTCGTGGTGTCGGCGCCGGGCCTCGGCGACGAGATCCAGGCGATCAAGGCCGGCATCCTGGAGATCGCCGACATCCACGTGGTCTCGAAATGCGACCGCAGCGATTCCAACCGCACGATCGTCGATCTCAAGCAGATGCTGATGCTCGGCGTCCATGCCGAGGCGGGCGAGTGGCAGATTCCGGTGATCGGCACGAGCGCGATCGTGGGGCAGGGGCTCGACGAGCTGGTCGATGCGCTCGCGCGACATCGCACGGTGGCCTTCGAGACCGCGGCCGGCACGCGGCGCCGGCACGCGATCGCGAATTTCCGCCTGCGCAAGACCGCCGAGAACCTGGTGCTGGAGCGCTTCGGCGAGGCGTTCGCGCAGGAGGGCGACGCGCTCGCGGCCCGGATGGTGCGGCGCGAGACCGATCCCTATTCGCTGGCTAACGAGTTGCTACGCTCATCGTATCCGCAGGAGCATGGTCATGAACGAGATGCTCGATCCAAAATCGCTTGAGGCGCTCACGGGCGAGGTCGCCGATTGGGAGGCGAATGAGGTCGCGGCCTTCCTGAAGAAGCAGGCCGAGCGCAAGCCGGCGTTCTTCACCACCGGCGACATTCCGGTGAAGCGCACCTATACGGCGGCGGATGTCGCCGACACGCCAATCGAGGACATCGGGCTGCCCGGCCGCTTTCCGTTCACGCGCGGCCCCTATCCGACGATGTACCGCAGCCGGCTGTGGACGATGCGGCAGATCGCCGGCTTCGGCACCGGCGAGGACACCAACAAGCGTTTCAAGTTCCTGATCGCGCAGGGCCAGACCGGCCTCTCGACCGATTTCGATATGCCGACGCTGATGGGCTACGACTCGGACCATCCGATGAGCGAAGGCGAGGTCGGGCGCGAGGGCGTCGCGATCGACACGCTCGCCGACATGGAGGCGCTGTTCGACGGCATCGATCTGGAAAACATCTCGGTGTCGATGACCATCAATCCGAGCGCCTGGATCCTGCTCGCGATGTACGTGGCGCTGGCGAAGAAGCGCGGGCTCGACCTCGACAAGCTCTCCGGCACCATCCAGGCCGACATCCTCAAGGAGTACATGGCGCAGAAGGAATACTGCTATCCGATCGCGCCGTCGGTGCGCATCGTGCGCGACGCCATCACGTACTGCGCCGCGAACATGAAGCGCTACAACCCGATCAACATCTCGGGCTACCACATCTCGGAAGCGGGCTCCTCGCCGCTGCAGGAGGCGGCGTTCACGCTGGCGAACGGCATTGTCTATGTCGAGGAAGTGCTCAAGACCGGCATGGATGTCGACAAGTTCGCGCCGCGGCTCGCGTTCTATTTCGTGAGCCAGGGCGATTTCTTCGAGGAGATCGCCAAATTCCGCGCCGCCCGGCGCTGCTGGGCGAAGATCATGAAGAACCGCTTCGGCGCCAAGAACCCGGACTCGATGCGGCTGCGCTTCCACTGCCAGACCGCAGCCGCGACGCTGACCAAGCCGCAGCACCAGATCAACATCGTGCGCACCGCGCTCCAAGCGCTTTCCGCCGTGCTCGGCGGCTGCCAGTCGCTGCACACCAACGGCTACGACGAGGCCTTCGCGATCCCGACCGAGGACGCGATGCGCATGGCGCTGCGCACCCAGCAGATCATCGCCGACGAGACTAACGTGGCGAATGTGATCGATCCGCTCGGCGGCTCGTACTACGTCGAGTCGCTGACCAGCGAGTACGAAAAGCGCATCTTCGAGATCCTCGACCATGTCGACGCCCACGGCGGCACCATCAAGCTGATCGAGGAGGGCTGGTTCCAGAAGCAGATTTCCGACTTCGCGTACGAGACCGCGCTACGCAAGCAGAACGGCGAGAAGCCGGTGATCGGCGTCAACAAGTTCGTCATGGACGAGGAAGAGCACGGGATCGAGACGCACCCCTACGATCCGTCCACGGCCGACCGGCAGATCGCGCGCACGCGGCGCGTGCGCGCCGAGCGAGACCAGGCGAAGGTGAACGCGCTGCTCGACGAGCTGGTCGCGGTCGCCAAGGACGAGACGCGCAACATCATGCCGGTGACGATCGATCTGGTCGCCCACGGCGCGACGATGGGCGACATCATCGAGAAGCTGAAGACGGTGTGGGGGACGTATCGCGAGACACCGGTGTTTTGAGCGCGGGCGCATCGCAGAGATATCACATGTGAGGTGAGCACGGTGTCTGCGCCCCCTCTCCCCCTAAAGGGGGAGAGGGGGCGCAAGAGACGCGAGCGATATATTCGCTTGCTACGCGTGCACCGGGCGTGCGGAAGTCATGACAATCTTCTACCGTCCATCCCCGATTCCGCGCTGATACGTCGAGGGCACGATGCCGTCGACGGAGCCGAGGCGCTTGGCCAGCCAATAGGCCTGCGGCGGCGGCACCGACGCGAACTCTCTGTCGAGCCCCATCTTTTGCGCCGCATCCATCGGCCAGTGCGGGTTGTAGAGAATCTCGCGGGCGAGCGCGATGAGATCGGCCTTGCCTTCCCGCAGGATCGCCTCGGCCTGATCGGCGTGGATGATGAGCCCGACCGCCATGCTGAGGATGGCGGCATCGTTGCGCAGCCGCTCCGCATAAGGCACCTGGTAGCCGTAGCCGATCTTGCCGGCGCTGATGACCGGCGGCCCGCGCATGCCGCCCGAGCTGCAATCGATCACGTCGACGCCCTTCGGCTTGACGAGGCGTGCGAGCGCGACACTCTGATCCGGTCCCCAGCCCGCGTTGTCCTCCACCGACAGCCTGAGAAAGAGCGGCTTGCTCGCAGGCCACCGTTCGCGCACGGCCTCCACCACCTCGATGCAGAAGCGCATGCGGTTGAGCTCCGAGCCGCCGTACTCGTCGTTGCGCGTGTTGGACATGGGCGAGAGGAACTCGTGGATCAGGTAGCCGTGCGCGCCGTGAATATCGAGCACGTCGTAGCCTGCCTCGTGCGCTCGCCGCGCTGCCTCCCCGTAGGACGCGATCACCTTGGTGATCTCGTCGTGCCGCAACGCACGTGGCACCGGGTCGGTGTCGGGCCAGTTGAGCGCACTCGGCGCGACCAGCTCCCAATCCTCCCAGTCGTCGATGTCGGGCGAGCGGGTGAGCGGCGCGCCGCCCTCCCATGGCCGGAACCGGCGGGCCTTGCGGCCGGAGTGCCCGATCTGGATGCCGGGCACGGCACCGTGCGCGCGGATGAAATCGACGCAGCGCCTGAGGCCCGGAATGAATTCGTCCTTCCACAGCCCGAGATCGCCCAACGTGCCGCAGCCACGCCGCTCCACCTTGGTCGATTCCATGATGACGAGACCCGCCCCGCCGGCCGCGAACCGTCCGGCATTGACGAGGTGCCAGTCGGTCGCAAAGCCCTTCACGGCGGCGTACTGATGCATTGGCGCGACCACGATGCGGTTCTTCAAACGCACGTCGCGCAATTGAATCGGCGTGAACAACAAGGGTTCTGTCATCGGGGCCCTCTCCACATTTCGCGTATCATGTCGCATTCGGGGAGAGTGCGGCAATGCCACCGGCTTCATCGAAAGCTGGATCGGGCCCATTGATGCTAGCGCTAAGATCGGAGCGACGAACTGATGGCTCTACGGCCGCTCGCCGCTATCCGAATGCGTCGCTCCCTCTCCCCGCGTGCGGGGAGAGGGTCGGGGTGAGGAGGCGTCTCCGCGGCGGCAGAAAAGAGGAAATCGCTCTCAGTGCGGCGGAAGCACGCCCGCGAGCGCGATGTAATAATACGGCCCGCTCGGGCCGCGCGGCGGCAGGTTGGGGAGCGCGAAGTTGGAGACGCCGTTGCCGCCGTAGGTCTTGCCGATGAGTTGAAACAGCGGGACGTTCTGTTGGATCGCCAGAAGCTGGCCGTTGCACGGCGCCCAGCCCTGCGGGGCGAAGTTGTAGGGGAGCAACCGCATCTGGCCGAGATAGGGTCCCGCCGGCACCGGTGCCGGGCCGGGCTGGCGCAGCTGCGCCGGTGCGGCCTGCCTTCTCGCCGGCTTTTTCACCGGCTTTTTCATCGGCTTGGCGGCAGCCTTCGCGTTCGGCTTTTTCGTTTTCGCCTTGGCTTTGCTCACGGGGGCTCTTTTGCTGCGCGGCATCGACGAGGCTCCTGGCGGGTCACGCCATGATCGTTAGCGCGGGGGAAACGGAAAGGTCGTCGCCGCTGCGATGAAGAAGGTGGGGCCGGGCGGGCTGATCGGCGCAAGCTTGGGCAGGCCGAAGGTGCGGATGCCGTCGCCGCCGTAGCTCGTCCCGAGCAGCGAAAACAACGCCTGATTTTGGATGATCTGCAGCTGCCGGCCGTCGCACGGCAGCCATCCGGTCGGCGCGAAATTGAACGCGAAGGCCTCGATCTGGCCGAGATAGAAGTTGCCCGTGGGCCCGGGCGCCCCGACCGTGGACGCCGGCTTTTTCGCGGGCGCGGGCTTCGCTGACGTCGTGGCAGGTGCGGGCATCGTGTCCCCTCGGCGCTGACAACTCAGCGGCTATTATCCCGGCGATTCGACCGGAGGTAAAGCGCATTTCAACGCCAGGATTGCAAGCGCAGTGTGGGGGGCCCACCAATGCGGGTGAAAGCGATGTCCTTGACGAGGGGCTCGAACGGAATTGCCACACCAGCAATATTGCCTTCGCGGTCGGTGGAAAATGAGAGAGTGAGTTGACCCGGTAGCAGGCCGCCGGGCGACATGGGTGCGTCGGGCAGCTGGAACGTATCGTAATGCCGATGAGTCAGCGGCTCGGACATGCCGCGAAACGCCCAGTGCAATTTGCCCTCGGCATGGCGGATCGTGATCCGGCCGTAGCCTGGATGCTCGTAGTCGCCGACATAGGCCGCGAGATCGCGGCTCGGCTGAGTGGCTGGCCTCCGTGAGGTGTTCCCGGCCTGCCGGTCAAAGTCTTGCTGCGCGACGAAGTTGCGGCGCCGCTCACGAAAGCGCTCGAGCCAGGGGGCCGGCTCGTTGCCGCACACGCGGTCGAAGACATAATTCGCGAGGATGTGCGGGGCGAATAGCGGAACCATGCCGTTGTTGGCGAGCACCGCAACACCGACGCCACGATCGGGCATCATCATCATCAGCGTGTTCGTGCCGGTAAAGCCGCCTCCGTGCCACACCACCCGCTCTCCGCGATATCCATGCGAGCGGAAGCCGAGGCCATAATGCACGTCGCTGTACTCGGCGAATTCAGTCGCCCCGACATGCACACGCGGCTTTTGAAGCTCTTGTATCAAGCCCGGTGACAGCAGCCGTCGTCCTTCAAACTCGCCTTTGCCGAGATGAAACCGAAGCCAATTCGCGAAGCTCGAAATCGACGTGCTCATGCCTCCCGCAGCCGTCACGCTAACAGGCCAGAGCGTCGAGCGCCGGCGGGTGTCCCCCTCCATCGCGTAAGGCAACGCAGCGTCGACGGCTGCGGCAAGCTCGTCCACGGTGAACGTCACATTCATGTGCAACTTGTCGGTCAGCGCGCGGGTGAATTCGACCCAGCCCTGACCACTGACGCGTTCGGCCACCATACTCGCGACAAGGTAGCCGAGATTCGAGTATTGGAAGGTGCTGCGAATGTCGTCGCTCGGCTCGAGATAGCGCATTGCCGCCAGCATTTGTGCGGGTAACAGATCGCCGGGCAGCCAAATCCAATCGTGGCGCGGCAATCCGGAATGGTGGCAAAGCAGATCGCGCACCGTGACGCGGTCGCTCGCTACGGCGTCATGCAGCCGGAATTCCGGGATATATTCTCGTACCGGCTTCTTCCAATCCATGCGCCGCTCGTCCACCAAAAGGGCCAAGCCTGTGGCGGTGAACGACTTCGAGACCGACATGAGCTGGAACTGCGTATCGGTTGTCACCTTCAGGCCGGCTTCGACATCGCGAAGACCATAGGGCCCGACGAACGCCACCTCCCCGTTTTGCACGACGACAACAGCAAGGCCCGGAACCTTCCATTCCTCCATAACGTCCGCGATAAGACGTTCGAAATCGGGAATGAACACCGCAAAGGATGCGCTGCGTGCGGCGGGTTCGGATGCCATCTACTCAGCCTCGGCGAAGGTCAAAAGATAATCCATTTTCAGTGACTCGACGACCGCGATCGGTCGCAGCCGGCAATGCTCTGATCGGACAGAACATTGTCGCTTGGCCCCAAGCCCGAAATCTGCGCGTTCACGTCAATGAGCACACGCCCGGGCCAAGAGCATGGTCCCGAGCAGTGGATACCGGTTTTGGAAAAGATCACGCTCACGTCCACGCCGGCGGCGCGATCAGCGCGACCAGCCTGTCGGGGATGCGCTCCTGCGCCCAGGCGATCTGATGCGGACAGGACCGGCGCGGGATCGGCGCGCAAATCCGGTTGAGGCGCCGGGCGTGCAGCGTGAGTTTGGGCTACGCGGCTTCCGGCGGCGGGATCAGCACGACCAGGCCGTCCAGGATGCGCTCCTGCGTCCAACCGATCTGATGCATGTAGGACGGCCGCGGGAGCGGCGCGCCGATCCGCTGCAGACGCCGGCAATGCAGCGTGAGCGCATGCTCGGCATTCTGGCGTGCCTCCGCGATGGTGAGGCCGGTCGAGTTGCAGTCGGGCAGATCGGGAAAGGAGACGCGGAAACCGAGGTCGGTCTGCTTGCGGATGAAGGCGATGAACGGGCGCATGAGGCTTCCCGGGGCGACGACGATCGATGCGAATCACCTCGATCGAATGACTCGCGCAGCGCCGTAAGCGTCAACACGACGTGGTTAACGGGAGGTTAATTCGAGAATTGTCCGATACGTCCGGAGGTAAAGTTGCGTTGCGTGGCAAGGACCGCGCCGAGGCGCGCCCGATTGTCAGCGCCTCGCCGACGGCCCATGATCGGGAGCAGGGCGCCCGGTCAGAGCGCCATCGGGGAGGGTGGATACATGAAGCGGCTCGTCGGGATTCTGCTGCTCGTTCTCGCGCCGGTCGCGGCGCTCGCCGCCGAGCGCCCCGACTGGGCCTTCCCGGCGACCGACAAGGTGCAGCCGCCCTCGCGCGACGACGGCAAGCCGAAAACCGCGCCGGGCAGCTCGCTGTCGCTCACGCGGGCGCAGATCGACGACCTGTTCAATGCGCCCGACTGGTTTCCGGACCTCCATCCGCCGATGCCGGCCGTGGTTGCGCACGGCGACAAGGCGCACAACGTGCGCGCCTGCGCGTCGTGCCACCTGCCGACCGGCACCGGGCACGACGAGTCGGCGTATCTCGCGGGCCTGCCGGCCGGCTACTTCATCCGCCAGATGGCCGACTACAAGAGCGGCGCCCGCCAGGGCTCCGGCATGATGATCGGCATGGCGAAGACGATGACCGACGACGAGGTGCGCGCCGCGGCCGACTATTTCGCCGCGCTCAAGCCGCGGCCGTGGATCCGCGTGGTCGAGACCGACACGGTGCCGCACACCTATATCGGCAAGGGCAACAAGCGGCTGGCGCACCCGGACGGCGGCAGCGAGCCGATCGGTAGCCGCATCATCGAGATCCCCGAGGACGAGGACATCGTGCTCAACCGCGACCCGCGCTCGGGCTTCGTCGCCTATGTGCCGAAAGGCAGCATCGCCAGGGGCGAGGCGCTGGCGACGACCGGCGGCGGCAAGACGCTGCCCTGCGCGATCTGCCACGGGCCGACGCTGCAGGGGCTCGGCGACGTGCCCGGGATCGCGGGCCACCATCCGGACTACATCGTGCGACAGCTGTGGAGCATGCAGAACGGCGAGCGCGTCGGCACGTCGGCGGCGCTGATGAAGCAGGTGGTGGACAAGCTCGGCGTCGACGACATGCTGGCGATCGCGGCTTACGTCGGTTCGCGCGCGCCGTAACTCGCGGCGCCGCGATGGCCAACGAATTCCGCACGCTGGACTCGCACTCGGCCGAATATTTCGGCGATACGCGCGACTATTGGTGGAATGCGGATTTTCTCGAGCTGATGGGACGGCGGCTCTCGCTCGATCGCGTGCGCGACATGCTCGACGTCGGTTGCGGCGTCGGCCATTGGGGGCAACTGCTCGCCGGGCTGTTGGCGAGCGACGCGCGCATCGAAGGCATCGATCGCGATCCGCTGTGGGTCGACAAGGCCGCCGCCCGCGCGGCGGCGCGCGGCCTGGACGGCCGCTGCAAGTATCAAGTGGGGGTGGCGGAAAAGCTTCCATTCGCCGATGCGAGCTTCGACCTCGTGACCTGCCAGACCCTGCTGATCCATGCGCACGATCCGGCAGCGGTCATTGCCGAGATGGCGCGTGTCGCGCGCCCGGGCGGACTCGTTCTGGCGGCGGAGCCCAACAACGTTGCGAGCGCGCTCATCCTCGAACTCGATCACTTTCAACGACCCGGTGGACGACATTCTGGCGTGTGCGCGCCTGCAGCTGATCTGCGAGCGCGGCAAGGCCGCGCTGGGCGAGGGCAACAATTCGATCGGCGATCTCGTCCCCGGCTTTTTTGCCCAATGTGGTCTCGCCGATATCCGCGTCCATCTGAGCGACAAGACCAATGCGATCCTGCCGCCCTATGACACGCCCGAGCAACGCGCCATGCGCGACGAGGGCGCCGATTTCCGGAGCCGCGATTTCTGGATCTGGAGCCGGGCGGATACCCATCGCTATTTCGTCGCGGGCGGCGGGCGGGAGGTCGAGTTCGACGCGCTATGGTCGGTCGCGATGCGGGGCAGCGACCGTTTCGCCAAGGCGCTCGCGGCGCGGACTTATGCGGGAAGCGGAGCCGCGGTCGGCTATCTGGTGGCCGGCCGGAAGCCGCCGCCGCCCCAGGAGTGCCCAGATGAAAAAGCTGCTCACCCTCGCGCTCGCCTGTCTCACGATCGTCGGCTCGGCCGTCGCGGCGGCGGAGACTTATCCGTCGCGGCCCGTCACCCTGATCGTGCCCTATCCGGCGGGCGGGCCGACCGACACCATCGCGCGCATCCTGGCGGAGCGGATGCAGTCGACGCTCGGGCAGCCGGTCGTGATCGAGAACGTCACCGGCGCCGGTGGCAGCATCGGGGTCGGCCGCGTCGCGCATGCGACGGCGGACGGCTACACGCTGGCCATCGGCCACGTGCAGACGCACGTGTTCAATCCGGCGATCATGAAGCTCAACTACGACGTGGTGAACGATTTTGCGCCGGTCTCGCTGATCGCCGACACGCCGATCTGGATCATCGCCAGAAAGGCGGTGCCGGCCGACGACCTGAAAGGGCTGATTGGGTGGATCAAGGCGCAGAGCGGCAAGGCGACCATGGGCACGGTCGGGGTCGGCGGTCCGACCGATGTGGCGGCGCGCATCTTCGCGAAGCACGCGGGCGTCACTTTCCAGATCGTGCCCTATCGCGGCGGCGCGCCGCTCCTGCAGGACCTGCTGGGCGCTCACATCGACTTCACGTTCGGGCAAGCCGCGACTTATCTCAGCTACGTGCGCCAGGGCGAGCTCAAGGCTTATGCGGTGCTGCAGCCCAAGCGCTGGTGGGCGGCGCCCGAGGTGCCGACGCTCGACGAGCTTGGCATCACCGATATCGACGCGAGCTTCTGGCACGGCATCTGGGTCCCTAAGGGCACGCCGCCGGACGTCATCGCGACGCTCAACGCGGCGATCCGCGAAGCGCTCGCGGACCCCAAGGTGCAGGAGCGCTTCAAGGCGGTCGGCCAGGAGGTGTGGCCCGCCAGCGAGCAGACGCCGGCCGCGCTCGCCGCCAAGCAGAAGGCGGAGATCGCGCGCTGGGCGCCCGCGATCAAGGAGGCGGGCATCAAGGTGCAGTGAGCCGCGACGATCGCTATGCAGCGTCACGCCGGTTAAGCGTGCAACGCGATGGAACCAACCCGGTGCAGCTTGGTTTTGCTCCAAGTGCCGGCGTGTCCGGAGAGGTCCGGTGGCGCTGACATTCTTGGACAAACCAGAGGACGCACCATGGATAAGAAAATTGTCGGGGTCATTGGCGCCATCACGGGACTGGCAGCGCTCGACTCGGCTGCACAGGCCACGCCGGCCGCACAGCCGAGCCCGGACCTGATGAACGCCCGTTCATTCGCCGAGCTGCTCGATCCGATTCCGAACGCAGTCGCGGCGCTGCGGGCATCCGACGCCGCGACAGCACGCGAGACGCAGGAGCAGGCGGTCGGCGGGCTGAACGGCGACGTGCAGGTCGCCGGCTATCGTCACCATCACCACCATCACCACCATCACCGGGTCATTCGCCGCATCATCCGGCATATCACCCGGCCCCATCATCACCACCACCACCATCATCATCTCACCTACTGAGGCCTGGGAGCGCGGCGGCTTTAGCTTGGAGCATGATCTTTCGGAAAACCGGCATCCACTCCGGATCAAGTACCGGGCAGGCTTTTCGGGATCATGCTCCGGACGCCGCGTGACGCAATGTTTCTGGGTTTCTGGCAGACGGCGACGCGAAGGGCGGATCGTTTCGGCGCGCAAGCGCACGAAGCGGTCCGCCTGCCGTCATGACGCACACCGGTTAGCCTCGAGGACGGGGGAACGACGATGACGCATCAAGTCAAATGCCGCCTGCACAAGCCCAAGCTCGCACCGCGGCGCACCAAGCTGGAAATCCCCGGCTGGGGCGGCAAGTCGGAGCCGCGCCGCGACGGCTCGCGCGAGCAGCCGTGGCACTGCGTGCCGTTCTCCGAGAGCGCGCAGTACGGCATCGAGATCTTCTATCCGCACGACAACGAGCTGCATGTGAGCATGCGCGACGGCAAGCTGGTGTTCGACGGCGATTTCGGGCCCGACCCGGGCACCGGAGTCGCGTGGCCGCCGTTCCGGACCTTCGGCGAGAAGTATTACACCTATCAGCTCCTGCTCGACCTCAAGGTCGACGAAGGCATGGCGATCCGCACCGAGCCGCATCCGCGCTTCTACACCGACTTCACCGACACGACGCCGATCGCGGTGCCGGCGCTCTTGCGCAACTGGTGGCCGATGGTGAATTTCATCGTGTTCAAATCCCCGCCCGAGGGGCGCACGCACATCTTCCGGCCCGGCGAGCCGATGATGCAGATCGTCGTGGTGCCGGCCGAGCCGAACTTCGAGATCGTGGCGATGAGCGAGGAGGAAGCGGCCGAGCGCGAGGTGCAGGCGCGCCGCATCCATGCGAGCCGCGATACGCTCTCGGCCGACACCCACTGGACGTCGTCGACCGCGACGGTGTTCGACGGCACCTACCGCCACATCCATCGCGCCGCCAAGGCGCGGACGCGTGAGAATGCCACGCCCACGACGTCGCGCTGATCGGTCGACATGCAGCCGATGACGTTCGACGAGGCGCTCGCGCCGCACGAGGCCTTGCTCGCAAGCGCCGATGCGCTGCGCGCGCATGGCGACCTCACGGGCGCGCTGGCCCGCTATCGCGCGGCGGATGATCTCCTGCGGGCGCTGCCCGATGCTCACGATGTCGCGCCAGCGCGTGCGTCGACGCAGCAGCGCATCGGCGAAGCGCTCGTCGCGCTGGGCGATCTTGCGGCGGCACTCGAGGCGCTGCGCGCCGAGCTCGCGCTGCGGCGGCGCATCGCGGCCGCGGACGCGCGCGACGCGCAGGCACGCGAGCACGTGGCGCGTGTCGCCGCGCGGGTCGCCGAGGTGCTGGTGCTCCGGAGCGCGCTCGCGACATTCCAGGGCGGCGGCCAGTCAACAGCCATCGGTGTGCCGACGCGAAGGCGCCCCGGCGAGGCGTCATGGACCCTGAGTGCGGTCGCGGGCGCACTCGAGGCGCAGGGCAATCTCGGCGGTGCGCTGGCGCTCTACCGTGAGGGCCTGGCGATCCGCCGCCGGCTTGCAGCGCAGAACCCGGACAATGTCGCCTGGGCGCTCGACGTCTCGTGGAGCCTCATGGGCCTCGGCGGCGCGCTGATGGCGCGCCGCGATCTCGACGGCGCGCTCGCGAGCTTCGGCGAAGCGCTCGCCACCCGGCGCGCGCTGGCGGCGCGCGACCCGGACCACGCGCAGCGGCGGCTGGACGTCTCCTGGAGCCTGATGGCGGTCGGCGACGCGCTCGCCGAGAAAGGCGAGCACGCCGGAGCGCTCACGGCCCTGCACGAGGCGCTTGCGATCCGCCGCGCGCTGTCGGCCGCCGCCCCCGAGAACGACGGCTTGCGCTGCGACGCCGCGCTCAGCCTGACGCGGATTGCCGACGTGCTCGCCGCGAGCGGCGATCGCGCACGCGCGCTCGCGACCTATCGCGAGGCGCGCGCGAGCGTGCAGGAGCTGGTGACGCGCGTGCCCGGCCGCGCCGAGTGGCGCGAGGATCTCTCCGCGATCGACGCGTGGATCGCCGAGCTGGCGCGGGCGGCGTGAGCTGCGCGCGTCTCTCTCACGCACCTGAAACACCAGGCTTCCTGCGGAAATGCCGCGCCCGACTTCCTTGCTTAAGCCGACACGACATGTGACGGTGACGGGCCGGGCTGGTTGAAGATGCGCAAGTATCCGGAATGTTCCGGACGACGTTGCCAGAACGGATCAACCAGAGGGACGACTTCATGGACAAGAAGATCGCCGGTGTTATCGGCGCCATCACGGGATTGGTGGCGCTCGATTTCGACCGCCCAGGCCACTCCGGCCGTAACGCCAGACCCCGGCAATCTGAACGCGCGTTCATTTGCCGAATTGCTTGACCCGATTCCGAACGCGGTGGCTGCGCTGCGGGCAGCCGACGCGGCGGCAGCCCGTGAGGCTCGCGACGAGGCTGCTGGCGGGCAGAGCGATGGGGTGCAGGTGGCGGGCTATCATCATCACCATCACCGCTACTACCATCATCACCACCATCATCGCTATTACCACCATCATCACCATCACCACCACCACCGGGTGATCCGCCGCATCATCCGCGAGTTGATCCCGCATCATCATCATCACCACAGCCACTACTGAGAGCGGCGTTCCGCGCGGACGGTCGTGTTCGCGCAGCGAGTGACGCGGCAGGCGGACCAGCGGGCGACAGGTTTCGGCAGGCAACTGCCGGAGCCTTCCGTCCGACCGCCTGCCGCGGTAACGTTTTTGCGACCGATAGTGCGACCGACGATATATGGGGGCTGACGATGACCCATCAGGTCAAATGCCGGCTGCACAAGCCGAAGCTCGCGCCGCGGCGCACCAAGATGGAAATCCCCGGCTGGGGCGGCAATTCCGAGCCGCGCCGCGACGGATCGCGTGAGCAACCGTGGCACTGCGTGCCGTTTACCGAGAGTGCGCAATACGGGATCGAGATCTTTTATCCCCACGACAACGAGCTGCACGTGACGACGCGTGACGGCGAGCTCGTGCTCGACGGCGATTTCGGACCTGATCCCGGCACCGGCGCGGCCTGGCCGCCGTTCCGCACCTTTGGCGGAAAATATTACACCTATCAGCTCCTGCTCGACCTCAAGGTCGACGAAGGCATGGCGATCCGCACCGAGCCGCATCCGCGTTTCTACACCGACTTCACCGATACGACGCCGATCGCGGTGCCGGCGCTGCTGCGCAACTGGTGGCCGATGGTGAATTTCATCGTGTTCAAATCGCCGCCCGAGGGGCGCACGCACATCTTCCGGCCCGGCGAGCCGATGATGCAGATCGTCGTGGTGCCGGCCGAGCCGAACTTCGAGATCGTCGCGATGAGCGAGGAGGAAGCGGCCGAGCGCGAGCTGCAGGGGCGCCGCATCCATGCGAGCCGCGACACGCTGTCGGCGGACACGCACTGGACCTCCTCGACCGCGACCGTGTTCGACGGCACCTATCGGCACATCCATCGCGCCGCCAAGGCGAAATCGCGCGAGACCGCGACTTCGCCGGAACGCTGAACCGCAGGGCGCGCCCATCGATGACCACCGAGCCGGCCTTCGCGCGGCATGAAGCGCTGCAGGCGCGCGGTGACGCGCTGCGCGCACAGGGCGACCTCACGGGCGCGCTCGCGCGCTATCGCGAGGCGGGCGATCTTCTCGACGCGCTGACGGAGGCGGAGAGGGCCGCGCCGCCCGCGCTGGCGGCGCGTGCGCGCACGCAGCAGCGCCTCGGCGAATTGCTGATCGCCCAGGGCGATCTTGCGGCGGCACTCGATGCCTTGCGCGCCGAGCTCGAGCTGCGGCGGCGCATCGCGGCCGCGGACGCAGACGAGGCACAAACGCGCGATGCGGTCGCCCGCGTCGTCGCGCGGGTTGCCGAGGTGCTGGTGCTCAAGAGCGCGCTCGCGACATTCCAGGGCGGCGAGCAGGCGGGCGCGCCGGCGCGGCGGCGACCGGGCGAAGCGTCATGGACTTTGAGCGCGGTCGCGGGCGCACTCGAGGCGCAGGGCAATCTCGGCGGTGCGCTCGCGCTCTACCGCGAGGGCCTGGCGATCCGCCGCCGGCTCGCAGCACAGAATCCCGACAACGTCGCGTGGGCGCTCGACGTCTCGTGGAGCCTCATGGGTCTCGGCGGCGCGCTGATGGCGCGCCGCGATCTCGACGGCGCGCTCGCGAGCTTCGGCGAAGCACTCGCCATCCGGCGCGCGCTGGCGGCGCGCGATCCGGACCATGCGCAGCGGCGGCTGGACGTCTCCTGGAGCCTGATGGCGGTCGGCGACGCGCTTGCCGAGAAAGGCGAGCACGCCGGCGCGCTCGCGGCCCTGCACGAGGCACTCGCGATCCGCCGCGTGCTGTCGGCCGCCGCCCCCGAGAACGACGGTTTACGCTGCGACGCGGCGCTCAGCCTGACGCGGATCGCCGACGTGCTCGTCGCGTGCGGCGATCGCGCACGCGCGCTCGCGACCTATCGCGAGGCGCGCGCGAGCGTGCAGGAGCTGGTGACGCGGGTGCCCGGCCGCGCCGAGTGGCGCGAAGATCTGTCCGCGATCGATGCGTGGATCGCGGAGCTCGCGCAGGCGGCGTGAGCCGCCCGCGTCTCTCTCACCGCACCTGGAACACCAGCTTGCCGCGGAAATGCCGCCCCTCGCTCACGCGGTGGGCCTCGGCCATCTGCGCGAGGCGATAGAGCTTGACCTCGGGCGGGCGGATTGCGCCCTTCTGGTAGAGGTCGGCGACGCGCTCCATGTGCCGGCGCGTGCGGTTGACGGCGGGCCGCAGCGAGGCCACGTCGCCGCGCGGCGGGGTCGGGGCCTTGCCGCCGGACGCGATGAAGGCGGCGCGGCCGCCCGGCTTGAGCACCGAGAAGGACTGCATCGCCACGTCGCCGCCGACCGTCTCGAACACGGCGTCGCAGTTCTTCACGACCTGGGTGAAGTCCTGCGTCTTGTAGTCGATCACCTCGTCGGGCCCGAGGCTGCGCACGTAGTCGAGGTTCGGCGTGCTGGTGGTCGTGATCACGCGCGCACCAAGGTGCTTGGCGAGCTGGATCGCGAAGCTCGCGACGCCGCCGGCGCCGCCCTGGACCAGGATGGTCTCGCCGCGCTGCAGCTTCAATGTGTCCTCGACCGACACGATGGCGGTGAGACCCGCCAGCGCCAGCGCGGCCGCGTCCACGTGCGAGAGGCCGTCGGGCTTCTTGCCGATGATCGCGGCCTTGATGGCGAGCTTCTCGGCATAGGCGCCTTCGTGGCCCACGTCGAGCACGCCGAACACCGCGTCGCCGACCTTGAGGTCGGCGCCGGCGCCCGCGGCGGAGACAATGCCGGAGAAATCGCGGCCCAGGCCGAGCGGAAACGTCGACTGCTTGTACTCGCCGGCGCGCACTTTCCAGTCGGCGCCGTTGACGCTTGCGGCGTGCACGTCGACCACGACATCGCCGGCCCCCGCGACCGGGTCAGGCACGTCGCCGTACTTGAGCACTTCCGGGCCGCCGAATTTTTCGATGAAAACCGCCTTCATGGGCGTCTTGCCTCCGCGTTTCTGTCGGCGCGGAAGCTACATCGCGATCCGCCGGCGCGCCACCCCGTTGCGGACGAGGATTGTCGCATTCACGGGCACGGCGCCTGCGCTCCCTCTCCCCCTTTGGGGGGAGAGGGTCGGGGTGAGGGGGCCTGTCCGCGAGTTGTTATCGACGATGTGTTTCACTGCACCTCAGCGCCCCTCACCCCAACCCTCTCCCCGTAAGAACGGGGAGAGGGAGCGCGCACGCCGCAATCATGTGGCATGATGCGTATCGGCGATGTCTCAGGGTATGGTTGCCCGACGACAATAGTCGCCATTCGGGAGGTTCTTGCATGCGTCGGCTCCTTCTCACGCTTCTCGTTGCCGTGCTCGGCTGCGCCACATCGGCGCGGGCGGACGACGCGGTCCGCTTCATCGTGCCGTTTACGGCCGGCGGCCCCGTCGACACGATGGCGAGGCTGCTCGCCAATTCGATGCAGGGACCGCTCGGCTCGACCATCATCGTCGACGATCGCGGCGGCGCCGGCGGCGTGATCGCGACCGAGCTGGTGTCGCGCTCGCCCGCCGACGGCCGCACGCTGCTGTTCGGCAGCCAGGGCTCGCACATCGTCGCGGCGGCGCTGCGTACCGACCTCAAATACGATCCGGTGACGTCGTTCACGCCGATCGTCATGGTCGGGCGCGTGCCGATGGTGGTGGTCGTGCTGCCCAATTCGCCGGTGAAGGATTTGGCGGGCCTGATTGCGCTCGCGAAGACGAAGAAACTCACCTATGGCTCGGCCGGTCCCGGCAGCACGATGGATCTCGCGCTCGAGCTGGTCAATTACGGCGGCCACGTGAGCATCACGCACATTCCCTATCGCGGCTTCTCGCTCGCCTTGCCCGACCTGCTGGCGGGCCGTCTCGACACGCTCGCGGCCGATCCGCCGGTGCTGCTGCCGCTGATCGCGGCGAAGAAGGTGCGCGCCCTCGCGGTGCTCGGGACCGAGCGCCTCGCCTCGCTGCCTGACGTGCCGACCGCGGTCGAGCTCGGCTATCCCGACATGATCATGGAGAACTGGTACGGGCTGTTTGCGCCCGCCGGGATCGCGCCCGACACGGCCAAGAAGCTCGAGACGGCGGCGCTTGCCGCGATCAAGTCGGCCCGCATGCAGCAGATGATGAAGGAAGGCGAGACGACCGGCACGCTCGACGCCAAGGGATTCAAGGCGCGCATCGAGCACGACGTCGCGTTCTGGGGCCCGATGATCAAGAAGCTCGGGATTCCGATGGCGAACTAGCGCGGTCTACTCGGCGGTCCTTGCCGTTGCGTTATTCTCGTCGAGAAAGGCGGTTCGGATCGAGGTCAAAACTGGCGACATCAGGCGTGGTCGCGGGCCGAAATGTGCGGCTACCAGGAAAATTTGAGCAGCCAGGTATTGAATGGGCGCTCGATGCCGATGGTCTTGCGCTGTCTCAAAGCCGTATAATTTCTGAGCAGTAGGCCCGTCACGGGGCCGTAAAGACGCGTTGCGATGTAGATACGCCAATCGAGCGCCCAGTCGGGAACGGCGGCCAGCCAAGCATCAAGATTCTTCTGCTCGTCGAGCAGACGTGCGAGCCTGTCGGGCATATCGGGGTCGAAGACGGATGGATGGGCGCGGACCGCGGCGGCGACCGCCGGTAGATCATTCCGAAACTGAGCCAAGGCGAACGCCGTGCCGCGATCGCCGGCGTCGATGGACGACAGCAATGCAGTAACTTCATTGGTGCTTCCGTAAAGCACCGTCATCGCGACGTAAAATAGGTCGTGTTCGCCGCGCTGCCGGAGGAAGGAGCGCAATAATTTGATTTGGTCGGGAGGCAGGTCGGCGGCGGCGATCATCCTGACGAAGCCGTCGAAGTCCATCACGTAATCGTCGAAATGCTCCATCAGCGCCTTCGTCCCGATATCCGGGGCAGCTCTCAATGCCGCGAACAAGGCCCATTTCCGAACTGTCGTGAGTTGCTGAGGGGCGGCGAGAAGTTTCTGCAAGGAGGGGGACCAGTAGCGGAGTTGCACCGCCCACTGGATCACGTTCAACGCTTTCTGTTGATCGACATTGGTCGCCGTCAGATTGGCGAAATTTCCGAGATATGAATCGACCACTTGATCGATGAGATATCCGTTCGCGGCGATTTTGTCGCGTCGCTGCACGAAGTCGAGCGCATGATTTCGCAAGGTTTCGTCGTCGCCGAAATCGAACAGGACGGACGCTTTGTTAGCGTCGCCTGAGATCAGGAAAAACTCGACGGCGTCCACGCCAGTCTGCGGCACAATCCGATAGGAGAGGCCAGGGCAGCTGTCGAGAAGATATTCCACGATATCGAGCCGATATCTCGGCGAAGCTTTCATCGTTTCGTCAATCAGGGTCATGTCACATGTTCCGGCTCCGGAATATGATAACTCCTCGAGCGCCGTGCCGATTTGTTGCTCGTCGTTCCATCCATCCGCCGCCAGCTGCTTGATGCGCTTCAACACGTTGGCGGACAGCGCGCGTCTGTAGGCGTCCGATTCAAACCGGTTGAAATAGCCGAAAGTCTTGGTCTGTGAGGCAGACGCGCGGACGAAAAGTGGGGCCGCGGCCGATTTGCAACCAGCCTGCAGGGCGCCGTTCATGGCGAATTCGGCGACGTCGGGCTGATCACTCATGATCAGCTTGAAGTACAGGAACGACCGAAGCGTATCGGAGCACGGCGGTTTTAGAAACCAGAGGCCAAGCAAAATGTCGGGATTCAAGGCATTTTTGGAATCCTTCAACGCCGCTATGGCGAGGTCGGCTGAGTCTCTGACGAGGGCAGAAAAAGCAATCGCCACGTTGGATGGATTTTGATCGTCGCGGACGATCGATGCGAGCCTGGTCTTGTCATCTGAGCTGAGTGTCCCCAAACCCGCGTAGTCGCCCAACGCTTCGGTTGAGGTCGCCGTCTGGTCGTGCGCGTCCAGCGCAGCTTTGGCAATCTGCCGGGCTTTATCGCTCTGACCTAGTAATACGGCGAGCTGGAGACGTCCCGTCGTCGATAAGCTCGGCTCGAGCTCCGCAAAGGCGGCGTCGGGATGATCGGGTTTGACAAAAATGATGGCGTTCCCGTTTGCCAGCGCGGATTGGGGCAAAAGCAGCGTGCGGCTGATTCCGAGCTGCCAGAGCCGCCGCGGCATGCCAGGCCAAGGGAAGTCGTAATAGCCATGGTAGAGGGTTATATAATTGCCTTCGAGCCGAAAGAAATAATGCTGGTCGATCCACGTCCAGTATCCGATGACGGCGATGCTGAGAGCGGCGGCTACAGCGCCGACCGTTTGCCGCACGCGCCGCCGCACATATTCGGGTGAATAGCGCGCCGTCTTCAGAAAAAGGCGCCCGATGGCGATATCGCTGTTGACGAACAGAAGCGGATCTTTTTCGAAGGAGCCGTCGAAGCTCGGATGCTGCGGCGGCAGCCCCGCATATTCACCTTGCAGCAACTCCTCGACGCGCGACGTCACGTGGGCCATGAGGCTGGTGAAATAGATTTCGCCCTGCGCCCCGATGCCGGCCATGCTTCCTCGCAGCGCCTCGATCAACGCCGCAGTGAACGGCGATCCTCGGCCCGCGATTTCCCAAGAGCTCTCTCCCTCCTTCGAGGAGCTCAAGAGGATGCGAAATTCGAGTCGACTGTCGATGTGGCCAAATAGGGCGCGGGCATTCTCGTAGATGGCGGCGCCACCGCAGCAATCGGCCACGATGAAAATGCCGCGGGCGGACGTTCCGGCAAGCGCCAGCCCCAGATCGCTGCTGCCGATGAGCGTTTCTGGATGCGAGATGACGCCGTCGCTCGGCACGAGCGCAAACGAGCCGTCGGATTTGACACCGTGACCCGCGAAATAGAAGAAAATGATATCGCCGGCGACGGCCTTGACGGAGCAGTCGTGCAGTGCCGACAGCACCCTTTCGCGTGTCGTCTCCTCAGGCGACACCAGGCACGACACGTGGTCGGCCGGGATGCGGCATGCGGTGGGAGAGAGAAGAACGTCGTTGAGGTGTCTCGTTTCGCCCTCGACGGCAGGAAGCGGCGGCAAGTCCGCATTGACCGGTCGACCGACGCCGACGAGCGCCGCGCGAATCGTCTCAGGAAACTTGTTGGCGCGGACGTCCATGGTCCCATCCAGATATGGTCAGAACCAGGACGACAAAAACCGATTGCTTGGGGGACGAATTGCGTCGCCGCGGGCGACCGCCGCCGGCGTGACGCCACCGGTCGCGCTCGCAACTCCGGCCGCAGAGAGATAGACAAGACAACCGTTCAAGATGGCGATGACGTAATCCGAACCCTGCTTACCCAGCACCGCAGCTCCGCCGATGCAAATCGCCTGCGCTATTGCGAGCCCCAACCATTTCGGCGACCAATCGAATGCCGACCGCAGCGTGTTTGTAATAATGAAGGTCGCACCGGCGGAGCCCGCTAAGGTGCCTAACGCCGGCCAAGTGAAAAATTGATCGGGCAATTCAGTCATGGAAGCCCCCCACTTTGGCTGATCGTGCCTCAAGCCGCACGATTTGCAACCGAATTTGTTTCGCCCCACGCCAGATAATTGGTTATGAACAGGCTATCCGGACGTCGGCTGCGCAAAGGGAAGGCTCGCGGTCTTCAGACTGGCGACCTTTGCGCCGTCACGTGCACGCGAATTGTGCCGTTTTCGCCGGCGATCATGTAACGAGACGAGCGTTTCGCGAACGGGCCGCTTGCGCCAGCCGGGACTGCGCCCGACCTCGCCAAGAAGCTCGGCGTTCCGATGGCGAATTAGAGCATGATCCCGAAAAGCCTGCCGTGGACCTGATCTGGAGTGGATGCCGGTTTTCGGAAAAGGTCATGCTCGAATAACAAGCCAAGCGCGATGACGTTGCGAAGAAAGACCTTCGCGCCTCAGGGCGAGGGCGGCGGCTCCGATCCAGGTCGCCGGCGCGCCAGACCGCCGAGCCATTTCGAGGCGCGGCAACGTCGGCGCATTTGCGGAGAGGTCTAGTGCGGCTCGAGCGAGGCAGCCCGCGCGCGTCACGGCCGACTTGCGGCTTGGTTGCCGCGACCATCGGTCGCGCGGGGGCGTTGCATCTTGCCGATGCAGGCACGGCAATGCGGCTCGAGGGGCATCGACGATGCGGTGGCCTACGCCGCGATCGGCCGCGGCGTCGCGAATTGTTCGCGACACAGCGCGCTTGGCGGGGTCAGCGTGAGGTCCTTCACGATCTCGATCAGCCGCGCATCGGTGAACGGGCTGCGGACCGAAAAGCCGGCCCGGCGGGCGAGAGCCTTCATGGGCGTGTTGGTGCGCAGCACGTCGCCGAACAGGTAGCGCGTGCCGCGCGCCCGCGCGCGGCACTCGATGTTCTGCACCAGCAGGGTGCCGAGCCCGCCGCCCTGCCATTCGTCGATCACGGAGAGCGCGATCTCGCCGCGTCCGCTGTCCGGCGCGATCACGCCGATCGCCTCGCCGATCATGGCGGCGTCGCGCTCCGTTCCCGCGAAAGCGAGCAATGCGCAGGCCTTCGTGCAATCCATGTTGACGAGGCGCGCCAGCTCGCGCGCGGAAAGCTCGTTGAGCGCGCCGAGGAACCGGTTGCGCCGGCTCTCCGGCGACAGGCGGCGCAGATAGGTCTGCAGCAAATCGCCGTCCTGCGGCCGGACCGGGCGCACCACAACGGATGCGCCGTCCGGTAGCCGGAAGACGCAGGCATCGGCCGCAAGCTCGGCGATATCGGGACGGCTCATCGCGCAGTTCCATTGCGTCGACGCCGCGCACCATAGCGCGACGCTTGCTCCAGATGGTGCATTGCATCCGGGCGAGGCTCAAACGAAGCTTTCTCAAGCGACGCATGAGCTTTTCGAATGTGTGGAACAATGCGTCGGCGGCGCCTGCGCCCCCTCTCCCCCTTCTTCAGGGGGAGAGGGTAGGGGTCATGCGCGCTAGTTTAAGCGTGAGCAGAGGAAGTCGCATTGTTTTTTTCTCCTGCGTGGTGGCTCACAGAGGTGGCGACGAAGGCGGCCGAATGCGTTGCGGAGCATTTGCCATAGCGGCGGTCCGCGAACGGCGGCGAGGATTGCGTCGAGGATGATTTTCGTGAGACGCCAGCGAGACGGACTTGCGACCCGATTTGTCGGATTCAGAGGGGAAAGATTCCGGGACTTGCCCGGCGATCTGCTCAGCGAGAAGGACGACGATCAGTTTTGCATAAATCCACGCTTGTGCGAGTTCTGGCTTCTTGGCCGGCAGTGCCGCGAGCCCGGCGAGGCTCTTCATCCGTTTGAAGGCGAGCTCGATCTGCCAGCGAAAGCGATAGAGCGTAAGAATGTCGGCGGCCGGGAAGGCGTCAGCCGGCAGCGAGGTGAGCAGAAGGATATAGTTTGCAGCCTCAAGACTGCGAGGATCGGGTTGCTTGCCGCGCTTCTTGGCATCCTTGAGCAGCCGCTTGCGCTCGGCCTGCGCTTGATCTGGGTCCTTGCGCCGGATGACAAGGCGCAAGATCAGCGGTTTGGGGGCCGAGGTTGCGCTCGTACGTTCGTCGACGCCAACCGACACCTCGCCCTCCTGATCGGCCTGAGCGGCCAGGGCCGCGAACAGGTCGAAAGGAGCGCCATCCGGACACAACAGGCGCAGCGAGTTCCAGCCGGTACGCACGATGAAGTGTGCGCCAGCCTCGATCACAGGCCGAAGATCGCGCGGTCTCGCATAGTAGCGATCACCGAGCACGATATCGCCCGGCGCGTAGGCGAGGCGTTGCAGGTTCTCGGCACCGTGCAGATCGGTCAACTCGATCTGATCTACTTGGCCGGCGGCCAAATCAAAGCCGACATGCAATCGCCAAGTCGTGCGATCGGCCCCCGGTTGGCAGATCGAGGTCCCATCGAGTGCACGCAGGCGATGTCCAGCCCAGCGGCCTGTCCGCACTTGCGTCTGTTTGGAAATCAGCGCGCCTACTATATCGCCGAGCCAGGGTGCCGCATTGGCGAGCCGCTCGAGCAGGGAGGGATCTGCCAAGCTCGCCACGCCCGCCGCCTCAGCCCAGGCGCACGTCTCGCGCAACGACATGCCGCAGCCGCCGTACGCCAGCGCCAGCCGCAACAACCCCTCCGCACTCTTCACCTCGCGCGCTCGCGTGAAGGCGCCACGAGAGCGCGCCGTCGCTTCCACGTTGAAATCCGCCGGCAACCGCGCCAGCACTTTCGGCCAATGGTCCAAGATGTCAGAGCAAATCGTCATCCCAATCTTAAATCACATTGGGATTCTTCGCGTCCACCCCTTATCCTAGCGCCTATGAGGGTAGGGGTGAGGGGGTCTGTCAGCGAGTCGTTACTGTCGACGTGTTTTACTGCAACTCAGCGCCCCTCACCCCGACCCTCTCCCCGCAAGAGCGGGGAGAGGGAGCGCGCGCGCCGTGCCATGTCGTGTGGAGTTCTATTCTTCGACGAGTGCCTTGAGCCGCACCAATGCGGCATCCCATTGGCGCGAGACGAGATCGAGATAATCGCGCAGCTCGTCGAGCGGTTTCGGTTCCAGCGCAAAATGGCTTTCGCGTCCAACCCGCAGGGAGCGCACGACGCCGGCGCCTTCGAGCACGCGCAGGTGCTTGGTCACGGCCTGGCGGGTGAGGCGGGTGCCTTGCGTCAGGCGTGCGATCGACTGCGGCTCGCCACGCGCGAGCCTTGTGAGCACCAACAGGCGCGTCTCGTCGCCGAGCGCCGCGAACACCGCGGCGCGGGTTTTAAGCGCGGCCGCTTGTTGTCTGAGCATGATCCTTTCCGAAAACCGGTGCCCACTTTTCGGGATCATGCTCAGGTCGCCTGCTCGACATGGCGTGCGATGTTCTCCGTCTGGATGCTCCAGCCGCGATCGTTCATGCGGAAAGCTTCGTCGCGCCGGTTAGGCGGCAGCTTGTCGAATCCGGATTCGACGATGCGCAGGCGCGTGCCCGTGGCGGTCTTCTCCAGCGTGAACTCGACCAGCGTGGACGGCTCGCCGCTATAGTCCACGTTCGGGTCGATCGCATAGGGATGCCAGGTGAACGAGAAGCGCCGCTCCGGCTCCATCTTCTGCACCACGGCTTCCCAGCGCAGGTGCTCATAGCCCGGATAGGTGACGTTCCCGCGCGACACCTGGCCCGGGACGAACGGGCCGTCGAGGCGGACGCGGAACCATGTGCCGAACTCCTCGTGGTCGGTGAGCGCCCGCCACACGCGCGACACCGGCGCCTTGAGCTCGACGGTCTTCTCGATACGATCGCTCATCTGCAACCTCCTGGTTGCCTGACGAGATAGGATATCGCGGGCCGTCATGCAACCATTTTGTTGCTCTTTCCGCGGCGCCGGCAATGGCGGGAACCTTCGGACCAGGTTCCGGCGCGGACGGCATCATCCGCGCCGCACGTTCCGCAACCTCAATCGATATGCGCGCCGGACGCCTTGATGATCGGCGCCCATTTGTCGAGCTCGCTCTTGACGAACTCGGCGGTCGATTGCGGCGTGCTGCCCGGCGTCGGATCGATGCCGGCGGCGCGCAGCGCGTCGGTCACCTTGGGATCGGCGAGCGCGGCGTTGGTCGCCCTGTTGAGCTTGTCGATGACCGGCTGCGGCGTGCCGGCGGGCGACAGGATGATGTTCCACGTGTAGCACTCGTAGCCCTTCAGTCCCTGCTCCTGCAGCGTCGGCAGCTCGGGCATCGCCGGAATGCGCGTCGCCATGCCGGCGCCGAGCGCGCGGATCGCGCCCGACTTGGCGAGCGGCATCGCGGTCGGCGTCGCGTCGAACGCCATGGTGATCTGCCCGCCGACGAGGTCGGTGTCCATCGGCGCCGAGCCGCGATAGGGCACGTGCGTCATGACGAGCCCGCCGGCGAGCGATTTGAACTCCTCGCCGCACAGATGCAGGATCGAGCCGACGCCCGAGGAGCCGAACGTGTACTTCCCGGGACTGGCCTTGATCATCGCGATGAGGTCGTTGAGGTTCTTCACCGGCAGCGACGGGTTGACGCCGAGCAGCGTCGGGGTGACGCCGACGCGGCCGACCGTCGCGAAATCGCGGATCGGATCGTACGGCATGTGCTTGTAGAGGCCGGGATTGATCGCGTGCGTCGAGACCGTCGCGAGCAGCAGCGTGTAGCCGTCGTTGGGCGCCTTGGAGACGAAATCGGCGCCGATATTGCCGCCGGCGCCGGCGCGGTTCTCGACCACGAACTGCTGCCCGAGCAGTATCCCCATCTTGGTCGCCATGATGCGGCCGACGATGTCGGTCGGCCCGCCCGCCGCGAACGGGATGATCAAGTGGATGGGCTTGGTCGGGTAGGCGCTCTCGGCCTGGGCGGCGGCCGCTCCGAGCGCGAGCATGATGCCGCCGAGCAGCGCGGAGCGTGCATTCCGGGACGCAATCATATCGATCCCCCCTATGTGTCGTTTTTATTCCGCAAGGCTATTTGAATTCGGCGCGCCCGGCCATCGGCCCTGCCGGGCCTAGTGTGCGACATGTGGCCGTACCGCCGTCGCGCGCGTGCCACCCGATGATGAACTTCGGCCGGAGCGCGTGCAACCTCCGTCCTGCCGGTATTGCGGCGCGGCCGGCGATTTGCTTGTCTTGCGCCCAGGTCGATCTTTCAGGGGGGATGATCCATGTCGATCCACGGACTCAAGATGCGCAACCCGGCGGCCGTCGCGGCGGCCTGTGCGTTCATGCTGTGCGGCGGCTCGATCGCGGCGCACGCCTTCGGCGCGCTCGCGGTCGGCGAGACCGTCAGCATCGCCAAGGACGGCGTCGCGATGGGAACGGCCTGGAACGGCTCGTCGGCCGACGAGGCGAGCGATCTCGCGTTGACGAATTGCCACAAGTGGAAGGACAAGGGCGCCCCGCTCGCGGCGGATCGCTGCCGCATCATCGCGACCTTCCACAATGAATGCTACGCGATCTCGCTCGATCCGAAGCCGGGCACGCCCGGCGCCGGGTGGGCGATCGCGGCCGACAAGAATACCGCGCAGGAACGCGCGCTGGCGCATTGCCGGCTGACCGCCGGCGGCGACCGCGAGCAGTTCTGCGAAGTCTCCGAGATCAATTGCGACATCAAGTGACCGTTCACGGCGGGCCATGGTCCGCCGCGAGTCCGGACACGGGCTGGCGCCTCAGAGGTTCAGCTGATACCCGACCGGCACCCAGCGGTACGCGCTCGCCGTCTTCTCGACCATGCCCAGGGCCGGGAAGGGCATGTGATAGCCGGCGACGAACAGCTTGTCGGTCGCCGCCATGTCGAGGATACGCTTGCGCGTCGCGATCGCCTTGTCCTTGATGTCGTCGACGTCGAGTTGCCAATCCGGCCGCTGGAACGACACGATGTAGTGGCCGCAGGTGTCGGCCCAGATCAACAGCCGCTTGCCCTCGCTCTCAACATGATAGGCGATCATGCCCGGCGAGTGGCCGAAGGCGTCGAGCGCGCGGATGCCGGGCGCGATCTCGTCGCCAGGCTTGACGAAGGTCGCGCGGTCGGCGAGCGGCACGGCGATCTGCATGAACAGCTCGCGATTGAACTTGCGCGCCTCGCGGATGTTCTCGCCGCGCTTCCAGAAATCGAACTCGACGGCGCCGAACACGTAGCGCGCGTTCGGAAACACGACCTTGCCGCCCTCGGTGAGCCCGCCGATGTGGTCCGGATGGCCGTGGGTGATCACCACCACGTCGACGTCCTCCGGCTTGTAGCCGGCCTGGCGCAGCCGTTCGACCAGGTGGCCGTCGACCGAGCGGTTGCGCAGCTGCTCGTGCTCGCGCCGCAGCGCGCCGTTGCCGGTGTCGAAGAGGATGAGCTGCTTGCCGGTGTTGACGATGGTCGGGATGAACGGGTGCTCGTAGCGGTTCGCATCGATGCGGTTCTGGGCCGCGAGCTCCTGCATCTCGCTCACGGGGCGCTCGCCGCCGAAGCTCGGGTGCAGCCCCTCGCGCATCACCTTGCTGTCCATGATGGTGGCGACCTCGAACTCGCCGAGCTTGAAGCGGTAGATGGTCGGCTGCAGTTCGCCTTGCAGGGAAGCGGGCACGGGGAGTCCTCCGGGGGCTGAGATGGCGTAGGATGGGTTGAGCGGAGCGAAACCCATCGCCTTTGCGGCGGGTCATAGCTGATGGGTTTCGCTTCGCTCAACCCATCCTACGGTCTGGTCTTTGGCGCGCTATGACTATAGCGTTTCGCGGGGAAGTGAAATCCGGTCGGCGGGAGGGCACATGGTCGCGCGCGGGGTGGTGGGGTCGCTGGCCGTGCTGCTGACGCTCGCCGGCGCGGCATCCGCGGGGGAGAAGGAGCCGACCGCGATCGTCGAGATCGGCGGCGCGGGCGACTGGAGCTTTACGGACCACGCCGGCCGGTTCGGCCCGACCGTCGCGGTGGAAGTCACGCCCATCCCGGAGTGGCTCGAGATCGAGGCGGGCGTCACCTCGCTGTTCGGCCGCGGCGGGACCGAGTGGAGCGCCGACCTCCTGTTCAAGAAGCCGTTCACGCTCTCGGACAAGGTCGAATTCATGATCGGCGCGGGGCCGGAATGGAACATCAAGACCGGGTCGGTCGCCGCCGAGGTTGCGCTCGACTTCATGTTCTGGCCGACGGCGGACCGCAAGCTCGGCTGGTTCCTGGAGCCGAGCTACAGCTACGATCTCGGCAGCAGCCATGAGAAATCGCTCGGCCTGAGCGCCGGCATTCTCATTCCGATTCCGTGAGGCCTGGGCCGTAGGATGGGTTTCGCGCAGCGAAACCCATCGCGTTACGGCGCCTCATAGATGATGGGTTTCGCGTTCGCTCAACCCATCCTACGATCATCGCTTGCGTTTGCCGGGCTTCTTGCGGCCCTCATCGATGTTGCGCACCTCGGTGTTCATGCGCACGTCCTTGCGCCGGCGCTTCTCCTGCGCGGCGCCGGTCGCGAAATAGTCGCCGCGCACGGCGCGTTGCGCCGCCTCTTCCATCTCGTCCGGCCATTCGCCGAGCGAATAGCCGAACCACGGCGCCTCCGGCTTGAGCTTCGGCAGGCCGAGCTCGTCCCAGATCACTTTCGCGCGCTCCATGAACTCGCGCTTGGGCAGCGAGATCGGCGGAAAATCCTCCTTCAGCGTGGCGTCGATCAGCACCGAGGCGTCCTGGCCGCCGTTGCGCTTGCTGCGCGGCCCGTGTCCCTGGTCGCGGTGCGGCAGGATGTGGAAGTCGAGGCTCGGATTGGCGCGGTAGGACATCGCCCAGAGGATCGCGTCGGCGTTGTCGGGATCGATGTCGTCGTTGACCGCGATCACGTATTTGCCGGCGGCGCGATGCAGCACGGCGGCGCCATAGAGCGCGCGCCAGACCTCGGTCGGCGGCATGTCGCGCTCGCAGATCAGCGAGATCACCTTGCGGATGTTGGTGAGCGGCTCGTGCATGACGACGCGCTTGATGCCTTTGATGCCGAGCGTGCTCGTCAGGTAGTTCAGGAACAGCGGCTCCATGCCGATGCGCTTGATCGGCTCGATTCGGACGGCGTCACCTGCGAGATGATCGAGGTGAGCACCGCGTCGCGCCGGCGCGTGATGCAGGTCACGTCCATGAAGGCGTTGAATTCCTGCAGGTTGACGTGGCCGTGCGATTCGCCGAACGGCGCCTCGGGCTCGAGATACTCGGTGTCGATGAAGCCCTCGATGACGATCTCGGCCTCGGCCGGGACCAGGATGTCGACGGTCTTGGCCTTCACGACGTTGATCGGTGCGCCGACGAGGGCGCCGGCGACATGCAGCTCGTCGAGCCGCTCGGGGATCTTCTGCACCGACGCGAAGGTGACGCACGGCGGCGCGCCGAGCACGACGGCGCAGGGCAGCTTCTTGATGCCGCGCGCGCGCAGCTTTTCCCAGTGATTGTAGATGCCGGGGCGCAGCTCGAGCGACGGGTTCATGCCGAGCCGCCGCCGCGTCTTCACCTGGCCGCGGTAGTTGCCGACGTTCTGCACGCCGGTGTCGGGATCCCGGGTGATGTATTGCGACAGCGTCGTGTAGGGCGCGATGTCCCAGCCGGGGGTCGAGATCGGCAGCGGGATGCCGTCGAGGCCGTTGCCCGGCTTGTCGAGCGCCTTGCCCGTGATGACGATCTCGTGGCACGGCGCGTCGTCGACGATGCGCGGCGGGATCGGATTGTTGATCGCGCGCACCCAGCGCGCGTCCATCTCCTCGAACGGACAGCCGATCCCGATGCGGTAGATCTCGCGGTTGGCCGCGAGCCCGCCGACCAGCACCGGGATGTCGTACTTGCGGCCCTTGGCGTCGATCACGTTGGTGAACAGGAACGCCTTGCGGTCCTTCTCGGCGATGCCGCCGCGGAACTGCCAGCGCACCAGCGGATGCATCTCGCTGTCCTTGTCGATCGGCCGATCGACGCGGATCAGGAGGCCGGCCTCATCGATCGCGCGGATGTGGTCGTGCAGGTCCGGGTAGGGGCGGGCGCTCATGACGGGGAGCGACTTGCGCTTGGGTTTGGTGAGGGCATCCATGTCGAGCTACCGCAAATATCGATGAAAGACCCGTCATCCTGAGGTGCGAGCGAAGCGAGCCTCGAAGGATGATCGGCCGAGGTGGTGCCGCAAGCGAGCGAGCGGCACCGGAGGTGGCCGTCGCCCTTCGAGGCTCGGCGCTTTGCGCCGAGCGCCTCAGGGTGACGGGGAAACGGAGTCGATTGCCGATCAGCCCACCACCAGGGCGGCGTGCTGACTTTGGCCTTCGCTCATGCCGCGCGCCTTCATCCAGTCGTAGGCGCGGTTGAACAGCGTCGCGTCGTAGTAGTCGACGTGCTTGTAGTGCACGAAGGCGCGCAGGAGCTCGTTCGGCTTGAGCGCGCCCTTGGCATGCGCCGTAACGTGGTGAGCATACTTGTAGAAATCGGCGTTGATGAGATCGACCGCCTCGTTCTCGGCGTCGTAGTAGGCCTTGCGCTGCTCGGGCGTCAGATCCGCCGCGATCACCTCGCCGCCGCGGTAGAACGAGGCCGCGATGATGTGCGCGCCCTCCTTGAGGCCGAGGCTGATGAACGGCTCCATCACCGCGACGGCGCGCGCCGTGCGGTTCTTGAGCGCCGCGTAGCGCATCTGCGGCAGGCCGCCCTTCTGGATGTTGACGTGCTCGCGCCCGACCGCGCTCTCGAGCATCTGGATCGCCGTGTAGTGCGAGCCGGTGAGCTCCTGCACCATCACGGGCACGTCGGCCATGTCGCGCGGGGTCTGCAGGCCGTCGTCGAACGAGAGGATCGCCTGGGCGGCGACGGCCGCGCGCAGCGCCGCGATGTTGCCGCCGCGCTTGCCGCGCTCGAGGCGGTCGATGCTCGCCCATTCGCACACATTGTAGCTGTCGGCCGAGCCGCAATCGAACTGGTTCTCCTTGAGCCGCGCCATGAAATCGCGTCGTCGCCGTGTCCTTCTCGCGGTCCGCATAGGTTGCCGAGAAGCTCACGTCGAGGCCAGCTTTCGCGAAGCAGCCCTTCCTCGATGCCGACGATGACCGGCAGGTCGAACACCGGATTGTTCGGCGCGATCTTGACGACGTGGAGCTTTTCGGACGGCATGGGCATTCCTCTTGTCATCGGCTGGACGATCCGCGCGCCAACTGGCGGCGCGCAACAGGTGCATTTTAGACCGCCGGCCGAAATGTTACAAAGGCGGAAAGCGCCGCGACGAAGGCTGGCCCCGAGGACCAGCCATGCCTTACCGGCGAGGAGCCGAACCATGCTGGCACCCTCCAAACGCCAAATGCACCTCGGCGTGTTCTGGATCGGCGCCGGGAATCACTCGGCCGGCTGGCGCTATGACGGTGCCTGGGCGAGCAATTCGAGCTGGCCCGTGGTGGCGGCGGGGGCGCAGATCGCCGAGCGTGGCAAGTTCGACCTGTTCTTCATCTCCGACTCGCTGCTCATGGACCCGGGCGACCACCCGTCCTTCGTCACGCGATTCGAGCCGACGACCCTGCTCGGCGCCCTGAGCACCGTGACGAAACGCGTCGGCCTCGGCGCGACCGTGTCGACGAGCTTCAGCGAGCCCTTCAACGTCGCGCGCGCCTTCGCGACGCTGCAGCACATCAGCGGCGGGCGCGTGGCCTGGAACGTGGTCACCACCGCGCACGACCGCGCGGCGCTCAATTTCGGCCAGCAGCACCTCAATGCGCACGACCAGCGCTACGAGATCGCCAACGAGTTCGTCGACGTGGTCAAAGGCCTGTGGAACACGTGGGAGCCCGGTGCGCACGTCGCCGACAAGGCGAGCGGCCTCTTCCTCGATACGAGCAGGGTGCGCCCGCTCGATCACAAGGGCCGCTTCTTCTCGGTGCGGGGACCGCTCAACATCGAGCGCTGCCCGCAGGGCGACCCGCTCATCATCCAGGCGGGCGGCTCGGTGCCCGGGCAGGAGCTCTCCGCGCGCACCGCCGACATCGTGTTCTCGGTGGTCAGCGGCGACCAGGGCGCCGCCAAGGCGGCCTATGACGGGCTCAAGGCGCGCGTGGTGAAGCATGGGCGCGCGCCGGAGGCGGTCACGATCATGCCCGGCGTCATGCCGATCGTCGGCGAGACCAACGAGCAGGCGAAGGAGCAGCTCGATCGCCTGCAGGGCTGGCTCACGCCGACCAATGCGCTGGCGCTGGTGTCGGGGCGCATCGGCCACGACATCTCGGGCTATCCGCTCGACGCGCCGGTGCCCGATCTGCCGGCGAGCTCCACCGGCAATACGTCATTCTCGGCGACGCTGCTCGAGATGGCGCGGCGCGAGAAGATGACGCTGCGCGATCTCTACAACCTCACGGCCGCCGCGCGCGGCCACTGGGTGGTCACCGGGACTCCGTCGCGCATCGCCGATGTTTTCGAGGAATGGTTCACGGGCCGTCTCGCCGACGGCTTCATCATCATGCCGGCCTATTTCCCCGGCGCGTTCGACGATTTCGTCGACAAGGTGGTGCCGGAATTGCAGCGGCGGGGGCTCTATCGCAAGGATTATTCAGGGCCGACGCTGCGCGATCACCTCGGGCTCGGGCCGGTAGACGCGTGAACGTCATCGGCGAGCGCTCCTTGTAAAGAACAAGGAAAATACAAGGAGGCATCCTCTGGTTTCTCTCACCACAGGGGTGTCGTCCGGCGGTCCAAAAGCCCGTCGAAAAAATACAGGCGATTTACAGGGCCCCGATGGCGGCAAATACAGGGAAGGTCCTTGAAATTGCGAAGGAAAATGCGGGAGCGCCGAACAGGCGAATAACAGGAGCGGAAACAGGAAAAACAGGGCAATAAACCGGGCGATCGCTTACGTCAGGTTGTACGGCGGCAAGCTCATGGGCGGCTGCATGGATGGGCGGGGCCTGGAGCGCCGAAACGCAAAGCGCCCGGGCCGCACGAAGCTCCGGGCGCCAGAAAGGCAGACTAGGATTTCAGCCATCGCGCAATTGTCGGAAAAGCGCAAGCAAGAGCCGCGCGTTATTCCCACATATCGTGGTGCTGTCCGCTGGCCCGGTCGCCTCAACAACCGCCCAGGGCGTGTACTCATTCGCGCCCATGTCCGGTCTTGGAGTCCTTAGCGGAAATGTTTTGCTCGCTTCGAGCCTTTCCGGTTGTGACCCAAAGCGACTTACGCGGCCCTATTGGTCCGTCCAATTGTGCGATTCGCATTCCGTGCAGTGGATGATCAGATTGTGGCCCTGTCCCTGATCCGCGTGCGTCAGCACGGCGCCGCAGTTGCCGCAGATGTAATCCACGGTGTCGGCGCTCGAGACTTGGACAGACGGCGCACTGATGACGGGCTGCGGCCAAAGAGTCGGAACAATTTTCAATGCGACGCGCGGATGCTTCTGGTCGCTCATGATGCTGTCCCAAACAAGCCGGAGTATGAGCACTCTCAGTCGCCGAAGCCTGGTACGGAATTGGCCGACGATGGCGATCTTCGGCCTCTTGTGCTCCGAAATCTGAGCAAAAGAGGACACCAGGATTCGTTTGTCACGGCCATGGGTGCGGCCCTCTCGGCTAACGAACTGACGGGCATCCGACATTGTCGGTCGATCGACAGCCACGGAGGCGATCCGCAAGCGGAAGGCGGTTTGAGTTTTTTGCGGCGGCCTATTGGTCCGTCGAATTGTACGATCCGCAGTCCGTACAATGAATGATGAGATTGTGGACCTGTCCCTGCTCCGCGTGCATCAGCACCGTGCCGCAGTCGCCGCAGATGTAATCCACCGTGTTGGTGCTGGCGATTAGGACAGGCGGCGCGCTGACGATGTGTTGGGCCCAAGGCGTCGGAACAAGTTTCAATGCGACGCGCGGATGCCTCAGATTGCTCATGATACTCTCCCAAACAGGCGGGAGTTCAAGCACTCTCAGTCGCCGAAGCCTGATGCGAGACCGGTCGGCGATGGAACGATCTTCGACGTGCCATGCTCCGAATTCTGAGCAAAAGAGGACACCTGGTTCCGTTGTCATCCGGTGTAGATAACAGGTCCCACTAAAGGCACGATAACTTTTATTCGAATCGTCATCGCGCTTTAGTGCGTTGTTTCAGGCATGATCTTCAAGCACGTCCGACACGTTCAGCATCGGCACATTTGGCGGATGATTATTTTTGTACATACACCCATCACGTCGACTCATAATCTCTCGTCAGTAGGCCGCCGCTAACGCGGCAACTCCGGTCGCGGACATGTTCCTGAGTGATCAATATTGCACAGACTTGGCCTCCTCTATGGGTCCAACCTTCGCCTCGTCGACTGCGGCCAAAGTGCCCGAATGAACGACGATATTCTAAAACTCGCCGGGAAGAAACGCTGTCGCTAGGGCGGACCGCCGCATGTGATCTGCGAAAGGTGCGCTATGCGCGATAGTCAGCCGTTTATCGACAACAGCGATGCCGGAACGCTCGCGCAGGCGATCGTCGACACCGTCCGGGAACCGCTTCTCGTGCTCGACAAGGATCTTCGCGTACTTGCTGCCAGCCGCTCATTCTATCGGACGTTCAAGGTTGCTCCGCGCATCACTCAAGGTCAGCTCATTTATGAGTTGGGCGACGGTCAATGGGACATTCCGGGACTGAGATTGCTGCTGGAAAAGATCGTTCCGGAGCACGGCGTGATGGATGACTACGAGGTCGAACGTGATTTTCCCGACCTCGGGAAGCGCACGATGCTCCTGAATGCACGCAAGGTCTTCTACGAAAGCAATTCCCATACAACTCTTCTGCTGGGCATCGAAGATGTGACCACGCGACGTACGAACGAGCGCGAAAGGGAGGACCTGTTGCGGAAACAGGAGGCGCTCTTGCGAGAGAAGGATTTGCTTCTGGAAGAACTGGAGCACCGGGTCGGCAATAGCCTGCAAATCATTGCCGCCATCATTCTGATGAAATCGCGGATGGTGACCTCCGAGGAGACCCGCGTCCAACTGCAGGACGCACACAAACGTGTCATGTCGGTGGCTGCCGTTCAAAAACACCTTCATGCTACCGGAGCCATCGGCCCGGTCGAAATAGCGCCTTACCTGACGCAACTTTGCGACAGCCTCCAAGCATCGATGACAGGCGATTACCGCCCGACGACGCTGAAAGTGATCAGCGATGCGGGTGCTGTGACCTCGCGGGAGGCCGTAAGCCTCGGCTTGATCGTCACAGAACTCATCCTGAATGCGCTCAAGCACGCCTTCCCCGACGATAGAGCCGATCGGCAGATAGACGTCGGATTCGCCGTTGCCGGGCCGAACTGGAAGCTTTCGGTCGTGGACAACGGGATCGGCGCACCGGTTGGTGTCTTTGCGCAGCCAAAATCGGGCCTGGGCACGAGCATCGTCAACGCGCTCGCCCAACAACTCGAAGCCCGCGTTGACGTTTTGAGTGGGCCCCAGGGGACCTCGGTATCGGTTACCCACGCTACGTTTGCGAAGATACCAGATGCGCAGATTCCAGATGAGACGCCCCGGGCAGACGTCCTCTCGGGGCGGATGTCAATTCACGAGCATGCCTGACGACCACGTCCGGAGCGTATGGCTTCTGCTCGAACCGAGAACCGGACGGTAGCTCCTGGGTTAGCGCCAGACGCTTTGCGGAAACGACCATGATGTCGATGTGCGGCCAGCGGCCACGCACCTGTCGCGCCAGCGCCAAGCCGTCGGTTGCTCCCGGCATGTTTATATCAGTGAAGAGCAACTGAACGTCAAAATCCGCTGCCAGCAATTCGAGCGCCTGGTCACCGTTCACAGCCTCGATGATGCGGAATCCCGCATCTTCGAGCATGTCAACGGCCGCGAAGCGAACCAAAACTTCGTCTTCGACGACCAGAATTACGGGAGCAACACTCTCGGGGGTCATGGGTAGAAACGTCCTCTGCGGGGTTACGTTCCACGAACCAACATGCGCGGAATAGATTAACGAAGCCGAAGCCGTGACTATCCTGGCATTTGGACATGCTGGCGCATTTGCCTGTGTTCCCGGTAAGGCTCCGTCGCCGGCGGGGTTCGCGTTTTGCTCCAGAATGTCGACTGAAACATCGTTTCAGCACCCCCCACTCACCAGCGATCCTGCCGATTCGCCACCGGATAGCTTACGTGAGCAGCCCCGGCGCATCGCGCTTTCGCGGACTGGCGCCCGTGTTTCATCTTTCATCCAAGCGCGGATGGAAACATGTGGAAATGGAGCGCTACGCCTCTGTAAGCGGACAAGCTCAAATCGGATAAACCGAGCTACCTGAGCGATATTGCACAGTCGTCTGCGCACCCGCTTACTACACTGTATGCGGGTATGGGGCGAAAAGGAGTTCGGCAACATGCTCGACAAGCCGGTAGACATTGTCGCCGACATGGAAGGCGCCATCTATGCGACACATGGAACGGGCCTCCCCGTTGCAAAATATCAGATGCCCGACGGCGGACTGCGATCGGATATCGCGCATGCGCTCGTGCGCGACGAGCTTTTCCTCGACGGCAATGCGCGGCAAAACCTTGCGACATTCTGTCAGACGTATCTGAACGACGACATCCATCAATTGATGGATCTCTCCCTCGACAAGAACATGATCGACAAGGACGAATATCCGGCCACCGCGGAGCTGGAGAGCCGGTGCGTCCATATTCTTGCCGACCTGTGGCATTCGCCGGAAGCCACGACCACGCCGGGCTGCTCGACAACCGGATCAAGCGAAGCCTGCATGCTCGGCGGGTTGGCGCTCAAGCACAAATGGCGCGCGCGAATGAAAGCGGCCGGCAAGCCGACGGACAAGCCGAATCTTGTCACGGGTCCGGTGCAAGTCTGCTGGCATAAATTCGCGCGCTACTTCGACGTCGAGTTGCGCGAGATCCCGCTGGAACGCGGACGCATCGGGATGACGCCGGATGAGGCGTTGAAACGGGTGGACGAGAACACCATCGGCGTCATGCCGACCTTCGGGGTGACCTTCACTTGCCAATATGAGCCCGTGGCTGACGTCGCCGCAGCTCTGGAACGTCTCGCGCGCGACGGGGGGCCGGACGTTCCGATCCACGTTGACGCTGCATCTGGAGGGTTCGTCGCGCCGTTTGTCGAACCCGATCTGATTTGGGATTTTCGTCTTCCGCGTGTTCGCTCGATCAACGCATCCGGTCACAAGTACGGTCTCGCGCCGCTTGGCGTCGGCTGGGTGGTCTGGCGCGAAAAGGCGGACCTTCCGGAAGACCTCATCTTTTACGTCAACTATCTCGGCGGAAACATGCCGACATTCGCGTTGAATTTTTCGCGACCGGGCGGTCAGATCATTTCACAATATTACCTCTTCCTGCGGCTCGGGCGTGAAGGCTATCGCCGCATTCAGCAGAACGGCTACGACACCGCGCAATTCATCGCGCGCGAGATCGGAACGATCGGCCCATTCGAGCTGCTGTTCGACGGCGACAGCCGCAAAGGCATTCCGGCCGTCTCCTGGACGATCAAGGCTGGCGCCGAGCCAGGCTATACGCTGTTTGAGCTTTCCGAACGGCTGCGCATGCGTGGCTGGCAGGTCGCCGCCTACACGATGCTCCCGAATATCTCAGAGCTGGTCGTCATGCGGCTACTGATCCGGAACGGATTCAGCCGCGATATGGCAGACATGCTGCTCGAGGATATCCGGCGCTCGATCGCTCACTTGCAGAAACATCCGTTGGTGAAGCCGCTGACGCCTGCGGAAGGCACCACCTTCACCCACCATGCCTTGCCCAAGGAAAAGCTGCCCGCCCGACCGGCGAACGCGCCGTCTCGGCCTATCCTCAACGATTGATTGGAAATTTGCCATGCCCGCCACGCAAGATCGCAGGAAGACACTGAGCGTCGTTTCGATCGGACTGATGACAGCGGCGGCGGTCGTGACCAGCCTGCGCGGGCTGCCGCTGCTGGCGAAGGAGGAGATGATGATGTTCGCCTATCTGGGCTTCACCATCGTCTTCTATCTCATTCCAGCGTCATTGGTCTCGGCGGAGCTCGGCGGCGCCTTTGCGAGCAAAAAAGGCGGCATCTACGACTGGGTCGGCGAAGCCTTCGGGATTCGCTGGGGTTTCCTCGCCATCTGGCTGCAGTGGATCCAGAACGTCGTCTGGTATCCGGTCGCGTTGACGTTTGGAGCGGCGGCACTCGCCTACACGATCGGCCTTCCCGATCTCGCGAAGAACGGAACCTACGTCGGCCTTTTCTGCATCGTCGTCTATTGGCTGGCGACCCTGGTCGTTCTGCAAGGCGTACAGGTCTTCGCCAAAGTCGCCAACTGGACATTCATCATCGGGACCATCTTTCCCGGCATCGTTCTTCTTGCGCTCTTCGGCTACTGGGTCGCGTCGGGGCACACGATCGCGTGGCAGCACCTCACTGATCCAGCGGTGTCGGAGGCAGGACGCGCGCGCCTTTGGCCGGTGATCCATGGCCTCGGGACGGTCGCGTTCCTCGCCGGCATCGTGCTGTTATTCGCAGGCGTCGAGGCGCAGGCGGTGTATGTGACCGAAATGAAGAATTCAAGCCGATATCCCGCCGCGATTGGGGTCGGTGCGTTCATCTCACTGCTGATTTTCGCGCTTGGTGCCATTCCGGTCGCGGCGATCCTGCCATATGAAAAGATTTCATTACAATCCGCCGTCTTCGACACGTTCGGTGCGGTGATCACGGATATCTGGCATGCGGGGTGGCTCACCTCGTTGCTGTCGCTGCTCGTGGGCGTCGGGGCCGTCAGCGGCGTGTTCGCCTGGCTCGGCAGCCCGAGCAAAGGGCTGCTTGCGACGGCGCACGATGGCGAGCTTCCGCAAGTGCTGCATGCGACGAATGCTCACGGCATGCCGACGCACATCCTTCTGGTTCAGGGCATCGTGGTCACCGTCATGTCGTGCCTTTATTTCGTGATCAAGGATGTGTCTGTCGTCTTCTTTCTGGTCTCCGCGATGACGATCGCCCTCTATCTGATCGCCTACATGCTGATGTATGCGGCCGCCATCAAGCTGCGTTACAGCAAGCCGGGTCTCGCAAGGCCGTTCAAGGTGCCGGGTGGTCTGGTGGGCATGTGGTTGGCGGCGGGCGTCGGCTTCGTCGGCGTGCTGTTCAGCTTCTTGGTGGCGTTCTTCCCGCCCGATCAATTGCCGGTCGGGTCACCCGTCCTTTACGTGACGCTCGTGATCGTCGGCACGGTGATATTCTGCGGCATCCCACTCATCTTCCACGAGATGCGCCGTCCGAACTGGATCGGCCTCGTCCAGCCGGCGGAATAATTTGCCACGGCTCGCGGTGCCCCCCGGGTTCGTCGTCTTATGCATCGGTTGCATTGTACAAGCCGCATTCCGTGCAATGGACGACGAGATTGTGGACCTGCCCCTGTTCCGCTGCATCAGCACCCCGCCGCAGTCGCCGCAGATGTAATCCACGGTGTTGGTACTGGCGATTAGGACAGGCGGCACGCTGACGATGTGCTGCGCCCAAGGCGTCGGAACAAGTTTCAATGAGACGCGAAAATTCATCGATTGCTAACCAAAAACAACATCACCAGGAATACGACATGGAATTCCGAAGTGTCCGGCCGATCCCGCGGTCGCATAAAGCCGTTGTCGTGACGATGTAGCTTGCAGGGCGATCGCCGAACAACCAGGAGGCGTCAGCCCAACACAGGACAGCGCCATGGAGGAGTCGTTCAATCCGAGTCAAGGGCGCCGCGGAATCAAGCACCATGCCCCGGTCATTGTCATCGGGATCGTGGGGGTGATCGTCTCGGTTGCGGTCTGGTCTCTGACCGCCGCCTCGGAGACCCGCACATTCGTGGCGGAGTTTTCCGGCCGCTCCAACAATCTGGCGTTCAACCTGCAGAACGGTATCGACGACTACCGCGACGATCTTTACGCGGTGGGCGCGCTGTTCAATTCATCGCCCAACGATGTCTCCCGCGGGCAATTCGAGACTTTTACAAGATCGTTCATCGACCGCCATGGGGCGATCCTCAACATCGCATGGTTTCCCCGCGTCGGGCGCGATGAGCGCGCCGCATATGAACGCGCGGCGGTTCGCGACGGCGTGCCCGACTTCCACATCCGCACCGTTGGTCCGGGAGGGAGCCTGCCGGTATCCCCGCAACGCGACGAGTACTTCCCGAAATTCTACTCGACGGACGCGCGGAACTCCCCCGTTTATGGGCTCGACCTCAACGACGGCGGCGCACGAGAGCGCACGCTCAACCACATCCGGGATAGCGGCGCGCTGTCGGCTTCGCCACCGCTCCTGCTTCGCACAGGGGAAGGCGATCGGCGTGGATTCTGGGCGGGGGTGCCAGTCTATACCCGCGGCTTGCCGCACGAGACGGTGGAGGACCGGCGCCGCAATCTGCTCGGCGTCATTCTGGGCGTATTCCAGACCGGCGTGATGATCGAGACCATCACGTCCGGGGTCAAGTCGCCGGGGCGGCTCTACGTGTTCGCGCCGGGTGCGGCCGCCGACGCACCCTCGATCTACGCCCAATCGCGTCTCGGTACCGGACCGATCGCGGCGGCGTCACAGCAACAGCTGGCCGCGGGCCTGCACCGCACATTCGCGCTCAAGTTCGGCGATGTCCAGTGGACCCTGGTGGTGGCGTCAGACGACCTGGGACTCCTGGTGGCTCCGCGCAAAGGCTCATGGATCGTGCTGTTATGCGGGCTGGTGCTCACCGGCGGCTTGACCTCGTTCGTCTGGGCGATGCGTCGCTATGCCCGCAGGATCGAGACCGTGAACGACCGGTTCGAGAAGCAGAATGTGCGGTTCGACGCGGCGTTGAACAACATGGCGCAGGGGCTGCTGATGTACAACCGCGTCGGCGAGCTGGTCACTTCGAACCGGCGCTTTGCGGAATTGTTCGGCATGCCGTGGGAAAAGTGGACCGCCCTGGCAGCGGGGACGACAATTGCCCGATCGATGCAGATCGCTCACGAATTGACCAACGTGACGGAAAAGAACCAGACCCAGATCGTCAGCGAGCTGAAGGAAATCGTGGAGCGTCGCAAAGCTGGAAAGATCGTCTTCGAGAGAACTGACGAACGCACCTTCTCGGCATCATGTGCGCCGATGCGGGATGGGGGTCTCGTCGCCACGTTCGAGGACATCACCGAGAATCGCCGCACCGAGGAGAAGATCGCGCACATGGCGCACTACGATGCGCTGACCGATCTGCCGAACCGGATGGCCTTCTACAAGAGGATGGATGCGCTGCTCGACCGCGCGCCGCTTGACGGAACCTTCGCGGTCTTCAGCCTGGACCTCGATGGCTTCAAGAGCGTGAACGATTCGCTCGGACATCCGATCGGAGACAAGCTGCTGCAGGCGGTGGCCGATCGCATGCGCGGCTGCATCCGCGACACCGACATCATCGCACGGCTGGGCGGAGACGAGTTTGCGATCGTGCAGGTGGAATTCGACGATCCGGCGGACGTCACCGCGCTCGCGGCCCGCCTGATCGCCGCAGTCAATGCGCCATGCCAGCTCGACGGCCATCAGGTTGTGGTGGGAACGAGCATCGGCATCGCGATCGCGCCGGGGGACGGGGCCGAGCCGGATCGCCTGATGAAGAACGCGGATCTGGCGCTCTACCGCTCCAAGGCGGACGGCGGCAGCACCTACCGGTTCTTCGAGGCCAGGATGGACGCCCGCATGCGGGAGCGGCGCGCGCTCGAGGCCGATCTCCGCGTCGCGCTGGAAAACCAGGAGTTCTCGCTCGACTATCAGCCGATCTTCAATCTGAAGACCGGAAAGGTGTCCTCCTGCGAGGCGCTGATCCGCTGGCACCAGCCCGAACGCGGCCTGGTGCCACCACTCGAGTTCATTGCGATCGCCGAAAAAACCGGGCTCATCAATTCGATCGGGGAGTGGGTGCTGCGGACCGCTTGCACCGAGGCCGCCGGATGGCCAGGCGGATGCTCGGTGGCGGTCAACGTTTCGCCGGTCCAGTTCAAGAGCGCGGACTTCATCGGCATCGTCGTGGACGCGCTCGAGACGTCTGGCTTGCCGGCCAGCAGGCTGGAGCTCGAGATCACCGAGCTGGTCCTGATGCAAGACAGCGAATTGACGGTAGCCTTGCTGCACCGGCTCAAGAAGCTCGGCATCCGAATCGCACTGGACGATTTCGGAACCGGATATTCATCGCTCGGTTATCTCCGCAGCTTTCCGTTCGACAAGATCAAGATCGATCAGTCGTTCATTCGCGACCTGTCGAACAACAAGGACAGTCTCGCGATCCTGTGCTCGGTCGTCAGCCTTGGTCGCAGTCTCGGCATCGTCACGACCGCCGAAGGGGTGGAGGCGCAAAACCAGCTCGACGTGCTGAGAACCGAGGGATGCACCGAAGCCCAGGGTTTTCTCTTCAGCCGTCCGAGATCCGCTGCCGAGACGATCAAAATGCTTGCCTCGCCCGACCGCGGCGTCAAGGCGGTTGCGTCATCATTTCTCGCCGATCGATCCGAGATTTTCGAACGGGCCCAAGCATAAGGAATAAACCGCTCCAGTTGGCCGCCACGCTCGCGAAGTAAAGCAACGTTCTCTCTCCATCGTTGGCCAACCTACCAGTCGTCGTGAGACACTTTACCGTTGGACAGATGTAAACGTACGCTCCTTGTCGAACGTAAATGCGCCTACTCGGTTGTGGTTTTTTGGGCACGAACGGCATATCCAGCGGGATCGCGCCAACTTAACGTCTGCCGCCGCCAAGCGATTGGGTAATGTCCTGACGACGAGATAGGCAAGGAAAGATGCATTCGATTGACGGCACACCGATTGTCCGAGCGCTGATGCACCATATCGGCCAGCTCATGGGCCGGACCAGGAGTCACGTTGCTTCGCTTCGTCCGGCGACATTGGACGCCATCATCATTTCCATTGTCGGCGGCATCACGTTTTCCGTCGAATACTACTACGATCTTGCACCCCGCCTGTTTCAGTTTGGAATGGATTACCAAGAATGGGAGGTCGATAATCTGATCTTCGTCGTTTTTGCCTTGAGCATCGGATTTGCCATCTTCAGCTATCGTCGGATACGGGATTTGGCGGTCGAGATGAAGGCGCGCCGCAGCGCAGAATTGGATGCCAGAAAGCTGTCGCGGCATGATCCTTTGACGGGACTTCCCAACCGCCGCTTTTTCGTCGAGACGCTTGATCAAGTCCTGTTGACGACAACCGCCGACTCTCGGTCGGGGGTGCTGATGCTTGACCTTGATGGCTTCAAATCGGTCAACGATGCCTACGGCCACGCGGTAGGTGATCAGGTTTTAATCGAGTTTGCCGGACGGATTTCCGCAATCATGCGGGCGGGCGCGGTCTTCATCCGTGTTGGCGGTGATGAATTTGCCATCATCGTCCCGAATATTGTGTCTCTCGATGGGTTGACCGCGCTGGCGCGACGCATAACGGCGGCCGCCGCTGAACCCTTCTTGATCGGTCCCATCTCGGCATCGGTTGGCGTCGGAATCGGAATCGCGATAGCGCCATCGGACGGCATGAACCCGGAGCTGCTCGCACAACGCGCCGACAGGGCGTTATATCGTGCCAAGGCTGAGGGCCATTCCCGGATCCACTTTTTCGAGCCCGAGATGGATGCCCACGTGGAACGCCGGGTCGCGATCGAGAGTGAGCTGCGCGCCGCAGTCGCCGCCAAGATTATCGTTCCCTACTATCAGCCCGTGGTGGAGCTGAAAAGCAGGCGAGTGGTCGGTTTCGAGGCACTGGCGCGCTGGAAGAGCGATAAATTCGGGTGGGTCGCGCCGGACATGTTCATCACTGTGGCCGAAGAGATCGGAATTATTGGAAAGCTCGGCGATCAATTGTTGCGTCAGGCGTGCCTCGATGCTCGCGCTTGGCCGACGGACTTGACGCTCGCCTTCAACATCTCGGCTGTTCAGTTGCGCGATCCTGCCATCGGCTTGCGCATACTTGCGATCCTGGCCGAGACCGGACTCAGCCCGCGGCGACTCGAGCTTGAGATCACCGAGACCGCGCTTGTCGATAATATGACGGTTGCACAAAATGTGACCAATCGGCTGCGTGAGGCGGGCGTGCGCATCGCACTCGACGATTTTGGCACGGGGTACGCGACGCTCAGTCAGCTCCTGTCCCTCAAGCTGGACCGGATCAAAATCGATCGCAACTTCGTCGATCGTCTCGGTAAGGACCAGGAAAGTACGACCATAGTTCGCGCCGTGCTTGGATTGGCCGCTGGATTTGAGCTCGAGACGACCGCCGAAGGCATCGAGAACGATGAGCAGCTCGCATCATTGAATGCCGACGGTTGCCTGGAGGGGCAAGGCTATTTGTTCAGCAAAGCAGTGCCGGCAAACGAGGTTCAGAGCTTTCTTGCGAGCCATAACTTGAATCCGAAGGCCGTCGGCGATCGACGCCTTGCCTAAGCGCGGCGTGTTGGTACTCGCCAAATGGGACCGCGCCACGCGATCCATGGTCGACGGAATCCAGATTATCGAGCGCGTTCATGCGCACGGCGCTTTCATCAAGGTGCTCGACAAGCCGCGCCTCGACCTAACAACGACGATCGGCTGAGGCTTCCTTGCCTCCTCCCCGCTCTCGCCCAGCACGTGCGAGGACGTCGTCAAGGCGCACGGCGCCACGCGCGACCACGTGCTCGCGCAGATAGGGCCCGCGCAGGAACTTGTCGCGTCCGGCTGCGTCGCAGCGCTGCGGGAACGCGGGCGCCAGTCATGGGGCGGGTTACGCCTTCGGCTAAATTCACCCCACTCGCTATTATACGTGTTCAAAGTCTCGAAGGCGCCGCGTGCAGTATTTTTCGCAATTGCACGAGTGCGTATTGGCGATCGTCTAATCAATCACCACATTGATTGAGTGGGACCCGTGTGCGGGACACGCCGGCCTCCGCATCATCGCGGTCGTGCACGGCTTTCGCCGGGACCCTTGCGCAAGCTCAATACTTCGCGGCTCGATGCGGACGTTGAGGGGCGCGTGCGCGTGCCCGCAAATCTCTAAATCCTTCCTCTGGTGCGAAAGAAGGGCATCGTGGCACCTTTTCGGTACAACTCCAAGCGGAACCAAACCAACAGCGGCTCTCTCCGCGTCACCTGTCCGATTTGCTCGTACGAGATTACAGTGGACGGCGCGCCGCGCCTGCCGGCAGAGTTTGCCGTGCCCTGCCCGAAATGCGGGCGCCGAACCACCTATAAGTCGGCGGACGCACACGATCCGAAAGAGATCGCAGAGGCAACCAACGCGCCGGGAACGATCCGTTTCTCGACGGACAAGAAAACGAAAAAGCCGACGCCGATACGAGGAAAATCGTGGCTCAACGAGTGCGCGACCTGGCTGATGCGATAGGGTCTCGGGGCCGCGATGATCGCTCACCGGTGAAACAATACCGAGGGCGGTCGTTGTCCAGGCGAGCTACTTCACGGTGCTCTAATTGCAAAAGTGATTCTTGTTCTTGCAGTGCATGAGACGGTTGTTGGCCCTAAGCGGCAGTGCGCGGAGGTCCGCTTTTCTGCCGCTTCCGACGGTAAAGCGGACATCGTGCACTGATTTATGTGCGCACGCCTAGTACCGCGAACCCGAACTTCGCACGATCACCGCGGCGAGCACGGTTGCGAACGTCAGGTTCAGAAGCGGAACCAGTCACCCGCCGAACCGGCCTTGTCAGCACGCTTCCATCGGCGTCATCATCTTGACGCCGGGGAGCACGATGCCGCCGCGGTTGCCGACCTCGGTGCCGCCGTAACGGTCGGCAAAGACCGCCGGCAGAGGGCGGCCGTTCGGCGGACACAGCCACAGGCGGAGCAGGTGGCGCTTGCGCTCCGGCTCCGGCCAATCCTCGTAATCGGTGCGGTCGTGCAGGATCACGTGGTTGTGGATGAGCTGGACGTCGCCCGGCTTGAACTCGATATCGAGATAGTTCGCCGGATCGTTGGCGAGCGTGTCGAAGAGATCGAGCGCCTCGGTCTGCCGCGCGGTGACCCGCGGCGCCTCGGGGAAGCGCTGCGCCGACTGGATGTAATAGCGGTTGCCGTAGAACACCGAGAGCCGATCCGCGTGCCAATGGAAGATCGGTGTCTCATACCAGCCCTTCTTGCCGGCCGGGACTTCGCCGCGGCGGTCGAAGCAGAACGGGCCGAACAGGACCGCGGCGAGATCGGGCCGGCGCCGATACATCTCGTTGTAGAGCAGCATCGAGCTGACGATGCGGCTCAGGCCGCCGGCCTTGGCGGTCTTCAGGCAGAGGAGCCCGACGATATCGACCGAGTTGGTGTGGAAGGTCTGCTTGTGCGTCGTCTGGTAGATGCGCGCGGTGGGGTCGTTGATGTTGCGGCCGAGGTCCTTCACGTGGCCGAGGATATGGCCCTTACCGTTCTGCGAGACCGGCTTGCCGAACCAGGCGCCGATGCCGAGAAAGGCCGCGGCTGCCTCCTCCATGCTGTAGCGCTCGACTGGAACGCCGCGCAGCACGACGAAGCCGCGTCCGGCCAGGAGATCGTCGTCGCGCATTCGCGTGAGCGACGGGCCCAACTGCGGCAGCGCGAAGTTGAGACGATCGATGGCGCTGTGCTCGACGTGGCCGACGACCGAGCGGACCGCCGCGTCGATCTCGGCAATCTCGGCATCGGTCAATCGATAGGTGAAATCGGCGGGATTGAGCTCTGATCCGCGCCACGCCGCAGGCCCATCGATGGGCTTCATCGGCATGGACGGCGCGACGGGCGATTGTGATTTGGCGAGCGTGCTGGTCATGGTGCGGCTCTCGGTGACGAGACGCATGTGACGAAAACTAGATCGCCTCGCCCGACCCGAGATCAAGTTACAGTGAAGAAATCCAAGGTGGAGATTTGCAGCATGGGGAAGCTTGTCTACGGATTGAACCTGTCCCTGGACGGCTATGTCGACCACCAGGAATTTGCGCCGGGTCCCGTGCTCTTTCGTCACTTCATCGAGCAAGTGCGAGACCTGACCGGCAGCGTGTATGGCCGCTGCATGTACGAGGTCATGCGTTATTGGGACGAGGACAGCCCTGAGTGGACCGCGGAGGAACGCGACTTCGCGGCGGTGTGGCGGAAGCAACCGAAGTGGGTCGTGTCGCGCTCGTTGAAATCGGTCGGCCCCAACGCCAGCCTCGTCGAGGGAGACATCGAGGCGGCGATACGTGGGCTGAAGGCTCGGCTCGTCGGGGAGATCGAAGTTGCCGGACCCGAGCTGGCACGCAGCCTGACCGATCTTGGTCTTATCGATGAGTATCGGCTCTACTTCCGCCCCGTCGTGCTTGGTCGCGGCAAGCGATTCTTCGCCGGCCCGCGGCCGCCGCTCCGCCTCGTGGCCAACGATCGAATTGGCGAGGACGCGGTCAGGCTGACCTACGTTCCTGCGTGATCACGTGCGCTAATTGATATGCACGAGCGCCCCGCCGTCGACCGGGAGCGCGACGCCGGTGATGAAATTCGCCTCGTCGGAAGCGAGAAACAGCGCCGCGTTGGCGACGTCCCAGGCGGTTCCCATCTTGTGGCGCAGCGGCACGCGCGCGTCGCGGCCGGCCGCGACCTCGGCACGGCTCTTGCCGCTCGCGCGGGCGCGGGTGTCGACCGCCATCGGCGTGTCCATCAGCCCGGGCAGGATCACGTTGGCGCGCACGCCGAATTCGGCGTTCTGGATCGCGACCTGCTGCGTGAAGGCGATCATCGCGGCCTTGGTCGCCTTGTAGGCGACGTTGGGATAAAGCTCCCAGGCCGCGACCGACGAGATCATGATGACGACGCCCGCGCGCTGCGCCCGCATCACCGGCAGCACATGCTTGGTCGCCATGATGGCGCCGCGCAGGTTGACGGTGGAGATGCGGTCGAATGCGGCTTCGGTGATTTGATCAAGCGGGGCATCGCCACCCGCGATGCTCATGCCGACATTATAATGAAGCACATCGATGCGGCCGAAGCGCGCCCGCGCCACCTCGACCATGGCGGCGAGCGTCGCCTCCTTGGCGACGTCGGCCTCGAACGCCACGCATTCGCCGCCGCCGGACTGGCGCGCCATCGCGACGGTCTCCTCGGCGGACGCAATCCGGTTATCGACCGCCATGACCTTGGCGCCCTCCTGCGCGAAGCGCAGCACCGTGGCGCGGCCGTTGCCCATGCCTTCGCCCGGCGACTGCCCGGCGCCGACCACGATGGCGACCTTGTCCTTGAGACGCATGGCGAACCTCGCTGAAATGGAGCGCGATCATACATTCTCCCGCCCGGTCGTGAACTCACTAAAGCGCAGCCAGGGGCGTATTCGATGCACGCTGAATGAACGCGGGGTAGTCGGTTGCGAGCTTGTCGTAGCATGTTGCCACGCGCCGACACCGCTCTGCTTTCATGTCCGCTGTCGGGGGGAGGCGGACCACATCTGCTCGCGTTGTGTATTTCCGCTCGTGACTCGAAGCGGCTATCGGGCCACAATTCAGTATTGCTTGGAAAGCCAAACGGGTCCAAAATCACACCGTAACCGCCGGCAATCTGGAGTCTGCTGGCCAGACGGAGGTGGCCCCGTTGAAAGTCTCGCTCCTTGCGGCTTCGGCCATAATGTTTTCTACGGCGTGTCAAGCATGCGATCTGTCAGACAACGACGTCAAGGCGCTTGCCGCGTCGCCATCTCATCTCACGCCACGCGAATTTTCGGCACTCGCGCCGAAGCAACAAGAAATGGTTTGCGATACGCGCATTTTCATCAAACAGATCGACGCTCAGAACGGCATCATGACGAAGATGGAAAAATACTCCACCAAGTATCTGAGCCCGGCTGAAAACGACCGGATGGTCGATGCTAGCAACGCCTATCTCGCCAAGATATTCAAGTCGAAAGGACTTTAAAGCTGGCCCGCATGAAAAATCTATTGTTCGCGGCTATCGTCGTATTGATTTCGACGGCGGCCCAAGCATGCAGGCTGTCGGACAGCGACTTAGACGCGCTCGCTGCGTCGCCCTCTCATCTCACGTCGGGCGAGTTCTCGTCGCTATCACCCGAGCGACAGGAGTTGGTTTGTAGCACGCGTGCATTCATCAAGAAGATCGATGCCCAGAAGGGCGTCATGAATGAGATAGAAAAATATTCCACCAAATACCTGAGCCCCACCGAGAATGATCGAATAGTCAAAGCAACCAACGAGCATCTCTTCAGATTATTGAAGTCCAGAGGACATTAGGCTGCGTCGGCACTTTGGCCGGCGTCAACCAGCACGAGTACGATGTATGGATTTTGTTTTGGGTAAAATGCTCCGGATAAGCCGCTTGGCAGCTTGAGCTGCCGCCGCCGCATAGTTGCGATCTCCGTGAACGAGGATCAACGAGATCGCGCCTTCGGACAGCGGCCAGACCTCGCCGTAGCTAGCACACGTGCGGCGAAAGCCCGCCCCGGATTTGATCCGAGGTCCGGCAAACGCTCGGCAGGGTCTGCGGAGGAATTCTCATCTCCAGCCGAGGCCAAACGGGAAATCTGGTTTGCTATGTTTCGCGCACCGTTCGGGGACACCGTTACTCGGCGCGCAACCACGCGGCGCGACGCGCGCGGGTTCGGGTTATCGAACTAGCGTAAGCCGCGCGGCGGCTGCGCGCTCGCGAGCCAGTCCTTCGCCAGCACCTCCGCCGCCCTCGCGGTGTCGATGTGGGGCAGGATCTCCTTGTCGAATGCGAATTTCATCACATCGTACTCGTACTTGCAGTCCTTGGCGCGCGACTGCGGCAAAAGTCCCTGTTCGACGAGGTCGGCATAGCGCTTGGCGTCCGAGCCGTAGGCCATGCATTCCAAATTGAAGAAGCGCTCCTCCGGCTGTCCATGGTTGCTGGAGAACGCCGCGAGCGGCAGCGTTGCCTTCGGATTCTCCCGGAGGTCCTTGATGAAGGCGTGGTAGGACCATGCGGCGCCCATGACCAAGCGGGGCGCGTCCTCGCGGAATTGCAGCATGAGGAATGTCGCGAAATTGTCGGCCGCGTCTTCCTCATGCCCGAAGATCGGAATTTCATAGACGTCGAAGACGAGATGCCCGAATTCGTGGGCGAACGCGAAGAACATCTGTCCCACGAGGGCATCGGTCACCGTCGGCCCGTTGTTGGTGACCATCATCGGCAGACGGTTCCAGAGCTGGTCGAGATATTCGTAGCAAACCGAAACGGTCGGCACCCCGTCGATGGGCTGATACCAGGCGTTCGCCTCGCCGTCGCATCCCACCGTCCGTATCTTGACGTCGCGCGGCAGGCGGAACGGCATGAAAATGGCTTTTATCTTCTCGAGCGACATGCGCTCCATGAGCTGGTTGTAAAGCGCCGCATGATCGGGATTCTTCGGCGGGACATATTCGATCTGTATTCGCCCGGCCGACATCTCTTCGGCAGACGCCGCGACCGGGGCGTTCGCGACCAGCGCAGCGGCAGCGAGCAGCAATGCAGCTCGCGCAAGCGGGCATCTCATGTCAGCCTCTCGACGCCATTGCGACCGCGCCACCTCGTGCGGCCGCAACCCGTCGTCACGCGGAAATGGATCAGGCAAATCCCGGTTCGCCTGATCCCATTCACGCAAGCGCAACCCGGCAGGCGGGCGCGGCGCCCGCCATCATCGTCTCACTTGACGTCGCGCTTGTTGTCCTTGTCGTCTTGGCCTTGCCCGGTGGTAGCGTTGCGCTTGTCGGCCGGATCAGTGACGTTGCGCGCGTTGGCCGGGTCGTTGAGGCGCGAGTTCTTCGGGTCCTGCTGATCGTTGAGGTTGCGCGCGTTGGCCGGGTCATTGAGGCGCGAGGCCTTGGGGTCCTGCTGGTCGGTGAGATTGCGCTGGGTTGCCGAGTCGCTCGACCCTGGGGCTTGCGCAATCGTGACGGTTGGAAGCGCGAGGGTAAATCCGAGAGCGAGCGCGAGGGGTAGTGCCGACTTCAACCTGAAACGAGCCATTTTGGGTCTCCTGTCTTGAGGATGCTTGTCGTAGAGTCGATCTCCTCTCGATCGCCCCATGCCATCGTGCGACATGGGCGGGGATGACCGATTTCGCTTGCGCGTTCTCGCTCAGATTGTTGGCCCCGTGCGATCGAGCCGGTCGGAGCGCCTTCGAGGCTGCTCTCCTGCATACGCAGGTCGCGAATACCACGAGGGCTGCATTGCCGAGGTCGAGACGCCGGCAATGAACTACCGTCAGGCGCGGCCACCTTTGGCCGAGCATCACAATCAACGCGCCAAATCGCCGCAGGTTCCCGCGTGATCAGGCCGGTATCTGCGTGGCTACTCCGCCGGCGCTGCTGCCCGTCGCGCCGCGCGCGTCCCGCCTCGCCGCAGCGTGCCGACGATGCCTCTGCGGCATGAAGATGATGAACAGGATCAAGCAGGATGCCGTAGATCGTGTTGGCGGCGCCGATGAAGCTGGTGCCGAACCAGACGCGCAGGCTTTCGTTGAGCGACGATGCGTCAGGAGCGCGCCGACCGTCGGTCCCAGAAGCGTCGTACATCCCGCCGGCGATCGCGCGCGAACACGATCTGCAACGAGACCGCGATGCCGGAGAGCGTCTCCGGGTTGATATACATGCATATATTGCGCGTAGACGCCGCCGCCGAGCGCGGTCAGGGCGGCGCTGATCATCGTGACCCGCATCTTCTCGCGCATCACGTTGATGCCGATCGACGGCCGCGGCCTCCTCGTCTTCCGAGATGGCATCGAGCGCCTCGCGGCCGATGCCGCGGTCGACCCAGTCGCCAGACCGCGAGCCCGCCGACCCACACGCACGAGCGCGATCAGTAGAACGTGGTCTTGTCGGGAAACTGCAGCGCATACCAGGACGTGGCCGATCGTGTTGATGCGTCATGCCGAGCGAGCCGCCGGTCACGTCGCGCGCCGCGACGAGCGACAGCATGCACGACCTGGCTCAGCGCCAGCGTGACCAGCGCGAAATAATGGCCGACGACGCGCAGGCGAACGCACGGATAGCCGATCACCAGCGCCGAGCAGCACCGACAGCGCGACGCCGCCGGGATGCCGAGCCACGGCGTGACGCCATAGTAGTTCCACAGCAGCGCCGGCACATAGGCGCCGATGCCGAGAAACGCGCCGTGGCCGAGCGAGATCGAGGCCGAAGCGGCCCATCATCGACCAGGCCGTATAGATGAAGCCCCAGCAGCAGGATCTGGATCAGCAGATGCATGAAGTAGGGCGCGGCGAAGACCGGGACGCTGCCGAGCAGCGCGCAGCACCGACCAGCGACGCAGGGCGTAGGGCGCGTTCATCGCCCGATGATCCCGCGCGGCCGGACGAACATCATCACGATGAACAGCATGAAGGCGATCACGTAGGAGAGCTCGGTCGATCAGTAGTAGCCGCCGACCGCGATGATCTGGCTCATGATGAAGGCGGCGACGAAGCCGCCGATCATGTTGCCGAGCCCGCCCAGCACGCAGATCATGAAGATGAGCGGGCCGAACGTGTTGCCGATGAACGGATGCACGTCGTACTGCAGCGCCAGCAGGCAGGCGCGCGAGACCGGCCAGCCCGCCGCCGATCGCCGAGGTGATGAGATAGACGCCGCGCTGGTCGACGCCCATCAGGCCGATGATCTCGCGATCCTGGGCGATGGCGCGGATGGCGGTGCCGAGAAGGTGCGGCGCAGGAAGACATAGAGCGCCGCCGGCGCCGACCAGCGCCACGCACGAAGGCGAGCAGCCGCGCGTAGCTGATGACGATGTCGCCGATCTCGATGCTGGGCAGGCGCACGCCGATATTGCGGAACTCGGTGCCGAACAGCAGCGTCGCGAAGCTCTGCAGGAAGAACAGCAGCCCGCCGGTCGCGAGCAGCTGGTTGATCGGCGCCGTGCTCAGCACGGGCGCGATGATGAGGATATGCACGAGCACGCCGAGGACGGCGACGACTCGCGATCGCCGCCGAGGCAGGCCAGCGCCGAGCGGCCAATGCTCGTTGGGCGTAGAGCCAATAGACGCGCGTACATGCCGCACATGACGAGGTCGGCATAAGCGATCCACACCACGTCGATCACGCCGAAGATCAGGTTGAGGCCGAGCGCCAGCAGCGCCAGCACGCCGCCGAGCAGCAGGCCGTTGATGATCGCCTCGAGGAGATAGATGTCCATCGGTTTCGCCCGGCGGTGCTGCCCTACATGCCCATGCCCTACAGACCCATGCCCTACAGACCCATGCCTTACAGACTCACGCCTTACAGGCCCATGTACGCTTTGCGGATGAGGTCGTTGCCCTTGAGCTCGGCCGCGGCGCCGGCGAGCTTGATGCGCCGACCTCGAGCAGATAGGCGCGGTCGACCACGTCGAGCACCTGCTGCACGTTCTGCTCGACGATCAGCACCGTGAGCCCTTCGGCGCGGATGCGGCGGACGAGGTCGAACACCTGCGCGACGACGAGCGGCGCCAGCCCGGCCGACGGCTCGTCCATCAACAGGAGCTTCGGCCGCGACATCAGCGCGCGGCCGATCGCGCACATCTGCTGCTCGCCGCCGGACAGCGTGCCGGCCAGCTGCGTGCGGCGCTCCTTGAGGCGCGGAAAAAGCTCGTAGACCCGCGCGAGCTGCTCGGCGAAGCGCCTGCGCGCCTGCGGGATGTAGGCGCCCATGCGCAGATTTTCCTCGACGCGTGAGGCGGGGAAACAGGCGGCGGTTCTCCGGCACGTGGGCAATGCCGCTGCGCGACGATGCGATGCGCCGGCAGTCCGCCGATCGGGCTGCCCATCGAGGCGACAGCTCGCCGCCGCCGATCGGCGGCAGCATGCCCGGAGATCGACCCGCATCAGCGTCGTCTTGCCGGCGCCGTTCGGGCCGATCACGCCGACCGCCTCGCCGGCCGCGACACGTCGAGCGACACGTCGAACAGCGCCCGGAACGAGCCGTAGCCCGCGGAACACCGAGCGCGAGCTGACCAGCGACGGCGCGGCTCAGGCTCGTGCGCCTGGCCGAGATACACTTCGGTGACGCGCGCATCGCGTCGCCGCGTGCGCGCGGCGCGCCCTCGAAGATCTTCTCGCCGTGGTCGAGCACGATGACGCGGTCGACGATGCGCATCAGCACGCCCATGATGTGCTCGACCCAGATGATGGTGATGCCGAGCCGGGTGCGGATCGTCTTCGAGCATCTCGGCGGCGCGCTCCATCTCGGCCGCGTCGAGGCCGCCGAGGCTTTCGTCGGCGAGCAGCAGTCTTCGGCCTGGTGGCGAGCGCGCGCGCCAGCTCGAGCTTTTTCAGCGCGGCAGCGCCGAGCCCTTCGGTGCGTCGCGCGTTCGCGTCGGTCGGCAGCCCGACGAGGTCGAGCGCCGCCTCGGCGCGGCGGTTCGGCCTCGCCGCGCGCGATCGCGCCGGCCGCGCCGTAGTAGGCCGCGAGCGCCACGTTCTCGAGCAGCGACAGCTTGCGAAACGGCCGCGGGATCTGGAACGTGCGGCGCAATGCCGCAGCGGCAGATGCGCATGCGCCGACAGGCCGCGCGATCTCCTCGCCCTCGAAGCGGATCGAGCCCGCTGCTCGGCGCGCAGCGTGCCGGCGATCAGGTTGAAGGTCGTGCTCTTGCCCGAGCCGTTCGGGCCGATGAGGCCCGAGGATTTCCCCTCGGCGGACCTCAAACGAGACCTGGTTGACGGCCAGGAACCCCCGAACCGCTTGGACAGCCCGCGACCTCGAGCATCGTCAGCGCATCTTTGGCTCTCGTTTGAGCATGATCGTCCGAAACCGGTTTCCACTTCGGGATCATAGCTCTAGCGCATCAGCGTAAGCCGAGGACGCCGGCAGCGGCAGCACCGGCTCCTGCGTGCGGATGTTGGCTCGGCCAGACCACCGAGATGTGCTCGCCGAGCATATTGCATGACGACCGGCGTGCGAGCGCTCGTTCTGGCCGGCCAGCTCGGCTACCGGGCGGATAGAACTTGACGCCATAGCCCTGGATGGTGCCGCCCGGCGGAATGTCGACGTCGAGCGCCGCCTTGCGCACCGCCTCCGGGGTCGAAGCCGCCGTATTTCTGCTTGGCGACCGGCAGCACGTTGTTGAGCAGCACCCAGGTCTGGTTGAAGCCCATCGAGCAATGCGGCGGCACGTCGGTCGCGCCGGTCTTCGCCTTGTAGCGCTCGACCATGATCTTGATCAGGTCGCCGAGGCCGGGCGCGAGCGTCTTCGGGTCGAGCAGCTGCGCCGGCACCGGATCGATGTTGCAGAAATTGTCGACGTCGTCGCCGAAGGTCGCGCGCAGCTTGTCGAGCTGGCTGTAGCCGGCGCCGTTGCCGACCAGCATCTTGAAGCGCAGCCCGGCCTCGCGCGCCTGGCGCAGGAACAGCGTGATGTCGGGATTGTAGCCGGCATGCGAGATCGACGTCGGCCCCGGCGCGCTTGAGCTTGGTGACGAGCGAGGAAAGATCCGGCGCGCGTCGCCGAATAGGCCTTCCTTCAGGACGACCTGCATGCCCTGCTCCTTGGCGAACCGCTCGCTCGCCTCGGCGACGCCGACGCCATAGGGGCCGTCCTCGTGGATGATGGCGACCTTGACGTTCTTCGGGCTCGGTGCCGAGCTTCGCCTTGGCGTTCTCGGCCATGAAATGCCGCGAACGCCTCGCCATACTGGTCGGAATGGATCTGGGCGCGGAAGACGTAGTGTCAGGTTCTTGTCCTTGAACACCGCAGTCGAGACCGCAGTGGTGATCCACAGGATCTTCTTCTGCGCCTCGACCTTGGCGGCGAGCGGCACGGCATGCGCGCTCGAATACACGCCGTTGACGATGTCGACCTTCTCCTGGCTGATCAGGCGCTCGACCTCGTTGATCGCGACGTCGGCCTTGCTCTGGCTAGTCGGCGTTGACCGGCTCGACCTTGTACTTGCCGGCGACGCCGCCCTTCTCGTTGACGAAGTCGATCGCGATCTGTGCAGCCGATCGCAGCAGGCGACCGAGCCGCCGGCCGCGAACGGGCCGGACAGATCGTAGATCACGCCGATGCGCACCGTTTCGTCCGCGGCGCGCGCGAGCCGCGGGCCCATGCCGACGGCAGCGGCGGCCGCCGCCGATTGCTTCAAAAGCGATCTGCGTGAGGTCGTCATGCGTCCCTCCTTGGCGTGCCGTCTTGCGGCGCGGAATTTTCTGATTGCGTTCGAGTATTTGGACTATGGATTGGAAAGTCAACGGAGATGCGGCCGGCGGGCCGCGAGAGGCGTCGTCGTCGCGGGCTCAATCGATCTCGTGGAGAGGCCTTATGGAGCTGGGGCCGGCCGCCGCCGCAGGCGCGAATTCGCGCGTCTCGCCCTGAGCACGCCCGACGGGCCCCAGGCCATGAGGAACGACACCGCGCGGCGCCATTCGCGCGAGCGCAGCTTGCGCATGCGGAATGTTTCCCACCACGTGTAGGGCGGTGGGCTGCCGGGGCCGATGTTGGACGGCAAGGCCGCCTGTGGCCGCGCGAGGCTGGGCCGCGCCTCGATCACGCGCAGGCCGAGCACGTAGCATTCGAGATAGAGCGCGACGTCGATCGCCACCGGAAGCGTCGTGATGCCGGCGACGATCTTGCGGGCGCCGGCGCGGCTGAAGATCTGGGCGGTCGTCGCCATCAGGTTGCGATAGGCGAGGTGCAGCTCGAAGGCGTCGAAACCGGCGACCGGGAGGGATGGCCGAGACCGGCCGTCCGCGCCTTCGAGGCGCAGGACGTCGAATGGCGGCAGGCGGGCGAGCGCCGCCGCATCGAGCAGCTCGACCACGGGCGCGGATAGCTCGGCGTCGTCCTCCAGGATGCAGACGAACGCGTCGTCGCCTTGCGCGGCCACGCGCAAAACCGCGAGATGGCTCTCGGCGCAACCCATCGCGCCGGCCGGCATGGTCGGCCCGTAGCGGGCGCGCTGCGCTGCCGAAAGCGTTGCGCCGTCGACCGCATCGAACAGGCGATACGGGATGCCGAGGCCGCCCAGATGCGCCGCAACATGCGCGCGGCGATCCGCGCTCCTCGGCAGGCTGATGACGACCACGGGGATCACGGCGGACAATCTACGGACCGGTTCCGATCGCGGCAAGGCGAGGTCCGGGCGCGGCGGAGCGCCGCGCCAACGCAGGCGTGCTAGGACAAATATCGCCGATGGTGTATCGTTCGCGGACTGCAATCAGGCCGAACGGCCGCGGCGGCGATATCGCGAAGATCAAAAACACTGGGAAGCAAAGCGAGACGAAAAGGGAAGAAACACCAAACGGAGGTTCCAATGCTGCGCTCGCGCGTCACGCGTCGAACTCTGCTCGGGAAGACCGCACTGGCATCGGCCGCGCTCGTCGCAGCGCCCTATGTCCGCGGAGCGCATGCAGCCGGCACCCTATCGATCGGTTTTTGGGACCACTGGGTCCCGGGCGGCAACAACGCGTCGCGCACGCTGTGCGAGGAGTGGGGCGAGACGAACAAGGTCGCCGTCAAGGTCGACTACATCACGTCGCAGGGCATGAAGAACCTGCTGACGATCGCGGCTGAGGCGCAGGCGCAATCGGGCCACGACATCTTCGCATTTCCGAGCTGGCAGCCGCAGGACCACGCCGAGCAACTGGAGCCGGTCGACGACGTCATGGCCGACCTGATCAAGGTCAACGGCGACGTCAACCCGACGGTCGAATACCTCGGACGCGCCAACGGCCACTGGATCGCGGTGCCGACCTGCGTGGGCAGCCAGATCAAGGGACCGTGCTCGCGCATCGACCTGATGAAGCAGCTCGCCGGCATCGATGTGGTCGCGATGTATCCGGCCGGCAGCGAGGCGAAGGACGACGCCTGGACGTTCGATGCGTTCCTCAAGGCCGCCGAGGCGTGCCACAAGGGCGGCCATCCGTTCGGCATCGGCCTCGGCCAGACCGCGGACAACGTCGACACCGCGGGCGTGATCTTCCGCGCGTTCGGCGCCGATCTGGTCGACGCCAAGGGCAACATCACGGTCAAGACCGACGCGGTGCGCCAGGCGCTTGAGTACTACAAGAAGCTGGCGCAATGGCTGCCGCCCGACGCGCCCGCCTGGGACAATTCGTCGAACAACAAGTATCTCGTCTCCGGCCGGGGCGCGCTGATCATGAATCCGCCGAGCGCCTGGGCGGTGGCGAAGCGCGATGCGCCGCAGGTCGCCGAGCAGCTGTGGACGCACGGCATGGCCGTCCGGCCCGAAGGGCCGCTATGCGCCGTTCCTGCCGTACTTCTGGGGCATCTGGGGCTTCAGCAAGAACAAGACCGCCGCCAAGGAGCCTGCTGCGGCACCTGTCGCAGCCCGCCGCGGTCGAGAAGATGGTGATCGCGAGCGGCGGCTATGACCTGCCGTCCTTCGCCAAGCTGACGAGCTTCAAGGTGTGGGCCGAGGAAGGGCCGCCCAAGGGCACGCTCTTCCACTATCCGAACCCCTACAAGCACCAGATTCTGTCGGTCGCGGCGCAGCCTGCCCCGCCGAAGATCGCGGCGCAGATCTATACCCAGGCGATCCAGCCCAAGATGGTCGTGCGCTTCAAGCAGGGCGAAGCGCTCGAAAGCACGCTCGCCTGGGCCGAGGGCGAGATCGAAGGCTACATGCGCACCTGAACCATCCGCCGGATCAGCCGCGCGCGTGGGGCGCGCGGCGGCCCGGCGCACGGGAGCCCGCAATGGTCGACACGGCTTTGCGACGCTCGGCGGTCTTGCCGCTCGGCCACGGCCGCGTGCGCCGGCGCTCGCTGCACAAATCGACCATCGCGTTCCTGATGACCCTGCCGCTGATCCTGCTGATCGCGCTCTTCGTTTTCTATCCGGCGCTCTATTCGCTGTGGCTCGCGACGCTCAACAAGTCGATGCAGCACTTCGTCGGCTTGAGCAACTTCACGTTCCTCTTCAAACGCGAGACCTTCTGGATGGTGGTGCGCCAGTCCTGCATCTTCGCCATCACGGCGGTGCTCTTCAAGGCGCTGATCGGATTCATTCTCGCGCACTTCGTGCACAACGTCCCGGGCAAGAGCCAGCGCAAGTGGCGCGGCATGCTGCTGGTGCCGTGGGTCATCCCGCCGGCCATGAGCTGCCTCGCGTGGCTGTGGCTGTTCGACCCCTCCTACAGCGCGTTCAACTGGATCCTGGCGCAGGTCGGCATCGATCCGGTGCCGTGGACCGGCAACGCCAACTGGGCGCGCTTCTCGGTGATCCTGGTCAACATCTGGATCGGCTCGCCGTTCTTCATGATCATGTATCTGGCGGCGCTGAAGTCCGTCCCGGAGCAGCTCTACGAGGCGGCGACGATCGACGGCGCCAACTGGTGGCAGCGCATGCGCTATGTCACGCTGCCGATGATGCGCAACATCATCGCGATCACGGCGCTGTTCTCGCTGATCGTGACCTTCGCCAATTTCGACATCGTGCGCATTCTCACCAATGGCGGCCCGATCGACCGCACGCATGTGTTCGCGACCTGGGCCTTCTGGCTCGGCATCCAGGGCAACGACATCCCGCTCGGCGCGTCCGTCTCGCTGTTCATGGTGCCGATCCTGACGGTCGTCGCGGTCTTCATCCTGCGCGACATCAACAAGCGCGGCAACGAGGTCTCATGACGACGCTTGCCGCACCCTCCACGGCCGCGCCGGCGCGGCGCAAGCGCGGCAGCATCAGCCGCGACCGGCGCTGGGCGTTGCGCTGGTCGTATTTCTTCCTGGCGGTGTTCGCCATCTTCTTCCTCACGCCGCCGATCTACATGCTGATCACCTCGCTCAAGACCAGCCAGGAGATCTCGGCGATCACCAATCCGTGGTGGGTCTACCACCCGACGCTCGGCAACTACGCGACGCTGCTCGGCTCCTCGCAGTACCTCACTTTCTTGCGCAATTCCGCGCTCGTCTCCATCATCGTGGTGGCGATCACCATGCTGATCTCGGTGCCGGCGGCGTTCGCGCTGTCGCGCATGCGGTTCTGGGGCTCGGCCGCGATCGCGACGGGCATCTTCCTCACCTATCTGATCCCCGAGACGCTGCTGTTCATCCCGCTGTTCAAGATGTTCGCGGTGTTCAATGAGGTGACCGGCATCGAGCTCATCAATCACTGGTGGGTGCTGCTGCTGGTCTACCCGACCCTGACGGTACCGTTCTGCACCTGGATCATGATCGGCTATTTCGCCTCGATCCCGAAGGAGCTCGACGAGGCCGCGCTGGTCGACGGCGCGAGCTACCGGCAGATCCTGCTGCGCGTGTTCATACCGGTCGCGCTGCCCGGGCTGATCGCGGCGACCATCTTCGCGTTCACGGTGGCGTGGGCGCAGTTCCTCTATCCGCTCGCGTTCACGACCTCGGCGGACCAGCTCGTGCTCTCGGTCGGCGTGGTCACGACCTTGGTCAAGAGCGACGTGTTCAACTGGGGACAGATCATGGCCGGCGCGCTGCTCGGCGCCGCGCCGCCGCTGCTGATCTATGTGTTTCTGATGGATTACTACATTGCGGGACTGACGGCAGGGGCGACCAAGGGGTGAGGGGACGACAATCGCGAATTGGGCGTTGCCGTACGAGCCTGCCAAAAAAGTTGCGGCCGCCCCTTGGGGGAGGGGCGGCCGCGCGCGAACCCGGTCTGGGGACGGGGAGGGGTGGGGACGTGACCGGGGACGCGGAGCTCCTATCTCTGTTTCAGTGCGTCGCGGATGTCGCGGCGGCCGTATACGTATCGCCGAGCGAGACCCACACGTTGGGATCGGATTGCGACTGGCGCTTCACGAAGCGGTAGCCCGTCTCGGACCAGCGCACGATGTTCTCGGCCTGGTTATCGAGGATGAAGTCGCCCTTGTCGGTCTTGACGGTGAGCACCGCGTGGCCTTCGTCCTTGCGGTCGCGCACCACCGTGATGAGCAGCGCCTCGCGCGGCCAGCCGGCCTCGACCAGCATGCGGCGCTTGAGCAGCACATAGTCTTCGCAGTCGCCGTAGCCGTCGTCCGGATAGGACCACTTCTCGACCACGCCCCAATGATCGAGGTCGGTGATCGGTTTCACGGCGTTGTTGACCCAGGTGTTGACCTCTTCGAGATCGCGCCAGGCACGCGGAGAGAGCACGACGTCGCGCGCATCGCTCGGGCCGCCGGTGCAGTCGCGCGGATATTGGGTGCAGAATTCGGTCCAGCCGATCGGGGCGCGCGTCTCGGCGAGCACCGGCGTATAGGCCAGCCGCTCGGTCGCCCGCGCCGGCAACGCGCAGAGCACGGTGGCGGCGATCAGGACCGCGCACCCGCCTGAGATGGCGGCGCGCTGGTGCGCTCGTCGTTGCTGGCCCCTGCGAAGCATTCGTTGCCCCCTGTCGTCCATGGAGGCCATTCTTCGCACAAACATTTTGCGGTCGGGCTAAGTCTCCAAAGTAGTTTTGAGTAAAACCAAGAGCGAATTCTCAGATATTTCGACGAATACTTTCGTCAAATGATCGTAAAATGCAGAATAACTGCATTTGATTCAAATTTGAGCTTTAACGCGCTAGCATGCGGCGGAACCCGCGCAAAATGCGCGAGCGATGCCTGAGACTTAAGGTTTGCCGGGGGTATCGCTATGCGCCGAAGCGGGCGCGGTGCGCCGCGTGGGCCCGGAGGGGCGCGCACAGGGCGGCGCAAATTGAACGAAGCGGTTTAGGTTCCGCAAACGCTCTCTTCGAGGAAGTCCGGATGCTGCAGCCGGGTGAACTCGACCGCGAAGCCTTCCTCGAGGTGGCGCACCACGCGCCCCTGCACGCTGCCGAGCATGACCAGCATGCCGATCGCCGGGCGCTGGTCGGTCGCGATCGCGGAGCCGGACAGCGACAGGTCGATGATGCGGCAGGTGAGATGGATGCCGTTGGGCATCGCGAGGTGGGTGACCGGCTTGCGCGGGATGATGCGGCCGTGGCGGCGGTCTTCCGGCAGGTTGAGGATGTGGCGGTTGGCGAGCCAGGTGAGCTGGGCCGCGAGCTTGTCGCGCTTGCGCGGCGTCGCCGCGACCGTCATGGCGAAGCCGTTCTGGTAGATGCGTGCGATCTTGCCCTCGAGCCGGCCGAGGTGATCGATATAGGCGATGACCCGCTCGCCCTCCTGGCCGGTCACCGGCGCGATCAGCGCCATGCCGCCGGGCGACATATTGGCGACCTGACAGGGGTATTCTTGCCGGTCCGGCAGCATGTAGCGGCCGAGCAGGTTGACGCGCACGCGCTGGAACCGCCGGCGTTCGTCCGCCTGCGGCAGCGTCTTCTTGGCTTGCAGTGCCTGCACCAGCGCCATTCTGCGCCTCGACCTCGCCGGGCCTTACGTTTCGGGCGCCAGCCTAGAGACGGCGAGTTAACGCCCCCTTAGGAAAGGTCGGGACCCCGCCCGCAGCAATCGCGCGGCGACGTTGGCAGTATTTTTCTACTCTTGGCTTGGCCTAGGGGTCTTTTCGGCCGCCGTCATGGACGGTCAGCCGGAGACGCGCGAGGCCTTGCGCCGCCTTGGCGAAGCTCGGCGCCGCGGTCGTCGCGATCGCGCCGCCGAGATGGCGGGTGGCGCCGAGCGCGAGCGTGACCACGTGCTCGGCCCCGAGCCAGTAGGGCACGGCGAGCGGGGCGAGCACGCCGAGGAGACGCACTCGCATCTTGCCGCGATGGTAGAGCGGCAGCAGCAGCAGCTCGAGATCGGCCTTCGACCCTTCGGCGGTGCGCGCCACCACGCCGGCGACGACCGGGTCAGCCTCGTCCGCCACCACGGCGGCGAGCTCGCGGATCCGGGTGCGGCTCGCGAGGTCCCATAGCTGCACGAACGGGGCGCCCTTGAGCTCGCGCGCGAACAGCGCGCAGACACGCGTGCCGGCGAGCCGGAACGGATGATCGGCGGCGGGATCGAACGAGATGATGAAGCTGTCGCCGAGAACCTCGCGGATCGCGCCCGGCTCGATGTCGCCGCGCTCGGGCGCGAGCCGGCTGCCGCGCCGGGCATTCCAATAGGTGAACAGTTTGCGGGTGGGCGCGGTCTTCATCGGTGGACCCTGTCTCATCCTGAAGCGCCGGCGCGGAGAACTGAGCCAAGAACTGTGCCCTGTCGGGACAGACGCGCGGCGTCGTTGCGTATCGGTGCGTCACGGAGCAGGCCGCGTGCCGCGGGTCCGACAGATGGTGCGCGCGCACCGGAGGCGTCGCCAGTTAGTGTTAATCTGACGAGCGCATTGGCAGGCCGCGTCGCCCTGCCTAGGGTCGCGGCCGATCGCCGAATTCGAGCCAGGGAGGCGCGAGGGGCGTGACGGGGGAGGGCCGCAAGGCCCTCCCCTTCTTCTTGCGCTTCTTGGGCGCGCATTTCTGCGATCGGCCGATGCCGGCGCGTCCGCGCATTGACCGCCGTGAGATGCGAACCATAGATTTCGCGCAACCTTTCATCGCTTGTGGGATCATCCATGGCGGCGCGTCACCGCGCTTTGGTATTCGCGACACTCGGCCTGTCGCTGCTGGCCGCGATCCTCGCGCTCTCGCCCATGGCGTCGGGCCAGGCCGGCGACGTCGATACGGTCGTCGCGTAGTTGCCGCGCGCCTTCGTCGGCGATTTTCGCTGGCGCGATGGCGGCACGACGCCGCTGGTCGCGATCCACTTCGATACGGTGCGGCCCCTCGACGCCGGGCACGTGGAGGCACGCGGCTGCGGCAGCTACGACACCGCGGGCCGCGTCACGGCGATCGCCGTGCGAATGGTGATTACGCTCGCGGGGTTGCGGGTCGAGATCCGGGAATTGGACCCTGACCACGCTGGCTTCATCACCGACGGCAGCCACCGCGGCAACTTGAGCGCCGACCTGCGCGCGATCGATGCGGAATGGACGACGGCAGTCACGGGACAACGCGGACATCTGCGGCTGCAGGCCGCGCCGGCCGCGCAATGTGCGCCGATCACCACGAGCTGACGCGCCGGCGCTCGCGCATCCTTCGCTTTCCCGCCGCCTTCCCGCCGCTTGCTCGCCGCCGGTCGACCGCCTATCTCACGGTGTCGACGGCGTGAGGAAAGGACCTCGTGAGCGAAGAATCCGGCGAGACGAGGCGATCCGAACCGATCTTCAACGTGCCGGCCGTCGTCCTGGCGGTGGTTGCCGCGTGCGTGATCGTGCACGTCGTGCGCGTCTATTGGCTCACCGACGCGCAGGACGATGATTTTCTCGGCGCGTTCGCATTCATTCCGGCGCGCTACGATCCTGCGCTCGCGCTGCGCATGGGCATCCCGGATTCGCTCCCCTACGACGCCTGGACCTTCGTGACCTACGCGTTCATCCACGGCAGCTGGACGCATCTCGCGGTGAACTGCATCTGGCTGCTGCCGTTCGGCAGCGCGCTCGCGCGCCGGTTCGGCAGCGTGCGCTTCCTCGCCTTCTTCGCCGCGACCGCGATCGCGGGCGCGCTCGCACATCTCGTCACCCATGCGAACGCCATGCAGCCGGTGATCGGCGCCTCGGGCGCGATCTCGGGGTTCATGGCGGCGTCGACCCGCTTCGCGTTCCAGCGCGGCGGGCCGCTGAGCTTCTTCGGTGCGACCAATGACGAAGCCTATCGGGTGCCGGCCGCGCCGCTCTCGGTCGCGTTGCGCGACCGTCGCATCGTCATCTTCCTCGGCCTATGGTTCGGGCTCAATATCCTGTTCGGGCTCGGCACGCTGGCGGTGCCGGGAATGAACGCCGAGCAGGAGGTCGCCTGGCAGGCGCATATCGGCGGTTTCCTCGCCGGCCTGCTGCTCTTTCCGCTGTTCGATCCGGTGGTCGCGCCGCCGCGCCTCGACGGTAGCGGGGGAGCGGATGCGCCGCCGGCCACGACCGAGACGCCGCCAGCCTCGACTGACACTTAGCATTTTGACGCATGTTCTCGTCGGCGAACCGGCCGCCACGCCCGATCAAGTCGGGGCAGGCTTTCGCCGGAACACGCGTTAGTTATGTTGTGAGGCAATGCAGCAATGAAATGTTGATATTGCGCCGCACTACCTCTTTCGGCTGCGACACATCGGCCGCATAATTTTTTGCAGAGTTGGTGCACGCTCCTGCGAGCCGGCCCGGCGGCATCGATCGCAAGCTTGCGACCAACGCAAGGATCGATCGCCGATACGCTTCGACCGGGAACACGGCGCCGAACAGCTTCGTTAGTCAGAAAGCAACTCCGTCGCCACGGTGCGCCGTGCGCGTGCGGCAAGGGCAGCAAAAGGAAATCAAAAGGGAGGCGACCCATGACCGTGAAGGCCATCCTGTCCCGCAAAGGCACCGACGTGATGACGGCGGATCCCAACGCCACGCTGGGCGATGCGGTGAAAACGCTCGGAGCGCGCCGCATCGGTGCCCTGGTGGTGACCGGCGCCGACCGGCGCATCGTCGGCATCCTGTCGGAGCGCGACATCGTGCGCGTGCTGGCCGAGAAAGGTCCGCAGGCGCTCGCCGAGCCCATCAGCGAGGTCATGACCCGCAAGGTCATGACCTGCAGCGTGCACGACACGGTGAGCGAGCTGATGGAGCGCATGACCGAGGGCAAGTTCCGTCACCTGCCGGTGGTCGAGCAGGGCCGGCTCGCCGGCATCGTCTCGATCGGCGACGTCGTGAAGTCGCGCGTGCATGAGATGGAGGAAGAGTTGGCCGCGCTGCGCGATTACATCCGCACGGCCTGATTGACTCGTAGATCGCGTGTAGGATGGGTTGAGCGCAGCGAAACCCATCAACGGCCCCATCAACGGCCTCTATGTCGGCGACTTGGCCGATGGGTTTTGCTGCGCTCAACCCATCCTACGGGCCTGCGCGCTACGCCTCCGTCAGCGTCTCTACGGCTTCCGTGATCGACGGCAGCGCCTTCTCGGCCGCCTCGGCGCCGAGCGCGATGATCTCGGCCGCGCGCTGGAAATCGAACAGCCCGACCTTGGCGAGCCGCGGGCTGACCAGGACGTCCGGCGGATCGCCGGCGAGCCGCGCGCGCGTGACGCGGTCGAGCAGCACCTGGAACGCCTCGACCATCACACTCGAAAGGCCCGGCCGGTGCGACCCGCCGAGGAACTTGCGCGAGACCAGCCGCTCGGCGTGCTCGCGCAGCCCGCGCGGCGGCTTGCGTGTCTCGCGCCGCAACGCGTCTTCGGCGTCCGAGCCGTGATCCTGGATGATAGTGCCGCGGCCGAAATTGTCGGCATTGACGTTGACCGCGATGACGAGCCGCGCGCCGAGCGCGCGCGCCACCGAGATCGGCAGCGGATTGACCAGCGCGCCGTCCATCAGCCAGCGCCCGCCGATGCGCGAGGGCGGAAAGATGCCCGGCAGCGCCGATGAGGCGCGGACCGCGTCGACGACCCGGCCACGGGTGAGCCAGATCTCGTGGCTGGTGCGAAGCTCGGTCGCGACCGCGGCGACGCGCACCGGGAGATCGTCGAACGTGGTGTCGCGGAGCGTCTCGTCGAGCTTGCTGAACAGCCGGTCGCCGCTGATCAGGCCGGAGCCCGCGAGGCTGAAGTCGAGATAGCCGAACACGCGGCGCCGGTTGAGGGCACACGCCCAGGCTTCGAAGTCGTCGAGGAATCCGGCCGCGTAGACGCCCGCGATGATCGCGCCGACCGAGGTGCCGGCAATGATGTCAGGCCGCAGGCCGTGGGCCAGCAGCGTGCGGATCACGCCGATATGCGCGAAGCCGCGTGCGGCGCCGCCCGACAGCGCGAGCCCGATCGAGGGGCGCACGCCGCCCGCGCGCTCGATCTCGCCGACGTCAGTCGATCGATCGTCCGAACTCCGCATCTGGCGTATGAGGCTCTCCAACACGGCTCAGAGTCCGATTTCGGGCGAGAATTCGGCCTTACGCCGCGCCCGCACAAGGTCATGCTTTCCATAGGGTAAAGGAACGAGGGCGCCTTTGAGTTCCATCCGAATAGGCGGGCGCCGATTGCAAAATGTCGCGTTGACGCAGGTGGAATGCCAGTCGGCGCCGCCGCACCTTGAATATCAATCGGCTCCGCCGCCCCTGGGCCGGGTGAGCGAGAACTTGGTCTCCGGCGTGCCGACGAAATAGTCGTGATAGCCGGCGCGTGCGATCGGGCGCATGGCGGCGGTATCGAGCTTGCCGTCGCGGATGAAGCTATCGTCGATGTAGACGCCGACCACCTGGCCGAACACGACGTAGCGGTCGGTCACGTTGCCGTCGAGATCGGCGAGCCGCACGGTCTGCAGCCACTTGCACTCCAGCGCGCAGGGCGAATCCTTCACCCGCGGCGGCTTCACCATGCGCGAGGGTGCGGCCGCAAGCCCGGTCTTGTCCATCTCGTTGATGCCGCGCGCGAACGGCGCCGAGGTCCCGTTCATCTGCTCGCGCAGCGCATAGGTCGCGAGATTGCAGACGAACTCCTTGGTCTCCTCGGTGAACGCCACCGAGTCCTTGCGGCCTTCGCTCGCGAACATCACGGTCGGTGGATGATCCGTGAGCCCGTTGAAGAAGGAGTAGGGCGCGAGGTTGATCTCGCCCTTGGCGCTCATCGAGGTGATCCAGCCGATCGGCCGCGGCGCCACGATCGCCTTGAACGGGTTGTAGGGCAGGCCGTGGTCGTTCTTGGCGGTCTCGTAGAACATCGGTGCTCTTTTCCTTGGCGCGCTAATGGCCGTAGCGCGTGACAATGGTCGCGAGCGGCGGGCGCGGCCGGTCCTCGGCCGGCGCGGCGCGGCCGATGTGGACGAAGCCGGCGATCTTCTCGTGCGGCGCGAGCCTGAGCGCGTCGAGCACCGTGCGATCGTAGGCGTACCATTCGGTGATCCAGTTCGCCGCGAAGCCGAGCGCGTGCGCCGCGAAGACAAGGCTCATGGCGGCCGCGCCGGCGGAGAGCACCTGCTCCCATTCGGGGATCTTCACGTGCGGCGCGGCGCGGCTCACCACCGCGATCACCAGCGGCGCGCGCGCCAGGCGCTTCCTCTCGTACTCGACCTGGTCGGGCGCGGCCTCGGGATATTTGGCGCGAAACGCCTTGGCAATGGCGTCGCCGGCCGCAAGCCGTGCATCGCCGTCGAACACGATGAAGCGCCACGGCACGAGCTTGCCGTGATCGGGCACGCGCGACGCGACGGTGAGCAGCGTGTCGATCTCCAGCGCCGTGAGGCCGGGACCCGCGAGTTCGACCGGCTTGACCGATCGGCGGGTCTTCAACAAATCCAGGGCATCACGCATATCTGGCTCGAAAAAATCGTGGGGCAGTCGGGGTTTGCGCGTATCATGGCCGGGCGTGGCGAGAAAGGGGCCCGGGTGGGGCCGTGGCATGAAATTGCCCTGATTGGGATCGACAAGGGCGGCGCATGAGCAGGGCAGGGGGAATTGGCGTGCGGTTGCGCTGCGTGATGGTCGCCATATTGGCCGCCGCGCTGTTGCCGGGCATTTCGTTCGCGCAGACGCGTTCGCTGATGCCGATGCAGCAGTTCGCGCCGGCGGGCGGCGGGGGCGGTGCGATCGGCCCCGGCCAGACGCTGGTGCAGCCCAATCCGACACAGCAAGTGCCCGGACCGCCGCTCGCGGCCCCGTCCGCCACCATTCCGGTCGGCCAGGTCGGGCTGATGCTCAGCGCGCGCTACGGCCGCGATTTCGCCCAGCCGATCAACGCCAACCTGGTGTGGCGCATCTATCCGGTGCGGCCCGACCAGAGCGGCGCCTTCCGTCCCATCAAGGAAGACAAGTCCCCGACGCCGACCTTCGCGCTGCCGGCCGGGGACTATGTGGTGGAGGTCACGTTCGGCCTCGCCAGTGCCGCCAAGGCCGTGCACCTGCGCTCCGAGGTCACGCGTGAGGTGTTCGAGATTCCGGCCGGCGGCCTGCGGCTCGAGGGCCGCGTCGGCGACGTGAAGATCCCGGTAGGACAGATTTCGTTCGACATCTTCCCGGGCAGCCAGTTCGACTCGAGCGACAAGCGGCCGATTGCGGCCGGCGTGACGACCGGCGAGGTCGTGGTCGTGCCGGAGGGCACCTATTACATCGTCTCGAACTACGGCGAGTTCAACTCGATCGTGCGCTCCGACATCCGCGTGCGCGCCGGCAAGCTCACCGACGTGACGGTGACGCATCGCGCCGCGATGATCACGCTCAAGCTGGTGGGCGAGCAGGGCGGCGAGGCGCTCGCCAACACGACGTGGTCGGTGCTCACCCCGGGCGGCGACGAGATCGTGCGCGCGATCGGCGGCGCCTTCCCGAAGGTGGTCCTCGCCGAAGGCGAGTACCGCGCGGTCGCCCGCAACGACGGGAAGATCTACCAACGCACCTTCAAGGTGATCACCGGCGTCGATGGCGAGATCGAGGTGCTGGCGCGCTGAGAGCGGCCGGCCGCGGCGGCCCACCTACGGGGGCGGCAGCGAAATCACGAAAAACCTCACAGTTAGCGTCGTAGCCCGACCCCCTTGAATTGTGTATCCGATAGGATACATTCTAGCGTGATCGAAATCAGGCAAACCGACCTGTTCGATCGCTGGTTTTCCGGCCTGTGCGACGGACGCGCAAAGGCACGCATCCAAGCGCGCATCGATAGGCTGGCAATCGGAAATCCAGGCGACGTTAAATCCGTCGGCGGGGGGTCTCGGAAATGCGAGTCGACTATGGTCCCGGCTACCGCGTGTATTTCGTGCAACGCGCGACGGTTGTCGTGCTCCTCGCGGGTGGCGACAAAGGTTCGCAGGATCGTGACATCAAGACTGCCCAGCAACTGTCACGCGATCTTTAGGAGGTCCCATGGCAACAATGAAGACAAAAACCGTTCCGTGGGATTCTGCAGCGCATCTTAAGACCGACGAGGACATCGCCAATTACCTGGAAGCGGTGTTCGAAGACGGGGATCCAGCATTGATCGCCCATGCGCTTGGCGTGATCGCACGCGCCAAAGGCATGACGCAGATCGCGCAGGCAGCAGGCTTGGGTCGCGAGAGCCTCTACAAGGCCCTGTCGCCGGAAGGCAACCCTGAATTTGCAACGGTCCTGAAGGTGATGCGAGCGTTGGGGTTGAAGCTAAAGGTCGCCGTCTAGCTTGCAACTTCGTAGCCCGGATGGAGCGCAGCGAAATCCGGGACCAGCCATCCCCGCATTCCGCTGCGCTCCATGCGGGCTACATCATCACATCTGTCTATGCCGCCTTCTTCTCGCGCCGCACATCGGGCGCGATGGCCTCGTCGGCGAGTGCCTGTAGCGCAAGGTCCACGCCCATCACGTTCTGGCCCTCCCGGCCGAGGCGGCGGATCGAGACGGTGCGCTCGGCCGCCTCCTTCTTGCCGACCACGAGCAGCGCCGGGACCTTGGCGAGCGAGTGTTCGCGAACCTTGTAGTTGATCTTCTCGTTGCGCAGGTCCGCCTCGACGCGCAGGCCCGCGCGCCGCGCATGCGCGACGACCTCGCGCGCGTAATCGTCGGCGTCCGACGTGATGGTGGCGACCACGGCCTGCACGGGCGAGAGCCACAGCGGGAAGTGCCCCGCATAATGCTCGATGAGAATGCCGGTGAAGCGCTCGAGCGAGCCGAACATCGCGCGATGCAGCATCACGGGCGTCACCTTGTTGGAATGCTCGTCGATGTAGAACGCGCCGAGCCGGCCCGGCAGGTTGAGGTCGACCTGCACGGTGCCGCACTGCCAGTCGCGTCCGATCGCGTCGCGCAGCACGTATTCGAGCTTCGGCCCGTAGAATGCCCCTTCGCCTTTATTCAACGTCCACGGCCGCCCCGACGCCTCGAGCGCCGCCATCAGCGCGCCTTCCGCCTTGTCCCACACCGCATCGTTGCCGATGCGCTTGTCGGGGCGGTCGGAGAACTTGATGCGGACGTCGTCGAAGCCGAAGTCGGCGTAGATGCCGAGGATCTGGTCGTTGACCTTGAGCGACTCCTCGGCGATCTGCGCCTCGGTGATGAAGATGTGCGCGTCGTCCTGCGTGAAGGCGCGCACCCGCATCAGCCCGTGCAGCGCGCCCGACGGCTCGAAGCGGTGCACCTTGCCGAACTCGGCGATCTTCATCGGCAGATCGCGATACGACTTGAGCCCGTTCTTGAAGATCTGCACATGGCCCGGGCAGTTCATCGGCTTGATGGCGTAGACGCGCTCGTCCTCCTCGCGCTTGGCGGTGAGGAACATCATGTCGTTGTAGGTCGGGATGTGGCCGGTCGTGACCCACATCTCGCGGTCCATCATCTGCGGCGAGTTCACCTCGACGAAGCCGTAGTCCCGCTGGCGGCGGCGGATATAACCCTCGAGCTGCTGAAACAGCGTCCAGCCTTTCGGATGCCAGAACACCGAGCCCGGCGCCTCCTCCTGGAAGTGGAAGAGATCCATCTCGCGGCCGAGCCGGCGATGGTCGCGCTTCTCGGCTTCCTCGAGTTGCTTGAGATAGGCGTCGAGCTCCTCCTTCTTCGCGAAGGCGGTGCCGTAGATGCGGGTCAGCATCGGGTTCTTGGCGTCGCCGCGCCAATACGCGCCCGCGACCTTCATGAGCTTGAACCCATCGCCGATCTTGCCCGTCGAGGTCATGTGCGGGCCGCGGCAGAGGTCGAACCAATCCCCCTGCTTGTAGATGTTGATCTGCTGGTCGGCCGGGATCGCATCGACCAGCTCGACCTTGAACATCTCGCCCTTGTCGCGAAAGACCTTCTTGGTCTCGTCGCGCGACCACACTTCCTTGGTGAAGGGTTTGTCGCGCGCGATGATCTCGCGCATCTTCTTCTCGATGGCGGGGAAATCCTCCGGCGTGAACGGCTCGTTGCGGAAGAAGTCGTAGTAGAAGCCGTTCTCGATCACCGGTCCGATCGTGACCTGGGTGCCGGGCCAAAGGCTCTGCACGGCTTCGGCGAGCACGTGCGCGGCATCGTGGCGGATGAGCTCGAGCGCGCGCGGATCATCCCGGGTGAGGAACTCGATCTTCGCATCTTTCTTGATCGGATCCCCGAGATCGGCAACCGCGCCGTCGAGCGCCATCGCGACCGTGCGCTTGGCGAGCGAGGGCGAGATGCCCTTCGCGATATCGAGGCCGGTGATGTTGTCGGGGTATTCGCGGCGTGCGCCGTCCGGAAAGGTCAACGCGACCATCGGTATCTCCTGTTGCTCACTCGCTGCCTACGAATGCAGGTAAGCGTCATTTATGGGGGCTCGTTTAGCGGATTCCGCGAGATCGGGAAACCCGGAAATGCGGGGCCCTTCTGCCGGCCCGCGATCCTGCTACCATTGCGCAAAAGAGCGAAGCGAGGGGAGGCGGCGCATGAAGCGGTGGCTGTTCGTCGTTGCGGTGCTGGTCGGCCTCGCGGCCATCGGCGGATCGGCGAGCGCCGAGACCTACCCATCGCGCCCGATCCGCCTCGTCGTTCCGTTCGCGCCCGGCGGGCCGGCGGATTTCCTCGCCCGCCTGGTCGGCCAGAAGCTCGCCGAAGAGCTCGGCCAGCCGGTCGTCATCGACAACCGGCCGGGCGCCAACACGATCATCGGCGCGCAGATCGTCGCCAAGGCCGATCCTGATGGCTACACGCTGCTGATGGCGATCGACGGCACGCTGGTGATGAACCCGTTCCTCTACAGCAAGCTGCCCTACGACGCCGGCCGGGACTTCGTTCCGATCGCGCTGCTCGCGAACGTGCCCTCGGTGCTGGTCGCCAACCTCAAGGTGCCGGCCAATTCGCTTGCCGAGATGATCGCGCTCGAGAAGACGAAGCCCGGGACTTTCCTGATCGGCAACTCGACGCCGACCTCGCAGGTCGCGATCGAGCTCCTCAACATGATGGCCGGCGTGAAGATGGGGATCGTCCCGTTCAAAGGCGGCACCACGCAGATCACCGCCGAGCTCGCCGGCGACATCCCGCTCGGCATGGAGAGCCTGAACGTCTCGCTGCCGCTCTACCGCGACCACAAGATCAAGATCCTCGCGCTGACCAGCGCCCAGCGCCTGAGCTTCGCGCCCGAGCTGCCGACCATAGCGGAGACCTATCCGGGCTACGACCTCGGCATCTGGCAGAGCATCGTGGCGCCGGCCGGCACGCCGCGCCCGATCATCGAGCGGCTGAGCGCCGCGCTCAACAAGGTGATGGCGCTGCCGGAAGTGCGCGAGCGCCTGCTCGGCGCCGCCGTCGAGCCCGCGAAGGCCAACAGTCCAGAGGAATTCGCCGCTTTCATCCGCGCGCAGGCGGAGACGCGCGCCAAGGTGATCAAGGCGGTCGGCATGAAGCTCGATTAGCCGGGCCGTAGCCATCGCGGCCCGCGACGAGTTCCCGGTGGGGGCTGCCGGGAAAGCGGTTGAAGCTCCAGGTTGCGCTTTGCTACCTTGGGCCGCATGGGGTGGGGTATTCTCGCATTCTTCCGTGCGGCGGCCGTCCGGCTGGCCGCGCCGGCGGTCATCTTCGGTCTGGCGTGCGCCGTGCCGGCGGGCGCCGGCAGCGAGCAGTCATTGCCGAACATGCCCGGCCCACCCTTCGTGCCGCCGGCCAAGCTCGCAACCAAACCGGCAGTCAAGCCGGCAACCACGCCCGTACCGCCGCCGCCGATCGTGTTTTTCCTCGCCAAGGGCGACGCCAACGCCTGCGGGCCCGGCTGCAACGAATGGATCGCCGCCGAGGGAACCATGGATGCCGGCGCGGATGGACGCCTGCGCGCGCTGCTCAACAAGCTCGGCAAGCGCAAGCTGCCGGTTTATTTCCATTCGCCCGGCGGCGCCATCACGGCCGGGCTTGGCATCGGTCGCCTGCTGCGCCAGCACGGACTGACGGCGGGCGTCGGGCGCACGGTGCCGGCCGGCTGCGATCCCAAAGCGGCGCGCGAGCCCGCCTGCGACAAGCTCGAGCGCTCCGGCCGCGAGCTCGTGGCCGTTCTCGATACCCTGAGCGCGACGTGCAATTCGGCCTGCGTGTTCTCGGTCGTCGGCGCCGCCGTCCGCGACATCGGACCGGGCGCCAAGCTCGGCATCCACTCGGCGACGATCAAGTTCACGCTCCGGCGCACCGACGCCAAAGGACACGTGACCGCCACGCCGACGCATGTTGCGCCGAAGGTCGAGAGCCGCGCGCTGCAAGGCAACTACGATCGGATCGCCGCCTATATGCACGAGATGGGGATTGCGCCTGGTCTGCTCGACGCGGCGCGCAAGATTCCGAGCGATCGCGTCCGTTTTCTCAGCCGCGACGAGATCGTGACGTTCGGGATCGACCAGCGCGAACAGATCGAAGGACTGTGGGAATTTGTCGATCAGCCCGCCGGCATTGCCGCAGTCAAGATCGTCCAATGGCGCGAGCCCGCCGCGGGAGCGTTTCGCCGCGTCCTGCTGCGTGTGAGCTGCTCGACCCCGGACACGGTGCGCCTGCAGTTCGCCCGTGAGGTCGGCGCCCCGCGGATCGGCTTGCCGGATCGTTTCCGGGTGAAGTTCGGCACCAGCGACCTGCCACTGGGGCGCGCCGTCATGACCGCGCCGCTCACCGACTGGCTGCCGCTCGAAGTCCGCACCGCATATTTGCCGATCTCGGTTCTGCGCGAGACCGCCATGGTGATCGAGGCCACGCCAACGTCCGCAACATCATCGGTACCAGCCGCATCATCCGCATCGTCCGCCCCGGCCGCGAAGGTGACGGCGCAAAATACCGGCCCGGGACTGGCCTCGCTCGCCAACCGCTGCGTGGCGCCGCCCGTCAGCAGCAGTGCCGTCGAGCACATCTGAGTCGCGGCGCGAAAAAAAGCCACGGGCGCGTCGCATGCGTGGCGCCGTCCGCCGTCTTCTGGCCATAAATCCAAACTGCTATCCTGCCTGTCTCAGCCGCCGGACGGGCATGCCGCGCACATCACTGATGGTTCTTGTGTCGCTGCTGGGCGCGCTCTGCGCCCAGGCCCCGGCGCTTGCGCCGATGGCCGGCGTCATGGCGTCATCCGCGCCGGACGGCCGCGACAGGCCGAGCCCAGGGCCGGACACGGTCCGCGGGCGCCCGGCCCTCGGCGACAAGGGACCAGGCTTCGGCCGTTCGGGTGCATCCGACCCCGCGTCTCCAGCCCCGCGCCTTGCGCATCCGACGTACACGCCGACACCGGCCAAGCCGGCGCCGACACCGGCGCGGCCGAACACCAAGACCGCCTCGATGCCGCCGCCGATGGCGTTCTTCGTCGCCCGCGGTGACGTGGACGCGTGCGGCCCGGGCTGCAGCGAGTGGATCGGCGCCGACGGCGCGATCGACCCGGGCGCAGCCTCGCGCCTGCGCCTGCTGCTCAACCGGCTGGGCCAGCGCCGGCTCCCGGTCTTCTTTCATTCGCCCGGCGGATCGGTCGAGGGATCGCTCGCGATCGGGCGCCTGATGCGGGCGCGCGGGCTCACCGCCGGCGTCGCGCGCACCATCCCGCAAGGATGCGACCCCAAGCAGTCGCGCGAGGAGGCCTGCGACCGCCTCAAGCGCGGCGGCCGCGATCTGCTGGCCGAGCTCGACACCGCCTCGACCATGTGCTTCTCGGCCTGCGTCTATGCGATCGTCGGCGCCGCGGTGCGCGACATCGCGCCGGCCGCGAAGCTCGGCATCCACTCGTCCTCGTTCACGTTCGCGGGCAACGAGGATCGTGCCTCGGCCCGGCCGCCCGGGCGCGTCATGCGCGCCACCATCGAGGCGAGCTATGAGCGGCTCGGACGATACTTCGTCGAGATGGGGATCGATCCGTCGCTCGTCGCGGCCGCGCGCGAGATCGCGAACGACCACATCCGCGTGCTCACCCGCGCCGACATCTGGCGCTTCAAGATCGATCGACGCAGCTTCGTCGAGGACGGATGGCGCCTGTCGGCCGCGCCGACGCGCGCGATTCACAAGTCGTTCGTCGCCGAGCGCGCCGGCGGCGGCGCCGATTTTCGCGACGCGGTGGTCAACTTGACCTGCGGTCCGGCGGATCGGCTGCGGGTCGACGTCGCGCTCGAGCACGCGAGGAGCGAGACGACGGCCCAGAACGGCGTCCGTCTGGCTGCGGGCGGCACCGTGCGCGTCCTGCTGCCGCGCCGGTACATGACGTTCGACCGAAGCAAGACCGAATACGAGATCAGCACCGCCGATGTGCAGCCGGCTTTCTTCGCTGCGGCAGGTGAATTGATCGGCGTATCGGCCGTCGCGCCCGGATCATCCGAGCCCTCCGCCAAGTCCGGCGACAAGTCTGGAGATAAGTCCGGCGATTTCGCCGTGACGCTGTCGACCGCAGGCCTGATGCCGGCGCTGGCCAAGCTGCTGCCGCTCTGCGGCATGAACGCGAGTGCCATCAAGGCACAAGCGGCGCCGCGCCCGACTCCCTGACGGCGCGCGTCGCCTGCAACATCGCACCACCGAGCGGCTCTTGCGTTGACGGCTCGGGTGCGCCGCCGCGACCTGTTGCCATCGAATGATACCGCTGGCCGCACGCGCGCGCCCAATCTAGGCAAAAATGCCCAAGCACGGCCGCACTCCGGTCAAATTGCCTGCCAAGGATTAAAACTTGTCCCATGCGTGCGAGGGGCGCGCTCGGCGCGCCGTGCCAGATCAGGCCGTTCGATGAGTGCGATGCCGGAATGCCGCGGGCGCGGGTTCCGGCTTGCCTCGACTGGAAATGCCCGGGGGAATGCTCATGGGTGGGGGCGCGCGACCGACCAACTGGTGCGATTTTCTCCATCGCGGTTGCCTCGTTCTGTGCGCGGCCGCGGTGACGACCTTGGGCGCCGCCGCGCTGGCCGAGCCGGCAGCGACGAAAGCCGCGCCAAACCAGCCGGCGCGTGCCGCCAAAGCGCATCCGCATAAGGTCGCGCGGCACAGTCGCGAGCGCCACGACGATAATGCGCAGGCGGGCCTGAGCGAGCGCCTCAACAACAACACGGTCGCGATCATCGCGGGCGGCCTCGGCTCGACCGATCTTGCGGTCACGCAGGATCTCGCCGACGTGCTCGACGACAACCTGCGCATCCTGCCGGTGGTGGGCGCGGGCGGCGGCCGCAACATCCGCGACGTGCGCTTCCTCAAGGGTATCGATCTCGGCATCACGCAGACCAACCTGCTCGCGCGCCTGCAGGCGAGCCGCGAGATCGGCACGCTCGACGACAAGATCGTCTACCTCGCCAAGCTGTTCAACGAGGAGGTGCACCTCCTGGTGCGCGCCGACTCGGGGCTCACGGCGATCGGAGATCTCAACGGCCGCACCGTCAGCCTCGGCGAGCCGGGCAGCGGCACGCAGCTCATCGGCCATGACGTGCTCGACCACCTCGGCATCGCGGTGCACGAGGTCAATCTCGCGGGCGCCGAGGCGATAAGGCGCCTCGAGGCGGGCGAGATCGACGCCGTGGTGCTGATCGGCGGCAAGCCGGTTCCGGCGGTCGCGGGCGTCGCGAGCGGCCTGCGCGTGCTGCCGGTGCCCTTCGCCAAGCCGCTGCGCGACGATTTCCTTCCCGCGACGCTCACCAGCGAAGACTATCCGGGCCTGATCGCGCCCGGCCGCGAGGTCGAAACGCTGGCGGTCGGCACCGTCCTTATCGCCTACAACTGGCCGAAGGACAGCGATCACTACGCCAAGATCGACAAGTTCGTCGGCGCCTTCTTCGCGCGGATCGCGCAGCTGCAGGCATCGCCGCGCCATCCGAAATGGCGCGAGGTCAATCTCGGAGCGACGCTGCCGGGCTGGACCCGCTTTGCGGCAGCGCAGGATTGGCTGGACCATCACCGCGAGCTCGAGGTGAAGCAGCGCGACCAATTCGAGCAGTTCGTGCGCGCCCACGGCGGATCGCCGGCGTCGACCGATGCGCGCGAGAAGCTGTTTCGCGATTTCGTGAAATGGAGCGAGGCGCGTGCGCGTCGCTGAGACCGAGATGGGCGTCGAGATAGGCAAGGTTGGGAATTTGGGGGAGAGGCACAGGGCAGAGTTGCCAGAGCATCCGTGAAGAGGAGGATGTCATGAGTCTCTCGAACGGCAGTCTCTCGAAAGGACCTGCCGCGACCGCGAGTGAGCGGGCCGACGCGGACGGCGAGCCGTCGGCCTATGCGCCGAAGTGGGCGCGCGACGCGTCCGGCCCCTCTTCGGGCGCCGCCCGCAAGGTCGTGCCGCTGCGCCTGCCGGCCGCGCCGCAGCTCACGCCGGTCGACGCGCCCGCCCGCACGCCAACGCCTGCGCCCGCCCATGCGGCGGCGCGGCGTCCGACCGGGCCCGAGCTGCTCGCCGAGGACGAGGTGCTCAAGCGGCTCCTGCAGCGCCATGCGCCCGATCCCAAGCCGCTGGTTGCCAGCCCGACGCGCGATCCGGTCGGGGTCGCGCTCGGCATGGTCGCGCGCCTGATCGTTGCCGGCTGTGCGGCTGCGGTCGCGGCACTGCTGTTGCTCGGCGTCATTCCGCTGCCCTTCCGGGTCGGCACGTCGGTCGCAAGCGAGACCGCCGCGCCGGTCGCCCCGCCCGCGCCCGTGACCATGACATTGGCGGCCGCCCCACCGGCCGCCACGCCCCGGCCGGCCACGACGGTCGCGACCGTCTCGGTGCGCGCCGCCGCGGCCGCACCCGCCGCCACGGCTGCACCGGCCGCGCCCGCGCCGGCCGATCGCTGGGCGCTCGATGCCGGCGAGGTCGACCGGCTGGTCAAGCGTGGCGAGGACTATCTGGCGCAGGGCGACATCGCGGCTGCCCGCCTGATTCTCGGCCGCGCGGCCGCGGCGCACGATCCGCGCGCCGCGCTATCGCTGGGCGCGACCTACGATCCGGCCGTGCTCGGGGAACTGCACGTGGTCGGCTTCAGGCCGGACGTCGCGCAGGCGCGCGCCTGGTACGAAAAGGCAGCCGGCTACGGATCGCACGATGCCGCCGCGCGGCTCGCGGCGCTGCCGAGCGCGAATCCTTGAGCCGGGATGCACGGACTGCTTCGATTTGCCGGAATTGCCACGTAGAAATAGAGCAGGTGATTCGTCGATTCGCCGGTTAAGGGGAGGGGTGTGGCGAGGCGGGAACTTGGTTCACGCCTCGCCACTGTCCATAGCGCCAGGGCAGATACCAGCGCGCCCGCGCGGGCAGGTCGCCCGGCACGAAATCGAGCCCGGATGTCCCCCATGGCTGGCAGCGCATGAGCCGGGCGAGCGTCATCCAGCCGCCCGCCCATAGGCCGAATCGCGCGAGCGCCTCGTCGGCATATTGCGAGCAGGTCGGCGCATGCCGGCAATGGAACCCGATGAGCGGCGACAGGGTCACGCGATAAAGGCGCACCAGGGCGCGGGCGGCGCGGCGCGGCGCAAGGAAGATCGGCGTCAAGATCGTGATTTTGATCCTTGTCATGGTTTAGCCGGAATGGCTCAGGATAGAGCTTTCCAACAGCGGGCCAAAGCCGGCCGGCCGCCGGGGCGCGACGTCCTCGGGTTCCGGCATACCGGGTTTCGTCAAGATTACCCACAAAAGCGCGGCGAACGCTGGCGGCGTGTTGCGCGATTGCACTAGCCGCCGTTGGACTCGCTGAGTAACAATCCGCAACTGAAGTTGCGACGCTCTCGCACGAGACCCAAGCACCGCACCCGGACGCCGTCGTCCGGACAAGCCGCGGTGGGGAGCGCCGCCGCTGCACGGGGTTTTCGCATGTTCCGTTCCATCTGCGGCGGGCTCGCGCTCGCCGTGTGCTCGCTCTCTGTCCTGTCCGGCGCGCCCCGGCAGCCGGAAGACTTGTCGACCCTGCCGATGCGCTTTGCGCTCCATCAGGAAGGGCCTGGCGACGCGTGCGGCACGAACTGCCGGCTGCTGATCTCGGCGAGCGGCATGATCACGGCGGACACTCCGCGCGACTTCGACGAATTCGTGCGCGGCCACAATGTGCGCGGTGCGACCGTCGTGCTCGATTCCAAGGGCGGCTCGGTGCTCGGCGCGATCGCGCTCGGCCGCGCGATTCGCGGCCTCGGCCTCACCACCACGGTGGGCCGCGTGCGCGAGCAGACCCTGCGCGGCGGCACGCCCCGTCGCGCCTGGGTGTGGCCGCGCGCCGAATGCCAGTCGATGTGCCCGTTCGTGCTGCTCGGCGGCGTCAAGCGCTACATCCCGCCGGAGGCGCGCGTGCTCGTCCACCAGATCTGGCTGGGCGACCGCCGCGACGACGCCGCGGCCGCGAGCTATTCGGCCGAGGATCTCGTGCTGGTGCAGCGCGACATCGGCCGGCTCGTGCAATACACCCTCGACATGGGGGGCGGCGCCGAGCTCCTGGAAGTAGCCCTGCGCATCCCGCCGTGGGAGCCGATGCGGCTCCTGTCGCGCGACGAATTGCGCCGCACGCGGCTCGACACCAGCCAGGACAAGGCCAGCCCGCCGACGCCGGCGGTGGCGTCCTCGGGCGCCAGCGCGCCGGCCGCGGTCATGCCGGTGAGCGACGGCGCGCGCAGCGAGATCAATCCGCGCGGCTGGGTGATCGCGCAGCGCGACGGCAGCGCCGCCCTGGTGCGCCGCCATCCGCTCACGGTCGAGGGCGACAAGGTCGGCGCCTTCGAGGTCGCGCTGACGTGCGGGCCGACGGCGGGCACCTATGTGGTGACCTATGCGGAGACGCGGCTGTCGCCGGACGATCGCGACGCGGCCGCGGTCAAGCGCGTCGATCTGTGGATCGAGGGCAAGACCGAGCCGCTCGACGTCGTGTTGTCCCGGCTGCATGCGGCGCCGCGCCAGCTCGAGACGCTCGCGAACGGCGCCATCGCGGCCGGCCTGGTGCGCTCGTTCGCCGACGCGGGGAGCGAACTCGATCACGCTGCGCACCGTCACTGTCACCGGCAGCGCACCCGGCACCACCATCCGCATCGGCAATACGGGCTTCGCCCAGGCGCTGCCGCAGCTTGCGGCGTCGTGCGCGACGCAGCCGCGGCTGGAGACGCGCGCCGAGCTCACGGCGCCGCGCGACCAAGCGGTGCCGGGGCGTTAAAGCAAGCATCTTCACACGTTGTCACGTCATGCCCGCGCTCGTCGCGGGCATCCACGTCTTTGTGGCGCTAACTCAGCAAGCAAGACGTGGATGGCCGGAACATAGGCGAGCGAAGCGACGCCGTTCTTCGAACCGCCATGCCCGGCCATGACGTAGTGGCTCAGCTCGCCGGCGCCGTCGCGCTGCGCTTCTGCTCGATCTGGTCGATGGCCGAAACCACGGCGTCGAAGGTCAGCAGCGTCGAGGCATGGCGCGCCTTGTAGTCGCGCACCGGCTCGAGGACCGCGATGTCGGCCCAGCGCTCGTCCGCCGGCGGGCTGCCGTTCTCCTTCAGCATCTTGCGCACCTTCTCGCGCAGCGCCCGCAATTCGTCCGCCTTCGCGCCCACCACGTGGCTCGCCATGATCGAGGACGAGGCTTGCCCGAGCGCGCAGGCCTTAACCTCGTGGGCGAAGTCGGTGACGGTGTCGCCCTCCATCGTGAGGTCGACCGTGACGGTCGAGCCGCACAATTTTGAATGGGCGGTCGCGCTTGCGTCGGGCGAGGCGAGGCGGCCCAGGCGCGGAATATTCCCGGCTAACTCCAGGATTCGGCGGTTATAAACGTCGTTCAGCATGGGCAGTCGCAAGGTCCCGGGCAGCCCCGTGAGGTGTTGATTGTTGGCGCGCCGTGGGGAATTATATAGGGGTCCGGCGACGGGGGCGGAAAGGCCTTTCGACGGGGATCGCAGCGCGCCTCCCGGCGCGCCATGCGCACTGCGCATATGGCATCGTGGTAAATTGAACATCTCGCCTGCCATATGGTGTTTTTACTCAAGCGAGGCGCGAGGACGCGCCCGGTGACACCTCCGGAGCCCCTCTCCCATGGTTCCGGTCGAACGGAGCGACGGTCTATGGACGCTGTAACCGACAAGAAGCACGACACCGCGAGTTTGCCTGCGGATCTGCGCGCCGACACGCAGCCGGCTGGGCGGCGCCCGAGCCGCTCCGAGGCGGAAGCCGCCGTGCGCACCCTGATCGCCTACGCGGGTGACGATCCGGCGCGCGAGGGCCTCGTCGACACGCCGCGCCGCGTGGTCGCGGCCTATGACGAGCTGTTCGGCGGCTACCATGCGTCGCCGGTCGACGTGCTCGACCGCACGTTCTCCGAGATCGGCACCTATGACGACCTCGTGCTGGTGCGCGACATCCCGTTCTATTCGCACTGCGAGCACCACATCATGCCGTTCGTCGGCCGCGCCCATGTCGCCTACCTGCCGGTCGAGCGCGTGGTCGGCCTCTCCAAGATCGCGCGCCTGATCGATGTTTACGCGCGCCGCATGCAGACGCAGGAGCACCTCAACTCGCAGGTCATCACGGCGATCGACGAGGTGCTCAAGCCCCGCGGCGTCGCCGTCATGCTCGAGGCCGAGCATACCTGCATGTCGCTGCGCGGCGCCGAGAAGCCCGGCGCGCGCACCATCACGAGCCAGTTCACCGGCCTGTTCCGCGACGATCCGGCCGAGCAGGCACGTTTCATCACGCTGGTGCGCAGCCCGACGCGCTGAACCGTCGGGTGCGTGCCGGCTGCCAGCGCATGTTCCGGCGAAGTGGACACCGGTTGGCCGAGAAGAACATGCGCAAACGAGAAAATCTGGAGCGTATTCCGACTCCGTAGGAACGGAATACGCTCCAGGCGCAGTCGGATCGAATGGCCACGCGCGCGGGATTTCTGTTCGGTCGTATGCTCGGGCGCGAGCCGCCGTCCGCGGCCGAGATGCCGCCCGCGGTCGAAACGTCGCCCACTGAGTCCCAAGCCCCCAGGAGCACCGTGCCGGAAACCTCGATCTTCGCACCGCGCGCCACGACCGAGCAGGTCGAGGAGGGCCGCCTGTTCGCGCCGAAGTTCGACGACGACGGCCTCATCACCTGCGTCGTCACCGATGGGTGGTCGGCCGAGGTGCTGATGGTCGCGTACATGAACGCCGAGGCGCTGGCGAAGACCATCCAGAGCGGCGAGGCCTGGTTCTACAGCCGCTCGCGCGACAAGCTGTGGAAGAAGGGCGAGACCTCGGGCCACGTCCAGCGCATCATCGAGATGCGGGTCGACTGCGACCAGGACGCGCTGTGGCTGCGCGTCGAGCAGATCGGCGCCGGCGCCTGCCACACCGGCCGCATGAGCTGCTTCTATCGGGCCGTCCCGCTCAAGCAGACCGACCTGCGCCGGCTCATCCTGGACTTCCGCAACGGCGAGAAGGTGTTTGATCCCGCGAAGGTTTACGGCGAGGAGGACGAGGAGCCGCCGAAGACTTGAGACCTTCGGGCCTCTTGCGCGTTGCGCCCGGCGCAAGCGAGAATGGCTTCGGTGCCGCGGAAGGGAGCCCAAGTCTTTCCAACTCAGGGAGTGGCGTACGGGCTGGCTGACGAGTCACCAGCCACGCTTCCGACAACGACCGTCTCGGTGAAAGCGGCCGCCAATCCCACCCGATTTGCCAGGCGCGGGACTGGCGGCGGGCGACGATCTCACCAATCGACGGTGCAACAGCTCGAGTTGCTGAAAAAAGCGCGTAAGCAGAAGGGTGTCTGCTGCTGAGACGACGCGAGCGGGATGACGCTGCGCGGCTATGCCGAGCCATGACGTGTTGATTGTCAGCGCACGCGCTTCGCCTCGTCCGCCTGCACCTGCGCCAGCAGCCGTTTCGCCCGCGCGAGATGCGGGCGGTCATACATCACGCCACCGATGCCGATGGTGCCGGCGCCGGGCGCCGCCGCGAAGGCCGCGACGATCGCCTGGGCACGGGCGATCGCGTCGGGCTTGGGCGTGAACACGTCGTTGATGATCGCGACCTGCGCGGGATGGATCGCCATCTTGGCCGAGAACCCGTCACGTCGCGCCTCCTCGCATTCGCGCCGCAGCCCGGCGTCGTTGCGGAAGTCGACATAGACGGTGTCGATCGCCGGGACCTCGGCATTGGCGGCGCCCGCGAGGCAGAGCACGCGCGCGAGCCGATAGGGGTCGAGAAAGCGGCCGTCGGCGTCGCGGTTCGCCTCGGCGCCGAGCTCGGCCGAAAGGTCCTCCGCACCCCAGGTCAGGCCGGTGAGCCGCGCGCTCGATCCGCGATAGGTGCCGGCGAGAAACAGCGCCTGCGCGGTCTCGGTCGCGAGCGCGATGATCTTGACGTGGCCGTCGGGCAGGCCGCCGATCGCCTCGCGCGTCGCGATCTTGGCGTCCGCATGCGTGACGGCGGCGCCGCCCTCCGCCTTGGGCAGCAGGATCGCGTCCGGCTTGGCCGGCACCACGGCGTCGAGATCGTCGTCGATCAGGCCGGTCGCGATGCTGTTGACCCGCACGATCAGGCGCGGCCGCGAGGCCTGGCCGATGGTCTCTTTGAGAAATGCGACCGCGGATTTGCGCGCCTCCCCCTTGCGTTCCGGCGCGATCGAATCCTCGAGATCGACGATCAGCGCATCGGCACCGCTCGCCATGCCCTTGTCGAGCTTGCGCGCGCTATCGGCGGGCACGAACAGGAACGAGCGCATTAGAGTTACTTCGGCCGCATGCGCATGAACGCGTTGCGCTTGCACTCGGCGACCAGCTTGTCGTCCTGGTTATAGGCGCGGTGGTGGAATTCGACGATGCCGGCGCCCGGGCGCGACTTCGACTCGCGCTTGGCGAGCACCTCGGTGGTGCAGTGGACCGTGTCGCCCTCGAACAGCGGGTGCGGGAATCTGACGTCGGTCATGCCCAGGTTGGCGATCGTGGTGCCGACCGTCATGTCGGACACCTGGATGCCGATCATCAGCCCGAGCGTGAACAGCGAGTTCATCAGCGGCTGGCCCCACTCGGTCTCCTGCTCGCAGAAGTGCCGGTCGATGTGCAGCGGCTGCGGGTTGAGCGTCATGTTGGAGAACAGCATGTTGTCCATCTGCGTGACCGTGCGCGTGTAGCGGTGCTCGACCAGCTCGCCGACGACGAAATCCTCGAAATAGAGCCCGCCGCGCTTGTGGCGGACGGCATTTGCGCTCGACGCGGTGTTCGACATGTCTTCCTCCGTCCGGGGGCCGCTGCCCCAAATCTTAACGTTTCGTTTACCATAACTGCCGACGATGCGAACCCACCGCGCGGGCGGCGCCGCCTGCCGGACAGGCAGCGCATGATCCCGAAAAGTGGATCCCGGTTTTCGGAATAGATCATGCGCAAATAGAGACCGTGCATGATCGTCGACAGCACCGGGAGCAGAAGCGCGGCCATCGTCGGCGCCATCCGCAATGCGGCGCAAGCGACCGGCGCCAATTTCCAATATCTCCTCGCAACCGCCCAGGTCGAGTTCGGGCTTCAACCCGACCGCCACGGTGTCGACGTCCTCGGCCAAGGGGCTGTTTCAGTTCATCGACCAGACCTGGCTCGCGACCATGAAGCAGTCGGGGGCGCAGCTCGGCTATGGCCGCTACGCCGACGCGATCGTGCAGACGCCGTCGGGCACCTATGCGGTGCCGGATCCCGCGATGCGCCGCGATATCCTCGCGCTGCGCGACGATCCCGTCGCCAATGCCGCGATGGCGGGCGCATTCACGCAGCAGAATTCCGCGCTGCTCACCCAGCGCATCGGCCGCACCCCGAGCGAGGGCGAGCTCTACATCGCGCATTTCCTCGGCGCCGGCGGCGGCTCACAGCTCATCAATCTCGCGCAGCAGAGCCCGAGCGCGACCGCGGCCACCGCTTTTCCGAATGCCGCCAAGGCGAACCCGACGATCTTCTACGATCGCCAGGGCAACGCGCGCAGCGCCGCCCAGGTCTATCACGTGCTGGTCGCGCGCTACGACGTGGCGCGCGCGGCACCCGCCGTCCCGGCGACTGCCGTAGCCGCGGCGGCCGCGGTTCCCAACGCGTCAGCGGCAGTGCGAGGGGTGCGCCAAGCCACGCCGGCCGTCGTGTCGGTGTCGCTGCCGACGGTCGCTAATGCGCTCGCCCCGGACGCCGAGCCGCGGCCGGGGTTTCACAGCCTGTTCAGCGATACGCAGGGCCAGCCGGTCTCGCGCTTCGTGCAGGACCTGTGGACCAACAACCCGCGCGTCGCCGCGGCACTGACCGGACTACCGGGTCCGCCTGGCAGCAGCGCGAGCGAGGCACCGGTCGCTCCCGCCGCGCCCTCGGCACCCGCCGCTCAGGCGCCGAGCGGTCCGTTCAGCCTCTTTTCCGACCGGCCCGCCAACGTGCGCGCCCTGTTCGGCGAACGCTCGTAGTCCGGCGGCGTCATTGCCACCCACCGCCGTCATCGCCCGCGAACGCGGGCGATCCAGTACTCCGCAGTGCATCGATTGGGCACCGCGAGTGTCCCATTCGTGCGTTCGTGATTACTGGATTGCCCGCGTTCGCGGGCAATGACGCAGTCGTGTTATGAAGACGCGGCTGGCGGCGGCGCCGTTGTGCGCTGCGCCTTGATCGCGATCAGCGCCCGCTCGAGCTGCTCGATGAGGAACGGCTTCTGCAGGATCGCATAGTCGCGCCACCCCGGCTCGACGCCGTTGGCGCCATAACCGGTCGAGAACACCAGCGGGATGTTGCGGGCGCGCAGGATCTCGGCGGCCGGATAGATGCGCTCGCCCGCGAGGTTGATGTCGAGCAGGGCGGCGTCGACGTCGCAGGTTCGCGCGCAGGCGACCGCCTGCGGGAGGCTCGATGCGCGAGCGGTCACCGTGCAGCCGAGCGAGTCGAGCAGATCCTCGACCAGCAGGAGGACGTGGAATTCGTCTTCCGCCACCATGAGCCGCAGTCCGGCGGCATCGCCTTTGCCTGGTTCATTCGACATGTCGCAGCGGAATCTCAAGCTCGCATCGCACGCCCGCGGGAGCATAATCGATCGTTGCCTTGCCGTGTAGCTCGGCTGCGACGCCGCGTTCGACCAGCAGCGTGCCGAAACCGCGGCGCGCCGGAGGCCGCACGGGCGGTCCGCCGCTCTCCTGCCAGCGCAGCCGCAGCACCGGGCCGACGCCGTTCATCTCGACCTTCCAGGTGAGCGCGATCGTGCCCGGCGCGTCCGGCTCGCCGGACAGCGCGCCGTATCTCGCCGCATTGGCGGCGAGCTCGTGCACCACCATGGTGAGCATCAGCCCGGCGCGCGGGCGGATCGCGACCGGCGCGCCCTCGACCCTCACGTTGCGGCGTCCCCGGTGCAGGCCGAGCCCGGCATCGACGACCTCGCGCAGGTCGACGTCGGCCCAGCTGCGCCGGCTCAGCTCGTCGTGCACGCGGCTCATCGCCATCAGGCGTGCTTCCAGCCGATGACGGAAATCCGCGACGGTCTCGCTGCCGCGCGCGCTCTGCGCGATCAGCGACTGCACGGTTGCGAGCGTGTTCTTGACGCGGTGATTGAGCTCGTCGATCAGCACCTTCTGGCGCTGCTCGGCCGTCTTGCGTTCGGTGATGTCCTGGATGCAATTGACGGCGCCGACGAGCTCGCCGTCGTCGTCGAACAACGGCTCCGCGTTGGCACACACGAAGGCGCGGCTGCCGTCCGGCCGCTCGATCAGGAATTCGCGGTTGTGCACCGGTCGGCCGGTGCGCAGCGCTTGGGCGACCGGCGTCTCCGACAGCGGCATCGTCGTGCCGTTGATGCGAAAGATCTTGTGGGCGCCGGAAAACAGCGGCGCGTGCGCGCCGTCCTGCGGCGCGCGGCCCCACAGCTCGGCGGCCTTGCGATTGTACTGGATGACGCGGCCGCGCGGGTCGCACAGGAAGATGCCGATCGGCAGGGCGTCGGCGAAGCTGTCGCGCGCGTAGGCGCCCAAATACGCGGCGGCGAGATTTGCCGGCATGCGGCCGGCATCGCGTGGCGCCGCGACACTGTAGTCACTCATCGTTGCGTCCAATCCCACCCACCGACCAAGGGGAGCTTACGGTCGGAGCAACCCGTTGCGTGAACGCGGCGGGTGCCTTTTTCGTTCCCGTCCGCGCGCCGCGGAACAGCGGCTCGTGGGGTCGAGCGCCGTAGCGGGCAGCGTACGGCGCCGGTCGCCAATTAAGAATTTGGTCATGTTTGCAAAGATTTATGGTGAACTCTTTGTTAAACGTCACCCGGTAGCATCATGATCACCGGCGCGTGGTGTGCCGGCGCCGTCCAGTCGAGGCGGCTGTCGTCAGCTCAGTGGCGTGGATCATGATTGTTCGTCAGTTCCTGCATTGGGTCCGTACGGCGTCCGCGGGCGAGCGGGCCGAAGCGACCAGCGCCTTGGCGCGCGCCTTCCTTTTTTCCGATCTCAGTCCTGACGATCGCAGCGCCGCCGAAGGCGCCATGATCATGCTGCTCGACGACGGCTCGCCGCTCGTGCGGCGCGCGCTCGCGCAGGTTCTCGCCGCGAGCCCGAAGGCACCGCCCGCCGTCATCCAGGCGCTCGCCGCCGACCAGCCCGAGATCGCGGTGCCGGTGATCGAGCGCTCGCCGCTCTTCATCGACGCCGACCTCGTCGACATCGTCGCGACCGGCCCGTCCGCCGTGCAGGCCGCGGTCGCGCGGCGCATCCCGTTGCAATGCGCGGTCGCGGCCGCGATCGCCGAGGTCGGCTCGGCCGAGGCGTGCCTGGAGCTGATCGAGAACCCCGATGCCGACATCGCGCCGTTCTCGATCGATCGCATGGTCGAGCGCTTCGGCCACGTGGCGGCGATCCGCGAGGCGCTGTTCGCGCGCGGCGACCTGCCGGTGTCGACGCGCCAGACGCTGGTGTCGAAGCTGTCGTCGACGCTCGCCGAATTCGTCGCGGCGCGCGAATGGCTCGCGGTCGAGCGCGCGCAGCGCATCGCCCAGGAAGCCTGCGAGAAGGCGACCATCGCGCTCGCGGCCGAGTCGCCCGCGCGCGAGACGCGGCCGCTGATCCGCCACCTGTGCGACAACGGCCAGCTCACCGCCGGGCTGATCCTGCGCGCGCTCTTGTGCGGCAACGTCGCGCTGTTCGAGGAGGCGCTCGCCGAGCTCTCCGGCCTGCCGCTCGCGCGCGTGCGCGGCCACGTGCACGACAATCGCGGCGCCGGGTTTCGCGCCGTCTACGACAAGGCGCGCCTGCCGGCCTCGACCTGGCCGGCCTTCCGCTCCGCGATCGAGGCGATGCGCGAGGCCGGCCCCCTGGCCGAGCCCGGCGGCCCCGCAAGCCTCAAGCGCCGCATGATCGAGCGCGTGCTCACCGGCTGCGAGAAGGCCGAGATCGGCGAGGTCGAGCCGCTGCTCACCTTGCTGCGCCGCTTCGCGACCGAGGCCGCGCGCGACGAGGCGCGCCGCTACTGCGAGGAGCTCGTCGCCGAAGACATGATCGCCCACATGATCGAGGAAGAGCGGTTCGCGGCGTAGGGTGGCCAAAGGCGGCGCTGCGGCGCCGTGATGGCATGGTGCTCGCGCCGCCGTGCCCACGCGGACTGCTCATGGCCGCGACCGTGACCGTGTGGGCACGGCGGGGCAGCTGCTGCGGCACAAAATAAAGTCAGTGGCCGCCTTTGCCCACCCTACGGCACACTCGCCGGAGTTTACTTCACCGGCACGATCGACGGGCTCGCCATAGGCGCGTCGTGGTCCCGGCCTTCGCGTTCGAGGAACGCGTCGCTCAGCTCGCGCAGGCGGCGCGTGAGCTCCTCGGCGACCGTCTGCGCGAGCGCGTGGTCGTGCTCGCGGATGATGGCGCGCACCGCGTCGACGTGCTGGTCGACCAGCGCGGCCGGGATGCGGCGCGGGTCGTGCGTCTCCTCGATCAGCACGCAGAGGCTTTCGGCGACCGCCGAGACCAGCGGAAAGCCGAGCGTCGCGGCCTGGCCCTTGATGTCGTGGGCGGCGCGAAACAGCATCGCGCGCTGCGGCGCCGCCATGCCGGCCTGCTGCGCGATCTTGCGCGCGCGATCGAGCTGCTCGCATTCGTCGTGCATCCAGCCGGAGAACTCGCCGGAGAGCTGCGCGAGTGCCGCCTCGGCGCGCGCCACCGGATCGTCGCCCTCGGCGGCGCGGCCGACCGCGCCCTTGAGCCGGTTCGGCGGCGTGATCACCTCGTGGTCCTTGAACGTCGCGACCTTCGGCTTGCTCGGTGGCTTGCTCGGTGACATGGACGCGCTCCGCCTCACCCGGGCATTCTGACTTTGTCGAACAGCGCCTGCTGCTTGATGATGTCGGCCTTGCCGCCCTTGCGGCGCTCGACGCCCGCGTAGTTGATGTTGACGTTGCGCCGCCGGTCGGGGCCGAAAAAGTTACGCGTCTTGATGAACGGTCGCGGGTTCACGACGATGTTCATGATGCGCTGGTAGAGCGCCTTCGCCGAGATCGGCTTTGCCAGGAACTCGGTGACGCCGGCGTCGCGCGCCGCGAGCACGCGCTTCTTCTCGGAATGGCCGCTCAGCATGATGATCGCCACGTAAGGGTTGGCGTTGGCGCCCGGCTGGCGGATCATCTGGGTGAGCTCGAGCCCGTCGAAGATCGGCATCACCCAGTCGGTGATCACGATGTCGGGGATGTGGTGCATGAAGGCTTCGAGCCCCGAGGCGCCGTCCTCCGCCTCGTAGACTTCGCGCGTGCCGAAGCTGTGCAGCAGCGTGCGCAGGATGCGGCGCATATGCGCGTTGTCGTCGATCACCAGGAAACGCAGGCGGTTGAAATCGATGCGGATCATGGTGACGCCGGGCACGCGAGGCGGACAGGTCGGGAGCTTCCCGCACGTTACGGAGCCGACGTTAACGAAGGGTTTAGGATAAGAGTCCGGGCCGCGGTATCGCGCGCCCTGGGGGGCAGTAGCCCGGACGGGGCGGGCTTTCGCCGCAAATTGCGCTAGGATGCGCAGCCAAACGATAAACCAGGGAGGAATTGCAATGCGGTATGCTGCATTCTTGTCGGCCGTGCTGTTGTCGGGCGCGGCTGCGTTCTCGCCCGCGCAGGCCCAGCAGGGCCTCGATCTCGTCAAGGCAGGCATCGCGGCGCAAGGCGGCGTCGACGCTCTTCGCGCGCTCAAGACGGTCGCCATCAAGGCGCACAGCCAGGCCTGGGAGCCTGGGCAATCCTACAAGCCGGGCGGCGAGCCGCGCTTCCTCGGCAACTCGACCGTCACGATCACGGCGGACTTCACCCAGCACGCCGTGCGCGCCGCCTGGGATCGCTCCATGAAATATCCCGCGACCGAGACGCTGCGCTACACCGAGGTCGCCATGCCGAACATGGGCTCGGTGAGCGACGACAAGGGCACGCAGCCGATGTCGGCAATCCGCGTCGCCGCGACCCTGCGCGAGGCGGAGCGCGCCTCGCCGCGGCTCCTGCTCGACGCGCTCGATGCGCCGCAGAACGTCGCGGCCCTGCCGGACCAGAAGCTCGGCGACGCGACGCTGCCGGCCGTGCAGGTCGCGGACCGCGGGACCAACTTCGTCATCATGTTCGATCGCACCACGCATCTGCCGAAAGCGGTGCGCACGCGCGACGACGACAACGTCTACGGCGATTCCAATTTCGACCTGGTGCTCGACGACTGGCGCGCCGTGGACGGCGTGAAGGTCGCCCACAAGCAGTCCTATCGGCTCAACGACACGCAGGTCGACGATGTCACCTACGACCAGGTGACGCCCAATCCGCCGATCCCGGACGACACGTTCGGGGTCTCGGACCAGTTCAAGGTCGCAAGCACCGAGCGGCCCGCGGACGTGCCGTATCAGTGGGTGATCCGCCGCCTGCTGCTCGGCCGCTTCCTCGATAGCGACAGGGTCGTGGTGCCGGCCAACGGCGACTTCCGCCAGGCCGAGCTTGCGCCGCATGTGCTGCAGGTCATGGGCGGCACCGCCAACAACCTGGTGGTCGAGATGAAGGACGGCCTCGTGATCTTCGACGCGCCGTGCTGCGCCGAGCAGTCGCGCGCCGTGATCGCGGCCGCCAAGGCCAAGTTCCCCGGCAAGCCGATCAAGTACGTGGTGCTGACCCATCACCACATGGATCACACCGGCGGCACGCGCGCCTTCGTGGCGGAGGGCGCGACCGTGATCGTGCCGGACACCGCGCAGGCCTATTTCGAGACGAACTTCGCGCGGCCGCACACGGTGGTCGCCGACGCGCAGCAGAAGGCCGCCAAGCCTCTGAAGGTCGTCGGCGTCGCCGACACGATGACGCTCAAGGACGAGACCATCGAGATCCGCGTGCAGAAGATCGCCAATCCGCATGTCGACGGCATGCTGATCGGCTACGTGGTGCAGCCGAACGTCGTGTGGGTCACCGATATCTGGTCGCCCGGCCGCGACGCCAAGCGCACCCCGGGCGTGCTCGCGCTGGCGGAGGCGTTGAAGAAGCTCGGCCGTCAAGGACGCGACCTACGCAGGCGGATCACGGCGAGCGAGCTGGCGAAATAGCAGGCGGCGCTGGATACGATCGACCTGACGCGCCGATTGATAACTACCGTAGGGTCGTGCAACGGCCGCGCGGAAGCGCGTCCGTGCCCGAGCGCTGATTGACGTGGCGCGGTGGGACAAGCCGGCCATGCGCTTTGCGCCACGCCTACGGACTGATTCGCCACCTTCTCAATGCACGAACTGCTCGCGCAGGATGCGTTCGTCGAGGCTGTGGCCAGGATCGAACATCATCTGCATCGAAATCTTCGCGTCATGCCGGATGTCGACGCGGGTGACCGAGCGCACCTCGTCGTGGTCGGCGACCGCCGCGACCGGGCGCTTGTCGGCTTCCAGCACCTCGATCGTCACGGTCGCGGTGTCGGGCAGCAGCGCGCCGCGCCAGCGGCGCGGGCGGAACGGGCTGATCGGCGTGAGCGCGAGCAGCGGGGCGCCGATCGGGATGATCGGCCCCTGCACCGACAGGTTATAGGCGGTCGAGCCGGCGGGCGTCGCTACCAGCAGGCCGTCGGCGATCAGCTCGGCGAGCCGCTCGCGGCCGTCGATCAGGATGCGCAGCCGCGCCGCCTGGTAGATCTGGCGAAACAGCGACACCTCGTTGATGGCGCGGAACTCGTGCATCTTTCCGTCAGCGTCGCGCGCCTGCATCACCAGCGGACGGATCAGCGTGATCTTGGCGGCCGTGAGCCGCTCGTGCAGGCCGTGCTCGCTGTACTCGTTCATCAGGAAGCCGACGGTGCCGCGGTGCATGCCGTAGATCGGCTTGCCGGCCGTCATGAACTTGTGCAGGGTCTGCAGCATGAACCCGTCGCCGCCGAGTGCGACGATCACGTCGGCGCCCGCCGGATCGGCGTCGCCATAGCGCGCAGCCAGCGCCGTGCGGGCAGCCTCCGCCTCGGGAGCGCGGCTGGCCAGGAAGGCGATCCGCTCGAAGCGGGGCAGGGGACGGTTCATCGGATGTGCGGCTCGCGTTGGTGCGCCGGTGCGCGAAGCGCGGGCGACGGAGGAAGACATGGAACGCGCGGTCTTCGTTTATACGACCTATCCCTCGGCTGTCGAGGCGGAGAAGGCGGGCCGCGCGCTGGTCGAGCGGGCGCTCGCGGCCTGCGTCAACATCCTGCCCGGCATGATCTCGCTCTACCGCTGGGAAGGCGCGATCGAGCGCGGCGAGGAGGTCGTGATGATCATCAAGACGCGCGCCTCGCTCGCCGAGGCGGTGCGCGCGGCCGTCAAGGAGATGCATTCGTATTCCACGCCCGCGATCCTCGTGATCCCGCTCGAGAGCGTGGATGCGGGCTACCTCGCCTGGCTGCTGGCGGAAACCGAGAAGGGGGCGGGGTAGGTCTTCCGACGTTTGGTAGGTTGGGTCGAGCCCTTGCGAGATCCAACGACATGAGCGTTGGGTCTCGCCGAAGGCCGATCCACGCCTATTCTCTGTTGCGAGCAAGACGTGGATGCGCGGGACAAGCCCGCGCATGACGATTTAAGCGTTCCGCCGCGCCGCCGCCCGTTCGGTCAGCGCGCCGAACAACAGGCCGATGGTGGTCCACAGCACCACCTGGATGCCGAGCGCGGCGACGCGGAAGCGCCACAGCACCACGGCCGAGAATGCCTTCGGCACCTCATTGATCTCCGGCAGCGCGAGCTGCACCAGCGCGATCACCAGGATGAAGGCGCCGCCCGCGATGATGGCGGCGTTCCACGCGCCGAACCGCGCGCGCAGTCGCCGCGCCAGCGCGACCGCGGCGACCAGCGCGGCGACCGACAGCGCCAGCATCGTGAAGAACAGCATCGTGCGCGCGCCGATCGTGTCGGCGCTGCCGACGGCCGGCGGGTTGGGTGGGTATTTGAGCGCCGGCACGAGCACGATCGCGACGAAGCCGCCGAGCGCCAGCAGGGCCGCGGTGGCGCGCGGCCCGAGATTGCCGACGCGGCCGATCGCGAAGGCGAAGACCAGCGCGAACAGCCCGCCGATCGCGGCGCCGTAGATCACGACGCCGGTGAACAGCCCGACGCCGGCCTGGGTGGTACGGCTGACCGGCTCGTCGTCGGCATGATCGCCATGATCGTGGTGGCCGGCATGATCGGCGTGATCCGCATGGTCGGCGTGCTGGTGATCCGCGTGATCGTGACCGGCATGCGCGAGCTGCTCCTCGAACGCGATCGCGCGGTCGACCTGCGGCTCGCCGAACACCTTGGCGAAGCCGAAGGCCAGCAGGCCCGCGATGGCGCCGACCAGCATTCCGCGCAGGAGCAGAGGCCCGACCATGGCGGCGCGGGCGGAAATCTAGTGGCAGGGGAAGCCGAGCAGGTGGCGGCCGTCGTGCAGGAACTCGTGGACATAGATGCCCGGAATGACCGACGTCGCGCCCTGCTCGGCGCCGACGAAATAGAGCGCGAGCAGCAGCATCAGCCCGGCGAAGATCGCCCAGGGCAGGAGCTCGGCGACCGGAATCGGCCGGACCACCGGGGCGAGGGCGGCGCGCGTGAGAGCGAGATCGGACATGTCGAGGTCTCCTGGGAAGACGCGTCCCGCCGGCACCGGCGCGCCGGACTCGCATCGCCTTCCTCGCTCATGATACCGCAAGGCCGGCCGTGCGCGAAAGACATTATCGATGAACCGCCGCCTCACGCTGATCTGCCATGCCGCGACCGCCGCGACCCGCGCGGCAGCCTTTCCGGCCGACGAGGGGATCGAGGCGGCCGCAGAGCCGCTGACGGCGGCGCTGGCGCCGCGCATCGGCCGCGTCGACCGGGCGTGGGCGAGCCCGGCGCTCGCGGCGCGGCAGACCGCCGCGGCGCTCGGCCTCGACGCGCGGGAAGAGCCCGCGCTGCGTGACAGCGCGTTCGGCCGCTGGGCCGGCCGTAGGCTCGCGGATGTCCAGGCGGAGGATCCGCAGGGCGTCGCGGCCTGGCTCGCCGACGCCGATGCGGCGCCGCATGGCGGCGAGCCGCTCACTGCGGTGCTTGGCCGCGTCTCCGCTTGGCTCGACGCGCGCGTGGCGCAGCACGGCCATATGGTCGCGGTGACGCATGCGGCCGTGCTGCGGGCCGCGGTCGTGGCCGTCCTTGGCGCGTCCGCCGGCGCATTCTGGCGCATCGATGTCGCGCCGCTCGCGACGATCGAGCTCGGCAGCAACGGCAGGCGCTGGAACCTGCGCGCCGGCGCAATCTGAATATTTCACAACGGCGGCGGTCGCCGCCCTTCATCTACCTGAAGATTGCGTGAAACCGCGCTTCAGGGTGGGTTCAGCGCCGCGGGAGCATTCTCGTGCCCACGATCGGTGCTCGACCGGTCGAACACTTCTCCGCGGAGGTCCGGCCACTCGGATCCGCGCACCATGAAAGGGAATTCGATGTTCAGGAAACTCGCCGTTGCGTTGATCGCCGCGACCGTCTTCACGGCGCCGGCGCTCGCGCAGAGCACAGTGCCCGCCAAGACGGATGCCGCGCCCGCCACGAACGCGCCGGTAGCCGCCACGACCCCGGCCAGCCCGAAGGTCGTCGCCGCCAAGCCGACGCTCAAGAGCGCCAAGGTCAAGCACACCACGCGGCTCGCGCATCATCGCGTCAAGCACGTGAAATACGCCAAGCACGCGAAGAAGCACATCAAGGTCGTGAAGCACGTCAAGCACGTCAAGCTCGCGAAGAAGGCGAAGCATCACACGATCGCCCACAAGGGCGCGACCACCCACATGCGGGCCGCTTCCGCGACCCACCCGGCGGCCATGAAGATCAAGAAGCCGGTCCGGCATACCCTCAAGACGACGCACCGCGCCAACCACGTGCGTGTCACCCAGAAGTCGACGACCCCTGCGCGCTCCGATGCCCCCGCCGCGCCAAAGAGCGTGAACTAATCCCCCTTCCACGCTCAGGTCGTCGCTGGAGGCCGGCCCCCCAAGGGCCGGCCTCTTGCGTTTTGGGCGCCATCCACCTGGTCGCGGCCAGTGCTTGTGGGTCCAAGCGTCGCTCAACTCGATCAGCTGACCGCTCGGGTGCAGAAGTTCGCGGCCTTCGCTGTGATACAGGCGCTCGGGGCGATGACGCCGGAGGAAAACCTCCCTAGTGCACCGGCTCGACCCAGACGTCGCTCTGCTTGATGCGGTCGATCAGGCCCTGCGGATCGAATTTCTTGAAGTTGGGTGGTATGCGGAAGAGCGAGGCGGGCTGTGGGGCCCGGACGATCGCGGTCAGGCTGAAGCTCGTGCCAAAGTTGGTTGCGATGCGCAGCGGGAATTTCAGCTCGCGGTCGATCCACGCCACATAGGTGCGCTGCCGCGGCGAGACAGCGCGCCAAGTCGTGGCCAGATGTCCGTCAAGGGTCTCCTCGCCGGTGCGCTCGCACCGCCACGCGCTGCCGTTTGCGGCGGCGCCGGACAGCTTGGCCATCGCCTGCCAGCGCGCGCACGGATCGTCGGGGTCGAGCGGCACGAAGATCTGGGCGAGCACGCTCGACTGCCTGGCCTCCATGTAGGTGTGCAGCGTCGGCCGCACGAAATAAGCGGTATTGGCGCCGGCATCGACCAGGAAGAATCCGGTGACGAGCTCGGGCGTCTCGATCCGCACTTTGCCGCCCGCCACGTTGACGCGGCCGGGCGCGCCGGTCGCCATGTCCTCGGCGCCGCTGGCGACCAGCGTGGCGGAGAACTCTTGCGCCGCAGCGAAATCGATCGCGCAGGCGGCGAGGCCGATCGCGGCGGCGACCGCCAGCCGGCGGGACAAGGTTCGTCGCAGCTGGATCATCATTACGGCGGGCGCACCGAGTGGCCTTTGGCAAATGATCGGCGTCGACCGGGCGGAACCGGTCGACGCCGACGGTGAGCGTCGGATCACGCGCGGGATGTCTTGCGATATCCCGCTAGCGCATGTTCCGGCGAAGTGGACGCCGGTTCGCCGTCAAGAACATGCGCCAAATGAAAGCGAAGTTAGAGCGTATTCCGATTCCGTAGGAACGGAATACGCTCTAATGGTCCGCCTTACTCGGTGAAGGTCTGGTTGACCGGCTTGCTGTGGAAATCGAAGGCGTCGAACAGGTCGCTGAGCGCCGGCATGTTGGTCGGCACATAGGGATTGTCACCCTTGGCCTTCGGGTTCGGCAGGTTGTCGCGGCTGCGATCGGTCAGCGGATCGAGGCCCCAGTTGCGCTCGATGAACTTCAGGATCGAGACGTGATCGCTGTAGCCATGGTGGATCTTGCCGCCGGTCGAGTAGGGCGACAGGACGAGGAGCGGGATGCGCGGGCCGTCGCCGAAGAAGTCGAGCGGCTGGACGAACCCGGAGTCCCAATAGCCGCCGGCCTCGTCCCACGTGATCAGGACCGCGGTTTCGGCCTTGAGCTTCGGGTTGGCGTCGAGGGCGTCGAGCAGGTGCTGCGCGTACGCCTCGAACAGGTCGACCTTCGAGCTCTGCGGATGACCGTCGAGCAGGCCGTCGGGCTTCGCGAACGCGACCGCCGGCAGCTCGTTCTGCTGGATCGCCGCGATGAGATCGACGGTGTCCTTGATATGCTTCGTGCGCTGCGTCGTGTCGCCCATGATCGACGCCGAGTACTCGAACGGATTGCAGATCTGGCAGTAGGCGATGCCGAGCGCGTGGGCCGGATCGGCGAGCGCCGCCGCCGTCAGGTTCGGGTTGGTCGGGTTGGCGGCGACCGCCTCGTTGGCCAGCACGACGGCATCATTGTAGGCGCCGCCGTAGAAGGCCCAGCTGATCTGCTTGGCGGTGAGCGCGTCGCCGATGCTGCGGACCGTCTGCGGCGGAACGGTGTTGCCCGGGCTGCCGCCGGCGGGCGCGCCGTTCGGCAGGAAGCCCGGGTTGACGTTGTTGACCATGTAGAAGTGACTCTGCTGGCAGTTCGGCTGCGCTCGATACGGCAGCTGGCCGAGATATTGCACGATCGGCGACACGCCCGGCTGGGTGGCGTCGGAGCAGCCGACGAAGTTGCCGTCGACCGTGTACTGGTTGACGGTGCCGGCCTTCGGGTTCGGGTTGGCGATCGCGGTGGCGGGTGGAATCACCGGGACGCCGTGGCCGTCGCTGAAATACACCATGTCGCCGTAGCCGAGCATGACGTGGTTCGCCGCCGTGCCGCCCAGGACCGATTGATGGAAGTTGTCGCTCAGGGTGAAGCGGTCGGCGAGTTGCTTGAGCAGCGGCGCCTGCTGCCGCTCGGCGTTGTAGAAGCCCATCTCGTTGCCTTCGCTCTTGTTCGACGCCGAATAGGTCGACATCACGAACGGGAACAGGTCGTTGAGGCAGCCGGTGGGATTGTCCTCGGTGGCGTTCGCCCTGGAGCAATCCTGCTGTTGCGCCGCCTGGAAGAAGCGGTGCGTCATGTCGCCGGTGTAGTCGTCATCGGTCAGCCGCGGGCCTTGGAGCAGGAATGGGCCGTTGGGCAGCATGCCGGCGTTCGGGACGCGGGTGTCGAGCACGCCTGCCGGCAGGCCGGTGGCGCCGGTGGTGAGGATGTCGAAGTCGTTGCTGTTGATGTCGGTCTCGCCGGTCGACTTGGCGACCGCAACCGAGATGAACGGGGCACCTGTGGTGCTCTGCGCCGATGGAGCGCCGTTGGTGTTGGGCTGCGGCATCGGGGTGCTCGAGTTGCCGTTGCCGTAGGGCGTCTTGGCGGCTTTCGGTGCACCGAAGTACCACTGCGCCTGCGGCGCCACGGCGAACTGCTGCGCCAGCGCGAAGTTCTCGCCGGGGCTGCCGTCGAGCTTGACGATGCCCCTGGAGAGCAGGTTGGCGATCTTCTCGCCGTGGCCCTTCGGCCTGTAGACGCCGAAGGTGTGATCGAGACCGCGATTCTCGCCGATCAGGATGATGACGTGCTTGATCGGGCTCGCCGTCCTGGTGTCGGCTTCGTGATCGGGCTTGTCCTTGTTGCCGGGGCCACTGTTGGCGCTGGGGCTATTGTTGCCATCGTCGGCGCTTGCGGTCATCAGACCGAAAGCGGAAAACGCAAATACCGAACTGAGCAGAGCTGCGCTTGCAAGAGCCGCCCGACCACGCTTGGCGTTCATGTAGAGACCTCCTTGTATCGGCAAAATCTTTAACGCGTTACGCCCTACCGGGCGCGAATGACATCCAGGTGTGAGAAGTGCTACGGTTTGACAAAGCTTTTGTGAAAAATGGTAGCGCGAGAGTGTTCGCGACATCGCGCGTGTGGATGGCCTTCAATTAGGTATTTAATTAGATATATTTAATTGGCTAATAGGTATTCTGGAGATAAATATTCCGACGGTATTCATTTGCAGCTTGCGCTTGCGCCAAATCGGGCGGTGTCAGCGCGGGAGATGATGCGCCGTCTGCAGCAGGTCGCGCAGCGCCGAAAAATGCGCCCGACGAACCGCCGGATTGAACAGCGACCACGGCTGCGCGGTCTGCATCGCGCGCGGAACCGCCGCGAAGGCGAGCTTGCGGTAGCTCGTGAGCTCGACGGCGGCCTCGTCGAAGCGCCCGGCCGAGGCGGCGAGATCGATTCGTCGTAGCGTGAGCACCAGATCCTTGAGCGACTTGCGGGCGACGCGGCGTTCTTCGTCGCCGCCGCTGACGACGCCGTTGCGGCGATCCGGGAACTTTTCGGTGAGCTCGCGCAGCTCGCGGCCGACGGTATCGACCGTGAGCTTCACCACGGCGACGTCGTGCGCCCCGATCGCGGTATCGAGCACGCTGACGAAGTCGTCGAGCTCCTTCATCTGCGCCCCGATGCTGTCCGGCTCGTAGGGCAGGACGCCGTTGCCGATCGCGGTCAAGTAGGCGACGAGGTCGGCGCGGTCGTCGGACGAGAGGCCGAGATCGAAGGTGCGATCGAAATGGTCGACCACCTGGTCGTAGGTATCGAAGCGCCCATCGTGGAAGTAGGGCCCGTTGAAGTCGGCATTGCGCAGCGTCGGGGTTCTGAACATGCCGCTGGAGCCGACGTCATGCTGGGCGTGATCGAGAAACGCGCCGGACGGCACGTGACACGCCGCGCAACTGAGCTGCGGGTCATGCCGGAACGGCTTGTTGAACAGCGCTTCGCCGTGCTGCTCGGCCGGGCTCGCGGCGGTCAGCTTGCCGTCATGGGTGAGCCGCGGATTGGGCAGGAAGTCGATGTCGTCGATATAGGCGACGATGGCGTCGAGGATCGCCGGCGAGGGCTCGGGCCCGGAGAACTCGCCGACGATGACGTTGCGGACGAAATCGCGGAGCGAGGCGAGGCGGCCGTCGTGGCCGTAGGGCGCGAGGTAGCGGGCGCCACGCAGGCTCGGAATGCGCACCGGATCGAGGACGTGGTTGTCGGCCTTGGGATTGAACAGCGGCCCGGTGGTATCGAAGTTGCCGCGACGGCTCGACATGCCGGGAACAAAGAGCCTGCCGTTGCCGGCGCCGTTGACGTGGCAGGTGCCGCAGCTCATGCCGGCCCGGCGGGCGGCGCCGCCGAGAATGCCGGGCGAGTTGAAGGCGAGATCGCCGAGATTGACCAGGTAGGATTTGAAGCCGCCCTGCTGCTCCGACTTGAAGACTTCGCGCGGCCGGAGAAGTGCTTCCTCGGCGAAGTCGGTGCCGGCCGGCAGCACGCTCTGGTCGCCCCCCTGCGGGAAGGCGGCGGCTGGCACGCACGCGGTCAGCACCCAGAGCGCCGCGCCGAGCGCGCGCCGTGTGCGGATGCCCATCAATGGCCCTCCTCGAGCGACGGCGTCTTGAGGCCGAGGCCCGGCGCCGCGTTCTGCAGCGCGACCACCAGCTCCTCGCTCGCCGTGCGCAGGCGGTCCGGATCGATGCGGCGAAGCTCGGGCGCCGCCACGATGGCGCGCAGCACGCCGATGCGGCGCTGGATGTCGGCATTGCGCGCCCCATCGTGGGCGGCGAGCGCCGGCGCGAAGATGGTGCGCCAGGCCACGTCGACGCCGTCGACATTGGCGCGCATGTCCTCGAGCGACGTGCCGCTGACGCGCAACTCGCCGCCGTCGACCTTGCTCTCGCCGACCTCGTAGGCGAGGCGGACGATGCCGTTGAGCAGGCCCTGCGGGCTCAGCGCCATATCGCGCAGGCTCGTGCTCAGCGCATCGAGATTGTCGACGAGGGTCTTGGTTTCGGCCGCCATGTCGGTGCGGTCGGCGCCGAACAGCTTGGCTTCGATCGCATGGAAGCCCTTGCGGGCATCCGGCCAGGCGTCGATGTCGCGATCGAGCTCGGGCACGAAGCCGCTGGTGAACACCTCGGAGCGCTCCCAGCCGGCGCGCGCCGCGAGCCACGCCGTCTTGGCGCCGGCGGCATCGCGGGCCACGACCCGCTCGTGCAGCCTGCGGGCGCCGGCGAGCGCGTCGCCGATATCGGCGATCAGAATGGTGCGATAGCGCTGCACGCCGTCGTCGTACGGGCCGGCCGCCGCGGCCGCGGTGCCGAACGCGAGCAGCGAGACGCCGAGGAGGCGGGCGAAACGGAGTGGGGAGAGGAAATGCATACGGCCTCGTGCGATTGCAAAAGGAGGACCCGCGCAGGTGTCGGGCGCGCAAGGCGAGCTTAGGAATGCATCATGACGGTTCGACGAAAATGCCGGCCGTCGGGATGAGGACGCCTGCTTTCTCGTGGTCGCAGGTATCGATGGGAGGATCATGGCGGCGCACCGGCCGTTCAAATGAGGACGGCGCCGACGTCAATGATGCACGCGGCGGGTGCCGCGCGCGTAGGGTGATGGTATCGCGTGCTGCAGATCGGTACCGGGGACCGGGAGGGCAAGGACGGCGCGGGTGGTGTCGTTGTCGAGCGTGACGCTGCGGAGCTCGACGTGGCGCAGGATCCAGCCCCCGTGTCCTTCGCCCGTGCGCAGCCGAAACATCTTGGCGGTGCCGTCCTCGACGAACACACCGATGCTTTCGCGATCCCCGATGATGGTCCCGACGAGCGTGAGGTCGGGCCGCGAAGGTTTTGGCTGCGGTGGCGGATGCGGCGCGACCGCAACGGACGGCGGCGGGGCCCGATGGGGCGGCGGCGGACGGCGCGATGACGAGAAGATGGGCCGCTCGCGGGTATTATGCAGCAGGCGCAGCGGCACGGCCCAGAGCGGGTTGCCGTACGCCGTCGGGGTTGCGGGGACGGACCGCACGGCGGGCGTGGACGGCGCCGCAGGTGCGGGCAGGGGGGCGGGCGTCCACTCCGGTGCGGGGGCGGACTTCGGCCCGACCGGAGGGCTCATCTCCAGCTTCATCCCGGGATCGCGCTCATCGTCCCACATCGGCGCTCCCAACGACGCGTTCGCCGCCGGGGCGTGGCTCATCCCGAACATCGCACCGGCGATCAGCACCGGTGTGATCAGCAGGCCGATGACGCGGCCTGACCGCAAACGTGGCATCCGCAATGGCATGGTCTCGTTGATGTGACCCGGACGTTATCTCGATCGACCATGACAGATGTGCGAAGGCCCGGCAGCAATCCCCCGCTGCCCTGCGCGACAGGTGTTTCGATGCCATCTGAATGACGCTCGGGCGCGGCGCGCCGCCAACTGGGCGCGGAAGCGCACGGTTCCCGCAGAGGCAGGGTAATGGCCGCGCGGAGGCCTCCATTCGCAAAAAGGTAATTGGGTTTCTCAATAGGTTATGGCTTTCCCTCAAAAGAGCTTGTGAAGCACGCCAAGCATGTGATGAAGCACATCAAGCCGGAGGTTGGGTCGAGCCCTTGCGAGACCCAACATCTTGGAGCTGCGAGGCCCGACTCCTCCATGCGCGTAAACGTTGGGTCTCGCCTTCGGCTCGACCCAACCTACGACTTGGCAAATTCCGCGGCTCGCCGAAAACGGGCGGGCGCGGCATGTGGTCCGCCCTCACGCCACCCCCTCCAGCTTCACCCGCTCCTTTACTAATTCCTGCAGCGCCGCGTAGTCGATCTTGCCCGATCCGAGCAGCGGCAGCTTCTCGACGATCAGCACCTCGGACGGCACCATCATCTCGGAGGCGCCGCGCGAGCGGGCGAAGAGGAGGAGATCGGAGCGCACCGGATTCTTGTGCGTGGTGACGAGAATCAGCCGCTCGCCCTTGCGCGGGTCGGGCACGGTCGCGACGCCCGAGAGCGCGTCGGGCCACAGCTCGGCCGCGAGCGTTTCGACGGCGGCGAGCGAGATCATCTCGCCGCCGATCTTGGCGAAGCGTTTCGCCCGGCCGCGAATGGTGATGAAGCCTTCGTGGTCGACGCTGACGATGTCGCCGGTGTCGTGCCAGCCGGCTTCCGGGCGTTCGAGCACGCCTGGGTGCTCGGCGCGCAGGTAGCCGAGCATCACGTTGGGGCCGCGCACGAACAGGCGGCCGCCGTCGTCGACGCCCGGCACCGGATCGAGCCGCATCTCCATGCCGGGCAGCAGGCGGCCGACCGTGCCGAACTTGTTGAACATCGGCGTATTGAGCGCGAGCGCCGGCGCCGTCTCGGTGACGCCGTAGCCCTCGAGGATGCGCAGGCCGAACTTCTCCATGTAGACCCGCCGGGTCGACACTTTCACGGGCTCGGCGCCGGCCAGGATGTAGCGCAGCGAGCGGAAGTCGTAGGCATGCGCCGAGCGCGCATAGCCGGCGAGGAAGGTGTCGGTGCCGAACAGGATGGTGGCGTTCACGCCGTAGATCAGCTCCGGCACGATGCGGTAGTGCAGCGGCGAGGGATAGAGATAGACGCGCACGCCGTAGACCAGCGGCAGGATGAGGCCGACCGTGAGGCCGAACGAGTGGAACACCGGCAGCACGCTGAACACCTTGTCGGTGCGCCCGAAGTCGATGCGCGCCTCCGCCTGCGCGGCATTGGCCAGGATGTTGCGGTGGGAGAGCACGACGCCCTTCGGCGTGCCCTCCGAGCCCGAGGTGAACAGGATCGCGGCCGGATCGTCGACGTCGCGCGCCACCAGCGGCCGCTCGGCACGCATGAGGCCGCGCAGGCGGTCGACGAACGAGATGGTCGGGCGGATGTCTTCCAGGTAGACGATGCGCACGTCGGTCGCGATCTGCTCGACCAGCGGCGCGAGCCGCCCCTTCTCGACGAAGTTGCGCGACGTGACGATGGTCTTGATGAGGGCGGCGCGGCAGGCGGCGCGGATGTTGGCGGCGCCGGCCGTGAAGTTGATCATCGCAGGCACGCGGCCGGCCGACATCAGCGCCAGCAGCGTGACGGCGGCGCCGTTGGCGTTGGGCAGCATGACGCCGACCGCCTCGCTGATATCGGCGAGCGGCATGAGCTTGCGGCCGAGCACCGCGACGCCGGCGAGCATCTTGCGGTAGGAGAGAGCGCCCGTGACCGGATCCTCGACCGCGACACGGCCGCGGCCGTGCTCCTGCGCGGCCTCGATCACGGCCTCGACCACGGTGCGGTCGTTCGCGGTGGTCTGGAACACGAGGTCGGACATCACCTGGTAGAGCGCGGCGCCCGCCGCGATGCGGCGCTTCTTGCCGCGCAGCTCGGGATCGACCTCGAGCCGGACCGGCGGCAGGATCGTCGCCTTCACCTTGGGGAAGAGCCGCCGGCGCACTTGATTGCGGCCGAGCCGCGAGAAGAACGTCGCCTCCAGCCCCTTGATACGGATCGGCACCACCATGGCGCCGGATTTCTCGGCGATCAGGCCGGCGCCGTCGTAGACCTTCATCAGGCTGCCCGTCACCGTGATGCGGCCTTCCGGGAAGATGATCAGCGACTCGCCGCTCTGCACCGCGTGGATCAGCGTGCGGGTCGCCATCGGCTTGGTCGGGTCGATCGGCAGCGCGCGGGTGAAGCGCAGGAACGGCTTCGCCCACCAGCGCTGCGCGATGCCGCTGTCGATTGCGAACACCGGCTCGGTCTCCAGGAACGAGAGCGCGAGCGAGGCGTCGAGGAAGCTCACGTGGTTGAGCGCGATGATAGCGTTGGGTCCGCCCTTGGCGACGTTCTCAAGGCCCGTGACCTCAAGCCGGAAGAGCGTGCGGAACGCCACCGTGAGGAAATCGCGCAGTAGGTTGGTCGGCATCGTGCGGGCGATCACGATTGCCACCACGAGGGTGAGCGCGCCGAGCAGCAGGAAGACGCTCGCCGGCCCCATGCCGGTGAGCTTCTGCAGCAGCGCGACCGCGACGGCCGAGACCACCATGAAGGCGGCGTTGAGCACGTTGACGGCCGCGACCACGCGCGCGCGGCGGTCGGCGCCGGCCCAGGCCTGCACGGCCGAGAAGGTCGGGACGATGAACAGGCCGCCGCCGATCGCCAGCAGGGCAAGATCGATCGCCACATGGATGCCGAGCCGGTGAGTGAAGACCGATCCGATCCCCAGCAGCGCGTCGTCGCTCACGATGCCGGACGCGAGGCCATGGGTGGTCCAGCCGAGGTCGAGCGCCGCGATGCCGAGCAGGATCGCGCCGACGAGCGTCGGCACCAGCACGATGCGGCCGTGGCAGAGCCAGGAGGCCAATCCCGAGCCGATCGCGACCGCGACCGAGAACGTCGCCAGATACGCGTTGACGACGTCCGGGTTGCCGCCGAGGACGTCCTTGACGAGCGACGGCAGCAGCGCGAGCAAGACCGCCCCGACGAGCCAGAACCAGCTCGACACCAGGCCGCCCCACCACATGCGCGGCTCGCTCTTGAGGTCGCGCAGCAGCGCGAAGGTCGAGCGTCCGATGTTGCGGTCGATGACGAGATGCGGCGCGCCTTCGCCGGTGCGCGGGATCATGCGGGCGAACAGCCAGCACAGCACCGCGAACACCATCATCAGGCCGCCGAACGAGAGCGGATCGCCCTTCGCCGCGATGCCGCCCGCGATGGTTCCGATCAGGATCGCCAGGAAGGTCGCGCCTTCGACCAGCGCGTTGCCGGACGGCAGCTCGGACTCGGCCAGATGATCGGGCAGGATGCCGTACTTGATCGGGCCGAACAGCGAGCCGATGACGCCGAAGCCGAACAGGGCCACGAACAGCGTCGCGACCGAGGCGACGTCCGAATATTGGTGCAGCCAGAAGCCAAGCACCGAGATGCCGGCGACGAAGATCTCGGCGAACTTGAGCCGCTTTGCCACGATCGCCTTGTCGTAGCGGTCGGCGATCTGGCCGCCGAACGCGGACAGGATGAAATAGGGAAAGATGAAGATCGCGCCGGCGAGCTGCACCAGCGCTTCCGAGTTGGAGCTCGCGAGCTTGAACGTGATCAGGATGACGAGGGTGTTCTTCAGAAAGTTGTCGTTGAAGGCGCTGAAGAATTGGCACCAGAACAGGGGTGCGAAGCGCCGCGTGGTCATGAGGCTGGAAAACATCAGGGTCCTCGGGCGCTCGCTCGGGTTGGCGTGAACACGCGGGGGCGCGAACTGCGGCGGCCGCGACGGTCGGCGCGTCAGCCCAGGTGCGAACCCCCGTCCGGCAGGCCTCGCCCACCGGTCGCAGACGCCACCTTAACCTCTCTTACGGCCTGCGGAAAATCCCCCGCGCCCGGTTTTCTCAACGCCATGGCTCGTCTATCGTCGCCCGCCTTTGGCACCTCTCCGGATGGGCGGGAGGGCAGGCCGTGCAGGACGGGGAGAAAAGTAGATGGCTTGGACGCGCGTCGCCGCGGCGGCGGAACTCAAGGATCGCGGCGTGATGGATGCCGAGGTCAACGGCGAGGAGATCGCGCTCTATTGGGTCGAGGAGACGCCCTACGCGACCGAGAACATCTGCACCCACGCCTTCGCGCGGCTCTCGGAGGGCTTCCTCGACGGCGACTGCATCGAGTGCCCGATACACCAGGCGCTGTTCAACGTGAAAACCGGAGAAGCGGTGTCTCCGCCCGCTTATCAGGCGGTCAAAACCTTCCCCTGTCGGGTCGAAGGAGAGGACATCATGGTCGATGTGTGAGGGGAGGCGTCGTCCGGCGAGCGCCGCAGCCGCCCCGCATCGGTCACGCCGGCCGGGCGCCGCGCGCGAAGGGCAGCTTCACCGAGGTGGCGAATTCGTGGCCGCACGCCTCGCACGACCAGAAATGGCGCACCCGGCCCTTGTTGACGAATTCCGATGCCGTGGGAGCGAACTGAAGGTCGTTGCATTCGGGGCAAGCCGGAAGAGCAAGGCGTTGCGACGCAACAGAAGTCGCATGGGATGTCGCATGCGCCTCGGTTCGTGCAGTCATGAAAGCCTCCTCCGCTGCCGTCCCCTCTCCACCGCGAACATCGCGAACCCCGTTCGCAGTCATAACCTGACCCAGGTCTTTGGCGACAGCGTGGCGCTCACATGAAGTTTTCGTAAAGCCGAACAAGGCGAACCAAGTGAGAAGAGCAGGCCGCGGCTTTCGAGAAAATTTTCTGCACTTGGTCGCGGCAAAGCGAATTCGTGCGATCTTGCGCCGACCGCACTGCAACATGGAAGAGCACGATCCCGAAAAAGCCTGCCCCAGACTTGATCCGGGGTGGATAGCGGTTTTCGGAAAAGATCATGCTCAAACAATGAGCTGAAGCGGATGACGATTCGAAGAAACGTCGGCACGCTTTAGTGCGTGGTATCATCGTGATCGGGCGATTGGTGTCGCTCACGCGCGCCGGCGCGTCGTCTTGCCGGTGCCGAGCCGATCGATGCGGCCGACGTCGAGCTTGCCCTCGGCGTCCCATCCGGGCACGCCCTTCGGCACCTTGGGACGGAATTTCGCGTAGAGCTCGTCGGCCTGCGCGGCGATCTCGGGCGCCGACATCGAGCGCGCCAGCCGCTTCATGGAGTTGCGCACGAGCTTGAGCGCGTCGCCGAACTTGATCTCGAGATACTGCTCGACGCTGTCCGGCGCGATCGGCCGGTCGCGGTCGAGCGCGCGCAGGCCCGAGCGCGTGCGCACGATCGGCACGGCGCGCTGGAGCAGATCGACCTGCACGCGCTTGCCCGCCTTGAGGTCGCGCTGGCGTTCCTTGATCGCCTTGCGGGTCGGCGTGACGAGGAGGGGCGAGACGTCCTTGCCGTAGTTGCTCAGGCTTGCGACCGCGCGGCCCAGCGTGAGCGCCTCGTCGCGCGCAAAGCCCAGCCGCCGCGCGACCACCGACGCCCACAGCGTCAGCACCGGCCCGCGGCTGATGGTGATGGTTCTGCGTCCCAAGCTGCCTCCGTTTCTCGGGAACCCGACGCACGACCGACGCAAGCGAACGACCGCCGCGCGACTCACCAACACGCGCGCATTATAGGTTCGCGGCGCACGCTTGGGAAAATCGCGGCCGCCGGAGTGATTTGCGGGCAGCTTTGTTGTGTGATTCGCGCGTGGGCCGCCCGCCATCTCGGGCAGTTGGCCGCACGTACGATCCTGTTATGATCGCGCGCCGCCGGGCGACGGTGATCCGTTCGATCGAGGGTGAGCATCATGCCCCACGCCAGGCTCTTCCGCGCGTCGCCGTTCCCAGCGTTGCGCTTGCTTGCGCTGCGGCGCGCGCTGCCGGGGCTCGCCGCGCTGCTGCTGCCAGGGCTGCTGCTCGGCGCCGTCGCGCCGAGCGCGACCGAGCCGCCCGGCGGGGCGGCGCATCCCTCGCTCGCCGGCCAGCTTCTGATCGCGACGCCCGAGATGCGCGACCCGCGCTTCGACCATGCCGTGATCCTGGTGGTGCGGCACGACAGCTCGGGCGCGCTCGGCATCGTCATCAACATGCCGGCGGGCACGCGTCCGCTGTCCGAGCTGCTCGCCGCGATCGGCGAGAAGGACACGGATACCGGCACCGTGCCGATCTACATGGGCGGCCCGGTCGAGCCCGACATGGCGCTGGTGCTGCACAGCGCCGACTATCACGCGCAGGGCACGATCGACGTCGACGGCCACGTCGCCCTGACCACGAACCCGCAGATCCTGCGCGACATCGCGGCCCGCAAGGGCCCGCAGAAGAGCCTGTTCGCCTTCGGCTATGCGGGCTGGGGCGCCGGCCAGCTCGAAAGCGAGCTCGCGCACAATGTCTGGTACACGGCGCCCGAGGACCCCAAGCTCGTGTTCGACGAGGACCGCGCCAAGGTGTGGGACCGCGCCATGGCCCGCCGCACGCAGGATTTGTGAGGAGGCGAGAGGCGAATAGGAAGAGTAGCGAGTAGCGTTGCGCGGCCTCGCCATTCGCCATTCGCTACTCGCTATTCGCCCTTATGTGGCCCAGCAGCAGCTCGTTCACCTGCTCCGGAAACTGCTCGGCCACGAAGTGGCCGCCGCCGGGCAGGACCTCGAACCGATAGGGCGCCTCGACGAACTCGCGCGTACCCTCCGACGCGACGCGGCCGACCGTGTCGTCGGCATCGCCCCAGATATAGAGTGTCGGCACGCGGATCAGCCCGAGCGGCGAGCGGATCGCGCCGCGCGCCCGGTACCAGGCCAGGGCGCCTTCCATCGCGGCCGGATTGCCGATCACCGTGAGATGTTCGGCGGTCGCGGCGGCGGGCACGCCGTTGGCGACATGGCGCTCGCGCAGCCAGCGGGCGTCCTCGGCGAGGACCTTTGCGCCCGCGTCGGGCTCCAGGAAGGCGCGATGATGGCGCGATCGCTGCGCCTGCTCGCCGTCGGGCAGCGCGAGCGCGCGGTTGAACGCAACGGGATGCGGCCGCGACAGCACCGTGAGCGAGGCGAGCCGCTCAGGGTTGCGATCCGCGATGCCCCACGCGATGCTGCCGCCCCAGTCGTGGCCGACCAGATGAAACCGGCCATGCGCGGCGCCGCACGCCGCCGCGATGTCCATCGCGTCCCGCATCAGGAGATCGAACGTGTAGTTCGCGGTGTCGTTCGTCGGCGGCCGTGCGCCCGGCGAATAGCCGCGCTGGCTCGGCGCCACGGCGCGCAAGCCCGCGTTCGCGAGCGCGTCGAGCTGCGAACGCCACGTGTGGAACGACTCGGCAAAGCCGTGCAGCAGCAGCACCAGCGGCGCGCCGTCCGGCCCGTCGATGAGCGTGTCGAACGCGAGGCCGGGAGCGGTCTCGATCTTGCGCAGCGTCGCCATGCGGATGGAATTCCTCAGCGAGAAACCCAGCATGGCATACGCCGGCGCGGCATTCACCCCCCGGCGCGGCGCGCCCGCCAGCGGCGCAGCCCGCGGCGCACGAGCCAGCCGAACCCGACGATGAGCGGCAGCCACGGCAGCAGCGCCGCCACGAAATAGATGAGCGACGCGAGCGACGTGAGCACCGTGTAGCCGAAGTCGCCCATGGCGCGCTTGAGCGGCCCAAGATCGAGGCCCGCGACCTCGGCGACGAGCCCGTCATAGGAAATGTCGACCCGCACCGTGTCGGTGATCGTGCGCAGATAGTCGCGTTGCGCGGTCGCCGACTCGATATCGCCCTGGATCTGCGAGAGCTCTTTCTCGATCGCCAGCAGGTCGGCGGTGGTCTTGGTCGCCGGATCCTTGAGCATGGCCTCGAGCCGGTCGCGCAGCGCGGTCTTGGCCGCCAAGCGCTTCTCGACGTCGAGCAGCGGGATCGTCTTGTCCTCCGCCGACTGGGAATGGCTGACGATGCGGGCCGGCGACGCCGCCAGCGCCTTGGCGAAAGCGTCGAAGCCCTGCGGACTGATGCGCAGCGAGGTGCGCGCGAACACGTGGCCGCCGTCCGAGCGCTGGAGAATGGTGCCGAGCACGGTGCAACCGAGCTTGGCGCATTCGTCGAGATCGCGGCGCTGCACCGCCTCGACGTCGCGGCTCGGCATCGCGAGCGCGTAGGAATGGGTGATGGCGAGCTTCGTCTGGGTGTTCGCCGGCGCGGCCCGCGCCGCGTCGAAGCCGAGGATCGGCGGCGCGGGCGGCGCAAAAGAAGACATCTTATTGACCGCGAACAAGTTTCGCTCGTTCAGGCGATCGAGCTGGTCGGGGCGCGATACGCGATCCGAGCAGGCCGCGAGCGCGCAGGCGGCGACGGTCGCCACAAGGGCGACCTTGGCAAGGCGGAACGTCATGGCTGTTGCCCCGTGCAATGTCTCAAGGGAGCCGCTCGATCGCGGCTTTTCCGCGGAGTTGGCATGATTTTGCTGCGGACAGGCAGCGGCGCGGTCTGGATGTGGCGCCGGCCGGCGGCCGACGCGCATGGCGGGCCGCGCGAGCCGAACTAGCGCGCGGCGAGCCATTTGCAGTTATGATGCGCGGCGCCGCGCCAATCTCCGACATCCGCCAACCAAAAAACATGGCCGACATCTTCATCAGCTACGCGAAAGCCGATCGCGACCTCGCCGCCAAGCTGTCGGCGGTCCTTGAGGCCGAGGGATGGTCCGTGTGGTGGGACACGAGCCTCGCGTCCGGCGATAGCTACCGCGACGAGATCATGAAACAGCTCGCGGCGGCGCGGGCGGTGATCACGATCTGGACCGAGACCAGCATCAAGTCCGACTGGGTGCGCGCCGAATCCGGCCGCGCCAAGGCCGACGGCAAGCTCATTCCTGTGAAGGCGCGCGCGCTGACCTATGCGGACATCCCGCTGCCGTTCGGCGAGATGCACACCGAGAACGTCGATGCGCCGGAGCTGATCAAGGCCGCCGTCGTGGCGCAACTCGCCAAGCCGGCGGTCGCGCCGTCGAATCTGTGGCTGACGACCCGGACGTTCCGGCTGCAATTGCTGACCTGGGGCGGCATCGTCGGCGGCGCGATGACGTTGTTTGCCAATCTGCGTGGGCTATTCAGCTTGGCGGACTGGGTGAGCCGGCTGGTCGCCGGCTGGCTCGATTGGGCGCACGCGTTCTGGTCGTTCGTCCTCAGTTGGATCGGCCTGCCCGTACCGCGCGACGTCGTTCCGAGCCTGTCATTTGCCGTATTCATCACGATGCTGGTGGTCGGGACACGACTGAGGCTGCGCGGCGAGCTTGCCACGTTCGGCGAGGCTTACACGGTCGGCAGAAGCGTCCGACGCTTCACAGCGTGGGTCGCGGCTTACGCGGCGCTGGCTTTGCTCACCCTCATTCCCATGAGCCGGGCGAACACCTCCAGCACCTGGATCATTCTCGGCTGGAGTCTCCTTATTTTCGTCGGGCTTCCTGCGCTGGCGCTGGTGAGCCGCAAGCGGCAAAGGCTACAGGGAGTCGTCTCGGCGATCATCTATCTCGTCTTTGCCGTGATCATCTCGATCGAGCCGTGGCTGAAGACGGAGGGCGCCTCGATCGTCGCGCCCGTGCTTGAGGCATCAGTCATTGTGCTCGGCGCCATAGCGATCATGTCATTCGTGCCACTGCGCGCGATCAATCGGCGTTTTGTGTTCCTGCTGATGGGACTGCTTCTGCTCATGGCGCTCAACGAGGTTTCCAAACTGCATCTCGATCAGTACGTTCTGTCGCCGAAAGCGCCCACCTGACCGGACGACACGCAATGACCATCGAGAAGCAAGCGAAACTGAACTCTATGGCGGGGGGCCGAAGCACGGCGCCTGCCTTCCGCCTCGAGGAGGCGACGATCGACGAGCTGCATGCTGCGATCCGGGATGGGCGCGCGACCTGCGTGTCGGTGGTCGAGCACTATCTCGCGCGCGTGCGTGCTTTCAACGGCGTCGCGAGCGTGCTGGTGACGCAAGACGGCGCCGCGGTCGCGCCTATGACCGGCGCGGTGCGCGGCGGTGCGCCGCTGCGCTTCCCGACCGCGACCGTGAAGGCATCGAGCTTCATCCCGGATATCGACAAGCACAAAGGCACGCCGCTCGAATACGGCCGCATGGAGCCGACCGCGTCCGATCCGGATGTCGCGCAGCAGTTCGGCATGGTCGTCGGCGTCGCGGACGGCAGCGGGCTCAACGCGCTCGGCACGCTCAACATCCGCGGCGAGCGCTCGGTCACGTGCCGCGGCGAGTTCGACCGGCATCCCTCGCTCGGCCCGCTGCCGCCGGGCGCGCCGCCGGTGTGCGAGCATTTCCGCCACTTGCCCGATGCGCTCGAGCGCGCCGCGGAGCTCGACGCGCAGTGGGGCCGCAATCCCGACCTGGACAAGATGCCGATGTACGGCGTCGTGTTCTCGTTCAAGGATCCGTTCGATACCAAGGACATGCGCTCGACCGGCGGCGGCGACGCGCGCTACGACATCGACTTTCCGGCGCGCGACCATGTGCTGGTCGAGCAGTTGCGCCGCAAGGGCGCGATCATCTTCGCCAAGGCGGTCAACACCGAATATAACGGCCGCGCCGGCGATCCGGGCGGACGGCACAAGCCCGACAAGGTGCTGGCCTCGACGCTCGGCTACCAGCGCAGCACCTGGGCGGGCAATCCGGCGAACCCGTACGATACGCGCCGCGCGGCCTCGCTCGGCTCGAGCTCGGGCTCGGGCGTCTCGGTCTCGGCCAATCTCGTGATGGCGAGCCTCGGCGAGGAGACGCGCGCGTCCTGCCGCGGCCCGTCGAACCACAACGCGATCGCCCTGCTGCTGCCGCACAAGGCGATGATCGGCTTCGACGGCGGCGCGATCGGCGCCGACATCTATTGCGACCGCACCGGCATCCACGCGCGCCGGATCGCGGACTGCGCCAGGATCCTCGATGCGCTGAAGGACCCGACCGAGGGTTATTACGATCCGCGCGATCCGTTCACGACCGTGCCGCGCTCGTCGGTGCTCGCGGGCCCTTACGCGGGTCACGCGGGCGGGTCGGGCGCCGAGGGCGCGCTCAAGGGCATGCGCCTCGGCGTCATCCGCAAGTCGATGCTGATCCGGCCCGGCTCGAAGACCGAGGAGCCGATCGTCACGGCGGCGACACGCGAGATCAAGACGATGCTCGCCGCCCGGCTCGGCGCGACGCTGGTCGAGTCGTCCGATCCCTTGTGGCAGCGCGATCCCGACTGCGAGGCGATGACGGTCGACTTCCGCCGCGCGCTGGCGCGGCTCGTGCCGGTGTTCATGCCCGATCTGCTGTTTCGGCTCGGCCGGGACGGGCAGCCGCTGTTCCGGGAATTCGCCGCCGCGATTGTGCCGACCGAGTTCGTGCCCGGAAAAGTGTTCGGCAGCGGCCGCATGACGCCGATCGACTATTGCGTCGAGCTTGCCGAGGGCCGCATCGAGCCGCCGATCAACCTCGACCTCGCCACCGTGCAGCAGCAGGAGCTCGCGATGGCGTTCCGTTTCCACATCCCGCAGTATCTCACGCGCCGTGCCGCGGATTGGAAGGCGCTCGGCTTCTCCGAAACGCTGACGGATTTCGCCGCCCTCAATGCGCGCTCGAAATTCTGGGGCGACGACCAGCGCGCCGCCTTCAAGAACTGGGAAGAGGTCGCGGATCCGCGCAACCCGCTCAGCGGCCGCCAGGGTGTCAACGAGCGCATCATGCTGCGCGAGCTGCTGCGCCGGGCCGACATGATGGTGATCCTGGAGAACAAGCTCGACGCGCTGGTGCGCCTGCACACCCCGTGGCCGCCCGGCCTGATCGGCTGGCCGCACCAGTACGACATCCCGAGCAACCTCGCCCCCAAGTCGCTGTCGGGGCCGAACGCGGGCCTCTCCGAGGTGCTGATCCCGGCCGGCTATGTGACGACCGCGTACGATCCGGTGTTCGCGCTCAGCGCCGACGGCGCCCGCTACGTCTCGCAGCCGTCAACCACGCCGACGACGATCCCGGCGCCCGGCCTGCCGTTCTCGCTCGTTTTTCGCGCCGAGCCCGGCCGCGAGGACGTGCTGCTGCGCGTCGCGTCGTCCTACGAGGCAGCCTCGCGCCGCCGCATTCCGCCGCCGAGGTTTGGGCCGATCGACCCCAAGTAGCCGCCGGCACGGCGCCTGCACTCCCTCTCCCCGCGTGCGGGGAGAGGGTCGGGGAGAGGGGGCGTCTCCACGAGTTCATTGCGAACGACTTCTTTCGCGGAGATTCAGCGCCCCTCACCCCAACCCTCTCCCCGCAAGAGCGGGGAGAGGGAGAGCCGGCGCCGTGCCTTCACCACCTCGCCGCCCGCTTTTCCGCAAACGACGCCAGCCCCTCCGCCGCCTCAGCGCTTCGCCGCTTGTCCGCGTGCGCGTCGATCAGCGCATCGAACGTCGCGTCGTCGATGTTGCCCCACGCGAAGTCGAGCGCATGCGCCTTGGTCTGCCGGATCGCGTCCGGGCCGTTGGCGAGCAGATGCTCGACCGTGCGGGCGCCGGCCGCCGCAAGCTCGGCGGCGGGCACGACCTCGTGCACCAGGCCGATGCGGCGCGCCTCGGCGGCGCCGAAGCGCTCCCCGGTCAACGCATAGCGGCGCAGCTGGCGCACGCCGATCGCGTCGTTGAGCTGCGGAATGATGATCGCGGCCGTGAGGCCCCAGCGCACCTCGGCGATCGAGAACATCGCATTGTCGGCCGCGATCACCACGTCGCAGGCCGCGATCAGGCCGGTGCCGCCGCCGAAGCAGCCGCCCTGCACGAGTGCGACGGTCGGCACCGGCGCCGCGTTGAGCCGGCGGATCGCGGTCGCGGTCGCGCGCGAGACGCGAATGTTCTCGGCGCGCGAGGAGGCGCGCACCGCATCGATCCAGCCGAGGTCGGCGCCGGCCTGAAAATGCCGGCCGTTGCCGGTGATCACCACGGCGCGCAGCCGCTCGGCCTGCCCAAGCGCGTCCATGGCGGCGAGCAGGCCCTCGATCAGCGCGCCGTCATAGGCGTTGTTCACCTCCGGCCGGTTGAGCGCGAGGCTCGCCACCCCGCGCTCGTTCACCTGCCAGAGCACGGGACCTGTCGTCTGCGCTGCGCTCATCGTCGGGCTCCGATCGTCGCGCGGCGATCGCTCGTCCGGCCTCGCCGCGGCGCGCGGATGCTAGAGCGTATTTCCGTCACATTGAAGGACAGCGTCATGGCCGGGCTTGTCCCGGCCATCCACGTCTTTGAAGCTGAGGGTGTCTCAAGACGTGGATGCCCGGCACAAGACCGGGCATGACGCCGTGATTCAAGATGAACGAGATACCAGATCTAATGCATGAACAGCATCAGCAGGATGATGATCGGGATCGGGATTCCCAGAAGCCACAGCAGGATGGGGCGCATCGTGTCGTCCTTTCGGGTTCGTGCGGCTCAGAGCGTTCTGCGGTCGCGCAGCTCGCCGCCCTCGATCGCGGCGAGGCTGGCCGAGAGCGCGCCGGCGAGCAGGGCGGCGGTGAACCAGAGCGCGAGCTTGGCGGCGGCGCTGCGCGCCTTGTCGAGATCGGACTTGGCCTGAGTCAGCACCGCGGTCACCCGCTTGTCGGCGTCGCCCTGCGACAGGCCCGTGTGGGTGGAGACGAGCTGTCCGAGATACATGCGGTCGCCGGCCGAGATGTCGCTGCGTTCACGCAAGCCGTGCAGCAGCAGGCGCGCGACCTCGGCGCGCTGGGCGGGCGAGACCGCGGTGGTGGCGGCGGCCGGCGCAGGCGCCGCATTGGTCGCTGGAGCCGGCGCGGCGGCCGCATTGGCGGTCGGCGCCGGGCGGAAAAGCTGGTCGACATAGATGGCCGCAGGACCGCCATCGGCACTGCCGCGTTGCGCCAGGCCCGCGGTCACGCCTGAGACGATCGCGGTGCCGGCGGCGCCGAGCACGGCCGCGCTCACCACGATCGCGCAGGCCCAGGACATGAAGCCGTGCGCGGTGTCGCGGAAGAAGACCTCGTCGGTGTGCACGGCCGTCCAGCGCGTGCGCAGGCGGCCCGCGAGGTAGCCGCCGATGGTCGAGGCGAGCATCGCGATGACGATAAAGTAGAGCCCGGTGCCGATGCTGAAGGTGGTCATCGAGACGCCGGATCCCGCCCACGGCGAGATCGAGGAGAAGCCCATGCCGGCGCCGAACGCCATCAACAGCAGCGTAATCGCCGCATTCGTGAAGCCGCCGGCCGCGACGGCGCCCCACGAGATGGCGGTGCCGCCGTCGATCGGCTCGATCAAATCGGTTTCCGTCGCGACGATGGAGACGTCGGCTGCTCGTAAATCCGTCATGGTGCGTCCTTGGCTGCCCATCGTCCTCCGCACGGAGTGCGCGGTCGGGCATGAGGTAAAGCACGCCCATGGCCGGATGGTTCCCGCCGCTGAACCGCGCGTATGTTGCGCATCGCAATATCGGTTTGTGCTTGAATCTCGCGATGGAACCGGCTTTCGCGCGTGACGTTGTCGATCGAAGGTTTCGCAAAGCCGGGATCAATAGCCGCAGGAGCAAGCCATGGGATTAGGACGCGGTCTTCTGCTTTGGCTTTTAGGCGTGCCGTTACCCATCGTCATTCTGCTGGCGCTGTTCTGGCACCATTGAGCCGAAGCTTTATCGGATTGGGATAGTGACGCGCGGCGGCATCGGGAAAACCCGACGCCGCCGCGCTTTGGTTTTGATCGCGATTGTTTGCCTTCGATCGAATTACGTTCGTTCTCGGCCTGCCAGCTCGATGAAAAGCAAGAGCCCGGCTTTCACCGGGCTCTTGTCGCGCCTCAGGCTCGTGCCGCGTCTTACTTGTTGTAGTCGAACTGCGGCATCGCCTTGAGCTGGTCCTTGGTCGCGTTGAATACCGCGTGATCCGGATAGGTCGTGGGTCCGCTCTTCGTGCTGGTCGTTCCCGCACCCGTGGTCGCCGGACGCGAGGTGGGGCTCGACGAGGACGACGACACCGGCTCGTTGCTCCACTTGAGCTCCGAGAACTTCACCGCGACGTCGCGCTCGCCCATGCCGAGAAAGCCGCCGACGCCGATCACGACCGACTGGATGCTGCCGTTCTTGTCGACCATGAGCTGCACGATCGAACCGATCTTCTGGTTCTGATCATTGTAGACGCTCAGGCCGATGATCTTCGAGCCTTGCCACAGGCCGGACGCCGACGCGGTCGGCGCGCCGCCGGTGTCGCTCATCTTCTTCGGGGTGCTCGGCGCCGGGCTCATGGTGCTTTGCGCCAATGCCGGCGTCGCGATCAACGCGGTGCCGAGTGCGGTCGCGGCGAGAAATTTCGAGAGCATGTTTATCCTCCTGCGAGATTACTTCTCGTTTTGGTAACTCGCCTGCGCACGAACGGTTCATGCGTGTGGTCGCGAAAGCGACGCAATAAAGCGACGCAATGCAGTGACCCCGGCCACAACCTTTGGCGGCGCGATGTTCGCCGAAGCGATTGCTGTTCGCACGTGCGGCATCGTTCGCACGCACGGGATCATCGAAGCGGGGATTCGCGCAAAGGCTGTACGGCACCGGATTCCGGCGTACTCGCAATCTGGCCTAGGGGCAGGAAAGGATAACTCCAGGTAGTTTAAAACGTTCCGCCTGCTCTTCAGATTGCGTTGACCAGCCCTGCGCCGAAGCCCTTCACAAAGGGCCGTTCCGTATGGGAGAAAGGGGGGGTGGGCTGAACCCGAGAAATGGAAAAGCACGGGACAAACCGCAGGGGAGCGAGCGTGAGTAAAGCTAAGACTGCAAGCCGCCAGAGCCGATCCAAGAAGTCCAGCCGCCGCAAATTGGTGCCGCGGACGGTTTCGCTCAAGGCGGCCGCCTGGTATGCCAAGGCATCGGAATCCTTCGCTATCAAGGCGGCGCCGCGGTAGGCCGCTGCCGATCCCGACGGCCCGGGCCCTGTCCCGGGCCGTTTTGCATTTGCGGGCCAAGTCTGGGCCAAGGCTTGAACAGGCCAAAATCCCGTCTACCCAAGGTTGTGGGTCGCGGCCTTCAGCGGCGACGCGCCGGCACCTTCTTTCCCTTCTTGCGCGCTTTCGACAGGCCGATGGCGATCGCCTGTTTGCGGCTTTTCACCCGGCCGGCCTTGCCGCGCCGCCCGCTGCGGGCGGTGCCGCGCTTGTAGCGGCGCATCTCGCTTTCCACCTCGCGCTGCGAGCCGCGTGAGTATCTGCGCTTTCCGGGTCGCTTCGGCATGGCAAAGCCTCCAGGCGTTTGGCCGGCGTCGCTCTCATTCTGTCGTAAAACGGAGCGCGCGCCTTTTGTTCCGCTGGCGCGCCCGGCGGACCGCGAAACGCGGTCAACGGCCCGCGCGATACGCGACGCCGAATTCCGCCGCCGCCTCGGTCAGCCATTCCAGGAAGGCGAGCGCAAAGCTGCTGGCGACAGAAAGCTCATAGGTGGGCGTCGCGTCGACCTGCCAGAAATGCGCGCCGATATGAGAGATCACGGTGCTGGCGGCGCTGCCTGGGCCGAAGGCGCTCGGATGCAGGTCGATCGGCACGCCCTTGGCGAGCGTCTCGCGCGCGCGGGGGCCGGAGACGCGGATCAGGGTGCGGCCGTGCGACTGGTCGATGATCGATGCCGTCTCGCCGACGGCGGCGCGCAATCGCTGCTCGAACGCCGGCCCGGTCATGCGCTCGCCGAGCGCCAGCCATTGGCCGGGACCCGCCCACGCGAAGGCAACGGCGCCGTTGCCGGTGTAACGCGGCGTTAGCGGCAGCTCGAGCGCGAAGGCCGATTGAACCGAGCTCATCAATCGATCCGTTGCGCCGCGGCGCGCCAGCACGCTGCAGATCGCGACATCGACGCGCTCCGCGATGACGACGCCGGGCGCCGCGCCGTCGCCATGGCTTTGGGCGTCCGCATTGGCGCCCGCATGGGTACGCAGGCTCGACGTCTCGGTCAGGGTGAAGCTAGCCACGCAGTCGCTCCCCGGATGGATCGATGAAGCAGGGCGCGCACACCTCGACCTCGACCATGCCGTCGCGCACCGGGTCGGCCGCCCATACGCGCTGTCCATGCCGTTCCGGTCCGCGCGCCAACAGGCCGAGCCCGATCCAGTGCTCGAGCGAGGGCGAGAACGCGACCGAGGTCACCACGCCCTCGTCATGCGCCGCGTCGCGCGCGCGGCACCAGGTGGGCGCCGGCGCGCAGGCGCTGCGCCCGATCGACCGGCCGGAGCCCGACGAGCGTCATCCGGTCGGGCGCGACCAGCGCCGGCCGGCCCGACATCACGCGGCCAATGAAATCCTTCTTGCTCGATACCATCCGGCCGAGGCCGAGGTCGCGCGCCGTGGTGCGGCCGTCGAGCTCGTTGCCGGCGACATGCCCCTTCTCGATGCGCATGACGGCGAGCGCCTCGGTGCCGTAGGGCGCGATGCCGTGCGGCTCGCCGGCGCGCATCAGCGTCTCGGCGAGCGACGCGCCGTAGCGCGCTGGCACGCCGATCTCGTAGGCGAGCTCGCCCGAGAACGAGAGCCGATAGAGCCGCGCCGGCACGCCGCCCGCGACCGTGCATTCGCCGGCCGCCATGTGCGGAAACGCTTCATGACCGAGATCGAACCGCGCATCGACGATCGCGCGCAGCGTGTCGCGCGCGCGCGGGCCCGCGACCGAGAACTGCGCCCACTGATCGGTCACCGAGACGAACTGCACGTCGAGCTCCGGCCACAGCACCTGGTGGCAGAACTCCATGTGCTGGATGACGCGGCCCGCATTGGCGGTCGTGGTCGTCATGAAGTAGCGCGCCTCGCCGAGCCGCGCGACGGTGCCGTCGTCGAACACGAAGCCGTCCTCGCGCAGCATCAGGCCGTAGCGCGCGCGCCCGACCGGCAGCGTCGAGAACGTGTTGACGTAGAGCCGGTCGAGAAACGCTGCAGCGTCGGCGCCGTGCAGCTCGATCTTGCCGAGCGTCGAGACATCGCAGAAGCCGACCGCGCCGCGCACCGTGCGCACCTCGCGGTTGACGGTCCCGAGCCAGTCCGGCTCGCCGGCGCGCGGAAAATACTGCGCGCGCAGCCACGGCCCGGCCTCGACGAATGGCGCGCCCTGGCGCTCCGCCCAGGCATGCGACGGCGTGCGGCGGATCGGCCGGAAGGCCTTGCCGCGGTGATGGCCGGCGAGCGCGCCGATCGCGACCGGATTGTACGGCGGCCGATATCGCGTCGTGCCGGTCTCCGCGATCGCCGCGCCCGGTGAGCGCCGCCATCACGGCGAGGCCGTTCGACGTTCGCGGTCTTGCCCTGGTCGGTCGCCATGCCGAGCGTGGTGTAGCGCTTGAGATGCTCGACCGAGCGATAGCCCTCGCGCGCGGCGAGCGCGATGTCGGCGGCGGTGACGTCGTTCTGGAAGTCGACGAACGCCTTCTTGGCAGAGCCGCCGACATGCCAGAACGGCGTGACATCGCTCGGTTCGTCGTGCGCTTTGGGCAAGGCGTGTGCGGCAGCGCGAAATCCGAGCGCCTCGATCGCGGCGCGCGCCGGCGGCGTCGCCTCCGGCGAGGCAGCGCGCGAGCGTCAGGCTTCCGTGGCGGCGCCCGCGACGATCATGCCCTTCGGCACCGCGCCCGGAACGAACGCCGCGATCTCCTCGCGCCACGCCGGGCGGCCATCGTGATGGCAGGACAGGCCGACATTGGGATTCCAGCCGCCCGACACCGCGAGCGCGTCGCATGCGATGGTCTCGCGCCCGTGCGCGGTCTGCACGATGGCGGCGCGCACGGCGCCGCTGCCTTTGGCCGAGACGATTGGCCGCCGAGGATGACGCGGCCGGCGAATTGCGCCGTGAGCGCCGCCGCCACGCTTGGGCGCGTATCGATGAGCGCGCCGACCTCGATGCCGGCGCCGCAAGCTCGATCGCGCTGCGCCAGCCGTCGTCATTGTTAGTGAAGATCGCGACGCGCCGGCCGACGCTCACGGCGAAGCGGTTCGCATAGGTCCGCGCGGCGCCCGCCATGCATGACCCCGGGCCGGTCGTTGCCGCCGAACAGCGAGCCCGCGCTCGATCGCGCCGGCCGCGAGGACCGTGCGCCGCGCGACGATGCGCCAAGACGTCTGCCGCGGCTGGTGCGCGGCGGCGGCGATCAGGTGGTCGGCCACCCGCTCGATCGCGCCGTGCACGCCGCCGTCGTAGACGCCGAACACCGTCGTGCGCGGCAGCAGCCGGACCTCGGGGCAGGCGCGCAGCTCCGCGATCGCCGCTTGCGCCCAGGCGCCGCCGGCAGCGCCGTCGATCTCGTGGCGCTCGGCCAACAGCCGCCCGCCGAACACGAAATCCTCCTCGCACAGGATGACGCGCGCGCCGGCGCGCGCCGCGGCGAGCGCGGCCGCGAGTCCGGCCGGGCCGCCGCCGACCACCAGCACGTCGCAGAACGCGTTGGCGTGCTCGTAGGTGTCGGGATCGGCCTCGCTCGGCGGCGCGTCCGAGGCCGGCGGCGCGGCGGATCAGCGGCTCGTAGACGCTTCTCCCAGAACGCTCGCCGGCCACATGAAGGTCTTGTAGTAGAAGCCGGCCGGCGATGAACGGCGCGAGCAGCGAGTTGAGCCGCATGAGGTCGAAGCGCAGCGAGGGCCAGCGGTTCTGGCTCGCGGCGGCGAGGCCGTCGTAGAGCTCGACGGTCGTGGCCTTGGTGTTCGGCTCGCGCCGTGCGCCGGTGCGCAGCTCGACGAGCGCGTTCGGCTCCTCGGGGCCCGCCGTCAGGATGCCGCGCGGCCGGTGATACTTGAAGCTTCGCCCGACCAGCCGCACGCCGTCGGCGAGCAGCGCCGACGCCAGCGTGTCGCCGGCAAGGCCGGTGAACTGCCGCCCGTCGAACGTGAACCGAATGGCGGTGCCGCGGTCGATGAGGCCGCCCGTCGCGAGCCGGTAGGGCGCGACGTGCGTCGTCACGGCGCGCCTCCGCGCTGGCGTCGCGCCGAGGATCGTCGTGGCGTGCGCGTGTCGCGCGTCACCACCAGCCAGGCCTGGCAGCCGAAGCCGTGGTACCAGAGCTCGCGATGCGGCCCGGCCGGATTGTCGCGCAGATAGACGTAGTCGACGAAGCGCGCGAGCGCATCAGCCGCCTGCGGATCGGGCCGCTGCGGCGCGGCGTCGCCGAGATAGACGAATTCGCGGATGTCGCGGTCGCCGCAATAGGGGCAGGGGATGCGCATTTGCGTCTCAGTGCCAGTCTCAGTGCAGGTTCGGTTGGGCGCCCATGCCGCTCTCGTCGATCAGATGGCCCGTCGCGAAGCGGTCGAGCCGGTAGGCCGCGCCATGCGGATGCGGCTCGTCGCGCGCGATCAGGTGCGCGAAGCACCAGCCCGACGCCGGCGTCGCCTTGAAGCCGCCGTAGCACCAGCCGGCGTTGAGATAGAGGCCCGTCGACCGGCGTGCGGTCGATGATCGGCGAGCCGTCCATCGACATGTCCATGAGCCCGCCCCATGAGCGCAGGACGCGGACGCGGCCGATCGACCGGCATGACCGCCATGCCGCCTTCGCACACGTCCTCGACCATCGGCAGGTTGCCGCGCTGGGCATAGGAGTTGTAGCCGTCGATGTCGCCGCCGAACACCAGCCCGCCCTTGTCGGACTGGCTGACATAGAAATGTCCGGCGCCGAAGGTGATGACACTGGTCGATCAGCGGCTTGATGCCTTCTGACACGAAGGCCTGCAGCACGTGGCTCTCGATCGGCAGCCGCAGGCCCGCCATGGCGGCGACGCGCGAGCTGATGCCGGCGACCGCGAGCGCCGATCTTGTCGGCGCGGATCGTGCCGCGCGTCGTCTCGACGCCGGTCGACGCGGCCGCCCTCGACGCGGATGCCGGTGACCTCGCAGTTCTGGATGATGTCGACGCCGCGCCGGTCGGCCGCCGCGCGCATAGCCCCAGACCACCGCGTCGTGGCGCGCCGTGCCGCCGCGCCGCTGCAGCAGGCCGCCGTGGATCGGAAAGCGCGCGTTGTCGAAGTCGAGGAAGGGCGCGTAGGCGCGCACCGCGTCGCGGTCGAGCAGCTCGGCGTCGACGCCGTGCAGCCGCATCGCGTTGCCGCGGCGCGCGAAGGCGTCGCGCTGCGCGTCGGAGTGATAGAGGTTGAGCACGCCGCGCTGGCTGACCATCGCGTTGTAGTTGAGATCCTGCTCGAGCCCCTCCCACAGCTTCATCGACCATTCGTAGAACGGGATGTTGCCGGGCAGCAGATAGTTCGAGCGGATGATCGTGGTGTTGCGGCCGGCATTGCCGGAGCCGATCCAGCTCTTCTCGAGCACCGCGACATTCGTGATGCCGTGGTTCTTGGCGAGATAGTAGGCGGTCGCGAGCGCCGTGCCCGCCGCCGCCGACGATGACGACGTCGTAGTGCTCGCGCGGTGCGGCATCGCGCCAGGCCTGGCGCCAGTGACGCTGTCCCGTCAGGGCGTTCAGTGCGAGCGAGAGAGCCGAATAGCGCATGGCCAGAGAGCCTCAGGTGCTGTCCGGCCGTCCGGGAAGGAACCGATCCCCCGACGTCATTCGGACGCCTTCACGGCTTGCCTGCGATAAGTATTGTGACAATCAGACATCGGCGGTGAATCACAATAGCCATGCAGCAAGCAGAGTCCATACGGGGCGCGCCGCGGGCGGAATCGTCGGCGCTGCTGGCGTGCTTAATCGGGGGCTAGAACTTGAGCTTCAGCACGACCTTGCCGCAATGGCCGCCTTGGCCGAAGAACGCGACGGCGTCGCGCAACTCCGTGGGCGCGAAGACCTTCGCGATCGCCGGCCGTAATCCATGCTGCTGCGAGGTGCGGACGAAGGCCTCGAAATCCTCACGGCTCCCTGCGGTGGCGGTGTGAAAGGTGGTCCCGTGGCGGATGGCCTCGAACAGATCCAGCTCGGCGACGGGATCAGAGACAAAGCCGATCAGGTGGACGACCCCGCCCAGTTTCGTGGCTGCGACGGTACTCGTCAGCGTCTTGCCGCCCGCGACATTGATCGCGACGTCGGCGCCAATGCCGTTAGTGGCCTCGCGCACCTGCTGCGGCCAGGTCGGTGCATTTCCGTTGGTCAGCACCAAGTCCGCGCCGAGCGCCTTCAGCGCATCCACGTGGCGCTCGTCGCGGAGCACCGGGATGACGCGCGCGCCACCCGCCTTTGCGAGCGCAAGCGCGGTGGTCGAGATCGCGCCGGCGCCCTGAACGAGCAAGGTTTCGCTCGGGCGTAGTGAACCGATACGATAGAGCACGCGCCAAGCTGTCGCCGCCGCGACCGGCAGCGCCGCCGCTTCTGTTGCGTCGAGATGCGAGGGGGCCCGCACGGCTTCGGTCTCATGGACGCACATCAGTTCGGTGAGGACGCCGTCGGTCGGGCCGCCGAGCCGCCGGCGAATGCGGCCGGCATCGATCGGCCCGTCATGCCAATCAGGCAGATACGTCGGGCAGACGAGGTCGCCGACATGGAAGCGAGTGACCGCCTCGCCGATCGCAACGACATCGCCCGCGCCATCGGACAGCGGAATCAGTGGCGGCGATACGCCGACATGATAATTGCCGCGCAGCATGGCGACGTCGCGGAAATTGAGCGCCGCCGCGCGCATGCGGATGACGATGTCGTGGGGACCTGGCGTCGGGTCGGGCCGCTCGACCAGATGCAACGACTCGAGCGATATCGCATCGGTGAACTCATAAGCGCGCATGTGCTTTCGCCTTTCCGTGTCTGATGGCCCAATCCGGCAGAGCTCAGCGCGCCACGTCGAATAGGGTGCTTGGCGCGACGGACGGATCGCGCGCCGCCGCGAGCGCCAGCGTGTCGAAGTAGCTGGCGCTTTCGGCGATCCGGCATCCGTCGAGGGTCAGGCGCTCCGCGGCGCCGATGTCGAACGGCCGCCCCGCGATTGCGCCTGCCATTCGCCACTCGAAGAATGCCTGTCCGGGGCCGGCCGCCCAGGCTTGGCAGTGACGTCGGAGTTCATCCATTTCCGCACGTTGAGTGCGGTAGTGACGGACAATGTCATCTCCAGATAGCGGGTCGGGAATTCCCGGCGTGAACAGACGCCCCGTCGGCGTGTAGAAGTCCGCAAATCGCTCCGGACGCGGATCGCGCCAGTCGTCGATATAGGGTTCGATCAACTTGGCCTGTATCGCAGGCATGTCGAGATGTGCGCCATTCCGGGAAGCGTCAGCCGCGACCTTGTCGATGCGCGCGGCGGCGGGGCCGGGCTCGCGATGCGACAAGAATCGCAGCGCGATCGTAATAGGACCTGCCGCGGATCACGCGGTTGCCGCGCAGGGTGACGCAGTAGATCGCCGGCCAGGTCGCATGTGAGCGCTGGACGGTTCCGGACGAAGCCGCTTCGACGAACAACGTGTCGTCGCGCGCGCACCAGCGGACCGGCTCCAATCTGAAATCCGGCACGGCGGAGAGCGCCGACGAGATGAAGCGCCTGATCTCGTCGCCGCCCAGTGGCCGCGGCATCCCGGGATGCTGGACGGTCCCGTCGGCGGCGAACAAGTCGAGGTAACGCATCGGCGTCGGATCGCGGCCGAACCGCGAAAACCGCGCGAGAAATCCTTCCCAATCGACGTCGTTCATGGATCACCTCGTCATTGTCCCCAGCCGGTCGTGACGAGGATGATCTAGGCCGTGGGCGTCGATCCAGAAATCAGCTAGAACTGACTAGATTGGTTAGATGATATTTACAATCAAGGAACTCGGCCGATGGCTCGAACCGACACGTTCACGGGTCTTTCGGAATTTCTCGCCGTGGCAGACCACGCGAGCTTCCGCGCCGCGGCGGCGGAGCTCAGTGTGACTCGTGCGGCTGTGAGCCAGGCGGTGCGAGCCTTGGAGCGGCGGCTCGGCCGGAGGCTTTTCCAGCGGACCACGCGCAGCGTGGCGTTGACCGATGCGGGCGCCAAGCTGTTCGCGACGTTACGGCCCGCCGCAGATCAGATCGGCCACACGCTCGACCAGGTGTCGGGCGAGGCGGAACGCCCGGTCGGCCGTCTGCGTCTCACGGTTCCGCGGATCGCGTTTGATCTCGTCATCGCGCGCGTCCTGCCCGAATTCCGGAATCGTTTTCCCGAGATTTCCGTCGAGCTCGACGTGAACGATGCCGCGATGAACCTCGCGAGCCACCGCTACGACGCCGGCATTCGGATCGGCGAGTGGGTCGAGCGCGACATGGTGGCGGTCAAGCTCACGCCTGGATTTCAATGGATGGTCGTCGCAGCGACGGACTATCTCGCGCGCCACGGCCGGCCGCGGCGTCCGCGCGATCTGCTGCAGCATGAATGCATTCGCTATCGGTTTCCGACCGCCGCTTCGGTCTTTCGGTGGGAGTTCGTTGAAGCCGGCGAGACCTTCACGCTGGACGCTCCTGGCCATCTCACCGTCAACGATCATCTCAGTATGGTGGCGCTAGCCCGGCAGGGGCTCGGCCTCGCCTACACGGCGGACCTGGTGGCGCGGCAGCATCTGGACAGCGGTGCGCTGGTGCAGGTCCTACGGGAGTTCGTCCCGCGCAAGCAGGGTCTCTATCTCTACTTCCCGGCGAGCGCGCGCAACGAGCCCAAGCTGCGCGCGTTCATGGAGGTCGCAACCCGTGTTCAAAGATCATCTTTGCCTGCATCTGCGCGCGCACGCGGCATCAAGCGGTAGCGTTCAGGTGTCTGTGCTGGCTCGGTCTCGGAGGCTCTATCCCGCCCCCCACTACCGCCGGCGCGGACTCCTGACGGCAGCGAAGAACTTCGGCCGGAAGATCTCCAGAAATGCTTGGGAGGCCGGCGAGAGGGAACGCTCGGCCAGCCGCAGTATCCCGACGCGTCGCGTTATGGCCGGGCGCAGCGGCTTGACGAGGATCGGGTATTCGTCGCTCGGCGGCAAAGCTGCCGCCGGGACGATCGAGATACCAAGTCCGCTCGCCACGAAATCGAACAGCGACCGGAATTGGTTGGTGATGATGCTGTGGTCGAGAACGACGCCTCTCTGGTTGGCGAAGAGGTCGATCGTCCGCCTCAGGCCTGAATTGGTCGGCATCGAGATCATCGGTTCCGCGGCGATATCGCGGATGTTCAGCGTCGCCGACTTCCTCAGGCGGTGCAATTTCGGCAGCACGACGTAGCAAGGTTCCGGAGTCACCCATTCGGCGATGACCGCCTCGTTCAATCCGACCGCGCTTCCGACGCCGAAATCCGCGACCCCGCTCCGAACGTCTTCCTGAACGGCGCTCGCCAGTCCTTCCCGGACCTGGATATGGATCTTGGGATGCTGTTTGCGAAATTCGACCAACGCCGCCGGCAGCACGTGATGGGAGATGGACATGAGAACTCGAGACGATGATCTGCCCGCGCAATTGGCCGTCGAGGTTTTTCAACTTCCGGGACTGCTGAAGAAGCTCGCCCAGCAGTCGTTCGGCGATGGGCACGAACTCGCGGCCAGCTTCGGTCTGCGACACGCTTCGTGTCCCGCGCGCGAACAGCTTCACGGCGAGCAGGCCTTCCGTCTGCTGGATGACCCGGCTCAGCCCGGGCTGCGACATTCGCAGGTATGACGCCGCGGCGATGAAGCTGCCGAACCTCGCCAGCGCGACGATGGCGCGCAGGTGCTTCACTGAAAGATTGGGCGCATCAAGCTCGGACAGGCTCAACTCCCCTATTCATGCGTATTCCGCATTGATCTTGGTTATTAGTATCACTTTGACATGGCTCCGCGAGGGCTGTCAAAACTACAACAGCTACTCGAAGGGCCGACTGGCTCGGCGACCTGACTATCAGCGTCCGATCGCGGCGGAGCAGCCCCATTCGAAGCGCAGGCGTCGACGCAGCGATAGGGAGGTTACGGACATGCCGGAGGGCCAGGCCCGCACGACGCCGCGGATCCTCGACGGCATTCGGATTTTGGATTTGACCCGCTTCCTGTCCGGTCCTCAGGCGACGCTGTTTCTTGCGGCGCTGGGAGCCGAGGTCATTCGCATCGACGATCCCGCAACCGGAGACGCGACGGCCGGTGCGCCCCCTTTCTTCGGTCCCGAGGGGGTCTCGTTCCACCGCCGCACGCCGGACGACTTGGGTATCGCCTACCTGAAGCGCGCCCGCGGCAAGAAGGCCATCACCCTCAATCTGAAGAGCGAGCCGGGGAGGGACATTTTTCTGCGCCTCGTCGGCTCGGCCGACGTCGTCGTCGAAAACTTCCGGGTCGGCGTCACGGAGCGTCTGGGCATCGATTATCCGAAGCTCAGGGAGATCAATCGAAAACTGATCCACTGCTCGATCACCGGTTACGGCGGCACCGGTCCGGACCGGAGCCTGAAGGCGTTCGACCTCATGGTCCAGGCCGCCACCGGTCTCATGAGCATCACGGGCGAAACCGGCGGTCGGGCATGCAAGACGGGCTCCCCGTTGTCCGACGGGATCGCCGGCACTTTCGCGGTATCGGGCATCCTCGGGGCGCTTTTTCATCGCGAGAAGACCGGAGAGGGCCAGTTCATCGACGTCTCGATGGCGGACTGCCTGGTGTCGCTGATGCTGGACGAACCGCTCGATTGTTACGAACGCCTCGGGCTGCCGCTCCGCCAAGGCAACCGGATCATGCGGTTTTCGCCCTTCAACACCTACGCGGCCCGCGACGGCGAGGTGGCGATCGGTGCCGGCACGCACGACGACTGGGCCGCGCTCCTCGATGTGATGGGCCGGCAGGATCTGCTGACCCGAAACGACTTCATGAACGCAAGCTGGCGAATTGCGAACAACTCCCAGGTCGACGACGTGGTGTCGGCCTGGACGCGGACGCTGACCGTCGCGGACATCATCGAGCGTCTGACCAGGAGGGATATACCCTGCAGTCCGATCCGGGACATCGAGGCACTGATAGCCTGGCCGCATCTTCGCGCGCGCGGGATGCTCCAGGAACTCATCCACCCGACGGTATCGGCGGGGAATGGTCCGCTTGCCCCGGCGTTTCCGCTCAGGTTCAGCCAGTCATCGACCGCTTATGAAAGTGCGGCGCCGCTGTCCCGGCAACACAACGACGAAATCTATCGCGGTCTCCTCGGCATGACCGAAGGCGAACTCCGAGGGCTCGCCGCCGAAGGCGTTATCTGAAACTCGTCGAACGTCGCTGCTCGTTTGACGACGAAAGACACCTGACCAGGAGGAGGCTCGCATGAGCGAAGGCGAAACCAAGGAAGTGAAAATGTATTCGGACTTCAAGAGTCCGTATGCCTTCCTGGCATTCGATCCGGCTTTCGCGTTGGAGGACAAGTACCGGGTCCGCCTGAAGTGGAAGCCGTTCCAGCTGCGCCTCAAAGGCAAGGGACAGCGCAGCCAGTACTCCGAATACAAGGTGAAGTACTCCTATATGGACGCGCGCCGATGGGCGAACATGCGCGGCGGATTGATGCTCCGCGGCCCGCTCAAGATCTTCGACACGACGCCGGCGCTGATCGGCGGCTTGTTCGCCGAGAAGCACGGGAGGATCCGCGACTACGGCAATCGCGTGTTCGAGCAGTTTTTCAAGCGCGAGTTCGCTGCCGACGAAGCAGATGCGGTCGCGAAGGTCGTGGCGGACCTCGGTCTCTCCGAACAGGGCTACCGCGACTATCTCGCGGGTGAAGGCCCGGCCGACTACGAACGTGCCCAGGAGGAAGCTGTCGTCGATCAGGTCTTCGGCGTGCCGATGTTCTATTTCGAAACAGAACCCTTCTGGGGTTACGACCGCATGGGACTGCTCGAGCACCGGTTGACGGAAGCCGGTCTCAAGCGCGCCGAGCCAATGAAGCAGGCCGGTTGAGGCCGGCCATGCTCGACCTTTACTTCTGGACGACGCCGAACGGCTACAAGGTCTCCATCCTGCTGGAGGAGCTGGGGCTCGAATACCGGGTCGTGCCGGTCCACATCGGCAAAGGCGAGCAGTTCGCTGCGGACTTTCTCAAGATCAGCCCGAACAACAAGATCCCGGCCTTGGTCGATCACGATGCGCCGGACGGAAAGCCGATCGCGCTGTTCGAGTCCGGCGCCATCATGATGTACCTCGCGGAGAAGAGCGGCTGGCGCTTCATGCCGGCCGACTTCCGCCAACGGTATGACGTTGTCCAATGGCTCATGTTCCAGATGGGCGGCGTCGGTCCCATGCTCGGCCAAGCGCACCATTTCCGCCGCTACGCGAAGGAGCAGATTCCCTACGCCATCGAGCGCTACACCGGCGAGGCGACGCGTCTCTATCGCGTGCTCGACAAGCGGCTCGGCGAAGCCGAGTACCTCGCCGGCGAATACTCGATCGCCGACATGGCGGTCTATCCGTGGCTGCGGCCCTACCGGTGGCAAGGCCAGGACATCGCGACGTGGCCTAACCTGCAGCGCTGGTACAGCGCGGTGCGCGCAAGACCGGCCGTCCAGCGCGGGCTCGCCGTCCTCCACGAACGCGGCGAGAAGAACCGCGACAAGCCGACAGGCGATTCCTGGGACGTGCTTTTCGGAAAACGCCAATTCGAGGCTCGGTGACCCCGCGCACGGTCGCTTGCCGATGGGTGATGTGATGACTGGACTGCCGATGCTCAAAGGATACCGCGTGCTCGACATCACGCAATTCGTGGCGGGACCGACCTGCACGCGGATCCTCGCCGAGCTCGGCGCCGAGGTGATCAAGCTCGAGCTCGCGCCGTTCGGCGATCGCGGGCGCTTCTCGGGCGACAAGCCGCGCGACCCGGCGCTCAAGAAGTCGTCCCGGAGCACGTATTTCTTCCAGCATAACCATTCGAAGAAATCGCTGGCGGTCGACATCAAGCAGAAGCGCGGCCGCGAGCTGGTCCAGGCGCTCGTCCCGATGGTCGACGTCGTCGTCGAGAACTTCGCCCCCGGTGTCATGGCCCGCGCCGGCTTCGGCTACGAAGAGCTGTCGCGGATCAATCCGAAGATCGTCATGTGCTCGATCTCGCTCGCCGGCCAGCAGGGTCCGCTCAGCCACAAGCCCGGGTTCGACTACATGGGCGCCGCCTTCGCGGGCATCACGCACGCCGTGGGAGAACCCGATCGCGGCCCGGCCCAGCTTCCGATCGCGATCGGCGACAGCGCGACCGGCGTCACGGCGGCCATGTGCATCGGTTTCGCGCTGCTGCATCGCGAGCGCACCGGCGAAGGGCAATACATCGACTGCTCGCTCGTCGACACCTATTTCAACATGCACGAAGTCAACATTCCGAAGACTTCGCTGCGGGGCGACAAATTCAATTTGCAGCGGACGGGCTCGCTGCACCCGGATGGAGGGCCGACGGGCGTCTTCCGCTGCCGCAACGACCAGTTCATCGCGATCATGGTCATGCCGCATCAATGGACGCAGATGGTCAAGGTCATGGCCATGCCCGAACTCGCGGCCGATCCGCGGTTTGCAGATCCGCGGGCCCGTCGCGACAACAACGCGGCGCTCAAGGACATCATCGAGACGTGGCTCGCGGGCTTTCCGAGCCGGGACGAAGCCATCGCGGCGCTCGAAGCCGAGCGCGTGCCCTGCGCGCCGGTCCTCAGCCTGCGCGAAGCGATGGCGCATCCTCACCTGCGCGAGCGGGGGACCGTGCGCCGGGTTTGCGATGAGGCCATCGGCGAGTTCGACATTCCCGGGCTCGCGGCCAAGTTCTCGCGATGGGAGCCGGCGAAGGACCTCGCCGCGGCGCCGCTCGGGGCGGACAACGACGATGTGCTGCACGGTCTGTTGGGATTGGGCGAGGCGGAAATTTCGCAACTGTACGCCGACAAGACGCTGGTCCGCGATCTGTTGATCGGGGACGGGAAGGCGGATTCCGGGCGGGCAGGCGCCGCACGCACGGCTCGATGACGCGTGCCGCTATGGCGGCTCGCTCTACGGCCGCTGGGCACCGGCATGACGATGGCTTCGGCGTGCGGACGTCAGCGGCTGCGCGAGGCCCCGCCGCTGCGCATCTCCTTGGTCACGGCGCGCGCGTGGTCGATGAACAGCTCGGCCACCGGGCTGAGTGTGCGGTTGTCGAGCGTGACGACGACGACCGGCAGCGGCTTGCCGAGCGGGACCGGCAGCGCGCACAGCGACCAGCGCTCGGCGTTGTAGTGCAAAAGCGATTCCGGCACCGGTGAGACGTAGCCGCCGGTCGCGAGCAGCTGCATGCGCAACTGCATCGAATAGGTCGTGACGCTGAGCCGCGGCGGCGCCATCCCTTGCGCCCGGAAGGCATTGCCGACGAAGTCGCTGACCACCGTGTGAGGCGGCGCCAGGATCCAGGAATCGTCGGCGAGGTCCTTGAGCTCGAGCTTGCGGCGGCGCGCATGGCGGTGAGCACGGCCGGCCGCCACCACGATCGCCTCGTCGTAGAGGGCTTCGACGCGCAGATCGTCGTCGCGGATCGGTCCGGAGACGCGCCCCAGCATCAGATCGACCTTGCGGGCGCGCAGCTCGTGGAATTCGAGCGCCGCCGTGTTGGCCTCGATGACATGGACGACGACGCGGGGATATTGCCGCGCCAGGCTCGCCACGATGGCGGAGAGATAGCCGCCTGCGATGTAGGACTCCGAGGCCCCGACCCAGACTTCGCCCGAGCTCGGATCGGCGAGGAACTCGATGTCGCGGACGCCCTGCTTGAGCGCATCGAGCGCCTCGGCGCCGCGGCGAAGCAGGGCGTCGCCGAACAGGGTCGGCGCGACGCCGCGCGGACCGCGGTCGAGCAGGCGCACGCCGAGCGTCGCCTCGAGGTCGGCGACCGCTTGCGAGATGGCGGGCTGGGTGACGCCGAGCTGTGCCGCCCCCTTCGCCATGCTCCCGGCCCGCACCACCGCGAACAGCATGTGGAGGTCGCGCAGCTTGAGGCGGCGGCCGATGCGGGCATCCCAGTCGGTCAGCCGAAGCTTACCCATTAGCTCACCTTATAGATCTATACCGATATTGGCTATTCTGATTATAGGGCCTCCGCGGCATGGTGGCAGCCGTCGGTGAGCCGCACGAGGCGCCTCCCGACACCGAAACGAAACCCAACCGGAGACACCACCATGACGACGACCCTCAAGCTGACCCTCACGGCGCTCGCCGCGGCGGGCTTCGCCGCAGCGACCATCCACGGCATCCAGGCCCAAACCAAGCCGACGCCGCCCGCTTATGTGATCAACGAGATCCAGGTGACCGATCAGGCCGGCTTCGCGGCCTATGCGAAGCGCCAGGGCGCGCTGGTCGAGAAGTTCGGCGGGCATTTCCTGGCGCGCGGCGGCGCCACCGCGATGATCGCCGGCCCGGAGACGAAGTCGCGCATCACCATCTACGTGTTCGACAGCCTGGCGAAGGCCAATGCCTGGCACGACGCCGCGGAGCAGAAGGAGCTTGCCGCGATCCGCGACAAGTCGTCGAACTTCCGCTCGTACGTGGTCGAGGGTTGCGCCGACTGCCAGCCGCCGAAAATCTGAGGCGCGCGGCGATCGATCAAGTGACCGACGAGGCTGCCGCACGCGGCGGCCTCGTCCTTCTTGCGCAGAAAGCAGAAAGGAGACCCGTTATGGCCCGCATCGAACCGCTCGATCACCCCGCCGGCAAGGCCAAGGACCTGCTCGACGAGGTCCGAACGCGGATCGGCTTCGTGCCGGGGCTGATGCGCGTGCTCGCGCATTCGCCCGCCGCGCTGGCCGGGTATCTCTCGCTGCGTGACGTGCTGGCGGGCGGCGGGCTGCCGGCGCGGCTGCGCGAGCAGATCGGCATCGCGGTGGCGGTGACGAATGACTGCGATGCCTGCGTCGCGAGCCATACGCGCTATGGACGCGAGGCCGGGCTCGCCGACGATGAGCTCGCGGCGGCACGGCGCGTAACGTCGGCCGATCCGGCGAGCGCCGCCGCGCTCGCTTTCGCACGCATCCTGCTCGACACGCGCGGCCACCTGTCGGATGCGGACATCGCCGCGGTGCGCGGCGCCGGCTTCGATGACGCGGCGATCGTCGAGATCGCGGCCGTGGTGGCGTGGAACACCTTCGCGAACCTGGTCAACAACCTAGCCGATACGACGGTCGAGGCGCCGCCTCGCGCGTAGGCACGCGGTGGGCCCGCCGCGTGAAACGGTAGCGCGCCGCACGCGCACGGCTTGTCGCCGCACCCCGCGAGCGATGCTATCCTCCCGGACCTCTTTCCGGAAAGGATCGGTCCAATGTCGAAGCACGCTCGCGGCTTGGCGGTGATCGGATGCATCGCGGTCGGCATCGTGGCGCTGGTGTCGTCCGCAGCGGCGCAATCGGCGCCGCCGGCGATCAAGCCCGACGTCACCTTGGGTTCGACGCCAGACACCGTCATCTGGGGATATTTCCCGGCGCGCGCCACGCCGGCGCTGCGCATCAAGTCGGGCACGACGGTGCGGATCGACACCATGTCGCACCAAGGCCTGCTGACCAAGGACGATCCCGTCACATTCTTCGGCGCCGGAGGCATCCGTCCCGACGAGGTGCTGCAGGACGCCAAGGATATCTACGCCAAGGTGCCGCACCCCAACGGTCTGGGTGCGCATGTGCTGACCGGGCCGATCTACGTCGAAGGCGCCGAGCCCGGCGACATGCTCGAGGTGCGCGTGCGCGATCTCGAGCTCCGCGTCCCCTACGGCGTCAACAACACCGGACCGCGAACGGGCGTGTTGCCCGATCTCGTCGCCAAGTCGACGCCGCGCATCATCCGCACTGACCCTGCGCGCAAGGTCGCGCTTCTGCCGGGCGGGATCGAGCTGCCGCTGTCGCCGTTCCTCGGCGTCATGGCCGTCGCGCCGCCGGCCGATCTGATCATCGTCAGTTCCGTGCCGCCGGGAAGATGGGGCGGCAATCTCGACCTGCGCGTGCTCACGGTCGGCTCGACACTCTATCTTCCGGTCTTCGCGCAAGGCGCGTTGTTCTTGACCGGCGATCCGCACGGCGTGCAGGCCGACGGCGAGGTCGACGGCACCGCCCTCGAGCAATCGCTGACCGCGACGCTGCAGTTCATCCTCCACAAGGGCGCCGGCCGTTCCATGCGCGGACCGCGCGCCGAGGACGCGGCGAACTATTATGCGCTGGGCCTCGACCTCAGCCTCGACATCGCGATGAAGAACGCCGTGCAGGAGACGGTCGACCTGCTGGAACAGAAGGGCGGCATGACGGCGGCCGAGGCCTATGCGGTCGCCAGCATGGGCGTGGATTTCAAGGTGGCCGAAGCCGTCGACAGCGTGCAGGTGATCTACGGCACGATCCCGAAGAAGTTCTTCAAGCAGAATGCGCCGTATTGGTCGAACAAATGATCGAGCTCAGGTACCATTTTGCGCGGTGGTGCCGGCTAAGGGATTCGAACCCCTGACCCCGTGATTACAAATCACGTGCTCTACCAGCTGAGCTAAGCCGGCTCGACCGCAGAGCTAGCAGCCGGCCGGCGGCGCGACAAGCGGGCGGGCGTGCCCGGCCTGCCGCCCCTAAATCCGGATTAATGCTGTTCCGCAATTTCTCCGCCACGTTGCATCCGTGGATACGCTCGGCGCCTTAAGATGACGTCCGGGATTAACGTCCCGCCGTTGTCCGGAGACGTCCATGCGCGTGCACCGCAGCGTCAAGCTCGCTGTCATCGCCGGCCTCGCCCTCGGCGCGCTCGCGGCGCCGCGGCCGGCGGCGGCCGACAACGAGCCCGTGATCGTCGTGCCGGGTCGTGCCGGCGTGCCCGTCATGATGTACGGCGTCGACGTGTCGGGCGCCGTGATCGAAGGCGAGTGGGGCCTCAACCGCCCCGGCGTGGTCGCGCCGACCGTCATCCTGCCGTACTGGCGCGTCTGGGCGCCTTACGATGACCAAGGCGGCGTCGGCCCGTATTTCCCGCGAACCGGCCAGAAGCCGCATTACGGGCGGCTCGAGGTCGTCCCGCCGCCGAACCGGCGCAAGCCGCGGCCGGCGCAGCCGTTCTTCCGCGAGTGGCACAGCGAGTCCGAGCCGAGCCCGGCCACCTCGCCGGTCCCGTTCAACCCGCCGCCGATCATCGTCGCGCCCCGCCTGGCGCATCCGCGGCCCGCGCCCGCGCCGCCGCATCCTGCCCCGCCCCACACGCCGTAACCTAGACAAACGGATGGGATTGGCGCGCCGCACGATCCGTGGCAGGGTCGCGTTGCGGCTAATCGAGGAGGCGAGGATAGGGGACTATCATGCGCCCTGTGAGTCTGGCGGCTGCCGTCGCGGCCGCATTGTCGCTTGCCGCCACGCCTGCGCTTGCGGGCTCCTTTGCAGAAGTGACCGTCATCTACGGCATCCCGCCGTTTCGTGGCGCCGCCGCCGGTCGGTTACGTGTTCGCCCCATCCGACCATCGTGCGCCGGTCTACATCGTCGACCAGGGACCGGTGATCTCCGGCCCGGGTGTCTACGCCTATCACGAGATCGACGTGCCGCCCTATTCGGGCGGCTACGCGGTGGTGACGCCGCACGCCTATCCGACGCCGTTTCCCTACGTGCGGCACGTGCCGGACGTGCGCGTGATCGCAAGTCGCCACGGCGTTGCGCCCTACGCCGCCTCTGTCTATTGGCCGGCGCCGAACGCACGCATCATCCGCGTGCGGTAGGCAGCATCGCAAACGCATCGGTCATGGCCGGGCATAGCCGTTCGAAGAACGGCGTCGCTTCCGCCTGCGCGCTCCGCGCTTTCGGCGGACTCAAACCCGTTCCGTAGCTCGCGCAGCGAGCGAAGGCGGGTCGCTCGCCTATGTCCCGACAGGCTCAGGCGGCGTCGCGCCCGGCCTTTGCGTCGAGCAGGCCAGCCTCGACCAGCGCGGCGCGGATGCGCTCGATCTCGGGCCGCGCGAGCTTGACCAGCGGCGGCCGCACCACGGCGCGCGGCAGGCGGCCGAGCAGCACGAGCGCCTCCTTCATGCGGTTGTGCATGTCGGCCCACGGCTCCGAGTAGAAGACCTTCGCGAGCGGATAGATGCGGTCGTTGAGCGCGCGCGCGGTCGCGAGATCGTTCGCTTGGACCGCGTGGAAGAGCTCGGACTGCAGGTCGGCGATCACGCTGCCGCTGCCGGAGAGCAGCCCGTTGCAGCCGAGCACGAGCGACGAGAACAGCCACGAGCTGTGCGTGGTGAGCACGTTGACGGGCCGCGGCAGGCTCTGCAGCACCCGGATGTGCATCTCGTGCTGCGGCACGATGCCGGCCCAGTCCTTGATGGCGCGGATCGAGGGCACCTGCTCGCACATCTTGAGCAGCGTCTCGCGCGGATAGCCCTGGCCGGTCGCGAGCGGATACTGGAAGACGATGATCGGCAGGTCGCTCGCGTCGGCGATGCGCTTGAAATGCGCGAGCGCCATCTCGGGCGACTGGCCGAGCGTGAACGGCGCCGGCGGGAAGACGAGGAGCGCGGAGGCGCCGCCCTCGCTCGCCATGCGGGCGATGCGCGCCGCCTCGATGCTGCCGTCCGCCCATATGCCGTTGACGATCGGCAGCTTGTCGCCGATCTCGTCCTGCACGATCGCGAGCACGCGGCGCTGCTCGTCGAAGGTGCACGACGCGACCTCGGTCGAATGCGCGTTGATGGTGATCGCCGAGAGCCCCTTCACGGCCGCGACGTCGCGCAGATGACGGCGGAAGCTCTTCTCGTCGATCGAGAAGTCGTCGTGGAACGGCAGCAGCACGGCCGGAATGACACCGTGCGGGATGTAGGTCTGGTGTCGGGGCATCGGGAACCTCCGGGATGGGTTCATTGTAGGATGGGTTGAGCGTCAGCGAAACCCATCATGCGCAAGCGATGTTGACCACCGCTGGCAGGCTTCAGTGGGGTAGGGCGACGCATGTGCAGCCGGTACGCAGTCACTAATTGATTTTTCCGAAGATATCATCCAAGATTGCAGGGCGCAGATGCCCATTTGCGGTGCGCGGCTTTCCGGAGGGCACGATGGCCAATGGCAAAGCGATCGATGTTTATACGGTGCACACCTTCGATGTGCCGAATCCGACCCCGCCGCAGCAGCAAGCCTTGATGGCGACCGCAAAGTCGCTCGCCGCATCCGATTTCACCCTGATGCTGCTGGCGTCGATGCATGTCCACGACGACAGCTCCCTCTATTTCAATAACACACCGATGATCGATCCCGACGGGAAGCCGTCCGGGCAACTCAGCCCCAACCTCGCAGCGTGCATCGAGGCGATGAAGAAGAAAACGCCGACCCGCGCGCGCGCGCTGGCATCGTTCGGAGGCGGCGGCGAAGTGCAACTGCATCCTCCCAACGGGCCCACGCGTCCCGTTGGCTACTGGGATTTTCTCGCCATTCAGAAGCTCATCGCCCAATATCCCGATCCAGCGAAGAATCCGTTCTTCGTCAATTTGACGCACATGCTCAAAACCTATCCGGGGATCGAAGGGCTCGACCTCGACCTGGAGTGCGACTCTCTTGCCGAGTACCAGCAATTCACCGACACCATGGTGCAAGTCATCCAATGGCTCCGCAAGAACAACTACATCGCCGTGCTCTGTCCGTATAACTATCCGGAGTTCTGGTGCGACGTCATCGAGAAGGTCGGCGCGTCGGCGATCGCATGGGTCAACCTTCAGAATATCGAGGACCAATTCCCATCCTTCGTCAGGGACCTCGAAGCGGCCGGCATCGACGGCGGCCGAATCTATGGCGGACTACAGATGGCGGGACTGGATCCGGAGGACGTTAGGCAGACATTCCAGGGCATCGCGAGTTCGTATCCCGGCATCGGTGGTGGCTGGCTGTGGAATCTCGAGGATTTCGGCTCGAATCCGCCCGCCGCCTACGCGGCTGCCGTTGCCAAAGGTCTCGGCGCGTAGCGTCTGCGGCCCGCACGGCGCAAAGGCGTAATGCGGGGAAAGCCTTAGACCGCCTCAGTCCGAGCTAGGGCCTTTTCGCCTTCTGGATCGCCTGCCACACCTTCTCGGGCGTTGCCGGCATCTGCACGTACTCGGCACCGATGTCCGCCATTGCCTGGTTGATCGCGTTCATCAGCGAGGCCAGCGCGCCGACCGTGCCGGACTCGCCCGCGCCCTTGACGCCGAGCGGGTTGAGCCGCGTTGGCACCTCGTTCTCGCCGAGCCGGAAGTCGCAGAAGTCGTGCGCGCGCGGCATCGCGTAGTCCATGAACGAGCCCGACACCACCTGACCGGAGCCGTCATAGACCATGTTCTCCAGCAAGGCCTGGCCGACCCCCATGGCGACGCCGCCGTGCAGCTGGCCCTCGACCAGCATCGGATTGATCATGTGCCCGACGTCGTCGACCGCGGTGTAGCGCACCAGCGCGACCTCGCCGGTCGCCTCGTCGATCTCGACCTCGCTGATGTGGCATCCGTTGGGATAGGTACGTTCGCCGCCGTCCCAGGTGCCGGTCTCGTAGAGGCCGGGCTCGACGTCCTTCGGCAGCTTGGCCGGCACGAAGGCATTGCGCGCGACGCTGACGAGATCGACCGACTTGTCGGTGCCGGCGACCGCGAAGCGGCCCTCCTTGAACTCGATGTCGTGCTCGCCGGCTTCCAGCATGTGGGCCGCGATCTTCGTCCCCTTGGCGATGATCTTGTCGGCCGCGATCAGCATGGCGGTGCCGGCGCACGCGGTCGAGCGCGACCCGAACGTGCCGGTGCCGATCATGATCTGGTCGGTGTCGCCATACTTGAACGCGATGCGCTGCGGATCGACGCCGAGCTTGTCGGCCATGATCTGGCGAAACGTTGTCTGGTGGCCCTGGCCGTGGTCGTGGGTGCCGACCAACACCGTGATGGTGCCGGTCGGATCGAAGCGCAGCTCGGCGTGCTCGATCAGGCCGGCGTTCGATGCCTCGACGGTGCTGGCGATGCCGAGGCCGCGCAGCTTGCCGCGCTTTTCCGAACTCGGCGCGGCGCTTGGCGAAACCCGCGTAATCGGCGAGCTCGAGGCAGTCCTCGAGGTTCTTGCCGAAGTCGCCGCAGTCATAGGTGTAGACCAGCGCGGTCCGGTACGGCATCGCGGCGGCCGGGATGATGTTGCGCCGGCGCAGCTCGGCCGGATCGATCGCGAGCTTGCGCGCCGCGAGGTCGACCAGCGTTTCCATCACGTAGGCTGCTTCCGGCCGTCCGGCGCCCCGATAGGGGCCGGTCAGCATCGTGTTGGTGAGCACGCCGTTGACCTCGACATGCGCGGCCGGGATCACGTAGGTGCCGGAGAGCACGCCGATATTGTTGGTGGGCGGCCCGGCGCTGCGGTCCGCATGATAATAGGCGCCGATATTCGCGAGCGTGCGGGCGCGGAAGCCGACGAACTTGCCGTCGGCATCGAGCGCGAGCTCGGCCTCCGTGATGTTGTCGCGGCAGTGCTCGTCGGCGAGCAGGCTTTCGCTGCGCTCGCCGACCCATTTCACCGGCGCGCCCGTGAGCTTCGCGGCGAGGCAACACATTATATACTCGGGATAGAGCCCGCCCTTCATGCCGAACCCGCCGCCGACATTGTCGGCGATCACGCGGATCTGCGTCTCCGGCACCTTGAAGACGTCCTGGGCGAGGAAGCGGCGGAACTGATGCGGTCCCTGCGCGGTGACGCGGAGCGTCAGCCGCTGGTCGCGCCCATCGTATTCGGCGAGCGCGCCGCGCGGCTCCATCGCGTTGGTGGTGAGCCGGTTGATCCGCATGCGATGCTTGATCACATGCGCGGCCTTCGCGATCGCGGCGTCGGCCGCGGCCTTGTTGCCGGCCTCGTGGACGAACGCGATGTTGTCCGCGCATTTGTCGTAGATCGTGTCGGCGCCGTCCTTGGTCGCCTCCTCGAGGGTCGGCACGGCGGGCAGCATCTCGTAGTCGACCGCGATCGCCTCGGCGGCGTCCTTCGCCTGATTGAGCGTCTCCGCCACCACGAAGGCGACCGGCTCGCCGATGTAGCGCACGATGTCGCGCGCGAGCGCGAACTGCGAGCAGGCGAAGGCCGGGCTGCCGTCGCGGCGCTTGCGCGGCACGTTCGGCTTCTGGGTGCCGAGCGCCAGCACGGCCGGATCGTTGCCGGCGAGCGCCAGCACCACGCCCGGCATCGCGCGCGCCGGCGCGGCGTCGATCGAACGGATACGCGCATGGGCGTGCGGCGAGCGCAGCACGAAGGCGCGCAGCAGCCCGAGCTGCCCGACGTCGTCCACATAGCGGCCCGCCCCGCGCAGCAGGTAGGGATCCTCCTCCCGCGGCACCGATTGCCCAACCCCGTATTCACCCATGATCCTGTCCTTGAAGCATGTTAGCGCTGTGTGCTCGGGCGTAGCCCGCATGAGCGCAGCGACATGCGGGGACCCAGGTCCCGGATTTCGCTGCGCGCATCCGGGCTACAAGCGGCTCTCCGAAGGAAGCCGCCTTGCTTTGAACCTTTCTCGATCCCCGCCAACTCAGGGACCAGGTTAGGACCCAAATCCGGGTCGGCGGTACCCCGCCCCGGAATCGGTCCAGAGGCGAAATCCGGCGCAGCGGCGCGGGCGTAACGCTTTCGTCGCAAGGCCGGCAAACCGTTGGGAAGGGGGATTCCATGAGCCGATTGATGGAGTTAAATGGTAAATTGTTCAATCCGCCGCGGCCCCGCGCAGAAATGCTTGCAGAACAAAGGGTTTCAAGGGCATTTTACGGCGTGTGGTTCGGGCCAACGAGCCATAGCCCGCCAAAGACCTGCAGGCCAGGGGAGTGAGCTTGCAGGTAAAATCGTAGGGCAAAAATCGTCTAAAACTCTTGTCCATGTGTTTGAACCTCCTTCCAGACGCTTGCGACTAACCAGTGAGCCGAACCGTTGAGCGCGAACCAGGCGACCTCGGATGAAGTCCTGATCGGCAGGATCGCGAAAGGCGATCGGCTCGCGATGCAAGTGCTGTTCGCACGGCATCATGTGCGGGTGTACCGGTTCGTGCTGCGTCTCGTGGGCAATCCCACGACTGCCGAAGATCTGATCAGCGAAGTGTTCCTGGACGTGTGGCGCCAGGCTGATCGGTTCGAAGGCCGCAGCGCAGTGTCGACCTGGTTGCTCGCCATCGCCCGGTTCAAGGCGCTGTCGGCGCTGAGGAAGAGGCCGGACGAGGAGCTGGACGAGGAGGCCGCGGAGTCGATCGAGGATACGTCGGACGATCCCGAGGTCTCGCTGGAGAAGAAAGACAAGAGTGCGGTGTTGCGGCAGTGCCTCGAGAAGCTCTCGCCGGAACACAGGGAAATCATCGATCTGGTCTACTACCACGAGAAGTCCGTGGAAGAGGTGGCCGAGATCGTCGGTATCCCCGAGAACACCGTGAAAACGCGGATGTTCTATGCGCGCAAGAAATTGGCTGAGCTGCTGACGGCAGCTGGAGTTGAACGAGGTTGGCCATGAACCAGATGAGCGAGAAGGTGGATGACCGCGAGGAGATCGAGAATCTCCTGCCGTGGCATGCCGCCGGGACGCTGAGCCGCCGCGACGCCGAGCGCGTCGAGCGTGCGCTCGCGAGTGATCCGGAACTCGCCCGCCGGTTCGAGGTCGTGCGCGAGGAGCTCTCCGAGACGATCCACCTCAACGAGAGCCTGGGCGCCCCGTCGGCGCGCGCCATGGAAAAGCTTTTCAACGCGATCGAGGCGGAAGGCGCGATCAAGCGCAAGCCGGGCTTCGCGTTCGACCTGCGCACGCGGGTGTCGGAGTTCTTCTCGGCCTTCGCGCCCCGCACCCTTGCTTATGCGAGCGCGGCCGCCGCGCTGGTGATCCTGCTGCAGGCCGGCGTGATCGGCAACATGGTGCTCAACAGCGGCAACGGCTACAACACGGCGTCAGCGCCGCCCGACAAGGTCGAGAGCGTGGACTTCTTCGTGAACTTCGCGCCGAACGTGACCACGGACCAGCTCACCGCCTTCCTGCACGACAACAAGGGCAAGATCGTCGACGGGCCGAAGGGCGGGATGACCTACCAGGTGCGGTTCGACGCGAATGGCAAGCCCAAGGACGAGATCGAGCGTCTGCGCAAGATCATGGATGCGAACCGCACCATCGTCCGCTCGGAGCTCGAAGTCGGCAATTGACGACCGAGCGATCGCGATCAGCGAGTTGACGTGGCCGGGCCTGTCCCGGCCACGGTTGTTTTTTGGCGGTATGCCCGGAAGGCCGCTGCGGGGGGCCTTCCAAACGCTTTGGCGCCTTAACGCCTTGAATCCGTCACCAAACTAGCGAGAATCCGGCCGGATTAAGCGGAGGCGAGGCGATGCGCAACGAAACCTGCCGGCCTGACCGCACGGGCGCGCGCCCGTGCCGGCGGCCGATGGCGTCCAGGATCTTGGGCGTCGTGTTGGGCGCTGTCTTGATCGCGGCCCCGGCGCAAGCCGTCTTCGTCGGTGCCGGACCGCCGCCGGTGCATGTGCCACCGCCGCCGCCACCGCCGCCACCCCACATCACGCTTCCGCATTTCGATCCCGTCAACCGCGGCAATCCCAACAACCTGCTGGACGGCAACAACACCAACGCGTCGACCGGCGACAGCAGCAATAATGGCGGCTCGCGTACCACGCGAACGCAGACGCAGCCCCGGCGCACGACCAACAACAACCTCAACAACGGCGTGCCGCCGCCCGGCGAGACGCGCTACATCACGGATCAGGTGGTGCTCGAGGTCAACGGCAGCCCGTCGGCCGCGCGGCTCACGGCGCTGTTCAATCGTTTGCACGTCACCCGCATCGACACGCGGCGGGTCGGGCTGATCAACACGACCTTCTATACGGTGCGCATCACCGACGGCGCCTCGGTGTCGACGAAGATCCGCGCTCTCAACGCCAGCGGCCTGGTGCGCGCCGCCCAGCCGAACTACCTCTTCACCGTCGTGCAGGCGGGCGACAGCGTCGGCGCCGCCGTGGCCGAAGCGCCCGATCCCAGCCAGTACGCGCTCGCCAAGCTGCACCTCGACGACGCGCACAACCTTGCCCTCGGCGACAACGTGCTGGTCGCGGTCATCGATTCCGGCGTCGACATCGCTCATCCGGCGCTCGCCGGCGTCGTCTTCAAGAGCTTCGATGCCCTCAACTCGAGCGAGGGGCCGCACAACCACGGCACCGCCATCACGGGCATCATCGCGGGCCATGGGCATCTCAGCGGCGCCGCGCCGTCGGTGCGCATCCTCGCGGCACGGGCGTTCAGCACCACGCAGGGCTCGACCATGAGCATCATCGCGTCGCTCGACTGGGCGGTCAGCGAGCATGCCCGGGTCGTCAACATGAGCTTCGCGGGCCCGTCCGATCCGGCGTTCGAGCGTTCGCTCGCGGCGGCGCATCAGAAGGGCGTCGTGCTCGTCGCCGCGACCGGCAATGCGGGCCCGAAGTCGCCGCCGCTGTGGCCGGCGGCCGATCCGCACGTCATCGGCGTGACGGCGACCGACTACGACGACAAGCTTTTCTCCATGGCCAATCGCGGCCGTCAGGTCGCGATCGCGGCGCCGGGGGTCGATATCCTGGTCGCCAATCCGGGCAATGCCTACAAGATGGAGAACGGCACGTCGTTCTCGGCCGCCTTCGTGACCGGCGTCGCGGCGCTGATGATCCAGCGCGACCCCAAGCTCACGCCCGCGCAGGTCGAGAAGGTGCTGCTGGCGACCGCGCATGATCTCGGCCCCAAGGGCCGCGACGACATGTTCGGCGCCGGCCTGATGGATGCCTTCGGGGCCGTCAGCGCCGTCGCGAAATCGACCGACGCGGCGATGCAACTGCAGCACTGAGGGCCGACCCTGAATTTCGCCCCATGGTGAGGAGCGATGCGAAGCATCGCGTCTCGACTTGTCCGCCGTAGCCTTGGCGCAGGCGGAACCATGGGCCGCACGCGCCGGCGGCGTGACACGCAAGTCGGGCTTCCCACTTGCGCAGCCAGGCGGCCCGATTTGGCCGTTTGCGCATACGCGGCCGGGCGCCCGCCCTCGAATTAAGCCGTTGGAAAGCAATGAATTTAATTTCTCGCCTAAAACCTCGAAAAATCTTCGGTCCGGCATGAACCTTTCGCCGCGAGCCGCCGACCAATAGTTGTCAGCAACATGCTGATCCCTGTACTTCAGATCGGCGCGCGCCCCCCTTCCACCCCTCGCGTCGATCCGATCGCCCGCCCGGCCGGTCCCCCCACCGCCGGGCGGGCCCCCCTTTTGGGGGCCCCCCAACTCAGCACCCCGAGCTGCCGGCCGGCACGAAACCGCGACAATCCGCGCGGCGCCGTGCCGTTGGTCTTATTGTGACCGCCCCGCCGCGATGCTACCCGTGCGGCTGCGGTCCGCGCCTTGCTTGGGGCGTTTCTTGCGGGCGCGGAGCGCGATCCCGTGGCGATCAACGACCACGGGGCGAGGGAAGCCGAGGGGAAGCCATTGTCGGCGCGTCCGGACGTGATCCTCGCGACCGAGGATCTGACCAAGGAGTTTGCCGGTTTCGTCGCCGTGCGCAGCGTCGCGCTGCGCATCGAGCGCGGCACCATCCATGCGCTGATCGGCCCGAACGGCGCCGGCAAGACCACCTGCTTCAACCTGCTCACCAAGTTCCTGCAGCCGACGCGCGGCCGCATCGTCTACAACGGCCATGACATCACGTCGCTCGCGCCCGCCGACGTCGCGCGCCTCGGCCTCGTGCGCTCGTTCCAGATTTCCGCGGTGTTTCCCCATCTGACGGTGCTGGAGAACGTGCGCATCGCGCTGCAGCGCGCCCGCGGCGCCTCGTTCGACTTCTGGCATTCGACGCGCGTGCTCGACGAATACAATCCGCGCGCCATGGCGTTGATCACCGACGTCGGGCTCGCCCAGTTCGCGCACCTGACCGCGGTCGAACTGCCTTATGGCAGGAAGCGCGCGCTCGAGATCGCGACCACGCTCGCGCTCGATCCCGAGATGCTGCTGCTCGACGAGCCGACCGCCGGCATGGGCCACGAGGACATCGGGCGCATCGCGGCACTCATCAAGTCGGTCGCCGCCAACCGCACCGTGCTGATGGTCGAGCACAATCTGAGCGTCGTCGCCGATCTGTGCGATCGCATCACGGTGCTCACGCGCGGCCGCGTGCTCGCCGAGGGCGATTACGCGACCGTCTCGGCGAACCCGGAGGTGCGCGAGGCCTATCTCGGGGTGGGTCAAGAGACGGTGCATGCAACAGGTCAGGAGGCGGCTCATGCTTGAGGGCGCGCTTCTCGTCGTCGACGGCCTGCAGGCGTGGTACGGCGAGTCGCACGTGCTGCACGGCGTGAGCTTCGAGGTGCGCGCCGGCGAGGTCGTGACGCTGCTCGGCCGCAACGGCGCCGGCAAGACGACCACGCTCAAGTCGATCATGGGGATCGTGCCGCACCGCAGCGGCTCGGTCCGCTTCGAGGGGCGCGAGCTGATCGCGCGCGCCTCGAACGAGATCGCGCGCGCCGGCATCGCGTTCTGCCCGGAGGAGCGCGGCATCTTCGCGTCGTTGAGCGTCCAGGAGAACGTGATGCTGCCGCCGGTCGTGCGGCCGGGCGGCCTCGGCCTCGACCGCATCTATGCGCTCTTTCCCAACCTCAAGGAGCGCCTCGGCTCGAGCCAGGGCACCAAGCTCTCGGGCGGCGAGCAGCAGATGCTCGCGATCGGCCGCATCCTGCGCACCGGCGCGCGGCTGCTCCTGCTTGACGAGCCGACCGAGGGGCTCGCGCCGGTCATCATCCAGCAGATCGGCGCGACCATCCGCGCGCTCAAGCAGGAGGGATTCACCATTCTCCTGGTCGAGCAGAACTTCCGCTTCGCCCAGACGGTTGCCGACCGCTACTACGTCATGGAGCACGGCCGGGTGGTCGAGGGCTTCGGCAATACCGACCTGGACGCCAACGTCGAAAAGCTGCACGACTACCTCGGCGTATAACGGGTACAAATCCGGGGAACGGCCTGCGAACAGGCGCCGCCAAGGCGCGAACAAGAGAGAAGGAGGAAGACGATGAGACATCTTCTGGGTTTCGCGGCACTCGGCGCCGCGCTCGCCTGCGCGCCAGCGCAAGCGCAGCAAGTCAGCGTGAAGATCGGCGTGCTGAGCGACATGTCGAGCCTCTATTCCGACGTCAGCGGGCCCGGCGCCACCGTCGCGGCCAAGATGGCGGTGGAGGATTTCAATCCGGCCGCCCACGGCATGAAGGTCGAGATCGTCAGCGCCGATCATCAGAACAAGCCGGATGTCGGCTCCAACATTGCGCGGCAGTGGTACGACGTCGATCACGTCGACGCCATCGTGGACGTGCCGACCTCGAGCGTGGCGCTCGCGGTGGCCGACGTCACGCGCGACAAGAACAAGGTGTTCCTGATCTCCGGGGCCGCGTCCTCGGATCTCACCGGGGCCAAATGCACGCCCAACAACGTGCACTGGACCTATGACACCTGGATGCTCGCCAACGGCACCGGCCGCGCGCTGGTGAAGAACGGCGGCGACACCTGGTTCTTCATCACCGCAGACTATGCGTTCGGCCACGCGCTCGAGCGCGACACCGCGGCCGTCGTCAAGGCGAACGGCGGCAAGGTGCTCGGCGGCGTGAAGGTCCCGCTCAACACCAGCGACTTCTCGTCCTACCTGCTGCAGGCGCAGGCGTCGAAGGCGAAGATCATCGGGCTCGCCAACGCCGGCGGCGACACCATCAACTCGATCAAGCAGGGCTCCGAGTTCGGCATCGTGGCCGGCGGCCAGCACTTCGCGGGCCTGCTGGTGTTCGACTCCGACGTCAACGCGCTCGGGCTCAAGACCGCCCAGGGCCTGGTCCTGACCTCGACCTGGTATTGGGACATGACCGACGCCAACCGCGCCTGGACCAAGCGCTGGCAGGCCGAGCGGCCCAACAAGTGGCCGACCATGGTGGTCGCGGGCGTCTACTCCTCGGTGCTGCACTATCTCAAGGCGGTCGCGGCGCTCAAGGACGCCCGTGACGGCAAGGCCGTGGTCGCGAAGATGAAAGAGATGCCGACCGACGACATCCTGTTCGGCCACGGTACGGTCCGCGTCGACGGCCGGGTGACCCATCCGGCCTATCTGTTCGAGGTGAAGAAGCCCGAAGAGTCCAAGCATCCGGGCGACTTCTTCAAGCTGCTCGCGACCATCCCGGCCGACGAGGCGTTTCGTCCGCTGAAGGACGACAACTGCCCGCTGGTCACCAGCAGCAACTGACGCGAATGGCCTCTCCCCGCGCGCGGGGAGAGGCCACCCGCGGCCGCTCGCGATGATCGAGATTTTCGGCATTCCGTCACAGGTCCTGTTCGGGCAGTTGTTGCTCGGGCTGATCAATGGCTCGTTCTACGCGCTGTTGAGCCTCGGCCTCGCCGTCATCTTCGGCATGCTGAACATCATCAATTTCAGCCACGGCGCCCAGTACATGATGGGCGCCTTCGCGGCCTTCCTGCTGCTGAAATGGCTCGATGTCAGCTACTTCGCGGCGCTTCTCATCGCGCCGATCGTCGTCGGCGCGATCGGCGTCGTGATCGAGCGGCTCTTTCTGCAGTGGCTCTACCGGCTCGATCACCTCTACGGTTTGCTGCTGACCTTCGGGCTCGCGCTCATCATCGAGGGCCTCTTTCGCCATGCCTATGGATCGGCCGGGCAGCCTTATCAGTTGCCCGAGATACTGAGCCACGGCCACAACCTCGGCTTCATGTACCTGCCGGACTACCGCGCCTGGGTGATCGCGGTCTCCCTGGTCGTATGCCTCGCGACCTGGGTCATCATCGAATGGACCAAGCTCGGCGCGTACTTGCGCGCCGCGACCGAGAACCCGACGCTGGTGCGCGCCTTCGGCATCAACGTGCCGCTCATGATCACGCTCACCTACGGCTTCGGCGTTGGCCTTGCGGCGCTCGCCGGCGTGCTGGCGGCGCCGATCTACAACGTCAGCCCGCAGATGGGCTCCGACATCATCATCGTGGTGTTCGCCGTTGTGGTGATCGGCGGCATGGGCTCGATCATGGGCGCCATCGTCACCGGCTTCGGCCTCGGCATCATCGAGGGGCTGACCAAGGTCTTCTGGCCGGAGGCATCGAGCACCGTGATCTTCGTGACCATGGCGCTCGTCCTCCTGGTGCGTCCGTCCGGCCTGTTTGGGCGGAGGGCATGAGGCCATGATGGAGCGCGTGGTCAATCCGATTGCGCCGATTGCGCCGGTGGTGCGGGCCTCGGACGCCAAGGGCCAGGTCGTCGCCTTTGCCGTGATGGTGGCGGTGCTCGTCGTCGCGCCGCTGTTCGTCTATCCGGTCTTCCTGATGAAGGTGCTGTGCTTTGCGCTGTTCGCCTGCGCCTTCAACCTGCTCATCGGCTATGGCGGGCTCCTGTCGTTCGGCCATGCGTTGTTCTTCGGCTGGGCCGGCTATGTGGCAGCCCACATGGCCAAGGTCGGCACGATCAAGCTGCCGTATCCGGTGGGCTGGCGCGTATGGGAATGGCTCGTCATCCCGCTGCCGCCGCTGACGCCCGAGTTGGCCATCCTGTGCGGCACGGCGGCGGCGGCGGTGCTCGGCCTCGTCGCCGGCTGGCTCGCGATCCGCCGCCAGGGCATCTACTTCGCGATGATCACGCTCGCGCTGGCGCAGATGATGTACTTCTTCGCGCTGCAGGCGAGCTTCACGGGCGGCGAGGACGGCATCCAGGGCGTGCCGCGCGGCCGCCTGTTCGGTGTCATCGACCTGACCAACGAAACCGCGATGTACGCGATGGTCGTCGTCATCTTCCTCGGCGGCTTCCTGCTCATCTACCGCATCATCCACTCGCCCTTCGGCGAGGTGCTCAAGGCGATCCGCGAGAACGAGCCGCGCGCGATCTCGCTCGGCTACAAGACCGAGCGCTACAAGCTGCTCGCCTTCGTGCTCTCGGCGACGATCGCGGGGCTCGCCGGATCGACCAAGGCGATCGTGTTCCAGCTTGCCTCGCTCACCGACGTGTATTGGACCATGTCGGGCGAGGTCGTGCTGATGACGCTGGTCGGCGGGCTCGGCACCGTGTTCGGCCCCGTCGTCGGCGCCGTCGTCATCATCGGCATGGAGAATTATTTCGCCCGCTTCGGCGAATGGGTGACGGTGATGCAGGGCACGATCTTCGTCGGCTGCGTGCTGCTCTTCCGCCGCGGCGTCATCGGCGAGCTTGCCCGCGCCCTGCGCATCAAGTTGTGATGGGACATGTAGCGTGTAGGTTGGGTCGAGCCCTTGCGAGACCCAACTGACGTGTCGGCCATGTTGGGTCTCGCAAGAGCTCGACCCAATCTACGGGAGAAAGACAATGAGCGCCGAAGCCCGCCTCGAGCAGCTTGGCATCGTATTGCCCGCGGTGCCGTCGCCGCTCGCGAACTACGTGCCGTTCCGGCTCGCCGGCAATCTCCTGTTTCTCTCCGGCCAGGGCCCGCGCGACGACAAGGGCGCCGCGCTGACCGGCAAGGTCGGCGCCGACGTGACGGTCGAGGAGGCTTATCGGCGCGCGCGCCTCATCGGCCTGCAGCTTCTCTCCGCGACGCGCACCGCGCTGGGCTCGCTCGACCGCGTCGAGGCGGTGGTCAAGCTGCTCGGCATGGTCAACGCCGTGCCGGAGTTCAAGGACCACCCGAAGGTCATCAACGGCTGCTCTGATCTGCTCGTCGAAGTCTTCGGCGATGCCGGCCGCCACGCCCGCTCCGCCGTCGGCATGGGATCGCTGCCCAACCAGATTTCGGTGGAGATCGAGGCAATCCTCGCGGTCAAAGCCTGATAACAGCCGTAACGACAAACGCCTCCGCATGGTGAGGAGCGACGCGAAGCGTCACGTCTCGAACCATGGGCCGCGAGCAGATGTTGCAGCGCACGGGCCGCCATCCTTCGAGACGCGTCGCTGCGCGACGCACCTCAGGATGGGGCGGATCTGGTTCAACGGTTCGCTGATGTCCGCTTTACGCACGCTTTTTTCAACGCAACGTCACACGCGCAAACGCCGCGCGCTTCACGGCGCACAACAAATCGCTTATCCACGGTATCTACATTTCGCGCGGCCTCAGTCGAGTAGTCGCGAGTTGCTTGCACATCGTACGCGCGCCACCATGAAACCAGCTCCTACCACGGCGCTTGGCCATGCCCGGGACAATTCCGCGTTGCATGCCGGCGGAGATCACGCGCAAAGGGCGTGAGCTCGCTGCGCGGCGGCGTGCGCATCTGGTCGAGCTGTACGATACGGGCCGCTGGAAGCGCTACTACACCGAAGAGCAGCTCGTCGTTCGCATGCGCGAAGCGATCGCCCTCGTCGAGTCCTGGGATCGTCTTGCCGGGCAGATGGATACGGTCCCCGCGATCGCGGCTGAATAAATCTCAATCTCAGGTTGCTCTGATTTTATCGTCGCGCCGCCGCGCCGGCGTCGCTATGACTGACGGCTGACATCACGGAGCGGATCATGGCGGCGCTGACCGAGGCGGAACGCAAAGTCCTCGACTGGATCGCGGGCGAGCGCGCCGCGATCCTCGACCTGATCGAGACGCTGGTGAACACCGACAGCGGCAGCTTCGACAAGGCCGGGGTCGATGCCGCCGGCGAGCGCGTGCGCGCCTTCCTGCACGCGCGCGGCATCGCGACCGACACGGTCGCCAACGACAAGTACGGCGACGGCATCCGCGCGACGGTCGGGGAGGGCGGCGCGAACTCGACCATCCTGCTCATGGGCCATCGCGACACCGTCTACCAGCAGGGCGAAGCCGCCAGGCGTCCGTTCCGCGTCGACGATGGCCGCGGCTCCGGCCCCGGCTGCTGCGACATGAAGGCCGGGCTCGCCATGAACGCGATCGTCCTTGCGGCGTTCAAGCAGTTCGGCCCGCCCGGACCGCTGGTCGCGCTGTTCACCGCCGACGAGGAGATCGGCTCGCCGTCCTCGCGCGCGCTGATCGAGCAGGAGGCGCGCCGCGCCCGCGCGGTGTTCAACGCCGAGCCCGGCCGGCCGAACGGCGGCGTCGTCACCGGCCGCAAGGGCGGCGCCTTCACGCGCATCGACGTGACCGGCAAGGCGGCGCATGCCGGCAACAACCTCGCCGACGGCATCAGCGCGATCGAGGAGATCGCGCGCAAGATCATCGAGATCCAGGGCCTCACCGATCGCGAGCGCGGCGTGAGCCTCAACGTCGGCACCGTGTCGGGCGGCGTGGTCATCAACATGGTGGCGCCGAGCGCGACCGCCGGCGTCGACCTGCGCTACATCCAGGCCGCCGACCGCGACGCGATGCTTGCAAAGCTGCAGGCCATCGTGGCGCACAGCCATCTCGCCGGCACGCGCGCGAGCCTCGAGATCCTCGGCGAGTTCAAGCCGCTGGTGGCGACCGACGAATTCGAAGCGGCTCTACGAGCTCTATGCCGGCTGCACCCGCGACCTCGGCCAGGCGGTGCGCGAGGAATTCGCCGGCGGCTGCGCCAACTCCGGCTTCGCGGCGAGCGTCGGCGCGCCCACCATCTGCGGCGTCGGCCCGATCGGCGGCCGCGCCCATTCGCCCGACGAGTACCTCGAGATCGACTCGATCGTGCCCCGCGCCCAGGCGCTGGCCTTGGCGATTATGCGGCTGGGGTAATCGGCTGCGAATGCGGCGCGTAGGATGGGTAGAGCGAAGCGAAACCCATCGCTTATCCGCGAACTCATAGATGATGGGTTTCGGGCACCGATCTCGGGCTTGCCCGAAATCGGCATAAATAATGCGCAGGTCGGGTGAACCCGACCTGCGTGCCCTCTACCCATCCTACGCGCCCGCTCTTCTCGCAAAGCCGGCCCCGCCCCAACCTTGCGCTCCGCCGCCCGCCTTCCCTATGATCGCGCCGCCGTCGGGGCGTTCGCCCATCTCCCCACACCTTCCGATCGAAAGAAAAGTGTCGCCATGAGCTCTGCCTTGTTCTCGCCGCTCCGGCTCGCCGACCTTGCGCTCGACAACCGCATCGTGGTCGCGCCGATGTGCCAGTACAGCTCGGACGACGGCGTCGCCAACGACTGGCACGTCTCCCATCTCGGCATGCTGGCGAATTCCGGCGCCGGCCTCGTCATCATCGAGGCGACCCATGTCGAGCGGCACGGCCGCATCACGCATGGCTGCATGGGCATCTATTCGGACCACTGCGAGGCGGCGCTCACCAGCGTGATCGCCCACTGCCATCGCATCGGCACCGCCAAGTTCGGCATCCAGCTTGCCCATGCGGGCCGCAAGGCCTCGTCGCAGCGCCCGTGGGAAGGCGGCGCCGCGCTGCCGCCCGGCGCCGATCCGTGGGACACGGTCGGGCCGTCCGCGATTCCGTTCGGCCCCGGCTGGCACACGCCGCGCGCCGCGACCGAGGAGGATCTGGCGCGCATCCGCGAGGCGTTCGTCTCGGCCGCGCAGCGTTCGCTGCGCATCGGCTTCGACGCGATCGAGCTGCACATGGCGCACGGCTACCTGCTGCACAGCTTCATGTCGCCGTTCTCCAACAAGCGCAACGACCAGTACGGCGGCCCGCTGGAGAACCGCATGCGCTTTCCGCTCGAGGTGACGCGCGCCGTGCGCGCCGTGGTGCCGAAGAGCGTGCCGCTCGGCGCCCGCATCACCGGCAGCGACTGGCTCGAGGGCGGGCTCACGCCGGCCGATGCGGTTACGGTGGCGCGGATGCTCAAGGAGGCGGGCTGCGACTTTGTCGACGTCTCCTCCGGCGGCGCCACCTCCGACGCGCGCACGCCGACCACGCCCGGCTACAACGTCGACATCGCGGCCGACGTGCGCCGCGAGACCGGCATCGCGACCCGCACGGTCGGCCTGATCGTCACGCCGAAGCAGGCCGAGGCCGTGGTCGCCGACGGCAAGGCCGACATGATCGCGCTCGGCCGCGCCGTGCTCGACAATCCGCACTGGGCCTGGAATGCCGCCCGCGTGCTCGGCGCCGAGGTGAAGCGCCCGCTGCAATACGCCCGCACCGCCGGAAAGATGTGGCCGGGTCTCGCGATGCAGGGGACATGAGCATGGGTCTCGTCCGCCGCGCCGGCACCGTCAGCGTCGCGGCCGCAATGCTCGCCGCCGCGATGGCGCTCGCGGTGCCGCGCTCCCAGGCCGAGGAGCACGCCGCCAGGAATGCGGACGATCTGCAGGTCGTCGTGTCCGAGTCGCCGGAGATCCGGCGCAAGCCCGGCAATATCAAGCTGCCCAGGCTGGAGATCGACGCGAACCAGACGCTCACGTTCGTCAACGCCGGCATGCAGTCGGCCGCGATCGTGTCGATCAAGCTGCTTGTCGTCGACAGTCCGGCCGAGGGCAATTGCACCAACTGGGCTGGCGTGACCATGGGCGCGCAGTTCTACCCTTATGATTTCGAGCCGCTGGTCCTGCGGCCGCGCGAGATCGTGGTGCGCAAAGTCAGGCTCAAGCGCGCCGCCAACGGCAGGTTGCCGGTGTTCGAGCCGATGTTCAGCAGCGACGACCAGAAGCTCCCAAACGCGCAATGGCGCATCATCAATTGCATGTCGTTCGACATCGTCGTTCCGGGCCAGCAGATCACCAAGGCGATCGCGACCGGGGAAGACATGTTCAACAAGACCGGCGGCGCCAGCATGCCGGTCATCAACCAGTTCGAGGTTCTGGTGCGCAGCACGACGGCCGCCGCGCCGACCGCTCCCGCCAAATCGCCGTGATCTGCGTCTTCCCGCATATGGGGTTGGCACAGCATCTGCGCTCCCTCTCCCCGTAGGGGAGAGGGTCGGGGTGAGGGGCTCTCGGAGCCAGAAGTGAAACTCCGAGCGTCCCTCACCCGGCTCGCTTCGCTCGCCACCCTCTCCCCGATGGGGAGAGGGGAAGAATGTAAACGCGATCCGGGGTTGGGTGCTGGGCATTGCCGAAAATTCGACGCGCCGATCACCGTTCTCCGCACCGTCGCATCAGCGATGAGCGCAGGAGAGCATGCATGAAGATTTTGTAATCCTCTTTGCCGCAACAGGCTTGAACGTGTGTTCGACAGGCCCCGACCAATAGGTAGGGCGGCCCTCCAACCGGGGAGATGTCGAATGCCCGTCAAATCCACGATCGCGGTTTGTACCCTGGCGGCACTCGCCCTCACAATGGCCGGCAACACGCGCCCGGCCGCCGCCCAAGAACTTCATCTCGGCAACAGCATGGTTGACGACTTGGTCAACAACGCGCTGGCCGCGCGCCGCGCCTATTACGGGGTCGGCGATCCGCGTTGCCCGCTGGTTCGCACCTCGGATCGCTATGGCAACTATGTCGGCTGGATCCACACCTGCGAGCTGCCGCCGAGGATTTCGCATGGTGTCATCGAGCTGCATTCGCGGCGCCTGATCGTCGGAGATCAACGCCGTCGCGCGGTCAGGCGATGATTGGCGGCCCTAGCCCGGAGCGGCATTCGACCCGTAACGGATCGCAACGATCTCGATGTCCTCGACACCGGACGGCGCGCGCAGCTGCACGCTGTCGTCGACCTTCGCCTTCATCAGCGCCTGGGCGACGGGCGAGAGCCAGCTGATCTTGCCTTGCGACAGGTCGGCTTCGTCCACGCCCACCAGCGTGACGGTGTGCTCGCTGCCGTCCGCCCTCGCATAGGTGACGGTGGCGCCGAAGAAGACCTGGCGCAGCGCCTGCTGCTGCTGCGGATCGACCAGCACCGCGCTTTCGAGCCGCTTGGTGAGATAACGCACCCGCCGGTCGATCTCGCGCAGCCGCTTCTTCCCGTAGTGATAGTCCGCATTCTCCGAACGGTCGCCGTTGCTCGCCGCCCAGCTCACGACCTCGACGACCTTGGGACGCTCCCCCTGCCGCAGGTGCGCAAGCTCGGTCTGCAGCGCCGCATGACCGGTGGGCGTGACATAATTTTTGGCATGGGCCGGCAGCGCGTCACCGCCATCGTCATCGCGATCGTCCAGATCGGAATTGCTTTCCCGGGTGAATGCTTTGCTCATGGACGAGGGGCCTGAAACGCCGGGTCTGCCCGTCTTGGGCGACTATTATCGCAGCATTGTAGCCCGGGTTGAACGCAGTGAAACCCGGGAATGCCGGCTCACATCGGACGCAGAGCGGACGGTGACCGCCTAATCGCAAACCCGCTGGCGGATCCTGACCTCGTCGCCCCAGCGATTGATCGTCGTGGTCTCGACCATCCGGCAGTCGGCCCCCGTATGATCCGTGCGATAGACCTCGATCTCGCTCGCCGGGGCCGAGGTCGAGCCGGCGACACCCGACAGCGCGATCGCTGCCGACATTGCCACCGTCTGTGCGATGTTCATATCATCCTCGCGTATGTAGACGCCGCGGCTTCAAGCGGTTCCGCGGACCTCATTCGATAACGCGGTTCCTCCCGATTTCGTTCGCCCGCCAAGCGCGCCCGGCCGTCCTCTCCGCCGCGATATTCGCAAGATCGGCAAGGGCCAGGAGGGTGTAGCGGAGCTTCACAGGCCGTATTTGGCCCACGTCCGGCGCACCTGCTCGTCCGTCGCGAACTCGCCTCGCGCGGCCGCGGCCTTGGACGCAGAGATGGCGGCTCGCTCTTCGGGCGAAAGCGTCACCGGCTCCGCGTCGTCGCGCGCCAATTGCAGCAGGAGACGCGCGATATCGTCCTGCGCCTGCGGCGGCAGGACGCGAACGGCCTCAAGAGCCTGGTCGAGCAGCTTCGTCATGCGAGAACCATAGCGCCAATTGCCGACCAAATGAAGCGCCTTCATGAGGCTTCCTTCACCTGCATCTCCCCGATCGCCAGCACCCGATGCGGAATCCGCGCGGCAAAATCATCATCGTGGGTGACGAACAGCACGCCGTAGCCGAGCTGCGTCAACCGTGCGATCGCGGCGGCGAGCTGCAGGCGCGTCGCCAAGTCCTGGCCGAGCGAGGGCTCGTCGAGCACCGCCCAGGGCAGCGCGCCGGCGAGCGGCCACAGCCAGCTCAGCCGTTTGCGGGCCGCGAGCGGCAGCTCGTAGAGGTGGGTGTCGAGCGATTGCGCGCCGAGCGCCGCGGCGAGCTTTTCGAGACGCGCCTCGTCGAAACAGCCATCGCCAACGGCGTGCGCGAAGGCGGCGCGCCGGCGCGCGAGGTCGTCGCGCAAGGTCGCGCCGCTCCATTGGTGGTCGGGGTTCTGCGTCGCGAGCGCGATCGCGCGGTTGCCGTGGCGCCACGGCCGATAGGGGGCGTCGCCGAGCGCAAGCTCGCCGGCGTTCGGCGCGAGCACGCCGACCAGGAGCTTGAGCAGCGTGGTCTTGCCGGCGCCGTTCGCGCCAGCGAGCCGATAGGCGGTGCCGCCCGCGAGCGTGAGGTCGACGTTCTGGAAGATCGTGTTGCCGTGGCGATAGCCGAACGTCAGGCCGCGGATCGCGATGGTCGGTGCCTGGCGCGGTGCGAGCTCGGCCACGACCCGGCGCGGGTCGCAATCGAATGCGGCCGTGTCGGCCGCGCGCTCGCGCGCCGTCCAGCCGACGAGCGGCGGCGGCAGGCGGTTGTCGATCAGCGCCACGTCGGCGGCGAGCCCCTTGCGCGGGTCGAGATAGTCGAGCGCGGCGTCGCGATTGGCCGGGTCGAGCTGCTCCAGCGCGGTGTCGATGGCGAGCGCCGGAAAGCCGCTGAGCGAAAAGCAGTGCAGCGCGAGCAGCACCTGCTCGCCGCCCGAGAGCGTCTGCGGCTCGCGCCGGCCGAACGCCGCGACGTCGATGGGCGCGAAGACCGCGCGCGCCAGGCTCGCGGGCTTGGCGCGGTAGAGATCGATCTCGTCCGCGATCGTGCTGGTGAGGCCGGACAGCGCCGCCTCCGAATAGGGGCCGACGTAGAACGTCTCGGCCGCGAAGGCGCTGTCGCGCAGCAGCGCCAGCAGGGCGGCGCTGCGGCCGGAGAAGTTGGGGCCCGAGATGAGCTCGCGGCGGGCCATCAGTGTTTCCCGACCAGGTCCGCGAGCATGATCACGGCGGCGGCGCCGAGCGTGATCGGCAGCCAGATGCGGTCGTCGCCCGCAAAGATGCGCCCGCGGCCGCGGTCGAGCGCGCCGTCGAGGCGCGCCATCGTGCCCTCGATCGGCCACTTGTCGCGCATGCGGCCGAGCAGGATGGTGACGGCGGAGAGCCACACGGCCTGGATCAGCCGCCACGAGTGCACCGCGTTGCGCCACGACGGCGCGCGCGTGAGCGTGCCCGACGCGATCAGCGCGATGTGCGCCCGGTCGATGGCGTGGCCGAGCGTGCCGATCAGCGACAGCGTGATCGCGAGCATGCGCTTGACCGGCGCCGGCAGCGCCAGCGCGCGGATGAGCTGCAGCGGCGAGAGGTCGGCGAAGCGCAGGAAGACCAGCTGGATCACGGCGACGACGAAAAAGAGTCGGCCGGAGAGCTTCGCCACATAGATGATCGCGGCCGTGCGCGTGCCGGCGAGGTCGGCGGCGATCTGGTAGGGCGCCTCGCCGACGAGGCCGACCCAGACGAGGCTCATGAACAGCGCGAGCGGCAGCACCACGATTGCCGCGCGCTTGAACGCGATCAGGCTCGCGCCGCGCACCTCGATGACCGCAAAGGCGAGCGCCAGCGCGACCAGCACGACGAGGCCGCGCGGGCCGGGCTCGGCCACGCTCAGCGCGATCAGGATGAAGCCGACCGTGAAGGCGCCGTTCGGCGTCATGCGGCGGTGCCGGGCTCGCTCGCGCGCAGCATGGCGATGAAGTCGCCTGGCGTCACGCGATAGAGCAGGGCGGCGAGCAGCACCTGGAGCACCTTGTCGAGCGGATCGGCCGTCAGGCCCGACGCGATGGCGGCGCCCATGAGGTGCAGGCCGTCCTTGAGGAAGAGCGCGACCACCACGGCGGAGCCCGACCCGGTGACGCCGCCGAACAGGTAGACCACGACCGGCGCCGACACGATCGCCGAGACGACGCCCAGGACGATGCCGCACAGCGCGACCTGGAACGCGAAGGCGCCGCTGCGCAGCGGGCGGGCGCGGAACGTCACGGCGGCGGGGACGACGAGGAGCGCGGCAACAAGCGCGATCGCGGTGTCGGTCAGCGCGAACCAGGGCAGGAACGGATTGATCAGGCCGCTCACCGCAAGGCCGACCCAGCCGGCCGCCCAGGCGCAGATGAAGGCGGCCATGCGGTCAGGCGCGAGCAGCAGCACGATCAGGATGGTGCCGATCGAGTTGAGATAGATCGGCAGCTTGACCAGATAGATGATCGTGCCGATCGAACAGTTGAGCGCGGCGCCGAGCGCGATCAGGATCAGCCGGGGCGTCGTGAACATGCGTGATTGCCCATCCGTGCGCATGTTCCGGCGAAGTGGATGCCGGTTCGCCGACAAGAACATGCGCAAATAAACCAGCGAATAGATAGCGGATTCTCGGCGAATAGCGAATATCGTAGGGTGGGCGACGGCCGCTTCGCCGTCGCCCACGCGCTGCAAAAACGATCCTGCGAACCGCGCGGGCGAACGCGAAGAGCGTTCGCCCACCCTACAAACTCACCCCACCAGGCTCGCCAGCCCCTCGCGCCGCAGCCGCTCGATGTCCGCCGGCAGGTCGACGTCCCACAGCCGCGCCGGCTCGCGCCACGAGAGCGCGAGGCGCCCGAGCCGGCGGCGCGTCTCCGCCATCACGCCGGCCGTGCTCCACGGCATGTCGGCAAAGAGCCGCGGCTGCGGCTCGCGCATGCCGATCAGCGCATAGCCGCCGTCCTCGACCGGAATCGTCACGACGTCGATGCCGGCGTTGAGCGCCTCGGCGGCGGCGCGCAGATGGGCGGGCTGCAGCGCCGGGCAGTCGGTGCCGATCACCAGCGCGGGCCCGCCCGCCGCCGCGATCGCGGCCAGCATGCGGGCGCCGAGGTCGCCGTCCGGCTGGTGCGCGAGCGCGACACCGAACAGCGCCGCGAGCGTCTGGAACGCCGGATGATCCTGGTCGGGCGCCGCCCACAGCGTGACCGGGCCGATGCCGGCCGCGCGCGCGGTGTCGGCGGCGCGCTCGATCAGCCGCCCTTGCAGCGCGGCGGCGCCGTCCGCGCCGAGGGCCGGCGCGAGCCGCGTCTTGGAAAAGCCCGGCAACGGCGCCTTGGCGAGGATCGCGATTGCAACCGGCTCAGCGGCGAGGGGCATAGCCGTACCTCGCGGCGAGCTTGTCGGGCGCGGCGCCGAAAAAGAAGGCGAGCCGCAGGCGCCACATGGTCAAGATGGTCCGCACGACGCCGTGTTTCTCCCAGCGCCGGCCGGACGTCAATGCCCGCGCCGCGAGACAGAGCGGGCGGCTCAGCCGCTTGAGCCGGCGTGACAGCACGATGTCTTCCATCAGCGCGATGTCGGGAAACCCGCCGACCGCCGCGAACGCGGTTTTGTCGACGAAGATCGCCTGGTCGCCGGTCGCGATCCCGCTCGCGCGCGAGCGCAGGTTCATCATGGCGGCGATCAGCGGAAAAAGCGGATGACGCCCCGCGATGCGCACGTCGAAGCGGCCCCAGCCGCGGCCGCTTTGCGCAAGCCCGTCGACGATCAGCCGGTCGGCGTCTGCGGGAAGCTGCGTGTCCGCGTGCAGGAAGAGCAGCACGTCGCCCTGGGCCGCGCCCGCGCCCGCGTTCATCTGAGCGGCGCGTCCGCGCGGCGCGACGATCAGCCGGTCGCACAGCGGCCGCGCCAGCGCGGCGGTGCGGTCGGCGCTGCCGCCGTCCGCGACGATCACCTTGGCGCCGCGTGCGCGCAGGGGGGCGAGTGCCTGCAGGGCGGCCGCGATGCCGGCCTCCTCGTTCAGAACCGGCACGATGATCGACAGGCGATCGTCGCTCATGACGCGTTCGGTGCGTTCGCGGCCGCGACCGGCACCGCGTCGACGCCGAGCCGGCCGAAGCAGGGGATCTTCAACGCCGGGTGCCGCAGATCGAGGCCGGCGACGAGGCCCATGAAATCGACCTCCACGCCCTCGACCCAGCCGAGCTTCAGGCCGAGCGCGCCGTAGAGGCTCATCTCGATGCCCGTATGGCTGGCGGTCAACCCGACCAGCGCGCCGTCCGCGCGCCAGTCGCGGCCGACCGCCTCGGACGGCATGGCGGCCTCGAGCTCGGGCGCAGCGCGCAGCAGCGTCGCCGTGAACGTGTTGCTGTTCGGCCCCGGCCACACCCGGTAGGAGCCGTAGGCCGCGTACCGATAGGCTTTCACGGCGGCCTCGATCTTCGGGATCGCGGAGGCGGCGCGCGCGCCGTGCACGTCAGCGACGAGCCGCGGCCGGTCGCTGAACCAATAGGCGTCCGGCGCGTGGATGTTGACGCGCACCGGCTGGCCGAAGCCCATGACGTCGTAGCGTGTGTACTCGGTCGCATTCTCGGGCTTCACCACGACCCAGGTGTGGACCGCGAAGATGCCTTTCCAGCCGCCCGGGCGCGCCGCGAACACCATGATGCGCGCCGGCGGGTCGCTGGCGGCCGCCGGCAGCATATGGGTGCTCGACCAGTCGGCCTCGCGCCAGCTGCGCGGATGGTCCGTGGCGGCGTAGAGCGCCGCCCGCGCCGCGATTGGCAGCACGAACACGACCAGGATCGTCGTTCGAAGCGTCTTGAGGCGGATGGCCATGGCGTGCGAAGTGAAGCGGGAATCCCAAGCCGAAATGTGGCGGTAATTCCGGCGAGATGGAAGCCCGTGAGGTGAGCACTGAGCCCGCGCTCCCTCTCCCCGCGTGCGGGGAGAGGGTCGGGGTGAGGGGGCGCTTCCGCGAACTCGGGCGTAGCGACTTGCGGAGACGCCCCCTCATCCCGACCTTCTCCCCCTAAAGGGGGAGAAGGAGCGCAGGCGCGGTGCGTAACGAACTTTGGTAAGCAACCCCATGTCCAATCCCATCCTGGTCGACGTCACCCGCAGCAATCTGGTCGAAAGCCGCCATCGTGGCAGCGTCGCGGTGGTCGACGCCGACGGCGCGACCGTGCTGTCGCTCGGCGACGTCGCGACGCCGGTTTTTCCGCGCTCGGCCACCAAGGGGCTGCAGGCGCTGGTGCTGGTCGAGGCGGGCGGCGCCGATCGCTATGGGCTCGACGACGAGGCCCTGGCGCTCGCCTGCGCGTCGCATGGCGGCGAGCCCGCGCATGTGGCGCGCGCCGAACGCACGCTGCGCGCGGCCGGGCTCGACGCTTCCGCGCTGGAATGCGGGACGCACTGGCCGTCGCATCAGGCATCGGCGCTCGCGCTGGCGCGCTCGGGCAGCACCGCGTCGGCGCTGCACAACAACTGCTCGGGCAAGCATTCCGGCTTCCTGTGCGCCGCCTGCGCCATGGGCGTCGACACGCACGGCTACGTGGCGGCGGACCACCCGGTGCAGCGCGAGGTGAAGAGCGTGCTGGAGAGCATGACGGGCGCCAAAATCCCGGACGAGCGGCGCGCCGTCGACGGCTGCTCGGTGCCGACCTGGGCGCTGCCGCTTGATGCGCTCGCGCTCGCCTTCGCGCGTTTCGCGACCGGCCGCGGGCTGGGCGAGAAGCGCGCCGCGGCCGCGCGGCGCCTGCGCGCGGCTTGTGCCGCGAAACCGTGGTTCGTCTCCGGCACCGGACGCTTTTCCAGCGCGATCATGGAGCACTTCCGGGAACGCGTCTTCGTCAAGGGCGGCGCCGAGGGCGTCTATTGCGGCGCGCTGCCCGAGCTCGGCTATGGCGTCGCGATCAAGTGCGACGACGGGCAGGGGCGCGCCCCCGAGGTCGTGATGGCCGCGATGATCGCGCGGTTCCTGCAGACGAGCGAGGCGGATCGCGCGTTCTTGGCGCGCTTCCTGCGGCCGGAGTTGAAGAACTGGCGCGGCACGGTGGTGGGCGGATTGGTGCCGGCGGCGGGACTTCAGGAAGCGTAGCCCGGATTGAGGCGCGTAGCGCCGAAATCCGGGACTTCATCTCCCGGATTTCGCTGCGCTCATTCCGGGCTACAGGCTTCATTCACTACGGATGCGGTCCCCACGGCGCCGCGGTCAGCAGCTTCACTTCCTGCGACATCGCTAGCGGCCGGAACTTCGAAGCAAAGCCTTCCACGAAGTCCTTGTTCGAGAACACCGCGGCCCAGTGCTTTCGCCGATCGGCGTCGTCGTCGAATTTCCACAGGTGCACGAGTTGGTTGATCGTGCCCGTATCGGCCTGGAAATACCCGATGAGCTTCTTGTCGTGACCGCCCTTCTGCAGCGCCGGGAAGCCGAGCTCCTGGTACAGCTTGACCGCCTCCGCCATCTTGCCGACGTAGAGCGTGTAGGTTCGCATCTCGTAAATGGCCATGGTCACATCCTCCCTCGGTCGCGATATCCGGGCTCGCAACCGCACCGGAGCGCGCAGTCTCGATGCTCGGGAGCCGTCTGGCAAGCCGCGGATCACGCGCGAAATTGGCGCCACGGGCCGTGGGTGCGTCGGTGCAGCGTGGCCCGCGCAACAAACGTCGCGTGCAAAGCTTGCATAGATTTATCGGCGAGCGAGTTCTTGTTGTGCGCTTCAACCGCCAGCGCACGCCGTCGGGCTTACGGCGACACAACTATCCGAGCAGCAACTCGCCGAAGCGCAACGGATGAATGCCAACCTCGAGCGGATCGTCGCGGCTCTCGACAAGCGCGCGCAAAATCAATCCTGAAGACGCGCCCGCATGGGCGCCCAAGTCAGCGCCTCATCAGCGTTGGCAGCAGCTTACCTGCCGGGTGCTCGGCACGCAGCCCTCGAGCGCCGCATATTTGACGACCCAGAACACGTAGGAAGCCGCGAATGATCCGAGGGTGCTGGTCACCAGGAGGGCGACGATCGCGCTATGGAGGAGAGTGATCGAACTCGATGCTCATGTCGGGCAACTCGCATTTGGTCCCGCCGCGTCCGCCCGCATATAAGACCGCCAACCGTCAACAATTTCCGATTTTGCGGGTACGCACTTACACGCAGGAGACTACGCAGTTTCCCGGATGGCCGGCCCCATCGCGGATCGCACTCAGCGCGTCATCAGCGTCGGCCGCGGCGGCGTCTCGCGGTTCGGTAGGCCGATCTCGCTCGCAATGACCGCCGCCGCCGGCCGGCGCACGGGCGCATGTCAAATTCGGTCTCTGGAAATCGACGCGGCCTTCTGGTCTGCTCTCACGGCGTCGCAAAAATGGCGTCGCGGCCGGCATCTTCGCCGCAAACCGGGGGAACCCCATGAACAAGCTCAAAGCGCGCCTGAAGTCGGGCAAGGCCTGCATCAATGCGTGGCTCGCGATCCCGTCCGGGTTCTCGGCGGAGGTCATGGCGCAGTGCGGCTGGGACAGCGTCACCGTGGACATGCAGCACGGCGTGCAGGACTACCTGTCGATGGTGCAGTGTTTCCAGGCGATGAACGCCCATCCGGTGACGCCGATGGTGCGCGTGCCGTGGAACGAGCCCGGCATCATCGGCAAGGTCCTGGATGGCGGCGCCTGGGGCGTGATCTGCCCGATGGTGAACACCGCGCAGGAGGCCAAGGCGCTGGCGAATGCCTGCCTCTATCCTCCGGCCGGCAAGCGCAGCAACGGCCCGATCCGCGCCGTCATGTATGGCGAGGCGAGCGCCTATCAGTCGATCGCCAACGACGAGGTGCTGGTCGTCCCGATGATCGAGACCCAGGAGGCGATCGACAATATCGACGCCATCCTCGACGTGCCCGGGATCAGCGGCATCTATATCGGTCCGAGCGATCTCGGCTTTTCGCTCGGCTTGAAGCCGATGCTCGACCGTGAGGAGCCGCAAGTCCTTTCGATCTACGAGAAGCTCGTCCAGGCGACCGGCAAGCGCGGACAGTTCGCCGGAATCCACAACGCGACCGGGGCCTATGCGGCGCGCATGATCGCGATGGGGTTCCGCTTCGCCACGATCCTCAACGACAGCGGATTGATGGCACGTGCGGCGCGCGAGCAGATCGCCATCGCGCGCAAGAACGCCGGGGATGTTGCGAGCTGAGGAATTGGGATCCTCGATCTATTGCTCCCCGTTGCCTGCGAGGCCAATGTGACGGCGCGAATTCATCGCGCTTGATCGACGATGGAGTAAAGCCCTTGAAGCAGCCGCCCAATCATCATCTTGCGCAACTGACCATCGGCCGCATCCGATACGAGCTCGGCGACCCGCGCATGGCGGATTTCACCGACAATCTCGCCTTGGTGAACGGCATCGCGGAACGCAGCGCCGGATTCGTCTGGCGCTATGTCGACGAGAGCGGCAACGCCACCGACACGCGGCCTTATGGCGACCCGCGCATCATCATCAATATTTCGGTGTGGGAGAGCGTCGATGCGCTCGAGCGCTTCGTGTGGCAGACGGTCCATAAGCGCTTCTATGGCCGCCGCGCCGACTGGTTCGAGCATTTCGAAGGGCCGGCGGTCGTGTTGTGGTGGGTGCCGGCCGGCCATCGGCCGGGCGTCGCGGAGGCGGTCGCGCGCATCGAGCATCTGAAGCAGCACGGTCCGAGCGACCACGCGTTCGATTGGCAAACGGCGTCGGCGCAGCTTTGGAAGACGGCCCGCTGTGCGCCGGCCGGAGAGGTGGCGTAGCAAGCGTATCCCGGATTGAGGCGCGCGGCGCCGAAATCCGGGGACTTCGGGTCCGGGATTTCACTGCGCTCAATCCGGGTTACCGCTACTCGATCGTGACGCCGGTCGCGTGGATCAGGTTGCCCCAGGTATCGATCTGCGTCTTGAGGAAGACCGGCGCATCCGCGAGGGTGCCGCGATACGGCTCATAGCCCAAGACGCGCAGCCGCTTGTCGACCTCTGGCTGCGCCACCACCTCGTCGATTGCCGCGTGAAGCTTGGCGCGAACCTCGATCGGCGTCTTCGCGGACGCAAGCACCCCGATGAAGCCGTTGACGGCGACCCCGCGGAAGCCGAGTTCCTCGAGCGTCGGCACCTCCGGCAGCGCCTCTGCGCGCCGCGGCCCGGTGACGGCGAGCGCACGCACCTGGCCCTGCTGGATCATCGGATGTGTCTCGGCGACCGGTCCGACATTGACGTCGATATGGTGCCCGAGCAGCGCGTTGAGCGACGGCGCGCCGCTCTGGAACGGCACACCGGTGCCGTTCCCCTTCGCGAGCACGCGGAAGAGGTAGTCGGCGACGATCCGCGCCGTTGAGCCGCCATAGCCGTAGTTGAACGGCTTGCGCGCGCCGGCGTCGAGGAATTCCTTGAGCGTCCGCGCCGGGTTGTCGGCATTCACCGCGAAGGACTGGCTGTCGAGGGCGACGAAGGCGACCGGCGCGATGTCGGCGGTGGCATAACCGGGATTGCGGTAGAGGGTCTGGTTGATCGCATAGCTGCCGCCGGCGACGAGCAGCGTATAGCCGTCGGCCGGCGCATCCGCGACGAACCGCGCCGCGATGTTCGACGCCGCGCCGGCGCGGTTCTCCACGACGATCTGCCAGCCGAACTTGGCACTCAACGATTGGGCGAGCACCCGCGCGAACGTGTCGATGCCGCCGCCCGGCGCGAAGCCGACCACGAAGGTGATCCTGCGGTCGGGATAGCCCGCGGCCTCGGCGGGTGTGGCCAGCACGCAGGGCAGGGCCGACAGAAACAAGGCCGCGAACACGGCGGTTGCGCGCCACGCGCACCTCGAATGCGACATCGTCTCCTCCCGCGGCGCGCGCCGCGTCAGCTTTTACCGAGCGCGTCGCGAAACGCCTGCCGCACATGCGCCCCATGCAGCCGCGTGTAGTCGCGCTCCTGCGGGCCGCTCGCGACCACCTTGAGATTGACGAACACCGGCCCGGTCTCCGCCAGCAGCGCGCCGGCCTGCTGCTCGAAAATCTTCAGATCGGAGAATTCATGTACCGACGTCCAGCCGGCCGAGCGCGCGAAGCCGGCGAAATCGACGCTGCCGCACCCCGGGATCGGATGCCCGCCGTTCGCCTCGTAGGTGCCGTTCTCGCAGACGAAATGAAAGAGATTCTTCGGCGCGGCCTCCGCGATGGTGACGAGGCTCCCGATGTTCATGAGCAGGCTGCCGTCGCCGTCGAGCACGATGACGCGCCTGTCCGGCCGGCCGAGCGCGAGGCCGAGCGCGTGCGAGGAGGCGAGCCCCATGGCGCCGTGCGAGAGATAGTTGAGCGGATGCGGCCGGATGTCGATCCAGTCGAACGCGGTCGAGTAGACCGGCAGCACGATGTCGGCGTCGGTCACGTGCCGCGCCAGCGCCTTGAGGCACTCGTCGCGCTTCATCATGCGGGCCTCCGTCCGATCAGCATCACGACCGGACGCGATGCCGTATAGGCCTCGTCGATCGCGGGCTTGATCAAGCCTATGTCCGCGTCCGTCTCGATCTCATGATACGGGATGCTCATGGCGTCGAGGATCGGCTCGACGATGCGCACGCCGTAGCGCCGCGATTGCCGCGGCGGCACGCCGGGCTCCTTCTCCAAGAGGCCGACCATCATGCAGATCGGCAGGGCGTATTCGACCGCGACGCCGCGGATGGCGTTGATCGAGTTGAGCATGCCGGTCTGCTGGATCAGCAGCAGCGCGCGCTTGCCCGTATAGGCAAGGCCGGCGCAGATGCCGATGCCTTCGTCCTCCTTGCAGACGCGGATGAGGCGAGGGGAGGCGGATTGCGCGAGCGGGCGCAGCAGGCCCTCGCTCGTCGTGATGTCGGGCACCGAGACGACAAACTCGATCCCGCTGGCGGCGATCTCGCGAATGATCCCGCTGCCCGACAACGCATGATCGTCGTGGCTCACATTGGCCATCGGCGCTCCCCGTAAGTGCCTGTCCGACGCACTATATCGGCAGCCGATCGGTGCGCAATGCGATGCGGTGCATAAGCGAGAGATGTTCTTGCGCCGTCGTCGCATTGGCGCTGAACATGTGACGCGCCGAATTGCGTGCGTCGTCTTTGGATGAAATGCGGGAGTTCCGTGCTCTGGACAGCACAGGGTCGACGGCGTTTTGGCAGAACGAACCTAGGCTAGAAAATGCAGCAAATTCAATGAAAGCGTCTGAGCCCATCGATCGCCATCGCGGATATCCACGACCAGTTTGACCGAACGAACCCAAGACGGACATTTTGGCAGAAGGACCCAACAGCAAAAAGCGCAACGAATACAACACTCGGCGTTCAGTTCACCCGATTGCCATTGATCGCGAGCTGCGCGTAGCGCGCCGCGGCGCCGGTCTTGGCGAGGTCGTCCGTGATGACCTCGAGGTGGTCCATGCCGAGGATCGCGCCGCGGCGCGCGCCCGTGATCATGTTGTCGGCGATCACGGCGCCGCCGGCGCCCGAGACGACCGAGACCGCAATGCCGATCGGCGCTGCGCGCACCACATTGCCCGTGATGGTCACGTCGCGCAGATAGGGGCCCCAGCCCACCATGATGCCGGCGAACTCGGCGCTCTCGACGACGTTGCCGCCGACCGTCGTGTCGGCCTCGACATAGATACCGACGCCTTTCTCGGCGTCCGTCTGCCCGGGATGGCGCGCCAGATTGCGCAGGATGTTGCCCTGCACGACCGCGAGGCGGCCGCCCACGTTGAAGTTGGCGACCGACACGCCGCACAGCGCGCCGTCGACCGTGTTGTTGGCGATCACGGCGCCCTCGAAGCTGAACTCGGAATAGAGCGCGGTCTCGCCGAGGCCGCTGCACGAATTGCCGACGATCTGGATGTCGTTCGCCGAGTTGCCGCGCACGGCCGAGAACGCGCACTTGTCGATGCGGTTGCGGCTCACGACGACATGATGTGCGCGATACGCGTTGACGCCATTGCCGAACTGGCCCGTGCCGCCCGACACGTTGCGGACATTCTCGATGCGATTGTCGAGCACCATGGTGCCGTCCTCGCCGGCGACGCTGCGCACGATCTGGATGCCGTTGTTGCCAGGCCCGCGCACGCTGTTGCGCACGATCGTCAGCCCGCGCGCGTTGAACGACAGGATGGCGACGTCGGCCGCGTCCGCGATCGCGCAGCCGATGATCTCGCCCGCGACGCCTTCGAGGTAGATGCCGTGGCCGCCCGAGGCGTTGATCTCGCAATCCTCGATGCGCGCGCCGCGTCCGTTCATCAGCGAGATGACGCCGAGCCGTTCGGGCAGCGGTGCGCCGCCGCCGTCGAGCACGAGGCCGCCGAGCGTGACGCCATTGGCCTGCGTCGCCGTGAAGATCGGGCGGCCGCCGGTCGAGACGATGCGCGTTGCGCCGCGGATGCTGCGGATCTGCGCGCCGGCCGGCAGCATGAGATCGCCCGCGCGATAGACGCCGGGCGCGAGCGCGAGCGGGGCGCGCGTGGTCGCGGCCTGGTCGATCGCACGCTGCAGCGCGCGGGTCTGGTCGTCGGGGCTGCCGGGCCGCACGCCCAATTGCGCGGCGTCGATGCCGAAGGCCGAGACCGGCGCGGCGGCGCGCGCGAGCGACGGCGCCGCAGTCGCGGCGAGGCCGGCCAGAAGGGTGCGGCGGTTGATGGTCATGGCGCGCCACATCATAGTCTTGGCGCGCCCGGCTGAGCCGATTTCGTCGCGTTGCGGTTAACGGCGGCTGATGGCCGATATGATCGCTTTGCCGGCGCGAAAGAGCTCGTCGGGCGTGAAAGAGCGCCGCTTCGCCCGCGCGCGCGGGCGTGGCACCTTGCCGACAGGCGGAACATGGATGAACACGGCGCGGCGCGGCCCCTCCGGCTGCGCGGCGGCTTCGAGCGCGCGCCAGTAGACGTAGTTGCAGAGATACTTGCCGGCGTCGCGCGAGAGCCGCGTGCGCACGCGGGTCGCGCGCGCCGCGGCGAGCAGGCGGGAAAACGCGGCGCGGCCGCGCAGGCTCGGCGGCGCGCCGGCCGCGATGGTCGCGCGCGCCGCGGCGACACCGCCGGCGTCCGGAAACCAGGTCGACATGCGGTTGCGCGCGAACATCTCGATGCTCACATGCCGGCGGCGGCCCGCGAGGCCGAACATCACGATCGCGTCCGGACGGTGCCTGGCGATCAACGCCGGCAGCTCGCGGTCGACGGCGGCGTAGCGCGTCGCGAACACATGGGCGACGCAGTCGAGGCCGTGCCGGCGCGCGGTGCGCACGAGCCGCGCGACCAGCGGCGTCGTCGGATTGGACGGCGCGCCCGGAAAGCGGCCGAAGCCCGTGATGAGGACCTTGGTCGGCATCTTGCTCATGCCATGCCGAGCGCCGCCACCAGCTCGTCGACCGCGCTCGCGGGCGAGAGCTCGCCGGCCGCGACCGCCGCTTCGATGCGCGGCAGCTTCGCCTTGAGCTTAGCCTCCGACGTGATGCGCGCGCGCCAGAACTCGTCGAGCATGGTCCACATCCACTTCACCTGTTGGGCGCGCCGGCGTGCTGCAATCTCGCCGGTCGCGGTCAGCTTGTCGCGGTGGGCCGTGACCTGCGCCCACAGCTCCGCGATGCCGTCGCCGGTGAGCGCCGAATAGGTCGTGACCGGCGGCGTCCAGTTGGGCGAGCGCGGCGTGAGGATGTGCAGCGCCGCGCGATACTCGGCGGCCGCACCCTTGGCGCGCGCGAGGTTGTCGCCGTCCGCCTTGTTGACCGCGATCATGTCGGCGAGCTCGACCAGGCCCTTCTTGAGGCCCTGCAGCTCGTCGCCCGCGCCCGGCAGCATCAGCGCAAGGAAGAAATCCGTCATGTCTGCGACCGCGGTCTCGGACTGCCCGATGCCGACGGTCTCGACCAGGATCGCGTCGAAGCCCGCGGCCTCGCAGGCCAGCATGCTCTCGCGCGTCTTCGCCGCGACGCCGCCGAGCGTGCCGGCGGCAGGCGAGGGGCGGATGAAGGCGTTGTCGTCGGCCGCGAGCCGCGCCATGCGCGTCTTGTCGGCGAGGATCGAGCCGCCGGTGCGCGCCGAGGACGGATCAACCGCGAGCACCGCGACCCGGTGGCCGCGGCCCGTGAGCCAGGTGCCGAGCACATCGATGGTGGTCGACTTGCCGACGCCCGGCGCGCCCGTGATGCCGACGCGCACGGCGCGGCCGGTGCGCGGCAGCAGCTCCTGCACGAGCGCACGCGCGGCCTTCTGGTGATCGGCGCGCTTCGATTCGATCAGCGTGATCGCGCGCGCCAGCACGGCGCGGTCGCCGGCGCAGACGCCGCGCGCCAGATGCTCGAGGTCGGGCGGCTCCCGGCGCGCCGTCATGCGTCAGGGTTTCTCGCCGACCAGGATCGCCAGCGAGCCTTTCAGCTCGGGCTTCGCGGCGGAGGCGCGCGCGAGGGTGAGGAGGTCGTCGCGGTTCGTGACGCGGCACGTGTCCGATCCGCCGGCGGCGCAGAGCTTCTTGCGCGTGGCCTCGTCGGTGTCGTTCTCGTCGACGTCGCCGATGACATAGACCGAGGTCGCGATCTTGCGGGCGAGCCCGTATTCGAAGCCCTTGATCTGCGGCCGCGTGCTGCGGCTCTGGATGACGAAGTCGTTGCCGGCGAGCGGATACACCGTGAAGGCCGCGATCTCGAGCGGCGACTTGTTGACGGCGCGATACTCGCCGCCCTCCCAGCGGAAGACGCCGAGGTCCGGACCGGTCGCGTGATCCTCGCCGAGCACATAGACGTGCACGCGCACGTTTTGTCCGAAAACCGGTTGCGCCCCGGTCATCAGCGGGGCGGCCGAATCGACGCAGCCGGTGAGGAGAAGGCCGGCGAGCAGGGCGCAGATGGTCGTTTTTGATGGATTCGCGATCATGGTCGGGTCCCGGGCTGTTTTTGCACCGCACCTAGCATCGGCGAAAAACCTTGTTTTTTCAATGCCCTGCAATTTAAGTTAACGAAGCGTGAACTTTCCGCTCGTCTGGCGCGACCAACAGTTTATCATCATACCCCGATGGGGTGCGCGGGAGAGGTCAGATGCGTTACGCAGCGCTTGCAGCGACGACGCTCGTCGCCCTGTGTTCTGTTGGCTTGAGTGCTACTCCATCGAATTCCGCCGAAATCCTCTGGAAAGTCGAAAGCCCCTTCCGCTTCTTCAAGCGGGAGTCGTCCTTTGCGATGTACGAAAGGGCGTTCAACGCGGCGCGCGGCAATGCCGAGGCGGCGTTGCCCGATAAGGTCATCTGGAAGACCGAACGTCACCTCAACGATCCGGACTGCAAGGACACCTCCAACCCGGCGGCTTGCGCAGCCTCGGCCCGGAGCCGCTACGAGCTGAGCCGGCTCGGATGGGCGGCGCAGACCGTCAACTTCACCTGCTACGACCGCAACGCGCGGCCGCGACACTACATGACGACCTGCGAGCGCCAGTATTCCTGGGGCAGCGCGAAGGAAGACTATGTGCTGCCGGATGCGCACACCGTCGACCTGTGGCTGTCGCATGAGGTGCTCACCGGACTTCCGGCGGGCAACTGCACCTGGACGTGGACGCCGCGCCGCGCCGGCATGGCGGGCGAGACGCGCACGCAGCCGTGCCAGGCCAAGTTCGTGATCAAGCGCCTGCCGTATTCGCTCGACCACAACGCCTCGGGCGCCGCCGTGAAGGTCAAGCTGCCGGACGGCCGCGAGTTCACCGATGCGGACGTGAGCGTGCAGGACCTGTTCATCGTCGCGCTCGGCGACAGCTTCATGTCGGGCGAGGGCAATCCGGACCGGCCCGTGTCGTTCAGCGCCACCCGCGAGATGGTCTACGATCCGACCAACTCCGACACCCGCGATGTCGCCTCGCGCTCGATCGCGCCGAGCTACGTGACCTCGTCGTCCCCCACCGACTTCAATCCCAAGGCGCTGCCCAAGCGCCTCATGGAGGACGAGCAGAAGGGGCTGATCTACCGTCCCAACAGCAACGAGTTTGAGGAGGCCTTCGACAAGGCCGGCGCGCAGTGGCTCTCGATCGATTGCCACCGTTCGCAATACGGCTACCCGTTCCGCGTCGGCCTCGAGCTCGCGCTGGAGAATCCGCATCGCTCCGTGACGCTCGCGAGCTTCGCGTGCTCGGGCGCCGAGATCGTGCACGGCCTCTTCACCGAGATGGACGCGCGCGAGAAGTTCAACGAGCCGCACGGCGCCAAGGTGGTCGCGCAGCTCGATCAGCTCAGCGACCTGATCTGCCGCAACGGCACCGCCGGGCGCACCGCGAGCGGATCGTACACGCTGCCGGTCTACACCGCGGGCAGCACATCGATCAGCGAGCAGAGCTTCACCAAGCGCTGGTGCCCGCAGGCGAACCGCAAGCGGCCGATCGACCTCGTGCTGATGTCGGTCGGCGGCAATGACGTCGGCTTCTCGGGGCTCGCGATGTACGCGATCACCAATAGCGCCGACGACCTCGCGCCGATCGCCGGCTGGGTCGGATCGGAGATCCGCTACAGCCCGCAGGTGTCGCGCACCTACATGGGCGTGCTCGACCAGCGCTTCAAGGCGGTGAAGCAGGCGCTGGCCGATGGCTTCGGCATCGCACCCAACCGCGTGCTGCAGAACGCGTACGAGCAGATCCAGTTCGACGAGACTGGTGCTCCTTGCGGCGCGCAACCGACGCTCGGCCTCGATGTGCATCCCAAGCTCGCCTATAGCCGCGACCGCGTGGCCGAGGTCTCGAAGTTCGCCCAGGATCTGCAGGGGCGTCTCGCCTGCATCGACGACGCGAAGAAGCCGGGCTGCCCGGCCGGGCTCGCGACCGGGGCCGGCACCGGCTTCCGTCTCGTGACCGACCATCTCGCCGAGTTCACCAAGCGCGGATTGTGCGCGCGTGATCCGGCGCGCGCCTTCATCGACCAGAAGGCGATGGGCATGCCGCGCATGTCGCGGGCGTCGCAGGAGTTCGAGCCGTACTCGCCGGCGGCCACGATCCCCTACGCGCATCACTGGCGGCTGGTGCGCAACCCGAACGATACGTTCCTGATGGCCAATACGCACCGCGAGGGCATCTCGCTGTTCGACCTGCTCCAGCCGGCGTATGCGGCGCTCTACAGCGGCGCGTTCCATCCGACCGCCGAGGGACACGCAATCGTCGCCGATCATGTGATCAAGCACGCACGCGAGATCGTCGACGCGAAGCCCGCGCCGATGCAGCGGGAAGCGCTGCGATAGCTCGATCTCTCGTACATCGTTGCGTCATGGCCGGGCCACAGTCCGGCCATGATCGTTTTTGCGGTCGCGAAATTGCATGGCGCCGCACTTGGCCGTGATCGTTCGGAACGCCCCGTAAATCATCGCGTTGTCCTTTCATCGCGGGGCGGAGTCGCTTCCGCCTGCCCGCCAATCAATGGAGATCAGCGATGAACTGGGAGCAAATCGAAGGGAACTGGACGAAAGCGAAAGGCAAGGTGCGCCAGAAATGGGGCAAGCTCACCGACGACGACATGACCCTCATCAACGGTAAGCGCGAGGAGCTCGCCGGCCGCTTGCAGGAGCGCTACGGCATCGAGAAGGAGCGCGCCGAGCGCGAGATCGACGATTGGATGAAAATGGCGTCGTAGCCACATCGGCGTTTTGCGCCGTTGCGTTGATGTTGCGTCAAGTCGGGCCGGCCCGGGATTTCCCGGGCCGGCCTTTGCTTTGAGCCAAGATTTCCAATCGATAGCCACGTCATGCCCGCGCTTGTCGCGGGCATCCACGTCTTCCTGACGGTACGCCGGCAAGAAAGGCGTGGATGGCCGGGACAAGCCCGGCCATGACGATTGGTTCTCAGCTACTCGGCCGCCGCGCGATCGTGCCCGAGCCGCCGGTTGAGCTTCGCCAGCAACTCGGCCGCCGCATCTGCGATCACCGTGCCGGGCGGAAAGATCGCCTCGGCGCCGGCGGCCTTGAGCGCGTCGTAGTCCTGCGGCGGCACCACGCCGCCGACCACGATCATGATGTCGTCGCGGCCCTGCGCGTCGAGGGCGGCCTTGAGCTCGGGGACCAGCGTGAGATGGCCGGCCGCGAGCGAGGAGACGCCGACGATGTGCACGTCGTTCTCGATCGCCTGACGCGCGGCTTCGGCCGGCGTCGCGAAGAGGGGGCCGATGTCGACGTCGAAGCCGAGATCGGCGAACGCGGAGGCGATCACCTTCTGGCCGCGGTCGTGGCCGTCCTGGCCGATCTTGGCGACCAGGATGCGCGGCCGGCGGCCCTCGTCGGCCTCGAACTGCGCGACCTCCTTGAGCACGCGCTCGACCGCGTCCGACACTGAGTTGGCCATGGCGCCGGCCTCCCGTCTGTAGATGCCCGAGATCGCCTTGATCGAGGCGACATGCCGGCCGAACACTTTTTCCAGCGCCAGCGAGATCTCGCCGACCGTCGCCTTGGCGCGGGCGGCGTCGATCGCGAGCGCGAGCAGGTTGGCGTTGCCGCCGCCCGAGGCGGCGCGGGTCAGCGCGTCGAGCGCCTCGCCGACCGCGCGCTCGTCGCGCTCGCGCTTGAGGCGGGCGAGCTTGTCGAGCTGCAAGGTCCGCACGGCCGAATTGTCCACCTTGAGCACGTCGATCGGCGCCTCGCGCTCGGGCCGGTACTTGTTGACGCCGATCACCGATTGGGCGCCGGCATCGATGCGCGCCTGCGTCTTCGCGGCCGCCTCCTCGATGCGCAGCTTGGGCAGCCCGGCCTCGATCGCCTTGGCCATGCCGCCCATCTGCTCGACCTCGGAAATATGACCCCATGCCTTGAGCGCGAGGTCATGCGTGAGCCGCTCGACAAAGAACGAGCCGCCCCACGGATCGACCGTGCGCGTCGTTCCGGATTCCTGCTGCAGGAAGAGTTGCGTGTTGCGGGCGATGCGGGCGGAGAAATCGGTCGGCAGCGCGAGCGCCTCGTCGAGCGCATTGGTGTGGAGCGATTGGGTGTGCCCCTGCGTCGCCGCCATCGCCTCGATCGCGGTGCGCACCACGTTGTTGAACACGTCCTGCGCGGTGAGCGACCAGCCGGACGTCTGGCAATGGGTGCGCAGCGACAGCGAGCGCGGGTCCTTCGGCGCATGCGGCTTCATCAGCTTCGCCCATAGCAACCGGGCGGCGCGCAGCTTGGCGATCTCCATGAAGTAATTCATGCCGATCGCCCAGAAGAAGGAGAGGCGCGGTGCGAACTGGTCGATCGTGAGCCCGGCCTTGAGCCCGGCGCGCACGTACTCGGCCCCGTCCGCGAGCGTATAGGCGAGCTCGAGATCCTGCGTCGCGCCCGCTTCCTGCATGTGATAGCCGGAGATCGAGATCGAGTTGAACTTGGGCATGCGCTCCGACGCGAACGCGAAGATGTCGGAGATGATGCGCATCGAGGCGGCGGGCGGATAGATGTAGGTGTTGCGCACCATGAATTCTTTGAGGATGTCGTTCTGGATGGTGCCCGCAAGCTTCTCGGGCGCCACGCCTTGCTCCTCGGCCGCGACGATGTAGAGCGCGAGCACCGGCAGCACCGCGCCGTTCATGGTCATCGACACCGACATCCGGTCGAGCGGGATGCCGGAGAACAGCGTGCGCATGTCGTAGATCGAGTTGATCGCGACGCCCGCCATGCCGACGTCGCCGGCCACGCGTGGATGGTCGGAGTCGTAGCCGCGGTGGGTCGCGAGATCGAACGCGACTGACAGGCCCTTCTGGCCGGCCGCGAGGTTGCGCCGATAGAACGCGTTGGAGTCTTCCGCGGTCGAGAAGCCGGCGTACTGGCGCACGGTCCACGGCTGGGTCACGTACATCGTGGGGTAGGGGCCGCGCAGGTAGGGCGCGATGCCCGGCATGGTGTCGAGAAAGTCGATGCCGGCGAGATCGTCGGCCGCGTAGGACGGCTTGACCGCGATGCCCTCCGGCGTGACCCAAGGCTGACCCGTCGTCGCGGCGGCGCGCGGACCATCGCGGCCCGCCGATGCCTCGGCGAACTCGATCGTCGCGAAATCCGGGATCCGGGTCATGTCGCGTTCAAGCCTCTGCGCCGACTCAATTTAGGCGCTCTTTTGCAATCTTGCACGGTCATAAATCCCGGCGGATGGCAGGCCTTTCGGGTGTCTTTCGGTGCAGGATTCCGACCCACGGCGCCACAGCGCCGCCGCCATCTGGGCTCCGCTCGCCCGGTTCATCGACGGTGAGGCACGGCTCGGCCATTGGGCCGGCAAGCGGCGCCTCACCGCCTTCATCTACGAGTTCCTCCGGTTCGGCGTGAAGCAAGCCTGGGCCTGCCTGTTCGGCGGCATCATGGTCGGGCTGCTGATCGCGACCTACCTGTGGTACCCGCGCGGCGCGGCACTTGCGCGCTACGATTTCCTGTTCCTCACCGCGCTCGTCGTGCAGGCCGGGATGCTCTACTTCCGCCTCGAGACGCTGGAAGAGGCGAAGGTCATCCTCCTCTTTCACATCGTGGGCACCGCCATGGAGGTGTTCAAGACCTCGGTCGGATCGTGGGTCTATCCCGAATATGCCTTCTTCCACATCGCGGGCGTGCCGCTGTTCTCCGGCTTCATGTATGCGTCGATCGGCAGCTACATCGCGCGCTGCTGGCGGCTGTTCGCGTTCCGCTTCACCCGCCATCCGCCGCTGTGGGCGCTCTATCTCTTGTCGGCTGCGATCTACGTCAATTTCTTCGCGCACCACTACGCGGTTGACGTGCGCCCGGCGCTGTTCGTGATCGTCGCGATCCTGTTCGGTCGATCGTGGATCCATTACCGCATCTGGCAAGCGTGGCGGTCGATGCCGCTGCTGCTCGGATTGTTCCTCGTCGCCTTGTTCATCTGGCTTGCGGAGAACATCGGCACCCTGACGCGGACGTGGCTCTATCCGCACCAGCGTGTCGCGTGGTCGATAGTCTCGTTCGGTAAGCTCAGCTCCTGGTTCCTGCTTCTGATCATCAGCTACGTGATGGTCGCCGCCGTGAACCGGCCAATGCCCTACCGGCGCGAGGAGAACGCGTCGCCGACGTCTACGTCCGCAGCATCGCGTGCGCCGCCGTGAGCGTCGCCACCGCGTCGCATCCGGCGAAGACGAAGGTGCCGATACCGGCGGCCCTGAGCGCCGCCTCCTGCGCGCGCGGCCGTCCCGCAAGATAGATGTGGGCGGTGCCCGCGAGTGCGCGCGCCGCCTCGGCCGCCTCCGTCTCGTAGACGGCGTCCGACGAGCACAGGCAGGCGAGCCTCGCGCCCGAAGCCTTGAATGCGGCGGCCATCGCGTCGCGCGTCGCAAAACCCTCGTTCGTCACCGCCGCGATGCCGCCCGCCTCAAAGAAATTCTTGGCGAAGGTCGCGCGCGCCGTGAAGTCGGCGAGCTTGCCGAGATTGGCGAGGAAGACCTTCGGCCGCGCCCCGGTCTGCGCCAGCACGCGGTCGGACGCGTCGCGCAGGCGCTCGAACGGCTCGGCGAGGCGGATGCGCGGCAGCGCCTCGGTCGTCACCGCGACCGTCGTCTCCTTCGGCGCCACGATGGGCGCGACATCGAGGACCGCCGGCGGCGTCTCGGCGAGATCGGGAAAATCGCTCGTCCCGGTGAGCGCGTCCTTGCGGCGCGCGACCGCCTGCTCGCGTTGCGCCCGCATGGCCGCGACCTTGCCCTGGATGAGGCCGCGCTCGAGCGCCCCCCAGGCGCCGCCCGCCGCCTCGATCTCCTGAAATTGCGCCCAGCCGGCCGCACATAGCTTGCCGGTGAGGTCTTCGAGCGCGCCCGAGCCTGCGACCGGATCGGCGACCTTGGCGAGGTTCGATTCCTCGAGCAGGACAAGCTGCGTGTTGCGCGCGACGCGGCGCGCGAATGCATCGGGCAGGCCGAGCGCCGCCGTATGCGGCAGCACCGTGATGCTGTCCGCGCCGCCGAGGCCCGCGGCCGCGACCGCGACCGTGTTGCGCAGCATGTTCACCGCAGCGTCACGACGGGTCAGCATGCGCCAGGCGGTCTCGGCCGCCACATGCGTCGGCATCGGCGCAAGCCCGCAGGCCTCCTCGATGCGCGCCCACAATTTGCGCAGCGCGCGGAGCTTGGCGATGGTCATGAACTGGTCGGCGTCCGCCGTCATGCGGAAGTAGATCATGCGGCGCGCCGCATCGAGCGGCACGCCGTTCGCCTCGAGGGCGCGCAGATACTGCACCGCGCTGGCGATCGTGAACGCAAGCTCCTGCGCCTCCGAGCCGCCTGCGTTGTGGATGATCCGCCCGTCCGCGACCGCGAAAGGCCCGCCGAAGCCCCGGTCGGCCAGCTCGCGGACCATTCCGGCGAACCCTTGCGCGAGCGCGTCCCACGGGCGCGGGCTCGTCCCCGAGGCCGCAAACCCGCCGATCGGATTGATGCTGGAGCGCATGGCGATGGCGGCCGGCGCGAGCCCGAGGCTTTTCACCAGCGCCGCAAAATGGCGCACCGCATCGCGCGTCGCCGGGCTGAGGTTGAACTCGATGGCGATACCGGCATCGAGCACGACGGCGTCGAGCACCCGCGCGAGCGTATCGGCACCCGCGCCGAGGCCGTAGCCGTTGGCGCTGACCGAGCCGGCGAAGACCAGCGTCAGCCCGGTCGCGCCGTTCTCGAGGTCCTGCAGCGCCTGGGCGTTGGCGGCGGCGGGATCGGGATGATCGACCCGCTGCATCAGGGCCCAGGCCGCGCCCGCCGGCCGCCCGATGACCGGTCTCGCGCCAGCCGCGCGCGGGTAGAGCGGCTCGATCGGGAGATCGTCGTAGGTGCGCGCCACGAGCTTGTCATAGGGCGCGCCCTTGAGGGCGCCCTCGACCAGCTTGAGCCATTGCGCGCGGGTGGCGGCGGGGAATTCGCCGCCGAGCGTTACGTCATCGGACATGCCGGCAAAATGCCACGGCGCGCGCTCCGAACCAATAAGGCTGTCTATGCCGGCGGCAGCCGCTCGATGCCCGCCACATCGAGGCGCGCCAGCGCGTCCCGGACCCGGACGCCCCTGATGCGGCGGTCGGGCACGATCTCGGCGAGGGGCGCCAGCACGAAGGCGCGCTCGAGCAGGCGCGGATGCGGCAGCGTCAGGTCGGCGTCGTCGAGCGTCACATCGTCATAGGCGAGGAGGTCGATATCGACCGGTCGCGGCCCCCAGCGCTGCTCCTTGGCGCGGTCGCGGCCGAATGCCAGCTCGACCGCGAGCCCCCGCGCCAGCAGGGCGTGCGGCGCAAGCTCGGTCGCGACCTCGACGCACAGGTTCACGAACGGGGCCTGATCGGTGACGCCCCACGGCGGGGTGCGATAGTCGGACGAGCGGGCGAGGAGGCGCACAATCGTTCCGTCGCAGAATTCTGCAACCGCGCGTGCGAGCGTCGCGCGCACGTCGCCCACATTGCCGCCGAACGCGACCAGCGCGTCAGCCATGGTTGATCCGGCGCATGCTCTTGTCGGCGAACCGGTGTCCACTTCGCCGGAACATGCGCTAGCCCTGGCGCGTGCGCAGGATGGTCACGCCCACGTCGTTGAAGATCGCGGCGATCGGCGCATGCGGCTTGTGCACCGTCACCTTGACGGACGCGACGCGCGGGAACGCGACCAGCACCGCATCCGCGATCGCCCCGGCGGCGGCCTCGACCAGGCGGTAGTTTCCCTCCGTGAAGGCGCGGGTCGCGGTCTCGACGATGCTCGCGTAGGACACCGTATCGACGAGCTTATCGCTGCGCGCCGCCGGCGCGAGATCGATCGCAAGCTCGAGGTCGATGACGAAACGCTGCCCGACCTTCTCCTCGTGCGGCATCACGCCGTGGTGGGCGTGGATCAGGAGCCCGGTGATGAAGATGCTGTCGCTCATGCTTCTCCCCGGATCGCGGCCGCGACCTTGAGCGCCTGTACGGTTTCGGCCACATCGTGCGTACGGATGATCGCGGCGCCATTGAGCACGGCGAGCACGTGCGCCGCAATCGAGCCCCCGAGCCGCCGGTCGGGCGGCGCCGGCGAGACCTTGTCGATGAAGCGCTTGCGCGACGCGCCGACCAGGAGCGGCCGGCCGAAGGCGCGCAGCCGGTCGAGCCGCGCGATCGCCTCCATGCTCTGCTCCGCGGTCTTGCCGAAGCCGATGCCGGGATCGAGCATGATGCGGGCGCGCGCGATACCGGCACGCGCGGCGATGTCGAGCGAGCGCGCGAAGAAGGCCTCGATGTCGGCCATGATGTCGATGGCGGGATCGGCCGCCTCGCGGTTGTGCATGATCACGAGCGGCACATCGCGTTCGGCGACGAGCGGCGCCATGGCGGGATCGCGCTGCAGCCCCCACACGTCGTTGACCATGGCGGCCCCCTGGTCGAGCGCCCAGAGCGCGACCTCGGCCTTCATGCTGTCGATGGAGACCGGCGTGCCGAGCGCGCAGACGGCGGCGAGCACCGGCTCGAGGCGCGTGCGCTCCTCGTCGGCGCTCACGCGCACCGCGCCGCCATAGGGCCGTGTCGACTCGGCGCCCACGTCGATGATGTCGGCGCCTTCGCCGACCATCCGGCGCGCCTGCGCGACCGCCCTGTCGGGATCGAAGAACCGGCCGCCGTCCGAAAAGGAGTCGGGCGTGACGTTGAGGACGCCCATGACGATGGGCCGCCCGGCCGCGAGGAGCCGCGCGAGCCAGGACACGGGCTTTTCACCCGCCCTGTCGTCAGTCCCGGGATCAGTCTTGGGATCGTCGGCCGTGGACATGCGCCCGCATTGCGCGCGAAAGTCCGGCGCTGTCAAGCACGTCAGCAAGCGAACGGAAGGTCAGTAGGTGATCTTGAGCTGCAGCTTCTTGGCGTTCTCGATCCAGCGCACCACCGCCATTTCGGACGGCAGCAGCCGCACCAGCTTGCGCTTGACGTTCGCCTCCGCCATCGCCTTGGCGAGGTTGCGCGGGTTGCGGTACTTGAGCTCCTTGACGGTATCGACGCCCGCCGCTTCCAAGAGCTCCGCATAGTCCTCGCCGACGCCCTTGATGCGCATGCGGTCGACCTTGTTGGCCCAGCGCAGGATATCCTTTTCGTCGAATCCGGTCTTCTCGGCGAGGTCTTTGCGTCCCTTGGGGTCCTTGGCCCTCTCGAGGAACTTGTCGGTGGTGCGGATTCCGACCGATTTGAGCGTCGCGGCGACGTCCGCGGGGATGCGTTGGAGATCTGCAATCGAATACGACATGGTGCGGCGACCTAGATGAATTGGCTCAGGCCCGGAACGGCCGCGACGATGCTGTCGACCGCATCGTCTCCGGCCTTCTCGCGCGCATACGCAATGAGTTCGCGGGTGACGCCTTGGATCTCGCCCATGCCGAGGCCAACCGCCATCAAACGGCTGCCGACCCCCATGATTCCCCCCATGCTTCCGAACACGCCGCTTGCATCGCTCGCGCGCGCCGCCGCTATTGCGGCATCGGCGCCCGGCAACTGATCGAGCAAGGCATGCACCTTCTCGGTCGGCCCCTCTTTGGACAGGAAGTCAAAGATGATGCCGACTGATTTCTCGGCGACCGCACGGTCGACGCCAACTTTGGCGGCGATACGGTCGACAAGTTCGTCCATGTCCGGAAACCCCCACTGCACTCACGGCAGGTTCACGTTCATATTGAACACCGCTCGTCTCGAAACACAAGGCCGCACGGACGCGGCGGCGCAATCGTCGCTGAACGTGACTTGAGTGCAACAGGGTGATGACGGATTGCCGCAGTCGAAGCGGTTGCCGGGTGCCCTCCGCACTCCCTCGCGTCGCGCGCCGGCACGGACTATAAATTGGAACGCAGTCATCATCACCCGCAATGGCTTGACCCTCATGTCAGATCTCGACCGCGTTCTCGCCCGCATCGATGCCGATCTTGACCGCAGCGTCGATCGGCTGTTCCAATATCTTCGGATCAAGTCGATCTCCACGGATCCGGCCTTCAAGGATGATTGCCGCGCGGCCGCCGAGCATCTCGCCGGCGATCTGCGTACCCTCGGCTTCGCGGCCGAGGTCCGGCCGACCGCCGGGCATCCGGTCGTGCTCGCCAAAAGCAATGGCGCCGGCCGGCGCGTTCTGTTCTACGGCCACTACGATGTGCAGCCGGTCGACCCGCTCGATCTGTGGGAGACGCCGCCGTTCGAGCCGCGCGTCGCGACGTTGCCGGACGGACGCAAGGCGATCATCGCGCGCGGTGCATGCGACGACAAGGGTCAGGTGATGACCTTCGTCGAGGCGTGCCGCGCCTGGAAGGCGGTCACCGGCTCGCTGCCGCTCGCCGTCACGATGCTGGTCGAGGGCGAGGAGGAATGCGGCTCGAAGAACCTGCCGCCCTTCGTCGCCGCGACCAAGGATGAGCTCGGCGCCGAGATCGCGCTGGTCTGCGACACCGGCATGTGGGACCCGGCGACGCCGGCCATCACCACCTCGCTGCGCGGCCTCGTCTATGACGAGGTCAGGATCACGGCGGCCAATCGCGACCTGCATTCGGGCCTGTTCGGCGGGGCGGCGCAGAACCCGATCCGGGTGCTGACGAGGATCCTCGGGGCGCTGCACGACGAGAACGGGCGGGTCACGCTGCCGGGCTTCTATGACGGCGTGGGCGAGCTGCCGGCGGACGTCAAGGCGCAGTGGGGCGCGCTCGACCTCACGCCGCAGAGCTTCCTGGGGCCCGTCGGTCTGAGCATCCCGGCCGGCGAGAAGGGACGCAGCGTCATCGAGCAGATCTCGTCGCGGCCGACCTGCGACGTCAACGGCATCGTGGGCGGCTACACGGGCGAAGGCTCGAAGACCGTCATCCCGTCGCAGGCGTCTGCAAAGATCTCCTTCCGCCTCGTGAGCGGGCAGGACCCCGACAAGATCCGCGCGGCCTTCCGCGCGTTCGTGCGCGCGCGGGTACCGGCCGACTGCCGCGCCGACTTCATCGACCACGTCGGTGCGCCGGCCCTCGCGCTCGATTGGGGCATGCCGCAACTCGCCTCGGCGCGCCGCGCCCTGACCGAGGAATGGGGCAAGGACGCCCTCCTGATCGGCTCCGGCGGATCGATCCCGATTTGCGCCGACTTCAAGCGGCTGCTCGGCATGGACACGCTGCTGATCGGCTTCGGCCTCGACGACGACCGCGTCCATTCGCCCAACGAGAAATACGATCTCACCAGCTTCCACAAAGGCACGCGCAGCTGGGCGCGCGTCCTGGCGGCGCTCGCCGCGTAGGGTGGCAAAGGCGGCCACGATGTTCGCGAGAGGCGCGAACGTGCGCTCCGCCGTGCCCACGGGGGCCGGCGTGTCAGACCGCGTGGGCACGGCGGAGCGAAAGCGGTGCCTTACGGCTGCTTGATTGGCCGCTTTCGCCCAGCCTACGAATCCGAGCTCAGGTGAGTGCGATCAGCCCGCCGAGATCGCTCAGCACCGTCGCGGGAGCGAGATCGGCGTATTCGTCCGGCATCTTGCCGCGATTGATCCACGCGGTGCGGAAGCCGAACGCGGTCGCGCCCATGACGTCCCAGCGGTTCGAGGAGACGAAGACGACGTCGCCCGGCGCGACGCCGAACCGATCGGTCACCAGCCGATAGACCTCGGGCCGCGGCTTGTAGACGCGAACCGCATCGACCGAGAGGACCGCGTCGAGATCGCGCTCGAGCCCGGCGGTGGACACGGCCGCCGTGAGCATGTCGGGTGAGCCGTTCGACAGGATGCCGGTCCGGTGTCCGCGCGTCTTGAGCGCGCGCAGCGTTGCGCTCGCATCCGGGAAGGCGTCGAGCGTCCGGTAGGCGTCCATCAGCTTCGGCTTGAGCGCGCGGTCGACCGCGGGAAAGCGGGCAAGCGCGAAATCGAGCGCGCGCTCGGTCAGGGTCGAGAATGCCTCGTAGCGGCCCGCGAGCGTCAGCGTCCAGCTGTATTCGAGCTGCTTCGTGCGCCACAGCTCGGACATCCGGTCGGCGTCGGGACCCACGGCCGCGCGGTGGCGGCCGATCGCGGCATGCACGTTGAACAGCGTGCCGTAAGCGTCGAATACGAAGATGGGCGACGACATCAGGGGCGGCTCCAGGGTCGATGACCGGGGCGCAATGGACAGGGAGCGTCTCCCGTTGTTCGCGCTCCCGCACCACCGGACACACGGGTCCCGTATCCGGCGCTTCGGCGGATTATGCGCTGCGTCGGGCCGCGGCGGAAGGCGGGCCGAGGGAGCCGAAGAACTCGGTCCGGCGGAGCTATTTGCGACGCGCCCTGGCGGCGGCCATCTTCTGGTGGACCAGCTGCATATAAGCGCGCGCCTGACCTCGCGTCTGAATCGTCTTGAATTGCGTTGCGGCGGCGGCACGCAATTCCGGTTGGCCCTCGGCGAGCTCGAGCTCGGCTTTGTGCGCGATGCCGAGGAAGCCGATCAGGTTGCCGGAGGCGGGCAGCGGCTGGAGGTCCAGGGCGGCGCGCCTTGCGGCCGTGACGACCGGTCTTGCCGCCGCGACCGCGGCGGTGGGCCGTTTCAGTTTCGTGGGACAATCGGGGCGGGGAGCCAGCAACGACAGCAAATGGAGGACGTCCTTCGCGTTCTTGTCCCGGTCCGTGAGCGGGTCGAGATGAAACCGCCTCTCCAGCGTCGCCAGGACGGAGGAGTGGTCGTAAACCGTGTGATCGACGGTCCCGGCCGGAATCCAGGGAGAGATCACCACCGCCGGCACCCTCACTCCGGCCACGTTGAACGCAAAGCCGCTCTGGTTCAGCTCGTTCGAGCTGCCGTCATTGGGAGCAGGCATCGGGCCTGGCGAAACGCTATCGTAAAAGCCGCCGTGCTCGTCATAGGTGATGATGAGCAGGCTGTTGTTCCACAGCGGCGAGTTGCGGATCGCTTCATAAACGTTGGCAATCAGATTCTCGCCGCCGATCACGCTGTCCATCGGATGCTGCGACGTGCCTTCGTGATAGGTGTCGTCGCTCACGCTGCCGTAGTTGGGCTCGATGAACGTGTAGGCGTAGGGGTAGTCTTGCGTCAGTTCCCCCGCAAAATTTGCGAGGTCGCCCACGTCCCAGACATGCACGTTCTTGATCGACAGGACCTGCGGAATGCTGCCCTCGATCGGACCGTTGTAGTCCTGGTAGACGCACCAATCGAGGTTCTTCGTGTTCAGGGAATCGTAGATCGATCCCTTCGGAAACGCGAAGCCCGCGACACTCCATTTCAGGATGTCCCAATTGGTGGGCATGTGGTCGAGCCCGTTCGCCGACGCTCCGTGAACGAAGTAGCGATTGGACCAGGTCGGCCCCGGCATCGAGGAAAACCATTGATCGCAGACGGCGAAATTGGTGGCCAGTTGATAGAGCACCGGCAACTGGGTGCTGGTCTCGAAGCACGCCATGACGTCGCCGATTTCGCCCGGGGTCGGCAGTCCCGTGTCCTCGTCCGTGGTGGTGGCGTAGTTGGCGGCGAACCCGCTGTTGCCGATCGGCGGATACGGGCCGCCCGGCGGATAGGTGGCGTTGGTGCCGGCGAGTTGCTCGAGCACGTCGGGAAACTCGTGCCCCGGGTCGGTGGGCATGCTGTCGGGCGCACCGCGCAGGACGGGGTAGACGGTCCCGTTGTAGGTGTTTGAGTTGGCCGTGGTGGCGGCGATGAGGCCCTGGATGCCGGACATCGCGAGCATATTGTCGAATGAATGATTTTCCAGCATCAGGACGAACACGTGTTTGATGTTCTGTGCGATTTCCATTTGCGGCTCCCCCAATCGAATAAGTGCGCTTGGGCCTCGCGCGAGGCTCCGACGGCAAGAGAAGTCTTGATTGTATCATCGTCGTGCACAATGTGCACGAGAATACGAGGAAGCAAATTGAGGACCGATCGGCAAGAAGTCTGACGAGGAACGGTTCAGCGGCAGCCCGCTGGGAAAAATGGGAATCCAGAAATCTTCAAGGCAGCAAGTGTCCGCAAAATGACTGCAGCCGGGCAGGGCCCGGCCGCAGCGTAGTCCGTCGCGATCGGTCGCCTGTCACTTCATCGCATGCTCGTACATCTCGGCCACGTGATCCCAGTTCACTAGGTGCTCCATGAACGCCTTGAGATAGTCCGGCCGGCGGTTGCGATAGTCGATGTAATAGGAGTGCTCCCACACGTCGCAGCCCAGAATGGGCTTGGCGCCGTGCACGAGCGGGTTCTCGCCGTTCGCGGTCTTCATGACGACGATCTTGCCGCCCTTGACGGCAAGCCAGCACCAGCCCGAGCCGAACTGGGTGGCGCCGGCCTGGCTGAATTCCTCGGTCATCTTGGCGACCGAGCCGAGGTCGGCATCGATCTTCTTGGCGAGATTGCCGGGAATCTTGTTGCCGCCGCCGTTCGGCTTCATCCACTTCCAGAAATGGACATGGTTGTAATGTTGGGCCGCGTTGTTGAAGAGGCCGGCGTTCTTCCCGAACGATCCCGTCACCACCTCCTCCAGCGACTTGCCTTCCCACTCGGTGCCCTTGAGCAGGTTGTTGCCGTTGTTGACGTAGGCAAGGTGATGCTTGTCGTGATGGTATTCGAGGGTTTCCTTCGACATATGCGGCGCCAGCGCGTCGTGGGCATAAGGCAGATCGGGCAGAGTGAACGACATTGGCTTTCTCCTTGGGCGAACGGCAAACGAAGCCTGGTTGAAATGACGGAACGGCCGCATCCATACGGGATGCGGCACGGTCGACGCCAGCGAAATGAGGAACCGCAACCTCGCCACGATAACGGCGCGGCGGCCTCAAGAGTTCAAATTTCCGGGAGGTCAGGCCGCGGCGGCGCCCAAGGGGAGATTCCACAGGAAAGATGGGTCAAATTGTCTCGATTTCGGGCTAAGAGCCTTTGTTTACCTCATTAATTAAGTCTAGACATAGTGGGATCAGGATGCCGCAACGCTTCCGGGCCGGGAGCCAGGGTGGCTCGGGCCTGTCGACGGTCGTCACCGTGCCGAAGGGCGGTTGAGTAGGGGACGAGACGGCTATGTATGTGTTTTGCTTGATACTTAGCGTGCTTGCGACAGCGATCGGCGTTTTTGCCATTGGCTTCGGCGTTCCGAACCGCGATTTCAACCTCGGAAACACCCTGTTCATCGTCGGCACCACCGCCGTCGTCGGCGGTATGATCATGTTCGGCCTCGCGGCCGCGGTGCGTCAGCTTCGCCGTATCGCCAATGCGCTCGAGACGCGTCCGGCTCCAGCCATCCGCCGTCCCGCGACGCCCGAGCCCGTCGACGTTGCGCCCCCACCCGCGCCCGCACAACGCCAGGCCCCCGGCGCGCGCCCTCCATACCCGCCGCGTCCGGGCGCGGATCAGCGCGCGCCCACCGCGCCGCCCCCGCTGCCGTTTGCCGAAGCGCCGGAAGGGCCCGCGCCGGCAGAGCGCCTGCGTCCCAATATCCCGGGGGCTCCCGTGCGCACCACCGGCGAAGCGCCGATGATGGAGGAGGAGGTGCCGCTCGCGCCGAGCCGCATGCCGGCCTCGCATATGGGCCGCGGCGCGCCGCCCGCTGCCGAACCGCCTCCGGCCCCCGAGCCGCCGCGAGCCCCTGAGCCGCGGCAAGCCGAACCACGTCCCACGCAAGCCGACATCATGGCGCGATTGAGCAATCTTGCCGCCACGCCGCCACGGCCGGTGCAGCGGCCCGAGCCGCCACGCGCGCCGCCACCACCGCCGCCTCCGCCGCCGGTCGAGCGAGCCGCGCCGGCCGATCCGCGCCGCGCCAACATGTTCGACAGCCTGTGGCCCGCCGAGGTGCGCGCCGCGCGCCAGTCGCAGTCGGAGACCATTGCGCGTGCGCCGCGACCCGAGATGAGGCCGGAGCCGCCGCGCCCCGAGATGAGACCGGAGCAGAGGCTCGATGCCAAGCCCGAGCCGCGGCTCGATGCTCGTCCGGAGCCAAGATCAGAGCCAAGATCAGAGCCAAGATCGGAGCAAAGACCGGAGCAGCGACCAGAGCCGCGCTTCGAGCCGCCGCCGCTGCGGATCGAGCCGCCCGTCAACGGCGCAGCGCGCGAGCCGATGATGCCACCGGCCGAGCCGCGGCCGATCGCCATTCTCAAGTCCGGCGTGATCGACGGCATGGCCTACACGCTCTACACCGACGGCTCGATCGAGGCGGAGCTGCCGCAGGGCACGATGCGCTTCGCGTCGATCGACGACCTGCGCTCGCACCTCGAAAAGACCGATCGGCAGCCGTAACGGCGCGGCGACGCGCGATCGTCGTCGCGCGCCGCTCATCTCATCGGTCGCGCGGCGTCCCCGTGGCGGCGAGCGCGAACGCGTAGACGAGCGCCGTTTCCTTGAGGCGCTCGAAACGCCCTGGCGCACCCGCGTGGCCGGCATCGAGATTGGTGCGGAACGCGATCAACGGCCGGCCCGTCGTGGTCGCGCGCAACCGTGCGACCCATTTTGCCGGCTCCCAATAGGTGACGCGCGGATCGGTCAGTCCCGCCAGCACCAGCATGGCGGGGTAGTCCTGCGCCCGCACGTTCTCGTACGGGCTGTAGGCGAGGATCGTGCGGAACGCGGCCGCGTCGGTGATCGGGTTGCCCCATTCGGGCCATTCGGGCGGCGTGAGCGGCAGGCTGTCGTCGAGCATGGTGTTGAGCACGTCGACGAAGGGCACCTCGGCGACCATGCCGGCATAGAGATCGGGCCGCATGTTGGCGACCGCGCCGATCAGCATGCCGCCGGCCGAGCCGCCGAGCGCGACGGCGCGGCGCGGTGCGATGAACCGCTGCGCCACCAGATACTCGGTCGCGACGATGAAATCGTCGAACGTGTTGTGCTTGTCGGCGAGCTTGCCGTTGCGGTACCAGCGCCGTCCCTTCTCGTCGCCGCCGCGCACATGCGCGATCGCGAACACGAAGCCGCGGTCGACCAGCGACAGACGGTTGGCGCTGAATGCCGCCGGCATCGCGTTGCCGTAGGCGCCGTAGCCGTAGACCAGGCCGGGCGCGGTGCCGTCGACCGCGACGTTCTTGCGGTGCAGGAGCGAGATCGGGACGGTCTCGCCGTCGCGGGTCGGCGCGAGCAGGCGGCGCGTCACGTAGGCGGACGGATCGTGGCCGCTGGGAATTTCCTGGCGCTTGCGCAAGGTCCGCGTGCGCGCCGCGAGGTCGTAGTCCCAGACCTCGTCCGGCGTCGTCATCGACGAATAGACGAAGCGCTGGATGTTCGTGGCGAACTCGAAGCCGCCCGCGAGGAAGGCAGAATAGGCCTCCTCGGCGAACGCGATCGTGTGCTCCTCGCCGTCCGCAAGCCGGCGCACCACGATGCTCGGCAGCCCGTCCGTGCGCTCGAGCCGGATCAGCCAGTCGGCGAGGACCGTGAAGGCCACCACATAGGTGCCGGGACGATGCGGGATGAGATCGCGCCAATGGGCGTGATCCGGGCTCGCGAGCGGCGCGACCGCGATCTTGAAATCCTCGGCGCCGTCCGCGTTGGTGAGAATGAACAGTGCGGGGCCGCCCGCGTAGGCCGGATGGTGCTCGACGTTGTAGAGCACCGATTTATCGCGCGCCGTCACCAGCGTCGGTCGCGCATCGGGGACGCGCAAATCGATGAGCCAGGACTCGGAGCTGTCGTGATCGTAGATCGAGATCTCGGCGAAGTCCGCCGACTGCAGTTGCGAGACGCTCACGAAGTATCCGGGATCGTGCGACTCGTGGATGAGCATGTCGTCGGCCGCGTCGGTGCCGACGCGATGGCGAAAGACGCGCGTCGGGCGATGCTGGGCATCGAGCCGGACGTAGTAGAAGGCGCTCGCGTCCGCGGTCCACACCATCGCGCCGGCGATGTCCTGGACGAGATCGGCGAGATCGGCGCCGGTCGCGAGGTCGCGCACGCGCGCGACATTGAGCTCGGAGCCTGCTTCGTCGCACGACCAGGCGAGCCTGCGGTGATCGGGCGAGTGTGCGGTCGCGCCGAGGCGGAAGAATGCCTTGCCGGCGCCGAGCGCATCGCCGTCGAGCATCAGTTCCTCGGCGCCGCCCGCGCGCGGCGTGCGGCAGATCAGCGGATGCTCGCCGCCCTGGCGGTAGCGCCAGAAATACGCATAGGTGCCGTCGGGGCGCGGCACCGAGGAGTTGTCCTCCTTGATGCGGCCCTTCATCTCGGCGAACAGCGTGTCCTGCAGCGCGCGCGTATCGCCGAGCGCTGCGTCGGCGTGCGCGTTCTCGGTTTCGAGATAGGCGCGGATTCCGGGATCGAGCACCGAGGGATCGCGCATCACGGCCTGCCAGTTCGGCGCTCTGAGCCACGCATAGTCGTCGGTGAGCGTGACGCCGTGGCGCGTGGTCGTGACGGGACGCTTGTCGGCGCGCGGCGCGTCGTGTTCGTCGATCATGTGGGTCACCGGGGGGCTGTGGGGATGCGCGTCAGGCCGCCGAACCTGGCGGTGGGGGCGTTCGGGGTCGTGGTCTGGTGCGCCGTTGAACTAGGCATTCGCGGCGGCAGGCTCAAGTCACGTCTGGTCGAGCGCGGCCTCACCGCTGGTTGCGACGCCGGGCGGTGTCGCGCGTCAGGGCAGGCCGGGATTTGCTTGCGTATATCAAGGATATACGTGCGTTGTCGCGACGGCTTCATTTGAACTCGCATAGTCTGTTCTTGCTTTGATCAACCCTCAATAGTAAAACTGCAGATGTTGTTGGTTTCGATTCGTCGGCTATGAGAACAATGCGGCCGGCAAATCGCACGGGCGCGATCTTTTCGTGGCCGCGTGGGGCTTGGGGGCGACGGTCCGAAAAGGTCAGGATGGAAACGGGCGATGAGCGATAGCACGACTGGGAACAATTTCATCGAGCTGACGGCCAAGATCGTCGCGGCCTATGTCAGCCACAACAGCGTGTCGGCCGGCGACCTGCCGGGCCTGATCAACCAGGTTCATGGCGCGCTCAGCCGGGTGACGAGCGGCCACAGCGAAGCGCCGTCGGAGCCGCTCAAGCCCGCCGTGTCGGTCAAGCGTTCGATCACGCCCGACTACATTGTGTGTCTGGAGGACGGCAAGAAGTTCAAGTCGCTCAAGCGGCACCTGCGCACGCAATACAGCATGACGCCCGAGGCCTACCGCGAGAAGTGGGAGCTGCCGCCGGACTATCCGATGGTCGCGCCGAACTACGCGGCCGCGCGCTCGCAGCTCGCCAAGCAGATGGGGCTCGGTCAGCAGCGGCGCCGGCGGAAATAGCCCGGGCGCCGGAATCCGGCGTCTGGCGGATCAAGCGCGTCGACTATTGAGCCGCCTCTATCAAGCCGCCTCGGCGAGCGCCTCGCGTGCGTCGCGCTTGATGCGCTCGACCATCGAGCGGAAGCCGTTCGAGCGTTGCGGCGTCAGATGCTCGCGCAGGCCGAGCTGCTCGAACACCGCGACCGCATCGGTTGACACGATGTCGCGCGCCGGCTTGCCCGAGTAGATCGCGAACAGGATGGCGATCAGCCCGCGCACGATATGCGCATCGCTGTCGCCGTCGAACGTAAGGACTGGTCCGGCGGCGCCGTCGCGTTGCACGTGCGTGCCGAGCCAGACCTGGCTCGCGCAGCCCTGCACCTTGTTGGCGTCGGTGCGCTCGGCCTCCGGCAGCGGCGCGAGCTCGCGGCCGAGCTCGATGACATAGCGGTAGCGGTCGTCCCAATCGTCGAGGAACGAGAAGTTCTCGATGATGTCGTCGATCGTCATGAATGTCCGGCGCAACGTCGCCACGTTTCCTGCCAAGATATGCCCAGAGATCTGCGTCGGGTTCCGTCGACCCGTACCCTCGATATAAGGCCTCGCGCGCTTGGCGTCACGGGCCGCGACGGCGGCAAAAAAGAAAAAGCCGCGAGCGGATCGGGCAGGCGACCGCTCGCGGCTCGGCCATGACGGCCGCAGTTTGCTTCGGCGACGGTTGCGGCGTCGCCAGACCCTGGGAGGCGGGTGTCTCCGGCGCTCAGGCGCCGTGTTTGTCGTGGGCGACCCGGTGCGGACCGCGCCATGCGGGCGCGATGTCGGTCGCGGTCAGCGTGTCTTGCGACGATTTGGCGACGGGCTTGCGCGCCGTGTCGGCGATCGAGCCCGTTTCAGCGGGCGCGGCGGCGCGCTCGCTGATCATGTTGTAGACCATCTTGGCGCCCGCCTCGGCGCGCTGGCTGAACGCGGAGACCGCGTGCGAGCCGACCGCGCACGCCTGCGGCTGGCGGGCGCAGAACTGCCACATGTCGGAGACCGTCGCCGAGGCGGCGACGACCGCGTCGGTCGCGCCGATCTGGGCGCTTGGCGTCGCGGCATCCTGCTTGGCGCCGCCGCTCGGCAGCAGCGCGAGGACGACGCACAGGAAGAGCGCTATCCGAAGAAGCGAAAACATGATCCTGCCCTTTCACATTCTTCCCGCTCCCTCGTCCCCGTGATGATTTTTTATTTCCCCAGTCGCGAACCATACAGACGACGTTTGAAAACGCGGTTCGCCCGGTCGTGCGCGTTTTAGACGAATTTGAATGAGCTCGATTTTCGTAAAACTCGAAATATCTCGCGTCCGCGCGCCGCCGACGACACGCGAGCGCGCTGTCGCGCGACGCGGCGATCGCGCTGCACCCGGCCACCGCTCGTCAACCTGTCGTTCACCATTCAACCGATCGTTCACCATCCCGAGCGAATGGCCGCGCCGGACAGCCGCAAAATCGCCCGGCTGGCGCGGCAAATTACCAGCAGTTCCCCTGCCTTAGCGTTCGCTTAAGCGCGCTCTGACACGATCCGGCCAGCGACAAAGGACAGGGGAGCGCGTCCGTGGGCGGGCGTGCATTTGGGAGCCGTGCACTTTCTCAAGCCGGTCCGTGATTACATCGACACGCTGGTGCACCCGTCCGCGCAGGGCGACGCGCTTACCACGGCGCGTCACCGCGCCTTCATCGGTCCGCGCCTGATCGGCTCGGCGGCGGCGCTCGCGGCGTTTCCGATCTATCTCGCGATGCGCGGCGTGCCGAGCGCGCTCGAGATCGCGGTGTTCGCCTGGCTGATCGCGCCGATCCTCACCGCCTATTTCCTCTCGCGCACCGGCCGCTATGAGAGTGCGCACGTGCTCTCCTCGCTCGCACTCACCGGGCTCGTCACGATCGTGGCGGCGAAAACCGGCGGCATCACGTCGTTTGCCGCGATCTGGCTCGTCATCGTGCCGCTCGAGGCGGCGCTTTCCGCCTCGCGTCGCGTGGTCGCCACCGCCTCGACGCTGGCGTTGCTCGCCGTCGGCTTGCTGATGTTCTGCAACGCCTATCACCTGCTGCCGACGCCGGCGACGCCCGAGCAAGGGCATGGCGCGCTCACGGCGCTCGGCATCATCTCGGCCGCCCTCTACGCGACCGGGCTCGCGCTCGGCGCCGAGTCGCTCGCGCGCATGAGCTTCTGGCTGCTCTATGCGGAGGAGGACCGCTACCGGCTGCTCGCCCGCAACATGACCGACGTCATCACCCGACACGGCCGCAGCGGCTCGGTGGTGTTCGCCTCGCCCGCGGCCGAAACCCTGTTCGGCGCGGCGGTCGCAGATCTGCTCGGCCACGGCCTGTTCGACCGCGTGCACGTGGCCGACCGGCCCGCCTATCTCACGGCGCTGTCTGATGCGCGCGGCGAAGCGCGCTCAGTCGAGTTCCGCGTGCGGCGCGAGCGCGTCGAGAATGGCGCGCCGGCGAGCCGCTTCATCTGGATCGAGATGCGCTGCCGGCCGCTCGATCGCGCGCTCGGCGAAACCGCCACGCCCAACGAGCGCGAGGTCGTCGCCGTGATGCGCGACGTGACCGAGCGCAAGGCGCAGGAGCAGGCGCTCGAGGACGCGCACCGCGAGGCCGAGCAGGCCAACGTGGCGAAGAGCCGCTTCCTCGCCACCATGAGTCACGAGCTGCGCACGCCGCTCAATGCCATCATCGGCTTCTCCGAGATGCTGGCGAACGAGACGCAGATGCGGCTCGACGCCACCCGACGGCACGAATACGCGGCGTTGATCAACGATTCCGGCCAGCACCTGCTGTCGGTGGTCAACGGCATCCTCGACATGACCAAGCTCGATACCGGCGACTTCGAGATCCGGCCGGAGCCGTTCCGTCTTGCGGTCGTGATCCGCGGATGCTGCGACCTGCTCGCCCTCAAGGCGCGCGAATGCGGGATCGACCTCGTCGCCGACGTGCAGGCCGATCTGCCCGAGATCGTCGCCGACAAGCGCGCCGTGAAGCAGGTCCTGATCAATCTCGTGTCGAACGCCATCAAGTTCACCGATCGCGGCGGGCGCGTGCGCGTCAGCGCGGTCGCCGAAGGCGCGATCCTGGCGCTGGCGGTCGAGGACAACGGCATCGGCATCGGCGAGGACGATCTGCCGCGCATCGGCAAGCCGTTCTTCCAGGCGCGGGGCTCATACGACCGGCGCCATGACGGCACCGGCCTCGGCCTGTCGATCGTCAAGGGCCTGGTGGCGCTGCACGGCGGCGACGTCGCGATCCGCAGCCGGGTCGGGGAGGGCACGCGCATCACGGTGCGCATCCCGATCGATTGCGAGCAGGCGCGGCCGCCGGCCGTGCAGCCGAAAGCGATCAAGCTGGCGCCGCGCGCGCCGGAGAGCAGCGCCGGCGTCCCGGCGCGCGAAAGCATGACAGTGGTGAAGAAAAGTGCGTAGTGCGTCAGTGCGGCAACGACGGCGGGCGGACGAGGACGACGAGGAATTCGATCGTCCGGCCGTTTCGCGTCCTTGGTGGTGGCGGCTGCTGCTGCGGCGGCCGCGCGATACGCTCGCGTTCCTGGTCCTGACCGGGGCCGCGAGCGCGATCGTCGTCAACAGCGTTTATCTCCAGCACGGACCACATCCGGCGCCGATCTTCGCGGTCCATTCGCTGCCGGTCGCGGCCGCGCGCGACAACGTCGGCGCCGTGCAGCACCTGCGCCGGTCGGATCTCGATCCGCCGCGCCACGAGGTGGTCGAGCTGCCGCGTCCGCGCCCCGCCACGGCGCCCGCGACCGTCGCGGCGCGCAAGGATCCGATCGCCGAGCTGCTGGAGGAGAATCCGGCGCCGACGCCGCACGCTCCGGCGCCGGCGCATCAGCCGGCCGCGCCCGCGCCCCAGCCGGCGCCGTCGCGCTCGCTGGTGGCGCCATCGCGGCAGGTGCTCGCCGTGCAGCGCGCGCTCAGCGAGTACGGCTTCGGCCAGCTCAAGCCGACCGGCATCTACGACGCCGAAACCCGCGCCGCCGTGCAGCGCTTCGAGCGCGACCGCAAATTGCCGGTCACCGGCGAGCTCTCCGAAGCGGTCAAGCGCGAGCTCGCGACGCTCACGGGGCGCAATCTCGATTGACGCGGTACCACGTGCGGTGACAGCGTGCGCGACCGCGGCAAGTCGCGCCGCGCAACCATCGTTCGTGCCATCGTTCGCACCATGCGCCTGAAATCCGCAATCTGGGTCGCGGCCTATATCCGCCGCTGTCAGGTCGAAGGCATCTTCGCGGCGGTGCGGCGGCACGGCGCCGACGAGGCGGGCGCGATCTTCATCAAGGTCAACAGGCTCGACGGCAGCGCCGATCTCTACAGTCCGGCGCCGCAGGCCGCCTTCGACGAGGCGCAACCGACCGATCGCGCGTTCGCGGCCGCGCTCAAGAAGCTGCCCGCGCCCGAGGCGGACGTCGAGGCGTATCTGGCACGCGAGACGCGCTTCGATCCGGACGTGTGGATCGTCGAGACCGAGGACCGCGGCGGGCGGCACCTGCTCGATCTCGCGCGTTGATTCGCGCATATCGTTGTCGGCGAACCGGTCTCCACCCGGATCAATTCCGGGGCAGGCTTTCGCCGGGATATGCGCGGGCTCAGACACACGCCTGCGCGCCGCTGCGCTGGAAAAGACACAGCAGCGATTCATCTCGCGCCCCGCATTCATGCGTAGTGTCGCGTTAGCAGAGCATTAACCAACTCCCGTCCTAAATAAGCGCACGGGCGAAGTCCGTTTGAACCAAGGCACACCTGTCTCATGGCGAGGCGGAGGGCTCCATGGGAATTGTTGTAGAGTTTCCGGAAGCGCGGTCAGCCGCGCGCGATGGCGGCGAGCGTGGCGTGGGTTCCGCGACCGTGATCATCCTGCCCGTGGTCCGTATCGAGCGTTACGACGAAGGCCCCTCCGGCGACGTCGAGCCGTCGAGCTCCTCGTCCGGGCGCAAGCGACGCCGGCGCGCGTCGCGCTCGTGACCCCCCTGCGATCGACCTCCGCCATCGGGCGATACGTGTTGCCGCGCCACGTGCGCGCGCTCGCGTTGCCGATGCTCCTGCTGCTCGGCGCCTGTTCGGCCAACGGCGATTTCGACCGGATCAAGCCCAATCTGGTCAGCGACGACATCCACGACTGGGTCGGCCGCGACGCCGCCCGCGCGGCCGGCGCGCCGATCTCCGCGCTGCCGCTCACCGACGAGGAGCGGACGCTGCGCGACCTCGCCTATCCGCTGATCGAGCCGCCGTTCGACCGCGCGCGCTGGTACGCCATCATCAACGAATACGGGCTCTCGCGGCGCGACGGCTGGCCGAAGTTCACGGTCGGCGGCTACAGTGCGCAGCTGATGAGCAAGCCCTACCGGTCGGCCACGGCGCGCTATGACCGGCTCAACAACGACATCCGCGACGATGTGCAGCGCGTGCCGCAATTCTTCACCGCCGCGCGCATCGTGCTCGACCTCGACGACAAGCGCACCCAGAGCTTCGCCTACGTGTCCGGGTTGACGCACGCCGAGAAGGGCAACGCGACCGCGCGCATTGCCGAGAACGCGTTCGTGGTCGGTTGGGTGCAGCGCGCCATGGCCGATCGCTCCGCGGCCTACTGTTTCGCGCTGCAGCGCCTCGTCATTGCGACGCCCAATCCGATGGCGGTCGAGGTCGAGCGCTCGCTCACGCTGCTCAACGCCCGCATTGCCGAGAACCACGTGCTGACCGGCCGACGCTTTGGGCCGGATTCGGTGAGCTGCGGCCCGCAGGTGGCGGCGGTCGTGCCGGCGCCGACGCTGCCCATCTCAAAGTGACACCGCCCATCTCAAAGTAAAGGCTGCGCCGCCCGCAATGATCAGCCGCCAGCTGCGCCTTCCTGGGCGAGTTGGTCGAGGTGCTGGCGGATATGCGCGGCTTCGGCCGCCGAATTGGCGAGCGCGATCGCGCGGTCGAACGCGGTGCGCGCCTCGGCGTTACGGCCGAGCCGCATGAGCAGCGCGCCCTTGAGGCCGAAGAAATAGAAATAGCCGTTGAGCGGGCCCGCGAGCGGCTCGATGGCGGCGAGCGCCGCCGCCGGGCCGCGCAGCTTGGCGACCGCGACGGCGCGATTGAGCGTGATCACCGGGGAGGGCGTGAGCTCCTCGAGTGCCGCGTACAGCAGGTCGATCTGCGCCCAGTCGGTCTCGTCCGGCCGTGCGGCGCGCGCGTGCAGCGCCGCGATCGCGGCCTGGACCTGGTAGGGGCCGCGGCGGCGATGGCGCATCGCCTTGTCGATCAGCGCGAGCCCTTCGGTGATCATGGCCCGGTTCCAGGCGGTCCGGTCCTGGTCCTCGAGCAGCACCACGCCGCCGTCGGTGTCGAACCGCGCCGGCGTGCGCGCGTGCTGGAGCAGGAGCAGCGCCGCGAGCCCCATGATCTCGGGCTCGGCCGGAAAGAGCCGCAGCAGCAGGCGGGCGAGGCGGATCGCCTCGTCGCACAACGGCAGGCGCATGGGAGCGCCATCGCCGCTCGCCGAGTAGCCCTCGTTGAAGACGAGATAGATCATCGCCGCGACGGCGGCGAGCCGCTCGGCGCGCTCGACCGCGCCGGGCGCCTGGAACGCCACGTCGGCGCGCGCGATGCGGCTCTTCGCCCGGGTGATGCGCTGCTCCATGGCGCTCTCGCCGACCAGGAAGGCGCGCGCGATCTGCTTGACCGAGAGACCCGACACGATGCGGAGCGCAAGCGCGATCTGCTGCGTTGCGGGCAAGTCCGGATGGCAGCAGATGAACAGCAGGCGCAGCACGTCGTCGCGGTAGTGCGACGCATCGAGCCGTTCGGCGAGCTCGGCCTCCTTGTCGTCGGCGTCCGGCAGGGCATCGCCGTCCGGCAACGGCTGCTGTTTTGCGCGGTGGCGGGTCTCGTCGATCGCGACGTTGCGGCCGACCAGGATCAGCCAGGCGGTGGGATCGCGCGGCGGCCCGTTCTGCGGCCATGTCTTCAGGGCGCGCAGGCACGCCTCCTGGAAGGCCTCCTCGGCCAAGTCGAGATCGCGGAAATAGCGCAGCAGCGCCGCGAGCGCCTGCGGGCGCGCGGCCGTGAGGGCGGCGTCGATCCATGTGAGGTCGCCGGCGAGAACGCTCACGACCCGGCGTTCCCGGGCAGGAACTCCAGGATCGGGCGGATCTCGTAGGAGCCGCCGGGGTTGGCCGCTCCGAGCTCGCGAGCGGTCTCGAGCGCGTGCTCGAGCGACTGGCAGTCGATCACGAAGAAGCCGAGCAGTTGCTCCTTGGTCTCGGCGAACGGCCCGTCGATGACGAGCGGCGGGTCGCGGTCCTTGCGCAGCGTGGTGGCGGCGGTGGTCGGCACCAGCCGCGCGACCGGGCCGAGCCGGCCTTCCCGCGCGAGCTTCTCGGTCACGGCTCCGAGGCTCGTCATCACGGCCGCTTCCTCGTCCTTGCTCCAGGAGCAGATGGCGGCTTCGTCGTTGTAGCAGAGGATGGCGTAGAGCAAGGCTGGAACTCCGAGGGTCGACCGGCTGCAGGCGGGCGGTCACCGACAAGGACGGACGCGCCGGCAGGCGTCCGACACGGTCGAGCGAAAAATATCATCTATTTTTCGCGCGTGCCGCGCGCCGACGCGGCCGGCCGCGCCTACTGCGCCTGCGTCAGGCAGCGCGCGGCCGCGACCGAGGCCTGCGCCATCGGCATCAGGCTCGGCTCGGGGCTGAGCGCGCGCAGCACGATCAGCCCGGTGGTGCCGGGCGACTCGATGATCAGCCGGTCGGCCGCGGTCACCTCCTCGTCCTCCGGGATCGCGTCGCGCTGCGCGGTCGTCATCAGGTAGAGCTCGATGGTGCGCCGGCCGGCGGCGCGGTCGTTGATGCCGTAATAGGCGACGCCGAGCTTGGTGTAGAACGTGACCGACGTGTAGGCCTGGCTCACCGGCGCGGTGAGCTTCATAGGCCCATGCCCGAGATCGTAGCGGCAGACCGCGACCGCGAAGGCCGGATCCATGAAGGGAAGCGCCGCCTTGGCGGGCGTCGGCCCGGGGATCGGCGTCACGGCATTGACCGGCGTGATCGGGATGAGCCGGTCGTAGGCGTTCTGGCTGGCGGTGCGCGGCAACACCAGGATCGTCGCCAGATGCACGATGCCGCCGAGAATGACGCCCGCGAGCGTCCATAGGAGCCAGCGCGTCATCGGCAGGCCCCCGTGCGCTTGATCGAGGGCATCGGCGCCTCGCGTTCGGCGCGCGTCGCGACGCCCACCGAGGTGTCGTAGAAGCGCAGCACCAGCACGTAACGGTCGACGCCGCCGGTCGGCAGCCAGTTGCCGGCGCGGGCGCGCGGCGCGACCTCGACCTCGAAGCTGCCGTCCTGGTTGCGGTAGAGCTCCTCGCTGGTGAAGCCGTGGCGATTGAGCGAGTTCGCCACCAGCCGGCCGTCCGGATCGTACAGCGTGAGCGTGAAGTAGCGCGCCGCCGGGGTGGTGCCGCTGATCAGCATCTCGCAGCGCCCGTCGAGCGGCTGGCCGCGGTCGTCGCCCGAGGCCGTGAACGCGACGCCGTCGCCGAGGCCGATCGGCAGCGCGCCGCTGCGCGCGATGGCGGCGCGCGAGTAGGGATCGATGCCGGTGGTGCCGCTCTTCGGCTGCGCGGTCCAGGCGCCGATCCGAAGCGTGCTGAAGCCCACGCCGTGGCTGAGCGCGAACCAGGCCGAGCCGAGCCCGATCGCCGCCGCGACGATGAAAGTGTAAAGGGAGCCGAGCAGCAGCCGCACGGTTCAGTCCAAGCTTCGGTCTGCGCCTGCGGCCGTCAATCGCCGCTCGTCGTGCGCGAGCGCTCGTCGGCGGCCGCGAACGGGCCGGTGGGAGAATTGGCGGATCGGCGGTCGGTCGCCGGCGCGTGGTCGATTGCGGCCGCCGCGCCCACCGGCACTGCGGGCAGGGCGTGCCGGGCATCTTCCATCATGTGCTCGACCTGCACCAGCACCTGCGCGCCGCGGAAGGTCAGCATGGCGGGATGCGGCGCCTCGCCGTTCTTGGTGTTCTGCGCGACCGGCGCGGTGGGCGCCGGGTTCGGCGGCAGGCCGGGCAGGTTCTTCAGCTCGATGCCCTGGTGCGCGTATTGCATGATCTCGTGCCACGTCATCGCGGGCAGCGCGCCGCCGGTCATGCGGTTGGTCGGCGAGTAGTCGTCGTTGCCGAACCAGATGCCGGCGACGAAATTGCCCGTGTAGCCGACGAACCAGGCGTCGCGGTACGCGTTGGTGGTGCCGGTCTTGCCGGCCGCCTTGATGCCGGCGAGCATGGCGCGCCGCGCGGTGCCTTCTTCCACGACCTTGTTCATCATGAAGATCATGTCTCGCGCCACCTGCGGCGGCAGCGTCTGCTTGGGCTTGGTGCCGTCGCGGTCCCAGCGCCAGATGGTCTCGCCCGAGCCGGTGCGCACCTCGAGGATCGCGTGCGGCGCGACCGTCTTGCCCTCATTGGGGAAGGTCGCGAACGCGACAGTGTGCTCGAGCACGTTGACGGCGTCGGCGCCGATCGGCAGCGACGGCGTGTCGGGCAGCGGCGTCACGATGCCGAGCTTGCGCGCCGTCTCGATGATGCGGGCGCGGCCGAGCTTGGGGTTGCCGTTGCCGATCGCGATCGAGAGCTTCACGGCGACGGTGTTGATCGAGTTCTTGAGCGCGCTCCACAGCGGCTGCGCGCCCGAATAGCCGCCGCCGTAGTTGTGCGGGCACCAGTTGCCGATGCACACCGGGCCGTCGACCACGATGGTGGTCGGCTTGAAGCCGTGCATCAGCGCGGTGGAGTAGACGTAGGGCTTGAACGACGAGCCGGGCTGGCGCATCGCGTCGGTCGCGCGGTTGAACTGGCTGGCGCCGTAGTCGCGCCCGCCCACCATGGCGCGCACGCCGCCGTCGAGATCGGCGACCACGGCGGCGGCCTGCGTGGCGTGATAGTCGCGCCCGTATTCGCGCAGCGAGTTCTCGACCGCGACCTCGGCCTCGTGCTGCAGGCCCGGGTCGAGCGCGGTGCGCACCACGAAGGCGCGCTCGGTCACGGACGGGGGAAGCTTGTCGACGAGCTTGCGCATCTCGTCGAACGCATAGTCGAGGTAGTAGTTGGGCGCGCCGGTGTCGCGCCGGTCGACCGGAGTCGCGGGGTTGCGGCGGGCACCGAACACCTGGCCCTCGGTCATGAAGCCGGCGTCGACCAGGTTGTCGAGCACCACGTTGGCGCGCGCACGGGCGGCCGGCAGGTTGACGGAGGGCGAAAAGCGGGTCGGCGCCTTGAACAGGCCGGCGAGCATCGCGGCCTCGGCGAGGTTCACGTCGCGCGCCGACTTGCCGAAATAGAACTGCGCGGCCGCGTCGACGCCGAAGGTGCCGCCGCCCATGTAGGCGCGGTCGAGATAGAGCTTGAGGATGTCGTTCTTGGAGAGCCGCGACTCGAGCCACAGCGCGAGGAACGCCTCGTTGATCTTGCGCTCGATCGTGCGCTCGTTCGACAGAAAGAGGTTCTTGGCGAGCTGCTGGGTGATCGACGAGCCGCCCTGCACGACGCCGCCGGCGCGCGCATTGGTGACGACGGCGCGCGCCGTGCCGGCGATGTCGATGCCGAAGTGCTCGTAGAAGCGGCGGTCCTCGGTCGCCAGCACCGCCTTGATGAGGTGGTCCGGCAGCTGGTCGAGCGCAAGCGAGTCGTTGTGCTTGATGCCGCGGCTGCCGACTTCATTTCCGTAGCGGTCGAGGAAGACCACCGCGAGGTCGGCCTTCTTGAGCCAGTCGTCGTCCGCGGTCTCGCGGAAGGCCGGGAGCGCCAGCCCGAGCATGAGGACGAGGCCGCAGACCCCGAGCGTCGCCATCTCGGACAGCGGCTCGACCAGGATCCAGCGCCGCCAGCCCGCCACATGGAAGCGGTCCATGAACTCGACGAAGCGCTCGAACAGCTCGCGGCCCCAGATGCCGCTCTGGAACAGGCCGAAGTCGAGGCGCGAGTTCGAGGTCGAGCAGGAAGTGCTTGAAGCGCAGCTTCCAGCTTCGACGCGGCCCTTCACCAGGGTAGAGATGGCTCACCCGTCGAACCCTTTGCGACTGAACCCCGACTGAATCCGTTGGCGACGCGCCACCCAACCACCCCGAGGGTTGGGTTCGTATTAGCCGAACTATGGCCCACGGCCAATGACCGCCGTGGCGCAGGGTGAATGGAGATTGGGGGCAATTTCGGGCTGCGCGCGGCCGGCGCCGGGGAATTGGTCCCGGGTGCAGCCTTACAGCGGTCAAGGTAATTTAATACTCTAAGCGCTTGGAACACGCACGGATTGAAGCTCGCGCCTCAACAAGCTCTTGACGTACAGCCCTGGGTTGCTGGTAAGTGGCTCCGGGGGCAGGGGGACGTCTCATGCGATGGCTATTCGTTTTCGCGCTCGCCGCGGCTTGCGGCGGGTGCGCATCGGTTACGCGCGGCACGACCGAGCAGGTGCAGATTTCGTCCGAGCCGGCAGGCGCGGACATTCGCACCTCGATGGGGCAGGTGTGCGTGTCGCCGTGCACACTGCAGTTCAACCGCAAGGATGAGTTCAGCGTCACGGCATCGAAGCCCGGCTATCACTCGGCGCAGATGCAGGTCGGGACGCGGGTCGCCGCCGGGGGCGCCGCCGGGTTTGCCGGCAACGTCCTGGTGGGCGGGGTCGTCGGCATGGCAGTCGACGCCGCGACCGGGGCGACGCTCGAGCACTATCCGAATCCCGTGATGTTGACGCTGGTCCCGCTACGCAAGGGCGAGGCGCCGCGCGTCATCACGCAGGAGCCGCCGCTTCCGCAGCCGCCGCCGCCAACCGCCGAAAACGGTCCGCCGCAGAGCTGACCGCGCGATTGCGTCGGAGCCGACCGCGCCCGGTAACCTCCGGGCGCGGGCACCGATGGATTCGCCGTCAGTCGTCATACTCCGCCGAGATGTCGCGGCCCGTATAGTCGGGCATCATCGCGGCCGCGATCAGGCTCACGACGGCGCAAGCCGCGATGTAGGCCGAGACCGCGTAGCCCGAATGGAAGGCCCCGAACAGGAGGCCCGCGATGATCGGCGCCGGTCCGCCGGCGACGATCGAGGCGAGCTGGTAGCCGAGCGACGAACCGCTGTAGCGCAGGCGCGGCGTGAACGCCTCGGCGATCAACGCGGCCTGCGGGCCGTACTGCATGTCGTGCGGGATGAGCGAGAGCACGATCGCGACGAACACCAGCACCGGGCTCGCGGTGTCGACCATCGCGAAGTAGATGAAGCCGAACACGCCGGTCGTGGCGGCGCCGATCATGTACATCTTCCTGCGCCCGATGCGGTCCGAGATATGGCCCGACAGCGGAATGGAGATGAACGACACGCAGGCCGCGACCGTCACGGCCGTGAGGATCAGGTCGCGCGACATCTTGAGCGTGGCGGTCGCGTAGGCGAAGATGAAGGCCGTGAAGATGTAGAACGGCGCCTGCTCGGCCATGCGCAACAGCGCCGAGAGGATGATCTCGCGCGGCTGCTTCCTGATGACCTCGGTGACCGGCGCCTTCTCGATCCGCTGGTTCGCGACGAGCTTCTGGAACACCGGCGTTTCCAGGATGCCGAGACGGATCCACAGGCCGACGGCGACGAGGACGATCGAGAGCAGGAATGGAATGCGCCATCCCCAGACCGCGAACTGGTCGCCCGACCAGTGGCTGACAATGAGGATCACGACGTTCGACAGGAAAAGTCCGCATGGCACGCCGAACTGCGGCCATGACGCGACGAGGCCGCGCTGGCCATGCGAGCGCGCCCACTCCATCGCGAGCAGGACCGAGCCGCCCCATTCGCCGCCGACGCCGATGCCTTGGATCATGCGCAGCACGGTCAGCATCACGGCGCCCCAGATGCCGATCGTCTCGTAGGTCGGCACGAACGCGATCAGGAAGGTCGCGATGCCCATGCACAGGAGGGTCGCGATCAGCGTCCCCTTGCGCCCGATGCGGTCGCCGTAGCGGCCGAAGATCGCGGCGCCGATGGGGCGTCCGACGAAGCCGATGAAGTAGGTCCCGAAGGCCGCGAGCGTGCCCGTATAGGGATCGGTGTTGGGAAAGTAGAGCTTGCCGAACACCAGCGCGGCGGCGGTGCCGTAGAGGAAGAAGTCGTACCACTCGATCGTGGTGCCGATGGTCGACGCGACGACCGCTTTGCGTAGCTGCGCGCTATGTTCGTCGGGAGACAACGTACCGTATGTGACTGCCGTGGCCATTGGCCATCCCTCCAGCGTTTCCTCGCCCCATCGACGCGGGTTCTCGACCGTTTCGGGCGGCCCGCGGCACTTAATTTAGCGCGGAATGCGTTCCAAGGCACAGGAACGATCACGCGCTGTGCATGCATTACGCGGCAGCGGGCGTGCAGTTCCACGCGGGACGTCGGGAGGTATTGATATGCGTAGGCGCGCGACGAGGCAGTAGTCGGCTTGGTCAGGTCGGCTTGGTCAATGGTGACCGCTGTTGAGCCCGCCGGAAGAGTGCTCGTCATCGCGCTCACCGATGGGGTCGATGTCCCCTTCGGTTGCGGCCGTCTCGGCCTGCGACATCAGCTCCATCGCCTTGTTGATGAGCAACTCGGCGACTTCGTTGTCGTCGCTCAGGAGCGACAAGCGCATGCAAATGTCGGCTTGCCGCCAATAATACCGAGCACGTGACGCACGTGGCATGCCCAACCCCAGTTTCGTTGGAAAACCTGGAGCGCAAGGAAACGTTCCGGGATACGTCAAAATCCATTCAATTTGGTGCGGATTTACCGCATCGGCCGCCGGGGCCGCGCCGATCATCGCGCATCATGAAAAATGACGCCCAGCGTATGGCGGCGGCCGGCCCGCAGGCGGCTCACGCCATGCCGCATGTTGACCCGATAGGTCCCGCGGGTGCCCTGCACCGGCCGGTGGTGCACCGGAAAGACCACGACCTCGCCCTGGCGCAACGGAACGACCTCGGCGCGCGACTGCATGCGCGGGCGCTGCTCGGTCAGCACGAACTCGCCGCCGGAAAAGTCCGTGCCCGGCTGCGACAGCAGCACCGTCACCTGCAGCGGAAACACGTGCTCGCCGTAGAGATCCTGGTGCAGGCAATTGTAGTCGCCCTCGCGGTAGCGCAGCAGAAGGGGAGTAGGCTTGCTCTGCCCGGCCGCGTGGCAGCGGGCGACGAAGTCCGCGTGCGCGTCCGGATAGCGCACCGTGATACCCATCGCTTCGTTCCAGCGGTTGGCGATCGCGGCGAGCGGCGGATAGAGCGCCGCGCGCAGCGCCGCGACCTCGTCGGGCAGCGGATACGCGAAGTACTTGTATTCGCCGCGCCCGAATCCGTGCCGCGCCATCACGATGCGGCTGCGAAAGAGCGCATCGTCGTCGTAGCGCGCCGCGAGCGCCGCGCATTCGTCGGCGTCGAGCAATGGCCCGATCACCGCGCAGCCCTGCGCATCGAGCGCCGCGCCGACCGCGGCCCAGTCCAGCGCCGCGATGCGCTCGGCGATCGGCGCAGCTTCGTGCGGCCGGGCCTGGCCGCCGAAGCGCGCAGCGTGAAGGCCGCTCACGCTGCCTTCTCCTTGGCGAGCAGGGCGCGCTTGCGGGCGACGCCCCAGCGATAGCCCGCGAGGTCGCCGTCGAGGCGCACCACGCGATGGCACGGGATCGCGACCGCGACCGGGTTGCCGGCGCAGGCCGCCGCGACCGCGCGCACCGCCTTGGGCCGGCCGATGCGCTTGGCGATGTCCGTGTAGGTCGCGGTCGCGCCCGCCGGAATCTTGCGCAGCGCCTGCCACACCCGCTGCTGGAACGCGGTGCCGCGCACGTCGAGCGGCAGATCGAACGCGCGCGCGGGCGCCTCGACGAAGCCGACCACCTTGGCGACGAGCTTTTCGAACGCCGCGTCGCCGCCGATCAGCCGCGCCTTCGGGAAGCGGTCCTGCAGGTCGCGCACCAGCGCGTCCGGGTCGTTGCCGAACGAGATCGCGCAGATGCCCTTCGGGGTCGCGCCGACCAGGATCGCGCCGAGCGAGCACTGGCCGACCGCGAAGCGGATTTCGGCGCCGGTGCCGCCGGCGCGGAAATCGCGCGGCGTCATCCCGAGCATGTCGGCGGAGGCGGCATAGAACCGGCCGCTCGAGTTGAAGCCCGCGCCATAGATCGCTTGCGTGACCGAGCCGCTGCTCGCAAGCGCGTCGCGCACGCGCTGGGCACGGTGCGCATCCGCATAGGCCTTGGGCGTGACGCCGGTCACGGCGCGGAAGACGCGGTGGAAATGGAAGCGGCTCATGCCGGCCGCCTTGGCGAGCGCTGCCAGGCTCGGCATCTCGTCCGCGCGCTCGATCAGCCGGCAGGCCTTGGCGACCGCCTCGGCCTGGCGCTCGGCGAGGGCCGGCTCGTTCGGCCGGCAGCGCTTGCACGGCCGGAAGCCGGCCTTCTCGGCCGCGGCCGGGCTCGCATGGAACGCGACGTTCTCGCGCCGTGCGAGGCGCGCCGCGCAGGACGGCCGGCAATAAACGCCGGTCGTGCGCACCGAATAGTAGAACGTGCCGTCGGCCGCGCGGTCGCGCCGCTTCACGGCCTCCCAGCGCGCCTCGTCGGTCGCGTCATCGCTGCCCGTTCGCTTGAGGGTCATCGGTTCGTCATGTCTGATGGCCAGCGCAACCATGATCATGCTCCTTCGGATCGCAACGGGAAACGCCCGTCTTCTGTCCGCCTATGTGGGCCAAGGCGGCCGCGCCGGCACTTCGCTCCTTGCTTTTGAATTGGGAAAATTTGCATCGGGCCGCAAGTTGCTTCTTCTCCTTCTCCCCCTTTAGAGACCCTTTAGGGGGAGAGGGCCGGGGTGAGGGGGTCTATCCGCGAGTCGCAACGTTCCAGTTTGCCGAACCACCCCTCACCCCGACCCTCTCCCCGCAAGAGCGGGGCGAGGGAGAAGGACCCCTCATACCAGCCCCGCAATCGCCCCCATTGCCAGCCTGTCGCGCGGGGGCGATACGGTGCCCGACCCGAAGGGCGACCCCTTCCATCCGAGACCGTGATGAACTCATCCGAAGCGCCGGCATTGTCGCGCGCTCCCGAAGCTGCCGCTGCGGAACCGACGGAGCCGATCTACGCGGCGCCGCTCGATCACGTGCTGGTGCGCCAGATCATCCGCGGCATCCTGCTGGCGATGTTTCTCTCGGCGCTCGAGCAGACGATCGTCGCACCGGCGCTGCCGACGCTCGGCCGCGTGCTCGGCGACGTGGAAAATCTCTCCTTCGTGGTGACCGCCTATCTGCTCGCCGCGACCGCGGTGACGCCGCTGTTCGGCAAGCTCGCCGACATCCACGGGCGCCGCGCCGCGCTCCTCGTCGCGGTCGCGATCTTCCTCATCGGGTCGATCGCCTGCGCGCTTGCACCATCGATGGGTGCGCTGATCGCCGGGCGCGCCCTGCAGGGCATCGGCGGCGGCGGCATCCTGCCGATCGCGCAGACCATCATCGCCGACCTCCTGTCGCCGCGCGAACGGCCGCTCTACCAGAGCTATTCGGCCGTGATGTTCACGGCGTCGAGCATTCTCGGGCCCGTGCTCGGCGGCTTTCTCACCGACTACCTGCACTGGTCGCTGATCTTCTGGATCAACGTGCCGATGGGCGCCGTCGCGCTGCTGATGACCGACCGCGCCTTGCGCAAGCTGCCGCGCCACGAGCGCCCGCATCGGCTCGACTTCCTCGGCGCCGCCCTGATGGTCGCGGCGGCGCTGGTCCTCATGGTGGCGCTGGCGTGGGGCGGGCGACGTTACCCATGGGGGGCGCCGCAGATCCTCGGCCTCGTCGGCGGCTCCGTGGTCCTGTGGGCCCTGTTCGCGTGGCGGCTCGCGCGTGCGCCGGAGCCGTTCATCCCGCCGGCCGTGCTGCGCGACCGCGTGGTGTCGGCGATCATCGTCACCGGCTTCTTCGCCATCGGCTCGATCATCGGGCTCACCATCATGACGCCGCTCTATCTCGGCCTGGTGCTCGGGCTCGACGCGAGCCGGTCGAGCCTCGCGCTGATCGCCCTCGTGGTCGGCACCACGGCCGGCGCCATGACGGCCGGACGCGCGATGGCGCGCATGGAGCACTACAAGCGCGTGCCGATTGCCGGGCTCGCGATCGCGATCGCGACGCTCGCCTGGCTCGCCGTCTACCCGGCCGGCCATTCGCTCACGAGCGTTTGCGCCCTGCTGCTCGTCGCCGGCATCGGGCTCGGGCCGATGTATCCGACGACCACCGTGCTGATCCAGAACGTGGTCGCGCCGCATCACACCGGTACCGCGACCGGCACGCTCAACTTCTTCCGCCAGCTCGGCGGTTCGATCATCGTCGCGTCGTTCGGCGCGATCGTGTTTGGTGCCGCCGGCGAGACCGCGACGCTCGAAACGCTCGCCGGCAACGGGCAAGCGGCCGGCGCGTTCGCGGCCGCGTTCCGCTGGGTGTTCATCGCCGCCGCCGTCTTCCTCACGGTCGCGTTTCTGGCCATGCTGGTGGTCGAGGAGCGGCCGCTGCGCGGGCGGGGCGAAGGCTGATGGACGCCACGACCGAACGGGCGCCGCCGAGCTACCTGCCTTTCAACGAGGCACGCAGCGTCATCGCCGGTATCCTGCTTGCGATGTTTCTCGCCGCGCTCGACCAGACCATCATCGCGACCGCGCTGCCGACCATCGGCCGCGACCTCGACGATGTCGCCAACCTGTCCTGGACCATCACGGCCTATCTGTTGACGTCGACGGTCGTCGCCTCGCTCTACGGCAAGCTCAGCGACATCCATGGCCGGCGCGCCATGATGCTCACCGCGATCGGCATCTTCATTGCCGGCTCGGTGGTCTGCGCGCTCGCGCCCACCATGCTGGTCCTCGTGCTCGGGCGTGCCCTGCAGGGGCTCGGCGGCGGCGGGATCATGCCGCTCTCCCAGGTGATCGTCGCCGACGTCAGCGCGCCGCGCGAGCGGGGCCGCTTTCAGGCCCTTCTCGGCGGGGTGTGGATCGGCGCCGGCGTCGGGGGCCCGGTGATCGGCGGGCTCATTGCCCAGCACCTGAGCTGGTCGCTGATCTTCTGGATCAACCTGCCGCTGGGTGCCGCGGCCGCCTATCTGACCAACCGGGCGCTCAAGCGCCTGCCGCGCAACGACCGCTGGCACGAGCTCGACATCATCGGCGCCGCCCTCATGATGCTCGGCGCGATCTCGGCGCTGCTCGCGCTCACCTGGGGCGGGACGCGCTATTCATGGGCCTCGCCGCAGATCGTCGGCCTGTTCGGGCTCGCCGTCCTCTTTGCGCTCGCGTTCCGCTGGCGCATCGGTGTCGCCAAGGAGCCGTATCTGCCGTTGCCGATCCTGCGCAATCCGGTCGTGCTGACGGGCGCCGCGTCGAGCGCCTGCGCGATGGGCGTCGCGATCGGGCTCACGGCGTTCGTTCCGTTCTATTATCAGCTCGTGCACAAGCTCTCGGTCACCAATTCGGGCTTCGCGTTGATCCCGCTCGCCTTGATGACGACGCCCGGCTCGATCATGGCGGGCCGGGCCATGATGTATCTGACCCACTACAAGCGCATCACGCTCGCCTGCATGACGCTCGCGATGCTCGCCACGGCGTTTCTCGCGTGGCAGCCGCAGAGCTCGACGTGGGTCGTCATGGCGGCGCTCACCCTCGTCGGCACCGGCGTCGGCTCGGTTTATCCGCTCGCCACCGTGTGCATCCAGAACTCCGTGCAGCCGTTTCAGATGGGCACCGCAACCGGCGTGATGAACTTCTTCCGCGCGCTCACCGCCTCGCTCGCCGTCGCCGTCATGGGCGCGATCATGCTGGCGGGCTTCGGCGTTGCCCCCGACCGCGCCGCCAGCGCCGAGGCCCTGGTGACGACCGGTCTCGCGGGCGAGGGAGCGGCCGGCGTCTTCCGCTGGGTATTCGCGGCGGCGGCGGTTTTCCTCTTCATCGGCGTCATGGCGCTGATCCGCCTGCCCGAGCACCCGCTGCGCGGCGGATCGGGGCGATCGGCGAAGTAGAGCCGGCGGACATTCCCGGACCGCCGCTTCGGGCCGATAACGACCATTTGCACCGCAAAAAATAGCGGACGTTTTCACCGTCTCCGGTGAAACACCCTATGGCACTTCGGTGCCGGGAGCGGGCGCCGTCCACCACATCAGGAGCGGAAGTCACGCAAGCACCGCCGCGACCGCGCCCTTCTCACAACTCAGAAGTCATGCTGGAGCGCATCCGAATATTTTTCGGTAACCGCCACGGACGGACCAGCTACGACGAAAAAAACGAGGCCCTTGTCGGCGGCGCAACGAATTGCAACGGTATACTCGCCACGAATCCCGTGGCGCGTCATCAACGTAGTCCCCGGCACCTCGAACCCATTCCGACGGATTGCGCGATCGGCGTGATCAAGGCAATCGCTCTGGGTCAGCGTAATGGCGGTGACGTCCTGCGTAATGTATGTTCTGGCCTGGGCAGCGCCTGCGAAACTCATGCCTAGAGCGACGCAAAGAGTCCCACAGTCAATCGTTGCATCCTGCTCCCCCTCTTGATTCATCGCCCCGCCAAGCGATCAACGCGCTTGGAATGGCTGCTAGTCTAGATGACGCGATCTAGAGCCGACATCAAGACGTTGCTGCGGTGCGCAGTCAATGTCGCAGTTGGGTCATGAACGACAAAACTCACGGTGAGCATGACGAGTTCGCTTTCGGATTGTCAGCGACCAAAAGCCCTGCGACATGGGATATCGAGACCGGCTGACCGGCCATGATTCAAGCCTCCAAACTGTGGCTGCGCATTAATGAGTTCACGTCCTGATTGCTCGGCGCTCAAAGGGTTTCAGCTCGGCCTCGACGGCGCATCAAGCAATGCGCGCGCGGCGCGGCAGCACCGACTTGCTGCTGATCGTGGCGGGTTCCGTGCCGGGGAGGCCCGCGCCAAGCATCGAGGTTGCGCAAGTGTTCGAATGACCGCTCGTTCGATCACCGTTTGAGCCGAACGTTGACGGCGATCGGCCTGCTCTCAATACCCCGGTCGCGGCACGAGGCTCATCAGCATCTGCGAGAAGCCGCCGTCGACCAGCAGCTCCTGCCCGGTGACGAAGCTCGCGCGGTCGCTGGCGAGAAACAGCACCGCGTCCGCCATATCCTGCGGCCGGCCGATGCGCTTTGCGGGCGTCATGGTGCTGCGCCGCTCGCGCACGCCTTCGACCTCGTAGAAAGCCTGCGACATCGGCGTCTCGACCAGCCCCGGGCTCACCACGTTGCTGCGCACGCCCGGTCCCCATTCGAGCGCGATCAGCCGCGACAGCATCACGACGCCCGCCTTGCTGACGCTGTAGGCGCCGCTGGCGCCCTGCGGCTCGCTCGCCGCGATCGAGGCGATGTGCACGATCGATCCGCCGGCGCCGGCGCGCATCTGCCGGCCGAAGGCCTGCGAGCACAGGAAATAGCCGGTCAGGTTGACCGCCATCAGCGCATTCCACTCCGCGAGCGTGATGCTCGCGAGCGTGCCCGGCCGCAAGATGCCGGCATTGTTGACCAGGATGCTGCAGCGGCCGGCCGCGCGCTCGGCCGTGTCGCCGGCGGCCTCCACGCTCGCCGCATCCGTGACGTCGCACGGCACTGCCACGGCTTGCGCGCCGCCCTCCGCCGCGACCCGTGTTGCGGTCTCGGCGAGGCTCGCCTCGTCGCGATCGAGCAGCACGACGCGCGCGCCCGCCGCCGCAAAGGCGAGCGCCGTCGCGCGGCCGATGCCGCCGCCGGCGCCCGTGATGACGCAGGTGCGTCCCTCGAGTCCGAGCCAAGAAGTCGCCTGGTTCGCTTGCGTCATGGTGCAGGCCCGTGCGGCAAAAGCCCGGCATGGAGGCTATCGCATGTTCCGGCGAAGTGGACGCCGGTTCGCCGACAAGAACATGCGCAAATAAGGAAGGTAGAGCGTATTCCGATTCCGTAGGAACGGAATACGCTCTACCGACTTCGCGACCGCTCAGGAAGCCGCGACGCTACCGGGCCCGCGAAGCCTATGGTAGGGAAGCGCCGACCGGCGCCAATCCATGAGCTCTCTCGAAACCGGCCTGCGCGGCGGCGCGATCGCGCTGCTCGTCTTGCTTGCGATCACCGGGTGGCGCGATGCGCGGCGCGAGCCGGCGGCGCGGCTCGCCGTGCTGTTCGACCTATGCGCCGTCGCGTACCTCGTCGAGTCGGCGCCGGCGGTTGCGTTCATGACGCCGGCTTGGATCGTCCCGGTCCGCGTCCTGAGCATGGCGACGCCGGCAGTCTTTCTGCATTGGGCCAGCGCGACCTTCGACGATTTCTACATTCCCAGGTGGTGGCGCTGGCTGCCGTTCGCCGCAATGGTGGCAATTGCGGCCGGGGCGATCGTCTCCGATTGGACGATGGTCTGGCGCGCGGCGCGGATCGCCGCATTGGCGCTGGTCGTCGCCGGAATCTGGCGTACGCTCGCGGGCCGCGACGCCGACCTCGTCGAACGGCGCCGGCGCTTCCGCCTGATCCTCGCGATCGGTGTCGGCACCTGGATCGCGGCGCTCACGGCGCTCAGCGCAACCGCAAACGAGGCGGTGCGGGCCGGCGCCGGCATCCTGACGGCCGGTGGCGTCCTCGCCTTCGCGCTCGCGGCGGCGCTGCTGCGGCTGCGCGTGGAGCCGCGCGTCGCGACGGCTCGCCAGGCCGCGGCGGCGCCCGCAATGGGCCCGCCGGACGTCGCGCCGGGCGATAAGGTCGATCCCGAGGAACGTGTGCTGCTCGATCGGCTGCAGGTGCTCATGGCGCACGACCGTGTCTATCGCGAGGAGGGTTTCGGCATCGCGCGGCTCGCGATGCGCCTCGCGATCCCCGAATACCGGCTGCGCCGGCTCATCAATGAGCGGCTCGGGCAGCGCAACTTCATCAGCTTCGTCAATGGCTACCGTCTGGCCGAGACCATGGCGGCGCTGGCCGATCCGAGCCAGCGGCAGGTGCCGATCCTGACCATCGCGCTCGATGCCGGATTCCAGTCGATCGGGCCGTTCAACCGCGCCTTCAAGGCGCACACCGGCCAGACGCCGAGCGAATTCCGCCGCGTTCAGTTCGCGCGCGCCGGCGCCGGGGCACACACGGCCGGTTGAGTGAACCCGTCCGCCCGGCCGCGCGACTGAATTGAATGTATTGCGGCCTCGACCCACAGGCGTGACGCAACCGGGTGTATGCCCATGGAAGCGGTGGAATTCGCGTTCGGAGCGGTTGGCTCCGCGCTGATCGCAGGCGGTCTCGGCCTGATGATCTGGCCGACCCGGATGGCGACTCGGCGGAAGGCCGCCCGGCAGCCGACCGCGGACGAAATCCTGCAAAAGCGCATCCTCGGCTTTGCCGTGGCGTCGATCGGAGCGTTCACGCTGTACATGATCGCCAGCCATCACCATTCCCACTTCGTGTTGGCCCATTAGTTTCGCTGCGTCAGGGGCCTACCCGACCGTTTCTTCGTCCGCCGCGTGAAGCAATACCGGCGGCCGCGCGTCTGCTTTTTTGACAATCGGCGGGCGCTTCGAGAATTCGGCCAGCCGCTGAAAGAAATCGGCAAGACGGCGGCTGAGGACCGGGCGAGCATTCCGCGGACTCGATCCTGGAGGTGACGGCCATGCGCCGGCGCGATGTGCTCAAGGCCCTGGCGGCTGCCCCATTCTGTGTCGGTGCATGCGCCGGCGCTGTCCGGGCGCAAGAACCGGGTGCACCCGCGGTCCGTGTGCGCCGCCATGATCCCGGCTGGCCCTCGCCGGCGCGCTGGGACGAATTGCGCCGCCGGACGGCAGGGCGCCTCGTCGAGGTCCGCTCTCCGCTGGATGCCTGCCGGCCGGGAGCCGGCGACGCGTCCTGCGGCGCGCTCTTTCACGAGCTCAAGAATCCCTACTTCATCGGCGATCAGGTGGCGCTCACGCAGACGACCGCCTGGGTCGACGCCTGGACGTGCGCGCCGAGCGTCTATGCGGTCGCCGCCGAGACGACCGCCGACGTGGTCGCGGCGGTCAACTTCGCGCGCGACAACAACCTTCGCCTCGTCGTCAAAGGCGGCGGCCACAGCTATCTCGGCCGCTCCAACGCGCCCGACTCGCTGATGATCTGGACGCGGCGCATGAACACCATCGTGCGCCACGACGCCTTCGTCGCCGCCGGATGCAACGATGCCCCGCAGCCCGCCGTCAGCGTCGGGGCAGGCGCCATCTGGGGCCGCGTCTATGACGAGGTCACGACCCGCGGCGGCCGCTACGTGCAGGGCGGCGGCTGTCTCACGGTCGGCGTCGCCGGGCTGGTGCAGGCCGGCGGCTTCGGGAGTCATTCCAAGCGGTTCGGCACCGCGGCTGCCAATCTGCTCGAGGCCGAGATCGTCACCGCGGACGGCGCGGTGCGGATCGCCAACGCGTGCACCAACCCGGATCTGTTCTGGGGCCTCCGGGGCGGCGGCGGGGGCAGCCTCGGCGTCGTGACCCGGCTCACCTTGCGCACCCATGCGCTGCCGGCCGAATTCGGCGGCGTGTTCGCGACCATCACGGCCACGTCCGACGACGCGTTCCGCCGCCTCGTCGGCGCGTTCGTCGCGTTCTATGCCGACAAGCTGCTCGATCCGGGCTGGGGCGAGATCGTCACGCTGCGGCCCGGCAACCGGATGGACATCCGCATGTCGTTCCATGGGCTCGACCAGCCGGCGGCGGAGCGCATCTGGCAGCCGTTCTTCGACTGGGTCGCGGCGCGCATGCCCGCCGACTTCGCCTACCGCATTCCGGCTACCGTCCGCACCATCGCGGCGCGCCATGCCTGGGACCCGGCCTACCTCAAAGCCTACGCGCCCGGCCTCACGCGCAGCGACGATCGCGCCGGCGCGCCTCGCGGAAAACGTGTTCTGGGCGGGAAATCTGGCCGAGGCCGGCCACGTGATCTACGCCTACCAGTCGCGCTGGCTGCCGGTGGGGCTCCTCGCCCCACCCCGGCAGGCGGCGCTCGCCGATGCGCTGTGTGCCGCGAGCCGCCGCGCGCCGGTCGAGCTGCATTTCCAGAAGGGGCTCGCGGGCGGCGCGCCGGACGCGGTCGCGGCGACGCGCGCGACCGCGACCAACCCGGACGTGCTCGACGCCTGTGCGCTCGCGATCATCGGCGGCGAGGGGCCTCCGGCCTATCCGGGCATCGCGGGCCACGAGCCCGACCTTGCGGTCGCGCGCAAGTCGGCGCGCGACGTCGCGCTCGCGATGGCGGAGTTGAAGCAGCTCGCGCCCGACGCCGGCTGCTATTTCGCGGAGAGCGATTTCTTCGAGCCCGCCTGGCAGCGCGCCTATTGGGGGACGAATTACCCGCGGCTCGCCGAGGTGAAGCGCAAATACGATCCGGCCGGGCTCTTCTTCGTGCATCACGGCGTCGGCAGCGAAGCATGGAGCGCCGACGGATTTGCGCGGGTGGTCGCGAAGTGACGCTGCGTAGGGTGGGCAAAATCGCGTGGCCGGCATCTGTCCGCGTGGGGCAACCGCGCGCGAAAGCGATTTTGCCCACGCGGTCAGCCGGGCGCGGTTGCCACCCTGCGCTGCTACCGGCGAAGTGATCAACGTCGGACCGATCAGCGTTCGTGACCACGCGCGAGACAAGGGGCCAAGCACGTATTTCTGACTGACGCACATTCGGCAATCGCGCGCGCGTCGTCGTTCGGATACTTTTTGCTGCAGGCGCGCTGGATGCGATTGCACTCCCCGATACATCGCAGTTGGTCTTCTTCGCTCCCGGCAGCTTGTGCGGCCGGCATAGTGACCATCGTGATGGCAACGGCGGTCAATTGCACGAGGGCCGTGATGCGCAGCATCGCATTTTCTCCGTTGCCGGGTTCGATGGCCCGGATGGGTGGGAGTCGAGGCCAGGCCGGGAGGACATGCGAACGCCAATGCGGCGCGCCGTCATAGCCCCAGCGCTTCCTTCGCCCAGTTGATCACCGCGTCGCTGTTGAGGAAGGCGAGCACGGCGGGCTCGACGCGCGCGGCCGATCCGTTCGGCACTACCGCGGTCGCGACGATCACGTCGCAGCGGTCGTTGAAGGCGAGCGCGAGCGTCGTGCCCGCCGCGCGGCCCGTGACGTCGTAGGGCCGGCTGCGGCCCTTCATCCAGGCGACCGCGATCGGATGGCCGGCGGTCGCCGCCTTGTACTTCTCGCCGATCAGCTCCACGTCGCCGACCCGCTCCAGCTCCTCGTCGTCGGAGACGCCGGTCGTGCAGTTGCAGAAGCCGATCTTGGCGCGGACATAGACGTCGACCGCGACGCCGCAATTCTTGGCGTCGCAATGGAAGGCGCGGCCGAGGCCCCATTGATCCATCAGGAACGGCCACTTCACCTCGCTGAACGCCGGCGCCGCCGCCTGCGCCGAGACCGAGTGCGCACGCGCGAGCAGCGCCGCGCCGGCCGCCGCCGCGATGAGGCCGGTCGCGAGCACGAGGATGCGGGTTCGCTTCATGATCGGCAAAGCGGGATCGGTTGCCGCATGGGGACGCCTGTTTCAGTTCTTCGCCAGGTACTGCTTGGCGCGTGCGAGTGCCGGGCGATCCGAGTCGGTGCCGGCCGCGAGCGCGACGAGCTTCTCGTAATACGAAGTCGCCTTCGCCTTGTCGTCGAGCTTCTCGGCGGCGGCGGCCGCGCCCGCGGTGGCGTTGAAGCGGTTCGGCTCCTTCGCGAGCGTCGCCTCGAAGGCCGCGAGTGCGTCCTTCGCGTCGCCGCGCCCGAGCAGCATCTCGCCGAGCAGCTCGCGCGCGGGCGCGAGCGGGCCGGGCGTCACCGGCGACTTTTCGGTCTTGTCCTCGGCGTCGGCCGCGGCGCGCATGGCGGCGAGCGCCTCGTCCGACTTGCCCTCGGCCTGCAGCGTCCACGCGGTGGCGATCTGCAGCTCGATGTCGACCTGGTTCGCCCAATAGGCGTCCTTGGCGTCTCGCAATTTGTCGCGCAGCTCGGCGAGCTTGGCGATGTCGGCGCGCGCGGCCTGCGGGTTGCCGCTGCGCGCCGCGCCGAGCGCGCGGGCGAAATGGCTGATCGCCATCACGTGCGCGAACTTGGTCGGCCGTACCTCGAGCGCGGCCGCGCCCGCCCAGTCGCCGCGCTCGACCGCGTAGCGCGCCGGCGAGGCCGCGAGCGCGAACGGCGCGCCCAGGATGGCGGCATTGAAATTCGTCACCGCCATCATGTCGTCGATGACGGCGCGCGCGTCGCGGTCGCGGGCAAGCTGCAGGTCGGCATAGACCATGTAGTCGCTGGCGTGCAGCGCCTCGTTGCTCTCCTTGCCGGCCTTGGCGGCGTTCACCGAGGCGGTGTTCGAGGCGATCGACTCCTTCCAGTAGCCGACGCGCGTGAAGATGTGCGACGGCATGTGCTGGGCGTGCGGCGCCGCCGGCGCGATCTCGGCGTAGCGCATCGCGGCGGGAAGTCCCTTCGCGGCGATCGGCGGATAGTCGTAGAGATGGATCAGGTAGTGCGCGACGCCCGGATGCTGCGGCTGGCGCTTGAAGATCGGCTCGAGGATCGCGGCGCCCTTGAGCTGCTGCGCGTAGGTCTTGTCGGCGGGCGAGGCCGAGACGTTGAGCGTGATCGCGTAGAAGATCTGCGCCTCGTCGTCATCGGGATACTTGGCGGCGAGCGCCTCCATCGCCTTGAGGTACTGCTGCAGGCGGACCCGATAGTCGACGGTGTCGTAGTCGGTGTAGAGCAGCGCGAGCGCGCTGATGTAGTCGCGCTCTCGCTCGCTCTTGGCACCGATCAGCTGGGCCTTCACGATCGCGTCGTGCGCCGGCGCGAGGTTCGGCGCGGGCGGCGGGCCGTGCGGGTTGTTCCATAGGCTGAGCGCAATGCCCCAATACGCGATGGCGCAGTGGGGATCGGCCTCCAGCACCTCCGCGAAGATCTCCTTCGATTGCTGGTACCAGAACGAGTGCTGGTAGCGCATGGCGCGGTCGAAGCGGCGCTGTGCCGTCTCGTTGCACGACGTCGGAAAGTGCACGGCGCCGAGCTGCTGCGCGTGCGCTTCGTGGACGGCGGCAGGTGCGCCGAGCGCGATCAGTCCGGCGGTGGCGAGCATGAGTGCGGTCTTGGTCATTCCGTCCTCCCGTCGAGCTTGCGGCCCGGATGGCAGCGAACGATCTTTACCGATCCGCCGAGTGTCGGCCCGTTTGGTCCGCGCCGCAAGGCCGTCGCGGGCCGCATGATGCTCACGGCGCGAGCCGCGCCCCCATCCGCTGCGCGGTCTCGACGATCCAGTCGCGGTAGCGCACGAGCGGCGTGACGCCCGTGAGCCCGCCGCAGCCGGCCGCGAGCTTCGGCCCGGTCGACCAGCTCACCACGCCCGTGACCGCCAGCCGGCCGCCTTGCGCGACGAAGACCGGCGCGCCCGAGTCCCCCGTGCAGGCGCCGAGGCCGGTGCGCTCGTCCTTGGCGCGCGCATCCATCAGGCGGATCTGCAGCGTGCCGGGCTGGCCGGTCGCGATCAGCGTGGCGGCGCGCAGCGTGCCGCTGGTCTTGCCGTCGCCGCGCACCGCGACCCCGTAGCCCGCGACCGTGAAGGCGTCGCCCGGCGCGACGGCCTGCGCGGGCGCGGCGAGCGGGGCGGGCACGAAGGCGGCGCCGAGCGGCGCCGCAAGCCGCAGCAGCGACACGTCGGCAGTCGCGCGATGCGCGAGCAGCAGCTTGAGATCGAACTGCGGATGGTGCGTGACCTGCGTGACGTCGCGCAGCAGCGGGTGATGCGCCGCGTCGAACTCCATCAGCTTGTAGTCGGCGCCCGGCTGCGTGCAGTGCGCCGCGGTGAGCACGAGATCGCGGGCGATCGCGACGCCGGTGCAGAACGTGCCGCGCGAGCCGACGATCAGCACCACGTGCCGCGCGAGCGCCGGGTCGGCGGGCGGCGCGCCGCCCACCATGGCGGGGGCGGCGGGCCGCAACGCGAGCGCGGCGGCGACAGCGATGAATGCGAGGAGGCGACGCATGCGCTGCGTTGAGCCGCAGCGCGTAGGGTGGTCAACCGTGGCGCGTGGTCGCTTGGCTTTGCTGCGTCATTGCCCGCGAATGCGGGCAATCCAGTACTCACGGGAAGTGAATCGGGCGGTCGCCGTGCCCCACGGAGCGCTGCGGCGTACTGGATCGCCCGCTTGCGCGGGCGATGACGGCCGTACGATTTGGGCGCGGCAGAGTATCGTCTACGTCTCGCCTGCCCAGTAGGCTTTCTGGCTCGCGAAATTGTCGTCCGCCTCCTTGCCCGACCAGTTCGCCAGATCGCCGTTGCGATTGATTGCGCTGGTGACGCGATTGAGATGCTCGCCGGTCCGGTGCAGGGCGAAGAAGAACGGGTCTTCGTCCTTGCCCTCGAAGAAGACGAGGCCGTCCTCGTGGTGCGGGATGACGACCATGAACCCGTGCTTGCTCTTGGCGTCGCCGCGCTGGATGGATTTGGTGGTGAGCTTCGATTCCACGAAGCCGAGGATCGCGGGCCGCGACAGGGGCGTCGTGTCAGGCTCGGCCAGCGTCTTCTGGATCAGGGCGCCGAGCCTGTCGGGCGTGAGCGCGCCGTCCTGCGCGCGCGCCGTGACAGAGGACATGAACCAGGCGAGCCCGCTGGCGACAAAGGCCCGGCGGTTCGCCCGCAGCGCCGGCAAGTGGATGGTCATGCTCTTTGGCTCCGGATAACGATCGCTGATCGACTATACGAGAATGGAATCGGCTGGTCACGGGGCCGACTATTCGGGAGGGCCGACCAGGGCCCGCATGGGAGGCACACATGGACGTGCGTGAGGCGGTCGCAACCAGGTTCAGCTGCCGCGCCTTCCTGCCGACCCCGGTGCCGCTTGCGGTGGTGCGCGATATAGTAGATCGCGCCGCGCGTGCACCGTCCGGCGGCAATCTGCAGGCCTGGCGCGTCGATGCGCTCAGCGGCGGGCCGCTCGAAGCCGTCAAGGCGCTGCTCCGTCCGCGCCGGGGCGAGCTGCCGCGCGGGGAGGGCGCCGAATATCAGATCTATCCCGACCCGCTGAAGGAGCCCTATTACGCGCGCCGCCGCGAGGTCGGCGCGCTGCTCTACGCCGCGCTCGGCATCCCGCGCGAGGATCGCCCGGCGCGGCTGGCCCAATACGGCAGAAACTACGAATTCTTCGGGGCCCCGGTCGGCCTGTTCGTCTCGATCGACCGCAGCATGGGCCCGCCGCAATGGTCCGATCTCGGCGGCTTCGTCCAGAGCATCCTGCTGCTCGCCCGCGCGCACGGCCTGCACGGCTGCGCCCAGGAGGCCTGGACCCACTGGCACAAGACGGTGCCGCCCTTCCTCGATCTTCCCGCCGACCACATATTGTTCTGCGGCATCGCGCTCGGCTTCGGCGACGAGGACGCCGCCATCAACCGGTGGCGCGCCCCGCGGGCGGGCGTCGATGAATTCGCCACCTTTCGCGGGTTTTCCGGTTAAGCTATGCCGCAGTCCCGACCAACTGAGGTGATTGGTTTATGACTGCGCCGGGTGCCCGATGATCTTGGGACGCTTCCTATTGACCGCTGTGGTTGTCGTCGGCACGGCTTCGGCGGCCGTCGCGGCCGACCATTGCCTCAGTCGTGCCGAGCAGCGGGCACGGACCGCGGCGCACGCGGTCGTGCCGCTGTCGCGCGCGATGTATGCGGTGCGCAAGCGCGGGGAGGTCATCCATGCCCGCTTGTGCGAACGCTCCGGCCATCTGGTCTATCTGCTGACAGTGCTCGAGCATGATGGCAAGGTGGCGCAGGCGAGCGTCGATGCGGCGAACGGCACGATGGTCGGTGGCCATGCGCACGACAAGGCCGCGGCCAAAGACAAGGACGCGAAGGACAAAGACACCAAGGACCGGGACGCCGACGATAAGGACGCCAAGGACAAGGACGCCAAGGACAAGGACGCCAAGGACAAGGATGCCAAGAAGGCGCCCAAGTAAGTGACATTTAAGCGGGTAGACTGAGCGACCAAGCCAGGACAGCGGAACGTCAAGGAAAATCAGGCATGCGCCTGCTCGTTATCGAAGACGACCCCGACCTCAACCGGCAGCTTGCGACCGCGTTGACGGATGCGGGCTACGTGGTCGACCGCGCCTTCGACGGCGAGGAGGGCCACTACCTCGGCGAGTCGGAGCCCTACGACGCCGTCATCCTCGACATCGGCCTGCCCAAGATGGACGGCATCTCGGTGCTCGAAGCCTGGCGGCGCGCCGGCCGCGCCATGCCGGTGCTGATGCTCACTGCGCGCGACCGCTGGAGCGACAAGGTGCAGGGCTTCGACGCCGGCGCCGACGATTACGTGGCGAAGCCCTTCCACCTCGAGGAGGTGCTCGCCCGCATCCGCGCGCTGCTGCGCCGTTCGGTCGGTCACGCCAAGAGCGAATTCCTGTGCGGCCCGGTGCGGCTCGACTCGCGCACCGGCCGCGTCACGGTCGACGGAACTCCGGTGAAGCTCACGTCGCACGAATATCGCCTGCTCGCCTACCTGATGCATCACACCGGCCGCGTCGTCTCACGCACCGAGCTGGTCGAGCATCTCTACGACCAGGACTTCGACCGCGACTCGAACACGATCGAAGTGTTCGTCGGCCGAATCCGTAAGAAGCTCGGCGTCGACGTGATCCAGACCGTGCGCGGGCTCGGCTATCTGCTCACGCCGCCGAGCGATGCGCACTAACTCGCTCGCGCTGCGCCTCTTCGTCTCGGCGACCGCCTGGACGGTCGTGATCCTCGTCGTCACCGGCTTCGTGCTGTCCTCGCTTTATCGCGACGCGGTCGAGCGCTCGTTCGACCGCCAGCTCACCCGCTTCCTGCGCACGCTGGTCGCCGAGGTCGACTCGCCCGAGGATCAGACCGAGCGCACCTCCCAGTCGCTCGGCGAGCCGCAGTTCGACCTGCCGCTGTCCGGCTGGTACTGGCAGGTCACCAAGCTCAACGTCGACAAGCCGGAGGTGCGCTCGTCGCGCTCGCTGTGGGATTCCGGGCTGCCGCATCTCGCCGACAAGGGCGTGGCCGTGGGCGACGACGGCGTGCGCCGCGCCTATGTGCCGGGGCCCGAGGACCAGCGGCTGCGCATGATCGAGCGCACCGTCGATCTCGGCGACGAGGGGCACTACCTGGTCGCGGTCGCGGGCGATTCGCAGGAGATCGACGACGAGACCCATTCGTTCGACGGCGCGATCGTGGTGACCTTCATGCTCCTCGCCGCCGTGCTCGTCCTCACCACCATGTTCCAGGTGCGCTTCGGCCTCGCGCCGCTCGCGCGCATCTCGCAGCGCCTTGCCGCCATCCGCGCAGGCACCGCCGAGCGGCTCGCCGGCGAGTTCCCGGTCGAGATCGAGCCGCTCGCGCGCGAGACCAACGCGCTGATCGACGCCAACCGCGAGGTCGTCGAGCGCGCCCGCACCCACGTCGGCAATCTCGCGCATGCGCTGAAGACGCCGATCTCCGTGGTGCTGAACGAGACGACGGCGCGCCCCGACGATCCGCTCGCCGGCAAGGTGCGCGAGCAGATCGGCATCATGCGCGAGCAGGTCGCCCGCCACCTCGAGCGCGCCCGCATCGCGGCGCGCGCGAGCGTGGTCGGCAGCGTTACCGACGTGGCGCCGGTGATCACCCGCCTCACGCGCACGATGGAGAAGATCTATCGCCCGCGCGGCGTCGCGATCGACACGCAGGCGCCCGACGGCGTGCGCTTCCGCGGCGAGCGCCAGGACCTCGAGGAGATGCTCGGCAACCTGGTGGACAATGCCTGCAAGTGGGCGCAGGCGCGCGTGAGCGTCGAGGTGACGCCCGAGCATGGCGAGGGCACGCCCGCGAAGGCGGTCATCCGCATCGTCGTCGACGACGACGGCCCGGGGCTCACGCCGGCCGAGCGCGACCAGGTGGCGCGGCGCGGCCAGCGGCTCGACGAGAGCAAGCCCGGCTCCGGCCTCGGCCTCTCGATCGTGCTCGAGCTCGCCGCGCTCTACGGCGGCAGCCTCGCGCTGTCGAACGCGCCGATCGGCGGATTGCGCGCCGAGCTGGTGCTGCCGGCGGCGTGAGGGCGCGCGGCATAACTCGATTGACTGCAACATGCTCCCAGGGTGCCCCTTGGCTTGACTGTCTGTATCATTGAGTGATACAGGTCGCGCGTGATCGGAAGTTTCCGCGACAAGAGCACCGAGGCCGTCTTCAACGGCGAAATTCCGAAGGGATTCCCGGCCGATCTTGTCAAGGTGGCGCGCCGGAAACTGCGCTACCTCAACGCTGCGTCTGATCTTGGCGATTTGAGGTCGCCTCCGGGCAATCGTCTCGAGGCATTGGCGCGAGATCGCAAGGGGCAACATTCGATCAGGATCAACGACCAGTTCCGGGTCTGCTTTGTCTGGACGTCGAAGGGCCCGGCGGAGGTCGAGATCGTGGACTATCACTCGTGAAGAGGACGCCATGGCCAAGAGGCTGAAACCGATGCATCCCGGAGAGGTTCTGCGAGAGGAATTCCTCCTTCCGCTGAAAATGTCCGCGGGTGCTCTTGCCAAGGCTTGCGGCTTGCCTCGCACGCGGATTGAGCGGATCGCCAGCGAACAGACCGGCATTACGGCCGATACGGCGCTTCGGCTCGCCAAGGCGCTCGGCACAACGGCGCAGCTTTGGCTCAATCTGCAGAACGACTACGACGTTCAGATTGCGAAGCGCGATCTCGGCAAGCTTCTTGATCGCATCGAGACCGTGAACAAGCCGAAGGCAGCCTGAGCGGCACGACGCGGCACATCGCAAGGGAATGCGTTCCATATCGGAGGCCGTGCCGCCGGGGAGGGCGTGGACGCCGGTCCCGATTGCCGCGAGTTTGACCATGGACTAGCGGCCAGCGGCTCGACGAGAGCAAATCGGGCTCGACGTGATCCTGCGCATCGGACGCGACCCCGCGATGATCCGCGCGCAACAGGCCTTCGAGGCGGCGCTCAGGATCAGCTCGTGATCGCGCACGCATGTGTTGATGGTCATGGCGCCGGCATGGATGCGAGCCGGTGGCGCAGAAACTGCATGCTGAAATACATCGGATTTGCCCGATCGAGGATCGGGTCCATGCCGTCGTCGCCGCGCCCGCAGCCCGTCGCGTGCCCGATGATGGTGACGTTGGGATTCGTGGCGAAATCGGCCGGAAGGCGCAGGCCGATGTCCGGGCCGCCGATTTCATGGGCGCCATCGAACACGAGGAGCTTCCATTCGCTGTCGTCGATGCCGGCGGCGGCCCCGAGCTTGTCGACGCGCGTCATCTGGTAGATGCCCCAGCCGAACCGGTTCGGCACGGATCGGTACTCGAACTGAAACACCGCCGGGCTGGCGTCGAGGGTCATGCCGTAGAGGTACTTGTCGTCGAACCACACGGCATACTGGGTCTTCTCCCACATGCCGGGCGGCCGCGCCGCCGTTCGCTGGTTGAACTCGCAGCGGCCGCCGCGGCTGTAGAATCCCGCGTAGTCGGCGAGCGGTCCGGTCGACCGCTCGAATTTCTGCCGGATGCCGCGATAGGCCTCGATCGCCGCGAGGGTTCTGGCGCGATCGGGCGGCGCGGCCTGGCCCGTGGCCGTCGCGATCGAGGCGAGCAGCGCGATGGCGGCAATTGCGGCGCGTTGCGCAGTGCGCCGGCTCTGTTCGGGATGGTGCCGGAAGCGCTGGCGGCGGGCGTTGATCGGTTCTCCGAGTTCGCTCGGGCCGATACGTTCGATGATCCCCGACATGCGGTTCTCCACGATCATCAGGCGATAAGGCAAAGTCTGGGTGCGGGCGCATGACCGCGCCATGGACGTCGCATTAAAGCTTGGTAACGCATGATCGCCCTCGTTCTCGCCTTGTGCTCATCGCACGGCCTCTGGCGGCCGCTTTGACGGCGGCCTCACGCCCGTTTGACGCTGCATCTGATCTTCTCGATGGCTGACGGAAGGCAATATCGCCCCGTTGGCCAAAGCAGAGGGGAATATGGGCTTAGCTTATTTTGGAAGAGCGTCGCTGCCGGGCGTCGCGGCGCTCGCCGCGCTGCTGCTGCAGGCGGCCGTGCAGGCACCGGCGCAGGAGCCTTTCGTCATTCCCGACACGACCCATGCGGTTTGTGTGGTCTTCGATTTCCCGACCAAGAAATATGTCGGTGCCGCCGTCGGCGACAAGTTCACGATCAGCCAGCAAAGCCTCTGGCGAGGCGGCTTCGCGACCTGCGACGCGTCGGGATCGTGGATTCTCACCTGGCACAATGCCCCGCAGCGCGGGTGCCTGACCTATGGCGGGCAACCGCCATCGTATAACTGGTTCGCGCCCGACACCGGCGCTGCCTACTCGCCGGCGTCGTCGGTCAAATGCCGGCCGGACGGACGCTGGCAGCTCGTGAAGGGTTGGCGTTGAGGACGCGAGAGACGCCATCTCGGGTCGTGGCGGATTGTTGTGTCCGCCGAGGGTCGAGCCGCTACGGTATTCGATAGGCCTTCAAGAAAGTGCTCAAGATCGGGTCGTGATCGCCTTCCTTCTCGCCTTGTGCTCATGGCGAGGTCTTTGGCGGCCGCTTTGACGCCGGCCTCACGCTCGTTTGACGCTGCATCCGATCTTCTCGACGGCGAACGGAAAGCAACATCGCCCCGCTGGCCGGAGCAGAGGGGAATATGGGCTTGGGTTTTTTCGGAAGCCGTCTCCGACCAAGCAGCCTGGGCCGTTCGGGACCGCTATCACTGGGGCGCAATCTCGCGGGAGGTAAACATGGATAAGAAGGGCATCGTTATCGCTTCGTTGCTGTTGGTGTGTCTCCAGCCAAAGTTAGGCAATGCCGAAGGAGCGATCGCGGTGGGGCTTCCCGGCAATGTCGCGAAAGACGGCGTTTCCCTCGGGATGCGGAAGGACAGCAAGACGATGGAGGACGCGCGGGCCGGAGCGCTGGAGAATTGTCGCACCGCCAAGGAGGCGGGAGAGGTCGCGAGAAAACTCTGCAAGATCGTCGCGACATTCCGCAATCAGTGCTACGCATTTGCTATCGATCCAGCGGCCGGGACATCGGGCTTCGGTTGGGCAATAGCGAATGATGAACCGAGCGCCAAACAGCGGGCGCTCGACAATTGCCGAGCCACGTCGCGCCCTGCGCGGCGAGGCGCCTGCGTGGGGACGGACTCCGGCTGTGACAAATCCGACAATTAGGACCGCGGTGAATCAGGACAAGATAGTGGTCTCCGACATTGCCGGCCAAGGTCTGACTGGCACTTCACCGCCTGCGTAAATCGACAACATTCCGAATGCGAAGTCGCGGAGACCGAATGGCAGCGTTCTTGTCGTTCCGAAGCGGCATCGGACGGGCGAGGGAGAGCGCCACGATATCAGGGCGGTTAGCTCAACCGGAGAGGCGCTATGGGGATGGCCGACGACGATCTCATGATCATGGCGAGCCTCCGCGTTGAGACTAGGCGGGCTTGTCCGGTCGTGCACCCAGGCGAACCGGGCAAACAGCGTCAGCGGCATGCCGTTGAGGTTCTGTAAATGTGCGAAGCGCGAACCGAGCTCGCTGCGCGTCGCGTTCGCTGTCCTTGACGAATACGCCAGCGCGAAGCCGCCGCCGCTCAGGTCGGTCTCGCTGTAGGATGGCGTGTGGAGATCGCCACCAGTCAGTCGCGTCGCTTGGCAACGCTGGTGAGGTTACGCTGCGCCCGAGTCAGAGGCCTGAGATGTAACGCGCCATCGTCTCACGGTCGGACGCCGAAATCGCCTGCATGATGCTGCTCATTTCGGGACTGTTTTTTCGCTGGCCTTCCGCAAAGCGGCGCATCAACTCGACCAAGTAATCGTACTTTTGACCTGCGAGCCGCGGTGCCGCTACGCCACCAACCAGCTTTTGCTGATGACAAGCCTCGCATATCGCCATTGTGGGGGGCGGCGAGGAGAACGAGGCGTTTGCGGGTCCCGGCCACTGCTTTGTCGCGAAGTAAGCCGCTGCGGGCCCCACCTCTTCCTCGGTGAGGTTTATCGCGATCTTCTTCATCGTGTCGCTGGCGCGATCTCCGTGTTGGAATGCATGAAGTTGCTTCAAGATATAATTTTGCTGCAGACCCCAGATGATCGGAACACCCTCCAGTTTTGGCAAGCCGTCCACACCGTGGCATACGCCACAAACCACCAGCTTGCCGCCGAGGACGGTCTGGGCTTGCGAGGCATGTCCCGGAGCGGCCGCAAAGGTCAGGGCGGCGAGAACGCCGAGCACGCGGAAAACCGTCGAAACGCAATTGTTCATCGTGATACCCCGTCCCGTACGAGTGCCGGAAGTCCGCGAGGCCAGCAAAGCGCTAGTGCCGCGAACCCGAAGTTCGCACGAGTTCTCGGCTTGCTCGGTTGCGAACTTCGGGTTCAAAAGCGGCACTAGCAGCATAAACTTGCTAGTGTCCTTATCGATTCCGAAGTTCGCTCAGAGGGTGCTGCGAGGTTTGCGAACTTCGGAATCGGGACACTAGCAGCAAGCTTGCCGCACTCGGGCACGGGACACAAGACAGCCCCGAGTTCATCCTCGTCAACTTCGCCCCATCGCCTGCGCCGCTTTGAGAATCGCGCGAACGATCCGGTTATGGGTTCCGCAGCGGCAGAGATTGCCGATAAGTCCGAGCCGGACGTCGGCCTCGCTCGGGTGCGGGTTGCGGTCGAGAATCGCTTTGGCCATCATGATCATGCCGGCAATGCAGTAGCCGCACTGCGCCGCCTGCTCCCCCATGAAAGCAGACTGCAGCGGGTGGGGTTGCTCAAGCGTCCCGAGACCTTCGAGCGTGATGATCTCGGATTGCGTAAGCGCACCGATCGGCATGACGCAGGATCGTGACGCAGCGCCGTCGATGAGCACCGTGCAGGCGCCGCACTGACCAAGCCCGCAGCCGAATTTGGCGGCGTTGAGCCCGAGATCATTGCGCAGCACGTAGAGCAGTGGCGTGTCCAAATCGGCCGTCACCCTGTGCACCGTGCCGTTCACCTTGAGACTGACAAACATGACCGCAAGCTCCCCCCTTGAGGCGGTGAACGCATGTAGCTTCAGGTCTGGCGCGACGTCGAGGCCCGACGAGCAATGAAACAACTTCACACCCGCGTTGAGGAAGGCTGGCGCGAGCCATACGCGCACATAGCTCCGCTTCCGCGCTGAAGGGCGGAGCTTCTGCTTCCATGGAAACAGAAGCTGCTTTAGTCAGTAGGGGTAACCCTGAAGCCTTGGCGCCCCATGCTTCCACTCAGGCAGCCGGCCGTAGCGATCGCCAATCGGCATCTTGACCTTCGGCAGACTCTTTTCGTCGAGGACCGTATCCTCCGGGATCACCTTGTTCAGGAAGAGCAGGTAGGCCGTCAGCGCGTACACCTCATCGGGGGTGAGAGTCCCCTCTCTCCCGAGAGGCATGCCGCGGTGGATGTAGTCCCACACGGTCGTCGCAAACGGCGCGCGCAGCGGCAGGATGCGCTCCCGTTTCCAGATGGGAAGATCCTGGCTTGTCTTCGAATTCAACCTGGGTCCCACCCCGCCTGTGGCCTCTGCGCCATGGCAGACCACGCACCCCTGAAGCTCAAAGACCTTTGCTCCCTCCTGGGGGGTGCCGTGGCCCGGCGGGAGCTCTTCCCCGGTGCGACCGATGTTGATATCCCGGGCGCGGATTTCTTCTTCGGACGGCGTGTGCCCCAACCCATAGGTGGGCGCCGACTGCGCCAACGCGGGGTTGACCAGGACGGGGCTGCCCAAGAGGCAGCCCACGAGCAACAAAATCGCGGCAAGCCTAAGCGAGCCCATTGGTCACGTTCCCGTCCTTGGCGATCTTCCATGGCATGATGCTGTTGTTGAGCCCTGGCACATTCCCGACGGGCTTATTGAAGAACTTGGCGATCTGCTCCAGCGTCGGTTGCTGCTGCCCGATCTCGTCGGTGCAGCGAGACATGATCTCGGTCTCGTTGCCATCCCAATTCCACTGATAAGCGAACCGGACGTGTGCCATGCGTTGTGGCGTCATCTTGAGCTCGGCGGGGTTCCACTTCTTCCCGCCATCGGTGGAGACCTCCACGGTCTTGATGGCGCCGCCGCCGGACCAGGCCAGCCCGGAAATTTCATAGGCTCCCTTGCCGGGCAGCTGCTGCGTACCGGATGGATACGTGATGACCGACTTCGGTCCGATCTGGAAGCCGAGCGCAGCCTCTTCGTCATGCTCCCTGAGATGCCCGTAGTCGTTGTAGTTCATGAAATACCGGTCGACGACCTTGATGCGCCGCAGATACTTCGTATTAAGAATGCCTTCGAAGCCCGGCACGACGATCCGCAACGGAAACCCTTGCTGCGGCCGCAGGGGCTCGCCGTTCTGGCCGTAGGCGATGATGATATCGTCCATCGCTTTGGCGATGGGCATGCTCGAGGCGCCCTTCACTTCCTCGGCGCCTTCAGCGACGAACCAGGTCGCGCTGCCTTTCAGGCCGCACTCCTTGAGCAGCGTCGAGAGCAGCACGCCGGTCCATTCGGAGCAACTGGTCATCCCGTGCGATTCCTGCACGGTCCTGTGTTTCGCCGTGTGCCGATTTCCCGAGCACTCGAGGAAATGCAACTGGCTCACTGATGGGAAGCGCTTCAAGTCTTCCATCGTGAAGGTCAGCGGTCGATCCACCAGGCCGTGGATCATCAAAGTGTGCTGCTTGGGATCGATGTCCGGAATGAAGGACTGGCGGGTCGTCGCTATATAGTGGAGCGACGATGGCGTGACGTTGCCAACAGAATCCTGCAACGGCGAGGCCACATGGAACACCTTCCCGAACGCGTCGGGCGAAGCCATGCTGCCCATCGGGTGCGGTATGCGTACCGAGGTCACGAAATGAGAGCGCTCGCCGTAGGCGATCATCGCCTTGTTACCCGGGATCATCGGATAAGCGTTTTCGCTGCCCGATGCCGGGGCCATCGCGTGGTCGTGCGCTTGTGCGTGGACCGGTACTCCTAAGGTCAACCCACCGGCCAACGCGGCGCCGCTCCGTAGGAGGTCCCTGCGGCTGGTTCGTTTGGTACCCATCGGTTCCTCCCTTTGATATCGACCCCACCGGGTCTGTTCTTCGGAAAATGGCGACGCCCGAGGGGCCCCACGCGCTGGCTTGGTCCGTCATGCCCGCGGGACGTTTTCCTCAATCGAGTGGCCGTCGTGCCAGCCCCGGACCCGGCGGTATCGTGCATGGCAAGCTAGCATGGCCCCCGGGACACAGCCTCTTCACGCGCAGGTTTTTTTCCGCGCCCGAAGATTTGATATTCAAACCGCAATCAAAGAATTCAAAGGCGGCTGGCAGCGGGCGCCAAGCGTTTGCCGCAGCTGCCGTTTCTACTGCGCCAGTGAACAGCGCGCCCACTGGATGCCACTTCGCTGGCGGGTGATTGTGGCTCGAGAGGCCGCCAGCCGTAAGGTCTTGGAGATTGGCATAGTCACGGGGATGGCGATGAAGGTCACTAGCGACCTCGCAATTAGTTCTCGCCCCGGCTCGCGCCGATCACCCTGCTTATCCTGTTCCTCGCCGTCACATGGGTGAATATCAAACGTGCTTGCGACCAAGCCAACCGACGAAACCCAGGTCGGCCCAAGGCGCCGGCACCGACCCTGCCCGGTTCCGGCGAAAAGTGACGGCGATCAGTCGCGCTGGACCTCGAGCCTGCCGCCGACGCGCCAATTGCCGATGGCGTGGACGCGGCAGTCCGGTTCCTCGGCGCGGCAAGCCTTGAGGACATCATCGACGGCGGCAGTCTCGGTCTCCCGTCCGGCGACCGCGTACCACCGCGCCGACCGGCCCTTAGCCAGTGCGCGCCACTCCTTACCGGAATAGATCTTGGCGATGCGTTGCCGCTCCGCCTCGCTCATCTCAGTTTCGCTGGCCAGCGTGAACGGCGCAATGACACGATGAGAGTGCGGTAGCGGAGCCGTCCACACCCCGTCGACCGCCACCAGTAGGCACGGCGACCGCGCCAGATCCGAGCAGCGCTCGACCGCAAGCCTGATCGCCTCGGCGAGGCTCGCGCGATTGATCGTCCGGTACCCGCTGGTCAGGTTGACCGCGAGCGCCCGATGGTCCGCGCCGCGCAGATACGTGACCGCGAAGGGTGGCGGCGCAGCTTGCCAGATCGTCTGCCAGGCCTTGGCCAGTCCCTCCGGGGTGATCGGCGCTGCGATCGCCGGCGCGTTCGCGCGAACATCGGCGGCGAGCGGCATCGTCAGCGTCGCGCTGTTCCACACCACCTCGTCGCCGAGGGCGTAGAGCCGGCAGAAGCCGACCGGGTCGCGCTCGTGGCACCGCGCCAAAGCCTCGGCCTTGGCGACCTCGGCGTTTGCGGCGCGTGAGCTCAGCCCCCAGCCCTCGCGTGAGATGGCGATCGCCTTGGCGCTGGGCTCGCGCGGATAGCCCGCGAGCTCGGTTCTCACCCGATCGTCGACGAGCGGGATTGTCGTCGCCTGAAATGGTCGGGCCGATGCTGCGCGCTCCTTCCACAGCGCCATGAGAAGTACGGCGATGCATCCGAGCACGGCGACGGCGGCCATTGCGATCACCAGGGTGCGATGCCGGCGAATTGACAGGCGTCTATCGGTGGCGGCCGGAGCGATCGCCGTCGTCGGCGCGATGGCCTTTTCGGTCGGCGCGGCCTCTTCGGGGAGGGCTTTTGGCGTCCCTGCAACCACCACATCCGACGTCACGGCGTGAACCCTGACCCCGAACTTGTAACCCTTGCCCGGCAATGTAAGGATGAGGCGTGGCCTCTTCGGGTCCGGCTCGAGCTTGCGGCGCAGGCGCGAGATCAAAACGTCCACCGTGCGATCATCCGGCGCGCTGAGGCGGCCGGTCGCCGCCTGGCTGAGTTCGTCGCGCGACAGCACCCTGCTGGCATTGCGGGCGAGCGACAGCAGCAGCGAAAATTCGGCGCCGGTCAACGAGACCCTCTGTCCGGCCGCGTCCACGCAGGTGCGCCCGCCGGCATCGACTGTGTAGTCCTCGAATCGGAGCGTCTCCACGCCTCCCATCGCGTCGTCGACCGCGACCGGGCGCAACGCGTATTTGACCCGCGCCAGGAGATCGTCCTCGTCGATCGCGCCTGGCACCGGGCCGCCGCCATACGCCCCGCTGATCGTGATGACCTGGCCGACCTCGGCGGCGAGCTCGCCGGAAGCGTCGGGGCCGCCGAGCCCGTCGGATGCCACGATCGCCAGGGCGATCTCGGCATCGGCGGCGGCTTCCCGCGCGCGGCGCAAATCTTCGGCGACCTCTACACTATAGTCCGCCGCCATCAGCGCGCGGGCGATTGCCGCCCGCAACTGGGTATTGCTAGCGACGATCAGAATGCGAGGTTTCACGATGCTGGGGGCTGGTTCAGAACGCGGGGCCAATCGGGTGGCCACTAGACACGGGCGACCCTAGCAAACTCGTCGCCCCGAAAGCCACCGGTACCACGGCGCCTGTTTTTTGTGAATGGATGCAAACGACAAGTAAACAATTGTAAGGACGGGGTAATTTCTGAACCGCCCCCTCGCGGGCTGCGACGGACGATCAGATGCCATCGAGCGCATCGCCAACCGCGCAAGCCCGCAGGAGCCCTCAATGACCCGCACCTCTTTCTTGGCCGCCACCGCCGTCGCGGCCCTCGCCACATCCTCTCTCCTTTTCACTCATGCCGACGCTCGCGGCGGCGGCGGCGGCGGCTTCGGCGGCCATCGCGTCACGGCAGATCGCGTCACGGCAGATCGCGTCCAGAGGCTCCCGGGAAAGCCGCTCCAGCATGTGCCGATCGTGCGCGCTCCGATCGTGGTCGGCCCGGCGCCACGCTCCATCCCGGGTTTCGGCCTGACCTGCCGGACCACGCAGGTACGGGTCTGCGACACCACGCATTGCGGCCCGAACGGGTGTCCGTATTCGTGCCGCATTGAAACAAGGTGCATCCCGTTTACGCAGTACCAGTTTAGGCGGTAGTCGACAAAGCCGGTCGGCGGAGCTGAGCGAAACAGCATCGCCAACTACTGCAAAGGCGGCCGACGCCTGCGTATTCGCGCGGTGCCGATCCCCGCCGTGTCCACGAGTGCTGTGAAATTCCCACGGCGTGGGCACGGCGGGGATCGACTGACCTGCAGGCGTGAAGGATCACGCCACGACCGGCCAGGAGAGCCGCCATGTGCAGATCTTGCAACAGTTCTCACCCGGCTCGCCCCGATTGCCCAGGTCATTCTGTTCCTCGCCATCCCATGGGTGAAATCAAATAACTCGCGACCCGGGCTGGCGCAGATAGGCCGGACGCTGGGTGCGCACCCCACTCGTCAACGAGTGCGATGCCCGGGAATCTTCAAGCGTCGATCGGTAGCGTCGGGGACGATCGCCGCGGCCGGCGCGATTGCTTCTCCGGTCGGGCGCCGCATCGTCGGGGAGGGCGTGCGGCGTCCCTGCAGCCACCGCATCCGACATGACCGCGTGGACCCTCATTCGGGCGCCACGATCGCGAGGGGATGCGGCATCGGCGGCAGCTTCCCGCGCGCGCCGCAAATTTTCGGCGACCTCCACGCCATAGCCTGCCGCCATCAGCGCGCGGGCCATTGCCGCCCGCAACCGGGTATAGCTGGCGATGAGCCAGATGTGAGGTTGCGCCATGCCACTCCCCGCAAGCCAGCTCGTTTGACACTCGCGCCATTCCGCATGACTGCGTCATCGAAATTCATTGACGCAGGACAGCCCGCTCGAAGGGGCCTCAGCAACAGCGGGCGTCATGCCGTCGGCGCCGTTGCTTTCCGTCAGCAGCTTAGCGCATGGGGAAAGCCGCCCATTCCTCGATAAGTCCCGCGGGTGTGGAGGCAAAAGCGTGTACCTCGCCCTCGCACAGCAGTGCAATGCGCCTTCCAACGTTCAGCAACGACAAGCGTTCCGTCATGGAAAAGCGACAGCAACGTCAAAGTCGACGCGTGGCGCCGACCGCCGCAATTCGCACTCCATGCCTGTGGGCTCGACGGCAACGCCGATTGCCGAGCCGGTGGGTCATCAGAAAGCGCGACCGGTATTTTACTGGGCAGATGAATGACGCAAGAGGGCCCTGGTCTACGGGGGTTATGAATGGATGTAAACGGCAAGTAAACAATTGTAAGAACAGGAGAATTTCAGAACCGGCCCCTCTCGGGTCGCGACTGAAGATCAGATGCCACCGAGCGCATCGCCAACCCCGTAACCCCTCAGGAGCTCTCAATGACCCGCACATTCCTCTTGGCCGCCACCGCTGTCGCGGCCCTCGCCACTTCTTCTCTCCTTGTCACTGATGCCGATGCTCGCGGCGGCGGCGGCTTCGTCGGCCATGGCCATGTTTCCGGGCCTGCGGCCCGTCCGGTAAGCCGTCCCGTGGTGGCCCGGCCAGTGCCTGCCGGGCTCTATAGCGGCACCTTGCGCCTCGGAACCACGAAATATAAGCCGGTTCCCGGGGTCGGCAGCAAGTTGCCGGCGAAGGCAACGTCGCCGAGCGCCATCAAGGTCACGGCCGTTCCCGGGCTGAAGCCGATCAATATCGGCAGCAAGCTGACGCCGATCAAGATGCCGGCACCGGGAGGCCTCAAGGTCACGCCGGTTCCCGGGCTGAAGCCGATCAATATCGGCAGCAAGCTGACGCCGAAGACCACCTTGCCGACGGGTACGACTCCCCCGATCGCTCCGACAAGCCCGGCGACGCCGGCAAATCCGTCGACAACGAAGGGACCGACCAATACCGGCCCGTACGCCGTGAACGTCACCTTCGGCCGCGGCTCGCACTTGGACTTGCCGACCACCACAGTCGCCGCCGCGACGTTGCCGACCGAGGCCCCTGCGGCCGCGACAATCGATTGCCGCGGGCGTACCGAGGACGGAGGTTACCTGACCTGGCAGAGAGCGTTCAATGCGAACGGCGAGCCGCAGCTCCTCTGCGTGCGGGTCTTCAACTAGGCAGACACAATCGAGATCGGCCCGCCACGCCCACCCGATCAGTTCAATCCGCAACCCCGGCTTCGCAAGAAGCCGGGGTACTTTGCGGGATCCGCTGTGGGATAGCGTTTGACAGCCCTTCGCAATGATAAATATGACCTTTTCCCAACGGCCTCCGAGATAGCGATAGCACCAGATATTGAACTACTCCGCTCGATCAAGACAGACCGCGTGGATGGGCAGTTCGCCGAATGACAAGTTGCGGCGACGCCGGGTTCACGCCGATGAGCCGCAGCCGAATCTCGACGCTAAACCCAGAGGAGCCGACTCTGTTCGATGCCCTGGAGCTTAGTGAAACCGAGAGGGCACATAAGGAGAGGGTCCGTTCTGGGTCGATGCTGTTGAAAAAGTCACTCGTGATCATCGGCGAGTTGTGATTCCGTCTGCTTGAAGTTCTGGTGACGGAGGCGGATCGTGATGATGCCCGTGCTCGCTCTTGGCCCAATGCGGCAGTCGACGACATTGGCGCCGATGGCGGCGAGGCTCATGAATTCGAAGCGGTCACGGGCGCGCCCGGGCGTGGTGGCCTTGAGCGTGTAGCAGGATGGCGAGGTGGTTACGGACCAAGGAGGCTTACGCCTGGACCGCGTTCCTGAGCAAGCTTGCCCGCCGCGGCTGCGCGGCGTCAAGCTGGTCATCTCCGATGCCCATGAGGGTATCAAGGCCGCGGTCAGCAAGGTGCTCAACGCCACTTGGCAGCGCTGCCGCGTGCACTTCATGCGCAACGCTCGCGCGCATGCCGGCGAGAGTGGCCGGCGTGTCGTGTCTGCCTTCATCGGCACTGCGTTCGCGAAGGACAATGGAGATGGCGGGCCGGAATGCGCGCCTCGAGGTTGAAGAGATAGAACAGCTGGCTCTGATCGACCTTCTGCCGACCCATCATGATCCGCCTCCGTCGCCACAACCTCAAGCAGACGGAATCACGATTCGCCGGCGATCACGAGTGACTTTTTTTCAACAGCATCGGTCATTCGCGATTGATTGCACACACGCCACACGTCCAATGATGTCCGCTGTCCCCGGTTAGCGACCAAATTCTCGCACCGCAACGAAACGTCGCGAAGGACCAACTCCGGACCACTTGCGGACTTCCGCGTTGGGCCACGCGCAGCATTGCCGCCGTCAATGCTCCCGGGTGCGCCGGAAAATCCATTGCACGTCCGCCCAAGAACGTCATGATCGAATTGCGCAGCCAGATCCTGCTTGGTCTGGGCACGTTGTTGCGGGACGGATCATGACGCTGATGCATTGCGGCGCTGCCACGCTAGGTTTCTGGCTGGCACTCTGTGGTCCAGGCCACGCGGAACGAGCGATGCTGTGTCCTGGTGGTGGCGCTATTGAAGTCACCATCTCGTCCTCATCGCAGCCGTATGTGCGGATGCGCCTCGGCACCCATGAGGGCAACTTCCTGATCGACACCGGCATGACCTACAGCGATGTCGATGCCGCTCTCTACGGCGTTGCGCCAGGCGCGACGGTCAAGCTCGGAGGCTCATCGCTGCCGACGCTCGAAAGCGCAACCTTCATCGCCACCGATCTGTCGCCGCAGAAGCCATTCGCGCCCAACGGCGGCGTCGCAGGCAGAATTGGCACCGATATCCTCAGCTCACGCACCGTCGAGTTTCACTTCGAGAGCCCGATCCCATATCTGGTCCTATCGACGCAGCGCTGTCCTGCGCGCGTTTTCGAGGACGCAGGCTTCGTATCCATCGCGCAGCCGGGATTCGGCGCATCGTCTCCCTGGCTGTCCTGGCTCTTGTCGCGTTTCACGGGGCGGACCGACATCCTGCGGCGCGCAAATGCGCCGATCATCTATGCGCGGATCGGCTCTGTGAGGGTCCCTCTCTGGCTTGACACGGGCTGGGGTTCGGGCGCGACCCGCCACATGCCATTCCCGATCAACGAAGCGATCTTGGACCGCTTGCGCGACGCCGGCGTCGCGATGCGGCGCGCCGGGACGTCGGTCGGTTCGGACTGCGACGGCCGCCGGCACGAAGACGCAGTGTGGAAAGTCGACAACGAGCCGATCGCGCTCACCACCGAGGAAGGATCCGTGCTGTTCGAGTACGGTCCCCCGGAACTTGAAGTGCTTGGCAGGAGTTCGTGTGGGACCGCTGGCAATTGGTCCGAGCCGATCGGCACGGTCGGTGCGCTGTTTCTGCGGCGCTGGGGTACCGTGGTGTTCGACGGACTCAATCAGCGCGTCTGGATACCGAAGGCCGGCACGATCGCGCCGGCGCAGGATGCCTTTCGCGCCATGGCGTTTGCCCGCAACGAGCAGGGCGGATGGTCGGTGTCGATCCGCGAGACCGTCGACAATGCGCGCGAAGAGAGCCTCAAATCCTGCAACAAGCGGCAGGACGATTGCCGGGTCGAGGCCACGCTCGACGCGTCGCGTTTCGGTTGCTTCGCCGTCGCCAAGAAGCCGAATATCGGCCTGCCCGCTCAGGCCACCAGCGGATCGCTGGCGGCCGCACGCAGTTCGGCACTCGCTGCCTGCACAAGCGCGAACGGTACGGGATGCGTACTCGCCTATTCGAGTTGCAACGATTGAATTGTGAGCAGTACGGAGGAACGGACTACGGCGAAGAGCCAACTTCACTCTGAAAACGGGAATGAGGACGTGAATGGTGCCAGCATTTATTTTCAATTGTGAGCCATATTGACCACGGGGAACGCGATCGGACACCTACACCTCAAGGGCAACCAGTGGCCCCGGATTGGTTTGCCACGAGGCCGTGATGTGGTTGGCGCAGCCAACGTCAAACTCCGGTGACCTCAATGCGACAACCAAGGGCGGCCTCGATGATCAAACGAGGTACGATCAACCGAAATACGCATATGATCCGCCAAACCGCCTTCGCGTTGCTTGGCGCCGTCGCGCTCTGCGCCGGATGGACCGCCGCTTTGGCTCAGGACAAGCGGCCAGGATACGTGCCGCCCCCGGGAATGGGGCCCAGCAATCGTCCGCCAGTCGTCGCGCCAAGGCTTCCCACGCCAACCCAGGGCCTTCGACCGGCACGGAAGCAATGCTTCTGGCGCGATGAACGAGGGGGTGGCTCGTTCGGCACCAGCGGCACCTGCACGGCCGCAAGCTCCGCTGCCGTAGGGAGCCGGTGCGGCCGCTATCTGAAGGGACATGTCCACCCGGGAACGATCATAGCGATGTCGCCGTTAGCCGTAGGACAGCCGAGCGCTGTGCGCTGATGGGAGATCTTCCGCTCCGGAGCAACATTCGAATATCACGTGGCGCAACAACGTGTCGCGCCCTCTCGGGATGCAAAGGAAAACCCCATGCCAGTTTCAAGCCGCGCTCTGATCCTTCTCGGGGTCGTTCTTCTCGGCGCCTTTGCTTTCAACGGCTCCGCGGCCGCGGCGCAAGGGCACACGGGAAATCGCAGCGATCGCGTCGAGAAGGTCCCGGGAACGGCGGTACGCACCGTGCCCCGCGCGCCGATCGTGACCGGCCCGGCGCCGCGCGTCTTGCCGAGCTCTCGCCTGTCATGCGTGACCAAACAGGTACGGGTCTGCCCGCCTTGCGGCCCCAACGGATGCCCGTATTCCTACACGTGCCACTTGGAAGCAAGATGCGTCCGGGCTGGACGGTAGGGTCGAGGAATAACTCGGCCTTGCCGAGCAAAGCAGCCGAAGCCGTCGCGGCCGCCCGGGGGTCTGCGCGCAGACGTATGCCGTGCGAGATCAGCGCAAGCGCGCCACCAAGCACCATGGTCGCGACCGGTCGGCATCTCACGCGTGGGGGGATGTTGTCGTCGTCCGGCGCTGAGCGCCAACGCGATTCCCGACGAGCGATGTCTGTTTTCAGGCCTCAGCCTGCGTCTGCCGCAGCTTGCCCTTCGCTCTGACGAAGAACCCAGCCGCCATGGCGCCGCTTAGGACCAGAATAAAGACGCTCAGGCCGGACTGCACGTCGCTGAACAGCGGGTGGTGCGTGTTCCTGATGACGAGACTGAATATCTGGGCCGCGCACCCGAAGGTGCACATTGCGCCGCAGGCCATCGCGCTTTTGAACGACGTCGTCTTGCGTATCGCAGCTTGGATGTCGCCCGACGTGATGGCGGCGGTCGTGGGCGTTGCGACGGCGAGGATGGGTTGCATGCGGCGAAGCTTGCTTCGCAAGGTCAGATGCAGGGCCAGGAACAGTGCGGCGAAAGTCACGAGGATCATGATGACCGCATCGCCGACGCTTGGGTCCTCGTGACCTGAGAAGGCCCAACCGACGGTTCCCATAGCCGCGCCAAACAAGAGGAGACCGCAGATCACAACGATCACCCTCAGCACGGGACGCCGCGCCACCAATATCCCAAGGAGTTCGGCCTTCTGCTGCTCACTGACAATGTAGTGATCGGCGCGGCCGAAAATCCAGGGATTCGGCGCCCGGTAGATGAACCCGTCGGGTGCCGGCTTGAACAGCATCGCGTCGATCTGACGGCGGCTCTCGGACATGGCTATTCTCCGCGGCGCGAGGGATGATGCTATTTAGTCGCAAGCCGGGGTCCGAAAGTTCAGGCAGTGCGCGCGTCGAGTTCCCGTCGACCTGCTCGGCAGGTTGGATGCTGACTGCAGTCGACGCGCGGAACCAGCACGAAGCTGAGGTCGCGGATGTGCCTTTGGCGGCAAGCAGGGTGAAATCTTTTCTGCGGTCTTCCTACCGGTGAGGCGATTCCATAGAAAAACGAGTCAAAGCCGATGTGGATCAGGGGCAGGAAACATAGGAGGCCTCCATGTCGACCCGCTCTGTGCTCGTTAGCATTGCAATTCAACTCGGACTAACGCCCCTCTTTCTGTGGGTTTGGTACGGCGCCAACAGCCTATCCACGAAGTTGGCTGCGGTGGCCGTCTTCGTCATGCTTGAAATCGGCATTGCTGTCATCGGCATTGTCGCGGAGGTGAAGAAGCGCTCATCGACGAAAAGCTGACTATTCCGCCGACTGACAACCTGCCGAACATCGATCCATCAACGGCTGCCCGTTTGAAGCAAGCGAGCATCGTCTTTGGGATTGGAGCTCGCGTCCGGCGAAAGCGGCGAGGCCGATCATCGGCAGGTCCGTCGGCGGTTGCGATCACTGGCTGCTCGCCATGCTGATCGTTATCGCCGGGCGTCGTGGTCCCGCATCCAGTCTGCGGCAGCCCGCCTTGTCGCGTCCAGGACGGGGCGAAGCCCCCGCTGCGACCAAAGCACGTCTGGTCGATCAGGACTTACCTGATGATCGAGCGCCGAACCCGCGACCTCGCCGCGCAGTACCAGAATCGGGGACGCACGGTGACTGCGCTAGATGTGGAACCTCAGGACGTTGTTCTCGGCGAGACCGAGTTTGCTGATGGGTGTTTTATCACCGATTCCGGCATGTGGCCTGTGCCAGTTGTAACAGTGCAGCCAGATGGGCAACTGCTCTCGGCGCTGTTGGGAGTGGTCGTAGGCGTGCGCGTAGGCCCAGTCGCGCAGGCTGCTCTGGATAAAGCGCTCAGCCTTCCAGTTGGTCTTGGGCGTGTAGGGCTTGGTGCGAATGTGGCGCAGCCCTAGTCGTTTGCAGGCTCTGCGGAAGGCATGAGATTTGTAACAGGAGCCATTGTCCGTCATGACGCGCTCGACCTTGATGCCGAGGCTCGCGTAGTAGGCCACCGACGCCTTCAAGAAGGCGATCGCGCTGCGTGCCTTCTCGTTAGCCATGACCTTGCCGAAGCCGACGCGAGAGTGGTCGTCGATGGCGACATGAACGAACTCCCAACCGGCATGCTCGTTGCGGCAGCCCTTCCGGACGCCGGTGACCCTGTGACCGGGGCGCGTGAAACGGCCGAGCTTTTTGATATCGATATGGATCAACTCGCCAGGCCGCTCGCGTTCATAACGGCGAACGGGAGCCTCGGGCTCGAGTGAGTTCAATCTGTTGAGCCCCAGCCGCTTGAGGATGCGACTGACCGTGGCGGGCGACAACCGCAGCTCAGCGGCAATCTGCTTGCCGGTGCGGCGCTGCCGGCGCAAGGCCTCCACCTGGTCGCACGTGGCAAGCGCGGTTTGGCTCGGCGATGAAAGAGGTCGTGAGGAGCGATCGTGCAAACCATCAAGACCCTGCACGCGGAAGCGCTCAACCCACTTGCCGACCGTCTTCGGCGTGGTGTTGAACTGGCGCGCCGCCGCAGCCTTGCTAAGCCCATGATCCACAACGGCGCGGACCATCACCTCTCGACCTTTTGGGGTCAGGCGGGCATTCTTGTGCGTGTCCATTCGGTCCTCCCCGAATCGCTGTTGTCTCGCAACCTCAGCGTTCCCGGTCAGGGCCGAATGGACAACCTCCTGAAAGTTCACAGCTAGACGGCTTGCTCGGCATGAGGAAGGCACGGCTCGCCGATCTTGGCGGCTCGGTTTTTCCTGGTTCGCCCGCCGACTTCGGCGAGTTCATCGCAGAACAGACCAACAAGTGGGCGAAAGTAGTGAAATTCTCGGGCGCCAAGCCGGATTGAATTCAGAATTTGCCGCCAGCCAATATCCCATAAGTGTCGTTATCGGAATCGCGCGTGCGAGTTGGGGCTAACGCTTTCGCTCTTGCCGACGGAGCGGGTGCATTGCGAAATCGCCGCGCCACCGATGTCGCATTTGGGTCATGATCGACAAAACTCAATGTGAGCATAACGAGTCCGCTTTCGGGTGTATCGCGACCAAAGCGCCGCTTCGACCAACCAGGCCTCATGGCGCCCGGCATTCGGCGATGCGCCATGAATTGAGCCGCGCACGAGCGGCGCGGATCGCGCATGCGGTTTCCCCGCGGGGCGTGCCCGATGTAGCTTATCGAGCGCGGATGTCGTCCGACCGGGTATTGCATGGACGAGCTCAAGAGCGTCGACCCCGACGAGGTCATTGCCTGCGCGACCGCGGCGCTTGCACGCGCGTCCGGCCGCGCCGTCACGCTCGACCAGATCCAGCCCATCAGCGGCGAGCAGCGACGCAATTTCATCGCCCGAGCTTGCGCCGACGACGGCGATGGCCGCTCGCGCTCGGTCATCGTGAAGATGACGCGTTCGCCGCGCTACGACCCGACTGCCGGGAACGCGTTCGAGAATTCCGGCCTGGTGCGCGAATGGACCGCGATGGCCTTCATCGGCGCCCGCGCGCCCGAACGCGGCCATGCGCCGGCGTTGCTCGCCGGAGACGCGGCGCGCGGCCTCATCGTGCTCGAGGACCTCGGCAGCGACTTGCGCTCGCTCGACCACGTGCTGCTCGACGGCACCGCCGCGCAAGCCGAGCGCGCTTTGTGCCGCTATGCCACGGCGCTCGGCCGCCTGCATGCCGATACGGTCACGTGCGCGCCGGCGCATCGCGCCACCTTTCAATCCATCTTCGGCGGCAGCGACGCGCGCGATCCGTGGGGGCCGGGCATCGAGAAACAGGCTGCGTCCATCGCCGGCAAGCTCGGCGGCGCGCCGCCTGTGAACGAGCTCGCGCTGCTCTCGTCGCGCCTCGACGATCCGGCGTGGCAAGCGCTCACCCACGGCGACCCGTGCCCCGACAACGTGCTGAACGTGGACGACGGCGTCCGCCTGGTCGACTACGAGTTCGCGCAGCCGTCGCACGCGCTGCTCGACGGCATCTACTGGCGGATCGGCTTCCCGACCTGCTGGTGCGCGGGCCGCGTCCCGGATGACGTCGCGCGCCGCATCGACGCGGCCTATCGGGCCGAGATCGCGCGCGTGATCCCGCAGGCGCGCGACGACACGGCCTACCAAAATGAGGTCGCCCACGTGGCGGTGATCTGGCTGCTCAGGTCCTTGTGGTGGCGGCTCGACGGGGCACTGGAGGAGGACAGGCGCTGGGGCACCTGGTCGGTGCGGGGGCGGCTGCTCTGGTATCTCGAAGCCGTCATCGCGATGACGCAAGCATCGCATGCCTTGCCGGGCATCCGCGCCGCCGCGCACGCGTGGTTGGCCGAGTTGCGCACGCGATGGCCGGATGCGGCGCCGCTTGGGTTCTATCCGGCGTTTGCGGCGCCGCGTGCATAAAGGGAAAGACGTTCTTGCGGCCCCGGTTCATTGGCGTTACTGGCGAAGTGCGATACGGCGAATTGCGCTTGGTGTCGCCCGATTGTGGGTTTGTGCGCCCACGTCAGTTAAGGATCGACGGTGTGGTCTGAGGGATACAAAAGGGGCCTTGTAGATTCCTTGTTATTTACAACCGCACGTCAACGCAGTCCCGGCCAAAGCTATGCGCAGCGCAAAGCGCGAGGAGCGGCAAAATGGCAGATTGAACCCAATTGGGATAACAGCCGCAGTTTCAAGGTATTGCGAGGGGAGCTTGTGTGTTGGCATGCGACGGCACCCTCGGTCTTGCGGGTGACGTGTCCGCGCTCGCAGTCGCAAAACGGCCCGAACGAACCCACGAGCCGAAGCGGAGCTTTTTTCAATGCGTCGGCGCCAGCCCAGCCCAACGCTGGAACGAGCCGATTGCACGCGATGACTCGCAATGCGAAGGTCGTGGTGCGGCGGTGATGGTCCCCATATGGCCGCTGCGGCGGCAAAACTCCAGAACAAAGCCAACTGGGATAACAGCAATGTTTCCAATGCCTAGCGCGGCAGGCTTCATATTGCGCGACAGCGCGCGGCCGCCCGCCGGTCTTCGCGCATGAGCCGGGCCCGATCCCCCACCACGACGGTGCGCGAGGCCGTCTACGGCCTGCTGCGCTCGTTCGGCACCACGACGATCTTCGGCAATCCGGGCTCGACCGAGCTGCCGATGTATCGCTCGTTCCCCAACGACTTCCGCTACGTCCTCGGATTGCAGGAGGCCGCCGTGGTCGGCATGGCGGACGGCTACGCCCAGGCGACGCGCAATGCCGCGGTCGTCAGCCTCCATTCGGCGGCCGGCGTCGGCCATGGGATGAGCGGCATCTTCACGGCGTTCCGCAACCGCGCGCCGCTGGTCATCATCGCGGGCCAGCAGGCGCGCTCGATCCTGCCGACCGAGCCGTTCCTCTATTCCATGCAGGCGACCGAGCTGCCGAAACCTTACGTCAAATGGGCCGTCGAGCCGGCGCGCGCCGAGGACGTGCCGGCCGCGATCGCGCGCGCCTACTACGTCGCGATGCAGCCGCCGCGCGGCCCGACCTTCGTGTCGATCCCGGTCGACGACTGGGATCGCACGACCGAGCCGGTCGAGGCGCGGCAGGTGAGCACGACGCTGCGCGCCGGGCCCGACCTCCTGGCGAGCCTCGGCGACGCGCTCGATGCGGCGAAGCGCCCGGCCTTCGTGGTCGGCGCCGGCCTCGACCGCGACGGCGCGTGGGACCTCGGCATCCGGCTCGCCGAGCGCCACAACGCGCCGGTGTGGGTGAGCCCGAACTCCGGCCGCTGCAGCTTTCCGGAAAGCCATCCGCTGTTCGCCGGATTCCTCCCGGCCCGCAAGGAAGCGATCGTCCAGCACCTCGACGGGCACGACCTCGTGCTGGCGCTCGGCGCGCCGCTCTTCACCTATCATCAGGAAGGCTTCGGCCCATTTCTCCCGGCGGGCGTGCGGCTGTTTCAGCTCACCGACGATCCCGATGGCGCCGCCTGGCTGCCGACCGGCACCTCGATCGTGACGAGCCTCGATCTCGGCATCGCCGACCTCCTGACGCGGCCGGTGCCGCCGCGCCGCGCGCGCCCGAAAGGCCGCCGCGCGCCGCCGCGGGCCAAGCCCGGCCGCGGCATCGCGACCGACTATCTGATGCAGACGCTCGCCGAGCTGCGCCCGCCCGGCAGCATCATCGTCGAGGAGGCGCCGAGCAGCCGGCGCGCCATGCAGGCCTATCTGCCGATCGACCGCACCCAGGGCTTCTTCACCTGCGCGAGCGGCGGCCTCGGCTTCGGCGTGCCGGGCGCGGTCGGCGTCGCGCTCGGCAAGCCGGGCGAGAAGGTCATCGGGCTGCTCGGCGACGGCTCCAGCATGTATGCGATCCAGGCCCTGTGGACCGCGGGCCAGTTGCGGCTTCCCGTCACCTTCGTGATCGTGCGCAACAACCGCTATGAGGCGCTCGAGGAGTTCGGCCGGCATTTCGGCCTGCCGCAGGTGATCGGGACCAAGCTGCCGGCGCTCGACTTCGTGGCGCTGGCGGCCGGTCACGGGGTCGACGGCTGTCGCGTCGAGCGTCCCGACGCGCTTGCGGAGACCTTGCGCAAGGCGCTCGCGGCCGACAAGCCGACGCTGGTGGAAGTCGTGGTTGCGGATTGAGAACGTCGAAGCGTCATCGAAGTGTCATCGAAGCGTCCTGGCGCAGACCGGGATGCCAAGCCAACAAGACCAGGGGAGGGAACGATGCGTCTCGCAAAGCTCGCCTTGACGACGGCCCTGGCGGCGCTCGCCGGCGCCGCCACGCCCGGCGCCGCGCGCGCCGCCGACATGGTGACGATCCGGCTGTCCTACGTGGTGCCGATCTCCGACCTGCCGTCGCTGCTGCTGGAGAAGAAGGACCTCGCGCAGCATCTCGACAAGACCTATCGGCTCGAGGTCACGCGCTTCGCCGGCACGCCGCCGATGGTCACGGCGCTCGCGTCCGGATCGGTCGACGTCGCCGATCTCGCCTTCACGACGCTGCCGATCGCGATCCAGAACGCCGGCATCGACGACCTGCGCGTCATCGCGGACGGATTCCAGGACGGCGTCGCGGGCCATTACAGCAACGAATACATGGTGCTGAATGACGGACCGATCAAAAAGGTTGCGGACGTGAAGGGCAGGGTGGTCGGGACCAACGCGGCCGGCAGCGGCGTCGACATCTCGATGCGCGCGATGCTGCACAAGGCCGGCCTCGAGGACAAGCGCGACTATACGGAGATCGAGGCGCCGTTCCCGACCATGCGGGCGATGCTGAGCGAGAAGAAGGTCGAGCTGGTGCCCGCGGTGCTGCCGTTCTCGCTCGATCCGGCGCTGCTCAAGATCGCGCATCCGCTGTTCAACGCGAAGGATGCGGTGGGGGTTTCCCAGTTCACCATGTGGACCGCGCGGGCGGGCTTCATCGCCAAGAACCGCGCCGCCATGGTCGACTTCATGGAGGATACGCTGCGCATCCTGCGCTGGTACCTCGACCCCGCGAACCAGAAGGAGGTCATGGCGATCTGCGCCCGCCTGACCAAGCAGCCGCCCGAGCGGTTCGGCTGGGCGTACACGGACAAGGACTATTTCCGCGACCCCAACCTGATGCCGAACCTCGAGGCGCTGCAGCGCAATGTCGATCTCACCCGCGACCTCGGCTTCATCAAGGCGAGCTTCGATGTCGCCAAGTTCTCCGACCTCAGCGTCGTGCAGGAGGCCGCGCAGCGGCTGAAGTGACGGGGTAGGGTGGGCAAAATCGCGGTCCGCGGTGGTTGCCGCGTGGGCAACCGCGCCATCGCGATTTTGCCCACGCGGTGAAGCATCCATCCGCGCGGTTGCCCACCCTACGGATTCAAGGCCGCGTCGCCCTGCCGCTATCGCCCCGTGAACCGGGCCGGACGCTTTTCGTTGAAGGCCAGGATGCCCTCGCGCCGGTCGTCCGTCGGCACCAGCCGATTGTAGGCCTCGATCTCGAACAGCATGCCGTTCGCGAGCGAGAGCTCCAACCCGTGGTGGATCGCGTGCTTGGCCTGGCGCACCGCGAGCGGGCCGTTGCGCGCGATGCGGCGGGCGGCCTCGGTCGCGTCGGCCAGGAGCCTGTCGGGCTCGCACACGCGATTGACCAGGCCGAACGCCAGCGCCTCCTCAGCCGAGAACGCGGCGCCGCTCAGGATCAGCTCCTTGGCGCGCCGTTCGCCGACCGCGCGCGGCAGGTTCTGCGTGCCGCCGCAGCCCGGCATGATGCCGAGCGTGACCTCCGTCAGCGCGAAGCGCGCGTTCCTCGACGCATAGATGAAGTCGCAGCCGAGCGCGATCTCGAGGCCGCCGCCATAGGCCGCGCCGTTCACGGCCGCGATGACCGGCAGCGGGCAGTCGATCAGCGCGCGGATCATCCGCTCGAACACGAGGTGCTGCGCCTGCCACTGCGCGTCGGTCATGCCGTTGCGTTCCTTCAGGTCGCCGCCGGCGCAGAAGGCGCGTTCTCCGGTCGCCGATAGCACGATGCACCGCGTCTCGCCGGGCTCGACCGCAAAGCGGCCGAACAGCGCGAGCAGGTCGCGCCCCATCCGGGTGTTCATGGCGTTGGCGGCCGCCGGGCGGTCGAGCAGGACCTGCAGGATGCCGCCGTCGAGCGGAGCGATTTGCAGCGTCTCGAATGCCCGGTCCATCCTCATCTCCCGACGATGCCGCCGCGGCGCGGCGGTGATTAGCAAAGTGTTAACGGCGAAGGCGCGTGCCGGCGCGATGCCCGACGGCCGATCTTAGAGATCGTTTTGCGCGTGCGGAACCGGGCCGCGCCGCTGCCCGGCGGCGATCCACCGGGATTCTCAACGAGTTCTTAACGCGGGCGCAGCTATCACAAAGATGACGCTCCAGTCCGATTGGTGGCCGAATGGCGATCGACGGCCGCACGGCCGAGAAATTGCGTGGATTCCTGCGGGAACTCACCCCGCGGGCGCGCGCCATGCTGCTCGCCGAGATCGAGCGGGGCCAGCAGCGCGGCGAGCCGCTGCCCGGCAGCGAGCTGATCGCGCGCGAGCTGCGCAATGCCGGGCGCGCCGATCCGCCGGCGCCGCCGCCTGCCCCGGCCGCGCCGGTTCCGCCTCCCGTGCCGCCCGCGCAACCATCCGACCCCGATGCCCCGGTCCGCCTGTTCTTCGCGTTTCTCGAGCCGTTCTTCGTCGACGACGTCCCCGAGAACGTGCACATGGGGCGCATCTCGCGTGCCGCCGCGGCGCCCATCTGGGAATGGATCGGCCGCGATCTCCTGCCGACGGAGTCCATCGCCTACGCGAGCGAGGTCGCGCGGCTCATTCCCGCCGGCGACGCGAAGGCAAGCCACGCCGCGGCCGCGTTCCAGGACCGCGTCGCCCAGGCGATCGAGACGACGCTGACCGAGGTCACGCGCGACGACAAGGCGCGGCGCAAGCTCGCGCACCAGATCGGAACGCCGCGCTCGCTCGACGACGTGCGTTACCTCGCGGCGGTGCTCAAGGCGCGCGACGTGCTCGCGGTGCTCGCCGGCAAGCTGCCGGCCAAGATCCGCAACCTGACCGACGAGCTGATCGCGTCGGTCACCGACTTCGTCGACTCGACGGCGGGCCGTCATCGCGAGGTCTACCTGATGGCGCTCGTGCTGGTGATGAGCCGGCTCGCGTCGCCCTGGCAGCTCATCCGCATCGGCGTGAAGGCGGCGAACAGCGATTTTCCCGCCCGCATCGCCGAGACGCCGTATGCGCCCGCGGTGTCGATCGTGCTCACCGACCTGGAGCGGATGGTGCGCGAGCTCGAGCTCGATCTGCGCCGCGGCGAGGCGATGGCGCAGCCGTCGCTGCTCAAGGACATTCACGACGCGGCGCGCGGGCTGCGCACCGAGGTCGATCTCTCAAGCGACTCGCAATGGGGGCGGACGCTGGCCGCAATCCGCAGCCAGCTCGCCGTGGCGCTGCGGCCGGAGATCGAGTCGACGCCGGGGCGGGTTCGCCGCATGCTGCGCGTGCGGCCCAGCAAGGACATCGTGCCGGGATCCGTCCTCGACACGAGCGACATCGACGAGACCGAGGCGCTGATCGGCTTCGTCGGCCAGTGCCGCAACTACGCCAACGAGCTCGCCATCAACGAGATGACGATGCGCGCGTTCTCCGAGGTGCAGAACTACCTCGAAACCCATGTCGAGCAGCTGCTCGAAGGGCTGCGCAACGCCGGCAAGGCCGATCGCAGCTACCGGCAATCGCAATTCGAGGCCGCCGTGCGTTTCTGCGGCAAGATTTTCGGCCCGGAATACGCCGAGACGCTCACCAAGGCGGCCGATGTTGCGGTCGCGAGCGAGCGCAAGGCCGCCGCCAAGGCCTGATTCTCCGTCGCCGGACAGCCAGCCGCCGGCGCACGCCGCAGCGTCGCGATGACGCGCCGACGCGACCGCCATGCCGGCGGCGACGGGGTGGCACAGGCGCGCGCGCGCCTATATGGTGTGGCGCGCCCCCCAAGCGTTGAGCCGTCAAGCGTCGTGCCGTCGCGGCCTTTCGGTGTGGATGGGCCGTCCGTTTGACCCGGAAGGATGAACGTCAGGACATGACCCGCAAGCAGCGCCGCCTTGGCCTGATCGTGGCATGCATCGGGATCCTCGGGACTGCCGTGGGGCTTGTGCTGTTCGCGCTGCGCGGTTCGATCGTGTTCTTCAACTCGCCGACCGATCTGGTCGAGAAGCATGTCGCGCCCGGCACGCGCGTGCGTCTCGGCGGGCTCGTGGTTCCGGGCAGCATCGTGAAGGGGCAGAACCTCAACGTGCGTTTCCAGGTCACCGACGGGAACAAGGCGGTCGCGGTCGACTTTCAGGGCATCCTGCCCGACCTTTTTCGCGAGGGGCAGGGCGTCGTGACCGAAGGGGTGCTCGATCCGGGCGGCACCTTCCGCGCCGATACGGTGCTCGCCAAGCATGACGAGCGCTACATGCCGAAGGAAGTGGCCGAGGCCTTGAAGAAGGAGGGCCACTGGAAGGACGACTACGCCAACAAGACCGGCGCAGCGACGAGGACGCCATGATTCCCGAGCTTGGTCATTTTGCCCTGGTGCTGGCGCTGGCGATCGCGCTCGTGCAGTCGACGGTTCCGCTTTATGGCGCGCGCACCGGCGATGCGGCGCTGATGGGCGTCGCGGCGCCGACCGCGCTCGCGCAGTTCGGCTTCGTCGCCTTGTCGTTCGCGGCGCTCGTCACCTGCTACGTCACGTCCGATTTCTCGGTCCTGACGGTTTTTGAGAATTCCCACTCGAGCATGCCGCTCATCTACAAGTTCACCAGCGTGTGGGGGAACCACGAGGGCTCGATGCTGCTGTGGGTCCTCATCCTGTCGGTGTTCGGCGCGCTGGTCGCGGCCTTCGGCAACAACATCCCGGCGGCGCTCAAGGCGACGGTGCTGAGCGTCCAGTCGTGGGTCGCGGCGGCGTTCTACATCTTCATCCTTGCCACCTCCAATCCGTTCGTGCGCATCCCGCAGGCGCCGTTCGAGGGGCGCGACCTCAATCCGATCCTGCAGGACTTCGGCCTCGCGGTGCATCCGCCGATGCTCTACCTCGGCTATGTCGGCTTCTCGATCTCGTTCGCCTTCGCGATCGCGGCGCTGATCGAGGGCCGCATCGACGCGGCCTGGGCGCGCTGGGTGCGGCCGTGGACGCTGATCGCATGGATCTGCCTCACGCTCGGCATCGCGATGGGCTCGTTCTGGGCCTACTATACGCTCGGCTGGGGCGGCTGGTGGTACTGGGACCCGGTCGAGAACGCGTCCTTCATGCCGTGGCTCGCCGGCACCGCGCTGCTCCATTCGGCGGTCGTCATGGAAAAGCGCGAGGCGCTGAAGGTCTGGACCATCCTGCTCGCGATCCTGACGTTCTCGCTGTCGCTGATCGGCACCTTCCTGGTGCGCTCGGGCGTGCTCACCTCGGTGCATGCCTTTGCGTCCGATCCGATGCGCGGCGTCTTTATTCTCGCGATCCTGGTGCTCTTCATCGGCGGCGGGCTCGTGCTCTTTGCCTGGCGCGCGCCCATGCTCAAGCAGGGCGGGCTGTTCACGCCGATCTCGCGCGAGGGCGCGCTCGTCATCAACAACCTGTTTCTCTGCGCCGCGTGCGCGACCGTCTTCGTCGGCACGCTCTATCCCCTGGCGCTCGAGGCGTTGAACGGCGCGAAGATCTCGGTCGGCTCGCCGTATTTCGACTGGACCTTCGGCCCGCTGTTCATCCTGCTCATGATCGCGGTGCCGTTCGGGCCGCTGCTCGCCTGGAAGCGCGGCGACCTCAAGGGCGTCACCCAGCGGCTCACGGCGGCCTTCGCGCTTGCGGTGATCGGCGTCCTGGTGATCTGCGTGATCGAAGGGCGCCCGGTGCTGGCGGCCGTCGGGCTCGGCATCGCGACGTTCGTGATCGCCGGCGCCGCGACCGACCTCGTCGAGCGCACCGGCCTGTGGCGCGCGCCGTTCCCGATCGTGGTACGGCGTGCCGTCGGCTTGCCGCGCTCCGCTTGGGGCACGGCATTCGCCCATATCGGGCTCGGCATCACGCTGCTCGGCATCGTCGGCGAGACCCAATGGGGCGGCGAGCAGATCGTCTCGCTGCGCCAGGGCGACAAGGTCGCGTTGCGGCACTACGACTTCACGTTCGAGGGGACGTCGACGCGCAACGGGCCGAACTACAACGAGCTGTCGGTGCATTTCGCGGTGCACCGCAACGGCGAGCTGATCGGCGAGATGGTGCCGTCGAAGCGCACGTTTCCGGCACGCGACATGACCACGACCGAGGCCGCGCTGATGACGCGCGGCGTGAGCCAGCTCTACGTCTCGCTCGGCGACATCAGCAAGGACGGCGCGGTCGCGGTGCGGATCTATCACAAGCCGCTGGTGCTCATGATCTGGCTCGGCGCCGTCGTGATGGCGCTCGGCGGCGGGCTCTCGCTCTCCGACCGCCGCCTGCGGGTGGGCGCACCGAAGCCCGCCAAGGCCCGGGCCGTCTTGCAGCCCGCGGAGTAGGGGCGGAGCAGGTCATGCGGATCGCGACCATCGTCAGGCTCCTGGTTGTCGCCGCCGTGCTCGCGGCCGCCACGCCGAGCTTTGCGGTGCGGCCGGACGAAATCCTGCCCGATCCCAAGCTCGAGGCGCGGGCGCGCGCGCTGTCGCACGAGCTGCGCTGCATGGTCTGCCAGAACCAGTCGATCGACGATTCCGACGCGCCGCTCGCGCACGACCTGCGCATGCTGGTGCGCGAGCGCCTCAAAGCCGGGGACACCGACCAGCAGGTGCTGGACTTCCTGGTCGCCCGTTATGGCGAGTTCGTGCTGCTCAAGCCGCGTTTCGAGTGGCAGACCGCACCGCTCTGGCTGGCGCCGATCGCGATCCTGCTCGTCGGCGCCGTCACATTGGTCGTGGCGGTGCGCCGGCGGCGGATGCGGCGGGGGGCGCCAACGGACGCGCCGGCGCCGCTCAGCGAAAGCGAGCAGGCGCGCCTTGCCGAATTGACCGGGGCGGGGCGGAGCTGACTCACGTCGCGTCGCAGGTATTCGCCGTAAGTATTTGAAGTCGTGCTATTTATCGAAATTCTCCAATCTTACCAACTGTTAATTCTCCGGTCATGATGCGGAAAGGCGCTGCCTTCCACTTTGCTCGGCGAAACGGCGCGTATGCGCGCCTCACCGCTGCAAATGGAGCCAACGCTGATGCAGAGCGTTTCCAGCCAGCGCTTCCTTCCCGGGCGCCGCTTCGCCTTGCTGGCGAGTGCGGTCGGCCTCGGCGCTGCCCTTGTGTTGGTCGGCCCGGGCTTTGACCCGGTCGTTGCCTCGTTCGCCACGCCCGCGTATGGGCAGACCGCCCAGCGGCCGGCGGGCTTTGCGGACATCGTCGCCAAGGTCAAGCCGGCCGTCATCTCGGTTCGCGTCAAGATGGACGTCGGCCCGCAGTCGTCGGCGCTCGGCGACGACAACCCGTTCGGCCAGAACTCGCCGTTCCGCTTCTTCTTCCGCCGCTTCGGCGGCAACGAAACGCCCGGAATGCGCGGCCAGTTTCCGCGTCGCCAGTTTGCGACCGGCCAGGGCTCGGGCTTCTTCATCTCGGCTGACGGCTACGCGGTGACCAACAACCACGTGGTCGACAAAGCCGAGAGCGTCGAGGTCACGACCGACGACGGCAAGACCCACACCGCGAAGGTGATCGGCACCGATCCGCGCACAGATCTCGCGCTCATCAAGGTCGACGGCGCCAACTTTCCGTTCGTGCAGCTTGCCGATCAGGCGCCGCGCATCGGCGACTGGGTGCTGGCGGTCGGCAATCCGTTCGGCCTCGGCGGCACCGTGACGGCCGGCATCGTCTCGGCGCGCGGCCGCGACATCGGCGCCGGCCCCTATGACGACTTCATCCAGATCGACGCGCCGGTCAACAAGGGCAACTCGGGCGGTCCCGCCTTCGACGTCGACGGCCAGGTGATCGGCGTCAACACCGCGATCTTCTCGCCGTCCGGCGGTTCGGTCGGCATCGCGTTCGCGATTCCCGCTGAAACCGTGAAATCGGTCATCGGCCAGCTCAGGGACAACGGCAAGGTCACGCGCGGATGGATCGGCGTGCAGATCCAGCCGGTCACCGCCGACATCGCCGACAGCCTCGGCATGAAGGAGGCGCACGGCGCGCTCGTCGCCGAGCCGCAGGAGAACAGTCCCGCCGCCAAGGCCGGGATCAAGTCCGGCGACGTGATCGTGTCGCTCGACGGCAGGCCAATTCCGGATGCGCGTACCCTCGCGCGCCACATCAGCGCCATGGCGCCCGGCACGGCGGTCAAGATCGGCGTCTTCCGCAACGGCAAGGAAGAGCAGCTCTCGATGACGCTCGGCGAGTTGCCGAAGGAGACCGTGGCGCGCGCCTCGACCCACGACAACAACGACCAGCAGGGCACCAACATTCCGCGCCTTGGCCTGTCGCTCGCGCCCGCCGCCAATGTGAGCGGCGCCGGCACCGAGGGGGTCGTCGTCACCAATGTCGATCCGGACGGTGCCGCGGCCTCGCATGGCTTCAAGACCGGTGACGTCATCCTCGACGTCGGCGGCCAGACCGTGAGTGCGCCGGCCGATGTGCGCCGCGCCATGAATGACGCGCGGGATGGCGGCAAGCACACCGTGCTGATGCGGGTGAAATCGGAGCAGGGCACGCACTACGTCGCGGTCCCGCTCGGGAAGGCTTGAGATACGGAGCATGCGCGTTCCCGGCAACCGGCATCGGCTGTTCGGGATCATGCTCTGAAGAGATGGGGCGTGCCGCTGGCAACCGTCGCCCCCGCCAGCGGAACGAACCCTGGGGACGGGTCGCAAGACCCGTCCCCTCTACCCTCTCGAAGTGGGTCGCGTTGCCGGCAACCGTCGCCCCCGCCGGAAGCGCGTGCCCCAAGAGGACGGGTCGCAAGACCCGTCCTCTTAAACTCTCGAAGTGGGTCGTTTTGCCGGCAACCGTCGCCCCCGCCGGCAGGGCGTTCCCCAAGAGGACGGGTCGCGAGACCCGTCCTCTTAAACTCTCGAAGTGGGTCGCGTTGCCGGCTTCCGTCGCCCCCGCTGGCAGTGCGCACCCCAAGGGGACGGGCCTCGTGCCCGTCCCCCGTAATTCGCGGACGATCCGGCGGTGCGCCTCGAGGGCGGTGCGTCCGGATCGAGTACAGGCGGTCAAGAACCTCATGGTCTCGGCATCCATCGCCCCCGCCGAGGCCAGGCGGTGAAGGGGCGGCAGGTTCTCCTGCCGCCCCTTTCGCTTGATGGCCGGCGGTGCAGCCCGTTTGAGAGCCTGCTTGGGAGCCCTGCTACGGGATGGCAGAAATCGGCTATATATTCGATGTAGTGCCCGCGCCGGAGCTCGGCGCCCCTCGAACGGGCTGTGAACATGCGACTGCTGATCATCGAAGACGATCGCGATGCAGCCGACTATCTCGTCAAGGCGTTTCGCGAGGTCGGCCATGTGGCCGAGCAAGCAGGCGACGGCGAGGAGGGCTTCGCGCTCGCCTCCGACGGCGCCTATGACGTGCTCATCGTCGACCGCATGCTGCCCAAGCGCGACGGCCTCTCGGTGATCGGCGAGTTGCGCGACAAGGGGGTCACGACGCCGGCGCTGATCCTCTCGGCGCTCGGCCAGGTCGACGACCGGGTGAAGGGGCTGCGCGCCGGCGGCGACGACTACCTGGTCAAGCCGTATTCCTTCGCCGAGCTGCTCGCGCGGCTCGAGGTGCTGGCGCGCCGGCGCGGCGGACGCGAGGAGACCGTCTATCGGGTTGCCGATCTCGAGCTCGACCGGCTCTCCCACCGCGTGACGCGCGGCAAGGACGAGATCCTGCTGCAGCCGCGCGAATTCCGCCTGCTCGAATACCTGATGAAGCATGCCGGCCAGGTCGTCACGCGCACGATGCTGCTGGAGAACGTGTGGGACTACCACTTCGACCCGCAGACCAACGTCATCGACGTGCACATCTCGCGCCTGCGCTCGAAGGTCGACAAGGGGTTCACGCAGCCGCTCCTGCACACCATCCGCGGCGCCGGGTACATGATCCGTGGTACGTGATCCGTGACGGCGCTCGGTAAGCTCCTCCGCACGACGGCGTTCCGCCTCACGCTCGTCTATCTCGCGCTGTTCGCGCTCTATGCGGCCCTGCTGCTGTTTTTCTTTGCGCTCAATGCGCGGCGCCTGATCACCGAGCAGATCACGACGACGGTCACGGCCGAGGTCTCAGGCCTGAACGACCAATACGAGCGCGGCGGCATCAGCCGCGTCGCCGCGGTCGTGGAGATCCGCTCGCGCCGCCCGGGCTCGAGCCTCTATCTGGTCGCCAATCCGCTCGGCCAGGGGCTCGCCGGCAATGTCGCGTCGCTCGATACGGGCATCCTAAGCCAGGCTGGCTGGGTCGAGACGGCGTATCAGCGGCTCGAATTCGCCCGAAGGCACCGAGCATCGCGCGCTCGTGCTCGTGTCCGAGCTGCCGGACGGCTTCCACCTGCTGGTCGGCCGCGACATCGAGGAGCGCCAGCGCATCTACGACATCATCATCACGGCAGGACGCTGGTCGATCGCCGCCGTCGTGGTGCTCGGCCTCGGCGGCGGCTTCTTCGTCAGCCGCCACATCCTGAGCCGCGTCGACGCGATCACCGAGAAGGCGAAGACGATCTCGGCCGGAGACCTGTCCGGACGCCTGCCGGTCGCCGGCACCGGCGACGAGATCGACCGGCTGGCGCTCAATTTCAACGGCATGCTCGATCGCCTCGAGGCGCTGATGCGCGGCTTTCGGGAAGTCTCCGACAATGTCGCGCATGACCTCAAGACGCCGCTGACGCGGCTGCGCAACCGTTGCGAGGCGGCGCTGCGCAACGCCCGCACCGACACCGACTATCGCGCCGCTCTCGAACTCGACGATCGAGGAATCCGAGGGGCTGATCCGCACCTTCGACGCGCTCCTGATGATCGCGCGCGCCGAATCGGGTGAGGCCGGGCACGGCATGGTCGACCTCGACGCCGCCGAGATCGCGCGCGCGGTGGCCGAGCTCTACGAGCCGGTCGCCGAGGAGAGGGGGCTCCATCTCGTGGTCGATGCGCCCGCTCCCGCGCTGGTGCATGGGCACCGCGAGCTGATCAGCCAGGCCCTGGCCAACCTGGTCGACAATGCGATCAAATACGCAGCACCGGCGCAGCCGCAGGCCAAGTTCGCGCTCTCGGCCGATGTGGCGGCGCCGGCGGCCGGCGCGAGGCTCGCCGATGAGGCGGCCCCGTTGCCGACCATCGCGGTGACGGCGCGCAATGACGGAGACCGCGTGGTGCTCACGGTTGCCGACAAGGGGCCCGGAATTCCGCCTGACGCGCGCACACGCGCGGTCGAGCGCTTCGTCCGGCTGGAGCAGAGCCGCTCGCAGCCCGGCTCGGGGCTGGGCCTGAGCCTCGCGTCGGCGGTCGCGCATCTTCACCACGGGGAGCTCAGGCTCGACGACAACGAGCCCGGTCTCAAGGCAATGATCCTGTTGCCGCGCGCGGGGCCGCAACGATCGGGTTGACGCGATGACCAGGGGGCACGACTTGCAGCCGCGCGCGCTGGCGCGCCGGCTGACGCGCGCGCCCTTGCTGGACGACCCCGAGGCGTCGCGTGCCCGCGTCGCCGACTGGCTGGCGACGCCGCACGGTTCGACGGTTGCGCCGCTCGCCGAAGATCTTGCGCCGGTGCGCGCGCTGATCGAGGGCGTGGCCGACGGCTCATCCTATCTGTGGGACCTGGTGGAACGCGACGGCGCGCGGCTGCTCGCCTTGCTGCAGGCCGATCCGGACGAGCATCTTGCCGCGTTGCTCGCCGCGACGATGCGCGCGATGGCGGCCGCCGGCGCGGACGACGAGGCGATGCGGCTCTTGCGCCGGATGAAGGCGGAGGCCGCGCTGCTGATCGCGCTCGCCGACATCGGCGGCGTGTGGGACGTGATGCGCGTCACCCGCGCGCTCACCGACGTCGCCGATACGGCGGTCGGCGCCGCGGTCGACTATCTCATCGCCGGTGCGGCGCGCGCCGGCCGGCTCGCGCCACCCGACCGGGCGCGCCCGGCCGCCGGGTCCGGCTATGTGGTGCTCGCCATGGGCAAGATGGGCGCGCACGAGCTCAACTACTCGAGCGATATCGACCTCATCGTCCTCTACGATCCGGCCGCGGCCGCGCTGCCGCCGGACGCCGAGGCCGGTGCGATCTTCATCCGGCTGACCCGCGATCTCATCCGGCTGCTGCAGCAGCGCACCGCCGACGGCTACGTGTTTCGCGTCGACGTGCGGCTGCGGCCCGATCCGGCGTCGACCCAGATCGCGATCTCGCTGCCGGCGGCGCTCGACTACTACGAGCGCGCCGGCCAGAACTGGGAGCGCGCCGCGATGATCAAGGCGCGGCCCTGCGCCGGCGATCTTGCGGCCGGCGACGAGATGCTCAAGGCGCTGGCGCCGTTCGTCTGGCGCAAGCATCTCGATTATGCGGCGGTCGCCGACGTGCACGCGATGAAGAGCCAGATCCACGCCTTTCGCGGCCACGGCGAGATCGCGGTCGAGGGCCACAACGTCAAGCTCGGGCGCGGCGGCATCCGCGAGATCGAGTTCTTCGTGCAGACCCAACAGCTGATCGCGGGCGGCCGGCACCCGGTGCTGCGCGGGCGCGAGACGCTGGCGACGCTGCGCGTCCTCGCCGAGCGCCGTTTCATCGACGAGGCGGCGCGGGCGGATCTCGACGCGGCCTATCGGTTCCTGCGCGAGGTCGAGCACCGCCTGCAGATGGTCGCGGACGAGCAGACCCACACGCTGCCGGCGGACCGCGGCGGGGTCGAGCGCTTTGCCCGCTTTCTCGGATACGCGGGCCGCGACGCGTTCGCGGCGGCGCTGCTAGCGTACCTCGCGGTGGTGCAGCGCCACTACGCGGGGCTGTTCGAGAACGCGCCCGCGCAGGACGCGGCCCGCCGCGGCCTCGTCTTTCCGGCCGACACCGACGACCGCGAGACGTTCGACAAGCTCGCCCGCATGGGATTCCGCCGTCCGGTCGAGGCCTCCGTCGCGGTGCGCCGCTGGCTCGCCGGCGCGCCGCGCGGGCTGCGCGGCGAGGCCGCGCGCGGGCTGCTCGCCGAGCTCGTGCCGCTGCTGGTCGATCAGTTCGCGCGCTCCGACAACCCCGACGCCGCGGTGGTCGCATTCGATCGCTTCCTCGGCAGCCTGCATGGCGGCGCACGCCTCTTGTCGCTGTTGCGCGAGAACCCCGGCCTCTTGTCGCTCGTCGCGCTCGTGCTCGGCAACGCGCCGCGGCTCGCCGACACGCTCGCGTCGCAGCCGCAGGTCATCGATGCGCTGCTCGATCCGTCGTTCTTCGGCGCGCTGCCCGACGCCGACCATCTCGCGGTGCGGCTCCACGAGTCGCTCGGCGATGCGGCATCCTATGAGGATTTTCTCGACCGCGTGCGCCTGTTCGGCCAGGAGCACATGTTCCTGATCGGCACGCGGGTGCTCTCCGGCACCGCGTCGGCGCGCCAGGTGGGCGCCGCCCTGGCGGGCCTCGCCGACGTGATCATCCGCGCCATGCATGGCGCGGTGACGAGCGAGTTTGCCGGGATCTACGGCCGCCTGCGCGGGCAGGCGAGCGCCGTGATCGCGCTCGGCAAGCTCGGCGGGCGCGAGATGACCGCATCGTCCGACCTCGACCTGATCCTGGTCTACGATTTCGACGCCGCATTTCCCGACTCGGACGGCGAGCGGCGCCTGCATGGCGGCCAGTATTTCGCGCGCCTGACGCAGCGGCTCGTCAACGCCATGACGGCGCAGACCAACTACGGCAAGCTCTACGACATCGACATGCGCCTGCGCCCGTCCGGCCGCTCCGGGCCGGTCGCGACCTCGTTCGCGTCGTTCGAGAGCTACCAGCGCGAGGAGGCCTGGACCTGGGAGCACATGGCGCTGACGCGCGCGCGCGTCGTCTCGGCGCCGCCCGAGCTCGGCGCGCGGCTCGCCGCCGCGATCCGCGACGTGCTGTGCACGGAGCGCGACGCCGCGATGATCGCGGGCGACGTGCGCGAGATGCGCCAGGCGATCGCGCAGGAGAGGCCGGAGGACGCGCGCTGGGATCTCAAATACGCGGCCGGCGGCCTGATCGATCTCGAGTTCATCGCGCAATATCTGCAGCTCGTGCACGCCGCGGCGCTGCCCGGCATCCTCGACACGTCGACGGCGGCGGTGTTCGACAATGCGGCCGGGCTCGGCGTGCTGTCGATCGAGGCCGCCGAGGTGCTGCGGCCGGCGACGCGGCTCTACCACGACCTCACGCAGCTCCTGCGCCTCTGCCTGCCGGGTCCGTTCGATCCGAAGACGGCGGGTGCCGAACTGCTGCGCCTGCTGGCCCGGGTCGCCGACGTGCCGGACTTCGCCACGCTCGACGCGCACGTGGCGGAGACGCAGGCGAAGGTGCGCCGGTGCTTCGAGCGGATCGTTGGTGGGTAATTCGTATCCGGCTTCGGCGGGATCGGAATACTCCGCGCGATTTTCTTCCAGGTTGGCTCAGTGTCAGGTGGCGGAGGCGGTAACTCGAACCCCGCTGCTGCACGGCAATCCATCTCGAATTCGGCCTCGGATATCCTGACAATCCGCAGGACCGTCAGGACGTTCGCGACCCCAATGCCCAACCCGGCGAGAAACCATGGGAGGGGGAATCATTGTGGCGGCAACATAAACGAATAACGCGGTGAACCCTGCGATGAAGAACGCGAAAAGATCCGTCCAACGTCCGCTCCCATCCAGCGCCAACCGGCGCTGCGGCGCTCACGGATCGAAAAGTAGACGATTGCCGTCGCGATAGCTGACGCAATGCCGAGCTTGACCTCCCACGAGATTGCGAGGCCAGCCACGAACAGCGCCATCATGCTCAAGTGGAAGGTGAGGAAGAGCCTTGTAGTCGAGGGACATTTCCGACCAGCGACGCGGGGCGGGCACGGAGGGTTCGGAGAAGGGCCACACGGGATGCTCGTTGCTTCAATATCGAACTATTTGCGCTGCAAGCTGGCCTGCGGGATCGGCATAAACCCCGCGGGTCGCACTGGAGATTTACACTACCGAGCATAGCACGGACGCGCGCGTGTCGTATTGGTCGCGTGGCGGAGATGCAGGTGAAAGTGCGCCGGTGCTTCGAGCGGATCGTTGGCGCGTGAGCGAGCTCACGTCGAGACCACACCTTGGGACTATTGACGGCGCATTAAATTCGCGGTGTACGCTTCGATTGCCAGATTGACGCCCGCAACACGAGAAGGACGCTGCTCGGGGTGCGGCAGGCGGATACCGCGTTCATCGCGGGCGAAGGGCCCATGCGTGGGGCTCAATCTCTCCGATCTCAATTTCTCTGATGGAGATCATCAGTGTCGAACATCATCTGGATCATCGTCATCGGATTCGTGGCAGGCCTGATCGCCCGCTTCCTCGCCCCGGGAGCTAACAATCCGTCGGGGTTCATTCTCACCACGGTGCTCGGCGTCATCGGCGCCTTCCTCGCCACGTTCATCGGTCAGACCATCGGCTGGTATCGTCTTGACCAAGGCGCGGGCCTGATCGGCGCGACCGTCGGCGCCCTCATCGTGCTGTTCGTCTGGCATCGATTGGTGGTCCGCGGCGTCGTGCCGGATCCGCCCGCACAGACCGGCCCGGGACCGCGCCGCTGGCTCTGAGCGCATACTCGCGCATGTTCCGGCGAAGTGGACGCCGGTTCGCCGATAAGAACATGCGCCAAACGAAGAGAGGTGGAGCGTATTTCGATTCCGTAGGAACGAAATAGGCTCTACCGCCGCTCCGCGGCGCTAAACGGCATTCTGTCATCCGCCGCGGCTATAGCCGCGAAGGGCAGTCGTCATCGGCCGCGCGCGCGGCCGAAGACCAGTGGTAAGGAGGCACACAATGGGACTTCTCGACGTCATCAACGGCATGCAGAACGGCCCGCGCGGCGCCCCGCAGCCGACCAGCAGCGGCGGCGGAATGTCGCCGATCACCATGGCGATCCTCGGCGCGCTCGCCTACAAGGCGTTCCAGCATTTCTCCGCGCCCTCCACCGCCGCGCCCGGCGGCCCGATCACGGCGCCGGGCGGCGCCGGCTCGAACCCATTGGGACCTTTGGGCGATCTGCTCAATGGCCGCTTGCCCGGAAACGTGCTGAGCAACGGTCTCGGCGGTCTCGTCCGGGACCTGCAGAAGGCCGGACAGGGACAGGCGACACAGTCGTGGATTGGTACCGGGCCGAACCAGCCGATCTCACCGAACAGCCTCGAGGCCGCGCTCGGCGGCGAGACGCTCGACGCGCTCGCCAAGCAGACCGGCATGGATCGCGCCGCCCTGCTCGATGGGCTCAGCCAGCATCTGCCGGGCGTCGTCGATCATCTGACGCCGGACGGGCGCCTGCCAACCGAGGACGAAGCGGCGCGCATGTCGTGATGCGGCCACTGCCGAGGCTCGGGCCACGGCGTTGCGGCTACTTCACGGCCGCCGTGGTGCGTCCGTAATAGTCCTGCACGGTCTGCCACGCGACAGTCTGCAGGAACTTGGCAGTGCTGGCATCGAGCCCGGCCGTGTAGTCGAGGCCTTCGGGTGACTTCTTGAACAGTGCCGCATAGACGGTGCAGGCCGCGAGATATGTGCCGGCCATGCTCGGATGGCGCTTGTCCTCGGCATGCAGGACGAGCGCTGGCCGCTGCTTGTGCGCGCGCGCAAACGCGAGGCCCGCCGGGATGACCAACGCGTCGTTGTCGTTGCCCGCCTTGGTGTAGGCCTCGGCCAATTGCTCGGTCATCTCGGGCCGGTCCGCATAGGCCCATGACATGAAGAACACCGGCCTCGCGTTGTGCCGGCGCAGGGTCTCGCTATGCTTGCGGCTGTACGCGAAGAACTCGGCCTGCAATTGCGGATGGATCGGGCACTGGCTGCAATCCATCACGATCGCGAGGTCGAACAGGTGGTCGTTGTCCAGCTTGTTGAACACGACGTGGTTGTCGCGATCGAACGAGTATGTGCCGATGACGCCGGGCCGGAAATACGAATCCACGTCGTGCCAGCTTTCGCCCGAACCGCTGATCGTCACCGAGACGGCGTGGAATTTGGTGCCGGGCTCGGCGGCGCGCAGCAGGCGCTCCACGTGATTGTGCAAACTGTTGTTGTAATAGAAGAAGCTGTTGCCGATGAAGATCGCGGACGCGGGCCGCGCGACGCCCGAGTCGAGGCGCTTCGGCGCCGTCCGGGCGGCGAGCGGTGTGGCGCCGATCAACGCGATCAGGGCGGCGGCGAGCAGCGGGCGCAATGACGCGATCGGCATGTGGTTTGTCCTCCCCGGCGATCGCCAGCATAGCACGGGTGCGGGCGGACCGGGGCGAGGCAGGTTATGCGAGCACGATCGCCTTGGTATGCTGGCGGTCTCCATCCGATTCAAACGCGTGAGATTCGATGCCCCCCATTCTCCGCCTCCATGAAGACACGATGTCAGCCGACGGCGCGCTCGATGCGGCCATACCGGCGATGCCGCGCATGGTCTTCGTCGTGCACGGCGCGGTCACGATCGATGGCCGCACGTTCGGCGACGGCGACACGTGGTTCGGCGAGGGGCCGCTCGCGATGACGCCGGGTGCGGCCGGCGTCACCTGCTGGCGCTTCGAGCTCGCGCCGCCGACGGCGGCAAGCGGCGTTGTGGCGGGCAGGGGCGTCGTGTCGCACGAGAAGCTTGCGGTGTCGCTCGACCATCTGCCGGCGGGCGATCTGCTCCTGCGCGGCGACAGCGTCGGGTTTCCGCCCGGCGGCTGCGCCTATCGGCACACCCATCAGGGCCCCGGCATCCGCTGCCTGCTCGAGGGCGGCATCCGCATCGACACGCACGGGCGCTCGACCTCGTACGGGCCCGGCGGCGCCTGGTTCGAGTCGGGACCGGAGCCCGTATTCGCGCAAGGCGCCGACCGGCCGACGCGCTTCATCCGCGTGATGGTCCTGCTGCGCGCGCTCATCGGCAAAAGCTCGATCGCCTATGTCAACGAGGAGGACAAGGCGAAGCCGAAGTCGCAGCAGTACAAGATCTATGTCGATGCGCCGATTTCCCGGCCGCCGGCCTGATCGGGAACCTTCCCGGCGGGTTGCGCGTCAAAACAAGTTCATTGCGAGGTCCAGATGGGTAAAGCCGCAAAATCGAGCCGAGGCAGCAGCCAAAAGGGGGCCAAGCGCAACGGCAAGTCTGCCGACCGGCCGTCGCGCGCGGAGGCCGAAGCCGCGGTGCGCACGCTCATTCGCTGGACGGGCGACGATCCGGACCGTGAAGGACTGGTCGCCACGCCGTCGCGCGTCGTGCGCGCCTATGAGGAATGGTTCAACGGCTACGAGGAGGATCCGCGCGACTATCTCAAGCGCACCTTCGAGGAGGTCGCGGGCTACGACGAGATCGTGCTACTGCGCGACGTGCGCTTCGTCTCCCATTGCGAGCACCACATGGCGCCCATCATTGGGCGCGTGCATATCGCGTATCTGCCGCGCAACCGCGTGGTCGGCATCTCCAAGCTGATCCGCCTGGTCGACGCCTATGCGCGGCGGCTGCAGGTGCAGGAGCGGCTCACGGCCGAGATCGCCGCCTGCCTCGACAGCGTGCTCAAGCCGCACGGCGTCGCCGTCGTGGTCGAGGGCGCGCACGAATGCATGACGACGCGCGGCGTCAAGCGCACCGACGTCACCATGGTGACGAGCCGTATGCTCGGCGTGTTTCGCGACCAGCCGCAGACGCGGGCCGAATTCCTCTCCGCGATCGATATGCGCTCGGCGCGCGGAGGCAAGAACGGGGCTTGATCCCTTGCGTCATGGCCGGGCATAGCCGTTCGAAGAACGGCGTCGCTTCGCTCGCCTATGTCCCGGCCATCCACGCCTATCTCGCCAGATCACCAAGACGTGGATGCCCGGCACAAGGCCGGGCATGACGGCGTGACTCAATGTGAACGAAACGCGCCTCAGGCGGCGTGACGGGTGTCGGCGGGGTGCGCCGCGCGCGGCACACGCACGACCACGAGGGTGCCTTCGCCGGGGCGCGAGCGGATGCGCATGTGCCCGCCGTGCAGCTCGACCAGCGATTTGGCGATCGCGAGCCCGAGCCCCGAGCCCTGATGGCTCTTGGTGTGCTGGCTCTCGACCTGCTCGAACGGGCGGCCGAGGCGCACCAGCGCGTCGCGCGGGATGCCGATGCCGGAGTCGTCGATCGCGATCACGACCGAATGGCCGCGGGCGCGGCCGTGCACGTCGACGCGCCCGCCGTCGGGCGTGAATTTCACCGCGTTCGACAGGAGATTGAGGACGATCTGCTTGCAGGCGCGGCGGTCCGCGTCGAAAGCGACGTTGGGCTCGACCTCGAGCGTGAGCGCGAGCTTCTTCTCGGCGGCGCGGTTGGCGACGACGCGCATCGAGTCGTTGAGCATCTGGTCGAGGGTGAGCCGCTCGCGGTCGAGCCGCATGCGGCCGGCCTCGATCTTCGACATGTCGAGCACGTCGTTGATCACGTCGAGCAGATATTGCCCGCTCGAATGGATGTCGCGGCAGTATTCGGTGTAGCGGTCGGCGCCGAGCGGGCCGAACATGCCCGAGCCCATGATCTCCGAGAAGCCGATGATGGCGTTGAGCGGCGTGCGCAGCTCGTGGCTCATGTTGGCGAGGAATTTCGACTTCGCCTGGTTCGCCTCCTCGGCGCGCGTCTTCTCCTCGGCGTATTTCTCCGCCAAATCCGTGAGCTGCTGCGCCTGGCTTTCGAGCACCTGCTGCGAGACGCGCAGGTCCGCCACCGTCGCCATCAGCCGGCGCTCGCTGTCGATGAGCTTCTCCTCGTGCCGCTTGATGGTGGTGATGTCGGTGCCGACCGAGACGTAGCCGCCGTCCTTGGTGCGCCGCTCGCTGATGTGCAGCCAGCGCCCGTCGTCGAGCTGCGCCTCGAAGGTGCGCGCGCCGGGCGTCGGGGTGCCGTCATGCGTTCCGGTGGTGCGTACGACCGGCTTGCGGCCGGCCGCGACCACGGCCTCGTAGGAGGTGCCGGTGCGGATCGCCTCGTCGGGCAGGTCGTGCAGCTCCTGGAAGTTGGAGTTGCACAGGACAAGGCGGTTCTCGGCGTCCCACAGCACGAAGGCCTCGGGGATCGTCTCGATCGCGTCGCGCAGCCGCACGTCTGCCGCGATCGTCTTCTCCATCAGGTCCTTCTGCTCCGTGATGTCGACCGCGATGCCGACGAGATGCAGCCCGGCGCCGTCGCGCTGCTGCGCGACCTCGCAGCGCACGCGCAGCCACACCCAGTCGCCGCGGGCGTGCCGCATGCGGAAGGCGCGGTCGATCGACTTGGTCTGGCCGTCGGCGAGCTGGGACGCGAGCTCATAGAGGCGGATGTCGGCGGGATGCACCAGCGCGCCGACCTCGCCGAAGGTCAGGAGATCGTCGCGCGGGTCGAGCCCGAGGATGGCGAACATCGAATGCGACCAGAAAATCCGGCCGCGCGCGAGGTCCCAGTCCCACAGGCCGCAGCGGCCGCGGTTGAGCGCCGTGTCGATGCGGCCGCGCACCGTGTCGTAGATCGCGTCGGCCTCTCGCGCGCGCGTCGCCTGCCAGTGGAATGCGAAGCCGAGGATGAGGACGACGAAGCCGGTGGTCGCCGACAGCGTCACGGTCAGCGTCGTGTCCGAGCGCCACGGCGCGAGCGCGGTCCGCCGCCGCTGGATCATGGCGATCTGGCCGAGCGGGGCCTTGAGCCCGCGCACGGTCGCGAAGGCCTCGACGCCGTCCGCGAGGGTGGTGTCCATCACGCCGGCGTTGGCCGTGAAGGTCGTGAGCGGCTGGTCCGCGCCGAGGACGTCGAGCAGCGGCCTGCCGATATGCTGGGCGGACGACGACGCGACGACGTTGCCGTCGATGTCGCTGACCAGGATCTCGCGTCCGTTGTCGGTCGAACGTGGCGGCAACGCGCGATCGAGCAGCGCCTGGGCGCGGTGTACCGCGTCGTTCTTGACGACGTCGGTCGCGTCGTCGAGCCGCGCGGCGACGAGGTCGGCGGTGAGCTGCATGTCGTCGACGATCATGCCCTCGGCCTGGCGGAGATGGTCGTGCACCTGCACGCCGGCGCCGACCGCCATGGTGACGAGGAATGCGATGATGAGGACCGGCACCGCGCGGCGCAGCGCCGGCTCGGCAACCAAGAGGCGGCGGTAGGCCGGCTTGGCGATCGATTGCGCCAAGCCCTTGATCGAATCCGAGTTCGCTGACGCGCTCGCGAGAGCGGGCGCCATGCAGGCCTCCCCCATAAGGACTGTCCCCATCCGCGTTCGGTGAAGATGTGCCGCATCTCTGCCCGAATCACTTTGATTTTGAATCCATCGACGAATCTTTGTCGAGAGCTCCCGAATCAAAATTTTAAAAAATTGTTACCATGCCGCAGATGCCGGAAACGCCCGTCTGGCGCGGGTTTCTACGTAGTCGGGCGGCGCGCGTCAGCCTGTCCACAGAGCAATTTCAGGGACTTGACAGCAAATCGGCGACGCCGCGTCGAGCGCGCCGCAGCATCAGGCATCAGGCGTCGGCGAGCGAGCGCTGCACAATGTCGCGCACGTTGGCCGACAGCGACGGCGACGCCGCGACCCGCCGCAGCTCCGCCTCGGCCTTGCCGCGCCTTGCCGGCTCGAGCGCGCGCCAGCTCTTGAAGGCGGTCAGCATGCGCGATGCGACCTGCGGGTTGGGGCCGTCGAGCGCCAGCACGGTATCGGCGACGAACGCATAGCCGGCGCCGTCGGCACGGTTGAACTGGGTCTGGTTGGCCTGCGCGAACGCGCCGATGAGCGAGCGCACGCGGTTCGGGTTGCTCGAGCGAGAAGGCGGGATGGCGCGTGAGCTCGCGCACGCGGTCGAGCGTGCCGGCCTCCGGGATCGCGGCCTGCAGCGCCAGCCATTTGTCGATCACCAGCGGATCGGACTGGTAGCGGCGGTAGAAATCGTCGATCGCGGCCTGCCGCTCGCGCACCGGATGAAGCGACAGCGTCATCATCGCGGCCATGCGGTCGGTCATGTTGTCGGCCGCCTGGTATTGCCGGGCCGCGAGCGCGATCGCGGTCGAGCTGCCGGATGCCGCGAGGAGATCGAGCGCGATGTTCTTCAGGCTGCGGCGGCCGGCGCTCGCCGCATCCGGGCTGTAGGGGCCGTTGTCGGCGAGCCGGCGATAGGCGTCGCGCAGCGCCGGCCCGAGCGCGTCGCCGATGGCGGCGCGCAGCGCCCGGCGCGCCGCAAAGATCGCGTCCGGGTCGACGTCGCGGCCGATTTCGCGCGCGATATCGGCCTCGGTCGGCACCGACAGCATCAGCGCCACGAATGCGGGCTCGAGCCCGGGTTCGGCGAGCACCGCGGCAAGCGCCGCGATCAGGCCGGGATCGTCGCGCACCGGCTGGCCGGCGCGCAGCGCCTGGACGTTGTCGGCGAGCAGGGTCGAGGCGAGCGTCTGCAGCGCCTGCCAGCGGTTGAACGGGTCGCTGTCGTGCGCGACCAGAAAGCGCAGGTCTTCGGTATTGAGGTTGGCGCTGAGCCGGATGGGCGCCGAGAAGCCGCGGTTGAGCGAGGCGACCGGCCGCACCGGGACGTCGGCGAACACAAAGGTCTCGGCCGGCCGCGTGAGCACCAGCACGCCACGGTCGACGGCGCCGCCGTCGGCAAGCACGAGCGGCATGTCCGTGCCGTCGGGCGCGACGAGACCGAGCGCCAGCGGGATCACGGCCGGCTCCTTCACGGGCTGCCCGGGCGTCGGCGCGAGCATCTGCGCGATCTCGAGCGCGCAGGTTTTCGCCTTGGCGTCGTGCCGCACCGTGACGGCGACTTCCGGCGTGCCGGCCTGACGGTACCAGCGCATGAACTGGGACAGGTCGGTGCCGGTCGCGTCCGCAAAGCAGGCGACGAACTGCTCGACCGTCGCGGCGTGACCGTCGTGACGCTCGAAATAGAGATCCATCCCGCGGCGGAAGCCGTCGGTGCCGAGCAGCACCTTGAGCATGCGCACGATCTCGGCGCCCTTCTCGTAGACGGTCGGCGTGTAGAAGTTGTTGATCTCGCGATAGGCCTCGGGCCGCACCGGATGGGCGAGGGGACCGGCGTCCTCGACGAACTGGAGCAGGCGCAGCGCGCGGACGTCGGCGATGCGCTTGACCGGCCGCGAGCGCTGGTCGGCGGTGTACTCCTGATCGCGGAAGACCGTGAGGCCTTCCTTGAGGCAGAGCTGGAACCAGTCGCGGCAGGTGATGCGGTTTCCGGTCCAGTTGTGGAAGTATTCGTGCGCGATGATGCCGTCGATGCTGGCGTAGTCGACGTCGGTCGCCGTATCGGGGCTTGCCAGCACGTATTTGTCGTTGAAGACGTTGAGGCCCTTGTTCTCCATCGCGCCCATGTTGAAGGCCGAGACCGCGACGATCATGAAGATGTCGAGGTCGTATTCGCGCCCGAACGCAACCTCGTCCCAGCGCATCGCGCGCTTGAGGCAATCCATCGCCCAGCCGGCGCGGCTCTCCTTGCCGGGCTCGACGTAGATGCGCAGCGTCACCTTGCGACCCGACACGGTGACGAACGTATCCTCGACGTGCGCGAGCGTGCCGCCGACCAGCGCGAACAGGTAGGACGGTTTCGGGAACGGATCCTGCCACACGGCGAAATGCCGCGTCGTGCCCGGAACGTCGCCCGCCTCGACCGGATTGCCGTTGGCGAGCAGCACCGGCGCCTCGGCCTTCTCGGCCTCGATGCGCGTCGTGTAGACCGCCATCACGTCGGGGCGATCGGGAAAATAGGTGATGCGGCGAAAGCCTTCCGCCTCGCACTGCGTGCAGTAGGTGTCGCCGGCGCGATAGAGGCCGGAGAGCTGCGTGTTCGCGGTCGGATCGACCAGCGTCTCGATCTCGAGCTCGAACGGGCGCTGCGGCGGCTGCGCGATGCTCAGCCGGTCGGGGGTGGCGGCGAAATTTTCCGGCGAGAGGGGGGCACCGTCGAGCTTGATCGATTGCAGCGAGAGCCCGTCGCCGTCCAGCGTCAGCGGCGCCGCCGCGGGTGCCGCCGGATTGGGTTTGAGCCTGAGCGTGGCGCGCACGCGGCTCGCCGTCGGATGCAGCGACACGTCGAGATCGACGGTCTCGACCAGCCAGGCGGGCGGCTTGTAGTCGGCGAGGCGGACGGGCTGATCCTGATCGGTGCGCATTGCTGTTCCACGTGGCGGCGACGGGCAGACATCTAGCGCATATCCCGGCGAAGTGGATACCGGTTCGCCGACAAGGATATGCGCAATCGAAGAAGTTAGAGCATGTTCGGTTCCGAAGGAACGGAACATGCTCTAAGCGGTTCGCGGCGAAACGCCAAGTCGCCATGGCGGCCACATTGCGGCGAGGTGATCCGCGGGCGGCTTGCGCATTGTCCTGAGAGAGGGAGCGCGCCGGTTCGGCAGGAACGCTGATCGCCTCCAGGCCCGCGACCCGCGAGCGATGCGATCAATGCGGCGCGCGGTGCGTGAACGCGGTGACCAGCATTGAATTGGCGAAGAACTGGTCGCGCGCGAGCTTGCCGGCAACGAGCACGAGCGTCCCGGCGAGCACGAGCTGTAGCGCGCGTTCGGGCACGCGAACCGCGACGTAGCTGCCGAGAACGATGCCGGGCAGCGAGCCGGCGAGCAGCGAGCTCATGATGTGCCAGTCGACCGAGCCGATGATCCAGTGGCCGGCGCCGGCGACGAGGGTGAGCGGCACCGCGTGGGCGATGTCCGAGCCGACGATCCTCGCCATCGGCAGCTGCGGATAGAGAACGATGAGGGCGATCACGCCGACCGCGCCGGCGCCGACCGATGAAACCGAGACCACCACGCCGAGAACGGCGCCGACCACGACGGTGACGATCGCGGTGTTGCGGTCATCGAGCCCGGGAAAGCGGTCGCGGAAAAGCCGCACGATCGCGTTGCGGAAGAGGAGCGCGCAGGCGGTCATCGACAGCGCGCCGCACAGCACGAGGGTGACGAGCGCGCGCGCGGTTTCGCTCTGGACCTTCACGAACGACAGCGCCGTGAGGGTGACGATGGTTGCGGGCACGCTGCCGGCCGCGAGTTGGCGCACGACGCGCCACTCGATGCTGCGCGCGAAGCCGTGCACCAGGCTGCCGGCGGTCTTGGTCGCCGCCGCGTAGAGCAGGTCGGTGCCGACCGCCGTCGCGGGATGGACGCCGAACAAGAGGATCAGCAGCGGCGTCATCAGCGATCCGCCGCCCACGCCCGTCATGCCGACCAGGACACCGACGCCAAAGCCCGATGCCGCGTAAAGAGGATCGATCATGTGCAGCGTTTCGCCAACCGCCCATCCGCAAGGCCCGGACCAACAACAAGATCAACCGGGCAAGGTTCCGTTGCGCGTCGTGACAATAGAGATTGAATATCGCAGTCGAGGCGATAACGCGATCACAAAATCGATGCGGCAGTTTTTAGCGAATGATTGCGAATGAATGATGTTCCGTTCGGCGCAATCGGGAAAGTTCATGCTGAACATGCGCTTGGCGCGAGATGAAGATTCGATGATGGAAATCCGCTCCGCTCCGGGAACCGCCGAAATATTACGCATGCCACCCGCGCTTACCGCGGCTCGGCATGGCCGATCACCCGCTTGATCGCGGGGAATTGCCGGCGCAGGCCGCGCTCGAGGTCGTCGACCTTCTCGTGCACCTCGTCGATGCGCATGGCGGGGTCGACGTCGCAATGGAAGTTGACGATCTCGCCGTCGCTCGTCTCGCGCACGCGCACGTCGTGGATGTCGCGCAGCGCGCCGCCGTCGCGTGCGAGCGCCGCAAGCGCGGCGCGCACCGTCTCGACGCGCGCCGGCGTGGCGTCATGGCCGGCCAGGCGGTGGGTCTGCAGCGGCTCGATGTGGCTCTCGACCTCGACCTCGGGCCCGAGCTCGTCGCGCACCGCGGCTTCGAGCCCCGACGCGATATCGTGGGCGGCCGCGAGCGTGAGTGCGCCGTCGACTTCGAGATCGAGCGAGACCGCGAGCTTGCCGCCGATCGCCTGCACGGTCACGTGATGCACCGCGAGCGCCCGGTTGCGGGCGATTACCATCACGCGCTCGAGCACGGTCTCGTCGTCGAGCGCGCGCGGGATCACGGTGACGGTGAGCTCGACCCCGGGAATGGCCTCCGCGGCGGCGCTCGCGATCTCGCGCTTGAGCGCCTCGACGCGGTCGAGCGGCAGCGTGCGGCTCGTCGCGACATCGAGATCGGCGAACAGCGTGGCGCCGACCCGGCGCACGCGCACGCGCACGACGTCGACCACGCCGGTGACTTTGCGCGCGACCGTCGCGATGCGGTCGGCCGCGCCCTCCGGCGCCGTGTCGGTGAGCGTGTCGATGGTGCGCCGGCCGAGCCGCCAGCCGGCGAGGCAGACGAACAGCGCGACCACGATCGCGGCCGCCGAATCCGCCCAGGCGAAGCCGAGCCGCAGGCCGCCGAGGCCGACCAGCACGGCGGCGGACGACCACATGTCGGAGCCGAAATGCAGCGCGTCGGCCTCCAGCGCCTCGCTGCGATGCGCGGCGGCCGCGCGGTAGAGCGCGCGCGAGCGCAGGAAGTCGACCACGATGGAGACCGCCATGACCGCGAAGGCCGCAAGCGCTGGCTCGACGGTTGCGTGCTCGAAGCCGAGCAGACGGCGGCCGCCTTCCCAGACGACGACGCCGGAGAGCACGAACAGCAGCCCGGTCTCGGCGAGCGCCGAGAGGCTTTCGACCTTGCCGTGGCCGTAGTGGTGCTCGGCGTCCGCCGGCATGTCGGCGACGCGCAGCGCGAAATAGGTCATCACGGTCGCGGCGAGGTCGATGAGCGAGTGCGCCGCCTCCGACATGATCGCGAGCGAGCCGGTGGCGAGCCCGACCGTCGCCTTGGCGATGGTCAGGCCGGCCGAGGCGGCGATCGAGGTCAGCGCGACGGTTTGCTTGGCGGAGGGCATGGAGCGACCCGTTACGCGGAACGGGACTGCGAGTTCTATGGTTTCAGGGCGTCGAGATAGTCGCAAAGGATCGCTTGGCCGACTTCGAGGTTGCCGGCTGTCAATTGCTCGATGGCTTCGACGAGGAGCGCCTTGCGAAAGGCATCATCGCGTTCTGCACGCTCTTTCACGGTTTCCTTGAATTCGCGCGTCAGAGCCATCGGACATCATCCTTTACGGTTTTATAGCCGCGAAGCATCTCAATGAAAATCCCGACTCTTGCCGAGCGGGAGCTCGCCTTGCGCCGGGGGCGCGCTGGGTCCGGCGAGGTCGCCGTCAGTCAGCCGGTGCAGCTCGGCGGTGAGATCGACGAAGCGCTGCGCCACCACGTGCACGACGAGGCCGGCCTTTTGCAGGCGGCCGCGCACCGCGACGAAGCGCGACGTCATCACGATGCGGCGGTTCTGCTTGAACACCTGCGGCCACACGATGATGTTGGCGATGTCAGTCTCGTCCTCGAGCGTCATGAAGATGACGCCCTTGGCGGTGCCGGGCTGTTGGCGGATGAGCACGAGGCCCGCCACCGTCACGGTCTGGTCGTTGCGCAGATGGTCGCCGCGATGCTCGCTGTTGCGCAGCGCGCCGAGCCTGTCGAGGTCGCCGCGGAAGAACTTGACCGGATGCGCCTTGAGCGAAAGCTGGGTCGCCGCATAGTCCTCGGTGACGTGTTCGGCGAGGCTCATTGCCGGCAGCGCGACCGCGGGCTCGGGAAAGAGCTCGTCGCCGCGTTGCGTCGTCAGCAACGAGCGCGGGGCGGCGAGGGCGGCGACCTGCTTCGGCTTGGCGCGCTCGATGCCGATCGTGTGGAGGCGGCGCGCGGCCCATAGCGCGGCGCGGCGGTCGAGCCCGAGCGAGCGGAAGGCGTCCGCTTCGGCGAGGCGCTCGATGGTGAAGCGGGAGAGGCCGGAGAGCGCGGCAAGCTGCTCGATGCTGGCGTAGCCGTTGCGGCGCGCGGCGACGAGAAGCTTGAGCTCGTCTTCGGCGAGGCCCTGGATCTGGCGGAAGCCGAGGCGGACGGCGCGACGAGTTGGGCACGGAGCCCGCGCTCCCTCTCCCCCTTTAGGGGGAGAGGGTTGGGGTGAGGGGGCGGCTCCGCGAGTCACGTCCGACGATGTGTCTTGCTGAGATTTAGCGCCCCTCACCCCGACCCTCTCCCCGTAAGAACGGGGAGAGGGAGCGCGGGCGCCGTGCAGGGAGCAGACAGCATCTGCCGCTATCTCCAGCGTGCAGTCCCAATCGCTGTAATTCACATCGACAGGGCGCACCTCGACGCCGTGCTGGCGGGCGTCGCGCACGAGCTGGGCGGGCTGGTAGAAGCCCATCGGCTGGCTGTTGAGGATCGCGGCGCAGAAGACGTCCGGATAGTGGCACTTGATCCAGGCCGAGACGTAGACGAGGAGCGCGAAGCTCGCCGCATGGCTCTCGGGGAAGCCGTATTCGCCGAAGCCCTTGATCTGGTTGAAGCAGCTCTCGGCGAACTCGCGCGCATAGCCGCGCCGGGTCATGCCGTCGATGAACTTCTCCTCGAAGCGATAGATCGTCCCGTTGTGCCGGAAGGTCGCCATGGCGCGGCGCAGGCCGTCTGCTTCCTCGGGCGTGAACTTGGCGGCGTCGATGGCGATCTGCATCGCCTGCTCCTGGAAGAGCGGCACGCCCATGGTCCGCTCGAGCACGGCGCGCAGCTCGTCGGCCTTGCCGTGCGCGGGATCGGGCGAGGGAAAATGAATCGGGTCGATGCCGTCGCGCCGGCGCAGATAGGGATGCACCATGTCGCCCTGGATCGGGCCGGGCCGCACGATCGCGACCTCGATGACGAGGTCGTAGAATTTCCGCGGCTTGAGCCGCGGCAGCATCGACATCTGCGCGCGGCTCTCGACCTGGAAGACGCCGACCGAGTCGGCGCGGCAGAGCATGTCGTAGATCGCCGTGTCGCCCTGCGGAATGGTGGCGAGCGAGTAGTTCTCGCCGTAATGCTGCTGGATCAAGTCGAGGCTGCGTCGCAGGCAGCTCAGCATGCCGAGCGCCAGCACGTCGACCTTCATGAGCTTGAGCGTGTCGATGTCGTCCTTGTCCCATTCGATGAAGGTGCGATCGTCCATGGCGGCGTTGCCGATCGGCACGGTGTCGTCGAGCCGGTTGCGGGTGAGCACGAAGCCGCCGACATGCTGGGAGAGATGGCGCGGAAAGCCGATCAGCGAATTGGCGAGCGTCACCGCCTGCCGGATCGCCGGATTGGCGGGATCGAACCCGGCCTGGCGGATGTGCTCGTCGGGGACGCCCGCGTCGCTGATGCCCCAGACCGTCTTGGCGAGTGCCGCCGTCACGTCGGGCGTGAGCCCCATCGCCTTGCCGACCTCGCGGATCGCGCGGCGGGAGCGATAGTGGATGACGGTGGCGCAGATCGCGGCGCGATGGCGGCCGTAGCGCCCGTAGATGTACTGGATCACCTCCTCGCGCCGCTCATGCTCGAAGTCGACGTCGATGTCGGGCGGCTCGCCGCGGTTCTCCGAGATGAAGCGGGCGAACAAGACCTTGATCTCGGCCGGATCGACCTCGGTGATGCCGAGACAGAAGCAGACGACGCTGTTCGCCGCCGATCCGCGCCCCTGGCAGAGAATGTGCTGGCTGCGCGCATAGTCAACGACGTCGTGCACCGTGAGGAAGTAGCGTTCGAATTGGAGCTTGGCGATGAGCGCGAGCTCGTCGACGATCGTCTTGGTGATCTCGGCCGGAACGCCATCCGGATAGCGGCGCGCGGCGCCCGCCCAGGTCAGGTCCTTGAGATGCTCTAGCGGCGTCTTGCCGGGCGGCACCGGCTCGTCGGGATATTCGTATTCAAGCTCGCCGAGATCGAACGTACAGGCGTCGGCAATCTCGACCGTGCGGGCGATCGCGCGGGGAAAGGCCGCGAACAGCCGCGCCATCTCGGCGGGCGGCTTGAGGTGACGCTCCGCATTGACGGCGAGCCGCAGCCCGGCTTCGCTGATGGTGCACTTCTCGCGGATGCAGGTGACGACGTCGGCGAGCATGCGGCGTTCGGGCGCGTGATAGAGCACGTCGTTGACGGCAACGAGCGGCGTGCCGACGCGCTCGCCCAGCTCATCGAGTTGGCCGAGCCGGCGCGGCTCGTCGCCGCGATAGCGGTGCACGCCGGCGAGAAAAGTGCGCCGCGGCGCCGCATCCGCGAGCGCGGCGAGCCGCGCCGTGAAGCGCGGCGTGATCTCGTCCGGCGGCAGCGCGATCAGCATCTGCGCCTCGGTGACGGCGAGAACATCGTCGAAGCCGATACGGCAGTCGGCTTTATTCTTGGTCGCGAGATTGCCGCGGGTGAGCAGGCGGCACAGCCGCCCATAGGCATCGCGGTCGGTCGGATAGGCGATAACCTCGAAGCCATCGGTGGTGATAAGGCGCGTTCCGGGCAGGAACTTGACCTTCCGCTCGCGCGCCTCCGCATGGGCGCGCACCACTCCCGCGAAGGTGTTGCGGTCCGCAATGCCGATCGCCGCAAGACCGAGCGCATCGGCAGCCGCGACCATCTCGCGCGGATGCGCGGCGCCGCGCAGGAAGGAGAAGTTGGTGGTGACGGCGAGCTCGGCGTAGCGGGTCATGACGATGGTTCTGTGGCTGTCATTGCGAGCCCTCGGGTCTTGCCTTCGGCAAGCCCAAGGATGAACTCCGCGAGGCAATCTCGATCCGCGGACGCATGCGCTTGTGGGTCGAGATTGCTTCGTCGCCTTCGGCTCCTCGCAATGACGTTCTCCTTTTTCACGCAAACAGGCCGTGCACGAACCAGCGCGGCGTGGTGGTCTCGCGCGCGTAAAGGCCCTCGCGGAAAAGCCAGAAGCGGCGGCCTTCGTCGTCTTCGACCAGGTAGTAGTCGCGCGTCGGCACGCTGGCGCCGCTGCGCCACCATTCGGCGGCGATGCGCTCGGGACCCTGCGCCTTGGCGACGCCGTGCAGCACGCCGCGCCAGCGGAAGCGGCGCGGCGGGCCTTCGGGCACCTGCGCCATCACGTCGGCGGGCTCGGCATGCGCGAACAGGAGCAGGGGGCGTGGTCGTGCGGCCTCCGGCGCCGGCCAGATGACGCCTTCGGCATCCGCCGCGAACGCCATCTCGGCGCACTCGGGCAGATGGCTCGCGATCGGTGCGAGCCGTTGCACGCTGCCCGGCCCGAGCCGCTGGGCGAGACCGTCGATCAGCTCGGCGCAGCGTTCGCCGGCGCGCTCGCCCGCATCCGCGGCGTCGCCATCGCCGACCAGCTCGGCCTGCTGCTCGTCCACGCGCTCCGCCGTTGTGACGGCGAGCCCCACCGCTTCGAAGCCGAAGCCGGCATCGAGCGTCTCGGCGGAGATCTCGCCGCTGCGCTCGAGCTTGAGCGCGATGAGGCGTGCCACGTGCGGCGCGCTGCGCGTCGGCCGGGTGAGGCCGATATCGAGCGTCTGCACGCCGCCGTCGACCCGATAAAGCGCCAGCCGCAGCGTGCGCGCGCCGACGCCGTCGCGCGCGAGCGCATGCACGATGTCGCGCATGAGGCGTTGCGCGATCGCGACCACCGCCTCCTGGGCGGCGACCGGCTCCAGGAGGTAGCGCAGGCTGTGATAGACGGGCGGCGGGAGAATGAAGGTGAGCGGCTCAGCCGTGCGGCCGAGCGCCTGATCGATCCGCCGCAGCAATTCGCGCTCGAAGCGTGCCGCAAAGGGGGCGCGCGGGTTGTCGACGAGCGCGCCGACCCGGCGAAAGCCGAGCCGGCGCAGCGTGCGCTGCGTGTCGGACGACAGGCGCAGCGCCGCGATCGGCAATGGCGCAAGCGCGGCGCGCTCCTCGCCGGCGGCGAGGATCGTCGCAGATGTCGCAGATGCCTGGAAACGCGCGAGCGCCCAGGCGGCGCCGGCGGTCGCCGCAACCGCGAGCCGCGCCGGCAGGCCGAAGCGCGCAAGCCGTGCGCCAAGATCGGCGAGCAGCTTCGCCTCGCCGCCGAACAGATGCGCGGCGCCCGCGATGTCGAGAAACAATCCGTCGGCGCCGCTCTTCTCGTCGAACGCCGCGACCGCCGGCGTGTAGCGTGTCGCCCACAGCGCGAGCCGCCGCAGCGCCGCGTCGTCGGCGGCCGGGTCGGCGGCGCGTACTTGCAGGTTTCCTTGCAGGCTTCCTTGCGAGCTCTCGCTCCCGATCTTGGTGCGCGCGTCGGCGATCGTCTCGCCGATCCTGATCCCGTCCTGTTCGGCCGCCGCATTAGTGGCGACGATGCGCGGCGTGCCGGCGACGTCGGCGGCGAGCACGAAGGGGCGCGCCGGATCAACCGGTGGGTCGGAGGCGTTCCGCCGGCGCGCCTGCGCCGCGAGGAAGCGCAGGATCGGCCAGCGCGGTAGCCAGACTGAAACGATACGCGGCATGATCGAACTCCACCAACCAGTCCCCCGGGCGTCCGTTGCGGCAGCGCTCGAGCCGCACGTTCCAGCGCGTGTGGGTCACGAGCCCGAAGCGGTCGCGTGCGGCCTCGGCGGCGCCGATGCGCCAGCGCGTCGCGGCCGCACTTGCGTCTTCGGTGGACGCGGCGGGACGCAGCAGGAGAAGCGGCAGGCCGGCGTCGCCCGCGGTGAGCTGCAGGCGCTGGCTCGCCTTGAGGTCGAGCCGCGCGACCACGCCGCCGACCGCGGCGGGCACGGCCGAGCGCAGCGCTTCCTCCATGGCCCACAGCGCCTGCTTTTCGGTCCGGGTCTCGACCAGGATCAGCCGCGCCGGATCGAGTCCGAGATGGTGGAGGCCGTGGCCATGCGGGCGGCCGTGCTCGGCGAACACATGCGCGGCAGCGACGAGCAAGACGGGACGCGCGGATGGCGTAAACCGCGCCATGAGGGTGGCGAGAAAGCCGAACGCAGCCGGGGTGTCGCCATGCCGTTGCGGCGCGACCTCGTGCAGGGCACCCACCGTGAGGCCCCCCTGCGGCAGATGCGCGTCGAGACCGGCAAGGCCGAAGGGCAGGGCGCGCGCGGCGCCGACGCTCTCCAGGCGCGGCAGCAAACGGCGTAGCTCCGCGACGACCGCGGCGCGATTTCCGTCCTGAAGGGGGATGGGAGACGAGGACATGAGCACGCAGTCCGGATACTAATTGTGGGAACGAAGATCATAGAACGAATAGAGAACAAAGCAAGCGCAAAACGCCATCCGGAAGCCTCACGGCTGCCGCGTAGGAGCAAAATTTGGCATGTTCATCAAAGCCTTATAAAATATCTAGGGCTTCTCCGGTTGCCGCTCCGGCGCCCCAACCTCCTGACCCCGATGGCGCGTGCGCCCCTGCAAATCCTCGTGCTCCCATTCCGGCGTCGCACCGACGCCTCCATCGAATACGCGGTCTTCCGGCGTGCCGACCGCGGCGACGACTGCTGGCAGGGGGCTCTCGGGCGGCGCCGAAGCGGGCGAGACGGCCGAACAGGCGGCGCGCCGCGAGATGATGGAGGAAGCCGGGATCGCGGCCGACGCGCCGCTGATCCGGCTCGACGCCATCGCGAGCGTGCCAGCCGACCAGTTCGAGGCGTGCAAGCTGTGGGGCCCGATGTCTACGTCGTCACCGAGCGGGCCTTCGGCGTGCGCGTCCCGGCGGACATGGCGATCGCGCTCTCGCGCGAGCACACCACGCATCGATGGCTGCCCTACGAGGAAGCCGCGAAGCTGCTCACCTGGGACAGCAACAAGACAAGACCGCGCTGTGGGAGTTGAACGAACGGCTCCGTCGCGACGATCGCGCGAGGTGACGATCCACGCGTTATTTACGCGCCGATCGGACAATTTTATGCGCGCGTAATTCATTTTCGCATTTTATACGCGGCCGCCTTTCGAATTAACGCCACCGTAATCCGTCCTGCTCGCGCGCTGCGCTAAGTCTTTTCCGCTCTTGTGTGCGCGCATGCGCATCGCAACGGAGCAAAGGACTCGTAGGGGAGATCAAATGACCAAGAAGACCATCATCGCGCTTGCGATCAGCGCGATCGCCTGCACGGCTTGGACCTCGAACGCCTTGGCCGCCAAGCACAAGCATAAAATGGCCGCGCCGGCCGCCCAGGCCGAGACCATCCCGGGCGTCAACCCGATGACCAACGCGCCGTCGATCCCGGCGGTCGAGCATCCGGCGGCGTACCAGAAAATGCCCGGCGTCAACCCGATGTGACTGCCCACGTGACTGCCATCTGAGTGCGACTGGGGTCGCCGCGAACACCCCCAGGATTTGCGCGACCCCGAACGCGTCCCCCTCCGGCGACAAGCCGGACGGGGGGCGCGTTCGCTTTTATGGGCCATACGGCGACACCGTCCGATCCTTAATGAGCGGTTAAGTATTTTACCCAAGGATACCCCCGGGAATGTGCACGAGGTGAACTGCGGCGCAGGGTGGCCCCGCAACGAAGCTGGGCGGCTGATACGCGATGAACCGCAACGAGACCCCTGCTGAAAACCTCCGGGGTTATCTGCGGCAGCTGACCCCGCCGACGCGCGCCCGTCTCCTCGCCGAGGTGGAGCGGTTGCGCCAGAGCGGCGAGGACATTCCCGGCGTCGACATCATCCTGGCCGAGTTGCGCGCGGACGCCCGCCCGGATGTCCCTGCGGACGCGCCGCCCGTCGACAAGCTCGATCCCGCCGGTCGCCATTTCTTCCGCGTGCTCGACCCCTACCTGACCAACCGTCCGCCCGAGCGCGCCAATGACGGCCAGATCGCGCGCACCTCGCTGCAGTCGCTGTGGGACTGGATCAGCCGCGACTTGATGGCCTCGATGGCGCGCGCCTATGCGGGGGAGATCAAGCAGTTCCTCGCCGGCAACCGCCAGCGCGAGATCGACCAGGCGGTGCTCGCCTTCCAGAACAAGGCCGTCAAGTATCTCGAAGGCACGCTCGCCTCCGCGACCGGCGCCGACCAGGCGCGCTCGCGCTACGGCAAGCATGGCGGCTCGGCCGCGAGCTTCGGCGATCTCATCAAGATCCTGCGCGTCCTCAAGGCGCGCGAGCCGCTCGCCCAATTCGAGCAGGGGATACCGGCCCGCATCCAGAAGCTCGACGGTGACCGGCTCGACGACACGCTCGACGCGCTCGACATCCTCGCGGCCGCAAAGCCCGAGGCGGTGCCGTTCGCGCTCGCCAACATCGCCAAGCGCCTCACGACGCCCTGGCATCTCCTACGCCTCGCCACCGACGCGACCGAGCCCGAACCCGCCGCCGCGGTCGCCGCCACGCCCTACGCGTTCGCGGTCGTCATGGTGCTCGACCAGCTCGAGGATCAGGTCGAGGTGCTGCGCGCCGCGCTACGCAAGCAGCACGTGCGGCGCGCCAAGGAAATCCTGATGGCGATCTATGACGCCGAATATGCCGTCCGGTCGCGCATCGAGCTTGCCGGCTCGGCGTGGGGCGCGCGGCTCGAAGCGATCCTGCAGGCGGTCACCCATGCGCTCGACACCGAGGAGATCAATCTGCCGGCCGGCCTCAATCACGTCCTGCGCTCGCCCGCGCTCAGGAATCATCACTCGCTGTCCGGCCGCCTCACGCGGCTCGCCTGGAAGTGCCGCGACGCGGTGACCGGCGGCCTCGCGTCCTTGCGCAACTCGCAGGCCTAGACCATCTGATTCCACTTCGCCGCGAAAATGCTCTAGCGTCGGCGCGACTGCACCGATTTCAGCCCGAGACCATCATGCCTGCCGCCTTGCCCGCGTCCGCCCGTCGCCGCCCGCCGCGCTGGATCGGGTTTGCGCTGCTCGTGTCCGCCGCGGCGCTGGGCGCGAGCCCGGCGCGGGCCGGTGATCCTGACGTGCTGTGGAAGATCGTCCACGATCAGTGTGTGCCGAACGTTCAGCAGCACCACAAAGCGTTGCCCTGTGCGGAGGTCGATCTCACGGGCGGCGTCGAGCGCGGCTACGCGGTGCTCAAGGATCTCGTCGGCTACACCCAGTTCCTGGTGATCCCGACCGCGCGCGTCACCGGGATCGAGGATCCGGCGGTGCTCGCCGCGAAGGCGCCGAACTACTGGGCGCCCTCATGGACCGCCCGCTTCTATGTCTTCGCGCGCGCCCACAAGGAGCTGCCGCGCGACGCGATCGGGCTTGCGATCAACTCGGTCCAGGGACGCTCGCAGAACCAGCTGCACGTCCACATCGATTGCGTGCAGCCCGATCTGCGCCGCTATCTCGCGCGGCGCGCCGCGCGCATGTCCGAGCGCTGGGCCGACCTCGGCGAGGCGTACAGCGGACACCGCTATCTCGCGATGCGGCTCGACAGCCGCGATCTCGCGGGTGTCGACCCGTTCGCGCTGCTGGCGCGCATTCCGGCGGCGCGCCAGCACATGGGCAACTGGACGCTCGCCGCGATCGGCATGCCGCGCGGTTTCATCCTGCTCGCCGGGCACGTCAATCCGGCGACCAACGACAATGCGGCAAGCGAGGAGCTGCTCGACCACAGCTGCGCGCTGGCGAAGGGCGGATAATCGGCTTCTCGGTTGTTCCTGCTCGGCAGAGACGCGCGACCAAAGTCTCTGAATCATAAGCGAGATTCGGATATTCCCGGTGCTGCCGGTTCCATGCCATGAGCTATAGGAATCTCTCCTATAACTCAAAAATGACCGGAGTCGTGAGTTGTTGCGATGGGCGTCTATTGCTCGCGCGACAGCGACCTCGCGCAAATCCGTCTCGACTAGCTCGCGGATCTCACAGCGCCGACTGCAGCGCCTTCTTGATGTCCGCGATCCGCCGCTCGTCGCGCCGGTAGAACGTCCATTGCTTGATGCGCTTGGTGCGCAGGAGCCCGGCGCGGGTGAGCACCTTGAGGTGCTCGCTCGCGGTCGGCTGGCTCACGCCCAGCTTGCGCGCGATCAGCAGGCCGCACACGCCGTCGCGCACGAGGTCGCCGTCGACCTGCCGGCCGAAGTGCGCGCGCGGCTTCTTCAGCCAGTGCAGGACCATGAGCCTGCGGTCGTTCGCCACCGCCTTGGCGACATCGAGAATAGGCATATTTACAATTTGCCAATTCCCTAATTAATGTCAATGCAAAGAGGCGCTGGCTGCGAGGATCAGATCATGGACGCCGTGACGGTCAACCCGGAGACGATTTCACAGGCCTTCGCGCGCATCCGCGGCCATGTGCGCGAGACGCCGGTCGTTGCGCTCGACGGCGCCGACTTCGGGCTCGCGCCGATGCGGCTCGTGCTCAAGCTGGAGCAGCTGCAGCATTCGGGCTCGTTCAAGGCGCGTGGCGCCTTCGCCAACCTGCTGTTGCGGCAAGTCCCGGCCGCCGGCGTCACGGCGGCGTCGGGCGGCAACCACGGCGTGGCCGTCGCCTTTGCGGCGCGCGCGCTCGGCATCAGGGCGAAAATCTTCGTGCCGACCGTATCGTCGCCGGCCAAGATCGCGCGCATCCGCCGCTACGGCGCCGACCTCGCGGTCGAGGGCGAGCGCTACGCCGACGCGCTCGCCGCGAGCGAGGCGTGGGTGAAGGCGTCCGGCTCGCTGCCGGTGCACGCCTTCGACCAGATCGAGACCATGCTCGGCACCGGCACGCTTGGCTGCGAGCTCGAGCGGCAGGCGGGCGACCTCGACAGCGTGCTGGTCGCGGTCGGCGGCGGCGGGCTGATCGCGGGCGTCGCGGCCTGGTACGGGCGGCGCGTGCGGGTGATCGGCGTCGAGCCGCAGGCCTCGCCGACGCTGTTTCGCGCGCTCGAGGCGGGGCGGCCGGTCGATGCCGAGACCGGCGGCATTGCGGCGGATTCGCTCGCCCCGCGCCGCGTCGGCGAGCTCACCTTTCCGATCGCGCAGGCCAACGTCGAGCGTGTCGTGCTGGTGAGCGACGACGCGATCGTCGCGGCCCAGCAGGCGCTGTGGGACGGCGCGCGCATCGTCGCGGAGCCGGGCGCCGCCGCGCCGTTCGCGGCGCTGGTCAGCGGCGCCTACGTGCCGGCGCCGGGCGAGCGCGTCGGTGTCGTGGTCTGCGGCGCCAACACGACGGCGGTGGATTTCGGCCCGCGGCCGGCCGCATAGAGCATGATCCCGAAAAGTGGATACCGGTTTTCGGAAAAGATCATGCTCGAACAATAAGTCCGCATACGCGGGCTGCGGCGCGCCGGGTCTTAGCCGCTTGTGTGCGCGGCCGATCTGCGTCAAGTAAGCCGCATGAGCGGACAGCCGGGCACGCATCGCTTCTGCATCGCCCCGATGATGGACTGGACGGATCGGCACTGCCGGTTCTTCCATCGGCTGCTCACGCGCCGCGCGCTGATCTACACCGAGATGATCACGACCGGCGCGGTGCTGCATGGCGACCGCGCGCGCCTGCTCGCCTTCGATCCGTTCGAGCGCCCGGTCGCGGTGCAGCTCGGCGGCTCGGACCCGGCCGCGCTGGCGCAATCGGCGCGCATCTGCGCCGATCTCGGCTACGACGAGATCAACCTCAATGTCGGCTGCCCGTCCGACCGCGTGCAGGAGGGGCGCTTCGGGGCGTGCCTGATGGCCGAGCCGGCGCTGGTCGGCGAGGGCGTTGCCGCGATGAAAGCGGCGGTGCGCATTCCCGTCACGGTCAAATGCCGCATCGGCATCGACGACCAGGATCCCGAGGAAGCGCTCGATACGTTGACGCGCACGGTCGTCACGGCAGGCGCCGACGCGCTGATCGTGCACGCCCGCAAGGCCTGGCTCGACGGCCTCTCGCCGCGTGAGAACCGCGACATTCCGCCGCTCGACTATGAGCGTGTCTATCGCCTCAAGCGCGCCAACCCGGCGCTCACGATCGCCATCAACGGCGGCATCGCGAAGTCTCGCGGATGCGGCCGCGCACCTCGCCCATGTCGATGGCGCGATGATGGGCCGCGCCGCCTATCAGGATCCCTGGCGGCTCATTGCGGTCGACCCGGAGCTGTTCGGCGCGCCGGCGCCGGTCGCGTCGCCGCGCGAGGCCGCGCTCGCGCTCGTGCCCTATATCGAGCGCGAGCTCGCGCGCGGCACGCGGCTGCACGCGATCACGCGCCATGCGGTCGGGCTGTTTCACGCGATGCCGGGCGCACGGCTCTTCCGCCGCCACCTCGCGACGCACGGCGTCAAGCCGGGCGCCGGCGCGCAAGTCTTTCTTGACGCCCTCGCGTTCGTGCGCGACGAGGGCGCCGTGCAGACCGCGGCCGCATGAAGCCGCGCGCGAACAGGGACTAGGGACATATGTTCGGGGTGCCGACGGGGGAGCTCGCGCTGCTGTTCGGCGGCGTCGTGGGCGGCGGCCTGGTGACCGGGCTGATGGCGGGCCTGTTCGGCATCGGCGGCGGCGCCGTGATCGTGCCGGTGCTCTACGAGATCTTCCGCATTCTCGGCGTGCCCGACGCGGTGCGCATGCAGCTCTGCGTCGGCACCTCGCTCGCCATCATCGTGCCGACCAACATCCGCTCCTACATGGCGCACCGCGCCAAGGGCGCGGTCGACCACCATGTCGTGAAGCTGTGGGTGCTGCCGGCGCTCGCCGGCATCGCGATCGGATCGGTCCTCGCCGCCTTCGCGCCGCCGGCGGTGTTTCGCCTGGCCTTCGTGGTCATCGCGGCGGGAATCGCGTTCAAGCTGCTGTTCGGCCGCAACGGCTGGCGGATCGCGGACGATTTTCCGGGCCAGCCCGGGATGTCGAGCTTCGGCCTGATCGTCGGCCTGTCGTCCTCGCTGATGGGCATCAGCGGCGGCTCGGTCGCCAACATGATCCAGACGCTCTACGGCCGCACCATCCACCAGGCGGTCGCGACCTCGGCGGCGCTGGGCGTGCCGATCTCGATCGCCGGCACGATCGGCTACGCGCTCGCCGGCCTGCCGCATCAGTCGCAGATGCCGCCGTTCTCGATCGGCTTCGTCTCGCTCGTCGGCGTCATCGTGATGGCGCCGGTGTCGACGCTGGTTGCGCCCTACGGCGCGCGACTCGCCCATGCGCTGCCGCGCCGCACGCTGGAGATCAGCTTTGCGATCTTCCTGCTGCTGGCGAGCGCGCGGTTCCTGGCGACGTTGCTGGGGATAGGGGGCGAATAGGCTGTGGAACTCATAACCCAGCTGGCCAGGACCGGGCGTTGATCTATTCGGGCATGCCGGCCGTCATGAGCGCATCGATCAGCGGTGCGGCAAGCGCCGGAGCGCAGTCGAACTCCGTAGAATTGCCGCCCGTATCGGAAACCTGGTTGCAGCGCCAACACCTGCCCGGCCGCCGATTTGGCTTCGTCAACTCGTCCGAGCTTCGCCAGCGCGGCCGCCAGCAGCATGTAGGAAATGCTGTGGCCAGGGTTGGCCTGAACGGCCTTGTAGGCCGCGTTGAGCGCCTCCGCGTGGCGGCCGCAAAGAAAGTGTCCAAGCATGAGCGAATGAAACGCCGCGAATGCCCAGGGATCGAAGGGGCTGAGGCGCATTCCGCGCTCGCCCCATTCGATGGCACGTTCTGCCTCCCCCGACCATCCGAGAACGACGCTACCGAGAATATAAGCGAGGGCTGTCGATGGACTGACCGCGAGGGCCGCTTCGAAGGCGGCGAACGCGGCCGCACGGTCATGACCGTCCATGCCGATCGAAAAGCCAGCGAAGGTCAAAGCCAACGCATCGTCCTGTCCGTGCAAGATCGCTGCCCGCGCATGGCTGATCGAGGCTGCCTTCTCGCTCTCGCGCAGCCCCGCACGGAGAAACCGGTTGTGGTGGGCCATGGCGGCGAAGCCATGGGCGAGCGCATAGGTGGAACTCGAGTGCAAGGGCGCGTTCAAGAAGGGGTAGCGCATTCGCCGAGCGGTCAGGCATCCCGGAGTAGACGTCGGGCTGCGCTCGCAAGACGAGGTCGTATGCATCGAGATTGTTCGGCCGCTTGCGATTGACACGCTCGAGTTCGGCGCGACGCATGCTCGGCTCAATCGCCGCGACCAGGGCCAAGGCGATCTCGTCCTGCAACGCGAAAATATCATCGAGCTTCCGATCGTAGCGTTCTCCCCAGACGTGGGTGCCCGTTGCGGTATCGACGAGCTGCGCGGTGATCCGGACTCGATCCATCTGCTTGCGCACACTGCCTTCCAGGACATAGCGCACCCCGAGTTCCCTGCCGACCTGTTTGGGATCGACGGCGCGGCCCTTGTAGCTGAAGCTCGAATTGCGGGCGATGACGAACAGCCATTTGATGCGGGCCAGGCCGATGATGATGTCATCGACCATCCCGTCGCTGAAATATTCCTGCGCCGCATCGTCACTCAAATTCGAGAACGGCAGCACGGCGACCGAGGGTTTCTCGGGCACTGCAAAAGTCGGCGGCGGCTGCAAGGGCCCCGGCTCGGCCCCCGTGTCGCTAGCGACGGGCGGGCCGACATAGCGATATCCCCGGCGCGGCAGCGTTTCGATCCAGTCTTCGCCTTCTGCCTTGTCACGGAGCAGCCGCCGTAAGGCTGCGATCTGGACCGTGAGGTTGCTGTCCTCGACGGAGAGGCCCGGCCATGCCGCCCCGATGAGGGCATCCTTGCCGACCGGTCGCCCCGCTTCCTGCAGAAGCAGCCGGAGCAGCGCGACCGCGCGCTGGCCCAGCATAGTGGGCTCAGCCGCGCAAAACAGGATGCCGGCATCCGAGTCCAGACGGAACGGGCCGAACGCGTAGAATTCTGGGCATCGGGCTCCCGGAGGTCTTTCGGAAACATTTTGCCGGATTTTCGGAACGGATTCACGACTTCCTTGGCCCGCAGGCCCATCGTGCGTCCGCGGCGGGCGCACCACGCCGCGCAATCCCCGGAGGTACGAATGAGCGCCAAACCCGTGATTCGAATGCCCGGCCAAGGGAAGGCCTTGACCCTGTCCGGCGCGCCGCTGGCGTTTCTCGTCACCGGCGAAGACACCAAGCATACATCGATGTTCGAGTGGACCATCCCGGCGGGCTTTTCAACCGGCCTTCATGTGCATCACGTACAGGAAGAGACGTTCTATGTGCTGGAGGGTGAATGCGACTGGCAAATCGGTGACCAGCGCATCCGCGCCACGCCCGGGACCTATGTGTTCATTCCGCCGGGCGTGCCCCATAACATTGCCAATGCGGGCGACAAGCCTGCCCGGGTGATCATGACTGTCTCGCCACCCGGGCATGAGCATTATTTCGAAGAGCTCGCCGAACTCGTCGTTAGCGGCAAGCGGCCGGACCCCCAAGCGATCGCGGCATTGCGTCGCCGCTACGACACCGAGCAGCGATCGGTCCTTCAGAACGAGTGAATTGAATGGTGAGTACGGACTAGCGAATAAAATCGACTATCTATTCGCTATTCCCTATTCGCCTTTTCCCTGCATCCGCACGGTGCTGCCTTCCACCTCGAAGCTGTGCAGGCGGTTGAGGAAGCTCATGCCGAGCAGGCTGGTGCGCAACTGGCCGGGCTGGGCGATCAGCGCCTGCACCTGGCGCTCGACGATGCCGCCGACCGCGATGCGGTCGAGCGTGACGGGCGCCGCCAGCGTGTGGCCGTTCGCGGTCTCGACGCTCACGGTGTATTTGATGAACTCGGTCGGCAGGCCCGCGCTCTTCGCGGCTTCGTGCGTGAGCACGACCGCGCTGGCGCCGGTGTCGAGCACCATTGCGACCGTCACGCCATTGACCTCGGCGCGGATGCGGAAATCGCCGGTGCTGGCGCGCGCAAGCTCGACCGTGTGGCCGCGCGTCACCGCGCGGCCGGGCACGAGCTCGGCCAGCACGCGCTCGCCCACGTCATGGAGTGGGACGCGATAGGTGTAGAGAAGCACCAGCGCGAAGGCGAACACCACCCAGAACATCGCCTGCATGAGGGCCTGGGAGAAATTCTGCCGGAAGATCGTGAGGACGGCACCGCTCACCACCACGACCAGCGCGACCTTGTAGAGGAGCGAGGCCGTGTCGTCGCTCGTAAGCGCCTCCGAGAGCCCTTCGCTGTGGCGCGCGAGCAGCGCGGCCAGCGCGAGCGCAAAGGCGAGGACGATCCAGGGAAAGAGGCGTCTCACCGGGTGGTCTCGTTCGTCCAATCGGCCCGTCGCCGCCGCGCCGCGAGCCGGAGGGCGCAGTCGGCCATCACCTGCGTGCGCTCGGCGTCGGTCATGCGTGTCCACGCCGTGATCTCGGCCAGGCTGCGCCCGCAGCCGAGGCAGTGATCCGTGGCCGGATCGAGCGTACATGCGCGTTTGCAGGGGCTTTCGATCACCGGGCTGCGCCGATTGCGTGAATCCGCCGGAAACATAGGGTGCTGGCGGGCGAATGCAATGCGCCCGCAGGCGTCATTCCCTGACCCGGAACATCGGCCTGCGGCGGAGCTGCGCCCTGTCCTCGGCCGAGAGATGCATGTCGTCGTTCTCGCCCGCCTTCTTCGGCGCCGGCTCGCGGATCGGCTCGAGGGCGGACATCACCCGTTCGGGCGGGAACGTGACGATCACCTCGGTGCCCTCGCGCAGCTTGGAGCGCAGCGCGAAGGTGCCGCCGTGCAGGTCGATGAGGTGGCGCACGATCGGCAGGCCGAGGCCGGCGCCTTGCTCGGCCGATTTGATCGCATTCGAGCCCTGGCCGAAGGAGTCGAGCACGATCGGGATTTCCTCCTCCGGGATGCCCGGGCCGGTGTCGCGCACGCTCAGGTACTGGCCGCCCGACGCGGTCCAGCCGACCTTGAGCCAGATCTCGCCGCCCTGCGGCGTGAACTTGATGGCGTTGGAGAGGAGGTTGAGGCAGATCTGCCGCACCGCGCGCTCGTCCGCCCAGATGCGCGGCATCTCGGTCTCGAACATCTCGTGGATCGTGATGCCGCGGTTGCGGGCGCGCAGCTTGAGGAGATGGTGGCATTCCTCGACGGTCGCGCTGAGCTGGACGGCTTCCTCGTTGAGCTCGTAGCGCCCGGCCTCGATGCGCGAGAGGTCGAGGATCTCGTTGATGAGGCCGAGCAGGTGGACGCCGGACGAATGGATGTCGCCCGAGTAGTCCTTGTAGGCCGGGATGGCATGCCCGCCGAAGATCTCGTTCTTCATGACTTCCGAGAATCCCAGGATGGCGTTGAGCGGCGTGCGCAGCTCGTGGCTCATCTGGGCGAGAAAGCGCGATTTCGCGATATTGGCGGCCTCGGCGCGCCGGCGCGCCTCGTCCGATTTCATGCGCGCCTGCTCGAGCTCGCCGATCAGCGCGTCCTTCTCGGCGCGCGCCTCCAGCGTCGCGAGCGTCGAGGAATAGAGGCGGTAGGCGAGCAGCGCGAAATAGCACTGCGCCGTGACAGCCATGCCGGCCAGGATGTAGCCGTGCACGTTGCCCATCAGCAGGAAATTGAGCGCGACCGCGATCGAGACCGGCGAGGTCAGCGCCAGCACGGCGATCGGCAGGCTCGAGGCCAGCATGCTCGACACCGCGACGAGCAGGAGCAGCACGAACAGGTTGAAGGCGCCCGAGCTTTCGTCGACGCCGATCGGCTGGATCAGGTCGAACATCCAGGCAAGGCCGAAGAACAGGTCGAGCAGGGTGAAGCGCAGCCGCCAGGCGCGGATCTGCTGCGGGCTCGGCACGTCGGCGAGGAAGCGCCGGCAGGCGAGCAGGATCATGAGGTGGATGAGCAGGACCGCGGCCGTCCAGGTGCCGGCCGTGATCGGGCTGGTCCACACGCCCGAAAGGAGCCCGATCGAGCAGACCAGCATGATGATGACGAGCGAGCCGGACCGCCGGTTCTGCGCGAACTGACGCAGCAATTCGGCGTCGAAGGCCGAACTGGTGCCGCTCGTCGAGGTCAGGCGGTCGCGTGCCTCGCGCACGCGCTGGAACGAGCTGCGCCGGCGCTGCACGGCCTCCTTTGCGGAAGCCGCCGCGCGTTCTGCGTCCGGCGCCAGGGAAATGCTGATGGACAAAGCCGATACCCGTCTTTCAACACGGGAATTTGGCGTAAAATTCTTAAGGGTGCGCTTAGCCTGCAGGAAAAATTGAGGTTAATGGATCGTTACTGCCGGTCCGCCGGCCGGATGCTAGGGTCACACCCCTGAATGCGTGATTTGGGGCAAGGACAACGATGAAGCTCTATATCGATGCTGGCCGGGCGCCGAATCCGCGGCGGGTGCGCATCTTCCTCGCCGAAAAGGGCGTGAGCCTGCCGACCGAGGCCGTCGATATCGCGGCGCAGGCGCACAAGGCGGCGGCGTTTCGTGCCGTCAATCCGATGCAGCGGCTGCCTGCCCTCGTGCTCGACGACGGCACCACGATCGCCGAGTCGATCGCGATCTGCCGCTACGTCGAGGCGCTGCATCCGGCGCCGCCGCTGTTCGGGGAGGGCGCGCTCGAGCAGGCGCTGGTCGAGATGTGGCAGCGCCGCGTCGAGCTCCACCTCCTGGGCATCGTCTCGAGCGTCTTCCGCCACCTGCACCCCGCGATGGCGGCGCTCGAGGTTCCGCAGGTTGCCGCCTGGGGCGAAGCCAACAAGCCGCGCGTGCTCGATTTTCTCGGCTTTCTTGACGCGGAGCTCGCCGGGCGTCCCTACGTCGCGGGCGCGCGCTTCTCGGTCGCCGACATCACGGCGGTGGTGGCGGTCGATTTCATGAAGCCCGCCAAGCTCGCGGTGCCGGAAGGGCTCGCCAATGTCCAGCGCTGGCATCGTGAGGTTTCGGCCCGGCCGGCGGTCGCGAAAGAACGCTGATCGCCCGGGATCGGCGTGCCGCGCATGGCGGCCCGGATTCGGCACGAATTGCGTCCTAAATTCGCTCCAATGTATGCCAGTATTCGAACACTGGCCGAATGGACGAACGCCCCGGGGAGCCGCATGGCGGGTGGTTGGCGAATTGCAATCGTTTTGATGGCGCTGATGACGTCGCTTGCGGGCATTGCGTCCGCGGCGGAGCCGCGGCTTGCGCTGGTCATCGGGAACTCGAACTACACGGCCGTGACGAAGCTGCCCAATCCGGGGAATGACGCCAAGGCGGTCGCCGAGGACCTCAAGTCCGCCAGTTTCGACGTGACGCTCGCGCTCGACGTGAGCCAGGCCGACATGCGCCGCGCCATCAAGGCTTTCGCGGCCAAGATCGCCAAGAGCGGCCCCGACACCGTGGCGCTCGTCTATTATGCGGGGCACGGCGTGCAGGTCGACGGCGAGAATTTCCTCGTCCCCATCGATGCCCGGATCGAGCGCGAATCCGACATCGCGGGTGCCTCGATCCGGCTTGCCGAGGTGATGACCGCGCTCGCCGCGGTGCAGAGCAAGATCCGCATCGTGATCCTCGACGCCTGCCGCAACAATCCGTTCGCCACCACCAAGTCGGCGCGCGGATTCGCCATGGTCGATGCGCCGAACGGCTCGATCGTCGCCTATTCGACTGCGCCCGGCACCGAGGCGACCGACGGCAACGACGGGCACAGCCCCTATACGGAAGCCTTCATCGAGCTCTCCAAGGAGCCGCGGATCCAGATCGAGCAGCTGTTCAAGCAGGTGCGCTTGAAGGTGAACCAGGCGACCAACGGACAGCAGACGCCGTGGGAAAGCTCCTCACTCACCGCCAACTTCTGGTTCCGGCCGACCAACGAGTCGGCGCCCAATATAGAGATCGCGACCGCGACGGCCCCGTCAAACATGCAGGCGCGGGTGACGCGGCCGGTCTCGGCACCGAACGCGCCGCAGACGCCGCCGGGCCCGCCGCCGCAAGTCGCGACCGCGACCTTGCCGCAGGACACGGCACCGCCGACGGAGCCTCCCGCGACGCCGCAGCAACCCAATCAGCCCAATTACGCGCCGCCATCGCCGAACTACGCCGGCGGGCCGCCGCCGAATTACGCTCCCAACTATCCGCCGAACTACGGGCCCGCGCCGGCTTACGGAGCGCAGCAGCCCTACGGAGCGCAGCAGCCCTACGGGGCACAGCAGCCCTACGGGGCACAGCAGCCCTATGGGGCACAGCAGCCCTACGGGCCACCGCCGTCCGACTATGCGGGCGGAGCGCCGCCCGCGACGCAGGTGGCCGCCATGCAGGGGCTCTCGGCGGACGATGCCTACGACATGATGATCGAGGACGATTCGGTCCCGGCCTACCAGGAATTCCTGGTCCTCTATCCGTCCGATCCGCGCGCCGAGTGGGTGCGCGCCGCGCTCGCGCTGCGGGTCGACGCGATGGCGTGGCATTACGCGTCGGTCGTCAACACGCCGGCCGCCTACGCGGATTATGCGGCGCGCTATCCGGGCGGCTCCTATGTGGGCGAGGCGACGCGGCTGCGGGTGCAGCCGCGCCTGCGCCCGATCGATGCCGTGATCGCGCCGCGCGTGCTGACGCGGCCGCCGGCGCTGCGCATCGCGCTGCCGATGCTGCAGATGCGGCGTCCGCTCGGCGCGCACATCATGCTTCCGGTGGTGCATACGCGGTTGCCGCGGTTCGAGCACGGCGCCAACCGGTTCGCGCCGGGCTCGCGGCTGCCCGGGAATGTGCGGCCGGCTTTTGTGCCGCACTTCAACGGGCCGAACCCGAATTTCCACACGCCTGGCAATTTTCCGCACCAGAACGTCGTGAATGTGCCGGGGTCGAATCCGGGACCGCACTTCCACCAGGGAGGCCCGGGGCTGGGCCAGCCGAACTTCCATCAAGGGCAGGGCCAGCCGAACTTCCGCCAGGGCAACCAGTTCCGCCCGCCGCAGCGCGCCCAAGTCGGCACGACGCGGAAGGCGCCGCCCTGCAAGGGCCCGCATTGCCGGCCCTGATCCTCGGCGCCGAGCCGAGGGGTGCTGAGCTTCAGCGGTCGAGGAGCGCGATCAGGCTCGACGTATCCCAGCGCTTACCGCCCATCTTCTGCACTTCCGAATAGAACTGGTCGATGAGTGCGGTGGCCGGCAGGTGCGCGCCGTTGCGGCGCGCTTCCGACAGGCAGATGCCGAGATCCTTGCGCATCCAGTCGACCGCGAAGCCGAAATCGAACTTGCCCGCCGTCATGGTCTTGTAGCGGTTCTCCATCTGCCAGCTCTGCGCCGCGCCCTTGGAGATGGTGGCGATCAGCTTCTCGATGTCGAGCCCGGCCTGCTTGGCGAAGTGCAGACCCTCGGCGAGACCCTGCACGAGCCCCGCGATGCAGATCTGGTTGACCATCTTGGCGAGCTGGCCCGAGCCCGGGCTGCCCAGCAGGTTGCAGGCGCGCGCGTAGGCCGCGATCACCTTTTCGGCACGCCCGAACGGCTCGGCATCGCCGCCGCACATCACGGTGAGCACGCCGTTCTCGGCGCCCGCCTGGCCGCCCGACACCGGCGCATCGACGAAATCGAAGCCGCGCTTCTTCGCCTCGGCATGCAGCTCGCGCGCGATCTCGGCCGACGCGGTGGTGTGGTCGACCATGACGGCGCCTTTGGCGATCCCGTGAAAGGCGCCATTGGCGCCGAGCATCACCTCGCGCAAGTCATGGTCGTTGCCGACGCAAGCCATGACGAAATCCTGTCCGGCCGCCGCTTCCTTCGGGGTCCGGGCAGCCTTGCCGCCGTATTTTGCGACCCATTGCTCGGCCTTGGCGGCGGTGCGGTTGTAGACCGTGACGTCGTGTCCGCCCTTCTGCTTGAGGTGACCGGCCATCGGGAAACCCATCACGCCGAGCCCGAGAAATGCGATCTTCGCCATCCTGACCTCCCTCGCGCGACCCGTCCGCCGCGCCAAAATCGACCCCGCTCATTGCGACGCCGGACGGGCTTCGTCAACCCGGCAATTCCCAACGTTGACCGGCGTCATCCGCCGCCTATGTTGAGGGTCAGCGCATGTTCCGGCGAAAGCCTGCCCCCGACTTGATCGGGGGTGGACGCCGGTTCGCCGACAAGAACATGCGCCAAACAAGCGCATGTTCCGGCGAAGTGGATGCCGGTTCGCCGACAAGAACATGCGCCAACAAACAAAGAGTGACGCGATGGCTGTGACGAAGGATGCGGTTCTGGCGGGCCTCGAGGCGGTGAAGAGCCCGGACGGGACGCCGCTGCCGAAGACCGGCATGCTCTCCGACATCGTCGTGTCCGACGGCAAGGTGTTCTTCTCGATCACGGTCGACGCCGCGGTGGTGCAGGCCTGGGAGCCGGTGCGCGCGGCGGCGGAAGCCGCGGTGCGCGCGGTTCCGGGCGTCGCGTCCGCGATGGTCGCGCTCACCGGCGAGCGCCGCGGCGGCGCGCGCGGGGCGTCACCGCCGCCGCCGCGACAGCACGCGGCGCCGTCGCCGCACGCCGGGCACGGGCGGCCGGCCGCGCACGCGGGCGAGCGCCAGCCGGCGGTGCCGGGCGTCGGCGCCATCATCGCGGTCGCGTCCGGCAAGGGCGGGGTGGGCAAGTCGACCACCGCGGTCAACTTGGCGCTCGGCCTGCGCGACCTCGGCCTCAAGGTGGGCATGCTCGATGCCGACATCTACGGGCCCTCGGTGCCGAAGCTGCTCGGGCTGCGCGGCAAGCCCGAGATGCTCGGCGGCAACAAGCTCAAGCCGATGGACGGCTACGGCCTTAAGGTGATGTCGATCGGCTTCCTGGTCGAAGAGGAGACGCCGATGATCTGGCGCGGCCCGATGGTGATATCGGCGCTGACCCAGATGCTGCGCGAGGTCGAGTGGGGCACGCTCGACGTGATGGTGGTCGACATGCCGCCCGGCACCGGCGACGCCCAGCTCACCATGGCGCAGCAGGTGCCGCTCAAGGGCGCCGTGATCGTGTCGACGCCGCAGGACCTGGCGCTGATCGACGCGCGGCGCGGCATCGCGATGTTCGGCCGCGTCAACGTGCCGGTGCTCGGCGTGGTCGAGAACATGAGCTTCTTCATCTGCCCGAAATGCGGCGAGCGCTCGGACATCTTCGGCCACGGCGGCGCCGAGCACGAGGCCGAGCGCCAGGGCGTGCCGTTCCTCGGCGCGGTGCCGCTGCACATGGACATTCGCGAGACCTCCGACGCCGGCCGCCCGGTGGTCGCGACCGATCCGGACGGGCCGCACGCCAAGGCGTTCCGCGCCATCGCGGCCAAGGTGCACGAGGCGATGGGCGGCGTGGGTCTACGCGCCGCGCCGAAGATCGTGATCGAGGCCTAAGCCGCCCGCAGACGCGTCACGCACCTGCGGTGCAAGTCAGCGTCGGGGCAGGCCGTGCTCCAGGAAGGCACGCAATCCATCCTGCGCCGCATCCGTCATCGTCACGTTGACGAAATCCTCCACCGCATTGGCGACGCTGCGGCGGTAGTCGAGGTCGTTCTGCCGCATGAAGGCGGCGCGCCCGAGCCGCATGACGACCGAAGACTTGGCCGCAAAGTTTTGCGCCAATGCGGTCGCTTCCGTCGCGAGGTCGGCGTCCGGGACGACCTTGCTGACGAGGCCGAGGCGGTAAGCTTCCTCGGCGTCGAAGCTGCGGGCGGAGAACAAGAGCTCGAAGGCGCGATGCCGCCCGACGATGCGCGGCAAATGGGCAAAGTGTATCGCGGGCAGGACGCCGACATCGATCTCCGGATAACCGAAGGTCGCGCGCGCTCCCGCCAGGATGACGTCGCACGAGATGGCGAGCGTCATGCCGCCGCCGCGCGCCGCGCCGGAGACCACCGCGATGGAAGGTTTGCCGAGATTGTATTGGACGTCGTGGAGCCGGACATAAAGCTCCTGCAGGAAGCTGCGCACCTTGCTCTCCGACTTGCCGACCAGGATTCCGAGGTCGAGGCCCGCGCAGAAGCGGTTCGCAATGGCGCTCGTGAGAAGCACGGCGCGCACACTATCGTCCTTGCCGGCATTCTCCAGCGCCGTGACGATGCGCCGGATCATGTCGAGGTCCAGCGCGTTGACGGGCGGCCTGTTCAGCACGATGCGCGCGAGGCCGCCCGCGACGTCGTAGCCAACCGTTGCGTCGCTCATCGCATCCGAACTCCCGTGGCGGACAGGGGCGCCGAAGCCGCCCGCCGCCGAACTATAAAGGCGCACCAAGCGGCGGAAAGGGCCGTTTCACGCGGCCGCAGGGCACCCGCGCCCTCTGGATTTTGCGTCCGTTCCGCGGCATGGTGCACGATACCTCCGCGGCGATGAAGCGGGGGGCGAGTTTGCACGCAACGGCCCGTCACGACCGGAGAGGGAGAAACCACATGAAACGTCGTCAATTCATGCAGGCGGCGGCCGTCGGCGTCGCAGCTGCCGCGATCGCGAAGCCCGCGATCGCCCAGTCGGCGCCCGCCATCAAATGGCGCCTCACTGCGAGTTGGCCGAAGTCGCTCGACACGCTGTGGGGCTCGTGCGTCACGATCTCCAAATACGTCTCCGAGGCGACCGACGGGAAATTCCAGATCGAGATCTTCGCGGGCGGCGAGATCGTGCCGCCGCTGCAGGCGCTCGACGCGGTGACCAACGGCACCGTCGAGCTCTGCCACACCGCGACCTACTACTATATTGGCAAGGACCCGACCTTCGCGCTGTTCTGCGCCGTGCCGTTCGGCCTCAACGCGCGCCAGCAGAACGCCTGGTTCTACGACGCCAACGGCCTCAAGCTGATGGACGAGTTCACCGCCAAGTACAATTGCGTCTCGCTCGTCGCCGGCAACACCGGCTGCCAGATGGGCGGCTGGTTCCGCAACGAGATCAAGACGGTCGCGGACCTCAAGGGCCTCAAATTCCGCATCGGCGGCTTCGCGGGCCAGGTGCTCACCAAGCTCGGCGTCGTGCCGCAGCAGATCGGCGGCGGCGACATCTATCCGGCGCTGGAGAAGGGCACGATCGATGCGGCCGAGTGGGTCGGCCCCTACGACGACGAGAAGCTCGGCTTCTACAAGATCGCGAAGTACTACTATTACCCGGGCTGGTGGGAAGGCGGCACCGCCAACCACCTGATGATCAACGCGGGCAAGTGGAACGAGCTGCCGAAGAACTATCAGGCGATCCTGCGCGCCGCGGCGGGCTTCGCCAATGTCGAGCAGCTCGGCCGCTACAACTCGCGCAACCCGGCAGCGCTGCGCCGCCTGCTCGCGGGCGGCACGCAGCTGCGGCCGTTCACGCCGGCGATCATGGAGGCCTCCCTCAAGGCCTCGAACGAGGTCTACGCCGAGACCTCGGCGAAGAACCCGGCCTTCAAGAAGGTGTGGGACGACATCGTGGCCTACCGCGGCGAGGAGTATTTCTGGTGGCAGGTCGCCGAATTCACCTATGACAACTTCATGATCCGCTCGCGCACTGCGGGCTGACCTACGCGATATCGACGTTGGAAGAGCAAGGGCCGGCGCAAGCCGGCCCTTCGCTTTTTACGACCAGTTTATGTGCGTGACGCCACGATTGGGCCGAAGATAGGGGCCGCGCGTGGCCGTATTCTGCCACATCGGCCTGTATGCTGCGCGCATTGCCGTCCCGTGGGCGATCGGTCGGCCAGCGCATGTCCCGGCGAAAGCCTGCCCCGGACTTGATCCGGGGTGGGGCCGGTTCGTCGATAAGGACATGCGCCGTTTTGGCAACGGAGGATTTTTTGATGAAGCGTCGTCAATTCCTGCGCGCCGCCGGTCTCGGCGTCGCGGCAGCCGCCATTGCGACACCGGCAATCGCGCAATCGACCCCGGAGACGAAGTGGCGCTGCACCGCGAGCTGGCCGAAATCGCTCGACACGCTCTACGGCGCCGCCGAGATCTTCGCCAAGGCGGTCGCGGAGGCGACCGACAACAAATTCCAGATCACCGTGTTCGCCGCGAACGAGATCGTGCCCGGCGTGCAGGCGCTCGATGCGGTGCAGAACGGCACCGTCGAGATGGCCCACACCGCCTCCTACTACTATGTCGGCAAGGACCCGACCTTCGCGTTCGGCACCGCGGTGCCGTTCGGGCTCAACAGCCGCATGCAGAACGCCTGGCACTTCTTCGGCGGCGGCATGGAGCTGATGAACGATTTCTACAAGAAATATCATGTCTACGCGATCCCGTGCGGCAACACCGGCTGCCAGATGGGCGGCTGGTTTCGCAAGGAAGTCCGCCAGCCGGCCGATCTCAACGGGCTGAAGATGCGCATCGGCGGCTATGCGGGCCGCGTGATGGAAAAGCTCGGCGTGGTGCCGCAGCAGGTCGCGGGCAGCGACATCTACGCGGCGCTGGAGAAAGGCACGATCGACGCCGCCGCATGGGTCGGGCCCTATGACGACGAGAAGCTCGGCCTCGCAAAGGTCGCGCCCTATTACTATTACCCGGGCTGGTGGGAAGGCGGCGCGACGATCCACAACTTCATCAACCTGGGCAAGTGGAACGCGCTCACGCCCGCCTACCAATCGATCGTACGCGCATGCTGCGAGAAGGCGAACGCGTGGATGCAGGCAAGGTACGATGAGGAAAATCCGCTGGCGCTACGCCGCCTGCTCGCCGCCGGCGCCAAGCTCGAGCCGTTCTCGCCCGCCATTCTCGAGGCGAGCCTCAAGGCCGCGCTCGATCTCTATCACGAGGTCGCGGCGACCAACGCGGATTTCAAGAAGGCGTTCGACGCGACCTTCGCGTTCCGCAACGAGCAGTATCTGTGGTGGCAGGTCGCCGAATTCACCTATGACGGCTTTCTGATCCGCAACCGCACGCGGGTGTGACTTTATTCTTGGCGCCCGTTCAGAGCGGCGCGCGACGATCGGGCGCCACCGCCGGCACTGCCCGCGCCTCAGCCGCGACGCGTGCGACGACGCTGTCCCAGTCTGCTGCCGACGGCTGGCACCTGGCGGCGGTCCGCCGCCGCGGCTCATTCGATGCCGGCGTCGGTGAAGATCTTCTTCGCGTCCGGCGACGCGAGATACGCGATGAACGCCTTGGCGGCGTCCTTGGCGGAAGCGTTCGCGAACATGGCGGCGCCGTAGGTCGTGGTGTTCTGCACCTCGGCGGGCAGCGGCCCGACGAGCTTCGCGCCCTTCGGCTCAAACAACTTGATCTCGGTGATCGCGCCGAACCCGATCTCGTTCCCCTTGCCGTTGATGATGTGCATCATCACGGCCTCGCCGTTGGGATAGCGCTTGGTCTTCGCCTTGACCTCGCCGCCGATGCCGATGCGGTCGAGCATCTTCTCGATATAAATGCCCGACGAGGCCGTGTTGTAGACCACGGTGTCGGCGGCGAGCAGCGCACGCTTGAGCGCCTCGACGGTCGAGACGTCGGGCAGCGGCGCGCCGGCGCGGACCAGAATGCCGGCGCCGACCCGGCCGAGCAGGACGTGGCCGTCGGCGACGACCTTGCCGTCCTTGGCCTGGGCGTCGAGCAGGCCCGGCGGCGCGATCAGGATGTCGGCGACCGCGCCCTCGGCGAGCTTCTTCACCAGCGCCGGCGCGGTGTTGAACTGGATGCTGACCGTGTTGCCGGTCGCGTGCCGGTACGCCTCGGCGGCGCGCGCGAGGCCCGGTTCGACCGCGCCTGCCGACAGCACCTTGATCTCGGCCGCGGTCGCGCTGGCGAGGAACGCGACGCCCAGGCAGGCGGCGATGACGAGCATCTTCATGGGATTCTCCGGAAGGCGTGGACGAAGCTTGCGCGCAGGATAGCGGTTTCGGACATCGCCCGAAACGGCTCACTGCTGCCGCACGTCACTTCAGGTTCAGCGGCGGGGGCTCGTCGGGCAGCGTGATGTTGAGCTCGATCTTCTTCGGGTCGACCTTGGACGGCGCGTCGAGCAGGATGGTGACCGTCATCGGGAACGCGATCACCAGCGCGACCATGATGAGCTGCAGCCCGACCCAGGGCAGGGCGCCCCAATAGATGTCCGAGCTCTTGACCTCCTTGGGCGCGACGCCGCGCAAGTAGAAGAGCGCGAACCCGAACGGCGGATGCATGAACGAGGTTTGCATGTTGACGCACAGCATCACGCCGAACCAGATCAGCGCCGCGTCCGGCCCGACGACGGGCGCGAGCATGTGCTGCGCGGTCGGCGCGATCATCGGGATGATGATGAAGGCGATCTCGAAGAAATCGAGGAAGAAGGCGAGGAAGAAGATGAAGAGGTTGATGAAGGCGAGGAAACCCCAGACCCCGCCGGGCATCGACGTGAGCAGGTGGTCGAGCCAAGGCTCGCCGTCGACGCCGAGGAAGACGACCGAGAAGCAGGTCGAGCCGATCAGGATGAAGGCGACCATGGCGGTGATCCGCATGGTCGTCTCGTAGCCCTGCTTGATGAGCTGGCGCAGATCGCGGATGCGCACGGCCTCGAGGCAGATCCACACGATCGCCGCATACATGACCGCGAAGGCGACGCGGAAGAGGAAGATCTGGTCGAGCAGCGCGCACAGGGTGCCGAACGCGCAGGCGGCGAGCCCGATGTACAGCATCATGTACCCGGTCCGGCTGAACTCCTTGTGATGCAGCACGGCAAGCACGATCGCGCCGATCGCGCCCATCGCGCCGGCCTCGGTCGGCGTCGTGAGGCCGAGCATCATGGTGCCGAGCACGACGAAGATCAGCACGGCCGACGGGATGATGCCCATCAGGCACTTCTTCCACAGCGCCCAGCCCGTGAGCGTGCGCGCCTCGATCGGCACCGGCGGCACGTGGTCGGGCTTGAAGATGCCGAGCAGGAACGTGTAGCCGAGGAAGAGGAAGATCTGGAAGACCGACGGCCCCCAGGCGCCGAGATACATGTCGCCGACCGACTTGCCGAGCTGGTCGGCGAGCACGATCAGCACCAGCGACGGCGGCACGAGCTGCGTGATCGTGCCGGAGGCCGCCAGCACGCCCGTCGTGTAGCGCATGTTGTAGCCGTAGCGGATCATGACCGGCATCGAGATCAGCGCCATGGCGATGACCTGCGCCGCCACCGTGCCGGTGATGGCGCCGAGAATGAAGCCGACGATGATGACCGAATAGCCGAGCCCGCCGCGCACCGGGCCGAAGAGCTGGCCGAGCGAATCGAGCATGTCCTCGGCGAGCCCGCAGCGTTCGAGCACCGCCCCCATGAAGGTGAAGAACGGGATCGCGAGCAGGAGCTCGTTCGACAGCACGTTGCCGAACACGCGGCCCGGGATGGCCTGCAGGTAGTTGAGGTCGAAGAAGCCGTGGCTGATCGCGATGAACGCGAAGCTGATGCCGAGCGCCGCCAGCGAGAACGCGACCGGGTAGCCGACCAGCAGGAACAGCACGAGCGCGCCGAACATCAGCGGCGGCATCATGTCCAGCGTGATCATTGCACCGGCCTCTCGTACTTGGCCTCGACCGTGGCCAAGCCCGCGATGGCGGCGATGCGTTTGATGATTTCGGAGACGCCCTGCAGGGCGAGCATGATGAACCCGGCCGGCAGCACGAACTTGATCGGCCAGCGCACGAGCCCGCCCGCGTTGCCGGACATCTCGGCGACGTCATACGACATCTTGAAGAACGGCCACGACAGGTAGGCGAGCAGGGTGCAGATCGGCACCATGAACACGACGGTGCAGATCAGGTCGAGCCACAGCTGGCCGCGCTCGGACAGCATCAGGTAGAAGATCTCGACGCGCACGTGCTCGTTGCGCTTGAGCGTGTAGGCGGCGCCGAACATCACGATGACGGCGAACATGTACCACTGCACTTCGAGCCAGGCGTTGGAGCTCAGGTTGAAGGCGTAGCGCATCATGGCGTTGCCGGCGCTGACCACGCAGGCGAGGAGCACCAGCAGGTTGGTGACGAAACCGATCTTCTCGTTGATCCAATCGATGAACGAGCTGACCGCGAGCAGGCCCCGCACGATTTTCCCCTCGGATTGACGCAAAAGTCCCCGGCGCATCCCGGCATGCGCCACCCCAGCATGGCGAATGCGCAGATCAGGGCGCCGGCCCGTTTCCCCCTCGGCGGCGCAACCTGCCGATACCTATAATCCGAAGGCGCCCGCGTGCGTCAATTGAAACTTTGCCGTGTCCCGCGGGGAGACCGGTCAGCCGCCGGTCAAGCTCATATGGCGGGCCAGCGCCGGGCGCTTGTGGCGCCGGTCGATGATGAAATCGTGCCCCTTCGGCTTGCGGCTGATGGCTTCCTCGATCGCGGCGTGGAGCAGGTCGTTGCTCTCGGAGGCGCGCAGCGCCGCGCGCAGGTCGGCGGCGTCCTCCTGGCCGAGGCACATGAACAGGGTTCCGGTGCAGGTGACGCGCACGCGGTTGCAGGATTCGCAGAAATTATGGGTGAGCGGCGTGATGAAGCCGAGGCGGCCGCCGGTCTCGGCAACCCGCACGTAGCGGGCTGGGCCGCCGGTGCGGTAGTCGATCTCGTCGAGCGTGAAGCGCTCGGCAAGGCGCGCGCGCACCATCGAGAGCGGCAGATACTGGTCGAGCCGGCCTTCGCCCACGTCGCCCAGCGGCATCACCTCGATGATGGTGATGTCCATGCCGCCGCGATGCGCCCATTCGACGAGGTCGGCGAGCTCGTCCTCGTTGACGCCCTTGAGCGCAACCGCGTTGATCTTGACCGCGAGGCCGGCGGCGCGCGCCGCCTCGATGCCGGCGAGCACCTGATCGAGATTGCCCCAGCGCGTGATCGCGCGGAACCTGTCGGGGACGAGCGTGTCGAGCGAGACGTTGATGCGCTTGACGCCATGTGCGGCGAGCTCACGGGCGTATTTGCCGAGCTGCGAGCCGTTGGTCGTGAGCGTCAATTCGTCGAGCGCGCCGCTCTCGAGGTGCCGCGACAGCGAGGCGAACAGGGTCATGATCCCGCGCCGCACCAGCGGCTCGCCGCCGGTCAGCCGCAGCTTGCGCACGCCGCGCGCCACGAAAGTCGAGCACAGGCGGTCGAGCTCCTCGAGCGAGAGGATGTCCGCCTTGGGCAGGAACGACATGTTTTCCGACATGCAGTAGACGCAGCGGAAATCGCAGCGGTCGGTCACCGAGACGCGCAGATAGGAGATCGTGCGGCCAAAGGGGTCGACGAGCGGCGCAGGATGCGCCGCGCGCTCGAGGTCCAGCTCGGTGGTCTGCGTCACGCCATTCATGCTCGCGCTGCGTTTTTGCGGTTTGGCCTTACGGCCGTCCCGCCCAGTCATATCCACATATAGGGCTTCCGGGCCCGATTGGCAAGTCGGCGCCCTCGACAAGAGCATGATGAGGCTCATATTTTCCTCAACCGCGACTCCGGACGCCGCCCGGAACCCTTGGAGAACCCATCGCCCCATGTCCCCTTGGCCGACCGAAATCAAGCTCCAGCGCGACCGCGCCGCCCTCGCGGTGAGCTTCGACAATGGCGAGCGCTTCGAGCTGCCCGCCGAATATCTGCGGGTGAAGAGCCCGAGCGCCGAGGTGCAGGGGCATTCGCCGGACGAGCGCAGGACCGTGCCAGGCAAACGCAACGTGCTGGTGCTCGAGGTGCATCCGATCGGCAACTACGCGGTGCGGCTCGTGTTCGACGACATGCACTCGACGGGCATTTACAGCTGGGATTATTTCCTCGACCTCGGACGCAATCACGAAACCTATTGGCAGGCGTATCTCGATGAGCTTGCCGCGAAGGGCATGTCGCGCGAGCCGGCGATGCACGCGTGAAAAGAACGCGCGTGTACGCGTGAGAAACGCGCGCAAGAGCAGTTACAGAAGCGATCGATGAATAATCCGACAGGCTTTGTGCGCGATGCGGCAGTGTTGTCGCAGCGTGAAACCTCGCTGCCATCTACGCGTTTCCGATGTAGCGACGTGGAGGTTTCGTCATGCGTACCAAGTCTTTCAGCGTCATCGCCGCGCTTCTGCTGGCGTCGACGGCTTTGATCTCCGACGCCGCCGCGGATCCGCGGCGCGGCGGCGGCGCGCCTGCGGCCGCCGCTCCGCGCGCGGCAGCTCCCGCCATCGCGGCCCCCCGTGCGGCGGCGCCGCATTTCTCGGCGCCGGCCGCGCGTGCGGCGCCACATTTTTCGGCTCCCATGGCCAGCCCTCGCGCGGCGGCGCCGCATGTCGCCGGCCCGCGCTTCACGCCGCAAGCAGGCCCGCGCTTCACGCCGAATGCCGGCCCGCGCTTCACGCCGAATGTTGCGACACGCGGCGCACCGGGGATGATGCACCGCAACGTCGCGCCGGGCTTCACGGCGCGCGGAGCGCACCGGCCGCCGAATGTGGCGCGCCACGCGATCCCGCCGTCGACACGGCACGCCCTGACCAATGCCCCACGTACCAATGCGGTGGGTAACACGGCCAACCGGCTGCGTGACCGCAACGCCATGGGCAACACGGCCGACCGGCTGCGTGGCCGCAACGCCGTGGGCAACGCGGGCGACCGGCTGCGTGACCGCAACACCGTGGGCAACGCGGGCGACCGGGTGCGTGACCGCAACACCGTGGGCAACACGACCGACCGGCTGCGTGACCGCAATGGCCGCGGCCCCGTGGGCGCGCTTGATCGGGACCGGGCGATGACAACCGGCAGTGCCGCGGCCTTTGCGACGCGCCACGGGCCGGGCAGCAATCGCATCCTGCGCAATTCGGCCCTGAGCAATCTCGGGGAGCGCAGCCCGGCGGCGCGCCACTTGGCGGACTCGACCTTCCGTGGACACTTCGCGCGGTCGGGCTTTGGCCGCGACTGGGATCGCCGGCACCACCATCGCCACCGCGGCTTCGTGCTGGGCTTCGTCGGCCCGCTGTTCTGGCCGTATGCCTATAATGATTTCGTCGACTACACATTCTGGCCTGACGCCTACGATACGTTCTGGCCGTATGCGTATGACGACGTGTTCGAAGGCCTCTACGGCGCCTACGCGCCCCAATACGGTGCCGAGTATGCGTATGCGGGCGCGCCCGCATCGAGCACCGCCTACCAGAAGGGTAGCTCGGCCACCGGCGGCGGTGCCGCCGCAGCCCAAGTCTGTTCCGATCAGGCGCAGGGCCTGACCGACTTCCCGATCGACCAGATCGCGCGCCAAGTCGAGCCGAACCAAGACCAGCAGGGGCTGCTCGACGACCTCAAGGCCGCGACCCAGAAAACGGTCGGCATCCTGCAGGCGGCCTGTCCGACCGACCTGCCGGCGACGCCGACCGGCCGCCTGACCGCGATGCACGTCCGGGTCCAGGCCATGCTGCAGGCGGTGCAGACCGTGCGGCCGGCACTCGACAAGTTCTACGGCTCGCTCTCCGACGAGCAGAAGGAGCGTTTCAACGCGCTCGACCAGAACGCCTTCGGCGACGCGCCGCAGCCGGACGTCGCGCAACTGTGCGGCAACAGGCGCTCCTCGGTCACCAACTTGCCGGTGGCGCAGATCCAGCAGTCGCTGCGACTGAGCAGCGGCCAGGACGCCGACCTCAAGGCGCTCGACGAGGCATCCGCGAAGTCCGCCGAGATCCTGAACGCCAATTGTCCGACCGCGGAGACGCTGACGCCGCCCGGGCGGGTCGCCGCCATGGAGCAGCGGCTGAGCGGCATGTTGGAAGCGATCGAGACCGTGCGGCCCGCGCTCAACAAGTTCTACGGATCGCTGAGCGACGAGCAGAAGGCGCGCTTCGACCGGCTCGGCCGCAAGCGGACGTGATCCGGAAAGCCGGCTCTACCTGTGAGACCCGGGCGCGGTCCTAATGGGCCGCGCGCGGGTCTCTCTCGTTCGAGAGCCGGCAGCTTCCGCCGCGGCAGCCGCGGCGTTTGACGATGTCCGGATGCGCGGCGGAAATCTCGGCCACGCAGAACGCGATCCACCCGAGCATGAGACCGGGAATCAATCCGACGGCGAGGACCATCATGGGCTTACGTCCCAAGACCACGTGAGGGGCCGGAGAGGTGCTCCGCTCCGCGCGCCATACAGCACATTTGCGACGTCCGCAATGTGGGCACGGCCCGGAGGAATGAAAGTACCGCACAGGTATTAAAATGCGGTCACCGGGCGAGGGCCGGCCGCGGTGTTGCGGGCCGCAGGGCCGAGTGCCCCGGTTCATTTGCTCGCATATCCGGATAAAGTGACGGTCCACATCAGGGGCAGGGCGATTGCATGTGAGGTGAGCAGTGACGTCGCGCTCCCTCTCCCCGCTTGCGGGGAGAGGGTCGGGGTGAGGGGGCGCCTCCGCAAACTCTGCGTTCGCGGAAAGACCCCTTCATCCCGACTTTCTTCCCCTAAAGGGTGAGAAGGAGAGCAGTCGTCGTGCCCGCCTCACCTCTACGCTCCGCGCCGGGGAGGTCGCCGATGCCTTACACGTTTGTCCTGGTCCATGGCGCCTGGCACGGCGGCTGGTGCTGGCAGCGCGTGGCCGACCGGCTGCGCGGCGGCGGCCACGCGGTGTTCACGCCGACGCTGAGCGGGCTCGGCGAGCGCGCGCATCTGCTGGGCGCCGGCGTCGATCTCAAGACGCACATCGCCGACGTCGTCAACGTGCTCAAGTGGGAGGAGTTGGCCGACGTGGTGCTGTGCGGCCATTCGTATGGCGGCTTCGTCATCTCGGGCGTTGCCGAAGCGGCGGGCGCGGCGTTGCGCTCGATCGTCTTTCTCGACGCCTTCGTGCCGCGCGATGGCGAGTCCGTGCTCGATGTGACCGGTCCGGCGGTGCGCGAGGCGGCGGCCGCCGCCAAGGCGCGCGGCGATCTCGGCGTCCCGCCGCGCCCCGCCGAGGCCTTCGGCGTCAATCCGGCCGACCGCGCCTGGGTCGACCGCCTGTGCGTGCCGCAGCCGATCGCGACCTTCACGGACAAGATCGCGCTTACCGGCGCGGCCGGGCGGGTCACGCGCAAGTCCTACGTGCGCGCCGCCTCGTACGCCAACCCGGGCTTCGACCGCGCCTTTGCGGCGGTGAAGTCCGATCCCACCTGGCGCAGTTACGCGGTCGATTGCGGTCACGACGTGATGGTGGATGCCCCCGAGCGGCTGTGCGAGATCCTGCTCGAAGCCGCGGCGTGACCTCAGTTCGCCTTTCCGAAGTGCGCCAAGGCGCGCCGATAGAGAAGCTCCGGGTCGCGCTCGCCCGCCTCGGCGAGATCGATGATGACCTTGGCGACCGCCTCGGTCACGGGATCGCTGGTTCGCGCGAGCCCGAGCGTGCGGCAGGCCTTCTCGAAGGCTACTCCCATGGCCTTGGTAAGGTCCGGGTCAAATACTTTTGATTTCAGAAATGGCGTGATCGGCACTTGATTTACCCCCATTATTCCTTGGCCGTTCGGATTTAAGGATTGCCGCATGTTGGCGTCGCCCCATGTGCGGTGTATGACCGCTGGGTAAATCAAACATGGCGACGTTCCGGTGTCTGTGCGGTTGCGCACATAAGCGGCCCGCGGGCCGCGCCGACGACGAGTGCGTGGAGCGGTAGAGATGGCGGAGACATTGTCGGCGGAGCGGGTGGACGCGGAGCGGCCCAATAACAACCTGCTGCGCGGGCTGCGTGAGCCCGACTACGCGATGATCGCACCGAATCTCTTCGCCTGCGGCAGCAACGTCAACGACGTGCTCTACAATCCGGGCGACAACGTCGAGGTGGTGCACTTCCCCTGCGGGCCCGGCATGGTGTCGTTCCTGGTCGCGAGCGAGGACGGCCGTGACGTCGAGACCGTGCTGGTCGGCCGCGAGGGCGCGGTCGGCGGCATCGTCAGCCACGGAAACTTGCCCGCCTATACTCGGATCGTCGTGAAATTCGGCGGCGACTTCGTCTGCCTCAAGGTTGCCGACCTCGAGGCCGCCAAGGCGAAGTCCACGGCGCTGCGCCACTACTTCGCGCGCTACGCCGACTGCCTGCTCGCCCAGATGCTGCAGAGCACCGCCTGCAATGCGATCCACTCGACCGAGCAGCGCGCCGCGAAATGGATCATCGCGGCGACCGAGCGTACCGGCGGCGATATCGTCCCGTTCACCCACGAGGAGCTTGCCGCGATGCTCGGCGCCGGGCGCAGCCACACGACCCGTGTGCTGCAGAGCTTTCGCGCGCGCGGGATGATCGAGACGCGGCGCGGCTCGCTGATCGTGCGCGATCACCCGACGCTGAAAACGATCTCGTGCCAGTGCAACGAGCTGGTCAAGATCCACTTCGAGGAAGTGCTGCGCGGCGTCTATCCGGCCGATGGCGATTGAGCGGGCGGGCTTGGCAGGCACGGCGCCCGCGCTCCCTCTCCTCGCTTGCGGTCCGCTTGCGGGGAGAGGGTCGGGGTGAGGGGGCGTCTCCGCGAGTCGCGTCTAACGATATGTCTTGCTGAGAGTCAGCGCCCCTCACCCCAACCCTCTCCCCGCAAGAGCGGGGAGAGGGAGCGCAAGCTCAGTGCCAAGGCACAAGCGATACCCACAGTGCGAAAGCGAACGCGCTCGGGGCACGTCGGGAACTCAGCCGGGCGCCCGGACGTTGCCTATGCGACGCGCGCGGAGCGCAAACTATGCCTGGGATGAATGAGACCGACCGCGGACGCGAGAGGCACTCCGGCTGGAGCTGGTGGTATCTGCTTTTCCTGGTCCAGTTCGTCGCGGTGCTCTGGCCTCCCTTCTACAACAAGCTCGAGCCGGCCTGGGCCGGCATTCCATTCTTCTACTGGTATCAGCTCGCCTGGGTCGTCATCGGCGCGATCCTGACCGCGATCGTCTATTTCGCCACGGACGATTGAAACGACGTCGCTAGCGCATGTTCCGGCGAAGTGGAGTCCGGTTCGCCGACCAGAACATGCGCAAATGAAAAATCCAGGGCGTATTCCATTCTACGGAATGGAATACGCTCTAACCGCGCAGCACGCGGACCGGAGGCCGCCCATGCAGGGCGTCGACTGGACTGCGCTCATCGTCTTCGTCGCGTTGTTCGGGCTCATCACGCTCCTCGGCTTTGCGGCTGCGCATTGGCGCAAGGGCGACCTCGACCTGCTGCACGAATGGGGGCTCGGCGGCCGCCGCTTCGGCACGCTCATCACCTGGTTCCTGGTGGGCGGCGATCTCTACACCGCCTACACGTTCGTCGCCGTCCCGGCCCTGGCCTTCGGCGCCGGCGCGGTCGCGTTCTTCGCGGTGCCGTACACGATCGTGATCTATCCGATCCTCTTTCTCGCCTTTCCGCGCCTTTGGCGCGTCTGCCACAAGCACAATTACATCACGGCCGCCGATTTCGTGCGCGGCCGCTTCGGCAATCGCTGGCTCGCGCTCGCCGTGACGATCACCGGCATCGTCGCCACCATGCCGTACATCGCGCTGCAGCTTGTCGGCCTGCAGGTGGTGATCGGGGGCTTGGGCGTTTCCGGCACCGGCTGGCTCGGCGACGTGCCGCTGATCGTGGCGTTCGTTATTCTCGCCGCCTTCACGTATTCGAGCGGGCTGCGGGCGCCGGCGTCGATCGCGGTCGTCAAGGACATCCTGATCTACATCACGGCCTTCGCGGCCGTGATCGTCGTGCCGATCAAGCTCGGCGGCTTCGCGAAGATTTTCGCCGCCGTGCCGAGCGAGAACGTCCTGCTCGCGGTGCCCGGCCCGCACACGACGGGCGCCTATGGCGCTTACGCGACGCTCGCGCTCGGCTCGGCGCTTGCGCTCTTCCTCTATCCGCACTCGATCACCGGCATCCTGAGCGCGAGCAGCGGCCACGCCATCCGCCGCAATGCGGCGCTGCTGCCCGGCTATTCGTTGATGCTCGGCCTGCTGGCGCTGCTCGGCTTCTTCGCGGTCGCGGCCGGCGTCGCCGCGATGCCGCAATACGCGGCGGGCTTCAAGGAGTTCGGCAAGAATTTCGCCGTGCCGGCGCTGCTCCTGCACACGTTCCCGTCATGGTTCGTCGGCATCGCGTTCGCGGCGATCGGCATCGGCGCGCTGGTGCCGGCGGCGATCATGTCGATCGCCGCCGCGAACCTCTACACGCGCAACATCCATCGTGAGTTCATCAATCCCAATCCGACCGACCGCGAGGAGGCGCAGATGGCGAAGTGGGTGTCGCTGATCGTGAAGTTCGGCGCACTCGTCTTCATCATCTTCCTGCCGACGAGTTACGCGATCCAGCTCCAGCTTCTCGGCGGCGTGTGGATCATCCAGACGCTGCCCGCCGTTCTGCTCGGCGTCTATACGCGCTGGTTCAACGACTGGGCGCTGGTGTTCGGCTGGGCGGCCGGGATCGTGGCCGGCACCGTGATGTCCGCGATGGCGAATTTCGCGCCGACGTTTCCGCTCGCGGTCGCGGGCTGGACCTTCCCGGGCTACACGGCGTTCTACACGCTCATCATCAATCTCGCGCTCGCGATCGTGCTCACGCCGCTGTTCAACGCGATGCGCGCCGCACCCGCCGACGCGACCGTGCCGGCGGATTATCGCGCGTAGCCCGCGCGAGGCGCGTCATTCGCTGGAAGCGCGCTTGACGTCGACAATATCCGTGAACTTTTCCGTTCCGCGACGTGACACACGTGGTAGCGTCGAGCTTACCCAACCGTCCACGGCGAGATCCCATCACATGATCAAGAAGTATTCTTTCGCGTTCGCCGCCATGCTTGCCGGCTTTGCCGTCGCGCTGCTTGCGCCGGCAAGCCGCGCGCAGGATGCCGGCGCGCAGGCGTTCCTGCAAAGCATCTACACAATCTACGAAAAGTCCGACAAGGCCGTCGACATCGACACGGAGGCCAAGGCGGCGCGCTATTTCGCGCCCGCGCTCACCAAGCTGCTTGTCCGCGACATGGCCAAGTCGAAGAAGCGCAACGAGGTCGGCCGTCTCGATTTCGATCCCTTCGTCGCGGCGCAGGATTGGGGGCCGACCAAGATCGACCTCAAGGTCACGCCCGGCACGAGCGCCGATCGCGCCACCGGCACCGCGCGCTTCACGGCAGAGGGCGAGAAACAGGCGACCGTGGTGACGCTCGATCTCGTCAAGCTGCCGGCCGGCTGGCGCATCGCCGACATCCACTGGTCCGGGCAGACCGAGTCGCTGGTCGCGGTGCTGAGCAAGAAGAATTGAGCCGCGACACCGTTCGCCGGCTCGTCAAATACGACGAGGCCGCGTCATCGGGCGGATGACGCGGCCTCGCGGCGCAACGCGTGTCGGTTATTTCGGCGCCGGTTCGTCGGCGTCGAGCGCCGAGTTGATCGATCCCGCGTGCTCGGTCCTCCTCGTCGCCGTGTCGCATTTCGGGCCGCAGCCGCCATGCACCGTCTCCCAATCGCGGACGAAGTTGCAGGCGTGCTGGATGTGGCCGTTATTGAGCAAGCAGCGGTCGAGCGCCGCGCCCGTTTTGTTCTCGCAGACCTCCGCCCGCTTGTTGCATTGCGCCCGGGCTGTCGCGATGGTGAGGCCGCCGCCTGATTGCGCCAGCGCGCCCTGAGCGGTGAACAGCGAAAGGGCGACGACAGTCATTCCGGCCGTGAGGCCGGACATTATGCTACGGGACATTGGTAAGGTCTCCTTCGGTTGACGAGAGATGGTGATCGAGCTGGGAGGTCGTTGGCGGGTGTTGCGCGACCTAGCATGCGGTCGGTGAACGGAGACTGATTGAGACGAGAGGATTTGCTTCATCGTGCTTCCCGTCTCAATCCGCTCCGTCTTCCGTTCTTGCGTCCACGGCCCCGTGCGGCGGCGCCGCCGGGATTCGAGATGGCCGCACCCTAGCAGAGTTACGCCGCTATCGATGGACAACTTTGCGTACATCCTGGCGCTCGGCGAGTTAGTGCTGCGGCGAGGCAAGACAGCCGGAACATAGCAAGGATGCGCCCGCCTCGATGGACAACTTTGCCTATAATTGGCCGGCGGATATGGGGTGGGTACTGGTTCCCAGGCTCGAACAACAGGCGCAAACGAGACCAAGAGCGAAAAGCCCGCGGGCCCATCCGCTGATGTCGTCGTCAGGGTCATCGTCGTCGTCGTAGCGCAGATCGTGTGGTTTGCGGCGCGCGATCCGTCCGTTCCGAGCGTGCAGGCGTTTTTCTCCTGGCTCTATTTCGAGGTCTTCTGCGCTTGCTTGTTCCTGCGGTTCATGAATCTCGATTTCCTCTCGCGTGCCTCCGGCGCCGTCGCGTGGATCGTCGCCTCGGAAGTCGTCCTTCTGCTTCCGCTGTCGATCGACAACATCCAGGCGTTGGCGATCGCGGTCATTCCGCCGGCCGTCGGTCACGCGGCGTGGGTGTGGCGGAACCGCGGGCGTCCACCTCGCCGGGCCGTCCAGGAGGGCGACTATCAAACCGAGTTGCGCGACTACCAAGAAGCAACACCCGGATGCGCGCGCGCGTCGCGCCGCCACAGGCGCCGAATCGAACCGAACCCGAACGCTAAGCAGGTCTCCGTCGGCGGCGGCGTCCGGGGCGCCGGGCCGCATTCGTTAACGTAGCGCGCTCAAGCGTTAACGGTTGGGCGGTGGGGTTCGAGATCACGAAAATTCTGCCGGTACCCGGTTCCGGAACCGCATTTTCCCCCGCCTGGACTCACCCTTGGCCACTCTTTGCCGCAATTGGTATGTTTCCTCGTTCGCACTATCGGGGGACACCCCGCCGCAAGGGGACTTCATACGCGGCGGTCGCGTCAGGTTCGAAAACGGGAAGTTCGAATGAGGGTGGGACCGATCCCCACGGGGATCGCGGCGCTGGGCGTGGCGCTCGCTGTCGGATTTGCTTGGGAGATGCGGGGGCCGTCCGAGGGGACGAATGCCAATGGACAGGTGCGCGCGCCGGTGGCTGTGCGCGTCCTGGCGCGCGGCGATCGCCTCGAACTCGATGCGGCGGGCGCTCGAGCGCGAGGCCGTTGTGGTCGCCCAGCAGGGCTTCACGTCGCGTTTCTCCAACGCATTCGCGGCAAGGCAGATCGAGGCGGTCGACGAAGCTTCGAATGACGAGGCGGCGACCGGCTCGGTCTTGGCTTACGCCCCTGCACAGACGCCCGAGCGCAAGTTGCAGGCGCGTCGCGACGCACCGGCGGTTGTCGCGGCCGCGCCGAAGCGGTCGATCGTCCCGTCCGAGCAGACCATGCGTCTTGCATCGCTCGAGCCTACGCCGGCCTCGCCGTCGATCGACGATCTCGACGGCCGCACCGCGATCTACGACATCTCGGCGCACACGATCTATCTGCCGGGCGGCGAGAAGCTCGAGGCGCATTCCGGCCTCGGCAGCCATATCGACGACCCGCATTCCATGAGCTTGCGCAACCGCGGCGTGACGCCGCCGAACGTCTACCGATTGGCGCTGCGTGAGCGCATTTTCCACGGCGTGCGCGCGCTACGCCTCATTCCGGTCGGCGAGCGCAACATGTTCGGCCGCGACGGCATGCTGGCGCACTCCTACATGCTCGGCCCCAAGGGCGCGTCGAACGGCTGCATGGCGGTGCGCAACTATCCGGCCTTCCTGCAGGCCTTCCTGGATGGCAAGGTCGAGCGCCTCGTGGTGGTCGAGCACATGTCGTCGTCCAATCCGCGGGTCGCGTCGCTGCGATAGACGACAGCGCGCGTAGGCGAGCGTGCATCGCCGGCCGATTGCTTGTTACCTCGCAGCCGAACCGCTACGCATGATGCCCACCCGTGACGAGGGCAGGGCACCATGAGTGAAGCCAGCAAGGCCGTGTTGGTCACCGGAGCGGCGCGCGGGATCGGGCTTGCGACCGCCAAGCGCTTCCTCGCCGACGGCTGGCGCGTCGCGCTTCTCGACATCGACGGCGAGACGCTCGCGCGCACGCACGCGGCGCTCCCGGCCGACGCCACCATCGCGATCCGCTGCGACGTCGCCGACCCGGCGGGCGTCGCCGCGGCGGTCGCGACCGTCGCCAAGACATTCGGCCGGCTCGACGCGCTCGTGAACAATGCCGGCATCGCGATCTTCAAGCCGATCCTCGACGTGACTTACGAAGACTGGTCGCGCGTGCTCGCCGTCAATCTGACGGGCCCGTTTCTCTGCGCGCAGGCGGCCGCGCCCGTGATGCGCGACAGCGGCGGCGGCGCGATCGTCAACATCACCTCGATCTCGGGGCTGCGCGCCTCGACCCTGCGCACCGCCTACGGCACCAGCAAGGCCGGCCTCGCGCACCTGACGCAGCAGCAGGCGATCGAGTTCGCCGCGCTCGGCATCCGCGTCAATGCGGTCGCGCCCGGGCCGGTCGACACCGCCATGGCGAAGGCCGTGCATACGCCGGAGATCCGCGCCGCCTATCACGACGCCATTCCGCTCAACCGCTACGGCCTCGAGACCGAGCTCGCCGAGGCGATCTTCTTCCTGTGCGGCGATCGCGCGAGCTACATCACGGGCCAGACGCTCGCGGTCGACGGCGGCTTCGAAGCGACCGGCATCGGCCTGCCGGCGCTGCGCGCGAGCGGGCGCAACGGGTAGCGCCTCGATTCCGAAGTTCGCAGGCTGTTGCAGCGACGGCCGGCGACTTCGGCCGACGTCGCTGGCCCTCGATCGATGCAAAATATTCCGTTGCCTGCATTTCAGCGCGTCATTACCGTCACCCGCCGAGGGCGACGTATCGGCGTCGGGAAGCAGAGAATCAAATCGCAGCAAGAAGGTTCCGCAAATGCAAAACCACCAACCGGGTCACGTGACAGGCGTGTGCCTTGCGTTGCTGAACGTATGCATCTTTCTCATGGCCACGGCCAGCGCGGCGGCTGACCCGCCGCTCCACGACCCCGCATGCATCCGACGTTGTGTCCTGGAGGCACACGACGCCTGTATGGATACCCGCACGAAGGATGGGAGTTGTTTCCAACAATATGTCGTACCCTGTCAGAGACGATGCCCGTATCGAAAAGGGTAGGCAGGCGTTGTGAGGCTTGCCGCAAGCAATCGCTCGAGGATCGCTTGCGTTTGAGCATGATCTTGTCCGAAAACCGGTTTCCACTTTTCCGGATCATGCTCTTATGGATGCCCCCGCTGACAGGCGTGATTGAGTCTGCCGTCCCTCAGAAGCAGGAGGGCGATACGCTACCCGCCTGCGCGACGCCTATTCGTCGCAGGTCGGCGTCCCGCCCTGTGGGCTTGGCGCGGCAGGCCCTTCGCGTGGCGATGAATTGGCGGCCGAAGAGTGGGCCGCCGGCCGCCGTCGACCGCGAGCGTCTGGCCCGTGATGTAGTTCGGGTGATCGCCGCACAGGAAGAAAGATCGCCTCGGCGCGGAAGTCGCGCCCGGCGCTGATCATGCTCGACAGGGGGGCGCGCACCTGGCGCAAGCTCGAGCCCCGGGAACCCTGACCCTGGTTCCGCCGCAATGCAATTGCGCGGAACTAAGTGCCCCGAACGCTTATTTACGAGCCAGACCTGCTTGAGAGCCTCGCGAGAGTCCTCTTCGAAGGAATCCGGATCGTGGGATCGAAGGGTCTGTCGAGCGTTCCCAGCTGCCCTTCCAGTTTGGAAAAGCCGAGAGATGCTCCTCGCGTCCAGTTCTCGAAGTGAATGGATTGAGGCGATGCGTCGCCACCGACGCCGACAAGCATGGTTCTTTCGGCCGGTTCACACACGAATGTATGCAGCGTGCCCGATCCGGATCGATAGGCATGATCGAATACGGGCGATCCCGCGTGGTTGAGCGCGACGAACAGCCGTTCAGGGGACAGTTCGGCACGAGACCAGGTTTCGAGAGGGGGAAGGCGCCGATGTGACCCCTCGTTACGCCGGTTGTAGCGTCCGAGCTTTGCGCTCTGAAAGTGATTGGTGCAGGCGAGCTGGCGGCCATCCCGCACGGATGTCGCCAATGGCGAAGCCTCGACGACTGCCGCGGCTCCGGTTGCGTCGAGAACCGAATAATTGAAGGGTTGGCCATGGGGAATTCGCGTGAGTAATCTGACCGCTTCGTGCGTCGTCGCACATTGGTCCAACAGCATGCGGACGATCAGGATGCAGACCAAGCCGGGCCGGACCGGCCGGTAATTGACAAAGTGCAACCCGACGCACAGGCCGTGCTCATTCATTCCATCCACGCGACCCGTAAACCTGTCCGCGAATGCGAGGCTGGCATGCACGCCTTTTGGCTGGATGGCGACCAAGGTCGGATCATATCGACGCGGACTGTAGTCGTAATTGCGCCCGTAGAGCGCATTTGTCATGACTGAGGAGCATCCACGCTTCGGAAAGCTCAAGCGGCTGTTCGAGTATTGGGCAACGGCCCGCTCCAGTGGAATCTTGAGGCCGTCTGCCAGTCCATGCAGTTCTTCCCAGATATTCGGCGCGTAGGTGCAAAGCGCCGCCTGCGCGTCCTTCAGAATGAAGCCGAATGGCTGATGCCCCTTGCGCCGATGAAAAGTAGATCCGCGGGTGGTTTTCAGAAAGCCTTCGGCCATCTGCTTGCCAACGTCATAGGAGCTTCCTCTGCATTGCAACACGTCCACTCGCCATGGCTTGGTCATCCTCAGCCTCTTTGCGAATCCGGCTTCCGCCGGCTTTTACGCACGGAGAATCTTGCGAGCGGCGTGCCTGGTCAAGCGAGAGTCGAGCATGACCGATGAGCTTCGGGCGACCTTTACGACCGCAGAAGCAGCATCTTACACTGACTGAAATTGCAAATTTGCCGCGTGCGCGGTGCTAGGCGACTCCGCAGTGCAGAGTGCTGCCGGATGTCAGCTTGTGGCCGAAGCGGCTGACGTCGGCCGGGCAGAGGATGTCCGCTCTGCCCGGATATTTCAGACGTCAACCTGTTCCGCTATCGCCGGCGCGCCATCCGCCTCGATGCCGAGATCTGACCGCGCTCTCGATCTTGCGGTGGCCGAGCAGAACGTCTCGCAGATTGCCCGTACGCCCGTAGATCAACGTCGCTTTGGTCCGCGACATTGATTTAGGGGCGATTGGCGTGACGTTCGCCGCCGGCGGAATATGCGCAAAGTTGTCCAACAGCCGTGCCGAAGCACGTGATAGGTCGTCATGCGCCGTCGGTGCATCGAAGCAAGGACGAGGAGGGGGGACGGAAATGGGACGAGGGTTCATGTCGTGCAAGGTGTCGTGCAACGTCGCGATCGTGGTGGCTGCGGCCATGTTTCTGGCCGGACCGCAACCCGCCGGCGCAGCCTCGGGCAATTGCTTTACCCGGGTCAAGACCCTCCTGACCGAGCATCTCGGTGTCGAGCCTGTGCACGTGACGCCATCTGCAAATCTCATCGATGATCTTGGAGCCGACAAGCTCGACACGGTCGAGATCGTGATGGCCGCCGAGGAGGAATTCAGCGTCAAGATCCCCGACGCCGACGCGAGGCGTCTCGTGACTGTCGGCGATCTCGTCGCCTATTTGAGCAAGCGCGGACGCTGCACCCGTTAAGGGAGGCCGGATAGATTATCCTTGCGGCGCAGGGGGCGACCAATAGCTTTGCTGATTCCAAGTCCTCTTATTGATCTGCAATATGCAGTTGCAATGTGAGCAGCCCAGAGTTCAATGGCCCTTTCCAGCGTGCGCTGAAAGGAGCCTGGGAAGTTTCCTCTCAATGTGCCGCGCAAAGCAACGGGCGCGGTACCCTATTGTCGCTCAAAGAGATCGAGCGGATCGTGCCGACGTATCAAAAGAAAAAGACGGCCCCATTCGTGCGCTAGGCGCGGCGCGTCGAAGGTCTGGAAGGTCGAGCTTGTTGGCGGCGCGCGGCCGATCGTCAGGCCGCATCGTGCGCGCCGAGGGCTTCCCGTTGCGCTCCACCTGAAATAAGCTTGCCGCATGTTCACCTCCGAGCTCCTTCCCGCCGCCGTTGTCGCCGCCGCCATCGCGCCGGCGCTGCTGGTGCTGTGGCTGTTCGTCATCGCCGACAGCCGCCCGGAGCCGGCCAGGATCGTGATGGGCGCGGTCTTTTTCGGCGCCCTGAGCACGATCCTGGCGGTGGTGGTGGAACTCCTGCTGCAGAAGATCATCCCGCTCGCGGGCAATCCGTGGCTCAAGTCCTACCAGGATGCGCTGCTGTTCGCGGCCGCCCCCGAGGAGGCCATCAAGGTCTCGCTCATCATGCTGCTGTCGTTGCGGGCGCGCGACTTCGACGAGCCGATGGACGGCGTCGTCTACGGCGCCGCCGTCGGCCTCGGCTTCGCGGCGCTCGAGAACGTTCTCTATCTGCTCGGGGACAGTGCGCATTGGCAAAGCCTCGCCGTGGTGCGCGGCGTGCTGAGCGTGCCGTTTCATGGCGCGGTCGGCGTCATCGCGGGCGCCTTCATCGCGCGTGCCCGCTTCGGCCGCGCGTTCGGCGCGCACGGCCACAGCCCCGACCACCGCCGCCGCATGTTGATCGCGGCCTACCTGGTTCCGACGGTGCTGCATACCCTGTTCGATGGCGGGCTCTTTTCGCTCAAGAACGTCCCCGCGGGCACGTTCGGCACCCCATTGGGCGCGTTCCTCATCCTGCTGGCGGTGCTTCTGGTGCCGGTGGCCGGGTTCGGCGCCATCATCTATGCCGGCGTCCTGGCGCGCCGGATCGCGCGCCATCAGAAGATCTGGCTGCACACCAGGCGCCTCCCGCCCGCCCATTGGCGCGGCGTGTGGGCCGAATGCGTGCTCGGGATCGGCGCGAGCATCGTCGCGTTTGCGCTGGTCATCGCCGGCAGCACCGGGACGCGGTTGATCGGCACGGGATTCATGGCGCTCATGATCGGCATGGCGTGGAAGTCCGGCCGGCATCTCAACGCCACCGCCATCCGCCGGCACGGCGAGCTGGTTGCGGCCGGCCTGCCGCTCGCGGCCACATCGCCGGTGCCGCCGCCGTTCCCACCGCCGCCACCAATCCCGCCGCCACCACCACCGACGGTGTGACCGTCGTTTCTCAACCGGACAAGAGGTTCAGCCATGCGCGATCCGCGACGAACGATCCTTACCTTCGCGGTCGGCGCGGTCGCGCTGCCGTTTCTCGCCGGCATCGCCGCGGCCGCGGACTTGCAGCGGTTCAGCGGCACATGGGCCTATACGGCGGCGGGCTGCCGCGACTACCTGCACGGCCGCATCCCCAACGAGGCGCGCAAGCGCGGCGCCGGCCTGATGATCATTCGCCCGGCCGGGATCGAATGGGTGACGCCGGCGACCTGCGAGGTCACGAACCTGGGCGGCGGCCACGATCGCTGGCACATGAACGGCAAGTGCGAGATCAAGGGCCGCGATTTCTCGGCCCGCATCGCGCTGACAGCCAAGGACAAGAACCACATCAGCCTGCGCACCGAGGCGGCCGAATTCGGCAACGAGACGCACGGTTACGCGCGCTGCAGCAACGCGACCGAGTGGCGCGCCGACTGAGCCGGGGCGGGGCGGGGCGTGTCCCCGGTCCATCTCAACAAGCTCTCGCGCGCGGAAGCGGGCGGCAGGTTTCCGGGATCTACGTATCAGCTCGGCAATTTGATCGCGTCGGCGCGGAGCCCCGAATGACGCACGCCCGACGGACAACTTTGCGTATATCTGGGCCGATGGCCTGATGCGTCGGCGGGTGCCGCGCGGGTGAATGGCGGCTGAACGTTGTCCTCCGGATGCGTTCAGCCGTGGCCGCGTAGAACCGCGGCCGTCGGCGAATCCCCCTGCCGATGTCGTCCCACCGCGATCCCGCCAAATGACCCCCGACTGCTGTCACTCGGCCCCCGGCGCGCGCCGCGCGCGTGCGGTCGTTTCTGCATGCGCCGCGCATCGTACGCATTTCTCAGCCTCGCGCCTCGACGAGGTGCGCCATGGATGAGATCCGGATCGAGCGGCTGGCGCATATCCCGGCGAAAGCCTGCCCCGGACTTGATCCGGGGTGGCCACCGGTTCGCCGAGGCGGCTATGCGCAAATCAAAAAGGTTAGAGCATGTTCCGAGCCCGCGGGAACGGAAGATGCTCTGATCGGCGCCACGCCGCGCCTCGCCTACGAGGACATCCTGCGCCATCCGCACTTTGCCGACGCGCGCAAGGTCTATCTCGATCGGTTCGTCGATCTCTACGACGACAATCCATTCCTGGTGCGGCTGCTCATCGAGACCGGCCGCTTGGCGGTCTTCCTGATGACCATCGTGCTCGACGCCGCGCAGGATCCGGAGCGCCGCGATACCTGGCTCACGATCGGGCGGCTGCAGCGGGAAATGACCTCGTTCGGGCTCGCGAGCGCGCGCCACGTGGACACTCTCGTCAGGCGCCTGTGCGCCGTCGGGCTCATCGAGCTGCGGCCGTCGCCGCGGGACCGCAGGCTGCGTATCCTGCACGCGACCGACGCCGCGCGCGCACATGATCGCGCCTGGCTCGCCGCGCATTTCGCGCCGCTCGCGGTCTGCTTTCCGCAGCACGACTACGCGTCGGTGTTGCGCCGCGATCCGCACTTCCATCTGCGCTTCCGCCGCGCCGGCGCGCCGCTGCTGCGGCTCGGCGCCAAGCTGATGCGGGCGGCGCCCGACATGCAGCTGTTCTTCGCGCATGCCGGCGGATACATGGTGCTCGCCGCCCTGCTGCAGGCCGCGCTCGCGGCCGGCGATCAGGTCAATGCGGCGCTGCCCTATGCGCACGCGGGCGAACGGTTCGGCATCTCGCGCACGCACGTGCGACGGCTGCTGGTCGCCGCACAGGCGGCCGGGCTCGTCCGCCTGCACGAGCGCGGCGGACGCCGCGTCGAGATCCTGCCGCGCCTGTGGGCGAGCCATGATCGCGCGCTCGCATGCCGCATGTATCTCTATGACCTCGTGCATGTGGCTGCGAGCCGGCGTGATGTCGCCCGCGCGGAGGTAAGCATCGCGCCGCCGGATATCGCGCCTCTCGTCGCGGCATCCGCGATGGTTGCGGCCGTCATGCCGGCGGTTCAACCGGGCCTCTGAGGTTATTGCCCGCGCAAGCGGCGTAGGATGGGTTGAGCCCTCGGGGCTTGCCGAAGGCAAGACCCGAGGGCTCAACCCATCCTACGTGCTTGATGACTAAGGCTGCACGGCCGCCTTCAAGGCGGATTGCTGCGCCGGACTGGGCGCGCCGAGATAGGAAACGGATTTTCCCTCGATCAGGATCGCGCCCCACGCCTGCGTGCCGTTCGGCGCGAACATTACCTCGATCCGATTGTCGGCGCAGTCGTGCGCCTTGCATGCGTTGAACAACTCGTAGCGCGTGCCCGCGATCGTCACATGATCGACCGGCGTGCCGACATAATTGCCGCGTCGGTTGGTGAGCTCGTTCGTCCACTCCGGCAGGTGGCCGGCGCTCTTGAGCAACCGGGTGAGCGCCTGCGCATAGGCCGGCGACTTGATCGCGTCGGCGAGATAGACGTCGCCGGCTGCGGCGGCGACCGAGGCGGTCGCGAAGGTCAGCAGGAGGGCTCGCAAAAGCGTTCGCATGTCTGTTGCTCTTGGGGGTCTGGAGGTTGTCCACCTGGGTCGATTGATACGCGATCCGCGTGCGTGCGGCCATATGCATCCCGCGCAACCCGGATGGACAAGCTTGCGTGTCTTGCGTTATTGCCCGCGGGCGATGAAGCACGCACCCATGCTTCCGGGTCGCTGGGAACGCGCCAGCATCCGCTGCCCCCAAGGGAGGATATCGATGCATCGAATATTAATGACACTTGCGGCCGGCGCTTGTGCCGGCGCACTCACTTTTGCGGCGTCGGCCCAGGCCGCTGAGGTTTCAGTCACACGCATCAACTGCGGCACGCCGCAGGACCCGATCGTGGTCAGCCCGCGCTTCTCGGATATATTCGCTTATGGCGATATGAAGCGCCAGTTCGTCTACAGCTGCTACCTGATCAAGCACGACAACGACTATCTGCTCTGGGATACCGGCCAGGCGATGGACGCGCCGAAAGTCGCGCCGAAGGAGAGCATCGTCGACCAGCTCGCGAAGCTCAACGTGAAGCCGGATCAGATCAAGTTCGTCGGCATCAGCCATTATCACGCCGACCACACCGGCCAGGTCGCCTCGTTCCCGGGCGCGACCCTGCTGATCGGGCAGGGCGATTGGGACGCCATCAAGAGCGAGCATCCGGGACCGGGCGTGAACTTCAAGCCGTTCGAGAAGTGGACGAAGGGTGACGGCAAGGTCGAGCCGCAGCCGCTCGACAAGGACGTGTTCGGCGACGGCAGCGTGGTGATGCTGGCGACGCCCGGGCACACGCCCGGCCATCACAGCCTGCTGGTCAAGCTCGCGAAGCGCAACCTGGTCATCTCGGGTGACGCGGTGCATTTCCGCGAGAACTGGGACACCGACGGCGTGCCGTCGTTCAACTTCAACCGCGCCTACACGATCGCGTCGATCGAGCGCCTCAAGAAGATCGTGTCGAACCTGCACGCGACGCTCATCATCCAGCATGATGCGCGCGACGTGAACAAGCTGCCGGCGTTCCCGGCGGCCGCGAAGTAAGGTCGCGGCGGCGGGCGCGCCGCGTGGGCGCGCAGCCTTCATCCGCGCGTCGGGCCGTGTTGCGATCGCATGCGATCGGAATGCGGCCCGGCGCGCGTCGTCTATTTAGCTGCGCATGTTCTTGTCGGCGAACCGGCGTCCACCCCGGATCAAGTCCGGGGCTGGCTTTCGCCGGAACGTGTGCCGGATACGAGTCGAATTGATGCCGAACAGCGAGCCGCCTGCCGATCCGTCCGCTGCCGGAGATGAACCGGCGCCATTCGATCCCGCGGCCGCCGGCTGGGAGGCGTATCGCGACGACGGCTTCGTCGGCCTCGTCGGCCCGTTCTGGTCGCGCCCGGAAGGAGACAGCTTCCGCTTTGGCTTCATGGCGGAGCCGAAGCACCACAACCGCCGTGGCGTCGTGCAGGGCGGCATGCTGATGACGTTCGCGGACCGCTCCATGGGCATGACCTGCTGGTACGCGAACGAGCGCCAGCCGCAGGCGACCATCCAGCTCGACATGCATTTCATCGACGCGGTGCGGATCGGCGAGTTCGTCGAGGCGCACTGCCGGGTGGTGCGGCGCACGCGCTCGGTGGTGTTCATGCGCGGCGAGTTGATGGTCGGTACACGCCTCGTCGCGACCGCCAGCGGGATGTGGAAGGTGCTCGGGAAGTAGGCGGGGCGATGCGGCCGGCGGGAACGCCGAAGCCCATCAGCGCCGGTGTGCCCCTGCGCCCATCATTTCACGCGCCGCAGATGCGTGCGGCCGGTCGTCTGCGGTCCGCCGTCGGCGCCCACGGTCGGCGGTGCGGGCGCTTGCGCCGCCGCGGCCCGGATGGTCGCCGCGTAGACGATGTCGTGGAAATACATGCCGCAGGCCATGCCGCGGCCGTGGCTCGCCCACAGCCGCGGCAGGATCTCGACGCGGTGCCCGCCGCGCGCGTGCAACTTGACGAGCCCGGCCGCCTCGGCTTCGGCAAGCAGCCGGCGCACATGGGTGCGCGACAGGCCGAAGCGCTCGCCGACATCCGCGTAGGGCACGGCCGCGTGCGACGCGTCGCCGGTCGCAAGGGCGGCCTGCAGCAAAGCGGCGATCACCATGAAGCCGCCCGCATGCTCGAAGAACATCATCATGTCGGGCACGGCATGGACGAGCTTCGCGCCGAGCGGCGTGAACGGGACGGCGGCGCGGCGAAAGCGGACATGGAAATCCGCGTCGCGGCGCATGATGGGGCCGTAGTCGTGCGTCGGGTAACAGACGGCGAGCGGCGCGAAATGGGCGGCGAGCCATTCGCGGTCGTGCGTCCACAGCCGCTCGGTCCCCTTGAGGAGCTTGGATCGCCCGTCGTAGTCGGAAGGATACAGCTCCAGGAAGCCGACCTCGCACAGCCGGCTGATGAGCGAATCCACGTGGCGTCCGCTGCCGAGGCCGAATGCCGCCATCATCTCCTTGATGCGGCCGAGCGTCGGCCAGGTTTCGCGCCGCGCCGGCTCGTACCCGGCTTCCAGCACCATCACGAGCTGGGTGACCGAATGGCGGCCGGCCTCGATGAGCAGCCGCACCATGAACGGGTCTTCGTCGTAAACCGCCAGGAAGCGATCGAGGTAGACGCCGACGGCGTCGTGCAGCCGCGGATGGCGCACGATGTCTTCATAGGCGAGCCGCGGCGGGCCACCCATCAGACGCTCGACGTCCGCGTCTCCCCCTAAGGTTTGCTTTCCACTCAACGACGTGCTCCGGCCGAGGACATGTCGTGAACCATATAGGCAAAGTTTTCCAAATCAGCGCAATGTTTTCCAGAGGGCACCGCGGGATTGCGCCGTAAACTCCGGTGCCTTGAGGCAGATGCGGGTGCAGCCGCGCGGCGAGAACAATTGGCGCACAACGCAGGCATGGTCGGCCGCGCGTCGTGCGGGTTGTGGGCGTGGAACGATCGCGGGGACATATTCGGGCCGCCGTCGCGCAGCGCCAGCAAGGCTTCGCCGACGCCGTGCCGCTATAGCAAGGCCTTGCTGAACCGCCGGAGAGAGCGGCGTTCACCCGCCGTTCAGTGGCATGCGGCGGCTGAGCGCTGCATTATGCGCTGACGGCCGCGGGCTCGCCCTTTCCGGCGCGCCAGATCGGCGGCTCGCTGCGGCGCAGCCGGGCGATGCGCCACACCAGAAAGGCCGTCGCGACGAACAGCACGACCACGGTCACAATCGAGGCCTCCGGCCCGAAACGGCCGCCGGTGAGGATGTCGGGGCCGATCAGCTTGGCGGTGCTCAGGCTGTCGCGGACCGTGTTGCCCGAGACCGCAGTCCCGAACAGCGAGCCCTCGGCAAAATTCCACCCCGTATGGATGCCGATCGGCAGCCACAGCCGCCCCGTGAGCGCGAAGGCGGCACCGAGGAGGAGGCCCGCCATGGCAACGGACGACAACGCGGTCGCGGTCGCGCCCGGATCTATACCGTGGATGAGGCCGAACAGGATGCCGCTCAGCGCGATCGCGCCCCACGTCCCGAAAACCTTGCCGCACAAGCGATACACCAGCCCGCGGAACTGGATTTCCTCCATCAGGCCGATGGCGAGCCAGAGCACGAAAGCGGATCCGATGCCGCGGAGCGATCCCCATCCCAGCGGCTGATAGACGCCCGCGAGCCACAGCACGAAGATCACGGCCGCAAACAGCGCTATCCCGGCCAGCAGGCCGACCACGATTTCGGGTAATGCGGGCGCGAGGGCGAATTCCGGGAGAGATCGCCGTTCGATGAAGCGTGCGCCGACCAGGTAGATGAGGAGACATACGATCGCCACCCCGCCAAAGGCCTGGAGCTCCGTGACATTGCCCAGCCGCTTTAGAACAAACACGCAGCCCGCATAGGCGACGATCAACAAGAGCAAGACGAGAAAGATCAGGGCTGCTTCAATCCAGCGCTGCCGCACGTCGGTCTCCTCGGTCGAATGTGCCAGTCGGGCAGCGCGCACCGTAGCATCATGGCGCGCGCGGCGCCTAATAGATCCGCGTCTCGCCTTCGTTCAAAGTGATGAATTCATCCGCCGCGAGGCCGCTTTCGGCGCGCGCTTGCTCGAGGTCGATGCGCGGCTGGTCGATTGCCTCGATCGTCAGTTGAAAGGTTCCGAAATGCATGCCGATGCTATGTCGGCTGGCGAGATCGCGGTGGGCGCGGACCGCTTCGGCCGGATTTATGTGCACAGGCTGCATGAACCACCGCGGCTCATAGGCGCCGATGCCGAGCAATGCGATATCGGGCGGGCCGAAACGGTGGCTGATATCGGCGAAATGGGTGGAATAACCCGTGTCGCCGCCGAAATAGATGCGGCGCCCGCGGTTTTCGATCATATAGCCGCCCCAAAGACTTTTTTGCCGATCGAGCAGTCCGCGCGCGGAAAAGTGCTGCGCCGGCACGAACGTGATCGCGAGCGTATCGCCGAAGCGAACCTGCTCCCACCAATCGAGCTCGTGCATGCGGGGAAACCCGAGCGGCACGATCAGCCGGCCGTCGCCCGCGGCCGCCAGGACGGTCGGGGCGAACCGCTCGCGCAGGCGCGCGAGCGTCGCGACGTCGAGGTGGTCGTAGTGGTTGTGGCTGAGCAGCACGATGTCGATCGCCGGCAGGTCGTCGAACGGCACGCCGGGGGCGCGCACGCGCTTCGGGCCAATCCGGCCGAAAGGGCTCGCGCGCTCCGACCAAATTGGGTCGGTCAGGATCGCGACATTGGCGGTCTGGAGCAGAAAGGTCGCATGATTGACGAAGGTGATCGCGATCTCGTCGGCGCCGAGCTTTTCGCCGAGGCGCGGCACGCCGTGGTTCTCCACCCAGGCGGGCCACGGGCTGCGCGGCTCGCGCAGCATTTTCAGCACCTGACGCCGCGAATGCGCAAAGCCTTTCGGCAAGGTCGGATTGAAGAAACGGCGGCCGTCGAAATGGTCGGATAACGATGTTTTCGGCATTGTGTATGTTTCGGCGGTATCGGGGGCGGCTATACGAAAGTCGGCGTTCACATTACATCAACACCAACCCAGGGTTTTTTGCCAAAGCCTTTGTACAGGCGTATAGAGAATCGTCCATTTCATTAGGAGACCCCCAAATGGCCCGTCCCAGAAACCTTGCCAAGATGTCACTCGAGGCGCTGATCGATTTGCGCGACAGCATCACCGCGACCCTGAGCGCGCAGGCCGCCGAGCTGCAAAAGCAGCTTTCGCGCCTGACCGGAGCCGGCGACGGCGGCGGCGCCAGCGGTGGCGCACGGCGCGGCCGCAAGCCCGGACGGCCGCGCGGCTCGTCGCTCAAGGGACGTAAGGTTCCGGCCAAGTACCGCAGCCGCAAGGATCCGAAGCTGACCTGGGCGGGCCGCGGTGCGACGCCGCGCTGGATGCGCGACGAAATGAAAGCCGGAAAACTCAAAAAAGAGGCCTTCCTGATCAAGTGATCTGGCGGCGCGGCCCGGACGAACGCAACGCAATCCGGGTTTCGTCGGCGGTTCGCTGAGCTTGGCCCGCATCGCGCTCGACGCGATGCGGGTTTCGGTTTGGTGCGCCGATCGGAAAGCCTTATTGCGCGCTGATACATTTTTTATTGATGCGGCGCCTGCTGATCTTGAATCCGGGCGAACTTCGCCGACATGACGATTGCATTGCTGCGGCGGATGCCGGCTTCGGCATCGCGATATTGGGCCCCATCCTTCCATCTCGGCGACATGCGAGCGCGCTGCGGGCGTAGCGCAGAGCGCGGGCCGTGCGGCTGCCCGGCGATCCGGGTGGCGGCCGCGGGCGTCGGGGCCGTGAGGGTGCCGCAGCGGCGGGGTCCGCGGTTGCCATAGGCGATGGAACCGGCTGAAATCTGCAGCAACCGTAGATTTTGGTGGTAAGCTGGCCCGGCCACTGAGGGGGTCTGCGCCGGCGTTAGGGAACGGGCGCCCCATTGGACGAGTTAGGGATGATAGGCGACGCTGCCGGGATCAGTGCCACGTACGAGCGCGCGGAGCGTTTGGCCGATCTGCTCAAGTTGTCCTACGAGCCGATGGTCGCGTGGCGGCTCGACGGGCCGATCGAGTTCTGGAACGCGGGCGCTGAGCGGCTTTACGGATATGCGGCGCACGAGGCGGTCGGGCGCAGCAGTCACGAGCTGCTGCAGACCACGTTTTCGAGCGACTTCCTCCAGGTGCGGTCGAGCCTGCGCGGTGCCGGCCACTGGTCCGGCGAATTACGCCATGTCTGCAAGGACGGCCGCGCGGTCGTCGTCGACAGCCGCATGCAGCTGCTTGCCGACGACACCGTGCTCGAGGTCAATCGCGACGTCACGGAAGTCAAGGCGCTCATCGCCCGGCAGGCGGCGCTGTTGCGCGACCAGCAGGCGACGGCCGCGAAGTTCGAGGCCGTGTTCAACCAGGCGGGCATCTTCGCTGGCATCACGGACTTGCAGGGCTACCTGCGCGAAGCGAACGACCTGTCGCTGAGCTCGTCCGGCTATACGCGCGAGGAAGTCCTTGGCCGCCCGTTCTGGGAAGGGCCTTGGTGGCGCGGCTCGCCGGAGGTGCAGGCCCGGATACGCGTCGCGACCGAGCAGGCCGCGGCGGGAACGGCGTTCCGCGAGGAGCTGCGGTATTGGCTCGCCGACGGCACCGAGCGCCGCGTCGACTTCGCGATGCATCCCATTCGCGATCCGTCCGGGGCGGTCGTCTACCTGCATCCGACCGGCATCGACGTCACCGAGCGCAAGCACATCGAAGCGGCCTTTCGCGACAGCCAGCAGGGACTGAGCTGGCTTGCCGCCATCGTCGAATTCGAGCGACGACGCGATCGTCAGCAAGGATCTCAACGGCGTCATCACGAGCTGGAACGGAGGGGCGCAGCGCATCTTCGGCTTCACGGCCGAGGAGGCGATCGGGCAGCCCATCACGATCGTCATTCCGCACGACCGCCAGGATGAGGAGCGCACGATCCTGTCGCGCATCCGGCGCGGGGAGCGCATCGATCATTTCGAGACCATCCGGCAGCGCAAGAACGGCGATCCCGTCGCTGTCTCGCTGACCGTGTCCCCGGTGAAGAACGCCGACGGCGTGATCGCCGGTGCATCGAAAATCGCGCGCGACGTCACCGAGCAGAAGCGCGCGCAGGAGCAGATCGCGACGCTCGCGCGGGAAGCCGAGCACCGCAGCAAGAACCTGCTCGCGAACGTGCAGGCGGCCGTCAAGCTCTCGCGCGCCGACACGCCCGAAGGCCTGAAAGAGGCGATCGAGGGACGCATCCGCGCACTTGCCAATGTCCACTCGCTGTTCGCCGAGACACGCTGGATCGGCGCCGACCTGTTGACGATCGCCGAGCAGGAGCTCGCGCCTTATTCCGGCACGGGCGAGAGGCGCGTGCGGATCGACGGTCTGCCCATGCTGTTGGAGCCCAATACGGCGCAATCCATCGCGGTGACCCTGCACGAGCTCGCGACCAACGCGGCGAAGTACGGCGCATTATCGGCCGCTGGCGGCCGGATCGTCCTCGAATGGACGCGCGCGGCGGATGGGCAGCTCACGCTGCGCTGGACCGAGAGCGGCGGGCCGGCCGTGCAGGCGCCGGAACGCCAGGGCTTCGGCGGACGCATCATCTGGCTGATGATGACGCAGCTCAAGGGCGAGGCGCGCTTCGACTGGCGGGCCGAAGGGCTCGTTTGCGAGATCATCCTGCCGGCGTGAGGGCGCATTTGCGTGCCGAGATGCGATTCCGGATCGACGTGAGGACGCTGGACGGCAAGCTCTCGTATGAGAGGGACACGCCGGCTGATGCGCTCCACGTCGCGGAGGGCGGCAAGGAAAGCCTCGGGGTGATCATTACGGACACCCAGGACAACAAGACCTACAGCCCGGAAGAATTCCAAAGGCGCTTCGGCCACTGAAGCGCCAAGGTGCAGATCTTCGATAGAGGGGGTTCCTTGCGCCGCTTGACGCATGCTCGCGACGGCCGTGATTGAAAATTCAGCGGTCCTGGAAATCTCACTTGGAAATAATATCACGGGTTGGAGCGGGCGTGCAGTCGGCGAGGCGCAAAACCCGCTGTTCACCGTTCAGCATGTCTACGCGACCCTCCTTCCGCATGAAGAACGCGTGAGCCAGCGAGTCACGGCCAGCGGCGACGCTGAATGCAATTTCCGCATCGGAGATGGCATCTATTTGGCCCTGGTACGTGCCTCCTTGGACCGCCTCCCACGCCATTCGCCGTGGTTGGGTGTCGAAGGTCAGGAAATAGAGGGTATCGGCCGCGCAACGGATGGAGAACTGATCAGCCAGGGCCGGCGTGGCCGTCATCAGAAAAACGGCTAGCGCGATTTGGAGCATGACCAGATGGTAGCGCTGATTAAAGATTTAGCGAAAACGCGGCGAGCTGGCGGGTGCCAAAACCTAATCTCGAACAACACACGCGGCTTCTGCGCGCATCAGTGCAATGCTTGGCGGAATGTTGTTGCGGCGTATCCGCAATGCCCTTAGTTGACGCGCTGGGGCCGTGTGTCGAGGCGGGTGCGGTGGTCGTTCGCGCGGTATGCGGCTTTCGACGCTGCGAATAGCGACTGCCCGTGCGCCGAAAATGGCAGATTGAACCTAACTGGGATAACAGCAACGATTTCAATGCCACGCCTGTCACAGCGGCCCCGGTTTGACAGAACAAAGCCATCACCTAGAGCAGAACAAAGCCATCACGTAGAATTGGCAAAACAAAGCCATGAGCGAAAAGCTCAATCGCATCAACGAAGCTCCGGGAGGCAAGAGCGCCTAACGCCCGGCCGCATTTGCGTCGATCATTCGGTCGCGGCCAGAAAACTCGTCAGGATGGGCGACCAAAGCGCCGCCGCGTCAGGCGAATTGATGAGGAGATGCCCTTCGGTGCCGGACGGCGGCAGCAAGTGGTAGTCGATGCTGCCGCCCGCGGCACGGAATGCGTCCGCCATGCGCCGGGACAGTTTTGGCCCGAAATAGCTGTCGTTCCGCGAATAGATCCACAACGTCGGCGTATGCGCCGTGCGGCCGAATTCGGCGGCGGTCGTGATGAGTTGATCGGGCGCGCAATTGCTGTTCGGATGGCCGTTGGATCGACCGCCGCGCCCGCCCGCGAAGTTGATCACCGCCGCGACGCCGGGGAGATTGCGGCTTGCGATCGCGAGCGCGCCCCATCCGCCGGCGGACTGGCCGACGACGACGACCCCGTCGCCTTGCACGAAGGGCTGCGCGCGCATGTCGTCGATCGCCGCCGCGATGCTGTCCGCCGTCCGCAGCCCGGCCTGACGATAGTCCGGATCCTCGCACATCCCCTGGTCCTCGAAATAAGGACCGCCGGTTTCGCCATGGCCCGGGCGCTGCGGCACGACTACCGCATATCCGCGCGCGAGGAACCATTGCGTGACCACGGGGTAATCCGGCATGCGATATTTTTCGCGCATGTCTGCGGCCTGAATGGAGCCGTGATTGATCACGGCCAGGCGAAACGGCCCGGGGCCGGGCGGCCGGAATACGTAGGCGTGCATGCGCAGGCGCTCGCCGGGTATCGGGAGCAGCCACAGCTGCCGTTGCTGCGCGCTATCCTCCGGTCCCCGTGGCTCGGCCACCGCCTGAGCCGCGGCCGCGGCGGCGCAAGCGAGCCAAAGACCGGCGACCATCGCCGCAGCCAGGACCTTGCGCCTCATGAGGGACCCGCGTTTCATCCCGATCGCGGCCGGCGCGACAGCCGCTATTTGGCCATGTGGAGCTTGGCCAGGTTGCTTCCGATCGCATTGAATGTCGTGACGATCTGGCTCGCCGAGGTCAGCGCGAAATACTTCGGACCGGCGGGCGCCGCCGAGTTGGGGCTCGCGCAGCCCTGCAGCACGCTCGAGTTGCCGGACATGACGAGCACCGTGTAGATCGTGATGCCGGCCGCCTTGATGTTGCTGCAGACGGCCTGCTCGCGCGCGTCGATATACGACTGGTTGGTGCTCCAGCGGTCCTCCGTGTTCAGGCCGTCCGTCAGGATGATGATGATCTGCCGCGTGCCGGACGGCAGCGCCGGCGCGTTCATCGGATCGCCCGTGGACAAGGAGTGCCAGCCCCAGACGAGACCGATCGGCTGATTGGTGGTGCCGGCCGCGACCATGGCGTCGATCTTGGTGCCGAGCGCCGTCCAGTCGTAGGAGAGCGGCATCATTTGCGTCAGCGAGCAGTTCACGGCCGGGAAATAGGTGTTCATGTTGGTCGAGCTCGGCGGCGTGTTCTGCGAATCGTAGGGCTGGTTGCGATCGGTGAAGCAGCCGTTCCAGGAGCTCGAAGTGGGGTTGCAGGGATTGCTGCTGCCGCCGTCGTCGCCGCCATTGCAGCCGCCGCTGCCGCCGCCGTCGCCGCTACCGCCGCTGCTGCTGTTGAGGCCCCAGTTGATCCACATTTTGCTCCCATAAGCGGCCGGGTCGACCCTGACGAAATTATTAAACGGGATGATCGAGACCTCGACGTCGCCGGGATTCTGAGCCGCGTTCTTGAGGGTCGTCAGCAGGTTGTGCGAGGCGGTCTTGAGCGCGCTGATCTTGCTGGTGCCGGTCACGTCGGTCTCGGTCATCGATCCGGTATTGTCGAGAACGAGCGCGACGCGCAGCTTTGCGCCGCCCCACGACACGGTCGAGCTCGTGGCGATCGGGATGGTGTGAAATCCCAGGATCCCCATGATGTTCGTCTTCATGTTTGCGTTGGCGTTGACCACCAGCGTCGATCCGTTCGTGGTCGAATAGGTCGCGTTCACCTGCAGGTCCGTCGCGTCGGTCCTGGTGAAGAGCGCGTTGAAATACGAGCTCGCCGAGCTGTTGAGCGCGCTCTGGCTCTGGCTCGCCGCGGCGCTCGAGATCGCCAGCGCGGTGGTATCCGCCGCGGCCTGCATCGCGGTGCGCATCGAGTTGGCGCGGCTGTAGTCGACCGCTGCGCCGACCAGGCCGACGAGCGGAATGAAGGCGAGAGCGAATGTAATGGTCGTGTTGCCGCGGCTGCCGCCCGCAAAGCTGCGCCACGCGGCACGAAGTTCTGCGACAAGATTGATCTTCGTCATGGCCTGCCTTGCGTGCGTAGAATGTTACTGCGCGAATTAGGTCATGCCTCGACCTTGCATCCCTAACGATGCCGATGAGCCGAATATTACTGGGCGAAGTAGAACTGCCGGTTAACTTGATCGAGCTAGCGGCGGCGAGATCGCCGCGTGGAAATCAAAGCAGCGGGATTTTGCCCGTTTTGGTAGAAAGGAATGCGCGCTGCATATCTGGGGTTTCGAATAATTCGCGGACGGCCGGCGGCGCGGCCCGAAAGCCGCTCGGAACGGCCGCGCGCGGCGCGCGTGCCGAACAAGACGCAAGCAGGGAGGTTTCAGGAAAGATGTTTCTCTAGAAACCTCTCCATGGCTTCGTAAAACTCGAAGCGGTTCTCTTCGTTCGTGAAGCTGTGACCCTCGTTCTCCTTGACCAGGTATTCGACCGCGATGCCGTGCTTCTTGAGCGCCGCGACCATCTGATCGGACTCGTCGATGTTCACGCGTGGATCCTGTGCGCCCTGCGCAATCAGGAGCGGCACGCGAATATTGTCGGCGTGCATGACCGGCGATGCCTCGGCCAGCAGCTCCTTGTCCGTTTCGGGGTGGCCGACCATTTCGTAAAACATGTCGAGCATCGGCTTCCAGTAGGGCGGAATGGTCGTCAGGAACGTGAACAGGTTCGCCACGCCGACATAGTCGACGCCGCAAGCGTAGAGGTCCGGCGTGAAGGCAAGGCCGGCGAGCGCGCAGTAGCCGCCATAGCTGATCCCGTAGATGCAGACGCGCTTCGGGTCGGCGATGCCCTGCGCGATGACATATCTGACGCCGTCAGTCACGTCGTCCTGCATCTTCTTGCCCCATTGCTTGAAGCCTGCTTCCCAGAACGCGCGGCCGTAACCGGTCGAGCCGCGGAAGTTCATCTGCAGGACCGCATAACCGCGGTTGGCGAGAAACTGGACTTCCGCGTTGTACCCCCAGGCGTCGCGCGCCCACGGCCCGCCGTGCGGGTTGACGACGAGCGGCAGGTTCTTGCCGCCCCCTTGGGGAAGGGTGAGGTAGCCGTGGATCGTGAGGCCGTCGCGCGCCTGGTACGTGATCGGCGTCATCTCGGCGAGGTCGCCCTCCTCGAGCCACGGCGTGATCTCGGCGAGCTTGGTCAACGTCGCGGACGTCGCGTCGTAGAGGTAGCGAACGCCCTGGGTGCGATCGCTCCACGCCGCGACGACGAAGATATTTTCGTCACGATCGTGGCTCTGCAGGTCGATCTCATGGCCCGGGAGTCGCGTTTGCAGATCGGCGTAGATCGTTTCCGTTTCGGCGTCGAAGATCTTGCGCTGGCGCTTAGAGGTTACGAACTGTGCCTCGGTGTAGACCTTGCGTTTGCGCGACCAGGCGAGGCCCGACACGTCGACCTCCGGATGCTGGAAGATCACGCTCTCCTCCCGGGCGGTCGCCGGATCGACGCGCACGATCGCCGCCTTGTCGCGGTTGATGTTGGATGAGGCGAACAGGAGCTTGTTGTCGAAATCGAAAAACAGCGGCTCGAGCGCCTCCTTGAAGCTGGTGGTCATGACCGTCGTGAAAGGCGTGTTCTCGTCGGGCCGGTGCAGGATGCTCGTATTCACGCCATCGGTGACGAGCGCGAGCCGGATGCATCCCGTGTGATCGGTGACCCAGTCGGTCACGTTGCCGGGATTCTCCGCAATGAGCGTAAGCTGCTTGGTATTGAGATCGACCCGGTAGACATCGAAGACCTCCGGGTCACGCTTGTTCATCGCGATGATCATCTCGTCGTCGTGATCGAAACGATCGTCGATGATATTGGCGCGCACCTTCTCGAAGGGCGTGAGGTCGACCAGGTTCCGGCCGTCGATGTCGACCGCCACCACGTGATAATTCTCGTCGCCCTTGAAGTCCTTACGGTAGACGATGCGGCGCGAGCCTTTCCAGAAATATCCGGTCACGTCGCGCTCGGTCTCGCCAGTGAGGCGAACGGCCTCTCCGCCCGCGCGCGGCTGCACGAATACGTTCATGCGGTTGCGGTACGGCTGCATGAACGAAATGCTGTTGCCGTCGGGCGAGACCTGAAATCTCGTTCTCTCCGGATTCCTGAAGAAATCGCGCAACGGAATGAGCTTGGGGCGGTCGGGTGTGCGCATCGCGGGAGGCATGGAGCTACGAGGCGTTGAATGGTTTCCGCAGGCGCTCGCGTAACAAGCCCTGCTCGGCGCTGTAGGGATTGAATTTACGATCTCTCGCATGCGAAGGGAACGCTGCATGTTCAAGGTTTAAGCGTACGAGGCCGCAAGCGGCCACATGCGGATCATCCGGGTTCCATGACTGAAAGGGCCACGAACCATCGCGGCTGCTTGAGCAAGGGCGGTGACGCGATGGTTCACCAAGGGAGGGCGGCATGACCGAACAAGACAGCACCTTATTGCGCGAGGCGTTGGCGGAGCTCGAACACGAGCAGTGGATCGCCTGGAGCAAGACCGTTGCAGGCACGGAAACGCTCTCACGGAAGCGGTTGCAGCGCTGGCAGAGCCAGTGGAAGCCTTATGCCGAGCTTACCGATGCGGAGAAGGATCAAGACCGCGAGTGGGCCGACAAGGTGCTGGCGATTCTGAATCAACGTAGGTCGGCATGAGATCGAGCGGTCGACCCGTCATATCTCGAGCTCGCGTCCGAAGCGTTTGATGAGCTTGTGCGTGCGGCTGGCACGCGGCTGCCAGTGTGTGAGGAACGCAGCCTCAAGAGAAATGATCGGGAATATCGGCGAGATGGATGGTGGGCGCTGTAGGGATTGAACCTACGACCTCTCCCGTGTGAAGGGAACGCTCTCCCGCTGAGCTAAGCGCCCATCGCGTTGCATGTTCCGGCGAAGTCGATGCCGGCGTGCCGGCAGGAACATGCGTTGCGTGGATAGTCGGGACTTAAAGGTGTCGGCCCGTCCGCGTCAAGTCGCGCGGGCAGACAGGGGGCCTTGGTGGCCTGCGTTGTGATCGGCTTGTCGCCTTGACGGCGTCTTACCGAGGCATCGGCCACGGCGCGGCGCTGTTCGCCGGCTGCTGCGGCGGCGGCTGCGTCGGCGAGGGGGCCGGCTGCGTGGGCGGCGCGACGGCGGTGGTCGGGGCGCTCGGCGCGTTCGCGGGCGCGGCCTGTGGGGCCGCGGGCGGCGGCGTGCGTTTGGCGACGGCGGGGTGCTTGGGCCGCGGCTTCAGCTTGCGCGGCGGCGGCGGGGGCGGCGGCGCGCGCTCGAGCTCGACGTAGAGCGGGTTCGGATCGAGCCGCGGACCGTTGCCGCCGGTGTCGTCAGAGCCGAGGCGCGGGTCGTCGGGCTGGACCACGCGCACCGGCACGCTCTGTGGAATGTAGCCGTTGAGCGCGACATTGACCGCGAACGGCCCGTTCACCGCGACATTGAGCCGGCATGGCGTGACGCAGCTTGCGCCGCCCTGCGTGCTTGCCTGCGCGCCGGGGGGATCGGACTCAACTGCCAGCGAGGCGGTGGCGGCCCCGCCGCCGCCCAAGCTTGGCATGCTCATATCGAAGCTCGGCATCCACGACGAGCAGGCCGTCAGCGTGAAGCCGCAGGCTGCGACGGCGATAACTCGTTTCATGTCTACGACCCCCATTACGCCGCCCACCCGCACGCGCCCACCCTAACCCCGCTCACCCGACCCGCGTATCCGAGCGGAACAATACGGGTGACCGTTACGGGCTGCAACCGATCACAGGTAACGGCAGCCGCGCCCTGGTTGTGTCGCGCCGCTACGGTCATGGCTGGCGGAAGACGCCGGCAAATGCCCCCCAAGCCGGCGCCCGTCCCACAACGGTCCAACAAAATGCAATGAATTGTGCCCCCATTAAGGTGAAATCGTCGTTCCGGGGCGTTCGCGATACCCGCGCGGGCCGCGTTAACCATAGTTCTTTCAATATTTTGCGCCTGCTGGGCCAGGGCTCAGGCGAGGTGGCGCGTCAGCGCGTCGAGGGCGGCCGGCAGCGCGTCGAAATGGCTGATGACGCGGTCGGGATCGAGTTCCGTGACCGGCACCTCGGTGTAGCCGAAGTCGACCGCGACCACCGGCACGCCGGCCGCGCGGGCGGTGCGGATGTCGGTCGCCGAGTCCCCGACCATCACGGCGTCGGCGAGGGTGCCGCCAGCCGCCCGCACGGTCTGGCGCAACACCTCGGGGTCGGGCTTCTGGACGCCGAACGTGTCCTGGCCGCAGATTGCGTCGAAGCGCCCCGCGAGCCCGAGCCGTTCGAGCAGGCGCACCGAGAGCCAGGCGAGCTTGTTGGTGCACACCGCGAGCCGGTCGTGGCGCGCCGCGAGCATGTCGAGCGCGGATTCGAGCCCGGGAAACGGCCGCGACAGGTCGGCGATGTGCTCGGCGTAGTGCGCGATGTAGACAGCGAACAGCTCGTCCACGTGCGCGGGCGTGAAGGTGCGGCCCTGCTGCGCGAGACCTTGCTCGATCAGCCGCTTGACGCCGCCGCCGATCATGGTGCGGCCGGCGACCGGGTCGACCGGACCGAGCCCTTCGCGGGCGAACAGCACATTGAGCGAGGCGATGAGATCGGGCGCCGTGTCGACCAGCGTGCCGTCGAGATCGAAGACGATAGTGCGCGTGCCCATGCGCTTGCGTGGCTAACGGGTGAGGGCAGGGATGGCAAGCGGCGGCGCGAACCCTCCCGGCTTGCGGGGGAGGGCAAGGGAGGGGGCAAGTTCGCAGATTCCGAGTTTGTTGCTCCCCTCTCCAACTCTTCCCCGCAAGCGGGGGAGAGGGCGCGCCGTGCTCCTGGTCGGCGCTTCTTTTCGCTCTATGAACCGCCGCGGAACAACGCTATTGAGGCCCCGTCCTCCAGCCCCGGAGCGAGCCGCCTTTGTCCCCCGCCGACGCCGAAAAGCTCAAATATGCCGCCGCCGCGCGGGCGATCGAGTTCGTGCGCCCCGGCATGCGGCTCGGGCTCGGCACCGGCTCGACCGCGAAGCATTTCGTGACGCTCCTGGGCGAGCGCGTGCGCGGCGGCCTCGATGTCGTCGGCGTGCCGACCTCGGAGGCGACGCGCGCCGACGCCGAGCGGGCGGGCGTGCCGCTCGCGACCCTCGACGAGCAGCCCGCGCTCGACCTCACAATCGACGGCGCCGACGAGATCGCGCCCGACCTTACGCTGATCAAGGGCGGCGGCGGCGCGCTGCTGCGCGAGAAGATCGTTGCGGCGGCCTCGGCGCGCATGATCGTGATCGCCGATGCGAGCAAGTTCGTCCCTGTGCTGGGGCGCTTCCCGCTGCCGGTCGAGGTCAACCGGTTCGGGCTCGAGTCGACGCGGCGCGCCGTCGAGGCGGCCGCCGCGGCGTGCGGCTGCCCGGGCGCGGCGCACCCGCGCAAGACCCGCGAGGGCCACGCTTTCGTCACGGATGGCGGGCACCTCGTGCTCGACGCCGCGCTCGGACGCATCCCGGAGCCGGCCGCGCTGGCGCAGGCGCTGGTCGCCATCCCGGGCGTGGTCGAGCACGGCCTGTTCATCGGGCTCGCGCAGATCGCCATCGTTGCGGGGGCCGACGGCGTCAGGATCCTCGAGAGGACATGAATACAACCCCGGTGCCACAAGGAGTGACCACCATGACGTTTGCCTCGATCAATCGCCTGGCGCTCGCTGCCGCGCTTGCCTTCGCGTGCCTCGCCGTCGGCGGCATCGCACGCGCGCAGACGCCCGGCGCGCTTGCGGCCGCCAAGGAACTCGTCACACTCAAGGGCGGCGACGCCATGTTCGACCCGCTCATCCCGGGCGTGATCGAGCGCGCCAAGAGCAGCTTTGTCCCGACCAACCCGCAGTTGATCGGCCCGCTCAACCAGGTCGCCGCACAGCTCAAGACCGAATATGCGGCGAAGCGCGTCGACGTTCTCAACGAGGTCGCCAAGGCCTACGCGCAGCATTTCACCGAAGCCGAGCTCAAGGAGATCATCGCCTTCTACAAGTCGCCGGTCGGCCGCAAGATGCTCACCGAGGAACCCAAGGCGATCGAGCAGAGCCTCAAGGCAGCGCAGGATTGGGCGGCCAGCTTCTCCGACGTGGTGATGGAGCGCATCCGCGTCGAGATGAAGAAGAAAGGCTACGACCTGTGAGTCCAGGCGGGCACGGCGCCGCGCGAGGTCGATCTTTTCGTCATCGGCGCCGGCTCCGGCGGCGTGCGCGCCGCCCGCATCGCGGCGGGCTACGGCGCCAAGGTCGCGGTCGCCGAGGAGTACCGCGTCGGCGGGACCTGCGTGATCCGCGGCTGCGTGCCGAAGAAGCTCCTGGTCTACGCGTCGCGCTTCGCGCACGAGTTCGAGGATGCGGCGGGCTTCGGCTGGACCGCGCCGAAGCCGACGTTCGACTGGGCGACGCTGATCGCCAACAAGGACAAGGAGATCGACCGGCTTGAACGCGCCTACGTGACGAACCTCGAGAGGCCGGGCGCCGTCATCCTGCGCAGCCGCGCGGTGCTCGCCGATCCGCACACGGTGCGGCTCGCGACCGGCGAGACGGTGCGCGCCGCGCATGTCCTGGTCGCGACCGGCGGCTGGCCAAGCCTCGGCGCACAGATCCCGGGGCGCGAGCACGTCATCACGTCGAACGAGGCCTTTCATCTGCCGACGCTGCCCCGGCGCGTGCTCGTGCAGGGCGGCGGCTATATCGCGGTCGAGTTCGCCTGCATCTTCGCCGGCATGGGCAGCGAGGTGACGCTGGTCTACCGCGGCGTCAACATCCTGCGCGGCTTTGACGACGACGTGCGCAGCCACCTGCGCGCCGAGATGGAGCGGCGCGGCATCGCGATCATCACGGGCGAGACGGTCGCGGCGGTCGAGAAGGCGGGCGACGCCTATGCGGCGCGGCTCTCGGGCGGCAAGCGGATCGAGGCCGACCGGGTGATGTTCGCGACCGGGCGCGTGCCGAACGTTCACGGCCTCGGCCTTGAGGCCGCCGGCGTCAAGCTCGCCGACAACGGCGGCATCGCGGTCGACGCCCATTCGCGCACCTCGGTGCCGCACATCTACGCGGTCGGCGACGTCACCAACCGGGTCAATCTCACGCCGGTCGCGATCCGCGAGGGCCACGCCTTCGCCGACACGGTCTTCGGCAAGAAGCCGACCACGGTCGATCACGCCAACGTGCCGAGCGCGGTGTTCTCCGAGCCCGAGGTGGGCGTGGTCGGGCTGACCGAGACGCAGGCGCGCGAGCGCCATCACCGGGTCGACATCTACAAGGCGACCTTCCGCCCCATGAAGGCGACGCTGTCGGGCCGCGACACGCGCATGCTGATGAAGCTCGTGGTCGACGGCGCGAGCGACCGGGTGCTCGGCTGCCATATCGTCGGCGAAGGCGCTGCCGAGATGGTCCAGATGGCCGCGATCGCGGTGAAGATGAAGGCAACCAAAGCGGATTTCGACGCGACGGTCGCACTGCATCCGACCGCCGCCGAGGAACTGGTGACCATGCGTACGCCGACCGCGCGCTACGGCGTCGCGGCGGCGGAGTGACGTCTCGCGCCATCATGGCCGCGACAAGCGCGGGCATGACGAATGTCGGCATGACCAAAACTGATCATTTGCCGCACATTTTCCGCTATTCGCGAATTTCGGCCCTTCGTGTATAACGCGGGCAAGCAACCCAATATCCCGAGGAACTGCCATGGCAGAGCGTTGGACGCCTGACAGCTGGCGCAAGAAGCCGATCCTGCAGGTTCCGGAATATCCGGACCGCGCGGCGCTGGCCGAGACCGAGAAGCAGCTCGCGACCTTTCCGCCGCTGGTCTTCGCCGGCGAGGCGCGCAACCTGAAAAAGGCGCTCGCGCGCGTCGCCAACGGCGAGGCTTTCCTGCTGCAGGGCGGCGACTGCGCCGAGAGCTTCGCGGAGCATGGCGCGAACAACATCCGCGACTTCTTCCGCGTCTTCCTGCAGATGGCGGTGGTGTTGACGTTCGCGGGCTCCTCGCCGGTCGTCAAGGTCGGCCGCATCGCGGGCCAGTTCGCCAAGCCCCGTTCCTCGCCGACCGAGAAGCGCAACGGCATCGAGCTGCCGAGCTATCGCGGCGATATCATCAACGGCAACGACTTCACGGAAGAAGCGCGGCGCCCCGACCCGCGCCGCCAGGTCGAGGCCTATCGCCAGTCGGCGGCGACGCTCAACCTGCTGCGCGCGTTCGCGCAGGGCGGCTACGCCAACCTCGGAAGCGTGCACCAATGGATGCTCGGCTTCCTGAAGGACTCGCCGCAGTCGCGCCGCTACAACGAGCTGGCCGACCGCATCTCCGAGGCGCTCGGCTTCATGCGCGCCTGTGGGCTCGATCTGGAGAACCATCCGGAGCTGCGCGCGACCGACATCTATACGAGCCATGAGGCGCTCCTCCTCGGCTTCGAGGAGGCGCTGACGCGTGTCGATTCAACGACGGGCGACTGGTACTGCACGTCCGGCCACATGGTGTGGATCGGCGACCGCACGCGCCAGTACGATCACGCGCATGTCGAATACTGCCGCGGCATCAAGAACCCGCTCGGCCTCAAATGCGGCCCGACCCTCAAGGCGGACGATCTGCTCCGCCTGATCGACATCCTCAACCCCGAGAACGAGCCCGGCCGGCTCACGCTGATCTGCCGCGAAGGCTCCGACAAGGCGGGCGACCTGATCCCGGCGCTCGCCCGCGCCGTCAAGCGCGAAGGCAAGGCGGTGGTGTGGTCGTGCGACCCGATGCACGGCAACACGATCACGTCGGCGTCCGGCTACAAGACGCGGCCGTTCGACCGCATCCTCGCCGAGGTGAAGACCTTCTTCGCGATCCACACGGCGGAAGGCACCCATGCGGGCGGCGTGCATCTCGAACTGACCGGGCAGAACGTCACCGAATGCACCGGCGGCGCGCGCGCGATCAGCGACGAGGACCTGAACGACCGTTACCACACGTTCTGCGATCCGCGCCTCAATGCCGAGCAGGCGATCGAGCTCGCTTTCCTGCTCGCCGAGCTCCTGAAGAAGGAGCGCGAGGCGCGCGCGAAGCCGCTCCCGGCCGCAGCGAGCATGTAGGGTGGGTTGAGCGAAGCGAAACCTACCGGCTGAGTCGCGAATGGCGGGTTCGGCTAATGGGTTACGCGGCTTCGCCGCTAACCCATCCTACGATCGCGTGATGGCGTTTCTTGACCCTTCCTCAACCACGTTGCGGTTCCACTTATCGGCGCATTAACGCTCCCGCTTATGGGCGCATTAACGCTCGCGCCACGACGGCGTCGGGGCAGCGTTCGGCGCGCAATGAATTGCAAACAATTTAAATCAACCTGTCCGTATTCACGGTGCCGGGGAGGCCTCAGTGAAGCGGACGGTGTATCGGCTCCTGGATTTCGCGCTCGCGATCGCGCTGTCGTTGGCGCTCGCGAACGCCGCGCGGGTGCGCGCCGCCGAGTGGCCGCACGTCCGCGAGAGCGATACGCTGTGGCCGGGCGCGCCGCTCGACGACCCGAAATGGCCGAAGATTTCCGACGAGGAGCTCGCCCGGATCGACGCGAGCCTGCATGACGATTCGCCGGCGCCCGCGACGGTTGCTGCCGCGACGCCGGCGCCGACCTCACTCGGCGGGCTGCTCAAGGACAGCGACGACATCACGGGCTCGCTCGGCGCGCGCTGGCCGAACACGCCGCCGACCTTCGATCAACGCTTCGCGTCCGACCAGCGGGTCGCGTCGCCCTTCGCATTCGAGGCCGGCGCGCGTTACTGGTATTCGACCGGCCAGAACCGGTTCGCCTTCGCGAACGGGATCGCCGGGTTCGGCAACCCGACCTCGACGCTCGACTGGGACCGCATGCAGGGGCATACGGGCGAGGGCTTCTTCCGCATCGACCACCGGCCGAGCCATCTCTATGTCAAAGGCATCGTGGGCGGCGGCATCCAGCGCGGCGGCGACTTGGACGATCTCGACTTCTTTGTCGACCAGATCAACTTCTCCAACACCACGAGCGCGGTCAACGGCAACAGCATCGCCTACGGCATCATCGATCTCGGCTACTCGTTCGACGTGCCGTCCGCCGGCGTGCGCTACGGCGCCTTCGTCGGCTATCACTACTGGCGCGAGCAGATGACCGCCTTCGGGGTGCTGTGCAACGCCGATCAGGTCAATAACGCTGTCTGCGGCCCGGCCGGCGCGACGGTCGTGTCGTTCGGCACGCCGGTCGACATCTTCCAGACCACCTGGAATGCGATCCGGGTGGGCGGCGAGGCGAAGTACGAGCTCGACGACCATTGGACGCTCTCGGGCGAGCTCGCGTTCGTGCCCTATGCGTGGCTCACCAACGACGACAGCCACCTGCTGCGCACCGATCTCGGGCCGACGCCCAACATCATCACCCACGGTACGCACGGCGTGGGCGCGGAGGCAGAAGCCTTCATCAACTACAAGGTCCTGCCGCATTTCGACATCGGCGCCGGCCTGCGCTACTGGGGCATCTTCACCAATTCGGGATCGGTCGATTTCGGCCCGACCTTCTCGCCCGATCTTGCGCTGGTCAAATTCAGCACCCAGCGCTACGGGCTCTTGCTGCAGGCGAAGGCGACGTTCTGAGCCTTGCGAATAGGGAATGGCGAATAGCGAGTAGGCCCTACTCGCCATTCGCTATTCGCAACTCACCACGCGCTCCGAACACCTTTCGCCAATCCGCCCCGCGATGCTACATCTCCACGCATGAGCGAACGTCCGCCCGAACGCCTCGCGATCGCGATCGCGCAGCTCAACCCGACGGTCGGCGACGTCGCCGGCAACGCCGAGAAGGCGCGCCGCGCGCGCGCGGCCGCGGCGGCCGACGGCGCTAATCTCGTCGTCTACCCCGAGCTGTTCGTCGCCGGCTATCCGCCCGAGGATCTCGTGCTCAAGCCGGCGTTCCAGGCCGCCTGCCGCGCGGCCGTCGAGGCGCTCGCCCGCGAGACCGCGGACGGGGGGCCGGCGATCCTGATCGGCACGCCCTGGTTCGAGGACGGCAAGCTCTACAACGCGGCGGCGCTTGCCGACGGCGGGCGCATCACGGCGCTGCGCCGCAAGGTCGACCTGCCCAACTACGGCGTGTTCGACGAGAAGCGCGTGTTCGCGCCCGGCCCGCTGCCGGGCCCGGTCAATTTCCGCGGCGTGCGCATCGGCGTCCCGATCTGCGAGGACATCTGGGGTCCGGAGCCGGTCGAATGCATCGCGGAGACCGGCGGCGAGATCCTCCTGGTGCCGAACGGCTCGCCCTATCGCCGCGGCGTCATCGACGAACGGCTCAGCATCGCGGTCGCGCGCGTCACCGAAGCCGGGCTGCCGCTCATCTACGTCAACCAAGTCGGCGGCCAGGACGAGCTGGTGTTCGAGGGCGCCTCCTTCGTGCTCAACGCCGACCGCTCGCTGCCGGTGCAGCTTCCGGCGTTCCGCGAGGCGGTGGTGACCACCCGCTGGGAGCGCGGCAGCGCGGGCTGGCGCTGCGTGAGCGACGAGATCGCCAAGCTCGACGAGGGCGAGAAGGTCGACTACGCGGCCTGCGTGCTGGGCCTGCGCGACTATGTCGGCAAGATCGGCTTTCCGGGCGTGGTGCTCGGGCTTTCGGGCGGCGTCAACTCGGCGCTGTGCGCCGCGATCGCGGTCGATGCGCTCGGCGCCGAGCGCGTGCGCTGCCTGATGCTGCCCTACCGCTACACGGCGCAGGAATCGCTCGACGATGCCGCGCAGGTCGCCAAGGCGCTCGGCGTTCAATACGACATCGTGCCGATCGCGAGCGCGGTCGAGGGCCTGGAAAAGTCGCTCGCGCCGCTGCTCGCCGGCTTGCCGCGCGACGTGACCGAGGAGAACCTGCAGTCGCGCGCCCGCGGCACCATCCTGATGGCGGTGTCGAACAAGTTCGGCCTGATGGTGGTGACGACCGGCAACAAGTCGGAGATGTCGGCGGGCTACGCCACCCTCTACGGCGACATGAACGGCGGCTTCAACCCGATCAAGGACCTCTACAAGATGGAGGTCTATCGGCTCTCGCACCTGCGCAACACGTGGAAACCTTTCGGTGCGCTCGGGCCGGATGGTCGTGTGATCCCGGAGAACATCCTCACGCGGCCGCCGAGCGCGGAGCTGCGCGAGAACCAGACCGACCAGGATTCGCTGCCGCCCTACGAGGTGCTGGACGCGGTGCTGGAGCGGCTGGTCGAGCGCGAGCAGCCGATCGCCGATATCGTGGCGGCCGGCTACGACCGCGAGCTGGTGATGCGCATCGAGCGCATGCTCAATCTCGCCGAATACAAGCGGCGGCAGGCGGCGCCGGGCGTCAAGGTCACGCTGAGGAACTTCGGCCGCGATCGCCGCTATCCGATCGTCAACCGCTTCCGCGACCCCGGCACACCGCCGCCGCTGCCGGACAAGAGCCTCGTCGCCGCAGCCGCGGTCGCGCGGAGCGACGCGTTCGATTTTTAGTGAGGCTCGGCCTTTATCGCGCCGGAACGAAGGTCGGGCCGACCGTGCGCACGGGCTTCTTCTTGCTCGCCGGCGCGACGGTGTCGCCTTCGCTCGACGACGCGCCCGCGATCGAGGCGGCGGCCGCGGTCGCGGCGTCATGCGGGTCGAGCGTCTTCACGTCGCGGATCACGCGGCCCTGCGCGTCGCGCGGCGCCGACAGCGCCTTGGCACGGTCGGGCGTCACCACGATGTCGTCCTGTTGCAGCGTGTTGTCGCGCAGGCCGTTGAGCGCCTGCGACCAGCTCTGCCCGGGCTTGCGACAGCCGCACGCCGGCACCAGCGACGTGCGGTACTTGAACGCATTGGGCAGCGCCGTATAGGGCGCGCCGTTCGAGGCCACCGCCTGGGTGATGTCGGAGCCGGTCGGGTTCGACATCAGCACCACGTCGGCGGCCGGACAGGTCTGCTGGCAGGCTTGCGCGTCCTCGGCGAAATGATCGGACGTGGTCGCGTAGGAGATCGGGTAGTAATAGCCGTCGCACATGCGCACGCAGACGGTGCGGTAGGTGCCGGAGGGACCGGTCGGGTACGCGCCGCCGCCGGGCTGCCGGCTGCCGAACAGATTGTCGAAGAGGCCGCGCTGCTGGTTCGCGGCCGCGCTGTACTGCGCGCCGCAATTGTTCTGTGCGAGGGCGTTGATCACGGTCGCGCGCTGCGCCTCGCGGTCGCCGGCGCCGCCGCCCTGCAGCCGGTCGAGATCGGCCAGGATCTTCTCCAGCGTGGCGCGCGCCTGCTGGAGCTGCTGGTTGAGCGGCGTGCACTGCGGATTCTGGCCGGTGAACAGCGAGAAGAAGCCGCCGCCCTGGCAGCCCATGCGGCTCGCCTGCGCCGACATGCGGTCGACCTCGGCCTGCTGCTTGTTGCGGGCGTCTTCGTAGCGCCGGATCTGGTCGGCGCGCGCCGGATCGACCGTGCCGCGGTCGATCGCGCCGAGCTGCGCCTCGAGCCGCGTGCAGACGGGGTTGGCAACGGCAGCGGGCGGCGCCGGATAGGGCGCAGGCGCCTGCGCGAGCGCGACCCCCGCGCCCGCCATCGTGGCGAGCCCGATGATCGCCGATCCGCGCCAACCTGACGTCATTCCCGTTCCACCCGCAATTCAGCCCGTCCCGACGCGCCCGGCCGGATGTGAGGGCGCAAAAACGTCGGAATAGTGGCTTGTGGTTGCGGTCGATTCACGCTGCACCGGAGCGTACCGCCGACCGCTTCGTCTCGGCCCGCAGGTTCCAGAGTATCCCGGAAACGATCAGTCCGGCGCCGGCGAAGACGAAGGCATCGAGCGGCTCGGCATAGAGCCACCAGCCGACCAGCGCGATCAGCGGGATGCGCAGGAAGTCGATCGGCACCACGATCGTCGCCTCGCCGAAGCGGAACGCGTTGGAGAGGCAGTAATGCGAGGTCAGCCCCGCGACCCCGAGGCCGATCAGCGGCACGATCTGCCCGAGCCCCAGCTTGGCGTAGGACATGAGATCGCTGCCCACGAGATTCATCGGGAGCTGCATGAGGCTCATCCAGAACACGATCGCGAAGGCGGAGTCGGTGGCGGTCAGCCGCTTGGTGGCGGTGAGCGAGATGCCGTAGCCGAAGGCGGCCGAGAGCGTGAGGAGGGCTGCGGGCTGGAAGGTCTGCAGGCCGGGCCGGATGATCACCAGCACGCCGACGAAGCCGAGGATGACGGCGCCGATCCGGCTCTGCGTCAGCCGCTCGTGCAGGAACATCGCGGCCATGAGCGCGGTCCAGGCCGGCATGGTGAACTCGAGCGAGAACACGGTGGCGAGCGGCAGCAGCGTGAGGCTGGTCGCCCAGGCGACCTGCGAGGCGAAATGCACCCCGTTGCGCAGCAGGTGCAGCCAGATGTGCCGGGTGCGGATCGACTGCCGCAGGTCGGGGCGCGCGAGCGCGATTGCGCACAGGACGACGAGACCGATCGCGCTGCGCAGCGCCAGGATTTCGAAAATGCCGAGCACGCGCGACAATTCGCGGATCGACACCGCCATGGTGGAGAAGGAGAGCAGTGCGCCGATCATCCACAGCACGGCCGGCACGAGGTGGGTAGGGGTCACGGGCATCCTTCGGGGAGTGCTGCAGGCGCGTAGCCCGGATGGAGCGAAGCGAAATCCGGGACTGCGGTCCCCGCATTCCGCTTCGCTCCATGCGGGTTACGACTATTCCGCGTCCGGCTGGTTTTCAGGCCGCGCCTTGTCGAAGGCGGGCAGCTTCTGGCATGCGGCGTCGACCGCAACGATCTTCGGAAACCTGTCGAGCGGCACGTTGAACCGCCGCGCGTTCGCGACCTGCGGCACGAGGCAGATGTCGGCGAGGCCCGGCTGCGCGCCATACGCGTAGGGGCCCGGCCGCAGCAGCGCTTCGACCGCCTCGAAGCCGACCGTGACCCAGTGCGCGTACCAGGCATTGATCGTGTCCTGGTCGTGCTTGAGGGTGTTCTTCAAATAGAACAGCGGCGACGTATTGTTGAGCGGATGGATGTCGCAGGCGATCACCTGGGCGATCGCGCGCACGTGGGCGCGCGCCGCCGGATCGGTGGGCAGGAACGGCGGCTGCGGATGGGTCTCGTCGAGATACTCGATGATGGCGAGCGACTGCAGCAGCACCTCGCCGTTGTCGAGCGCCAGCGCCGGCACGCGCTGCTGCGGGTTGATGGCGCGGTAGGCGGCGCCGTGTTGCTGGCCGCCGCCCCGCGTAAGGTGGATCGACTCCATGTCGTAGGGGACGCCCTTGAGATTGAACGCGATCCGCGCCCGGTAGGCGGCCGACGAGCGGAAATAGGAATAGAGCTTCACGGCGCCTCCGACTTCCTCTTGGCGAACTCCCTGACCAGCGCGCCCGATCTTTCGGTCAGCCGCTGCATGGCGCGCTCGAATGCGGCGCGGTCCTGCGGGTCGACGACCTCGGCGAGCCGCCGCGCGAACTCGAGCGCGCCCGGCGCCAGCTCCTCGTAGATCGCGCGGCCGGACGGGGTCAACGACAGAAACGACTCGCGCAGGTCGGCCCGGTTGGCGCGCCGCGCCAGCAGCTTGCGCTTCTCCAGCTCGGCGACCGCGCGCGACACTTTGGTCTTGTGCATGTGGCTGTGCGCGCCGACCGCCTTGCCGGTCATGACGCCGAATTGGCCGAGCGTGACCAGCACGCGCCATTCCGGCACGCCAAGCCCATAGCGCTCCACGTAGATGCGCGAGAGCGCCTGCGACACCAGGCTTGCCAGCACGTTGAGCCGATAGGGCAGGAACTGCTCGAGCTTGAGCGGCGCCTCGTCCGGGGCGCCCGTGCGTGCCGGCGCTTGCTCGCTGTCGGCCTCCCTCTCGGCCGTGGCCTCGTCCACGTCGCTCTCCGGCGTTGCGGGGCGGATTGGAACTATTCCAATTCACAAGTGTGAGGATGACGGAACTTGTCTGTTCGCGCAACGGGCGTGAGGGGGCCGGCGCAAGGGGCGGCGGGCGAGTGCCAATAGCGAATGGCGAATGGTCGAGATGGAATGCTAGGCTGACGGCATGCTATCGATCCCGCGCCATTCGTCCCTCACCCATTCGCGTTCCCCATGACCGACATCAAGGTTCTCAGCGCCCGCGCGCCGCAGATGGCGCTGGCGAAGATCTTTGCCGAGTTCTCCGGCGCCACCGGCCACGCTGTCGTGCCGACCTACGGCACGGTCGGCGCGATCGGCGACCGCTTCAAGGCGGGCGAGGCGGCCGACCTGCTGGTGTTGTCGCCGGCCGCCTTGGCGGCGCTCGGCGACGCGCTCGTTGCCGGCAGCGTGACCCGCATCGTGCGCGCCGGCCTCGCGGTCTGCGTGCGGGAGGGCGCGACCCCGCCTGATCTGGCGACCCCCGAGACCTTCACGGCGGCGCTGGTTGCGGCGAGATGCGTCTCCTACAGCGATCCTACGGCGGGCGGCTCGGCGGCCGCCTATTTCGCCAAGCTGCTCGAGCGCCTCGGCATCGCGGCCGGCGTCAACGCCAAGGCGGCGCTCGGCCGCAACGGCCATCATGTCGCCGAGCTGGTCGCGGATGGCACCGCCGAGCTCGGCATCAGCTTCCTGAGCGAGCTCGTCGCCATCAAGGGCGTCGCGATCGCGGGGCCGCTGCCGGCGGCGTTGCAGAACTACACGGACTATGCGGCCGCCGTGGTAGCGGCGAGCCAAGCGCCCGCGCGGGCGAAGGAACTGATCGCCGCGCTCACCCGCCCGGAGGCCGACGCGGTCTGGCGGGCCGCGGGCCTCGAGCCGGCAGGGAAATAAGGGACGGGAAGCCGAACCTGCACCGGGCGACGTGCGACTAAGGGAGGACCCTTTCGCAAGCCAGAACCCGGAAGCCGCCATGCCCAGCACCGGCGACATTCTCAAGGCCGCCTGTTCCAAACCGATGCGGCTGCCGTTCATCGCCCTCGTCGCCACCGCCATCAGCGGCCTCATTGCGGCAGCGGGGTATGGCTCCAGCTTCAACTTGACCATCAACACGCATCACTGGTCGTTCAACACGACCCCGATCGGTATGATCGTCGTGCTCGTACTTGCGGTGGTTGTGATGAAGAAGTCCGCCGCCGTCGTGACGAGCAACTCGCGGGCGTCGGAGCCAAACGGCGGGTGACCTGCGCCCGAACTACTTCGGCTTTCCCTCCGCCTTTGCGGCCGCGAGCGCGGCCTTGAGCCGCTCCGGCTCGACCGCGATCTCGACACCGGCGCGTTCCTGCTCGAGCAGCATCGCGACGCGCGAGTTGCGGCCGGCCCACCCGCGCCCCATGGCCTCGGTCATCTCGGCGAGCGCGAGGTTGCACATGCGCATCGGCACGCCGAGCTCGCGGCCGAGCGCGTTCGCGAGCGACACGTCCTTGTGGGCGAGCTTGAGCGCGAAGGCGGGCGGATCGTACTTGCCGGGCAGGAACTGGTCGATCACGGCCTCGAAGGTGTAGCGCCGCCCGACCGCGCCTTGGCGCACCGCCTCGTAGAGCGCGAGCGGATCGACCCCGGCCTTGACGCCGAGCGTGAAGGTCTCGGCGAGCGCGCACACGATCGCGTAGCCCGACATGTTGTGCACGAGCTTTGCGACCGTGGCGCTGCCGATCGGCCCGATATAGGCGGCCCTGTCGCTGAAGTCGTCGAGCACCGACTTGTATTGCGCAAACACCTTCTCGTCGCCGCCGACCCAGATCGCGAGCTTGCCCGAGGCGGCGCCCGCCGGGCCTCCGCTCACCGGCGCGTCGAACATGTGCGCGCCCTTCTCGGCGAACGCGGCGTTGAGCTTCTTCACTACCGCGGGCGCATTGGTCGAGAGATCGAAATAGACGCCGCCGGGCCTGATGCCGGCGAGGAGCCCATCGGTGCCGAGCGCAACGGACTCGACATCCGCCGGCTCCGGCAGCGACGTGAAGACCACGTCGCATTGCGCCGCGACCGCGCGCGGCGTGTCCGCCCAGGCCGCGCCCGCATTGAGGTGATGGCTCGCGGCCTGCCGATGCAGGTCGTGCACGACCATCTTGTACCCGGCCTTCTGGATGTTGGTGGCCATGCGGCCGCCCATGATGCCGAGCCCGATGAATCCGACGATCTTGTCCTTGGACATGCGTTTCCCCGCCTCCGCGACAGCCGTGTTGCGACCAAACGCGGTCAGGCTAGCCGGGCATCAAGCCGTGCGGAAGGAGGGGGCTGGACGGAATGGATCGGAAGCGGGCGAGCGGGTCGTCAGCACTTCTTGAAGAAGCGATAGATGTCGGGCGCCCGCATCCAGACGAAGTCCTTCTGCAGGCCACCATGTGCATCGATCCAGGCCTGGATGTCGGAGCTGTACGCGGCCCATAGCCTTGCGGTCGAGGCCGCGACCTTCGCCTGATGGAATCCGAAGGAGGCGCGCGGCGTTACGCAGATGTTCTCGCGCGGAATGTGACCGAGCAGAACCGTGCAGGCCGATTGGCACGGGCCGACGATGCGCACGTGCACGCCGCGCGACGCAAGTTCGGCCCAGCGTGAATTGTACACGCCGACAATGCCGCCGTGGCTGTCGGATACGTCGATCGTCTCCGCGCCCGAAATCGCGGACAGTGCAATGACCGCCAGTGTCAAAAGACCGAAGCGCAATCGCATGATCATCCTCCGTTACCGCTTGCGACACGGTGTGCGGGAGCGACGGTAGCGATTTTCGCTACGCTGCAAAAGTCCCGGGAGGCTGGTCGAGATTGACATTGGAACGCGTGGCTGCGGAGGCTGGCGCCGCCGGTAGCGCCCGCACTCGATGGCGACGAATTCGTGGCACGTCGCGCGGCGGTTCCGCAGGTGCCTGAGTTGACGGAAGCCGTCCTGATTTGACCTTGAATAGGCGATAGGGAAGGTGCGGGCGACGACCGAGAGCACAACCATGGGGCCTGCACGGTCCGCGCTGTCGCGCACCCACCTCAACAGCGTTGCGCCCGGGATGCCGACGACCGACATGGATCGGACCGTCGCGCACTACGCGCGGATGGGATTTGCTGCCGCAACCTATGAAGATGGCGGGTTCGCCATCCTGCGGCGGGACGGCGTCGAGCTGCACGTCTCGCTGAGCATCGATCACGACCCGCGCCGCACGGCCGCCTGGATCTATGTGCGGGTCGACGATGTCGATACGCTCTACGGAGAGCTCAAGGCCGCCGGGATCGTGATCCGCAGCGAGCCGCACGACACCGACCACCGCATGCGCGAGTTCGCCCACATCGGTCCCGACAACAACCAGATCATCTTCGGCGCGCCCATGCGATAGGCCGCTCGATACGGATGGAGTATCGCATGTCGAGCTTGGCGAGCGGTCTGGCGCAGGGTGTGAGGGCGCTGCGTCCGATGGTGCCGGCGAGGGATTTCGGCATCTCCACGCGCTTCTACATCGATCTCGGCTTTCGGCCGCGCCCGCGGGATGAACGCTTGATCGAGATGCACTTCGGCGCATTTTCATTCATCCTGCAGGACTACTACGTGAAGGAATGGGCCGACAATTTCGTGCTGCACGTGTTCGTCACCGATCTCGACGGTTTGTGGAAGCATATCGACGCGCTCGATCTGCCTGCGCGCTATGGCGTGCAAGCGCAAGGGCCGAGACAGGAAAGCTGGGGAATGGTGGCGGGCTTCACCGACCCGTCCGCTGTGCTGTGGCGGTTTATTCAGGCGCGTATGCCGGACGATGTGGAGAATTCGCCATGATCTTTCAGTCGGTCATCACCTGTCCGCACTGCACGACCGCGACGGTTGAGGTCATGCCGACCGATGCGTGCCGGTTCTTCTACGAATGTCCAAGCTGCGGCGCGAGGCTGCGGCCGAAGGACCGCGACTGCTGCGTGTTCTGCTCTTACGGCTCGGTGCCTTGCCCACCTGTCCAGGCGGCGCGTGCCGGGAAGGGGACGAGCTGCTGTGCGAGTTGACCCGGCGCCGACGTCTCTGTCGAGGAATGAGCGCTCTAGCGCCCGCACTCGATGGCGACGAACTCGTCGCAGGTCGCGCCGCGGCAGCCCGAGCCGCCGGCGGTCGGGATCGCGCCCGTGATGTCGTCGCGGTCGATCTTGCGGAACGAGAGGGCAGTGTGGAACTGGTGCAACGCGCAGTAGGCGGTCGCGGCCGCGGTGCCGCAGGCTGAGCCGCTCGCGAGGCAGCGGTCGACGCCGTAGCCGTCGGGATTGTTGGCGATGATGAACATGCGCTTTTCCGCCAGCGCTGGCGTCATCGTGGCAAGAACGGTCGCGACCGAAAGAACCGCGAGAATGGCGCGCATGGCTCGCTCGCTCTGACTGGATTGGCGTTCGCGAGAATGCGACCAAAACCGTTAAGTTGACGTTAACCGTGAGGGCGAACCGTCGGGCATGCTCTTTTCCCTCCCCCGCTTGCGGGCAGGGCGATCGCATTTGCACCTTCCCTCTCCCCGTCGTTGGCTGTCGTGTGCACACATCTGATTCGTGCGAGGTCGCCTGCAAAGCGAAAAACGTGAGTTATCAGAATCATTTCGCCCGTTTTCGCAAACATCGCATGGCTCAAGGGGTGGGTTCACGTAACCTATTGATCCGGAGTTCTCTTTTCGAGATGTGTGAATCCAATAGCCGTCGTTGGGGAGAGGGTGGCGAGCGAAGCGAGCCGGGTGAGGGGCGCTCGGAGTTTCAATTCTGGCTCCGAGAGCCCCTCACCCCACCCTCTCCTACGGGGAGAGGGAGCCCACGCGCAGTGCCAACCCATATGCGATCGCCCTGCGCTTGCGGGGGAGGGTCAGGGAGGGGGCAAGTCGGCAGTGCATGAGCAAGCGGCCCCCCTCTCCAACTCTCCGCCGCAAGCGGGGGAGAGGGACCGAACCGCCTTCGCTTGCTGTGCCCTTGACGGCGCCGATGCGTTTGACCATTGTGCCGCGCCATGAACGGCCTTTTCCGCATCGCCGGCATTTGCCGGGTGATTATTCGCTAGCGCTCCACGCTGGCTGCGGCCGTCTTTTCTCCAGTCGAGACAGCAAGACGCCCGGTCAGCGGACCGAGGTGTAGGTTATGGACTTGCGGCTCTACGATACGCTGACGCGTGAGAAGCGGGATTTCGTCCCGCTCGATCCGGCACGGGTGCGCATGTATGTGTGCGGGCCGACCGTCTACGACTTCGCGCATATCGGCAACGCGCGGCCGGTCATCGTCTTCGACGTGCTGTTTCGCCTCCTGCGGCACCTCTATGGCGCCGACCACGTCAAATACGTGCGCAACATCACGGACGTCGACGACAAGATCAACAAGCGCGCGGCCGAGCGCGGCATCTCGATCCGCGAGCTGACCGAGACGACCTACCAGAACTTCAAGCAGGACGTGGCGGCGCTCGGCTGCCTGCCGCCGACCGTCGAGCCGCGCGCGACCGAGCATATCGAGGAGATGAAGGCGCTGATCGAGCGCCTGATCGCGTCGGGCAATGCGTACGTCGCCGACGAGCACGTGCTGTTCAGCGTCCCCTCGATGCCCGACTACGGCAAGCTCGCGCGCCGCCCGCTCGACGAGATGCTGGCGGGCGCGCGCATCGAGGTCGCGCCCTACAAGCGCGATGCGATGGATTTCGTGCTGTGGAAGCCGTCCAAGCCCGGCGAACCTTCATGGGAATCTCCCGCCGGCATCGAGACGCCGGGTCGGCCAGGTTGGCATATCGAGTGCTCCGCGATGTCGTGGAAGCATCTCGGCGAGACCTTCGACATACATGGCGGCGGCATCGATCTCGTGTTTCCCCACCACGAGAACGAGATCGCGCAGTCGCGCTGCGCGTTCCACACGCCCGTGATGGCGAATTACTGGATGCACAACGGCTTCCTCCAGCTCGACGGCGAGAAGATGTCGAAGAGCCTCGGCAACATCTCGCCGATCCGCGAGGTGCTGGGTGAGTGGCCGGGCGAGGCGATCCGGCTCGCGATGCTGCAGACGCACTACCGCCAGCCGCTCAACTGGGGCGACACGGGCCTGAGCGAGGCCAAGCGCACGCTCGATCACTGGTACCAGCTCACCGCGGATGTGCAGCCCGGCATGCTGTGCGCCGACGTGGTCGATGCGCTCGCCGACGATCTCAACACGCCGAAGGCGCTGGCCGCCTTTCACGAGCTGCGCAGCGAGGCCGCGAAGGGCTCGGCCGGCGCGCGCTCCTGCCTCAAGGCGAGCGCGCAGCTCATGGGCCTGCTCCAGCGCGACGCTGCGGAGTGGGCCGCGTGGCGACCGACGTCCGTTATGATCGACGACGCGAAGGTCGACAGCCTGATCGCGGCGCGCAACGCGGCGCGCAAGGCGAGGGACTTCAAGGAAGCCGATCGCCTCCGCGACGAGCTCACCGGCCAGGGCATCGAGCTCGAGGACAAGAAGGACGGCACAACGACATGGAAGGTGAAGCGATGAAGGAGCGCCTTTATCTCTTCGACACCACGCTGCGCGACGGCGCGCAGACCAACGGCGTCGACTTCACGCTCGGCGACAAGCTCGCGATCGCGAGGCTCCTCGACGACCTCGGCATCGACTATGTCGAGGGCGGCTATCCGGGCGCGAACGTCACCGATACGGAGCTGTTCGGCGAGGACCGCAAGCTCAAGACCGCGACCTTCACGGCCTTCGGCATGACGCGGCGGCCGGGACGGTCGGCATCGAACGATCCGGGCCTGGTCGCGCTGCTCGACGCCAAGGCGGATGCGATCTGTTTCGTCGCGAAGTCGTGGGACTACCACGTGCGGGTCGCGCTCGAGACGACGCTCGAGGAGAACCTCGCCTCGATCCGCGACAGCGTGACGGCCGCGAAAGCCAAGGGCCGTGAGGTGCTGCTCGACTGCGAGCATTTCTTCGACGGCTACAAGGCCAACCCGGACTATGCGCTCGCGTGCGCGCGCACGGCCTATGAGGCGGGCGCCCGCTGGGTCGTGCTGTGCGATACCAACGGCGGCACGCTGCCGCACGAGGTCGAGGCGATCGTCGGCACCGTCGTGAAGGCGATCCCGGGCAGCCATGTCGGCATCCACGCGCATAACGACACCGAGCAGGCGGTGGCGAACTCGCTCGCCGCGGTGCTGGCGGGCGCGCGGCAGATCCAGGGCACGCTCAACGGCCTCGGCGAGCGCTGCGGCAACGCCAACCTGGTCTCGCTGATCCCGACGCTGCGGCTCAAGCCCGACTTCGCCGACCGGTTCGAGATCGGCGTGCCGGACGAGCGGCTGAAATCGCTGCTGCACGTCTCGCGCACCCTCGACGAGATGCTCAACCGCGCGCCCAACCGCCACGCGCCCTATGTGGGCGAAAGCGCATTCGCGACCAAGGCGGGCATTCACGCGTCCGCGATCCTCAAGGATCCCGCGACCTATGAGCACGTGAGGCCCGACACGGTCGGCAACCGCCGCCGCGTGCTGGTGTCCGATCAGGCCGGGAAGTCGAACGTGCTGGCCGAGCTCGACCGCAGCGGCCTCATCAGCGAGCTCGAAGGGCTCGGCATCAAGATCGCGCGGGACGACGCGCGCGTCGCGCGCCTGCTCGACGAGGTGAAGGCGCGCGAGGCCAAGGGCTATTCCTACGAGAACGCGCAGGCCTCGTTCGAGCTGCTGGCGCGCCGCTTCCTCGACAACGTGCCGGACTATTTCGAGGTGAAGCGGTTCGACGTCAACGTCGAGCAGCGCATCAGCGCCAAGGGCGAGCGCGTCACCGTCACGCTCGCGGTCGTCAAGGTCGCGGTCGACGGCAACGACCTGATCTCGGCCGCGGAAGGCAACGGCCCCGTCAACGCGCTCGACCTCGCGCTGCGCAAGGACCTCGGCAAGTACCAGAAATACATCGAGGGCCTCGACCTGACAGATTACCGCGTGCGTATCCTCGACGGCGGCACCGAGGCGATCACCCGCGTGCTGATCGAGAGCCAGGATGAGAGCGGCGAGCACTGGACCACGGTCGGCGTCTCGCCGAACATCATCGACGCCTCGTTCCAGGCGCTGATGGATTCGATCGTTTATAAGCTCGTGAAATCAGGCGCCCCGCCATGATGGTTTGATGCCAGGCTGGCCGGGCGCCTGCCGTTGCGCGGCCCGGCAATGACGTAAGAACGCCCCTTCAATGATCGATGACGCCTCCGTCGTGGCGCAAAGGTCCTGCGAGTCCGTGCCGGCACCAGGCACGCCTCACGGCCCGGTGGTTGCGATCGGAGCGCCCGGATCGCGACCGCCATTCGGAGTCGCCAGAACGTATGTCACGGACGAGCAGTGGCGCCAGACCGTTTCCGAGCTCAGCAGAAAGTCCGCAGCCGTCGTCCTGACCATCGACGAAACCGAGGGGGGGCGGTGGGAGGTGCAGCATCTGTTGGCGGAAAGGCATTTGGCCAAGACGCTCTTCCTGATCCCACCGCGCCTGATCGCGGCCAAGGAAGTGGCGCGGGTGTTGCCGTCGGTCTTTGCCGAAGACGGCAGCAAAGCCGCACCGCAGTGGATCACGAAAGTATGCGAGCTGCTGTTACGAGAACAACGCTACTGTGTGGGCTGTTTCTGGGTGAGCGAGGGGGTGCTCGAGGTGCTGACGACGCGGCGCAACTCCTACCTCGCCTATATCATGGCGGTGCGGAAGTTCCTGCTCGGCGCTCCGTCCGCGGCGCTCAAGCCCGCAGGGTAGGGTATGGGCAAAACGGGAAAATCTGGAGCGATTTTCGATTTCCGCCGGAACGGGATACGCTCCAGGCGGTAATCGGGAAGCCTGGGCGGGCACTGTCAACGGTTCTCGTAAGGGCAGGCCCTGGATCAGGGTGGCGGTCTTGCCCAATATCACTCACGCGAAGCGGACCATCCGAAACGCCATTGCATGATCGACCACGTCTCCCTCGCGGTGCGCGACATCGATCGGGCTTCGGCCTTCTACGAGGCCGTGCTCGCGCGCCTCGGCTACACCAAGCTCGATGTGCGCCTGACCACGGTCGGGTTCGGCAAGCGCTATTCCGAGCTCTGGCTCAACCACCGGCCCGACATGTTCGTGCTGCCGTCCGACAGCGGCGCGCAGAACAACGGCGTCCATATCTGCCTGCGCGCGCCGACGGCCGCGGCGGTCGACGGGTTCCACGCGGCGGCGCTCGCGGCCGGCGGCGCCTCGGACGGCACGCCGGGTCTGCGGCCGCATCACGGGGAAGGCTATTATGCGGCCTTCGTCCGCGATCCCGACGGCAACCGCATCGAGGCGGTGACGTTCATCGCGCAGGCCCCGTAGGGCGCCCAACGCGGCGCGCCGGCGAACGCGAGCCTTGATCGCGGCGACGAGATCGCGGATAGCTGGGCTCAGGTGCGCGGCCATTGCGGTGCCGAGCCGCGGCACGGATTTTCCGCTTTCGAGGCCGAATTTGCCGGAACGCCAGCCCGATACGACCCATTCTGGCCGAAGCTGGCGTCGTTTCGTCGCGCTCCTCGTCGGCGGATTTTTCGTCCTGCTCGGTATCTACCTCGCCGCGATCATTTTGATCGACCCCTACGACACCGGGTACTTCCCGTCGCTCATCGGCCCCGGCGTGGTCGACCTCAACGACGTGACGAGCACCGTCGGGCGCGGCCGCGACGGCCGGTTCAATGCGGGGATCTTCGGCAATTCGCACGGGCTGCTGCTCGATCCGGCGCGCCTGTCGCCTGCGACCGGCTTGAGCTTTGTTCAACTCACCACGCTCGGCGCCGGCCCGCGTGAGCAGATGGCGTTGATCCGCTATTTCCTGCGGCGGCACGCCGACGCCGGCGGGCTCGTCCTCGCGGCGGACGAGATGTGGTGTACGCACGATCCGACCCTTGCCAACAAATTGGTGCCGAGCAGTTTCCGCTTCCCGTATTGGCTGTTCAGCGACAATCGACTGCGCTACCTCGCGAACATGCTGAACACGCGCCCGTTCGGCCTGATGCGGCGCCGCATCCTCTTGGCCATGGGGCGCCTCGCGCCGGTCGATCCGGCGGGCGTGGCCGCATATCCGGCGGCCTGGGACATCGCGCATGCGATGAAGCCGTCGCGTGAGCCGGGCGTGCCGTTGAACGGATCGCCGGCGCAAATCTCGACTGAATTTCCGGCCATCGATCGGCTCGAGGCGCTGCTCGCGGCAATGCGCTCCGACATTGCGGTCGTGGTGATCATGCAGCCGATCTACTATCGGCTGCTGCCCGATACGCAAACAGTCCGGTCCGTGGAGCTCGCGAGCTGCAAGGAGCGGCTGGCGCGTGCCGTCGCGCGGCGGCAACGCGGCGCATTCATCGACTTTTTGGTGGACTCATCACTCAGCCGGCAAGAATTGAGCTTCTTCGATCTGCATCACACGCGCGAGAACGTCGCCCGCGCCATGGAGGCGCGGATCGCCGACGCCCTCAACCGGGCGCACTAGGGAACCGCGCGTGACGCGGCATCCGGGTGCGGCGCGCCATTGATCGGCGTCGCAAATTCGCCCATAGCTTGCCCGTAATGGGGGCCGCCACAGGGGCCGGCGGAATGCTGTTCCAGTCGCAGGGGTTCATTCTCATCTTCTTGCCGATCGCGGTCGCGGCCTATTACGCGGTCGCGTCGTCGGAGCGCGCGCGCCATGCGGTGCTGATCGCGGCCTCGCTGGTCTTCTATGGCTGGTGGGACTGGCGCTTCATTCCGCTTCTGGTCGGCCAGATCGTGGGCACCTGGGCGCTTGCCTACGCGCACAAGGCGACCGGACGCAATGCCTGGCTCTATGGCGGCATCGCGCTCAATCTCGCCTCGCTTGCGACCTTCAAGTATCTCGACTTCCTCATCGCGACCGCGCAATCGCTCATCGGCGTCGCGCTGCCGCACGCGAACATTCTGCTTCCGATCGGCATCAGCTTCTTCTCGTTTCAGCTCATCTCTTACCTGGTCGATCGCCTGCGCGGCGATGCGCCGGTCTATCCGTTGCGTCCGTTCGCCCTGTTCGTGCTGTTGTTTCCTCACCTCATCGCGGGCCCGATCGTGCGCCACAACGAGCTCGTGCCGCAGCTCGCCCTCGACCCGCGGCGCGACGGGCTGTGGCATCGTCTCGCCGTCGGCCTGACGCTGTTCACGCTCGGGCTCGCCAAGAAGGTCCTGCTCGCCGACAAGCTCGCCGATATCGTCAATCCGCTATTCGCCGAGGCAGCGACCAAACCGCTTGCCTTGACCGACGCCTGGAACGCGGCACTCGGCTTCTCGTTCCAGCTCTTTCTCGACTTCTCGGCCTATACCGAGATGGCGATCGGCATCGCGCTGCTGTTCGGCCTGCTGCTGCCGGAGAATTTCCGTCGACCCTATGTGGCGACCGACCTGCGGGATTTCTGGCGGCGCTGGCACATCTCGCTTTCGGCCTTCATCCGCGACTATCTCTACATCCCGCTCGGCGGCAGCCGGCACGGCGCGGCGCGCTACGTCGTCGCGACGCTCGTCGCGATGGGCCTGTGCGGCCTGTGGCACGGCGCGGGGTGGACGTTTGCGGCCTGGGGCGTGTGGCACGGCACCGGCCTCGTGGTCTGCCGTTTCTGGCAGCAGCTCAAACGGCCGATGCCGGCGGCGCTCGGCTGGCTGGTGACGATGCTGTTCGTGCTCGCCGGTTGGGTGCTGTTTCGCGCCGCCGATTTCGGTACGGCCGCCTCGATCCTCACCTCGCTCGCCGGCTTCCACGGAACCGGCGGCGCCTTTCGCGGGCTCGATTTGATCGTCGTGTCGGCGCTGGTGTCGGCGCTGATCCCGTCCGCGCACGAGATCAAGGATCGGCTGCGCTGGCCGCATCCGGCATTCGCCGCCGCGACCGCGGTGCTCGCGGCCTATTGCGTGCTGGAGGTCGGGCGCGGGCCGCCGCTGAGCTTCATCTACTTCCGGTTCTGACGGCAATCCGATGAAGCGGACAGCACTGCCAACAACCGAGCCGGCCGATGCCGCGTGGCGCCGCTACGCGGTACGCCTCGTCGCGGTGTTCGTCGCGACGCTCGTCGTGGCGTTCGCACTCATCATCCTGATCGACCCGTACGACAGCGGCCGCTTTCCCAGCATCGGCCTCGTCGGCATCTCGGACGAAACCCAACGCACCGCCAATGTCAGCCTCGGGCGCAGCCAGAAGTTCGACGCCGCCGTGTTCGGCAACTCGCACGGACAACTGCTCGATCCCGAGCGGCTCACGCGGCAGACCGGCGCGAGCTTCGTGCAGCTCGCGATCCCGGGCGCCGACGCGCCCGAGCAGCTCGCGATGCTCCATTGGTTCATCCGTCATCACGCGCATATCGGCGCGCTCGTGCTCGCGACCGACGAGCGCTGGTGCGTCGAGGATCCGCAGCCATGGCACTGGTTTCCGTTCTGGCTCTATGGCGACAGCAATGTCGTGTATCTGATCAATTCGCTCAATTCGCGCTCGGGCTCGGCCGCCATCCGGCGCATCAAGTACGCGCTCGGCTTGCTCAAACCGTCCGACCCGCGCGGCTACGACGACTACGAGCGCGGCATCCCGCCGGGCTACCGGTTCGACTTTCCGACCCCGCCGCCGCCCCCGGCATTCGACACATCGCGGGTCGATCTCGGCGGTCGCAAGTTTCCGGCGATCGACCAGCTCGCCGTCGAGCTTGCGGCGGCGCCGCCGGGCACGCCGGTCGTCCTCGTGTTTCCTCCGCAATACTATTCGACGCTGCCGCGCGACGCCGGGGCCGCCGCCGTGGTGGCGGCGTGCAAGACGCGCCTCGCGCGGCTCGTCGCCGGCGCTCCGCGCAGCGGGTTTCTGGATTATTTCGTCGACTTGCCGATGACGCGCGACGGCAACAATTTCGACGATCTCGAACACTACGCTGCACCGGTCGCCCGCCGGATCGAGGCCGCGGTCGCGGGCGTGCTCAGCGGCACGTCGACGGCGGCCAAGTAGCTGCGAGCGGGCGCTACAAGCGCCGGACCGTCTCGGGCTCTCCCGCCTTCTCGTCCTCGGGCACCGCCGCCGACGCGGCGGCGAGCATCGGCAGGATCCTCTCGACGTCCTCGGTCACCAGATAGTTGAGGCGCGAGCCGGAATGAATGTAGCCGCTGCGGTTCATGTGCTCGAACACGGCAAGCAGGCCGTTCCAGAATCCGTTGATGTTGGCGAGCAAGATCGGCTTCTTGTGGCGGCCGAGCTGCGCCCAGGTGAGCTGCTCGACCAGCTCCTCGAGCGTGCCGATGCCGCCGGGCAGCGCGACGAACGCATCCGAACGCTCGAACATGATGCGCTTGCGCTCATGCATGTCGTGCGTGACCACGACCTCGTGCGCGCCGCGAAAGGCATTCTCGCGCCCGGTCAGGAAGCCCGGAATGATGCCGATGATCTCGCCGCCGCGTGCCTGCATGCCGGTTGCGATCGCGCCCATCATGCCGACCGAGCCGCCGCCATAGACGAGCGCGACGCCGGCATCGGCGAGCACTTCGCCGAGCCGCGTGGCCGCCGTGACAAAGGCCGGATCTTTTCCCGGACTAGAACCGCAATAGACGCAAACCCTGCGAATCTGACCCATGGGCGCATGTGGCCTCTTGATTCCGCCAGCGTCAAGGCGCGTCCCGACCCGGTAAAAAGGGCAGGGGACCGCCGCTGGTGTGGTGAATGTGCCCCGATTGGCCCTATATGATGCCTAGCGCATGTTCCGGCGAAAGCCTCCCTCCGACGTGATCGGGGGTGGACGCCGGTTCGTCGACAAGAACATGCGCAACATGAGACGCAGCCGGGCACCGACTTCCGCATGAACGTACACCAAACGCCACCTGTTCCCGCCGCGGGGCCGGCGGGGCCCGCCGGCGGCGGGACGCTGCTCGGCACGCTCGCGCATCTGTGGCCCTACATCTGGCCGGCCGATCGCCGCGATCTGCGGCTGCGCGTGATCGGTTCCCTGGTGCTGCTGCTGTTCGCCAAGCTCGCCACCATCGCGGTGCCGTTCACCTTCAAATGGGCGACCGATGCGCTCGCGGGGCGGCCGGATGGTGCCGCGCCCACGCACGGAAGCTGGCTCGATTCCTGGCTGACCTGGGCGCTGGCGGCGCCGATCCTGATGACGGTCGCGTATGGCGGCATGCGCATCGTGATGGCGGCGCTGACCCAGGTGCGCGACGGCATCTTCGCCAAGGTCGCCATGCATGCGGTGCGCCGGCTCGCGCTCCTGACCTTCGAGCACATGCATGCGCTGTCGCTGCGCTTCCATCTCGAACGCAAGACCGGCGGGCTCACGCGCGTCCTCCAGCGCGGCCGCGACGCGATCGAGACGATCGTGCGCCTCGTGATCGTGCAGGCGGTGCCGACCGCGGTCGAGCTCGCGCTCATTGTCGCGGTCCTGCTCTATCAGTTCGACTGGCGCTACGTCGTCGTCATCCTGGCGACGGTCGCGCTCTACATGGGTTACACCTACGCGGCCACCGAGTGGCGCATCGGCATCCGCCGCCGCATGAACGACAGCGACAGCGACGCCAACACCAAGGCGATCGACTCGCTGCTCAACTACGAGACCGTCAAGTATTTCGGCGCCGAGCCACACGAGACGCGGCGCTATGACCGCTCGATGGCGCGCTACGAGGAGGCGAGCGTCAGCTCCTACGTGTCGCTCGCCGTGCTCAATGCCGGGCAGGCGGCGGTGTTCACGGTCGGCCTCGCGGTCGCGATGGTGATGTGCGCGCTCGAGATCCGCAACGGCACCAAGACCATCGGCGACTTCGTCATGATCAACGCCATGATGATCCAGCTCTACCAGCCGCTCAACTTCATGGGCATGGTCTACCGCGAGATCAAGCAGGCGGTGATCGACATCGAGATGATGTTCGCGATCATGGCGCGCGATCCCGAGATCAAGGACCGGCCGGAGGCGCGGCCGCTGCAGGTGCGCGCCGGGACCATCCGCTTCGAGGATGTGCGCTTTGCCTACGAGCCGGCGCGGGCGATCCTGAAAGGCCTGAGCTTCGAAGTGCCGGCGGGCCGCACGGTCGCGATCGTCGGGCCGTCAGGCGCCGGCAAGTCGACGGTGTCGCGGTTGCTCTTCCGCTTCTACGAGGTGACGGGCGGCCGGATTCTCATCGACGGCCAGGATATCCGCGACGTGACCCAGGCCTCGCTGCGCCACGCCATCGGCATGGTGCCGCAGGACACGGTGTTGTTCAACGACACGGTGCGCTACAACATCCGCTATGGCCGCTGGGACGCCAACGATGCGGACATCGAGGAGGCGGCACGGCTCGCGCAGATCGACCGCTTCATCCGCCTGATGCCGAAGGGCTACGACACCGAGGTGGGCGAGCGCGGCCTCAAGCTCTCGGGCGGCGAGAAGCAGCGCGTCGCGATCGCGCGCACCATCCTCAAAGGTCCGCCGATCCTCCTGCTCGACGAGGCGACCTCGGCGCTCGACAGCCACACCGAGCGCGAGATCCAGGACGCGCTCGACCGCGTGTCGCGCAACCGCACCACGCTCGTCATCGCGCACCGCCTCTCCACCATCATCGGCGCCGACGAGATCATCGTGCTCGACCAGGGCGCGATCGCGGAACGCGGCACGCATCAGGCGCTGCTCGCCCGCGGCGGCCTCTATGCCAGCATGTGGAATTGCCAGCGCGAGGCCGAGCAGGCGCGCGAGGCGCTCGCGCGCTTCGAGGACGACGAGGTCGCGCCCAACCGCAATCCGCCGACGGTCGCCGAGATCCTCCCGGCGGCCGCCGACGCGGCGGAGTAGGAGTTCTCATAAAAATGAATCAGCACTGCAAATTCCGATCCGTCCCCGTCACCCTGAGGTGCTCGGCCGAAGGCCGAGCCTCGAAGGGCGACGGCCCGTGCGGCGCCGCGCGCGCGCGTGCCGTATCCCCTCGGCCGATCGTCCTTCGAGGCTCGCTCTGTTCGCGCCTCAGGATGACGGAACCACGATCGAGCTGATTGTCTCATGTCCGTCATCACATCCATCCGCTCGCAGTTCGCGCCCATCCACCACGAGGGCTTTCCGTTCGTCGGCGGCTTCGCGCTGGCCAGCCTCTTCTTCTTCTGGCTGTGGCCGCCGCTCGGCTGGATCGGCACGGTGCTGACCGTCTGGTGCGCCTATTTCTTCCGCGATCCGACGCGGGTGACGCCGGTGCGCGACGGCATCGTGGTCTCGCCCGCCGACGGACGCGTGAGCCGCATCATCAACGCCGTGCCGCCGTCGGAGCTCGGCCTCGGCACCAAGGCGCTTACCCGTGTCTCGATCTTCATGAGCGTGTTCAACTGCCACGTGAACCGCAGCCCGGTCAGCGGGCGCATCGAGCGCATCGCGTATCATCCCGGAAAATTCCTCAACGCCGACCTCGACAAGGCGAGCGAGGACAACGAGCGCAACAGCCTCGTGATCGCGACCGCGGGCGGCGCGCGCATCGTGGTGGTGCAGATCGCGGGACTTGTCGCCCGCCGCATCGTGTCGTTCGTGCGCGAGGGCGTCACCATCGGGGCGGGCGAGCGCTTCGGCCTGATCCGTTTCGGCTCGCGGCTCGACGTCTATCTGCCGGACGGCGTGCGCCCGATGGTGGCCGAGGGCCAGACCGCGATCGCGGGCGAGACGGTGCTCGCGGATCTGCGCGCGCCCGACAGCGGGCGCACGTTCCGGGTGGGGTGAGGGCCGTGGCGTCGCGCGGCCGAAGGGCCTATATTGCAAGCCATGCCATCGAAATTCTTCCCGCCCATCGACCCTGACCGGCCCGACCGGGGCGAGCGTCTGCGCCGGCGGTTCCGGCCGATCCCGGTGCGCACGCTGGTGCCGAACCTCATCACGCTGCTCGCGCTATGCGCGGGCCTCACGGCCATCCGCTTCGCGATCGAGGGCCGGCTCGAGATCGCGCTCGCCGCGATCGTGCTCGCGGCCGTGCTCGACGGCATCGACGGGCGGGTGGCGCGCCTGCTCAAGGGCACCTCGCGCTTCGGCGCCGAGCTCGACAGCCTCGCGGACTTCGTCAATTTCGGCGTCGCGCCCGGGCTGATCCTCTATTTCTGGGGCCTGCATGAGCTCAAGTCGGCGGGCTGGATCGCCGCCATGGTGTATGCGATCTGCGCGGGCCTGCGGCTCGCCCGCTTCAACGTGATGATCGACGACCCCAACCGTCCGGTCTGGGCGGGCAATTTCTTCACCGGCATGCCGGCCCCCGCCGGCGCCATCACGGTGCTGCTGCCGATCTACATCGAGTTTCTCGGCCTGCCCAAGCTCGCCGTCATCGCGCCCGTGACGCTCGTCTACACGCTCCTGATCGCATTCCTGATGGTGTCGAAGCTGCCGGTGTTCTCCGGCAAGAAGCTCGGCACGCGCGTTGCGCCCGACATGGTGCTGCCGGTGTTCGTCGTGGTGGTGCTGTTCTTCGCGCTGCTGGTGAGCTACCCGTGGGCGGTGCTCACGCTCGGCACCATCGCGTATCTGGCGAGCCTGCCGTTCGGCTGGCTGTCCTACCGCGACTACGAGCGGCGCGATGCCGAAGCGGCGGCCGCCGCCGCGAGCGCAGCGGCTTCCGACGCAACCCTCGACCCTACGCCGCCGCCCGCCGCCGAGCGGGACGACGAGCGGCCCGCCCGTCTCAATTGATCCGACCCGGGAAATCGACGATGCCGCGCGCCACCAAGGTCCTGCGAGCGGGCGAGCCGCGTTCCGCCGGCGCCGACGACACGCTCATCCTCGATTTCGCGCAGCGCCAGACCAAGCACGGCTTCTTCTTCACCGGCAAAGGCACCTGCATCGAATTCGATTTCGCCGAGCCGCCGGCGCTCGCGACCGACGACGTGCTGGTGCTCGACGACGGCGGCTTGATCGAGATCGTGGCGGATTTGGAATTGCTGATCGAGGCGCGCATGGCCGATCCGGCGGCGCTCGCCCGCATCGCCTGGCGGCTCGGCAACCGCCACGTGCCGGTGCAGATTTTCGCCAACCGGCTGCGCCTGCGCCGCAACCCCGAGATCGAGGCGCTGCTCGCCGGCGCCGCCGCCAAGCTGACGCCGCTCACGGCGCCGTTCGAGCCGGACGGCGCGAGCGCGCCTGCGAACCATGCGCATCATCATGGCCACGATCACGCGCACGATCATGGCCATCATCATGACCACGGTCACGATCATGCTCGCGATCATGGCCATGATCATGAGCACGGCCACGCGCATCACCACGGTCACGACCACGGCAAGTCGTAGCGCGTCGGCACAATCTCAAATTCTGGAAATGCCGACCGGTCAGGCCCGCGCGGTCGGCGCTGCGGCGTGCGTCACTGCTTGATCAGCGCGTCGAAGGCCTGGCCGAAGCCCTTGAAGGACAGCGGGATCACGACGGCGCGGTCGGCCGCGTCCTTGTAGAGCATCTTGCCGGGCTGGGTCTCGGCGCGGAAGCGCTTCATCTCTTCTTCTTTGAGCGGCGTCTCGGCGAGGCAGCCGGCGGGAACGCAGCGCGTGAATGGGAAGTTCAGGCCGCGATCCTTGGCGTCGACCTCGATCTTGACGCCGTCGGCGAGCGACACGTTGACGGGAAGCTGGACGATCAGCTTGGCCTCCTGGCCCTTGACCGGCAGCGGGATCGCGATGCGGGAGATCGGATTGGTCTGCCCCTGCATCTGCGCGAGTTGCTCCATGTCGCAGGTCTTCTGCGTCTGGCCCTCGGCGACCTCGCAGCGCACGACCCAGTCGCCATAGGTCGCGGACGTGCGCTGCGGTCCTTGCTGCACGGGGGCAGCGGCGGCCGCCGGTGGCTGTGCCCGGGGCGCCGGCGGCTGCGCGGGGCGCGGGGCCGGGCGAGGGGGCGTCGTCGGTTGCTGCGCGGCGACTGGAATCGCCGCCAGAAATGCGCCCGTGAGCAGCGCTGCCGCGGTGGCTGTCCATTTCGTCATGATGTCGTTTCGCCCGTGCTGTGCGCGGCCCATTTACCACATCCCGTTGGGGCGCAGAAGGCGGCACTTGGCAGCGTAGTTAGCGCAGAAGATGGCGTCGAGCGACGCGCAATGTTCATGCCGGCCACGATCGCGAAATCGCGCGCGGCCGCAGCGAGGCCTCACCAGGTCTTCTGCACCATGCCGGAGCCGCTGTAGATCGACGTGGTGGAGGAGAACTCGCCGTCGAATTTGGCGGTGAACGACCAGCCGCTCGGCAGGTCGTATTTGGCGCCGGCGGTGACGAGACCGCCGTCGCGCGCCGGCGCCGCGCCGTTGACGACGAAGTTCGAGCCCGGCAGGGCCTGGAAGATCGCGCTCGCACTCGGCGTGTCGCCGAAATCGTAGGCCCATGCGAGCCGGCCGTAGAGCGTCATGCGGGCGCCGCGGTCAAGCAAAGTGGTTTTGTCGAGCCAGGTGCCGAGCTCGGTGCGTGTGGCGGTCGCGGTCTGCGACGCGAAGCTCAGCGCGAACTGGTTCGAGCCCGCGGTCGCGCTCTCGCTGTAGCCCGGCAGGAAGATCGACTGCACCTGTGCGGCGGCGTAGGGCGTGACGCCGAGCCACGACGTCGCGTAGCGGTAGCCGCCCTCGAGGCGGGCGCCGATGCCGTTCGCCTGGAAGCGCGCCTGCAGCATGTCGGTGCCCGCGACCGTCACGGTGCGGTTGGTCGTCACATCGTGGAAATTGTAGGCGAGGGCGCCCGACAAGTAGGCGTTGCCCCAGTGCTGCGTGCCGTACAGGCCGGCTTGGAAGAAGTCCGAGCGTCCGCCGCCGAGGGCGGCATCGAGGCTCCAGTTGGTGCCACCGCCCGCGAGCGCGAAGCCGAAGGTGGTGTCGGGGCTCGCCCGATAGTCGATGCCGGCCGCAAAGGCCGCGACGCTCGCGGTCGTGGTGCTCGAGCCGACGACCGGATCGCCGCGCACGTTGCCCGAGCCGCCATAGGCCGCGCCCCACACGCCGTAGCGCTGGTCGAAGGTGGGCGGGGGCGCCTTCTCGGGTATCGCCGACGCGAATGCTGCGGCCGCCTGCGGCAGCGCGGACGGCTCGGCCGGCGCAAAGCCGGTGGCCGGGCCGAAGCCGCCGTTGCCGAAGCGGCCGTCGACGAACGGATTGACCATCAGGCCGAGGAACGAGCTGCCGGCCTGGAACGCGCCTTGGAAGAAGCCGGCGCTGTTCTGGCCGGAAAGCTGGGTGAGTGCATTGAGCAGTGCGCCGTTCGACAGGTTGGCCAGGTTCGCGAAGGCAGGTGGCAGGGTGTCGCCGGCGATCAGCGCATTGTTGAGCCCGTTGATGACATTCTGCTGGTTCTGGTTGGCGCCGGGCGGCGCCGTGAACTGCGTCGCGCCCGCGCCGACATCGAGCAGCACGTCGTCGGGATTGCTGTAGTCGAGCGTCATGCTGCCCGTGAAGGGTCCATTCACGATCAGCCCCGCGAAGGTGCCGCTGACACCGGTGGTCGTCGATACGATGACGAAGTCCGTCGCGTTGTAGTGACCGGGCTGCAGCGTCACGGTCACGACGCCCCCGTTGATCGTCGCGGTGCCGGGCGCACCCGTGATGCTGGTTGCAGAGCTCGCGCTCGGCGTGACGTGCACCGCGTAGGCACTCCCGGTGTTGAACGTGACGCTCCCGTTGACGTTGAGCGTGCCGAGCGGCTGGCCCGGCATCAGCGTGCCGCCCGACGCAACTGTGACGGCGCCCGCGAGCGTGCCGGTGCCTGCGGCGGTGCCTCCGGCGTTCACGTTGATGGTGGTGCCGGCGATCGAACCGTCGACGAACGCGATGCCGGAATTGAAATTCACTGTACTGAGCGCCGTCATCGCGAAAGGGCTCGCGTAGGTGAAGGTGCGCGCGCCGAGCGCGAAGTTGACCGTGCCGCTGCCCTGGCCGGCCACGTTGCCGCTGATCGTGCCGCCTGAGATGTTGAGCACGTCGGCATTGGCCGAGAGCTTGATCGTGCCGGTGATCTGCCCGGCGATCTGATCGATCACCACCGGGCTCGTTGCCGCACTCACGTCGATCGCGGCGGTCGTGCCCGTGATGGCGCCGCTGTTCACGATCGCAGCTCCGCCCGCGAAGGTCACGCCGCTGCCGACCACGATGCCGCTGATGGCGCTCAGCGTTCCGGAATTGGAGATGTTCCCGCTGAAGGTCGGGACCCCGCTGATCGTGATGGCGCGGGTGCCGGACGCGATCGTGCCAGTGTTGACGATGCCGCCCGAGAAGCTCGTCATCGTCAGGGCGCCGACCGACACCGCGACCTTGATGCCGCTGCCCACCCCGGTGATCGAGCCGGAGTTGGTGATGCCGCCGGCGAAGATGGCGGCGTCCACCGCGATGCCGCTCCGCGCCGCGATCGTGCCGACATTGATGACGCCGCCGGAGAATTGCGTCACGCCGCCGACGTCGATGCCGCCGTTGCCCTGAAGCAGCCCTGAGTTGACGACGCCGCCCGTGAATGTCGATGCGTTGCCGAATCCGGTCACCAGAATGGCTATCGCCCCGGCCGAGACCGTGCCGCCGTTGCTGACGCCGCCCGTGAAGGTCGGCACGTTGATGACCGCGATGCCGTTGCCGTTGACGGCGGCCGCGATCGTCCCGATGTTGACGATGCCGCCCGTGAAGGTCGACGTCTGGAACACGTCGATGCCGTTGCCGCCGACATTGGTCGAGGTGAGCCTGCCGGCATTGATGATGCCGCCCGTGAAGGTCGGTCCCGTAATCGCGATCGGGTTGGCGCCCGTGATCACGCTCGCCTGATCGATCGCGATACCGTAGGTCGTGGCCAGCACGTTGCCGCTGTCGGCGATCCGGCCCGTGAGCGTGCTGCCGACGATTACGATGCCGTTCGTGGCCGACAGTGTCCCGCTGCTCGTGACGCCGCCCGTGAAGGTCGCGACGTTCGCGATCGCGATGGCGGTTTGCGCGGCCGCGATCGTGCCCGCGTTTGTCACGCCGCCCGTGAAGGTCGCGCCCGCGATGCCGACGCCGACGCGCGTCGAGTTAATAATGCTCGTGTTGTCGATTGAGAGGCCGCTGCTGGTCGCCAGCACGATACCGGTGTCGATGACCGACCCCGTGATGGTGCTGCCCGAGATGACGATGCCGTTGGCGCCGCTGAGCGTGCCGTTGTTGGAGACATTTCCCGTGAATGTCGTGACCCCGATGATCGCGATGGCGCGGTTCGTCGCCGCGATCGTGCCGATGTTGACGACCCCGCCCGAGATGCTCGCGATCGCGGTCGATGCCTGGGTCGGCGAAATGACGATGCCGTCCCCGGAGGCCGTGATGTGACCCGCATTGATGACGCCGCCCGTCAGGGTCTGGACGTCGATGCCGATGCCGAGCCCGGCGTTGATCGAGCCCTGGTTGGTGATGCCGCCCGTGAAGCGCGAGACCAGGAGCGCGAAGACGCCGACCCCGCCGCTGATCGTGCCCGTATTGGTGATCCCGCCGTCGAAGCTTTTGAACCCGTTGCCCGACACGATGATGGCGGTGGCGCTTGCCGAGATCAGGCCGCCGTTGGAGATGCCGCCCAGGAAGGTCGTCGGTGCGACGAGGTTGATGCCCTTGAACCCGTTCGTGATGGTGCCGGAGTTCTGGATGCCGCCCGAGAAGGTCGACATCAGGCCGACGACGATTCCCGCCTCGCTCCCTGCGGAGATCGTACCCGAGTTGTTGATGCCGCCCGCGAAGAAGCCGCCATTGACGACCGCCCGGATGCCGCTCGCCGCCGTGATGAAGCCGGAATTGCTGATGCCGCCCATGAAGGTTGCGGCCGCGACATTGATCGCGGAGTTGTGCGCCGAGATGAAGCCCGCGTTGCTGATGCCGCCCGTGAAGGTCGGCGAGCCGACGCTGACGGCGGGGTGCGCGAAGCCAGTCGCCGTAATGCTGCTCGCGCTGTCGATCGCGATGCCGTGACCGGTCGCGAACTCGTTGCCGCCGACGATGATTTGCCCGGTGATCGTGCTGCCGGTGATCACGATGCCGTTCGCGGCCGACAGTGTCCCGGTGCTCGTGACGCCGCCCGTGAACGTCGCGACGTTCGTGACCGCGATGGCGGTCTGCCCGGCCGCGATCGTTCCGCTGTTGACGATACCGCCCGAGAAGCTCGTGATCGTCACGTGGTTGAGCGACGCCGCGATCTGGATGCCGTGATGTGACGCCGTGATCGTGCCCGAATTGGTGATGCCGCCCGTGAAGGTGGCATTGTCCGCCTGGATGCCGTCGATCGCCGTGATGGTGCCGGCGTTGCTGACGCCGCCGGAGAATTGCTGGATGCCGAGCACCGCGATCCCGGCATTGCCCTGGACCGTGCCGGTGTTGGTGACGCCGCCCGCGAAGGTCGTGGCATCGCCGAACCCGGTGACGAGGATCGCCACCGCGCCCGAGACCGTGCCGTTGTTGCTGACGCCGCCCGTGAAGGTCGGCACGTCGATGACCGCGATGCCGTTGCCGTTGAGGCCGCCCGTGATCGTCCCGGTGTTGGCAATGCCGTCCGTGAAGGTGGAGGTCTGGAACACGACGATGCCGTCGCCCCCCTGGACGGTCGCGGTGAGCGTGCCGGCATTGCTGATGCCGCCCACGAAGGTCGGGCCGGTGATCGAGATCGGATTGCTGCCGGTGATCGCACTCGTCGGGTCGATCACGATGCCGCTGCCCGAGATCACGCCCGCGTCCGTGATCTGGCCCGTGATGGTGCCGGCCGTGAGGCTGATGGCCCCCGAGATCGTGCCGGTGATCGTGCCTTCGTTCGAGATGTTGCCGGCGATCGACGCGCTATTGAGCTGGACGCACTGGACCGTGTTGCCGGCCGGGTTGTCGAACGGCACGTTGATGACGACGCAGGCGGCAAAGGCCGGCGGCGCGCCGCTGCCGATCAGCAGCGCCGCGACCGAACTCGACACCAAAAGACGGTTGAGCCTGGGACCCCCAGCCATTCAGGCGTTTCTCAATTCGCGTGCGAATTTACCGCACGCTTCGAACGAGTAAACACGCGGCCACGGCGGTTTCGGCGTGGCGGCAGGGGCCGTACCGGCTTTTCCGGTCGACGTTGCCGAAAGGTCACAAAGTTCCTTGTCTCGGCGCTGCCGGCTGTCTCACCACTTGCAGGTGACGGGCGTGGCGGCCGGCGCCCGCCGTCGGGCCAACCCAGGGTTGGCTACCACGTCTTCCGCACCATGCCGGTGCCGCTGTAGATCGATGAATTGGACGAGAACTCGCCGTCGAACTTGACCTGGAACGACCAGCCGTTGAGCAGGTCGTACTTGGTGCCCGCCGTCAGGAGCGCGCTGTCGGCTCCGGGCACGGCGCCGTTGACGATGAAGTTCGAGCCCGGCAGCGCCTGGAAGATCGCGCTCGCGCTCGGCGAATTGCCGAAGTCGTGCGCCCAGGCGAGCCGGCCGTAGAAGGTCCACAGGTGGCCTTGGTCGAGGAGCAAGCGGTCGACCCAGGAGCCGAGCTCGGTGCGGGTCGTGGTCGCGGCCTGGGACGCGTAGGTCAGCGCGAACTGGTTAGAGCCCGCGGTCGCGGTCTCGCCGTAGGACGGAATGAAGATCGACTGCACCTGCACGGCCCCATAGGGCGTGAGCCGCACGAACGGCGTTGCGACGTGATAGCCGCCCTCGAGGCGGGCACCGAGGCCGTTCGCCTGGAAGCGGCCCTGCAGCATGTCGGTGCCCGCGACCGTGATGGTGCGGTTGGTAGTGACGTCGTGGAAATTGTAGGCGAGGGCGCCCGCGAGGTAGGCGTCGCCGAAGCGCTGGCGCGCGTAGAGGCCGGCCTGGAACATGTCGGAGCGGCCGTTGCCGAGGCCGCCGTCGAGGCCCCAGCTGGTGCCGCCGCCCGCGAGGGCGAAGCCGAATGTGGTGTCAGGCGAGAGCACGTAGTCGACGCCGGCCGCGAAGGCCGCATCGCTCGCGGTCGTCCGCTGCGAGCCGACGGCCGCGTTGCCGTCGACCGTGCCGGAGCCACCGTAGGCGGCGCCCCACACCCGGAACTGCGGCACGCTGCCGAGCGTCGCATCATGCGGGTTGGCTTTGACGAACTTGGCGAAAGCGAGCGCTGCGTCGGGCAGGGCGGGGCGCTCGTCAGCCGCGAACGGGATCGCGGGCGTGAAGGTGTCGCCACGGCCGTCGACATAGGGATTGAGCAACAGTGACAGGAACTGGTTGCCGGCCTGCAGCGCGCCGTGCACGAAGCCGGCGCCGTCCTCGCCCGAGAGTTGGCTCAGCGCATTGAGCAGCGTCGGGCCCGACAGGCTGGTGAGATTCTGGAACTGGGTGGGTGGCGTCGTGCCGCCGAGGATCGCGCTGTTGATGCCGGTGGCGACGCTTTGCTGGTTCTGGTTCAGGCCGGTCGGCGTGAACAGCGCGAAGCCGTCGGTGAGATTGAGGAACTCGTTGAAGCCGTCGTCGCTCAACGACGCGCTGCCCGTGTAGGTGAACGGCGCCGCGAAACCAACGCCCGCGAACGTGCCGTTCACGCCGCCGTTCGAGGCGATGATCGTATAGCTCGTCGCCGCGTAGTGGCCGAGCTGCGGCAGCGCCAGCACGGTGCCGCCGTTGATCGTGACGTTGCCCGGCCCGCCGGTGAGCGCGGTCGCCGAGTTGTTGCCGGCGCCGGGCGCGATCTGCACCAAGTAGGTGCTGCGGGGCTGGAAGGTGAGCGGGCCATTGGCGATCGTCAGCGTGCCGATCGAGCCGCCGGGGAAGAGCACGCCGCCGCTCTCGATCGTCACGTCGCCAACGACCGTGCCGTGGCCCGAGAGCGTGCCGCCGATCACGTCGACCGAGCCGGACAGCACCGCGCCTGGATTGCCCGCATCGCCAACCTGCAACACGCCGCCATTGACCGCGATGTTGCTGGCCTGGTTCGCGCCGTCGAGCACGACGATGCCGGAATTGACGTTGACGAGGCTTACATTGGAGAAGCCGAAGGCTGCGCCGTATGTAAACGTATTTCCGGCGCCGAGGGCAAAGTTGATCGTGTCGCCCGCGTTCTGCCCTGTGATGTTGCCGTTGATCGTGCCGCCGCGGACGTTGAGCGTGTCGCCGAACGCCGAGAACAGAACGTCGCCGGCAATCAGCCCGGCGTTCTGATCGATCGTGATCGCGTTCTGGGCGTTCGAGAGGTTGATCGCAGTGGCGGCGCTGATCGTGCCGGAATTCACGACATGTCCGTCGAAGCTTGTTGCCTCGACCACGATTCCGCTTTGGGCCATGGCGATCATGCCGGTGTTGGTGATCCCCCCCAAGAAGGTCCCGACGCAGCTGCAGATGTGGATGCCGCTCGCGCCGCCCGTGATCGTGCCGCCGTTGGTGATGCCGCCGGTGAACAACGATGCGCTCTGGATGTTGATGCCGACGCCGCCCGCGTTGACCGAGATCAGGCCCGCATTGTTGACGCCGCCATCGAAGCTGCCGTTCAGTGCGACCGTAATGCCCGAAGCTGCCGCGATCGTGCCCGTATTGGTGATGCCGCCCAAGAACGTCACGGCCGCGAACGGGAACCCGGATGATCGCTCGACGATGCCGGCGAAGCTCGCGCGGATCGTCCCGGCATTGGTGATGCCCCCCGTGAACATGCGGACGTTGGCCGCGCCGATGCCGAGGCCGACGCCGCCGTCGATCGTGCCGGCGTTGAGGATGCCGCCACCGAAGCTCGTCGGGCTGAGCGTAATGCCGCCGGCCGTTCCCGCGATCAGGCCCGTATTGGTGATGCCGCCCAGGAACGTCCCGACACAGAAGCAGATGTGGACGCCGCCCGCCCCGCCCGTGATGGTGCCGCTGTTGTTGATGCCGCCCGCGAACGTCGACACGGCGTTGACGCTGATGCCGACGCTGCTGACGCTACGCCCGAGCAGGATCAGGCCCGCATTGCTGATGCCGCCCGAGAAGGTGCCGGGGAACTGGATCGCAATGCCCTGGCTGATCGCCGCGATCGTGCCGGTGTTGGTGATGCCGCCCGCGAACGTCATGCCGACGGTCGGGAACCCGGATGATTTCACCGAGATGCCGAGGATGCCCCCGGCGATCGTGCCGCTGTTGGTGATGCCTCCCGCGAATGTCGTGAACGCGCCCACGCTGATGCCGACGCCGACCGCGCTGTTCAGCGGGCCGATCACGCCCGCATTGGTGATGCCGCCCGCGAACGTGCTGACGCGAAAGACGCGGATGGCGGTGCCGGATCCGACCGCAATCGTGCCGTCGTTGCTGATTCCGCCGGTGAAGCTCGACACGTTGCTGACGCTGATGCCGGCGAATCCCCCGACGATCGTCCCCGTATTGGCGACGCCGCCCGCGAAGCTCGTGATCGTGTTGCCGGTGATTGCGCCGACCTCGATGCCCGTGCCCGTGGTCGCCGTGATCGTGCCGCCGTTGAGGACGCCGCCCGTGAACACCGAGACACCGTGCACCGCCATGCCGACCTCGCCGGCGCCGATCGAGCCGGTGTTGGTCATGCCGCCGGAGAACAACGAAGCGTCGAACACCGTGACGCCTGCGCCCAGGGCCCCGGCCGTGATCGATCCGGTGTTGGTGATGCCGCCCGCGAAGGTCGAGACACCGCTCACGGTGATGCCGGCGTTGGTGGCGCCGGCCGTGATCGTGCCGCTGTTGACGATGCCGTTGGTGACGACCGAGAACCTGTCGACCCGGATGCCGGTGCCGCCGACCGAAATCGCTCCGGCGTTGGAGATCTGTCCTGTGATGGTGCTCGTGTTGGTGACGATGATGCCGGTCGGGTTGCCGAGGCTGATCACCCCTTGGCCGCTGTTGACCAGGTTGCCGGAAAAAGATGTTCCGCCGACCCTGATGCAGGACAGGGCGCCGTTGTTGGTGAAGGGAAACGGACCGGTGTAGCAAGCGGCAGCGGCCGCACTGCCTGTCAGCAGCGCAACACACGAACTCGATGCCAGCAGGGCAAGCCTGGCGGACATCCGATAGCGCCTACCACGTCTTCCGCACCATGCCGGTGCCGCTGTAGATCGATGAATTGGACGAGAGCTCGCCGTCGAACTTGACCTGGAACGACCAGCCGTTGAGCAGGTCGTACTTGGTGCCCGCCGTGATGAGCGCGCTGTCGGCGTTGGGCGCGGCGCCGTTGACGATGAAGTTCGAGCCCGGCAGCGCGTGGAAGATCGCGCTTGCGCTCGGATTGTTGCCGAAGTCGTGCGCCCAGGCGAGGCGGCCGTAGAAGGTCCACAGGTGACCTTGGTCGAGGAGCGAGCGATCGACCCAGGAGCCGAGCTCGGTGCGGGTCGTGGTCGCGGTCTGTGACGCGTAGGTCAGCGCGAACTGGTTCGAACCCGCGGTCGCGGTTTCGCCGTAGGACGGAATGAAGATCGACTGCAGCTGTAAGGCGCCATAGGGAGTCAGTCGCACGAACGGCGCCGCGACGTGATAGCCGCCCTCGATGCGGGCGCCGAGGCCGTTCGCCTGGAAGCGGCCTTGCAGCATGTCGGTGCCCGCGACCGTGACGGTGCGGTTGGTGGTGACGTCGTGGAAATTGTAGGCGAGGGCGCCCGCGAGGTAGGCGTCGCCGAAGCGCTGGCGCGCGTAGAGGCCGGCCTGGAACATGTCGGAGCGGCCGTTGCCGAGGCCGCCGTCGAGGCCCCAGCTGGTGCCGCCGCCCGCGAGCGCGAAGCCGAATGTGGTGTCAGGCGAGAGCACATAGTCGACACCCGCCGCGAAGGCCGCGTCGCTCGCGGTCGTCCGTTGCGAGCCGACGGCCGCGTTGCCGTCGACCGTGCCGGAGCCACCGTAGGCTGCGCCCCACACGCGGAACTGCGGTGCGCTGCCGAGTGTAGCATCATGCGGGTTGGCTTTGACGAACTTGGCGAAGGCGAGCGCGGCGTCGGGCAGGGCGGGGCGCTCGTCAGCCGCGAACGGGATCGCGGGCGTGAAGGTGTCGCCACGGCCGTCGACATAGGGATTGAGCAACAGTGACAGGAACTGGTTGCCGGCCTGCAGCGCGCCGTGCACGAAGCCGGCGCCGTCCTCGCCCGAGAGTTGGCTCAGCGCATTGAGCAGCGTCGGGCCCGACAGGCTGGTGAGATTCTGGAACTGGGTGGGTGGCGTCGTGCCGCCGAGGATCGCGCTGTTGATGCCGGTGGCGACGCTTTGCTGGTTCTGGTTCAGGCCGGTCGGCGTGAACAGCGCGAAGCCGTCGGTGAGATTGAGGAACTCGTTGAAGCCGTCGTCGCTCAACGACGCGCTGCCCGTGTAGGTGAACGGCGCCGCGAAACCAACGCCCGCGAACGTGCCGTTCACGCCGCCGTTCGAGGCGATGATCGTATAGCTCGTCGCCGCGTAGTGGCCGAGCTGCGGCAGCGCCAGCACGGTGCCGCCGTTGATCGTGACGTTGCCCGGCCCGCCGGTGAGCGCGGTCGCCGAGTTGTTGCCGGCGCCGGGCGCGATCTGGACCAGGTAGGTGCTGCCCGGCTGGAACGTGAGCGGACCGTTGGCGATCGTCAGCGTGCCGATCGAGCCGCCCGGGAACAGCACGCCGCCGCTCTCGACGGTCACGTCGCCGACGATCACGCCGTGGCCCGACAGTGTGCCGCCGGTCACGACGACACTGGCGGTCAGGTTCGCGCCCGGGTTGGCGGCGTCACCGACCTGCAGCACGCCGCCGTTGACCGCGACGTTGCCGACCGAGTTCGCGCCGTCGAGCACGATGACGCCGGAATTGACGTTGACGAAGCTCACGGCGGAAATGCCGAACGCCGCCCCCTGCGTGAACGTATTGCCGGCGCCGAGCGCGAAGTTGATCGTTTCGCCCGTATTCTGTCCGGTGATGTTGCCGTTGATGGTGCCGCCGCGGACGTTGAGCGTGTCGCCGAACGACGAGAACAGGATGTCGCCGGCGATCAGTCCTGCGTTCTGGTCGACCGTGATGGCGCTGCCGGCGTTCACGAGGTTGATCGCGGTGGCGGCGCTGATCGTGCCCGAATTGACGATGTGGCCGTCGAAGCTCGTCGCCTCGACCGTGATGCCGTTGAGGCCCGCCGCGATCGTGCCGGTGTTGGTGATGCCGCCCGCGAAGGTCCCGACGCAGTTGCAGATGAGGATGCCGGTGGCGCCGCCCGTGATGATGCCGCTGTTGGTGATCCCGCCCGAGAACGTCGAGACGAGGTCGACGCTGATGCCGACGCCGGTGGGGGCGGTGACACTGATCAGGCCCGCATTGGTGATGCCGCCGCTGAAATTGCCAGCGAACGCGACCGAGATGCCGGAGGCTGCCGAGATCGTCCCGGTGTTGGCGATGCCGCCCGCAAACGTCGCGCCCACGATCGGGAACCCGGACGATCTCACCAGGATGCCGGCGAAGCTCGCGTTGATCGTGCCCGCATTGGTGATGCCGTCCGTGAAGGTGATCGGGTTTACGGCGATGCCGGTGACCGCGGACACGATCGTGCCGGTGTTGAGGATGCCGCCGCCGAAGCTCGTCGCCGCGACCGCAATGCCGCCGAACGTCGCCGAGATCAGGCCGGAATTGGTGATGCCGCCCGTGAAGGTCCCGACGCAGCCGCAGACGTCGATGCCGTTGGCCCCGCCCGTGATCGTGCCGCTGTTGGTGATGCCGCCGGTGAACATCGATACGGCGGTGACGATGATGCCGTCGCCGCTATGGACTCGGATCAGGCCCGCATTGGTGATGCCGCCGTCGAAGCTGCCGGTGAACCCGACCGAAATGCCGCTGAAGGCGGCCGATATCGTGCCGCTGTTGGTGATGCCGCCCGTGAACGTCGCGCTGCCGCCGCCTCCGAGCCCGGATGTTTTGACCGAGATGCCGAAGAAGCCGCCGCCGATGCTGCCGCTGTTGGTGATCCCGCCCGCGAATGTCCCGAAGCCGTTCACCGCGATGCCGGAAATACCGGCCGCGATCGTGCCGGCATTGGTGATGCCGCCCGAGAAAACTGAGACGCCGACGACGCTGATGCCGGCGCTGCCGGCGACGATGGTCCCGGCATTGTTGATGCCGCCCGAGAAGCTCGTGACCGGTCCCCCGCCGCATCCGCAGCTCGGGCCGACCAGAATGCCGAGGAACGCCGAGATCGTGCCGAGGTTGGTGATGCCGCCCGCGAATGTCCCGACGTTGGTCACCGCGATGCCGCTCGAGCCTGCCGCGATCGAGCCGATGTTGGTAATGCCGCCCGAGAATGTGCTGACGCGGTTGACCCCGATGCCGAAGAAGCCTGCTGTGATCGTGCCCGCATTGGTGATACCGCCCGTGAACGTGGTGACATTGTTCACAGCGATGCCGACCGCGCCGGTGGCGGCCGCGACGATGGTGCCGGCGTTGGTGATGCCGCCGGAGAAGACGGAGACGTTGGTCAGCGCGATGCCGGCGGCGGAGTTGCCGGTCACGACGATGACGCCGGCGTTGGTGATGCCGCCCGAAACCACCCCGGCGTTGCTCACCGCGATGCCGGCCCCGGTGCTGCTGGCAGCGGTGCCGGCCGTGATCGTTCCGGTGTTGGTGATGCCGCCCGAAAATGTGGAAACGTTGATCACCGCGATGCCGGCGCCCGAGGCCGCCGCCGTGATCGTGCCGGTATTGGTAATGCCGCCGCCAAACGTCGCGACGCCGTTCACCTGAATGCCGGCCACGCTGGTGCCGGTCGTGATGATCGATCCGGTGTTGACGATGCCGTTGGTGACGACAGAATTGGTGTCGACCCGGATGCCGGTGCCGCTGACCGAGATCGCGCCCGCGTTGGAGATCTGCCCCGTGATGGTGCTCGCGCCGGTGACCAGGATGCCGGTCGGGTTGCCGCCGCTGATCACCCCCGAGCTGCTGTTGACCAGGTCGCCGGAAAACGACGTGCTGCTGACCGTGATGCAGGACAGCGCGCCGACATTGGTGAACGGAAACGGACCCGTATAGCAACTGAGGGCGGCGGCGCCGCCGCTCGTCATCAGCAGCGCGACGCACGAGCTCGACGCCAGCAGAGCGAGCCTGCGCCCGTGCCCCGTTCCCCGTCCCGCCATCCCCGCGCCCTAACCACACCGTAATGAAACTAACCCCACGGGCACAAATTACCTTTTGGACTCGGGCGGGGGAACGCCACGGACCCTGGAAGCGGCATTTTGCAGCGACTTTCCGCGGATTTATCGCCCCGTGTTGCCGCAGGGGCACAGCGGGCGGCATCGCCCTGACCGCGAGCCGAATTCAGCGGGGGCTTTTCGCCTCCTGCGGGTCGTGCCGCAGGCCTACATCGCAACTGGCGGTGGCCTGGCGTCGCGACTCAGGTGGTCTCCCAGACCCATTCGAGCTGGAAGCAGGCCGTACAGCCGAATATGCGGCAAGTCGGGCGGTCACCCAGCCGCTCGATCACATTCAGCAGCGTGACCGGCTTGCCGCAACGCTTGCAAGGGACGGGATCGCCAGGAGGTCGGGGAGGTGCCAGTGGCGGATCGTTCATGGGTGCCAGTCCGCACACAGGTTCCGCATTTGAACGCGCTATCACCTCCATCGTTCCGGCAAGGCAGATCGGCCAGTGCGGCAGTCGATTTCCCAAAACGGGACAGTAGAGGACTTAACCGGCGCCGCCGCCGGCCAAGAACACCTGACGAATTGTGGAAGGCCGGGCGCGCCACATCGCGCGCAGCGCCCTACCGGCCGCGCGGCGGCGCGTCTTTGCCCGTCGATGCGGTTGCATGTTATCGACCCGGACTATGAACCAGGTCACGGGGAACCCGGCGCAGCAGTTCATGCCGCTCGGCGAAGCATTGATGCTCGCCGACCGCTACCGCGGCGAGGGGCGGCTGATCGAGGCCGAAGGGCTCTGCCGCCGCGTGCTGGAGGCACAGCCGGACGTGCCGGAAGCCGAGCACCTGCTCGGCGTGATCGCGCACCAGAACGGCAAGCTTGCCGAGGCGATCGAGCATGTGCGGCGCGCGGTGCGGCTCGCGCCCAAGAATGCGCTGTTCCACGCCAATCTGGGCGAGATGCTGCGGCTTTCGGGCCGCCCAAAGCTCGCCGCCGAGGAGGCACGGCGCGCGATCGAGATCGACCCGACCATGGCGGCGGCGCTGAGCAATCTCGGCGTCGCGCTCTATGAGCTCAAGGACTACGAGGAGGCGGCGCGTTCGCAGCGCCGTGCGATCGCGGCGAAGCCCGATTTTTACGAGGCGCACAGCAATCTCGGCAATGCGCTGCACGCGCTGAAGCGCTTCGACGAGGCGGTCGAAGCCTATCGACGCGCCATCGCGCTCAATCCCGAGTATGCGGACGCCTGGGCCAATCTCGGCACCACGCTGCATCACGCCGGCGAGTTCGCCGAAGGCGCGGCAGCGCTGCGCCGCGCCATCGCGCTCGCGCCCGGCCACGCCAATGCGCATTCGGGCCTCGGCATCCTGCTGCTCATGCGCGGCGATTTCGGCGAGGGCTGGGACGAGTACGAGTGGCGGCTGCGCTCGTCCGAGCGCAAGGGCCCGCTGTTTCCCGAGCGGCCGTGGCAGGGCGAGAGCCTGGCGGGCCGGCACATCTACGTGCAGGCCGAGCAGGGGTTCGGCGACACGCTGCAGTTCGCGCGCTATGTGCCGCTGCTCGCGGCGCGCGCCGGCAAGGTGACGCTGCGGGTGCATCAGCAGCTCGTGACGCTGCTGCGCGAGAGCCTGCCGGGCATCGACGTGCTCGGCGACCGCGGCGATCCGGCGCCTTATCAGTGCGACGCGGTGCTGCTGAGCGTGCCGCGCCTGCTCAAGACGCGGCTCGAGACCATTCCGGCGAGCGTGCCGTATCTGCGCGCGCCAGCCGACGCGCTCAAGCGCTGGACGCCACGAATTTCGGCGCTGCCCGGGCTCAAGGTCGGGCTCGTGTGGGCGGGCAATCCCGAGCACGTCAACGACATGCGCCGCTCGCAGTCGACTGACGCTCACTCGCGCCCGTGCTCGACGTGCCCGGCGTCGCGTTCGTGAGCCTGCAGGTCGGGCCGCGCGCCGCCGATCTCAAGACGCGCGAGCACAAGGGACGCAAGATCCTCGACGTGTCGGACAAACTCACCGATTTCGCCGAGAGCGCGGCGGTCGTGTCGACGCTCGACCTCGTCATCACGGTCGACACGTCGGTCTGTCACCTGGTGGGCGGCGCTCGGCAAGCCCGTGTGGGTGCTGCTGCCCTGGGTCACGGACTGGCGCTGGCTGCTCGAGCGCGAGGACAATCCCTGGTATCCGACCATGCGGCTCTATCGTCAGAAACGCGGCGAAGAATGGGCCCCGATCATCGCGCGGATCGCGAACGATCTGCGCGCCGTCGCATCGGGCGATACCGCGCCGCTCACGCCGTTCCGCGTCGAGGGCGAGGCACGCGCCGTCCAGGCGGCCGCCATCATCGCGATCGAGGCGAAGCGCGCGCCGGAGGCGGTGCCGATGGCGCCGCAAGCGCCGCAGGTCGCGCTCGCGCCCGCCACCACGAACCCGGGCCAGCTCCTGCTGCTCGCCGAGCAGAAGCGCCGGCACGGCTTCCTGGCCGACGCCGACGAACTCGTGCGCCGCGCGCTCGCGGCCGAGCCCGGCAATGCGGAGGCCGAGCACATGCTCGGCATCATCGCGCACCAGTCGGGCAAGCTCCCGGAGGCGATCGCGCATGTGCGCCGCGCGAGCGAGCTCCAGCCGGGCGTCGCGCTCTATTTCGCCAATCTGGGCGAGATGTGCCGGCTCGCCGGGCGCACCGACGAGGCGATCGCGGCCGGGCGGCGGGCACTCGCGATCGAGCCGAGCCATTCGGGCGCGCTCAGCAATGTCGGCATCGCGCTGTTCGAGCAGGGCAAGTTCGAGGAGGCGCTCGACCACTACGAGCGCGCGGTCGCGATCGACCCCGCCTTTGTGCAGGCGCATTCGAACCGCGGCAACGCGCTACAGCGCCTCAAGCGCTTCGCGGAGGCGGAGACCTCGTATCGCCGCGCGATCGAGCTGTCGCCGGCTTTTGCGGACGCGTGGAACAATCTCGGCACCTGTTTGCGCGAATTGAAGCGCTCGGAGGAGGCCGAGAGCGTCTATCGCAAGGCGCTCGAGCTGCGGCCGAACGATCCCGAGACGCTCGACAACCTCGCGCTCGCGCTCAAGGACCTCGACCGGCTCGACGCCGCGGAGGAGATGCTGCGCGCCGCGCTCACGATCGAGCCGCGCAGCGACAAGATCCACCTGCATCACGGCACCGTGCTGCTCGACCTGCATCGGACCGAGGATGCGGCGGCTGCGGGCGAGCGCGCGCTCGCGCTCAATCCCACCAACCACGACACCATCAACCTGATGGGGCGCGTCGCCTTCGAGCGCGGCCACCTCGAGGACGCACTCAAGCACTATCGGCGCGCGCTCTCGCTCAAGCCCGACCTCGCCGATGCCTACAACAACATGGGCAACGTGCTGAAAGAGCTGGGCAGCCTCGCGGAGGCCGAGAAAGCCTATCTCACGGCGCTCGACCTCGATCCCAAGGTCGCGGGCGTCTACGTCAATCTCGCCGATTCCAAGAAGTTCGCGCCCGGCGACCAGCATCTCGCCGCCATGGAGGTGCTGGCGGCGCAGTCCGACGGGCTCTCGAAAACCGACCGCATGCAGCTCGATTTCGCGCTGGCCAAGGCCTACGCGGACCTCAAGGACCACGGCCGCTCGTTCGAGCACCTGCTGCGCGGCGCTACCGCCAAGCGCGCCACCATCAAGTACGACGAGGCCGAGACCTTCGCGCTGTTCGGTCGCATCGCGCAGGTGTTCACGCGCGAGCTGATCGCCGCCAAGACGGGCGGCGGCGATCCGACGCGCATGCCGATCTTCGTCATCGGCATGCCGCGCTCCGGCACCACGCTGGTCGAGCAGATCCTCGCCAGCCACCCGATCGTGCACGGGGCGGGCGAGCTGCAGACCTTCAACGACGTCGTGCTCGAGGTGCGCGGCCCCGACGGCAAGCCGATCGCGTATCCGGATTTCGTGCCGGCGCTCGACGCCGGCGCCATGAAGGCGATCGGCGAGCGCTACGTGACGCTGGTGCGCAAGCTCGCACCGCACGGCGAGCGCGTCACCGACAAGATGCCGTCGAATTACTATTTCGCGGGGCTGATCCACCTCGCGTTGCCGAACGCGAAGATCATCCACACGATGCGCGATCCGGTCGACACCTGCGTGTCGTGCTTCTCCAAGCTGTTCAGCGCCGAGCAGAACCACACCTACGACCTCGCCGAGCTCGGCCGTTACTATCGGCACTACGAAACGCTGATGGCGCATTGGCGCCGCGTGCTGCCGGAAGGCCGTATGCTCGACGTGCGCTACGAGGACGTGGTGGCCGATCTCGAGGGGCAGGCGCGCCGCATCATCGCGCATTGCGGCCTGCCGTGGGACGACCGCTGCCTCTCGTTCCACGCGACCGATCGGCCCGTGCGCACCGCGAGCGCGACACAGGTGCGCCAGCCGATCTACACGAGCGCGGTCGGGCGTTGGAAAGCGTACGAGGGGTATCTTGGGCCGTTGTTGACGGGGCTTCAGTCGTAGCCCGCATGGAGCGAAGCGCAATGCGGGGAAAGTGGTCTTGGATTACGCTTCGCTCCATCCAGGCTACGCGTTCCACTGGGGTGACGGATGCTTGATCCCTCCGACATCGAGAGCGCGCGGGCGGTGGCAGATCCCATGCTGGCGATCAGCCGTTGTCGCCACGGCACGATGATGTATCCGCGGCAGGACGTCTACATCGGGCGCTCGCTCGCCGAGTACGGCGAGTATTCCGAAGGCGAGGTCGAGCTGTTTCGTCGCTGGCTGCGGCCGGGCGATGTGGAGCTCGATGTCGGCGCCAATATCGGCGCGTTCACGGTGCCGATGGCGCAGTTGGTCGGGCCGACCGGTTTCGTGCATGCGTTCGAGCCGCAGCGCATCCTGTTTCAAATTCTTTGCGCCAACCTGGCAATCAACGAGCTCGACAACGTACGGGCATTACCGGTCGCGGTCGGGCGCGCCGCCGGGCGCATCAAGGTGCCGCCGCTCGACTATCGGGCGATGAACAATTTCGGCGGCCTTGCGCTCAACCGCGACTACGGCGCCTACCGCGAGGAGGTCGGCCTCGTCACGATCGATCATCTCGGGCTCAAAAGCCTGCGATTCGCCAAGATCGACGTCGAGGGCATGGAGATCGACGTGCTGCTCGGCGCGGCCGCGACGCTCACGCGCTGCCGCCCGATCCTCTATGTCGAGAACGACCGGATCGAGACCTCGGAGGCGCTGGTCGCCCACCTGCAGGCGAACGGGTATCGGCTGTGGTGGCACACGCCGCCGCTCTTCAATCCGGAAAACTTCCTGCGCAACCCGCAGAACCACCTTGGCCGCATCATGTCGTTCAACATGCTGTGCGTGCCGCGCGAAGCGGCGGAAGCGCCCGCCGACCTGCGTGAGATCGCTTCGCCGATCGAGGCGTCCGCGTTTCTGCGGAACATGGCGCAGCCGCCGGCGTGAACCGCCAACGCTTGCGTTGAATTGCGGCGTCAGGTCCGGCACCCGGAGGCCGGACCCGGGTGGCGGCCGTGACGCCGGCCATGACGCAGAATTCCGCGGGAACCGAATATGCTTTAGCCTGACGCTCCCGCATGCGCTGAGTTGCAGCGGGTATCAGGAGAGGCCATGCTTGAGGCGGCGGACGTCAACGCCATCCGGCCGGAGGGCGACTCGATGCTGGCGGTCGGGCAGTGCCGCTACGGCCCGATGATGTATCTGCGGCGCGACGCCTATGTGGGGCGCTCGTTCCACGAATACGGCGAGTTCTCCGAGGGCGAGGTCGAGATCTTCCGGGCGGTGCTGCGGCCGGGCGACGTCGCGCTCGACATCGGCGCCAATCTCGGCGCGCACACGATCCCGCTGGCGCGGCTGGTCGGCCCGACCGGTTTCGTGTTCGCGTTCGAGCCGCAGCGCGTGCTGTTCAACATCCTGTGCGGCAACATCGCGCTCAACGAGTTCACCAACGTGAAGGCATTTCCTCTCGCGCTTGGACGCGCCCAGGGGCAGACCCGGGTGATGCCGCTGGACTACCGCGGCCCCGAGAATTTCGGCGGGGTCTCGCTCGGCGGCACCCAGGGGGAGGCCGTTCCGGTCGCGACCCTCGACCTGATGGGGCTGCCGAAAGCGCGGTTCATCAAGATCGACGTCGAGGGCATGGAGATCGAGGTACTGCTCGGCGCCAAGGCGATGCTCGCGCGTGACCGGCCCGTTCTCTATGTGGAGAACGACCGGCTCGACAAGTCGGAGGCGCTGGTTGGGCAGCTCCTTGCGGACGGATACCGCATGTGGTGGCACGTGCCGCCGCTGTTCAATCCGGGCAATTTTCGTGGCAATGCGCAGAACGTGTTCGGCCAGATCCGGTCGTTCAACATGCTCTGCGTGCCGCGCGAAGCCGAGGCCAAGCTCGACGGCTTCCACGAGATCACCAAGCCGCAGGACGCCTCGGATCTGCTGCGCAAGGTGACCGGGGCGCCGCCGGCGGCATAGCCGGACGCATGGTGCGTGCCATCATTTTCGACTTCGACGGCGTCATTGCCGACAGTGAGGTGCTGTCCAATACGGTGCTGGCCGAGATCGTCACCGAATTGGGCGTGCCGACGACGGTCGACGATTCCTATCGCGCCTACATGGGCAAGCGGTTTGACGAGGTGATCGCCGCGATCGAGCAGACGGTCGGCCGCGCGCTCCCGCCGTCGTTCGGCGACGAATATCAGGAACGGACCTTGGCACGCTTCCGGCGCGAGCTTGCCCCAATCGCAGGTGCGCGCGAGTTCATCGCCCGTTTTGCCGATGTGCCCCGCGCTATCGCGTCGTCGTCCTCGCCGCACAGGCTCGCGGTTTGTCTTGAGGTCCTCGAGATGACGGCGCTCTTCGAGGGGCGGGTGTTCAGCGCCTCTCATGTCGCGCGCGGCAAGCCGCATCCGGACATTTTTCTGTATGCGGCGGGAAAGATCGGCGCGGCGCCGCGCGACTGCATCGTCATCGAAGACAGTGCGAGCGGCGTCATCGCGGCGCGAGCCGCGGGCTGCACGGTGATCGGGCTGCTCGCCGCAGGGCATATCCGTGACGGCCACGGCGCGACGCTCGAGGACGCCGGCGCACACTACGTGGCGAAGGATTATCGCGAGGCCGAGCGGGTCGTCGGCGATCTGCTGTCCGGATAGAGGAAGGATCCTAACGCTCGAGCGGATAGCCCGGCATCAGCTTGTAGGGATGCTCCCAGCCGGGCAGCGCCTTGACGCGGTCGAGCCACTTGGCGATCGCCGGATAGGTGCCCGGGATGTCGAAGCCGAACTCTTCGGCCGGATAATAGAGGTAGCCGACGAGCGAGATGTCCGCGATGGTCGGGCGCTCGCCGAGCATGAACGAGCGGCCGGAGAGCCGCTTGTCGAGGACCGCGAGATTGCCGTCGATGCGGCCCTTGAGGAAGGCGAGCACGGCCGGATCGCCGGCGGGCCTCGCCAGGGTCTTGAGGAACCGGTAGGGCCCGAGGAAGCCGTTGACCTTCTGGTTGTCGAAAATGATCCAGCGCAGCGCCTCGAGCCGTTCGTCCTCGCCCTGCGGCGCGAACTTGCCCGTGCGCTCGGCAAGGTAGGTCAGGCACACAGCCGACTGGCTGAGCTTCTTTGTGCCGTGCACCAGGACGGGGGCCTCGCCCATCTCGTTGACCTCGGCGCGGTACTTCGGCGTGCGCGTCTCGCCGCCCTTGAAGAAGTCGACGAAGATCGGCTCCCAGTCGGCGCCGACGAGGTTGAGCATGAGGGCGACGCGATAGCAGTTGCCGGATTGGGCAAAGCAATAGAGCTGATATTCGGCCATGGCGGAATTCCGTTGTGGAGGGGAGTAGCCCGCATGGAGCGAAGCGAAATGCGGGTCGCCCTATCCGGGCTGCACGGCTAGATTATCAGCAAAACACAAAGCCGCACATTGGGGAGCCGCGTAGCCCGCATGGAGCGAGGCGGAATGTTGGGACAGCATTCATGGTCCGATATCGGCGCAATTTCGCTGAAGGCGGCACGTTCTTCTTCACGGTTACACTCGCCGATCGCCGAGATACGACGCTCGTCGATCGGGTGATCACCTTGCGCGAGGCATTCCGCGTGGCGCGACGCGAGCGTCCGTTCACCTTCGACGCGATCGTCGTGCTTCCCGACCATCTGCATGCGGTGATGACGCTGCCGCCCGGAGATACAGATTTCTCAGGCAGATGGCGCGTATCAAGGCGTTCTTCACCCACAGGGTCGCGCGAGACGGCGCTGTATCGTCGCGTAATCACCGCGGCGAGTTTGCGCTGTGGCAGAGGCGATTCTGGGAGCACACGGTGCGGGATGAGACAGACTTCGCCCGACACGTCGACTACATCCATTTCAATCCAGTCAAGCATGGGCTCGTCAAACGTGTGGGCGATTGGCCACATTCGTCGTTTCATCAATATGTGCGGTGCGGCATCTTGCCTGCCGATTGGGCGGGTGATGTAAGCAGTGTCGGCGAGGGCGAGCGAGCCGGCGGCCCTGTAGCGGGGAGCGCAGTCCCGGATTGCGCTTCGCTCCATCCGGGCTACGCACCACGCATCTGCGCACACTATCTTGCGAGCAGCACCTGCTCGCCGTCCGGGGTAACGCCTTCGAGGCGGCCGGGCTCGGTCATGCGCAGCGCGGCGAGGAGAGCGCCGCGCGGGTCGCGGATCACGACGCCGTTGGGCTCGATCGTCCAGCTATGGCTTGCCGCGAACCTCTTGGGGCAGCCGCCCTCCGGGGCGATCGCGCCTTCTGCCGCGGCGGTGCCAAACGTCATGCCGCACGAGCCGGTGCCCGGCATCGTGAGCACCCAGTGCCCGCGCATCGACTCCGCGGTCGGCACGATCTCGGCGGAGCGCGCCGGCATCGGCACCAGTGGACCCTCGGCGAGGCGGTCGAACACGCTGCTGTTCACCGTATCGCCGCAGCCAGAGAGCGTGAGCACGAGCGCCATAGCGGGAACAACGGCGGCAACACGCCACCACGCGCACGCACTCAGCTGGACGGTCGACGCCATGCAACCTCGACTGCCCCCGACGCGAAAGACTGGACGCAAACCCCTCGCCCGCAGGCGGTCATGTCAGGCCATTCGGGTCATTTCATGGTCGGAATGACGAACTCTGCGCCTTCCTTGATGCCGGACGGCCAGCGCGCCGTGACGGTCTTGGTCTTGGTGTAGAAACGGATCGAGTCCGGGCCGTGCTGGTTGAGGTCGCCGAAGCCCGAACGCTTCCAGCCGCCGAACGTATGATACGCGAGCGGCACCGGAATGGCGAAATTCACGCCCACCATGCCGACATTGACCCGGCTGGTGAAGTCGCGCGCCGTGTCGCCGTCGCGGGTGAAGATCGCGACGCCGTTGCCGTACTCGTTCTCGGAGGGGAGCCGCACCGCCTCGTCGTAGTCCTTGGCGCGCACCACCGACAGCACGGGGCCGAAGATCTCTTCCTTGTAGATGCGCATGTCGGGCGTCACGTGGTCGAACAGGCAGCCGCCCATGAAGTTGCCGTTCTCGTAGCCCTGGAGCTTGAAATTGCGGCCGTCGACCACGAGCTTCGCGCCTTCTTTCACGCCGAGGTCGACGTAGCCCTTGACCTTGTCGAGATGCGCTTTGGTGACCATCGGGCCGTAATCGGCTTGCTTGTCGGTCGACGGGCCGATCTTGAGCGACTCGACGCGCGGGATCAGCTTCTCGACCAGGATGTCGGCGGTCTTCTTGCCGACCGGCACGGCGACCGACACCGCCATGCAGCGCTCGCCCGCCGAGCCGTAGCCGGCGCCGATCAGCGCGTCGACCGCCTGGTCCATGTCGGCGTCCGGCATCACGATCATGTGGTTCTTGGCGCCGCCGAAGCACTGCACGCGCTTTCCGTGCGCGCAGCCGGTCGCATAGATGTATTCCGCGATGCTCGACGAGCCGACGAAGCCGATCGCCTGGATGCGCGGGTCGGTGAGCAGCGTGTCGACTGCCTCCTTGTCGCCGTTGACGACGTTGAGCACGCCCGGCGGCAGGCCCGCCTTGAGGAACAGTTCGGCGAGCCGCATCGGCACCGACGGATCGCGCTCCGACGGCTTGAGGATGAACGCGTTGCCGCAGGCGAGCGCCGGCGCCGCCTTCCACAGCGGGATCATGGCGGGGAAATTGAACGGCGTGATGCCGGCGACGACGCCGAGCGGCTGGCGGACCGAGAAGATGTCGATGCTGGGCCCAGCGCCCTCGCTGTATTCGCCCTTGAGCAGATGCGGAATGCCGCACGCGAACTCGACCACCTCGAGGCCGCGCTGGATGTCGCCCTTGGCGTCCGCGAAGGTCTTGCCGTGCTCGGAGGAGAGCAGCGCCGCGAGGCTGTCGTATTCTGCCTGAACGAGCTCGAGAAACTTGAACATGACGCGGGCGCGCCGCTGCGGATTGGTGGCCGCCCATGCGGGCTGCGCGGCCGCCGCGTTCGCGATCGCGGCCTCGACCTCGGACTTCGACGCGAACGCGACCCGCGCCTGCACCTCGCCCGTGTTGGGGTTGAAGACGTCGCCGGCGCGCCCTGATTTGCCCTTGACCTCAGTACCTCCGACGAAATGGCCAACCTCGCGCATCACGACCTCCACATTATTAATGTATTGCCGGCCGCGACATTTTGGCCGTTCGTCCCGACCCGGGCGCGGACCCCGGGCATAGCCCAGGCGGCGGCGCGCGGGAAGTCGCGCCCCCTCGGTACTGCCGTCGTTCCCGCAACGTCAACCTTTACGAAGCTTTACCGCTCCTTAAGTGCGGCGGCGCTAGGGTTTGGGACCCGAGGGCCGCCGTTGGGGGGCTCGCGTTACGGGGCGCGTTCGGAGTTCGTTCATGGATATCGCAACCGGCCTAGGTCTAGTTGCCGGCGCCGTGGTCGTCGTCACCCTCATCCTGATGGGCGGCGACCTGCGCATGTTCGTCAGCGATCACGCCGCTGATCATCATTTTTGGCGGATCATTTGCCGCGACCCTCATTCGCTTTCCGCTGAGCGCGATCTTCCATGGCCTGCCGCTCGGCGCCAAGTTCGCCTTCACGCTGCGCCGCACGTCACAGCGCGAGCTGGTCGACGAGATCGCGGGCTTCGCCGAGCTCGCCCGCAAGCAGGGCCCGATCGGGCTCGAGAAGGTCGAGGTCGACGACCCGTTCCTCGCCAAGGGCATCCGCTACATCGCGGACGGCTACGACGCCGATTTCATCCGCGACAATCTCGAGCGCGACCGCGACATCTTCCTCACCCATCTCGACGAGGGGCAGAAGATCTACCGCGCGATCGGCGACTGCGCGCCCGCCTTCGGCATGGTCGGCACGCTGATCGGCATGGTGCAGATGTTCGCCAACATGACCGACCCCTCGAAGCTCGGCCCGTTCATGGCGACCGCGCTGCTCGCGACGCTGTACGGCGCGGTGGTCGCCAATCTGGTCACCCTGCCGATCGCCGACAAGCTGCACCTCAAGCTGGTCGACGAGGAGATCAACCGCACGCTGATGATCGACGGCATCCTGATGATCCGCGACTCCAAGAGCCCCACCTTGGTGCGCGAGATGCTGCTCGCCTATCTGCCCGAGAAGCACCGGCATTCCGCCGATGAGGAGGCGGTGCCGGCCTAGGCGGCGCGCGCGCGCCCGCTGACCGATGGCGAAAAAAGCAAGCAGCGCACGGCGGCGGACACGGCTGGTTCGTCACCTTCGCGGACCTGATGGGGCTGCTGGTCAGCTTCTTCGTCATGCTGGTCGCGTTCTCCAACCAGGACCAGCAGAAGCTGCAGATCGTCGCAGGCTCGATGCGCGACGCCTTCGGCGTGCAGCAGAACGTGCGCTACTCCGGCGTCATCGAGGTGCCGGGCCTGCCGACCCGGCCGAAGCTCAAGAACGCCGCGCACATTCCACCCGAGGAAGCCTCCGCGACCCCGACGCCGGACGAGCACGACCGCAATCGCGCGGTCGGCGCGCGGCTCGAGGAAGATCGCGCCTTCGCGCTCGCCGCCGCCTCGCTGCGCCAGGCGCTGCAGGACATGCCCGAGCTCACCGAGATCTCGAAGCACATCGTGATCGAGGAGACCAAGGACGGGCTCAATGTCGAGATCGTCGACCAGGACGGCCGCTCGATGTTTCCCGAAGGCTCGCGGGAGCCCTATGAGCGCACGCGCCGCTTGATCGAGAAGCTGAGCACGCCGCTCAAGGCGACGCCGTATCGCCTGCGGGTCATCGGCCATACGGCGGCCTCGAAGACGGCGCCGCGCCCGGGCTACGGCCCGTGGGAGCTGTCCTCCGACCGGGCCAACTCGGTCCGCCGCATCCTCGAGGAGGAAGGGATGCCGACCGCCGCATTTCATGGAAGTGGGCGGCCGGGCCGATACCCAGCCGCTGTTCCCCGACGACCCCTATATTGCGGCCAACCGGCGCGTGACCATCACGCTGATGCGGGAAGCGCCGCCTATCCCGCTGGATTTCCAGCCCTAAGAGCGCGGGACAACCCGGGTCTCTTGGCGACCCGGAAGTTTTCCACAGTCGACTTCCGGTTCGAACTCAGATACCATGACCTAACGTCATGGTGTCGCGCGTCGTTACGCGCCAGGCGTCGAAATTTGCCACACAGGTCCCTCCGCACGTGCAGGCCAAAGTGACCCCCCGAGGCGGAGACCCGCGTGACGCCGAGATCGGCCTGCGTGTGCGCACGCTGCGTCTCCAGCGCGGGCTGTCGCAGACCGAGCTCGGCAGCCTGATCAACGTCACGTTCCAGCAGGTGCAGAAGTACGAGAAGGGCGCGAACCGCATCTCGGCTGGCCGGCTGCAGCATATCGCCGAGGTGCTGGGCGTGCCGGTGTCGTTCTTCTTCGCGCCGGACGAGGCGCAGAAGTCTTCGCCGGACGGCAGCGTCGACGTCGAATTCTCGTTCCTGCAGACCGAAGGCGCGCTGCGCCTCGCCCGCGCCTATGCGCGCATCAAGCAGCCTGCCCTCCGGCTGAAGCTCCTGCGCCTCACCGAGGCGATCGCGGGCGATTGAACGTCAGAGCCACTCGCTAACCCTGCGTCCGAAGGTGCATTGCGCCGGGGCCGATTCCGGCCCATATACGCGCCCCGCGCATGGCCGGGTGCCTGCGCGGATCGCCTGACGGGCTGGCGCGTTGGGTCCCGGATGCTATAAGCCCAGACTTCGTGCTATGCTGCAGCGCAGCATAACGGTTGCCAACAAATGGCCAGCAGCGTCACGGCTTCCCAAAATACCGATCTTCGGGCCGATCACCCCAAAGCAACGCCCAGCGCCGTGCGCCTGGGCGGGCTCGTCATCGGCAGCATCGGGGTGGTCTACGGGGACATCGGCACGAGCCCGCTCTATGCGTTCCGCGTCGCCGTGACGACCGCGATCGGGCAGGGCGGTACCGCGACGCCCGACGTCGTGTTCGGCATCCTGTCGCTGATCCTGTGGTCGCTCATCGTCATCGTGACGCTCAAATACGTTCTCATCCTGCTGCGCGCCGACAACAACGGGGAGGGTGGCACGCTCACGTTGATGGCGCTTGCGCAGCGCGCGCTCGGACGGGCGGCCGTCTGGGTGCCGCTGTTCGGCATCGTCGGCGCCGCGCTGTTCTACGGCGACGCGCTGATCACGCCGGCCGTGTCGGTGCTGTCCGCGATCGAAGGCTTGAACGAGTACAATCCGACCTTCGGCCCGTTCGTGGTGCCGCTCACGGCGCTGATCCTGATCGTGCTGTTCTCCGTGCAGGCGCGCGGCACCGCGCGCGTCGCCGCGTTCTTCGGGCCCGTGATGATGGTGTGGTTCGTCGCGATCGCGCTGCCCGGCATCTATTACATCGCCAAGAGCCCCGGCATCCTGCTCGCCTTCAATCCGGCTTATGGGATCGAGTTCCTGCTTCGGCACGGCGCGGTGGGGCTTGCGACGCTCGGCGCGGTTTTTCTCGCCGTCACAGGCGCTGAGGCGCTCTATGCCGATCTCGGCCATTTCGGGAAGCGGCCGATCCAGCTCGCCTGGCTCGGCCTGGTGTTGCCGGCGCTGGCGCTGAACTATCTCGCGCAGGGCGCCGCGGTGCTCGCCGACCCGAAGGTGGTGAAGAACCCCTTCTACCTGCTTTTTCCTGATTGGGCGCTGCTGCCGATGGTGCTGCTCGCGACCGCCGCGACCGTGATCGCGAGCCAGGCGGTCATCACGGGTGCCTATTCGCTGACGCGCCAGGCGATCCAGCTCGGCCTGCTGCCGCGCATGGAGATCCGCCACACCTCGGAGAGCCACGAGGGGCAGATCTATATGCCGCGCGTGAACGGCGTGCTGCTGATCGGCGTGCTGCTGCTGGTCGGCATGTTCCGCTCTTCCGACGCGCTCGCCTCGGCCTACGGCATCGCGGTCACCGGCACCATGGTGGTGACAGCCTTGATGGCCTTCATCGTGATCTGGCGGGTATGGCACTGGACGCCGCTCGCCGCCGCCGCGCTGATGGCGCCCTTCATCGTGGTCGACGCCACGTTCCTGTCAGCCAACCTGATGAAGGTCGTGGAGGGCGGCTGGGTGCCGCTCGCCTTCGGCATCGTCATGATGGTGATCATGTACACGTGGCGGCGCGGCAGCCAGCTCCTGTTCGAGAAGACGCGGCGGCTTGAGACGCCGCTCGACTCCCTCGTCGCCATGCTGGAGAAGAAGCCGCCTCAGCTCGTGCCCGGCACGGCGGTCTTCCTCACCAGCGATCCGACGAGCGCGCCGACCGCGCTGATGCACAGCCTCAAGCACTACAAGGTGCTGCACGAGAAGAACGTCATCCTCTGCATCAAGACCGCGAACACGCCGCGCGTCACCGACGAGGAGCGCGTGCGCATCGAGCCGGTCGGCAAGACGTTCACGCGGCTGATCATCCGCTTCGGCTACACCGAGACGCCGAACGTGCCAAAAGCGCTCGCGATCGCGCGCAAGGTCGGCTGGCATTTCGACATCATGTCGACCTCGTTCTTCCTGTCGCGCCGCGCCCTCAAGCGCGCCGCGCGCTCCGGAATGCCGCCATGGCAGGACCGGCTGTTCATCGCGCTCGCGCGCGCCGCGAACGACGCCACCGACTATTTCCAGATTCCGACCGGCCGGGTGGTCGAGGTCGGCACGCAGGTGACGATCTGACGCGGGCTGCGCGGCGGCACCCGCGCTCCTCTTGGAATCCGACGGCGAATATCGGAATGTGAGGCGCGGGGGCGCAGCTTCGGGGAGCAGCGATGTTCGGTTTCGGCGCCGGCGATGTGCGCGATCTCACGCCGCAGGAAGTGGCGCGCGGCATGGATGCGGGCGAGATCCTGCTGGTCGACGTGCGCGAGCCGGCCGAGACGGCGGGCGAGCGCATTCCGGGCGCGGTGCTGGCGCCGCTGTCCTCGTTCGATCCGACCGATCTACCCGATGCGGGCGGGCGCGCGCTGGTGTTCTCGTGCGCGTCGGGCATCCGTTCGGTCAGGGCGGCCGAACTCGCGCAGGCGGCCGGGCTGCGCTGCGACGCGCATCTCGCGGGCGGCATCAAGGCCTGGAAGGCGGCCGGGCTGCCGACCGAGTCGTGACGCGACGGCGCGCGCGTGTCGCGCATTCACGGCGGCTTGCGGCGCAATGACGAAAAGCAGGAGAAGATGATGCGGAAATTGCTGCTGGCTTTGTTGGCTCTCGTCGCGGTGGGCGTCACGCTGGTGGGCGATCCGCGCCCGAGCGCGGCGCGGCCGTGGTACCCGTGGTGCGCGCGCTACGGCGATCGCAGCGGCATCGAGGAATGCCTGTTCGCGAGCTTCCAGCAGTGCCAGGCGACCATCAGCGGGATCGGCGGCTCGTGCGTGCAGAACTGGTACCCGCGGCCGGTCGGGCCGCGCCGTCACGGCCATAACCGCTGGTGGCCGCTCTATCCCGATTGAGTTGTCTTGATCGAATTTTCGCGTGCGCCGGATGATCCCGGCGCATCGAACCGTTCTGGGGGGACTTGGCACATGACATCGTCGCGACGCCTGATGGCGTGCATCGCGGGGCTCGCGCTTACGCTGCTCGCGCCGGCGGCGGCGTCGGCGCAGGGCGAGCGGGTGGTCAACTTCTACAACTGGTCGGACTACATCGATCCGACCGTGCTCGAAGCCTTCACCAAGGATACGGGCATCAAGGTGCGCTACGACACCTTCGACGCCAACGAGACGCTCGAGACCAAGCTGCTCGCCGGCAAGTCCGGCTACGACGTGGTGGTGCCGACCGGCTATTTCCTCCAGCGCCAGATCACGGCGGGCGTCTTCCAGAAGCTCGACAAGTCGAAGCTGCCGAACCTCGTCAATGCGTGGCCGCTGATCGCGCAGAAGCTCGCCTTCTACGACCCGGGCAACCAGTTCGCCGTCAATTACATGTGGGGCACGACGGGCATCGGTTACAACGTCAAGAAGATGCACGAGATCCTCGGGGCCGACGCGAAGATCGACAGCTGGGACGTCGTGTTCAAGCCGGAGCAGCTCGCGAAATTCAAGGACTGCGGCATCCACATGCTCAACTCAGTCGACGACATCGTGCCGGCGGCGCTGGCGTATCTCGGCCTCGATCCGAACTCGACGCAGCAGAGCGACCTCGACAAGGCGGCCGAACTGATCGGCAAGATCAGGCCCTTTGTGCGCAAGTTCCACTCGTCCGAATATCTCAATGCGCTGGCGAGCGGCGAGATCTGCTTCGTGGTCGGCTGGTCGGGCGACATCAAGCAGGCGCAGAAGCGCGCCGCCGAAGCGAAAGGCGGCGTCGAGATCGGCTATGCGATCCCGAAGGAGGGCGCGCAGATGTTCTTCGACAACCTCGCGATCCCGAAGGACGCGCCGCACCCCGCCGAGGCGTACGCGTTGATCGACTACCTGCTGCGCCCCGAGGTGGCGGCGAAGAACACCAACCTGGTGCAGTACGCCAACGGGAAATTCTGCGAGCCAGAAGTTCATCGACAAGGCGATCCTCGACGACCGCACCATCTACCCGGACGCCGCCACCATGGCGAAGCTCTACACCATCTCGGCGCACGACCAGAAAACGCAGCGCATCCTCAACCGGCTGTGGACGAAAATAAAGACCGGGCACTGACCGGGCTTATCGTCATTGCGAGCCCCCGGTCTTGCCTTCGGCAAGCCCGAGGGTGAACTCCACGAAGCAATCCCGCTTAGTTTTCCCATGCATCCGCGCTGGAGATTGCTTCGTCGGGCTGCGCCCTCCTCGCAATGACAGTGGGAGGGGTTTGACACCTGACGGCCATTTCATATCTGCTGGTGGCAGTTCATGAGGTGAATGCCCATGAGCATCGTCGATCAAGCCACCGATCAGTCCGCGCCCGCGGGCGAGGGCGCCTGGAATCCGGGCCTCGAATCCGAATTGCCGCGCGAGCTGTTGCGGCTCGCGACGGTCTTTCGGCCCGAGAACGTCTCGACGAGCCTCGCCCAGGCGTTCGAGCTCAGCGACTATTGCGGCCTGCCGCCCCAGGACCTGGTCGCGTTTCGCCCCGAGCGGTTGATCATTCATGAGCTCCTGGTGCGCGTGACCGCCGGCCTCGCGGTGCCGGACGGCACCACCTACGAGGATCTCGGCCGAAACTTTCGCGAGATCGCGGCGACCATCCTCAACAAGGACATCGCCCAGCATGCCGGCGAGCTGCACGCGCGCTTCGCCGAGGTGCGTGGCAAGGCGTCAGCCTTCATCGCGCAGGAGCTTGCGCGCCTGTCGGTGCCGACGCCGGATCCCGAACCCGATAGCGCCACCCGCCCGCGCTGGTCCTTCGGCTTGGCGCGGCGCAAGCCGCCGCCTGCGCCACGCGAGAGTGCCGAGCAGCGCGAGCAGCGGATCATGCGCGACTGGTCCGAGCAGGCGGAACGTGAGGGCGGCCGGCTCGCGCAATCGTGCTTTCGTGCGCTCGGCGCCATCGCCACCACCATCGTGGCGCGACGCGGCCGACTGTTCGCCGATCACAAGGTCCTCGGTGAGCTTGCGCTCACGCGGGTGTGCAACGATTTCGGCAGCGAGGCGATCGGCGACGCAATGGCGCCGTTCATCGCACAAGCAGCGGCGCGCGAGGGCTATCGCCCGCTGTCGGCGCAGGAGCGTCCCGTGATCCTGAACGTCAAGGGCGCCTCCGCGTCCGGCAAGAGCACCATGCGGCCGCTGCAGCGCGCGCTCGCGATGCAGCTCGGCTTCCCGTGGGAGAATTTCGCGCTGATCAGCCCGGACATCTGGCGCAAGTTCTTGCTCGACTACGGCTCGCTCGGCCCGGCCTACAAGTATGCGGGCACGATGTCGGGCCATGAGGTCGAGATCGTCGACAAGAAGCTCGACCGCCACATGGCGCGCAAGGCCCAGAAGGGCGACATCTCGCATCTGCTGATCGACCGCTTCCGCTTCGACAGCTTCGTCGAGGGACGCGAGCCCAAGCGGCTGCTCACGCGCTTCGCGGATCTCGTCTACATGTTCTTCGTCGTGACGCCGCCCGAGATGACGGTCGAGCGCGCGTGGAAGCGCGGGCTGCAGGTCGGCCGCTACAAGGCGGTCGAGGATCTGCTGGCGCACAACGTCGAAGCCTACACCGGTATGCCCGAATTGTTCTTCACCTGGGCGCTCGACACGCGTCGGCGCGTCCACTTCGAGTTCCTCGACAACAGCGTGCCGGACGGCAGCCGCCCGCTGACCGTCGCGTTCGGCTGGAATGGCGAGATGACGATCGTCGACATCAAGAGCATCCTCGACATCGACCGCTTCCGCAAGATCAACATCCGCGCGCAGCGGCCCGAGGACGTCTATGCGGGCCAGGACCTCGCGCCCGAGCGCAACGTCGAGTTCCTGCTGCGCTGCGCGCGCTTGATTCCAGTGATCAATCTCGCTGACCGCGCGACCGGCCGCGTCTATGCGCGGCTCGAGCAGGGCAGGTGGGTGTGGCGCGACGAGGATGTGCTTGCGCGCGTGATGGCCGATCCGGACGCGCGCGCCGGCATCGCGGCGCTGCGCCCGCACGGCTACGATGCGGCCGCCGCGCCGCCGGGTAGCGCGGACGATCGGCGCATCGATCGGCTACATAATCTGGGCGCCGCGAGCGTTCCGGAAGCCGTCGCGATGCAATGACGGCGAGCTGAGCGCACACTAACCTTTTACCTATTTGCCAGCGGCTTACGCGATTGCGGCGCGCGGCCGCGCGCAACCGGCGCTGCGAATGGATTCGCTTGCGGCAGGTCTGTATAGTCCGGCCCGTTCCTCTCGATGGGTCGGCCGCGGGAGGCGGCCAACGTGACGGCCACGACCCCGGCCCCGCAGAGTTTGTCGTTCAAGGCGCTCTCTCTGGCCTGGAATCAGGACGGTGGCTGGGTTGTTCGTGTCGCCGACGCGCTGCCGGTCGCGAATACCGAAGCGATCACGACCTGCGACGGCCAGTTCGGGAGCTGCAAGCAGGCCGCCTCGGTCGAGGCCGGCGCGTTCGGTTGCCTCGCGGTCATGAGCACCAACGAGCACCAGCTGCTCTCGGCCACGGGTCCCTCGCTCGATGCGGTGACGACGTCGCTGCAGCAGAAGCTCGAGAGCATGGGCACCAAGGGCGAGCTGCAATACTCCGGCTGCAACAACGGCTGATCGCCGGACCGCGGCACACAAGAAGGGTGATCGCCGGGCATAGCCCGGCGATCATCATTTCGTCTCAGGTACCGGGGCTTCCACCGACTTTCGCGCCGCCACTACACGAAAACCAAGGAGACGTACGATGACCCGGCCGCGACGGACAATGATGACGCGAACGACGGCGGCATCCGTAGGTCTCGCCTGCCTGCTCGGCACCTTCCTGATCACCACGTCCGCCCATGCCGAGCCGCCCGCGCTGTACTCGACCGTGTGGACGCCGGATGTCTTGGGCTTCGATCAGTGCATGCAGCAGGCCATGAAGGCCGTGACCCAAGCCGGCGGCCAGGACGTCATCCAAAAGATCGGGGGCCCGGATCTCGGGTGGGTCGACGCGCACTTCGGCGACTACGCGGCGCGCATCGATTGCCTGATCTATCGGGAGATGGTGGTGTTCATGGTCGCCGGACCAAACGCCCAGCAGGCGGCTGCGTACCAGGACCAGATCGTTCGATCGACGCAACAGGGCGCGCAGCAGAATCCGTGATCGGCTTCGCGCGGCCTGCCCCGCACAATCAGGCCGACGAGCAAGTGAACGGCGCTTCCGGTCCGGCGGCGCGTATGCGGATGAAAGATCGTGCTCCTGATCGTCTCGACTGCGCAATGGCAGGTCGTCGCGGCTTCGTCGCAGGAGAGATGCGCAGAGCCGACGCGGAAGCGCCTTTGTATGGGGCGAAATAGGGGAAATAGTTGTGACGGTACTATGTTACGTTGAATCCACAGGCATTTCACGCGTTTTATGAGCGAGTGTGTCCTGCACGTCACAGTTGTCCTTAGTAACCTGTGATAGAGTGCCTAGGACTCAAGCAATCCGCTTGAATCCTGGGGTGGAGGAATACACCATGAGAATGAGCTTGCTGATTGGCATTTGTGCTGCGGCCTTGGCCGCGGCTCCGGCCGTCGCGGCCGACCTTCCGGTGAAGGCGCCGCCTGCGCCGGCTCCGGTTCCGCCGTTCAATTGGAGCGGCTTCTACATCGGCCCAAACATTGGTGGGGCGTGGTCGCACAGTTCGGTCTCTGACACCGTCACTGGTGCGACCTTCAGCACCGATAACAACGGGTTCATCGGCGGTGGACAGGTCGGCTTCAACTATCAGGTGAACAACTTCGTCTTCGGCGTTGAAGGCGACATCGACGCAACGTCGCTCAGCAGAACGGGACCGGGCGTGGCCACAGCGTTCGGCACGCTGCAGGCATCGGCCAAAACCGACTGGGTCGCGACATTGGCCGGGCGGATCGGCCTCTCCTTCGATCGCTGGTTGATCTACGCCAAGGGTGGCGGCGCCTGGGTGCAGAACAGCGCCACGCTCAACAACCTGACGACCGGCGCATCCGTCAGCGGGTCCAACACCAGCAGCGGCTGGATGGCCGGTGTCGGCGCCGAATGGGCGTTCTCGGGACCGTGGTCGGCGAAGATCGAGTACAACCACGTGGAGCTGGACAACTTTTCGGTGGCGGCGTCCAACGTCATCGTCGGTGATCGGTTCAACGTGAACCGCGACATCGACATGGTGAAGTTCGGAATCAATTACCGATTTGGCTGGGGCGGCGGCGGCGGCGGATACGGGGCCTACTAGACCGTTCTGCAAAAGCCCGCCCCGGAGGCGACGTCCGGGGCGGGCGCCGTCATGGCCGAACAGATCCGGGTCGATGCGCGCCCGGATCGTGGAACGTTCTCCGAGGCGCATCGATAGAGGGGAAGGTCCCGTCGATGCGTTCGACAATACGTTGCCTGCTTGTCGTCGGTTCGATCGGACTGCTCGTCTCGGGCTGTACGCAGGCAACGCTCGAAGCGGCATCCGATGCCCATCAGACGGCACGAGACAGGATGCTGCTCGCGCATCCTCCCTACGCCCAGGCAACGATTCCCCAGACCTATCAGCGGCACATCGTCGATTACAGCCACGGGGAGAAGCCGGGCACGATCGTCGTCGATACGAGCGCGCGCTATCTCTATTACGTCCTGCCGCATGGCAAGGCGATCCGCTACGGCGTCACCGTGGGCGAGCAGGGCCAAGCCTGGTCGGGCGTGGCTCGCGTCGGCCGCATGGCGGAGTGGCCCGAATGGATTCCCACAGCCGAGATCCAGGCGCGACTAGGCCCATACCCGGCGCGCGTCGCGGGTGGCCCGCGAAACCCACTGGGTGCGAGAGGCATCTATCTCTACGAAGGCGGCAAGGACACGCTTTACCGGATTCACGGCACCAACCAGCCGGAATATATCGGCCAAGCCATCTCGTCCGGATGCATCCGCATGACCAATGAGGACGTGATCGATCTCTACAGCCGCGTGAGGATGGGAGCCACCGTCGTCGTGCTTTCTCCCGGGCAGTCGGTCTAGAAAAATGCCACCACGCGAATGCCTTTCGACTGGTCTTTTCGGCGCCGCGTAGGCGCTGACGCACCGATCAAGCGAAGGAAACGCGCGATGCGAGCCCGGTGTGCGTGCGGCGGAGCAGCCGCGCGCACCGTTGACCCCTACTGCAGCGGGCCGCGTTGGGCGATGGCCGGCGCTTGCGACAGCACGGCCTCGTAGGCGTCGACGAGGCCGGCGCCGAACTCGTCGTCGCGGCCCTTGGGGCCGAGGTCCTTGGCGGTCTGCGCCAGTGCCGCCGCGAGCGCGTCGGGGGTGAGGCGCGGGTTGCGCTGGATCAGCAGGGCCGCGAGCCCGCTCACTTGGGCGCAGGCGATCGACGTCCCGGTCGAGAAGCCGTAGCCGCCGTTCGGCGCCGCCGCCATCACGTCGACGCCCGGCGCCGCGACCGCGACGTAGCTGCCGTGGTTGGCGACGTTGAGCAGACGATCGTCGATGTCGGTCGCCGTGACGGCGATCACGCCCACATAGGCGGCCGGATAAGCCGGCGCCGCGCGCGGACCCTCGTTGCCGGCGGCCGCGACCAGCACCACGCCCTTCTGGTGCAGCGCCACGATCATCGCGTGCACGCCCGGATCGTCCGGCCCCGCAAAGCTCATGTTGACGACGCGGGCGCCCGAGGTCGAGGTCCATTGCAGGCTGTCGAGCAGGCGTGTCGTGGTGGCGTTCGCGCCGGCGTTGGTGGTGTCGAACGCCCGCACCGCGAGGATGCGCGCGCCGGGTGCCACGCCCGAGAGCTTTTCGTGCGCCACGATCGCGCCCGCCATCGCGGTGCCGTGCGCAAGCGGGACCAGCGGCGTCTTGACCGCGTCGTACTGCCCGACCACGGAGCCGCGCAGCTCCGTGTGGGCGGCGTCGATCGCGGTGTCGATCACGGCGACCAGCACGCCGGTGCCGTTCGCAAGATCATGCGCCTGCGACAGGTGCAGCTTCGCGGCCGCATATTGCGCCGGATCGGTCGTGGTCTGCGGCGCGGCGTCCTGCAAAACGTAAAGGTAGTTCGGCTGCGACGCCGCGATGCGCCCGTCGCCCTGCAAGCCGGCGAGCACGGCCGCGACCGCGCGGCCGTCGGTGATGCGGAACTGATAGAGCACCGTGTTGATCAGCGGCAGTTGGTGCGTGCCGAGCAATGCGAGACGCTGGTCGCGCGTGAACGTCGCGATCGCGTCCGGCACGGTGCCGCCGCTGAAGCGCACCAGGATCTCGTCGGGAACGAAGCGGTCGTTGTTGGTGGCTGCATTGCTCGGGGGCGGCGCGCCACCACCGGCGGGTGGTGTGTTGCTGTTGATCGTCGGCGGCGGAGGCGGCGCATTGCCGTCGCCGGTCGGCGGCAGGCTGGCGAGGACGGGGCCGCCCATCGGATAGGGCTTGCCGTAGACCGGCGGTCGCCATCCGGTCGGGCGAGGCGGTTGCCCGCCGCGCGGCGGCGGCACGAAGATCTGCGGGCCGTAGTTCGTCGTGACCTGGCTGGGGCGGGGCGACTGCGGCTGGCGGCCCGGCGTCGTGTTGTTGGAGCTCGTCATCACCGACTTGCTGGTGGATGTCGTCGTGACGACCGGACTATTGGTGTTCGAGCTCGTCCCAGTCTTGCTGGGAGAAGGAGAAGACGGCTGGACCGTGTAGTAGCCGCCGGTGTTCGTCGACGAGTTGGTGGACGACTTCGGCTGGCTGGCAACCTTGCTGCCGACTTGGTTGCCAGTGTGGTTGCCGCCGGTTTGGTTGTTGACTTGGGTGCCGACTTGCTTGTTCTGCTTCCACGTCGCTTGACGCCAATGGTACGCGGAGGGGGGCGTGTGATGAGAGGTCGCCACCTGCGAGCCGTGGCGTGACGTCCTGTTGTTCCAGTGCCGCGTCGCGACGTTGCGGCGGCTCGATGAGGTCGGGCCGCGCGAGGTCGTGTGCCAGCGCGCCTGGTTGGAGGTGTGGAAGCCGCCGAAGCCGAAGCCGCGCGCCGCGGCATCGTCGGTGCCGAGCCAGGATGCTGCGACAAGAATCGCAGCCGCAGCCGCGGCGGCGATGCGGCCGGAGCGCGCGATGGGCACGCTATGGCGGCCCGATGGGCGTCGCTGGACGAAATGCATCGCGCAGTCCTCCGCTTCGTTGACGCCGACATCGCCGCGAGACCAAGCGAACCCGCTTGGGCTGCAACGCAGCATCTATTCTAGCCACCTTTTCATCCTCTCGATAGTTCGGCGCGCCGTTCGAGTGCGGTGCGCCGAGCACCACAAATCCAACCCTGGCGTCTGACCATCAGGCGGCACTTTCGCGGTCACGGCCGCAAAGCGCTTGATGCGGGTCATTCGCACCATGCCGATAAGTCGGGCGAGGCGGCGCGGCGGTTTGCGGGGAAAAGCTCGATTTTCAAGCGTTTACACCGTGTTCACCCGTGGTTTACACGGGATCGCGGCCTGTCGCTGCATTGTGGGGGCGTTCGCGGTACCCCGGTGGGCCAGGGCATCCCCGGCGCCTCTGATGCCGCCCTGCACGTCGGTTCGGTCTTGCGCCTCGCCGGGCGATCACTCGTCGAGGGCGCCGTAGGTGTAGAGCGTGTAGGGATAGCGCGCGGTCTTGAGCAGCTTTTGCGCAATGACGCCGTGCACTTTTTCGTCCCAGACGGTGTATTGAGCGATGAAGCGGTCGGCTGCCGCTTTGTCGCCGCGTGCCTGCAAGTCGAAGACCATCGCGAGGAGCTTGCCTACCACTGCGTGGTATTTCCCGTAGTCGATGCGCAACGTTCCGCTGCTGCCCTCGAACGACAGCAGCCCGCTCTCGAGGAAGAAGTTCCACTGCATCAGCATCATCGTTTCGTAGGCCTGGTCGCGGCGCGGCCTGTTGTCGACCAGAACGCGCTGGATACCGGCCGCATAGAGCGCGCGTAGCTTGGCGTCGTCGTAGTAGCCCTGGCGATGCAGGCTCTCGCCGGCGAACAGCGACACCAGATCTGCTTTCATCTCCTCGAGCACGTCGGCGTCGGCTTCGAGCGCGGCTGGCAGATCGCGGCCGTCGCGCGTGCGATCGACGCCGAGATAGTGGCCGATCTCGTGCCAGAGCGTGTCGTAGAACTTGCCGTCGAGACTGAAATCGTCGCGATGCGCGGGCGCGACGACCGCGGCCCAGAGCTCGCGGTTCTGCGCGAAAATCTCGGGATGACGCAGGATGTTCGAGCGGATCATGATGCGCCGGCCGTAGCGGCGCACGAGATAGCTCTCGTTCGGCAGGATCGTCGCCGTATTGCCGCCGCGCGCGTCGCCGAAATCGGCGATGACGTCGTAGATGCCGACCGGAATGTCTTCGCGCACGCGCTTGTGCGGCGCGTAGGGGAGGCTCTCCTCCAGCGCTTGCAGGCTCTTCAACGCCTCGCGCAACGCCGCCGTATCGGCGGCGCGCTCCACCATCAGGCTGACGCCGAGGAACGGCTTGGAACCGAACAGCTCGTCATCATAGGTCTCGTAGGCGCCGATCTGCGCATCGAAATGCTTGAACCGGCCGTTCACCCACGCGGCGTCTCCGGATTCGTAGTCGTCGGACAAGAGATCGCGCGCCCGGTTGCGCAGGTAACGGGCGAAATCCCCGTCCTCGCCGGCGATTGCGTCAGCCGCCTCGTTGAGCAGCGTGAAGATGCGCAGCATCTCGTCCGCATAAGCCACCGAATAGGGCAGGGCATAGAGCGTCTTCGGGTCGGGCGCGGCGGCGAGCCGCGCGAGCTGGTCGGCGAGGCCGGGATGGAGCGTCGCCAGCACCGGATAGCGCGCGAGCCGCGCCGCATCCTCGCGCAGCGTCGCCGCGTCGGCGCGGCGGACCACCGTGCGCAGGCCGAGGATCGTGGCCCGTTGCTCGGGATGCGCCGCGAGCCAGGCGTCGATCTCCGCCTTGGCGATGCCCCACGGATAGACGTTCTTCCCCGGCGCCACCGCATCGACCGGCAGGAACGCCTCGCGCGTATTGTCCAGGAGCTCGGCGATCGGGCCTTGGAATTTGCGATAGAGCGTCAGCAGGTTTGCGGTGTCGGCGGCGCCCGCGTGCAGGCGATCCAGGTCCCGCAGCGCCGCCAGCGCGCGTTCGGCCTGGTGGTGCTCCTGGCGCTCAAAGAGCGTCTGAAAGATGCGGCCTACCTCGATGAGCTTTGCCAGGGCGGCCCGCTCGCCGGGGCCCAGTTGCGACAGGTCGGGCGCAAGCCGCACGCGCCGCATCTTGTCGATCACGGCTTGGCTTTTCTCGCGCGGCCAGTAGCCGGGCGGCAGATCGGCCGCACCCGTCGGGGCGTGCGCGAGCGCGAAGCACGCGAACATGGCGGCGAGCCCGATGCGGCGGAAAACGAATTTGCGTCTCATGTCCGGGGGCGCTTTTTTGTCTGCGGCTTCATTCCACGGCGAGAGAGCGGACAAAGCCGGAGCGCGTATGGTCTCGACGCGACGCTTGGCGCCTTCAGCTTTCCGGAACGCCGGGATCGCCGCGCGTCTTCAGGCGTCCCGACGCCGCACCGGCGATCAGATGGGGCGGGGGGGTCGCGACGCGGCGGGCGAGGCCGACCAGGGCGAGCAAACGGATCGTGAGCCACGTCACGTCCAGCTCCCACCAGCGATGGCCGTGCCGGGCCGATCTCGGATTGGCGTGATGGTTGTTGTGCCATCCCTCGCCGTTGCTGATGAGCCCAATGAGCACGTTGTTGCGGCTGGCCTCGTCGGTCTCGTAGTTGCGATAGCCCCACAGGTGCGTCACCGAGTTCACCGACCAGGTGATGTGCCAGACCGCCACGGTGCGCACGAAGACGCCCCAGACGAGGACGCTGGCGGCGAACTGGCCCGCCTGCCGCATCCCGCCGCCCATGGCGAGCCCGGCCGCAAAGCCGCCCAGGAAGAACACCAGCCACGAGGCCAGCACGACCCAGAGCCATCGATTGTGCTCGAGCCTCGCGTAGAATCGATCGCGCAGGACGTCGCGCGAATAGCGCTCGTAAATCCGCAGGCGCCGCAGATCCCGGTTCTCGAGCAGGATCCAGCCCATATGGCCCCAGAAGAAATTGACCAGCGGGCTATGCGGATCTGCACTTTCGTCCGCATGCTGATGATGCCGGCGGTGGACCGCGACCCAGCGCGCCGGCGTGTCCTGCACGCAGCAGACGCCAAGGATCGCGAGGGCGTGCTCGAGCCACGTCGGAACGACGAGTCCGCGATGCGCGAGCAGGCGATGATAGCAGAGATTGATGCCGAGCGTGCCGAACACGTAGAGGCCGAGGATCGCGAGCACGACGCCGGACCAGCTGAAGAACCACGGGAGCAGGGCGAGCAGCGCGATCGCGTGATAGCCGATGAGCGTGATGGCACTGGGCCAGTCGATGCGACGGGTGCCGACCCCGTCGGGAACCGCCAGTCGAGTCGATACCGACGCGGTCGTTGCGACGCCAGCCGCATCAGTCACGGTCACGCTGATCATCCCTCACATACAGACGCCGCGGACGATAGTTTAAAGCCGGCGCCGCCGCCAGAGCGGCGGTAGTTTTTTCCGCGCGATCTGCCGGGGCGGATCCGGTGGCAGCCGCCCGGGCTCGGCCTCGCGCGACGAGCCCCGCTTTACTCGCGCCAGCGCCGGTGCAACCAGAGCCACTGCTCGGGATGCTCGCGCACCCAACCCTCGATGACGCTGGTAATGGCCTGCATGGTGCCGGCGACGTCGATGCGGCCCTCCGCGTCGCGCACCGGCGGGACCTCTTCGCTGATCTCGCTGCGAAAAGCGCCGCCGGGCAGGCGGACGATGTGGGTTCCGTAGATCGGGCACTCGACGTGGCGCGCGAGAGCGGCGATCAGCGGGTTCGCCTTGCAGCGGCGGCCGAAGAAGGTGACGTCGACGCCTTTGCCGTAATGCTGGTCGACCAGCATGGCGACGTGACGGTTCGCCTCGAGGGCGCGGGCGAGACGGATCGGCGCGTTCGAGTCGGTCGGCACCAGCGTGCCCATGCTGCCCTGGCGCAGCGCGATCACGGCGTCGGCGACCGCGCCGACGTTGGGACGCCGATAAAGCACCAGCGCGTCGAGCCCGAACGCGGCCGCGAGGATCGCCGGCAGCTCCCAGTTGGCGAGATGGGCCGCGAACACCAGCGCGGGCTTGCCGTCGTCGCGTATGCGGTTGAAGCGCTCGATCGCGGCCGCGTCGTATTTCACGTAGGGGAGGTTGAGCGGGTCGCCGACCGTGAGGCGGTCGAGATGCGCGAACTCGGCGACCACGCGGCCGAGATTGTCCCACACGCCGGTGAGGATGCGCTCGATCTCCTCGGGAGACTTCTCGGGGAAGGCGGCCGTGAGGTTGGCGCGGCCGAGCCGATGCTCGGGCAGCCACGGCCCGACCGTGCGGGTGACACGCGCGAAGGCATTGCTCACGCGGATGCGGTCGACGTGGCGCACCGCCTTCAGGACGAGCGTGAGCAGCGTCCCGGCCGCGTGATCGAACGCGGATTTCGCGAGGAACGCGACACGTCGGCCGAGACCTCGCAGGGTCGTCATCGCGATCCGATCAGAAGTTGACGATGATCTTGCCGAACACCTGTCGGCTTTCCAGTCGCGCGAGCCCGCGCTCGATCTCGGCGAGCGGCACCTCGGTATCGATCACCGGCGCCATGCCGGCCGCCATCTTGGCGAGGCTCGCGCGGATGTTGCGCATCGAGGCGCCGAACGAGCCGAAGATCTTGTACTGCTGCTGGAAGAGCTGCATCAGGTTGAAGTCGACCGTTGCGCCGGACGTCGCCCCGCAGGTCACGAGGCGGCCGCCGCGCTTGAGCACGAGCAGCGAGCCCGGAAACGTGTCCTTGCCGGTGTGCTCGAACACGACGTCGACGCCCTTCTTGCCGGTGAGCTTGCGCACGATCGTCTCGAAGCGGCCGGTGCGGTAGTTGATCACGTGGTCGGCGCCGAGCGCCTTCGCCTTCTCGGCCTTGGCGTCGTCGCCGACCGTGGTGATGACGGTGCAGCCGATCGCCTTCGCCATCTTGATTGCGACCGAGCCGATGCCCGAGCCGCCCGCATGCACGAGGATCGTCTCTCCCGCCTCGAGCTTGGCGTTGTCGAACAGCATGTGCTCGACCGTCGAGAACGCGATCGGCGCGCAGGCGGCGTCCCGCATCGAGATGCCGGCCGGCACCGGGATGACGAGCCGCGCCTCCATGTTGATGAGCTCACGCGCAAAGCCGTCGACGTGGAAGCCGAGGATGCCTTTGACGTTCTCGCACAGGTTATCGCGGCCCTCGCGGCACGCCCGGCAGGTGCCGCAGGTGAGCGCGCCGTACATCACGACCGGATCGCCGACCTTGAACGCCGTCACGCCGGCCCCGACCGCCGCGATCTCGCCCGCCGCCTCCGCGCCGACCACGAGCGGCAGCTTGCGCTTGGCGAACGCCATGCCGCGGAAACCCCACAGGTCGAGATGATTGAGGCCGACCGCCTTGACGCGGATTTGCACCTCGCCGGCCTGCGGCGCCGGCGGCGGCGGAATGTCGGTCAGCTCGATCTTGCGATCGGCGACGAGGGTGAGCGCACGCATTGCGTCTCCGGACGCTGGGACTGTGAACTGGGGACTGGGACTATATGCGGAGATCAGCGGTGGATGCCTAGCGCCGCCGAGAGTCCGCCGTCAACCGGAACCAGCGCGCCCGTGACGTAGCCGGCTTGCGGGGAGGCGAGGAACGCCACCACGCTCGCGACGTCGTCGGGCGTCGCGAAGCGTCGCGCCGGAATCTGCTCTTCCATCGTGTCGCGGAATTTCTCGTAGGGCGCGAGCATCGCGGTGTCGATGAAGCCCGGCGCCACGTAGTTGACGGTGACGCCGGTGCGCGCGACCTCGATCGCGAGCGTGCGGATGTAGGAGAGGAGCGCGCCCTTCGAGGCCGCATAGGCGGCGTTGCCCTGGCTCGCCTGCAGCGCCGTGATCGAGCCGATCACGGCGACGCGGCCGTAGCGCGCGCGCATCATCTGGCGCACCACGCTGTTCACGATGCGGGCGAACGACCAGTAGTTCACCTGCATGGCGGCTTCCGCCCGCGTCTGGTCCATCATCACGGCGAGCGCGTCGTAGCTTTGACCGGCATTATGGACGAAGGTGCCGAACGCCGGCTCGCCCGCGAGCGTGCCGACGAACGCCTCGACCGCCGCCTTGTCGGAAAGATCGAGCGCGCGCGCCGAGATGGTGCGGTCGGGATGCGCGGCGTTGAGCTCCTTGATGAGCGCGTCCGCCTCGGCCGACGCCGAGCGATACGTGAACACGACATCCTGGCCCGCGGCCGCGAGTGCGCGCACGATCGCGGAGCCGAGGCCGCGCCCGCCGCCGGTGACGAGGGCGCGTCGTGGGGTCTGATCCGCCATCAGGCAGGCTCCCGGGCCAGCACGAGCGAAACGTTCTGCCCGCCGAAGCCGAATGAGTTGGAGATCGCGCGCGCCATTCTGGCGTCGCGCGCGACGTTCGGCACCACGTCGAGCGTGATGCCGGGGTCGGGGACGTTGTAGTTGATCGTCGGCGGAATGCGCTGGTGCTCGAGCGTCATCAGCGTCACCACCGCCTCGATCGCGCCCGCGGCCGAGAGCGTGTGGCCGATCATCGACTTGGTCGACGAGATCGGGATCTTCTTGGCGTGGTCGCCGAACACCGTGATCACGCACTGGCACTCCATCTTGTCGTTCTCCGGCGTGCCGGTGCCGTGCGCGTTGATGTAGTCGATGTCCTCGGGCGTGAGGCCGGCGTCGGCAAGCGCGTTGCGCATGCAGCCGACGATCGGCTTGCCGTCCGGGCTCGAGCGCGTGCGATGGAAGCTGTCGGCGAGCTCGCCGCAGCCGGCGAGCACGCCGAGGATTTTTGCGCCGCGCGCCTGCGCGGCCTCATAGCTTTCGAGCACCAGCGCGCCGGCGCCTTCAGACATCACGAAGCCGTCGCGGTTCTTGGAGAACGGCTTCGACGCGCCCTGCGGCGGGTCGTTGGAGGTCGAGAGCGCGGACAGCAGCGAGAAGCGGATCAGGCTCTCGACATTGACCGAGCCGTCGGTCGCGACGCACAGCGCCGCATCGGTCTCGCCGCGCCGGATCGCCTCGAAGCCGAGCTGGATCGCGCTCGCGCCCGACGCGCATGCGGTCGAGAGCGAGACCGGCGCGCCCTCGGTGCCGTATTTCTGCGCGAGCCCGTCCGCGACCGAGGCGAACATGAAGCGCTCGTGATAGTGGCGGAACTTGCCGCTCGCGGCGGCGCGGATCAGGTCCGTGTAGGTCACTTGCTCGTTCGCGCCCGAGGCCTTGGCGACCTCCTGGCGCTGCGGCCACTCGACCTCGACGGGCGCAACCGCGAGAAACAGCGGGCCCGGAAAGCGCCCCTTGCCGCCGACGCCCGACTGCGTCACCGCCTCCTCGGCCGCCATGTCGGCGAGCCGGCCGGCGAGCGCCGGCGAGGTGAGGGGCTCGACCGGCACGAAATCGACCGTGCCGGCGATGCGCGTCTTGAGCCCGTCGGTCGCGAAGCGCGTGATCGCGCGGATGCCGGATTTGCCGGCTGTGAGCTTCTCCCAGTTGTCTTCTTTTCCGGCGCCGAGCGAGGTGACGACACCCATGCCCGTGATGACGACCACGGGCCGGCCGGAACTGTCGCGATATGCCGCCATGCGCGCCTCCTTGGGTCCTGCTCGTCAGACCGCTTCGACCAGCGCGACACCTTCGCCGCGCCAGTGGCCGACGCCGGTCACCACCGCCTGGCGCAGCGGGCCGTCCATCGGCCGCTCGAAATTCGCGCCGCCGCACGGCGGAAACAGTTTACCGCGGTTCACCGCCATGGCGGCAAGCGCGACGTTCATCACCATTTGCGGCTCGATGCCGTGACCGATCAAGGTTCCGGTCGCGCGCACGGGCAGCTCGGCATGCTGGCCGAGGAATTGCTGTTCTTCGGCGGTCGCGGGCTTGGCGCCGCTCGCGCCCGAGATCACGGCGGCGCTGCCCGGCGCAAGAGTGCCGGCGACGCGCGGCCACATGCGGGCGAGCTCGTTCGCCACCGCGCCCGGCTGGCTGCGGTTGGAATAGCCGCTCGCGACCGCGCTCAGCCGCGCGATCGGCGTCGCGTTGCGCGCCTGCGCGTGCGCCTTGCTCTCGACCACCAGAAAGGCGCCGAGCGAGCCGACCGCGAAGCCGCCGTCCGGCCCGCGCTCCCACACCGGGCGGAAGTCGCCCTTGAGGCAGTAGCCGCCGAACTCGTAGAGCATCACGACATCGGAGCGCTCGCCGTTGTAGGAGCCGCCGACCAGCGAGATATCGCTCTGGCCCGACGCGATGCGCGCGAGCGTGATCTGCAACGCGTCGATGCCGGCGAGCTCTTCGCCCATGAAGGTGCGCGACGATCCCGTGACGCCGTGCACGATCGAGACGTTGCCGGCGAGCAGGTTGGAGAGCTGGGCGAGGAAGAGCGTCGGGCGCAGGTCGCTCATCAGACGGTCGTTGAGGAAGCGGTCGGGCTTCTCGGCCTTGGGCAGGGCGGTGAGGATCGCGGCATCGACCGCCTCGTCGCGCTCGCCGCCGCCCGCCGCGACGATCATGTCCATGCGGCCGAGCAGCTCCTTGTTGCCCTTGCAGCCGGCGCTGTCGAGCGCGAGGCCCGCCGCATAGGTGCCGATGCGCTGCCACGGCTCCATCTGGCGCTGATCGCCCTTCTTGGGGATCTGCTTGTCGAAGTCGATCGGCGCGAGCGGATGAACGACGAACGGCGCGAAGCTCTCGGCGTCGATCACGCGCGTGTTGTCGGCAAATCCCTGCCAGTGCGCGTCGAGCCCTTCGCCCAGGCACGACACGATGCCGATGCCCGTGATCCAGGCTTCGCGCGGCGCGGGCTTGCCGTCAGCCATTGGCGAGCGCCTTCATCGGAAAGCCGATGCGCGCCGCCATCTCTTCCATGTTGGCGCGCAGGCGCGGGTCGGGGAACGGCATCACGCGCAAGGTGAGTTCGGCGTCGCAAGTCGCCTTGCCGGCGACCGCGACGGTCGCCCTGGTGATCGCGAAGCCCGACCCGTCGTGCAGCAGTTTCGCGGTGATCGACAGGAGCTGGCCCGGAATGACGAACGAGCGCAGCTTCGCCTCCTTGACGGCGGCGAGGAACGGCATGCGCTCGAATTTGGTGGCCGCGATGACGAGCCAGCCCGAGGTCTGGGCCATCGCCTCGATCAGCAGCACGCCCGGCATCAGCGGATGGCCGGGGAAATGTCCTTCGAAGATGGTGCTTTCCTGCGGCACCTGGGCGTCGACGCGGATCGTCCGCCCATCGAGGTCGAGGTCGACGATACGATCGATGAGCTGGAAGTACTCGATCCGCATGACAGGGTGAGGGCGATCACGCTCCCGCTATACGCCCTTGGCGGCGACGAGACCGTCGATGCGGGCGCACAAGTTCTTGAGGACGAAATACTGCTCGGTGGTGGCCTTGCCGTCGTTGACTTCCTGGGTCCACTGCTCGAGCGGCAGCTTGATCCCGAACGCCTTGTCGATCGCGAACGCGATGTCGAGGAAGTCGAGGCTGTCGATGCCCAGGTCGTCGATCGCGTGGCTATCCGGCGTGATCTTCTCACGCGGAATGTCGCACGTCTCGGCGATGATATTGGCGACCGTGTCGAACGTTGAGGACATCATCAACTCTCTGGAAGATTTCGGATTTTGCCAGCGCGCCGCGACAACGCGCATTTCCCCCGGCCGGGCCTGGGCGGCCCGCATATTTCTACCCCACACTGCTCGTCCGCCCGTATAAACAAGTGGGCCCGCGAGCGCAATGCCGCGGCGGCTCTCGTCAACCGCAAGCTTGCGCCCGGCGCGGCGCCGCCGCAATGGTGCAAACGCTTGACGCGGAACCGGATTCGCGCAACCCGCCGAGGCGGGGCGCGGCGCCCGGCTCAGCGCTCGACCGGTACGCTGATCGGCGCGCAGTTGGTCCGGCCGGTCAGGATGCAGTCCTGCACCTGCCGCATCTCGGCGAGCGTGTTGAACAGCCAGTAGCCGCACCAGATCAGGAGCCCCACCAGCACGATCGCGGCGAGGTTTGTGCGCATGCGATAGGCATAGTCGTCGCCGTCGTCGCTTTCGCGCGAATATTTTTCAAGGCCTTCGACCGGGGAGGCGCCGGTCGGCGCCGACGACAGCCATGGACTAAGCGTTGGGCTCGGATGTGCGCCCGGCTGAGCGTTCGGCCGTTGCGGCTTGCGCCGTGGCTCGAAGCGCAGGATGCGCCCCATCTCGGGCGGGTCCGCCGGCTCCTCGGGCTTCATCGAACGGTTCGCTGGCATCGTCGCCTCCGATCGAGCCGAAACCACCCTAGCATTTTTCCGGGCGCACGACACGGCTGTAAATGCCGGGCGCCTGCTCGCGGTGCGCAGGTCGCGATCGCGGCGCTCGCCTCGTCGTGGTCGTCGATCGGGATCGATGGCTTTGCGTGGCGGGACACAGGGATGACGCTTCAACGCACGGCGCGGCCCATCGGCTCCAACTTGGACCACACACGTTGCGCGAGCGCCCCGGCGCAAGCGCGTTGCGATCTCGGAATAGCTTCTTCATATATATTGTTCTTCTTCTGATACTTACGGCACGTCTCTCGCCCTTAAACTTGTCCTGCATTTTCAATTCACAGTTGCGAGAAAATGACAATCCTGCCTTGCGATCTGAGCATGACTGAGCCAAGATTGGTAGGTCGACCCCTATGGGCGTCGGCTGGGGCAATAATAGTTGAGTTGGGTTCAACCGGCTTCCCCTATAGTGGGTGAGGAACGCTGGGCGACGCCATGCAGCAAACTGCTTCGCAGGTCGCGGGATTCGAAGCCGGCTCGGCTGGGCGCAGGTCCTCCTTTGTGGTCCTGCCGTTCGCCCACGAGGATATCGCGATCGTCATCGGCGCGTATTTCGCCGCCAACCACCTGCTCGCCGGCGGCGTCGTGATCGCGGCTGTCGCGGGCGCCATCCTGGCGAGCGATTTTGCCCTCTACGCCATCGGAGCCGCCGCGCGCCGTCTGCCCTGGCTGGCGCGCCGGGTGATCGACGGGCGCGTGCGCGGGCTCGGCGACGCGCTGACGCGCGACCTCTTCGCGTTCGTCGCGATGTGCCGCTTCGTGCCCGGCCTCGTGGTGGTCGCCGGCATTGCGTGCGGCTGGGCGCGGGTCTCGTTCGCGCGCTTCACGTTCGCGACCATCTTCGTGTCGGCGTCCTACGTCGTGATGATGCTCTATCTCATCACGGTGTTCGGCGACGCGCTCGACGATCACATCGGCCTGTGGACCTGGCCGCTGCTGCTCGTGGTGCTCGGCTGCGCTGCCTTCGCGCGCCGCCGCATCCTGGCCTTCGGCGGCACCGCCGTGGCATGGCGCGGCCGGTCGATCCGTCTGCACTAACCCTCCACTAAGGCTGCGCTGACGCCCCCTCGGTTGTCCGCCACTGCGTGGCGCGACCCGCACGCGGTTGCTACAATGGCGGTATGTTCCGCACCGGCCTGCATCGGCGGCTGATCGCGCTCGTCGCGGCCTATGGGCTCGCGCTGCAGGCGCTGCTCGTCGCCGCGGTCGCACTGTCGCCGGACGTTGCGGCTGCGTCCGTCATCTGCGCTGGCGAGCGCAGCGGGCCGCAGCGCGACCTACCCGCGGCGCCCCGTCATGGCATCGGCTGCGCGCTCTGCACGCTCGCATGCGCGGGCGGCGCCCCATTGCCCGCAAGCGCGCCGACGATCGCGCCGATCGCCGGATCCGGTACCGCGATGCGGCAACCGTCTCTTGCCGGCCCGATCGCGCGCGGCGCCGTGCGCGCCGGCTTTGCGCGCGGACCGCCGGCCTGAGCCTCGGCGCATCCCGCCAGCCCACCGTCCGATCGGCGTTGCCCGGCCCACGTGGCCGCGTCGCCATTGCAAAAACTCCAGACCGATGATTGACCCAATGAAACCCCTGCAATCCCTGCCGACGAAAGCGATCCTGACAACCCTGATGGCCGCGGCCGCGCTGACGCTCGCGGCCTACGGCGCCGAGCCGGCGCCGCCCGCGCATCCGACCACGATCGTGATCGACAATGCCTGGTCGCGCGCGACGCCGGGCGGCGCAACCGTCGGCGCCGGCTATTTCACGGTGACCAACAAGGGGTCCGTATCCGATCGGCTGATCGGCGTGACCTCGGCGGTCGCGGACCACGCCGAGGTGCACGAGATGGCCATGAAGGACGGCGTGATGACGATGCGCCCGCTCACCAATGGCATTGAGATCAAGCCGGGCGAGACCGTGCAGCTCAAGCCCGGCGGCAACCACGTGATGATGTTCGGCCTCAAGCAGCCGCTCACGGCGGGCGAGAAGGTGAAGGGCACGCTCACGTTCGAGAAGGCCGGGACCGTCGACATCGAATATGCCGTGCAGGGCATCGGCGGCCCGCCGCCGCGTGCGACCGGCGGCGGCGCGATGCACATGCATTGATGCGTGATTTGGCGCGGCGCATGTCACTGCGGTTAGCCCGCGGTTAACGGCCGCGGCGCAAAGCGCGCTTTCTCGCCATCATACCAATGCTTAAGACAATTCCGCTATGTCCGGGCGGGATATCCGTAAAGGTCGTGATATGGCGGTCGACGACACCAAGGCCGGGTTGGAGCGCGTGCTCGCGGCGCTGACGGCTGGTGACCCCGCGCAGGCGCCGGCGGCCGGCGTCGCGCCATCAGCCCCCCTTGCACCACCGGTACCGCCTGCGCCCCCGCCGAGCGACCCGCTCGACGAGGCGTTGCGCGAGACGCGCCTCGAGCTCTGGTACCAGCCCAAGATCGACATCAAGCAGCGCTGTCTCGCGGGCGCCGAGGCGTTCGCGCGTATCCGCGACCCCGAGAAGGGTGTGCTGCTGCCGGCGACGTTTTTGCCCGGCGTGAACGACGACGTCATGGCGCGGCTCACCGAGCACGCGCTGATCACCGTGCTGCGCGACTGGACTCTTTTCGACGAGGCCGGCTTCAACCTGCGGCTCGCCATCAACGTGCCGGTGAACCTGCTCGACCGCCTGCCGGTCGACCGGATCGTCACCGAGAACCGCCCGAAGGCCGAATACTGGCCGGGCCTCATCGTCGAGGTCACCGAGGACCAGATCGTGCGCGACATCCGCCGCAGCCAGGAGATCGCCGCCAAGCTGCGCGTGAGCGGCATCTCGGTCGCGATCGACGACTTCGGCGCCGGCTACTCGTCGTTCTCCAGTCTGCGCGAGCTCTCGTTCGCGGAGCTCAAGCTCAACTCGAGCTTCGTGAAGGGCTGCGCCGGCGATCCGACCAATGCGGCGATCTGCCAGACCGCGATCGACCTCGCGCACCGCTTCGGCAGCGCCGCAGTCGCGGAAGGCATCGAAACGGTCGCCGATCTGCAGGCGATGCAGATCATGGGCTGCGACTTCGGCCAGGGTCACCTGATCGCGCCGCCGATGCCGCGGCAGGACTTCATGGCGCTGCTGCAGCAGCGCATGAACAAGCCGAAGGCCAAGCCCGCCGAGCCGGTGCACGCCGACGAAGCCGAGCCCGCGCGCACCGCCGCAAGCGCGTAATTGTCGTCATTGTTCTCGTCATTGCGAGCGAAGCGAAGCAATCTGGCGCCGCAAGTGCATGCGGATCGAGATTCTCGGATAACATTGCTGCGTCATTGCCCGCGAACGCGGGCAATCCAGTAATCACGAACGCGGGAGTGGGACGTTGCCAGCGCCCCATCGACGCGCTGCGGCGTACTGGATCGCCCGCTTTCGCGGGCGATGACGGCGGTGGATGCGCTCCTCGCAATGACGCTGCGCGTCACTTTTCCGCAAATGCCGGGGTTGCGCCTTCGGGCAGCGGCACGTTGAACACGTCGAGCATCATGGCGACCAGGCCGTAATAGCCGAGGATGCCGACCAGCTCGACCATGCCGCTGTTGCCGAGGAAGGCGTGCACGCGCTTGTAGGTGCGCTCGCTCACGCGCCGCGTCTTGTAGAGCTCGGCGACGAAATCGTAGATCGCGCGCTCCTCCTTGGTGCCTTTCTTGGGCGCGCGGCCGGCCTTCACGTCGCGGATCACGTCGGGCGCGACGCCCGCCTTCTCGGCGATGGCGGCATGCGCGTGCCACTCGTATTGCGCGCGCCACTGGCGTGCCGTGCACAGGATCGCGAACTCGGAGAGGCGCGGCGCGAGCCCCGAGTTGTAGCGGCAGTGCGCGCCGAGCTTCTGCGTGAGGTCGCCGAAGTCGGGAGCATGCAGGTAGACCCCGAACGGGCCGCCCTGGCTCACCCGCCCGCGCGGGCCGGAGCGGATCGCCTCGATCAGCTCCTTCTGCCGGGCCGTGAGCTTGTCGTCCGGAATGGCGGGCAGGCGGGGTTTCGGCTTCGCGGGCATTGGGGCTCCTCGGGCGTTCTTCGATGATGGGATGTTTATAGGCAGGCGGATGGTGTGGCCGGCGCATTCTATCGCGGGAGAACGCGCGGCGATCAAGCCGGCAAGGTGAACGAATCGCCAATCGCTAAAATTGCAGCGACCGGTCAAACGGCGGCGCAAGCTCTTTGTGGCATCTTCGCGGCGTGGCGCGAGGGGGCTCTTCCGCGATGCGTGTCTGGACCGTGCCGACGTTGCTCGTCGGCCTAGTGGCCGTGACCGGCTACTCGGACGAGCCGAGCGAGGCCGCGATGCAGCGCGCCTTCCAGGCGACGCTCGCCGGCGAGGTGCGCGCGGCGCTCGATTTCGTCGCCGCGACCGGCGGCGAGGCGGCGCTCGCGAAGATCCGCGCGGCGCGCACCGACGCGTTCGACATCCGCGGCTTCACCAAGCTCGCCTGCGCGCCGAGCCCGCGCGCGGCCGGCCATGTCTGCGGCTTCTCGGTCCGCATCGGCGCCGTCACCGGCGAGATCGACCGCACCGTCACGGGCCGCTTCTACGACGGCCCGCACGGCCTCGAATTCGTCGAGGACACCGCCGCCGGCGTGTGAGGCGGCGAGGCGGGTTTTGCGGCCTCGCATCGTGCCTCATCCTGCGCCCTCGGGAAAAAGCCCCGGCATCCAGCGCGCCGCAAGGATCGCCGGAAACGCAAGCCGCACAGGATCACGCGGACCTTTCGATGTCAGGACGCCTGCCTTGAGCAGCTCCGCGATGACGCGTCGCGCATTGCGCGGAGTCTGACCAAGAAGGCTTGCCACGTTGCCACGCGGCAACTCGCCCCGATACAGAATGGCCTCGAGAACGGCGCCCGCTTTCAGCGGGAGCAGGCCGAGGCGCGTTTCCTCCTCGACCCACAGGAGGATGCGCGTGCGTAGCCGCTCAGGCTGCATCAGCCCCTCCATGAAGGTCACCTGATCGACGCATGTTTCAAGGAAGAAACGCGTGAAGGACGCGAGAGCCTCTTCGCTCAGGTTACCGCGTCCATCGAGATCGTTGCGGCGAGGAAGGTCGCACGCCGCGAGATGCCCTTTGTAAGCCGCGACGTTACGGGCAAGGCCGCGCGCCACCGACCACAGTCCGCCGGTATCAAGCGCATCGATCAGCATGGCGTGGGAGATGAGACGGGTCACGCGCCCGTTGCCGTCGAGAAATGGATGAATCCAAAGTAGCCGGTGATGCGCGGCAGCGGACGCCAGAATGGCGTCGGCTTTGCCAAGACGCTGATAGGTACGCTCGAACTCGTTCAAGAAGCGCGGGATCGCGCCGGGGCTGATCGGAACATGAAGGCCGACCTTCACGCCGCGCCGGCGGAACTCTCCGGGCACGACACGCAGACGCTCATGCGTGTCCGGCTCCTCGATCCACAGCATGTCGTCCGGCAGCCGCTCGCAAAAGCGGCGATGGACGTCGCTGATCGCCTCGGCGGTTGCGGCGCGCGCGCGCAAATTGCCGCCATCGATCCACTGCTGCACGACGATGTGCGCCCGCGCTTCGAGTTGCAGATCGCGCTTCGCCGGATCGGCACTGTAGTCGTTCTTGAGCGCGCGCTCGATGTCGATCGGATGCGTATCGTGGCCCTCGATGAGATTGCTGTAGTAGCAGTTCATCGAGCGCACGAGATCGGCCAGCGCGGCCTGCATGCTGGCAGGCAGGCTCCGGCGAAAGCCAGCCGCCTTGCCGGCGAGATCGATCGCCAGATCGGTGAGCGCCTTCCGGTGACGAGAGTCCTCGCCGATGATGAGCGGGGTCATCATCGTGACGGCTTCCCCGCGGTCGGATGCCTCGTCTATGTCCTCTTTCTTGTCCACATTAACTCCATAATATTCTCCCGCTATATCATAATCTTATGGAAGTTGAGAACGATTCCTTGGCTCAAAGATGTCCGCTAGATATTTCCTCGAAATCAGCGGACCACCTATGAGTGGCCAAGTATGTTCCTGGGAATATTTTGGCGGTTATCCGATCCTGGCCGACGCGTCGCAGCGCTCACCGACGCCTCGCTACTTCGTCCCCACCAGATCGATCAGCGCCGACATGCCGTTGTGGCCGCTGCCTTCCTGCACGACGGCGTCGTGCTCGCGGATGTCGAGCGCGGCGAAATCCGCGAAGGCGGCCTCGAGCAATGCGCGGGTGTAGAGGTTGCCGACCGTCTTCGGGCCGCCCGTCGCGTAGACGAGCTGCTCGGGGCGGTAGCCCTGCATGAGTAGCAATCCGCCCGGCTTGAGCGCCTGCTTGATGTTGGCAAATAAGTGCGGTTGCTCGGCGGCGGTGGCGAACTGGATGAAGATCGCGACGACGACGTCGAACGCGGCGCTCGGCCAGGCCCAGCCGCCGAGGATATCGGCCTCTTCGGTGCGCAGCGCGATGCCGCGGCTCGTGGCCAGCTCGCGCGATTTTGCGAGCGCTACGGCTGAGAAATCGACCGCCAGCACGTCGAGGCCGCGTTCGGCGAGAAATACGCCGTTGCGCCCTTCGCCGTCGGCGATCGACAGCGCCTTGGCGCCGGTCGCAAGCCGATGCGCCTGGCTGGCCAGGAAGGCATTCGGCTGCGTGCCGAACAGGTAGCCGGGCGCCGCAAAGCGGTTGTTCCAGTGGTCGAGCTCGGACATCGGCAACGTCATCCCGTCATTGGATCATTTAGCCATGCGATCATTCGAATCGCGGCGTGCGCCGCGCCGGCGTGGTGGACGCGAGGGGCGCCGCGCTTTCAGCCGCGGTGGGCGCGTCCACTGCCGTCTTACGACCGAACAATCGCTCGATCGCGGCGCCGTCCGTGCTGCGGCGCAGTGACTGCACCGAGCGGTCGATCGCGCTTTGGATGTCGCGGCCCTGCGCGGCCAGCCGGTCGATCGCGGCGGCGTGCGCGTGCAGGGCGGCCTCCATCCGGCCGCAGGCATGCTCGATGCTGGCTTGCAGGCGGCGGATCAGCTCGGCCTGGAAGCGCTTGCGCAGCGATGGAAAGAAAAAGTTCGCCAGCACGTGGCCGGCGAGCAGCAGCAGGATCACCAGGGCGGCCGTGGTGTAGATCAGCCCGGACGAGGCATATTCCCCGGTCACGAAGCCGCGCCCAAGCTGCCACAGCGCCATGCCGAGGACCGCGAGGATCAGAAGCTCGATGCCCGCGATCGCGACGATCCCGCAGAAACGGCGAAAGCTCAGCGCCGACGCGTTGGCGACGACGTCCGCCCAGGTCGCGGATGGCAGCGCGGCCAGTTGCGCCGGCAGCCGCGCGAGCTCATCGTCCCATTGTGCATTGACCGGCTTGAGCGGCAGCGGTTGCGCGATCAGGCGATAGCGCAGGGTACGCACGGCATCGGCGAGCAGCGCCGGCAGCGCGACGCCGAAGGCGGCGCTCGCGGCGGGCGCGTCGGCCTTGGTGTCGAGCTCGCCTGTTGCGGGCGTGCGTCCGAAGCCGAGCGGGTTGTACCAGGGGTTCTGGCGCAGCGCCGCGCACCAGGCGAGGAAGCGCGCGTAAGTTCCGAACACGCCCGGGCTCGCGGGCCACACCGAGCGCTCGCCGAGCGCGCTCGCGACCTCGGCGGCAGCAGTGCGGATCGGCGCGAGCGCCTGCTGTCGCACGCCCGCGAACGCCTCGAACGCTTCCTTCACCCACGGTGCGCCGCTGATCGGGGCCGGGATGTTCTTGGCGACCGCGGCCGCGAGCCGCCCCCACGCCATCACGCGGCGGCGATCCTGGATCGCGGCGGAGGCCGAGCGGTCGAGCCCGCGCGCCAGCCAGTCGCGCAGTGCCGGCAGCTCGTTCTCGTCGGCGCCATTGCGGTCGGTGCCGTTACCCGCGGCCGCGACGCACGACACCTTGAAGATTTGCAAGTCTTGAAATCCGTTGCCCGCGAGCACGCGGCGGAAATCGTCCTCGACCAGGGCACGCCCCTCCCACTGCAGGCCGACGCAGGCGCGGTCCCATTTGTTGAGCACGAACGCCATCGCGCGCTGCGCGCTCTGCTCCTCGACCCACTGGGCGGCCTGCATGTCGCGGTAGCGCTCGGGCGTGGTGACGAACAGCACGAGGTCGGCGGCATGCACCAGCGCGCCCGTGAGCGCGCGGTGATCGCGCACCACGCTGTCGATGTCGGGCGTGTCGATCAGCACCTTGTGCAACAGCTCGGGCCGGCGGTGGCGCACGATCGTCTGCGGCGCGCGCGCAAGCTCCCCGATCTCCTTGCCGTATTCGAAAAGCCGCTCCGGATTATCGTCCTCGTGCAGGTAGATCACCGCCGCGCTCGTGGTCGCGCCGAGGCCGGGGCGCGAGATCTCGGCGCCCGCCAGCGTGTTGATCAGCGTCGACTTGCCGACCGCGGTCGGGCCGCACAGCAGGACCACCAGGATCGCGTCGGTCGCGAGGTCGAGCCGCTCGCCGCGCGACTGCGCGAGCTCGGCCGCAAGCTCGGCAAGCTGCGCGTCGTCGCGCAGGGTGCGCTCGGACAGCTCCGCGCTCCAGCGCTCGACCTCGGCGAGAAGGCTGCCGCTATCGGCCCGGTTGGCGCTCATGCGATCCTCGCCGGCAGGGTCTCGGCCGGGCGCGCGAGCTCATGCAGCTCCGCGGGCAGCCGCCGCAGCACCGCCGGGTCGAGACCGAGCGTTCCGGCGCGCAGTTTGGCGACCTGCGCGATACGGTTCACGGCATCGCCGTAGAGGATAAGCGCGTTCGCGGCCGCGTCCTCTTTGAGCTTGGCGATCAGGTCGGCCTCGCACTTCTTCACATAGGCCGCGATCGCGCCCTGGGTCGCGGTGTCGACGCACACCGCCATCACGGGGCCGAGCACCGATTCCTCCAGCAGGTTGTACGCGAAGGTGCCGGCATGCGGCAGCGTGAACGACACCGCGATGCCGCCGACGGTCGCGGCGACGCGCGCGCTCTGCAGCGCCTTGAGCAGGGTCGGCCGCGAGCGCAGATGCTCGATGATCTGCGCCGCGGTCGCGACGACCGCGCGGTCGCTTTCCTCCATGTGGCGCGCGACCAGCTTGACGAAGCGGTCGTTCAGCGCGTCGAACTCGTCCTTCCAGGCGGCGTCGAGCGCGTCCCAGAACGGATGATGCCGCGGCTCCTCGCGCGCGGCGTCGATCGCGGCGGAGAGGCGCGTGAGCACGGCGGTGTGCGCATCCGTGTAGGCGACGAGCTCCTTGGGCGCATCCTTGCCGGACTTCTGCGTCGCGCCGGTGACCTTCTGGTAGATGTGGCCGATCGCCTTGATGGTGATCTTGGCGGGCCAGCGCGCCGCCCAGCTTAGCGCGGTCAGCGCCTGCTGCAGGCCCGGAATGTTCGGGTTGAGCAGCTCCAGGATCTGCACGTTGAGGCGGCTGATCGGATCGATCGTCTTCTCCGACGTGAGATATTCCTGCTCGTAGACGGTGGCGAACAACTGGACCGCGTCGTCGACCTCGTTCGCCCAGCCCGTGATGGCGGTGGTCTCGATGCGTGCCGGCTCCAGGATGGCGTCGAGGTGCTCGCGTATGAAGTCGAGAGTGCGGTCGAGCGCGGCGGTGCGGTCGCGCCGATCGAGCAGGGCGAGCACTTCGCGGCGCAGCGTTTCGGCCTGCGGGTGCAGCTGCGGGTCCCACAGATCCTCTTCCTCGCCCTCGACCATGAATTTCAGGCCGACCACGCGCGGATCGGGCACCGCGACGCCGAGCGCGGCCGCGGCCTTCGGCAGGAAGCGCGTGCGCTGGCTTTCGATCACGCGGGCGTGGTCGCGCGTCGCGGTGCGGTTGAGGCATTCCAGCATGTCGATGCCGGTGCCGTGCAGCAGCAGGAACCATTCGACCAGGTGCTCGACCGAGTATTTCTCGCCGGACGTGACGTAGACCAGCACGTCGGCGGCCGCGACCGCCTCGATCACCGCGACGAGATAGGTTTCCGAGCCGACCGCGTCGCAGTCGGGCGTGTCCCACAGCACGACGTTGTCGGGCAGCACATCGGAGGCGAGCGGGCTGATGCCGTATTGGTCGAGCGGCGTCTGCGCGAGGCCGTCGCCCGTGTGCGGTGTGAGCCGGCGGAACGCATAGGGGTTGTGGCCGAACAGCGTGGTCTTGTCGGCCGCGCCGTCCGGCACGAACGCCTCGGCGTGGCGGGTGTGGCCGCCTTCCGGGCTCACGCTCGCAACGCGCCGGCCGGCCAGGATGTTGATGATCGTGCTCTTGCCCACGTTGTTGCCGCCGAACACGACCACGTGGCGCAGCCCGTCATCGCGGCCGGCGAGGCGGGCGACGCGGTTGCGCAGCAGCGCGTCGAGCAGGAGAAACAGCCGGCGGAAGCGGAAGATGTCCTTGCCCTCGCCGACGAGCTTTCGGGCAAGCTCGCCGCCCGGCCCGTCGCTGATCAGCGTGCCCTTGTGGTAGGCGTCATGGAGCAGGCCGAAATCGCCGACGATGTCCGCGAGCGCAGACGAGGGCAGGGCGCGATCCTTGGCGCGATCCGTCATCGAGGCAACACGCTCACGTTGGACATTTACGCTGGTTTCAAGAACGCGGGTCTCAAGGCATGTCCCGGTATGGATGTAGCGGTTCGCGGGCGAAAATGCGACCGGGCCACGCCCGCATTGCAATTATACGGCTATCTGCGATGGTCGGCGCCCTTTACCGGGAGACGCTCCAAATGGCTGTAACGATGCCTGTCACGTTCCGTCGCCGCGCCCTGGCCCTGTGCGGCCTTGTGGTCGGGGTTTCGGTTTTCGGCCTCGGCGCGCCGATCGCGGCGCAGGCGCAGGATTACAACGCGATCCTCGCGGCGGGCGATCGCAGCGATGCCGATCGGCAGACCGACAAGCGGCGCGAGGCGCTGAAGCTTCTGACGTTCATCGGCCCGAAGACGGGCTGGAACGTGCTCGACATGGGCGCGGACGCCGGCTACTCGACCGAGCTGATGGCGCGCGCCGTCGGCCCGAACGGCAAGGTGTGGGGCCAGAACGACAAGCCGAATCCGAAATTTGATGCGCGTGCGCAGACGCCCGCGATGCGCAACGCGGTCGCGTGGATCAAGCCCTACGAGGATCCGGCCGCCGGCGTGCCGCCGCTCGATCTGATCACGTTTTTGTTCGCCTATCACGACACGACCTACATGGGCGTCGACCGTGCCAAGATGGACAAGGCGCTGTTCGCCGCGCTCAAGCCGGGCGGCATCCTGGTGCTCGCCGATCATTCGGCGCGTCCCGAGGACGCCGACAAAGTCGGCAAGCTTTATCACCGCATCGCGGAAGCGACCGTGCGCGCCGAGCTCGAAGCCGCCGGCTTCAAGTTCGTCGGCTCCGGCGATTTCCTGCGCAATCCCGACGACCCGCGCACCGCGATCGTCTTCCGCTCGCCGATCAAGGTCGACGAGTTCGTGCTGAAGTTCACCAAGCCGTAGGTTCGTAGAGGTCGTAGCCCGGATTTCGCTGCGCTTCATCCGGGCTACAAGCCGCCGCCGGGCTGCATGTTCCAATTCCGTAAGGTCGGAACATGCTCTAATCTACGCACCATGAGAGAACGATCTCGCGGCGTTCCGTTCGCTGCCGCCGCCGGCATTGCGCTTGCGATCCTGGCGGCCGTGCTGCCACCTTCGGCGCGCGCGCAATCCGCCGACGCGATCCTGTGCGATCAGCTCGCCGCCGATCCGGCCGATCCGGACAAACCCGCCGACATCCGCGGCGTCGCCGCGATCGCGCCCACCGACGTCGCCAAGGCGATCAAGTTCTGCCGGATCGCGTCGGCGAAATCGCGCCGCGCCATGTATGAGCTCGGCCGCGCCTATGCGGCGAACCAGCAGATGACCGACGCGATCGCGGCCTGGCGCAAGGCGGCCGACAAGGGCAGCACCTCCGCCATGGTCGAGCTCGGCGTGCTGCTCGCGGGCGGCGGCTCGAATGTGGCGCGCGATCCCGCGAAGGCGCAGGAGCTGTTCACCCGCGCCGCCGAGGCCGGCAACGCGCGCGGCGTGCTCAACCTCGTGGCGCTCGCCCAAAGCGGCGGCCCGCCCTTCGACCCGGCGCGGGCGCGCGCGCTGCTCGAGCGCGCCGCCCAGAGCGGCTCGGCCGAAGCCGAGTTTCAGCTCGGTGTGATGCGCGCGAACGGCACCGGCGGTCCGCAGGACGATGTCGGCGCGCGCGCCATGTTCGAGAAGGCCGCCGCGCAGAACCAACCCGAGGCGCTGCAATGGATGGGCGTCTTCGCCCAGTCCGGCCGCGGCGGTCCGCAGGATTCCGCTGCCGCCAAGGCCTATTACGAGCGCGCCGCCGCGCTCGGCAACGCCGCGGCCAAGGCCGCGCTCAAGCAGCTCGAATGCCCCTATGTGCTCAAGGACAAGGCCGGGCGCGTGGTGACGAATTTGTGCCTCTGATCCGGCGGGCGCGCTCTCCCACGCGACGCACCCAACGCCACCGGTTCAGGGCGTTTTCATGTCGATCGTCCGCGCCGGTTTCGGATACGCCGGCTCGTTTATCGCGGCGGATCGGCCAATCAGCTCGATGCGGCGATCGCGGCCCTTGATCTCGAGCTGCATGCGAATGATCACCCAGTGTCCGGAGCGCAGGGTCTCGGCGACATAGACGGTGCCGTCCGCCTTCGGCCCGCTCGCCGAGAAAGAGAGCTGGGCGCTTCCGGTGTCATTGTCCAGTGCGATGTTGCCGAACGGAAAGCCGGCGGTGATCGGCGTGCCGAGCTCGCTGATCGCCGTCGGGTTGGCGGTGAGCTCGGCGACCGCGACGCGATAGGCCTCCGAGCGCCCGAACAGCACGAAGACGAGGGTGAAGATCAGCGCGAAGAAGGCGATGGCCCCGCCCAATATCGACGCGCCGACGATCGCCCAGATGCGCTGCACCCGCCGGAAATGCGCGACGTCGTTCCACCGCTTGTTGCGCCACGCCCACTCGCTGCCTTTCGCGCCGAGCACGAAGACCATCACGAGATTCACCAGCGGGATGAAGCACAGCAACGCGATGTAGGTCTCGTTGCCGATGCCCCAGATCCAGTTGAGCAGGAATGCGCCCCAGTTCCAGCGCTTGATCTCGGGCGGCACGACGGCGCGCGCGCCCTGACCCGATGTGTTGTCGAATTGGCCCGGTGGGGTTTGGCCTGGCGTGGTCTCGTACATGTCGTCGTCCCCTCGCGTTCAGCGCGAGCTTAGCGCAAAACGCGAGGGAAGACGCTGCCGCTGACCGCGTCATGCGCGGTCGAACGTGTGTCTCTTATTGATCGGGCGGGCCGAAGATGCCGCTGAGGATGCCGCCGAACAGGCCGCGCTGGCGCGGCGGCTCGCCCTGGTCGTCGTTGCGTTCGTCATCCGGACGCGCGGCGTAGCGCGGGCGCGGGCCGAGGACGATCACGCGCTGCGGGCCTGGTGCGTCGGCGGCTTCCTCGTCACCCGGGCGCACCCGCACGTAGCCGCGCCGGCGCTCGCGCGCGTCCTCGGAGCGTGACGCCGTGTCGCTCGGCGCCGCGCTGACCGTCGTGCGCGCATCGTGGCGCGGATTGTCGGCATTGGCGTCGTCATCGCGCGTGTTCTTGGCAGTCTTGCGCTCGCGCGATGGGTGCGTGCGCGCCGTGTGCTTGGTGTCGATCGGCGGCGATGGTTGGGCGGCGGGCGCGGGCGAGGTGGATGGAGCCGCGGGTTGCGCGGCTTGGGTCGCGCCGCGGCCGGATCCGGCAACCGGCTGTTGCTGTGGCGCGGGCGGCGTCGGGTTTATCGCGGCCGTCGTAGCGACGGGGCTCGACGGGGCGGGCGTCTGCGGGTGGGCTTGCGGCGCCTGCGGCGGCGGATTGGCTGGCGCGGCTGCGGCACTCGCGCGTGGGCCTGCGCTCGCACCGGCGCTTGCGCCGGCATCCGCCGATATCGCGGGCGGCGGTGTCGTCGCGGGTGCGGACACCGTGGGCGTCGCGGGCGCTTGCGCCACGGTGGTCGCGGCCGGAGGCTGCGGCGCCGTGGCGGTGGTCTGGTGCGGCGGGCTGCTCGGCGCCGGCTGCAGCGTCTGCGCGGCGCGCTTGTCGACGACGACCAGGGCGCCGCCGACTGCCGCGAACACGACCGCGACACCCGCGACGAACACGAAGGTCATCACACCGGTCACCCGATGGAGCCGCCGGCGCGTGCGCACCAGCTCGGCTTGAAGTTCCTCTGCCGACCGCATGAGTTCCTCCGCACGGGTTCCTTATTCGAGGTCGCCGACACGGCAACGCGGGAATCGGCGTGGACGTTCCTGCCGCGCGGCGGCGCGGGTCGCCGCAATCGCGTGAAGTTGAGCGGAACCACGTCGCGCGGCTGCGCGACAACCCCAATTCCATGCGATGCGGATGTGCTTTAAGGTTTGGCCGTAGAGTCGCCTTTTGCCGGGAAAATCCACGCCGCATGAATGCCGTCGTCACCGCGGTCAGCCGCAGCGCGCATCACACCTTCAGCAAGCCGACATTGCTCACGATCCGCCTCGTTGCCGGGCTCGGCGTCGAGGGCGACGCTCATCTCGGCGTGACGGTGAAACACCGCTCGCGCGTGCGCAAGAATCCGTTCGCGCCCAACCTGCGCCAGGTGCACCTGCTGCACGAGGAGCTGTTTGCCGAGCTGCGTGAGCAGGGCTTCGACGTCGCGGCGGGCGCGATCGGCGAGAACGTGACGACGCGCGGCCTCGACCTGCTGGCGCTGCCGACCGGGACGCGGCTGCGGCTCGGTGCCGACGCCGTGGTCGAGGTCACGGGCCTGCGCAATCCATGCGGCCAGCTCGATGACTTCCGGCCCGGCCTGATGGCGGCGACGCTCGGACGCGACACCGGCGGCCGCCTCTTGCGCAAAGCCGGCGTGATGGCGATCGTGCTCGCCGGCGGCGACGTGCATGCGGGCGACACGATCGCGGTCGAGTTGCCGCCGGGTGAGCGGCGGCCGCTCGAGCCGGTTTAGTGTCGCTTACATTTGAATCACAGATGCACATCGTCATGCCCGGCCTCGTGCCGGGCATCCACGTCTTGCTTGCGGCATCTCAGCAAGCAAGACGTGGATGGCCGCGGCAAGCGCGGCCATGACGGAGGGTACGCCGCGCCTTACGGGCCCATCATCGGCTGCGTGAATACCGGGCCGTAGGTCGCCGCGACGGCGGCGGCGGCGCAGGCGGCGAGCGCGATCAAGGTCAGCACGGTCGCGACCGAGAACCACGACGTGGCGCGGTCGCCGGCTGCGGCTTGCGGCGCGGCGGGCGTCGGAAACATCGGGCCCATGACCGAATTGGTGACGGTTTCGACGCGCGCATCCGACCGGCCTCCGCCTTTGCGAGCCGTATCGAAAGGCTGCAGTTCGTTGCGTCCTTGGGTGTTCATGGGGTCATCCTCCGTATTGCCAGGGCACCGACGGCCAAGCGCACGCCCGATCGCCACGCTCGCGCGCTTGCGGTGCTGTGGTACGTCGCCGTGACATCGGCGACGTGACGAGCACCGCGCTTCAGGTGCGCAAGCCGTGGTCTTTTGTCGGCATACGCGGCCAAAGGTTCATGCGGATGCGGTCGGCGGCGCGCGAAGAAATCGCATGGCGTCAGCGGGTTACCGACGCGTGCTCATGAACCTGACAAAGCGGCGCGCCGACTGACGAACAGGAGAGCTGCGCCGCGCGGATGCGACGTCGTCAACGGCGTTGCGGTCTCGTCTGGTGCGGCGATCCTCGCGGCGCGATCCCGATGCTCGCCGCCGACGGCAAAATAGCCCGGGGGCGGGCGCCGCCGGACCCAGGTACGGCCGTCCCGCCCCGTGAGATCCCCTTCCGAAGTCATTCAATCGCCAAGCAAAGTCCTCTAATCTCCGCCGAATCCTCCGTGCCCCAACCGGGTTGCCCCTCATGAACCAGCATATGCAGCCTTCGCAGCCGGCCGAGCGCGTCGCCGCGCGGCCGCCGCTGTTCGTGCGCCGGGTCGACGCGATCCCGGTGGCGCTGCCGCTCAAGAAACCGATGAAGATGGCGGGCGTCACCATCGCGACGGCCGACAACGTGCTGGTGCGCATCGAGGCCGAAGGCGCGCAGGGGATGCTCGTAGGCTGGGGCGAGGCCGCCTCCGCGCCCACGATGACGGGCGACACCCAGGGCGGTCTTGTTTCCGCGGTGCGCCACCTCGCGCCGCTGATCGTCGGCGCCGATGCCTGGTCGGGCTCGGCGCTGATGCGCCGGCTCGGCGTTGCACTCATGGGCAACACCGGCGCGCATTCGGCGATCGAACTCGCGCTGCTCGACCTTGCTGGCCGCGCGGCCGACCTGCCGGCGATCGAGCTTGTCGGCGGCGCGCGCCGCCGCGCGGTCGCGCCCATGTGGCTGCTCGGCAATGCGACGCCCGCCGAGGACGCCGCCGAGACGCGCGCCAAGCTCGCCGAGGGCTTTCGTTTCTTCAAGGTCAAGGTCGGCGCCAAAACGGTCGATGGCGACATTGCCTCGACGCTCGCGGTGCGCGATGCGCTCGGGCCCGACGTGCCGATCTGCGCCGATGCCAACTGCGGCTTTGCGCGCGAGGAGGCGCAGCGCTACCTCGATGGCACGCGCGCGGCGCATCTCAAGTTCCTCGAGCAGCCGCTCGTGCCGCACGATCTCGACGGGCTGGAGGCGCTTGCGCGCAGCTCGCCGATCCCGCTCGGCGCCGACGAGGGCATCCATTCGCTGGCCGACGTGAGGGCGCATGCCGATGCGGGCGCCGGCGGCATCTCGCTCAAGCTCATCAAGCTCGGCGGCATGAGTGCCGCGATCGAAGCCGGGCGCCTCGCCGAGCAGCGCGGCTTGCAGCTCAATATCGCGGCGAAGATTTCCGAATCCAGCATCGCGTCGGCAGCCGCGGTCAACCTGGCCTGCGCGGTGCCCTCGGTCGACTGGGGCGTGAGCCTCACGCACTTCTATCTTACGCATGACGTCGTCAAGACGCCGCTCAGGATCACCGACGGGCTGGTGGCGCTGCCGGATGCGCCGGGCCTCGGCGTCGAGGTCGACGAGGACGCGGTCGCGCGGTTCACCGTGAGCCCGTGATAAGCCTGCCCCGGACCTGATCGGGGGGGATACCGGTTTTCGGACAAGATCACGCGCAAAAGAATGGGGCTTTTGAGATGGCCGTAGAGGCATTGTTCTTCGATGTGTTCGGCACGCTGGCGGACTGGCGCAGCGGCATCGCGCGCGAGGCGAAAGCGATCCTCGCGCCGCTCGGCCACGACAAGATCGACTGGCTCGCCTTTGCGGATGCCTGGCGGGGCGAGTATCAGCCCGGCATGGAGGAGGTGCGCTCGGGCAAGATCCCGTTCTCCAAGCTCGACGTGCTGCATCGGCGCAATCTCGAGCGCATCCTGCCGCGCTTCGGTCTCACGGGCCTCGGCGAGGACACGCTGCGCAACCTCAATCTCGCGTGGCATCGCCTCGACACCTGGCCGGACGTCGCGCCCGGGCTCGCGCGTCTCAAGAAGCGCTTCCGCCTCGCGCCGGTGTCGAACGGCAACATCTCGCTGATGGTCGATCTCGCGCGCCGCAACAACCTGCCGTGGGACGCAATCCTCGGCGCCGAGATCGCCGGCGACTACAAGCCCAAGCCGCGCGTCTACCTTTCGTCAGCCGAGGCACTCGGGCTCGCACCGAGCGAATGCATGATGGTCGCGGCGCACTCGAACGATCTCAAGGCGGCAGCCGCCCAAGGCCTTGCCACCGCCCACGTGGCGCGCCCGAACGAACACGGCCCCAATACGGGCGAGAGCGCGCCGAAGCAGCCCACCGACTACGCCGCGAAGAGTTTGGAAGAGCTGGCGACGCAGTTGGGAGTGTAGTTTTCGTCCTGCCGCTTGCGCGGTGCCTGCACTCCCTCCCCCGCTTGCGGGGGAGGGTGGGGAGGGGGAAGCCCCACACCCATGCGCCTGCGACTTGCCCCCTCCCTGACCCTCCCCCGCAAGCGGGGGAGGGGATTCGAACCTCAGAGGTAACCCATGCGCATCGCGATGATCGGCACCGGCTACGTCGGCCTCGTTTCCGGCGCGTGCTTTGCCGATTTCGGCCATCACGTCACCTGCGTCGACAAGGACGAGAAGAAGATCGCGGCGCTGCGCAAGGGCGAGATTCCGATCTACGAGCCCGATCTCGACCGCCTGGTTGCCGATAACATGGCGGGTGGCCGGCTCGATTTCGCGACCGACCTGAAAGGCCCGGTCGCCGAGGCCGAGGCGGTGTTCATCGCGGTCGGCACGCCGTCGCGGCGCGGCGACGGCCACGCCGATCTCACCTACGTCTATGCGGCGGCGCGCGAGATTGCGGCGTCACTCACAGGGTTCACCGTGGTGGTGACCAAGTCCACGGTGCCGGTCGGCACCGGTGACGAGGTCGAGCGCATCATCCGCGAGACGCGGCCGGACGCCGACGTCGCGGTCGTCTCCAATCCGGAATTCCTGCGCGAGGGCGCCGCGATCCAGGACTTCAAGCATCCCGATCGCATCGTGGTCGGGCTGACCGACGAGCGCGCCAAGGCCATGATGGCGAGCGTCTATCGCCCGCTCTATCTCAACCAGGCACCGATTCTCTACGTCGGCCGGCGCACCGCCGAGCTCATCAAGTACGCCGCGAACGCGTTCCTGGCGACCAAGATCACCTTCATCAACGAGGTCGCGGACCTGTGCGAGAAGGTCGGCGCCGACGTGCAGGAGGTCGCGCGCGGCATCGGCCTCGACAACCGCATCGGCGGCAAGTTCCTGCACGCGGGCCCGGGCTTCGGCGGCTCGTGCTTCCCGAAGGACACGCTCGCGCTGATCAAGACGGGGCAGGATTTCGCCGCCCCCTTGCGCATTGTCGAGACGGTCGCGGCGGTGAACGATCAGCGCAAGCGCGCGATGGCGCGCAAGGTGTCGGCCGCGCTCGGCGGCAATCTGCGGGGCAAGACGATCGCGGTGCTCGGCCTCACGTTCAAGCCCAACACCGACGACCTGCGCGAGGCACCCTCGATCCCGCTGATCACGGCGCTCAAGGACATGGGCGCGACGGTGCGCGCCTACGATCCGGTCGGCATGGTGCATGCGGGCGGCGAATTCCCCGACGTCGCCTTCGCGGACGGCCCCTACGCGTGCGCCGAGGGCGCCGACGCGCTCGTCATCGTCACCGAATGGGAGCAGTTCCGCGCGCTCGACCTCGAACGCATCAAGCAATCGATGAAGCAGCCGGTGCTGATCGACCTGCGCAACGTGTATCGGCCGGAGGAGATGGAGCAGCTCGGGTTTGTCTATGACAGCATCGGGCGGGCGAAGGTGGGGGAGTAGATGGCGACGCGAAAAGCGCCGGCTGCGGCTTCCCTTCGGGTTGAGGCCAGGTCCGCGCCGCGTCCTGATAGAGATACTTCTGAAACCCCGCAAAGACGTTGCCGATGTCCTCGGGCCGTGCCCGCTGCGATTTATGCCCACAGTTGAGGTCGTGGCTCTTGCCGCAGGTCATCTTGCGTGATAGAACAAATAGGGAACATTATCTGGAGGCTTGCTGCCGGAGACCCGCATGCAGATCGCCCACGATCTTCCGCTCCCCGCGCCGCCATCCGATTTCCTCGCGCCGCCTCCCGCAAGAGGCGACCATGAGGCATCGTCCTACGACGCCCTCGTGACCCGCCTCATGGCCGAGGTTGGGCCGTCGGACATCCCCGAGCAAATCTGGCTGCGCGAGGTGGCCGACAACGTCTGGGAGGTTCGCCGCCTGCGCCGGCTCAAGGTCAGCGTGCAGGCCGGCGCGGCCGAGGAGGGGCTGCGTCTGCTCCTCATCAGCCTCGGTGTCGACAGCGCCGGCCCGCTCGCCGCGCGCTGGGCGGCGCGCGATGCGGACGCGGTCGCGGTGGTCAATGCGACGCTCGCCAAGGCTGAGCTCAACACGGAGCACATCATGGCGCAGGCGCTATGCTTGCGGCTCGACCAGATGGAACGGATTCAGCGCCTGGAAGATGACGCCCTGGCCAGCCGCACTCGGGCGGTGCGCGAGATCGGACGCCACCGCGCGCAGTTTGCCGAGGAATTGCAGCGTGTCGCCCTCGCGGCGGACGAGGCGGCGGCGCGCGCGGCACGGCAGGCTGCGTCGCAACCGGAGGCCCGCCAATGACAGCAACGAGCACCGCGCGGACGCGCGCGAGCCGGGCCAATGCGCGCAAGAGCACCGGGCCGAAGACGCCGGACGGCAAGTTCGCCTCGGCGCGTAATTCACGCCGGCACGGCTTGAGCCTGCCGCTGCTGCTCGATCCGGGCTTCGCGCCCGAGGTCGGGGCGCTGGCGCGGCGCATCACGCAATCGGTCGTCGGCAGCGACGCCGATCCGCGCCATCACGAGCTTGCCTGCCGCGTCGCCGAGGCGCAGCTCGATCTCGTGCGCATACGCCAGGCGCGGCTGCCGCTCGCCGCCGCGATCGAGACCGATCCGACCGCGCTCAAGCAGATCCTGCGCCTCGCCCGCTACGAGAAACGCGCCCTGTCGCGGCGGAAATTCGCCATGCGCGCCTTCGACGACGTCGCCCTGCCGGCCGCTGCCGCCCGCCGGCATTTTGGCAGAACGAAGCTAGACGGAAAACGCGAATGAATTCAAAGAGGGTGCCATACGGGAGATGATCCGGCGTGACGTCATGAGTTTTGGCAGAACGAAGCTAGGTTGGAAAACGCAATGGATTCAACGAAGCGCCGGGGTGGGCAACGGCGGCTTGCGGAGTCGAGGCTCCATACCGTGATCGGTGCGTCTTGGGGGTGAGACCTGCGCAATGTGTATCGCCCCGACGAGATGGAGCAGTTGGGGTTTGTGTACGACAGCATTGGGCGCGCGAGGGTGGGGGAAGAGCGCGCTTGGCGAGCGGCGGGATATCGCAGGTCACTGCGTTGCAGTCGCATCCTCGCATGCCCACCTTATGGTGCAGCCGAGATCGTAAGCCATGCGCCGCATCATCTTCCTCGCGTTGCTGCTCTCAGCCTCGCCGGCATTCGCGCAGCAATCAGGGCAATTGCTCGGCGGGGCGCCGGCGCCGCCCGCGATGATGCCGGGGCCGACGATCTCGCCCGGCTACGCGGCGCCGCGTCAGTTCGTCTTTCCGAACCGTCCGCCGGTCGAGGTGCCGGGCGGGCCATCGGGCTTCAGCGACAAGGTGCAGCGCTGCATTGACGCGGGTGCGGCCGCAGGCCTCGGACCGAATGAGAATGCGGCCTTCACGCGGCGCTGCGCGAATTGAGGGCGGCATCCAACGTCGCAAAGACGTGGATGGCCGGGACATAGGTGGCGCGAAGCGACGCCGTTCTTCGAACAGCTATGCCCGGCCATGACGCAGTGGATCAAAACGAATGAATGAAGGATCGCGTGGCGATGGTGTAGCGCGACGTGCGCTTCGCCTTACCGCAGGCTCGCATTGATCTTGCCGAGCGCGGCGGAGCCCGGGCACAGCTCCTTCTCGTTGAGGCCGTTGAGCGGGGCCGCGATCGTGTTGAGGCTGCCGTGCAGGTCCTCGGCCTCGTTCTCGAGGTAGATCAACCCCGTCACGATCTGGCCCTTGGCGGCGTGGCCTTGGAGGAAGTTCATCGCGGCGAGGCGGTCGCTCACGTCGTAGTCCTCGTTGAGCTTGCGCAGCACGAGGCGCGAGCCGTCGTGCTGCTCCACCACCTGCACGGTGCCGGGCGCTTGGTCCAAATGGATCGTGGCGCGGCCCGTGATCACGTCGAGGCGGTTCACGGCCTCGTTGTGCTCGCGCACGTAATCGAAGCTCTTGGTCGAGCCGACGTGGTTGTTGAAGGCGACGCACGGCGAGATCACGTCGATGAAGGCCGCGCCCTCGTGCTCGATCGCGCCCTTGATCAGCGGCACGAGCTGGTCCTTGTCGCCCGAGAACGAGCGCGCCACGTAGGTCGCGCCGAGCTGGAGCGCGATCGCGACCATGTCGATCGGGCTGTCGGAATTGACCAGCCCGCGCTTCGACTTCGAGCCGCGGTCGGCGGTGGCCGAGAACTGGCCTTTGGTGAGGCCGTACACGCCGTTGTTCTCGACGATGTAGACCATGTTGACGCCGCGCCGCAGCGCGTGGGCGAACTGGCCGAAGCCGATCGAGGCACTGTCGCCGTCGCCCGAGACGCCGAGATAGATCAGGTCGCGGTTCGCGAGGTTCGCGCCCGTGAGCACGGAGGGCATGCGGCCGTGCACCGAGTTGAAGCCGTGCGAGTTGCCGAGGAAGTAGGTCGGCGTCTTCGACGAGCAGCCGATGCCGGAGATCTTCGCGACCCGGTGCGGCTCGATCGAGAGATCGAAGCACGACTCGATGATCGCGGCCGTGATCGAAGTCGTGGCCGCAGCCCGCGCACAGGGTCGAGATCGCGCCCTCGTAATCGCGGTGGGTATAGCCGAGCGAATTCTTCGGCAGCGACGGATGGTGGAATTTCGGCTTGGCGAGATATGTCATGACACGACCTTGCGCAGCGGCGTGACCTTGAGGGTATCGAGCTTGTCGCTGATCGCGCGCGCGATGAAGCGCGCCGTGATCGGCGTGCCGTCGTAGTGCAGCACCGGCACGAGGCGCACCGGATCGATGTTGCATTCGTTGACGATGAGCGAGCGGAGCTGGGCGTCGCGGTTCTGCTCGACCACGAACACGAAATCGTGGTCCGCGATGAAGCTCGCCACGCTCGAATGGAACGGGAAGCCGCGCACCCGCAGCCGGTCGATGTAGTGGCCCTGCGCCTCGATCATGTGGATCGCTTCGTCCATCGCGGGCGAGGTCGAGCCGTAATAGATCACGCCGTACTTGGTGGGCTTCTCGGCATTCGCCTGCAGCGGGCGCGGCACCAGGTCCTTGGCGGTCTCGAACTTGCGCAGCAGGCGCTGCATGTTGTCGGCGTAGGGCGCGCCTTCCTCGGTGTACTTGGCGTAGCGGTCGCGCGATGTGCCGCGGGTGAAGAACGAGCCCTTGGTCGGGTGCGTGCCCGGATAGGTGCGGAACGGGATGCCGTCGCCGTCGACGTCGAGGTAGCGGCCGAAGTCCTTGCCGGCCTCGAGGTCGGCCGCGGTCATCACCTTGCCGCGGTCGTATTTGCGGCCGTCGTCCCATTTGAGCGGCGCGCACAGGTGATGGTTCATGCCGATCTCGAGGTCGAGCAGCATGAAGATCGGCGTCTGCAGCCGGTCGGCGAGGTCGAACGAGATCGCGCCGAACTCGAAGCACTCGGTCGGGTTCTCGGGAAAGAGCAGCACGTGCTTGGTGTCGCCATGTGACGCGTAGGCGCACGAGATGAGGTCGCACTGCTGCGTGCGCGTCGGCATGCCGGTCGAGGGGCCGGCCCGCTGCACGTCGAACACCACGGCGGGGATTTCGGCGAAGTAGGCGAGGCCGAGGAACTCCTGCATCAGCGAGATGCCGGGGCCCGAGGTCGCCGTGAAGGCGCGTGCGCCGTTCCAGCCGGCGCCGATGACGATGCCGATCGAGGCGAGCTCGTCCTCGGCCTGCACGATCGCGTACTTGTTCTTCTTGCTGTCCGTATCGACCCGCAGGCGGCCGCAGTAGCGCGTGAAGGCCTCGGCAAGGGAAGAGGAGGGCGTGATCGGGTACCAGGCGCACACCGTCGCGCCGCCATAGACGGCGCCGAGCGCCGCCGCCGCATTGCCTTCCAGGAAGATGCGGTCGCCGACCGCGTTCGAGCGCTGCACGCGGATCGGCAGCGGGCACTGGAGGTTCGCGAGCGCCCAGTTGCGGCCGATCTGCAGCGCATTGATGTTGGGCGCGATCAGTTTCTCCTTGCCCTTGAACTGCTCGCTGAACAGCTTCTCGATCTCGTTCGGATCGATGTCGAGCAGGGCCGAGAGCGCGCCGAGATAGATGATGTTCTTGAACAGCTGGCGCTGGCGCGGATCGGTGTATTCCTTGTTGGACATCTCGGTGAGCGGCACGCCGATCACGGTGATATCCTGGCGCAACCGCGAGGCCAGGATCGGCTTCGTCGAGTCGTAGAGCAAATAGCCGCCCGGCTCGATCGACGTCACGTCCTTGTCCCAGGTCTGCGGGTTCATCGCGACCATGAGGTCGACGCCGCCGCGGGCGCCGAGATGGCCCTCGCCCGAGATGCGCACCTCGTACCAGGTCGGCAGGCCCTGGATGTTGGACGGGAAGATGTTGCGTGGCGAGACCGGCACGCCCATGCGCAGCACCGCGCGGGCGAAGAGCTCGTTCGCGCTGGCGGAGCCCGAGCCGTTGACGTTGGCGAAGCGGACGACGAAGTCGTTTACGCCGCTGATCGGGCTTGCTGGCATGGCGTTCCTGCTGGAGTCATCTCGATGAGGTATTTCTTCATGTCCCAGGCGCCGGTCGGGCAGCGCTCGGCGCACAGCCCGCAGTGCAGGCAGACGTCCTCGTCCTTGACCATGACGCGCCCGGTCTTGAGGCCGTTCGCGACATAGAGGTCCTGGGTCAGGTTGTAGGCGGGCGCCTCGAGATGCGTCCGCAGGTCGGCCTCGTCGCCATTCTGCGTGAAGGTGATGCAATCCATCGGGCAGATGTCGACGCAGGCGTCGCACTCGATGCATAGCGACGAACTGAACACCGTCTGCACGTCGCAGTTCAGGCAGCGCTCGGCCTCGGAGAGCGCGAGCTTGAGGTCGTAGCCGAGCTCGACCTCGGCCTTGATGTCGGCGAGCGCGATGACCTTGTCGCGCAGCGGCACGCGGTAGCGCTTGTCGGCCGAGATCTCGTTGTCGTAGCTCCACTCGTGGATGCCCATCTTCTGGCTGACGACCTCGACGGCGGGCAGCGGGCGATCGTTGATGTCCTCGCCCGAGCAGCAACTTGTCGATCGAGACCGCGGCCTCGTGGCCGTGCGCGACCGCCCAGATGATGTTCTTCGGGCCGAACGCAGCGTCGCCGCCGAAGAACACCTTCGGATTGGTCGACGCCATGGTCTTCGGGTCGACCTTCGGCATGTCCCACTTGTCGAACTCGATGCCGATGTCGCGCTCGATCCACGGGAACGAGTTCTCCTGGCCGACCGCGACCAGCACGTCGTCGCACGGGATGAGCTGATCGGGCTCGCCGGACGGCACCAGCTTGCGCCGCTTCTTCTCGTCGTACTCGGCCTTCACCTTCTCGAACACCACGCCGATGAGCTTGCCGTTTTCGTGCTTGAATTCCTTCGGCACGAGGAAATTGAGGATCGGGATGCCCTCATGCATCGCGTCCTCTTTTTCCCACGGCGAGGCCTTCATCTCCTCGAAGCCGGATCGCACCACGACGGTCACTTCCTCGCCGCCGAGGCGGCGCGAGGAGCGGCAGCAGTCCATCGCGGTGTTGCCGCCGCCGAGCACGATCACGCGCTTGCCGATCTTGGTGATGTGGCCGAACGACACGCTGGAAAGCCAGTCGATGCCGATATGGATGTTGGCTTTCGCCTCCTCGCGGCCCGGGACCTCGAGGTCGCGGCCGCGCGGCGCGCCGGAGCCGACGAAGATCGCGTCCCAGTCCTCGGCGAGCAGGCTCTTGAGGCTGTCGATGCGCTTGCCGCCGCGGAACTCGATGCCGAGGTTGAGGATGTAGTCGCATTCCTCGTCGATCACGGTCTCGGGCAGGCGGAATTTCGGGATTTGCGTGCGCATCATCCCGCCAGCCTTCGGATCCTGGTCGAACACGACGCAGGTGTAGCCGATCGGCGCGAGGTCGCGCGCGACCGCGAGCGAGGCGGGGCCGCCGCCGACGAACGCGATCTTCTTGCCGTTGCGCTGCTGGACGGGCTTGGGCAGCCGCCCGCGGATGTCGTCCTTGAAGTCGGCCGCGACGCGCTTGAGGCGGCAGATCGCAACCGGCTCCTTCTCGACGCGGCCGCGCCGGCAGGCGGGCTCGCATGGCCGATCGCACGTGCGTCCGAGGATGCCCGGGAACACGTTCGACTTCCAATTGATCATGTAGGCGTCGCTATAGCGGCCCGCGGCGATCAGTCGGATGTATTCGGGGACGGGGGTGTGTGCCGGACAGGCCCATTGGCAATCAACGACCTTGTGGAAGTAGTCCGGATTCGCAATGTCAGTATTCTGCATTTCCTCCTCGACCACGCTTACCCGGCCCGATGCGTTTCGACGCACGCACCGCCGATCGCGTGACGCGCCTTCTTACGCCCCAAGGTTGGGTTCTCTCCCCGGGTCCGACTGTAGCCGCCGAATCCTGAGGAGATTTTAATAGAGCACAAACGCCGATACCACCCGTTCTGGAGCGATGCAGCGCGGCGTGGCGTGCAAGTCACAGCCAGTGCGACACCGCTGTTTAGGCGGGCATTTGTGGCCCTTTCCAGGACGGCCCAGCATGCCATAAAAGGCGCCCCATAACATCGGCAAAATCGGACATAAATCCTTGAAATTGATCGTTTTCGATTGCGACGGCACGCTCGTCGACAGCCAGGACAAAATTTGCGCTGCGATGCGGCAAGCATTTGAGGCCAATGGTCTATCCGTGCCGGCGCGGGAACGGTTGCTGGGCGTGGTCGGGCTCTCGCTGCCGATCGCGTTCGCGCGCTTGGCCGAAGGTAGTGCGGACGGGCCAGCATACCAGATCGACAGCCTGGTCGCGGCCTATCGCAATGCCTTTTCGACGCTGCGCGCCGCGCCCGACGACCTCGAGCCGCTTTATCCGGGAGCCCGCGCGGCGGTCGAGGCGCTGGCGCGACGATCCGACACGGTGCTCGGCATGGCAACCGGCAAATCGCAGCGCGGCGCGCACCGGGTGCTCGGCCGCCACGGCCTGAGCGCGTGCTTCGCCACGATCCACACCTCGGATGACGCGCCCTCCAAGCCGCATCCCGGCATGGTGCTCGCCGCCATGGCGGCGACGGGCGCGGCGCCGCACGAAACCGTGATGATCGGCGACACCACCTTCGATATCGAAATGGCGCACGCCGCCGGCGCCCGCGCGATCGGAGTCACCTGGGGCTATCACCAGCCTGCCGCGCTGGTGCAGGTTGGCGCCGACGCGATGATTGATCACTTCGATGAGCTGGAGGCGGCGATCGACCGACTGTGGGCAGCGAGCGCGGATCCCGGACACCCTCTAGCCGCATCCGCTTTCGCCAAGGCTTAAGGCGGAAATCACTCCGGGGCCAAAGGCGTGACCGCGATCGCGTCGAACCGCACGGCGCTTCCGGCTCCGGTCCACACCGCCAGGCGTCCCGACTGCGGCAAGGCCGCATCGTAGGCGGTGAACAACCAATCGCCGTCGAGCGTCACGGTGAAGCGGTTGGCTTGCGCCTGGACGCGCAGGTCGTGCCACGCATTGGCGGCCACCGGGCATTCGACGCCCGCGATCTCGTGCGCGCGGCCATCGGCGACCCGCAGGAAAGCCACTCTTTCGCCGCGGCCATCGAGGCGGACCACGTAGTAGTCGCGCGGGCTCAGGAGGCGCAGCGCGATCTCGCTTTCCGCCTGGTCCGAGGCCGGGTTGAGACGAAGATCGATGATGAAATTCTGCGGCGGCTCGGCGCGATAGATGGTGACCTTCGGCTCGCCGGCCGTAACGGTCGGCTCGGCGGCGCCGAGGTCCGACGTGGTCGCGGGCACGCGCATCGTGGCGGTGCGGCCGCGTGTCGCCGGCGTGTCGCCAAGCTCGACGCTCGCCAGTCGACTGCCGCCCGGCGTCGTGGTGTCCGCGCGCGCGGCGAGGGTCGTCATCGTCGCGGCCGCAACCAAGATGCATGTGACGCGCGCCGCGCCGGCGATGCGGGCGCATCCGCGCAAGCTGCCAAACGAAATGGAACTCATCGATCCGTCCATGCGCAAGCCTCTCGACAAGCGAGCGTTGCGCAGAGCTTGGACGGAAACCGTCTGATCGGGAGCCTGCGTTTTCCCGAGCGATTGACTTAAGAATGGACAGCACCCGCCGCAGGTTCCGCACAATATACCCTTGCATGCCCTTGCGCGCCCGCAGGCCCTACATTAGCTTTTGCCGCATAGGGGAACTGCAGGCTCCCCGTCAGATGGCCGCCACAGGGTCGTCCAAGCTCTGCGCAACCCGGGACCTCGCTGGTCCAAGAGGAGCGCATGCATGGACGGCCCGGATTTTTTCTGCACCCGCAAACTCTCCCATTTGAGACGAGCACCATTTCGTTGCTTCGACGGATGCGGCGGCGCGGCGTCGGCCGCGCGGCGCTGACGCGCGCCGTTTTTCCGGTCGGGCCCATTGCAGACGCCCGGCGACGTCAAGGCATGACGCCCAAGCGCTGCAGTTTCGCTCACCGCGTCTCGCGACGTGGCAGCGAGAGCTTGGAAACGCACACCCATGACAGTGATCACATATGATCCGCTTTGCCACGCCGGATATGTCGCGCTACCGGCGCATGCGGGCCTCGGCGGCTTCGATCATGCAGCCGTCCACGCCGCGAGCGGCCACGTCTACGTGGCGCACACCGCGAATGACGCGGTGGATGTCTTCGATCCGACCACGGGCCGGCACCTGTTCAGCGTTCCGGAGCTTCCGGGCGTCGCCGGCGTGTTCGTCAGCGACGAGGCGCAATTGATCATCGCGTCGGCCCGCACCGAGAACACGATCGGCATATTCGCGCCCGGCGCCGATCCGCGCGTGCGCAAGATCGCGGTCGGGCTGCGCCCGAACGGGCTCGCCTTCGACGCGCGGCGCGGCCTGATCCTCGCCGCCAACGTCGGCGACCCGGCGGTCGCGGGCTCCTATACGCTCTCGATGGTCGACCTCGCGGCGGGACGGATGCGCAGCGCCATCGAGGTTGCGGGCCGCACGCGCTGGGCGCTGCACGATCCGGTGGCCGATGTCTTCTACGTCAACATCGCCGATCCGCCGCAGATCGTGGTCGTGGATGCGCGTGACCCGGACCGCATCGCGCGCACGCTCGCGGTGCCGGCCGCGGGACCGCACGGACTGGACCTCGATCCCGCGACGCGCCGGCTGTTTTGCGCGTGCGACGCCGCGATCCTGATTACGCTCGATGCCGGTTCGGGCCGGATCCTCGGCGAGCGGCCGCTCAGTGGCGTGCCGGATGTCGTGTTCTTCAACCGCGAGCGACGCCAGCTCTATGTCGCGATCGGGGATCCGGGCGTGATCGACGTCTTCGCCACGGACACGATGGAGCGCATCGGCAGCGTCGTGACCGAGCAGGGCGCGCATACGACGGCGCTCTCGCGTGCGGGCGACCGGCTCTACGCTTTCCTGCCCGCGACGCACCGCGCCGCGATCTATCGGGTGAATTGATCTTTTTCCGAAGCCAAGGAGGCAGACATGAAATGGGTGACTCGAGAGAAGGCACGCGTCGACCGCATCGCGTGCCCCTGGCTGATCAGCCGCTTCGTCGATCGCGCGCCGGAGTTTCTGTTCGTTCCGGCCGATCAGGTGACGGCGGTCGCGGCGCGCGAGCAGGCGATCCCCTACGATGTGCCGGGCGTCGAGCTTGGACATCACGGCGACGAGTGCTCGTTCGATGCGATCCTCGCCAAATACAAGATCGACGATCCGGCGCTTAAGCGCCTCGCGCTGATCGTGCGCGGCGCCGACACGCCGCACCGCGACCTGACGCCGGAGTCCGCGGGCCTCTACGCCTATGCGACCGGCTTCCAGGCGACCAGCAAGGACGATTTCGACAACATGGCGCGCCAGTTTCCGGCCTATGACGCGCTCTATGCCTATTGCAAGACCCAGGCGGCCGGGTGAGGGGCGCTCGGCGCTCGAATTGAAATTCCGAGCCGGCCTCACCCGGCGCGGCGTTCGCCCTTGGGCTTGCCGACGGCAACACTGGAGAGCTCGCCACCCTCTCCCCAAATCGGAGAGGGGAGGATAAAGATGCCCGTGGCGGAACGCCCTGCCGCCACGTGACCGACAGCCATGCGCGACGTGTTCGAGGATATCTTCACGGCGGAGCCGATCGATCCGACCGAGGCGGCGCGCCGCTCCGTGCGGCCGACGCTGCGCAAACGCTTCTATCGCGCGGTCGCGCTCGTCGAGCAGGCGGAGGGCTTCGTGGTCGCGCTCGACGGGCGTCCGGTGCGGACGCCGGCGCGCCGTCCGCTCGCGGCGCCGACGCGCGCGCTCGGCGAGGCGATCGGCGCCGAATGGGACGCGCAGGCCGAGGTGATCGATCCCGCCAAGATGCCGCTCACCCGGCTCGCCAATACGATCATCGACGGCGTTGCGGCCGCGGCGCCCGAGATCGTCGCCGAGATCGAGAAGTATCTCGGCTCAGACCTCGTCTACTACCGCGCCGAGGCGCCCGACGCGCTGGTCGCGCGCCAGGCGCGTCATTGGGATCCGATCCTCGCGTTCGCGCGTGACGAGCTTTCGGCACGCTTCGTCATCACGCAGGGCATCAACTTCGTGACGCAGCCCGCGCATGCGATCGCGGCGGCGCGCCGCGCCGTTCCCGATGATGCCTGGCGGCTCGGCGCCGTGCATGCCGTGATGACGCTCACGGGCTCGGCGCTGATCGCGCTCGCGCTCGCGCGCGGCGCGCTCGCGCCCGACGCCGCCTGGGCGGCCGCCCATGTCGACGAGGACTGGAACATCGAGCAGTGGGGCGAGGACGAGCTCGCCCAGGCGCGCCGCGCCGCACGGATCGCCGAGATGCAGGCGGCCGTGCGGGTGCTGGAGCTCATGGGATAGGCGCTTGCTCCAACGCGAAACGTCTGCCGTCTCAGAGCAACGGCAGACGTCTCAAAGGTATAGGTTGAGGACGAAAGAAGTGTCGGATCGACCGGCCTACACCTCTCGCCGGCGGCGATTGATCAGGGCGTAGATGATCATGGCCGTTGTTGCGCACGCCGCCAGCGCGATCAGCGCGTGGATGTAAAAGTGCACGTCGCTGGCAAGTGCAGGCGAATTGGCGCGGTTCAGCATCCACATCATGCTTGTGATCGCCTGAATTGGCCAGATCACGGCGAAGAGGATCAGCATCCAGAGCGGCAGCCGATCGTAGATCGCGCGGGTGCGCTCGCTGGTCGAGAATGTCTGGTCGGTCTCGATCGCGGTCGAGACCACCGGCGCAATGCGGGCGAGGTAGCGGAAGCGGTAGGCGATGCCCAGAAGGTAGAACGGCACGAGCATCGTCACCATCTCGCCGACCATCGCGAGATTGCCGACATGGCCGTGCGATGTCGCTGCCCAGAGCCAGGCCACGGCGAACATGTAGGGGATCGTGATGGCGCTGAGGACGAGGATGCGCAGCCCGTTGCGTTGCGGCTTTACGATGTCGAGGAGGGCCGCGCGCTGCGCCTCATTGACGATGTAACGAGCGCCCCGCCCGACCAGCCAGGGATTGGGCGCGTCGTACAGATAGCCGCCCTCGACGGGCCGGAAGTAGACTTCCTCGAGGCTGAGGGCGCGGTTGCCGCGGGCATTCATGGGAATCTCCTGTGGGGAATGGGTGGATATGAGTTCCGGAGGGGCGTTCGCCCTCCTTGCCCCTCACACCACAGAGGGTTTGACGCGGTTTTCAGCGGGACCCGGGGCGAGGCACTTCCGTGTCGTCGGGCGGGACGGAGCAGCAGGCGGTCTCAAAAAAAGGCGCCAAACCCGCTGTGGACACCGGACGATGGGAAGAACCCCAGATGATCAGATCCACAGGAGACAGCCATGAGCCTCAGCAGCCCACGTATCATCGTCCGTAACGGGCTCATCAGCCTTGCCGCGCTATCGTTTTCAGCGGGGACATTCTCCATCTTCGCGACCGATCAGTTTGCGAGAGGGAGTGCGGTCGCATGGATTTCTGTCGGCTGTGCTGTCGTGAACATAGTGGCGGCGTTCGTCGTGGGCCGCCAAACGATGCGGAAGATTGCCGACGGATCAGCGGTCGACGCTCATTCGTAGGCATTCGCCGTCGCGGTGCCCTGGCGTGGTTACCATCTCGTGAACTCATCGTTTCGGCCGCCTCCGCGTTGACCTATATGGCTGGTGGACAGCGGGAGAGTTCCATATGCAGGTCACGTCACACGATGCCGTTGTGATGTTCGCGCGCTATTGCCGCGCGCGGCTCGGGAAGGCGGCGAGCCGCAAGGTCAGGGCGACCGCAAAGGTGCTGGAGAAGCGCGGCGACCTCGAGGGGCACGCCGTGTGGAACCAGGTGGCCGACGAGATCGACAAGGGCGTCAAGCCGGTTTCGAAGCCCGCCTCGAAACCGTTTTCGCGGCGCTCATCTGTCAACTAACTGTCGCACGCCCTTCAAAATCTGCCGGGATGGTGGCTCGTTGACAGCCCTCCCTCCCACTCGCCCCGGCACCCGCGTCTGCGTGCCGGGGCTTTTATTTTGGCTATTTCAATCAGTTGCTCGCGTTTCTTGCCTCGTTCCTTGCGGTACGAGCACCGGCGGTGCGCCGCTGATCGCGAAGGCCCATCGCCGCATCACCACAGCCGAGCCGTAACAAGGCACCGCTTTTGCGCCCTGTTTCCCACGGTTGGTTAACGTTCGGTTCACGCCGTGGCGCTACGCTGGTGATCGTGTCCACCGCGCCGTCAGGAGAGCACCCGTGGACCTCGTTGTCTCGACTCCGACCGTTGCGCTCAATCCGCAGCAGGGCGCCGCTTTGCCGGCGCTGCGCGCGGGCGACGTCGTTGAGGCGCAGGTGCTCCAGTCGGTCGGCGATGCCGCAAAGATCGCGATCGGCAATACCATCCTCGAGGTGCTGACCCAGGTCGCGCTCACGCCCGGCTCGACCGTCAAGCTCGCGGTGAGCAACACGCCGCAGGGGCTGCGGCTGACGCTGGTCGGCAACGGCGCGAACGGCGGCAACGCCGGCGCGGGCAGCGCGGGTGGTGCGACGGCGACCGCCGCGCAGAGCAGTGGCGGCCCGGCCGGCACGCAAGCCGCTGCTGGCAACACCACCAACATCACCACCACCGCCACGAGTCAGCCGGCCGCCACCATCGTCACGACCTCGGCGGGCGCATCGCAGGCTGCGGCGGCAGCCGACGAGAGCGCGGCGGCCGGCGGCCCGACCGCTGCACCGGCAGTGACGACGGGCGGCAGCGCCGGCACGGCATCGGCGGGGGCGACCAACATCGGGGCCACAGCGGCGGCCACCGATCCGCAGGCATCGGCGCAGCCGTTTGCGCCGAACCCCGTGCTCGCCGCGACGGCGGCGCTCGCGGCCGCGGTCGAGAGCTCGGCGGCGCGCCAGGGCGGGCTCGGGCCGCTGTTCGCCGATGCGGGCGTCGCGGCGAATCTCGCGGCGGTCCCCGAGCCGGTGCGACAGGCGGCCGAGCGGCTGCTCGCGTTGCCGCCGGCGCTCGACGAGACGCTGACAGCCGACAGCGTGAAGCAGGCGCTCGATCGCTCGGGTCTCTTCCTCGAGGCGCGGCTTTCGGCGACCGCCGATGGCGCGCCGAGCGCCGCGGCGGGCTCGGCCGACGACCTCAAGGCCGCGCTGGTCGTGTTGCGCAATGTCGTCAAATCGTGGCTCGCGAACGATCTGCCGATTTCCTCGGCGCTCGATGGGGCCATGCCGGGATCGATGTCGGAAACCGGCGCGCTCAACGGCCGCAACGCGCTGATGGCGCTGATGACGGGCAACGACGGGACGGCGGCGAACGGGGCGAATGCGGGCGCGCAGAACGCCGCGTCGCGCATGCCGGCGAGCACCGCGACCACACCGCCACCGCCCTATCGCGGCGCGCCGACCGCCGGGCAGCCGGCGGCCGCGCCCTCCATCTCGGCCGATACGTCGCCGCGCGACATCGGCCGCGTGCTGCTCAACGAGACCGATGCGGCGCTCGCGCGCCAGACGTTGCTGCAGGCGGCCTCGCTGCCCGATCACGCAAGCGCCATGAGCGCGACCAGCGCCATGATGCGCAACGATCCGACCTCCGGGCCGCGCTGGCTGTTCGAGGTGCCGTTCGCGACCCCGCAGGGCGCGGCGGTTGCCCAGTTCGAGATCGCGCGCGATGGCCACAACGCACCGCCCGCCGGGCAGAAGGCGGCGTGGCGCGCGCGCTTCTCGCTCGACGTCGAGCCGATCGGGCCCGTGCATGCGCAGATCTCGCTCGTCGGCTCGCGCGCCGCCGTCACGCTGTGGGCAGAGCGGCCCGAGACCTCGACGCAGCTGCGCGACAACGCGCCTCAACTCGCCGATGCGCTGCGCCAAGCCGAACTCGACCCCGGCGACGTGCTGGTGCGCGCCGGCACCCCGCCGCGCCCGCGCGAGGCGGCCCCGGCGGGGCGCTTCCTGGATCGCGCCTCATGAGCACCGCGCCGAAAAACCAGCTCGCGGTCGCGCTGCACTACGAGGCGCCCGGCACGCCGCGCGTCGTCGCCAAAGGCAAGGGCGAGATCGGGCAGAAGATCATCGACACCGCGCGCGAGCACGGCGTGCCGATCGAGGAGAACGCCTCGCTCGCGGGCGCGCTATCCGAGGTCGAGATCGGCAACGAGATCCCGCTCGAGCTCTACAAGGCGGTCGCCGAGGTGCTGATCTTCCTGATGCGGATGTCCGGCGTGCGGCCCGGGCAGAAAGCGGCGGCCGGGCAGGGGCAGTCCCGTAGCCCGGATGGAGCGAAGCGTAATCCGGGGCCAACCTCTCCGCCCCACGCAATCCGTCGTCCGGGATAGTTTTTCCCCGCATTCCGCGGAGCCTGTCCTTGGGCTTGCCGAAGGCAAGACCCGAGGACTTCATGCGGGCTACGCGCAGCGGCCGTGGCCGTGCTATGCGTAACTGCACCGGGATACGGCAGGCGGAACGCATGAAAGACATCCTCGAAAAGCTCGAGGCGCGGCGCGATCACGCGCGGCTCGGCGGCGGCAAGGCGCGCATCGCGGCGCAGCACAAGCGCGGCAAGCTGACGGCGCGCGAGCGCATCGAGCTCCTGATGGACAAGGGCTCGTTCGAGGAGTTCGACATGTTCGTCGAGCACCGCTGCGTCGATTTCGGCATGGACAAGCAGCCGAAGATCCCGGGCGACGGCGTGGTCACGGGCTGGGGCACGGTCAATGGCCGCACCGTGTTCGTGTTCGCCAAGGACTTCACGGTGCTGGGCGGCTCGCTTTCGGAGACGCACGCGCAGAAGATCATCAAGGTCCAGGATCTCGCCATGAAGGCGCGCGCGCCGATCATCGGCCTGTTCGACGCGGGCGGCGCCCGCATCCAGGAAGGTGTCGCGGCGCTCGGCGGTTACGGCGAAGTATTCAAGCGCAACGTGATCGCGTCGGGCGTCATTCCGCAGATATCCGTCATCATGGGGCCGTGCGCGGGCGGCGACGTCTATTCGCCGGCGATGACCGACTTCATCTTCATGGTGAAGGACACGAGCTACATGTTCGTCACCGGCCCCGACGTCGTGAAGACGGTGACGAACGAGGTGGTGACCGCCGAGGAGCTTGGCGGCGCCTCGGTGCACGCGACCAAGTCCTCGATCGCCGACGGCGCCTACGAGAACGACGTCGAATGCCTGCTGCAGATGCGCCGGCTGATCGACTTCCTGCCCGCCTCGTGCGCGGCCGAGCCGCCGCAGTGGCCGAGCCACGACGACATAGCGCGCGAGGACGCGTCGCTCGACACGCTTGTTCCGGACAACACGAACAAGCCCTACGACATCAAGGAGCTGATCGCGAAGACCGTGGACGAGGGCGACTTCTTCGAGATCTCGGCGGCCTTTGCCAAGAACATCGTCACGGGCTTCGGCCGCATCGCCGGCAGCACGGTCGGCTTCGTCGCCAACCAGCCGATGGTGCTGGCGGGCGTGCTCGATTCCGACGCGAGCCGCAAGGCGGCGCGCTTCGTGCGCTTCTGCGACGCCTTCAACATCCCGATCGTCACCTTCGTCGACGTGCCCGGCTTTTTGCCCGGCACCGACCAGGAATACGGCGGGCTGATCAAGCACGGCGCCAAGCTGTTGTTCGCCTACAGCCAGTGCACGGTGCCGCTGGTCACCGTGATCACCCGCAAGGCGTTCGGCGGCGCCTACGACGTGATGGCGTCGAAGCACGTCGGCGGCGACGTGAATTATGCCTGGCCGACCGCGCAGATCGCCGTGATGGGCGCCAAGGGCGCGGTCGAGATCATCTTCCGCGCCGACATCGGCGATGCGGACAAGATCGCGGCGCGCACCAAGGAATACGAGGACCGCTTTTTGTCGCCGTTCGTCGCCGCCGAGCGTGGCTACATCGACGAGGTCATCATGCCGCATTCGACGCGGAGGCGGATCGCCCGGGCGCTCGCGATGCTGCGCGGCAAGAAGGTAGAATTGCCCACGCGCAAGCACGACAACGTGCCGCTGTAAGGTTTGCCGGCAGATCTCTGCGTCATGGCCGGGCTTGTCCCGGCCATCCAGGCCTTGCTGGATCGCAAAGACGTGGACGCCCAGTACACAGGGCCGAGCATGACGGTACGATTTGATCCCGAGCCGCAATTGCGCGGCGCGGCGGCCTCTGGTTTAACTGGCCCGGGCTGGGAGAGGTATCCGGAGATGAAACGCGCCCCGTTGGTCACCAAGCTGATGTGCGTCGCGCTGGTCGCGAGCGTCATGATGCCGCTCGGCCGCGAGGTGTATCCCTACATCCAGAGCGTGATGGACGCGCTCAAGTTCGACGCCATCGAGGCCGTGCTGAGCGCGACCATCGGCTTTGCGCTTTACGCTGCGATGTTCGGGTAGGGAGTGCCCGCGCCGCAACGGACAATTGAATTGCTTTTTAAGCAAGCGATTAGGGCCTTCTAGCGATCTCCGGTCGTACGCTCACGCGCTCATTGTTGGACCTTTGGGGATTGCGCCGTGGCCGGAGTAGCCGGAGCCGTCGGGACATCGCTGCCGTATGGGCGGCGGGAATACGATCTCCTGTCGCTGCGGCGTCAGCGCACCGAGACGCGGCTCTCGCGCGAGCGCACGCGCAACGGGCGGCTGGCGTTTGCGGGGTTCGTGGTGCTGGGCGTCGTGCTCACGGTCGGGATGCACGGCGGCTACACGCTGCCGGGGTTCGGCCCGCCGCTCGCGGCGCCGCCGATCGAGCCCGGCAGCTTCGCGGCGACCCACACGGGCTCGGTGCTGTTCAGCTCGTTCGACGGCGTGATCTGCAAACAGTTTGATTTCGACAACGAGACCGGCCGGCTCGCCAACGGCAGGCTGGTGCGTTGCGACGAGGCTGAGGCTGCCAATCTCGGTCCTGCCGACCAGCCGCCACCCGGCCCGTTCGGCCGCACCATGTCGATCCGCAACGCGTTTCCGCGCTAAAATTAACGCGCCGGGCATCCACGCCTTCCTGCGGCAATTCAGAAAGCAAGACGTGGATGGCCGGGACAAGCCCGGCCATGACGCACGCGCTATTAAAACCTCGCGACGCTACTCAGCCACTCGTTACTGCCCGTTGCCGCCGCGCGGGGCCTGGGCGGGTGCCGGCATGGGCGTGCTCGGCGCAGCGCCCGTGGTCTGCGATGGCGAGCGCTGTGACGGCGGCAGCGGCGGCGCGCTGGCGGTCGGCGGCATGCTCACGCCATTCTGCGACGGGGTATTGTTGCCCGACGCGAACACGAACAGCAGCACGGCGCCGACGAACACGGCGGCCGCAATCCAGCCCCATACCGAATTGACCTCGCCGGGGTCGCGGCCGAGCTCGGGCCGCCGATAGTCGCGCGGGTCGCTCGCCCGCGGGTCCGAGAAACCGAAATCTGACATGGCTCGTTCCCTTTCCATGGGGGTGGTCTTGGGTTGGTCTTCCAGGCCAACTGCGCCTCGCAAATGAGGTTCCCGATAACAAATGCGCGCGGCCGCGATTGCGGCGGAACCGCCGGCGGCTGCGGGATTTCGGTGGTGAATCAGAAGTTTACGGACGCGCCCGGCGCATGCCTTAGCTTCAAGGCACGGCCGCGAAACCAGCATGGCGGTAAATTTCGGCTCCGCGGCGTCGATTTGTCACGGCACCGCGCCCGCGAATCCCGGACGCGATTGCAGAATTGAATTGTCAGAACAGCACCACGCTGCGGATGCTCTTGCCCGCGTGCATGAGATCGAATGCATTGTTGATCTCGGCGAGCGGCATCGTGTGGGTGATCATCGGGTCGATTTCGATCTTCTTATCCATGTACCAGTCGACGATGCGCGGCACGTCGGTGCGCCCGCGCGCGCCGCCGAACGCGGTGCCTTTCCATACGCGCCCGGTGACGAGCTGGAACGGGCGCGTCGCGATCTCGGCGCCGGCGGGCGCAACCCCGATGACGATCGACTGGCCCCAGCCGCGGTGGCAGGCCTCGAGCGCCTGGCGCATCACGGTGACATTACCGGTGCAGTCGAACGTGTAGTCGGCGCCGCCGATCTGGTCGGCGCCGCGCTTGGTGAGATTGACGAGATAGGGCACGAGGTCGCCGCCGATCTCCTTCGGGTTGACGAAATGCGTCATGCCGAAGCGCTCGCCCCACGGCTTCTTGTCGTTGTTGAGGTCGACGCCGATGATCATGTCGGCGCCGGCGAGCCGCAGCCCCTGGATCACGTTGAGCCCGATGCCGCCGAGGCCGAACACGACGGCGGTCGCGCCCGCCTCGACCTTGGCGGTGTTGAGCACCGCGCCGATGCCGGTGGTGACCCCGCAGCCGATGTAGCAGACCTTGTCGAACGGCGCGTCCTCGCGGATCTTCGCGACCGCGATCTCGGGCAGCACCGTGAAGTTCGCAAACGTCGACGTGCCCATGTAGTGATGCAGCTTCCTGCCCTCGAGCGAGAAGCGCGAGGTGCCGTCCGGCATCACGCCTTGCCCTTGCGTCGAGCGGATCGCGGTGCAGAGGTTCGTCTTGCGCGACAGGCACGAGGGGCATTGCCGGCATTCCGGCGTATAGAGCGGGATGACGTGGTCGCCTTGTCTGAGCGATGTGACGCCCGGGCCGACCTCGACCACGACGCCGGCGCCCTCGTGGCCGAGGATCGCCGGAAAGAGCCCTTCCGGGTCGGCGCCCGAGAGCGTGAACTCGTCGGTGTGGCAGATCCCGGTCGCCTTGATCTCGACCATCACCTCGCCGGCCTTCGGCCCGTCGAGCTGGACGGTGGTCACCTCCAGCGGCTTTCCGGCTGCGGTCGCGACGGCGGCGCGCACGTCCATGGCGGATGCTCCTTCCTGAATTGGGTCTGATCCACCCACGTCATGCCCGGGCATAGCCGTTCGAAGAACGGCGTGGCTTCGCTCGCCTATGTGCCGGGCATCCACGTCTTGCGATCTGGCGCGAAAGACGTGGATGGCCGGGACAAGCCCGGCCATGACGCCGTGGTTCTATGTGAACGAAATACGCTCTAGCATAATGCGGCGGCGTCGGGGCTCGCGCAATCGACGCGTCCGCGGACCGGCGTGCGGGCAGCCCGGCACGCCCAATGAATAGTGTATGAGCAATATCGCGGGCGAGATCGGCGTGCCCAACGGCGAGACGCCGCCGCTGCCGGTGCTGCTGAAGAAGTGAGGGGTCCAGGGACGAGCCAACTCTCGCGCGCGCGGCGCCAGCGCCGGCGCGTTAGTGGCCGGGCCTGTTATCCCAGTCCCAGTGGACGCGATAGCTCCGGTCGGTGGTCGGATGCGGGATGTCCCACGTCAGCCTGGTGACGCCGCCGGTCTGGTCCTTGGCGAAGGTGACGTCGCGCAAGTCTTCAAGGGGGTGATCCTGCTTGTCGTGATATGAGAGCTGGATCGACGCGGGCTTGGGTGCCTTGTCGGGCGGAAAGACGATCGAGAACTTCGCGGCGTCGGTCGGGTGTGAAATGCGAATGCCGGCCCATAGTTGATCCGGCGTCTGGAACGCATTCCAATAGGTCGTCTCGTCCTCGAGGATCGCCTCGGTCTCCAGCGGCACTTGCGAGATGTCGAACTGGATCAGGAATTCGTGCGGGGTGCGCGATGCCTCGTCGAACGCGCGCGGCTCGATTACGCATTTGCACACGATGTCGAGCGGAATGAGGCTCGACGTGCCCGCCGTGTGCACGTAGTTCGGCGGCTGCAGCTGCGTCCGCACGATCGTGAAGCGATCATGCGCCACCGCGGACGAGATCTTCTGCCTGCCGGCGACTTGGGCCGGCGTCGTCGCATGCCATCCCGTGAGGTCGAGCGTGGTGTCGTGATAGGCGACCCGCACGCCCGGGACCTGCCGGTCGTTGGATTCCCGGCGCAGCCCGAACGCAATCCATACGCTCGCGACGATCGCGGCCAGCAGCACCGCCATGGTCGCCGCGATGGCTTGCGTCATGAGCAGACGGCGGCGCGCCGCCGCCGCCTCGCGCCGCCGCAACGCGTTGAACGGAATACCGAGCAGGCCGGCGATCAGCTTGAGCTTGGCGTCGTCCTTGCCGTCGGCTTCCGGCCGCAGATCCGTCGCCAGGACCTCGCGTGACGGATCGGGCACGACCTCGCCATCCGCACCGAGCTTGCCGTGCAGCGCCGGCGGGAAGCATCCGCCGTTCTCGGACGCCGCGCCCGGGTCGCCGTCGGCAATCAGCGCATGGATGCGCGTGCCGCGGCCGAGCCGGATAAACTCGGTGATTTCCTGGTTGACCCAGCGGCTGCGCGCCGCGGCGGGGCTGCAGATGACGATCAGATAGGCGGAGGCCTTGAGTGCGTCGCGGATTGCTTCGGAGAGATCCGGGCTGGAGGCGAACTCGGCGCGATCGCGAAAAACCGGAAAGAGCTGCCGGGGGATCGGTCCGTCGCGGCCCGGGGTGCCGTGGAGCTCTTTCGGGATCCGGTAGCGCTCGAGCGCCTTGTGCAGCCATTCCGCGGTGCTGCGATCGGCGTGGCTGTAGCTGATGAATGCCTTGAACTTGAAGTCTGCCTGGTTCGCCTGTTCCACGGTCACGCCGCCGTCCCCCATGTGCGCGCAGCGTCAAGGTGAACTCCAAGCGCCCCTCTCTGTCATCGGGGTATCGTCATCCGCGGTATCCGCCATCGCGGCAGCGTCCGCAAAATGGCGGGCGAGATCGGCGTGCCCAACTGCGAGACGCCGCCGCTGCCGCTGTTGCTGAAGAAGTGAGGGTGGGTAGGTGCACTGCACTGGCCCTCCCTCTCCTGCGGGATGCATCGAAGTTTGGCGACCCCTGACGGATTCGAACCGCCAACCCTCGGCTTCGAAGGCCGATGCTCTATCCAGTTGAGCTAAGGGGCCGCACGCCGCGTCTGCGAGCGGATGGCGTGACAGTTAGCACAAACGACCTGGCATTTGGCAACTTGAGCGCCCAGATGCCCTCGACGGGTACGATTCGTCCGATAGGTCCGCTGGCCATTCGCAGGAAGACCTCTGCGCCGCGAAGCTCGATTGTCTCCGCCGACGCGACACTTTCGCGGCGTACGCTCACGCCGTCTTCGCCGTCGCCTGCTTCTGCAGCCAGCGCTGCACGCGCGTGTCCTCGCAGGTGGTGACGTTGAACCGCATCCACGGGGAGCGCTCGAGGTGCGGACGAAAGACCGTGCCCGGCGCCAGCATGATGCCGTGGCGCTGCGAGGCTTCCGCCAGCGTGAGCGCGTCCTCGACATGGGGAAAGCGCGCCCACACGAACATCCCGTCGGCGGGCTCGACGAACAGCTCCAGGCCCGCGCGTTCGAAGGCGCGCACGACGTTGAGGCGCGCCTCGCCGAGCCGCTCGTGCAGACGCGACAGGTATTTGCGGTAATGGCCGTCGACCAGCATCAGATAGATGAGCCGCTCGGTGAATTGCGATGACGTGATGCTGGTCAGCATCTTGATGTCGGCGAGCTCGTTGGCGATGTCCTGCGAGCAGGCGATGAATCCGACGCGCAGGCTGCCCGATAGCGTCTTGGAAAAGCTGCGCGCGTAGATCACGCGGTTGAGCTGGTCGAGCGTCGCGAGCCGCGGCGTCGCCTTCACCTGCAGGTCGGAGAAGATGTCGTCCTCCACGACCGTGAAGTTGTGGCGCTCGGCGGCCTGCAGGACCTTGAAGGCCACGTGCGGGCTCATGTCGGTGCCGGTCGGGTTGTGCATCACGGATTGGGTGAAAAAGACCTTAGGGCGATGCGCGGCCGCGAGCTTCTCGAGCACGCCGATGTCTGGCCCATCCGGATTGCGCGGCACCGCCAGCATGTCGACGCCGTGCAGGCGCAGATTGCCGAACATGTTGTAGTAACCGGGATCGTCGACCAGGGCCGCGTCGCCGGGCTTGAGCAGATAGCGGATCACGAGCTCGAGCGCCTGGCTGGTGCCCTGTGTCAGCAGGATCTGGCCCGCGTGCGCGTTGATGCCGAGCCCGGCCAGCATCTGCCCAAGATGCTCGCGCAGCGGCAGATAGCCGAACGGATGCCCGTATTCGAGCAGATAGGCGCCGTTCTTGCGGGCGAGCACGTTGAGGCTCTGGCGGATTCCGGCTTCGTTGAGCCACGAGTTCGGCAGCCAGGGGCCGCCCGCGAGCGCCGTGTTCTCGTCGGCCTCCAGCAGGCGGCGGATGAGCCAGACCAGCTGCTCGTTGCGCTGGTGGTTGTCGGATGGCATCGGATGCGCACCCGCCGTCTGCGCGGGCGCGGCCGACGTGTAGAAGCCGGCGCCGCGGCGCGACTGCAGATAGCCCAGCGCGACCAGGCGATCGTACGCCTCGACCACGGTGAAACGGCTGACATTGCAGGCTTCGGCGAGATTGCGGATCGACGGCAGCTTGGTGCCGGGCCGCAGATGCCGGTCGTCGATCTGGCGCTTGACGCCGGCGACGATCTGGTCGGCGAGCGGCTGGTCGTCATTCTGACTGACCGTGAGCGAGAGCATGCGGATCGTCCGCCTCGTTGGACTGGCCCGGTCATTGGACCGGTACAGTCACGCCAACTGACAGCAAAGCTGTCTATTACTGTTCTGGCGAGTGTTCGGCACTGTGGCGCCTGTGTCAAGCAGGACGCTGAGAGCACATGCTCGATGGGCCTGCCGCACGGGCGACAACCGCATGACAGGAGACAGCCAATGCCCCTCATTCAGGTTCGCGTGATCAAGGACGTTTTCACCAAAGAGCAGAAGCAGCAGATCATCCACAAGCTGACCGACGCGATGGTCTCGGTCGAAGGCGAGAACATGCGCGGCGTCACCTGGTGCGTGGTCGAGGAAGTGGAAAGCGGCGACTGGGGCATCGGCGGCAAGGCGCTGACGACCGCCGACGTGCACGCGCTGGCGCGCGGAAAGGCTGCCTGACGGCGCGATTTCTTCGCGCCGTTCTGCGCCCGAACCCGGGACGGTGGTTCGGGCGCCCCTTCCGCCGGATGGCTGTCAGTGCCGTGCGTGGCTCGCGGCAGGCGCGCTGGCGACATGCAGGGGACTGCTGGCGGTCAGCGTGGGCGTAGGGTTCGGCTTGGCGGACGGGGCTGCGGTCTTGATCGCGACCATCTGGAATTTCCAGACCAAATAGGTGGTGCCACGCGGCTGCGTTTTCTTCGGCTTCGCGTGAGCGATCGTGCTCGTCAGCGGGAACGCGATGATGATCGCGGCCGCGAGGGCGGTCCGGGCAAACGTCATGATCGGCTTGGGCATGGCTTGGCCTTAAGCGGGAACGCGTGAGCGCGCCGGTTCATCACGTCGCGGGATTTAGTGAACGCGCACGCCGGCGGAATGCGTCGGCGTCGCGAGGTTATTCTGCGGCATCGTGAGCGCAGGATGCGGCGGCGGGGGCGGCGGCGGTGGGGGAGGATTCTTTGTCGTCGATCCGCACGCCACGCAGGTTATGTGGACACTGGCCTTGTCCACCTTCTTGTAGATGATGACATCGGCGAATGACTGCGCCGACAGCGCAAGCATCGCGAACGCGACGGCAAGTCCGAGCGACCGGGCCATCATGCGGCCTGCTGTTGTTTCGTGTTTTGCCATGGCGTTGCTCCTTCGTTGAAACGGACGACTGCCGTTGCGGTCGACGGCGAGCCGTCGGTATTTCTTTGCGCTCTCGCGGGCTTCAAGTCTGCGGCCGCGATCCGCCAGTTCTGCGCAATTCTATGGCAGCTACCCGCCAATTGGCTTGGACGCCCGGGAAGCGGGATTTGGTCGAGGAGGAAATCGCTGCGCCCGACCTCGAACGAGGCGGCGGCCCGCCGGCTCAGCGGCGGCCGGGCGGGTGCTGCGTCGTGATTGGATTCGTCGGCGTCGGCGATCCGCCCGGCGGCACATGCGCCATCAGAAAGAGGTGCGGGCTCGACTGGTCGACGACCTTGACGATGTGGATATCGTGGACGACGACCTGGTTCGTTTTGGGCTTGGCCCACGTCTGCGCCGGCAGCGCAAGCATCGCGAGCGCGACGGCAAATCCGAGTGAACGAGTCATCATGGGTGTTGCTTCCTTGTTGAGATGGATGCTGAGATTCGACGCGGGAATTAGCGAACGCGCAGGCTCACGCCGAGCGAATGCGTCGGCATCGCGAAGTTATTCTGCGGCATGGTGAGCGTCGGGCGCGGCGGTGGGGGCGGCGGCGGAGGGTTATTTGCCGTCGGTGCGCTGGGTCCGAGATTCTCGCACGCGCAGTGCCAGTGACTGGCCTTGTCCACCTTCTTGTAGATGATGACATCGGCGAACGACGGCGTCGGCAGCGCAAGGATCGCAAACGCGATGGCCAATCCGAGTGAGCGGGTCATCGTGCGGCCTGCTGCTGCGTGGTGTTCTGCCATAGCGTTGCTCCTCGTCGACATGGACGCCTGAGGTTGTGCTGGAGGTTGTGCTTGGGGGTTGCTGCCCATTGGTCGCAAGAGCCCCGGATGAGGTTCAATCGGAGGTTCGATACGCCATCGGTGCTGAGCAAAGGGCTGCGGTATGCACAGACCTTCCGATGAGTGGACCTAACGCGCGAGAGCGCTGTTGCGGCTCACGTCGTCCACGTACCGCTGCTTCCTCGAACCAGGCACATGATGTGTGTCTTCAAATGTGTGTCTTCAACCTTTGCGCGAACCTCTCATTGACCCGCGCATCGCGGGCGCATAGGCTCGTGCGGCGATTTTCGATCGCTGACTGTCTCCGGAGAATCGTCTGACGTTCTGAAGCGTTCTGAAGATTTTTTGGGAGCGTCGCAGTGGAACGTCGCCCACCGAACAGCGAGCAGGGGACAGCGCGCGATACGGCGTCGTCTTCAGGTCCCCCGGCGCCTTCGGGTCCCTCGTCGCCCGGCGCCAACGACCAAGCGGCCGCACAGCGCGACCCGTTCGCCCAGCGGCTCGATCAGGACGCCTTCGCGCCCAAGCTTCCCAACGTGGCGTTGCCGACGTCGGGCGGCGCCATTCGCGGCCAGGGCGAGAAGTTCTCGGTCGCGGCCGCCACCGGCACCGGAAACATGTCGTTGCCGCTGCCGCTCGCGGCGGCGCGCATGACGCCCAGCCTGCATCTCGCCTACAACTCGGGAAGCGGCAACGGCATCTTCGGGTTCGGCTGGACGCTCGATGCGCCCGCCATACGCCGCAAGACCGACAAGGGCCTGCCGCAATACGACGACGTCGGCGAGTCCGACGTCTACGTCCTGTCGGGCGCCGAGGATCTCGTCCCGGTGCTCGACGCCAACGGCCAGCGCAAAAGCATTCCACGCAAGGTCTTCGGCGTCGACTATCAGGTCGCCTACTACCGGCCGCGCATCGAGGGCCTGTTCGCGCGCGTCGAGCGCTGGCGCGAGACCGCGACCGGCATCGTCCATTGGCGCACCATCTCGCGCGACAATGTCGTGACCTTGTTCGGCGACGGGCCCGACAGCCGCGTTGCCGATCCGGGCAATGCGGCCAATGCGGCGAGAATCTTCGAGTGGCGCATCAGCCGCACCTTCGACGACAAGGGCAATGCGTGCTTCTACGTCTATGCCCACGAGGATGGCGCCGGCGTCGGCGGCGGCGCGCACGAGGAGAACCGCACACCGACGACGCGCAAGGCGCAGACCTACCTGCGCAAGGTCCTCTACGGCAACCGCACGCCTTACGTCGTCGATTTCACGGCGCTGGCACAACCGCCGGATCCGCCGGCGGCCGATTGGATGTTCGCGCTCAGCCTCGACTATGGCGATCACACGGCGCTCGGCGTCGACCCGGACGGCACCTGGGCGCTGCGTCCCGATCCGTTCTCGACCTACCGTTCGGGTTTCGACATCCGCACCTATCGGCGCGTCCAGCGGCTGCTGTTCTTCAACAATTTTCCCGCCGCGCCGAACGTCGGCGCCTATGGGCTCGTGCGCTCGATCGGCCTCACGTATTCGGATCAGCTCAATCCGCCCGATCCGCGCGCGCCGATCTACACGTTCCTCGCCTCGCTGACCCAGAGCGGCCACCGGCAGGACACGGACGGTGGCCACGTCAAAAGCCTGCCGCCGCTCGAATTCGACTATTCCGGCGCGACGATCGACCCGACCGTGCGCGCGATCGACCGCGAGAGCCTCGGCAACTGGCCGGAGGGCGTCGACGGAAGCCGCTTCCGCTGGCTCGATCTCGACGGCGAGGGCTTGTCGGGCGTCCTCACCACGACACCGGGCGCGTGGTACTACAAGCGCAACCTCAGCGCCGCCAACCTGGTGCCGCAGCCGGATGGCAGCGCACCCGTGCGCCCGAAATTCGGGCCGCTGCGCGCCGTGGTCGCGACGCCCGGGCATCGCGACGCGCAAGCGCGGCAACTGCTCGCGCTCGACGGCGATGGCGTCATCGACGTCGTGGCGCTCTCCGGTCCCGAGGCCGGGTTCTACGAGCGCGACGACGACGCCGGCTTCGCGCCGCTCAAGCGCTTCGAGACGTTGCCGCAAATCGACTGGAACGACCCCAACCTCAAGTTCATCGACCTCACGGGCGACGGCCTCGCCGATGTCCTCGTCACCGAGGATGGGCTCTTCACCTTTTACGCATCGCTCGGGGCGTCGGGGTTCGATGTCGGCAAGTTCGTGCGCACGCCATGGGACGAGGAGAAGGGCCCGAAGATCGTATTCGCCGACGGAACGGACACGATGTTCGTCGCCGACATGTCGGGCGACGGCCTCAACGACATCGTGCGCGTGCGCAACGGCGAGACCTGCTACTGGCCCAACATCGGCTATGGCCGCTTCGGCGCCAAGGTCACGATGGACAATGCGCCGCGCTTCGATTCCGACGATGCATTCGACGCCAAGCGCATCCGGCTGGCCGACATCGACGGTTCGGGGAGCGCCGACATTCTCTATATCGGCCGCGACGGCGTGCGCGCGTGGTTCAACCAGTCCGGCAATGCCTTCTCGGCCGGGAACGTTATCGCGACGTTTCCGGGCGCCGACGCGCTCGAGAGCGTGCAAGTCGTCGATCTGCTCGGAACCGGCACGGCCTATCTGGTCTGGTCGTCGCCGCTTCCCGCGCAGAGCGGCGCGCCGCTGCGCTATATCGACCTCATGGGCGGCGTGAAGCCGCATTTGCTCGTCGCGACGCGCAACAATCTCGGCGCCGAGACGCGCGTGACCTATGCGCCGTCGACGCGCTTCTACGTCGAGGACGAGACGCGCGGACGTCCGTGGGTGACGCGGCTGCCGTTTCCAGTCTGGACGGTGGCGCGGTCCGAGACCTTCGACTGGATCGGCCGCAATCGCCGCGTCACCCGATACGCCTACCATCACGGCTTCTTCGACGGGCTCGAACGTGAATTCCGCGGCTTCGGCATGGTCGAGCAGTGGGACACGGAGGAATTCCGCACCGATACCCAATTCGCCGACGACGATACGGCGCAATGGAACGCGCTGTCGTCGATGCCGCCGATCTTGACGCGCACCTGGCTGCACACGGGCGCCTTCATCGCGGCCGGTAATGTGTCGCGGCAATATGAAGCCGAATACTGGCTCGAGCCGGCGCTGCGCGGTCCACCGGCCGCGACCGGCCTCGCCGCGATGCGGCCCGCCGACAGCACGCTGCCGGACGGCTTGTCGCCGTTCGAGCTGCGCGAGGCCTATCGGGCGCTCAAGGCGCAGACAATGCGCGTCGAGATATTCGACGCCGACGATCAGGGTCTGCCGATCGGCAATCCGTACAGTGTCGCGGAAAGCAATTTCGTCGTGCAGTGCCTGCAGCATCTCGGCACCAATCGCCACGCCTGCTTTTTCGCGCATCCACGCGAAAGCGTGTCGCTGCACTACGAGCGCGACGCCGGCGATCCGCGGGTCAGCCACGAGGCGACGCTTGAGGTCAATGCCTATGGCGAGACGTTGCGCGCGCTGTCGATCACCTATCCGCGCCGCGCGGGGCCGCCGCCCGAGCCTGCGCTCGACCCGGCGACGCAGGGGCGGCTCGCGTCCGATCAGGCGCGCCTGCACATGCGCGGATTCGCGCGCGCCGATACCAAGGTGATCGACGACATCGCCGCGGCGCCCGACGTTTATCGCGCGCCGCATGCCGCGGCGGCCGATCTCGCCGAGATCACCGGGGTTGCGCCCACCGACAAGGGTTTCGGCGCCGCGAGCCTGTTCGCCTTCGCGGAGCTGGACGGACCCGCGACGGCGCCCGGGATCTGGCAGCTCGCCTGGTCGGGCGCGAACGACATTCCCTACGAAAGCATCCCCAATGCCGACGTGGACGGGACGGGCCCGCCGGCCACGACGCCGACGCGGCGCTTCCTCGCCAAGGCGCGCACGCAATACCGGGCGGACGACTTGAGCGCGCTGCTGCCGATCGGGCAGCTCGGATCGCGCGCGCTGCCCGGCGTGACCTATCGGGCGGCGCTGACGCCGGGACACGTCGCGGCCGTGTTCGGCGCGCTCGTGTCCGACGCCACCCTGGCGGAGGGCGGCTATGTCCAGTTGCCCGGCGAGACCGAGTGGTGGGCGCCGTCCGGCCGCGTCTATCTCTCGCCCGGAGATAATGACACGGCCGCGCAGGAGCTCGCCTACGCGCAAGGGCATTTCTTCACGCCGTTGCGCCTCGTCGATCCCTTCGGCGGCATCGCGCGCGTCGGTTACGACGCCGACATGCTGCTCGCCGTCTCGGCGCAGGACGCGGTCGACAACCTGACGGCTTGCGTCAACGACTATCGGGCGCTCGCGCCCGTCACGGTGACGGACCCCAATGGCAATCGCGCCTCGGTCGTGTTCGACACGCTCGGCCTCGTCGCCGCGACCGCCGTCCAGGGCAAGACCAGCGAGAACCTCGGCGACGCGCTGACCGGCTTCGCGATCGATCTCGACGACGCGACGGTCGCGGCCTTCTTCGCCGATCCGCTCGCCGCGCCTGCGGCGCTGATCGGCCAGGCGACGACGCGGATCGTCATGGACATCAACGCCTACTGGCGCACGCGTGCGAGCGCGAGCCCGTCGCCGCCGGCGGTCGCGCTGATCTCGCGCGAGACGCACAGCGCCGACCTCACGGCCGGCGCAGCCTCGGCCTATCAGTTCGCGGTCTCCTACAACGACGGCTTCGGCCGCGTCGCGCAGAAGAAGGCGCGCGTCGCCGACGGCCCCCTCGTCGAGGGCGGCGCCGCGGTCTCGCCGCGCTGGCTCGCGTCCGGCTGGACCGTGTTCAACAACAAAGGCATGCCGGTGCGGCGCTACGAGCCGTTCTTCACGGCGACGAGCGCATTCGAGTTCGCCGTGCAGCCGGGGGTGAGCGTGCTCACGCTCTACGATCCGCCTGGACGCGCTGTCGCGACGCTCCATCCGGACGCCACCTGGGAGAAAGTGATCGTCACGGCCTGGCGGCAGGAGAGCTGGGACCGCAACGACACGGTGCTGATCGGCGATCCGCGCGGCGACCTCGATCTCGGCAGCTATTTTCAGCGCGTGCTCGGCGCGGCGCCGTTCACATCCTGGTACACGGCGCGCATCGGTGGCGGCTTCGGCTCCGATGCGGAGGCGCAGGCAGCCGAGCAGGACGCCGCGGTCAAGGCGCGCGCGCACGCGGCGACCTCGACGGTCGTGCATTTCGATTCGCTCGGCCGAGCGAGCCTTGCCGTCGTCGACAATGGCGGCGGCGCGCGCTTTGCGTCGCGCAAGGCGCTCGACACGGGCGGTCAGGCGCTTGCGGCATTCGACGCGCTCGGGCGGCGCACGCAGGAGCATGTGTTGCGCGCTGCGGCGCAAGGCGGCGGCCCCGCCTATATCGCTGGCTCAGATATGGCGGGGAGCGGGCTTTATCATGTCAACGCCGATGGCGGCGCACGCCGAAGCCTCAACGATATTGCGGGCCGGGCGATCCGCGGGTGGGACGCGCGCGGCCAGGCTTTCCGATTGGTTTACGACGCTGCCCGGCGCCCCACGCGCCGGTACGTCAGCGTCGGCGGCGCGCCGGAAATCCTGCTCGATCTGACGATTTATGGCGAGAAGCGGCCGGACGCCAATCTCTGTGGCCGCGTTTTCCGTCACTATGACGGGGCCGGGTACGTCGAGAACACGCGCTACGACTTCAAGGGCAATCTCGTTGCGTCGGCGCGGCAGCTCGCGGCCGTCTACAGGCAGAGTCCCGACTGGTCGCCCTTGGCGGCGCTGGCCGACGGGGCGGCGCTCGATGCCGCCGCCCAGGCGGCGAATCTCGTGCCGAGTGGTGATGGCGGCCGTGATCTCTTCGCAGGTTCGTCGGTGTTCGACGCACTCAACCGCATCGTGCAGACCGTTTCTCCAGCGAGCACGACCATGCACCCCAATGTGGCGCGCTATGGTTTCGACGCTGGGGGGCTGTTGGCGACTGCCGACGTCTGGCTGCAGCAGGCGAACGCGCCGGCGGGCCTGCTCGACCCCGCGACCGCCGACCGGCACCTGGTCACCGCGATTGCGTATAACGCGCGCGGCCAGCGCGCCTCCATTGCCTATGGCAACGGCGTGGTCACGACCTATTCCTACGACCCGCTGACTTTCCGGCTCATGCGCCTGAGCGGCCTGCGCCCGGCGACTTTTGCCGCCGGCGCGCGCACCGTGCAGGATCTAAAATACTTCTACGATCCGGTCGGCAACGTCACGCGCGTTCGCGACGACGCCGACATCCAGAACGTGATCTATTTCAACAATCAGCGCGTCGAGCCGTCGAGCGATTACACCCACGATCCGCTCTATCGACTTATCTCGGCCAGCGGCCGCGAGCATCTGGGCCAGACCAACGGCGCCCTGAGCGCCGCGACACAGATCACCGACGACGACTCCTTTCGCATCCGTCTGCCCCAGCCGGGCGACGGCAACGCGATGGGGACTTATGTCGAAACCTATGTCTACGATGCGTTGGGTAATATTCTGTCCATGGCCCACCAGGTCGCCTCCGGTGGGTGGACGCGGCGCTATGCCTATAACGAAGCCTCGCGCATCGTTGCGGGCGAGATCGGCAATCGGCTGAGCGCGACCAGCCTGCCGGGCGATCCAGCCGGCGGACCTTTCTCGGCGACTTACGCGCATGACGCGCACGGCAACATGACGCGCATGCCGCATCTGCCCGCGATGGCGTGGGACGAGGACGATCATCTGCGCGCCACCACCCGCACCGCCGGCGGTGCGGCGCCGCCGACAACCTACTACGCCTATGATGGCGGCGGCGGGCGCGTGCGCAAGGTTGTCGAGAACCAGGCGGCGACGCGTGCGGCGGAACGCATTTATCTCGGCGGGCTTGAAATTTATCGCGAATTCGCAGGCGACGGGACGACCATTGATCTTTCGCGCGAGACTCTGTCGATCGTAGACGGACACCAGGTCGCGGCGCGGATCGAAATGCTGGCTATCGGCGTCGATCAGGGACCAGCGCGTCAGGTGCGCTATCAATCTTCGAATCACCTCGAGTCGGCGGCGCTGGAGCTTGGCGATGCAGCCGAGGTCATTTCCTACGAAGAATATTTTCCGTTTGGCGCAACATCCTATCAGGCCGTTTCCAGCCAGAGCGATGTCGGCAAGCGCTATCGCTTCACAGGCAAGGAGCGCGACGAAGAGAGCGGGTTATATTATCACGGATCGCGTTATTACGCCCCATGGCTCGGGCGGTGGACTGCCTGCGATCCCGGCGGGCTGGTCGACGGCGCCAATCTCTATCGTTACGCCAGCAATCGGCCGACGAAATTGATCGACGCGAACGGGCGTCAAGGGTTGGACCCTTTGCCGGGTGCGGTCGTGGGAAAGGTCATCCCCTTAGGCCGATCGACGATTGACTTCGGCCCGTTTACAAACTTGCCGCAATGGGAAGCGGTCGTCGGCAACGCCACTAAGGCCACGGGTCTGCCCGCGATCACGTTCGGCGACTTGAGAGGGATTCCACAACTCGACGCAGCGTGGGCCGCCTCGACATTTAGCGAGAAAGAGCTAGCCGACGCCGGCCTTGTGCATTTGCGGGATAAGGTGGCGGGCCTGCCGTCAGGTCAAATGCTACAGGGCGTTCTCGAGGGCGACAGCCCGATTGTAATGACCACGACGCAACTCGACGTCTTTGCCAATACGCACACCTCGTCCGAGCTCAGGCAGTTACTCGCGCATCTCGCGGCGGGACGGAACGCCAATCAAGACATTTTTATTCAGGAGGGCACGGCGCTTTCCAAAATCGCTAAAGGGACATCGGTCGTCGAGGGCGCGCCTCTTCCTGAGCGGCTTTTGACACACCTGCCGCCTTCGTTCCGGGCGACGCCGCCGGCGTCGCCGCCAACGCCGCCCGCCCCGCCAACGCCGCCGCCCGAGCCCCCGCCAACGCCGCCACCCGAGCCGCCAAGCGCGCCACCCGGCCCAGGCGCCGGCTTGACAGGCGGAGCCCGACAAGCCGTTGGAGCGGTGGCTTTTGTGGCCACTATGGGTATGGAGGGCAAAGACGAGCTCAGTTCCGGCGCAGCGATTCTCAAAATGGGCATCGGAGCGGGAGCGGTGAAGCTCGGAGTCGCCGCGCTCAGAACTTCCCGCCGGCATGGTCGTCGCCGCAGGCGCCGCAGGCGCCTTGGTCGGGGTCGTCGCCGAGAAGGAATTGAACGTAAGCGAGTTTTCCGCTGGCCACGGTACGGCGACGAAAGAATTTCTCGAGTCGCATGGTGTTGGCGAGACGACCTCGCTCGTCGCGGGAGGAGCGGTCGCCGCGCTCTCCACCCCATTCGCCTTGGGGGAGGCGATCGGGGCCAAGATCATGAACTTGTTCTAGCACCGAACGATCAATACGCCCGCAAAGTCGAGGAAACGCCATGATCCTCCAAGGTCGCAATCTCACCCAAGGCCTCACCGGCGCCGACGTTGCCGCATTGCAGGGCACGCTCGTGCAACTCGGCTTCACGATCCCGCCGGCCGAAGCGCAGGCGTCGCAATTCGGGGCGGGCACGCTCGCGGCGCTGCAGCAGGCGCAGGCGGCGGGCGGGCTGCCCGCGAGCGGCGAGCTCGATGCCGCCGGCGCCGCGGCGCTGACGACGCTCGTCGCCGCCGCGACGTATGCGGTCAGCGGCCATGTGACGAGCGCGGTCTCGGCGGGGCTCGGCGGATTGACGGTGCGGCTCGTCGATAAGAACGTCGGCGGCGACGTCGTGCTGCAAAGCGCCACCACCGATGCGGGCGGCGCCTATGCGGTCTCGCTGGTGATTGGTCCGTCGACGCTGCGGGCGCGGCTGAAATCGTCACCCGATTTGCAGGCGCAGGTCGTGATGGGTGCGGGCAATGCGGTCAAGATCGTCGCGGTCTCGCCGGTGGCGATCGGCGCGACGTCGCCGCTCGTGCTCGACGTCGCGTTGCCAGCCGACGCGCCCGGGCTGCCGAGCGAGTACGAGACGCTGACCGCGAGCCTCGCCCGCATCTATGCGGGCAGGCTGAAAGACCTCAAGGAGAACGATCAGACCCAGGACGTCACGTATCTCGGCGCCAAATCGGGCTGGGATGCGCGCGCGGTCGCGATGGCGTCGTTGGCCGACCAGCTCTCGACGCTGACGCCGCCGGCCAATCCGGCGCCAACGCCAACTCCGGCACCAAGCCCGGCACCGAGTCCGACGCCAACGCCGAGGACGACGATAGGTGGGGGCGCGGGGCCTCTGCCCGGCGCTGCGCCGCCGGCGGGTGCCGCACCGCCGCCAAGTGCGACGCCGCCAAGCGCAGCGCCACCAAGTGCCACGCCGCCATCGGGCCTGCGGCCGGAATTCTACTACGCGCTCTTTCGCGCCGGCCTGCCGGCCGACGCGGACGCGCTTTTCCGCGTCAATTCCGCGACGGTCGCGGCGATCTGGACGCAGGCCGTCGAGCAAGGCGTCATTCCGTCGTCGCTCACGGCGTCGATCCCGGCCGCGACCACGACCTTCCAGGCGCTGGCGGGCACGCATCTGCTCACCATGGCGCCGAAAATCGGCATCTCCCCGATCAGCGACCTCGTCGCGCCCACGCTCACGGGCGCCGGGCAGCCGCAGCAATTCGCCGCGCTGCTCGCGGCCAACGCCGGCGACTGGACGACGCTGTGGTCGCAGGCCGAAAAGGCGTTCGGCGCCGCGATGGCGCAAAAGCTGCAGCTCGTCGGCAAGCTTTCCTATCTCACGCTCGACAATGCGCCGCTGCTCGTCGCGCTCAATCGGGCCGAGGCGGCATCGCCGCTGACCGCGCCGATCGACCTTGCGACGCGCGGCTATTGGGATCCGGCGAAATGGACGCCGCTGATCGGCCAGTCGGTGCCAGCCGGCACGCCCGGCGCCACTGCGCAGGATCAGGCCGCGAACTACGCGGCCTGGCTCGCCGCGCAGGTGAAGCTGTCGTTTCCGACCGCCGTGCTCGCGCAGCAGGTCAAGTCCGGCAGCATTCCGCTGGCGGCGACGCCCGCGGAAGTGGGCGAAGCGGCCGATTTCCTCGCCACGCACCAGGCCGATTTCGTCTTCGGCGTCGAGCCGGTCGAGACGTATATCGCGCGCGCCAAGGTAACGCCGTCGGCGACCGCGGTCTTTCATCTCAAGCGCCTGCAACGCGTCTATCAGATGACCACGACCGATACGGCGATGTCGGCCTTGCTCGCGGCCAATGTCGATTCCGCTTTCGCGATCACGCGCTACGACGAAGACGGCTTCGTGCGTGCGTTCACCAAGCAGGTCGGCGGCGACGACGCAGCGCGCGCGGTCCACCGGCGCGCCAGGCAGATCCACGGCGTGACGCTCAATGTCGCGCTCGCCTACGCGAGCCAGCGGACCGGGTCGGCGCTCGGCCGGGTCGGCGGGTTGGTGTGGGGCGCGACCAGCGACGGCAGCGCCACGCCGCAGCCGGTCGCGGCGGCGACGCTCGAAGGCCTGTTCGGCTCGCTCGACACCTGCGGCTGCGACGATTGCGAGTCGATCCTCTCGCCCGCCGCCTATCTGGTCGATCTCCTGCATTATATCGACCAGCCCGCCACCGCGAGCGGCGCCAATCCGCAGACGATCCTGTTCGGGCGGCGGCCGGACCTGCAATATCTGCCGCTGACCTGCGAGAACACCAACGTCGCCCTGCCGTATATCGACGTCGTCAACGAGACGCTGGAATATTTCGTCGCCAACGGCCTGTCGCTCGAAGGCTTCCAGGGTTTCGACACCGGCGACGAGGTCTCCTCGGCCGAGCTCATCGCGGCGCCGCAGAACATCAACGACGCCGCCTATGCGAAGCTGCAGAACGCCTTCTTTCCCTCGCCGCTGCCGTTCAACCGCCCGCTCGCGCTGCTGCGCGGCCATATGACGGCGCTCGGCGTCTCGACGCCCGACGCCATGGAGGCGCTGCGCCGCAACGACGCCACGGCGCCGTCGCCGCCGAACGGCGCGGACTACACCTGGAACGACATCCTGATCGAGCGGCTCGGCCTCTCGCGCGACGAGTTGGGCATCTTCGCCGATGCGACCAGGCCGCTGGGCGATCTCGCCGGGCTGCCCGACGCGACAGCGCTCGGGACGCTGCAGACGATGAGCGTGCACGATCTCGTGCGGCGCGCCGGCATCACGTACGACAACCTGGTCGCCATCCTGGAGACCCAGTTCGTCAATCCGGCCGCGGCCCTCATTCCGAAGCTCGATGCGCTCGGCGTGTCGTTCACCACTATCCAGGCGCTGCGCGCCAATTCGACGTCGGTCGGCCCCGCGGTGATCAGGGCGCTGCCCGCGGGCCTCGACTATTCGCAGTATGGCGGCCCGACCTCGCAGAACGGGCAGGACGTCGTCAATTGGCTGATCTCCGACGCCGTCTATCTCAAGGCGGTCAACCTCATCACCATCACCAATCCGACCACCGGGGCGATCGACTGCACGGGCACGCTGCTGCAGTTGCGCTACGCCAATTCGAACAAGCTCAGCGGCACCGATTGGCTCAAGACCGTGCTGTTCATCCGGCTGTGGCGCAAGATGCAGACGCTGCTCGGCGGCGACGATCCCAGCACGATCCTGCAGACCGACGCGATCCTGGCGGCGCTTTATCCCGCCAACCAGGTGCCGGCGACGCCGTGGGATCCGAATACCGACCAGAACAATCGGTCCATGCTGGCGGCCGGGTTCCTGGCGGCGATCCAGCGCGCGGGCTTCGCGTTCCAGGCGATCGGGCTGCTCGGGCTCGACGCCAATGCGGCGCTCGCATCGGTGCTCGCCTGCGTGGCGCCGATCGGAACGACCGGGTCGCCGTCGTTCTACCAAGGCCTGTTCGCCTCGCCGACATTGATCTCGGTCGATCCGGGCGCGCAGATCGCGGTGCTCTCCGGCGTGGTCTTCGCGGGCGACACTTTGCGCACGACCATCAACGGCGCCGTGGTCGATCATGTGGTGGCGGCGGGCGAGACGCCGGCGGCGGCGCTGGCCGCGATCGCGACCGCGATCAACGCGAGCACCGTGGTCGATCCGCCGTCCAACGTTCCGATCGGCCAGCGCTTCCATGCGGCGGTCAACGGCACCGCGATCGCGATCATGGCCGGCTTCATCGTAACGGTTCCGGCGCCGGCGGCAGGCACGACCGAGACGCTGACGCTCGCGGTGGCTGACCCGACGTCGCAGGCCCTGACGGTCGGCGGGTCCGCGACCGCCGGCGACGTCGTGGAATTCGCCATCGATGGCGTGCCGATCGCCTACACGGTCGCGGCCGGCGACACGCTCGCCGCGATCGCCGACGGCTTGCGCGACGCCGTCAACGCCACCACGGCGGCGGACGCCTTTTGCGGCGCCGCGCTCGCCACCATCGTGGCGGCCTCGAGCCAGAACGGCGTCGTGACCCTGATCGCGGCGGGCGCCGGCGCGCCATTCGGGCTCGCATGCTCGACGCTGTCGGCGTTCGGCGGCACCTATGTGGCGGCGACCGATCCGGCGACGTCGCAACAATCCGCGACGGTCGCCGGCGCCTTCGCGCCCGGCGCCTTGCTGACGACCACCATCAATGGCGCGCCCCTCGTGCATACGGTCGCGGCGGGCGAGACCGATCAGGCGATCGCGGCCGCGATCGTGGCGGCGGTCAACGGCTCCGCGGCGGTCGATCCGGTCACCGGGCTTGCCGTCAACGCGCTGGTCGCGGCCGCGCCAGACGCCGCCACGAAGACGAAGATCGTTTTCACCGCCGTCGACCCGACCGTGGGCTTCGAGCTCGCGGCGTCCGCGACCACGACCGACTATGTCGCGAGCCGCGCCGCCTCGCCGTTCGAGGACAACGGCTATGGCGCCGTCCTCGCGGACCCGAGCCAGAAGCTGCTCACCCACGAGCCGTTCCTGTGCGCCGCCTGCAACCTCACGGGGGCGGAGTTCTCCGAGATCGTCGCGGCGCTCGGCTACGATCTCAAGACGCCGCTCGACATCGACCATGTCAGCGCGATCTATCGCAACGGATGGCTCGCCCATGCGCTCGGCGTCAGCGTGCTCGAATTCCTCCGTTTGACGCAATGCAGCGGGCTCAATCCGTTTGCGCCGCTCGATCCCGCCGCCGCGCCCAACGTGGCGCCGCCGCTCATCCGCTTCATCCGGCTGGCGCAGGCGATGACGACCGCGGGGCTCGATCCCGTGCAGGCGCTCTATCTCGTGTGGAACGAGGACGTCAGCGGCACGCTTGCGCCGCAACCGGCCGATATTGCGGCGCTCGCGCTGGTCCTGCGCAAGGATTTCGCCGCCGTCGAGGCGACCTTCGCGCGCAAGGACGACCCCAACGGCGCGATCGCGCAGGCCCTGATGGCCCTGGTCTATGGCGCGAGCGACGCGTCGTTCTTCTTCAGCCTGGTGTCCGGCACCTATCGGGCGAGCGTCGCCTTCGCCAATGCGTCGCCGGTGCTGCCGCAGTCGGTGATCACCGCCGCCGGCGGCCGGCTGAGCTACGACGACCAGAACAAGCTGCTGACCGCGACAGGCTACCTCGATCCCGCGACCCAGGCCGCCGCCAAGGTGGCGCTCGCCGTCAATACGACCGACAAGACCGACAAGGAAGGGCCGGGGGCAGGGCTTGCCCTGACGCCGGTCGCCATGACCAACATCGCGGCGAACGCCGTCCTGTCGATCGACGCGGGCACCCCCAATGCGGAGCTGATCGTCGTCTCGGCCGCGAGCGCCTCGACCTTCACGGCCGATCTCGCGTTCGGGCACGACGGCACCGCGACGCCGTTCGCGATCGTCAATGATCCGAGCCTGCCCGCCGCGATCGACGCGCTCGGCCTCGCGAACCAGCAGGCGGTCGCGCCGTTCTTCGCGCGCTATCCGGAGCTGCGGCCGCTTTACGACGCCTTCGTCGCCTCCGGCGCGCCGCTCGCCGATCGCTACAACGGTTTGCTGGCCAATTTCCTGCCGGTGCTGAAGCGCGAGCGCAAGGTCCAGCAGGCGCTCGCCGATATCTCGGCGCAGATCGGCAAGGACGCGAGCTTCGCCAACGCGCTGCTGCAGGACGCCCATGTGCTGGCGGCGTCCGCCGATCCGACCGCGGCGGCGGTCGCCGATCTCACCAATGTGGAGACCGGCGGGCTGTCCGCGACCATCCATCTCGACGGCGATCCGGCGGGCGCGAACCCGCAGGCCTTCGACATTGCGGGGGCGATCCAGTTCGCCCAGGTCGCGCTGCTGTCGGGCGCGATCGTGGCCGGTGTCACGCTGACGACGACCATCAATGGGGTCGCCATCGCGTATGCGGTGTCGGCCGCAGATGTCGATCTGCCGACGCTCGCCGGCGACGTTGCGGCGGCGATCAATGCCGCGACCGCGCTCGACCCGAAGAGCGGCCTAGCGATCGGCAGCCTCGTGTCCGCGAGCGCGGCCGGACCCGCGGTGGTGCTGACCTCGCGCGCGCCGGCTGACGCGAGCATGGTGTTCACGCTTGCCTGCGCGTCCTCGAACGTGGCGCTCGGCTATGCGCGGGCGCCCGGGCCGTTGAGCGCCGCCGTCACGGCGCTGTTGCCGGACGACGTCGCCGGCGCGTTGCCGCCCGCGAGCGGCGCGCAGGGGCTCGCGGTCTCGCTCAAGGGTTATGTGGTCGCGCCGCAGGACGGGCTCTACGCCATCGCGGTCGTCATGGACGCGGGCGCAAGCGCGACCGTCACGCTCGACGGGGTGCCGGCGCCGCTGCGCTTCGGCCCGGGCCTCGCGCCGAATGCGCCCGTGACGTTGCGCGCCGGCGTGCTGACCGCGCTCGCGCTGGACGCGAAAGGCGTGGTCACGACGCTGACGCTGAGCTGGCAAAGCACCTCGGCGGGCCTCGGCTGGCAGCCGATCGACGGGCAATGTCTTTTTTCGCAGACCCAGATCGCCGGCCTGCGCGACACCTATGTCCGCTTCCTCAAGGCGGCGTCGCTCGCGAGCGCGCTCGCGCTCGGCGCCGACGAGATCGCCTACCTGGCCTACGATTCCGCGCGCGCGGTCGCGACCTCGGCGAAGGACAAGACGGTGCCGGGACCGGCGACGTTCCATCCGGCGTCGATGGCCAATATCGCGGTCGGGTCGCGCCTCGCGATCGGCGCCGCGGCCGCGGCGGAGGTGGCCGCGGTCACGGCTGTCACGGCGACGAGCTTCAGCGCGCAGACGACGAAAGCGCACGATGGCTCCGCCGCCGCATTCGCGATCGTGTCGGCGCCGTCGCCCGACATCGGCCGCGGCTGGCTCAACACCTTGCCGGGCACGCCCTATGCGGATGCGCTCGGCGCCGCCTATCCGGGCGGCGCCGACGGCGCGCGCCTGATGGCGACGCTGCAGGCGGCGCTCGATTTCGCGCGGCTCAAGAAGGCGCTGTCGCCGAACGACGAGCGCCTGTTGCAGACGCTGGCGGCGCCCGCCGCCATCCTGCCGAACGGGCAGACCGCGCTCGCCAACCTCACGGGCTGGGCGGCGTCCTCGGTCAACGCCCTGCTGATGCGGTTGACCGGCGCGACCTCGCTTGCGGCGCTCACCGACATCGAGACCTTCGCGCGCGTCTTCGACGCCGTCGCGATCGTCACGTCGTCGCGGGTGTCGGCGAGCGCGCTGCTGGGCGCGCTGAGCAATGCGCCGACCGCGGCGGGCGTCGCGGCGCTGCAATCGGCCTTGCGCGCGCAATATGCGGTCGCCGACTGGCTCGCGGTGGTCAAGCCGATCAATGACGCGCTGCGCGTCGCCCAGCGCGACGCGCTTGTCGCCTACATCCTGCAAGGATTTAAATCGAAGCCGCCGGCGCCGCCCTATGACGGCACCGACACGGCGGACAAGCTGTTCGAGTTCTTCCTGATCGACGTCGAGAACGAGCCCGCGGTGCTCACCTCGCGCATCCGCCTCGCGCTGTCCTCGACCCAGCTGTTCATCGAGCGCGTCCTGCGCGGCATCGAGACCCAGACCACGCCCGCGGACATCGATCCGCAGCAATGGAACTGGATGAAGCGCTATCGCGTCTGGCAGGCCAACCGCGAAGTCTTCCTGTGGCCGGAGAACTGGCTCTATCCGGAGCTGCGCGACGATCAATCCTCGACGTTCAAGACCACGCTCGGCACGCTGCTGCAAGGCGACCTCACCGACGACGCGGCGGCGAGCGCCTATCTGTCCTATCTGGCCGAGCTCGAGCTCGTCGCCAAGCTCGAGCCGTGCGGCATCTATTATGTTCCGGCAAGCGACGGCTCCGCCGGCGGCGGCACCAGCGACGAGATCGCCTACGTGGTCGCGCGCACCGCGGGCGCGCATCGCAAGCACTATTTCCGCCGCCTCCAGGGCGGAGCGTGGACGCCGTGGGAAGAGGTGAAGATCGACTGCGAGGACATGCCGCTCACGCCCATCGTGTGGAACGGGCGGCTCTTCCTGTTCTGGCTGCGCATCCTCAAGGGGCAATCGTCGACGCCGGCGACCGGCCAGCCCAGCGGAGATGCCAACATCTCGGACTGGAAGATGCAGGACGTCAGCGATTACACCGGCGGCGCCGCCGCGCAGGCGGGCGCCGTGACGATCAAGGCGGTGCTGCACTGGAGCGAGTTCTACAACGGCGTCTGGCAGGACGCGAAGACGTCCGACGTCAATCGCCCGGTGGAGCTGGAGATCCCGGCGGCGTCGGGCCTCGATCGCAATTTCGAGCTCGATCGCAATCGCCTTCGTATCGTCCCGTCGCCTTACCGCCAGCACGTGTCGACGGATCCCACGAAAGCCCTGATACTGGCGATCCTGCCGCCGAACGACGGCTCGGGCCCGGCCGTGCCCTTCGGCAGCGGCTTCGTGCTGCACAACACCCACAGCCTGCCCACGAGCACCGAAGACATCCCGGGTGATTTCGCCGCGATTTTCGCGGCGCTCGCGCACACGCCGCTGCCGCTGCGCACGCTCACGCCGTCGCGGCAGTATCTCGGCGACCAGAACGCGGGCGTGTTCTCGCTCGCCCGCTACAATACGACGACGAGCATCGTCGGCGGGAAACCCGACGCGACGTTGGCGATCCTGCGCTTTCCCGGGTCGCCGCGGTATGTCGAGCCGCAGATCGGCCCGGGCGACACGACCGACTGGCCGTTCTTCTACGAGGACAAGCACAACCTGTTCTACGTGACGATCCAGGCGTCGAGCTCGCCGTTCCCGGGCTGGCTGGGCTTCACGGCCGAGCTCGCGGGACTGCCCGCCGTCGACGGTCTGATCGACATTCCCTCGCTCACGACGACCAATCCGTCCCGGGGGATCATCGGGCCCGATCCCGGCCCGTTGATCGACAGGGCGGTCGATGTGACGGCTGGCGGCGGCTGGTCCTTCGTGGGCGGCGCGCGCAACGTCACGGCGGCGTTTCCGAGCCAGGCGCCCTTCGCGTTTCAGGGGCGCATCGTCGGGCTCACGGGGAGCGCCGCGACCCCGACCGCCAGCGCGACGCAGCTCGCCAAGGGAGAGTGAGCCATGGTGCAGATTTACGGCGACGCGACCAACTATCACCAGACGACGGACATCGGCGCGATCCTCGGCTCGTCGATAAATCCCGGCTTGATCGGCATAGGGTCGCTGCGGCGCTTTTGGACCTATTCGTTCGATTTCGCCAACTTCTATCATCCCTATGTCGGCGCCCTGATCGCTCAGCTCAACCAGACCGATGTCAAAGGCATGCTGAGCACGAGCTTCCTGTCGAAGCAGACTTATAAATACACGACCGCGGACTACACGCCCAACCCGCACAAGAACCACAACATCACGGTCAAGCTCGAGCCGCGCGGCATCGATGTCGCTGAGCCACCAACCCTACGCGGGCTACAATTGGGAGCTGCTCTTTCATCTCCCGATCGCGGTCGCGGTGCATTTGAGCAACAGCCAGCGCTTCGCCGAGGCGCAGAACTGGTTCCACCTGGTCTTCAACCCGACCAATGCGGACCTGACGATTGCGGCGCCGCAGCGGTTCTGGACGTCCTTCGTCTTCCATCAGGCGCCGCCGGTCGCCAACATGCAGTCGTTGCTGGCGCTCTTGGATTCCACCGATCCCACGCTGGCAACTGCGAAGCAGTCCGTGATCTCGGCCTACGACGCGATCACGAAAACGCCGTTCGACCCGTTCGTGGTCGCGCGCAACCGGCCGAGCGCGTTCCAATGGTATGTCGTGATGAAATATCTCGACAACCTGATCACCTGGGGCGACCACCTCTTCCTCCAGGACACGGTCGAGACCATCAACGAGGCGACGCTCTGCTACGTGCTCGCCGCCAACCTGCTGGGCGAGAAGCCGCTCACCATGCCGCAGCCGGGCCGCAAGGCGGCGAAGAGCTTCCTCCAGCTCAAGCTCGCCGGGCTCGACCACATGTCGAACGCGCTCATCGACCTCGAGGCGCAGTTCCCCTTCAACCTGTCGGCGCCGCCGAGCCCGGCCGGCAACGGCACCGACACGAGCGGCGCGCTGTTCGGCATCGGCCGCGCGCTCTATTTCTGCGTGCCGCAGAACCAGACGCTGCTTGCCTATTGGGACACGGTCGCGGACCGTCTGTTCAAGATCCGCAACAGCGAGAACATCCAGGGCGTCTTCCAGCAGCTTCCGCTGTTCGATCCGCCGCTCGATCCCGGCATGCTGGTCAAGGCGGCGGCGGCGGGCATCGACATCGCGAGCGTGGTCGCGGGCCTCAACCAGCCGCTCGGCCCGATGCGCTCGCCTTACCTGGTGCAGAAGGCGCTCGAGCTCGCCGGCGAGGTGCGCGCGCTCGGCGGCGCGCTGCTCTCCGCGATCGAGAAGGGCGAATCCGAGAAGCTCGCGCTGCTGCGCCAGACCCACGAGGTCGCGCTGCAGACGCTGGTGCAGGACGTGCGCTTCCTGCAATGGAAGCACGCCGAGGAGGCGACGAACGCGCTGCTCAAGACGCGCGCGAGCGCCTACGAGCGCTACGCGAACTATCTGCGCCTGCTCGGCCAGACGCCGGATGCGACGAACGCGCCGGAAAACCTCACCCTCGACCGCTCCGAGATCAGCGAGGCGACGTTCGACGACCTCTACGGCAAGCTCGTCGCGGCGTACGACCTGCCGGTGCCGCTGCAGACGCCGGCCAACTTGCAGATGGCGCAGGGCTCCTCGCCCGCGAACAGCTCGGGCGCCGCCGGCAACGGCCCGCTCTATCTCATCACCAACGAGGATTCCGAGCTCAATACCCACCTGCCGACCGCGCGCGACATGCGGCTCGCGAGCGGCGTCGCCAACCTGGTGGCGGGCTCGCTCACGCCGATTCCGAGCGCGGAGGCGCATCTGGCGTTCTGGGGCATCGGCATCCACTCCAACCTGGTGTCCGGCCAGGTGCTCGGGGCCGTCGCCAAGATCGCCGCCGAGGCGCTGCAGATCAACGCCGCGCATGAGGCCGATCAGGCCGGGATCGCGTCGCGCACCGCGTCATACCAGCGGCGCGCCGACGAATGGATGCATCAGGTCAACCTCGCGGGGCGCGAGCTCATGTCGATCGGGCGGCAGGTCATCGGCTCGCTGATCGCCGAGCAGTCGGCGCGGCACGACCACGAGAACCTCAAGACGCAGATCCAGCAGGCGAAGGACGTGCAGTCGTTCCTGCAGACCAAGTTCACCAATGCGCCGTTCTACGACTGGATGGCGAGCGAGCTGTCCGGCCTTTACTACCAGTATTACCGCTTCGCCTGCGACACGGCGCGGCGCGCCGAGCAGACGATGAAGCGCGAGCTGATGCGGCCGGAGCTCGACGACACGCAATTCATCCAGTTCAACTACTGGGATTCGGGCCATCAGGGCCTGTTGTCCGGCGAGGCGCTGCAATTCGACCTCAAGCGCCTCGAGATGGCCTATCACGACAACAACAAGCGCGAGCTCGAGATGACGCGCCACGTGTCGCTGCGCCAGCTCGATCCGCTGGCGCTGATCGCGTTGCGCGCCACCGGCACCTGCACGGTCACGATCCCGGAATGGCTCTACGACCGCGATTGTCCCGGCCACTACATGCGGCGGATCAAGTCGGTCGCGCTCTCGATCCCGTCGGTCGTCGGGCCCTATGCGAGCGTCAACTGCACGCTCAGCCTGCAGGCGAGCTCGCTGCGGGTCTCGCCGCTGCTCGCCAACAACGCCTACGGCCGCGACCCGACGCAGGACGACGACCGCTTCGTCGATTATTTCGGTGCGACCGACGTCATCGTCACCAGCGGCGCGTCGAACGATGCCGGCATGTTCGAGACCAGCCTGCGCGACGAGCGCTTCCTGCCGTTCGAAGGCGCCGGCGCGATCAGCACCTGGACGCTGACGCTGCCCGGCGACCTGCGCGCGTTCGACTACTCGACCATCGCGGACGTGCTCCTGCACGTGCGCTACACCGCGCGCGAAGCGGGCGACCCGCTCGGCTCGACCGCGATCAAGGAGCTCAAGAAGGCCTTTGCCGACGCGACGCGCTCGCCGCAGGCCCTGATCCTCAACCTGAAATACGACTTCCCGACCGAATGGGCGGCGTTCGCCAACGGCGCCGGCGCGAGCCCGTTCACGGCGAGGATCGATTCCTCGTTCCTGCCGTACTACGTGCAGAACATGGCGAAAGCGGCCGCGGTCGGCGCCGTGCGCCTGTTCTACGATGACCCCGCCAAGGGGCTCGCCCAGACGAGCGTCCCGGTCAAGTCCGCGATCCCGGCGCTGCTGTCGCAAGCCGGCGGCGCGACGCTGACGCTGGCTGCCGATGCGAACGTGATGCAGGCGGATCCGGCGCGGCAGGTCTATGTGGTGATCGCGTATACGTGCGGGTGAGGGGGCGGCGCCTTCCGCCGGCCGCGCGGGTTGTTTGCAGCCATCACTCTCCCGCGAACGCGGGCTCCGCCCGGCGCAGGCCGCGCGTGAAGGCGAGGCCGGCGTTGGCCTCGACGAAATCGAGGAGCTCGGGGCGCACGCTGTCGGCCGCATCGAGGCGGCGCGCGATCGCGATCGCGATGTCGGCGGTGACGTCGTCGGCGGTGTGCTCGGCCGGATTGAAGGCGATCACTTTCTCGACGCACTCGACCTCGCCGCTCATGATGTCGCGGATGGTGGTCTCGCGCGAGACGCAATCGTCGAGGCGGCGCTCGGCGAACCAGGCGAGGCCGCGGTCGACGCACAGGATCGCGTAGTGGGCGACGTCGGCGTTCCAACGTCCGGTATGCGCGCGGGAGGTCGGCATGGCGGGTCCTCGATGGGGGTCACTGTGGCGGCCCATGTAATCCAAAATAATTGGATTATCAAATCATAAAAGCCAAAAAATTTGGATTATTTTTGTGGAATGATCGAGTTAAGAACATTGTGTTCTTGTTTTGTTCTGGCGCGCTCAATAGGCTCTGATGATACAGCTAAAGACTGCACATATGCGCGACTTGCCTGGAAGGGGTGCCGAATGAGCAATGAGAAAGGGGCGTCGGGAGCGATCAACGTCAAGCGCGAGCGGAGCGAATGGCATCGGCGGCTGGCGCTCGGGTTGTCGGCGCAGCTTCCCGACAATGCGGAGGACGCGCGGGCGGTGCTGGAGTGCATCGAGGAGCTGGTCGAGACCTTCCTGTACCCGCAGCCGGTCTCCGGCGCAGGCGAGGTTCAGGATCGCGTCCTGCTCTTTGCGGGCGCTCCTGCCGGGATCTCAAGCTGCCGCGCGCGTTGAAGCGGCATGCCGTCCATGCGGCCGAGCCACAGGTAATCCGTCGTCACGCCCGGGAACTTCTGCACGATCTTGAACGCGATCTCTTTGCTCAGGGAGCCGCTGTTCTCGACATTGTTCCAGCGCGTCGGCGTCACGCCGATCGCGGCCGCGAATGCGGCGCTGGTCGGGAACTCGAGCGCGCGCCAGAGATGGCGCATGCGGTCGGCGACCTCGGCGGGCGAGTTGCCCGGCAGCGTGTCGGGGCGCGGCTTGGTTGGCGGCTTCATCGGCATGGCTTGAATTGGCGCTCGGTCTGCACAGATGATGCGATCCATATGTTTTGGACGCCACCGTTTTTATTTTGATCTTGACAATCCAAAATATTTGGATTAATTCGACTCGTGCCGGGCACGACGTGTGCGACCCACATCGAGCAAGAAAGCGCCCGCGCATCTGCCGCAAGACCAGGACCGGTTCGATCCAGGTCACGCCGTAGCACGCAGCACGAGGGCGCAAGCATGCTGGTCCAGGTGAGCACGCCGACGAGCGCCGCGGAGCTGCGCGCGCTCTATCGCAGGACGCGCGCGCATTTCGCGTCCGCACGGCCGGCTGCGGCCGCAACGCCTGTCGCGGCCGCAGCGTCGCCCGCGCTGCCGACGCGCATTCTCGCACCGCCGCCGCATCGGCCGCATGCGCGCTTCTCGGGGCGCGCGACGGTGTGCATCGTGGCGCGTCATTTCGGCATCCCGCCCGCCGCACTCACGGGCGCCGCGCGCCTGCGGCGCCTCGTCGTCGCGCGCTGGATCGTGATGCGCATCTGCGTCGAGGTCGGAGGTTACACCGCGGCCCGCGCCGGGCGGCTGCTCGGCCGTGATCACACCACCGTGCTCTACGGCCTGCGCGAGCTCGCGGCGCTGCTGGCGCGCGACGCCGCGCTTACGGACGCGGTCGCGCGGCTGATGCGGCAGTGCGTGCCGGAGGGCGCGCCAGCGACGGCCGAGGAGGGCGGCGCATGACGACCTGCACGATCCGGATCGGCGCTCGCCGGCAATACAAGGTCAGGGTCGACGCGGCCGATGTTCGCTTCCTCACGCAATGGAGGTGGTCCTTCAAGCGCTCGACCTCGCGCTACGGAGCGATCGTCTACGCGCGCCGCTGCGTCAGGCGCGGCGGCCGCCGGTTCTCGGTCTACATGCACAGCGTGATCCTCAACGAACGCATGGGCCTGCCGCGGCCGAGCGCCACGCACCAGGCCGACCACCGCGACAACAACACCCTCGACAACACGCGCGACAACCTCCGCTGGGTCACGCCCAGTCAGCAGCAGGTCAATCGGCGCTTCCTCACCAAGCCGCAGATGGTCGCGCACGCGGTCGCGGTGGCGGGCTGCGCGCGCACGGTACGCGCAAGAGCGGCCGCAACCGCCCGCATAAAGGCAGGTGACCCATGAAGCTTGCATTCGACCAAGAGGTTCTCTCCCGGCAGATCGCGGAGGTCGAGCGCGAGATCGCGCTGCGCAAGGCGGTCTATCCGCGCCTGATCGCGCAAGGAATGCTGCGGCGGTCGGTCGCCTGGGTTCAGCTCGGGCACCTGCGGGCGGCGGCGCGCACGCTCAAATGGCTGCGACGCAACGAGCCGCGCCTGCGCCGCGCGCTCGGAGGGGACGGATGAGCGGGCGCGTGCGTGACGCGGCGCGCGTCGCCGTGGTGGCCGTGCTCGCCTTCGGCATCGCGCCGAACGCGGCCGTGCTCGTGTGGCACGCCCCGCACTGCCGCGCGTTCGCGCCGCATCAGCAGTACGTCGTGCTCGGCGCCGCGATGTGCACGCGGGGCTCCCGATGAGCGGGCGGTGGTGGCGCGCCTACGACCAGGCGGTCGACGATCCCAAGCTGCAGCGGCTCGCGCCGCCGCTGTTTCGCGCCTGGTTCAACCTGATGTGCATCGCCTCCGCGAACGGCGGCACGCTGCCGGCGATCGGCGACGTCGCGTTCAAGCTGCATGTGCCGAAGCAGAAGGCGGCCGAGATCGTCACGGCGCTCGTCGCCGCCGGCCTGATCGACCGGCGGCCGGACGGGACGTTCGAGCCGCACAATTGGGAGGGTCGGCAGTTCGTCTCCGACGTTTCAACGCCGCGGGTGAAACGTTTCAGGGAACGCCGGCGAAACGGTTCCGGAAACGGCGATGCGGCCGTTTCTGCAACGTCCCCAGAGACAGATACAGAGGCAGAGACAGATTCAGAAACAAAATCAAATTCAAAAACAGAATCAAGAATCGCGGACGCGCGCTGGCGCGCGCTATTCGGTCGAATTCGAGGAACATTTCTGGAAGCCGTACCCGCGCACGCCCGTGATGTCGAAGGCGGAGGCGTGGAAGGCCTGGCGGAAGGCGGACGAGGCCGAGCGCGCCGCGCTGCTCGCGGCGGTCCCGCGCTACGCGGCCTGGCTCAAGGCCAAGCCCGACCATCCGGCCGTGCACGCCTGCCGCTTCATCACGCAGCGGCGCTTTGAGGGTTTCGGCGAGCCCGCGCCCGCCACGCCCGCGCTCGTCGCGATCGCGCCCGGCACGCCCGAATGGGACGCCTGGTGGGGCCATTACGAGACACACAAGAACAACATCGGCAAGAGCTTCGGCCAGACCCGCATGCGCCTGGCGCGCGAGGACGGCAAGCCGCATCTCGAGCGCAGCCGGTGGCCGCCCGGCCATGAAAGTCACCCGTAACGTCCGAACGAACGTCGCCACGACTGTCCCCCTTGCACGAGGAACACCATGCAACTCGCCCCGACGCCGCACCGCCTCGGCCGCCCGCGCAAAGCCGGTCGCCGGCGTGACCGCAGCGGCCACAGCCGCGGCGAAACCGCGGCCGAGATCACCGCGATCGCGCGCGCGCAGCGCGTGAAGGCGGGCGCCGATCCGCACGATGCGCTCAACGCGCTCAACGGCTCGGCGATCGGCATTCTGTATCGGCGCGGGCAGCTGTGCGAGAGCGACCCGGGCGGTATCTCGGATGCGCAATACAACGCCGCGCAGACCTACGTCGCGATCGTGCTGCGCTACTGCGAGATCATGGGCATCCCGCTGCCGCGCCCGACGGCGGGCGCGGCCGGCGCGACGCGGCCCGATCCGGACGAGCAGGTGGTCCTCGCGGTGCGCCGCCGCTTCTCGGACTTCCGCCGCGCGCTGCTCGACGCCGGCCGCGAGATCGGCGTCGGCTCGCGGGTGAATGCTGCGGTCTACCGCATCTGCATCGAGGACCCGCCGGTCGATGGGGTGAGCATCGAGGAGATCGAGAACTTGCGGTATGGGCTCAACGCGATCGCGCGGGTGATGCGGTGAGGGGCAGCGTCAGGCAAATGCGCCAATCGGCTTTCAGGTAACGCTACAGGCGTTGCTGGAGGAGCAAAATGGGTGGGGCAATCGCCGGCCGACTTTTCGTTGTTGGCACAAAGCGCTCGGCCCGGCGCTGCCGCTTCATGTCCGCTTCTCAAGGGTGAAGCGGACTTCTTGTGCTCGATCTGAGTTCTTCAGGTTATGACCCATTACGGACCTGCCGCGCCCGAGGTTGGGTCGCGCTAAAGTGGGATTGAGACCAGCCTAACTAAAGAGATTGTCCCATGCAGCCTGATCAAAAACGTAGTCCGGCACAGCGTAGGGTCCCTTCAGCGCGGGAAGCATGAAAACGCGCAGGTTCGGATCGGCCGCCATCCGCTGAAATACACGCTTGCGTCGTATCCGGGCCTCTTCGGTAAATTCAGCCGTCAATATGGACACCTGCTTGGCTGCGAACCGGAGACGCTTCATCCGCTCCCGTCGTTCGTCGGCATATGGCATGAGAGTATCGGTTGTCCAGTCCTTGCTGCCGAGAAGCGCTTCGCTCACCAGACGCGCGTCACGGAACGCAAGGGCCAATCCTTGACCGATCGTCGGATCATTGTGACCAGCCGCGTCGCCGATGAGAACGATACCTAGAGCAACCGGCGTTTCGATCCAACTGTCGGCGTTTGGATATCCATGGCATGGTCCCGCCGGCTTCGCCGAAACGAACAGATCGCTTTGCGGCAAGGATGAAAGCCGGAAGGTTTCGAGGAACTTGCGTTCCTTGTCGGCACCTGAAAAGCGGGTGGACTGATCCAGCCGATAGCAAAAATACAGGCGCACGCGCCCGCCGCCCTGTGGAAAGACGTAGAAGCGAACATCCCCTTCGGTCCCGATCGAAAATTCATCTTCGGGCCAGCCTGGGACCTCATCGACGAGCAGGCCCGACATCAGATGGTGGTCCGGGTCGGTCGTCGGCCGCAAACCCACCTGACGCGCCACGCCAGAGCCCCTCCCGTCCGCTCCGACGATCAGGCGCGGTTTGGCGATGTGATGTTGTCCGCCGACTCTGAAGGACAGTGTCGGCGGATGTCCGGCCTCGACCTTCAGATCGCTGATCCCGCGGAGCACGACGGCTCCGGCAGCCTCGGCAGCGTCATCGAGTGCCTGGCACATGTGAGGGTGGCCGAATGTCAGTGGACCGGCCACACCCGGAATGAGCTTGCCGAGGTCCAATGTGCGTGTGCGGGCGACCTCGGGCGAAATGCCTTCGCCGTAGGGGACGGAGATAGGGGTGTAATGCCCGCCGGCGTCCAGCAATACGTCGAGAACGCCGAGCTTGGTCGCTTCCTCGACGCCCCACGGCACGAGGAATTCTCCCCGAACGATATCTTTGTGCGCTACCGACTTGTCGAGCAGGAGCACCGATTTGCCCCCGCGTGCCAATGCGGTGGCCAACGAGCCCCCCGCAATTCCGGCGCCGACGATGACGACCTCAGCTTCGTATGTCACTTGAGCCCCCTTTGTGACAGCTGCTGAACCGAACGATACCGTCAGGATGAGTTTTCCGGCCTGTCGTTATACGAAGGATCCCACCATTTTGGAGACAAGCAGCAAATATCGCAACTGCCGGCCGATGTCTGAAACTGGCCCGAAGCGGCGATTTGCGGCGATGCCGCGACAGGTCCGGAGTCGAGAGGCTAAGCGGACTCTCTGCCGACATGGCCGGGACGGTCGGTCTTGACCCGAAGCGGTGGTTCACTGCGGCGGGGCGACATGTCTGGAGTCAGGGGTAAGGCGGACTTGATGTGCTTGCGACGAGCATTTCCGGGTGTGACTTGGAGCAGACAAGCCTGCAAATGCGACGGTCGCGCTCGGTTCCCGATGGATGCAAATTGTTCCTTTGCTTGTCATTCGCCGCCTCGCTAGCGTGACCACTACTACAGGAGCAACAATGCCGAAACGCACCAAGCTTGCCGTCGTCGTATGCGTGTCCGCACTGTTCGGACTGGCAGGTGCAAGTGTCGCGAAGGATACCCCGAAGCGCGATGCCTGTTTCAAGGCGTGCACCGCGACCTACGTGGAATGCTGCAGGCACGGCGATTTCGCCACCTGCCATGGTCGTTGTTACTCAGAAAGTAATCGCTGCGCCGATAGATGTCGCCAGATCTATGACTGAGTTCGCCGCGCGCGACCAGTGCGAACAGGACCTCACCTCAGCAAAGGGCGAACGCCGGCGCCGTCTTGAAATGGCGGCGAGGGTGTAGGCGCTCGCTTGAAAGCTGAGATGAGAATGACGGCGCGGCTTCCACGGGAGCGGCGGAGCAACGATGCTGCCTGGCACTGAACGTCCTTTCGCTGCAGATGGGAAATTTTGGTCGCTCCCGGGGAAAGACCGGACATTCGCGGTGACCCGGGCCTGAGGTCCGAGTCTGGCCCGAAGCGGCGGTTCGCTGCGATGCCGCAATGCGTCCGGAGTCGGGGCCGAAGCAGACTCTCTGTCGAGGCGGCCCGGAGGTCCGAGTTTGACCCACAGCGAACCTGCCTCGATCACACAATCAGGGGGTACGTCGCGGGGCGCCTGCGCGCCCTGCTCAAGTCCGTCCCAGCAGGTACCGCGATCCGCGTAAAAATGCCAGGGAGAACCACAAGCCTCCGCTTCCGGCAAATTTGATTTCCTCTGACGACGAGTACACCGACCAAAACAGGATGGTCGCAAAAGCAAGGTAGATGACGGCGAAAACAAGTGCTGTTCCGAATTTTCTCTGTTGCACCGCGCGAGCTACTCCCAGTTTTCCTGACATCGGCACGTTCGTCCAAAAAGAAATCAGTCCGACCAGGCCGGCGGCAGCCGTAGCGATCTTCCACGCCACACTGCCTAAAATGCTGTGTGGTGCGGAAGGGGTGAGGAGCGTCAAAACACCGGCAACACAAAGCGCGACGATGCCGATGAGGGTGAGCCAAGTCCGTTTTTGTTCGGACATCGTGATGCGCATGTTCATGTTGATCTCCCGTTTGGCTGGATGTGAATTTCGGCTTGGAGAGCCGATTTGACTCGCTCTCCATCACACCCGAGAACCACGCGGGGTTTGACGGCTTTTTCCCGCCAGGCTGACGCAGACGCCTCGGCCCGACCGGCGACGTGATAAGGTCACGCCCATCCTTTGATGACTGGATGTGGCCCGATTCGGACCTCCGAGGATGTCCGCTTTTCCGCCGCTTCCGGTGGGACAGCGGACAGGCATGCCGCTGCCGCGCCCGGCCGCCCCTCCGGCGCGACGCGCCCTGACGACGAGGTCGTCCTCGCGGTGCGCCGCCGCTTCTCGGACTTCCGCCGCGCGCTGCTCGACGCCGGCCGCGAGATCGGCGTCGGCTCGCGCATCAACGCCGCGGTCTACCGCATCTGCATCGAGGATCCGCCGATCGATGGGGTGAGCATCGAGGAGATCGAGAACTTGCGGTATGGGCTCAACGCGATCGCGCGGGTGGTGAGGTGAAGGGGGGAAGTAAGCGAGGCACGGCGCTCGGGCTCCCTCTCCCCGCGAAAGCGGGGAGAGGGTCGGGGTGAGGGGCTCTATGCGTTGCTTTCCGCTACGGCCCCAACCGCTTCAATTCCGCGATGCTGGCGGCGTACTCGATGAAATCCTTTCGGCAGATATCGGCGGCGAGACGCAGCGAGCTGAGTGCCTCCATCCGTGCATTGTGCAGCAGTTGCCATTCGCCCACATGGAACCGCGCCGTGCACCGATCGCGCGGCTTGTCGGCGGCGGAAAGCGCCGACTCCGCCGTCGTCGTTCCGAGAAAAAGGCCGACGATGGGGAACGGCCATGCGGTCCGGTCGAGCTTGGCGGCATCCGCCTGCAAACGCGCAAGCGCGGACCCATCCTGCGAGCGCGCGAGCGACAGATACAGCCATATCGCCAAGGCACCATCGTTCGGATTGATCTCCGCGGCTTGCCGAAGCGCCACGGCGGCTGCGGGGTAATTTCCCAGCTCGAAATACGCTCGCCCGACCGCCGTGTCGAATGTCGCGAGATCATGCTGCAAGCGGGTATTGCGGGGGTCGGTTTTGGCGAGGGGCTCGCCGATGGCGACGCTCGCCTGATGGGACGTCAGCGCCTCGGCGAGGTGGCCCTGCGCCTGCTGCACCTCGCCGATACTTTTGTAGGAAAACGCGAGATAGCGCTGCCAGCCGATATCGCGGGGATTGGCCTTGGCGAAGCGCTCCGCGATGTCGAAGCTGCGCTGATAGGATGTCAGCGCCTCGGCGAAGTCGCCCTGCGCCTGCTGCACGTCGCCGATACTGTTGTGGACCGCCGAGAGATCGCGCTGCAAGTCGGCACCGCCCGGGTTGTCCTTGGCAAAGCGCTCCGTGATGGCGAGGCCGGCCTGAAAGGATTTCATCGCCTCGGCGAGGTCATCCTGCCTCTGCTGCACATTTCCGACCTTGATGTAGGTGGCCGAGCGATAGCGCTGCCAGTTGGGGATGAAGGGGAAGGATTTGGCGACGCGCTCGATGATGGCAAGGCTCGCCCGATAGGATTTCAGCGCCTCGACGAGATTGCCCTGGGCCTGCTGCACGTCGCCGACGGTGCCATAAGACAGGGAAAGATCGACCTGCGCGGTCAAATTGCGCGGGTCGATTGCCAGCAGCTCCTGCATGATCTGACGCGATCGTTGCGCGTATTCGAGAGCGCCGTTGGGATCTCCGAGATCCACCAATGTTCCGGCAATGTCCGACAGGGCCGCGGATTGGCTGCGGCGCAGTTTGGGCGTCGCGCCGGAGCGGAGGAGTTGCTCCTGCAGCACCAGCGCGCGCTCGAGGATGTCCTTGATCAGCGCGACCGGCACGCCCGAGGTGCCGTCGAAGCGGCGCGCCAGGTTGAAGACGAGGCCGTTCGCCGTGTTGGTGGCGGCAGCGAGCGTCTGCTCGGCTCGCGCGCGCTGGCGTTGCGCCTCCTGTTGCGCCTGGTAGGCGACGACGCCCAGCGTCGAGGCGGTCAGCGCCACGGCGGCGAAGATGACGGCCGCGGCCGCGGTCAGCCGCTGCACCAGCCGCGCCCGCTGCCGCGAGGCCGCGATGAAGGCGCGGGTCGGCGCATCGAGCTCGTCGCCCCAACGGCCACCGAGGTCGACCGCGTTGGCAAGATCGGGGTCGCGCAGCAGGAGCTGGCGCCTGGCTTTGCCCGCCGCCTTCGCCCAGCGCGCCTGCTGCTGCTCGATGAGCGCGCGCGTTTCGAGATCGCGCCGGTCCGCCGCGAACTGTTGCCGTGCCCGCTCCCAATGGCCGATCAGGGCCTCGTGCGCGAGCCGCACGGTCGGGGTTGCGCGATCCTCGGTGGCGACGATGAGCCGTGCGGCCGTGAACGCGTCGATCACGGCCCGCGCCGGCGTATTTTCGCCGAAGCGCGCGAGCGGCACCATGCGCGCCACGACCGCCCGCTCGCTGCCGCCCGCGATCGTCACCAGCATGCGCAGCAGGCGCGGCACCGCGGCTTGCGCCGGCGCCGGCAGGGCGGCGACCGTCTCCTCGGCGCGCCGCGACATCGCGCCGTGCAACCCGCCGAGCGCCGTGTAGGTCGCAAACGTGAGCTTGATGTCGCCGCGCGTGACGATGTCCTCGGCATAGAGCGCGTCGAGCACGAACGAGAGCAGCGGCAGCACGCCGGGCGCCGCCTCGGCGTAGCCGTGCGGCCCATGCGAGGCGGCGGCGTCCTGCGCGATCACGGCGTCGAGCGCGAGCCCACTCTCTGCGTGTGTCTCGAAGCCGAGGCCCGCGGCCTGCGCCGGCTTGCGGATCATCTCGGCAAGCTCCGCCGGCGAGGGGGCCGCGAGATCGATGCGGCCCGGCCCCTGCGCGAGGTCGAGCAGCTCGGGGATTTCCGCGGCGCGGTGCCAGAAGTCGGCGCGCAACGTCGCGACCACCCACACGGCGCCGGAGCGCGCGAGCCCGGCGATGAGCCGCACGAAGAGGCGCCGATCCTCGGCGCCGATCGTCGTGGTGGTGAACAGCTCCTCGAGCTGGTCGATGACCAGAATGAGATTCGCGCTCTCGAACGCAAGCAGGTGCCTGGAGGCGCGCGCCGCCTCGGTGAGACGCGACAGCGCACCCGCGAACACGAAGCCCGGCTTGTCCGGTGCGGCGCGCAGATGCGCCGCAAAGTCGGCTGCGTTCTGGTTGGGCGCCAGCAACTCGGGCAGGCCGATGCGCGGGTCGTCCGATTTGCGTGTCAGCGCCTCGACCAGGCCGAGGATCGGATCGCTGCCGCCGCCGGGCCGAAACACCAATCGCCGCGCGAACGCGATGCCCTCGATGCGCTGCGGCTGCATCAATCGCGGCGCCAGCGCGGCCTGCACGAGCGATGACTTGCCCGATCCGCTCGCGCCGCAGACGAGCAGGAAGGCGGTGCCGGCGCGCGCATTCCCGGCAAGCTGCTCGGCCGCCTTGGCGACGGCCTCATCGCGGCCGAAGAAGATCGGCGCGTGCTCGAAGCCGTAGGCCTGCAGGCCGCGAAACGGCGAGCCGGGCCAGCTCGCGGCACCAGCCTCGGCAGACGGCAGCGCCGCGATCCGCCGCTCGATCAGCTTGCGCAGCGACTCTTCCAGCCGCGCCGCGAACTCCTCGAGCGTCGCGTATTCGTCGTACGCCGCGAGAAAAACCCCGCGATCGGCGAAGTGCCGCCGCCAGAACGTATCGAGCGCATCGAGCTGGGCGATGCTCTTGGCGCGCGCCTCCGGATCACGCGGATCGATCGGGGTGGGGCTGGTGTTGCGGAACGCGAGCAGGTCGGGCGCGCCATGCGTTCGCGCACCGCGCAGCGCGTCCTCATACTCCCACTCGGTGCCTGTCACCGGGGCGCGGCCGTCGATGCCGCGATACTCGCGCAGGGCCGTCTTCTCGGGCAGCGGCGTGCCGAGCCGCGACCACAGGATGAGGATGACGATATCGCTCTCGCTCGGCGGCGCGAGCGCGTCCTGGAAATGCCCGGACGCGATCAGCGGCTCGTGCTCCCAGCGGATCACCTCGAGGCTCACGTGCCGGCGGAATTCCTGGGCAAGCTTGTCGATGACGAGCCCGGCGCGCAGCCGCTCGTCCGGCACGTCGCCGGGCGATGAGATGAAGATGCGCAATCGCATGCGTCCCCTCCCACGGAGCGTGCATGACGGGCTTCAATCTAGTGTGCCACCGGCAAGGCGGAAGACGTCCGCGAAAATTAAAGTTCCGTCATGAATGGGTTGGCGCGCCTTGACGACCGCGGTCGGGGGCGCTGACACGCGCGGCTCGCCGTCATGGCGGCAGCTTGGCGAGCCGGTCGCGGATGATCTGCGGCCACCGCTGCTGAGTCGCCGTGAGCCGGCCGGCGCTGGCGAGCGGCTCGAGGATCGCAAGCGCGCGCGTGAGCGCCGCGCGTTCGTCGGACGGAGCCGATACGCCGGCGACCCGCATCAGGCTGAGGGCAAGGTCGGCCTGCCATTGGGTGTTGCCCGGGTCGGCCTTGGCGAGGCGCTCGCGGATGGTGAGGGCAGCCTGATAGAGCCTGAGCGCCTCGGCCCGATGGCCCTGCGCTCGCTGCGCGTCGCCGACCTTGATGCCGGCGATCGAGACATCAAGCTGCCACAAGGCATTGCCGGGATCGAGCTTGGCGAGGCGCTCGCCGATGGCGACGCTTGCCTGATACAGCTTGAGCGCCTCGGCCCGGTTGCCTTGCGCCAGCAGCATGTTGAGGAGCAAAGGGGTGGGTCAACCGCCAGCCGGCTTTCGTTGTCGGCACAACGCGTCCGGCACGTCCGCTTCATGTCCGCTTCTCAGGGGTGAAGCGGATTTGTTGCGCTCGATTTGAACTCTTCAGGTTGTGACCCGAATCGGACGTGGATGCCAGCGGATTTGAGCACACAGAAACGAACACGTTTCACCGCCCCCGCGTCCTTAGGTGCTCTATCAGGTATTTAGCGTGCGGCGATAGATCCTTGAACCGTCGCACGCAAATCATAAGTTTTCGCACTGCCCAGCTATCTGTGAGTTGAACCACCTGAATTGCCAGCCTCTTTTGATGATGCAAAGCCGTTTCAGGAATCACGGCAATGCCAACGCGGCTCTCGACCATCCGACAGACTGTATCGATACTGCTTAAGCGCACGCGAAGCTTCAATGGTCGTCCCGCTCGCGCCGCATGCTGACCAATATATAGTTGCAGGGGGTTTGAAATTTTCAATCCAATGAACTCGTGATCGAGTGCATCGCCGAACGCGAGCCGGCGACGACGACCGAGCGGGTGGCCTTTCGGTACGATCAGGACGAGACGATCGGTCGCGAACGGGAAGCTCTCCACTTCCGCGATATCGACCAGATCTACCACGATGCCGATATCGGCCAGGCCAGCCGCAACCGCGGGCACGATCTCATGGCTGGAGCGCTCCTCCAGGTCGATGTCGATCCCGCGATTTGCCGCCAGGAAGGTCGCCAGAGCCTCTGGTAGAAATTCGACCAGGCCGGCGGTATTGGACAGAACCCGCACATGCCCCTTCAGGCCACCTGCATATTCGCGAAGTTCACCGCGCATGTTTTCCACCTGCTGCAGGATGATGCGAGCGTGATGAGCCAACGCTCGGCCGGCCGGGGTTGGCTTGACGCCTCGCGATCCCCGTTCGAGCAGGGTGGTACCAAGCGTGTCTTCCATGCCTCGGATTCGCGCGCTCGCGGATGCCAGCGCCAGATTGGCCTGCTGGGCCCCGAGCGTAATGCTGGACGTCTCGACCACCTGAAGGAACAGGCGGAGATCGGTCTGATCGAAACGCATGACATCCTCGTCGTTGGAGGTGAGCCGGCTTCGTCCCAGCCGAAGGGAGGCTCAGGAACTTCCACATTGTCGTTTATGGGGCGCGAGATCAATCTGCCCGCGCTTTGGCAATGCGTTTCGCATCCGGTTGAAGTCCGACGTTCAATATCGCGGACGCACAATCAGCGTTTCAGCGGGAGGCTAGATCATGATTACAATGACGCGCCGCACTGCGCTCGGTGGACTTTCAGCCCTGATCTCCACGCCGCTTTTCGCCCAGCCTTCATGGCCAAATCGCCCGCTTACACTGGTAGTCGGTTTTCCGGCGGGCGGTCCGGTCGATACGGTGTCGCGCATCATCGGCGAGAGCTTGTCGAGGAGGCTTGGTCAGCCAATCGTGGTGGAAGACAAGCCCGGAGCGACCGGCACTATAGCCGCCGCCCATGTGGCCCACGCCGCGCCCGATGGCTACACGCTCACCATGCTCCCCGGAACGTTCGCGGCAAGCGCCGCGATGTTTCGCAAGCTACCCTACCACCCCGTGAATGACTTCTCCTGGATCAGCACAATTGCGGAGTTTCCCTATTTGCTTGTGACGTATTCCGGTCATCCATGTGAATCCATCGCGGATCTCGTCAACAACGCAAAGTCGGCCAACAACCCTTTGCAATTTGGCACTTCGGGAGTGGGCTCCGTCCAACACCTCTCCGGCGAACTGCTGGCAAGCATCGCGAATATCAAGCTTCAGCATGTTCCTTATCGTGGTGGGGCCCCGGCCATAACCGACCTTCTGGGAAAGCGTCTCGACTTCGTTATCGATCAGCCCACGGCACTTATGGAATTCATAAGAGATGGCCGATTGCGTGCGTTGGCGGTCACCAGTGCGGACCGCTTCTTCGGCTTGCCCGACACTGTGACGGTCTCGGAAGCCGGATTTCCCGGCTACAACGTTACGTCATGGCAGGGACTCGCGGCCCCGGCGGGTCTGGCGCCGGCGATTTTGGATCGATTGAATTCGGAGTTGGCCGAAGTTCTCGCCGAACCGCAGTTCGCTGAAAGACTTCGCGCGCTTGGAAATGAACTCAAAATATCCACGGGGAATGCGTTCAAGGCTCGGGTAGCGAGCGACATCGAGGTCTGGAACAAGGTCGTTGCCGACGCAAACATCGAACGGATTTGAAAAATGCAGTCGAGCTCCCGTTTCGAAGGTGTTTACGTCAATCTTCCGACGCCGTTTACCGACGATGGGAATAATCTGGACTTGTACCGCCTGCATGTGCTGATCGATTTTCTTCTCGACAAGCGCATAGATGGGATCGCCTGTCTTCTGAGTTCTGGCGAATATCCCTATTTATGCCATTCGGAACGATTGGAGCTTGCTGCTGAAGTCGTACGGTACGTTTGCGGCCGGGTGCCGGTCATTGTTGGCGTCTCCTCCCTGACCACGGCAGAGGCCATCGCTTTCGCGGCTCATGCCGAAGTAATCGGAGCTGCGGCTGCGATGGTCATGCCCATGCAGTATTGGCTCCTCAGGCGTGACGAAGTGGTGGATTATTTCTGCGAGATATCCCGCGCCTGTTCTTTGCCGCTGGGTATCTACGACAACCCGGGCCTGCGCGGTGCTTCCGTTACCGCCGATATGTATGGCGTGTTGGTCAAGGAGGCTCGCGTATCGGTAAGCAAGGACAGTTCAGGGGATATCACCCAGGTTCTCGATGTCGTGCGCGTGTGTGGCGACAGAATTTCCGTTCTGCATGGCAATCATATGGAAATGTTGTCCGCATATCTTATGGGGGCGGCAGGGGTTTGTACCGCCATTGCCAGTATTTTTCCTGGCGCCTGCCGCAAATTATACGATCTCAGCGTCAAAGAGCAACGATGGAAAGAAGCCCGGGAATTCTTCGATGACATCGAACCGGTATTCCGATTTTTCCACGAGCATTCGCTTCCCCGCTGCGTCAAGGAGGCGTCTCAAATACTTGGCAGGCCGTTAGGCCCACAACGCAAGCCCCTCACCGGACTTCCGACGGAGGAGCGCCGGATGCTTCGGGAGCTACTGGAGCGACACAGGCATGCGATCGATTAGTTCCCGTCGGTTATGCAACTCTGTTCGCCGCGCTGACGAACTTCCGGTATTGGCCCGAATTGGACCTCCGGCGATGTCCGCTTTTCCGCCACTTCCGGTGGGACAGTGGACAGGCATCCGCTGCCGCGCCCCTCCAGCGCCGCCGGCGCGACGCGCCCGGACCTGGACGACGAGGTCTTCCTCGCGGTGCGCCGCCGCTTCTCGGATTTCCGCCGCGCGCTGCTCGACGCCGGCCGCGAGATCGGCGTCGGCTCGCGCATCAACGCCGCGGTCTACCGCATCTGCATCGAGGATCCGCCGATCGATGGGGTGAGCATCGAGGAGATCGAGAACTTGCGGTATGGGCTGAACGCGATCGTGCGGGTGATGAGGTGAGGGGGGCGATGCACGCGATCATTCCGGCAGCTTCGCCAGCCGATCGCGGATCAGCAAGGGTAGCCCGGGTTGAGCGGAACGAAAGCACTCCAAGTGTACTTGCGGCGGCGGACCCGGATTTCGCTCCGCTCAATCCGGGCTACTTGCTCATTCGGCCAACAACACCTTCGTACGAGTCAGAAATTCGGCCGTTTTGGGGACATCACAGCGTTGCAGGCCCTCGATGTAGTCATCCGCGCTCAGCGGCGGCTTGTTGTAATGCGCCAGGTCCGCCCGTGCTGCGTCCACGAGGGTTCCGGGGTCAATTCCTTCGACGTCCATAATGAAGTCGTCCGGGTGCCGGGTATGGAGGCCGAATGGCTTGAGAATGTCGGCGGGGAAATCCTTCTCGTTGAAGGTGACGATGGCATTCGCACCGCAGCGGATGGCGGCTGCCAGGACGTGGCGATCATTCGGGTCGGGAAGTTCGAGCCCCGCGATCAGCGGTTCATAACCAGTAACGCAGCCATCCAGCACGGCTTCGTCCATGGCCTCTCGTCGGCCCGCGAGCGTGGCGAGATCGATGCCTCGTTCCAGGCTCACTGACCTCATCCACTCGGCGTGGATATCGGCGGACCAGCGCGCACGAAAAAGGCCGCTCATAGCAAGCTCCATGAGCAGGCTGGTCAGTCTGATGCTGAAAAGAACGTTGGCGTCGAAAACGACGGTGAACGTCGAGATCATGGAAGTCCGAGTTTTTGGGACTCCGCGACCATCCTGCCGATCGCCGCGCGACGCTTCTCATCGCTCTTTTTCTTGTAGTGCATGAGATCCATCATCAGAACGCGTCGGTGCGTGCCGACCATGCGATGGGGAATCTCGTTCTTCTCGAGCAGCCTAATGAGATAAGGGCGCGAGACATTCAAGAAGTCCGCCGCTTGGTTGGTCGTCAGCTCTGCTTCATGCGGAAGCACGGAAAACGGCTTGCGCTCCATGATGGCCTCCAACAGGCCGACGATGAGCTCGACGGCCCGAGCAGGCAACGGGACGACGACATCCGCCTTCTTTTGTGTCAGGCGGAGCTTGATATCGGTCTTGGCATCCGCAAACGGCTTCAACTTCGCCAACGCCTCGCGTGCGATCAGAGCCTCTTCCTCTGTTGCGACAAACGGCTCCTTCGCTTGGTCGAGCAATGCCAGCATCGTCGTTCTCCCGGTTGCCACATGCCGCCTCCATCAATCGCGAGGCAGGTCGCGCAGCTCAAGTGAAATATATGAAATAAACGAAATAAGCGCAAGGAGTTTCGGGGCGGGAGAAGGCCTGAGCGCTCGCACCGCGGCACATGATTTCCAGCCCGTCTCCGTCATTCCGGCAGCTTCGCCAGCCGGTCGCGGATCAGCTGCGGCCACTTCTGCTGGGGGGCCGTTAGCCGGCCGGCGCTGGCGAGCGCCTCGAGGATCGCGAGCGCGCGCGTGAGCGCCGAGCGTTCGTCGGACGGAGCCGATACCGCCGCCGATCCGCATCAGGTTGAAGGCAAGCTCGGTCTGCCATACGGCATTGCCCGGGTCGGCCTTGGCAAGGCGCTCCCTGATGGTGAGGGCGGCCTGATAGAGCCTGAGCGCCTCGGCCCGATTGCCCTGCGCTCGCTGCGCGTCGCCGACCTTGATGCCGGCGATCGAGACATCAAGCTGCCACAAGGCATTGCCGGGATCGAGCTTGGCGAGGCGTTCGCTCATGGCGAGGCTCGCCTGATACAGCTTGAGCGCCTCGGCCCGCTTGCTCTGCGCCAGCAGCATGTCGCCGAGCTTGGCGTCCATCACCTCGAGGTCGCGCTGCCAGCCGGCGTTGCCGGGATCGGCGGCGGCCAGGCTTTCGAAGATGGCGTGGCTCGCCTGAAAGGACGTCAGTGCCTCGGCCCGGTTGCCTTGCGCCAGCTGGATGTTGCCGATCCTCCCGTGGGAGACCGCGAGAGCGCGCTGCCGATCCAGTGCGGAGTCGGTGGTGACGAGGCGCTCGCGGATGGCGAAGCTCGCCTGATAGGACGTGAGCGCTTCGGGCAGGTTGCCCTGCCGTGCCAGCACGTCGCCGATCCCGTCATGCACCAGCGCAAGATCGCGCTGCAAGTCGGCATTGCCGGGATCGGCCGCGGCGAGGCGATCGACGATGGCGAGGCTCGCCTGCAGCGACTTCAGCGCCTCCGGCAGGTTGCCCTGCTGTATCGCCACCACGCCGCCGAGCCGGTGGTGGGCCATCGCGAGGTCGCGCTGCCCTTGCGCATTGCCGGGGTCGGCCGCGGCGAGGCGCTGCGCGATCGCGAGGCCCGCCCGATGGGACGCGAGCGCCTCGGTGAGCTTGCCCTGCATCCACCGCACGTCGCCGATCCCGTAGTCGGCTTGCGCGAGAACGTGCTGCCAGCCGCTATCGCCGGGGGTCTGCGCGAGCTGCTCCTGCGCGATCGCGCGGGCGCGCTCCGCGGCCGCGAAGGCGCTGGCGGTGTCGCCGAGCTGGAGCAGCGTTTTTGCGCTTTCGATCAGGGCCTCGGCTTCGCGGCGCAGATCGGGCGTCGCATCGGTGCGGATGAATTTTCGCTGCTGGGTCTGCGCGCGCTCGAAGATGCCGTCGACCGGCGCGGCCCGCAAGGTCTGCGCGCCCGCCGCGAAGATCGCCGCGGCCACGATCAGACCCTGGATCGGGAGCGCCGGTCGCGACATGGATCCCTTCCCTCGGAGCGTGCGCGATATAGCGGACTCTATAACAAGGCGCGCGGCGCGACAGGGATGAAAATGGGGCGTCGGCCCGGGCGACCAGGCGCACAGGTGGGGATAACGCGGCTTATGCTTGCGCTTCGTGCGCAAATCGCCGATGGCAGAAATCCTAGTCTCGATTTCGTGCGCCTGCCGCGCCAAGCTTTTTCCCGCCTGATAGGCGGGGATAACGCAATTCAAACTTGCGCTTTCCCGGCAAATGCGCGAAGGCAGAAATCCTAGTCTGCCATTCTGGCGCCCGGAGCTTCGTGCTGCCGGGCGTTTTGCGTTCGGCGCCGGTTGCGGCGGCCGTCGCGTTCTCGTGTTGGCGCGGAGGCTCCCATGAGCATGCATGCGGTCCGCATCGCGTTCACGGACGCGGCAGCAGGCGAACTGCGCCTCGATCATGCCGGCCTCCACTACCAGGGCAACCGCCAGGTGCTGTCGTTCACGGGCTGGCACGCGGACGGCACGCCGTTCGCGATGGTGACGGCGCCGTTCGAGAGCAATCCGGTGACCCGTGCCGGCGAGGTCGCGCGCGACATCGTCGCCGCACATGCGGGTCCGATCCAAACACTGAGGAGCAAAGTCATGTCGCAGAAGGGAAGCGGTCTCGCCCGCCTGATGGGCGGCCTCAAGAGTCTCGACGCCGGCGCCGATGCGCTCGCCACGCGCCTCGAAGCCGCGATGGCCAACCTGCAGGGCGAGATGGCGACGACGACGCAGATCGTCGGCAACGTCGAGGCCTCGGTCGCGGATCTGCGCTCCGTCAACGCGCTCTATTCGAACGGCGGCCCGGCGCTCCCTACCTCGCCCGGCTCGCCAGGGCCGTCGAGCGGGCAGTCGTGAGGGGATGAGGCGGAGTCCAACCCCCTACCGCCGGTCCATGGCCTTTGAGTGTACAATGGCATCCGTTGCGGCCTAACGCCGTGCCGCTAACCACTCGTCCTCGTACTTTAGCGGTCGATTGAAATTAAGCCTGTACCCGCAATGTGGACAAACGCGGTCTTTGACCTCGTTGTTCCAAAGCATGATCTGCGGGGGGAAGGTGCAGTCATGGAGCCTGAAGCCCCATGCCTGCGCCAACGCGACGTTGGCCTTTTGAAGCGCTTCCTCGGCTGCGTGTATCTTTGCCTCCACCTCTTCTCGTCCCTGTGGAAGAAGCGGATAGAGAGTCTTGATAAGTACAATCGCCTCGCTGCCCGCCTTGATGTATTCGGACCAATCAGCGTGAGCATCTGCCATGGTCATCTCTCCGCGCCGTCCGCCACCGCATGCCTTCGATGCGGCTGCATTCGCTGAGACGTTAGCACAAGAATACGCGCGGCAGGGCGGCAAATTAGATGCCCTGTTTATAGCGTTTGCGGGGCTCGTTTCGGCGCGCGATAGGGCGGTGGGAGCGGACTGCCTTGAGGCTTTGGACAAAAAGCTCTTTGGCGGTACCCGTTGAAGAGCGGAAGAGCAGCGACGCGTCTCGACCCATGAGGCCGAGACGCTGCCGCTTGCTCGCTTGCAACAGCACCCCCGGCCTGCACCCTTCGAGGCTCGCTTCGCTCGCACCTTCGGGATGAGGAGATAAGTAGGGGTATGCAGCGATGACCCGCACCCGCAAGGCCGCGAACCGGCCGCCGCCGGCGACAGCGCACGCCGACGCCGAGGATTCATTTCTCGACGCCTTCCTCGCCGACTGGCGCGCGGATGGCAACGGGAAGGCGGTCATTGAGAGCCTGCGCAAGGACAAGCCGGCGGATTATGTCCGCATTGCCGCATCGATTTTCGCGAAGCAGGCAGATCAGGAGACCGATCCGCTCCGTGACCTCACCGACGCCGAGCTTGCCGATCGCATCGCGAAAACGGCTGCGAGTATCGGCCTCGAGATCCGACCCTGCGCGCCTGCTCGACGAATAGGCGCGGCGGACGGAGAAGAACCCGGCGGGGCCTGAATTTGCGGCCCGCGTCGCTGGTCGCGGCGGATGCGGGCTTCCCGAGCAACCTGGAGCACGCGACGTCGCGCGATGCTGTGCTCCCACAAGATTGGGTGACGCGATGGCGAATCGAACGCTCACTGCCGTATTGGCAGCAGCACGTCGATCCGTGGATACTCAGAGAGCCGTCAAGCATGTTCCCGCCGTATTTTCCTTATAGATCGTTGCGATTACGCTAAGGCGCGTTCGACGTCGGCGGGCTTTTACAGTTTAAAGACGAGCGGGGATCCGGGGGGCTGGGCATGCATCGATCGAGATTTATGGCCGCGATCGCAAACGCTCGCCTGATGTCGGCGTGCTGTGGTCTGATCGCCTCGTTCGTCTCCGCTCACGCAGCGTGCCGCCAGGACGAACAGCAGTTCGTCGTCGGCGCGCATTTCGTCAACCGCGGACGTCCGCTGGCTGATCTCGGTTTTCCGCTCGTGGTGTGCAACCTCGCGCCAAACCAGGACGTCCGTGTCACGTCGATTTTGTGGATGGGCGATACCTATTATGCCTCCCGGCTCGAGTTTCACGTCGCCGACGACGAGCTCGACACCGCCAGGCTCGCTCCGACGCGAGGCTCATACGCGGGAATCCACCCGGACGGATATCTCTGGTCCATGCGGCCCGACCTCGACCCGCCCGCGGCGCTGCAACGGCTGGCGAACCGCGACCCGAGAATGCTCGTGGTGGGCGTCGAGAGCGAGAAGGGCCAACACGCGTTCGGGCAGTTCGAGTTGAATTTCGGGCTGGCCTATCGGCGCGGGGTGGAGACGGACGGGCTGCACGGACTGCTTTTCCATCCGATGCAGCAGCCCGGAGGACGGGACGTCGTCCTGCTCCTGCCGGACACGCAACGCCCGACGGTCGACGACCGCATGGCCTCGCTGCTCGCGAGCCGAGGCCATGTCGTGCTTGAACTGAATGTAGCGCGCGACGGCCTGCCGGCGCAGCGCGAACCGCTGCCGATCGAGTACTTCTCGCGCGCCGTGGACTTTCTGCGCCGCGAATATGCGGGGCCCAATGGCCGGATCGACGTGGTTGCGTTCGGCCGCGCGACCGAAGCGGCGGCGATGCTGGCGCTCACGCGCGCCGATATCGCGCGCATCATCCTCGTGTCGCCGAGCAGCGTGATCAATGCGGGCGAGGGGCGCGGACTTCCGACCGATCGGCCGGCCTGGACCTTGCGTGGCGAGCCGCTCGCGTTCGTGCATCGCGTCGCGGACGAGGATGAGGCGCTCGCGCGCCAGCGCCCGCCTTACACGACGCGCCCGCTGTATGATTTGCGCCTCGCCGGCGCGACCGATGACGATCGCGCGCGTATTCCGTTCGACCGCATCACGAGCGACATCGTGCTGATCGCCTGCGACCAGGACGCGGTCTGGCCCGCCGACCGGATGGCGCAGGATATCCGCGATCTCGCCCGCCGCCGCGGGCACGCCAACGTTGCCGCGTATATCCTGCCGGGCTGCGGTCATGACCTCGTCGCGCCGATCGCGCCGACGACCAGGCGCGAATTTGTCGCGCAGGATGGCGTGCGCTTTGCGCTCGGCGGCGCGCCGCAGGCGGTCTGGTACGGCCAGCGCGCCGCGTGGGACATCATCCGGCGTGCGGTGGGCGAAGGCGACCGGTAACGACGCCGGACGCCGCCGCAAGCGTGTTGCGCCATTCGGGGGGGCCGCTCGGCGGAACACCCTTCAGAAGCCGTCGGACCATGTGCGCGTCACGGCTTCGGTCGTCGGCAAGCAGGCGAACCACGAGGTCGATCCGCTCCATGAACTCACCGACGCCGCGCCTGCCGAGCGCATCGCGAAAACTGCCGCGAGCCTCGGGCTCGAGATCCGACCTTGCGCGCCTGCTCGACGAGCAGGCGAGGCGGGTGGGGGCGGCCCGGCTGAGCCGTGACCTTGCGGCCTACGCGGCCGCCTGCCTCACGATCCGCGGCAAGACCGGCGCGCTCGTGCCGCTCGTGTTCAACCGCGCGCAGCAGCACATCCATGATGCGCTCGAGCGCCAGCGCGGCGAGACCGGCAAGGCGCGCGCGCTGATCCTGAAGGGCCGCCAGCAGGGCTGCTCGACCTATGTCGGCGGCCGCTTCTATCACCGCGCGACGCATGCGCGCGGCGTGCGGGTGTTCATCCTCACCCACGAGGACGCGGCGACACAGAACCTGTTCGAGATGGTCGAGCGCTTCCACGCGCATTGCCCGGCCGGTCAGCGCCAGAGCACGGGCGCCGCCAACGCGCGCGCGCTCGATTTCGACGCGCTCGATAGTGGCTACAAGGTCGGCACCGCCGGCACCAAGGGGGTGGGGCGCTCCTCGACCATCCAGCTCTTCCACGGCTCGGAGGTCGCGTTCTGGCCGCATGCCGAGACGCATGCGGCGGGCGTGCTGCAGGCGGTGCCCGACATGCCGGGCACCGAGGTGATCCTGGAGTGCACCGCGAACGGCTTCGGCAACTTCTTCCATCAGACCTGGCGCGACGCCGAGGCCGGAGAGAACGACTTCGTGCCGATCTTCGTGCCGTGGTTCTGGCAGGACGAATATCGCCGCCCTGTCCGTGAGGATTTCGCCGCGAGCGAGGAGGAGCGCCAGTATGGCGCGCTCTACGGGCTCGACGACGCGCAGCTCGCGTGGCGGCGCGCCAAGATCGCGCAACTCAAGGACGAGAGCCTGTTTCGCCAGGAATATCCGGCGAGCGCCGCGGAAGCCTTCCAGCAATCGGGCCACGACAGCTTCATCACGCCGGCGCTGGTCGCGCGCGCCCGCAAGGCGACGTGCGCGGCGTCGGGCCCGCTGGTGATCGGCTTCGATCCCGCCTGGCTCGGCGAGGATCGCCACGCCATGGCGTGGCGGCGCGGGCGGCTGATCGAGAAGATCGAGGCGCGCGCCAAGCTCGACACGATGCAGGCGGCCGGCTGGCTCAAGCAGGTGATCGAGAAGGACAAGCCGAAGCGCGTCTTCATCGACGTCGGCGGCGTCGGCGCCGGCATCTACGACCGCCTGCGCGAGATGGGCTTCGGCGAGATCGTGCGCGCCGTGAACTTCGGCTCCGCCCCGCTCGAGCCGCCGCCGCTCGACGAGCACGGCAACCCGTCCGGCGGCCCGCTCAACCGCCGCGCCGAGATGTGGATGAAGTCGCGCGAGTGGCTGGAGGACCCCGCCGGCGCCGCGATCCCGGACCGCGACAGCCTGCAGGCCGACGCCTGCGGGCCGACCTACACCTATGACAGCAACTCGCGGCTGAAGCTGGAGAGCAAGGACCACATGCGGGCGCGCGGGGTGAAGTCGCCGGATGAGTGGGATGCGGTGGCGCTGACGTTTGCGGAGCCGGTGGCGGGGCGGGCGGGGTTTTCGCGGAAGCTTGTGTATCCGGCGTCCGGAGTGGCGTGAGGGGCTGAGGCCGGACGGCCCTCGACGCGCACAGGCGCACGCTCGCAACATTCCTCTCATCATTTCTTTCAGCCGGTCCGTCACCCTGAGGTGGCCGCGCCTTAGCGCGGCCCATCGCAAGTCGGCTGCAGCCGACTTGCGCATCAATGGTGGCGATCTCGGGTGAACCCGAGATCGCATGGGCGACGCCCGACGCGCTTCCGCTCACTCATTTGCTGAACCACCGCGGCCATCGCCCTTCGAGGCTCGCGGAGCCTGTCCTTGGGCCGGCCGGAGGTCGGACCCGAGGGCTCGCGCCTCAGGGTGACGGGGCCGGCTGGATAACTTTCGCACAAATTCCTCGGAGAAAGCATCGATGGCGAGCTTTTGGGATCTGCTGCGGGCGTCGTGGTCCGGGCAGCCGGTCGATCCGTATTTTCCATTCGCCGCGCCGCAAGCCGCCGGCAGCAAGGGTGCGACGCCGAGCGTTCCATCGGCGGACCCACTCAGCGCTTCCAATACGGATGATCAGACGCAGCCGTGGCCAACGGCCTTCTTGGGTCTGCCGCCCCCACTGCAACCGGGACAGCGATTCGCGCCGATCATGCCGACGCAAGCTCAGCGCGGTCCGGATCCCTGGCTCGTCGCCGCGCCGCAAGCCAGCGTCAGCGAGGCCGCGTCGCCGAGCGTCGCTCCGTCGGGCCCGCCCGGTGGGTGGCCTGATGCGAACGATCGGAAGCAGCCTTCACCGAAAACCTACTGGGATCTGCTGCCGGCGACGCAACTGGGACAGTCGTTCGCCCCGATCATGCCCACGCAAGCCCAGGGCGGTGCGGATCCCTGGCTCGTCGCCATGCCGCAAGCCGGCGGCAGCAAGGCTGCGGCGCCGGCCATGGTGCCGTGGGAAGATAACGCGCAGCCGTCGGCACAAGGTACCCTGGCTAGTCCGGCCCGCACTGCACTGGGACAATCGGCATCGGGCGCCGAGCAATCGTCGGCGACGCCGGCTGGCGTCTTAGGGGCAGCAGCGCAGGATCGCGCGACCTTTCTCGCGCCGTGGTCGGCATCGCATGGCCTGCTGGACTATCCGGTGATCGGACCGGTGGCGGGCCTCGGCGAATATCTGATGCGCGGGGCCGCGCAGAACTGGCGGGATAACCAATGGCGCGACGACGAGGAAGCGACGGCGCCTAACCGCTACTACCTGCCACGGGCAGGTGAGCGCAGCCCGCCAAGTCGTTATAGCGCCGCCCCTGTGGGCGACGCGCTTGCGGGCGCGATCGCGGCGCCGTTCGTGGCCATCGACGACATGATGCAGCCGCCGTTGCGGCCGCCGCCGGACAGCGTTTCTGATGATAGCGGCCAGATCTGGATCAAGTCGCGGCCCGATAGCGCGACGCACGACGTTCCCTGGGAGGAAGCCGCCCCTGATGCGGCGAGGGCCTACTATGCGGACCAGCAACGGCGCGCCGACTTCGCGCCGAGATTTGCGCTGGGAATGATCGGGGGTGGTGCGGGTTTTGCGACCCGCGGGGCCTTGGGCATCGCAGGCGGCCGCCTCGTTCGGCCGTCAATGGACGCTGCAAAACTCGCCCGCAAGATCAAGAGGGCCGATAGCGCCGCTCCTGCTTCCACCACGGGTGTGCCACGCGTAGCGACTTCAGCGTCCACGGAAGCCGCAGAGACCGCGGAAGGTCCGTCTAGAACCGCGGTAGATTCTGCCTCCGCTCCAGTGTCGTCACCGGCGGATGGTCTTCCATCGCCATCGCTTGCTCGGCTAATGTTGACCGGGCAAAATCATCATGCGGTCTCAAAGCGGGTTTATAATGCTCTTGAGAAAACGCTCAATCTCCCGGGCGTTTTTAGATATCGCGATCCTCGTTTGATGACGAGGGCCATCGATAGCGACTCACACAGAGGATATCAGACGTGGCACCGAAATCTGGACAATGAGATCGCTGCGCACATTCGTGGCAACCTGGACATCACCCGCGAACAATTCGAGCAGTATCTTCGGGACAGATATGCGCAGCCGGATTTGCTCTCGCGGTTTCCGAACGGTTTGTGAAGGAGGACGCCGTGCGCTTCTTCGTGCTCGAACACCCAAAGGAACCGGTAGATGATTCCCTCACCGACTTCCTGACAGCCTCTGATTCGAAACGAGGCGATGCGCCTCGCTGTCCAAGATGCGGTGGCCCTATCGGCATGAGGCCCGAGCTTCCACCAGTCCACGTTGAGCTTGAGACATGGGGAAGGCGATTTGGCGATCTAGCTTTTGGAGTCAGCAATGATGTGCTCGTCAGCGAACGGTTCAGGGATGCGTTTCAATCGTCCGGGTTGACGGGCTTCTCGGCATTTATGCCTGCGCAGGTTGTTAAGGTTATTGCCCGGCGCGGGCCTGTCCCCAAGCCCATGCCCAGCTACTTCCTTGCGGTACCGGGCAGAAGCCGCGCCGTGATCGATGATCGAGCCTCAGGAATAGATTATGGAAGGCGGTGGTCGTGTGAGGAGTGCCGCGGAGGCTACATGAAGCGACTGAGAACGGTTGTGCTCGAACCGGATACATGGTCGGGCGAGGATGTGTTCATCCCGCGGGGGCTTCCGGGTACGATTGTAACGTCGGAACGCTTTAAGGCCTTTTGCGATCGTCACGCTTTCACCAATTGCCTGCTGATCCGAGCGGAGCAGCATCATTTCGACTATTTTCCCTGGGAGCGGGCCCTTGATACGGAAGCTTCGGAACGAGAGCGAAAATAAGTAGCGTATCGGATTAAGCGGCGCGAGCGGTCGAGAAGGTCGAGGCGCGTACGACATTCGACAGTCGCACGATTCACGGCATCGCCGTCTGCCCGGATAGCATGCGGCCGACCATGCGCACCGCATCGCCGCAGGGGCCGGTGACCCCGACCCCTTCCAGTTCCGCGCCGATCGCCATCCACTTTTCCCGGTACCCGCTGAAATAGGTCGTCCTGAAGAGCCAGTGATCGGGAAAGTCGCCGACGCTCTCGCCCCAGTCGTCGAAAGCCCTTTTCTCCTCCGCGATCAACCAGTCGGTCAATTGCATGATGGTTTCAGGCGAGTGGTCGTTCATCGCGCCGGCCGCGAGCGACAGAAGAGCAACTCCGGCAAATGCCGCTTGATCGCGGTCGCGATCGTAGACGAAGCGATCGCCGTCGGCACGCGTGATGAACCATGCCAGCGCGGCCATGGTTTCCGGCTCGAGCCCGGCATCGAGCCGGCGAACGCTGTCGATCAACTGTATCATCGCGTCGTTGTAATTGCCTGCGCTGGAATCGCGCACCTCCGGATCGGCATACGCTCGCAGCAGGACGGCGCACGCGAAAGCGCGCGGCCAGTGCCAGACCAGATCTTCATCAGCATCTGCCTCGACAAAGCGGCTGAACTCTAAAATCTCCGTCACGTCCTGAGCGTAAAATTCGTCCCATGACGCGAAATCGGATTGCTTCTTGAGGCTGCCGCCGTCGCGGATGTGGCGAAGGGCGGTCATGAACTCGGTTCGCCGTGGCTCGCCTCCGACCGGATTCTGACCGGCGATGAGCTCCAGTGTCGCATCATCGACATGCCGCGCGAGGCGCCGCAGCAGCGCATCTGCATCCGGCTTGAATGCGTTCAGAAATTCCAGCTCCATGATCGCTCATCTCGGCGGAGTTCGTGCGCGGCGGCTCGGACTCTACTCGTGCCGTATCCCCCTGTGGAGCCGAGGGCGTCAGGGCCGGCAGCGAGCCCGATCGCTGCGACCGTGGCGCGCAACCGCGGCATTATCTCGCAAACTCGACGCCCCGCAAGAACGCGGCGTTTGCCGACCGCTTGAGTCAATGCTTGCTCGGCGAGCCGAACAGCCGGCTGAAGAATCCCTTCGGCTTCTCCACGCTCGGCTGATCGGTCAGCTCGAGCCAATAGACGTTGTCGTTCACGTCCGGACGGAAGGACCGGACGTGACGCACCGTGATGCGCTGCCCGGGACTGAAACCGATCGTATCGCCGTCTTTCACCTCCGGCCGCTCGGTCAGGATGTAGCCGGCAAATTCGCGCACGATCTCCTGGCTCTCCTCGGGAGACAGGGAGCTTTCCGTCTCGATCTCCATCTGCTCGAAATTGCGCATGCCGAGCGTCGACAGCAGAACATTGCCGTTCGGTTGTCGCGAGCCTTGGATGAGCACCCAGAGTGGGGAGGGGGGCGTTCCCTTGTTCATGACGTCGAACCAGGCCTTGAGTGCTTCGGTTTGGGTGAGGACACTGCCCCACAACACGCCGATGACGGGCAGCTGCTCGACCAGCTCGCGCACCAAGATCAAGTGACGCTGATGGGCCTCGAGGCGGGAAAATCCGGACCAACCGCAGAAGACCATGAAGTGCGAGGTGCTGCGGGCAATGTCCTTCGTGGCGCTCGGCCACCAGAAGGCATGCGTGGCCGGGCGATCGAGCCGTTCGGGGTAGGGCATATCGATGCGCATCCCCATGATCACGTCGCCGGCGACTGGGAGCAAGAGCGCGCCTCCCGGCTTCATCTGGTCGACCGCCGTCGGATCGATCCCGAGCGGCACACCGACGCGCTCGATCAGCCGCCGATAATCGATCTCGGCCGGCCGCTCAAGAAAGAGCGTGACGCCGATCTTCCGTGGCTGGCGGGAGGGCGTTTGCGCGAGGGTGGCCATGCGTGACCCCTGAATTCCGGGAGGGACGCCCCGTTGTTCAGTCAGAATTAGCCTGCAAATGCGACGGATAGTTGTATCCGTGCGGGGGGCATCGCACAAGCGTTGCGGATGATTTCCATGACCGGGCTGCGCGCCCAGGCCGTCGGCGAGCAGTTCTACAGCGGCACCGCGCGCCTGCGTTACGCGTGGTGAGCGACGCGCAGCAAGCGCAGCGCGAGTTAGGCAATCCGACAAGGCGCCGAAGATGCCGACGTGGTTCGCGCTCGACGACGACCGGCCGCTGTTCTTCTTCGCCGGACTCTGGTGCGCGTGGCCGGCACGCGCGGCACCAAGGCCAAGCCGGAGCAGGACAACCACACCTTGTTCGGCTTCCTCACCACCGACGCGAACGCAACCGTCGCGCCGGTTCACGTTAAGGCGATGCCCGTTATCTTGACCGAGCCGTCCGACCTCGAGCGATGGCTCACCGCCCCGGCCGCCGAGGCGGCACTGCAGCGGCCCTTGCCTGACGAAGTGCTCCGCATCGTCGCGCGCGGCGAGAAAGAGGATGCGCTGACGAGCGTCGCGTGAAGAATTGCGGCTCGCGTCGCGGCCATCGCCAATGACGACCGCGTGGCGAGCACGCTACGGCTGCGGCCTTCGACGCGATTCCCGACATGCCATGCCTTTTTCAGACCGATCGGCTGCTTCTCACGCGCAGCAGCTTGTCCGCTGCCGGAAGTAAAGCAGACGGAATGTGCTCGCCTTGAGCATTACCGCTTCTGGACCCGGAGCGGACATCGGACTGCGGACCTCTTCCTCCGGTCCCGCCGCTCGGATCTGGAACCCGGCGGCCCCGCTGGCGTTCAGCCATGGTGTCATTACATCGCGTGGGGATGCAGGCGCCAGCCTGCTCATACGGAAGGGGATAAATGCATGCGCTTTCGATCCGTGATCATGCTGTCGGCGGCAGCGGTCGTGCTTTCGCTGGTTTCGTCGACGTCCATCTCAATGGCCTCCGAATGCTGCTCGACCATTCAAGCTCGGCTTCTTCCACCATATTCTCCGCGGATCGTGCACGATGAGGATACGCGCCTGAGAAAAGTCTTGTGCGATATCCACCGCGATCCTGGATATGGCCGGTGCATAAACCGTTGTGAACAGATCGACGATAATGGAGCAAAGGACGACTGCTGGTACTCGTGCAACGTACAATTCGGCTGCGGGCAACACTGAGCCGGTGCTCCGGATCAACCGCCCGTGTAGCGCGGCATTGTCGGACGCAGTTTTTGTACCTCTCCGAACCTTCATCGTAGATGTTTTCGCAGCTCGCGATGCAATCGTCTCGCCGGCCGGCGATCACGATCGTTCCACTACATGATTGCGCGGCGTGGCCGCCGCAGTTCGCTGGGCTCCCATCGCGTATGCACGTGGCCGCACACGCCGCCCTCTCCTGGGCGACGACGGCGGCCGGCGCGAGTGATGGAGCCCCCAACAATACTAGGGCCGCGACGAGGATGAGACGAACTCGCATGGAATGCTCTCCTGATGGTAGTGAGGCTCGAAAGCGAAGGGGCACTGCACGATACCCGGCTCGCACGTCGAGGTGCGGCGGGTGAGTGGACTCCTCGGCCCCAAAAAAATCAATGGCCCCACTCGGTAAAAGTTCCAAGGGCGGCCACGACAAAGACGAGGCCGGGGGCGATGTCCTCAGGCCGCCGGGCGAGCGTTCTTGGCAACCTTATGCGGGCGGGACTCGCCGCGTCGGTGACATCCCCTCTCGCGCTCTCCTCACGATCGTCTGCCCCGCGTCCGTGTCCGAATGTCAGGCGAGGTGCGCCCGCTACAAGCTTGCTGCGGTGCATCAGTTAGGTTCTGGGCCCGAAGCGGCGGGTCATTGCGACGCAGCTATATGTCTGAAGTCGAGGGCGAAGCGGACTCGATGTGCTCGCGATGAGCATTTCGGGTCATGACCCCAGAACGGACATCATGTGCCGGCGGTCTGCTCGAATTATCTTGCGGTCCGGCACAAAAAAGAGCCTAGTACGTAGCAAGCGGCCTCTCAGTCGCCGTTCCGAACGCGCTGTCCTTTCGTCAGCGGCATTATTGCCCATCGGTCAGCATTCTGAACCTGGCTGTAGCCGCGCGGGCCATTGTCCCATTCCCGCATGCAATGGCTAAAGCGCGCGCCTCAAGAGTTGCATCATCCTGCGAGGAGGAAGTCATGGCTCGCCGCACGACGCTAGCTGCCGTTTCTTTTGCTTGTCTCATGTCGATAGTTGTTGCGACGCCTGTCGCCAGCGAAGAGGTAGCAGCACCAACCATCATTCCCGCTGAAACATTAAAGTGGAATCCAACCCCGTTTCCTGACGTGACCGCTGCAGTGATCGCCGGTAACCCAGCGGGCGGTGGAATTTATGCCATATTTGCGAAATACCGTGCTGGCGGAAGGTCGGCCCCCCACACCCACCCAGACCAGCGCGTTGTCACGGTCATTTCGGGAACGTATTACGCGGGAGCAGGCACTGAATATGACGAGTCCAAGCTAAAGCCGCTTGGACCGGGAACGACCATCATCGTTCCTGCCAACTCACCGCATTATGCCTCGGCGAAAGACGGCGAAACCATAGTGCAGGAAATCGGTATTGGGCCGAGTGGGACCAACGTTTTGCCAAAGGCGGCGGCAAAGTAGCGGCTCAGGGGTCTAGCCGACTGCTCGATTGTACGCCGGCCTGGCTCAAAGTTCACGCAAGCCGCTACACGTCGGCGCTAGAGGCCGCCTTAGCAGGCAGCCTCGGGATCGATCTTTGATGCCAACCGGCAAGAGCTGGAGCAATCACTTCGGATTTCTGGCCCGAAGCTGATACATTGGGCTTTCTCAAGCCGTCGCGCTCCCCTATACCTACGGCTGTGACGCTTATCCTAGGATTGTTCCGGCTCTACTAGCGCATGTTCTAAACTTCATTTGCCCATCGGTACCGTTGCTGCAATTTCATAACGGAGGAATTCATGAGACGTCGTGATTTTCTGGCGAGAACTGGAGCCGTCGCCACCGCAAGTGTACTTCTGGAGAATGTTCGGTTCGACGGTCCTCGTTTCGCCGATTTAGCGTTTGCCGCCAGCGATGGCGACGGCCAAAAAGCGACCCTAGAGCAGAAGTTTGCTGAATTTGGACTTTCCATTAGATATGAGGTCTGCCTGCGGACGTTATCGCCTCAGCCAAACGCGTCCTTCTCGATACGCTCGGATGCGCATTCGGATCCGTAGGGTCCGAGCCCGCAAATATTGCCGAAACAACTATTCGCAAGACTTTCGGAGACGGCAGTGCGGCAACAGTGATCGGGTATCCGCGACCGCAACGGGACGGTGAACTGTTCGTCATGGCCTGTTCTTCCGCTCGCTCGACCTGAGCGACACCTACTCGGCACAGAGCCGCTTCATCCAAGCGAGGTGCTGCCGACGGCGCTTGCGCTCTGCGAGGAGAAGGAACAGAGCGGCCGCGCTCTCATCGCGGCGATGGTGGCTGGCTATGAGGCCAGCATGCGCGTCAATGACGCCATCTCATTCATTGAGCGAGGTTTCCATCCCTTGTGTGCGGCCGCCTACGGGATCCCGCTGATTGCGGGCAAGATCTGGGGGCTCCCTAAGGAAGCCATTGCAAACGCGGTCGGAATATCGGGCGCGCGCGGCTTCACGAGTTTTGTCGTCAATAGCGGCGCGATCAGCATGATGAAAGCGATGGGACTGGCCGCGACAGCCGTCGTCAGCGTATTCGCAACACTGCTCACCGCCCACGTCTCAACCGGCCCTTCCGGTACGCTGGGTGGTTCGCGTCGAAAATGAAACCCGCCAAGGAGGGTTTTGCCGTTGACCTTGAGCTTGCGCGATTCCGGCTGTCCCGGGTATCATTCAAACGCTTCCCGGTTCAAATTGAGTTGCAGGCCGTGGCCGAGCCGGCGCCGCTCTTTCGTCGAAGTTCAAGGGCCGCGCACAGGATGTCCGGCGGATCACTGTTGAGACCTAACCCGGAATAATCGAGCGTGTTGCGGATCCTGCGAAATTCCATCCACAGACAAAGGGTACCGCCGATCACAGTCTTCCCGTCTGCCTCGCCATAGCTCTTCTCCACGGCGATGTGACGGTAACTCACTTTGAGAAAGATCGCTGGCGGGCCCAGGACGTGATGGCGCTCTGTAAAGACGTCAGTGAAACCCGGAGAGGCGCTGATGCTAAACTCCCAAAAGACGCGGCGCGAGCATAGAGGTCATCTTCGCCGATGGTCAGTCGCTGCGCGAGACGGTTGAGGTCCCGGAAGGTGACGCTGAGCGCCCGCTTTCGCGTCGTCGCTTAACGCAAATTCATGAGCTTTGCGGTTCCTGTCGTTGGCAGGGCGGACGCAGAGAACATCATTTCGCTCGTCGATGGCCTTGAAGATCTCAAAGATATTCGAGAATTAACTCGAGCTCTCAGAGGGAGTGAAAGCAAAATCCGGCGTTCACCTGAACGACAGTCGCCTGCCGGCAATGAAAATGCCGATGTCGTTGTTAGCCCAACGCGGAAGTCCGGCGATGTCCGCTTCCCCGATGCGCTGACGAGCGTCGCCTGACTTGCGGCTTGGTCGCGGGCTCTGAATTCCGGCCGCATAGCTAGAACGCACGGCTCGGCCTTCGACGGGTTTCCCGACATGCGATGCCTCGTTCAACCGATCGGTTGGTTCTCACGCCCAGCCGCTTGCCCGCTGCCGGACTAAAGCGGGCGGAATGTGCTCGCCCAGCGCATTACTTTTGGACCCGGCGGCAGACGTTGTCATCAGCGACCGCTCTACCATACGTAGGCCGCGAAGGTCGCTATGATACGACCTGGCAACGAGGTGTTGGGGGACCGCTTTTGTCTCGTACTCTTGAACGCTGGCTTGAGACGCTCGTAGGCGTTTGTTTCTTTATCGCGCTTGGGCGTGCAATTTTGACCGCGCGGGGCGTTTTGCGCCAATAATGCTTATCGGTGCCCCAGCAAATGCAGCGAGCGCCGCATTCATCTACTACATACTAGGACCGCTTCTCCTAACAGCCGCCGTCGAAGCTCTGGCCACCTTGGCCTGGTTTTACCTGGGATACCGATTTCTGGCGCTTGTTATCGCCGGGCCCGTGATCATCTTGGCATTTTCTCCACTGGGAACGTTACACAGGTGGCTTGGCTATTGGTGGCTAAGTCTGTGAACGATACGTCTGGTTCTGGCCCGAAGCGCGGTTCCCCCCGGCCGCTCTTTGGCGAAAGCGGACATCGGGCTGGCCGCCAGGGCCGCCGGACCGGCCCGACGCTCATGACCCTGGCTGTGTGAAAACGCGATGGCTGAAGTGATTCTCGCGTTATGATTCCCGCGCGATTTGCGGGGGATCGGATGAAGCGTTTCGTCGAAGGGATCGATCGGGGGCAAAGCACGCTGTTTCCCGAATGCGTGGAAGACTGGATCGGGGAGGACAATCCCGTTCGCGCGATCGATGTCTTCGTCGAGGAGCTCGATCTGGCTGCGCTTGGGTTTGGCGGGGTCGAGCCTGAGGCGACCGGGCGGCCGTCGTATCATCCGGCGGTGTTGCTGAAGCTCTACATCTACGGCTATCTCAATCGGGTTCAGTCGAGCCGGCGGCTGGAGCGCGAGGCCGGGCGCAATGTCGAGGTGATGTGGCTCACGGGCCGCCTCGTTCCGGATCACAAGACGATAGCCGACTTCCGCAAGGACAATGGGCGCGCCATCCGGCAGGTCTGCGCCCGGTTTATTGCGCTCTGTCGCACCATGGGCCTGCTCGAGGAACCCAGCGTTGCGATCGACGGCAGCAAGTTCAAGGCGGTGAACAACCGCGATAAGAACTTCACACGCGCCAAGATGGAACGGCGCATGGCGCAGATCGAGGAGAGCGTGGCGCGTTATCTGCAGCAGCTCGACACCGCCGACCGGCAGGAGCCGTGCGAGGCGCTGCGAACCAAGACGCGTCGCTTGAAAGAGAAGATCGAGAAGCTGAAGGAGGAGATGCAGCGTCTGCGGGCCCTTGAAGCACGGATGCTGGCGGCGCCCGACCAGCAGATATCGCTGACCGATCCCGATGCCCGCTCGATGGCGACGAGCGGGCGAGGCTCCGGTGTCGTGGGCTACAACGTGCAGGTTGCCGTCGATACCAAGCACCATCTGATCATCACGCACGAGGTGACGAATGTGGGGACCGACCGGTCGCAGCTCGCGCATGTGGCCAAGGAGGCGAAAGCAACTCTCGAGACGGAAAGCCTCGATGTCGTCGCCGACCGCGGCTACTTCAGCAGCGACCAGATCCTGGCGTGCGAGGAAGCGGCCATCACGGTCACGCTGCCAAAGCCGATGACCTCCAACTCAAAAGCGGAGGGGCGCTTTGGCAAGCAGGACTTCCGCTACGTGGCCGCGGAGGACGTTTACATCTGTCCGGCCGACGAGAGGCTCCCCTACCACTACACGAACGAGGAGAATGGATTGGTCCTGCGCCGCTACTGGACCAACGCCTGCCAGACCTGTGCGATCAAGCGCAATTGTACAACCAGCAAGGAGCGGCGGATCACCAGGTGGGAGCATGAGCACATTCTCGAAGCGGTGCAGCGCCGGCTCGACGAGCATCCCGAGAAGATGCGTCAGCGTCGCGAGACGGTCGAGCATCCGTTTGGCACGATCAAGGCCCGGATGGGAGCAACCCACTTCCTGATGAAGACGCTGCCGCGTGTCGCTACCGAAATGGCGCTACACGTCCTGGCTTACAATCTCACGCGCGTCATGAACATCATGGGCGCCCAGCCGCTGCTGGCGGCGATGAGGGCATAGTCGGGGCAAATTCCGGCCGTCTCGATCGTGCGGCGACCTCAGAGCGCTGGAATCCCCCTCACGAGGGCTTCCAAACCGCAACCGTCGCGAAACTCGGAAAATCGACGCTGCAGAGCCACTTCGCCGAGGTCACGACCAGTCGATGCATCTGCGTGGGCGTTTTCACACGACCAAGACCCGAAGCCGACCTACTGCGATTGACTGCACGTCATTTATCTTCGCAGCGCACGTAAACTTGTGCGCCATTGACGGTTAAGCTCCATCCCCGTCTCCACCCGTCTGCAAAATGCGTATTACTTTGCGTGGATTTGTGCTCTATCCGACCCGCGGCCTATTCTGCTTTCCGCAACTCACGTTTATCGAAAGGGGACGGGGATGATTTGCTTTCGTAAGCTGCCGATTATCCTGGCCGGGCTGATCGGATTTGTTGGTGCGGGAACAGCGGCGGCTGAAACTTTCAGGGATTGTTCCGACTGTCCGATCATGGTGAAGGTGCCGCCTGGAATCTTCATGATGGGCTCTTCCGCGGCGGAAACGACACGCGAAGGAGTAGACCCCAAAGTTGCAGCTCACGAGCGTCCCCCGCACAGGGTGACGATCGCCAGGGAATTTGCGCTCGGACAATTCGCCGTGACGCGGGGCGAATTTGCCGCCTTTTCGCGGGATACGGGCTACGATCCGAGTGGATGCTATGTATATACGAACGGAAAATTTGTCTTCGACCAGAAATCGGAGCTGGCAAAATCCGGCTTTTCAGCAGTCCGATCGGCATCCCGTCGTCTGCGTGTCGTATGAGGACGCGCAACGCTACGTGCAGTGGCTCAGCCGGAAGACTGGTAAATCGTATAGACTGCCGACGGAAGCGGAATGGGAATATTCAGCCCGCGCCGGCACGACAACCGCGCGTTTTTGGGGCGATGGCAGAGACCAGGCGTGCAATTTTGCCAACGTGCCCGATTTGACGGGGGCGGCGGCGCTGAATTGGGACAAGAGTGTGAAGGATCAAGTATTTCAGTGCCGCGATGGTTATGCATATACGGCTCCGGTTGGCTCGTTTCGTCCCAATGCATTTGGTCTCTACGATATGCTGGGCAATGTCTGGCAGTGGATTGAGGACTGCTACCACAACAGTTACGGCGGAGCGCCAGACGATGCCTCCGCGTGGGTGGGCGGCGAGTGTAAGTCCCATGTCCTTCGCGGCGGTTCCTGGTACCTCGATCCGTGGATCCTGCGCTCGGCCAGGCGCGGCGGGGGCGCTGCCGACGTCCGAATCGTCACCGACGGCTTCCGGATTGGGAGGACGCTTACCCCTTGAGTCTTTAACTCCTTATCCCTTCTGGACCAGGGGCGGAGCCCCCTGGTCCCTCTCGAATCGAGGGGCGGTGAATAACCGATCACGCAGAACGAACCGGCGCAGAGGCGCACTATCAGTTCCTCCTCCGGCACGCGCCCGGCGCTCGAGAAGTTTCCGAGCAAGCGTAGGGTGGGCAAGGGCGCGAGCGCCGTGCCCACGCGTTCGTTCGTCGAAGCGTCCGATCCTTGTGCGCCGCATGGGTCTGGAAGTGGCCCGAAGCGGCGGTTCGCTGCGATGCCGCGATGCGTCTGGAGTCGGGGCCGAAGCGGACTCTCTGTCGAGGCGGCCCGGAGGTCCTAGTCTGACCCGAACGCGACATCGGCGAATGTCCGCCTTTGCGCCGCTGCTGGAGAAAGAGCGGACGATAGCCGGCGAGCTCCGGCAGCGCGTGGCATCACCTCGGCTACCCTCGTCCTTCGAGACGCACTTGCTTCGCAAGTGCTTCCTCAAAGATGAGGGCGGGATCAACCGCCCGTGTCAACGCGGGCATTGCCGGACGCAGTTTTTGTACCTCTCCGAACCTTCATCGTAGATGTTTTCGCAGCTCGCGATGCAATCGTCTCGCCGGCCGGCGATCACGATCGGTCCACTACATGATTGCGCGGCGTGGCCGCCGCAGTTCGCTGGGCTCCCATCGCGTATGCACGTGGCCGCACACGCCGCCCTCTCCTGGGCGACGACGGCGGCCGGCGCGAGTGATGGAGCCCCCAACAATACTAGGGCCGCGACGAGGATGAGACGAACTCGCATGGAATGCTCTCCTGATGGTAGTGAGGCTCGAAAGCGAAGGGGCACTGCACGATACCCGGCTCGCACGTCGAGGTGCGGCGGGTGAGTGGAACTCCTCGGCCCCAAAAAAATCAATTGCCCGAACTCGGTAAAAGTTCCAAGGGCGGCCACGACAAAGACGAGGCCGGGGGCGATGTCCTCAGGCCGCCGGGCGAGCGTTCTTGGCAACCTTATGCGGGCGGACTCGCCGCGTCGGCGACATCCCCTCTCGCGCTCTCCTCACGATCGTCTGCCGCGTCCGTGTCCGAATGTCAGGCGAGGTGCGCCCGCTACAAGCTTGCTGCGGTGCATGAGTCAGGTTCTGGCCCGAAGCGGCGGGTCATTGCGACGCGGCTATATGTCCGAAGTCGAGGGCGAAGCGGACTCGATGTGCTCGCGATGAGCATTTCGGGTCATGACCCCAGAACGGACATCATGTGCCGGCGGTCTGCTCGAATTATCTTGCGGTCCGGCACAAAAAAGAGCCTAGTACGTAGCAAGCGGCCTCTCAGGCGCCGTTCCGAACGCGCTGTCCTTTCGTCAGCGGCATTATTGCCCATCGGTCGGCATTCTGAACCTGGCTGTAGCCGCGCGGGCCATTGTCCCATTCCCGCATGCAAGGGCTAAGGCGCGCGCCTCAAGAGTTGGCATCATCCTGCGAGGAGGAAGTCATGGCTCGCCGCACGACGCTAGCTGTCGTTTCTTTTGCTTGTCTCATGTCGATAGTTGTTGCGACGCCTGTCGCCAGCGAAGAGGTAGCAGCACCAACCATCATTCCCGCTGAAACATTAAAGTGGAATCCAACCCCGTTTCCTGACGTGACCGCTGCAGTGATCTCCGGTAACCCAGCGGGCGGTGGAATCTATGCCATATTTGCGAAATACCGTGCTGGCGGAAGGTCGGCCCCCCACACCCACCCAGACCAGCGCGTTGTCACGGTCATTTCGGGAACGTATTACGCGGGAGCAGGCACTGAATATGACGAGTTCCAAGCTAAAGCCGCTTGGACCGGGAACGACCATCATCGTTCCTGCCAACTCACCGCATTATGCCTCGGCGAAAGACGGCGAAACCATAGTACAGGAAATCGGTATTGGGCCGAGTGGGACCAACGTTTTGCCAAAGGCGGCGGCAAAGTAGCGGCTCAGGGGTCTAGCCGGCTGCTCGATTGGTACGCCGGCCTGGCTCAAAGGTCACGCAAGCCGCTACACGTCGGCGCTAGAGGCCGCCTTAGCAGGCAGCCTCGGGATCGATCTTTGATGCCAACCGGCAAGAGCTGGAGCAATCACTTCGGATTCTGGCCCGAAGCTGATACATTGGGCTTTCTCAAGCCGTCGCGCTCCCCTATACCTACGGCTGTGACGCTTATCCCAGGATTGTTCCGGCTCTACTAGCGCATGTTCTAAACTTCATTTGCCCATCGGTACCGTTGCTGCAATTTCATAGCGGAGGCATTCATGAGACGTCGTGATTTTCTGGCGAGAACTGGAGCCGTCGCTACCGCAAGTGTACTTCTGGAGAATGTCCGGTTCGACGGTCCTCGTTTCGCCGATTTAGCGTTTGCCGCCAGCGATGGCGACGGCCAAAAAGCGACCCTAGAGCAGAAGTTTGCCGAATTTGGATTCTCCATTAGATATGAGGGTTTGCCTGCGGACGTTATCGCCTCAGCCAAACGCGTCCTTCTCGATACGCTCGGATGCGCATTCGGATCCGTAGGGTCCGCGCCCGCAAATATTGCCGAAACAACTATTCGCAAGACTTTCGGAGACGGCAGTACGGCAACAGTGATCGGGTATCCGCGACCCGCAACCGTGGAAGGCGCACTGTTCGTCAATGGCGTGCTCGTCCGCTCGCTTGACCTGAACGACACCTACATCGGCACAGAGCCGCTTCATCCAAGCGAGGTGCTGCCGACGGCGCTTGCGCTCTGCGAGGAGAAGGAACAGAGCGGCCGCGCTCTCATCGCGGCGATGGTGGCTGGCTATGAGGCCAGCATGCGCGTCAATGACGCCATCTCATTCATTGAGCGAGGTTTTCATCCCTTGTGTGCGGCCGCCTACGGGATCCCGCTGATTGCGGGCAAGATCTGGGGGCTCCCTAAGGAAGCCATTGCAAACGCGGTCGGAATATCGGGCGCGCGCGGCTTTACGAGTTTTGTCGTCAATAGCGGCGCGATCAGCATGATGAAAGCGATGGGACTGGCCGCGACAGCGGCCGACGGCGTTTTCGCAACACGCCTCGCCGCCCAGGGCTTTACCGGCCCTTCCGGTACGCTGGAGTGGTTCGCGTCGAAAATGAAACCCGCCAAGGAGGGTTTTGCCGTTGACCTTGAGCTTGCGCGATTCCGGCTGCCCCGGGTGGCATTCAAGCGCTTCCCGGTTCAAATTGAGTTGCAGGCCGTGGCCGAGGCCGGCGCCGCTCTTTCGTCGAAGTTCAAGGGCCGCGCACAGGATGTGCGGCGGATCGCTGTAGAGACCTATCCCGGAATAATTGAACGAGTTGCGGATCCTGCGAAATTCCGTCCACAGACAAAGGGCACCGCTGACCACAGTCTTCCCGTCTGCCTCGCCATGGCTCTTCTCGACGGCGATGTGACGGTAGCTCAATTTGAGAAAGATCGCTGGCGGGCCCAGGACGTGATGGCGCTCGTGGAAAAGACGTCAGTGAAACCCGGAGAGTCGCTGATGGCTAAACTCCCAAAAGGACGCGGCGCGAGCATAGAGGTCATCTTCGCCGATGGTCAGTCGCTGCGCGAGACGGTTGAGGTCCCGGAAGGTGACGCTGAGCGACCGCTTTCGCGATCGTCGCTTGAACGCAAATTCATGAGCTTTGCGGTTCCTGTCGTTGGCAGGGCGGGCGGAGAGAACATCATTGCGCTCGTCGATGGCCTTGAAGATCTCAAAGATGTTCGAGAATTGACTCGAGCTCTCAGAGGGAGTGGAAAGCAAAATCCGGCGTGAACCTGAACGACAGTGGCCTGCCGGCAATGAAAATGCCGATGTCGGTTGTTGGCCCAACGCGGAAGTCCGGCGATGTCCGCTTCCCCGATGCGCTGACGAGCGTCGCGTGAAGAATTGCGGCTCGTGTCGCGGCCATCTGCAATGACGACCGCGTAGCGAGCACGCTACGGCTGCGGCCTTCGACGGGTTTCCCGACATGCCATGCCTCTTTCAGACCGATCGGTTGGTTCTCACGCGCAGCAGCTTGTCCGCTGCCGGACGTAAAGCGGACGGAATGTGCTCGCCTTGAGCATTACCGCTTCTGGACCCGGAGCGGACAAGACGTTGTCATGACAGGCGACCGCTCTACCATGACGTAGGCCGCGAAGGTCGCTATGAATACGACCTGGCAACGAGGTGTTGGGGGACCGCTTTTGTCTCGTACTCTTGAACGCTGGCTTGAGACGCTCGTAGGCGTTTGTTTCTTTATCGCGCTTGGGCGTGCAATTTTGACCGCGGCGGGGCGTTTTGCGCCAATAATGCTTATCGGTGCCCCAGCAAATGCAGCGAGCGCCGCATTCATCTACTACATACTAGGACCGCTTCTCCTAACAGCCGCCGTCGAAGCTCTGGCCACCTTGGCCTGGTTTTACCTGGGATACCGATTTCTGGCGCTTGTTATCGCCGGGCCCGTGATCATCTTGGCATTTTCTCCACTGGGAACGTTACACAGGTGGCTTGGCTATTGGTGGCTAAGTCTGTGAACGATACGTCTGGTTCTGGCCCGAAGCGGCGGTTCACCGCGGCGGAGCAATTTAGGCACTATTGGAGGCATTGCGGACATCGGCCGAAGGTCCGCACGGACCGCCTACGACGCTCATGACCCATCGCCGACATTGCTGATGCCAGCGACTGGCGCTTAGAACACCAACCATCGGTTACTCGATCTCATAGCTCCACCCTTCGACGGCAAGGGCATCCTGGATTTCTTGCGTGACGCGCGCCCAGTCCCCAGAGCAATACCAATCCATGTACGTGCCATTGCCCCGGATCGCAGCCACGAGGTCGCCAGCAGCCCGGAACGAATAGGCTGCGGTGTCGCCTTTCTTGTGCTTCCACTCAACGTTTGCCAGAGCGCACCACACGTCGCTTGCGACCTTGTCGTCGCCCCGAATACGATCACCAAGCGCACGGTTGACCGCCATCTCGAAGGCGTCGTCGGTGTTTATCTCGCGGCCGCCATCGATGCCGCCCCATCCCCCGTAATGGGCCATGGTCAAATTGTTCCTGATTGTTTCCTGATCTACCGATACACGAACTTGCTGTTATAGACCCTCATAATATCGTCGAGGCGAAGTCGTACTCCTCGATTACTGGAGGCGAGGAGCATGCGCGATCGCACCTACAGGCGCAACGGAATGGAATCCTTTGGGCTTTCAGAACGTTCCGGTCATTGAGGGCAATCACGGCGAACCGGGTCGGTCGCTCATGACCCGAAGCGGACCTCGCGCACCAACTTGCGCCGATTTTGGATTGAACGTGCTGTTTGTGATCCTTTGGCGGCGCCTGATCTGAACCGATGCGCGGCTATCACTGTGGGGATTGGGATAGTACCCCGACGCACCAACCCGCCGCCTGACTGACAACGGCGGATGACGCGGCACTGATCCGCCCTGCGGGCTGCGATGAAAAGAATAAGCTTTGCAATTTGCCGAAACGTGCGAAGGTGCGTTGCGCGAACCGATGGAGGGGTAGTCATGCTCAGGGTCATTGTCTTGTTCGTCTCGTGCGCAGTCGCATGGTCCTCGGTCGCTACCGCAGCCGATGACGCTCCGCTTCAGACCAGCGCGTTCATTGCTTATTGCAAATCCAACAGCTCAGGTTGCGCGGATAAGATCGCGGAAATGTATGCCGCCATGCTGATCCTCAACACCGTCCAGATCAGGGATCGGATATGGTGCCCGGCGGACGAGGCGAACGACATCAAAGTCTTAGCGCCAAGAGTCATCGGGTGGCTGACTGCGCACCCTGAAGCCGGCAGCAAGACGACGAACGACGGAATTCAAGCGGCCGTCACCCAGCTGTATCCCTGCAAGCGCAGATGAAGTTATTGATGTCTGGAATGCTGTTGACCATGGCAGCCTAAACTTGGCAGAGGCTCCACTTATCGACGCGGAAAATCTGTTCAGACGTCCGGGGCCACCTCACTCGTGAGGTGGCCCCGCGTTAGCGCGGCCCGCGAAAGGTGACAGCCGATGGCCCCCTTGAGAATCGCGGCCAAGTATCTTGGGAGCCACCCGGGTGCCGCGTTCTGCGATCTAAAGGCCGCGATATCCAGTCCGAACGCCAGTTCCTCGAACCATCGATAGCGAGCGTGGCCCGGGCTGAGCCCTCGGGCCTTGCCGTCGGCAAGCCCAAGGGTGAACTCCACGAAACCCGGAGACAGGTGGCGACTTGCGGCGGCGAAACCCGGATTTCGCTCCGCTCAATCCGGGCTACTCGCTTGCGGTTCAGCAAGTCGTCGTGCTCATGCACAGCCGCCGAATGCATGCAAAGTGTTCCGGACACCATGCCCTTGGAATATGCTAACTTGGCTTGCGACGGGCCTGCGGGGCCGGCGTCCCCTGAGAGCCGGTGTGTGTTCCAAAGCGAGGAACGTCAACGGGAAGATTTGTTGCGTTCGGGGTTAAGCTTCTAGCCGCAGCACAATGATGCGCTACATGTGCTGCGCCCTGAGCCAACGCGGTGGCTCGAGGGCGCTACCCTCCAATGCCGCGCGCGCAGGTCCGGGTCATGTCACCTTCTATTTTCATCCGCTACCGCAAGGTCGCCGTCGCCGCGAGCTTCACGGCTTTATCGGGGCTTGTCGTGCTGTGGGAGGCGCCGCCAGCCAAGGCCTGGATGCCGATGGCGCCGCAATCCATACGGTCGGATGATGCGGGGGCAGATATGATCACCCGTATCAAATGTGCCAAGGAACACTGTTACCTTCCGCAGCAATACATGCGACCGGGATTCGACCCAAACAAGGAAGCGCCCCTGGGCGGTCCCGCCAAACCCAATCCGCACAAAGATGCCATGGAGCACCGCCGGAATTGCTGGACCCCCTTTGGACAGGTCTGTTAGCGGATCGCACGTCGCCCTGAGGTGGGCGCGCGCCAGCGCGGCCCTCGAAGGGCGACGGTCGGTGCGCGGGCCGCTCATTTGCTGAACCACCTCGGGCGTCGCCCTTCGAGGCTCGCGGAGCCTGTCCTTGGGCCGGCCGGAGGCCGGACCCGAGGGCTCGCGCCTCAGGGTGACGGGTCTGGCCGCCTGCCGATCGCTCAAAGCGCCAGGCGGAAAGTCGCGGACGCGGCGTGCGCGCACGGCGTCCTTCAGCGCGCGGCGAGCTCGGGAAAATCCTCTTCGCAGAACTCGGCGCCGCTGCGGCGGCCTTCGCGGCGCGCCGCCGCCTCGCGACGGCGCAGCTCCACGCGCCTGATCTTGCCCGAGATCGTCTTGGGCAACTCGGCAAACTCGATCCGGCGCACGCGCTTGAAGGGCGCGAGCGCGGCGCGGACATGGCGGAAGATGGCGAGCGCCGTGTCGCGCCCGGGCCGATGGCCGGACGCCAGCACGATGAAGGCCTTGGGGACGGCGAGCCGGATCGGATCCGGCGAGGGCACCACCGCGGCTTCGGCGACCGCGGCATGCTCGATGAGCGCGCTCTCGAGCTCGAACGGGCTGATCCGATAGTCCGAGGATTTGAAGACGTCGTCGGCGCGGCCGATATAGGTCAGGTAGCCGTCGCTGTCGCGGGCCGCCACGTCGCCGGTGCGATAGACGTCGCCCGCGAGCGGCAGCGGCGCGCCGTCATCGCCCTGATATCCCTGCATCAGCCCGAGCGGCTGCGGCGCGAGCCGCAGGCATAGCTCGGATTCGTCCTGCTCCTCGCCGGCGCCGTCCACGAGCACCACGTCGTAGCCGGGGAGCGGGCGACCCATCGAGCCGGGCTTCACCGGCTGGCCCGGCGGGTTGCCGGCGAGCGCCGTGGTCTCGGTCTGCCCGTAGCCGTCGCGGATGGTGAGGCCCCAGGCGGCTTGCACCCGGGCGATCACCTCCGGATTGAGCGGCTCGCCGGCGCCGACCAGCTCGCGCAGACTTGTCTTCCACGCGGCGAGGTCCTCCTGGACGAGCATGCGCCAGACGGTCGGCGGCGCGCAGAAGGTGGTGACGCCGGCGCGCACGATCGCGTCGAGCAGCCCGCGCGCATTGAAGCGCGGCTGGTTGAGCATGAACACGCAGGCGCCGGCGTTCCAGGGCGCGAAGAAGCAGCTCCAGGCATGCTTGGCCCAGCCGGGCGAGGAGACGTTGAAATGCACGTCGCCGGGCTTAAGCCCGACCCAGTACATGGTCGAGAGATGGCCCACCGGGTAGCTCTGATGGCTGTGCACGACCAGCTTCGGCTTCGCGGTGGTGCCCGACGTGAAGTAGAGCAGCAGCGGATCGCCGGCGCGGGTGTCGCCGTCGGCCACGAATTGCGCGGCGGCCGCGTATGCCGCCTCATAGCGGTGCCAGCCCGGCGCGTCGCCGCCGACCGCGATCCGCGTATACGCGCCCGGCAGCTCGGCGAACTTCGGCACCGCATCGGCGGCGACGATGACGTGGCGGGTGCGGCCGCGGGCGAAGCGGTCGACGAGATCGTTGCGGGTCAGGAGGGTGGTCGCCGGAATGACGACGGCGCCGAGCTTCATCGCGGCCAGCATGCATTCCCACAGCGGCGCGACGTTGCCGAGCATCAGCAGGATGCGGTCGCCGCGCCGCACGCCGAGCGCGCGCAAATGGTTGGCGACCCGGCTGCTGCGCTCGGACAGGGCCGCGAAGCTGAGCCTGGTCTCGCCGCCGCCCTCGTTGGCGAGCCACAGCGCGGGCGCCTCATTGCGGCGCGCCATCACGTCGAAGTAATCGAGCGCCCAATTGAACCGGTCGAGCTGCGGCCAGCGGAAATCGCGATAGGCGATATCGTAGGCTTCGCGGTGCCGCAGCAGAAAGTCGCGCGCCTCGATGAATTGCGCCGCGGTCTCGACCATGCGGCTTCTCCCTGCGAGCGTGTCGTTGTCGTTGTCCAGCATAAGCCACGTTCGAGCGCGGACACCAGACGCCGGGCAGTCGCCCGTGCGGCGGCCCCGCTCCAAGACGAACGGCGACGCGGTCGCTTTCGGGGCGGCGTTCAGGCGCAGGAATCGGACATTTCGCAAAAGGCGTCGCATGAAACGCCTCGCCGACATGAATTGCTGAGAGCTCTTTCAACTGCTCGCTGAACTTTCGGATTTGCGGCTGCTGGCGCTTGTCGAGGCGGTGGAGTCCCGAACTCGCGGTACGCAAGGTGGATGACCGGACGCGCGCCGCGCGACCGCGGCTCATCAACGCCGCCTATCGTCCCCTGCCTTCATGAGAAGCGGCCACCTCTACGCTCCGGCCGGACGCGGGCTGGTCCAGCGTTCCTGCGCGACGCTGTCGCTCCAGGCGGAGTCGAGCGGCAGGAGCGTGACCCAAGTCTCGGCAAGCTTGCCGTCCACGATCCGATAGGACTGCATCCCGGCCCGGCTGCGCTTTTCGCCGGTCGAAGGATCGGGCCACGTGAACATAAATCGGAACCAGGCCCGGCTGTCGTCGGTGAATGAGTGGTCGTAGACGAGAACGCGGATGCCCGGGCGCTCCTTGTGAAGGGCCGCGAGTTCTGCCGCGCATGACTTCCGGCGTCACCGTTCGGTCGCCTCTCTCGTCGTGGCGGATGTAGTGGGGCGCCACACAACTCGGGATCAGGTCGTAGCGGCGCTCATGCCAAACTTGCTCCCATCGGTCGAACAGATCTCGCATCGTGACTTCCTCCGATCAGGGCAGCCCGTGCCAATGAGATCATCCGATTTTCAACGAGACCAGGAAGATGACTGGGCCGGTGCCGGTTAACTCGATAAGAACAAACTGAGAACATTCGTGTCCTGAGTCAAGGAGCGCAGCGTGGCCGACCTCGACGCGATTACGAATGTCGTGTTTGCGGCAATGCACGAGGGGGACCCGGTGGCCACGGACCGTTATTTGCCGCCGGCTGCCGCCGACGAGTGGCATGCGGTCCGCCATGCACTCGAGAAGATGCCGATCGACGCCCTGGTCGATCTTTGCAGGCTCAAAGGCGCGCTCGTGATAGCTCGGCAGCTGGTGCGGTAGGGTTGAAAGGTCGTACTCAGGGGGCTGGATCAGCCAAATGATAATTCCTCGCAAAGGGACGAGTCCGTTAGCCGTACTCGCCGACAACCTTCCTGTAAGGTCCCGCGTTGGGCTGGCCTTGGTCGCCGGCGATATGGCGTTGGGCTTCCTCGGGACATCGCCCAATCGGCAGGTGGCAGCCTCGGGGCTGGATCTCGCTCGACGTTGGTTCGACGGTGACGCGGTCGACCCGGAGCAAATTCAAGACGCTTTGTATGATGAAGAGTCGGGAATCGCACTCGTCATCACGTTTGTCGAAGAAAAACAGGAAAAGGCGGCATTGATCACATTGGCGTGCGTCTTACTCTATACCGCCTATCACGCCTTTCAGCGTACCGGAGGAACGCCTAACGGCTCGGTCTGACGATATCGATAAATGGCTGCGGACTATTGCGCCGGCCGCAATGGACCCCTTGCGAGGCGCGGCCAAGTATCTCGGGAGTCACCCTGGCGCCGCGTTCCGCGATCTAAAGGCCGCGATATCCAGTCCGAACGCCAGTTCGTCGAACCATCGATAGCGAGCGTAGCCCGGATTTCGCTGCGCTCAATCCGGGCTACTCGCTCACCAACACGTTCACCAACGTTTCTCGGCTCGGCAGGTGTCAACGCAGCCGCCCCGAACGCGTAACTCGCATTCGTTCGTCGCTGCCCAGCGGCCGCCGCACTTGGCCACCATGCAGTTGGCGACGCATTGATCGAACGGCCGCAGCTGCGCAAGCATCCCGGCCGGATGCGGCCCGCCGATGGTCGATTGACATTGTGGTCCGGCGACGGGCGACGGGCACGCGAGGGTCGGCGCGGCCGCATCAAGCGCGAGCGCGCCGATCGGCCAGCCGCCGAGGGCCGCAACGACGGCGAGCATGCGGATGGTGGAATATCTCATGAGGGGAGCCTTCTTCTGGTGCCGGACACGCGGCCTTGCATAGGTGCCGCAGCAGTATATCCGACGCCGCATCGGCGGTCCGGACAACTTTGCGTATTTCGTACGGACCCCTTCGGGCAAGGGAGGCGCGTGGCGTGACATCGACCGACGCGTGGGATGCGGTGGCGCTGACGTTCGCGCGGCCGGCCGCGGGCAGGGGGTTCGCGCGG
>CAWFVV010000001.1:0-1319051 GCA_963819385.1 uncultured Alphaproteobacteria bacterium | reverse complement strand
ATGTTCGGAAGTCATCTCTAGCCTATAAGCAAGGCTCCGCGGCCATCGTGATAGCGCCACCACAGCGCTTCCAGCGCATCCAACTCGCAATCTGGCCATCCAATAGATCGGCAGTAAGCAAGCCAATTGGCGCAGCGTAATAACGCGTGCCTGGTTTTACTCACTTCAATTGTCGTATCCACGACGCGCCATCCATCGCCACCCTTGTAATTCCACCGCGCCCATGTCTCTGCTGATCGCTTCTGCTTGAAGCGCCCTGGTATGGAATGGCCATCATATTCGATCGCATAGCGGCCGTTTTTCTTTCGCAGATTGTTGACACCGATCGGCATCTATCGCTCCTCTGCCGGAAGTACGCTGGACTCTTTGATCTCAACCCAGTGCGGCCAGCGGTCGCCGATGCATCGGCCCTTCCATGGACACGAGGCGCACGCGCAGCCGCTACGGTATTCCCAACGGTAGCGAGGCCGAGCGCGTGGCTGCCTCATGACGGGTTCTCACCCAACCAATTTCTCTCCCTTGGCGTCAGGCACTTTGAGGCGATGCGGATTTGCGCTGCGCCACGCGTTCAGGCGATCAATCGTCCGAGCCACCGCGGCGATGTGCTCCTCGTCGGCGCCGAGTTCGACGCACTTTTCCAGATAGAACGGCAGGGTCTCCGCAAATGCGTTATCCTTGACGAGGAACACCATGTACTCATCGTCCGGGACGATGCTGCCATCCTTGATTTTGAAGATCACGCCGGAGAATTTTGCATCAAGCTTCTGAGCCATTACGGTCTCCTATGTTTGAGTTGACGGGCCATTCGCGGATATCTACCGGACGTCGATGCTTGGGACGATCACGGACGGATTGAACGTCACCCTGTAGTGGAAGGTGCTGACCTTCGCGGCGTCGAGCTGCTCCGAGAAAAAGGTCACGTTGTCCGACAGGCCGAGGAAATGTTTCTTGTAGTCGGTCGGCGACGTCTTGCAGGTGACGGTGATCTCCTTCGGGACGGAATCGCCGCGACCGATGGAACACAGGCCCTCGATCTCAAGCATGTAGGCACCGGTGATGCCGTTGTAGAATACGATCCGGCGGTTGATGCCGAAATTGTCCGCCGCCTGGGAGAGGTTGTACGAGGCAACGTCCGCTTCGTTGGAACAAGCCGCAAGGGTCAGACCCAGTGCGACGACGGCAAGCGAGGCTCTCATTGTGTCATTCCCCTTTGTTGATTGTTGACGCGCCCACGCTCGGCGGCTGATGCCAAAACCAAGCACCAACATGAGGGACTTGATTCCGGGACCACTCGTCTATCCACACGATCGTGAGCCGGTTCGCCTTGGCGGTGTCTCGTTCGTAAAGGCTAGCGATCCAGTGGTATCCGTCGCCTACGCGCTCGGCATCCGCACGCTCGCCAAGCGCGATGATGTCGTCGCCGTATTCTTTGTCGATCGGCATGCCGTAAAGCGAAAGGTGGCCGCCTCCCCCAATCATGGGGGCAACCATCCAGGTGTGGAATTTCCCGCCCTTGATCGCTGCGCGAAGGTCGGCCGCGAACCCGCCCGGCATAAGGGTGAGTAGATCGAAGAAGGCGGATTTGACCGACCGTGTCGGCTCCCAGCCCGTCCCCGAGCCGGACCACTCGAACCATTTGTCCTGGAAGACGTGGCGACATCGACTGTCGTCCCCAACACGTCGCCGGCAGATGCGGCAGTAGACCGTGTGAGAGCTACAGTCGTCGCAAAGCCCACGGTAAATGTCGGTGTGCTCCTCGCACCAGCGACATTTACCTATTCGATAATCTGTCATCACATTCCCCATTGAAGCCACTTCCAAACCCAGCCGGTGCCGATCATGAGCCCTGGGCCAAGAATGCCGATGGCAAGCGACCACCCTAATTTTTCCGAGGCTTCCCGATCATCACGCTGATAGTCGACACTCTTGATCGCGCCCATGACAAGCATGAGGCCGATGGCGGCGTGGATCGAGAGGGGCGAGAGGCCGAACGTGGGGGCGACGAACCAGCCCCACAGAAGCGAGATCGCGTAGCCGCGCCACAGCGCGAACAGCGGCCACAGCGGGATCATCATTAGGTATGCAACGGCCCAGCCCATGGTGTATCTCCTTGCTGTTGTACTATTTGTCGCCGCGTATTTTTCCGGTGATGACAAACACGCGGCCGTCGAAGAAGTGCAGCTCGGCGGTCTGCCCGCACTCGATCCGATTGAAGATGGCTTCGAGGTTTTGCCGAAGAGCGTCGTAATGCCCCCGCATCTGCCTCAACTCGATCTTGAGCTTTTCGATTTCGAGCCGGTCCCGATAGGGCATCGAGTCAATGTCGAAGCGTTCGGGTGCTTGAATGTTGATGTGGTCGGCAGGCATTGTGGTGATCCCCTAAGATTGGATGGGTAAGACGACGCCGGTCTCGGCGTCGATCTTGAGCAGGTGAAGCGGGCAGGTAATCACGCCGTCGATGGGCTGCACGTTGCCGAGCGAAGCCTTGCGGTGGGGGCAAATCCAGCCGGCCTTCCCGCTGGCGCATTGCTGTCCGGCGTAGTGAGCGTGCATCTCAAAGAGCACGTCGGTTTTGCGCTGCCAGGGAATGATGACTTCGATTTCGGCCTTCACGCATTTACGCTTGCGCAGCATCGGCTCTCCGAGCGGCACGGCTGGCGCGTTTGACCACGACCGAGCTTCATGCGCGTGAAGCGGATACATAAGGGTGTCGCCGCGGTACTTCGCCTTGAGAGGCAAGAAGCGCGAATCGATGTGGTAGTGCTCGGCCGAGAAATTGAAGAACTCTTTGTCGTTGTGGCGCGGCCCTACGACTGGCCAGTCCCGAAGCATGTGCTGCCACTGGCCGTGCACCGTCCACACGAGGTAATGGCGACCGGCCACAAGTGGCTCAGTCATTCTGTCGACGCGTTCAAGCTGTTGTTTCATCGCTATAATTCCGTATAAGCGCGCATCAAAGCTCGCCCGATGATTTCCGGGATTTTCGGGACGACGGCGTTGCCCAGCCCTTTAAGGCGGTCCACCCGAGCGGATACCCCATGAGCCACTCGACCCACGTCGGGAGCCCTTTAAGGCGGTCCACCCGAGCGGATACCCCATGAGCCACTCGACCCACGTCGGGTTCAAAGCGCCAGGTGTGCCCGCCGCGGCTACATCGTTCGCCAGATCGCGGGCGCCGCCCCCCGGCCGTCGTGACATCGGGTCCTTGCGCGCACCGCGCCGCGTAGCTGTCGGCGTCGACCACTGCCGGGCCCGAACCATTTCGTTCAAGGGCCGCGAGTTCGTCGGCAAGGTATCCGCTGAGAGGGGGGCGCCCTTCCAATCTCTCGCCGATGGCGTCGGCCACATCGCCACTGCCTGCGCCAGCGGGACGCCGGTGTCCCATGGCCGCGGCGGCTGATTGCCCCTCCGACCGTCCACGGCCATTGGGGTGGGCCACGATCCAGACTCGGTCGCGTCTGTGAGGGGCACCAACGGCGGCCGCCGGAACGCAATGCCACTCCGCATCATGCCCGATCTCGGCCAGGTCTCCGAGAACAGTCCCCATCCCTCGACCAAGCAACGCTGCCACGTTCTCCACGATTGCGTAGCGCGGTCGTACCAAGCGAATGGCTCGAAGTAGCTGCCGCCAGAGTCCCGAACGCTCGCCGGCAAGACCGGCGCCGGGCCCGGCAAGACTGATGTCCTGGCAGGGGAAGCCGCCGCAGATGACGTCGGCTTCGCCCTCTCGGAATTCTCGGGTGGTGATGTCGTCGGCGCAGGGCACGTCAGGCCAGTGCTCGGCGAGGACGGCGCGGGCGAACGGTTCGATCTCGCAGAATGCGACGGTGCGCATTCCGGCTCGCTCAAGTCCGAGTGAGAAGCCGCCGATGCCGGAAAAGAGATCGAGGACATTCACGGGCTCCCCCGATAGGTGCGAGCTGACGTGTTGGCTCTGAACACCTTCCCTCCGATCGCGCACCTGTCTTCCGGCGTCGGGCCGGTGCAGCGGGGCGCGTGGTAGAGGAGATGAGCGGCGGGGAGGGCAAGGGTGATGATCAGGAGCAGCCCCGCGCGAGGTGATCGCGCGGGACGCTGGGCCGGGATGGGGAGTTGGCGCCCCGATAACCCATTGAGCGGACTAATTTTGCCGCAATGGAAGATTAGGCAGTTTCGGTCACCCGGGGCTGTTCGGGGAACCGCATTCTGGATGAATATGGTGTCGAAGTCGCGAACGGGCCGCGGGCGCGCGAGCGAAATCGTTGCTGCAGCCGCGAAGGCGGGGCGCAAGCCTCTGCCCGCGCTCGTGTTGGCTTTGGCGCTGGGTGCCTGCTCGTCCACGTTCAGCAGGATGCCAACCGAGCTCGGCGGCATGCCGCCCGGTACTCCGCAACAGCCCGCAGCGCCGGCCGCCTATCCGGCCGTCCACGACATGCCGCCGCCGCGCAATGACGTGGTGATGACCCAGGAGGAACAGAAGAAGGCCGAGGCCGAGCTGATGGCGCTGCGCGAGCGCCAGGAAAAGCAGGGCGTCGCCCTGCAAAAGACCAATGAGATCATCAAGACAGATCAGAAGATTGATACAAGGGATCAATAAATAGCGAAGCAGCCGTGCTTCGGCAGGGTCGAGGAAACCGACCTGCCGTGGTACAAGGTGGCCGGCGCGTCGCCCCCCGAAAGAGTCGCCGCGCCGCCGCGAAAAGCCTGGGAAATCGGGACCATGGACGAGTTTCATCGCATCCGCCGCCTGCCGCCCTATGTGTTCGAGACCGTCAACCGGGCCAAGGCCAAGGCGCGCAACGACGGGGCCGATATCATCGATCTCGGCATGGGCAATCCCGACCTGCCGACGCCCGCCCACGTGATCGAGAAGATGCGCGATACCGTCGGCAAGCCGCGCACCGACCGCTATTCGTCCTCGAAAGGCATTCCAGGGCTGCGCCGCGCCCAGGCCGCGTACTATGCGCGGCGCTTCGGCGTGAAGCTCAACCCCGACACGCAGGTCGTCACCACGCTCGGCTCCAAGGAAGGTTTCGCCAATGTCGCGCAGGCGATCACGGCGCCCGGCGACGTGGTGCTGGTGCCCAATCCGAGCTATCCGATCCACGCCTTCGGGTTCCTCATGGCGGGCGGCGTGATCCGCTCGGTTCCGTCCGACCCGACGCCGCAGTTCTTCGAGGCGCTCGAGCGCGCCTGCAACCATTCGATCCCGAAGCCGCTCGCGCTCGTTGTCTGCTATCCGGCGAACCCGACGGCTTATGTCGCCGATCTCGACTTCTATCGCGACGTGATCGCGTTCGCGAAGAAGCACAATCTGATCGTGCTGTCCGATCTTGCCTACGCGGAGGTCTATTTCGACAACGTTCCGCCGCCCTCGATCCTGCAGGTGCCCGGCGCGATGGACGTGGCGGTCGAGTTCACCTCGATGTCGAAGACCTATTCGATGCCGGGCTGGCGCATCGGCTTCGCGGTCGGCAATGAGCGGATCATCGGGGCCTTGGCGCGCGTGAAGTCCTATCTCGACTACGGCGCCTTCACGCCGATCCAGGTCGCCGCGACCGCCGCGCTCAACGGGCCCGACGACTGCATCGTCGAGATGCGCGAAACCTACAAGCGCCGCCGTGACGTTCTGGTCGAAAGCTTCAGCCGCGCCGGCTGGGATATCCCGCCGCCGCGCGCCTCGATGTTCGCCTGGGCGCCGATGCCGGAGGGGTTCCGCACGCTCGGCAGCATCGAGTTTGCGACCCTGCTGGTCGAGAAGGCCGAGGTCGCGGTCTCGCCCGGCATCGGCTTCGGCGAGCACGGCGAGGGCTTCGTGCGCATCGCGCTGGTCGAGAACGAGCAGCGCATCCGCCAGGCCGCCCGCAATGTCCGCCGGTTCCTTGAATCGGCGCCGGAAAAGTTGCACAACGTCGTCCCCCTCGCCAAACGCCGCTGAGTCTTTCGGCGGCCATCGTCAGGTTACCCACCGCATGGTTGCCCCGCTCAAAGTGGGTATTGCCGGGCTTGGAACGGTCGGCACCGCCGTCATCGACTTGATCGGCCGCGAGCGCGCGGCGCTGGTGGCGCGCTGCGGGCGCGCGATCGACGTGGTCGCCGTCACGGCGCGCTCGAAAACGAAGAAGCGGGCCGTCAACGTCGGCAAGCTCAGGTGGGTGCGCGATCCGCTCGCGCTCGCGACCGATCCCGAGATCGACGTATTCGTCGAGCTGATGGGCGGTGCCGGCGACCCGGCCAAAAGCGCGATCCAGGCGGCGCTCGCGGCCGGCAAGTCGGTCGTCACCGCCAACAAGGCGCTGCTCGCCAAGCACGGCCTGTCGCTCGCGGCGACCGCCGAGAAGCAGCACGTGGCGCTCAATTTCGAGGCAGCCGTGGGCGGCGCGATCCCGGTGGTGAAGACGCTGCGCGAGGGGCTCGCGGGCAATTCCGTCGCGCGCATTTCCGGCATCCTCAACGGCACCTGCAACTACATCCTCACCCGCATGGAGCGCGAGAAGCTTTCGTTCGCCGACTGCCTCGCGGACGCGCAGAAGCTCGGCTATGCGGAGGCCGACCCGACCTTCGACGTCGAGGGGCATGACACTGCGCAGAAGCTCGCGATCCTGGCGAGCATCGCGTTCGGGACCAAGGTCGACGAGAGCGCCGTCTTCGTCGAAGGCATTTCCTCGATCGCGCCCGAGGACCTGGAAGCCGCCGACGAGCTCGGCTACCGGGTCAAGCTGCTCGGCGTCGCGGTGCGCACCGACAAGGGGATCGAGCAGCGCGTGCATCCGACCATGATCCCCAAGGACGGCGCCATCGCGCAGGTGATGGGTGTCACCAATGCGGTCTCGATCGACGCCGACGGCTTTGCGCCGATCACCCTGGTCGGCCCCGGTGCGGGTGGTCAGGCGACCGCGTCGGCAGTGGTCGCCGACATCGGGGACATCGCGCGCGGGGTGCGCACGGCGCCGTTCGGCCGCCCGTGTGCGCGGCTTGCCCCCGTCAAACGGGCGCCAATGCAGCGTCATGAAGGCGGGTATTATATAAGGCTCGCGGCGGTCGACCGTCCGGGTACCTTCGCGGCCATCGCCAAGCTCTTGGCCAATGAGAACATCTCGCTTGAATTGATCATGCAACGGCATCATGGCGCCCAGCCGCATGGCGGGGACGACCCGAAGAGCCCGGCCGCGCCCGCGCCGGTTATCCTTATTACCTACGCGACCAGCGAGGACGCGGTACGGCGAGCCTTGAAGGCGATCCGGAAAAAGGGTGTCATTGCGGGCACGCCGCAGGTCATCCGTATCGAGAAGAACTGAGTGCGTCTGGTGCCGCTTGGCGCCGGCCGGAACCGAGACAAGGAGCGTAACCAAATGGCGTCGAGCCAAAAGCCCGCGGCGGCAAAATCCACGGTCCTCGACCGCATCCTGTCGATCGAGATCGTGCGCGTGACCGAACGCGCGGCGGTCTGTGCGGCGCACCTGCGCGGGCGCGGCAACGAGAAGGAAGCCGACCAGGCGGCCGTCGACGCCATGCGGCGCGAGATGAACAAGCTGCCGATCGAGGGTACGATCGTGATCGGCGAGGGCGAGCGCGACGAGGCGCCCATGCTGTTCATCGGCGAGAAGGTCGGCAAGAAGAACGGCCCGAAGGTCGATATTGCGGTCGATCCGCTCGAAGGCACGACGCTGTGCGCCAAGAACATGCCGGGAGCGATCGCCACCATGGCGATGGCGGCGGGGGGCACGCTGCTCAACGCGCCCGACGTCTACATGGAGAAGATCGCGATCGGCCCGGGTTATCCGCAGGACGTGGTCGATCTCGACGCGCCGGCTGAAGAGAACATCCGCTCGCTCGCCAAGGCCAAGGGCGTCAAGCCCGAGCACATCTCGGCACTGATCCTCGACCGGCCGCGCCACGCGGATCTCGTTGCCGCGGTGCGCAAGGCGGGCGCCTCGGTGCGCTTCATCACCGACGGCGACGTCGCGGGCGTCATCCACACGGCCGATCCGGAGACGACCGGCATCGACATCTATCTCGGCGTCGGCGGCGCACCCGAGGGCGTGCTTGCGGCGGCGGCGCTCGCCTGCATCGGCGGGCAAATCCAGGGCCGCCTCGTGCTCGACACCGAGGAGAAGCGCGAGCGTGCCCGCAAGATGGGCATCAAGGACCCGCGCAAGAAATACGCCATGGGCGACATGGTGCAGGGCGACTGCGTGTTCTCGGCGACCGGCGTCACCAGCGGCTCGATGCTGCAAGGCGTGCGCTTCAAGAAGGACAGCGTCGAGACCGAGACCGTGGTGATGCGCTCGGCCACCGGCACGGTGCGCTGGATCCGCGCCGAGCACCGCTATCTCGACAAGTTCACGCTGGAGTAGGGCGCCGCACGACGGCGCCGGGTCCGAGTTTCAACGCCCAAATGCATTGAGCTGATTACCGTTGTCCACAGGCCGGCGGTGGCGAAAAGGCTGCTATTTGCCATCGTGATCTGGGATGGTGATCGAGGCCGTGATTCGGCCTGTGATCGACGATCCTGATCCATGGACGCGCAACCCAATCGCCGCATCTTTCTCGGCGTCGAGCGCTCGGCGACCGGACGCGTGTGGCGCGACCGGCTCGACGAGCGCGGGAACCTGCGCGCGCTGTCGATCGTGCAGCGGCACGGCCTGCCCGAATTGCTCGCCCGCGTCATCGCGGGCCGCGGCATCGAGCCCGACGGGGTCGAGGCGTATCTCGACCCGACCATTCGGAAGCTGATGCCCGATCCGAGCACCGTCACGGCGATGGACGCTGCGGTGGCGCGCCTTGCCGACGCGGTCACGCGCCGTGAGGCGATTGCGATCTTCGGCGACTACGATGTCGACGGCGCGACGTCGACCGCGTTGCTCGCCTCGTTCCTGCGCCTCGCCGGCAACGAACCGTTCATCTACATCCCGGATCGCATCTTCGAAGGATACGGGCCGAATATCCCGGCGATCCGCACGCTGGCCGAACGCGGCACCAAGCTGCTGGTCACGGTCGACTGCGGTACGACCAGCCACGAGCCGCTCGCCGAGGCCGCCCGGCTTGGCCTCGACGCGATCGTGATCGACCACCATCAGGCCGACGAGCAGCTACCGCCCGCGGTCGCGGTGGTCAATCCGAACCGGCTCGACGACATCTCGGGGCTCGGCAGCCTCGCGGCGGTCGGCGTCACGTTCCTCGTCCTGGTCGCACTCAATCGCGCGCTGCGCCTGCGCGGCTATTGGAACGCGGCGCGGCCGGAGCCGGACCTGCTCGATCTTACGCATCTCGCGGCGCTCGGCACGGTCGCGGACGTGGTGCCGCTGAAAGGCCTCAACCGTGCCTTCGTCGCCAAGGGGCTGATCGCCATGCGGCGGCGCGAGCATGCGGGCTTGACCGCGCTGATGGACGTGGCGCGGCTGTCTGGCCCGCCAGAGCCGTGGCATCTCGGCTTCATGCTCGGCCCGCGCATCAATGCGGGCGGCCGCATCGGCCGCGCCGATCTCGGCGCGCAGCTCCTGATGCTCGAGGATCCGGTCGAGGCCGCGCGCATCGCGGCGGAGCTCGACCGGCTCAACCGTGAGCGCCAGACGATCGAGCAGGCGACGCTCGCCGAGGCCGAAGCCGAGGCCATGGCGGCGCTCGGCCACGACGAGAAGGGTGCCGTCGTGGTGACGGCGGCGGCCGGCTGGCATCCGGGCGTGGTCGGGCTCGTCGCGTCGCGGCTCAAGGAGCGGTACGGCCGGCCGGCCTTCGCGATTGCGCTCGAGCCGGGCGACACCGGCACCGGCTCGGGCCGATCGATCACGGGCGTCGACATCGGCCGCGCGGTGCGCCACGCGGTGGCGGAGGGGCTGCTCATCAAGGGCGGCGGCCACGCCATGGCGGCCGGTGTGACGCTCAAGCGCGGCGCGCTCGGTGCGTTCCGCGCCTACCTTGAGGAGACGCTCGCACCCGCGGTCGAGGCCGCGCGGCGCGAGGACTCGCTCTTGATCGACGGCGCCGTCAGCGCGGCGGGCGCCAACATGGAGCTCCACGCGCTGATCGACCGCGCGAGCCCGTTCGGCGCCGGCAACCCGGAGCCGATCATCGCGCTGCCGGGCCACGTCATCGCCTATGCGGACCCGGTCGGGCAGGCGCATGTGCGCGTGCGGCTGCGCGCCGGCGACGGCGCCGGCATCAATGCCATCGCGTTCCGCGCCGTCGGTCAGAAGCTCGGCGACGCGCTGCTCAAGAACCGCGGCCAGTCGATGCATGTGGCCGGCTCCTTGTCGGTCGACCGCTGGCAGGGCGAGGCGCGCGTCCAGCTGCGCATTATCGACGTAGCGCCCGCCGATCCGGTGAGCCGGATGGGATGAACGTCATTGCGAGGAGGCCGAAGGCCGACGAAGCAATCCCGTTCCGTATGTCGAGATTGCTTCGTCGCGCTACGCGCTCCTCGCAATGACAAGGTCAGCGCTTGAACTGGCCCTGCTCGAGCTCGAGAAAAATCCGATAGGCGTTGCCGCGGTTGTTCGCCTCGAAGGCGGGCATGTTGGCGTATTTCGACCAGTCGGTCGCTTTGTACGCGACGTCGAAATCGGTCCAACTCTCGACGGCCTTGCTCATGGCGGCCCGCACATACTGGATGTAGTCGCGCGTGAACGCGATCGCCTCCTTGGCGGCGGTCGACGGCCGGCCATGGCCCGGGATGATGAATTTCGGATCGAGCTTCTCGACCACGCCGAGCGCGGTCAGCCACTGCTTGGTGTCGACGTCGTCGCTGTTCATGAACGGAATGCGGCTGTTCTGCACGATGTCGCCGGCAAACAGCACGCCATCCGGCTCGACCATCATCATCATGTCGCTCGCCGAATGGGCCGGGCCCGCATAGATCATCGTGAATTGCCTGTCGCCGAGCGTCAGCGTGAGGCGGTCGTTGAACGTGATGTCGGGCGGCACGACCCGGGTCTGCGCATTGACCCAGGGCGCGAGCGCGGCGCGGCGCTGGTCGAGCCGCTGGTTGGCGCGTTCGTCGGCGGTCTCCTCGTTCTCGCGATACTCGCGTGCGCGATCCTGCGCGATGATGACGGTCGCGGTGTGGTCGCGGAACGCCTGCAGGCCGTAGATGTGGTCGGCGTGATAGTGGCTCACTGCGTTGTAGCGGATCGGTTTGTCGGTAGCCTTGCGGATGGCCTGCAGCAGCGCCCAGCCGAGGCTCGGCGTGCCGAGCGCGTCGAACGCGACGACGCCGTCCGCCGTGACGATGAAGCCCGCGTTCGACGTGTTGCCCTGATTGGCCTGGCCCGGCACGCCCGGATTGCCGAGCGAGTAGTAGATCGGGTGGCCGGGGACCTGCTCGATCGCGAGCGGCGTATTGAGCGGCGCGTATTGCGGCGCCTGCGCACGCGCGTGCGGCCACCCGAGGGCGAGCGCCGCGACCATCAGCCACAGCACGGGCCGCGCGATGTCCTTCGCATATGGCAAGACAAGCTCCCGGCGCGCGCTTATCGACACGCGGCGATCTTCATCGGCATTGTGGGCACAGACTACAGGCACGGTCGCATCGCAGTCCCGCATCGCGGCCAACTTGCTTCAGGTCTGGAAATCATATACGCGAAACTGAATACGAAATTCCCGGGAGTGACGCCGATATGGCGGGAGCGGCGGATTTTGCCGAACGCCGGAAGTTCCTGACGCTCGGCGCGGCGCTCGCGGGAAGCGCGGTCGCGGCTGGGCTTCCGGCGCGCGCCGAGGACGCCTCGCCGCCGAGCGACGCGCCGTGGTCGCAGATGCTCGGCCCCGGAGTGGTCGATCGGCCGTACGGGCAGCCGTCGGAATACGTCAAGGACGTGATCCGCCGCAACGTGCCGTGGCTCACGGCCTCGCCCGAATCCTCGGTGAGCTTCACGCCGCTGCAGGACCAGCCCGGCATCATCACGGCGAACGGCCTCTTCTTCGAGCGCTACCACGGTGGCCGCGCGAGCATCGATCCGGCGCAGCACCGGCTGATGATCCACGGGCTGGTCGAGCGGCCGCTGCTGCTCACCATGGATGACATCAAGCGCTTCCCCTCGGTCTCGCGCATCCATTTCATCGAGTGCCCCGCGAACGGCGGCATGGAGTGGCGCGCCGCCCAGCTCAACTCGTTGCAGTTCACCCACGGCATGGTGAGCTGCGCGGAATGGACCGGCGTGAAGCTCTCGACGCTGCTCGACGAGGTCGGGCTGAAGAAGGACGCCAAGTGGGCGCTGGTCGAAGGCGCGGACGCGGCGCACATGGACCGCAGCCTGCCGATCGAAAAGTGCCTCGACGACTGCCTCGTGGTCTACGGCCAGAACGGCGAGGCGCTGCGCCCGGAGCAGGGCTTTCCGCTGCGCCTGATCGTGCCGGGCTGGCAGGGCAACGTGAACATCAAGTGGCTGCGCCGCATCGAGGTCGGCGACCAGCCCTGGTTCACGCGCGAGGAGACGTCGAAATATACCGAGCTGATGCCCGACCTGCGCTCGCGCGGCTTCACTTGGCTGATCTATGCGAAATCGGTGGTGACGTTCCCGTGCCCCGAGAAGCCGCTCAAGGGGCCGGGCCTCTACGAGGTGCGCGGCTTCGCGTGGTCCGGCAAGGGCCGCATCAGCCATGTGGACGTGTCGTACGACGGCGGCGCCAACTGGGCACGCGCGCAGCTGCAGGAGCCGGTGCTGCCGAAGGCGCTGACCCGCTTCACCCACGCGTGGCGCTGGGACGGCAAGCCGGCGCTGGTGCAGTCGCGCGCCGTCGACGAGACCGGCTTCGTGCAGCCGACAATCAGCGAGCTGCGCGCCGTGCGCGGCGTCAACGCGATCTACAACAACAATTCGATCCAGACCTGGCAAGTGAAAGCGGACGGGAGCGTGTTTGATGTCCAGCTTTCGTAAGTGTCTTGCCGTGTTGCCGATGGTCACGCTTGCCGCGGGCGCGGCGGCGGCCGAGCGCCATCCGCCGGGCTACTTCGGCTATGGCGCGGCGCCGACGCCGGCGCAGATCGCCGGCTGGGCGATCGCGGTGCGGCCGGACGGGCAGGGGCTGCCGCCCGGCCGGGGCGACGTCGATCACGGCGCCGACGTCTACGCGGCGCAATGCGCGGCCTGCCACGGCACGTTCGGGGAGGGGGAGGCGCGCTATCCGAAGCTCACCGGCGGATCGCTCAAGGGCGACCGGCCCGAGCCGACCGTCGGCACCTACTGGCCGTACGCGACGACGCTGTTCGACTACATCAACCGCGCGATGCCGTTCCCGGCGCCGCACCAGCTCGGCAACGACGACATCTATGCGATCACGGCCTATGTGCTCAACGTCAACAACATCGTGGACAACAATTTCGTCGCCGACCGCGACAGCCTTCCCAAGGTGAAGATGCCGAACCGCGACCAGTTCATCTGGCAGGACCCGCGGCCCGATACGGCGTCGAAAGAGTGCATGACGAATTGCCTCGATGCGAAGAAGATCAAGATCGAGTTCGACGGCCGAGGGACAGGACCTGACGCCGCGCACGACCGGTCCGCTCGACGAGATGAAGCCGAAATAGGCGCGACGGAGACGACCATGAGGTTCATGACAGCTGCGCCTGCGTTCCTTGTCGCAACGATTGTGGTCGCCGCGACGGCGGCGGGCGCGGCGCCGTCGGCCGGCGAGCAGCTCGCGTTCGACCGCGGCAAGGGGAACTGCCTCACCTGCCACGAGATCAAGGGCGGGGATGCGCCCGGCAACCTCGGGCCGCCGCTCAACGGCATGAAGGCGCGCTTTCCGAACCGCGCCGATCTCGTCGCGATCATCGCCGACGAGACGAAGCGCAATCCGCAGACCGTGATGCCGCCGTTCCGGCGCAACCTCATCCTCACCGATCAGGAAATCAACGCGATCGTCGATTTCCTCTACACGCAATAAGCGCGACGCATGCCGCCAACCAGGAGAATTTCAATGCAAAGTTCACGCGGCGCGGCCGGTTGCGGACGTCGCACGGTGCTCAAGGGCATCGCGGGCGGCCTTGCGGGCCTCGGCCTGTTCGAGGCCTCGCTGCTGCTGCCGGCTTATGCCGCTGATGCGGCGCAATGGCCGCAGGATGCGTTCAAGCAGAAGAGCGAGGCGGACGCGCTCAAGCTACTCTACGGCAAGAGCGCGGAAGTCTCCGACAAGGTCAAGCTCGACGCGCCGGAGATCGCCGAGAACGGCGCCGTGGTGCCGATCTCGGTGACGAGCACGCTGCCGAACGTCACCGCGATCGCGGTGCTGGTGGTGGAAAATCCCTACACGCTCGCGGCCGCCTACAAGATACCGGAAGGCACGCAGCCTTTGGTCGCGAACCGGCTGAAGATGGCGAAGACCACCAAGGTGGTCGCGGTGGTCGAGTTGGATGGCAAGCTGTTCAGCGCGAGCCGCGACGTGAAGGTCACGGTCGGCGGCTGCGGCGGCTGATTTAACGAGCGAAGGAACGACACGATGGCATCGACAATCCGCGTGCGCGCCGTTGCGGGCGCCGAGGCGACCGAAGTGCAGTCGCTCATCCAGCATCCGATGGACTCCGGCTTCATCAAGGATGCGGCCGGCAAGCTCATCCCGCCGCACCACATCGACGTGGTGCAGTTCGAGCATGGCGGCAAGACGGTATTCACGGCGCTGTGGGGGCCCGCCGTCTCCAAGGACCCCTATCTCAAGTTCAGCTTCAAGGGTGCCCAGAAGGGCGACGAGCTCAAGGTGAGCTGGGTCGACAACAAGGGCGCGTCCGATTCACTCATCGCCAAGATTCAGTAGCCGCGGGCACGATGGCTGAGCGAAACGAGAGGAACCGGCGAATGCTGCGCAAGATCCTGCTGCTCGGCGTGATCATGCTCGGTGCGGGGCGGCCTGCGCTCGCGGCCGACACGGTCGATCCGAAGGCCGAGTTCAAGGCGTTCCGCGCCTATTTCACCAGCCGCTTTCCGAAGGTGCCGCTCGACGATTTCGTCAACGGGCCCTATTCGATGGATGAGGGCCTGCGCAAGCAGTGGAAGGAAATCGAGGAATTCCCGCCCTACGAGTTCGCGGTCGACAAGGGCAAGGAGATGTTCTCTACGCCGTTCGCGAACCGCAAGACCTATGCGGACTGCTTCCCGGACAAGGGCGTCGGCATCCGTCAGAACTTTCCGTATTTCGACACCAAATCGGGCCAGGTGATCACGCTCGAGCTCGCGCTCAACCGGTGCCGCGAAGCCAACGGCGAGAAGCCGCTCGACTACACCAAGGACGACATGGCGGCGCTGACCGCCTACATGGCGTTCACGTCGCGCGGCAAGCGCTTCGACATCAAGATCCCGGACGATCCGCGCGCGCTCGCGGCCTACCGCAAGGGCGAGGAATATTTCTACACGCGGCGCGGCCAGCTCAACTTCTCCTGCGCGAGCTGCCACGTGCAGTCCGCCGGCAACCACATCCGCACCGAGGTGCTGGCGCCGGCGCTCGGCATCATGGCGGCGATGCCGATCTATCGCTCGGAATGGGGCGCGATGGGCACGACCAGCCGGCGGTTCACCACCTGCAACAGCCAGGTGCGCGCCACGCCGCTGCCGCCGCAGGACGAGCTCTATCGCGACGTCGAGTATTTCCTGACCTACATGGGCAACGGGCTGCCGGTCTCCGGGCCGGGCGCGCGGCCGTAACGAGCGGAGCAACACCATGCGTTTCGGTCTGCCGATCAGCCTGATGTCAATTGTCGGTGCGGCGGCGCTGGCGTTCGCCGCGGCGGCCGCGCCGGCGGACGATTTCCAGGCCGCCTACGCCAAGGCGGAAGCCGCGAGCAAGCAGTCGGCCGCGCTCAAGACACAATGGACCACGACGGTCGCGACGCTCAAAGCCGCGCAGGCGGCGGCAGCCGCCGGCAAGTTTGACGAGGCGATCGCGCTCGCCAAGCAGGCGGAAGCGCTGGCCGAGGCGTCGATTGCGCAGGCCAGGACGCAGCAGAGTGCCTGGCAGGATGGCGTGATCCGCTGAGCGGGGACATTGGGCAATGCGGCGGCGCGAAGTCCTCAAGGTCCTGACCGGCGCCGCGCTGGCCGGTGTCGTGCCGCTGAAGCTCGCGCGCGCGGCCGGCGACGACATCTACGACATCGGCCGCTTCGGCAACGCGCGCATCCTGCACATGACCGACACGCATGCGCAGCTCGCGCCGGCGCATTACCGCGAGCCGAGCGTCAACATCGGCATCGGCCCGATGGCCGGGCATCCGCCGCATCTGGTCGGGCGCGCGTTCCTCGAGCACTTCGGCATCGCGTCGAACGGGCGGCTGGCGCATGCGCTGACGTATCTCGATTTCGCCGAGGCCGCGCACCGCTATGGCCGGCTCGGCGGCTTCGCGCATCTCAAGACGCTGGTCGAGCGGCTGCGCGCCGAGGTCGGGCCGGGCAACTCGCTGCTGCTCGATGGCGGCGACCTGTGGCAGGGCAGTGGGCTCGCCAACATCATGCGCGGTGCCGACATGGTCGAGGCCGCGAACCTGCTCGGCGTCGAGGCCATGACGGGCCACTGGGAGTTCACCTACGGCGAGGCGCAACTGCGCGCCAACCTGAAGAGCCACAAGGGCGAATTCCTGGCGCAGAATGTCTTCCTGACCGAGGAAGCGGCGTTCGACAACAAGCCGGCGTTCGATCCGGCGAGCGGGCGCGTGTTCAAGCCGTCGATGATCAAGGAGGTCGGCGGCTTCCGCATCGGCGTCATCGGCCAGGCGTTTCCCTATGTGCCGGTCGCGCATCCCAAGCGCTTCGTGCCGGATTGGACCTTCGGCCTGCGCGAGACGGAGCTGCAGAAGGTCGTCGTCGAGCTGCGCGATCGCGACAAGGTCGACGCGGTAGTGCTGCTGTCGCACAACGGCATGGATGCCGATCTCAAGGTCGCGGCGCGCGTGACCGGGATCGACGTGATCCTCGGCGGGCATACGCACGATGGTGTGCCGCGGCCCGTGACGGTGACCAATCCGTGCTGCACGACGCTGGTGACCAATGCGGGCTCGGCCGGAAAATTCCTCGGCGTGCTCGACCTCGAACTCGCCAAGGGCCGCGTCAAGCGCGCGAGCTATCAGTTGCTGCCGATCTTCGCCAATTTGCTCAAGCCAGATCCCGCGATGCAGGCGCTGATCGACCGCGTGAGCAAGCCGCATGCGGACGCGTTTGCCGAGAAGATCGCGACGGCGGGCGATCTGCTCTACCGCCGCGGCAACTTCAACGGCACCATGGACCAGCTCATCTGCGACGCACTGCGCCACGAGCTCGATGCCGAGATCGCGCTGTCGCCCGGCTTCCGCTGGGGCAACACGCTGCTGCCGGGCGAGCCGATCACCATGGGCGACCTGCTGGCGGAGACCGCGATCTCGTATCCGGAAGTCTACGTGCAGCAGATGACGGGCGCGCAGATCAAGGCCGTGATGGAAGACGTCTGCGACAACCTGTTCAATCCCGATCCGTACTACCAGCAGGGCGGCGACATGGTGCGCGTCGGCGGCGTTGACTATGCGTGCGCGCCCGCGAACCGCGTCGGCGAGCGCATCTCCGATCTCACGCTTGACGATGGCCGCCCGCTCGAGGCGGCCAAGAGCTACAAGGTCGCGGGCTGGGCCTCGGTCAATCCGCAGGAAGGCAAGCCGGTGTGGGATGTGGTCGCGAATTATCTGCGCGGCCAGAAGACCGCGCAGCCGAAGAAGCTCAACCGGGTCACGCTCAAGGGCGTGGCGAACAATCCAGGTGTTGGAGGGTAGACGGTAGGGTGGGCACGGCGCGTTGCACGATCCATCCGCGTGGGCAAAATCGCGGAAGCGCCGTGCCCACGCGGATGAACCGTGCGCGCGATTTTGCCCACCCTACGGCTACTTCGTCACTTAGCGCCGCAGAACATCTCGTAGACGGCGCCGACCACGACGCGGGCTTCCTCGCTCGCGAGGCTGTAGTGGATGGTCTTGCCGTCGCGCCGGGTGGCGACGAGGCCGTCGGCGCGCAGACGGGCGAGCTGCTGCGAGACGGTCGGCTGGCGCAGCGACAGCATCTGCTCGAGCTCGGAGACCGATTTCTCGCCCTGCGACAGGATGCAGAGAATCATCAGCCGGTTCTCGTGCGCAAGTGCCTTGAGGAAATCGGCGGCGCGGCGCGCCTTGTCGATCATCTGCTCGGGTTCGGGCTGCCGCGCGGGCCCCGACGCAACGGCCTGCAAGTTCGAACGCATCAAATGTCCCCAATTGCTGCGGCCGTCGATCGGCCCAGAGCGGCGGCACCCCGCACGCCACCGGCGCGGCGCACCAGCAGCATCAGCATACGCCCCGGTTGACGGAAAAACCGTTTCGTTACGGCACAATAGCAAAGCCGCGCCGGTTGGTCGATCCGATCAACCGTAGCGGGCTACTAGAATGTTATCGAGCGATCGTAACTCATCGATGACACGCTGCAGGCGGGCGCTGTCGCGCGCCGCAACCGCCTCGGGCAGCGCCGCGAGCGAGGCCGCGACGCCCTCGACGACCTGGCGGAACTCGGGCGCCGCGCGCACCGGTTCCGGCGCAAGGGACGCGCAGTGCTTGATCGCGGCGCCGTAGGCATCTGCCTTGGCGGCGATGTCGGCCACAGCCGTTGGCGTGTTCCAGTCGGGCGGCTGATCGCCATAGGCGGCGAGTGCGTCCATCTTGGAGTTGGCATCGAGCACGGCGTCGGCCAGCACCTCGACACCGCTCTCGCGCCGCACCGCGCTCATCTCCTGGCGGATCGCCTGCAGCGAGTTCTGCGCGATGGCGGGCCGGCCGAAATCGATCATGATCATCGCGGTGACGATGCGGGTCGGCACGTCGACCAGCATGGTGACGTAGAGTTTGTTGTCGCGGAAGGCGTCGGGCCGGTCGCGGCTGAAGTGCTGCGTGAACACGCCCCACGCGTCCTGCATCTTCTTGAGCTCGGCGGCCGCGAGGTCGGCATCGTGGTCCGCGAGATAGCCGATCGCGGCGCGATTATGCGCGGCAAAATCTTCCATGGCGGCGTTGAACGGCGCGAGATTGTCGGCGCGCGCGGAGGCCGCGCAGAACAGCGCGATCAACGTCGTCGCAACGCCGATGTGGCATGTCCGCATCGCAAAGCACCGAGTCTTGACCCGATCGGGCAATCCGTCTTGAGTATAATCCGCAGCAATGGTTCTGCCGCGATCACGCGGCATTATGGTGAAGATTTGGCGACCGCATGCGACTGACGTTAGACGCTTCGCAGGGGTCGGCACGAAGGTAACGCGTCATGACGGGCAGATCGCGGCGCGAGGTCCTGGCGCTCGGCGCGGGCGGCGTGGTGCTCGCCGTTGCGGGCGGTACCGCCGACGCGACGCCGCAGGAAGCGGCCGACGCGATCGCGGCGTTCACGGGCGGCAAGCCGACAACGCCCGGCAAGATCACGATCGACCTGCCGGAGATTGCCGAGAACGGCAATACGGTGCCGTTTTCGGTCACGGTCGACAGCCCGATGACGGCCGATGATTACGTCAGCGACATCCTGGTGGTGGCGCAGGCCAATCCGCGGCCGCGCATCGTCACGTTTCATCTCACGCCGCTGTGCGGGCGCGCCGATGTCGCGACCCGCATCCGCCTCGCGGCGACGCAGGACGTGACCGTGGTGGCGAAGACCAGCAAGGGGCAGTTCATCACCGCCAGCAAGGCCGTCAAGGTGACGGTCGGCGGCTGCGGCGGGTGAGCGGAGAGAACCGGATGGCTGGGAACGCCCGCATCAAGCTGCCCGAGAGCGCCCGGAAGGGCGAGGTGATCGAGATCCGCACGCTCGTCTCTCACATCATGGAGACGGGCTTTCGCAAGGATGCGGGCGGCAAGGAAATTCCGCGCGAGATCATCAACAAGTTCACGTGCACGTTCAACGGCAAGCCGGTGTTCAGCGTCGATCTCGAGCCCGCGATCGCGCCGAACCCGTACATCAAGTTCACGGTGCGGATCGAGGAGAGCGGCACGTTCCGCTTCAGCTGGTTCGACGACAACGGCACCGTGACGACGGAAGACCGCAAGATCGTCGCGACGTGAGAATTGACTCCGTCATGGCCGGGCTTGTCCCGGCCATCCCGATCAGGGACGCACTGCCTTCCTAAGCGAGATGGCCGGGACAAGCCCGGCCATGACGAGGGGAGGAGGGTTAGGCGCGGGTTGCCCTCGCTACGAGGGAGCCGCTAGATTGCGCTCTTCCTCCTCGCAATCTCATCCGGGAATTCCATGGGCAATTTGAGTTTTTCGGTCGCGGTCGGCGACTATGATCGCAACCGGCCGCTGATCAATGGGGCGGTGCGCATCGACGGTGTCGATCCGGTGTTCATGACGCTGTCGCCGGAGGAGATCTTCTTCCGCGCGTTCCGCTCGCAGGACTTCGACGTGTGCGAGCTGTCGCTGTCGAGCTACACGCTGCGCACGGCGCGCGGCGACTGCCCGTATGTCGGCGTGCCGGCGTTCGTGTCGCGCATGTTTCGCCACACCTCGATCTGGGTGCGCACCGACCGCATCAAGGAGCCGGCCGACCTCAAGGGCAAGAAGGTCGGGCTGCCCGAGTGGCAGCTCACCGCCAACGTGTGGGCGCGCGCGATCCTCGAGGACGACTTCGGCGTCAAGGGCTCCGACATCCACTGGATCCGCGGCGGCATCGAGGAGCCGGGGCGGCCCGAGAAGAACCCGATCAAGCTGCCGGCCGGCATCCGGCTCGACGATGCGCCGGCGGGCGCCACGATCTCGCAGATGCTGATCGACGGCAAGATCGACGGCTTCATGGCGCCGCGGCCGCCGTCGTTCATGACCCCGGAGACGAAGAACGTCGGCTGGCTGTTTCGCGACCCTGTCGCGGCCGCCAAGGACTACTTCAAGCGCAGCGGCATCTTTCCGATCATGCATCTGATCGGCATCCGCAAGACGCTGGTCGACAAGCATCCCTATCTGCCGGTCGCGGTGTTCAAGGCGTTCGAGCAGTCGAAGGCGGCCGCGATGGCGGCGCTGTCCGACACGGCGGCGACGAAGGTGACGATGCCGTTCGTCGAGGAGCGCCTGAAAGAGGCGCGCGACCTGATGGGGCAGGATTTCTGGGCATATGGCGTCGAGCCGAACCGCAAGACGCTGGAGGTGTTCTTGCGCCATCATCACGCGCAGGGGCTGTCGCCGCGGGTCGTGAAGGTGGACGAGCTGTTTCATCCCTCGGTGTATGAGACGTTCAAGCTGTAGTCGTCGCAGCAACACGCGCCGTCATCGCCCGCGAACGCGGGCGATCCAGTACGCCGCAGCGGATGTGTGACGCACGGCCTCTGTTTCAACGACCGTCTGTGGTTACTGGATTGCCCGCGTTCGCGGGCAATGACGGCGGAGAGTGTGGCGAGGGTTTATTGCGGGCGCGCGCCCAGCCCGCCCAATCTCGAGATCACCGCATTGAGCCCGATCGACAGCACGAACAGCACGATCAGCATGGCGTACATGCGCGGCATGTCGAAGACGCTGTAGGCCTGGATCACCAGGAAGCCGACGCCCTGGCTGGAGAGGCGCGTCTCGGCGAGGAGCGCGCCGATGAGGGCGACGCCGAGGCCGAGGCGGATGCCGTTGACGGTCGGCGCGCGCATGGCGGGCAGGTAGATCTTCGTCGTCATCTGCCAGGCGTTGAGGCGGAAGCTCCTGCCGACGCGGATCAGCACCTTGTCGATCTGGCGCATGCCGGCGGCGGTCGAGAGCGCGATCGGGAAGAAGCACGAGAGCGCCGCCATCGCGATCTTCGAGCCGTAGCCGACGCCGAACCACATGATCATCACGGGGAAGAAGATGATCTTCGGGGTCGGGCCGAGATAGTAGAGGTAGGCCTCGAAGGCGCGCGCGAGCAGGCGGTTGGCGCCGAGCACGAGGCCGACGACGAGGCCCGAGACGCCGCCGATGAGGAGGCCGGCGCCGATCTCCTTGGTCGTCACCCACAGATGCTCGTAGAACTGCGGGATCTTGCCGTCGATGACGAAGCCGAGCCACGACACATCGAGGTGGATCGGCTCGTCCGGAGAGTCAGCAGCTTCCACAGCGCGACGGCGATCACGTCGAGGCGCGGCACCACGTCGCGATAGAGCAGGCCGGAGGCCGCGACCGCCTCCCAGACGACCAGCACCGTGATGATGATCGCGGCGCGCAGCAGCGTCACGGGCTGCACGAGGCGCCGCGGGCTCGCGTCGTTCAATCGCCCGGTCGCAGCCATCGCTCGATCCATTCGGTGATGACGAAGAACAGCACGCTCACAAGAATCACGAAGCAGATCGCCGCGTAGGTCTCGGGCAGCTCGTAGCGCTCGAAGAGATCGTTGATGAGCTGGCCGAGGCCGCCGAAGTTGATCAGGAACTCGACGCCGACGACGTTGATCAGCGTGAAGATGAGGCCGAGGCGGATGCCGACGAAGATGGTCGGCAGCGACGACGGCAGCAGGATCTTGAGGAAGAGCTGCGTGGGCGTGAGCTTGAGGCTGCGGCCGACGTTGATCAGCACGGGGCGCGTGCCGGCGAGGCCTTCGATGGTTTTCAGGATCACGGGCGGCAGGCCGGCGACAAAGCCCATCATGATGATGGTCGAGGCGCTGCGGCCGAAGATGACGAGGAAAAGCGGATAGAGCAGGACCGTCGGCGCCGCCGCGAGCGCCGCGATCCAGGTCTCGGTCGCGCGGCGCAAGAGCGCGACGCGGTAGAGCAGCAGGCCGAGCAGGACGCCGACGACCGTGATCATGGCGCCGGCCGCGAAGGATTCGAAGAAGGTGAGGCGGAAGCGATCCGCGATGCCTTCCTGGGTGATCACTTTCCCGAAGCTCATCGCGACGTCGGAGGGCAGCGGCACGACGAAGCCGTTGATCAGGCCGACGCGGATGAGGATTTCGACGGCCGCGACGGCGACGAGGAGCGTGCCGAGGCCGAGGGTCAGCGGCAGGACGCGATCGCGGATGGCGGCGGTCGCGGCGGTCATGTGAACGGGCACAGCGGTTGCGCTCCCTCTCCCCGCGTGCGGGGAGAGGGTCGGGGTGAGGGGGCGTCTCTGCGAGTTGTTGCGAGCGATTTGCTTTGCGGCGACTCAGCGCCCCTCACCCCAACCCTCTCCCCGTAAGAACGGGGAGAGGGAGCGCGGGCGCAATGCGTGGGAGAGGGAGCGCGGGCGCAGTGCGTGGGAGAAGGAGCGCGGGCGCCGTGCGTGAGATCGAGCGAAGCCATCGTCATGCGCGGTGCTCGGCGCGCAGCTGCGTCTCGTCGTCGAGCATGCCGCGGCTCGCTTCCTCGCGCAGGTCGGCCCAGATCTGGGCGACGTAGCGGCCGAAGGCTTCGCTCGAGACGATCTCGGAGGAGCGCGGGCGCGGCAACGCGATCTCGACCATGCGCTTGAGCTGGCCGGGGCGGTAGGTCATCACCAGGATGCGGTCGGCGAGCTGCACGGCCTCGGTGATGTTGTGGGTGATCAAGCAGCGTGGTCTGCCGGAGCTGCTGCTGGATCTGCAGGACCTTGTCGCCGAGCAGGAGGCGGGTCTGCTCGTCGAGCGCCGCGAACGGCTCGTCCATCAGCATGATCTTGGGCTGCGACGCGAGCGTGCGCGCCATCGAGACGCGCTGGCGCATGCCGCCGGAGAGCTCGGACGGGTAGCGGTTCTCGAAGCCGTCGAGGCCGACCAGCTTGATGAAGTGGCGAGCGCGCTCGCGGCGCTCTTGCTTGGGCATGCCCGCGACCTCGAGCGGGAAGGCGACGTTCTCGATCACGGTGCGCCACGGGAAGGTCGACTCTTCCTGAAAGACCATGCCGATCGCGGCATGTGGCCCCGCAACGGTCTCGCCCGCGACCGTGATGCGGCCCTCGTAGCCGTCGATCAGGCCGCCGATGATGTTGAACAGCGTGGACTTGCCGCAGCCGGACGGGCCGATCACGGCGAGGAACTCGCCGGGCGCGACCGTGAACGACATGTGGTCGACGGCGACGACGGGCCCTTCGGCGGTCTCGAAGCGCTTCGAGACGTTGTCGACGACCAGGATGGAATTCTGCGCCCGCGCTCCCTCTCCCCCTTCAGGGGGAGAGGGTCGGGGTGAGGGGGCCTCTCCACGAGTTCGTTGACGTAACGGTCCGCGGAGGCGCCCCCTCATCCCGACCTTCTCCCCCTGAAGGGGGAGAAGGAGCGCGGGCGTCGTGCGTGGGGTCAGCCAAGATCGCGTCCTTCGCTGTCGCTCAGCTCTGCCGCGTCATCGCGCGGGCGACGTTGGGGCCGTAGCCCGGCTTCACCCGCACGTCGATGACCGCGACGCCGCCGGCGTCGACGTGGGCGATGGCCTTGGCGTAGATCGCCGGCAGCTCCTCGACCTTCTGGACCGGGCCGAAGCCTTGGGCGCCTTGGGCGCGGGCCATCTGGGCGAGGTCGATCTCGGGGTCGCCCATGCGCTGGCCGATCCACTTGTTCTCGACCGGCCGGTTGCGCATCACCGCCATCCGCTCCTGGTGGACCTCGTCGTTGTAGAACGAGCGATTGTTGGCGACCACGATGAGCAAGGGAATGCGGTAATGCACCGCGGTCCACAGCGCCGTGACGCTCATGAGGAAATCGCCGTCGCCGCAGACGGCGACCGGGAGCCGGCCGGAGCCCTTGAGCGCCAGCGCGGCGCCGATCGAGATGCCGGGGCCGCCGCCGACGCCGCCGCCGCCGTCCGAGCCGATGTAGTCGAGCGGGTGGCGGAAGTGCCACCACGCGCCGTGCCAGGAGAGCGAGACGTGGGTCAGGCAGGTTTCACGCTCGCCCACGGCCTCGCGCAGGTGCGCGGCGAGGTCCTCGACCGCGATCTCGTCGCCGCTCTTCTTCGCGGGCTTCATCGGCGCGACCGCGGCGAGCGCGGGCTTCTTGGCGGCGCCCTTCGGCAGCGCCTCGACGAAGGCGAGCACGGCCGCGTCCGGATCGGCGGCGACGAACAGATCGACCGGCGGCAGGCCCTGGTGGTCCATGCTCCAGCCGTTGTGCAGGTTCTGGTCGAGCGAGACCTGGATGATCTTGGCGGTGACGCCGCCACCGACCGACTTGAGCGTGCCGGCGAGATCGACCCAGTCGAGGCTCATGATCACGTCCGCGGCCTTGATCGCGGCGATCAGCTCCTCGTTGACGAAGGTCGCCGGCGGGCTCACGTGCAGCGGATGGTCGGTCGGGAAGGCGGCGCCGACCTTGGTGTTGGTGCCGACGCGGGCGCCGAGCGCCTCGGCGAGCGCGACGCGCCCGTTCCACGCCGCGAGATCGCGCGAGACGCGGCCCGCGAGGATCAGCGGGTGCTTGGCGCCCTGGAGCATCTCGAGCGCGGCTTTGACCATGTGCGCGTCGGGGCCGGCCGACACGTGCGGAATAAAGCGATGCAGGTCGATCGGCGGCAGCGGCTCGGGGAGCTTCGCCTCCTGCATCTCGGCGTCGAGGTTGACGTAGACGGGGCCCTGCGGAGCGGCGTTGGCGAGCCACCAGGCGCGCAGCAGGCCCTCGCGCGCCGAGGCCGGCGAGGCCGGCTGGTCATCCCACTTGGTGTAGTGGCGCACCAGCGCGCCCTGGTCGCGCGCGGTGTGGATCCAGTCGATCCACGGGCGGCGCTTGGCGCCGTCGACCGGGCCGGTGGCGCCGAGGATCATCACCGGCATGCGGTCGCACCAGGCGTTGAAGATCGCCATGGTGCCGTGCATCAGGCCGACATTGGAATGGACCGCGGCCGCCATGGCGCGGCCCGTGACCTTGGCGTAGCCGTGCGCGATCGCGATCGCGGCTTCCTCGTGCAGGCAGAGCAGCATCTGCGGCGCCGAATTGCCGAGGTGGTTGACCAGCGAGTCGTGCAGGCCGCGGTAGCTCGCGCCCGGGATTGAGCGCGATGTACGGGATGTCGAGATCGCGCAGCGTCTCGGCCACCACGTCCGAGCCGAAGCCGGGCGCATTGGTGCCGGCCGGGTTCGGCCGCTCGAGCGCCGCGATCTCGGGGTGAGCCGTGTGGCCTCGCGCGTGAAGTTTCGACTTCGCCATGGGTCGCTTATCCTTGCCTGGAGGGAAGAGATCGCGGGCGATCCAATACGATCACGCGGCGGGACGCAACGGGGCGCGGCGGGAGAGGGCGCGGATGTTCATGTGCTGAAATCATTGGGGATTCGGCGTTGGGTTCGTTCGGGCGGTTCTGGCGGCTCTGGCAAATCCATCCCCGTCATCCTGAGGCGCGAGCGAAGCGAGCCTCGAAGGATGATCGGCCGAGGTGATGCCGCTTGCGCCCGCGGCCCATCCTTCGAGACGCCGCGCTTCGCGCGGCTCCTCAGGATGACGAGGAGCAAGGGAGAGAGAGATGGTCCAACAAGGTTTCGGGGCGCGGAGCGGGCACTGAAATCATTGCTGTTATCCCAGTTGGGTCACGCTGCCAAAAGTGGACACGCGACGGCGGATGCGGAATTGCCGCGTCCGCAGCGGTCGCGCCGGGTCGCAGCCGGCGATGGCTGCCGCGAAGTCGCGCATCGCGAACTTCCGCCGCGACAAGGCGCGCTGCTCGTAGCGGTCGAGCCGCGCGAGCGCCTTGAGCGTGGTCATGTTGGCCGGGTCGGCATCGAGCGCGGCGGACAAGGGCCGCTTGGCGAGGCGCACACGGTAGAGATCGATCATCGCCTCGGCGACGCGGCACGCGAGGGCATGGCGGGCAGCGTCGACGGCAGCGTCGACGTGGCCACCACCCTTCGAGGCTCGGCCTTCGGCCGAGCGCCTCAGGGTGACGGAGGCCGCGATGTCGCGCGCCAGCCTGTCGACCTCGGGCGCGAGTGCGTCATCGCGTGCGACCGATAGGCTCAGGCCGTGGCGGCGGATCGCGTCGGCATGCCGTGCCTTGCCGGCCGCGGTTCGCGGGCCGCGGCTGAGCCGGCCGTTGACGCGGTTGGCGAAGGCCTTGCGGGCGCTGGTCATGCGGCGGCGTCCGCGGCGCCTGCCGGCGCGGGCAGCCTCGCCATCTCGCCCTCCGCCTCTTCGTCGGCGGCCGCGACGGCGGCCTGGAGGCGGCCCGCAAAGACGGGGTCGCGGTAGATGATCATCTCGCGTAGCGCCGCGGTGCGGCGCGCCTCGGCGCGGGCGGCCATGCGGTCGATGCGCTCGATCTCGCCGATGCGCATCTCGAGCGTCTTCGCCATCACGTGATGCATGTCGAGGCCGGCGGCATTGAGCCGCGCGTCGACCTCGCCGACCGCCTCGAGCTCGCGCGCGGCCCAGCGCGGCGCGAGGTCGTGGGCGTCCAGGAACTCGACCCCGATCGACTGGAGGACCTCCCGCACGGCCTTGCCGGCCGAGAGGGTCATCAGCTTCGCCTTGAGCCGGCGCAGCCGCGCCGCCTCCCACATCATCTCGGCGACCTCGCGCAGGCAGGCCTCCTCGATGACGCCGCGCGGCCCGACCTCGGCGACGAGGCGCGCGACCAGGGTGTCGTAGCTGTCCGTGTCGTCGCCGGGGTTGAGCGGCGGCGGGCCGAGAAGGGTCTGTGCGGAGGGGAGCGGGGCGGCGAGATCGGTGGCGATGGCAACGGGGAGGTGGGTGGGCGTGGACATGGGTGGGCTCCTGGTTGTGGCTCTGGCGTCCGTTGCGAGCGAACGCGAATTGAGCTTGGACCACAAGAACCGGCCTGCGCAGGCGGGGAGTTCTGAACGTTTTTTCGCACGGCGCCTGCGCTCGCTCTCCCCTGGAAGGTGGCGCTATTGCATTCGGGGCACTGCGCTGGCGCTCCCTCTCCCCGTTCTTACGGGGAGAGGGTTGGGGTGAGGGCGCTGACTTCTCAGCAGAGCAAATCGCGCGTAACGACTCGCGGAGGCGCCCCCTCACCCCGACCCTCTCCCCCTAAAGGGGGAGAGGGAGCGCGGGCGCTGTCGCTCGCCTCGTTCATCAGCGCCTGCGCTTACGCGGCTTGTGGCCACGCCGATCAGGCAGCCTTTCCGGATTTGTAGGGCTTGATCTTGGCGAGCTGCGCCGCGATCCGGCGCTTGGCCTCCATCGTGTCATAGGCGTTCTGAAGCCGCAGGAAGTAGCCTTCGGTGAGGCCGAAGAACACGCACAGGCGAAGGTCGGTATCGCCGGTGATGTCGCGGGTTGCGTTGACGATGGCGTGGATGCGATTGCCCGGCACGCCGATCGCATGGGCGAGCTGGTTCTGGCTCATCCCGATCTCGTCGAGGAATTCGTGCTTGAGGATTTCGCCGGGGTGGGGATTGCGAAGCTGGGGCATGTGCTGTTCCTGTTCAATGATAGTCCACGATCTCGACGTCTTCGGCCTCGTCGTTCACCCACCGGAAGCAGATTCGCCACTGATCATTGATCCGGATGCTCATCTGCCCCGCACGATCGCCCTTGAGCGCCTCCAACCGGTTGCCAGGCGGAAGGCGCAGATCATCGACGGTGAGCGCCGCCTCGATCAGGCGGAGCTTGCGCAGCGCGCGATCCTGAATCTCGCCAGGAAACTTGCGGCTCGACTCGCCCTCCCAAATGCGTTCGGTGTCCCTGCATTTGAACGACCGGATCACGGAAGTTGCCCCCCTTTAGCATGATACGTGATACGTATCAAGTATCTTATGATGGAGTTGTGTTCTGCCGACCGCACGCGGGACGCACCCGCTGCCGAGCGCCTCATCCCACGGTTCACAGGATTGAAATGTTCGCTATTTGTTCTATAATGGCAAGAGCGAATTTGGACGTCGCGGCGGTTAGGTTCACCGCTTCGGCAGGCGCGAGAGATAGTTCTGCCACGGCCGATCCGCGTCGAAGTTCTCGGCCGCATTGGCCGCAAGCTCCGCGTCGTCGAGCGCGGTGATGTTTTGCCCGATCGCGAGCGCGGCGTGCTGGGCGAGCGCGTCGATGTGGGTGTAGAGCGCGCGCACGGTCGCCTCGCGCACCGAGCGGCCGACCACCGCCTCGCCGTGGCCGCGCATCAGCACCACCGGGTGCGGCCCAAGCGTCCGCGCCAGGGCGTCGCCGAGCTTGTCGTCGAGCACGAGCATGCCGCGCCTGGCGTCGCCGCCGTTGTGGTCGCGCACCTCGAACAGCGGCGTCTGCGGCGGCAAGAAGCCCGCCTGCGCCACCACGGGCCGCAGCGGGATCTTCGTGAGCCCGAACGGAATGACGGCGAGATCGTGGGTGTGGATCACCGAGCCGACGTCGGGGCGCGCGCGGTAGATGCCGCAATGGATGAACCGCTCGCCGTTGAGCCGCGGCGCATTCGCGGCGACCGGCTTGCAGTCGAGGCCGACCTCGACGATGTCGGCGCGCGTCACCAGCGCCGGCGCCATCGCGCGCGGCATGAAGAAGTGGTCGGGATTTTTGGCGCTGCGCGCGCTGACGTGGCCGAAGGAGTTGAGGATGTTTTCGTTGGCGAGGATGTGGGTGGCGGTGATGAGGTCGGCGATGCGGGGGGCGTCGGGGTCGGGGGTGGGGGATTGGGCGAGGGTGGGGCAGGCGAGGGTGGTGGCGAGGAGGAGGGCAGGGAAGAGGCGGGATGGCATGGGGGCTCCGCAAGAACGGATTTTGCGAGTGTAAGGAAGTCAGTGCATTCCATGACGAGGAAGCGCGACTAACAAACTTTCAACAAAGCGGTAGCGCATTCAAACCAGCACGATCGCGGCAATCGGCCAGACAACGTGCCGAATTTGCGCATGTATGTCTTCATCGGTCGGCTGACGCAGTTCGCTCGCGAGCTCGGCTTCAAGACGGACAAGATCTTGCTCGGGCGCAACGGTGGATGGCTCTCTGATACGTGAGGCATCTATCAATTCGCGAATCAACTCGGCGCAATCTTGTGACGAAAGTGCTTTGGGACGCTCGCCATCGATGACTCCGAATGCACGAAGAGAAAGCTGCTCTTCTGAAGCCTGCCCCAGCTCCTGGCGCACGGTCTGTCGCAGAAAGAACAAGACACAAAATTGCTTTCCGCCATGAGCCTCAAGCATCGTTCTCGACTTGAGCCGGAAGTACCCTGCTCCCGCTAATTTTTGAGGTAGGAATGCTTCCCGGATGATGTCCGTGATCTCAGGAAGGTTCAATCCGAGCGGGTTGACCGGTTGTCCGTCTAGCGGCGCGATCGGCACCCCGGCGGTGTCGCCGCAGGCATATGTATGTTCATTGAGCACGAGCGTCGGCAGAGTTCCGTCGACGGCGACAATCTCGTCGTCCTTGAACTCGAAGGACGTAATCGTAGAGTTCGCCCCCGGCACCGCTCCGCAAAAGCGAATGAGAAACGAACCGAGATCACTCCATTGGGCTTCGCCGACGGTAACCTGACGGATACGCTCAGCATTGGCCCGATATGCGTCATCGAAGCTCTGCCACGTCTTGTAACCCTCGCTGACGAGTTGCCCGATCGTGTCGACTGCCCGCGCCGAACCAGAAGTGCTGTTGAACGCGCCGAGTGCCTCCTCTAGTTCCTTAGGCGGTACCAACGACATGACACGACTGAAAAGTGTCTCAAACTGGTCCGGATCCAGCTGCGCGGCAATGAGATGAAGCTTCTCGCGAGCTATCCGGTACATATCGACTTCGCGCGTCCCCGCGACGACGATCGTATCCACGATGACGGTTCGACGAGAGCCGAACCGGTGTATCCGGCCTACGCGCTGCTCCAGCTCCATCGGATTCCACGGTACATCCAGATGCACAAGTCGGCGTGCCCTTTGCATATTGAGGCCTTCGCCTCCCGCCCGTGACGACACCAAGAATTGGGGGCCGGAATCACGTTGAAAGTTGTTCACTTCAGTTCGCCGCTCTTCCTCGGACTGGTTTCCGATGATGATAGCCGGCTTTTGTCCGTACCGGCGCTCGAGGAAGCGTGCCACCACCGAGACCGTTTCAACCGGCTGCGCAAACAGGACGACTTTTTCACCTTCGGCGTCGTCGAGCAGTCGCTCCATTGCCGCCCATTTGGCAGCCGCCGCTGGACTGCCTAGCAGGTCGACGCCCTGGTCAAGAAGCTTGCCAAGCGCTTCCGCATCTGGCCGCCAAATGTCATCCTCAACTTCTTCGTCGTCACCAAGAACGTCTTCTTGCAACATTTGCGCGCCAATCTGCTTTTGGACGCGCGCGAACAGGGAATCAATCGGCTCGTCTGGAGGGCCTCCGCGGTAGGGTCGCAACGCCGCAAGAGCATTCGACAGGGATGAATTATTCAGGTTCAGATTTAAGCGCCGCATGCCGAGGCGGCACAGAAATCCAAGACCCGCCTGCACACTCGACGCCGCCCATTGCAATGCCTGTCCCTTTGCCCAGCCGGCTGCTCTCGCTTTCGCGCCGGTCTGCCCGGAGGTATCGTAAAGGGCGCCAACGGCGTTGTACCAACTCTCATACGCGGTTCCTAACCGCACCACGGTCGTTGGCTTTATGTCACGCGCCGGAAACAGCGGCTTCCCGTTCCAGTCGCGAACGCGATCCTTGGTCCGATAAATGACCATGCCCTTCGCGGCTTCGGCATTTCGGGCATTTCCGCTCAAGAGCTTCAGCAGATTGCGGAACCTGGTCTCGCTTCCCTGGTGCGGCGTGCCGCTCATCAGAACAAGGCGCCCGTCAGCGGGCAGGCTCTGTGCAAGCTGGCTGACCAATTTGAATGCCTGATTGGGCTTGCTATCATCCCATCCCCAATCGGAGAGATGGTGGCACTCGTCGACGACGAGAACATCCCAAGGTCCACTCTCGGCGACACGTCGGAAATTATCCGCGACTACGGCCTTATGGATGCTGGCAATCACCAATTTGTCGTCATGCAGGCGTGCGTCGGAAAATGACCCGGCGACCCAGCATCGGGCGTCCAGGTCCAACTTGGTGCGAAACTCATAGGCGACGTTATTGACCAAGCGGGCAGGGGCCAGATACAGGGTCCGAATATTCGGGCGCTGCTCCGTGAGCTGCTTGATCAACAGCCCAGCCTCGATCGTCTTGCCGAGACCCACCTCATCGGCGATCAACACGCGGCGAAGGTGGTCTCGCTCCATGATGTGCTGAACGAGGCTGACCTGATGTGTCAGCGTTGCGGCTTTCCGCGCGTCAAGCCGTCTTTGAGGGTCTCCAGCGATAAGGAAGACAGCAAAAAGACGCGCGGCCGTTCGCTGGGAGATGGACTGCCAACTCTCATCAGCCGGAAGGTCCGCGAGGCAAGACGCTGGTGTTCGTTCCGCTTCGACCCGCCTCGCGTCGACGTTGGTCTCGATAAGCGGCGCGGCACTGCGAGAGCCAACGAGGCGCCTCGGAGGCGCAACGAGGTCATAGACCGAATAGCCGAAATCGGAGATTGTTCTAAGGACCACCCGTGGGGAATTGTTGTACGTAACGAGGAATGGTCCGTTCATCGGCTCGCCTACGAGACACTTTGTTTCAAGTCGCTGGGAAATTGATCAAGCAAAAATTGTGCTTCGCCTAAAATCTTGTCACGCTGTTTTGTATCCGACCGCTTCAGTCGCTGCTCGTGTCGCTCTACGATGAGGTCGACCGTTTCTTGAATGGGATCACCCCAGGTCTCGAAAAACTCCTGGATCTCCTTGCGTACCTTCTCAAAATTCCGCTTCAGCACCGCCGTGGCCGGCGATTGAGCCGCATCGGTTGCCTGCTTTGCCAACCCTTCGAACAAATCCAGCATTCTATTCTTCACGCCGCGGCCAATATCATCTCCGTGGGCGACGAATTCCTTGCACGATTCGCGGATCGGCTTCTAAATTGCCTCGGCGAGCTTTTGCTTGACGACCTGCCTCAGCTCATCGACCGCCTCTTTGCCGACCTGCCGCATCACTTCCACCCGTCCCTTGATTCGTTCGCTCTGATCCTTGAGAAGCGAAGTACGAACCATCGTACCGGCGTTTTTGTGCGCCCAATCGCATATCTCTTCAACGATATTACTTACATCCAGCGCCAGCTCCGACGTCCGCTTGCGAATATCTTTAAGCAAGCGTTGGCTCCAGACCGCCGCCATCGGTTCTTGAAAACGATCGGCGATGTCGACAGGAAGGTCGATCTGTCGACTGCCAAAGAACGTTCCCCCTCGACGAACTGCTGCGCGCAATGTTGCCCAGTGAGCGCCGCGGAGCCCTTTCAAATATTTGCGAACCTCCTCCTCAGCCACCGCCCGAGCTTCCAATACCAAGCCATGGATCTGGCTTTGGACGGTCGCTTGAAGGTACTCGCGAAATCCGCCGACCCGAAGGTCGTACTCCTTGCGTTTTGGCGCGGAAAACGTGTCCAGCTTGGCTGCGACACGTTCGGCCTCGGCAGACGCATGAGTTTTCTCCTCCCACCGGCTGTGAACAAGCTTGATTGCGCTCAGGATGCTGTCGGCGAAGCGTTTGACGACCTCTTGCATTTGCTGCTGACGGTCGAGTTTGTCCGAGATGGCCAGCGTTGCCAGGGCATCAGAGAGCGCCGGTATGCCGGTCTCGCTTTCCTCTTTGAGGAAGGGAGGATCATCGTCGTCGCGGAGCAACAGCTTGCGATATTCCGGCGCCGAGACGGGGTGAATTTCGAGGGTCTGGAGTATTTTTTCGCGTGCCAGTTCGCGAGCTTCGTCAACCGCCTGATTGTTGGTCGTTCCAATTTTTTTCAACCCGTCCAGTATCTGGGTGCGCATTCGCGTCTTGAATCCCGCCACGAGATCGGCGAACACCTCGCGCTTTCTCTTTGACTTGTCGATATTGATCCATTCCTCATTCGCCACGTCGTCGACTTTGGTGACCGCGATCAGTAACTTGCACGCGTCGCTGTCTGGATCATCAGAGGCACCGACCAGACGATCCCAATATCCGCTCGTCCGGAGGAGATTGACGGTGTCCTCGGTCGGGCCGCTGCGGTCAACCACGAGGACCACCGCCCGAGCCTCGTCACGCACGTATTTTTTCGTCACGTGTCGATAAGCATCCTGCGCAATGCCGATCCCGGGCAGATCAACGAGGACCACACCGGATTTCAGCAACTCTGAGGGCCAGCCGACGTAAATCGTCGAGATCAGCGGCGCCAGGAATCCTGCGGTGTGTGCCTTGAGATCCTCGGGAAACTGGCGATCACTATCGTGCTGTCGCCGTTCGTGCGGCTTGCTTTCTGCCGCTAGAGCGAGAACCTGTTGAATTTGCCTGACCCGTATCTGGTCAGGGGGGTCAATGACCAATTCCCAAAGTGGCGAGAGGTCGCAGGCAACTCTGAGTGAATCGATCAAGTATTCCAATCGTCGCTCGCTGAATTGGTCACCCGTGACGAGCTGCTTTGCCTGCTTGATATACGCATCGACGGGATCGTCTGGGACAGGCTCGTCGTCGGTCGACGCCGGCGGTGCCACTTCGCTCATGACTTCCTGTCGCTCGAGTTCCTCGAGTTCAGGTACTTCGTCATCTGGCAGCGTGCCGAGTGTGTGCTTGAGCCTTTGCTCGAGCGCGAAGATCAGTCGCCGAAGTCGTCCGCGCGGCTGGTAGGTGGCTATGAAGGTGGGAATTTCGCTGAAGTGAACCTCGGTGGCCTTGGCCGTGAGAGGGCCGATGCCTCCGGCCGGCAAAACCTGGCGGCGACCATCCGCCAGGGCATTCAGCAGCGTGCTCTTTCCGATCCCGGAATGGCCGAGGAAGCACGCGGTGATGGGCTTGCGATGCTCCAGCAGCTTCGACAGCCGGGCGCTGTCACTGTCCAACTGTCCGAGACTCTCCGGGGCATTGGTCTCGATGAACGGGCGGGCCTTGGCGTTGTACAATTCCAGAGCCGTTCGCGCGCGATCTTCGATCGCAACGTCGTCGTGCGTCGTGTCGTTCACTTGCTCTTTCCCAACCCCATATAACCATCTGATTCCACCGCCATTTTTGAGTGCGATGCGCGGCGCAGGGTATCCTATGGTGGCATGCTTCGAGTATGCATAGCGAGCGGATTGCAATCAAGGGCGAGGCCTCGGCGAAGCATGTCAATCTAAACGGGCAGCGGAGGGGACAGTCGCGATCGCGAGCGGTCGGGAAGGGGACGAACCATTGTGCGATGCAATATTTGCGGCCCGGATTTCTCCGGCACTAGGCGGCCCATGGCTCGCATCGGTTGTGTTGCCTGAGAAATTAGCCAAGACTGGACGAGGGGCTTCGTCGCGGTTCGAGCAATTCTCAGGATCGCCAATACGCGGGCGTTGGCCTATTGCAGCCAGGATCGGGCTGCTTCCTTCCGCTCAGCGCCGGTCTGCCGACAGAGACACGTAGTTGATGTCTAATCCGTTCTTCGACCACCCGATCCTGAACTCGCCCTACGAATGCCCGACGAGGCACTGGGAACTCGATGACGCAGGGCAGCCGACGCAGAAGATCATCGAGACCCGGCGCCGGGCCGAGTTCATCACGCCGATCCCCAAGCCGAAGAAGCGCAAGGCCGCCGCACAGGACGGATTCGTCTTCGACGAAGGCAAGGGGCTTTCGACCGAAGGAGCAGCAATACGATCCGACTTCGATCATCAACGAGGTCCGCGGCTACGTGGACGCATGGCGCGCTCTGCCCAATCCGAGTCAGTGGCAGGTCACGCCGGAAACGGCCCGGCTGCTTCAGCATTGGCGGCATCACAAGTTCAGCGGCGTCCGCCCGTTCTTCTGCCAGGTCGAGGCGGTGGAAACCGCGATCTGGCTGACCGAGGTCGCGCCGCAATCGAGCAAGCGGCAAGCGCATCCTCGACCACCTCGCAGCCGCCAACAAGGACGCCAACCCGGAACTGATGCGGCTCGCGCTGAAGCTCGCCACCGGCGCCGGCAAGACCACCGTCATGGCGATGCTGATCGCCTGGCAGACGATCAACGCCGTGCGCCGCCCGAGGCAGCAAGACATTTCACGCGCGGCTTTCTCGTCTGTCGCGCCGGGCCTGACGATCAAAGACCGGCTGCGCGTCCTCCAGCCGAACGATCCGGACAGCTACTACGCCAGCCGCGAACTTGTCCCCGGCGACATGCTCGACGACGTGAACCGCGCCAAGATCGTCATCACCAACTATCACGCCTTCAAGCTCCGCGAGCGGATCGAGCTTTCCAAAGGCGGCCGCCAGCTGCTTCAAGGGCGCACGGCGAGGAACTGAACACGCTGGAAACCGAAGGCCAGATGCTCCAGCGCGTGATGCCCGACCTGATGGGCATGAAGAACATCCTCGTCCTCAACGACGAGGCGCACCACTGCTACCGGGAGAAGCCGAAGGAAGCCGACGACGAAGACCTGAAAGGCGACGAGAAGAAGGAAGCGGAGAAGAACAACGAAGCGGCGCGCCTCTGGATTTCCGGCCTCGAAGCGGTGAACCGCAAGCTCGGCCTCAGCCGCGTCATCGACCTGTCGGCGACGCCGTTCTTCCTGCGCGGCTCCGGCTACGCCGAAGGCACGCTGTTTCCCGTGGACGATGAGCGACTTCTCGCTGATGGACGCCATCGAGTGCGGCATCGTCAAACTGCCGCGCGTTCCGGTCGCCGAGAACATTCCCGGCGACGAGATGCCGATGTTCCGCAACCTCTGGGAGAACATCCGCAAGGACATGCCCAAGAAGGGGCGCGGCAAGGGCGAGGAACTCGATCCGCTCAAGCTTCCGACCCGCCTGCAGACGGCGCTCGAGGCCCTCTACGGCCACTACGAGAAGACCTTCAAGCTCTGGGAGGAAAGGGCATCAAGGTTCCGCCCTGCTTCATCATCGTCTGCCAGAACACCGCGATCTCGAAGCTCGTCTACGACTTCATCTCCGGCTTCCACCGCAAGAACGAGGACGGCACGACCACGCTGGAGAACGGCCGCCTCGCGCTGTTCCGCAACTTCGACGAGACCACCGGCAACCCGCTTCCGCGCCGAACACGCTGCTGATCGACAGCGAGCAGCTCGAAGCCGGCGACGCGCTCGACGACAACTTCCGCGGCATGGCGGCCGACGAGATCGAGCGCTTCCGCCGCGAGATCGTCGAGCGCACCGGCGACGCCCGCGCCGGCGACAACATCACCGATCAGGAATTGCTCCGCGAGGTCATGAACACCGTCGGCAAGCCCGGCCAGCTCGGCGGCTCGATCCGCTGCGTCGTCTCGGTCTCGATGCTCACCGAAGGCTGGGATGCCAACACCGTCACCCATGTTCTCGGCATCCGCGCCTTCGGCACCCAGCTTCTGTGCGAGCAGGTCATCGGCCGCGCCTGCGCCGCCAGTCCTACGACCTGAACGAAGAAGGCCTGTTCAACGTCGAATATGCCGACGTCTTCGGCATTCCCTTCGACTTCACGGCCAAGCCGGTCATCGCGCCGCCGCAGCCGCCGCGCGAGACCATTCAGGTCAAGGCCGTGCGCCCGGAGCGCGACGCCCTCGAAATCCGCTTTCCCCGCGTCGAAGGCTATCGCGTCGAATTGCCCGAGGAGCGGCTGACCGCCGACTTCAACGACGATTCGATCCTGGAACTCAGCCCCGACCTCGTCGGCCCGTCGATCACGCGCAACTCCGGCATCATCGGCGAAGGCGTGGACATGAACCTCGAGCACCTGGGCGACATGCGGCCCTCCACGCTCGTCTTCAACGTCACGCAGCGCCTGCTCTACACGAAATGGCGCGATCCCGGCGAGGAGCCGAAGCTCCACCTGTTCGGCCAGCTCAAGCGCATCACCAAGCAATGGCTCGACACCTGCCTCGTCTGCAAGGGCGACACCTATCCCGCGCTGCTCATGTACCAGGAACTGGCCGACATGGCCTGCAACCGCATCACCGCGGCCATCACCCGGCAGTTCCTCGGCGAGCGTCCGATCAAGGCGCTGCTCGATCCCTACAACCCCACCGGCTCGACCAGGCACGTCCGCTTCAACACTTCGCGCACCGACCGCTGGGAAACGAGCGGTCCGCCGCCGAAGAACCAGATCAACTGGGTCATCCTCGACAGCGACTGGGAGGCCGAGTTCTGCCGCGTCGCCGAGTCGCATCCGCAAGGTGATCGCCTACATCAAGAACCACAATCTCGGCCTGGAAGTGCCGTATCGCTACGGCTCCGAGACGCGGAAATATCTGCCCGACTTCATCGTGCTGGTGGACGACGGCCACGGCGCCGACGATCTGCTGCATCTCGTCGTCGAGATCAAAGGCTACCGGCGCGAGGACGCGAAGGAAAAGAAATCCACGATGGACACCTACTGGGTGCCCGGCGTGAACCATCTCGGCACCTATGGCCGCTGGGCGTTCGCCGAGTTCACCGAGGTCTATCAGATCGAGGCCGACTTCAAGGCCAAGGTCGAAAGCGAGTTCAACAAGATGATCGCGTCCGCTACGGCGCAACCGGCGACCGGGAGCAAATAGTCATGGCCAAGAAGCCCGCCAGCCAAGAAGATCCGTCGAAACCCTCAAGCACGACGAGGCCAAGCGGAAGAACATTCCGACGGCGGAATTTCAGTCCGTGCTGGAGAAGGAGCAGCAGGACCCGAAGAAGGTCCGCTATCCGCGCAACACCGACCTCGATCCCGCAGCTCGTCTGGCGCGGCAAGGATGAGCAGGACTGGAGCGACCTCGTCGTCCACGCGCCGCCGCTCTACATCCAGGAGAAGGTCCACCCCAAGGTGCTGATCGACGATCTGCTGCGCGCCACGAAGGAGCGCGAGCACGACAGCGGCGAGCTGACGCCCGACCTCTTCGCCGACTTCAACGGCATCCCCAAGGGCGTGGACAAGACCGAGTTCTATCAGCACGACCAGAACTGGTCGAACCGCATGATCCTCGGCGACTCGCTCCAGGTCATGGCCAGCCTGGCCGAGCGCGAGGGCCTGCGCGGCAAGGTGCAGTGCATCTACTTCGATCCGCCCTATGGCATCAAGTTCAACAGCAACTTCCAGTGGTCCACCACCAGCCGCGACGTGAAGGACGGCAACGCCGACCACATCACCCGCGAGCCGGAGCAGGTCAAAGCCTTCCGCGACACCTGGCGCGACGGCATCCACAGCTACCTCACCTATCTGCGCGATCGGCTCACCGTCGCCCGCGATCTGCTCACCGATTCGGTTCGATCTTCGTGCAGATCGGCGATGAAAATGTGCATCGCGTCCGGGCGGTGATGGATGAGGTGTTTGGAGAGGAGAATTTCGTATCAGTCAGATCACTTTCAAGAAGACTAGTCCGAGCTCAGCCGAGCGACTACCTGGCAACGTACGTGACTACGTTCTCTGGTATGCGAAAGACAAGACGCAGTCAAAGTATCGCCAGCTCTATCGTCAAAAGGACTCGGTGAAGACGGCAGACGCGTATCGAGCATTCAGAGTCCGATGCCAGACGGCTCGACAATGCTTACGGAAGATCGAGCGAGCGACTGAGACCTGACGAATGCGGCATCTTACGGCTCGACAGATCTAACTTCGACAAGTCACAGCGTCGCGACAGGTCGCAGGCGCGACGTCGTTTCGCAGTTGAATTTCGAGGGCAAGACTTTCAGCCCAGCGAACAGGCGATTGGAAGACCAACGAGCAGTGGAATGGCAGCGTCTGATCAAGGCGGATCGGCTTGAGCCGATCGGGAACAGCTCTCGACTATACGTGCGTTTCCTCGACGACTTTCCTGCTGTCGCGCTATCACAATATTTGGGACGATACTCGGATCGCGGCTTCAGCGATGACAAAGATCTATGTTGTTCAGACTGCGACCAAGGTTGTTCAGCGCTGCCTTCTGATGGCCACCGATCCCGGCGACCTCGTGCTCGACCCGACCTGCGGTTCCGGCACCACCGCCTACTGTCGCCGAGCAATGGGGCCGCCGCTGGATCACGATTGACACCTCGCGCGTGGCGCTGGCGCTGGCCCGTGCCCGCATCATGGGTGCGCGCTATCCGTTTTACCTGCTGGCCGATTCCCGCGAAGGCCAGCTCAAGGAAGCCGAAGTCACCCGCACCGCGCCGAGTTCGCAGCCGGTGCACGGGAATATCCGCCACGGCTTCGTCTATGAGCGCGTGCCGCACATCACGCTCAAGTCCATCGCCAACAACGCCGAGATCGATGTCATCTGGGAGCAAGTGGCAGGCGAAGCTGGAGCCGCTGCGCGAGAAGCTGAACGCCGCGCTCAAGAAGACATGGCAGGAATGGGAAATTCCGCGCGAAGCCGACAAGGCAAGTGGCCGGACGCGGCGAAGAAGCTGCACGCCGACTGGTGGCAGGCCCGCATCGCCCGGCAGAAGGAGATCGACGCCTCCATCGCCGCCAAGGCCGAGTTCGAATACCTCTACGACAAGCCCTACGACGACAAGAAGAAGGTCCGCGTGGCCGGCCCGTTCACCGTCGAGAGCCTCAGTCCCCATCGCGTGCTGGGCGTGGACGAGAACGACGAGCTGATCGATCCGCCTGCAAGGAAGACGGCGCCGAATACGGCGCCAAGCAGTCCTTCGCCCAGATGATCCTGGAGAACCTCAAGACCGCTGGCGTGCAGCAGGCGCACAAGGAGGACCGGATCACCTTCACCGCGCTCACGCCCTGGCCGGGCGATCTGGTCTGCGCCGAAGGCCGCTACATGGAAGGCGACGACCGAGAAACGCGCCGCCATCTTCATCGGCCCGGAGTTCGGCACCGTCCAGCGCGCCGACCTCGTCGCCGCCGCCCGCGAGGCGGGCGACGCCGGATTCGACGTGCTGATCGCCTGCGCCTTCAACTACGAGGCGCACACCACGGAGTTCAACAAGCTCGGCCGCATCCCGGTGCTCAAGGCCCGCATGAACGCCGACCTGCACATGGCCGACGACCTCAAGAACACCGGCAAGGGCAACCTCTTCGTCATCTTCGGCGAGCCGGACATCGACCTGCTGCCGCGAGAAGGACGGCAAGCTGCGCGTGAAGGTGAACGGCGTGGATGTCTTCAAGCCGCAGACCGGCGAAGTCGTCAGCGACGGCGCCGACGGCATCGCCTGCTGGTTCATCGACACCGACTACAACGAAGAAAGCTTCTTCGTCCGCCACGCCTACTTCCTCGGCGCCAACGATCCCTACAGCGCGCTGAAGACGACGCTGAAAGCGGAGATCAACGCGGAAGCCTGGGCGACGCTGAACAGCGACACCTCGCGCCCGTTCGACAAGCCGAAGACCGGCCGGATCGCCGTGAAGGTGATCAATCACCTGGGCGACGAGGTGATGAAGGTGTTCAGGGTGTGAGCCACCTGTGCATTTCAACCCGTGGAATTGGCAGTTGGCGAGAGCGGCTGGCAGAGCCGGACCGTCAGTGGAAGCGCCGGTTTTCGGCTTTTGAGACAGCCGTATCGTGGGAACATGCGTCCAGAAGAAAATCGGGGATTCCCGATTCAATTGAGGGGCTCTTTCGCAAAAATGATTTTGGCGATCCTCTGCTGATGTTTGCGATAGCCGAGCACAAGGTGGATTTGCCGGGAGGATATGCCGCCTCTCAATGCGACGTCTGGGCTGTCGTCAAGACGGTAAAGGGCGCGTTATCGCTGACAGTGGAAGCGAAGGCGAACGAGACATTCGGCGATGCGGTTCTTGAAAAGTGGCTCATGGCCGGAACTACGCAGGAATCGCGCAATAATAGAAAGAAGCGTTTTGAATACGTTCGATTGCACCTTCCACAGTCGGAGTCGTTTTTGCGGGTCCGCTACCAGATATTGCATCGCTGCGCAGCTGCTGTAATCGAAGCCAAGCGACTTGGATTTCAGCACGCTGCCTTTGTAGTTCAAGCCTTCGACGCTCCTGACTCAAGTTTTCAGGATTACGCGAGTTTCTGTCAGGCTCTAAACATTCCCGCCGCTCGGGGTAGCATGGCAAGAACCTTCGTGGGCGAAATTGCGCTGAGCGTCGGTTGGGCCGATTGTCCATTCGCGACGGACGAAGAAGTAGCCGCCACGGCATAAGGTAGAAGGGCCGCCCCGGATGGAATTCCGCATCGCCGACACCTTCACCGACAGCCTCGCCCGACTGACCGGCGATGAACAGAAGGCCGTCAAGACGACAGCGTTCGACCTGCAGACTCAACCCGGCCAATCCGGGCATGAGCTTCCACAAGCTCGACAAGGCGAAGGACAAGAGTTTTTGGTCGGTCCGGGTCAACAGCGACATCCGGCTGATCGTTCACAGGACGAGGCAAGCCTCCTGCTCTGCTACGTCGGATCACCACGACAAGGCTTACGACTGGGCGGAACGGCGCAAGCTGGAAACGCATCCCATGACGGGGCGGCACAATTGGTCGAAATCCGCGAGACGGTGAAGGAGATCATCGTCCCGGTCTACGTGCAAACGGAACTTCCCGTGGTCGCGGCACCGGCCGAGTCCAGGCCGCTTTTCGCCGGATGCCGATCGCCAGTTGCTGGGCTACGGCGTGCCGGCCGAGTGGCTCGACGATGTCAAGATGGCGACCACGGAGACACTTCTGCCGCTGACGGACCATCTGCCGGCCGAAGCTGCGGAGGCGCTCTTGGAACTCGCGACGGGCGGCAAGCCGCGGCTCCCGGCGTCGGCGGAGATGTTCGAGCAAGGTCGGAGGAGACGTTCGAAGCAAGCACGGGCACGATGGCTGAGCGGATCGAGCGTCCGGGTCACGAGAGCCCGCCTGATCTCTTCGCGGAACTGGGCGGGCTATCTCTTCACTGCGACCTTCGCCAAGTTCGGCGAGCCCTTTTGAGCATCCTGATGCCCAGCGCCGTTTCCGCGTGATGAGACAACGTGAGGAATTGGAGCGTGCGCTGGATTTCCCTTGGGACAAATGGACGGTCTTCCTGCATCCAGAGCAAAGGACACTGGGTCGAGCGCGACTACGCCGGCCCGGCGCGCGTCTCCGGCTCGGCCGGCACCGGCAAGACTATCGTCGCGCTGCACCGGGCCGCACATTTGGCCCGCACGCATCCGGACGCGCGGCTGCTGCTGACGACCTTCTCCGACACCCTCGCCAACGCCCTTCGCACCAAGCTGAAACGGCTTTTGAGCAGCGAGCCTCGGCTGGCGGAACGGATCGACGTTTACTCGCTCAATGCGATCGGCCTTCGGCTCTACAGGGCACATGTCGGGCGCGGCGTCGATTGCAACGCATGAGATCGTGCGCGAGCTGATGCAGGAGGCCGCGAGCGCGGTGGCCGGTCATAAGTTCGGCCTGCATTTCCTCCTCACCGAGTGGGAGCAGGTGGTGGATGCGTGGCAGTTGGAAATTGGGAGGCTTATCGCGATGTCGTGCGCCTCGGGCGAAAGACACGGCTACCGGAAGCGCAGCGCAAAGTGCTGTGGTCCATCTTCGAGCGGGTGCGTGCCGGTCTGCAATCGCGCAAGCTGATCACCTGACGCGGAGCTGTTCAGCTCACTGGCCGCCGCGATCTCGAAGAGCGAGAAGGTGGTATTCGACTTCGCGGTCGTGGACGAGGCGCAGGACATCAGCGTCGCCCACCTGCGGTTCCTCGCCGCGCTCGGCGGCAGCCGGCCCAACGCCCTCTTTTTTGCTGGCGACCTCGGGCAGCGCATCTTCCAGCAACCCTTCTCGTGGAAGGCCCTCGGCGTCGATATCCGCGGGCGGTCGCGCACCTTGCGCGTCAACTACCGCACCTCGCACCAAATCCGCACGCAGGCGGACCGCCTGCTCGGTCCTGTGGTGACCGATGTCGATGGCAACAGCGACGACCGCAGCGATACGGTTTCCGTCTTCAACGGCCCTCCGCCCTGATCTGCGCGCTCAAGAGCGAAGGCGAAGAGATCAAGACGGTCGGCAAATGGATCGCGGAACAGGCGAAGTCCGGTGTGCGCCGCACGAGTTCGGGGTGTTCGTCCGGTCGGAAGCCCAGATCGACCGCGCGCAGGCGGCCGTCAAGGAAGCGGGTCTTGCCTTCAAGGTTCTCGACGAGCACGTCGAAACCGCCAGCGGCCACGTGTCGATCGGCACCATGCATCTCGCCAAGGGTCTGGAGTTCCGGGCCGTCGTCGTGATGGCCTGCGACGACGAGATCATTCCATTGCAGGAGCGCATCGAGACGGTCGGCGACGATGCCGATTTGCAAGAAGTCTATGATACCGAGCGGCACCTGCTCTATGTTGCCTGCACTCGGGCGCGGGATCATTTGCTTGTCTGCGGCGTCCAGCCAGTGTCGGAATTTCTGGACGACTTTGCGAAGGACGATCAAAGCCACGCCACGCATAGAGGAAGCGGGTCTGGAAAAGGAGGGGCCGAGTGACCGACTACCCACTCCGCCATATCTCGATTCGCGTTCCATGGCATGACGCAGGTTGGTCTGGCGTGGTGTGCAACGCGCCTCAACTCAATGGGGCGTGCGCCAAGTTGAAGCGGATTGCGGGTGCAAAGAAGGAGCAGTTGGAGCTACCGGTCGCTGGCAAGAGCCTCGATGAAATCCCGCGCGAGCAATGGCCGTGCTGTGTGGACGAGCGCGCCACCTTCATGGCGCCGTTCGAAATGGAGCAGGTGAAGCGCCACGCGCTCGCGCAAGCGAGCTCGCAGCACTACGGTCATTTCATGCCCACTCCGCAGCGATACCCGGCTTACTCAGCCGGTATCGTCCCTTTCCGCTGGATGATGACCGAGAACCTTGATGACCTCGGCAATGAGCTCAATCTTGACGTCGATGCTACCCGTGAACCCAATCTGGGGTACGAAACACAATGGGTTCACGAGGCGCAGAACCAGACGGCGCTGCTCGACGGTTTTGCCGCGCACCTGCGTCCCGAGGACTCGCTTTGCTTGTTCTATGCCAAGCACGTCCCGTTCGTCGAAGGAACGGGGCGAATACTGATTGGCGCAGGTCGTATCAAGCAAATCGGTCCGCTGACCGAATATGCGCGAAGCCGGGAAGGCATGCGCGGCATGCTCTGGGAGCGCCCCATCCAGCACTCCATCCGGGGGAAAGCGCAGGATGGTTTCCTCATGCCCTACTACGAAATGCTCCGCCGGGCCGAAGAAGACCCGTCACTCGATCTCGCACCTTACATCGCGCATGCGCCATCGGAGCACTGGGGCGAGTTCTCATATGCGAGCGAGCTGGTTACCCACGACGGAGCGATTGCCGGACTGCTTGCGATGGAGGCAGCGCTCAATCGAATTGAGAAAGATTTCGGCCTTGCCACGGGATGGCAGCGGCAGTGGCTCCACGATGAGCTTGTGCGGCTTTGGAAAGTACGCGGCCCATTTCCGGGTCTCGGAGCGGTCCTCCGTTCCTTTGGCTTATCGCGTGGCTTGTTCGTAGCGCACGCGCTGCAGCAGCGTGCGGGTGAGAACGCTGATCCGTGGCCGCAGGTTGACGCTGCGTTCCGCGACCCCGTGGCGATCTTGCCGCACGAGCTGCGCCGCGACCTCAAGGAACTCGGGCCAACCTGGAATGGGCTCCTGGACAAGCGGCGCAATGTGCTGCGCCTCTTGAGCCGGTTCGAACTTACTGTCGATCAGGCAAGGTACCTCTACGACGAGGAAACGCGACGAAAGCAGGGATGGAGCGCAACGGATGGCAATTTGCTTGAAAATCCGTATCGCATTTACGAATGCAGTCGGCACGATCCGGACGGCGTCCACCTGTTGACCGTTGATCGCGGGATTTTCCCAGAGGACGCGGTGCGTCGGCTTCATCCACTCGGGGCGCCATCGGAGTTGGACTTCGCAGTCGATGTGCGGCGCGTGCGCGCCTTCACGTTGCAGGTTCTGGAAGAAGCGTCGGACGAGGGTCACACACTGCAATTTGCTGGTCCGCTCGCTGCGGCAATCCGCGAGAGCCCTGTTCGACCGGAATGCCCGGCGACGGCGGATGTCGTCGTCGCGGGTGTTCCCGCAATGGCTCCCGAAGTGGTCTCGTTGGAGATGGGCGGGCAGATCGCGTTGCAGCTTGGCCGTTACCGAGCGATCCGCGACATCGTCCGCAAGCAAGTCCTCGGAAGGGTAGGGGGACAACGACATACGGTCGACCACGATTGGGGCCAGCTTCTGGCCGCCAAGTTCGGGGCGGCGAAAGACGCTGAAGAGAGACTTCGCGCAAGAGGAGAAGGGGAAGGCTCTCGCCGAACTCGCCGAGTCTCGATTCTCCGTGCTTGTCGGCCCGGCTGGAGCTGGAAAGACCTCCGTGCTCGGCATCCTCTGCGCACAGAACGAAATCCAAGCCGATGGACTTCTCCTGCTCGCTCCGACCGGCAAGGCACGTGTCCGTATGCAACAGCTCGCGGGCGGCGCCGGAGTGCGCGCCCAGACGATCGCGCAGTTTCTAAACCAGCACGGCCGGTACGATGGGCGCTCGGGCCGTTACCACTTGAGTGAGCGTCCGAAAGCGACGGGTTTCGGCACGGTCATCGTCGATGAAGCATCGATGCTTACCGAAGACATGTTGGGTGCGCTGCTCGATGCGCTGCAAGGCGTCAAGCGCCTGATCCTCGTCGGCGATCCTGCACAATTGCCCCCGATCGGCGCGGGTCGGCCGTTCGTTGACATCATCGCGGTGCTGCGGCCCAAGGACTACGAGCTACAGTTCCCGCGCGTCTCACCCGGCTATGCCGAGCTGACCATCGAGCGGAGGCAAGTTGGCGCCGAACGCCCCGATCTTCGCTTGGCTCGTTGGTTCAGCGCGACTGCACCATCGCCTGGTGAAGACGACATTTTCTGCGCCAGCACAGACGAGCATCCCACGCTCCGTTTTGTCAGTTGGCAGAAGCCCGAGGATTTCCAGCCAAAACTGCTCGAAGTGCTTGCCGAGGAGTTGAAGCTCCTCGACGCCAATGATCAGCGCGGCTTCAATCGCGCCATGGGCGCTACGATCGACGGCGAGTATGATTATTTCAACGCAACCCGGAACGGAAATGTCGGTGCTGTGAAAAACGTCGAAGCGTGGCAGATCTTGAGCCCGTTGAGAGGAATGCCTTTCGGCGTGGGCGATATCAATCGCCAGATCCACGAGCGATTCCGGGCCGGCTTTATGGACCTCGCTAGCCGGCAGCGACGCCCGATTCCCAAGCCGTTGGGAGCGGAACGGATCGTCTACGGTGACAAGGTCATCAACCTGGGCAACCATCGTCGTGACGGCCGAAAGGTCTATCCGCAGGAAGGTGCGCTTGGGTACCTCGCCAACGGTGAGATTGGCGTTGTGGTTGGATTGTGGAAGACAGGCGGCTATCCGAAGATTCTCAAGGTCGAGTTTTCCTCGCAGCCTGGCTACTCCTACGACTTCTATGGCAGCGATTTCCGCGAAGAAGGCGATGCAGCGCTCGAACTTGCCTACGCGCTGACGGTCCATAAGGCACAGGGCAGCCAATTCGGCCTCGTCGTACTTGTCCTGCCCGAAGGGCATCCGATCCTGTCGCCCGAGCTCATCTATACGGCGCTGACCCGCCACCAGCATCGCGTGGTGGTCATGCACCAGGGTCAGCGCAGCCTACTCAAGGATTTTACTTCCCCGCATCGGAGCGAGACGGCGCGCCGACGTACCAACCTTCTGTCCGACTGCCGCATGCTCGAATTCCCACAGGCGAAGGGCAGCCTGTTCCTGCAGGAAGGCCTCATTCATCGTACCAGCAAGGGATTGGCCGTTCGATCGAAGTCGGAATTGCTGATTGCCGAGGCATTCCTCTCAGCCGGCGTGTCCTTCGAATACGAGAAGCCACTCACGCTCGGTGGCACCACCCGCTACCCAGATTTCACCATCGAGGACGAAATCTCCGGCCGCACGGTCTACTGGGAACATTTGGGCATGCTGGATCGTGAAGACTACCGTGTGAGCTGGCAGAAGAAGCTCGCGTGGTATCGCGCCAATGGCGTCCATCCGGTGGGTGAAGCAAAATCAGGAGCCGCAATACTGGTTACGACGGCGGATTTTGCGGCATCCGGGCTCAATATGGCGCAGGTCAAAAATCTTATTGCTGATATGTGTGGTGGATAAGGCTGCGGCACCGACACGTGAGGTGACGTCGGCAGGTAGGCGGCGCCATAGGGCGCGCCTCGTTTTGCGGGCCGTTCGTCTGCGCCGCCGTCGTCGTTGTCGAGTCCCGGCAATGCTCTATGGTGAGGTCGAGCGTCAGGCGATCGCGACGCAATGGCCGGAACACATAACTGATCTGAACACTTGGAGACGATCATGCTCGAGCGCTGCGCCTTGGCCTTCGCGATGGTGCTGTTGTCGGCTTCCGCCTGGGCCGGGCAGCCGGCGGCGCGGGTCGTCGTCGCCGCCGCGGCGAGCCAGCGGGACGGCGGCGAGCGCGCCGGCCGGGATGGCGTCCGCACGGTTCCGGCCGCCAGGCACATCACCGACGAGGCGCTGTGGCAGGCCCCGGCGCCGCCGGTGGCCCCGGCGCCGCCGGCCGCCGGACAGGGCTGGATCGGCGTGCGTGTCCAGAAGGTGACCGAGGCGATCGGCGAGGCCGTCGGGCTCAGTCCGGCGCGCGGCGTGATCGTCGCCGGCACCCGGGAAGGTCCGGCGCGGGCGGCCGGCATCGTGGCGGGCGACGTGATCCTGCGGTTCGACGGGCACGACCTCGTCGTGGCGCGCGACCTGCCGCAGTACGTCACGCGGACCGCGGCCGGCCAGACCGTCGAGGTGGTGATCTGGCGGCATGGCGCCGAGGTTCGGCTCAACGTCGCGGTCGGGCGCCTCGAGGAGGCACCGGCCGTGGTGCCGGCGCCGGCGCCGGCGGCGACCGCGGAGGTGCATCTCTTCGGCCTCACGCTGGAGCCGCTCAGCGCGGAGCTGCGCCAGCGCTTTCACGTCGCCGACCAGATCGGGCAGGGCGCCGCGGTCACGGCCGTCGAGACGAGCTCGCAAGCCGCCAAGAGCAAGGTCGCGCCGGGCGAGGTGGTGGTCGGGGTCGGCGACGTTGCGATCGCGACGCCGGCCGAGGCGGCCGCCCAGGTCGACGCGCGCCGCCAGGAGGGCCGCCGGGTCGTCCTGCTGTTGCTGGCAAATCTGAAGGGCGAGCCGCACTTCGTCCCGCTGACCATGGAGGCGGACGCGAACGTGGTCGAGGACGAGGACGACGACGCCAAGTGAGGCGATCAATCGCGGCAAGCTCAACAGCAATCTGATCGCATCGATCTTCCGAGCCGCTCGCACGTCGCGCGCCAGCTGAGCGGGAAGGAACGGCGAGCAGGAGGGCGCAGTGCGCCCATCACGTTAGAGGCGATCGATCAGCCGGGCAGGGAGGTTGCGCTCCCTCTCCCCGTTCTTACGGGGAGAGGGTTGGGGTGAGGGGCGCTGAGGCTCCGCGAGTGACAACGCGAGTTATGACTTGTTGAGGCGCCCCCTCATCCCGACCTTCTCCCCCTAAAGGGGGAGAAGGAGGGCGGGGGCCGTGCTCGCATCGGCTTAGAGTTGGCTACAGCGCGTTGAGGAAGTTGACGAGGTCGGTCTTCTGCTGCGGCGTGAAGCCGATGTGGAAGCGCTGGTCGTAGAAGTCGACGACGGCCGGCAAGGTGGCGCCGGAGCCGTTGTGGAAGTAGGGCGCGCGCGACGCGAGGCCGCGCAGGATCGGGCCCTTGAGCTTGCCGATGTCGGCGCACGCGCCCGAGATCAGCGCGCGGCCCGGATCCGTCACCTTGAAGACCTGGCCGATGAGCGGGCCCGACTTGCAGGTGAGGGTGAACACCGGCAGCCGCGTCACGTCGAGCACCGGCGGAGTGTTCGCGCCGGCGTCCGCGATGCCAATGTCGAGCGGCGCCTTGACGGAATGGTCGCCGACATTGGGCGTGTCGTGGCAGGTGCCGCAGAAGCCCGCGACGCTCGGCTGGCCGAGCACGTCGTTGATGCCGGCGACACCCGTGATGTTGATTGGCGTGGTGTTGAAGACCTCCTCGCCGCGCGCGATCGACGCCCGCATGCGCGCCTCGTCGCCGTTGCCGTGGGTGCTGAGCCACGGCTTGAACACGTCGAAGATGTTCGGATCGAACGGCACGGGGGTCGGGTTGTGGCCGAGCGGGTCGTTGACGCCGATGAAGAAGCTCTGCAGCGACAGCGCGACCGGGCCGCCGGTCGCGCCGGCGTCGTGCAGGAGGCCGGCTTTCGCGTCGAATTCCTGCGCCGTGTAGATGCCGCTTTCGAACGCGACGATCGCGGCGACCTGCGCGGGCGTCGGCGCCTGCGCTGCCTGGGCATGCCCGAGCGTTGCGTCGGTGGCCTGGCTCGCGAAGGTCGGCTCGCGGCCGTCCCACATGATGGTGCTGAGGAAGCCGAGGTTGGTCGACGGCAGCGGGCGGCGGTAGACCGACACGATGCCGGTCGTCTTGCTGGTGAGGCCGGTCGTCGCGTTGGTGTTGCAGCCATAGGGATCGCTGACCGACGTGACCTCGAACTGGAGGATGCTCGGGTCCGGCAGCGGCAGGCCGATGCGGATCAGGCCGCGGTCGATCAACAGCGCATAGGCCTGACGCTTGGCGCCGAGCGTCGCGACGTTGTCGCTCGGGCAGGTGGCGCCGTCGACCAGGCGGAAGATCGGGTCGGTGCCGTGGCTTTGCGCGAAGCGCTGCGCGATGCCGTCGGCGCTGACGCCCCAGCCCGACTGCGGCTGATGGCACGTGAAGCAGGTGCGGCCGTTGCTGCCGAGATCCTGGAAGAAGGCGTTGTTGAACGTGAAGGTCGCGCCGCCCGGCTGGAAGCTTGCGACCGAGCCGGCCGCGTCGCGGTCGAGCTCGAAGCGCGGGATGATCGGCGGCGTCGGCTGCGCGCCATGATCGGGATCGTGGAAGCGCCGCATCGACTGCATGTGGTTGATCATGCCGGGCGCGAAGGCCGGCGGGCCGGCGTCATTGTCGCCGGCGCGTGCCGGCGATGGTGCGCCGCCCGCGATGCAGGCGACGATGAGCGTGGCGGCTGATGCGTTGAGCGCGCGGCGGATAGCGCGGCGCGCGCGGTGACCTTGCCTCTCCTTCATGGCGTGTCTCCCCACTGTGCCTTGCCCGGCCCCTCCCGAACTCGATGATCGGAAGGGTGGCATGTGAGTGTCGCGCCGCCTGTGCGGGAGCGGAGGTAAGATATGACAAATATGTCAGGTTATTTTCGGGGAGGGGGTGGTGTGTGAGGTGAGCGCGATGCCCGCGCTCCCTCTCCCCGCGTGCGGGGAGAGGGTCGGGGTGAGGGGGCGTTGCCGCGAGTCGCTACGCCTGAGTTTGTGGAGGCGCCCCCTCATCCCGACCTTCTCCCCCTGAAGGGGGAGAAGGAGAGCGGGCGGCGTGCGTCCATCACATTACGTGCGATCGCGCAGCGGGCCCGGAATGGCGATCTCGGCCTGCTTGATCAGCTCCTCCTCGTGGTGGCGGAAGAAGATCATGCCGGCGATCACCGCGACCACGGCGCCGATCAGCAGGAGCACGCTGACGATGCCGCCGCCGAGCTCGGCGACCTGCTTGCCGAACACGTAGGCGCCGACGCCGAAGACGGTCGCCCAGACGATGCCGCCGAGCGCGTTCATCAGCAGGAAATGCGGCCATGGCATGCGGTTGACGCCGGCGAGCAGTGCCGAGTAGGTGCGCAGGAGCGCGACGAAGCGGCCGAAGAAGACGATCTTGCCGCCATGCCGCAGGAACAGGAACTGGCCGACCTTGAGGCGGGGCTCGTGCAGCCGGATGTAGCGGCCGTGGCGCAGCAGCAGGCGAAAGCCGATGGTGCGGCCGATGAGATAGCCGAGGTTGTCGCCGATGATGGCGGCCGCGGCCGCGACCGCGATGACAGTCACGATGCTGATGCGATGGGTGGTGCCGGCATAGATCGCGGCGCTCACCAGCGCGGTCTCGCCCGGCATCGGAACGCCCATGCATTCGAGCAGCACGATGACGAAGAGCACCCACAGGCCGTAGGTGGCCATCAGGTCGTGCAGGAGGTCGGGGGAGAAGAGGTGCATGGCGGGGCGAGGGATACACGGTGCGGGGGCGGTAGGGTAGAGCGGCGCAGGCGCGCAGGGCGCGCAGTCAGGTGAGCAGAGAATCGGCGCTCCTTCTCCCCCTTCAGGGGGAGAAGGTCGGGATGAGGGGGCGCCTCCGCAAACTCCGGCGTTGCGACTCGTGGAGAGGCCCCCTCACCCCGACCCTCTCCCCCTAAAGGGGGAGAGGGGGCGCGGGCGCAGTGCTCAATCTCAATCGGCTTCGCGCAGCGCAGCGGCGATCGCCTCCAGCACGCCTTGCGTGTTGGCCAGCACGTCGTTGTTCCAGAAGCGCAGCACGCGGTAGCCGCGCTCGCGCAGCCAATTCTCGCGCTCGGCATCGCGTGGGTCGGTTGCGTGCTGGCCGCCGTCGACCTCGATGATCAGGCGTTGCTCGCGGCAGACGAGATCCACGACGTAGGGGCCAATCGGTTCCTGGCGCACGAACTTGGCGCCGCTGATCTGTCGTGCGCGCAAGCGGTACCACAGGCGGCGCTCGGCGTCGGTTGCGTCGTGGCGCAGGCGGCGAGGGGTCGCGGGTGAGGCGGTGCGGCGCATGGGGCGAGAGGGATTTGCGGTGTTCTGGCTCTGCAGGATACATCGGTGGGAACGACTCGCGGAGGGGCCCCCTCACCCCGACCCTCTCCCGTCGCAAGTCGGGCTTGCCCGACTTGCGCATCAATAGTGCCGAAATCGGGCAGGCCCGATTTCGGGTAGGGGGAGAGGGAGGGCGGGCGCCGTGCTTGGGGCGTCGTTCAGATGGCAGGCCGCGAAGTGGTCGGGCTCGGTCGGCTTGAGTGCGGGCTCCTCCACGCGGCAGCGGTCGAAGACGAAGGGGCAGCGGGTGTGGAAGCGGCAGCCGGTGGGCGGGTTGGCGGGGCTGGGGACGTCGCCCTTGAGGATGATGCGGTTGGTGGGGGCGCCGGGGTCGGGGCGCGGCACGGCGGAGAGGAGCGCCTTGGTGTAGGGGTGGCGCGGGGCGGCGAAGATTGCGCGCTTGGGGCCGAGCTCGACGATGCGGCCGAGATACATCACGGCGACGCGGTGGGTCATGTATTCGACCACCGCGAGGTCGTGGCTGATGAAGAGCATCGCGAGGCCGAGGTCGCGCTGGAGGTCGGCGAGCAGGTTGACGATCTGCGCCTTCACCGAGACATCGAGCGCCGAGACGGCCTCGTCGCAGACGATGAGGTCGGGCTCGGGCGCGAGCGCGCGGGCGATGCCGATGCGCTGGCGCTGGCCGCCGGAGAACTCGTGCGGGAAGCGCGTGAGCGCATCGCGCGGCAGGCCGACCTGGTCGACGAGACGCGCAAGCCGCGCCGTGAGGTCGGCGCGCGAGGCGGCGAGGCGGAAGTTGCGGATGGGCTCGGCGAGGATGTCGCGCACGCGCAGGCGCGGGTTGAGGCTCGCGAACGGGTCCTGGAAGACGACCTGCATGCGCCGGCGCAGCGGGCGCAGTGCTGCGGCCGAGAGATCGTCGATGCGCCGGCCGTCGAGGATCACCTGGCCGGCGGTGAGCGACATGAGCCGCAGGATGGCGCGGCCGACGGTGGACTTGCCGCAGCCGGACTCGCCGACGAGCGCGAGGGTCTCGCGGGCATTGATGGAGAAGGAGACGCCGTCGACGGCGTAGAGGATCGCGGCACGGGTGCCGAGGCCGCCGCGCAGGAGGAAGTGCTTTTTGAGGTCGTTGACCTCAAGCAAGGGAGTTTGGAGGAGGGGGGGCATGGGGGTGACGCGTTGCGTGAGGTGCGCACTGCAGATGCGCTCCCTCTCCCCGTTCTTACGGGGAGAGGGTTGGGGTGAGGGGCGCTGAGGCTCCGCGAGCGAAACGATAGTTATGAGTTGCGGAGGCGCCCCCTCATCCCGACCTTCTCCCCGCGCGCGGGGAGAAGGAGCGCGGGCGCTGTGCTCACATCACATGCGAGCCTCCGTTTTTGGTTGCGTAGTGACACGCTGCGAAATGGCCCGGCGCCTTTTCTTCCAGGGCGGGCGCGATCTCGCGGCACACATCTGTCGCTTGGGTGCAGCGGCTGGCGAAGACGCATCCTGGGATGCGTTGCTTGAGGCTGGGGACGCTGCCGGGGATCTCGACGAGGCGCGTCACGGCGCCTTCAAGCGATGCGCCGAGGCGGGGGACGGCGCCGAGGAGGCCTTGGGTGTAGGGGTGGCGCGGGCTCGCGAACAACGCAGCGACCGGGGCCTCCTCGACCTTGCGGCCGGCGTACATCACCATGACGCGGGCCGCGACCTCGGCGACGACGCCGAGGTCGTGGGTGATGAGGACGATTGCGGCGCCGATGCGGCGTTTGAGGTCGCGCATCAGGTCGAGGATCTGCGCCTGGATGGTCACGTCGAGCGCGGTCGTGGGCTCGTCGGCGATGAGGAGCTTGGGATTGCAGGCGAGCGCCATGGCGATCATCACGCGCTGGCGCATGCCGCCGGAGAGGCGGTGCGGATAGTCGGCGAGGCGGCGGCGCGGGTCCGGGATGCCGACGAGGTCGAGCATCTCGGCGGCGCGCTGGTCGGCGGCGGCCGGCGAGAGGCCGGCGTGCAGGCGCAGCGTTTCGCCGAGCTGGCGGCCGATGGTGAGGACGGGATTGAGGCTCGTCATCGGCTCCTGGAAGATCATGCTCACGTCCTTGCCGCGGATGTCGCGCATGGCGCGGTCGGAGAGGGTCAAGAGATCGCGGCCCGCGAGATGGATCTCGCCCGCGATCTTGCCGGGTGGCTCGGGGATCAAACGCAGGATCGAGAGGGCGGTGACGGACTTGCCGCAGCCGGACTCGCCGACGAGCGCGAGGGTCTCGCCTTCGTCAACGTGGAACGAGACGCCGTCGACGGCGCGGTTGATGCCGTCGGGAGTGGCGAAGTGGGTTTGCAGGTTGGTGACCTCGAGGAGGGGCATGGGTTAGGCCCCGCGTGCTGAGTCAGCACCTCCCTCTCCCCCTTTAGGGGGAGAGGGTCGGGGTGAGGGGGTCTCTCCGCGAGTCGCTACTCGGAGTTCGGGGAGGCGCCCCCTCATCCCGACCTTCTCCCCCTGAAGGGGGAGAAGGAGCGCGGGCGCTTTGCGTCCCTTACGCATCACAGGCCCTTCGCGAGTCGTGGATCGAGCGCGTCGCGTAATCCGTCGCCGAGCAAATTCACCGCGAGCACTGTCACCGACAGAAACACCGCCGGGAAGAAGATGATGAAGGGCTTCACCTGCCACAGCGCGCGGCCGTCGGCCATGATGTTGCCCCAGGACGGGATGATCGGCGGGGTGCCGGCGCCGATGAAGCTCAGGATCGCCTCGACGATCATGGCGCTGGCGCAGATGTAGGTGGCCTGCACGGTCAGGGGCGCAAGTGTGTTGGGCAGGATGTGGCGCAGGATGATCATCGGCGTGCGGGTGCCGGCCGCGACGGCGGCGTCGACGTAAGGCTGCTCGCGCAAGGTGAGCACGACGCTGCGCACGAGGCGGGAGACGCGGGGGAATTCGGCGAGCGCGATCGCCATGATGACGTTGCCGACGCTGCCCTTCGTCAGCGCCATCAGCGCGATGGCGAGCAGCACCGGCGGGATCGACATCATGCCGTCCATGATGCGCATGACGATGCCGTCGAGCCAGCGCACGAAGCCGGCGGTCAGGCCGATGGCGAGGCCGACGCTCGAGGCGGCGAGCGCGACCGAGAAGCCGACCGTGAGCGAGACGCGCGAGCCGTAGACGACGCGCGAGTAGATGTCGCGGCCGAACATGTCGGTGCCGAACCAGTAGGCGGCGGCGGGCGCGCGGGTGCGCCGGAAGGTCGCGATGGTGGTCGGGTCGACGGTGCCGAGGAAAGGCGCGAACAGCGCCATCAGGATCATCGCCAGCACGAGGCCGCCGCCGATCGCGACGGCGGGGTGGCGGCGCAGGAAGCCGATGACGCCGCGGCGGATGCGGACGGGCGGCAGGATGTCGGGCAGGGCGGGCGCGGCCGCGACGTGCGGCGGCGTGATGGCGGCTCCGATGGTATCTTGCGCGCTCAATAGCGGATCCTCGGATCGAGCAGCGTGTAGACGAGGTCGACGCACAAGTTGACCAGCACGTAGACGAAGCTGAACAGCAGCACGATGCCCTGGATGAGCGGATAGTCGCGGCGCAGGATGGCGTCGACCGTGAGACGGCCGAGGCCGGGGATCGCGAACACGCTCTCGGTGACGACGGCGCCGCCGATCAAGAGCGCGACGCCGATGCCGATGGTGGTGACGATCGGCACCGACGCGTTCTTGAGCGCGTGCACGAACAGGATCGGCGCCTGGCCGAGGCCCTTGGCGCGCGCCGTGCGGATGTAGTCCTGCGCCAGCACGTCGAGCAGGGCGGCGCGGGTGATGCGGGCGATCAGCGCCACATAGACGCAGCCGAGCGCGATCGCGGGCAGGATGAGGTGCTCGAACCAGGAGCCGATGCCGGCGCTGAAAGGTGTGTAGCCCTGCACCGGCAGCCATTCGAGCGTGAGCGCGAACACGTAGGCGAGCAGGTAGCCGACGACGAACACCGGCACCGAGAAGCCGAGCACCGCGAAGGCCATGACGGCGCGGTCGATCCAGCCGCCGGCCTTCCACGCCGCGAGCACGCCGAGCGGCACCGCGACGGTGACGGAGAGGACGAGGGTGATCGCCATCAGCGAGAGCGTCGGCTCGATGCGCTGGCCGATCAGGGAGGTGACGGGGAGGTTGGTGAAGATCGAGGTGCCGAGGTCGCCGTGCAGGAGCTGCCACACCCATTCGCCGAAGCGGATCAGGAACGGGCGGTCGAGGCCGAGGCCGGCGCGGATGCGCAGGATGTCCTCGGGGCTCGCCTGATCGCCCGCGATGATGGCGGCGGGATCGCCGGGCACGATGTAGAGGAGAGCGAAGACGACGAAGGCGACGACGGCCATCACCGGGATGGTCGCGAGGATGCGGCGGAGGAGGTAGGTCAGCATGGGCGCGATCGGGCAGTGATGAGGGTACTGCGCCCGCGCTCCCTCTCCCCGTATCGCAAGTCGGGCTTGCCCGACTTGCGCACCGATAGTGCCGAAATCGGGCAGGCCCGATTTCGGATTCGGGGAGAGGGTTGGGGTGAGGGGCGCTGAGATTCAGCGAGGGACCACGTGCGTAACGGCATGCGGAGACGCCCCCTCATCCCGACCTTCTCCCCGCAAGCGGGGAGAAGGAGAGCGGGCGCGGTGCCTCTCTCACTCATTCGCAGATCACGCCGTCTTGCTGACGCCCCAGAAGAAGGGGAGCGGGCCTTTGACGACGCCGCTGACGTTCTTGCGCCAGGCCTGATAGGCGAGGAAGAAGCCGGTGGGGGCGTAGATCACGGCGTCGAGCGCCGCCTTGTTGACGCGGTTGATGGCGGCTTTCTCGTCGTCGAGCGTCTTGGCGTCGAACCAGGCCGCGATCTCGGTTTCGGTCTTGGCGTCGCTCGGCCAGCCGAACCAGGCCTTGTCGCCGGTGGCGCGGATCGCGATGTAGGGCGCGGGGCTGATGCAGTCGGCGCCGGCGTGCCAGGTGTGGAACATCTGCCAGCCGCCCTTGCCGGGCGGCGTTTTCATGGCGCGACGCTGCCCCACGGTGCCCCAGTCGATGGCGGCGAAGTCGACGTTCATGCCCATGCGCTTCAGCAGATCGGCCGTGACCTCGCCTTGCGCCTTGGTGATCGACTGATCCTGCGCGACGAGGCACGTGACGGGCTCGCCCGCGTAGCCGCTTTGGGCGAGGAGCTTCTTTGCCGCATCGAGGTTGCGCGGGCCCTTGAGGATGTCGCCGCCTTCCTCGGTGTAGAGCGGCGTGCCGGGCGTGAAATAGCCGGGCAGGGGCTTCCACAGCTTGTCGTCGTCGCCGACGATCGCGCGCATGTAGTCCTCCTGGCTCATCGCGGTCAGGACGGCGCGGCGCGCCAGCACGTTGTTGAACGGCGGATAGAGCCAGTTCATGCGGAAGCTGCCGACATTGCCGAGCGGGTCCGCGATGTCGACCATGACGTTCGGGTTCTTGCGCAGCAGCGGCACGAGATCGGAGATCGGCGTCTCCCACCAGTCGATCTCGCCGTTCTGCAGCGCCGCCGACGCGGTCGCGGGATCCGGCATGACGATCCACTCGATGCGGTCGACCAGCATCTTCTTGCCGCCCGCGAGCCAGGAGGCGGGCTCGTTGCGCGGCACGTAGCCGTCGAATTTCTCGAACACGGATTTCGCGCCCGGCACCCACTCTTTCGCGGCGAAACGCATCGGGCCGCTGCCGATGTACTCGCCGATCTGCTTGAACGGATCGGTCTTGGCGATGCGCTCCGGCATGATGAAGGCCATCGGCGTCGAGTTCTTGCCGAGCGCGGTGAGGAGCTTGGGATAGGGCTTCTTGAGCATCCACCGGAAGGTGCGATCGTCTGTCGCCGTGAGCTCCTGCTGGATGGCGACGACCATCTGGCCCATCGAGTCGCGCACGGCCCAGCGCGCGAGGCTCGCGACGCAGTCCTTGGCGAGGACGGGCTCGCCGTCGTGGAATTTCAGGCCGGCGCGGAGCCGGAAGGTCCAGGTGAGGCCATCGGCGGAGACCTCCTCGGATTCGACCATCTGGCGCTGGGGCTGGAGCTTGTCGTCGAAGCCGTAGAGCGTGTCCCACACCAGCGCGGCGGCGTTGCGCACGACGTACTGCGTGGTCCAGATCGGGTCGAAGTTGGCGAGGTTCGCCTGCGGCACGAAGCGCAGCGTGCGGGCGTTGGCGCCTTGCGCGAGCGCCGGGGCGGAGAATTTTGCGGATGCCGCGAACGCGCCGGCCCCGGCGGCCAGCTTGAGGGCGGTACGGCGGTCGACATTGCGATGCATGACGCGATCTCCCGATGTGCGCGACGCGCGGGTGCCTAAAGGTGTGCCAGTGTGCCTATTCCTTGGGATGTGCCCATGGGATGAGCCTAGCACAGAGTGGATGGGGCAGGGGCAGCAAGCGGCGTGCCACGAGTTCTCTTCACCCTCCCCTGAAGGGGGAGGGTCGCGAGCGAAGCGAGCGGGGTGGGGTGGCTGAGCTGCCGCCACCCCACCCCGGATCGCATTTCGCTTTCGCTCAATGCGCTCCGACCCTCCCCCTGCAGGGGAGGGTGAAGGAAGAGCGCATCATTCCGCGATGACCGCGCCTTTGCGTTCGACGATCATCCGGTAGTGCTCCGGCTGGCGGTGTTTGGCGAAATCGAACGTCGTGCTGGTGTACGACTTGCCGAGATCGAGGTCGCAGCGCGCGACCACGAGCTCGTCGTCGGCGGTGACGGCCTGCGCGACGATCTCGCCGGTGGGGGCGACGATGGCGGAGCCGGCGATCATCTCGCAGCCTTCCTCGACGCCGCATTTGGCGACGCCGATGACCCAGGTGCCGTTCTGGTAGGCGCCGGCCTGGAGCGACAGATGATTATGGAAATCGCCGAGGCGGTCGTGCTCGGGGGTGAGCGGGTGATGGCGCGGCGTGTTGTAGCCGACCAGCACCATCTCGACGCCCTGCAGGCCCATGACGCGGTAGGTCTCGGGCCAGCGGCGGTCGTTGCAGATGCACATGCCCATGATGCCGCCCATGGTGCGCGCGACCGGGAAGCCGAGATTGCCGACCTCGAAATAGCGCTTCTCGAGATGCTGGAAGGAACGGCGCGGGTCGTGCTCGGCGTGGCCGGGCAAATGGATCTTGCGGTATTTGAGGACGATCTCGCCTTCTTTGTTGGTGAGGATCGAGGTGTTGAAACGGCGCGTCCGCCCGCCTTCGGCCGTGAGCTCCGCGAAGCCGAGATAGAAGCCGATGCCGAGACGGCGCGCCTCCGCGAACAGCGGCGCGGTCTCGTTCGACGGCATGGCGCGCTCGAAGAAGGCGTCGATCTCGTCCTGGTCCTGCATGAACCAGCGCGGGAAGAAGGTGGTGAGCGCGAGCTCGGGAAACACCACGAGGTCGCAATGATGCGCGCCGGCCTCGCGCAGCAGCGCCAGCATGCGGGCGACGACGCTCGCGCGGCTCTCGCTGCGCGCGATGGGCCCGAGCTGGGCGGCGCCGACCGTGAGGGTGCGCATGGGGGAGCTCCGTGGTTTGCGAATACGATGCCGGTTGATTTTAGTATTGGCGGTCGGATGATTGTAAGATGGGCTGTGCATTCGCGCTCCCTCTTCCCGCTCTTGCGGGGAGAGGGTCGGGGTGAGGGGCGCTGAGGCTCCGCGAACTAAATCGCTCGCAATGACTCGCGGAGGCGCCCCCTCATCCCGACCTTCTCCCCCTAAAGGGGGAGAAGGAGAGCGATCGCTGTGCCCCGCGGAGGACGAAGATGTTGGACATCACCACAAAACGCGCACCGGCAAGTGCAGCCGACCTGCCGATCCCGCCGCTGGCGATCGAGACGCCGTGCTTCGTGATCCTCGAGGATGCCGTGATGCAAAACCTCGATCGCACCGCGGCGGCGGCGGGTGGGATCGGGCGGCTGATGCCGCACGTCAAGACGCACCGGGCGCCGTGGCTCGTCAAGCGCATGCTGGCGCGCGGCGTGACCGGCTTCAAGACCGCGACGCCGGCCGAGATCGAGATGGCGCTCGCGGCGGGCGCGCCGCAGGTGGTGTGGGCCTATCCGACCGTCAACCGCGCCGCGATCGCGCGCGTCATCGCGGCGGCCGCGGCGCATCCGGCGGCGCGCGTCGATGGGCTGGTGGATTCAAGTGAGGGCCTTGCCGCGTGGGCGGCCGAGCTTACGGCGCATGCGGCTGCCAACGTGCGGCTGCGGGTCGACCTCGATCCGGGGCTCGGCCGCACCGGGATCGCGATGACGGACGCGGCGATCAAGCTCGCGCGGGGCGTGAAGGAGGCCGGCGTGTTCGGCGGCTGGCACGTCTATGACGGACACATCCACGATGCCGACAAGGCCGTGCGGGCGCGCCGGGTCGAGGAGATCGCGGCGCGGCTGCGCGCGCTGCTCGCGAGCGCGCGGGTGGCCGGGCTCGACGGCGACGTGATCGCGGGCGGCAGCTACTCGTTCAACCTGTGGCCGGCCGATCTCGTGGCGCGCGTTTCGCCCGGCAGCTTCACGTATTCGAGCAGCGAGCACGCGAGCGACCTGGCCGATCTCGGCTGGCGCATCGCGGGCTACGTGGTCGCGACCGTGATCTCGGTGCGCGACGGCACCGCGACGCTCGATGCGGGCGCCAAGGCGATCTCGCCGGACAAGCCGATGACCGAGCGCTTTGCCGGCGCCGGCGCGATCCGCTTCATGAACGAGGAGCACGTGGTGGTGGCGAGCGACCGGTTGACGGTCGGCGAACGCGTCGCGCTGGTGCCGCGGCATGCCTGCACGGCGGCGTATCTCTATGAGCGCGCGCTGGTGCGCGGGATGGATGGCGGCTGGGACTATCGCGAGCAGCTCGGGGCGAAGAGGTAGGGCGCTGTCATTGCGAGCGACGCGAAGCAATCTGGCCCCGCGACCTCATGCATGCGTGGAGCGGGATTGCTTCGCTTCGCTCGCAATGACGTCTCTCTCAGTGCCCGATGTAGTCCAGGCGGCCGCCGTCGACGGTGATGAGCTGCGCCGTGATCCAGCCTGACTCGGGGGCGGCGAGGAACGCGACGGCGTTGGCGATGTCCGCGGGCTCGCCGACGCGGCCCAGCATGGTGCGGGCCGCCATGGTCTTCTCGGTGCCGGCCCAGTCGGCGGCGCCGCGGCCGCCTTGGGTCATGTCGGTGCGCACGAAGCCGGGCGCGATCGCGTTGACCGTGATGCCGTGCGGGCCGAGCTCGAGCGCGAAGCGCTTGGTGAGGATCGCGACCTCGGCTTTCGTCGCGGCGTAGAACGCGTTGCCGGGCAGCACGGTGCCGATCGCGGCGATCGAGCTCAGGTTGACGATGCGGCCGTAGCGGCGCGCCCGCATGCCGGCCATCACGGCGCGGGTCGCATTGATCAGGCCCTCGACGTTGATGCGGCGCATGCGGGCGACGTGCTCGGCGTCGTAGGTGTCGAGGGTGCCTTGCCAGGACACGCCCGCGTTGTTCACCAGGATCGTGACGGGGCCGAGCTCCGCTTGCGCGCGCGCCACCATGGCGTCGACCGCGGCGGCGTCGCCGACGTCGGCCTTGATGGCGAGCGCGCGGCCGCCCGCCGCGATGATCTCGGCGACGAGCGCGTCGGCGGCATCGGCGCGCGCCGCATAGTTGATGCAGACGGCGGCGCCGCGTTGCGCGAGGAGCTGCGCGCCGGCGCGGCCGAGGCCGCGAGCGGCGCCGGTGACGACGGCGACTTGGTCATGCCATTGGGTCATGTGGCCTCATCGTAGAAGGCGGCGCCGCGTGGGTCCCGGGTCTGCACTGCACCGCTTCGCGCTGCAGTGCGCCCGGGACACGAGTTGAGGAGCCCTGCCGCAGCTTTCCCAGCAGCTTGACGCCCGCATATCCGTCGGCCGGCGCCATGCCGATCTTCTTCTGGTAGGCCGCGACGGCGCGCATGGTGTCGCGGCCGACGCGGCCGTCGGTGCCGTCGGTGTCGTAGCCGAGCGCGGTGAGGCGGCGCTGGATCTCCTGCACCTCGGCGAGCGTCGGCAGGCGCTCGGAATTCGGGAAGGGATGCACGAACGGGCCGGCGCCCGCGATGCGGTCGGCGAGATGGACGACCGCGAGCGCGTAGCTGAAGGCCGGGTTGTAGGACTTCACGGCCGCGAAGTTCTGGCCGATGAGGAACGCGGGGCCGCCCTCGACGGGGCGCGTGAGCGAGACCTTGTCGGACGGCCGCGCGAACGGCTGGCCGTCGGCGCGCGCGACGCCCGCCTCCTGCCACTTTTCGTAAGAGCGCGCGCCGGAATGATCGGAGAGACCCGCCGGCAGCTTCACCTCGCAGCCCCAGGCCTCGCCGCGGCGGTACTTGCCGCGCTCGACGAGAAACTTCGCGGTGCCGGCGAGCGCATCGTCGGGCGGGCCGAAGGGCGAGACGCGGCCGTCGTGGTTGTAGTCGAGGCCGACATGCAGCCAGACCTCGGGCATCCACTGGGTATGGCCCATGGCGCCCGCCCACGAGCCGATCATCTCGCCGGGCTTCGCCCAGCCGCGCTCGACGATGACGAGCGCGTTGAGAAGCTCGGCCTCCCAGTAGCTGCGCCGGCGCGGCTCCTCGAACGCGAGCGCGGCGAGCGCGGGCAGGATCGGGCGCATGTATTTCGGGTTGGTGACGACGTCGCCGTAGCTCGAACTCGATGCCCCACAGCGCGAGCATGATGTGGCGGTCGACGCCGTAGTCGCGCTCGATGCGCCCGAGCAGGTCGGCATATTCCTTCGCGCGCGCCTTGCCCGTGATGATGCGCCAGTCGGAGACGCGGCGGTTGACGTACTGCCAGAGCTGCTCGCGGAACTCGTCCTGGTTATGGATGAGCGCGAGCACGCGGGTGTCGGGCTTGAGGTCGCCCATGACACGGTCATAGGTCGCGCCGGAGACGCCGCGGGCGAGTGCGCGCGGGCGGAACGCCGCGACCCAGCGCTCGAACGAGGTCTCGGCCCGCACGCGGCGGGCGGCGACCAGCAGCGGCGCCGCGCCGGCGGCGGCGAGGAAGGTGCGGCGACTCAGGCGATGCAGCCTCGGCATGCGCCGAAGTAAAGCAGGCCGGCCGGGCTTGGCAATGCGGGGATGGAGGGAACTCGGCGGGCACTGAGTTGGCGCTCCCTCTCCCCGCGTGCGGGGAGAGGGAGAGCGGGCGCAGTGCGCGCTAAATGTGATGCCGGCGGTGCCAGGCGGCGGCGCGGGTTGGATAATGGCGGCGCAGGCCGCGGAACCCGCGGAAGTGGTGCGTTGCGGCGACCTGATGCGCGCCGCAGCCGCGCCAGTGGCGGGCGCGCCAGCCGCAGTGAACGGCGGCGCGCCGCCAGTGCGGCGCCGCTTCGGCGGGCGCGACGTGGTCGGCACCGAGGATCGCGTGCCGCACCGACGCGAGCGTGAACCGCGTGCCGCCGGAGCCGTCGTTCAGGGTCGTGGCGGCGCTCGCGACGACGTCGTCGGTGAGCTCGGCGCCGCGCCCGCCGATCAGCCGCTCGTAGGCAGCGACGAGCGTCATGTAGGGATTGACGTAGATCCAGCCCGTGCGGGTCGGCACCTGGATGTCGAAATGCAGGTGATACGAGGTGCCGTTCTCGTGGCCGCTGAAATTGCCGACCTGGCCGATCGTCTCGCCGGCGTTGACGACGCGGCCGCTGAGCACGCGGTCGGCGTCGAGCAGCTTCGGGCGCATGTGCAGATAACGGAAGCGGATGTGCTCGGTCGGTGTGTTGACGATGAGCCAGACGGCTTCCTGGCCGGAGGCCCGCAGGATCGTGCCGTCGCGCACCGCGACCACGTCGTTCTGATGCGGCGAGCAGCGGTCGTCGCCGAGGCTTGCGGCATTGCAGCCGCCGGCGCCGATGTCCTGGCCCTGGTGGCCCATGCCGCCCGGGCACTGGCTCAGGAAGAACGAGCGGCTTTCGCAGAAATTGTCGCGCCACGGATAGGCGCGCACGCCGCCGGCGACGCGGTGCGCGTAGTACTGCGTGTTGGCGAAGGCGGGCGCCTCGGCGAGCGGGAAGCGGATGTTGGAATAGACCGTGTAGTCGCTGCGGCCGCTGTTGCCGCGATAGCCGGTGCCGGGGATGAGCCGGCCGGGACCGTAATACGTGAAGGTGGGCGACGCGGCCGCCGGGCGCGCCAGCAAGTCGGCTTCAGCCGACTTGCTCATAAAAAGTGGCGATCTCGGGTAAACCCGAGATCGCGCTGCGGGCGGCGTGACCGACGGTGTTGCTGTTGTCGCCGTTGTTGATTTCGGCCATCGCCTGCGGCATGCCGCCGACGATGCGCAGCTTGCGCAGGAAGAGCTGGATCACCCGGTCGGCGTCGCGGCAGGCGATGTGGTGGAAGCGCGCGACCGCGGCGTCGAAGCAGTCGGTCGCGACCACGTAGGGCACGCCGTAGCGCACGAAGGTATAGCGCACGTAGTCTTCGACGAAGCTGCGGCGGATGCCGGGGAAATCCGCCTCGAGGGCGGGCACGCTCGTGCCCTGGTCGGGAACCGGCGGATCGAGATCGTAGGTCAGGCTCGAGCCCGAGATCGCGATGTCGGCGGCGCCCGCGAAACGGATATCGGCAAGCTCGGGCACGCTCGCGAGCGAGAAGCGGAAGGTGGCGTCGAAGCCCGACGGGCCGGCGGCGAAGAACGCCGGATGGCCGAAGCCCGCGTAGTAGGCCTGGTCGGGATCGCGGGTGGGGTCGGGCGGACCACTATTCTGCGCAAGTCGGGCAGGCCCGACTTGCGGGTGGTCTCGCATGAACGCATCCATGTCGAACGGCAGCAGCACCGGGATCGGGCTTTGCGCGATGCCGGGCAGGCGTGCCGCGGTGGCGTCATTGATTCGGGCCATGGCGGCGTCGACGCGCGGCACTTCGGCGGCCTCGAGCGAGCGCGACGCGACCACGGCGCCGACCGCCTGGGAGGCGCTCGCCCAGTCGACGCCGGCGCGGGTGATGCGCGGCGGCTGCATCTCGCCCGCATGCGCGGATGCCACGACGCATAATACGGAGATCGCCGCGAATGATGCGACGCGCCACATGCCCAAGACCCCAGCCCGTTAGCCCGCCGGAATAACACCTTAAATTACCGGCGCCTGTCGATGGCGTAATTCGGCGGATGTGAACAACGGCTGAATGCGGCGCGGCATTCAGTGCGGGGCCGCAAGCGGGCAGCGGGTGATGGAAACAACCTTAACGCGCGAGACTTGGTCAGGTCAGGCACTGCGCGCGCGCTCCCTCTCCGCTGGGGAGAGGGGGAAGAAAGCGGCGTTGTCACCCGTGCGGGCGGGTGAGCGCATACATCAGGCTGTCGCCGGCGATCTCGCCATTGTTCGGGCGTGCCGCCCAGGCGACGAGGCGGGCTTCGAGCCGCAGGCCGGCCTTCTCGAGCACGCGCGCGGACGCGGCGTTGTCGGGCGCGACCGTGGTCCACACGCGGTGAATGGCGGGCTGCGCGATCGCCCAGGCGACGACCGCATGCGCCGCCTCGGAGGCAAAGCCCCGGCCCCAGTGGGCGCGGCACAGGATGTAGGCGAGGTCCGCCTTCGGCGGCGTGAGGCGCAGCTCGATCGTGCCGATGAAATCGCCGCTGGCGCGCTCGACCATCGCCCACGGGAACGACGTGCCGTTCGCCCAGCACTCGGCGCAGCGCCGCGCGAAGGCTTCGGATTCGGCGGGGTTGCGATGGGTCGGAAAGATCACGAAGCGCGTGACGAGCGGGTCGCTCGCGTAGCGCCAGATATCGGTGGCGTCCGCGATCCCGAGCGGCCGCAACCAGAGCCGCGCGGTGGTCAGCGTTTCGGGCGCGCGCAGCTTCGCCATGCGGCTCAGTGCACCCGCGTCCACACCTGCTTCTGGCAGAACACCAGCAGGCAGCCCTCGACATCGAGCTTGTCGGGGCCGGCCGGGACGATCGAGCCGCGATAGGTCTTGCCGTCCTTGGCGTTGTAGAAGCTGCCGACGTATTTGCCGTCGTCGCCGGGGTGGAAGCCGATCGCGACCTCGATGCCCATCATCGGACGCGTGCGGCGGGCGGCGTCGGCGTTGTTGGCGTCGGTGCGCGGGCGGCCGGTCGCGGGGTCGTTCGGCTCGCGCAGCCAGACGATGGTGCCGCACAGGTTGGCGCCGCACTTGGCGAGGCGGATATGGGCATCGCCCGTGTCGGTGAGCCACTCGCCGGAAATGTCGGCGGCGAGCGCCGGCTGCGCGAGCGCGAGGGCAAGACCGAACGCAAGGCCGGTCAGCGCGAGGGCAGGCGAGAATGAGCGTGTCATCGGGCTTCCTGAAAACTTAAGCCGGCACTGTGCCGGGGAGCGGCGAATGCGCGCCGCGCGCGGGCGAGAATTTAGCGCACATCGGGCGCGGGCGGAATCGGGCCGGGCGACGAATTTCCACGCCTCGTTTCGATGCGCGGCCGCTGTCCTTGTCGGCGATCCGCCGCGTGAAGTAGGCTTGGGGGATAGGCGTGGGGGCTAAAATGGCGCGACGGACACTTTTCGGGGCAAGCGCTTTCCTGTCGGGCGTCCTGTTCGCATCGGGCGCATTCGCGGCCGGGCCGGCTATGTCGGTGAACTGGGCGGATGCCGGGACCGATCAGGACGGGTGCGTGAAGCAGGCGTCGGACGCGCTGCGCCAGAACAATTTCACGGCCAACTTCGAGGTCATCGGCAATCGCACGATCTACGGCGAGCGCGACGACTTCACGGCGGCGATCCGTTGCGTCGCCGAGAGGGCGATCGCCTTCGTCGCGGTGTCGGGGCCGGACGGCAAGCTGACGGGCACATACGCGACCGCGATCCGGGATGCGTTCGGGCGCTGACGAACCAGCCGCCGCGCCGAGGAACATGCTCTGCGCGCCCGCTACTGCACCAGCACGCTGACCCAGTAGCAGGTGCCGCGGTCGCGCTTGAACTCGGCGCTCCATTGCGCGCCGACCTGGGTCGGCGAGAAATCGAAGCCGAGCTTGAGCGTTTTCATGCCGCCCGTGTCCTTGCGGGCGAGGCGGATCAGGCCGGTCGCCGAGGTCCACGAATAAGTGGCGCCGGAGAGCGAATTGAGCACCGCGAACGTATAGCGGCCGGGGCGGACCTTGAGCTTGCTGTCGCGCAGGCCGTCGAGCGCGTCGCTCGCCCCGAGCAGCAGATAGGAGCTGCCGACGGTCTGCAGCGGGACCGGTTGCCACGAGGAGGTCACGCCCACGTCGGTCCGCAGCAACGGCAGGATCAGGAAATAGAGCGAGTTCGGCATCCTTGGCGGCGGCGGCGTCGCACTCCGACATCGCCTTCTTCACGTCGGCGACGGTGGGCTGCGGCTCTTGCGCGAACGGCGTCTCGCCGGGCGTCGGGGTTGTCGCGGGCGCGGACGGCGTCACGCTTTCGTTTGCGCGTTCATTCGTGCTTGGCGCGAGCGCACGGCGGTGGTGGATGTAAGCGCCGAGCGACGCCGCGACGAGGACGGCGCCGGCGATCGCGACGAAGACGATCTCGGGCACGCGAAAGCGCGGCACGAGGGCGCGCGCGGGCGGCAACGCGTCGTAGAACGCGGCCCACTCGAATTGCGCCGCGCGCAGCCAGGCGTTTTGCCGTGATGGAGGAGCGCGCTGCCGGCCGCGGCGGCAACGGACCTTGCGACGGCTGTTGCAACGGACCTTGATATGATTCCGGCGTGGTGCCGAGCGGAGAGCGCAGTTGGCGATTGAGCGTCTCGGCGAGCGCGCGCAGCGAGTTCGAGCTTCTCGTCGCCCGTTCCCGGATGGCCGGGCGCACCCGGCTCATCCGGTGGTGCCGGCGCGCGGTTGCGCGCAAGCTCGCGCAAGAGATCGAGCGGGTCTTGCGGATCTTGCGGCTCTCGCGGATCGGAAGAGCGCGGCTTGGGCGGGTCGTTCACCATGGGCGCCGAATTAAGGCTGCCTTTATGGTATCGCGATGGCCGTCCGCGTCGAAAGGGGCGGGGCGTCGCACGCCCAACGGGTGGGCGCGCGGCCTCACGGCAGCCGCAGCAGGCGCCGGCCGCGGAACCAGCGGGTGGCCTGCGCGACCACGAGCAGGATCGCCGGCAGCGCGCCGGCGCCGGCGAGCAGCAGCAGCCAGTCGGTGGTGGACATCGACGCCTGCGGCGCCTCGACCACGGCGCCCACCACGCCGGCCGCGAGGCAGGCGAGCCAGGCGGCGACGAAGGCAAGCGCTGCCGGCGAGTGCGCGAGGCTTTTGCGGGCGATCAGGGAGCGGACGAGGAATTGCTTGAGCCCGGACGGCGCGGCGCCGAGGAAAATGTCGCGGTTGGCGGCCGGCACGGCGAGGAGGCCGGCGCACAGGCGATCCGCGAAGGCCGCATCGGAGGTCGCGGTGGCCTCGATGTCGCGCCACTCGGACGGCGAGAGGCCGGGCCCGCGCAGCGCCGCCAGCGCGAGCAGCGCGTCGCCCCGGTCGCCCACCCGGCTGGGCCCGTCGCCTTGCGCGAGCATGCGCCGCTCGGTGCCGCGCGCATCGATATATCGCCATCCGCGCACCACGAGCGCGATCCCGGCGGCGATCGACGCGAAGCCGAAGATGGAGACGGCGGCGATCAGGCCGAACTTGTTGAAGGCCGCGAGCGTGGCGATCCGGCCGTGGGCGTCGGGCGAGCCGGGCAGCAGGCCGGCGCCGAGCAGGACGGTCGCGGCCGCGCCGCCGACGACGAGCAGCGCGCAGAACGCGGCCGTGAACACCATGGTCCGCAACGGAGGCGCGTCGGCGCGCATGCCGCGATCGATCAGGGTCTGCAGCAGCCGCGGGCCGGCATGCGCGGCGAGGATCAGGGCGCGGCGCACATCCGGCGCCTGCCCCTCGCAGGTGTCGACGAAGGCCGCCGCATAGTCGCGGTCCGCGAGCGCGCGTTCCAGCGTCGGATCGAGCTCGCCGCGCGGCGCCGTCACGATGGTCGCGATGGCGTCTTCGGGGGTGGGCCAGGTCGGAAGGGTGCGGACCGCGTCCGCGATGGCTTCGGCGCCGACCGCGAGGTCGCCTTGGTCTCCGCCGAGCGTGCGGACCGCGACATCGAACTGTCCGCGGCCGAGCGCGCGGATATACAGCCGGTCGCCGTCGACCGCGACGCTGAGCGGCCGGATCGCGGCGATCTGATCGGCGAAGAACTCGACCGGAAAGTGCGCGAGCAGCTCGGCCGGCAACGTGGCCGCGCTCGGCGTCGCGCCGACCATCGGGGCCTTGCCAAGCCGCAGGCGAAACACCCGCCGGTTGCCGACCGCGAGGACGCCGACATCGCAGGTGTAGCGGCCCGTCGGAGCCTCGTCGGTCGCGCCGGCCGGGCGCCGCGCCCATGCGGCCAGCCGCAGCCGCATCCCGGTTTCGGTGATGTTCCAGAACACCACGCTCGCGAGCCGCAGCGGCTCGCTGCCGGCGTAGCGCACGACCGACGGCATCAGCCGCTGGCCCGGCGGGGCTGAGACTTCATCTTCCGCCATGGTGACCGTCCTTTGGCCAGCGCCGGTGAATGCACCGCGCTTCGCGCGCGCGCGTGCACATCACGATGCGATCCGCGCGAGCTCGGCCTTGGCGAAGCCGGCCTGCACGGGGGTCGCGGCGCAGCCTTTGGTCGCGGCCGATTGCAGCAGCGTCATCGCATCCGCGCGCGCACCTTGCTGGGCCGCATAGATGCCGAGATAGAGGTCGGCGTCGCAGGCGCGCTGTGCGCGCGTCGCCGCATTGCTATTTGCGTCTGCGTCCGCGCGAACGTCGGCGGGCAAAACCTTGCCGGCATAGAGCGCAATGAGGCGCGCGGGCCACGGCTTGAGCGCGACCGCGAGGACGCGCGCCTCGTCGATGCTCTCGGTCGGATGCTCGATCCGCCAGCGGTTGGTGGCCGGCTCGGCGAGCTGCGCGAGGGCCGCGGTGATCTCCTGCGCGTCGTCCTCGCCGGCGCGTACGCGCGCGATGTGGCGCCAGATGACGAGATAGCTCACGGACGCGGCGGCGGACTGCGCGTCGGCGCCGAGCATGCGCGCCGCATCGGCGGTATCGCGCGCCCGCTTGAGGGCGGCTGCGAAATCATCGGCCGCAGCGGCGGGGCGATTGTCGTGGAAGAGCGCGATCAGGCCGCGGAAGATGCGGTTGTCGTCGCCCGCGAACGGCGCGTGCTGCAACGCGACCGCGGCGTCGAACTGCGTCCGCGCGGCGGCGACGTCGCCGCGGGCGAGCACCATGCGGCCGGCGAGCGACAAGGGCTCCGGCTCGTTCGAGCGGATGCCGGCGGCCTGCTGGCAGTCCGAGAGGGCGCGGTCGATCTCGCCGGTCTCGCGGTTGGCGCGGCAGCGAAAGAGGAAAGCCTCATAGTTGCGCGGATCGCGCTTGAGCGCCGCCTCGAAATCCGCGAAGGCGGGGGCATAGTCGCGCGTCGCGCGGTAGCTGTCGCCGCGCCCCGCATAGGCGCGGGCGTTGTCGGGAAAGCGCGCGATGAGCGCCGTGTAGTCGGCGATCGCCTGGTCGAACTTGCCCTCCTGCCGGTCGAGGTCGGCGTTCAAGAAGTCGATGCCGGTCGCGGTCGGGCTGAGGCTCGAGCGGAAGAACCTCGGCACCAGCACGATGACGGCCACGATCAGGATGCCGCGAAAGAGGAGACGGCCCCAAGTCGAACCCGAAGTCGAACCCGAAGTCGAACCCGAGGTCGAACCCGAGGCCGAGCCCGACGTCGAGCCGCGCGTGTCGGGCGCGATGTCGCGATCGGTTTGGTTCTCGGTCATCGGGTCGCCTCGGCTCGTCGTCGGGTCGCCGGCCCGGACAGATCGGGAGGATCGCGCCGCGGCCGGCACGGCAGCGCCGCGGGCGAACGCGCGCTCACGGTCGTTGAATTGCCGGCGCGCGCCTTGCGGGAAAGCGAGGGCGCTGCAAAGAAGCTCGATGAACTCGGAAGAAACTTCGCTCGCCTGCTGCGCGGTTGATACCATCCGGGTGGACCACCGGCAACGGGCCTCGCGCCGGCGCGCCGGGCCGGCGGGTGACCCGAATTCTGCCGTCTACCTCGCCGCCTATTTGCCCTGCGGCTCCGGCCCGCCGACCACGCGCATGGCGGCGCGCACCGCGGCGACAAGCGCGCCCATCGGATAAGGCTTGGCAATCCAGCCGAGCGGCGCGCACAGCGCTGCGCGCCGCCGCGTCTCCGCATCATGGTAGGCGCTGGCGAACAGGGAGCGGATGCCCTTCGATTTGAAGATCTCGTGGGCCGCCTCGATGCCGTCGCTCGGGCCCTCGAGCCGGATGTCCATGATGATGAGGTGCGGCTGCGCGGCGGCGGCAAGCTCGACCGCCTCCTTCGCCGACGTCGCGATGCCGACGACGGCGAAGCCCGCATCCATCAGCTCGGCCTCCATGTCGGCGGAAACGACAAAGTCATCCTCGACGATCAGCACCCGGGGCAGGGTTTCGCTCGAGGCTCCCGCGCCGGACAACTCGTCGCGCCCGAACAGCATCGGCGGGCCGAAGCGCGGCGCCAGCCGCAATGCGGATTCGGCGCGCCGCAACTGCAGGCGCTCAGGCCGAGGCTTCGGCATGGGCTCGCTCGCTGAAAAGGACCGCGCACCGTGTCGCGCCCGTCTTGCTGATCTCCAGCTTGCCCTTGAGCTGGCGGGCGAGGGCCTGCACCAGCGAAAGACCCGAGGATCGTCGCTCGGCAGCCGGGGTGAATCCAGGGCCATCGTCTTCCACATAAAGTTCGAAGCTCTCGCCGCTCTTCGTGAGACCAACGCGGATCTCGCCCGATTGGTCCCGCAGTCCATGCTTGATGGCGTTGGTGATCAGCTCGTTCAAGATGAGAGCGAGCGGCGCGGCGGCGTCGTTCCACAGCGTGCCATGCGCGACTTCGACGCGGATCGACGCCTTGCCGGCAAAAGCCTGCTGCGCGGTCCGGCAGATGGTCTCGAGGAACTCCTCGGCCGCGAACGTGACGCCGCCGGGGGTGGCATAGAGGACTTGATGGGCCGCCGCCATGGCGCCCACCCGCCGGCTCGCATCTTCGAGGACCATTCGGGCGTCGGGATTTTGTGTGCCGCGTAACGACGAGTTCAGCAACACGTGCAGCACCTGCATGTTGTTCTTCACGCGATGGTTCAATTCACGCAGCAGAACCCGCTGATGCGTCTCGGCCTGCTTGCGCTCGCTGATATCGACCAGCATGTTGATGCCGCCGACGATCCTTCCCTGCGCGTCGCGAAGCGGCGTCGGATAAGGGATGAAGGGCACCCGGATGCCGTCCGGCCGCTCGACGACCGCCTCGACGTTGCGGATGACGCGGCCTTCCTTGAGCGCGATGGCCATCGGGCATTCGTCGTGCGGGAGCGGCGTGCCGTCGGGCCAAAAGAGCTTCCAGCTCACGCACCATTTGTCGTGTCCGACAACCGGCCGACGCCCCGCGAGATCGACCGCGGCGTCGTTGAAGTAGGTGATCGTGCCTTCGGCGTCGGTGGTGTAGATCGCGGCCGGGATCGCGGTGAGCAAATCCTGCAGGCGCTGCTCGCTGGCGCGCAGGTCCGCCTCCGCCTTCCTGCGCTCCGTGACGTCGCGCGCGATCTTGGAGGCGCCGACGACCTTGCCGTCGGCATTGCGCAGCGGCGAGATCGTCAGCGACACGTCGATCAGCCGTCCGTCCTTGCGGCGGCGGACGGTTTCGACGTGGTCCAAACGCTCGCCGCGGCGCAGCCGGGACAGGATGTGCGGCTCCTCGTCCTGCCGATCGGCGGGAACGATCGTCGTGATGGGCCGGCCGATCATCTCGTCCGCCGAATAGCCGAACAGGCGCTCGGCCCCGACATTCCAGCTCGTGACGATGCCGTCGAGGTCCTTGCTGACGATGGCGTCGTCGGACGACTCCACGATCGAGGCGAGCCGCCGGGCCGCCTGGTCGGCGGCGTCACGATCGGTGACATCCACCAGGGAGGCGACCCAGCCGACCACATGGCCGTGGCCGTCGCGCTCGGGCAGATACGCGCCCTGGACCGTGCGCGTGCCGCCCGCGGCGTACCGCATCTCGCTCTGCCATTCGACGCGCTCGCCGCGCAGCACCTTGTCGATGTGCGGCCGCAGTGCGGCGAGGTTGTCCTTGCCGATGATCTCGGCGATTGGGCGACCGACGAATTCGGCGGCTTCGCGACCGACCTTTCGCGCATAGGCGGGGCTGACGTAACGGTAGCGGAGATCGCGGCCGCAACGCACCATCATGAACGGCGTCGAGTTCATGACGAGGTCGATCTCGGCGTCTTTCTCGCGCGCAACTTCCTCGGCCTCGACGCGCGCGAGGTTGAACGCAAGCTGCCGGCCGATGACGACCGCAAGGGCTGTCTCGCTCTCGCCGAATGGGTGCGGCGCAGCATGATAACTCATGAATTTTCCAGTCAGCTTGCCGCCGGAGACGAGGGGAATGAACGAAAGTGCCGCGACCCCTTCGGCTTTCAGCGCTTCGCGAAGCGGGTCGGGCAGACCGGCCTTGGCCGCATCGTCGATGCAGACGGGTTGCGGATCCTTGACGTCCGGAGACCACGGCGAGTGGCCCTCGACCGCGGCCCGGTAAGCCGCGGTGAGGCCACGCCAGGCGACGAAGCGCATGACGCCGGCGTCGTCGGTCAGCAACACCGAGGCGCGATCGCACTCGAGCACGGTTGAGATCGCATCGAGCGCGGCGTCGTACATGTCGGCGCGCGACGCGGCGCGTTGCAGGCGGTCGGTGAGGTCGTAGAGCGCGGCCTGCTCGGCGACCTTGCGCGACAGCGCCGCCTCGGCGCTGCGGCGTTGCTCGAGCTCGCGCTGGCGCGCTTGCAGCAGGTTGGCGTTGTCGAGCGCAATGGCGGCGTGGGCCGCGATCGCCTCGACGATCTCCTCGGATTCGGCGGTGAACACGCCGGGCTTTTCGTGGCCGAAGAACAAGCCGCCGTGCACGTCGCCGGTGCGGGACACGACCGGGACGGCCAGGTAGCTCACGACCGGGAGATGGCCCTTGGGCATCCCGTGATGCGGCGCGTTGTGCCCGTAGCGCGGGTCCGCGCGGATGTCGTCCGAGCGCACGGTCCCGAGGCCGCGAAAAGTATGATCGAACACCGCGGTGTTGCGCGGCAACCCGAACTTGTCGAAGGCCTCACGCGGCGCGCCCGAGAGCGTGTAGAGGAGATAGCGCTCACCCTTGTTGTCGATGACGTTGTAGAAGAACGCGCCGAAGCGCGCGCCGCTGAGCTCGGTCGCGCTGTCGGTCGCGGCCTGCACGATGCGCTCGAGGTCGAGGTCGGTCGCGAGGATCTTGGCGATCCGGTTGAGCGCCGCATACCGCTCCGATTGTCGATCGAGCGCCGTCGCGACCTGCTTGGGGTTGCTCCGGTCAACCAGCATGTTGACGGCTCCGATCGCTTCTCCGGCTTCGTCGAACAGCCGGCCGGAGTAGGGCGCGATAGGCACACGCTGGCCGTCGGGCTGTTCCGCCGCCGAGCCGCGCCGCGGCGTTGCTGCAAGACGTGAGGCGGCCGTTGGGCTCCGTCGTGCCGACGGGCGCGGCGGGCCCAAGTTCGCCTCGCAGTTTCCGGAAGACGGATGGAAGGGCGGACGCTGAGCGCTCCGCAAGGGTCATCAGGTTGGGTCCCCCGACAGTATCGGCCGTCACGCGTAACGCGCTTGCGGACCGGAAGGTTCCGGAGCGGCCCGCGTCGTGGCGACGCAAGCGGCAGAGATCGCGGCGGGGGCCGGACGCGGCAGCCTCAGGACCAAGTCATTGAAATCGCTGGCGCGCCCTACGGGAATCGAACCCGTGTTTTCGCCGTGAAAGGGCGACGTCCTGGACCGCTAGACGAAGGGCGCGGATGCGTGAAAATCGCCGGGACGTATAGAGACGTTTGCGCTTGCGGGCAAGGGAAGCGAGACCGCGGGGCGCGCGCGCTCCCTCTCGCCGCTTGCGGGGAGAGGATCGGGGTGAAGGGGACTATCCGCGAGTTGTTGCTGACGATGTGCCTTGCTGAACCTCAGCGCCCCTCACCCCAACCCTCTCCCCGTAAGAACGGGGAGAGGGAGAGTGGGCGCCGTGCCGGGAGCCGCGCGCCGCGCTACCTCTCACCACTTGCCGGTGTTCTTCATCGACGCCCACGGTTCCTGCGGCGACTTGGCGGCGCCCTTCTGCAGGAGCTCGATCGAATGCTTGTCGGGCGAGCGCACGAACGCCATGGTGCCGTCGCGCGGCGGGCGGTTGATGGTGACGCCGCCCTTCATCAGGCGGTCGCAGGTCGCGTAGATGTCGTCGACCTCGAAGGCGAGGTGGCCGAAATAGCGCGCCTCGCCGTAGTCCTCGCTGTCCCAGTTGTAGGTGAGCTCGAGGAGGGGCGCGTCGCGGCCGGCCTTCTTGCTGGTCTCGACCAGGGCCTCGTCGTCGGGGCCGGCCAGGAAGACGAGGGTGTAGCGGTTCTTGTCGTCGACGCGCCGGCGGACCTCCTTGAGGCCTAGCTTGTTGCAGTAGAAATCGAGCGCCGCATCGAGATCGCGCACGCGCAGCATGGTGTGAAGATATCGCATGAAAGCCTCACGTTCCGGATCGCTTGATTGCGAATTGCGAATGGCGAGTAGCGAGTAGCGAGTAGCGAGTAGGGGGCCGCGCCGCCCTATTCGCCATTCGCCATTCCCTATTCGCCCCGCACATTATTATATGGTCGAGAGGGCCGCCGCGACCCCCGGGGAGACCATGCCGACTGACGCCGACCGCCTGCACGACCTGATCGAAGCCGCCCGGGTCGTGCTGCCGTTCACGGGGGCCGGCATCTCGACCGAGTGCGGCATCCCGGACTTCCGCTCGCCCGGCGGCATCTGGACCAAGTACCGGCCGATCATGTTCGAGGACTTCCTGGCGAGCGCCGAGATGCGTGACGAGTCGTGGCGGCGGCGGTTCGCCATGGACCAGGAGTTGTCCACAGCGCAACCTGGGCGCGGCCATCGGGCGCTGGCGGCGCTCCATCGGGCCGGCAAGGTACCGGCCGTCATCACCCAGAACATCGACAACCTGCATCAGGCGTCCGGGATACCGGACGACGCGGTCATCGAGTTGCACGGCAACACGACCTACGCGACCTGCCTCGAGTGCGCCCGCCGCTACGAGCTGCCCTGGATCCGGGAGCGGTTCACGGCGAACGGCCGCTCGCCCGACTGCGTCGGCTGCGGCGGCTACATCAAGACGGCGACGATTTCCTTTGGCCAGACAATGCCCGAGGGCCCGATGGCGCGCGCCGCGGAGCTCACGCTCGCCTGCGACCTGTTCGTCGCCATCGGCTCCTCCCTGGTAGTGCACCCGGCCGCCGGCTTCCCGCGGCTGGCCAAGCGCAACGGCGCCAAGCTGGTCATCCTCAACCGCGATGCAACAGAACTCGACGATATCGCCGACCTGGTGATCCGGGAGGACATCGGTACCGTGCTGGCCCGCTTCATCACGCACTGATTCGTTTTGTCGCACGCCGTGAAGCGGTTCAATTTTTTTTACAGATGTTCACAGGGAAGGCGTCATCGCCGTTGCGCGATTGCATTTTATACTTTTTGATCGGCTTCGGGGTGTTATCCTTATCTTAGAGATTCGTCGATGCGCCCGTCATGCGGCGCCTCCTGAACAGAAAGCCTCCGTCGTCATGGCGTCGGACGAAATGCGCCCGAAGGGCTCCTTCACCAACCTCCAGTCCGGACCGGACCCGCTCGACCTTCTGCCCGAGCCCGGGGCGACCGTCGTCGAGGTGACGGGCGTCATCAAATGGTTCGATGTGTCGAAGGGTTACGGCTTCATCGTGCCCGACAACGGCATGGCGGACGTGCTGCTGCACGTGACCTGCCTGCGCCGCGACGGTTTCCAGACCGCCTATGAGGGCGCGCGCGTCGTGTGCGAGGCGCTGGCGCGGCCGAAGGGGATGCAGGCGTTCCGCATCGTCTCGATGGATGAGTTGACCGCGATCCATCCGGCGCAACTGCCGCCGCCGCGCACCCATGTGCAGGTGGCGCCGACGAGCGGGCTGGAGCGGGCGATCGTCAAATGGTTCAACCGCCTGCGCGGCTTCGGGTTCCTGACCCGGGGCGAGGGCACGCCCGACGTCTTCGTGCACATGGAGACGCTGCGCCGCTACGGCATCACCGAGCTGCGCCCGGGCCAGACCGTGCTGGTGCGGTTCGGACCCGGCCCGAAGGGCATGATGGCGACCGAGGTGCGGCCCGACGGCGGCACGCACGGGCCAGCGTCGCACTAGACACGGGCCAGCGTCGCACTAGAACTGTATTTTTTCAAAACGTGTTGCGCGGGTGCAACGGCGAAACGCGCCGTTGCCGAGCCTGAGATTGTTCTCCTATATAGCGCGAGGCGACGGACTTCGTAGCGCGGATTGAGCGAAGCGAAATCCGGGGCCGGCGTTCCCGGATTTCGTTTCGCTCAATCCGGGCTACACATCTAAACATCTCCGCACGGGAGCGCCCCAGATGGTCCGCCGATCCGTCCTGATGCTTGTGCTGGCGTTCATGCTCGTCCCGTTGCTCGGGGCGACGCTGGCGTCCGCCATGGACAAGGGCACGCTCGAGATCGCCACCAAGTCGGGCGTGCGCGTGTTCAACGTCGAGGTCGCGGTGACCGACGAGGAGCGCGAGAAGGGCCTCATGTTCCGCACCGATGTCCCGGACGGCTACGGCATGCTGTTCGACTTCAAGCAGGACGAGATGGTCACCATGTGGATGAAGAACACGCTCGTGTCGCTCGACATGATCTTCATCCGCCGCGACGGCACCATCGCGCGCATCGCCGAGAACACCGAGATCAAGTCCGAGCGCATCATCCCGTCCGGCGAGCCGGTGCGCGCCGTGCTCGAGGTGGCGGCCGGCACCGCCAAGAAGTACGGCATCGCGCCGGGCGACAAGATCGGGTATCCGCTGTTCAACGGGCGGTAGCTTTCTTCATTTCTTTCCCTCTCCTCTACGGGGAGAGGTTAAGAAGCCCTTGCCTTGCTGGGCGCGGGCGAAGCGTGTATCGAGTGGCATCTTGCCCTGACGGAGCATGGCGCAGTCTGGTAGCGCACCTGCTTTGGGAGCAGGGGGTCGCAGGTTCAAATCCTGCTGCTCCGACCAGGGCATGCACGACGGATAGGCATTGAGACGAAGGCGATGAGCGTCGCGCGCATCTACAAGCCGGCCAAAACGGCCATGCAGTCGGGCACGGCCAAGACCAAGGACTGGGTGCTCGACTACGAGCCCTCCGAGCCGCGCGACATCGAGCCGCTGATGGGCTGGACCTCGTCGGGCGACATGCGCCAGCAACTGCGCCTGCGCTTCGAGACCAAGGAAGAGGCGATCGCCTACTGCGAGCGCCACGGCATTCCGTATCAGCTCTCCGAAGCCCAAGAGCGCGTGCGCCGCGGCATCAGCTATGCGGACAACTTCTCGTACGCACGCCGCACTCCCTGGACGCACTAGCGGCTCGCCGGAACGTGCGCTGACGCGCCCGGTGTTGCGCGCCACGTCGGCGTGCTAACCTCGCTCCCAATCATCGCGGAATTCGATCCGCAGATTTGCGCCGCCCGTGCGCCAGGACGGGCTGCGAGCAGGGAGGAATGCATGGCACGTCGAGCGTCAGGATCAGGCCGTCCAGCGGGCGTGAGCCGCCGCGGGTTTCTCACGAGCGCCGCGGTCGCGGGCGCGGCCGCAACGAGCGCGGCACCAAGCGCGCTGGCCGCAACGGCGCCCGATCCGCTCGCGCCCGAGCGGCTGCCCTCGGCGGCGCGGCCGAACGCGATGGTCGCGGCTGCCGAGGTCGGCAACCCGCGGGCGCTGCCGGCCGCCGCGCAGAACGGCGCCGCCGGCTCCGACTTCATGGTCGACGTGATCAAGTCGCTCGACATCAAGTATATGCCGTGCAATCCGGCCTCGAGCTTCCGCGCGCTGCATGAGTCGCTGATCAACTACGGCGGCAACAAGACGCCCGAATTCCTCACCTGCACGCACGAGGAAGCGGCCGTCGCGATGTGCCATGGCTACTTCAAGATCGCCGGCAAGCCGCTGATGACCGTGGTGCACGGCACCGTCGGCCTACAGCACGCCACCATGGCGATCTACAATGCCTGGTGCGACCGCGTGCCCGTGATCGTTGTCGGCGGCACCGACCTCGACGCCGCGCACCGCCCGCCCGGCGTGCCGACCATCCACTCGGCGGTCGACATCAACTCGATCGTGCGCGACTTCACCAAGTGGGATGACCAGCCGACCTCGCTGCAGCACTTCGCCCAGTCGTTCGTGCGCGCCTATCGCTTCGCGATGACGCCACCCTACGAGCCGGTCGCGATCGCGTGCGACGCCGAGCTGCAGGAGTCGGCGATCCACGAGGAAGGCGAGAAGCTCTACATCCCGCGCTACATCGCGTCGGCGCCGCCGGCGGGCGACCCGAACGCGGTGCGCGAGGCGGCGCGGCTGCTCGCGAACGCCGAGCGGCCCGTGATCGTCGCCGACCGCGCGGCGCGCACCGAGAACGGCATGAAGCTGCTCGTCGAGCTTGCCGAGCTGCTGCAGGCGCCGGTGGTCGACCAGGGCGGCCGCATGAACTTCCCCAACACGCATCACCTGCGCAGCCCGCCGACCGTGATCGCGCAGGCCGACGTGGTGCTCGGCCTCGAGCTCACGGATTTCTGGGCGACCGTCAACTCGCAGATCGACAACGGCGACAACGATGGCCACGGCATCCAGGAGACGCGCGTCAAGCCGGGCACCAAGCTCATCAGCATCAACTCGGTCGAGCTGCACACCAAGTCGAACTACCAGGACTTCCAGCGCTTCCAGGTGGTCGACGTCGGCATGGCGGCGGACGCCGAGGCGACGCTGCCGTCGCTGATCGAGGCGGTGCGCTCGGCGATCCCGAACGACCGCAAGGCGGCGTTCGAGAAGCGCGGCGAGGCGAGGCGCAAGGCGAAGGAGGAGGCGCGCAAGCGCAACCTGCAGCTCGCCGCCATCGGCTGGGACGCGACGCCGATCTCGACCGCGCGCCTGTGCGCCGAGGTCTATCCGCACATCAAGGACCTCGACTGGTCCATGGTCGGCTCCGAGCGGCAGATGAGCAGCTGGCCGTCGCGGCTGTGGCCGATGGAGAAGCATTACAGCCATATCGGCGGGCCGGGCGGCTACGGCGTCGGCTACAACTCGCCGGCCGCGGTCGGCGCGGCGCTCGCCAACCGCGATCTCGGCCGCTTCTCGCTCAACCTGCAGACGGACGGCGACATGATGTATGTGCCCGGCGTGCTGTGGACGGCGGCGCGCCACAAGATCCCGATGCTGACCGTGATGCACAACAATCGCGGCTATCACCAGGAAACCATGCACGTGCAGCGCATGTCGAACCGGCGCGAGCGCGTGGCCTACAACGGCAAGGACCTCGGGCCGCTCGGCACGCGCATCGAGAACCCGCACATCGACTACGCCAAGCTCGCCGCCTCGATGGGCTGGTGGTCGGCCGGGCCGATCACCGACCCGAACGAGATCGGGCCGACGATCAAGAAAGCCGTCGAAGTGGTGAAATCCGGCCAGCCGGCGCTGGTCGATACGATCACGCAGCCGCGCTGAGGTCCAGGATCATGCATCGTTTCGTCATTCGCGCCGCGCTTGCGGCCGCCGCGGCGCTTTCGCTTGGGTCTGCGGCGGTCGCCGCAGGCTCGCCGGACAAGGGCAAGGAAGCGTTCATCACGCACGGGTGCTTCCAGTGCCACGGCACGGTCGGGCAGGGTTCGGTTGTGACCAGCCGCGGCAAGGTGCTCTACGACACGGAGTTGCCGCTCGAAGCCTTCATCGGCTTCGTGCGCGGCACCAACCGGGCGATGCCGGCCTACAGCGCCAAGATCCTGTCGGATGCTGATTTGACCGACATCTGGGCGTATCTGGAATCGCTGCCGAAGACCCCGGACTACAAGACGATCCCGTTGTTGAATCAGTAGGGTGGGCAAAATCGCCTGCTCGTTACTCTCCGCGTGGGCAACCGCGCCGATGCGATTTTGCCCACGCGGTTAGCGAGAACCAAGCGCGGTTGCCCACCCTACGGCTCTGAATTCGAGGAAGCGCATGCGCACAGTCACCGCATTGCTTCTCGCCCTCTTCGCGCTCGGTCCCGCCGCCGCGCAGGACGCCGCCTCCTTTCCGGCGCGACCGATCCGCATCGTGGTGCCGTTTCCGGCGGGCGGGCCGACCGACATCAACATCCGCATCATCGCCCAGCGCATGAGCGCGGACTGGAAGCAGCCGGTCGTCATCGAGAACCGGCCGGGCGGCAACACGGCGATCGGCGCCCAGGTCGTCGCCAAGGCCGAGCCGGACGGCTACACGCTCCTCGCCGCGATGGACACGACGCTGGTCCTGAACCCGGCAACCGCAACCGGGCCACTGTCCTACGACCCATTCCACGATTTCGCCGCCATCACGCTGACGGCGAAGAACACCTCGCTGATCACGGTGCGGGCCGCCGACGGGCCGAAAACCGTCGCCGAGCTGATCGCGCGCGCCAAGGCTAATCCCGGCAAGCTCAACTATGGGGCCGGCATCGTCACGACGCGGCTCGCCGGCTACCAATTCGCGCATGAGGCCGGGATCGACGTGCAGATGATCCCCTACAAGGGGAGCACCGACGTGGTGAACGGCCTCATCACCGGCAGCGTCGACTTCGCGGTCGACGGCGTCGCGCCGAGCCTGCCGCTGATCAGGGCCGGCAAGCTGCGTGCGCTCGCCAAGCTCAACAGCCGGCCATTGTCGGTGCTGCCGGACGTCGAGCCGCTGGCGGTTGCGGCGGGACTGCCGCAGTTGCAGGACATGTCGTCATGGATCGGACTGGTTGCGCCGGCCGGCACGCCGCAGCCGGTGATCGACAAGATCGCGCGCGAGGTCGCGACGATCTATGCGGATCCGGCGATTGCCGATCGGCTGGAGAAGGCCGGGATCACGGTCGCGACCTCCACGCCACAGGAGTTCGACGCGTTCTTCCGCGCCGAGGCGAAGCGCTGGACCGCGGTGGTCCGCGAGAGCGGCATCAAGCTGGAATGACGGAGCTCAAGTGAGGGAACGCGGCCCGCATGCGAAGCGACATGCGGGAGCTCGGATTTTTCCCCCGGATATCGCTTCGCTCATCCGGGCTACGGAAAGCGCAATGCCCATAGTCATCACCGACGAAGACGCGGTCCGCCTGCTGTCGATCGAGGAGGCGATCGAGGCGATGCGGGTTGCGTTCCGCGATCTCGCCGAGGGCCGCGCCGCCAACCCGCCGCGGCTGCGCTATAGTCTCATGTCGCCCGACCCGCGGCGGCGCTATTTCGCCAATATTCACGCGGGCGCCGTGCTGAGCTACGGAACGGCCTGCGTGCGCGCCGGCTCGCATTTCACGCTGGTCGACAAAGAGGCGGAGCGCAAGGTCTTCGACAATCCTGAGCCGGTGAACTGGTCGGTGATCATCCTCTATGACCTCAAGACCGGCGAGCCGCTCGCCTTCATGCACGAGACGCATCTGAGCGGCTTCCGCGTCGGCGCGACCACGGGACTTGCGGTGGCGCAATGTGCGCGCGAGGACGCCGAGGTGCTCGGCCTGTTCGGTACGGGCAACCAGGCGTTTCCGAACGCTCGCGCCATCTGCGCGGCGCGACCGATCCGGCGCGTGAAGGTGTTCAGCCCGAGCGCAACCCATCGCGCAGCATTTCTCGCCCGCATGGCGAACGAGCGGGTCGAGGTGATCGCGGTCGACGATCCGCGCGAGGTGGCGCGCGGCGCCGACATCGTCTGCTGCGCGACCAACTCGAAGGTGCCGGTGTTGCGCGGTGAATGGCTCGAGCCGGGCCAGATGGTCATCAGCATCGCCAATTCGGATGTGCTCAGCGTCTGCCGCGAGGTCGACGCGGACACCTTTGCGCGGGCGAGCGACATTATCGTCAACGACTGGGAGGCGGTGGTTGCCAACCGGCAGGTCGAACTGCTCGACGAGATCGAGCGCGGTGCCGTTTCGCGCGAGCGGGTGCACGAACTCGGCGACATCGTATCGGGCCGCGTCGCCGTCCGGCAGCAGCGCGACGGGATCCTCTACTACAAGAACAATACCGGGCTCGCGATCCAATTCGCGGCTTGCGGCGCGATCCTGCACCGCAAGCTCATGGCCGAAGGCACCAATCGCACCATTCCGCGCGAATGGTTTGCGAGCCAGAAATACGGCATCGGCTGACGCCGAAGCCGATCTGCGGCCGTCACCTCGGGCGGTCGCGCATCTTCGAGATTCAATTGGCGCTCGTGCCCGGGCCCGCGAACTTGATGATGCGGGCGGCCTTTTCGGTCTCGTCGACGATCAGCTTGGCGAAATCCGACGGCGAGCCGGCAAGGGGCGTCCCGCCCATGTCGGCGAGCTTCGTCCGGAAGGCTGCATCCCCGAGGGCCACCTCGATTTCATGGTTGAGCCGATCGACGATCTCGGCGGGCGTGCCCTTGGGCGCCGCAAGGCCGAACCATCCGCTTGCCTCGTAACCGGGCACGACCTCGCCGATCGCCGGTACGTCCGGCAGGGCGGGCGAGCGTGCCGCAGTCGTGACGCCCAGCGGGCGCAGCTTGCCGGCGCGGATTGCGGAGATCGAGGAGGGCATGTTGTCGAAGGCGGCCTGCACTTGGCCGCCGATCAGGTCGATCAGCATGGGACCGGAGCCGCGATAGGGCACGTGGGTGAGCTTGACGCCAGCCATCATCTGGAAAAGCTCGCCCGAGAGGTGCGCGGTCGTGCCGGTGCCGGCGGAGGTGACATTGACGGCACCCGGATGTGCCTTGGCATACGCGATGAACTCCGCGATCGAGTGCGCCGGAAACGACGGATTTACCTCCATGACATTGGGAACGCGCATGAGGCCCGCGACGGGCGCAAAGTCGCGCACGAAGTTGAAGGCAAGGTTGGGGAAGAGCGTCGCGTTGATGGCGTTCGGGTTGCCGGCCATCAGCAGCGTGTAGCCATCGGGGCTCGCCTTCGCGACGGCCTCGGTCGCGATGTTGCTCGATGCGCCGGGCCGGTTCTCGACGATGAAATTTTGCCCGAGTTGGGCCGCGAGCCTCTGCGCCACCAGGCGCGCCGAGATGTCGGTCGTGCCGCCTGCCGCGAAGCCGACCAGGATGCGCACGGTGCGCGCCGGATAGTCGGCGGCACGAGCAGCGCGCGCCATGGAAAGCGCGGCCGCGGCGGTGCCTGCAAGCCGTAGAACGCGGCGGCGCGTGACGGTCACGGTGATGTCCTTCCCGGCTGACGCGTCGGAGTCGCGCATATGCGACGCGCGAGGGCAACGCCGCCGTCCAACCAGCGCGGGCACCGCGACAATGGGCGCGAACCGAGGCGCCGCGCGCGCGTCTCGGCTCGCGCTCCGTAGCGTCGGCGCGACCCACGATGCAGCATCCATTCCGCATCAGCGCGACGCGCGGCGCGCCTGAGCCCTCTCCGGGATATGCGCCGAGCCCCTCACTGCTGCTCGATGCCGGCGAACTTGATCACCTTCGCCCACTTCTCGGTCTCGCGGGCGATATGCTGGCGGAACTGGTCGGGCGAGCAGAGCAGGGGCGTGCTGCCCAGCGAAGCGTAGCGCTCCTTGATTTTGGGATCCTGCAGCGCCTCCTCGATCGCCGCATTGAGCTTGGCGATGATCTCGGGCGGCGTGCCCCGCGGCGCGCCGATGCCGCCCGCCGCGCTCGCCTCGTATCCAGGCAGGAAGCTCGCGAGAGTTGGCACGCCGGGCAGCGCCTCGATCGGCTGATCGGTGCTGACCCCGAGCGGCCGCAGCTTGCCGTTCCGGATCTGCGCGATCGACGAGCCCAACAGGTCGAACATCACCTGGACCTGGCCGCCCATCAGGTCGGTGATCGCCGGCGTCGAGCCGCGATAGGGCACGTGCGTCAGCTTGACGCCGCTCATCATCTCGAACAGCTCGCCCCCGAGATGCGTCGAGTTGCCGATGCCGCCCGACGCCATGTTGAGCTTGCCCGGATTGGCCTTGGCGTAGGCGATGAACTCCGGCACCGTCTTCACCGGCAGCGACGGCGTCACCTCCATGACGAGCGGCGTGATGGTGCTGCAGGCGATCGGCGCGATGTCGCGGATGAAATCGTAGGGCAGCTTCTTGTACAGCGATGCGTTGATGTAGTTGCTGGTCACCACCCACAGCAGCGTGTAGCCGTCCGGCGGCGCGTGCACGACGAACTCGGTGCCGATCGTGGAGGCGGCGCCCGGCTTGTTGTCGATCACGAAGGGCTGGCCGAGCTTCCTGGACAGGAAATCGCCGATCAGCCGTGCGCCGATGTCGGCATTCTGGCCGGGCGGGAAGCCGACCACGAGGTGAACCGGCCGGCTCGGGTAGTCGTCCGCCGAGGCGGCGCCCGGAAGGCCGGCCAGCGCAGCGGCGCAGGCAGCGAGTTGCAGGAGCAGGCGGGCAGGTGTCATGGCGCTTCCCCGGGAGTTTGTGCGACGGCGGCAACGCTATCCCAGCCGCCGCGCCGCGTGTAGGCGCGCGACTGTCGCACGGTGCAGCACTGCGACGTTCAGGGGATTGCGGATCCGCGCGCGGGCCATGGTTCGAGACGCGCGGCCTTTCGGCCGCGCTCCCCACCATGAGGATGTGCTTGTTGATCGCTCGCACGACACATCACCGAATTCGGCAGCAATCGGTAATAAACTGTCATTGGCTTGCCCTCGTCGGCTGGGCTAGCGATCCTACGGGGGACGTGGCCGGGGACGAGATGCGTCTGCGCGACATGGGGCTGGCGGTCCTGACCTCGCTGATCTGGGGCTTCGCCTACGTCACGTATCAGTTCGGGCTGGAGAGCTTTTCGGCCGCGCAGCTCTCGGCGATCCGGTTCTTCATCGCCTGCCTGCCGATCCTGTTCGTGCCGCGGCCCAAGGTGCCGTGGTGGACGCTGCTCGTCATCGGCCTCGTGATGTTCGCGGGCCAGTTCCTGCTGCTGATGATGTCCTATGCACTCGGGATGCCGGCGGGCTTGGGCTCGGTGACCCAGCAGACCCAGGCGGTATTCACGGTCCTGCTCGCGGCGGTCTTGCTGGGCGAGCTGCCGACCTGGCGGCAGGGCGCCGGCATGGCGATTGCGTTCGCCGGACTGGCGCTGATCGGCTTCACGATCGGCGGGGATCTCGCGCCCGCCGCGCTCGCGCTCGCCATCGCGGCGGCGTTGAGCTGGGCGATCGGCAACATCGTGGTGAAGCGCACCCAGAATGTCCCGGTGTTCGGGCTGATGGTCTGGTGCAGCCTGATCGCGATCTGGCCGCTGCTTGCGTTTTCCTACGCGTTCGATCCGCAGCCGTCGATCGTGCACGCGATCACGCATGCGTCCTGGCTGAGCCTCGGCGTCGCGCTCTACCTCGCGGTGCCCTCGACGCTGCTCGGCTACGGGCTGTGGGCCTACCTGCTGCGGCGCTATCCGGCGCCGGTGGTGGCGCCGTTCGGGCTGCTGTCGCCCGCGACCGGCATATTGTCGTCGGCGCTGCTGCTCGGCGAGACGTTCAGTCCGCTGCGGATCGCGGGGATGGCGCTGATCCTGGTCGGGCTGGCGGTGATCGTGATGCCGATCGATAAATTCTCGCGCACCCGCGTGGGCAACCGCGAAGGCGCGGTTGCCCACCCTCATATGGGGCCTTTTAAGTCAAGCGGCCGTAGAGTTTGGATTGGTTGCGGAAGCTCCTCGATCGCGGCGGCGCGCGGAGCCATGCGTAGCGCAGCGTGCCGCCGCGGTCGAGGAGCGCTGGGACTGGCTTCCGGCGTTGTATGCAGCAACTCACTGCATCACCTCATATCCGGTCGGATCGCGCTGATCCGGACCCACATTCCGCATGCTTGCGGCGAGGAAGCCACGAGGATGAGACCCATCTACAAGTCGGATTGGTCGTTGGCCCAAGGGTGGCACGGTCATCATCCATCCCGCGCTGACCGCGGCGCCTGCCGCGGCGCGGACGCGTTCGTTTGAGGGTTAGGCCGTCGCCGGCTTGAGCCTGGCGCCGGTCGGTACGAGGCCGGTGGTGAGGAAGCGCCACAGCGCTACCATGAGCTTGCGCGCCAACGCCACGATGGCGATGCGCTTGATCCGCTTGCTGGCTTTGGCGGTGCGCTCACGAAACCAGAGCGTCAGCGCGCTGTCGGGCTGATGGCGCACCCACAGCCAGGCGAGTTCGATCGCCTTCTGGCGGGCACGCGGGTTGCCGGCTTTGCTGATCCCCTGCTCGCGGTCCGTCCCGCCGCTCCTCCATGGACTAGGCGCCAGCCCAACATAGCTGCCGACTTGGCGCCCATTGTCGAAGTCCTTGTAGAACACCTCGCCGGTCAGGCACGTGGTGAACGCCGGCCCAAGGCTCTTGAGCTGGAACAGCCTCTCTTGCCGGCGCCCGATCTCGACGGCCGCCGGCGTGGCCTGCGCCTCGGCGCACGGCTGCTCGACTGCGGCAAGCTGCCGGCGCACCAGCATCAGTCGCGCATGTTCGCGCTCGATCTCGGCCAGAGCCCGGGGCGGTACCGGCTGGCCTTGCCAATCGCGCTGGTCGGCCAGCCACGCCAGCCAGTCCTGCCGACGCGGATTGTCCACCGCAAAGCCGTGCAGTCGCAGCAGCGACTTGATCCGGTTGGTGTGTCCTGTTTGCTCCTTGACCAGCCGATCCCGCTCGCGTGTCGCGCGCCGCGCGTCTTCCTGATCGGCGCTCGGCACTCGTACGATCCGCACGACCCGCGGCTCGCCCCGAAGATACGCCATCAGCGTACGCACCAACTGCTCGCCGTCGATACGGTCGCTCTTCGCCCGCCGGCTGCGCTGCTCCACCGCAATGCTCGCAGGGTCGAACACGTAGCTCTCGATCCCGTGCGCTTGCAGAAGCCGGTGCAGCCAAAACCCGTCGTACCCCGCCTCGTAGCAACTCGTCACGCACGGCGCCGTCCCCAGCTTCCGACCCGCTCGCGCGCGCACCCGCTCGAGCAGCGACAGCAATCCGGCGTGGTCGCCAGCTCCAATCGTGTGTCGCGACATCCGATCCTGGTCGGGACTATGCAGCGTCACCAGCCAGCTCTTTTGGCTCAGTTCGATCGAAACGAAAATCGTGCCAATATGGCCCGCGATGGGCGTGCGCGCGTTCGATGCTTGCATCTGACGTCTCCGATGGTTCGAGTGTGCAAACCAAAACCTATCGGATGCACGCCCATCGCCCCATGGGATCTACGTCCGCAGGCCCATCCGTTTGAGGCGCGGCAGGACCTCGTCGCAGAAATAGGGCAGCTCGTCGGCGTAATTCACGAACGAGATGCCGATGCCGCGCAGGCCGGCCTGGCTCATCTCGGAAAGGATGCGCGCGACCGTGTCGGGATCGCCGACCACCGGGAATCCGCCCATGCCCTGGGCATAGCCGTTGCGCGCGGTCTGGAAGTCGGCAGGCGAGTGGTTCTGCGGCGTGATGTTCTTCTTGCCGAGAATGAGATCGACCGCGGACCAGTCGGCGTTCTCGACCACGCAGTGCCGGTAATAGGCCTCGGCGTCGGCAACAGTGGGACGGCAGGTGACGACGCCGACCGTGTAGACGTCGATCTCGCGGCCGATCTTCTCGGCCTCGGCCTTCACGGCACGCACCTTGCTCTCGGTTTCCTCGCGCGAGCGGCGCGACGCGTTGGTGAAGAAGGCGTCGCAATTGCGCAGCGCGAAGGCGCGGCCGACGTCGGAGGCGCCGGCGTTCATCATCAGCGGCCGCGTGCCGCCGAACGGCTTTGGCTTGGCGCGGATGGTCTTGAGATTGAAGTAGCGGCCGGTGAAATCGAAATCCTGGCGGTCCGACCACGCGAGCTTGACGACCTCGACCCACTCCTGGGCGTACTCGTAGCGCTCGTCATGCTCGCGCTGCTTCACGCCGAACATGTCGAACTCGTCCTGGTTCCAGCCCACCACAAGGTTGAGGCCGAAACGGCCCTCGCCGATGTGGTCGGCGGTCACGAATTCCTTGGCGGCGATGATCGGGTTGAACAGCGGCGCGTGCACCGTGCCGAACACCGTGATCTTCTTGGTCGAGGCGAGGAGGCCGGACGCCCAGGTCAGCGTCTCCCAGGTCGCGCCCTGGTAGTCTGTATCGCCGCCATAGCCCTTCCAGCGCGCGATCGGCAGCAGGAAGTCGATACCGGCTTCGTCCGCCATGCGGGCGAGCCGCAGGTTGTCGGGCCACGAGCCCGACCAGCGCTCGGGCACGCGCGTGACGGCGCGGCCGGACGAGCAATTGGGACCGAACAGGCCGATCTTGAGCGCATTGGCATTGTACATGCCCATGCGCTCGCGCATCGAGATTTGGGGCGCCAGCATGATTGGTCCTCTGTGTGGTCGGGATTGTTCATAGCACTGAGACGCACGTCAATGGCACGGCCTCTCACTCCCTCTCCCGCTTGCGGGGGAGGGTGGGGAGGGGGAAGCGGCTTGCGCCTGCGCGCGCTGACTTGCCCCCTCCTGCGCGCTTCGCGCGTATTCCTCCAGTCGAAGTCGGATTTATCCGACTTCGACCCATTTATGAGTGCCGAAATCGGGCAAGCCCGATTTCGGATGCAAGCGGGGGAGGGGAAGGAAGCGCGCGCCGTCTTTACACTCCGCACTTGGCGCGTCAAAAATCACGCATGCCTGATCTCTTCTCTCCCATCCAAATCGGCGCCTGTGAGCTGCGCAACCGGATCGTGATGGCGCCGATGACGCGCAACCGCGCCGGGCCCGGCGAGGTGCCGACCGCGCTGATGGCGTCCTACTATGCGCAGCGTGCAAGCGCCGGCCTGATCATCACCGAGGGCACACAGATCGCGCCGCAGGGGCAGGGCTATCCGGGTACCCCGGGGATCTTCTCGCCCGAGCAGGTCAACGGCTGGCGGCACGTCACCGAGGAGGTGTTCGTGCATGGCGGGCGGATTTTCAGCCAGCTCTGGCATGTCGGGCGCGTCTCGCATCCGCTGCTGCAGCCGGAGGGCGCACTGCCGGTGGCGCCGTCCGCGATCGCGCCGACCGGCAAGCTGTGGACGCTGCAGGGCATGAAGGAATTCGTGACGCCACGCACGCTGGAGACGGGCGAGATCGCGGGGCTCGTCGAGGACTACCGTGTGGCGGCCGCCAATGCGCTGGCGGCGGGCTTCGACGGCGTCGAGCTGCATGCCGCGAACGGCTATCTCATCGACCAGTTCCTGCGCGACGGCAGCAATCGGCGCATCGATCGCTACGGCGGCAGCGTCGCCAACCGGGTGCGGCTGCTGCTCGAGGTCGTCGAGGCGCTGATCGGCGAGGCGGGCGCCGCGCGGGTCGGCGTGCGGCTCTCGCCCACCAATCCGTTCAACGACATGGCGGACTCAGCACCGGCGGCGCTGTTCGGTTACGCGGCCGAGCAGCTCGGTGCGTTCGGGCTTGCCTATCTGCACATCATCGAGCCGGGGCCGACCGAGCCGGTCGGGCAGGGCGAGCGGCCGGACGGGAAGTTCTTCCGCGCGCGCTGGCGCGGGCCGCTGATGCTCAACAAGGGCTACGATCTCACCCGTGCCAATGCGGCGATCGCCGATGGCGTCGCGGACCTGGTGTCGTTTGCGACGCTTTATCTCGCCAATCCCGACCTGCCGGCGCGGCTCGCCCGCGGCGGCCCGTTCAATCCGCCGGATCGGGCAACCTTCTATGGGGGAAGCGAGAAAGGCTATACGGACTATCCGGCCTTGGCGTGAGCGTCGCGTCGCCGGGCGTATCTGCGACCATGATCTGGCGCCAGAAGTCGCGCGCCAGGATCGGCAGACGATGGCTTAAGGCCCGCCACAGCGCGAGCGGCAGTTCGACGAGGCCGGGCAGCGGATCGTCGGCCGCGAAGGCGGCAAAGACCAGCGGCTTGCGCAGCGCGCGCGCGTAGGATGCAAGTGCAAAGCGTCCGCGCAGCAGCGCATAGCCGGCCGCGATGAGGTCGCGCGAGGTGTGCATCCAAGCCGCGTCGCGATCGGCGCGGACGGGCTCGACCGTCTCGCCGAGCGCCAGGCGCCAAAGCACGTGCGGGAAGTCGACGCCCGCGGCGGCGCCGAGCGCGGCCCAGCTCCAGATGCGGGTATTGACGTCGAGGATCTTGTAGCGGCCGTCGCGGTGGTCGTATTTGAACTCCACTTCCGCGATGCCCGTGTAGTCGAGCGAGGCGAGGAGGCGCCGTCCCGCCTCTGTGACCTCGGCGCAGTCGACGGTCTCGACGAAGGTGCTCGTATAACCGAACTCGACCGGATATTGCCGCCGGCGGCACGCGGTCAGCTCCGCGAGCGGCCTGCCGCGGTCGCACACGGCCGCGTAGGAGAACTGCGTCTCGCCGCCGCCCGGGATGAGCTCCTGCAGCACGATGGCGTCGGGGCCGACGAGCGCCGCCGCCTCGTCGTAGCGCGCGACCAGGGTCGCGCGGTCGTCGGCGCGCCAGGCTTTGGCGAGCGTGAAGGCATTCTCGACGGTGCGCTCGGTCGGCTTGAGCACGAGCGGGAAGCGGTACGGCATGTCGTCGAGGTCGCGCCGGTCGCGCGGCGTGTAGCCGCGCGGCGCCGCGATGCCGATCGAGGCCGCATGCGCGTACATCAGCCGCTTGTCGGACAGCGGCTGCACCATGTTCCAGGCCGGCGTGGTGAGGCGGAAGAGCGCCGCGAGCCGATCGCGGTTCTGCGCGATGAAGCGGACCTCGGCGTCGCCGCCGGCGAACAGCACGGCGCCCGCGAGGCCTTCGTGCTCGGCGAGCGCGATGAGACGGGCGAGGGCGCCGTCGTGGTTGGGGCCGTCCCAGGTAAATTTGCGTCGCGCGTAGCGGGAGAAGCCGGCGAGGTGATGATCGGTGAGCAGCGCCACATCGATGCCGCGGCGCCCGAGGCTGCGGGCGATCGCGAGGCTGCCGTGGGAGCCGCCGAGGATGAGAGCCGCCGGTGTCGCCGCAAATGCATGCGCGCCCTCTCCCCCGCTTGCGGGGGAGAGCGGGAGAGGGGGCGACGCTTGCTCATGCGTGCGCCGACTTGCCCCCTCCCGCGCGCTTCGCGCGTATTCCTCCCCCGCAAGCGGGGGAGGGGAAAGAGAGCGCAGTGCGGGTGAGAGGCCCCGATCCATCGGCGGATCAGCTCAAATTCGACGCGGTCTCGGTCGGGCGGCCGAGCACGTCCTCGGCGCACGGCTGCGACCAGGCGAACACGCTCTTCGAGCGGTTGGCACAGACGAACTTGGTCACGGTGCGGGCCGCGTAGCCGGCGCCCCACACGAAGCGCAGCAGCGGGCCGTAGCTGCGCACCGCGCTCGAGCCGACGAAATGCAGGCCCGGCACGCTCGACTCGTAGCCCTTGCCGAGCACGGGCGAGCCCGCGTCAGTCGCGAGCGCGGAGAGGACCTTGGGCGCCAGGATGCCGAAGCGCGCGACGTCGATCTTGTATCCGGTCGCGAGCAGCACGTGGTCGAACGCGCAGGAGCCGTTGTCGAGATCGAGGACGATGCGCCCGGCCTCTTCGTGCGCGGCGCGAACCGTGCGACCGGCATCGATCGCGACGCCGGGGAGACGCGCCCGCACCCAGCCGGCGGCGCCGGGGCGCAGGCTCTTGGTGTTGAGCCAGACGCGCAGGTCATGCGGGAAGCGATGCACCGCGTCGGGCTGCTCGTTGACCCAGTTGAGCGGGAAGGGGCCGACGCCGGACTTGGTGGCGAGCAGCTTGTGCAGGCGCCAATAGACGTCGCGGCGATGGGCGTTGCCGGAGGTCTCGGCACCGAGCCAATGGACGTCGCCGCGGCAGATGATCTGCACCTCGGCGCCGGCCTCGTTGAGGATCGCGGCGGATTCGGTCGCGCTCTGTCCGCGCCCGAGCACGGCGACGCGCTTGCCGGCGAACTGGTCGAGGCTCGGGTGGTCGGCCGCGTGGCTCACCAGCGAGGCCGATAGGCCCTCGAAGGCGGTCGGGCGGACTTCCTGGTTGGCGAGGCCCATCGCGATGACGACGCGGCGCGCGCGCGCCGTCGTGCCGTCCGCGAGGGTGAGCCAGAACTCGCGGCCGGCCGGCTCGATCTGCGTGACCTGGCGGGTGTCGAGATCGGGCAGCGCCGTCTTCTGGAACCACTCGCCGTAGCGGACGAAGTCCGCGAGCGGCAGCGGATCGGGGCGGCCGAGGCCGGTCACGGCCGAGAAGGCGTCGAGGCTGAGCAGGTTGTCGGGATCGACTATGTGGGTCGCGGCCCAGGGCGAACGCAGGTTCATGCCTTTCGGCATGTGCTCGCGCCAGAACGACATGGGGCGGCCGAAGATGCGCGTCTCGATGCCGGCCGACTTGAGATGGGCGCCGAGCGAAAGCCCGTACGGGCCGGCGCCGACAACGGCGACCTCGCAATCATCGCGGAAAGCAGTGTTCACGACCCTCACCCCGCAGAAAAATGGAAAGCCAGAATGTCGGGACAGACGGAGTCGCCCCGCGTCCGCACTCTCCTAACGGCATCTGAGTTTTTTTACGTAAAGGCGAGGGCGCCGGGCGTGCCGGTGCAAAATTAGGGGTAACGCTTCGCAAACACGACTGCGAAAATTGTTCGGATCAGCCGTGCGCGGCGCTTTTTTCAGGCAAGGCCAGCGCGGGCCCGGTGTCGCGGTGCTGGCGCAGCACCAGCGTGCCGACCACCACGAGGTTCAACATGTTGAACACGACGCCGGTCGTGAAGGCAGGCGTGTAGAAGCCGTAGTGATCGTAGAGCGCGCCCGCGACCCAGCCGCCGGCCGCCATGCCGGCGCCGGAGAAGAACAATAGGGACGGCACGCGCCACGATGCCTCGCGCGCCGGAAAATATTCGCGGACCGCCAGCACGTAGGCCGGGATGATCCCCGAGAAGCCGAGGCCGTAGACGGCCGAGACCGTGAACAGGCCGATCTCGTTCTGGGTGAGCAGGAACGCGATCATGGCGATCCATTGCACCAGCGAGCCGGCCAGCACCGTGAGCACGCCGCCGATGCGATCCGAGATCAAGCCCCAGAACTGGCGCGTCACGAAGGCGGTGCCGAGGATCACCGACAGCATGGCGGCGCCCTCTGTCGCCGGGATTCCGAGGTCGCTGCAGAACGCGACGAGGTGGCCCTGCGGCATCGCCATCGGCACGCAGCACAGGAAGGCCGCCGCCGACAGCATGCCGAACACGAGGCTGGGACGCAGGCCGAGCACGGACGCCTTGTGGACCGTGCCTTTAGCCGGCGCGGGCGCGAAGATTTCGGGCGGATGGCGGAAGAAGATCGCGGCGAGCGGCACGATCACGACGACCTCGAGCGCCGCGTAAGCGATCATCGAGGCGCGCCAGCCGTAGACCGCGATGGCGCGCTCGAAGATGGTCGGCCAGACCGCGCCCGCGATGTAGGAGCCGCTGGAGATGAGCGCGAGCGCCGAGCCGCGCCGGCGGTCGAACCAGCGGCTCACATAGATGTAGAGCGGCGCGTTGAGGCCGGCGTTGCCGATCAGCCCCATGAACAGACCGTGGCCGATCCATAGCGGGAAGCCGGCGCCGAGCGTCGAGACGCACAGGCCGACCGCGATCATGACGCCGCCGAAGATCACGGTCCAGCGGATGCCGAAGCGCACTGCGAACGGCCCCATCGCGATGCCGCCGAGACCTGAGCCGAGCCAGGCGAGTGCGGCCGCAAGCGCCGGCACCGAGCGCTGGTTGCCGGCATCGGCCGCGATCGCCTTGAGGCCGACCGAGACGATCCACAGGCCGCCGAACGAGAACGCAAGGCAGATCAGCGCGACGGTCGCGACGACCCAGGAGTAGCGTGTCTCGATGAGGGATTGGTCCGCGCGTGGCGCGGTGGTCGGATTCATGCGTTGCTCGGGGTTCCTCCCTGCCACGCCCGGCTATGGCATGCAGGATATCCGAGAGGATGTATTGGCTCGTGTATTCGCTCGCGACACCGATTATAACTCCGGGCGCGATTTGTCACGGCCCGATCCCCGGTCGGGTCCCGCGCAATCGCATCCCCACCATGCGGAGCCGCATGAGGAGCGACCATGGACGATATGACGCGCAGTGCCGCCGGCGCGCAAAAGGTGCGGCCACGGCTCGATTTCCAGGAGCATCTGGCCGATCTCGAGGCGCGCGGGCTCGTCACGCGCATTGACCATCCGGTCAACAAGGACACGGAACTGCATCCGCTGGTGCGGCTGCAGTTCATCGGCGGCATCCCGGAGGCGGAGCGGCGCGCCTTCGTGTTCACCAACGTGGTCGACGGGGCAGGCAAGCGCTACGACATGCCGGTTGTCGTCGGTGCGCTGGCGGCGTCGGCCGAGATCTACGCGGTTGGCATGGGTTGCGCGGTCGAGGAGATCGGCAAGGCCTGGCTCGACGCGATCGGCCATCCGGTCGCGCCGGTGCGCACTGCTACGGCGCGCTGCCAGGAAGTGGTGATCACCGGCGATGCGCTGCGCGGGCCGGACGGCGGCTTGAAGCGCCTGCCGGTGCCGGTGTCGACGCCGGGTTTCGATGCGGCGCCCTATCTCACGGCGACGCTGTGCGTGACCAAGGACCCGGAGAGCGGCATCCAGAACATGGGCACGTACCGGGCGGCGCTGAAGGCGACCGATCGCCTCGCGGTGCGCATGGTGGCGCATCAGGGCGGGGCGGGCGGCTACCTGCACTGGCTCAAGCACAATGCGGCGAAGACGCCGATGCCGATCGCGATCGTGGTCGGCGCCGCGCCGGTCGTGATGTTCACGGGGCCGCAGAAACTCGCGGTCGATCTCGACGAGATGGGCGTCGCGGGCGCGCTCGCCGGCGAGCCGATCCGCATGACGAAGTGCAAGACGATCGACCTCGACGTGCCGGCGGACGCCGAGATCGTGATCGAGGGGCTGATCGACGCGCAAATGCTCGAGCCCGAGGCGCCGTTCGGTGAGAGCAATGGCTATGTGGCGCTCGAAGCGTTCAACATGCCGATGCAGGTGACGGCGATCACCCACAAGACGTCGCCGGTGTTCTGCTCGATCATCAGCCAGGTGACACCGAGCGAGTCGAGCCTGGTCAAGAAGGTCGCGTACGAGCCGCTGTGGCTCGCGCATCTGCGGGACCATCTGGCGGTGCGCGGCGTCACGCGCGTCGTGATGCACGAGCCGCTGACCAATCTGCGGCCCGTGATCTTCGTGCAATTCGCGCCCGGCACGCCGCGCACCGAAGTCTGGCGCGGCCTCAACGGCGCCTCGACGCTGATGGCGAACTGCGGGAAAGTGTGTATCGGGGTGAGCGAGGATATCGATCCGGCGAACACCGACGCGATCTTCTGGTCGATCGCCTATCGCTGCAATCCGATCAACGATGTGCATGTGGCGCCCTACCGCAGCGGCGTGCAGGGCGCGCAGTATCGCGAGCGCGATGCCGACTCGACGCTGCTGATCGACGCGACCGCCAAGGGCCCGATGCCGCCGCTGGCGCTGCCCCGCAAGGAATTCATGCAGCGCGCCGAGGCACTGTGGGCCGAGCTCAAGCTGCCGCCGATCGCGCTCAAGTCGCCGTGGCACGGCTACACGCTCGGCGACTGGATCGAGCGGTGGGACGTGTGGGCGGCGCGCACTGTGCGCGGCGAATGGGAGGAGACCGGCAGGGAGACCTTGGCGCGGCAGCGCGGCGGGGTGAAGCCGGAGTTGTCGGTCAGGAAGGTTGAGGGGTGAAAGGGCGAGATGGGCGCTGACATCGCCGCTTGCTCATGCGAGCCCTCTCCCCCGCTTGCGGGGGAGAGTGGGAGAGGGGGCGCCGCTTGCGCATGCGCTTGCCGACTTGCCCCCTCCTGGCGCGCACTGATCTCGGGTTTACCCGAGATCAGCAGTGTTATGTGCGCAAGTCGGGCAAGCCCGACTTGCGTGCGCGCGTTCCTCCCCCGCAAGCGGGGGAGGGGAAAGTAAGATGACTGCCACCCCCGATCCGCGCGACGATGTTGTCGCGCGCCAGTACGAACGCTGGGCCTACCCGCAACCGATCGATGACCTCGCGACGTGGATCGACAGCAACTGGGAATGGTTCGACCCGGTCCACGCTCACAGGATTCAATGGCCCGATCGGGACTACAGACCCGACCTCGATGTCCTGATCGCGGGCTGCGGCACCAACCAGGCGGCGGTGTTTGCGTTCACGAATCCCGCCGCGAAAGTGGTGGCGATCGACGTCAGCCAGCCGTCACTGGACCATCAGCAATATCTCAAGGAAAAGCACGGGCTGTGGAATCTGGAATTGCGTCGGCTTCCGATCGAAGAGCTGCCGGCGCTGGGACGCGACTTCGACCTCGTCGTATCGACCGGCGTCCTGCATCACATGGCGGACCCACTGACCGGCATGAAAGCGCTCGCCGGTTGCCTGCGGCGGGACGGCGTCTTGGGGTGCATGCTCTATGCAAAGTACGGCCGGAGCGGCGTCGAGCTGCTGCAATCGGTCTTCGATGACCTGGGGCTGCGGCAGGACGATGAATTGGTCAAACTGGTCAGGGAGACGATGTCGTTGCTGTCGCCGGACCACGCTGTGCAGAGCTATCGCAGAATAGCGCGGAATTTGCAGTTCGATGCCGTCCTGGTGGATACGTTTCTGCACGGCCGCGAGCGAAGCTACACCGTCGACGACTGTATCGATCTCGTCACCGCGGGCGGGCTCGTCTTCCAGGGATGGCTCCTCAAGGCCCCGTATTACGCCCACGATCTATCGGCGCCGGCGAGCGCGTTCCATCGAGCCGTGAATGCATTACCTGAGACCAGGCTCTGGTCCGTGATGGAGCGTATCCATACGCTCAACGCCTGCCATTTCTTCATGGCGTGCCGTCCGGACCGGTCGAAGGAGAGCTACGCCATCGATTTTTCGACGGCCGCCTCGCTCGACTATGTTCCGCTGATGCGCATGCGCTGCGGCATCTCGGGCGATGAGATTTTCCGGCCCGATTGGCGTGTGCGGCTCAACCCGGCGCAGTTGTCCTTCGTGCGGCGCGTCGATGGCCGTCGCACAATCCGGGAGATTGCGGCGGACGTGGCGCAGAGCGGAGAGGCGCCGATGGCCGGCCTTGCCGACCTCGAGACATTCGGCCGCAAGCTGTGTCAGTCGCTATGGCGTCTCGATTTTCTGGCGGTGGCTCTTGAGCGAACCGCGCGCGGGGAGGCGCACTGATGGGCGCGAAGTGGTTCGGCGCAAGCGTCAAGCGCAAGGAGGACCCGGCATTCCTCACCGGCAAGGGCCGGTATGTCGACGACATCCGCCTGCCGGGCATGCTCGAGGTGGCTGTGCTGCGCAGCCCGCATCCGCATGCCAACATTCGCGGCATCGACAAGGCGCGGGCGCTGGCGCTGCCGGGCGTGCATGCGGTGGTCACGTACGCCGACCTGCCCGAGACGATGCGGCGGCAGACCGTGCCGCTGCTGGTGCCCAATCCGGCGATCAAGCAGCCGTTCATGCAATATTGCCTCGCCAAGGATGAGGTGTGCTTCGTGGGCGAGCCGGTCGCGCTCGTCATCGCGGACAGCCGCTACCTCGCCGAGGATGCGGCCGCGCTGGTCGACATCGAGTTCGAGCCGCTGCCCGCGATCGCGGATTGCGCGGCGGCGCTGGCGCCCGGCGCGCCGCTCGCGCATCGCGATGCGGCGGCGGCGTACGGCAATCTGGCGGCGCACATCCCGCTCAATGTCGGCAACGTGGAGGCGGCCTTCGCGGGCGCGAGCCACGTGTTTCGCGAAAAAATATTCCAGCACCGCGGCGGGCCGTTCTTTATTGAGTGCCGCGGCATGATCGCGGTGCCCGATCCGGTGACCGAAGCGCTGATGATCTACGTCTCGTCGCAGGGCTCGCATCGCCACAAGCGCGTGCTGCTCGACCTGCTCGACTGGGCGGACCACCAGATCCGCATCGTCACGCCGGACGTGGGCGGCGGCTTCGGCCCGAAGGGCAGCTTCTACGCCGAGTACGGCGCGCTCGCGGCCGCCGCCATGATGGTGGGCCGGCCGCTCAAATGGATCGAGGACCGCAAGGAGAACTTCGTCTCGACCCAGCAGGAGCGCGACCAGTACTGGGACATGGAGATCGCGGTCGACCGCGACGCGCGCATCCTCGGCATCCGCGGTAAGCTCGTGCACGATAGCGGCGCCTACATGCCGTGGGGCGTGGTGCTGCCGTGGATTGCGGCGACGACGGTGCCGGGGCCGTATGTGGTCCCGGCGTTCCGGCTCGATGTCTTGTGCGCCTTCACCAACAAGGTGCCGACCTCGCCGGTGCGCGGCGCCGGGCGGCCGGAGGCCGCGGTCACGATGGAGCGCCTGGTCGACTGCATCGCGCGCGAGATGAAGCTCGACCGCGACGAGGTGCGCCGGCGCAACTTCATCAGGCCCGAGCAGATGCCGTACAATGTCGGCATTATTTCGCGCGACGGCCGGCCCGTGACCTACGACAGCGGCGACTATCCGACCTCGCAGGCGAAGGCGCTGGCGGGCGCCGATTTCGCCGGCTTCGCGGCGCGCCAAGCTCGCGCGCGAGAGCAGGGGCGCTACATTGGCCTCGGCTTTGGCAATGCGGTCGAGTTCGACCGGGCTCGGGCCCTACGAAAGCGCGACCGTGCGGGTCGCGACCAGTGGCAAGATCACGGTCTATACGGGCGCGACGCCGCAGGGGCAGTCGCATAAGACCGTGCTGGCACAGATCGCGGCCGACCAGTTCGGCTGCACGCCCGACGACATCACGGTGGTCACCTCCGACACCGCCGCGACCGGCCTCGGCGTCGGCTCGTTCGCGGCGCGCACGGCCGTGAACGCCGGCTCATCGGTGCACCTGGCGTCGCAAGAGGCGGCGCAAAAGGTGCGGCAGTTCGCGGCCGCCATGATGGAGGTCGCGGAAGGCGACATCGAGCTGGAGAACGGTTTCGCCAAGGTTGCGGGCTCGGACGTGCGCAAGAGCTTCCGCGAGGTCGCGGCCCGCGCGGTCGGCATGCCGGGATTCTCGATGGCGGGCGGGCCGACGCCGGGCCTCGAGGCGACCAGCCACTTCACGCCGGACCAGTCGACCTATGCGAACGGCACCCATGTCGCGGAGGTCGAGATCGACATCGAGACCGGCGAGATCAAGATCCTGCGCTATCTCGTGATGCACGACTGCGGCCGCATCATCAATCCGATGGTGGTTGAGGGCCAGGTGGTCGGCGGCGTGATCCACGGCATCGGCAACGCCTTCTTCGAGCACATGCTCTACGACGCCGGCGCGCAGCCGACCTCGACCACGCTCGCGGACTACCTGCTACCGCTCGCGACCGACTCGCCCAATATCGACATCATCCATATGGAGACGCCGAGCCCGCTCAATCCGCTCGGCCTCAAGGGGGCGGGCGAGGCCGGCACGATTCCGGCGATTGCGACGCTCGTCTCGGCGGTGGAGAATGCGCTCGAGCCGTTCGGGGTGCGGATCAACGAAGCCCCGATCACGCCGCAGCGCATTGTCGCATTGCTGGCCGAGGCGAGGCAGAAGAAGACTGGCTGAGGCGGTAGCAAAAGAGGGCGATTGCATGTGAGGTGAGCACGGCGGCACTGCCCACCTCACATGCAATCACCCTGCAAACAAAAGGGGGGATTGCGATGCAGATGCTCAGGCGCGCGTTGATGGCGGCGGGTGTGGTGCTGGCATTGTCCGGCGCGGCGGCCGCGCAGAGCGGGCGCACAATCCGGGTGATCGTGCCCTATCCGCCGGGCGGCAGCGCCGACGTGCTGGCGCGGGTGCTCGCGCAGGAGATCAATGCGACCGACGGCGTCAACCTCGTCATCGAGAACCGCCCGGGTGCCGGGACCGTGACGGCGACCGATTTCGTCTCGCGCCAGCCGGCCGACGGCAACACCGTGCTGGTGATGTCGAACTCCTTCGTCATCAACGCGCACATGCGCAAGCTCAACTACGATCCGCTCACGAGCTTCACGCATGTGTGCAATCTGGTGACGTCGCCGAACCTGATCGTGGTCAATGTGACATCACCCTACAAGACGCTGGCCGATCTCATCGCGGCGTCGAAAGCAAAGCCCGGCGAGATCACCATGGCGAGCGTGGGTCCGGCCACGACCCAGCACATCGGCTTCCTGCAGCTCAACCTCGCGAGCCAGGCACGGATGACCTACGTTCCGTACGCGGGCGGCGCGCCGGCCGTGAATGCGCTGCTCGGCGACCACGTGACGGCGGTGTACGAGAACTATTCCGAGGCGGTCGAGCACCTCAAGGCCGGCAAGCTACGGGCGCTTGCGGCGACGGGCGCCAAGCGCATGCAGATGCTGCCGGATCTGCCGACCATCGCGGAACAGGGTTTCCCGGGCTACGACGTCGAGGTCTGGCTCGGCACCGTGGTGCCGGCCGGCACGCCGCAGCCCGTGGTCGATCAGCTCGCCAAGTGGTTTACCGATGCCATGAAGGTGCCGGCCGTGCGCGACAAGCTCGTCACACTCGGGCTCTATCCGGCCGGCCAGTGCGGCGCGGACTTCACCAAGCTGATCCGTTCGCGCGACGCCGAGTACGCGAAGATCATGAGCGCGGCCGGGTTCAAGCCGGAGTAGGCGGGCGATGGCGTGGCGAACGGGATGGCTGGGCGCCGCGGCAGCATTGCTGCTCGCCGGGCAGGCACAGGCCGCCGACCTCAAGGTGATCGCCGCCGGTGCGGTGCGCGGCCTGATCGGACAGATCATCGAGGATTACGCGAAGCAGACCGGCCAGAAATTCGATTTCACCATCGGCACCACCGGGCAGCTGCGCAACATCATCGCGTCGGGCCAGCCGGCGGACCTCATCATCGTCTCGACACCGCTGATGGCGGAGCTCGAGAAGACCGGCAAGTTCCTGCCCGGCAGCCGCGCCGACCTCGGACGCGTCGGCATCGGCGTGGTGGTCCGTGAGGGCACGGCGAAGCCCGACGTGGCGACGCCCGCGGCCTTCAAGGCAGCGGTGCTCGCCGCCAAGTCGGTCGCCTATACCAATCCGGCGGAGGGCGGCACTTCGGGCATCTGGTTTGCCGAGGTCGCCGAGCGGCTGGGCATCGGCGACGCCATCAAGGCCAAGGCGGTGCTGACCAAGGGCGGCCACGAGGCCGCGATCGAGGTTGCCGAGGGCCGCGCCGAAATGGCGGTGATCTTCATCAGCGAGGCGGTGGTGGTGAAGGGCGTGACGGTCGCGGGGTCGCTGCCGCCGTCGTTGCAGCAGTACTCCGGTTATGCGGCCGCGATCCCGGCGAGCAGCACCGATCCGGCCGCGGCGCGGGCGTTTGTGGCGGCGCTGACCTCGGCCGCGATGGCGGGGCGCTGGCGGCGGAATGGGTTCGAGCCGCCGCAGTGAGGGTGAAATAGGTTCGTAGGGTGGGCAGAATCGCGTGGCAAATCGTCTCCGCGTGGTCAAGCGCGAGTGAGGCGATTTTGCCCACGCGGGATCCGGGCGCGCTTGCCCACTCTACGGCGCTTCAGCTTGCGGCCTGGCTCGTCACCGTCCGCTTCTCGATCGCCAGATACTTCTCCAGATCGCACGTCTTGTGCGCCTCCTTCATCTCGCGCTCGACGCCGCCGCGGCCCATGAACGGATCGAGCGTGTCCTTGGCCAGGCATTCGTAGGACTGCTTTACCGCCTTGTGCATGGCCGCGAACGCGCTGCCGGACGAGGCGGCGAGGCGGTAGCCGAGCTTGGCGAGGTCGCGCTGCTTGAGCGGGTACTCGGCGAAGCCGTCGGGCGGGGCGAAGCACATCAATGGCGCGGGGAGGCGTTCGGCGATGAGGCGCATCTCCTCCGGGTCGCGGGCGTGGATGAACAGCATGTCGGCGCCGGCTTTCTTGAGCGCTTCGGCGCGGCGCAGCGCCTCGTCCATGCCGTGCAGGCGGCGCGCATTGGTGCGGCCGATGATGATGAGGTCGGGATCGGTGCGCGCCGCGACGGCCTCGGCGATCTTTTTCACCACGAGGTCGAGCGTCACGAGGTTTTCGCGGCCGACGTGATGCTCGAAATGGCGCGGCAAAAGCTGGTCCTCGATCTCGATTGCCGCGAAGCCGGCGGCTTCCGTCAGCCCGATGGTGCGGTGCATGTGCGCCGGATCGCCCCAGCCGCCGCCGGCGTCGAGGATGATCGGCAGGCGGCACACGGTGCGCATGTCCATCGCGACCTCGGCGAGCTCGGGCAGCGTGAGGTTCGCCTCGGTGACGCATTTGAGCCAGCCGAGCGAGCCGCCGCTGAGATACACGGCCTTGAAGCCCGCCTGCTCGGCGAGCCGCGCCATGATCGGGTTGAGCGCGACCGGCGCGACGATGAGGTCGTCGCCGGCGATGAGTTGCTTCAGTGTCGGCAAGGCGGGCTCCGGGGATTCGTGTGACGGCTGATGTGACAGGCGCGTGTCGCGTGCAGTTTACGGTGAGCCGGTGAGGTAATACAAATGCGCCCGCCGCAGGGTGGGGGCGGGCGCAGAGTGCGACATGAGCGAGCTTTACACCGGCTCGTTCCTGCCGTCGAAATGGGCCGGTCTGGCTGGAAGAGGGAAGGTGGCGATGAAATCCTCGTTTTGGGCGGCGGCCTGTGCGGCGCTTGCGCTGTTCTGGTTCGACGGCGGCGCGGCGGCGCAGATGAAAATCCGCGTCGGCAAGGCGCAGGCGCAGCAATTCGCCTTCGTCCCCGTGGACGTCGGCATCGCGGCGGGCATCTTCAAGAAGCACGGGGTCGACATCGAGATCGAGAATTTTGCCGGCGACGCCAAGCTGCTCCAGGGGCTCGCGGCGGGCTCGGTCGACATCGCGCTCGGCGGCGGCCCGACGCTCGCCTTCATCCCGAAGGGCACGCCCATGCTCGGCATCGCGGCGCTCGCGGACGCGCCCGGCACAATTCTCCTGGTCGTGCTCAAGAACGGACCGGTCAAGACCGAGGACGACCTCAAGGGCCGCACCGTCAGCGTTTCGACCAAGGGTTCGCTGACCTACTGGCTCGCCCAGGAGCTGTCGCGCCAGCACGGCTGGGGTAACGACGGGATCAAGATCGCGCCGCTCGGATCGCCGATCGCGCAGGTCGCGGCGTTGCGCACCGGCCAGATCGACGGCGTCGTGACCGACACCAGCACGATCTTCCGGGTCGAGGAGGAGGGCATCGGCCGCATCCTGGTGCGCTTCAGCGACCACATCAAGGATTTCCACGTGCACGCCGCGTTCGCCAGTAAGGACATGATGGCGAAACACCCGGACGCCGTCCGCGCGTTCCTCGCGGCGTGGTTCGAGACGATCAAATACATGGAGACGCACAAGGATCCAGTCGGTCGACATCGCCGCCAAGGTCACGGGCACGTCGAAGACGGTCGCGGCGCGCAACTACGACGAGATCATGCCGATCTTCAGCCGCACCGGGCATTTCAAGCCGAAGGCGCTCGATGTGCTGGCGGGGTCCTTCGTCGAGATGGGGGCGCTTCCGACCAAGCCGGATATGAGCAAGCTCTACACCGAAGAGTTCTTGCCGAAGCAGTAGTCGAGCAAAGTTTTCCGGCCCAGCAACTGAGTCCCGCGATGCACAGCTTTTCTCCGCCTCATGGTGAGGAGCGTCGCGCAGCGACGCGTCCCGAACCATGGGGCGGCCACCTTGGCCGCCCTCGTCCTTCGAGACGCGCTCGGCCAAAGGGCCGAACGCTGCTCAGGATGAGGGCGGAATGGATTCGGGCCGCGTGATGGACCCCGCCATCCGCGTTCGTGAGGTCTCGCATCGCTTCGGCGAGGAGGGCGAGGCGCGCACCGTGCGGGCGCTGCTCGACACCTCGCTCGACGTCGCGCGCGGCGAGCTGCTGTGCCTGATCGGGCCGTCGGGCTGCGGCAAAAGCACGCTGCTCAACGTCATGGGCGGGCTGCTGGCGCCGAGCACCGGTTCCGTCGAGGTGCTGGGCAAGCCGGTCGCGGGGCCGATGCCGCGCGATATCGCGTTCGTGTTCCAGGAGCACTCGCTCTTTCCCTGGAATACGGTGCTCGAGAACATCGACCTTGGCATGCGCTTCCAGCGCGTGGCGGCGGCCGAGCGCGCCGGGCGGGCGCAGCGCGCGCTCGAGGCCGTGGGGCTCCGGGACTTCGCCGACCATTTTCCGGGCCAGCTCTCCGGTGGCATGCGCCAGCGGGCGGCGCTCGCGCGGGCGCTCAGCCTGGAGACCGATATCCTGCTGATGGACGAGCCGTTCGGCGCACTCGACGAGCAGACCCGCATGATCCTCGGCGAGGATCTCTCGGTGCTGCTCGCGGCTACCGCTAAGACCATCGTGTTCGTGACCCACAGTCTGGGCGAGGCGGTGTTTCTCGCCGACCGCGTCGCGGTGTTCTCGGCGCGGCCCGGCACCATCAAGCAGGTGATCACGGTCGACGAGCCGCATCCGCGCAAGCCTGAATTCGTGATGTCCGAGAAGTTCACGCGGCTGCGCAACCAGCTCTACGGCCTGCTGCACGATGAGATCCGCAAGACCGTGTCGGCCGAAATCGTGCGGCCCGCGACCCCGGGGGCGCTGTCGTGAGTCGTGCGCGAAAGCGCACAGGCCGCATCGCGGTCGTTGCGACGCAGGTCGCCTTCGTGGGTGCTGTTCTTGCGTTGTGGTACCTCGCGACGGAACGCTGGGGCGTGAGCCGCATCCTGCTGCCCAACCCGGTGGCGGTCTGGCACGCGCTGGTGAGCGTGGTGGCGAGCGGCGAGTTTCTGCCCGACCTGCGCATCACCCTGTTCGAGGTGGCGGTCGCGTTCGCGATCTCGGCGACGAGCGGCGTCACGATCGGCTACTTGGTGAGCCGCTCCTCGTTTCGTACCCGGGTGTTCGAACCGCTGTTCGCCGCCATGTATGCGGTGCCGCTGATCCTGTTCATCTCGCTCTACGTGCTGTGGTTCGGCCTCGGGCCGGCCTCGAAGATCGCGATGGGCGCGACCATCAGCTTCTTTCCGGTCGCACTCAGCACCATCACGGGATTTTCCCATGTCGACCGCGGCCTGGTCACGGCGGCGCGTTCGATGGGCGCGACCGGCTTCGCGCTGTTTCGCTTCGTCTTGCTGCCCGGCGCCTTCCCGGTGATCTTGGCCGGCATGCGGCTCGGCTTCACGGTTGCGCTGCTCTCCATCATCGGCAGCGAGGTGCTGGCCTCGCTTGCGGGGCTCGGCCACCACATCGTCGAGCTCTCCGAGAACATGGAGCCGGCGCGCATGTTCGCCTACGTGGCCTTCGTGGTGGCGATTGCTGCCGTGCTCAATTTCGCCGTCTCGATGCTCGAAGCGTGGGGGCGCCGATGGTGACGGCCGCGGCGCCGCATCGTTTCACACGGAGCCCGCTCGTCGCGCGGCTCGGCGTGATCGCGCTCGTGCTGGTGATCTGGGAGGTCGCCGGGCGTTGGCTGGTCGACCCGCTGTTCTTTGCGCCGGCCTCGCAGGTCGGACGGGATCTGGTGAGCGTGTTCAAGACCGATGGCGTGCCGGGCGCGATCGCGATCACGCTGATTGAGCTCATTGCCGCATTCGCACTTGCGGTCACGGTGGGGCTGTCGATCGGCCTCGTGGTCGGGCTGCACGACTTCTCGCGCCGCGCCTTCATGCCGATCATCCTGTTTCTCTACGGCATGCCGCAGGTCACCATCCTGCCGATCTTCGTGCTCGGGTTCGGCATCGGTCCGGCGTGCAAGATCGCGTTCGGCTTCACGCATGGCGTGTTTCCGATCATCGTCACGGTCGCGGCCGGCACGCAGGGCATCAAGCCGATCCTGCGCGTGAGCGCGCGCGCCATGGGCGCGAGCGTTTGGCAGGAGCTGCGCTACGTCGTGTTTCCCCACCTGGTGCCGAGCCTGTTCACCGGCATGCGGCTCGGCATGACGGGCGTGCTGCTCGGCGTGCTCCTCGCCGAGCTCTACGTCTCGACCGCCGGCATCGGCTTCTTCACCACCCAGTTCGCGCAGAATTTCCAGCCGAGCCTGCTGCTCGGCCTGATCGGTACGCTCGCCGCCATGGCGATCATCCTCAATGCGGCGATGCGTCGGCTCGAGGCGCACTTCGCACGCTGGCGGGAGTAGTCCGGAAGAAGCCGTAGGTTGGGTCGAGCCCTTGCGAGACCCAACGCCTTCATGGCGCGATGTTGGGTCTCGCGTGCGCTCGACCCAATCTACCAGAAAGACGCAGACCTAAATGCCGCGCACCTTCGGCATGTCGATGAACTGCCACGGGTCGGGCAGCTCGCCGCACGGCACCTCGATCAGCGCAGGCTCGTTCTTGGCCAGCGCCTGCTCCAGGGCCCGGCGCAAGGCCGGCGGGTCCTTCGCGCGATAGCCGTCGACGCCGAAGCTCGCGGCGAGGTGCATGAAGTCCGGGTTGGCCAAGTCTGTGCCGATCAGGCGGTTGCCATGGCTGTGCCGCTGCATGTTGCGCACGTTGCCGTAGGCGCCGTCGTTGAACAGCACCGTGACCAGCGGGATGCGGTGGCGTACCGCGGTCGCCAGTTCCTGCACATTGAACATGAAGCCGCCGTCGCCCGTGATCGCGACCACGGGCGTCGACCCGAGCGCGTCCTTGGCGCCGAGCGCGGTCGCAAAACCCCAGCCGAGCGTGCCCTGGTAGCCGGACGAGACGTAGGTGCGGGGCCCACGCGCCTCATAGGCGGTACGGCCCGCATAGCCGACCTGTGTGAGCTCGTCGACCAGCACGCCATTGTCGGGCAGCACGTCGCGGATGGCTTTCAGATAGTCGAGCAGCACGCCGAGCTCCTCGAAATCGGCCGCGACCTGGCCTTGAGCGCGCGGCTTGCGGCGACGCGCGCCTGGTCCATGGGCACGCGGTGGCGAGATGCGCGTCGAGCCGGCGCAGCACGGCGGCGGCGTCGCCCGCAAGCCCGGTGACCGGCACCGGCCAGCGGTCGAACTCGGCCGGGTCGATGTCGATCTTGATGATCCTGAGCCTGTCGTCGACGCCCCACTCGCCGAACGGGATGAACATGCGGCTGCCGACCGCGAGGACCACATCGGCCTTCGGCCACAGCGCATGGCCGCCGGGCAACGCGTGGCTCAGCACATGGCGGTTGTCGAGCACGCCCTTGCCGCGGCGATAGCCGACGACCGGCGCCGCGAGCCGCTCGGCGAGCGCCTGCACCTCGGCCGACGCGTCGAGCGCGCCGCCCCCGACGAAGATCACGGGGCATTGCGCGGCGTCGAGCGCGGCCGCGGCCTGCGCGATCGCGTCCTCGTCGAGCGCCGGCGCCGGCTCGGGCGCAAGCGGCGCCGCGAGCTCGACCTCGGCCTTGGCGCGGAGCATGTCGGGCGGCAGCTCGAGCCCGACCGGCCGCGGCGGCCGCGGCCGAGCTCGGCAAACGCCTGCGCGACCAGGCCCGCGCTCGTCGGCGGCGCGCGACCCGCTCGGCCCATTTGGTGAGCTTGCGCAGGATGCCGATCTGGTCGGGGATTTCGTGCAGATAGCCGCGTCCGCTGCCGATGCCGCGGCTCGGAACCTGGCCGATCAGCGCCAGTACCTTGGCGCCGGTCGAATGCGCGGTCGCGAGCGCGGCGCTCGAATTGAGGAAGCCCGGGCCGGGCACGACCGAATAGGCGGCCGGCCGCCCGGTCGCGAGGGCGGCGCCGAGCGCCATGTAGGCGGCGCCCTGCTCGTGGCGCGTATGCACGACCCGGATCGCGTCGCCGGCATCGAAGAAGGCGTTGAACAGGTGATCGCTCTGCACGCCGGGAAGCGCGTAGACGGTCGAAATGCCGTGCGCGATGAGTGATCGCACGACTGCATCGCCTCCGCTCATCGGCGGCATGGGGAGCTCCTGATACGCGTTTCCGTCATGCCCGCGCTTGTCCCGGGCATCCACGTCTTTCTTGGCGCAAGTCAGCAAGCAAGACGTGGATGGCCGGGACAAGCCCGGCCATGACGAGGACAACTTATTCTATTTCGCTGCCGGCAGGCCGGCGAGCAGGTCCTTCCAGCGCGCCGACTGGGCGGCGAGGAATTTGCCGAACGCCACGTCGTCCTGGTAGGCCACTTCGGCGGCGAGGCCGTGCACTTTCTCCTGCGCCTCCGGGGTCGCGAGATAGGCCGCGACCGCGTGGGTGATCCGCTTGATTGCGGGCTCGGGCGTGCCGGCGGGCGCGAAGAGGCCGAGGAAGCCGGGCGCGCTGGCATAGCCGGGGACGCCGGCTTCCGCGATGGTCGGGATGTCGGGCGCGAGCGAGGTGCGTGTCTGGCTCGGCACACCGAGCGCGACGAGGCGGCCGGCGCGGATGAACGGCAGCGCCGAGGTGAGGTCGACCGAGGCGACCGGGATCTGGCCGCCGAGCACGTCGGTCACGGCGGGCGTGCTGCCGCGATAGGGCACGTGCACGAGGTTGGCGCCGGTCACCTTCTTCAGCAGCTCCATCGCGAGATGCTGGCCGCTGTTGACGCCGGTCGAGCCGTAGCTCAGGCCTTTCGGGTCGCTTTTGGCGCGCGCCAGCATCTCGGCGATGGTCTTCGGCCCGCTGGCCGGGTTCGCGACCACGACGATCGGGATGTCGATCAACCTCGCGACCGGCGCGAGCGCGCGCAGCGGCTGGAACGTGGCGCCCGGCAGGTTGGGCGCGATCACGAGCGCGCCCGGCGCGCCGATCGCGAGCGTGTTGCCGTCGGCCGCCGCCTTGGCGAGTAGCTCCAGGCCGAGCGTGCCGCCGGCGCCGGCCTTGCTCTCGATCACGACGTTGCGCATGAGCCGCGCCGCGAGATCGTTGCCGACGAGGCGGGCGATCCCGTCCGCCGAAGCGCCCGGCGCGAAGGGCACGATGATCTCGATCGGCTTCTGCATGGTCTGCGCCGCCGCGGGCGCCGCCAGCGCGAGCGGGGCGAGCACCAGAAGGACAGGCATGAGAAGGGATTGTCGCAAGGCGTCCTCCCGTGATTGTTCAGTCCGCCTGAAAGCGGAACGGCCGCCGCAGCGGCGCGAACCACGTATCGAAGATGCGGCCCTCAGCGCCGGATGCCTCGAGGCCGAGCAGGGTGCGGTCGACCGTGTCCTTGAAGCGCGGCTCGTTCTTGCGCAGCCCGAAGCCGGCGGTGCGTGGCAGCGTGTAGTCGCCGACCAGGGAGAAATCATCCGGCGCGCCGCCGCGCTGGGCGAACCGAAGCAGCAAGAGCTCGTCGGCGAGGAAGCTGTCGACCCGCTTGTCGCGCAGCGCCGTGAAGGCCGCCTGATAGTCGTCGAAGAAAACGATCTTGAGCGTCGGCACGGCCGCCTGGAGGTCCTTGTCGACGCTTGCGGAGCGCACCAGCGCGAGCGTGCGGCCGGCGAGCGCGGAAATCTTCGTCAGGCCGCTGTCGCGCCGCACCAGGATTTTGTGCGGCGAGACCAAATAGGCGAGGCTGAAGTCCATGTCGCGGGCGCGGCCGGACGAGCGCGTCATGCCCGACGCGGCGAGGTCCACGCGACCTCCTGCAGCGCCGGGATGCGATCGGCATTGATGACCGACACCATTCCATGGTGACGCCGAGCCGCCTTGGCGACCTGGGCCGCGAGGTCGATGTCGTAGCCGACGATCTTGCCGCCTTCGCGGAAGAGAACGGCGGCGATGTCTCGGCTGTCGCCGACCAGAGCTTACCGCGCGCCTTGATGTCGTCGAGCTTGTCGGCCGCCGCGAAGCCGGTGAACCGAGTCGAATGGCGGCGCTAGCAACAGTTCGCGGCCTTGCACGGTTTCCTCCCCAGTCGGCCGGCCTCACTTCGCCTCGGTAAGTACTTCTCGGTGATCAGTTTCGTTACGTCCGGCTCGCTCGGCAGCGTGCCCATCTCCACGAACGAGCGGGACAGCACGCCTGAGCGCCTTCGGGTTGAACTTACCGGTCGGATTGAACATGCCTCGCAGCTCATCGTAATCTCGAGTTGCGAGCGCCTGCGAGATCTCCGTCTTGCGCCGTACGATCTCGATCGTCTTGTCACGATTCTTCTGCATCCACTCGATGGTCTCCAACCAGCCGGCGACGAAGGCGCGTACGGCTTCGGGATTCTTCGCCGCAAATCCTTATGTGCGTAGATCACGTAGATATGGAAGGTCTTGATGAGTCGCCGAACTGCACCACCACGCGTCCGGTTTCGTCCTCCTCCAGACGATAGGCCGCATTGGCCTCCACGATCATGCCATCGATCTGCTTGGTTCTCAGCGCGGCGGTCTGCGCCGTTGTCGCGCCGAGGGGGGCATGTGAAGCCTTCCGTGCCCCAGCCCTGCCGGCGCGAAAGCTCCTGCGCCAGCCAATACGGTCAGCCCGCCTTTGGTCGACACGCTGATGGTCTTGCCCTTGAGGTCGGCCATCGTCCTTCGGGCCGTCCTTGAGCACGGCGAGGGCCACTGCATAAGGGGCGTCCGCGATCGCGGCCACGCCGATCTCCGGCGCGCCCTTGGTAACATCGCCAGTTCCGGTCCGGACCCGAGCCCAATGTCGAGCGCGCCGGCCGTCATCGCCTGCTGGACGCGAGGGCCGCCCGCGAAGCTCGGACGACCTCCACTCGAGTCCGTGCTCCGGAAAATGCCAACCTCGATGCCGACGTCTGACCGGCACGAACTGAAATGCCCCCGCCTGGGGCTTGCCGATCCGCACCTTGGTTTGCGCCTGGGCCGGCGCGGCGCCAGTCAGTGCAAGGTGGCGAAACGCGCAATATTGTCGGAATAACGACATTGTGTCCCTCCCGTCTTGCGGGACGCGTTTCTCGCGATCCTCGACGCCATGATCATTAGATCGGCGTTTTGGCCGGCTCGCCACTGAAACCGGCAGCCGTGCTATCGTTGCAGCGAATTCGGAAGGGGCGGAAATGCTGGCGGAACTCAAATCCCGACGGACGGCGCTTGTCACCGGCGCGTCGTATGGCGTCGGAGCGGCCACGGCGCTGGCGCTGGCGCGCGATGGCTTGATATCGCGGTGACGGCGACCCGCACTGAAAACCTCAGCCCGATTGTCGGGCGCAGCTCGAAGCGACGGGTCGTGCGCGTCGTGCCACTCGCCCTCGACCTGCGCGCGCAAACGAGCATCGAGCGCACGATTTGCGGCGACGCCATATCGGCGTTCGGAGGGCTCGATCTCCTGGTCAACAATGCCGGCGCAAATTTCGCAAGCGTGCGGTGGATGTCACCCCGGCGCAATGGGACGAGGTGATCGCGACCAATCTGACTGGCAGCTTTTTCATGACCCAGCAGGTCGGACGGCACCTGATCGAGCAAAATCAGTCGGGTGGCATTATCAACGTTTCTTCGACCCACGGGCTGGTCGGCGCGGCCGAGCGGTCGACCTACGGCATCACCAAGGCGGCGTTGATCCAGATGACGCGCATGCTGGCCGTCGAGTGGGGGGTGCATGGCATCCGCGTCAATGCGGTCGCGCCGGGAAGGCTGGAGACTGCATCGCCGTCGCGCGCGAAAGCGGGCGCCGACCCGAAATATATGCAGGCGATGCTCGATCGTATTCCGCTGCATCGCCTGGCGACGGCCGAGGAAGTAGCTGCCGCGGTGTCTTATCTCGCGAGCCCGCAGGCGGCCGTCGGTGACTGGCCACGGTGCTGGTCTCGTGGACGGCGCTGAGCGCTGACTGCAGGCGTCGAAGCGCGCTTTCCTCACTCAGCCGTGCGGCTCGGACTTGAGGGCGGCGATGGCGGCAAGAGCATCCGCGATCCGCTTGCTGGCGCCCTCATCTGTTTCCTGCAGCGGCGGGCGCGGCGCGCCGCAGTCGCGGCCCATCACGCGCATGGCGGCCTTCAGGCTTCCGATACCGCCAAGCTTTACCAATTGGCCGATCGCGGCGATCTGCTCTTGGGCAACGCGCGCCTCGGACAGCTTACCACCCCGCGAATCAACATAGATGCTCGCGAACCAGTTTCGGCGCCACACCGGCCAATGCAGACAACACCCCGGTCGCGCCGATCGCGGCGGCCGAAACGATATGCTCGGTGCCCGCCAGCAATTGGAAATCCGGCTGTCTCTTGGGGGCGTAGGTCATCAGCTCGATCATGAACTGCCAGTCGAGACTCAAATCCACGACGCCCGCGAAATTCGGCAGCCTTTCTAGGAGTTTCAGGCAGAACTCGGCATTGATCTTGGTCCCCGGAAACTCCTCGGGTGAATTGTAGAGAAAGAATGGTATGTCGACCGCAGATCCGATCTGCGCGAAATGTTCGAGCACCATCGCCGGCGGCGGCGTCCAGTAATACGGCGTCGCGGCGACAATGGCGGCAGCACCGGCGGCCTGCGCGTGGCGAGCACGCACAACGGCAATGGCGGTGCCGGCATCGCTGACATGGGCGATGACCGGCACGCGGCCGCCGACACACTTGATGGCGAATTCAAGCAACGCGCGCTGCTCGTCGTCGGTGAGACTCACCGATTCACCGGCATGCATTGGTAATGCCAGGCAATCCGCGCGGTTGCGAATGTGGAATTCAATCAGTTTCTCATACACATCGAAATCGATGCGGCGGTCGGCCGTGAACGGCGTCACCGGAGCGTGCACAAGGCCGGGCTGGAACATGGATCGTTCTCGTATGGGGATGGTCACCAGCCGTGCGGCTCGGTGTCGAGAACACCGAGCTCTTCAAGCTGGCTGCGGATATAGGCCTGGCGTTCCTTGGTGGCGGTCGGCAGCGGCGGCCGTGTCGGACCGACGGGACGTCCCATGATCACCATGCCGCCTTTGAGGGAGGACGGATATTGGTCTTTGAAGAGGTGCCAAAGCCGAGTCATCTTCATCTGCAGCTCACGGGCACGTGGCCATTGGCCGCTGATGCAGGCATCGAAAAGTTGCGTGCAAAGGTTCGGACAAATGGACCCGGCTGCGGAATAGCAGCCGACACCGCCGAGCGGCACCGATGGCAGCAGGAATTCCACGCCCGTGACCAGTGCGAAGTCTGGCCGCAGCGCGAGCGCCGCCCGTGAAATCTCCAAAAATTTCTCGCTGTTGAAGCTGGCTTCTTTGACCCCGATGAAATTCGGCAGCCGTTCGATCAGCCGCGACATCAAATCGCCGGTGATCTCGACCCCAGCCAAATAGCTCGGCGAGTTATAGGACAGCACCGGCAGGTCGATCGACGTGCACAGCCGCACGAAGTAGTCGTGGATCGCCTCACGCGTCGGCGTCCAGAAATACGGCGTGATGGCGAGGATGCCGTCGGCGCCGATCTCCTGGGCGTGGCGGGCGAGCGCCATCGTATCCTCGACCGCGAGCGCGCTGACGTGAACCGTGAACGGCACCCGGCCGTTCACCACCTTGACCGCCGTTTCGGCAAACAGCTTCCGCTCAGCGATTGTGAGGTTGAGCGACTCGGCCTTGTGGTGCGGCCACGAGATCGCGGGGGCGCCGGTGCGAACGTGGAAGTCGAGCACCTTCTCGAAGGTAGGCAGATCGAGGCTGTAGTCGTCCTTGAGGGGCGTGACGGGGCTTTGCATCACGCCCCGGAATTTGTTTTTCATCGGCCTAGCCCGCGCTCATTTGATCGGCCATCGCGGCCGCCCCCATGGTTCGAGACGCGCGCTGCGCGCGCTCCTCACCATGAGGCGGAGAGATTCAGCATACCGAGGCGACGGTGACAATGCCCGCGCTGAACAATCACTCCGCCGCGACTGCTTGCGCTTGCGTCGCTGGGGCGGCTCTTGAGCACGATGCGCCGCCGAGGACGCAGAACTTGGCGCAGTGCGGGTGGTTGAGCGGCACCGCGCGTGCGGCTTGCGCGAGCGTCGTGCCGAGCTCGAAGGCCGGATCGTAGGGGATGAGCGTGCAGGCGAGCACCGCCGGGCGCTCGGCGCCCTTGCGCTTCACCACCATGCGCGAGCTTGCGCACATGACATCGTCGGGCGCCTTGCCGAGGATGCCCCAGCGAGGCGTCCGCGATCTCCGGCACGTCGACCCCTGCATCCATTTCGGGGAACAGCAGGAGCCCAATTGGGTCATCGGCGTCGATCGGGATCGCGTGCTCGGCGAAGAAGCGCGCATAGCCGGCGCGCTCGGCGGCCTCGTCCTCGCCCCACATGGTGCGGCCCGCGACCGAAAGGTTGAAACCGTTGCGGGCAAGCCAGACGAGGCCGTCGCGGGTCGGCGCGAAGGTGCCAAAGCCGCGTTCCTCTTCGTGGCGGTCGGCGGTGAAATGGTCGAGCGAGACGCGGATGGCGAGTTGATCGCCGTAACCTCGGCGCAGGTCGAGGAGCTTCGCCTTGTGGCGCTGCATTGGCCGCATCGCGTTGGTGAGGACCAGCGTGCGAAAGCCGCGCGCGAGGCTCTCGTCGAGCAGCGCGAAGATGTGCGGGTTCATGAACGGCTCGCCGCCCGTGAAGGCGATCTCGCGGGTGCCGAGGCACTCGCGCTCGATCTCGTCGAGGTAGGGGCGGATGTCGGCTGCGTCGATATAGGCGAGCCGGTCGTTGCGCGGGCTCGAACTCGATGTAGCAGTTGCGACACGTGATGTTGCAGCGCGTGCCGGTGTTGAACCACAGCGTATCGAGCTGCCGGAGCGCGACGCTCGCGCGCGGCTCGCCCTTTGCGGTGCGCCGCGGATCGTGGAACTTGGCCGCGTCGAGCGGCGTGTCGTTGCGGCGCGTGTCGGCGGGCCAGAGCTGCTCGGCGTGCGGCCGGCGGCGCCGGCGCGTCGGCGCCGGCTTCCAGACGATCGTGCCCGGCTCGATCGCGACGCCGCTTTCGCGGATCTCGCGATAGGGCAGCACGTCGCAACTCGGCCAGATGCCGCTCGCCAGAGCCTCGCGGTAGTCGGGCGGCAGCCCGGCGCGCGCCATGGCGGCGGCCGCGGCTTGGTGGTCGTAGGCGAGGGCGCCATGCTCGATGCGCAGGCCGTCGCGGTCGGGTGTCAGCACGCTGAACCAGGCGCGCGGCGTGCCGTCATGCGCCGGCATGCCGACCACGCCCGCGTTGTGCCAAAGCCTGCCGTCGATCGCCTGGCTGAACGGCAGACCGCAATGGCCGCCGATCACGCCGTCGGCATCCGCAAGGTCGATCTCGTGCCGCTTGATCTCGGCCGCGGTCGACGCGAACACGAATTGATTGATCCGGCTCACGCTGCCGTGGATGACGGCAAGCCGGAACCCGCCGATCAGGAGATCGATGCGGCGCGGCAGCAGGCCGAGCCAGGCACGCGCCTCGCGATCGACCTGGGTGTCCGCATACGTGAACCACGCCGATGACAGGCGCTCGCATGTGCTGCCGCTCGGAAAGCCGCAGCCGCAATCCGGCGCGTCCTGCGCAAGCTGCTCGTCGCAATTGCCCATGACGACGTGGACGCCGGCGCGCCGCACCAGATCGATGGTTGCGGCCGGATCGCCGCAGTAGGCCACGAGGTCGCCCGTGCAGATGACACGCGCGGCCGGGATACGGCGCCGTGCCCCCTCGGCAAGCACCGCCCGCGTCGCCTGCAGATTGCTGTACGTCCCGCCGAACACCAGGGCAGGGCCGTCGATCGCGAGCTGTGGCGTCTCGATCATGGTCGCGAAGATAGCCGTCCAAATGCTGTGCGCCGCGGAGCGGCCCCGCGGCGCACAATAATCGCACGGAATAGCGTTACGACGCGAGCGTCAACACGGAGCTTTCATACTTCCCGGAACCCATGTCGGCGGCGGCGAAGATCTGGTGCTGCGCGATCCACTCGAAGGATTCCTCGAAAGCTTCCTTGGTGTAGGGCTCGAATACGAGCCGCTCGCCCGGGCCCCAGCGGCGCGTGTCCATCATGGCGTGCCAGCGCGTCGGGAACTCCTTCTTATAGTAGTGCGTGTAGCGGTCCGGGCGCAGGTCGATGTCGCGCTGGGCGCGCTTGAGGGCGCGGAAGAACTTGCGCAGGTTCTCGGGATCGGCGTCGCCGGTCACGATGGTGCCGATCATGAAGGTGTTGTCGATCACCTTGCGGAACCCGAGCTGCTCCGCGAAGTAGTACGGCCCGCTGAACAGGTGGCAGGCGGGCACCTTGCGTTCGAGCAGCAGTTCCATGCGCTTGAACAGGAGCCCGTCGTTGAACGACAGGTTGATCTTGTCCGCCGGCATGTACTGCTCGAGCGCCTGCACGGTCGAGTAATGGCTGCCCGACTGGAAGCCGACCGAGATCGGCACGCCGGCGAGGTCTTCGGGGGTCTGCACCGGCGAATCCGGCGGGACGAACACGCCGGCGGGCGAAACCGAGTAGACGTCGCCGTACATCTTGCCCTTGCCGGTCGAGGCCGCGACGTTGACGGTCCAATGGCAGGCGCAGCTGATGTCGGAGCTGCGGCCCTTCTCGAGCGACTGATAGGCGCCGACCTTGTTGCCCTGGTCGTGGATCTTGCCGTCGGTCTTCTGCACCAGCTCCTGGAAGATGTAATCGAGGCCCTCGTCCTTGAAGTAGCCCTTCTCCTCGGCGACCCATTCCTGCAGCCGGAAGTGCGGCTCGATGATGAATTTGCTCATGCGTTCCTCCTTGGGTTGGTGGTCGATCGTCAGCAGCAGCTCGGGTCCCGGCGCTTCGCCTGCAGGTGCTCGGCAACGCGGCGCGCGCGGATCATCTTGACGTGGTCGTCCATCAGATGGCGCGCGCCGGCGCCGTCGCGCATCTCGATCAGCCCGGCGAGCTCCTTGTGCACATCAAGGATGCGGCCCGCGACCTTGGGCGTGAGCGTCGCGTTGCGCGCCGGCCAGGACACATTCTGCAGCGAGATGAACTGCACGACGAGCACGCGGTTGTGCGAGGCCTCGGCGACCGCAAGGTGGAATTCGCGGCTCGACAGCGTGAACGCCGCCATGTCGTCGAGCTTCGTCTCGGCGTCCGCGAGGAGCGCACGGAGGCGCGCGTGATCGGCCGGCGTCGCGTTTTCGGCGGCGAGCTCGGCGGCCATGCATTCGACCGCGCGCTGGGCGTCGAGGACCTCCGCCGGGCTCACGCCCGTGAGGTCGAGCTGGACGGCGAGCGCCTCGGCGAAGAGGCGCGGATTGCCGCGCGCGATGCGGGCGCCGCCGCCCTTGCCCATACGGATCTCGACGATGCCGAGCGCTTCCAGCGTGCGCAGCGCGTCGCGCGCCACGATCCGGCTCACGCCGTGGCGGCCGCCGAGGTCCTTCTCGGTGCCGAGGAAGTCGCCCGGCTTGAGGCGCTTGGCAAAGAGCTGCTCGCGCACGTCGGCGACGATCTGCGAGGACAGCGAGGCCGAGCGCCCGAGCACGATGAAGCCGGACGGGCCTCCCGCGGCGGTACGGATCGGCGAGGATGGGGCAGGCGCCTTCATGCTGCCTCGCGGTTAAAAGTCATAAAGATGATATCTTTTGAAAAGGGCGCGTCAAGCGGGGGCTTTACCGTCCCGTGGAGGGGGAGGGTCGCTTGGCTTCGCGAAGCGAAGGCAAGCGGGGTGGGGTGATCAGAGGCGGCTTCACCTGATCTGAATCAGCGCATCCCACCCCGGCTCGCTTTGCTCGCCGACCTTCCCCCTGCAGGGGAGGGTGAAGCAGCCCGGGACAACGTGTCCGCATTCCGCGCTTCGCGCGGTGCGGGCTGCGCGCTAGAAGATGGTCCCGCCTTCGAAAGGAAACGTCCTGTGAAGAAACTGCTGTCTGCCGTCGCGTTCGCCGCGGCCCTGCTATCGGCGTCGCATGCGATCGCGCAAAATTATCCCACCCGCACCATCACGATGGTGGCGCCGCTCAGCGTCGGCGGTTCGACCGACATCGTCGCGCGCCTCGTGGCGCAGGGCATGGGCCAGGCGCTCGGGCAGACCATCATCGTGGAGAACACGACGGGCGCCGGCGGCACCATCGGGGAGGGCCGTGTGGCCCGCGCCAACCCGGACGGCTACACGATCGGCATCGGCCAGTGGGGCACGAACGTCGCCAACGGCGCGATCTATCCGCTCAACTACGACCTGATGAAAGACTTCGTTCCGATCGGCTTGATCGCGACGCAGCCATTCTTCATCACGGCGCGCAAGTCGTTGCCGCAGAAGAATCTCAAGGAGCTGGTCGACTGGCTGCGCGCCAATCCCGGCAAGGCCACTATGGGCAATTCGGGGGTGGGCTCGCCGAGCCACGTGGCCGGGTTCCTGCTGCAGAAGGCGATCGGCACCACGTTCACGATGGTGCCGTATCGCGGCGCCGGCGACTCGACGCAGGGCATCCTGAGCGAGCAGATCGACCTGCTGCTCAACACGCCCGCCGTCTCGGTCCCGCAGATGAAGAGCGGCGCGATCAAGGTCTACGCGCTCACGGCCAAGAACCGCATCCCGCTCGCGCCGGACGTGCCGACGACCGATGAGGCCGGCCTGCCGGGCTTCTACTTCTCGTTCTGGCATGCGCTCTGGGCACCGAAGGGCACACCGAAGCCGATCATCGACAAGCTCAATGCGGCGCTACGCCAGGCGCTCGCCGATCCGGCAACGCGCAAGAAGCTGATTGATCTCGCGCAGGAGATTTACCCCGTCGATCAGCAGACGCCGGAAGCGCTGGCGACCTTCCAGCAGGCGGAGATCGACAAATGGTGGCCGATCATCAGGGAAATGGGCATCAAGCCGCAGTGAGCGGCGGGCCCGATGCGCCGCAAGCGGCGGCGCCAGGCGCTGCTGCACTGGGCATATGATAGCCGGAAGATTTAGCGATCGCTCGGTAGCCCGGATGGAGGCGCGAAGTGCCGTAATCCGGGGAGAGGTCGCCCCGCATTCCGCTTCGCTTCATGCGGGCTACGAGCCTACGCGGCGAGCCCCGGCATCAATCCGAGCGCATTGCCGCGTTCGATGGCTTCGCGCTCGGCGCCCGCAATTCCGAGATCCTCCAGCACCTTCACGGCGACGTTCGGCGACCAGAACGGATAGTCCGTGCCGAACAGCAGCTGCGACGGGCCGACGAGCGAACGGATCGCGTTGAACGGGATCGGATCGATCACGCCGGCGATGTCGTAAAAGAGCTTCTTGAGCTCCGCCATCACGCCGTTCGGCACGCGCGCCGTGAGGTCCTTGCGGTTCTTGGCGATGCCGGTGATGCGGGCGGCGAGCATCGGCAGCGCGCCGCCGCCGTGCGAGAAGATCCAGTGGATGTCGGCGCAGCGCGTGAACGTGCCGCTGAACAACAGGCTCACGATCGCGCGCGTCGAGTTGAAGGGAAACTCGATCATCGGGGAGGGGACATCGGGGAGGATGCCGTCGAAGGCGGGCGAGTCGGTCGGGTGGAAATAGACCACGGCCTTGCGGCGGTTGAGTTCGTCGAACACCGGCGCGAAGGCCATGTCGCCCGGCCACTTGTCGCCGTAGTTGGTGACGAGGCCGAAACCGACGGCGCCGAGCGTATCGAGCGCGTGCTCGATCTCGCGCAATGACGCCTCGACGTCGGGCAGGGGCAGCACCGCGAACACGGCGAAACGGCCGGGATGGCGGCGCGCAAGGTCGGCCGCGTAGTCGTTCCACTCGCGCGCGATCTTGCGCGTCAGCGCAATGTCGCCGAACCACAGGCTCGGCGAGATCGACACGATCGTGGTCGCGATGCCGTCGCGGTCCATGGCGTCGAGCGATTGGGCGGGCGTCCACGCCGCGATGCGCGGGAAATGCACGTGCGTCGCCCGCGCGATCTGGTCGCGCGCGTCGGCGATGTATTGCGGCGGATAGATGTGGTGATGGGTATCGATGCGGCCGGATATCATTGCGGGGCTCGACTTTCCTTCGTTTTGCGCATGTTCTTATCGATGAACCGGTGTCCACCCCGGATCAAGTCCGGGGCAGGCTTTCGCCGGAACATGCGCTAGCCGAGCGCCGCGAGGCCGGCTTGCGCGACCCGCTCGTCCTGGGCGGACTGGACGCCGGAAACCCCGATCGCGCCGAGGCATTCGCCGTCGCGGATGATCGGCACCGCGCCCTGCAGCGGCAGGCCGGCCGGGAAGGTCGCGTAGGCGGGGCGCTCCTTGATGCGCTCTTCCCAGATGCGCGACGGCTGGCGCGTGAGCGCCGAGCATTGCGCCTTGCCGGGCGCGACCGTCGCCGAGATCGGCACGGCGCCGTCCATGCGCTCGAAGCCGAGCAGCAGGGCGGCGTCATCGACGACCGCGACCGTGACGTTCCACTTGTTCTTCTCCGCCTCCGCGATGCAGGCGGCGATGATCTTCTTCACATCGGCGGAGGTGAGGCAGGATTTGGTACGCATGAATGCTCCCCGGTCCGCCGATTGTTAGCGGACAAGAGGACACAAGCCAATCGGGGCTGAGCCGCGCTCGCAATTCCGCGCGATCACCCGCAAGGCTCGCTGCCGATCTGGGCCGTGCGGAAGGATTCGCCTAGCGGACGTACAAGATATCCGGCCGAATTTCGCGGATTAGTCCGGCTTGATGTTCGCCGCTTTGACAACCTTGGCCCACTTTTCGGTTTCCTCGGCGATCAACTTGCCAAACTCGGTGGATGTCATCGGCATAGGAACACCGCCAAGGTTCACCATGCGCTCTTTGATCTTGGGATCGGCGAGCACGGCGTTGATGTCCTTATTGAGCCTCTCGATAATTCCCGCGGGAGTGTCTTTGGGCGCGCCGATCCCATGCCAAGTGCTGGCCTCGAAGCCCGGCACGAGTTCTGTCGCGGCTGGAACGTCCGGCAGCGAATCCGAGCGCGTCGCGCCGGTGACCGCGAGAGCGCGCAGCTTACCGGCTCTGATGAATTCGATCACGGTAGGGATCGGTGTAAATAAGACCTGCACTTGTCCGCTGAGCAGATCGGGCATGTAGCTACCGCGATATGGGACGTGAACCAGGTCGATGCCGACCGCCAGCTTGAACAACTCGGCGGTCAGGTTGTTCGTGGTGCCATGGCCGGCGGATGCATAGTTGATCTTGCCGGGATTGGCCTTGGCATAGGCGATGAATTCGGGAAGCGTTCTGGCCGGAACCGAGGGGTTAACAACGATCACGTTGGGCAGGCGGTCGACGCCCGCGACGGCTGCAATGTCATGGATGAAATTGAAATCGAGGTTGCCGTAGAGCGAGGCGTTGACGGCGTTCGAGAGGCCGGCCAGGAGCAGCGTGTGACCATCGGGGGCTCCTTTCACGACGACCTCGGTGGCGATATTGGTGCCCGCGCCCGGCCGGTTTTCGACGATGACCCGCTGTCCCAGCCGCTCCGACAGGGGTTGAGCGATCAGGCGCGCGAAAACGTCAGGTGCAAGGCCGGCCGGGAAGCCGACGATCAAATGTATCGGCCTCGATGGATAGGATTGCGCAAATGCGATCCGCGAACCGGTCGGGAGAGCCGCAGCGCCTGCTGCGAGATGCAGGAATTTACGGCGGGGAAATTTCATGGCGACCTTTCCGCGAGGGGCTGCGAAGGCTCGCTGGGAGCGCACGGCTACCTGCGAGCCTTATGGCACGCGCAATTATGTCGCCCCGATTTATGCTGAATGCTCGCCCGCCGATGGCATCCTCGCCACCCGTACCCATTGCAATGATTCCCCACGGCAATGATCGGGACTCGGCACGTCCCGTTGGATGACTTGATTGAACGCTACTATGCCCCGTTACTGTTGCAACGGGGCGAAAACAAACGGCCCGCGGGATTCACGAATCGGCAATTGCGTGGTTCATGCGTGGCCGGTTTCGAGGAGGCTGGCCATGCTCACCACCATGACAGATGCGGATTGGACCTCGGTGTTGAAGGTGTTCTGGGCGGCGCGGTCGCGACGCGGTGACAAAGGGCGCGACGAGAAGTCTCCATCAATTTTACACGTCCGCACGACCTAATTGTCCTGTTCGCCATCGAGCGATACTGTCCGGCCCTATGGGTCTGTGCGAGCGAAGCCAAGTTTCTTCCCGGTAAACGACAGGATGTATTTGCTCGCTCCGCCGAATCCCAAGTCCTGTGTCTCGAGTTCAAATGTCCGCCCGTTCAGCCACCTTCCTTTCGCGGCGGTTATGTGACCCGGGTTGGCCCCCCAGATACTCGGCATGCTTTTCTTATGGATCCCGTCCAGCCCGACCGGTATGTCGAAAGTGCCGAATATGTTGTACATGTTGATCGGGAGATGCAAATCTACATCGAATTCAAAATGCGGATGAGCGCCGGTCAAAAACAAGGTGAATGACTTCAACCCCAGCATATTGCGAGGAAATTTATAAATCTTTCCCGATATGGCTGAAGCCATCTCGGGCACAGGACCGACGGCGGCCTGTTTTTCAACTGCAACATCTTTGATCGCTTTTGCAAGCCGCTCGGTGTCGTTCGGGTTCGGCAATAACGCCGATTTCGGATTTGACTGTGGCCGAAACGCCGCGGATGACGTCGCCAAATCGCACAAATTTGTGGGCGGTGACAACCGCTACGGCGTCCAGATCAGGAAATACCGCAATCAACTGGCCATGCCAGCCGACCGCCATGTAAACCCGGTGTTCGGGGAATACCCAAAAAAAATTCGAGTAGCGCAGGCCAGGGTCGACCGATGCATGCATGTTCACGGTGGCGTGTTTCAACACGTCGGCCCAGCCAATTGGCAGAAGCTGCTTTCCCTCCCATTCTCCACCGCGCAAATACAAATAGCCGATCTTCGCCATGTCTCGCGGCCGCATGGTCAGTGTCCATGCGCCCATCGTGAGACCCTGGGGATCACGGTCCCAGTGCCAATCCGTGATGCCAAGCGGACTAAAAAGCTTTTCCCGCGCATAATCTTCGGCGAGCCTGCCGGTCAACCTGGTAATGATCGCGGAAGCCAGATTCGGATTGGCGTCGGCGTAGTTGAAAATTTCTCCCGGCGCCTGCGCCATGGGGCGGTCGAGAATGAATTGGGTCCAATTGGAGCTGAGCGTCATATCGATGAGAGTTTGCTCCCTGCCGTCCTCAATTCCCTGATCCCAATCGAGCCCGGAGGTCATGTCGAGAAGATTTTGAATCGTGACGGCCTTCTTTCTGTCATCGACGTTCGCAATGGCGCGGTCGGCAAAGAAATCCAGGACGGGATGATCGAGGCGGTCGAGCACGCCATCCCGGTAGAGCATGCCGATCAGCGTGGCGATGACGGCCTTTGTCGAATTTCGGTAATACCCGCCGTGTAGGGCGCGTAATAGGCCTCCGTGACAATTCGCCCGTGACGGACAACGAGCAGGCTGTCGAAGCCGAGATTTCCTCCATCGGCGACAAGCTTGGCGAGCACCGATGAATCCATGCCCTGCTCTTCCGGTGTGGAAGTCAGCCACCCATGGGTTGGCCATACCGGTTTATCGAGGGTCTCGGCGCGCGCGAATTCGAGGCCGCCAGCCGCCAGCAGAGCGCATATGCCAAGCAATGCGGCTAGAACCGGCCCGTTTTTGGCTCGCATCACGGCTCCGCTGACTCTCGCTGTTCAAACAAGTGGTAGAAATCCGACCGACGGCGGTAGGGCGGGCAAAGGCGCCTGGGGCCGCTTCTCCGCATAAACGGAATTGCGTAAGCGCCGTGCCCACGCGGACGGGCGTCGCAATCTTGCGTCGGCAGGGCGGAACGAAGGGCGTGCCAAACGTCGACCTATCGGCCGCCTTTGCCCGCCCTACGGCGCGTGCGCATTTACCCGAACAAGCCCGCCATCGGCGCGGCCGCCGCCGCTGTCCGGGAAAATCGCGGCGGCGAGCGCCTTGTCCTCGATGCGAAGGTGATCCTTGAGCACGCCCTTGAGCACGCCGCGCAGGTCGGTCGTCGCCTTGAGGTCGCGCTTCTCGAACAGGTCGCTCTCCTTGAGCCCGGGCCAGTCCGCGATCACGCGGCCGCCCTTGAGGGCGCCGCCGGCGAGCAGCGCGATCGTGCCGGTGCCGTGATCGGTGCCGTTGTCGCCGTTGATGTGGGCGGTGCGGCCGAACTCGGTGACGAGCATCACGACGGTCTCGTTCCAGGCCGGACCCATGCCGGTCTCGATCGCCGCGATCGCGCCGTCCAGCGCCCCGAGCAGGTTGCCGAGCCGGCCGCCGACCGCGCCTTCGTCGATATGCGTATCCCAGCCGTTGAACGCGATCGCACCGACGCGCGGGCCTTCGGCGCGCGCCATGAATTTGGCGGCGGTGCCGGCGGCCTCGGCGAAATAGGCGCGCACGGCCGCAAGTCCTGCGAGCTGCTCGCGCTGCGCCGGGGTGAGCGCCTCCATGTTGCCGGCGGTCGCGAGATGCATGAGGCCGAGACGGCCCTGCAACACCCGCGCGAGCGCCGGGTCGGAATGCTGATAGAGGTCGATCAGCCGCATCAGCGTGTCCTCGCTCGCGGGCGCGATGCGCTGCGGCGTCCAGCTCAGCACCGGCGCCGGCCCGCGCACCACGAGCGGCACCACCGGGCCGACCCCGAGCGCGCCCTTGCGGTTGATCCGCGCTTCAGGCTCGATCGCCGCGAACGCGCGGTTGAGCCAGCCGCTGGCCGCCATGGCGGGCTTGGCAAATCCGCTTTCCAGCACGTCCTGGCCGTCGAAATGCGAGCGGTCGCGGTAGGGCGTGCAGGTCGCGTGCACCACGAGCGCCTGGTTGGCTTTGTAGAGCCGGTGCAGGTTCGGCATCGCGGGGTTGAGCGCGAAGAAGCCGTCGAGCGGCAGCCCCGGCGTCTTGCCCTCGAGGGTGAGCGCCTTGTCGCCGCGCAGCTTGATCCAGTCGGGATCGCCGACCGGGGCGGCGAGCGCGAGCCCGTCGAGGGCGCCGCGCAGCACCACCACCATGAGCCGCGGATCGCGCCCTTCGGCGCGTGCCACTCTCGGCATGAACGGCCAGGCGAACAGGATGCCCGAGGCGGCGATCAGTTCGCGCCGGGAGGGAGCGTGCAGATCGAACGGCATGGGATGCTCCTTGCTATCGTTGCTTGCGCATGATCATGCGCTAACGTCGGTGGAATTCCGGGGCCATCAGGGCGAGCGCGATCGCCTGCTGGCGGCTGTCGGCGCGCGCGACCGCGCGCCGCGTGTCGGGCGAAGCCAACGGCCCGAGCGCGGTCTCGATCAGATCCTTCGGATCGATCGTGGCCTCGACGCGCGTCGCCACGATCTCGGCAATGTCGAGGCGCTGCGCGAGTCCGTCGACCCAGGGGCCTTGCACGTCCTGGAAACCTTCCGGCTGCGGCGGCCGCCACAGCGGCTCGCCGAGCCGCGCGCGCGCCTGCAGGCCCTCCACCACGGTCGCGGGCACGTCCGGCATGGCGCGCCGCATGGCGGTGAGCCATTCGTTCGGCCGCTTGAGCTTGGTCATCGGCGCGTCCCAGACCTCGGGCGACGCGACCAGCGTCTTCGCCATCTCCTTGAGGTCGCCGCCGGTGTCGCGGAAGCGCTGGGTGAGCCGCTGCGTCAGCGCCTCCGGCGGCTCGTCGGCGACGAAGTGGCGCGCGAGCTTGTACGCCACGTGAGTGGCGGTCGCGGGATGGCGCGCGAGATCGGCGAGCACGGCGCGGCCCTGGTTGACGCCGACCTCCGGATAGACCTTGCCCATGATGGTCTGCGGGCCGGGCTCGTGCAGGCGCGGGTTGAACACGAACTCGGCGCCGTGCTCCGGATTGGTGGCGGCCGGCAGGATGGTCCAGCCGGTGAGCACCTTGGCGAACGCGATGATGTCGTCCTGGGTGTAGCCGGTGCGCACGCCGAGCGTATGCAGCTCCAGCACCTCGCGGGCGAAATTCTCGTTGAGCCCGACCTTGCCGATCAGGCCCGCGATCGACTTCGGCCCGACCGAGCGGAAGTTGTCGAGATAGATCAGCATCGCGGGATGGCTCTCGGCGGCATCGAGCATGTCGGCGAAGCGGCCGAGCACGTGCGGGCGGATCGCCTCGCGCTCGTAGCCGCCCGCCATGTAGGGCACCACGTCGGCCGAGACGCAGAGATGGTTCGACCAGAACCACACCAGCCGCTCGACGAACCCGATCTCGGCCCGGTTGGCGGCGACGAAATGGGCGCGCGCCTCGTTGCGGAAGATGCGCTGCTGGACATTGGGCTCCGGCGGCTTGGCGGGCTTGTCGGCCTTGGCGTCGGTGGTGCTTGCGCCTTTCGGATCCGTCTTGACGGGCACGAGCTTGGCGGGGTCATCCGCGGCGACCTGTGCGGGCGCCGACGCGTTCGGCGTGGCGGCCTGCTTGGCGATCCGCATCGCCATCTGCTCCTGGCGGAACATGTAGGCCGTCATCGACGACTTGCTCGCCGTCATAAGGCTCCCGTCGGAGACGAGCCCGACGCCGGGCTGATCGAGCTCGGCGAGCAGTGCGCCGCGCGGATCGGAAGCGATCGCGTCGATCGAGCCGTGCTTGGGCCCGAGGCCGAAGCGATGAAGCGCCAGCGCCGCCTGGAATTTCGGGTCCGATGATGTGGACATGAGCTGCGTCCGATCTGTTGAACCATCCATCGGCGAGCCATTCGAGCTGCCGATGGTGCGAGATTCGCACAGCCCGGGTCAAAGCGGCGTCAAGTCTGCGTCAAAGGGTTTCCTTCACGGGATTAGCGACTTAACAGCCATTTGGTCGGGGACGATGTAGTCGCTCGCAGACCGCACAACGCCGTTGCGCGGTGCGCGGTTGACTCAGCCTGCGGAAGCGACCTTTGCTGTGGCGACGGCTGCGCAGACGGCCGGAAGGGCCGGAGTGAGACGTGAGCCAAGGGATGCCCGGGCGAGCCGCCCTCCGGATTTTCGCGCTGCTGGTGGTCGCCGCCTGCGTGCCGGCGCTCGCGCAGGACTTTCCGGCTCGGCCGATCCACCTGATCGTGCCGGCAGCGCCCGGCGGGCCGACCGATCTGCCGGCACGTCTGGTGGCGCAGATCCTTCTGGCGCTCGGGCAGCCAGCCGTGGTCGAGAACCGCCCGGGCGGTGGTGGCGCGATCGGCGCGCGCTCGGTCGCGGTCGCGGCGGCCGACGGGTATTCGCTGCTCGTCGGCAACACCAGCGTGCTCGCCGTGATCCCGGCGGTGTCGGCGAGCGCGGGCTACGATGCGGCGAAGGACTTCGCGCCCGTCGTCAAGCTCACCGAGAGCTACCAGATCCTGGTGGTGCCGGCCTCGTCGCCGTTCCGCTCGGTGCATGATGTCGTCGCCTTTGCCAAGCAGCACCCCGGCAAGCTCAACGTCGCGCACACGGGCGCCGGCGGCCTGCCGCATCTCACGGTCGAGCTGTTCAAGGCGCGCGCCGGCATAGATCTTGTCGGCGTGCCGTACAAGAGCGGCGGCGAGTCCGTCACGGCGGTGCTCGGCGGCCAGGTCGACATGACGATCGAGGGCATCACCATCCTGCTGCCGCTCATCCGCGACGGCAAGCTGCGCGCGCTCGCGGTCACAAGCCGCGAGCGCACGCCGCTCGCGCCCGACCTGCCGATCATGATCGAGGCGGGGGTGTCCGACTACGAGGTCACGACCTTCAACGGCGTGGTGGCGCCGGCCGGCACGCCGGCGGCGGTCGTCGCGAAGCTCAACGCCGCGATCAATACGGGCTTGCAGACGCCCGACATGCAGAGCCGCTTGCAGAAGCTCGGCGCCATCTCGCGTCCGAACACGCCGGCTGAATTCACCGCCTTCATTGCAGCCGAGCACGCAAAATGGTCGGGGCTCGGCATCAAGGTGGATTGACGGCGCGGCCGCCTCCGCCGCCGCGACCCAGGAAGAGGACCCATGGCAAAGATCACGTTTGCGGCCGGCACCTCGCACACGCCGATGCTGCTTGCCTCCGACGAGACGCTGCCGCGTTTTCAGGAGACCGATCTCAACATCAAGCACCGCGACAAGGACGGGCGGCCGGTCACCTATGGCGACCTGCTCGAGAAGGCCGATCCCAAGCTCGCCCACATGGTGGCGCCCGAGCACTTGGTCGCGCGCCAGAACGTCGCGCGCGCCGCGGTCCAGCGCCTGCGCGAGGCGGTGGACGCCGCCCACCTGGACGCCCTGATCGTGATGGGCGACGACCAGAATGAGAGCTACCTGGAGGATTGCCGTCCGGCCTTCGCGGTCTATTACGGCGAGACCATTCGCAACAACGCGAGCCAGCACGCGACCTATTCGCATTTCCCCGAGTGGTACATCAAGAACCGCCAGGGCTTCTTCGAGCAGGAGAAACCGCGCGACTATCCGGTGCATTCCGGCCTCGCGGTGCATCTGATCGAAACGCTGATGGACATCGGCTTCGACCTCGCGAGTTCCAAGACGCTGCGCGAAGGCGACGGGGAGGGGCACGCGCTCGCCTATGTGCACCGCCACGTGATTGCATCGGACCATCCCGTGCCGGTGGTGCCGATCTTCCTCAACACCTATTTCCCGCCCAATCAGCCGCGCCCGGCGCGCTGCTACGCTTTCGGCGAAGCGATACGGCGCGCGGTCGAAGGCTTCGCAGGCGAGGCGCGCGTCGGCGTGCTCGCGTCCGGCGGCTTGAGCCATTTCCTGGTCGACGAGGATTTCGACCGCGCGATCCTCAAGGCGCTCGCCGACAAGAACGCCGACTTTCTGCGCAACCTGCCGCGCAACAAGCTCAATGCCGGCAGCTCCGAGATCCTCAACTGGGTCGCGCTCGCGGGCGCGTCCGCGCATCTCGACCTCGACTGGTTCGAATATGTGCCGGGCTATCGCACGCCCGCCGGCACCGGGACCGGGCTGAGCTTTGCGACGCTGGCCTGAGGAACTCACCCACCATGCCCGACGCATTTTCGCTTCCCATCGCCGAGCTTGCGCGGCGCCTGCGCGACGGCGCGCTGACGGCGCGTGCGCTGGTCGAGGCGGCGATCGCCAATCACGAGCGCCACGGCAACCGGCTCCTGGCCTATTCGCAATGGGCGCCGGACCACGCGCGCAAATGCGCCGACGCGGCCGACGCGGCTTTTGCGGTCGGGTCGTGTGCGGGCTCGCTGCAGGGCATCCCGACATCCGTGAAGGACCTGTTCGCGGTCGCGGGATTGCCGACCCATGCGGGCTCGCCCAAGCGCCTGCCGGCGAAATTCGAGACCGAGGGGCCGGTGGTCGCGAGCCTGCGCCGGCAGCTCACGACCCTCATGGGCAAGACCCACATGGTCGAGTTCGCGTTTGGCGGCACCGGGCACAATGCGCACTACGGCGCGCCGCGCAATCCGTGGGACGCGGCCGCGCACCGTTCGCCGGGCGGCTCATCGAGCGGGGCGGGCGTGTCGCTTGCCGAGGGCTCGGCGCTGCTCGCGCTCGGCAGCGATACGGCCGCCTCGGTGCGCCTGCCCGCCGCGATGACGGGCAATGCCGGGTTGAAGTTCACCAAGGACCGCTGGTCGTGCGACGGCATCGTGCCGCTGAGCCACACCTTCGACACGCCCGGCATCCTGGCGCGTAGCATGGCCGACGCCGCGTTCGGCTTCGCGGCGATCGACCCGCATCTCGGCGATGGCTTCGCGTTCCTGCGCGGCGTGCCGGCAGGCGTCGACGGGTTGCGCATCGGCGTCGCGGACGCGGCGTTCTGGGATGGTTGCGAGAACGGCATCGACGAGGTCGTCCGCCGCGCCATCGACCGACTCGCGCTCGCCGGCGCCGTGGTGGTCGATGCGCCGCTGCCGGAGGCGCGCGAGGCGGTCGCGGTCTTTGGCGAAGGCGGCGTCTCGGCGATCGAATTGCGTGCGTTCCTCGACCGCGAGCTGCCCGAGTGGCTTTCGACCGTCGATCCCGTCAACGCGCCCGCGCTGAAGAACACCGAGAACCTGTCGGCGCGCGAGTATCTGGCGCGCCGGCTGCGACTTGCGGAGGCCGCGAAGGCCGCCGCCGCGCGGTTCGACGGCGTGGACGTCATCGCGACGCCGACCGTGCGGCTGTCGCCGCATGTGCTGGCGGAGGAGACGGGCCCGGAGAAATTCTGGGTGCGCAACCGCGGCATCGTGCACAACCTGGTGCCGGTGAATTTCCTGGGTCTCTGCGCCGCGACGCTGCCGGTCGGTCTCGACCGGCTCGGCCTGCCGGTCGGCTTGCAGCTGATCGCGCGCGGCGGGGACGACGAGCGGATGGTCGCCATCGCGTGCGCGGCCGAGCGGGTCCTCGGCACGCCGCGCCAGATCCTGGGCGAGCCGCCGATGTGCCGAAACTAGATATGCGCTAGGTTCCGGGCCGCAACGGAGTCCGGCCCATGCTGTTCATGGTCATCGAGCGGTTCAAGGACAACGACATGCTGCCGGCTTACCGGCGCGTGCGTGACGGGGGGCGGGTGCTGCCCGATGGGCTGAAATACGTGGACAGCTGGATCGAGCCGAGTTTCGGTCGATGCTTTCAATTGATGGAATGCGACGATCTGCGGTTGCTGCAAGCCTGGGTCCTGGGGTGGCGCGGCGCGGGCGTGACGTTCGAGATCGTCCCGGTCGTCGGCAGCAAGGAGACGCGCGAGGTCGTGGCGCCGCATCTCGACAAGTCCTGACGCAATAAGGCGAGCCGGGCCACAGGGTGCTGTTTGCGATTTTGCCTGCGCCGGGCCTGGGTTAAAATCGCCGGGCTTGCGGCGACCAACCGGAGGGGGACGGGCATGAGCCGTACGGGACATCGGTGGCTGGGCCGCGTGGGCTTGGCGATGGGTTTGCTCGTTGGCTTGGCGGTGGGATTTGCGGCGCCGCCCGCCGTCGCGCAGACGCGCGAGCAGATCACCTGGTGCGAGAACATCGGGTTCAAATTGGCCCCCGATCAGCAGATCGAGGGGTGCACCGCGGTGATCAAATCCGGGCACTATTCGGGGCACGATCTCGCCATCGCGTTCAGCAACCGCTGCGGCGCCTGGCGCGACAAGGGCGAGCTCGACCGCGCCATGAGCGATTGCGACGAGGCGCTGCGGAACGATCGCAATTACCCCGGAGCCTACGTCAACCGCGGCAACGTGTGGGACGATAAGCATGAGGAGGATCGCGCGCTCGCCGACTACAGCGAGGCGATCCGGCTCAATCCCAAGGAAGCGAACGCCTACGACATGCGCGCCAACGCCTATTCGGCCAAGGGCCTGCACGACCTCGCGATCGCCGATTACAATCGCTCCTTGCGGCTGAACCCGAACGATCCGACGACCTACAACAATCGCTGTGACGAGCTGCTGCAGGTCCGGCAGTACCGGGCGGCGCTGGCGGACTGCGAGGAGTCCTTGCGGATGCGGCCGGACCACGCCAACACGCTGCAGCACCGCGGCAGCGCCCACCTGGCGCTCGGGCAGCTCGACCAGGCGATCGCCGACTACAGCGCCTCGGCGAGGCTCTACCCGAAAAGCGCCTGGACGCTCTATGGCCTGGGGCTTGCGAAGAAGAAGCGCGGCGACGGCAGCAGCGACGCTGACATCGCGGCTGCGCGGGCGATCTCGTCCGAGATCGCGGAAAATTTCACGCAAGCCTACGGCATCAAGTAAGCACGCGGGCGGGAGACGGGCCGCTGAGCCTCATGGCCGTAGGTTGGGTCGAGCTCTTGCGAGACCCAACGCCGCGCACGCCGATGTTGGGTCTCGCGAAGCGCTCGACCCAACCTACGAGGCCCGATGCCGCGCACGCTGGTGTTGGGTCTCGCCAAGAGGCTCGACCCAACCTACAGGCGCGCGGTTCAGAACAAGTGCGAGAAGATGAAGTAGAGCGTGCCCGAGAGCACCATGGCGATTGGCAGGGTGAGCACCCAGGCCATGACGATGTTGCGGATGGTCGCAAGCTGCAGGCCCGAGCCGTTTGCCGCCATCGTGCCGGCGATGCCGGACGAGAGCACGTGGGTGGTCGACACCGGCAGGCCGTAGCCGTCTGCCGCCGCGATGGTCGCCGCCGCCGTGATCTCGGCACAGGCGCCTTGCGCGTAGGTCAGGTGCGTCTTGCCGATCTTCTCGCCGACCGTCACGACGATGCGCTTCCAGCCCACCATGGTGCCGAGGCCGAGCGCGATCGCGACCACGACCTTGACCCAGCCCGGGATGAACTTGGTCGCGCTGTCGATCGACTTCTTGTAGGCGGTGAGCGCCGTCACGTCATCCGCCGTGAGGTTGCTCTGCTTATCGGCGGTGAGGAAGCGGATCGCCTCCGACGCGAGGTACATGTCGTTGCGGGTGTTGCCGATCTTGTCGGCGGGCATGCGGGCGATCGTGCCGTAGTCGCTCACCTGCTTGGCGATGTCGGGCACCAGAACGGCGAGCGACGGCAGCGTGTCCGGCGCGATCTGGTGTTGCGCCACATAGACCGTGATGGCCGCGCGCGGATCGCCCTTGACCTCGACGCCGGTGCTCTTCGCGCCGAACACCGCGCTCGCGGCCTGCGAGGCGGTCTGGAACTGGGCGATCTGGGTCGCCGGCAGGGCGCGATTGAGTGCGTAGGCGGTCGGCACCGTGCCGATCAGGATCAGCATGATGAGGCCCATGCCCTTCTGCCCGTCGTTGGAGCCATGGAAGAAGCTCACCAGCGTGCAGGTCAGCACCAGAATGCCGCGGATCCAGATCGGCGGCGGCGCGTCGCCCTTGGGCTCGGCGTAAAGCTCTTCCTTGCGCACCAGGAACTTGACCACGACCAGCAGCGCGCCCGCGAGCACGAAGCCGAAGATCGGCGAGAGCAAAAGCGCCTTGCCGATCGAAGTCGCCTGGCCCCAGTCGACGCCCGACGTGCCGCTGCGGCCATGCAGCAGCGCGTTGGCGATGCCGACGCCGATCACCGAGCCGATCAGCGTGTGCGAGCTCGATGCCGGCAGGCCGAGATACCAGGTGCCTAGGTTCCAGATGATGGCGGCGATCAGCAGCGCGAACACCATCGCAAAGCCGGCACTGCTGCCCACCTGGAGGATCAGCTCGACCGGGAGCAAGGAGACGATGCCGAACGCGACCGCGCCCGAGGACCACAGCACGCCCGCGAGGTTGAATAGGCCGGACCACACCACCGCGAAGCTCGCGGGCAGCGAGCGCGTATAGATGACGGTCGCGACCGCGTTCGCGGTGTCGTGGAAGCCGTTGACGAACTCGAACCCGAGCGCGATCAGCAGTGCCACGAACAGCAGCACGTACGGCAGGTAGCTCGCGATCTTCGCGCCGGTTGCGTCGACATCCGCGTAGATGCTGTACGCGACGAACAGCAACGCGGCCGCGATGACGCCGCCGAAAATGATCGCCGTTATGGGGTTGAACCCGCCGCCGAGATTGGGTCCGCGTCGTGCCGGCTCGATCGAGCCCGGCAGTGCAATATCAGCCATTTTGTGCCCACCCTGTGTTCAGGGGGGCTACTTTCCGAAGGTCTCATGAAGGCTTCATGACGCGCAAAACGGCGTCGCGAGCCCACGGCTAATACTTGAACGATATGACCTTTCCCTTGTCGGGGCCGGCGCCCGCAATGCAGATCGGCGAGCGGTAGAGCGGCGCGAGGAATGCCGTGCCCGGCATCTTGGCGCGCAGGCGGTCGAACAGCGGCTCGAGACCGAGATCGATCCAGGCGGGCGGATTGGAGTCGTGGTGCGCCGGCAGATACAGCTTGGGCCGAAAGAGCTCGATGACCGGCCATGTGTAGCCGATCTGCGTGTCGGCGACGGCGTGCACCTGGTAGGCGACGATCGCGACGTCGACGGGGCCGAGCTTTTCGGCGAGTGCGCGCACGCCCGGCGTGATCGGCCCGGCGCTGCCGATCAGCACGGCCTTGAAGCCCGACGGAAACACGAGGCCGTACGCGAGGGTGCCCTCGGTGATCACCTTGGGATCGAAGGTGCCGCGCGCCCGGACGGCCGCGAGCTCTTTCTTCTCCTCCTCGGTGTAAGGAGGCGCGTCGTTGTTGTAGAGGCTCTGGTAGATGTCGGTGAGCCCGGGCTGGATGGTCGAGTGCTGTGCGAGCGCGATCTCCACCGTCGCGTCGCCAAAATGCATCGTCTCGCCGCCCTTGGCGACGGTGAGCTGCTTTTCGGGCGCACCGAGCTTGCGCGCGACCTCGATCGAGAGCGGCGCGCCGACGACCGGCGCGCCGGTCTGCCGCGCTACCGGCCCGATGTCCGAGATGTGGTCGAAGTGGGCGTGCGAGACGAAGATCGCGTCTGCCTTGACTACGTCCGCGGCCTTGAAGCCGAGGTCGTGGCTGCGCGGCGGTCGGTCGAAATAGGCGTCGAACAGATAGACCTTGCCCTTGTAGGCGAACTCGAAATTGGCGTTGCCCAGCCAGCGGATCACGACCGTGTCGGAGGAGGGCGGCGGCAGCGGCCCGCCGGTCACGCCGGCTTTGTAGCTCGTGCACGCGTCGGGGATGTCGGCGGCGAGCGCCGGCGCGGCGGTGGCGAGAAGAGCTGCCGCGAGCGCGGATGCGAACAATGATTTCATCAGAATCTCCTTACGAACATCTCAGCTGTAGGGTGGACAAAATCGCTGACTGAGGCGCTTTCACTTGCGCCGATGCTTGTCGGCGATTTTGCCCACGCGACGTTCTGCGCGTGGGCGACGGCGAAGATGCCGTCGCCCACCCTACGACGACTATTCCTTCGGCTCCTCGCCCGGATTGTCGAGGCTGAACACGCCGCTTTCCTCGTCATACGCAAACGCTTCGCCGTAGCGCGCGAATGAGATGACGGCGCGCAGTGTCTGCTCGGCCATCTCCTCCGACATCTCATCCTCGAGCTCGTCGCGGAAGCGGCTCGCGGGCGCGCGATGGCTGCTGCGGCTGTCGAGCACGTGCTTGATGTGGCCGGCGAGCGGCACATAAGTGAACGTGTGCTGCGCGAACATCTTCTTGCGCCCGTCCTGGTCGGCGCGCACGTACGCCTTGCCGGCGTCGGTCAGGCGGATGTCGCCCTCGGCGACCTCGGCGAAGCGCAGGAGCTGCAGCGTCTCGGCAACCGGGAAGAGATCGTCGATCTCCATGTGCAGCTCGTCGGCGAGCGGCGGCAGGTCGGCGCGACCGTTGTAGGGTTCGGCCGCGACCGCCTCCATGAGGCCGGCGAGCAGGTTGGGCGAGACGCGCGGCAGCACCATCGAGATGCCGCTGCCCGGGAAGATGCCCTCGCGCCGCCCGGTCGGCCGCGCCGTCATGCGCGCATAGATGTCGTCGACGAGCTGGCGGAATTTCGGCTCCAGCCGGTTGCGCGGCTGCGGCAGGTCGACCTTGATCTCGGCGACGATGCGGCCCGGGTTCGACGAGAACACGAGGATGCGGTCGCACATCAGCACGGCTTCCTCGATGTTGTGCGTGACCATCAGGATCGAGGAGATCGGCATGCGGCCCTCGCACCACAGGTCGAGCAGGTCGGTGCGCAGCGTTTCGGCCGTGAGCACGTCGAGCGCCGAGAACGGCTCGTCCATCAGCAGCACCTTCGGGTGCACGACGAGCGCGCGCGCGAGGCCCACGCGCTGGCGCATGCCGCCGGATAGCTCCTTCGGGAAGGCGCTCTCGTAGCCGTCGAGCCCGATCAGGTCGATCGCCGCCAGCGCGCGCTTGCGCCGCTCCTCGGAGGTCACGCCTTGCGCCTCGAGCCCGATCTCGACGTTTTCCAGCACCGTGAGCCAGGGGAACAGGGCGAAGCTCTGGAACACCATGGCGACATCGCCGGCCGGCCCGTGGACCGGCTGGTTGCAGATCGTCACGTTGCCCTCGGTCGGCGGCATCAGGCCCGCGATGATGCGCAGGAGGGTCGACTTGCCGCTGCCCGAGCGGCCGAGCAGGGCGACGATCTCGTTGCCGGCGAGCGTGACGTTCACGTCGTCGAGCACCGTGATATCGCTCGAGTAATAGATGTGGCGCAGGTGATCGACCTGGACCAGCGGGCCATTGAGCCTGGCGGGCGCGGTCGCGGTCGCGGCAACGGGCTGCTGGTCCATGGCTTGCTCTCCTCGCCCAGGGGGCGGCGCTCCGCCCGCCCTTTGTTAGTGCGTCTTTGACGGAAATCCAATGTTTCGGATGCATCCGGCGGGCCGCAAGGTGCGTTGCCAACATGAAGGGCGGACGACGGTGCGCCGCCGGGCGGCCAGACGGGAACCCGCGACGTGCCTTGTAGGTTGGGTCGAGCGCTTCGCGAGACCCAACGCCACGCACGCCGATGTTGTTGGGTCTCGCGAAGAGGCTCGACCCAACCTACGAGGCTGCGTCATTTGCGCCGCGCAAGGGTAGCGAGATGACGCTTGGGGAACCACGGTCGGCAAGGGTTATGAGTTTTACAATATGTCAATCACTTTCCGGGAATTCTATTGGAAAGCGAATTGGCGAAATCATCAATGACCCTCAGACTTACGATTGCCCGTGCGATCATCGCCTTTGGCGTGGTGACCGCAGCCGGGCTGTGCGCGATCATCGCCACGAACAACTACGCGCTCGGCGAGCTCAAGGTCGGCGGTCCTCTCTACGAGAAGATCAAGCGCGGAAACGATCTGGTCGCCGACATCCTGCCGCCGCCCGAATATGTGATCGAGGCCTACCTCGAGGCTACGCTGGCGCTGCGGGATCCCGCCTCTCTGGCCGCCCATCGCGATCGCCTCGCCCAGTTGAAGAAGGACTACGACGAGCGGCGCGAGTACTGGTCCAAATCCGATCTGGCTCCCGAGATCAAGACCAAGCTCGTCGAACGCTCGCACAGCCACGTTCAACGCTTCTGGTCGATTACCGAGCAATCCTTCCTTCCCGCGCTGGCCCGCGGCGACACCGCCGCCGCCACCAAGGCCTACGCGGACATGACGGCCGCGTACACGGCGCATCGCGCCGTGATCGACGAGATCGTCAAGCAAACGAATGACGACAATGCCGCCACCGAGGCCGAGGCGACCTCGCAGGTCAAGTTGTTCACGATGGTTCTGGGAATTGTTGCCGCCGTGGTCTTTGCCATGGTGGGGGCGGGTCTGCTCGGCGTGGCCTATGGCGTGGTGCGGCCGATCACCCGCATGACCGAGGTGATGCGGCGGCTGGCCGGCGGCGACCTCGCCGTCCAGGTTCCGTCGACGTCGCGCCGAGACGAAGTCGGGGCCATGGCGGGCACGGTCCAGGTCTTCAAGGACGAAGCCTTGCGCGTGAAGGCGATGGAAGCCGAGCAAACCGCCCAGAAGAGCAAGAACGAGGCCGATCGTCGGGCCGCGATGGCGAGCGTTGCGGACGGCTTCGAGGCCGCGATCGGCAAGATCGTCGAGACCCTGTCGGCGGCCTCGACGGAACTCGAAGCTGCGGCCACCTCGCTCACCAAGACGACGGAAACCACCCAGCAGCTGTCGACAACGGTCGCGGCGACCTCGGAACAGGCGTCTACCAACGTCCAGTCGGTTGCGTCGGCGACCGAGGAGATGGGAGCCTCGGTCGGCGAGATCGGTCGGCAGGTCCAGGAATTGAGCCGCATCTCGAACGAGGCCGTGAGGCAGGCTCAGGCGACGGATGAACGGATCGCGCAGCTGTCGCATGCCGCCAACCGGATCGGGGACGTCACCCAGCTCATCACCACGATTGCCGAGCAGACGAACCTGTTGGCGCTCAACGCCACCATCGAGGCCGCGCGTGCCGGCGAGGCCGGCAAGGGATTTGCGGTCGTTGCCCAGGAAGTGAAGTCGCTCGCGGCCCAGACCGCCAAGGCGACGACCGAGATCAGCGCACAGATTGCCGAGATCCAGACCGCGACACAGGATTCCGTCACTGCGATCAAGGAAATCGGGACGACCATCGGCAGGATATCGGGGATCGCGGCCGCCATTGCGGCCGCAGTCGACGAGCAGGGTGCGGCGACCCAGAAAATCTCCCGCAATGTCCAGCAGGCGGCCGCCGGAACCACCCAGGTCGCGAGCAGCGTCGTCGATGTCAGCCGCAGCGCAACCGCGAGCGGCACGGCCTCCGCGCAAGTGCTGTCCTCGGCGCGGTCGCTGGCGGACGAGAGCCAGCAACTCAAGCGCGAGCTGGCCAGGTTCCTCGCAACGGTCCGCGCGGCCTAGAAGAGCGCGGCAGCGGAAATTCGCCCGCGTTCGGCCATCGGCACAACGCGGAAGGCCCGCCATGTCCGCCTGATTGGCGGCGCCCCGAATATGAGGACGCGGCCTAATTCAACCTGAAGCGCCGCTCGGACAGCCGATAGAGCGGACGCCACAGCAGCCGGTTTACGGCGACGACGAAGATCGACATCACCACGATGCCGAGCACGACGCGCGGGCTGTCGCCCTTCTCGGTCGCCTCCGCGATATAGGCGCCGAGACCCGCGGCCTTGAGGTGGGTGTCGCCCCAGCTCGCAACCTCGGCGACGATCGCGGCATTCCATGAGCCGCCCGAGGCCGTGAGCGCGCCCGTCACGTAGTACGGGAAGATGCCGGGCAGGATCACGTCGCGCCACCACTGTGTCGAGCGCAGGCGATAGAGGGTCGCGGCCTCGCGCAGGTCGGTCGGGAATGCGCTAGCGCCCGCGATGACGTTGAACAGGATGTACCACTGGGTGCCGAGCACCATCAGCGGACTGAGCCAGATGTTCGGATCGAGCCGGAAGCTGACGATCGCGACCACCGCGATCGGAAACAGCACATTGGCGGGGAACGCGGCCAGAAACTGCGCGAACGGCTGGACCAGCTCGGCCGCCCAGGGACGCAGGCCGATCCACACGCCGATCGGTACCCAGATCGCGGTCGCGATCGCGATCAGCACGACGACGCGGATGAGCGTGTAGGTGCCGAGCTTGAGGGCGGTGAGAACGTCACCCCAGCCGAGCGTCGCGCGGGCATAATCGACGACGAGCCACAGCGCATAGGCGGTAGCGAGGAGCACCAGCGCGATCCACAGGATGTCGCCGACCCGGCGCAGTGCCGGCGGCATCTTCCAGCCGGCGCCGCGCTCGCGCGGCGCGCGCGGCTTGCCCTGCACTACGAGCCATTCGAACGGCGCGAACACCCGCTTGATCAGCCGGCTGCGCCGCACGATCTCGTAGACCCAGGAGTGCGGACGCTGTTGCGCGGCGGTCTGCTCGAAGCGGAACTTGTCCGCCCAGGCGACGATCGGCCGAAAGAGGAGCTGGTCGTAGGCGAGGATCACCACCGCCATCACGCCGACCGCTTCGCCGACCGCCAGGATGTTCTTCTGCTCGATCGCGATCGCGAGCCACGAGCCGATGCCCGGCAGCTTGATCGTGGTGTCGCCGACCGTGATCGCCTCGGAGGCGACGACGAAGAACCAGCCACCCGACATGGACATCATCGTGTTCCAGATGAGGCCCGGCGCCGCGAACGGCACCTCGAGCCGCCAGAAGCGCAGCCACGGCGAGAGGCGGAAATGGCGGCACACCTCGTCGAGGTCGGACGGCACCGTGCGCAGCGACTGGTAGAAGCTGAACGTCATGTTCCAGGCTTGCGCCGTGAAGATCGCGAAGATCGAGGCGCATTCGGCGCCGAGCTGGCTGCCCGGAAACAGCCGCATGAACAGGATCACCGTGAAGGTGAGGAAGCCGAGCACCGGCACCGACTGCAGGATGTCGAGGGCCGGCACGATGACGAGCTCGGCCTTGCGGCTCTTGGCGGCCAGCGTCGCGACCACAAAGGTGAAAACGAGCGACGCGATGATCGCGGCGAACATGCGCAAGGTCGTGCGCAGCGCATATTCGGGCAGGTTGTGCGGATCGAGCGTGACCGGCGCGAGATCGAGCCGCGCGAGCGGCTGGCCCATCTCGCGTGCCGCATGGGTGACGAGCACGAAGGCCGCGACCACGACGATGAAGATCACGCAGTCGTAGAAATTGGGCGCGAGCCCGCGCCCGAGGCTGAGCGCCGATGCACGATCGAATTTGAGCGCTTGCAGATTCATGGCTCAGGTCATGGGCATCGGTTCGCGCGCGCGGTCAATTGAAAAATGCGCAACGCCCGCGGCGAAGTGTCGGGAAACGCACGGGGCGGGCAAGGTGGGCCGACTTTGTAGGCGGGATTTGTGACAGGTCCTGCGGGTGCGTCGTGTCACCCGGTGGCGATCCACAAGCGGGGAGCATGCTCCCGGATATGAGGGCTCGGCATCGCGTCGTGATGGCGTTCGCCTCGCTGTCAAGATGGAGGGTAGGGCTTGGGTTGTGGAGAAGTCGTCGGGCAGAGGCCGTTGCGGCTACCTCACCGTCCGGGCACGACCTAAATGGGCGATCATAAGATATTCGTTGATTTAATAAGTTAGCGCGCCGGCGCAACCTCATGCGGGCAATGGTTTGATAAGGATACGGCCGCGCTTGGAGCGCGGAATGCGCCAAATTATCGGGTGGGGCGCGTTCGTTTGTTGGAAGGTGTTGCCAAAGAGAAACACCTTTTCGGGCGAGATCATGTTAGTTTTCCCGTGATAGTGGAGCTGTCCCCGCCGGCTCGTCCTGGGCGACTACTGCGGGAGGGGGGTCTGCCATGAAATCCATTCTGTTGGGTGGGCTGATCGCTGCCTTGGCTGCCGGCACCGCGGTTGCGGCCGACATGCCCGTGAAGGCGCCGCCGGCACCGGTGATCGCGCCGACCTGGAACGGCACCTATGTCGGCATCAACGGCGGCTTCGCCTGGGGCCGAGGACGGGAGTCCACATTTCCGTTCACCGCCACCACGGGTGACTTTGACCTCCGGGGTGGCGTTGCTGGGTTGACCTACGGCGGCAACTGGCAGTCGGGCCATGTGGTGCTCGGTTTCGAGAGTGATTTCGATTGGGCCCACATCAACGGCGACCCCATCCTGCCGGGCATCTGTGCAGCGACGGTCTGCTTCACCCACACCAAGTGGCTGTCGACCGAGCGCATGCGTGCCGGCTGGGATTTCAACGGCTGGCTGATCTACGGGACAGTCGGCGCCGCGTTCGCCCGCGTGCAGGCGGGCCAGGGGATCGGATGCGCTTCAGCTCTGTGCGATACGAAGACGCGTACCGGCTGGGTCGCGGGCGTGGGCGTCGAGACGATGTTCTGGCGCGACTGGTCGGCCAAGCTCGAGTATCTCCACTATGATCTCGGCGAGGCGATCAATAGCAATCCCGGGACTCCGATCACGGCGCTGGATCGTGGCGACATGATTCGCGCCGGCATCAACTATCACTTCGATATGCTCAACCTCCTGCATCTGAATTAGTCAGCGGCAGTCGGGAGCGTTTTTGGGTCTCGGCGCGGATGCGCGGAGGCCTTTTTTCTGTCCGCCGTCCGAGCTGTCAGGATCGCTTGCGCGGTTTCGCGGCCGTGTTCAGCGCCACGGCGGCGCGGATGAGCGCCTTCAATGCCTTCTCGTCGATCTTGCCGCCCTCGTGGAGATCGATGGCGCGCCGGGTATTGCCGTCGAGGCTCGCGTTGAAGAGTCGCGAGGGATCCTCCAACGAGGCGCCCTTGGCGAAGGTCAGCTTCACCACGCTCTTGTAGGTCTCGCCGGTGCAGATGATGCCGGCATGCGACCACACCGGAACGCCGCGCCACTTCCATTCCTCGATCACGTCGGGGTCGGCCTGCCGGATGAGCGCGCGGACGCGGGCGAGCGTCTCGCCCCGCCAGTCGCCGAGCTCCTCGATCCGCGCATCGATCAGCGCGGAGGGGGAGGCGCTTTCTTTTTCTTCTGTCGAGCCGCTCTTGCGTTTCTTCGCGGTCGCTTTCTTCATGGGTATCTTCGCTCGCCCGCCATTCGAGTTCGTGCGTCGGTGAGCCTAACACGTTAGGTGTGCGCGCTTGCGCCGGTCGACCGCCGGCTGCGGCAAATGCGCTCAAAGGGCGAGCGTTCGTTCGCGCTGTTGACACCCACGCGGAGCGCCGCTTAGCTGTCCATGACGGTTCCCTTCGGGGATCAAATGGGAACGCGGTGCGGGCTTGCCCAATGCCGCGGCTGCCCCCGCAACTGTCAGCGGCGAATCCTTCGTCAGTTAAGCCACTGGGGTTCTCGGGCCCTGGGAAGGCGACGGAGGGTAGCGACCCGCGAGCCAGGAGACCTGCCGTCAGCCGTGGTCACACGCGAGCCTGCCGGTCGGGGCGTACTGGCGGTAGCAAAACCCAAGGTCCTTGGTGGGATCGCAGGGGGAGCTTCGTTCGCGGTGACGTGCCACAGGGCGTGTTACCCGAGGTGTTCCCGTGTCGACCCGTATCTTGTCTGCCGCCAGTCGCGGCGCGCGCATCTGCGCGCCTGCGTTCCCGCTCGTCGCACTCTCGCTGACATTCCACCCGACACCCGCCGCGGCCCAGGCCGTCGCGCTGCCGCCGGTCCAGGTCGACGTATCCTCGCGACCGCGCCGCAACACCGTGCCGTCGCCGACCGCGGCCGCGGAGCAGAGCGGCGAGGTGGTCACCAGCCCGACCACCGTGCCGACACCGATCGCCGAAGTGGCGAACTCGATCACGGTGATCACGGCGGAAGACATCCAGCGCGAGCAGCGCCGCACGCTGCCCGACGCGCTCGCCACCGTGCCGGGCCTCAACGTCGTGCAGACCGGCGGCCCGGGCGGACAGACGTCGATCTTCATCCGCGGCACCAACTCCAACCACGTCAAGGTGCTTATCGACGGCATCGACGTCACCGATCCGAGCAATCCGAGCCAGACGTTCGACTTCGGGCAGATGCTGACCGGCGACATCGCGCGCATCGAGGTCCTGCGCGGACCGCAAAGCGGTCTCTACGGCAGCGACGCCATCGGCGGCGTGATCTCGATCACGACGAAGAAGGGCGAGGGGCCGCCCAAGGCGTATGTGAGCGTGGAGGGCGGCTCGTTCGGCACGTTCAACCAGTCGACCGGGGTGAGCGGCTCGCAGAATCGCTTCAACTACGCCTTCAACGTCCTGCACTGGCACTCGGCATCAACGCCAGTGACGCCGCTCAATATCCTGGCGCCGGGCCAGACGCGGAACAACGACGCCTACGACAACAAGACGTTCTCGACGCGGGTGGGCTACGACTTCAGCGATCAGTTCAGCCTCAACGTCGTGTCGCGCTACACCGCCTCGACGCTCGGCTTCACGGGCGACTTCGACGACAACTTCCACGGCCCGGATATCGCCCAGAGCACGCAGGCGGATCACCAGTCGTTCTCGCGCATCGAAGGGGTTTGGACGCTGCTCGATGGCCGCTTCAAGAACTACTTCGGAGCGGCCTATGCGGACGCGCGCACCACCACGACCTTTCCGGAGGACATCAATTTCAACGGCGTCCCGGTCGGCAGCGGGCCGAGCAGGTCCGACGGCACGCGCACCAAGCTCGACTGGCGCGGCGTCTTCGCCGTGACGGCCGACCACACCGTCGTGATGGGTGTCGATGATGAGATGTTCGGCTTTACGCAGTTCTCGCCGTTCGGCGGCGGCGTTCCGTCGGCGTCGAACGCCAACCGCGGCGCCTATCTCGAGCTGCGGTCGAAATTCTGGGAGCGCTTGTTCCTGGTCGCCAACATCCGCCGCGACGACAACGACGAGTTCGGCGGCCACCAAACCTTTCGGATCGCGCCGGCATTCATCGTGCCGTGGACGGACACCAAGCTCAAGGCGAGCTACGGCACCGGCTTCAAGGCGCCGACGCTCTCGCAGCTGTTCAACAGCTTTCCGCCGACCTTCTTCGCCAATCCCAACCTGCTGCCGGAGGAGAGCAAGGGCTACGACATCGGTTTCGAGCAGCCGCTGCTGCACGATCGGGTGCGCTTCGGCGCGACCTATTTTCACAACGACATCACGAACCTGATCCAGAGCGTGCCCACAGGCCAGCTCGCTTTCGGCTTCATCCCGGTCGACACCTTGGCCAATGTCGGGCAGGCCACGACCTATGGCGCCGAGACGTTCGCCACGTTCACGATCACGCCGCGGCTCAACCTGCGTGCCGATTACACCTACACGGCCGCCCAGGACGAGATCGCCCACGCGGAGCTGATCCGGCGCCCGAAGAACAAGGCGAGCCTCGCGGCCAACTGGCAGGCAACTGACCAGCTCAAGCTGACGGCGACCTGGCTCTACGTGACCGGTTGGCTCGACCTCAGTCGCGACGGGCTGACGCCGACCTTCGCGCCGCCCTATCAGGTGGTCAACGTGGCGGCGAACTACGCCGCGAGCGAGAACGTCACGTATTTCGGCCGCATCGACAACCTGTTCAACGAGCACTACGAGGTGCCGGTCGGATTCCTGCGGCCCGGCATCGGTATCTTCGCCGGCGTGCGCCTGACCAACTGACAGGCGGCGTCGAGCGGCGTAAGATCGTGCAAATCAGTGAATCGAAGCCAAGCGCAACAAACGGACGGTAAGCTCAAATGCCTGACAGATATTTATCCGATCTCATGGGCTCCCGACGCGTCGCGACGCCGCATCCTGGCGCCGCGCAGTTGTTCTGCCTCGTGCTGCTGGTCGCGGCGTCCGCTTCCGCGAGCCTCGTGTTCGCCTGCGCGACGCCGTTTGTGGCGTTCGCGGTCGTCGCGGCCGCGATGCTGCGCCTGAGGTCTGCGGTTCTGGTCGTTGTGGCGGCCTGGCTGGCCAATCAGATCATCGGCTTCGGCATTCTCGGCTATCCCCGCACGGCCGATGCCGCCGCCTGGGGCGCGGCGATCGGCGTTGCGGCAGTGGGTGGTGCCATCGTGGCCTCGTTCGTCTTCAAGCGATGGGAGCCGATGGGTCGGTTCGCGCTCTATCCGATCGCCTTTGTGGCGAGCTTCGTGATCTACGAGCTTGTTTTGGCGGCGGCCGTTCCTGTTCTGGGCGGGGCCGAGGATTTCAGTTCGGTCATCATCGGCCGCATCGCGCTGGCCAATGTGGTCTGGCTGATCGGGCTCGTCGTTGTGTGCGAGGCCGGCCGGCTGTTCGTCGGCACGCAGGGCGCTGTCAGTCAAAGTCGGGCTTGATCAGAAGGCTTCGGCCGAGGCGGCGGCGCGCGTGCCGCCGCTCAGGTGTCGCGCCTTCTGAGAAGATACGTGTCCATCACCCAGCCCTTGCGCGCCTTGGCTTCGGCGCGCCTGCGCTCGATCTCCGGCGTGAGCTCGCGCAAGGGACCTGCCGCTAGAATTTCGTCCTGCGTGCCGATATAGGCGCCCCAATAGATGTCGAGGTCCGCATCGTCGATCGCCTTGAAGGAGCAATCCGCGTCGAGCATCACGATCACGTCGTCGATGTTGTCCGGGAGGCCTTCGGCGAGCTTGCGGCCCGTCGTGATGTGAACGGGGCGCCCGATGCGATTGAGGGCGATCCGGTGGCGCGCCGCCAGAGCCTGGATCGCGCTGATGCCCGGGATGACCTCGTACTCGAACGCGAGCGTCCCGTGGGCGAGGATCCGGTCGATGATCCGCAAGGTGCTGTCGTAGAGCGAAGGGTCGCCCCACACCAGAAAGGCGCCGCACTCGTCGTCGCCGAGCTCGTCCCCGATCAGCCGCTCGTAGATGCCGGCTCGCTGCTCATGCCACGCCAGCACGGTCGGCTCGTACGACGAGGGCGTCCGGTCACGTGGCGGGTCGGGTGTCTCCACGATCCGATAGGACTTGTCCTTGATGTGGCGATCGCAGATTTCCTTTCGCAGGCGGACCAGTTCGTCCTTCTCGTGCCCTTTGTCCATGACGAAGAACACGTCGACTTCGTTGAGCGCCTTGATCGCCTGCACCGTGATGTAATCGGGATTGCCCGCGCCGATGCCGATGACGAAGATCTTTTTCATGGCTGCCAGCCCGTCCGTGACGCTCGATCAGCAGGGGGACTTGTGCATTAGCTGATGCGGGATGGCGTGGCCAGACATCTGGCGCGCGATTGACCAACCGGCCGCGAAGGTGCATCCGGCATTCAGGAAATGTCCGCGAGGAGGAAAACGGAATGGGCGAGGGGGCAGAGCTCGAAGGCATCCTGGGCGCGCAGATCGCCAATCCGGCGACGAGCTGGAGCCTCGGGTCCTTCGGCGTGATCGCCGAGTTCGTGCGCGATCCGGATGAGCCGGTCGTGATCGGGGAGGGCGGTCTTGCGGCTGCGACCGATCGCGGCGCGATCCGCCTGCGGGCGCTGGACGAGCTGCGGCTCTTCGCATCGGAGGGCATCACGCGCGAGAGCTGGAGCCAGCGGGTGGCGCTGTGCCTGCCGCAGGCGAGCTGCGCCATGCACCGCCGTGGTGTTCTCACCGAGCTCGGCCCGGATGCGGACGCCATCCGGGACGTCGACCGGGACGCGATCCTGTTCGATCTCGGCCTCGACGTGCTGCAGGCCGATATCTGCGTACGCATCCGTGATCAGGACGTGGTCCACCGCCTGCGGACCTGCGTCGGGCAGCCCGTGTTCGCACACGGTAACCCCGCGATGGGCGTGATCCTCGCCGCCAACCCGCACCGCGTGTTCATGAGCCGCGTCGGCCGCATCGACGTCAATGCGCCGATCCCGCCCGCCAACGGCCAGAGCCCGGAGGGCCCGCACACGCATGTGCTGCCGAAACTATTGCGGCATCGGCGCACGCACGCCGCGACCGAGCCGGTCCCGGACGGATGGGTGCCGTGCGCGCATTTCTATCCGGCGCACCCCGTGAAGGACGCCAACGGAAGGCCGCGGCCGTACGAGCCGCGCCACCACGACACATTCCAGGCGCTGCTGCAGACGTTCGGTGACGACGATCATATCGCGCTCAAGCGCCGCATGAAGGATGCGGTCACGGCGGGCGACGATCCGTCCGCCTTCGCGGTGCCGGAGGCGCGCTTCGCGCGCGCCGCTGTTCGTATTGGCTTGCGCCAGATGCTGGTGGCGGACGGGCCGTCGCCGGCGCTCGCGGCATGGCAACACGTGCACGAGCGTACGCATCATGACGCGGACGCCGACGAGGGCGCCGAGATCGATCATTGAGCGCATCACGGCTCCGCGTCACCGCATCTCTTCTTTGATTCTGATTCGGATCAGCCGCCGCGATCTTGTCGGCGGAATGCGCGCGAGAACCAGCGCAATACCTTTCGTCTTCTCCAGCATATCCAACAACCAGCGTGTGCATTTCCAGCCCGCTGCAAAATGCGCCAACGTCATCGGCGGTATGTCGATGCGCTGAGCGCATCGGAAAATTTCAAGCGGAGACGACGGTAAGGTATCGGCCTGCCCTCTGTGGCGAAAGCCTCCGTGTTAGCGTCGAAAGGTTCAGAATAGCTCGTCGGGGCGACTTGCGTCTGATCCTGCAGATTCGATCGTCCCGTTTCGCACAAGCGATTCGAGCTGCAGGGAGGATGCGATATGATTTGCACCACACGTGCGCGTGCGCGCGCGCCTAAATCAGCACGAAGCATACTGCGGCTTGGCATTGCGGGTCTTCTGGCGACGACGGTGCTTACGGCGGCACCAGTGGCGCACGCGCGCATCACCCAGATCACCATCCTCAAGCGCGGCACCGCCTTCGGCGGCCATTCGTTCCCGCTCATCGGTCAATACGAGTTCATCATCGGGATCGCAAAGGGCGAGGTAAATCCTGCGAACCCGCAGAATGCGATCATCACGGACATCGCGCTGGCCCCGCGGAATCAGAACGGCAACGTCGAGTACTCCCACAACTTCTACATCCTCAAGCCGATCAACCTCAGCCAAGGCAATCATAAGATGATGTACGAGCCGCCCAATCGCGGCGGCAAGACCTATCAGACGCTCAACAACACGCCGACCGGCACCGACGATCCCGCGGCGTTGACGGATCCCGCCGTGCTGGAGGATTCCTTCCTGTGGACGCGCGGATACACGACGGTCTGGAGCGGCTGGGAGAACAATCTTGGACCTCTGGACGGGCTCACCGCGACCGCGATGCTGCCCGTCGCGGTCGGGCCCAACAATACGACCCTCACGGGCCCCGGCTATGAATACATCGTGACGGGCAACGCGTCGTTCCAGCTCGCCTACCCGGCCGCTTCGGGCGAGCAGGGCGCACCGAATGCAGTCCTCACCCATCGGATTCATCTCGACGACCCGCCGCAGACCGTCCCGACCAGCGGCTGGGCCTATACGGACGCAACCAATACGGCGATCAAGCTGACCACAGGCAATTTCGTCAACAACGACATCTACGAGTTCTCATACATCGCCAAGAACCCGACGGTGAACGGGCTCGGCCTCGCTGCGATCCGCGACTTCAACTCGTTCCTGCGCAACGCCAAGACGGATGATTTCGGCACCGCAAACCCGCTGGCCGGCGACGTGCAGCGCATCTACACCGAGACCTCGTCGCAGCCGGCGCGGACGCTGAATGACTTCGTCCACCTGGGTTTCAACGAGGACGAGCGGCATCACAAGGTCTTCGATGGAATGATGCAGTGGATCGGCGCCGGCGACGGCCTCAACATGAACTACCGCTGGTCGCAGACCAAGCGCACCGAGCGCAACCGGCAGGAGGAGCTCTACCTCGAGGGACTCTATCCGTTCGCCAATGTCCCGACCTACGATCCGATCTCCAACACGAGCGACTGGCGCTACAAGCGATGCGAGGAGACGAACACCTGTCCGCTGGCGACGGAGTTCTATTCGGCCAACGAGTACTGGGTGAAGGCCGGCTCGCTGATGAGCACGGATCCGTCCGGACGCTTCGATTTGCAGGATCATCCGTTGACGCGGCTCTACCTTCTGTCGAGCAAGCAACATGGCGGCGCCGGGAATCCCGCGAGCAGGGGCCTGTGCCAGCAGTTCCTCAATCCCCTTGAACTCGGCGCCGGTCCAGCGCGCGCTGTGGACCGATCTCGACGAATGGTCGTCCCACGGCGTCTCGCCGCCCGACTTGCAGGTCCCGAGATTGCGCGACGGAACGCTCGTGCCGCCGCTGCCGCAGTCGCGGGTCGGTTTCCCGCACATCCCCGGCGTCAAGTACACGGGCCTCAAGACCACGCGCTATCGCTTCAACTACGGGCCGGACTTCTACGAGACCTTCGTGCCGACCATCAATCCGCCGGTGATCACGCCGCCCTACGAGGACAATCCGGCGAACGGGCCGATCTACCCGAGCTACGTCCCGAAGACCGACACCGACGGCAACGACCTCGCCGGCATCCGCCTGCCCGAGCTGACCGTGCCGCTCGCCACCTATACGGGCTGGGGCCTGCGCGCGGGCGTGTGGGCGGACGATGGCTGCGAAGCCTCCGGCCAATTCATCCCATTCGCCGCCACAAAGACTTTGCGCCTGGGCTCCGGGGATCGGCGTCCCTCGGTGGAGGAACGCTATCACTCCTACTCGGAGTATCGCCAAAAGGTGATCCAGGCGGTCGACGACCTCGTGCGCCGTCGCTTCTTCATCTGCGACGACACGCAGGACATCGTGACCAGGCTGTTGCAAGCCGGGCTTAGCGCCGGCGTGCCGGCGCCCACGCCCAACGAGGATACCTCGACGCCCGATCCGGTGCCGGCGTGCCAGGGCCACATGCCGACGCATTATCACTATCACTACCAATTCGAGGAGCATGCGGACGGCGATCACAACGGGAACAGTGACTGACCGGCCCTGAGCAAGTGACTGGCGGAAGCCGGCCGACAGCTCGCCGCGCGGCGATGGGCAAGTCCTCCGCGGGTAGGGCGAAGGGATGACTCGAAGGCCAGCTTGACCTTGGCTTCATCAACGGATGCAGAGCCCCGGCCATGCGCCGGGGTTTTGCTTGTCCGCAGATCACGTGCTTCGAGACCAGGGAGCATGCGCCGTATTCGGGCGCCTGCGTGGGCCGATCCACTCGGATGCCGCTCGCATCGCTGTGCGCTGCAGGCCGCACCGTGCGAGATTATTTGGCGTGCACGGGCTCGTGCTGGAGAGTTAGCCAGTTCCCAGCAGGGTGGTTGTCGAAACGGCAGTTGCAAATCCAATTTGGATGCGCCGACGGAATTGTGACCGTCGTTCGAGACGCGGCGCCGGCCGAGGATGTGCTTGCCGCTCCCCTGGCTGACGCGAGATCGGTGGTTGCAAGCGTCATGATCATCGCAAGGGTGAGGACAGATGCGCGAAGCAGCATGGCGATCTCCTGTCGGATCGAGTTGATCGATACCTCCAGTGGTCGGAGCGCCCACGTCCGGCGTTCAGCCATCGATCCCGCATTCGAGCTTTGTGTGACGACGATCACGGGATTGGCGGCGTGGTCACAGCCGCGCGCCCCGTCATGCGGCTCTGCCGTGATTGCCGGGAACCATCGCCCGCAGAATGATGCCGGGATAAGCCTCGCCCGCTATCTCCTGAAGGCCTGAAGGCGTCCTTCGGTGACCATCGGGATGCGCCCAAGGAATTGCGACGCCACGTCCCTGCGGCGCCTCCACCAGAACTCCCACAATCGCCAGCCCACGCCGAACCGCGGCGCCTTCTTCGTATAGAAGCCCGCGGAGTATGCGGCGCCGAGCTTCTTCAGCGCCGCAAACGCATGCTCGGAGTGATTGATCTTGTATCGCCCGGACACGCCCAGCGTCGGCAGGCCAAACCGCGTCGCAAACGTGAAATGGGCCGCCTGCGACCCCAGGCTCACGACGCATTGGTCTTCGGACAGCGGCACTTCCTTCGCGCCCGCGCGCAGGTTGACCGCGAAGGCCCGGTCGAGATCCGTCACATAGAAGGTCACGTCGGGGACGCGGCCGAGGACCCACCGTTGATACTTCTGCTGCATGTCCTTGATGCGCCGGTTCGCGGCCTCGAGAATCTCCTCCAGCGGACGCGTGTCATGCGATTTCAGCGGTTGGCTCGCCACCCGCGACCAGTCGGCTCGATACCGCGACATCGCGCCGTCGCTGCCGGCGACGCCGTTCTGCTCGATATCCCAGACATCTCCCGGGTACATCACCAGCAGTCGCTTCGGGTCCACCTTCGCGGCGACATCGTCGAGGCTGTTGACCGAGGAATTCATGTACGTGTTTTCCTCGTGCGAGAACCTGATGAAGCTTGCGAACGGCAGGACGTAGTCGGGATTGATGCATTTTACGTCCTGGACGAACTTGCCCAGGATGCCGTCCGCGGCCTCGCGCCGTCGCGCGGTGTCTTGCGGATTTCCACACCAACCCGCGATCGAGAATTGGTCGAACAGAAGATCGACATGGCCAAGCTCGGCCGCCAGCCTGTTCAGCGACGCGACCGGCGTGTCGCAATCATTGAGGTTGAGAATTGTCCGGCCGTCGCCCTTGATCGCCAGCGCCGAGTTGATGTGGCCGACCTGGTAGCACGCGACACGGCACCTTGGAGACAGCTCGACCCAGGTTGCGTGCGGAAGCTCGCGGACCTCCTTGAATCCTTGCGTCCTGATCCAATTGATCACCTCGCTGTCGTAGTGCTTTTGAAACAACGCAACGATCTTGGCCTTGCGCTCTGCCGGCAGGGCCTTGATCGTCGGAATGCTGAGGTGATCCGGGTGCTCGTGTGAGATCCAGACGTGCGTGACGCGATTGAGATCGTCATTCCCGAGGATCGGCTGCGGATAGAGCGTCCAGCTGTCGTTGAACGCGGCCCCCTTGAGCCACGGGTCGCTCCAGATGCTGACGTCGCCCAGGTCGCATATGACGCTGGCGTGCCCGACAAATGTGACCTTCATCCCTCGCTCCGTTCGGAGTTCGGTTGCCACTTCCCGTTCGATGGCGGCAGGCGTCAGGTTAGCCGGATTTACGTTATTCTTGCAATCTATTACTGCGGAAGAAGGTAAAACAACGCGCACGTTCAGTTCGATTTTGAATATCCAAAAGTATAGCACGAGTATATCCAAAAGTACGGCACGAGTGCTGACCTTATGGCGATTTACGAATTTACACACCGCTCACGGCCCGGCGAATGGGTTGGCGGCGTTGACGAGGGCGGCCGATCTGGAATGCGGCGCGGCCGGCCATCGCGGACCAAGGTGGATTCCGAGGCTGATCGATCCGCTTTTGCGCGAGCCCATAAGCGCGGATCGGTGTTTTCTCGGCTTTTTCGGAAAATGCCTCCCTTCGTCGCGATGGGAAGCGCTTTCGAGCCCGCCTTTGCTCGGGATCGATCAATCCGCCCGGCTGTTGATGTGGATCAAGGACCCGCCGCCGCCGGAGCCCGAAGCTGGCGGATCGACCGCGGACAGACGCGATGATGACGGCGACGACCGAGCGGCCCACTGCTTCCGCCGGTCCCTTGCGGGACCCAGGCGGCTGCGCGCTCGCGTCGGAGGGGCTGCCCGTTGTTGCACGCGAGACGGTCGTGGTCGACACGGATGAGTTGCGGCGCCTTGCGGCGATCGCGGCGCGAATGGCCGCGCGGGAGCCGGCGCTTGCCGCGATGCACCCGTGCGGCGCGCGGACGCGGCCGGGGATATTCTCCGATGGCTGGCTGATCATCGGCGATACGACCGAGATCGCGCTCGCCGATGCGGACGAAGAGTGGAGCTACGAATACCGGCTTTCGCTGCTGGCGCGCGAGGATGACATCGTGGTCTTCGGTCGGGGCCCGCACCGGACTTTCGAGCGCTACCGCACGCAGTATCTTGGTGTCGGACCGATCGTCCCGGTCGAACCGCAGCTGATCGCGGACCATCCAGGACTGTCGCTTGCGGACCGCTGCCGGCTCGACCGCGAGGTGTTCCGCCGGATCGTCGCGCAAGCCAAGCGCCGGGGCGGTCTGACGGTCGTTCCGCATATCGGGACCGATAGCGCCTGGCGACTTGCGGCGGCGGTCGCCGAGGCGTCCGATCTCGCCATCGACGTCATGAGCGCGCCGCCGCGGCTGACGCGGCGCGTCAACGACAAGCTCTGGTTCGCGCACTTCGCCGCGGAGGTGATCGGCGACACCGCCATACCGCCCACCTACGCGGCGCACGATGCGGTGGCGCTCGCGCGACGCCTGCGCGTCCTGGCGCGAACGACCGAGCGGGTCGTCGTCAAGGTGCCGGACAGCTGCGGCGCCGCCGGCAACTTCTGCCTGGCCGCGGCCGAGATCGCCGGCGCATCGTTGCAGGATATCGAGGACCGGATCGCGGCGAGGCTTCGCGCGGCCGGATGGCACGACACCTACCCGCTGCTCGTGAGCCCATGGGAGGCGCCGACGCTGGGCAGCCCGTCGGTTCAGTTGTGGATTCCGGCGATCGACGATGGTCCGCCCGTGATCGAGGGTGTGTTCGAGCAGCTGTTGCAGGGCCGCGAGGGCCTGTTTGTCGGCTCCGCACCGGCCGACCTCCCGCCGCCCTGGCGGCGTCGGCTGGGCAGCGAGGCGATGCAGCTCGCGACCGTGCTGCAGCGCCTGGGGTATTTCGGGCGCTGCAGCCTCGACGCTCTACTCGTGGGCGACGCATTCGACGCCGCCAGGCTGCACTGGATCGAATGCAACGCTCGCTGGGGCGCCGTCTCGATCCCGATGACGATGCGCAACAGGCTCGGCGCCGGCTCGGCCGATGCGCCCTTCGTCGTCGTGCAGCGCACGGCAGACCGTCGCCGGCCGCGACGTTTCGCCGACGCTCTCGCGGCCCTCGATGGCCTGCTGTTTCGCGCAGGCGTCCGGCGCGACGGCATCATCTTGCTCAGCCCGGTCGAGATCGAAACGGGACGCGGCATGCTGATGATGGCTTGCGGCGCCACGGTCGCGCAGGCGCGTGCGCTGGCGGATCGCGGCGTCGAAGCTCTCCGGTGATCGCGGCTCAATTGAGCCCAGTTGCATCGACAACCGAAGGAGGAAACGAACATGTGCCGCTGGATCGCATATTCCGGGACCCCGGTGTTGCTCGAAGACCTACTGTACCGGCCGACGCATTCGCTGATCGACCAGAGCCTGCATTCGAAGCTCGGCGTCGAGACGACGAACGGCGACGGTTTCGGCATTGGCTGGTACGACCATGAAGGCGACGTTCCGGCGCTTTACCGCAGCGTCGAGCCGGCGTGGAACGATCGAAACCTGCGCGAGATCTCCGGACACGTGCGTGCCGGATTGGTCTTTGCCCATATCCGGGCGTCGACCGGCACGGCGGTGCAGCAGACCAATTGTCATCCGTTTCGGCACGGCAAGTGGCTGTGGATGCACAACGGGTCGATCGGGGAGTTCCACGCCATGCGGCGAGAGCTGATGCTCGCGATCGACCCGAGCCTCTATCTCGACGTCGAGGGCTCGACCGATTCCGAGACGTTCTTCTACCTCGCGCTTACGATGGGCCTCGAGCAGGATCCGCCTGCGGCCGTCGAGCGCGCCGTCGGCTTCATCGAGCGCGCCGGTCGCAAGCGCGGCGTCGAGCACCCGATCCAGATGACCGTCGCGACCAGCAACGGTCGGGACATGTGGGCCTTTCGCTACTCGAGCGAGGGACGGTCGCGTTCGCTCTTCTTCTCGAGCAAGGTCGCGACGTTGCGCGCGCAGTACCCCGATGTTCCGATTTTCCACCAACTCTCCGACGACGCGCGGCTGGTCGTCTCCGAGCCGCTCGGCGATCTCGCCGGCGTGTGGAACGAAGTGCCGGAGTCCAGCTACGGCGTGATCCGGCACGGTCACGATGAGCTTCGAACGTTTGCGCCACGCCAGAATTAGAGCGCCGGCCGTTCGCCCAGCAGGGCTTCGCGGCGAGCGACGGCGAGGCGCAGGTGCATCTCATCCGGGCGTGGAGCGATTTTTTCGCCTGGGCCGAGCTGCCGGCGATCGGCCGCTCGGAGAGGTCCGATTGAACGAGGCGCTTTAGCTGTGAGGCGCGGGTCCGATCCGACGCCAGGCGGCGCAGGTTTCAAGAGCGGACCGTTCCAGCGATGTGTGTGCGGCGGTCAGCGAGTTAGCATCGGGTTGATCCGCGACATCGCACGCATTTTTGCACACACCCATTATGCATGCCGTCGCAGTTATTCCATCCCTTAGGCATCTGGCCTTTTTCACACAACCGCAGCTGCGTCACACAACGGTCCATACAATTGGCGAAATCGTCTGCATGAGCGCGCTCAGTGCCGTGCGCGATCACCGAACATCCCACCAGAATCAACATCGCGATGCGAGGCAATCGGCGAGTTCAAAGCGACATATGACATCTCCTCCTGACGCGGATTGGCGGGCTCGATCGCGCGTTGGTGCCGGACAAGTTTGCATATATCTCCTGCTGTAGCCAGCTTGGCTGAATTGAACTAACGGCAAGCTCTGGCGTCCGTTCGACCAGCACGGAAAATGGGCGGAAGGCGACGGCGAGGGCAGGCGCGCCTCAACCGCGCGTGGAGTGACTTTCGCGCCTGGGCCGAGCTGCCGGCGATCGGGCGCGGCCTGCCCGCCACGGACCGCGATGCCTGACGCTCGGCGCCGGCGGCTTCTTCGGGAGCAGGGTGGGGAACTCGGTGACGCTACGCATACGTCCAGGAACTAGATGCGCGACGCAGAGCATGCGCCGCGCGATCCTCGAAAGCTGGCGCGAAGACGACGGCGACATGACGTTCGCGACGCTCAAGCGCGGCAACATCGCCGCCATGCTCGCGTCGATGAAGACGCACGCCAAGAAGAACTGGCTCAAGACGATCCGCGGCTTGATGCAGTTCGCAGTGGCGGCCGCGATGCGCGCCGACGATCCGACGCAGGGGATCAATAGATTGATAGTGGCGACCCCGCCTGGATTCGAACCAGGGACCTTCAGCTTAGAAGGCTGCTGCTCTATCCCCTGAGCTACGGGGCCGACCGGGCCGACGCGCGGCCGCGCGTCTTATAGCAAAAATTCGCCCAGGCGCTCTTGGTGATCGCCGTTTTGTCCCCACCGTCCTTCGGCAGCCTCGGGCGGGCGGAAATCCATGCGACTGAGAGCGCCTGACCTCGAGGAGACAATCGGCAGTATCGACGCGCTGCGGCCCTTCCGGCTTCCGCCGCTTTGCGGCCGCCAAACTAAGCCAAGACTACCTGGGGACTGGCGGGCAGCGCTTGGCGAGCGTCTCGGTGGCGGTGCCAATCCGGCGTTCCCACGCATTCCAACGCGCGGGATCGCTCGCTTTTTGGGCCTCCATGGCAGCCGAGGCCTTTTCGGGCTCGCGTATGATCCAAGTCCACCACGTGACGTCATCTTCGCTCAGGGTTTTGTCATCCATGAGGCTGCGGATCGCATCGAGCTCACACTTGCAACCAGCCTCGGGAGAGCCAGCCGCCGTGCAGGCTTGATGCGTTGCAGCCAGATCCAACGGTGGCGGGGTTTGCGCCACCGCGGGAATCGGGATCATGGCGCAGCCCAGAATTGCGGCGAACGCCGCTGCTTTCGACCACATGGATGTCGCTCCCATTATTGCGGTGCGACCGTAGGCGAGCCGGGTGATCCTCGCAACATCGGGGTGGTGCTCGCCTGGGGACTGGACGTTGGCGTCGCGACGCCACCGCGACGACCGCCCGGTCTTGCCTGCCAAAGGGGAGGAGCGGCCCTCTACACACTGGCGCCAGCTGTGTGATTCGAATGCGGCAAATCTCGCCCTTGCCGCCACTGAGAGAGCGAGGGCAGAGTAGAAGCGAGGGCAGAGTAGAATCTGCGCGGCATACAGTACGGCGACCCCGCCTGGATTCGAACCAGGGACCTTTCAGCTTAGAAGGCTGCTGCTCTATCCCCTGAGGTACGGGGCCCGGCCACGTGGCGTGGCGCTACCTTGAAATCCACCAGGGGACGGATGAGTGCGCCTCTCGCAAAGCGGATCGCCTTGACACCCCGGCGCGCATGGAAGACATCTCGCACGGGTGTGGGGAACACCATGCGTCCATCGCTCATCGTGGCCTTGTCCTGGGCAGCCTTTTCGGTCGGCGCGCATGCGGCGGCGGCGCAGGAGACGGCCTGCACCGACACGAGCGGGCGATACAGCGCCGACGAGCAGCTGGCCGATTGCACCAAGTGGATACTGTCGGGGCAATTGAACGCCGGGAATCTCGCGATCGCGTACTACAACCGCGGTAACGCCTACCACGATAAGAGCGACTACGATCGCGCCATCGCCGACTACAGTCAGGCGATTCGGCTGAACCCTCGGTACGCGAATGCGTATAACAACCGCGGCAATTCCTACGATCGCAAGGGCGACCATATCCGCGCGATCGCCGACCTCAATGAGGCCATTCGGCTCGATCCGCAGGATGCCGCTGCGTACAACAACCGCGGCCTCGCCTACGCCGATAAGCGTGACTACGACAGCGCCATCGTGGACTACAATCAGGCGATCCTTCTCGATCCTAAGAGCGCGAAGGTGTACCACAACCGGGCCGAGGCCCACCAATACAAGGGCGACTACGATCGCGCCATCGCGGACGAAGATCACGCGATCGGGCTGGACCCGAAGTACGCACAGGCCTACTACAACCGCGGCCACGCCTACGCCAACAAGGGCGACTACGACCGCGCCATTCCCGACTACGATCAGGCGATCCGCCTGAGCCCGCAATTCGCGGCGCCGTATTACAACCGCGGTATCGCCTACATCAACAAGGACAACTACGACCGCGCCATCGCCGACGAAGATCAGGCAATCCGGCTGAATCCTCGGAACGCCTTGGCGTATTACTTCCGCGGCGTCGCCTACGAACACAAGCGCGACTACGACCACGCCATCGCCGACCTCGACCAATACATCCGTCTCGTTCCTTCCGACCCGGACGGCCCGGCGCTGCGGGCTAAGATCATCGCGGCCCGGAACGGCCATCCGGGCTGATCGCCAGGCGGGACCGTTTTGGATCCGTCCAGGGCCGAATCCTGCCCTTGGTATCGCGCCCGAACCCGGGCCTTCCGAACGTCGCCTCCCGATGGTCTCGCCGTCTTCGCCGCACCATGCCTGGTGCGCACAAGTCCGCCAGCCTTGTGCGGTCCTGTCCGCGCCCGTCCCATCAATTGCCGAGCATGCTCGCTTCACGCGGCGGCCACCGCCTGCTCTTCTGTGTAAATCCTGCGTTGCGTCCAACTCGTCGCCGTCCCGGCGCTATCCGGTCACGACAAGGTCACGTTTCACTTTCACCCTCGTGCAAGGTGGATGGATACTGCACGACCCCGGTTCGCCGGGAGGGAGGCATTCGATGCATGCGTTCGCCCGCGCGGGCCTTTTGGCCGCGCTGTTCGCTCTCTTTCTCTTCCCCGCCGCTTCCGTCCACGCCGCAACCCTCGACAAACCATTCCAGCGCGACGATCTCGCCGATGCCGCGATCCGGCTCGAGGCGCAGATCAAGCAGGACGCCGGCACGATCGCAAAGCCGCTCGCGACGCTGCAGCGTGAGGCGGACGACGCCTTCCGCCGCAACGACTACCGCGCCGGCATGCAGGCGCTCGGCCAGATCGTCACGCTCGGGCCGCAGAACGCCGCCAACTGGCTCCGCCTTGCCCGCGCGATCCGCCAGGTCTGGCCCGCCGACGGGCAGGAACGCGTCACCCTGATCGAGCGCACCGCGGCCGCCGCCTATATCGCGTACCAGCGCACGAGCGACCGCAACGAGGCCGCGGACGCGCTGGTCGTCCTCAGCGGCGCCTTCGCGGACCGCAAGATCTGGCGGCCGGCGCTCGATGCGCTGCGCTACTCGCTCGACCTGCGCGAGATCGCGCAGGTGCGCGCCGACTACGAGCACATGCGCGACGAGCACGGCTTTCGCCTGCTCGACTACACGGTCGACGCCGACGCGGCCGCGCCGCGCGCCTGCTTCCAGTTCTCCGAGGCGTTGCTGAGCCGCCGCACCGATTTCTCGCCCTTCGTGGTGGTCGCGGGCCAGGACAAGCCGGCGCTCTCGGCCGACGACAAGCAGCTCTGCATCGAAGGCCTGAAGCACGGCGAGCGCTACCAGATCACGCTGCGCGCCGGGCTGCCGTCGGCCGTCAAGGAGACGCTGATCAAGTCGGCGGATTTCTCGATCTACGTGCGCGACCGCAAGCCGTTCGTGCGCTTCTCCGCCAAGGCCTACGTGCTGCCGCGTACCGGGCAGCGCGGCATCCCGGTCGTGAGCGTCAACACCGCGGCGGTCGCGGTCGAGATCATGCGGATCGGCGACCGCAACCTGATCGACACGCTGTTTGCGGGCGGCTACCGTGAGGCCGACTTCCAGCACATGCTCAACCGCGACCAGCTCAAGCGGCTCGCCGACACCACCGGCAGCAAGGTGTGGAAGGGCGAGCTCAAGGTCGAGAGCAAGCTCAACGCCGACATCACCACGGCGTTCCCGGTCGACCAGGCGGTCGGCACGCTCGCGCCCGGCGTCTACGTGATGACGGCGGAGCCCGCCGGTAACAAGGCGAAGGACGACTACGACGATCTCGCGACCCAGTGGTTCATCGTCTCGGATCTGGGCCTGACGGCCTATTCGGGCAGCGACGGCATCCATGCCTTCGTGCATTCGCTCGCGAGCACCGACGCGCGCGCCGGCGTCGAGCTCAAGCTCGTCGCCCGCAACAACGAGGTGCTGGCGGTGCGCAAGACCGACGCGAACGGCGCCGTGCTGTTCGAGCCGGGCCTCACGCGCGGGGAGGGCGGGTTGGCGCCCGCGCTGCTGCTGGCCGCCGACGCCGCGGGCAGCGACTACGCGTTCCTCAACCTGAAAGGCCCCGCCTTCGATCTCAGCGACCGCGGCGTAAGCGGCCGCACGGTGCCGGCCGGGCTCGACGCCTTCGTCTACGCGGAGCGCGGCGTCTACCGCACCGGCGAGACCGTGCACATCACGTCGCTGCTGCGCGACCGCAAGGGCGTCGCCACCGCGGGCGTGCCGCTCACGGTCGTGATCGCGCGGCCGGACGGCGTCGAATATCGCCGCGCGACCGTCGCCGACCAGGGGCTCGGCGGCCACAGTCTCGATGTCGCGATCACGCCGACCGCCTCGACCGGCACCTGGCACGTCTCGGCCTATACGGACCCGAAAGGTGCGCCGGTCGGCGAGACCTCGTTCTTGGTCGAAGACTACGTGCCCGACCGGATCGAGTTCGACCTCGCCAGCAAGGCGACCGACCTCACCCGGGGCGCGCCGATCGACCTCACGGTCGACGGGCGCTTTCTTTACGGCGCGCCGGCCGCGGGCCTCGATCTCGAAGGCGAGGTCACGGTCAAGGCCGTGAGCGAGCGTCCGGGCTTTACGGGCTACCAGTTCGGCACGCCGCCGGATGAGGACTCCGACAAGGAGGCGCGCACCACGCAAGCGCCGCTCGCGGACCTGCCGACGACCGACGACAAGGGCCACGCGACGTTCCGGGTCGCGGTCGACAAGCTGCCGCAGACCACGCAGCCGCTGCAGGCGACCGTGGTGGTGCGCATGGCGGAGACGGGCGGCCGCGCGGTCGAGCGCAAGCTCAAGCTGCCGCTGCGGCCCGCGGCCGCGATGATCGGCGTCAGGCCGCTGTTCTCCGGCCGCTCGCTCGGCGAAGGCGACACCGCCACGTTCGATGTCGTGATGGCGGCGCCGGACGGCCACACGCTGGCGCGCAAGCTGCACTACGAGCTCTACAGCATCGAGACGCACTACCAGTGGTACAAGCAGGACGGCAGCTGGCAGTTCGAGCCCGTCAAGGCGACGAAGCGCATCGCCGACGGCGACATCGATGTCACGACCGACAAGCCGGGCCGCATCTCGGCGCCGGTGCAATGGGGCCGCTACCGGCTCGAGATCTCGACCGGCGAGCCGGACGGGCCGCTCACCACCTTCGCGTTCACGTCGGGCTGGTACTCCGACGCGACCGCCGACACGCCCGACATGCTGGAGATCGCGCTCGACAAGCCGGACTACAAGGTCGGCGACACCATGAATGTCGCCGTCACGGCGCGCACGTCCGGCCGCCTGATGCTCAACATCGTGGGCGACCGGCTGATCAGCTCGATCACCCAGGAGATCAAGCAGGGGCGCAACGAGATCCGCGTGCCCGTCGGCGCCGACTGGGGCAACGGCGGCTACGTGGTCGCGACCCTGCTGCGCCCGCTCGACGCGACGGCGCAGCGCATGCCGGGCCGCGCCATCGGCGTGCAGTGGTTCTCGGTCGACCGCACGGGCAAAACGCTTGCGCTCGACATGAAGCTGCCGGGCCTGATCCGGCCGAACACCACGCTGAAGGTGCCGCTCAAGCTGACCGGGCTCGCCGGCCAGGAGGCGAGGGTGGTCGTCGCCGCCGTCGACGTCGGCATCCTCAACCTCACGGGCTACAAGGCGCCGGCGCCCGACGACTTCTATCTCGGCCAGCGCCGGCTCACCGCCGACATCCGCGACCTCTATGGGCAACTGCTCGACGGCATGCAGGGCACGCGCGGCCAGATCCGCACCGGCGGCGACGGCGGCGCCAACGTGCTGCAGGCCGCTCCGCCGACCCAGCCGCCGCTCGCGCTCTATTCGGGCGTCGTGACGGTCGATCGCGACGGCAATGCCGAAGTCACCTTCGACATCCCGGACTTCGCCGGCACCGTGCGCGTGATGGCGGTGGCGTGGTCGAAGGACAAGGTCGGCAAGGCGGTCGGCGACGTGATCGTGCGCGATCCCGTGGTCGTCACCGCGACCTTGCCGCGCTTCATCCTCACGGGCGACAAGACCTCGTTGCATCTCGACGTCGACAACGTCGACGGCGCGGCCGGCGACTACCGCGTCGCGGTCGAGACCGAGGGCCCGGTCGCGGCCGTCGGCGGCGCGCAGACGCTGCACCTGGCCGCGAAGCAGCGCGCCCAGCTCACGGTGCCGATCACGGCCTCGGGCGCCGGCACCGCGACCGTGAAGGTGAGTCTCGCGGGACCGGGTGACTTTGCGCTCGCGCGGCAATATTCGCTCGCCGCGCATCCAGCCACGCAGGTGCTGGTGCGGCGCAGTGTGCGGCCGATCGCCAAGGGCGAGAGCATCACGCTCACGCCTGATCTGTTCGCCGATCTCGTGCCGGGCACCGGCGCCGTGTCGGTCTCGGTCGGACCGTCGACGGCGCTCGATGCCGCGACCATCCTGCGGGCGCTCGATCGTTATCCGTTCGGCTGCTCCGAGCAGATCACCAGCCGCGCGCTGCCGCTGCTCTATGCCAACGAGCTCGCCACCCAGGCGCATCTTGCCATGGACACCGAGATCGACCAGCGCATCCGCGATGCGATCGATCGCCTGCTGGCGCGCCAGGGCTCGGACGGCTCGTTCGGCCTGTGGACGGCGGGCGGCGACGACGCCTGGCTCGACGCCTACGTCATCGACTTCTTGACGCGGGCGCGCGAGCGCGGGTTTGCGGTGCCGGACATCGCGTTCAAGCTGGCGCTCGATCGCCTGCGCAACTACGTCGCCAACACGGCCGAGGTGAGCAAGAACGGCGGCCGCGAGCTCGCCTATGCGCTCTACGTGCTGGCGCGCAACGGCTCGGCGCCGATCGGCGACCTGCGCTACCTCGCGGACACCAAGCTCGGCGATGTCGCGACCCCGATCGCCAAGGCGCAGATCGCCGCCGCGCTCGGGCTGATGGGCGACAAGGCGCGCGCCGACCGCGTCTACGCGGAAGCGGTCGCGTCGATCAGGCCGCCCACGGGCTTCGAGTTCGCGCGGCCGGACTACGGCTCGACGCTGCGCGATTCGGCCGCCGTCGTGACGCTCGCGGCGGAAGGCGGCGCGCCGCAGGCGACGATCATGAACGCGGTCGCGCGCGTCGAGACGGCGCGCGCGAGCAGCATCTACACGTCGACCCAGGAGAACGCCTGGATGGTGCTCGCCGCGCTCGCGCTCGGCCGCGAGACGCATCTCGCGCTCAGCGTCAACGGCGAGACGCAGCAGAAGCCGCTCTACCGCACCTATCGGGCCGCGGACCTGCGGCGCGAGACCGTGAAGGTGGCGAACACCGGCGGCAGCGACCTCAAGGCGGTCGTCTCGGTGAGCGGCGCGCCGATCACGCCGGAGCCGTCGGCCGAGAAGGGCTTCCGCATCGAGCGGCAGTACTTCACGCTCGAGGGCGACGCGGTCGATGTCGCGACCGTGCCGCAAAACACCCGGCTCGTAGTCGTGCTCAAGGTCACCGAGCCCGATCCGCACTACGGCCGCGTGATTGTCGCCGACTACCTGCCGGCGGGCTTCGAGATCGACAATCCGAAGCTCGTGTCCTCGGGCGAGACCGGCGCGCTGCCGTGGATCGAGGCGGCCGCCGAGCCGGTCAATGCCGAATTCCGCGACGACCACTTCGCGGCGGCGTTCGATCGCACCGAGAAAAGCAACGCGGTGTTCTCGGTCGCCTACGTGGTGCGGGCGGTCTCGCCCGGCCAATACGTGCTGCCGCAGGCCTATGTCGAGGACATGTACCGCCCCGACCGCTTCGGCCGCACCGCGACCGGCCGCCTCGAGGTCACGGCCGCGAAATGAGTGACGTCGCGCACAGCGCCAGCGCTCCCTCTCCCCCTTTAGGGGGAGAGGGTCGGGGTGAGGGGGCGTCTCCGCGAGTTGTTTCCGACGATGTGACTTCGCGGAGATTCAGCGCCCCTCACCCCAACCCTCTCCCCGCAAGAGCGGGGAGAGGGAGCGCTGGCGCAGCGCAAGAAGCCGACACGCTCGCGCGCATTGCGTCTCGTCGCATCGATCGCGCTATTCACAATCGTCGCGACCTGCATCGCCTTCGGCGTCTGGGTCCATTCCCTCGGCCCGACGCCGCTCGGCGAGAACATGCCGTTCTCGACCATGGTGGTCGATCGCGACGGGCGCCTGCTGCGCGCGTTTGCGACCGCGGACGGACGCTGGCGCCTGCCGATCCGGGTCGACCAGGTCGACCCGCGCTATATCCAGGCGCTGCTCGGCTACGAGGACAATCGCTTCTATGCGCATCGCGGCGTCGATCCGCTCGCCATGCTGCGTGCCTTCGGCCAGTTCATGTTCAACGGCCATATCGTGTCGGGCGGCTCGACCATCACGATGCAGGTCGCGCGCCTGCTCGAGCCGCGCGACCAGCGCACGCTCGGCGCCAAGCTGCGCCAGACCGTGCGCGCGATCGAGATCGAGCGCAAGCTGACGAAATCCGAGGTGCTCGCGCTTTATCTCAACCTCGCGCCGTTCGGCGGTAATCTCGAGGGCGTGCGCGCCGCCTCGCTTGCCTATTTCGGCCATGAGCCGCGCCGGCTCACGCTCGGCGAGGCGGCGTTGCTGGTCGCGCTGCCGCAGTCGCCGGAGGCGCGCCGGCCCGACCGCGCGCAGGCGGCCGCCAAGGCGGCGCGCGACCGCGTGCTCGATCGGCTGGAACGGGAAGGCATCATCTCGGCCGCCGACGCGGCGCGCGCCAAGGCCGAGCCGGTGCCCGTCGGCGCGCCGCCCGATGCCGATGCTCGCGCCGCAGGCCGCCGAAGCCGCGGTGGCGGCGACGCCGGACGCCAAGCTGATCCGGCTCACGATCGACGGAGCGTGGCAGAAGAGCCTGGAGGAGCTGGTGCGCGATCGCGCGCGCGCGCTCGGGCCGGACATCTCGATCGCGGTGCTGGTGGCGGACAACGTGAGCGGCGAGGTGCTGGCCCGCGTCGGCTCGGTCGACTACTTCGACCAGCAGCGCGCCGGCGCAGTCGATATGACGCGGGCGCTGCGCTCGCCCGGCTCGACCTTGAAGCCTTTCATCTACGGCCTCGGCTTCGAGGACGGCTTCATCCATCCCGAGACGCTGATCGACGACCGGCCGGAGCGCTATGGCTCCTACGCGCCGACGAACTTCGACCTCACGTTCCAGGGCACCATCCCGGTGCGCCGCGCGCTGCAGCTCTCGCTCAATGTGCCGGCCGTCGCGGTGCTCGACCGTGTCGGGCCGAGCCGTTTCGCGGCCCGCGTCGCCCAGGCGGGCAGCACGCTGGTGCTGCCGAAGGGCGAGACGCCCGGGCTCGCGATGGCGCTCGGCGGCGCTCGGCATCACGCTCGACGATCTGGTCAAGCTCTATGTCGGTCTCGCGCGCGGCGGCACCACGATCCCGTTCACCGAGCGGCGCGACGAGACCGCGCCGGTGCCGCAGCCGCGCCGGCTGATGGAGCCGATCGCGGCCTGGTACGTCGGCAACATTCTGCTCGGCACGCCGCCGCCGGAAAATGCCGTCGGCGGCCGCATCGCGTTCAAGACCGGAACATCCTACGGCTATCGCGACGCCTGGGCGGTCGGCTTCGACGGCCGCTACACCATCGGCGTCTGGGTCGGCCGGCCGGATGGCGCGCCGATGCCGGGCATGATCGGCCACACGGTCGCGGCGCCGGTGCTGTTCGATGCCTTCGCGCGCTCGGGCCGGCCGCTGGTGCCGCTTGCGCGGGCGCCGCGCCACGTGATCGTCGCGACCAACGCCAAGCTGCCGCTGCCGTTGCAGCATTTCCGGCCCGGGGGATTGCCGAGCGGGGGCGATGGCCCGCCGCTCAAGATCATGTTCCCGCCGAACGGCGCCCAGCTCGAGCTCGCCAGCGCCGGCACGGACGAGCGGGTTCCGGTGAAGATCGTCGGTGGCCACCTGCCCCTGACGGTGCTGATGAACGGGGTGCCGCTCCGGTCCGCGACCGGCCGCCACGAGGTGTTCTTTTCGCCGGATGGACCAGGCTTCGTGCGGCTGACCGTCATGGACGCCAAGGGTGCCGCCGACAGCGTGGTGGTTCGGCTGCAGTGAACGGCCAGATATAATAGATAAATCAACATTCTAAAGCGAACTCTTCTTCTGCCGTCGCAGGCTCGCCAGCGGCCGCCATATTGGGTCGCATTTTCCCGGGGGAAGCGGTACCTGTTTGGCGGGAGCGCGGGCGGGGCGCGGAAGGGGACGGGATGGCCGTCGTCGCTGACGAGGCAACGGACAAATCACGGTTTCGGCCGAGCCTCAAGGCGCTCGCCGACGCGGCATCGGCCTCGCATGGCCGCGCCGCGGGCTGGCTGGTGCTTATCTGCCTGCTGGCATTCCTGCCGGGGTTCGCCGGCATCCCGCCGATTGACCGCGACGAGGCGCGGTTTGCCCAGGCGACCAAGCAGATGATCGAAACCGGCAACTACGTCGACATCCGCTTCCAGGACGAGGCCCGCTACAAGAAGCCGGTCGGCATCTATTGGCTGCAGGCCGCCGTCGTGAAGGCCGGCGAGGCGCTCGGCGTCCCGCGGGCGACGACGCGCATTGGTCTTTATCGAGTTCCGTCGGTGATCGGGGCGATCGGCGCGGTGTTGCTGACCTACTGGACGGCGCTCGCTTTCGTGTCGCGCCGCGCCGCTTTCCACGCCGCCCTGATGATGGCGACATCGCTCGCGCTCGGCATCGAGGCGCGCCTCGCCAAGACCGACGCGATGCTGCTGCTCACCGTCGTGGCCGCCATGGGCGCGCTCGGCCGCACCTACTTGGCGGGCCGAGGCGATCGACCAGCGTCCGCGCATCCGTGGCGGTTACCGGCGATCTTCTGGACGGCGCTCGCCGGCGGCATTCTGCTCAAGGGGCCCGTGATCCTCCTGTTCGTCGGGCTCGCGACACTCGCGCTCGTCGCGGTCGATCGCTCCGCCGCGTGGCTCCGGTCGCTCAAGCCTGCGGCCGGCCTCGCCTGGATGCTGCTGCTGGTGTTGCCGTGGTTCGTCGCGATCGTTCTGAAAAGCGGCGATCAGTTCTTCGCCGAGTCCCTCGGGCACGATCTCTTCGCCAAGCTCGGCAGCGGGCAGGAGTCGCACGGCGCGCCGCCCGGCACCTATTTCGCGCTGTTCTGGGTGATGTTCTTTCCGGGCTCGATGCTGGCGGCGCTGGCCGCGCCGGCGGCGTGGCGCCAGCGCAACGAACCGGGCGCGAAATTCCTGCTGGCCTGGATCGTGCCGGCGTGGATCGTGCTGGAGATCGTCGTCACCAAGCTGCCGCACTACGTGCTGCCGATTTATCCCGCGATCGCGATCCTGATCGCGGGCGCGATCGACAACTACGTGCTGTCGCTGCAGCGCTGGCTGCGCACCGGGCCGGTCTGGTGGTTCATTCTGAGCATTGCGTTCGGCGTGCTCGCGATCGTGCTGCATGTCGCGATCGGCGGAAGTGCCGGCGTGCTGGCTTGGCCGTTCCTGATCGCGGCCGTCATTTTCGCGCTGTTCGCGTGGTGGCTGTTCGAGGTCGACGGGGCCGAGCGCTCGCTCCTGCGCGCCGCGACGGCCGCGATCCTGATCTGGTGGGGGCTGTTCGGCCTGACCTTGCCGTCGGTCCCGCAGCTCTTTCCGGCCAATGACCTCGCCAAATACGTGCGCTTCACGACCGCCTGCGCCGACCCGCAGGTCGCAACCGCGGGCTATCACGAGCCGAGCCTGGTATTTCTCACCGGCACCGGACTCAAGCATACGGACGGCGCCGGCGCCGCCGAGTTCCTGAAAGAGGGCGGCTGCCGCTTCGCCTTCGTGGAGGCGCGCCAGGAGCGCTCCTTCGCGCTGCGCGCCCAAGCGCTCGGCGTGCGCTACGCCAGGGGCGCGCGGGTCGACGGCATCAACATCAGCGGCGGCCGCCGGATTGCTGTCACGGTCTTCCGGGCGAGCCCATGACCGAATCCATGAGGGCACCCGTGACGGCCGATCGCGGAACGTCCCGCTCCATGCCGGCATCGAGCGGCTACTGGGGCGGCTACATCGTCGCCAATGTGGTGGCCGGGCTCGTGGGGCCGTTCCGCGCACCGCGCGGCGCCTGGACGAAGCGGCTCGTGCCCGCGTGGCGGCGCTCCGCCCCCTATGCGCTGCCGATCGCGGCCGCGATCGCGGGCTGCATGGCGTTCGTCGATGCGCCGATGATGCGCGCCGCGCAAGCGTTGCCGCGCGGCGTGCTCGATGCGTTCAACGAGCTCACCGATTTCGGCCGCGGCGCGTGGCCGCTCACGCCGCTGTTCGTGCTGCTGCTGACGACGCCGATCCTGTGCGTTCCGCGCCTCGGGTTGATGGGGCGCGGCGTCGTGACGGCCGCCGCCATCCGCATCGGCTACATGTTCCTCGCGATCGGCCTCGCGGGCCTCGCCGACACGATCATCAAGCGGCTGGTCGGCCGCGTGCGGCCGTCGGAGTTCGGCCCGTTCGCCTATGAGCCGTTCTCGTGGCGGTCGATCTATGCGAGCTTTCCGTCCGGCCACGCGACGACGGTATTCGCGACCCTGGTGGCGGTCGGGCTCGTCTTTCCGCGGCTGCGGCCGGCGCTGTGGGTCTATGCGATCGTCATTGGCGCAAGCCGCGTGATCGTGTCGGCACATTATACGAGCGACGTGCTGGCGGGCGCCGCCTTCGGCGCATTCGGCGCCATCGTGGTGCGCGACTGGTTCGCGGCCCGCCGGCTCGGCTTTTATGTGGGCCAGGACGGCCGGGTTCAGGTCATGCCGGGCCCGTCATGGCGGCGGCTGACGAGGGTTGCGCGTGCGCTCCCGGGTCAATAGAGAGGCGCGCGTGTCACGTATTGGCGCATATCCTTGTCGGCGAACCGGCGGCCACCCCGCATCAAGTGCGGGGCAGGCTTTCGCCGGGCTATGCGCTGGCCGCGGGATCGAGGGATGAGCGAAACGAGCACGACGCAGGCGCGGGCGCCCGCCGTTTCGGTGGTCGTCCCGCTGCGCAACGAGGCGGGCAATGTCCGCCCGTTGGTCGAGGAGATCGCGGCGGCGCTCGCGGGGCGCGCGTTCGAGATCGTGTGCGTCAACGACGGATCGAGTGACGCAACGGAAAGCGATCTGATCGCGGAGATGCGCGCGCGGCCCTATCTCCGGCAGGTCAAGCATCGTGCGTCCTGCGGCCAGTCCGCGGCGGTGCGCAGCGGGGTCGCGGCGGCGCGCGCGCCGCTCGTCGTCACGCTCGACGGCGACGGGCAGAACGACCCGGCGTTCCTGCCGAAGCTGCTCGATGCCGTGGAGCAGGGCGGGGCGCGGGTCGGGCTCGCGGCCGGCCAGCGTGTCGGCCGCAAGGCGAGCGGCTTCAAGCGGTTCCAGTCGCGTCTCGCCAACGGCGTGCGCGGCGCGATCCTGCGCGACGGCACGCGCAACTCGGGCTGCGGCCTCAAGGCGTTCCGCCGCGACGTGTTTCTGGCGCTGCCCTATTTCGACGGGCTGCACCGCTTCCTGCCGGCGCTGGTACGGCGCGACGGATATCGATGTGATTTATGTCGACGTGATCGACCGCGAGCGCCGTCATGGCGTCTCGAACTACGGCATGTGGGATCGGCTGTGGGTCGGCATTCTCGATCTTGCCGGGGTATGGTGGCTGGTGCGGCGCCGCAAGCGGGTGCCGCTGATTTCGGAGGTTGAACGCGATGCTGGCTGATCTCTCGCACCAGGTCGGGAACTATCTCTACAATGTGTTCGTGCTGAAGCTCAGCTGGCTCGTGCTCGTCGGCTTCGCCGGGCAATTGTTGTTCAGCGCGCGTTTCATCGTGCAGTGGATCGCGAGCGAGCGGGCACGCAAGAGCGTGTTTCCGGTCGCGTTCTGGTTCTTCTCCATCGGCGGCGGACTGTTGTCGTTCGCCTACGCGCTCAGCATCAAGGATCCGGTGTTCATCCTCGGCCAGGGCTTCGGCGTGTTCATCTATGCGCGCAATCTCTATTTCGTCTATCACGAGCGCCGCTCCGGCAACCTGAAGGCCGCGTGAGCGAGATTTATCGGTGGTTGCAGCCGGCCGTCCGCGCTAAGGTCCAAGCAGATCTCGAGTTCCAACCGGGGACCGTGCCGTGAAGAAGATACTGACCCGCGCCGTCCAGATCCTGCTCGTCCTGGTGCTGTGCTGGTTCTTCCCGAAGTTCATGCTCTTCTTCATTCTGTGCGGCGTCTACGACGTATCGCGCAACCGGCCGCTGACCTGGTCGGTGATCGACCGCTACTTCTTCGGCAACGGCGTCTTCACCTGGGTGCTGTCGCCGTTCAACGTGCTGATGGACCTCGTGTCGCTGCCCTACGTCAACAAGGGCGTGTACAAGATCGAGGATCTGCCGAAGCCCTATCAGGACGAGATCAAGGCGGTGATCGACGGTGCCTACAAGCAGGATCTCGTCGGCCAGCTGCAGCGCACCGCCGAGGCGCACGCGCGCAGCATGTTCTTCTTCAAATGGTACGGCGCCAACGCCAAGACCGTCGTCGATGTCCCGGCGTACCATCGCGACTACAAGTACATCAAGACGATCGGCGTCTCGGTTTTCCGCAAGAAGGAGTCGACCTCGAAGCATTTCGGGCCGATGCGCGCGACCTTCCGCGTGCTCTACAACGTCAACGACATGGACGACAACTCGGCCTATATCGTGGTCGGCGGCGTGACCAACTACTGGCGCGAGAGCAAGCTGTTCATCTTCGACGACACGCTGCAGCACCAGTCGTTCAACAACTCCGACAAGACGCGCTACTGCCTGTTCGTCGACATCGCGCGGCCGTCCGCGGTGCCGGCGCTGCTCGCCTGGGTGGTCACGCTCAACCGCGTGCTATTCCGCGGCCTCAATTCGATCTTCTACAAGAAGTGGAAGGTCATCGAGGCGCAGTGAGGGGATTGGCGAGTAGCGAATAGCGAATAGGGAAGGTGGTCGCGGCTTTCGCCCCCATTCGCTGCTCCCTGTTCGCCATTCGCTTCTCGCGCGTCAGGCACGAGCAACCGCCATCGCGGCAAATCCGCGTTCGAGATCGGCGATCAGGTCGGACACGTCCTCGAGCCCGATGTGGAGCCGCATGGCGGGGCCGCCCGGCGCCCAGCGCGTGGCGGTGCGGAAGGTCGAGACGTCGAACGGGATGGCGAGGCTTTCGAAGCCGCCCCATGAGGCGCCGATGCCGAACAGGGTCAGTGCATTGAGGAACGCCATGGCGGCGGCCTGCGGCATCGGCTTGAGCACGACGCCGAACAGGCCGCAGGCGCCGGTGAAATCGCGCTTCCAGATGGCGTGGCCGGGATCGCTGTCGAGCGCCGGGTGGAGCACGCGCGCGACCTCGGGGCGCTCGCGCAGCCAGCGCGCGACCCGCAAGCCCGATTCCTGATGTCGCGCGAGCCGCACCCCCATGGTGCGCAGGCCGCGCAGGCCGAGATTCATGTCGTCGGGGCCGACGCACAGGCCGGCATAGCCGGTGAAATCCTTGAGCGCCTTGGCGGTCGCCGCATTGGCCGAGACCGTGCCCAGCATCACGTCGGAGTGACCGCCGAAATACTTCGTCCCCGAGATGATCGAGAGGTCGACGCCCTTCTCGAGCGCGCGGAAATAGAGCGGACCGGCCCAGGTGTTGTCCATCAGCACGAGCGCGTCCTTGGCGTGGGCGGCGGCCGCGATCGCCGGGATGTCCTGCATCTCGAACGTGAGCGAGCCCGGGGCTTCGACGAACACGACGCGCGTCGTCGGCGTGATGAGATCCGCGATGCCGCCGCCGATGCGCGGGTCATAGTAGGACGTCGTGATGCCGTAGCGGGACAGCACCGAGTCGCAGAGCTTGCGGGTCGGCCAGTAGACGCTGTCGGTCACCAGCACGTGGTCGCCGGCCTTGAGCACGGACAGGAGCGCCGCCGAGATTGCCGCAAGCCCGGAGGGCAGCAGCGCCACGGCCGCGCAGGCGGGACCGTCGAGGGTGCGGATCGCGTTTTCCAGCGCTTCCGACGTGGGCGTGCCGCGCCGGCCATAGTGGTAGCGCCCGCGATGGGCGAGGAAATCCTCGGCGTTCTCATAAAGCAGCGTCGAGGCATGGTAGACGGGCGTGTTGACGTAGCCGTGGTGCGCGAAGGGGTCGCGCCCGCCGATCGACAGCAAGGTGTCGGGCTTGAGCGCCCCCGGTTCGGCTGCGGCTTTCTTGTTCATGATGGCTCCCTGCGGCTGACCGGATCGGCAATTCGCTTGAGCATGATCTTTCCGAAAACCGGTACCTGCCCCGGATCAGGTCCCGGGCAGGCTTTTTCGGGACCATGCTCTAAGCATTTACGTCGTCGTCGGCCACGATCGTCAACCCCTTGACCGTGCATGGCGATCGTTTTGAGATGCCGCCCGAACCCGCCGCGGAGAGTGCGGCGGGTCATCAACCTGATCTTGTGGGAGGTCCGGCATGCGGCGGCTTGCGAGCGTCTGCGCAGTGATTGGTGCGGTCATGGTGGTTGCGACCGCCGCGATGGCGGGCACGCTCGACGAGGTGAAGAAGCGCGGGCATGCTCAATTGCGGCGCGAACGGGCAGCTGCCGGGCTTCGGCCTGCCGGACCAGCAGGGCACCTGGACCGGGCTCGACGTCGACTTCTGCCGCGCGCTCGCGGCGGCAATCTTCAACGACCCCAACAAGGTGAAGTTCGTCGCGCTCACCGCCAAGGATCGCTTCACGGCGCTGCAGTCGGGCGACGTCGACGTGCTCGCCCGCAACACCACCTGGACGTCCTCGCGCGAGGCGCAACTCGGCCTCAACGCCACGGCGGTCAATTACTACGACGGCCAGGGCTTCATCGTGCGCAAGGATCTCAAGGTGAATTCCGCGCTGGAGCTCGGCGGCGCGACGGTGTGCGTCGGGCAGGGCACGACGACCGAGCTCAACCTCGCCGACTACTTCCGCACCAACAAGATGCAGCTCAAGAGCGTGACGTTCGTGACGATCGAGGAGGCGCTCAACGCCTATCAGAGCGGGCGCTGCAATGCCTACACGACCGACGCCTCGGGGCTCTATGCGGCGCGGCTCAAGCTCGCCAGGCCGGATGACCACATCGTGCTGCCCGAGATCATCTCGAAGGAGCCGCTGGCGCCGTTCGTCAAGCAGGGCGACTCCCAGTGGCTCGACGTGGTCAAGTGGACGCACTACGCGATGCTGATCGCCGAGGAGGACGGTATCACCAAGGCGAACGTGGACGAGCAGCTCAAGTCGAGCAACCCGGAGGTCAAGCGGGTGCTCGGGGTGGACGGGAATTTCGGCGAGCAGCTCGGGCTGACGAAGGACTGGGTCTATCGGATCGTCAAGCACGTGGGCAATTACGGCGAGGTGTTCGAGCGCAACGTGGGACAGAACTCGCCGCTCAACATCGCGCGCGGCCTGAACGCGCTGTGGACCAAGGGCGGCATCCAGTACGCGCCGCCGATCCGGTGATCGCGTCGCCGGCTCTACCCAACGGATAAATCAAAAAGCGGGAGGTCAAAAAGAAAGGACCGGCATTGCTGCCGGTCCCTGTTCTTTGTGCGGCCCGGGGGAAGGCTGAAGATGGCTGAACGCCTTCCCCTCGTCGTCCTGCTCAGGGCAGGAAGTTCCGCTGGATGCGGAAGACCACGGAGCCCACATCCTGGTCCGAGATCGTGTAGACACCGCCCGGACGTGCGCCGTTGGCCGCGAGGGTCGCGGTACCGGCGAAGGCCGTGTTCAGGTGGCTCCAGACGAAGTCCACACCGATGTCGAGATCCGGATGCGGATTCCACTGCGTGCGCGAACCGACTTGCCAGAAGCTGAAGTTCGGCGAGCAGTTCGACACGGCAGTAAGAGCCGTACCGTTGGCAACGCCCGGGGCAGGGCAGATCATCGCGGTGGCCGAGCCGCCGTACTCGATGGCGGTGTAGCCGCCATAGAGCGAGGTCCGCCACTTCGGGTTCCAGAAGTGCTGGTAGCCGCCGTTGATGCCCCACGCCGTGGTCAGGGCGACGCCCGACCCGGTGGTGAACACGCCGTCCGTGATCCAGCCGAAGCCGGCCGACATGTTGCCGCCGTAGACCTGCGACGCACCGCCGACGGACGTCACATAGGTCGAGGCACCCTCAGCGTAGGTGGCCTGCAACGCGAACGTATCGCCCTTCAGGCCGAGCACGTCGTTGAGGTGGAAGCCGCCGCTGACCGCGAACCCGTACGCATCACCCGGATGGCCGTTGTTCTGGATGCCGGCCGCAAGCGCGGTACCACCGGTCTGGTAGTAGCCGGCACTCGCGTCATGCAACGCCGCCGCGACCTGCGCATAGCCCCAGGCCTGGTCGATGCGGAGAGCACCGATCACGTCCGGGAACTTCCAGCCCTCGTTGTCGAACGAGGTCGTGCCGAGACCGAGCTGGCTCGCCATCGAGAGGTTCACGTCATGACGACCACGACCGCGAGACTGACCAGCGTTGTTGCCCTGGTCGCTCGAGCCGCCGTCTTCGAACGACAGCGAGGCGGAGATCCCGTTGCCGAACTGAGCCGTGTAGGCGATGCCCCACAGACCACGGAACGTATTGGAGTCGCCGTTGGTCAGCTGGGTCAGGTAGGCGAATTCGTACGGCGAGTTGATATCGAAGTACGAACGGATACGGCCCGCCGTCAACCCGGCGAACTGGATGAAGCCGCGATCGAACCACACGACGTCGTTGCTGGTCGCACCGCCGTTGACGGACGTCGATTCGAAGCCGCCTTCGAGGTAGGACCGCAGGACACCGTATTCGGTCTGCGTGCGCAGATCGACGCTGATGCTCGAACGGGTACGCATCGCGAGCTGGCTGGTGTCAGTCCGGGTGAACTGACCGCCACCGGTCGCGATGCCGGTCACGAGCGAGCCGGATTGATTCCAGCCGATTTCTTCACGCACGAATGCGCCGATCTTCAAGCACGTGTCCGTCCCCGGAACGTACCAAAAGCCAGCGCCATACAGGCTGCAAACCTTCACGTATTCGACCGGCTTGGCCTTTACGGGAAGATCGGCCGCCTGTGCCCCAGCCACGGCAACGAGACCTGCCGCCGAGCCGAGAAGAAGGCTTTTGACCATCTTCATTGTTGAACCTCCAGTTAGCTTGCTCTTGGGAAGGTCCGTTACGAAAACGTCCCCTCGATCCCCAGTACTTGCCCGGCGCCCCTCGCGGGAAGACCGAACGGGCGAACCCGGGGAGCCCCCCTGGCATCGCTGAGGAGAGCCTACCGGAAAGGTTGGCGTGGGCAATCAAGGAGACGGCATCCACAGCCTCCGGAATGCCTTTTTCCGCCAGGCGTTGCATTTTGATCACGCTTTTGGGCCGCGAAACCGCGTCCGGACGGGCTGGCGCCCGATCCGGAGGGCCGATACCGGCCAACGGCCGCCCGGATCGAGCCGCCTGGGTGTCTGGGAACACGCCTCGATCCACGCGATTCGGCTGCTAAATCGAGAAGAATCTCGCTTGCCGACGCTCGTTTGGACGCGCGCCCGGTTCGGCCGCGGGGGCAATGCTGCCGGCCTCGTGACACGCCAATCGCGAGCGTGCGGGCGGCAATATCGGCCACACCGGAAGCATCGTCGGCGCGAGGCCTTCGACCGCGTTGCCCGCCGCTCGCACCGGCAAGTTGCACGGTCCGGGCAGCGTTTCGACCACCATCCCGTCGATCTCGGGCGCAGGAGCGCCGGCGCGCGATCCGACGATCTGACCATCGTTGCGATGGGGCGGTTGAACGGCCGCGCACTTGACATCGAGGGTGCCGCCCCACCGGCCGCCGCGCGCATTCGGTGCGATCGTGCGGCTTGCCCCGAGGCAAAGTGTATCTGCCTGCGGTTCTCCCCTTGACCGCGGGTGGTAATCGTTTTGAGATGCCGGATGAAACTGCCGCGGAAGCGCGGCAGGCGTGAACGACATCGGGTGGAGGCGTGGCATGCGTCGATTTTTGACTGTGTGTGCGGTGGCGGGTGCCCTTGTGACATTCGCAAGCGCCGCGATCGCGGGCACCCTCGATGAGGTGAAGAAGCGCGGGATGGTCAATTGCGGCGCGAACGGGCAGCTGCCGGGCTTCGGCCTGCCGGACGCGCAGGGCACCTGGACGGGTCTCGACGTCGACTTCTGCCGCGCGCTCGCGGCGGCAATCTTCAACGACCCCAACAAGGTGAAGTTCGTCGCGCTCACCGCCAAGGACCGCTTCACGGCGCTGCAGTCGGGCGACGTCGACGTGCTCGCGCGCAACACCACCTGGACGTCCTCGCGCGAGGCGCAGCTCGGCCTCCAGGGCACGGCGGTCAACTACTACGACGGCCAGGGCTTCATCGTGACCAAGGGACTCAAGATCAAATCGGCGCGTGAGCTCGACGGCGCGACCGTGTGCGTCCAGCAGGGCACGACGACCGAGCTCAACCTCGCGGACTATTTCCGCACCAACAAGATGCAACTCAAGAGCGTGACGTTCCTGTCGCTCGAGGAGGCGCTCAACGCCTACCAGAGCGGGCGCTGCAATGCCTACACGACCGACGCCTCGGGGCTCTACTCGGCGCGGCTCAAGCTCGCCAAGCCGGACGACCACATCGTGCTGCCCGAGATCATCTCCAAGGAGCCGCTGGCGCCGTTCGTCAAGCAGGGCGACTTGCAGTGGCTCGACGTGGTCAAGTGGACGCACTACGCGATGCTGATCGCCGAGGAGGACGGCATCACCAAGGCGAACGTGGACGAGCAGCTCAAGTCGAGCAATCCGGAGGTCAAGCGGGTGCTCGGGGTGGACGGGAATTTCGGCGAGCAGCTCGGGCTGACGAAGGACTGGGTCTATCGGATCGTCAAGCACGTGGGCAATTACGGCGAGGTGTTCGAGCGCAACGTGGGCATGAACTCGCCGCTCAAGATCGCACGCGGGTTGAACGCGCTGTGGACCAAGGGCGGCATCCAGTACGCGCCGCCGATCCGATGATCGCCGGCGGGGGCTGAGGGACCATGGCGAGCGCGCCCGCGAGCGGGGCTCCGCAGGTCCCGCTCCTGCGCGACCCGCGCTTCCGCAGCCTCCTCTGGCAGGTGCTTCTGTGCGCGCTGCTCCTCGGCGTGGTGGCGGTGCTCGTCTATGACGCGGGGCTCAATCTCAAGCGCGCGCACGTCGCGTCGGGCTTCGGCTTCTGGAATCAGCCCGCCGGGTTCGACATCAGCCAGACGCTGATCGACTACTCGTCGAGCGCCTCGACCTACGGGCGGGCGTTCTGGGTCGGTCTCGTCAACACGCTGCTGGTCGCCGCCATCGGCATCGTGCTCGCCACCATCGTGGGCTTCGTGATCGGCATCTCGCGGCTCTCGACCAACTGGCTGGTGGCGCATCTGGCGGCCGGCTACGTCCAGCTCATCCGCAACGTGCCGCTGCTTCTCCAGCTGCTGTTCTGGTACAACGCGGTCCTCAAGGCGCTGCCGGGTTTCGCCGACAGCATCCATCTGCCGGGCGGCGGCTATCTCAACAATCGCGGGCTCTATCTGCCATCCTCCGATTTCGGCGGCGGCGGTGAAATCATTCTGGCGGCGCTCGGCCTCGGCATTGTCGGGGCGATCGCGATGGTGGTTCTGGCGCGCCGGGAAAAGATCGCCGCCCGTACCGCGACCGGCATTGGGTTCGCGCTCCTGATCGGCCTCCCGATCATCGCGGCGCTGGCGAGCGGAACGCACGTCACTTTCGAGTTTCCCGAGAAGAGCCGGTTCAACGTGCGCGGCGGCACCGAGGTGATCCCCGAGCTCGTCGCGCTGATCATGGGGCTCGTCGTCTACACCGCGGCGTTCATCGCCGAGACGGTGCGCGCCGGCCTGATGGCGGTGCAGCGCGGCCAGATCGAGGCCGCGCAGGCGCTCGGACTGTCGCGGCTGACGACGCTGCGGCGCGTGGTCGTGCCGCAGGCGATGCGGGTGATCATCCCGCCGCTCACCAGCCAGTACCTCAACCTGACCAAGAACTCCTCGCTCGCGGTGGCGGTCGGCTATCCGGACCTGGTGCAGATCTTCACCGGGACGGTGCTCAACCAGACCGGGCAGGCGGTCGAGATCGTCGCGATCACGATGGTGGTCTACCTGGTCATCAGCCTCGCGACCTCGTTCCTGATGAACATCTACAACGCGCGCATGTCGCTGCGGGAGCGCTGAGCGATGTCGGTGCAGGGCGTCACGGCCATTCCGACGGAGCATTCCGTCGTCTTCGTGCGCACCGAGGCGGCGCCGAGCCTGGCGCCGCCGTTTGCGTCGACCGGCTGGATCGGGTGGGCGCGCGCCAACCTGTTCGGGACGCCATTCAACGCGGTGATGACCGTCCTGGTTGTGCTCTTCTTCGCGTGGGCGGTGCCGCCGCTGGTGCGCTTCCTGCTGATCGACGCGGTGTGGAGCGGGACCGATCGCGAGGCGTGCCTCGAGACCGCGGCGCGGCCCGAGGTCGGCGCCTGCTGGGCCTTCGTGCGCGAGCACGCTGCCTATTTCACCTATGGTTCCTATCCGATCGACGGGCGCTGGCGGGTCGACGTGTTCTTCGTCATGCTCGCCTTCGGGGTCGGTTGGCTCCTGTGGCTCGACGCGCCGCGCCGCGGGCTCGGCGCGCTCTACTTTTTCGGCATTTTCCCGATCGTCTCGTTCTTCCTGCTGTACGGCCTGCCGCCGCTCGGGCTCGAGATCGTCGACACATCGCGCTGGGGCGGCATGTTGATCACGCTGGTGGTCGCGGTCGTCGGCATCGTGGCCTCGCTGCCGATCGGCATCGTGCTCGCGCTCGGGCGGCGCTCGCACATGCCGGCCGTGAAGATCTTCTCGGTGTTCTTCATCGAGGTCGTGCGCGGCGTGCCGCTGATCACGGTGCTGTTCATGGCGAGCGTGATGCTGCCGCTGTTTCTTCCGCCCGGATGGCCGCCCGACAAGCTCGTCCGCGCGCTCGTCGGCGTCGCGCTGTTCTCGGCCGCCTACATGGCCGAGGTCGTGCGCGCCGGCTTGCAGGCGATCCCGAAGGGGCAGTGGGAGGCATCGAGCGCGCTCGGCCTCGGCTATTGGCAGGCGCTGCGCTTCGTCGTGCTGCCGCAGGCACTGCGCATCACGATCCCGAATATCCTCAACAGCTGCGTCGCGCTGTTCAAGGACACCACGCTGGTGTTCTTCGTCGGCATCTTCGACTTCGTGCGGACGATCGAGACGGCGCGCGACGATCCGACCTGGGCGACGCCGGTGACGAGCGCGACCGGCTACGCGTTCGCGGCGCTCGTCTACTTCATCTGCTGCTATTCGATGTCGCGCTACGCGACCGGCATCGAGCACCGGCTCGCGCGCAGCGATCGGCGCTGAAAGGGGGCACCGTGATGGCGACCGTGGAAGCTGGTGATGTCGGCATGGCGCCTGGTCCGGTGACCCGCGAGGCCGCGGTCGAGATCCGCGGGCTCAACAAGTGGTTCGGCGAGTTCCAGGTGCTGCGCGACGTCGATCTCACGTTGCGGCGCGGAGAGCGCATCGTGGTGTGCGGTCCGTCGGGCTCGGGCAAGTCGACATTGATCCGCTGCATCAATGGCTTGGAGCAGTTTCAGCAGGGCGATCTCGTGGTCGACGGGATCTCGCTCGGCAACGACGTCAAGGCGCTGGCGCAGGTGCGGCGCGAGGTCGGCATGGTGTTTCAGCAGTTCAACCTGTTTCCGCACCTCACCGTGCTGGAGAACTGCACGCTCGCGCCGATCAACGTGCGCAAGATGCCGCAGAAACAGGCCGAGGAGGTCGCGCTCAAGTTCCTCAAGCGCGTGCGCATCCCGGAGCAGGCGGACAAGTATCCGGGCCAGCTCTCCGGCGGCCAGCAGCAGCGCGTCGCGATCGCGCGCGCGCTGTGCATGAGCCCGAAGCTGATGCTGTTCGACGAGCCGACCTCGGCGCTCGATCCCGAGATGGTCAAGGAGGTGCTCGACACCATGGTGGCGCTCGCCATGGACGGCATGACCATGATCGTGGTGACGCACGAGATGGGCTTCGCGCGGCAGGTCGCCGACCGGGTCGTGTTCATGGACGCGGGGCAGATCGTCGAGATCAACACGCCCGAGGAATTCTTCAACCACCCGCAGCACGAGCGGACGAAGCTGTTCCTCAGCCAGATCCTCAAATAGGCGGCTATTTCGGCCCGGTCGCGACCGGCAGGTCGGCCCGCGCGCCCCATTCCGACCACGAGCCGTCGTAGAGGCGCACCGGCGCCTTGCCGAGCGCATCGAGCGCCAGCCACAGCACGGCGGCCGAGACCCCCGAGCCGCAGCTCGTGATCACCGGCTTGTCGATATCGACGCCGCCGGCCGCAAAGGCCTGGCGCAGCCGGTCGGCCGGCAGCAGCTGGCCGTTCTCCAGCAGGGACGTGGCGGGCACGTTGAGCGAGCCCGGGATGTGGCCCGAGCGCACGCCGTGCCGCGGCTCGGGCGCTTCGCCGCGGAAGCGCTCGGCCGGGCGCGCGTCGACCACCTGCGCGGTTTGCCCGTTCAAAGCCTGCTGCACGCTGGCGACCGTCGCGACGATATCGGCCGGTGTCTTGGTGACGAAGTGGCGGCGCGATCGCGTGACGATGCCCTGCTCGAGCGGGCGGCCCTCCGCCTTCCATTTCGGCAGGCCGCCGTCGAGGATGAACACGTGCTCGGCCCCGAACAGGCGAAACGTCCACCACACGCGCGGCGCCGAGAACACGCCCATGCCGTCATAGATCACCACCGTCTCGCGCTCCGAGATGCCGAGCTCGCCGACCGCCATCGCGAAATCGAACGCCGACGGCAGCATGTGCGGCAGCTTGGACGAATGATCGGAGATCTCGTCGATGTCGAAGCGGACCGCGCCCGGAATATGACCGGCCTTGTACTCGGCGGCGGCATCGCGCTTCTGCGCCGGCAGGTAGAACGAGCCGTCGACCGGGATGAGGTCGGGCGAGCGCAGGCGCGAGGCGAGCCACTCGGTCGAGACGAGCCAGGGGCTGGCGGACTTGGCGGGCGGCTTGGCCATGTCTGAAATCTTTGCCTGAAGTCTTTCGAGTCGGAGCGAGACTGTCACGCAACGATTGCCAAAGTGCAACCGATGCCGCGAGGGCACTTTTGTTTGGCGCATGTTCTTGTCGGCGAACCGGCAGCCACTTCGCCGGAACATGCGCTATGCGAAGGCAATTCGCACGCGGCGGTTCTGCTTGCCCTTCTTCTCGATCTGGGTCACCCGCACGGCGCCGATCTCGGTCGTGCGCCGCACATGCGTGCCGCCGCACGGCTGCAGGTCGAGGCCGGCGATCTCGACCAGCCGCACGCGGCCGGTGCCCATCGGCGGCTTCACCGACATGGTCTTCACCAGCGATGGATTGGCGGCGAGCTCCTCGTCGGTGATCCAGCGCGTCGTCACGGCCGCGTCGGACGCGATCATGTCGGCGAGTTTGTGCGTGATCTCGTCCTTGTCGAGGCCGGCCTCCGGAATGTCGAAATCGAGCCGGCCTTCGGCGTCGCCGACCGATCCGCCCGTCACCGGAAACGGCAGCACGGCCGACAGCAGGTGCAGCGCCGTGTGCATGCGCATGCGTCGATAGCGGGTTTCCCAGTCGATCGCGGCGACCACGCGCTCGCCTGGCTCCGGCCGCGCGACGCCCGCGGGAATCACGTGGGAAACCAAGGTCTTGCTTGGATCAGTGAAGACGGCAGTTTCGATCGCAATCTCGATGCCGGCGTCGGTCTTGAGCGTCCCGCGGTCGCCAGGCTGGCCGCCCGAATTAGCGTAGAAAACGGTGCGATCGAGGACGAGACCCTGCTCGGTGAGGCCCACCACGGCGGCGTCACAGTTGCGCAAATAGGAGTCGTCGCGGAAGAGGCAATCGGTTGCCATTACGCTCTCCGACGGGTCTGGACTTTTCGCATATCCTTGCCGGCGAACCGGCGTCCCGCCGATCCGGTCGGGGGCATACTGCCAAATCGGAGATCCGGCAATAATCGTCGGTCGAGCGCCTCTCCGAGGCGAGGAAAACGGCTCAGTTAATCCCGTCATCCTGAGGCGCGAGCGACGCGAGCCACGCAGATCGGCTGTAGCCGACCTGCGCATTGATAGTGGCGATCTCGGGTAAACCCGAGATCGCATGGATGATCGGCCGAGGTGGTTCAATAGGCTCAGTCGGGCTGGTCGCCGCGATCGCGTCCAGCGCGCCGTTTTGCGAGCTGTCGGACCTGATCCCAATTGCCATTTGCAAGCGCGAGCTTCTTCGCGCGGCTCCATCCCTTGATCTGCCGCTCGGCCGCGATCGCATCGGTGATGCGTCCGAAATGCTCGCACCAAATCAGCGTCACCGGACGTCGCGACCATGTATAGCTGCTGGGAAAGGCACCCGCATTGTGCTGAGCAACATGCGGTCCGACATCGTCGCCCGTGGCGCTGCCCACGTAGAGCGAGCCGTCGGCGCACCGAAGCATGTAGACAAATGCACCCATCCGGCTTCCGGACTGCGCGAGGCGTCACTCGGGCCGATCATCCTTCGAGGCTCGCACACAAGTCGGCTTTAGCCGACTTGTGCACTAAAGATGCCGATCTCGGGTAAACCCGAGATCGGTGCTCGCGCCTCAGGATGACGGGTCTACTCTCATGAAATTTGGCACAAGGCTCTCCCGGGTCTTAAAGTCGGCATGGCTTACGCCGGCGTGCGCCTAGACCTTCTCGAACGGCGCCTTGATGCTGCCCTTGCGTTCCATCCAGGCCGGCACCGGCAGTCCCTTCTCGCGCAGAAACTCCGGATTGAAGAGCTTCGACTGATAGCGGGTCCCGTAGTCCGCCAGCACCGTCACGATGGTGTGGCCCGGCCCCAATTCCTTGGCGAGGCGCATCGCGCCCGCGACATTGATGCCGGACGAGCCGCCGAGACAAAGGCCCTCGTGCTCCAGCAGCTCGAAGATGAGCGGGACGGCTTCCGCATCCGGAATCTGGTACGCGATGTCGATCGGCGCATCTTCGAGATTTCGCGTGATGCGGCCCTGGCCGATGCCCTCGGTGATCGAGGAGCCTTCCGATTTGAGCACGCCGGACGTGTAGTAGCTGTAGAGCGCCGCGCCCATCGGATCGGCGAGCGCGATCTTCACGTTCTTGTTGCGCGCCTTGAGCGCGATCGCGATGCCGGCGAGCGTTCCTCCGGTCCCGACCGCGCACGTGAAGCCGTCGATCTTGCCGTCGGTCTGCTCCCAGATTTCCGGGCCGGTCGTCTCGATGTGGCCGTCGCGGTTGGCGACGTTGTCGAATTGATTGGCCCAGATCGCGCCGTTCGGCTCGCTCTTGGCGAGGTCGGCCGCGAGGCGTCCCGAGAGCTTCACGTAGTTGTTGGGATTGGAGTAGGGCACCGCCGGGACCTCGACGAGCTCGGCGCCCGCGATCTTCAGCGCGTCCTTCTTCTCCTGGCTCTGCGTCTCCGGAATGACGATGACGGAGCGGAAGCCCATGGCATTGCCGACGAGCGCGAGACCGATCCCGGTGTTGCCGGCCGTGCCCTCGACGATCACGCCGCCCGGACGCAGCTCGCCCTTGCGCACCGCGTCCTTGATGATGAACAGCGCAGCGCGGTCCTTGACGGACTGGCCCGGGTTCATGAATTCCGCCTTGCCCAGAATCGTGCAACCGGTCAACACGGACGCGCGCCGCAGGCGGATGAGGGGCGTGTGGCCGATCGCATTCACAATGCCGTCGCGGATTTGCATGAATTGCCCGCTATCAAAAAGGTGGCTCGCGCGCCGACCCTATCGGGGCGCCGGGGTAGCGACAAGACGGGGCCCCCGGACGGGCAGGACAGTGGCCGTTCGGTATCATCTTGGGGATTAAAAGCGGCCGAGGGTGATCCGAGACACAATCCGTTGCGTAATTGTTCACGAAAACTGGCATAGTAGTCAGGATTCAAGGCCCGCGGGGGATCGGCGGGACGCAGAGACCGAGGATTGCCGCGCTTGAACTACGACCGAACTGTCCGTCAGATCCCGGAAGGCCGTCCGATCGATGCGCTCCTAGCGGCTTACGCCGCGAAGACGTTGGCGGCGCGGCAGGCCGCGCTCGTCGCCGCTCACCTGGAGCTCAAGCCTGATAATCGCGCCTATGTGGCGGCGCTCGAGGCCGTGCACGGCGTCTTCCTCGAGGAGCTCAAGCCGGTCCCGCTCGCCGGGCGCGACCGCCGTCTGGTGAACATTTTCGCGAGCCCGCCCCTGGAGGCCGGGCCGGCCGCGCCGCCACGGGCGGCCGGCGAGGCCGAGGCCGTGCTGCCGCGCGCTTTGCGGCGCCTGGCTGCCTGCGACTTCACCGATCTGCCGTGGCGCAAGAACGGTTCCAGCATCAGGCAAGTGCTGCTGCCGGACGATGCCTCCGGAGCCGCGCGGTTCGTCAGCATTGCGCCGGGCGCGCGCTTGCCGATCGTGGGCGCGGGTGAGGAAGGAGCCGCGGCCCTGGTGCTGGCCGGCGCCGCGAGCGGTCCCTCCGGTTATTACGAGCGCGGCGATATCATCTTTTCGGGTCCGGGCGCCGATGGTGCTCCGACGGTCGAAGGCGAGGTCGATTGCGTGTGCTTCATGGTCACCGAGGCGCCCGCCAAGTCGCGGCCCGGGCGGCTCAGCCGCGTCCTCCACCTCGTGATGGGCGGCTGACCCGCGCGTCCGCGCGCCCATTTTACCCTCGCGACACTCCCGTCAACGCGATGTTTCGCGCCGCGCCGTTGTGCGAGGTCGGCGCCGTCATGGCGTGACAGCCGCCTTGTCGTCAGGTCAACACGAGGGCCGTGGCGAACACGGGCACCGGGCTGAGCATTTTGCGTCAAATGCGCTCGATCGGCGCAGAGCGTCCTCAACCATGTCGGTCCTTATGGCCCTCGGTAGAATCGAGGATTCACGCATTTTTTCCTCACCCGGCGCTAACCGTTGCGGGCTTCGAGGTGCCGACCGAAGTAGGTTTGTCATTCGGCACATGCGGTGCAATTGATGAACCTCGACGTCAACACGCTTTTTCTCGTGACCATCTACGTCGAGGCCATCCTCGGCCTGCTCCTGCTGTTCGCGTGGGTGCAGAACTCGGAGGTTCACGCGGTCGCGTGGTGGGGGGCGGCGCATCTGCTGCGCGCCGGCTCGATCACGCTGTTCGGCATGTACGGACAGATTCCCGACATCCTCACCATCGATCTCGCCAACGCGATCCTGCTCACGTCGTTCGCCGTCACGTGGACGGGTGCGCGCATCTTCGACGGCGGCAAGCCGGCGCCGGTCGGCATCCTTGCCGGCGCGGCGCTGTGGATGTTCCTGAGCCGCATGCCGCTGATCGAGAACTCGCTCAATCTGCGCGCCCTGCTCAGCGCCGGCATCATCGCGGCCTACACGTGGCTCGCGGTCGCCGAATTCTGGCGCGGCCGCGCCGAGCAGCTGGTCTCGCGCCTGCCGGCGATCTTCATGCTGTTCGCGCACGGCTGCCTTTTCCTGCTGCGCACGCCGCTGTCCGCCTTTCTGCCGTGGTCGCCGTCGAACCAGGTGTTCGGCAGTGTGTGGCTGACGGTGCTGTCGTCGGAGGCGCTGCTGTTCACGATATCGATCGCCTTCATCATGCTCGCCATGGCGAAGGAGCGCGCCGAGCAGTCGCACAAGACGGCCGCGATGGTCGATCCGCTCACCGGCCTGGTCAATCGCCGCGGCTTCTTCGTGGAAAGCTCGCACATCGCGCGGCGCCAGGCGGAAAATCCGCAGCTTGCCGCCGTGCTGCTCGTCGACCTCGACAATTTCAAGTCGATCAACGATCGCTTCGGCCATGCGATCGGCGACAAGGTGCTGCAGATCTTCGCCGAGACCGCGACCCAGACGGTGCGCCCGTCCGACTTCGTCGGGCGCTTGGGTGGCGAGGAGTTCGCCGCCGTGCTCCACAATGTCGGGCGCGAGCGTGCGCTGGTGATCGCCGAGCGGATGCGCGCCGCCTTCGCGGAGGCGACCTCGACGGTCGACGGATGCGGGGTCGGCGCCACCGCCAGCATCGGCATGGTGATGAGCGACCGCTCGGAATTCGACGTGTCGGAGCTGCTGGTCCAGGCCGACAAGGCGCTCTACGAAGCCAAGGAGCGCGGCCGCAATCGGGTCGAGGTCGCAAGCTCGGATCGTCCCGCCGCGCGCCGGGGCGAGGCCGCGCCGTTCGCGCAAAGCGCGGCCTGAGACTGGAGGCGGCGCTAACCCTGACGCGCCCTGTGACAGCAAACGCGGACAGCGCGCTTGTGCGGTACGCTTTCGTCAGCGCAAGCCGAACTCAGCAAAGGGCCATCAGAGCTCGTCGAGATTTCCCGGAACCTCGCCGAAGCTTCTTAGCAAGGTCGCATCGTTGAATTGCCCTACGTTCGGATCGCCGGTGCGCTTGAACGCGAGCGCGCCCACGTTGGGCGTTGTGCGAGCCAACGCCTCGGCGCGCCGTATGGCGGCCGACTCGTTCGGGCACTCCTGCGCCTGGCCTGGCACGATGCCGTCGTCGCCTTGCACAAACGGAAGCGCTACATAGTAGGTCACCGGCATTACCGCCTCCTTACAGCTATGAGCACGCTAAGCGGGGTCGCATCCGTCATCAGTAGGGTCGCAGAAGATCGCGAGGATCTGGCTCGGTCCCGAGCCGATGGGGCGGCGCCTCGGTACGCATCTCGGTGATGAATGGATCTTCCCTGGACTGCTGCCTGGCGAGGCCACACATGGAGAAACCTCCAGACCAGGTGCTGCATAATCGCCCGTGCGCAGACTTGAGCTGTTGCCTAGAAGCTCGATCACGTTCGGATCACCTTTGCAACGGTCTCAGTCGATCCTCCAGCAGCCCCCACGGCGCCGGTCGACGAAATTGATGTGATCAATATTGCACAGACTTCACGCTGGGGGGACGGCGTATGATCGGACTGGCGGTCACAATCTCCCCGTCAGCACAAGCGCACCATCGGTCTCGGCGGGCAGCTCCGCGTCGTCATCGCCGACATCGCGCGTTTCCGATCGGGCGCCACGGATACCGCCGAGACCATCCGCGGGCATGCCAAGGCGGTCGGAGATTGTCGCGAAACATGCCCATGGCCGCAGGCCCCGCGACATCAACACGGGCTGATCCTGCGGCTTTTCCGAGTGTAAGGTCAGGCCACCCATGTCATTAGGTTCAGCCGAAAGTCGAGCCGAGCCTCCAACGAATGTCCTTGTTGTGGAAGACGAAATGGTGCTCCGCATGCGCGCAGTCGATATCGTCGAGGATGCCGGGTTCACGGCCGTCGAAGCCATCAACGCCGACGAGGCGCTATCCATTCTCGAATCGCGCTCGGACATCTCGCTGCTGTTCTCCGACATCCAGATGCCCGGCACCATGGACGGATTGAAGCTCGCACACGCGGTGTATGAGCGCTGGCCTGCCATCAAGATCATTCTGGTATCCGGCAAGGTCAAATTGTCCGACACGGACAGGCCGGCCAACAGCCGTTTCTTCGGCAAGCCGCTGGAAGTGAAGCAGATGGCCGCCGTCCTGCAGGATATGATCGGCGCGGGCGCACTGAAGGTCGTTCCGCATGCCGCCATACCGCTGGCGGCCGAAGCGCTCGTCCGAACGAAGCCCGCGAACACGCCGGTTCACTCCGCCTCGCAGGAGGTCCTGTCGGCCGAGAACGACAGCCTTCGGCTGTTGCTGGAACAGGCCGGCATCGATGCCAAGGCCCTGCTCGCGCAGGCCGGCATCGACGCCAAGGAGCGTGAAGCGGCGGACAAGCTGCAGAAGCTGATTCTCGATGAATTGCATCATCGCATCAAGAACACGCTCGCGACCGTGGGCGCCATTGCGGCGCAGAGCCTCCGAACCGCAACCAGCATCCCGCACGCACAGGAGGCCATTGAAGGCCGGCTGCTCGCGCTCGGGCGTGCGCACGATCTGCTGATGCAAGTCAACTGGGCCAATGCCAGTCTTGCGAACATCGTTCGCGGCGCGACCGAACCTTATGACGGTCAGGGCGCAGAAAGATTTTCGATCAACGGACCCGATATCGGGATCACATCCGGCGCCGCGATAGCGCTGGCGATGACGTTCAACGAATTATGCACAAACACCACGAAATTCGGCGCGCTGTCGGTGTCTGCCGGACGCATCGACATCGCGTGGACGATCGACGAGGAAGCCCAGCGGTTGCGAATGATATGGACCGAAAAAGGCGGGCCGGCGGTCACGGCGCCAACCCGGCGAAGCTTCGGCACGCGGATGATGGGCTCGCTTGGACAGCAGCTCAACGGCAAAGTTCAGCTCGACTATCGGCCAGCCGGGTTTGTTTATGTGCTGGATGTGCCGCTCAGCTCCCTGACCGTGAAGGCGTGACGCGGTCACTGACGCCAAGCGCCTTTGTCCAGCGATGTCTCCTCCTGACCCCATCGCGGAAGTCTCGCGATGTCTGCTTCTCCGCCGCTTCCGGGAGTCTAGCGGACAATTCAAGCGCGGCTGGCCTCGTCCTGCGATTTTATGAGTACACGGGCTAGCGCCCTGCGGGCGTAGCCGCGTCAATGTCGCCGCTTGGCCCGAAGCGGCGGCCCGCTGCCACGCCGCGATACGTCTGGAGTCAGGGGTGAACCGGACTCGATGTGCTCGCGATGAGCAATTCGGGTCATGACCCAAAGCAACCGTTTCGGGCACGACGGATTATCGCCTGGCTGGAAGCAGCTTGCGCGCGACCGCTGCTTGCCCGATGATCCCTGGGGGCGCGCTGGAGTTGGCGGGGTGAACATGCGAATACGCGAAGGCTTTATTGCCTTCACGACTATTCTGGTCGCGGCCGCGCCTCCCGCGCCGGCGATAGCGCAGACGCAGCAGCAAATCGACGCCATCGCGGAGTACGATCAGGCGGTTCGGCTCGACCCCGTCGAGAATCTGAAGACCCTCGCGGCTCACACCGAGCAGAAGAGCTGGACCGCCGAGATCAAAGCCGAGCTCGCGCAGTACAAGATCAGCGCCCCGCAGGACAAACCCAAGGCGGCCAACGAGTTGGCGCCGAAGTCCTGGACCATGGCGGCGGAGGTGCTTGCGCGTCTCGAAGCAATCAAGGATTACCGGGAGCTGAGCGCGCTATATGACAGGAGGGTTGCCGCGGACTTGAATTGGCTCCAGAGCGCGGAGGGTCGGGCCGTGGACGCACAGTTGAAGGACTGGCGCCGCGATGCCGCCGCGACGGCCATCGTCGATGACAAGGAAGGCCGCATTCTCCGGTATTCGGTCGGCGGCGTGATTGTGAGAGATTCAGGCGTTGCGGCGGCGGATCTCGAGAAGAGCCCGGCCTACCGGCGAACGATCGCTGAAGCGATCGCACAGAACATAATGACCAGCCCGCTTGATCCGAAAGTGCAGGCTGCGCTCGCTGCTTTTCGCAACGAACCTGGAGCGTCTTCTGCCGCGGCCTCCGCTGCCGGGAGCGCTCAGGCTGCCGGGAGCGATAAGTTCTGCGCCCAGATCCAGGCGATCGTCGCGGACGCGCCCAACAGCTTCGCCGCTTTCCGGGGTCAACGAACGAGGCAGGAGACGTCGCAGGTCCCACCGCCGACCACGGTCAACCACTACGCGGCAAGCGGCACGCCCGAGGGAGCGACCGCGTGCGAGATCACCGCAAACGACACGGCGACGTCAGGCCTGTACTATCCCAATTATTCCTGCGAGTTTCCGGTCGCCGGCACGAACAAGGGCGCAGAGACGCAGAAGCTCGCAAGGCGGGTGGCTGCCTGTCTCCCCGGAATCAGTCGTCCGATGGGCCCTGGGCTCAGCAAGGACAGCGGCATGCTGAGCGCGCATTCAAGCGACTATTCGCTCAGCTACTTCTTTCTATCCGGCCCCGCCAAGCAGACGATCCACTTCTCGATCCAGAACGGCCGCAAGTAACCGAATCGAACTTTCATGAGATTGATGCGATGCGAGCCGACATCTTACTGGTTGCGATGAGCGCGTTGACGACGGCATGGCTGCCGGCGCCGGCGAACGCCGACTGCGACGCTTACAACAAGAAATTTCTCCAGTTCAAAGAACTACAAGACCGCGCCCTGCACGAAACGGAACGCGTCAAAGCACTGAAGCCTCTGCCGCAAACTGACACAGGTTTGTGCCGCGCCGCTCTTGAGCTGATGATGCACGCGAATCTCGTTTGGATGAACCCCGAGCCAACCTGTTTCGAAAATAAAGCCAAAATGGATGATTTTGCGGACAAAGTTCATTCGGTTTCCACGGGGGCCTGGGAGCTGGCGCAGACTTTCTGCAGCGACGCGGAAATGGGTCGTCGCTAGAATAGGCTCATGCGACGAAAGGGCTTTGCCTGAGCCTTTCTCATTTCGACTTCGCCATTTGGCCCGAAGCGGCGGTCCGCTGCCACGCCGCGATACGTCTGGAGTCAGGGGCGAACCGGACTCGATGTGCTCTCGATGAGCAATTCGGGTCATGACCCCAACGCGACATCGGCGAATGTCCGCCTTTGCGCCGCTGCTGGAGAAAGAGCGGACGAATAGCCGGCGAGCTCCGGCAGCGCGTGGCATCACCTCGGCCACCCTCGTCCTTCGAGACGCACTTGCTTCGCAAGTGCTTCCTCAAGGATGAGGGCGGGATCAGCCGCCCGTGTCAACGCGGGCATTGTCGGACGCAGTTTTTGTACCTCTCCGAACCTTCATCGTAGATGTTTTCGCAGCTCGCGATGCAATCGTCTCGCCGGCCGGCGATCACGATCGTTCCACTACATGATTGCGCGGCGTGGCCGCCGCAGTTCGCTGGGCTCCCGTCGCGTATGCACGTGGCCGCACACGCCGCCCTCTCCTGGGCGACGACGGCGGCCGGCGCGAGTGATGGAGCCCCCAACAATACTAGGGCCGCGACGAGGATGAGACGAACTCGCATGGAATGCTCTCCTGATGGTAGTGAGGCTCGAAAGCGAAGGGGCACTGCACGATACCCGGCTCGCACGTCGAGGTGCGGCGGGTGAGTGAACTCCTCGGCCCCAAAAAAAACAATTGCCCGACTCGGTAAAAGTTCCAAGGGCGGCCACGACAAAGACGAGGCCGGGGGCGATGTCCTCAGGCCGCCGGGCGAGCGTTCCTGGCAACCTTATGCGGGCGGACTCGCCGCGTCGGTGACATCCCCTCTCGCGCTCTCCTCACGATCGTCTGCCGCGTCCGTGTCCGAATGTCAGGCGAGGTGCGCCCGCTAAAAGCTTGCTGCGGTGCATGAGTCAGCTTCTGGCCGATTTTGTTGCAAAAGTCGGCGATTGGAGCGGCGAGCGAGGCGAAGCGGCTTTTTTGACGACGCGCTCCTACTCGGCTCAGCCGGAGGCATCCTCGCGGCTGCGCCGGGCTCCACGGCGGTTACGCGGCGCAGGCGGCAGCCATTGGTGGCGGCCGGGCGATGAGCTTGCGGCGCCAGTTCGGTCCGAACCCACGACAGATCGAGAACGCGAGAAATGGCGCGCACCAGGTGATCGTCTGGCACGACCTCTTCAAGATCGAATGAATAAAACAGCTGCCCTTGATCCTGGCTGCTTCGTCCCATCATCGCCCGTCTCCGTCGACCCTCGAATCGACGACACGACGGAATCACTGTTCGCAGGTCACTTCAAACGACTTTTGCAACAAAATCGGCCCATCGCGGAAGTCCCGCGATGTCCGCTTCTCCGCCGCTTCCGGGGGTACAGCGGACATTCAAGCGCGGCTAGCCTCGTCCTGCGATCTTATGAAGTCGCGGCCTAGCGCCCTGCGGGCGTAGCCGCGTCGCCGCCGCCCGTATTGGTCAGCGGCAACGGCTGCTCGTCGATCATCGCGCGGATCGACTGGCGCGCCACGTCGTCCTTGACGTGGTGATGGGCGAGAAGGTCGCGGGTCTCGTCGAGGATCAGCTCGACATCCTGCAGCTTCTTGAGCCGCTTGAAGCGATCCTCCTGCGACAGCCCCATGCTCTCGCCCACCAGCTCGAGCAGGTTGACGATGCGGAACGGGTAGTCGCGCTCGTGCGCGCACAGCTCGCGGTGATCCGGATGGTACACGGCGACGAGCGCATCGACCTTGGCGTCGCGCGCCGCGTTGAGCTCGTCGAACTGGAGCTTGCGCTTGTAGTCGGGCAGGGCGCGCAGGTAGTTGCTCATCAGCCCGACCGCGGGCTGATGCAGGTCGACGATCTCGATGCCCGGAATGGCGCGCAGGATGGCCTCGCCCGCTTCCATGATGCTCGGCACCCCCGGATGGCGATGCAGCGCGACGCGCATGTCGATGCGCCGGCGCAGCATCGGCTTGAGCTCGTCGAGCCGGGTGCCGAGATAAGTCATGAACGGCGTCATCTCGAACGGCCGGCTGCCGGTCATCTTCTCGTGCGCCGGCATGTTGATCTCGCTGAACTGCACCTGGCAGCTCGCACACCAGGCGAGCACATGCCCGTTGTCGGCGCTGGCGAGCTTCTTCAAGGTGTTTTCCGCGAAGCTGCCGGAGGCCTCGAGGTCGCCGGTGCGGAAATGCACCACGCTGCAGCAATGCGACGGGCCGCCCATCACCCGATAGGTGATGCCGAGCGCATCCATGATGTCGAGCGCGAGCAGCGCGATGTGCGGCGTCTTGAGCACGTTGCAGCCGGTGTAGAACACGAAGTCGGGCCGCGCCGGACCCTCGGTGCTGCCGAGGCGGGGGCTGGTGTCGGTGCGCTGGCCGAGCCGCTCGAGCATCTCGCTCGTAAGCTGCATGCGCGACAGCACGGTCACGTCCTGGCTGAGCTTGCGGAAATCGACGACGCCCTGGCGTCGGCGCCCGGGCAGCTCCTCGCTCTCGCGCGCGATCGCGACGCGCGCCATGCCGAGCAGGAAGCGGGGATTGACGCCTTCGGGGCAGGCCTTGATGCATTCGCCGCTGAGCACGCAGGAACTCGCCCAGCGCCGCCCGGCTTCGTTGCCGTCGCGCTGCTGCACGAGATCGAGGACGCCGTCGATGACCTCGCGCGGGGAGGCGGTCACGCCGGCCGGGCCCGTGACCGGGCAGGCTTCGACGCACTTGCCGCAGCGCGTGCACGCATCGACCATCTCGGCGACACGATCCTGCAGGGCATCTTCGTATGTCATCGACATGGCCGCGAGGCTACCAGCATCGGCGGAGTTGGGCCAGCCCTGGCCGCAAGGCAGGGCGATCGCATATGGATTGGCACTGCGCCCGCGCTCCCTCTCCCCCTTTAGGGGGAGAGGGTCGGGGTGAGGGGGCGTCTCCGCGAGCTGAGATTTAGCGCCTCTCACCCCAACCCTCTCCCCGTAAGAACGGGGAGAGGGAGCGCGGGCGCAGTGCCAAATCAACAGCGCGTTCAAAATGCAACACCCCGCATCCCACCCATGCTGGAAGTCGGCGTGCGGCGGCGATATATCGCGTGATCGATGGGCCGGGTCCGGAGGGACATGTGACCACACAATCCGTGCGCGCCGCCGTGGCCTCGGATGTCGAGATCGTGCTGCATCCGATCCCGACCGCCGACGCCAAGCCCTACATCATCGTGGTGGGGCCGGACGCGCGCTTGTGGTTCTGCGAAAGCGGCGCCGCCAAGATCGGGCGCCTCGACCCCGACACCCGCCGCTTCGTTGAGTTCTCGACGCCGACGCCGGAGAGCCGCCCGATCGGCATCATCCCGGGCCCCGATGGAAATCTCTGGTTCTGCGAAAACGCCGCGAACCAGATCGGCCGCATCACGCCGGACGGCGGGATCATCGAATTCGCGCTGCCGACGCCGGGCGCCGGCCCCGATGGCATCATGTGCGGTCCGGACGGGAACCTGTGGTTTTCGGAAGCCCATTTGAGCCGGATCGGCCGCATCACGCCGCGCGGCGACGTCACCGAATTTTCGCGCGGGCTCACCCCCGGCTGCCGGCCGCTGTCGATCGTGGTGCGCGACGGCGCGCTGTGGTTCAGCGAATACGAAGCCGGACAGATCGGCCGCATGACGCTCGCGGGTGAAGTCACCGAATATGCGATACCGACCCCGAGCAGCGAGCCGCGCGCCATGGCGGCGCATCCGGACGGCAACATCTGGTTCGTGCAGACGCGCGCGAACGGGCTCGGCCGCATCGATCGCGCGGGCCGGGTCAGCGAATTCCCGGTCAGCACGCCGAACGCGTCGCTGCGCGGCGTGACGGTCGCGCCCGACGGCGACCTCTGGTTCACGGAGAATTTCGCCAACAAGATCGGACGGATGTCGCCGGACGGCCGGGTGATCGGCGAATACGTCATTCCGGGCGCCAACTGTGGCGCGCGCGCCATCGTGGCGACGGCGGACGGGCGGCTGTTTTTCTCCGCCCATGACGCGGGCGCAATCGGTGAAGTCATCCCGAAAGGCCGATGACGAACCCAAGAATTCACGCGGAGGCACGTCCATGCATGTCGAGCACGTCACCTACGAGCTGGCGGGGAAGAAATACGTCGGCGCACTCGTCTACGACGACAAGGTCGCGCGTCCGCGCCCCGCGCTGCTGATGTGTCCCAACTGGATGGGCATGCGGCAGCAGGCGATCGAGCGCGCGGCGCTGCTCGCGCAGGACCGCTATGTGGTGTTCGCGGTCGACATGTACGGCGAAGGCATCCGGCCGAAGGATTTCGGCGAGGCGGCCGCGCTTGCCAATCCGCTGCGCGACGATCCGGCCGAGGCGAAGCGGCGCGTGCGCGCGGCTTACGACGCTTTCATAAGGCTCGCGCAGCAGCGCGGCCTGATCGACGGCCGGCGCGCTGCCGTCGGCTTCTGCTTCGGCGGCGGCAATGTGCTCGATCTCGCGCGCGACGGCGCCGACCTGCATGCCGCGGTTGCGATCCATAGCGATCTCAAGACCAATGCCCCGGCCAAGCCGGGCGACATCAAGGCGGCGCTGCTGGTGATCCACGGCACGCCCGACCCGGTCGCCCCGAAGGCGGATCGCGATGCCTTCGAGGCCGAAATGGACGCGGCCGGGGCGAAGTGGCAAATGCTGCTGTTCAGCGGCATCCTGCACGCCTATACGGACGAGGATTCGAACGCTCCGGGTGTTGCGATTTATGACCAGAATGCCACGCGGCAGACCTATGCGCTGACGCATGCCTTCATTGCCGATGCTTTCGCGGGGCAACTTTGAGCACAACTTTGATGGCTTGGGCCCGTACCTGCTTGAGAACCTGACGTACGGCATGCAAAAGGACGGCTGAACCAAGCGACCGTCTGCCGCGACCCAGATTGGACTACCGTCCGCGGCTGCGGCGCCATATTTCTATTCACCTGACACAAGGACGATTTAACCGTGCGGACACGACTTGCGGGCATTCTTCTTGCCGGCGCAACGATTGCGGGGCTCGCAATCGCCGCTGTTCCGGGCCATTCCTTCGGGCAGTCGCGCGACGACAGCGCCGGGACGGCGAGCGAGCACCCGGCAGCGCAGCGGCCCGCGCGCCATCGCGCGCGAGCCAGCACGAATGCTTCAACGGTTCCGCTGCCGCGGCAGAAGCCGGGCGCGCAGAAAGGCGAGACCAAGAAAAGCGAGACGCAGAAAGCCGAGACCAAGGCGGCGCCCGCGCAACCGCCGGCGCGTCCTGAGTTCACGGCCGCCGAGGAAGCCGTCGCGCAGATTCCCGGGATGCCGGATGCGCGCTTCTTTGCCGAACTCGGTGGCGGACTTCCAGCGCGCACTGCCGCCCCAGGAAGGCCCCTGGCTGATCCTCTCGACCGGCGGCGAGGAGGGCGCCTATGGGGCGGGCTTCCTCAATGGCTGGCAGCAATCGGGCAACCGCCCGCAGTTTGCGGTGATTACCGGGGTGAGCACCGGCGCCTTGATGGCGACCTATATGTTTGCGGGCCCGCAATTCGCCGAGGAGCTTCATCAGGTCTACACCAGCGTCTCGGCGAGCGACATCTTCGAGGTGGCCGCGACGCCCGAAAGCCTCGTCGACACGTGGCCGCTCGCCAAGATGATCGACCAGCGCGTCACGCCCCAGATGCTCGCCGTGGTCGCGGCCGAGTACCAGAAGGGGCGGCGGCTCTTCATCATCACGACCGATCTCGACGCCGGCCGTCCGGTCGTTTGGAACATGGGGGCGATCGCGGCGCATGGCGACGACGCCGCGCTCAAGCTCTTCCGCCAGGTGCTGCTTGCCTCCGCGAGCGTCGAAGGCATGTTTCCCCCGGTCTACATCACGGTCGAGGCGAACGGCCGTCGGTTCCAGGAAATGCACGCCGACGGCGGCGTCCAAGGCCCGCTGTTCTTCGGTCCGGAAGCCTACCTGATGCCTGGCTCGCCGCTGAAAATCCCCGCAACGGAGCTTTACGTCATCGTCAACGGCAAGCTCTCGACCGAGTTCTACATGCCGTCGCGCACGACCGCCGGTATCTTGGGCCGCGCCATCGGCCTCGCGCTCAAGGCGGGTGGTCGGCTGCAAGTTGCGCTCGCCGGCATGGCGGCGCAAAAGGCCGGCGTCGGGTTCAATCTCACCTATGTGGAGGATACGTTCACCCAGGTGGGCCGCGGGCTGTTCGATCCCAAGTACATGAACGCCCTCTACGATTTCGGCCTCGCGCGTGGGCGCAGCGATGACCGATTCCACAAGGGCCTGCCGATGCCGGCACCGCCGCCATCCCCGACCGCAAGCGGCGGCGCGACCGGCGAGACGGCGCCGAAGCAGCCGTAAACCAAGAACTTGCGGCCACCTGCGTCTTTAGCGTGACAGCGCGAGTATTTTTGCCGCGCGGGGTGGTCTCGCACCGGGTTCGTGCTAGCTTTGAATCGGATCGCGATGGGCAGGTCGCGGGCTGGGGGCGTATGAAATGCTGTCGGGTGCTTTGCACTGGATAGGGAACTTCTGCATCGCGACGGCGACGATCGGCTGCGTCTACAGCATGATCGCGGCTGTTCTCGCGATGCGCTTCGGCCGGCGGTCCCGGCGGATCGAGACGGGGCCGCAACCTCCCGTCACGATCCTGAAGCCGTTGTGCGGCCGTGAGCCGGGCCTTCTCGCCCGCTTGCTGGCCTTCGGCCACCAGGATTACGGCGCGCCGGTTCAGATCGTGCTCGGCACGCAGAACCGTTCCGATCCGGCAATCGACGTGGTCGAGCGCCTCAAGACGGCGTGCCCTGACGGCGACATCGACATCGTGGTCGATCCGCTCGGCCACGGGACCAATCGCAAGGTATCGAACCTGATCAACATGGCGCCGTGGGCGCGCCGCGACGTCATAGCGCTGTCCGACAGCGACATCGAGGTCGAGCCGACCTATCTGCGCGACGTGGTCGCCGAGCTGGCGCGGCCCGGCGTCGGCGCCGTCACCTGCCTTTATCACGGCATCGCGGGCGCGGGCTTCTGGTCGCGCGTGTCGGCGATGTCGATCAACTCGTATTTCCTTCCCAACGTCGTGGTGGCGCGCAGCATTGGGCTGGCGCAGCCGTGCTTCGGCGCGACCATCGCGCTGCGGCGCGAGACGCTCGACGAGATCGGCGGGTTCCACGCGTTCGCGGATTGCCTTGCCGACGACTACGCAGTCGGGCAGGCGGTGCGCGCCGCCGGCTACGACGTGACGATCCCGCCGTTCTCGGTGGGCCACGTGTGCTTCGAGCAGACCGCGACCGAATTGCTGCGCCACCAGATGCGCCAGTCGCGCACCATCCGCAGCATCGATCCGATCGGATACGCGGGCGCGCTGATCACCCATCCGTTCGCGCTCGCGCTCATCGGCACGCTGCTCGGCAGCACGTTCGGCCTGCTGGTCGCGGCCGCCGCGGTGGTCTGCCGGACCGGGCTCACCATCGCGGTCGAGCGCGCCTTCGGCCTGCCGCGCCAGCAATATTGGCTTGTTCCGTTCCGTGACCTGCTGGCATTCGCCACCTTCGTGTCCGGTTTTTTCGGCACCACCGTCAGTTGGAGGGGCAGCCGCTATCGCGTACTGTCGGACGGCTCGGTCGTGCAAGAATCGAATTGAGCATCTGACGATCGAACCGAGTGCACCGAGGGATCATGCGTACGCTCTTTCTGCAGGCGCCGTCCTATGACGGCTTCGACGGCGGCGCCGGCTCGCGCTATCAGGCGCGCCGCGAGATCAAGTCGTTCTGGTATCCGACCTGGCTCGCCCAGGCGGCCGCGATGGTGCCGGGATCCAAGCTGATCGACTCGATCCCGCACGGCATCCGCATGCCGGACGTTCTCAAGCAGGTCGGTGACTACGACCTCGCGGTGCTGCACACCTCGTCGCCCTCGTTCGCCGACGACGTGAAGGTGATCGAGGCGCTCAAATCGGCGAATCCGCGCCTCAAGGCCGGCTTCGTCGGCGCCAAGGTCGCGGTGCAGCCGGACGAGAGCCTCAAATACTCCGAGGCCATCGACTTCGTCGGGCGCAACGAGTTCGACTTCACCATCAAGGAGCTCGCGGAAGGCCGCGACTGGAGCGCGATCGACGGCCTGTCGTTCCGCAACGGGCAGGGCGCCGTCGTCCACAACAAGGAGCGCGCGATCCTCGAGAACATGGACGCGCTGCCGTTCGTGACCGAGGTCTACAAGCGCGACCTCGAGATCGAGAAGTATTTCATCGGCTATCTCAAGCATCCCTACGTTTCGTTCTACACCGGCCGCGGCTGCAAATCGCGTTGCACCTTCTGCCTGTGGCCGCAGACCGTCGGCGGGCATCGCTACCGCACCCGCAGCGTCGGCAACGTGATCGACGAGATCCGTTACGCCATGAAGGCGTTCCCGCAGGTGCAGGAGTTCTTCTTCGACGACGACACCTTCACGGACGATCTCGCGCGCACCGAGGCGATCGCCAAGGAGCTCGGCAAGCTCGGCGTCACCTGGTCGTGCAACGCCAAGGCCAACGTCCCGCGCGCAACCCTCAAGGTGATGCGCGACAACGGGCTGCGGCTGCTCCTCGTCGGCTACGAGTTCGGGCAACCAGAAGATCCTGCACAACATCAAGAAGGGCATGCTGGTCGACGTCGCCAAGCGCTTCACCAAGGACTGCCACGAGCTCGGCATCGCGATCCACGGCACCTTCATCCTCGGCCTGCCGGGCGAGACCAAGGAGACGATCGAGGAGACCATCCGCTTCGCGACCGAGATCAACCCGCACACCATCCAGGTGTCGCTGGCGGCGCCCTATCCGGGCACGTTCCTCTACAAGCAGGCGGTCGAGAACGGCTGGCTCGATGCCAAGAATGCCGAGCTGATCGACGCCAAGGGCGTGCAGATCGCGCCGCTGCACTATCCGCACCTCAGCCACACCGAGATCTTCCACTCGGTCGAGGACTTCTACAAGCGCTTCTATTTCCGCGTGCCGAAGATCGCCTCGATCGTCGGCGAGATGATCCGCAGCCCGCAGATGATGAAGCGCCGGCTGCGCGAGGGCGTCGAGTTCTTCGCTTTCCTGCGCGCCCACAAGGAGCCGGCGCACTGAACCGCCTCATCGTCACGGCGGACGATTTCGGCCTCGCCGACGGGGTCAACGAGGCGGTCGAGATCGCGCATCGGACCGGGATCCTGTCGGCCGCGAGCCTGATGGTCGCGAGCCCGGGCGCGGCCGATGCGGTGCGGCGGGCGCGCGCGATGCCGACGCTCGCGGTCGGTCTCCACATCGTGCTGGTCGAGGCGAAGCCGGCGCTGCCGCCGGAGCGGATTCCCGATCTCGTCGCAAGCGACGGCCATTTCCGCACCGACATGGCCCGCCTCGGCTTCGACATCGCATTCAAGCCACGGGTGCGTCGCCAGATGATCGCCGAGATCGCGGCGCAGTTTCTGGCGTTTCGCGCGACCGGCCTGCCGCTCGACCACGTCAACGCGCACAAGCATTTTCATCTGCATCCGATGATCGGTGCCGCCGCGATCGTGCTCGGGAAAAAATTCGGCGCGCGCGCGATCCGCGTGCCCACCGAGCCGGTCGCGGTGGTGCGCGCGATCGAGCCCGCATCGGCGCCGCCATCCGCGTCCCTGCTGGCGCAATGGACCAGGGTGCTGCGCGGACAGGCGCGGCGCGCCGGCATGGCGGCGCCTGACGCGGTGTTCGGTCTCGCATGGTCGGGCGCGATGACGCGCGAGCGCATCAAGGGTTTGCTCACCAGGCTGCCGCCGGGCGTCGTCGAAATCTACGCGCATCCCGCGACCGCGAATGCCTTCGCGGGCCACGCACCCGGATATCGCTACACCGATGAGCTCGCGGCGTTGATCGATCCGGAGTGCGTCACGGCGGTACGCGAAGGCGGCTATCGACTCGGCGGATTTGCCGACGCCTGATGGGATAAATCCCACGTGCGAGGCGTGTGCACGGCCCTTTGCGCGCACCGGAAGTTGACGTAACCTTCCTCAGAACTTGCCGGAAATGACTTCAAACAGACCCGTCATCCTGAGGCGCGAGCGAAGCGAGCCTCGAAGGATGATCGGCCGAGGTGGGGCCGCAACGACCAAGTGGCACGCCATCGGCCGTCGCCCTTCGAGGCTCGGCGCTACACGCCGAGCGCCTCAGGGTGACGGGTCTAGCTAAGGTAATTTCCGGCCGGATTGTCAGGTCAACCCGGGGGATCGACACCATGAAGCGGCGCGAGTTCATGACACTTCTCGGCGGTGCAGCAGCCTTTCCGATGGTCGCCCGCGCCCAGCAACCGCAATCGCTCGACGGCGCGCTCCAGCAGGCGGTCGAGCGCAAGGACGCGGCCGGCGTCGTCGTGATGGCGGCGGACCGCAAGGGCGAGATCTACCAGGGCGCGTTCGGCGTCGCCGACATCGGCACGGTGCGGCCGCTCAAGATGGACTCGATGTTCCGCATCGCCTCGATGACCAAGGCCGTCACCTCGACGGCCGCAATGCAGCTCATCGAGCAGGGCCGCTTCGCGCTGGACGACCCGGTCTCCAAGTATTTCCCGGATTTCGCCAAGCTGCAGGTGTTCGAATCCTTCGATCACGCGACCGGCGCGTATCGCCTGAAGCCTGCCGCCACGCCCGTCACGGTGCAGCATCTCTTCACCCACACGTCGGGTCTCGGCTATCCGTTCACCAGCGACATCCTGCGCGATTTCAAGCCGCGGCCCGGCGAAAGCTATCCGGTCGGCCCGCTGCTGTTCGAGCCGGGCACGCGCTGGCACTACGGCACGAGCGTCGATTGGCTCGGGCGGCTGGTGGAGAAGACATCGGGCCTGTCGCTCGAGGACTACTTCCACCAGAAGATCTTCGTGCCGCTCGGCATGCCCGACACGTCGTATTTCGTGCCGAAGGACAAGGAGGCGCGCCTCGTGACGGTCAATCGCCGCCGCGCGGACGGCGGGCTCGAGAAAGACCCGGCGCAGCCGCCGACCGCGGGCTTCACGCCGATCGGCGGGGGCGGGCTCACGTCGACCGCGGCCGACTACATCCGATTCACCCGCATGGTCCTCAACGGCGGCGAGCTCGACGGCGCCCGTGTCCTGTCGGCGAAGAGCGTCACCGCGATGGGGCAAAACCACATCGGCGCGGTCGGGGTGCCGGCGCTGAAGTCGGCGATGCCGGAGCGCAGCGCGGATTTCTCCTTCATCGCGGACGGGCGCGACAAATGGGGGCTCGGGTTCCTGATCACGGCTGATGCGGTCGCCGGCAAGCGGTCCGCCGGCAGCCTGAGCTGGGGCGGGATCGACAACACGTTCTACTGGATCGACCCGGCGCGCGACATCACGGGCGTGATCATGATGCAGTTCCTGCCGTTCGCGGAGAAGCGGGCGCTCGGGGTGTACGACACGTTCGAGCGCGGGGTGTATCGGATGGCGGATGCGAGCCGCTGACTCTCAATCAGCGGGTCTGAGATTCGAGGCCTTGTGCGTCCACCATAAGTCCCTCTCTACAGACACTTTTTGAATCGCTCGAAACGACCGCTTGGCCGATCTCCGGTGGGCCACAACGGGGAGAGCCGGTCCCGGTTGTCTGAACAGATTTTCCGCGTCGCAGGGCCGATCGTTGGCCATAGATGCCTCCGCGAAACGGTTCAGATATTGGTGGAGGCAGAATCTTGCGCCGATTTATCGGGCTTGGGAATCCAAGCTGAACAATTTGTAATCTGAAACCGTCGAACGCGTTGCTCCTGGCCGCGACGAATCTAGGTAAGCCAAGGAGACGCACATGAAGCGAATTATGATCGCCACTGCGCTTATCTTCTCGACCGTGGTGAGCGCCCACGCCGACCAGATGATCTATCACTGGTACGACACCATCAGGCCACACGGTCACAAACGTCCCGATGCGGTCGGCCTGGCCAGCGTTGCGAAGTGCAACGCCGAATACGGCAATGCGGACGATGGTCTCCCGCCCGGCTTCAAGGAGTGTATGCAGAGGCAGGGCTATCGGCTGATATCTGCCGTAGATCACCGATCACCACGCACAACGGCTATCTATGACCGAGACTCACGAGACCCGAACGTCGGCTGGCATACTGAAAACGGAATGCGGGTTTGCCACAACGACTGCGACAATCCCGAGATCCCTGGCTCCGGTGCCGTCTGCAAGAACGTGAACGTCATGGGCACGGTGATGAGGCAGTGCGTCACTCATAATGATTAAAAAAGTCGCTTAGCCAGTTCATGTATACGAATCGGCCACTCATCGTAGAGGGAAGGGCGCGGTCGCTACACGCCGCGCCCCTCCATTTCACCCGTGTGGTTGGCGAAAGCAATGAAAGTGTAGTGCATGAGTTATCGCGTCAAATACCCGTTCTGTCTGGCCAAGGGTGAATATGGCCTACCGACATGATGATGCGTTTGAGCGTTTCTTGACAAGTGAGGCTGGCGTTGGCCGAGATGACGGGCCAGCCGGTGAAGTGGCCGGAGCGATCGACCACGTCACTCTGGTCGATCGGCCGGAACATTCGTGAGCTTGAGGATGCTCGCCTGCCTGGCGGCGTCCCAGCAGTACTGGTAGTGGTCGGCTTGGATGACGGGCAGGATGATCAATGACGGACGGTACACGTTGACGTTCGTGCCGCGGCCGCGCCGCACACTGTCGTACACGATGCCGTTCTCGCCGGTCGCTGTCGCGGACCATCGCAGGGCGACGCCAAAGGCCTGGGATGCGCTGTAATTGTCTGGATCGCACAGGTCAGGCCGAGCCGCCTGTTGACCGCGCAAGTCGATCAGATCGCACTCAATAGCAGCCATCAGATGCCGAACACTTCCACCCGTGCCATCACCTTGTCGCCGCCACCGTGAGTGACGCGCGTGGTCGGCGCAACTTAAGCAGTCGGCGCGCGTTTTCGTCGAGCGACGACGCTTTGTCGCGCTCCTCGGACAACACCCAGTTACCGACCGCATCGTCTTGTGACTGAGATTATGCATTGAAGAGCGCATTGAAGAGCGCATTCGCCCCTCACAGGGCCGGCAGTCGGAACTTGTCGATTGTCGCCTGCACCGGAGTTGCGGATCGGGTCGCGGTACCGGAAGGAGCGAATTGATGGCAACTCAGGTCTGGCCCGCGGTGCTGATCGTGATGGGTGTTTCGGGCAGCGGCAAGTCGACCGTCAGCTCGCTGCTCGTGCAGCATCTGCACTGGGAATTCGAGGATGCCGATTGGCTTCACCCGCCGTCCAACGTTGATAAGATGCACCGCGGCATTCCACTCACCGACGAGGATCGCTGGCCCTGGTTGCGCGCCGTGGCCGACTGGATCGATCGGACACGTCGCGCGGGCGGACATGGCGTCATCGCGTGCTCGGCGCTCAAGCGCCGCTACCGCGATGTCCTGATCGGCGATCGTGCCGACGTCCGTCTGGTCTACCTCAAAGGCGACGAGACCCTGATCGCGCGCCGGCTTGCTACCCGTCACGAGCACTTCATGCCGCCAAGCTTGCTGCACTCCCAATTCGAAGCGCTGGAGGAGCCGGGCGCGGACGAAAATCCGATCATTGTCTCGATCGAGCCGCCGCCGCACGAGATCGTGGCGCGCATTTTGTCGGGGTTGAGCATAGGTGAAGACGCGCGGCAATCCGAGGAAACGCTTCCGGGATTATCTATCCCATGAACAAGCCAGTCAAAATACCCGGGACCCCAGGCGGGCTGCCGGCCGATCTGATGGCGAAAATGGACGCCTATTGGCGCGCTGCGAACTACCTCACGGTCGGCCAAATTTATCTGCAGGATAATCCGTTGCTCGAGGCCCCTCTGGAGCTCAAGCACATCAAGCCTCGTCTGCTCGGCCATTGGGGCACCACCACCGGACTCAACTTCATCTACGTGCACCTCAATCGGTTGATCCGGGAATACGATCTGAACATGATCTACGTAATCGGTCCCGGTCACGGCGGGCCGGGACTGGTGGCGCACGCCTATCTCGAGGGGGCCTACACGGAGCGCTATCCGGATATCGAGCGTAGCCGAAGCGGCCTGCATCGACTGTTCCGGCAATTCTCCTGGCCCTACGGCATTCCCAGTCATGTGGCGCCGGAAACGCCGGGGTCGATCCATGAAGGCGGCGAGCTCGGCTACAGCCTGCTGCATGCCTATGGTGCCGCGTTCGACAATCCGGATCTGATCGTCGCCTGCATCATCGGCGACGGCGAGGCGGAAACGGGTGCGCTGGCCGCGAGCTGGCACTCCAACAAGTATCTCAACCCGGCGCGAGACGGAGCGGTGCTTCCGATCCTTCATCTCAACGGGTTCAAGATCGCAAATCCGACGGTACTCGCCCGCGTCAGCCGCCAGGAATTGACCGACCTGATCCGCGGCTACGGCTATGAGCCGCATTTCGTTGAAGGCGACGTCCCGACCGAGGTGCATCAAAGTCTCGCTGGCACGCTCGATGTTGTCGTGGCCGAGATCCACAAGATTCAGAGGGCGGCGCGAACGGCTCCGGACAAGGTCGAACGGCCGCGCTGGCCGATGATCGTGTTCCGCACGCCGAAGGGATGGACTGGGCCGAAGGTCGTGGACGGCGAGCCGGTGGAAGGGACATGGCGCGCTCATCAAGTGCCGATCGCCGATTTTGCGAAGCCTGGGCACCTCAAGCAACTCGAAGACTGGATGAAGAGCTACCGGCCACACGAATTGTTCGACGATGGCGGCAAGTTTCGCGAGGAGCTCGCGGCCCTGGCGCCGACCGGCCACCGGCGCATGAGCATGAACCCGCACGCCAACGGCGGCGAATTATGGCAGCCGTTGTCGATGCCGCAGTTTTACGATTATGCGGTCGCGGTCGCCGCGCCCGGCGAGGTCGAGGCGGAATCGACGCGGATCCTCGGAAACTTCCTGCGCGACGTGATGAAGTTCAATCTCGACAAAAGTAACTTCCGCCTCTTTGGCCCGGACGAGACGGCATCGAACCGGCTGGAAGCCGTCTATGAGGTTTCCGGCAAGGAATGGATGGCCGCGGTCGAAGCGGTCGACACCGATCTCAGCGTCGACGGGCGGGTCATGGAGGTGCTGAGCGAGCATCTGTGCGAGGGCTGGCTTGAGGGCTACCTGCTCACCGGCCGCCACGGGCTCTTTTCCTGCTACGAAGCCTTCGCCCACGTCATCGATTCCATGGTCAACCAGCACGCCAAATGGTTGAAGGTGACCAAGAGCATCCCTTGGCGCAAGCCGATCGCCTCGCTGAACTACCTGCTGACGTCACATGTCTGGCGCCAGGATCACAACGGCTTTTCACACCAGGACCCCGGCTTCATTGATCACCTCGCCAACAAGAAGGCCGACACCGTGCGCATCTACCTGCCGCCGGACGCGAACTGCCTGCTGTCGGTCACGGATCATTGCCTGCGCAGCCGCAACTACATCAACTTGATCATCGCTGGCAAACAGCCGGAGTGGCAGTGGCTCGACATCGACTCGGCCGTCCGCCACTGCACCGTCGGCGCGGGTATCTGGTCATGGGCGAGCAACGAAGACGGTGATCCCGACGTGGTCATGGCTTGCGCCGGCGACGTGCCGACATTGGAGACGATCGCCGCCGTGACCCTGCTGCACACCTATGTTCCCGACATCCGCATTCGAGTGGTGAACGTGGTGGACCTCATGGTGCTGCAGCCGCCGTCGGAGCATCCGCACGGCATGGACGATCGCGACTTCGACGCACTGTTCACGACAGATAAACCGGTGATCTTCGCATTCCACGGCTATCCGCCGATCATCCACAAGCTGACCTACCGGCGGCGCAATCACGATAATTTTCACGTTCGCGGCTACAAGGAGGAGGGCACCACTACGACGCCCTTCGACATGGTGGTGCTCAACAATCTCGACCGCTATCAGCTCGCCCTCGACGCCATTCGCCGGATTTCCCGGTTCGCCGATCGGGTTGAGAGCGCTACGGCGCGCTATTGGGACACGATGGAGCGGCACAAGCTTTACGTCAGCGAGCACGGCCGAGACATGCCTGAGGTTGAGGGTTGGCAGTGGACCCCATGGGCTCCCGGATGAACGCCGGGCAAGAGCGCCCGGTTTGGTTGCGGGCTCGCCCATGACACAGCCTGATTCTTGGCCTCCTGTGCTCGCACTGAACAGCGGTTCGTCCTCGCTCAAATTCGGATTGTACCGTGTCGGACCCTCTCGGATTGAAACGCTTCTGTCGGGCGAGGCGGAGTTGATCGGCGCGTCTGACGCCAAAATCCATGTCCAGGATGCGCACGCAAACGTGTTGCTGTCCGAGACGGTACCTATCCCCAGCCAACGGGACGCGATCAGCCGGATCGCAAGCCTGATCGCCAGCTGCAAAATGCCTCAGCCGGCCGCTGTTGGGCACCGCGTCGTGCATGGCGGACCCAAGCTTCGCCAGCATTGTCTCATCGATGCCGCGGTCATGCGCGAGCTCGAAGCCGCGACCGCCTTTGCGCCGTTGCATATGCCCACGGCGCTCTCGGTCATCCGCTTCGCGCGCGAGCATTTTTCCGGGCTTCCGCAGGCGGCGTGCTTCGACACGGCCTTTCACGCCGATATGCCAGAAGTCGCGCGCGTCCTTCCAATCGCCAGGAAATTACGGACGGAGGGGATTCAGCGCTACGGATTTCACGGCCTGTCGTGCGAGTCCATCGTGCATCAGCTTGCGAACGACATGCCGCACCGCATGATCATTGCTCATCTCGGCAACGGCGCCAGCGTCACCGCCGTCGAAAGTGGCAAATCAATCGATACCAGCATGGGATTGACCCCCACCGGCGGGGTGATCATGGGCACGCGCAGCGGCGATCTGGATCCGGGCGTTCTGATCTATCTGATGCGGGAGAGGCATTTCGATGCGGCCATGCTGGAGCAACTGGTTGATCACCGCTCCGGCCTCCTGGGAGTTTCAGGCGTTGGCAGCGACATGCGGCATCTGCATGATGCTGCGTCGTCGAACGCTGATGCGCGGCTTGCCATTCTCATGTTCTGCTATTGCGTGCGCAAACAACTGGCCGCGATGATCGCCGCGCTTGAAGGCGTCGACATGATTGTGTTCACCGGCGGAATCGGGGAGAACGATGCGGCGGCCCGAGCCATGATCTGCGGCGGCCTGTCCTGGATCGGCGTCGACCTCGACGAGTGTCGTAACCGGTTCGGGCACAATCCCATCAGCACTTCCGCGTCACGCTGCGTAGTGAACATTCTGCCGTCGCAGGAAGACGCGCAGATCGCACGCCATTCCTGGACTATGGCGCAAAGCGTCTGAAAGCGTCCCAGCAAGGCTGACGCTACGATGATGCCAAAGCCGGAAGCTCGCGCCAAAATCAGTGGCCCAACGCGCATTCTGGAAATTGGCGGCCGCTGACTTCGCGCTTGCCTCGACGCGGACGGCCTCGCGCCGGTCGACTTCACGCCGCCAGCCGATGCGCCGCCGCACGCGGTCGCGCGCACGCGCGCCCAGATGCAGGCGCAGGCTGACCAGCAGGCCGCCAAGCTTGCCGCCCTCGACCACCAGATCGCGCAGAAGGTCGCGGAGGCGAACGAGACCGCGGCGACGATCGCGAAGCTGGAGGACGGATTGCCCTGGCTGGTGCAGACCGCGGACGTGCGCGAGAAGGCGAAGAACCTGCTTTATGGCAACGTGATCGCCCACCTCGACGCGCAGCTCAAGCTCTCGGAGCAGCGTCACGAACTGATCGTGCAGCAGCGCAAGGCCATGGAGATCGACGCCGCGCGCCAGGCGCTCGAGTCTCAGCGGCGACAAGCGCAGGCGGAGTATGCCCCTGATCCGCGCGCTAGTGGACCGGAGGGAACTGCTGCCGCCTGATTTGCTGACGCAAGCGCGAGCGGCATGATAGCGTCCGCTCGAACTCAGCAACACCGGCCCCCCCACATCCCACACACGTGAATGGATCGTCCTGCAGCACCCGCCGCGGAAAGGTCGCGCTCGGCCTTGGCCAGCTTCATCGCCGCCGACATGCTGTTCGGCTCGGCCGAGGACATCATCGTGGTCGCGGTCGGCTGGCTGGTGTTCAGCCGGACCCGCAGCACGTTCGCTCTCGGCATGATCGGGCTCGCGGGATTCCTGCCGTTGATCCTGCTGTCGCTTGTGACCGGGTTCGTGACCGATCGTTTCGACCGACGGCTGGTGCTCGCGGTGTGCGGTGCCGGGCTGTGCGCCGGCGCGGTCATGCTCTGTGTCGCGGCCGCCGGAGCCGCGCAGGCGTAAGCAGCCTACGGCAACAACGGCCGTGCTTGCGCTAGGGAGCCTCGAGAGTGCACGTCAGCGACGGTCAATCCTCGCGCCGGTCCAGCTTCACGCAAATGGTATCGCCCTCGAATACTATCGGGTAGGTGCGCAAGGCGACCTGGCATGGCGGCGCGACCGGCTGTCCGTCACGCACGTCGAACGAGCCGAGATGCCAGGAACACTCGACGACATGGCCATCGAGTAGCCCCTCCTGGCTGAGCGACGCCTGACCATGGGTGCAGAAGTCGTCGGTCGCGTAGAACTCGCCAGCCACATTGTAGACAGCGATCGGGCTGTGATCGGGCGGCTGGACCAGGCGCATGTCGCCCGGCGCGAGTTCTTCCTTCCGGCAGACGCTCACGATCTCGCAGGCGGATATATCCATCGGCTCCGTCATAGGTGAGGCGCGCTCGCCACGGGCACTGGCGCGAGAGGCACGCCGGCTTCGATCTCGTCAATCTCCGTGCCCGACATCCGGCCGAAGCTGCGATCCTTGGTCTCCGCCGTCATGTAGACGCCGGTGACCGCCAGCAGATTGACGGCCACGAACAGGACGACCGCCCAGGTCACGCTGCCGGTAGACGCAATGATGCTGGCCGAGATCACCGGCAGAAGGCCGGCGCCCAGCACGTTGCCGACCTGCTTGCCGAGCGCGAGCCCACTGAAGCGGATACGCGCGTCCGAGAAGATCTCACTGGAGAACGTGTAGCTCGTCCCCAGCGACGAGGATGCAAGCACCGCGCCTGGAACCGCCATGGCCAGCACGATCAGTTGGGGATCTCCGGTATGCAACAGCGGCAGCATAACGAACGGAACATAGAGCGCCGTCAGAACGAAGCTGCCGCCCATGACCACGCGCCGGCCGACGAAGTCGGACAGGTACCCGAAAAACGTGGTCGAGAAAATCGCGAGGACATTGCCGATCAACAAGCCCGACGTCAGCCTCGCGGCCGGCAGCTTGAGGTCGTGGATCGCATAGGAGAGCAGAAAGACCTGCATGAAGTAGAGGCTCGCCGATTGACCGGTCGCGACCATGAGCGTGATCAAGGTCGGCAACTTGTGCCGACGCAGCACCTCCACGATCGGAGCACGGAAGGGCTTCTTCGACGTGATCGCCGCCGTGAAGTCCGGCAACTCCTCGATCTTCAGCCGGATGTAGAGGCCGACGATCACGACGACGAGACTCGCGATGAACGGAACCCGCCAACCCCAGGCCAGCATGTCCTCCTTGGACAAGGCGGCGATCATCGTCACCGCCAGGCTGCTTGATGCGACGCCGATGGAGATGCCACTGGTGCACAGCGACGTGTAGAAACCCCGCCTATTCGGCGGGCAGCTTTCGGCGACGAAGATCGGCGCCGCCGAGTTCTCGCCGCCATACGCGAAGCCCTGGATGAAGCGCAGCATCGCAAGCACGATCGGCGCAAAGATCCCGATTGACGCATAGGTCGGGATGAGGCCTATCGCCGCCGTCGACACGCCCATCAGCGACAACGTGATGACCATGGTCGGCTTGCGCCCGATACGGTCGCCGAAGTGTCCGAGCACGACCCCGCCGAGCGGCCGCGATAGAATTCCGACCGCGAAGACGCTCAGCGACGCGATGGTCGCAACCGCGGGATCGAGCTGCGGGAAAAACAGCGGATTGAACGCCACCGGCGTCAGCAGCGCATAGACGATGAAATCGAATGCTTCGAGCGCCGTGCCGAGCAGGCTGGACGCGACGAGCCGGCGAAGTTGTACCTTATCCATTCAAGCACCCCCAACGTGTTGCATGGTGTCGGTGCCGCGCCGGCATTGGCGTCACAGACGCTCTTTTGGAGCGACGACGTCGCTCCGGATAAAGCAAGCCGTGGGCCAACGGATCATGAGGTACCTTTGACCCAGTTATCGAGAATCCAGCTGAATCGTTCGCGCGTCTCCTGCGCTACCTCCTTGCTGGGCATGTTGACCTTTGGGAACTTGTCGCGCCAATGGAACGGCCGGCATGCATCGATGATCGCACGACTGTTGGTATAGTCTCCGCGCTCGCGCTTCTCCGGGGGGATGCGGGGATCGGTCGCGGACGACCATGCATTGCTGATGATGTCGATCGACGTGGCCGGATCGCACCGCGTGCACATCGCCCACAGGAGCTCTTCCAGGTTGGACACATCGATGTCGTCGTCGACCACGATCACGAATTTTCCCGTGAAGGCGCCGACCTGGCATTGGCACGCCACATGGCCGACCTGGCGCGCGTGACCGCCATAGCGCTGCTTGATCGAGACCCCGACGAACATGCGCGCGCCGCCGACCTCGTGCGCCCACACGCCGGTGACATCGGGGATGCCGGACGCGATCAGTGCATTCTTGAGCATCGCCGAGCGGGCGACCGCGCGGTAGCGGGCATATTCGCTCGGCCCGAGTTCATGCACGCAGCCGAGGATGATCGGATCATCGCGGTGGTAGATCGCCTCGACATGCATCACCGGCTCGGGGCGATTGCCCGACGTGTAGTAGCCGGTCCATTCGCCGAGCGGACCTTCCGGCCGCAGCTCCGTGGGATCAACCCAGCCTTCGAGGACGATCTCGGCGTCCTTGGGGAAGGGCAGGCCGGTGATGCGGCCGCGCACGCACTCGATCGGCCGCTTGTAGAGACCGCCGAGCACGTCGTACTCGGTGACACCGTACGGCACCTCGTTTCCGGTCAGCAGGAACTGCATCGGATTGCCGCCGATCACGATGGCGATCGGCATTTTCTCGCCGCGGGCCGCATATTTGTCGCGATGGATGCGGCCATGCTTGCCCGGCGTGATGTAGACACCCAGCGTGCGCTGGTCGTGGATCATCACCCGATAGGTGCCCTGGTTGAGCCAGCCGTCCTCGGGGTCGCGGGTGACACAATAGCAGCCGGTCCCGATATAGCGCCCACCGTCGGCCTCGTGCCATTGCGGCGCCGGGAACATGGTGACGTCGACCGCGTCGCCGGTGATCACGTTCTCCAGCACGGGGCCGTGGTCGACGATGGTATGCTTGATCGGCTTGTTGTCCGGATCGCGGTAGACGCGGAAGAACGCATCGCTGAGCTCCACCTTGGTCAGCCCGGGCGGAAAGCCGAGCGTGATGTTCGCGCGCTTCGCCCCGAAGAAATTGGTGAGCACGCGGAACCCTTTCCGCACGCCGGGGATGTCCTCGAAGATGGCGCAAGGCGCGGGATCCGCGCGCTGCAGGAGCGCGCACACCATGCCGATCTCGCGCTCCCAGTTCATGCCCTTGAGGCGGACAACCTCTCCCAGCTTGTCCGCCTCCTGGATCCACTCGCGCAGGTCCACGTAGGAAAGCCGGTGATCGGAGTTGCTGACCGTCATGGGTTAACTCGCGAGAAGCGGCTGCGGGCACTCTTCCATCGGAAGCGGGTTCGTCAGAACGGGATTGCCATGGCGCGGAACGACTCGTCGCAATTGATCAGTTCGGCGCGCTTGAGCACGATGCGGAACTGTCCGTCGGAAAACCGCAGCCGGTGCAGATATTGTCCGCCGAACATGCGCGGCTCGTAGCCGGGCCGATGCTCCAGCATCATGAAGTTCGACGAGACGACGCATTCGTCCGGCGGCGTATCGGCTTTCTCGAAGCGAAAGCCGGATACGATGTGGCGTGTCCGCGACGGCGGCATCTGCACATAGATGCGCGGATGGCGCAGCCGCACGATCCGCGCCTTCATCGCGCTCTTGTCGTCGTAGTACAGCGACACCGTGTGTTGCGGATCAGCCTGGCCGGGCGTCGTCGGCACCCAGTAGATGCCGTCGTCGGCGAACAGCTCCATCCACTCCTCGAAGCGGCGATCGTCGAGATGGCGCACCTCGTCGTGGATGAAGACCTCGGCGTCGCGCAGATCGGGGAGCGGCATCGCGGCGCGCCTCACTTTTGCATGTTCCTTGACATCGGCGGTCATCATCGCGGCCCTTATTCGGCGGTCATGAATTTGCGCCACACCTGATGCTGCCCGCGCATGGCGTTCTCGCTGGTGTTCGGTCCGTATTTCGCGCCGGACGGATCGTCGACATCCATGCCGTGGCCGCGCATGTAGATCATCCAATCCTCGTTCTCCGCCTGCAGGCCGGCCTGGCAGCGCTCGAACACCTCGAGATCGTCGGTCTGCGCGATCGCCGCGGCCGAATGGCTGAGATTCATCACCCTGATCACGTCCTCAAAGAGCTCGATCGGCGCGCCTTTGAGGTGCATCGGAAAGGCGAGCACTTGGGTGCGGTCGACCGAGATCGGCCGAAACACCCGGATGAATTGGCCCATGTGGTGGATGTCCATGCTCGGGTAGAAGAACCTGTTGTGCCGGCGCAGCTTGAGCACGTCCTTGGTGCGCTCGGTGCCATGCCGGCGCTCGAGGGCCGCGCGATAGCGCTCGTAGACCGGACCGGTGGGCTCGGTTTCGAAATGCATCGCGCCGATGGAATTGTGGGCGTTCTCGTAGGTCCAGACCCCATAGTCGTGCGAGACCACATCACCTTTCTCGCTGAGGATCCGGGTCTGCTGGCCGTCGTCGCCGGCGCGGCGCTTGTACTGATAGCCGTCCTTCGACGCGGAGGATTCGTGGGTGAAGGAAGTGTGATACTGGTCGCACAGGTTCTCGGTCTGAAGCTTCCAGTTGCCGCGGAACTCGTATTTTTGGACGCCGCCGATGAACTCGACCTCGCCGTCCGGCGCGCGCGCAATCAGTTCGTCGATGCCGCGCTGCGCGCCGCCGAAATAGGCATCGATGTCCGGCCCGTCCGCGCTGAGATTGGCAAAAACGAAGCCATGGTAGCTTTTGCAGCGCGCGACCGGCGACATGTCGAACTTCGGATCGCTGAAGTCGATATTGGCCGGATAGGCCTCGCGCATCGGCACCACGCGCAACTTGCCGTCGGTGTCGTAGGTCCATGCATGGTAGGGGCAGCGGAAGCGCCGGGCGTTACCGGAGCTCTCGTTGACGACCTTGGCGCCGCGGTGGCTGCAGCGATTGGTGATGACCCGGACCGTGCGGTCGGTGTGGCGCACCATCAGCACCGGCTGGGTGCCGATGGTGGTGCAATAGAAGTCGCCCGGGTTGGGGACCTGGCTCTCGTGGCCGACGAAGATCCACGTGCGATGGAAGATGCGCTCCATCTCGAGCTCGAAGATCTCCGGATCGGTGTAGATGCGCCGATGGACCCATCCGTCACGCACGAGGCCCGCGATATCTTCCGACGTTGCGCTCACGATTGACTCTCCTTCCATTCCGGCGGCGCGGTCAAACGTCGCGCTCCGCCCCTCAACTTTCGACCCGGCGGTCTCACGCAGCCACCAGCTTGAGGTGCTGCCATTCGGTGGGCCTGGCGGACAATATTTCGGCCCAGCGGCCGTCCGATCCGGTCGGCGCCGCGTCGATGTAGCGGCCCGGAAATGAGAACTCCGCGCCCTGCCGTGCCATCGGATAGGGCGACAGGCTGTAGACGCCGCTCTCGACCGGACGGATCGTGACGGTGACGTCCTCGTTGTCGTTCATCGGCACGTGCCCGAACCGCATTTCGGCGCGCGCGTCCTCGTGGGTGCGATTGAAATAGAGAGCGAGCGTGTCGAAGAACTGGAGCCGCTTGTAGTTGCGGAAGAGAGCGCGTTCGTCGATCCATCCCGCGGTTTTCGGATCGTCCGCCAGCGTCGCCTTGAGCCGCGCCTGGCGCTCGATCTCCTTCGCCAGCATGCGATCCGCCAGATGCCGCTGGTGCGGCGGGATCGTATCGATCAGCACATAGTCGGAGGTGCCGTAGCGCCCGTTGTAGAGGCCCCAGCTGTGCATGCTGGACAGAAGCCCGCAATACGGATGGTGCCGCTCGTTGAAGTCGGGCGAGCCGGTGCTGGTGCGCGTGATGTCCTCGGCCGGCGTTTCCACCAGATTGTAGGGAAATCCGGTGCGCGGGTCGGTCTTGGGAGCTCCGTCGAAGGTCATCCAGCCCTTGTCGTGGTGCGCGACGACGTAAACGAACAGATCAAGCGGCTCGATCGCCGTGAACCGGTCGTTGCCGAACGCCTTGGCGAATTCGCCGGCAAGCGCCGAGTGCTCATCCATCTTGATCGCCAATCGCGGCCGGCCTTGGGGAGCGGTCTGGATGATCATTGCGGCGCCGCCAGCGTGTCTCGTTTCGCTTCACGATTGCTTGTCGTCGGGTTCCGGCGGTCGGTCGTGTCCGCCCCCACGGTCCCTTTGATCTTGTCCGGCACCCCGGAGATTTGACGAGGAAACAGACGCCGTCTAATAAGAAGCGTCGCCCATCGGCATAACCGCGAGTTATCGGCGTGGAGCTTCGACACCTCAATCATCTCATCGCGGCCGTCGAAAAAGGCACAATCGGCAAGGCCGCCGAGAGTTTGGGCATTTCGCAGCCAGCACTGACCAAGAGCATCCATAACCTGGAGATGATGCTCCAGGTGAAGCTCCTGGAGCGGCGGTCACGCGGCGTGGTGCCGACGGTCTACGGCAATATTGTGCTGGCGCGCGGCCGTTCGGTCCGCATCGAGCTGCAGGAGCTTCTGCACGAGATCCAGGTGCTGCGCGCGGGGCGCGGCACGCATGTCCGCATCGGTGTGGCGCAGAGTGTCGCCAGCCGGCTGGTTCCGACCGCAACGATCCATCTCGCGGCCGCCCGGCCGAAAAGCCGCTTCTCGGTATGGACCGGCACGACGACCGAGCTCATCACCATGCTGGAAAACGGTGACATCGAGTTCGCGGTCGCGCCGCTCGGCGGCCACCATCCCGAAAGCAAGATCGTCGAGGACTTCCTGTTCGACGACCGCCCGGTGATCGTCACGGCGAGCGGCCATCCGCTGGCGCGCCGGAGGGAAGTTCAGCCCAAGGACCTGACGAAATACCGCTGGGTGCTGTCGACGCCGAAGACACCGCTGCGGCGCATGCTCGATCAGATTTTCATGTCGGACAATGTCCCGCCGCCCGCGCCGGTCATCGAGTGCGACTCCGGCCTCTATGTCAAATCGGTGCTGCTCGAAAAGGACTTCATCGGGTTCCTGCCACGCGACGAGTTCACGATTGAGGAGAAGGCCGGGCTGCTCACCGCCATCCCGTTCAAGACCAATGTGCCGGCACGGCCGATCGGCATCCTGCGCCGCCGGTCGCCGAGCCTGAGCGCCGCTAGCATGCTGCTCGTCAAGGAAATCAAGCGGGTGTGCCACGAGCTAGGCTATGTCGACGCGCCGCGGTTCGCGACATAGCCGCCGGCGTCGGGCGACGCGCAAGCGCAGGCGGACGGAAGCTGCCGGCGTTACAGACGCAACAGCCGCTCCGCATTGCGGTGAAGAATCTTCTCCTTGTCGTCCCGAGACAATGACGCCTCGTTGATCCAGGCCACGCCGTCCCGCGAGGACTTGTAGGGCCAGTCGACCGCGAACAGGATCCGGTCGGCGCCGATCTCGGCCAGCGCGCATTGGAGCGCCGGATGGGAGAAGTTGCCGCTGGTGGTGAGGTGAAAATGCCGGCAGAACAGCTCGCGGAACGGGCGCGGCCGGCGTGCGCCGCGCTGCAGATAGCGGTCGATCCGCCATAACGAGAACGGCAGCGACTCGCCGAGATGGCCGAGCAGGATCGCGAGGCGCGGATGCGCCTCGAACACTCCGCTGAGAATGAGACGCACCGCCTGGGTGGCGGTCTCGACCGTGTAGCTCCAACCCGCCCGCAGCAGCAGCGGATAGTCCTCCGCATAGTCCCGGTAGTAGGCGTCGGCCACGCCGGGGTGAGGATCGGCGGGATGCAGATAGATCGGCACGCCCAGCGCCTCGGCGCGGGCGAAGATCGGCCAGAAGCCTCTGTCGTCGATGAACTTTCCGTTGGTGAGGCCGTGGATCATCCCGCCCTTGAAGCCGAGCGTCGCCACGGCACGCTCGAGCTCATCGGCGGCTGCGGCAGGAGCGGCGCTCGGCAGCGCCGCCAACCCCGCAAACCGCGTCGGATGGGCGCTCACGATGTCACGAAGTCTGTCATTGGCCTTGCGCGTGAGCCGGACCGCCGTCGCCGGTTCCATATCTTGCGGCGATGGGCCGCGATGCGAGATCACCTGAACATCGATCCCTGCTTCATCCATCTCCTTGAGACGAAGCTCGCCCCAGTCATCGAGGCGCCGGGCAATCGCGGCGGGGCGCTGCGCTTGTCCAGCCGCGCCGTGCGCCGCGAGATCCGGATCCTGATAATGCTCCTCCAGCGCGATGATCCGGATTTTTGGTTCATTCATGATCCAAACCACCTCGCGATAACCCGCCGCGCGCTCCCGCGCTTATGCGGTCGGCACGTAGCCGATCGCCTCGATCTCGACGCCGCAATCCATCGGCATCCGACCAGCCTGGAGCCGCGTGCGCGCCGGCCACGCGGCCGAGCCGGAGAAATACCGTCGATACACACGGTCGAAGGATTCCTGCGTACCCTGGTCCTTGAGCCACACCGAGACATTCAGCAGGCAGTCCAGGTTCGAGCCCGCCGCCTCGACCAGCGCCTTGAGATTGTCCATCACGATCTCGACCTGACGTTCGAAGCCGATGTCGGGAAACTTGGGAGCCGGAGCTCCGCGCGCACGGGCCTCGCGCAATCGGGTGCTGAACTCGGCATCGAAGGGCGGCAGTCCTGAAATGAAGATCATGTTGCCGTAGCGGACGCACAGATTGTACGGCGCGCCGGAGGAGGGGATACCGGCATCGATGACCCGCTTCTCCATCAGTGTCGTCCTCTCTGCGGCAGACCATCGGCCGGCCGGATAGTTGATGGCCATTGACGAGCCTGTCAACGGCGAACCGATTTTCCGCTTGCCGGAAGCCAGAAAGCACACCGGACCATGCCGATCTTTTGTTGCGGCCGAGACAAAAGCTAAGGTGAGCGTATCGCCGCGATTTGCTCGCGTGCTGGCGAATTCGGATGGCTTTCCGCCAAACCATGAAACGGACGCATCATGCTCGACATAAATATCCCGAACGTTGTTGCCCAGTTGGTTGCGGCCTTCGAAGCTTACGAGCGCGCGTTGATCGGCAACGACATCGCGGGTCTCAACGCCATGTTCTGGGACAGCACCGAAACGACGCGTTTCGGCACCAAGACGCCTGAACGCCTGTACGGCCACGCGCAGATCGCCGAATTCCGCCTGCGGCGTGGCGCGATCGATCAGCGCCGCACCCTCCGAAACCGGCGCATCACGACGTTCGGCCGGGATTTCGGCATCGCCAACGTCGAGTTCATCCCGGAGGGCTCGGCGCGGATTGGGCGCCAGACCCAGACCTGGTTGCGCACGTCCGACGGGTGGAAAATCGTCAGCGCACACGTCTCATTCGGCGAGGGATCGCCGGAATAGGTGCCAAAAGATTGTCATCCGACGCCAGAACGGCCGCGCTGCCGGCATTTCGGCCGGCGCGCGCAGCCATAGCTTCGGCTTATGCTCTACGGCACGGATACTTATTAGACAGGAGAGCAATCCTGATGAACCTTTGGTGACAGCAGACGAAGACGAAATGCCGGGCTTACGCACCATGACGTTCAATGTAAGGGGCGCAGATGATCGGCATCGGGCAACTGCGACGTCTCGTCATCTCGAGTTTTCTCGGCACCGCACTCGAAGCCTTTGATTTCATTGTCTACGCACTGCTGACCCCGGTTGCGTTCAACCCGCTGTTCTTCCCCAAGCTCAATGCAGGCATTGCGACGATCGCCTCGCTGAGCGTCTTCGCGGTTGGCATTCTGGCGCGTCCGCTCGGCGGCATCTTCTTCGGCCATATCGGCGATCGGCTTGGCCGCAAGATGACGATGATCCTGACGCTCACCCTGATGGGCGCCGCGACGGCCGCCATCGGTCTCACTCCCACCTACGAGACGATCGGCATCGCGGCGCCGATCACTCTCGCGATCCTCCGCTTCCTGCAGGGCTTCGCTTATGGCGGGGAGAACTCCTCGGCACCGGTGTTCGTCGCTGAAAGCAGCCCGCCGAACCGGCGCGGTCTCTACACGTCCTGGTGCGCCGCGGGCGTGCCGGCGGGCATAGCGCTCAGCAGTATTGCGGTCGACGGCGTGTCGCGGCTGTCGAATGCCGACATGCTGGCCTGGGGTTGGCGCGTGCCGTTCCTATTGAGCGTGATCGCGGTGGGAATTGGCCTCTATATCCGGCTGAAGATCGAGGAATCGCCCGCCTTTCTCGCCAGTATCGCGACCGCGAAGCCGTTCCGCGTTCCGGTCATCGAGGTCTTGCGCAAATACAAGATGCCTGTGCTGATCGCGACGATCGTCTCGCTCGGGCAGACGGCCACCTTCTATTTCACCGCAGTATTCGGTCTCTCCTATGCGCTTCAGACCCTGCATCTGCCCAAGCCGGCCGCGCTGCTCGGGATCTCGATCGGCAACCTGATCGGCGTCTTCGCCACGCCGTTCTTCGGCTTCGTGTCCGACCTCGTCGGCCGGCGCCTCGTCATGGGCGCCTGCTTCGTCGCGGCCGCGCTCTACGTGCCGCTCGCCTTCTTCCCGCTGCTGAAGACCGGAGACTGGCTGAACGTCGTGGTCGCGATGGCGATCCCCGGCATGATCCTCCAGCCTTCCTCGCTCGGCACCAGCTACATCTTCTTCGCCGAGCTGTTCCCCGACGCGCGGGTGCGCTTCAGCGGTGTCGCCCTCGGCAAGCAGGTCGGCAACGTGCTCGGCGCCGGTCTCCTCCCGGTGATCGCGGCAGGTCTCCTGGTTGCGAATTCAGGCGATCTAACCGGCGTGATCGCACTGTTCGTTGCGATCAACGTCATCGCGGCGGTCGCGACCTATGCGACCGAGGAGACCAAGGACGTCACGATGTAGAGCGATGCCCGCGAGCGTCGGCTCAATGCGGGACGCCGCCGGGCTGGATGGGCCGACACCGTTCACGAGAGCAGACAAGCAAAAGGAAGCAGATGGCGATCTTTCTGAGCAACGAAGACCAGGAAAAGGCGATCACCGCCGCGTCGGCGATCGACGCCCTGGAAAAGGGCCTCCGGCAATTCTCTCGGGGCGACGCCATACGTCGTCCGCGCATCGACAACTTCATTCCGAGCCCGGAGCCCGACAAGTTCTTCGCGTTCAGCTCGATGGAAGGCGGCATCCGCGATCCGGGCTACTACGCGCTGCGGATCAAGCCCGACATGATCTCCTGGCCCGTGGTCAACGGCATGCGACGCCGCGTCACCTACAACACACGGCCGGGCCTCTATGGCGGGCTCGTCCTCCTGTTCAGCGTCGCCAATGCCGAGCTGCTGGCGATCATGAACGACGGCTTCATCCAGCATTATCGTGTCGCCGCGGCGGCGGCGATCGGCGCGAAGTATCTGGCGCGGCCATCTGCCAAGACACTGGGCATCATCGGCACCGGCGGCATGGCGCACAGCTTTGCCGAGACTTTCGCGGTCGTGCGCGACATCGAGAAGATCAAGGTGTTCAGCCCGACCAGGGAGAACGTCCTGAAATATGTGCGTGACGTCTCGAAGAAGGTCCAATGCGAGATCCAGCCGGCCGAGAGCGCCAAGGACGTGCTGATCGGCTCCGACATCTTCGCGGCCTGCACCAATGCTTATCAGCCGATCGTCGAAGCCAAGTGGCTCGAGCCCGGTGCCCATATCGCGAATGTCACGGCCTATGAGATCGGCACGGACATGTTCGAGCGGGTCGACACGGTCGGCCTGTTCGTTCGGCGTACGCCTGTCTCCGCCGCCAACTTCGTCGACGATGATTTCGGGCTGCGGATCGACGGCATGACATATGCGGCCGGCCAGCCCGAGGAGCGGGCCAAGATCCCGCCGAGCAGCGCCAAGCTCCAGAACCGAGGCGAGGATCGCGCACGCTTCCCCAACGCCCGTTACGTCGATTGCATCAACTGGGAGACCGGCGAGCCCTATCGCCGTTACCGCGACGACGAGATCACCACTCTGGAGAACAACTCTTACGGCACACTTCCGGGCGATGTCGCCCATAGCGCCGGCGTCCAGGGGATCCAGTTCTCGAGCGTCGGCGGCCGCATCTACGAGCTGGCAGTGGAGAAGGGGCTCGGCACGAAGCTGCCGTCCGACATGTTCGTCCAGGACATCCCGACCTGACGATCGTCAGAGCGCGCCGCTCAAGGCGCGCGTCTTCGTGGCTCGAGCATGGGTTTACTCACCAGATGGTGCAGCCGCTGGATCCAGATGAGCTCGATGTCCGGATCGCGTCCAATATCAGGATGAGGCGCCTCCATATGGGCCTCTCGCAACAGGCACTAGCCCACGAATTGGGGGTCTCCCTCCAGGAGGTTCAGGCTTACGAGAGCGGCGACAGCAGGATCGCTCCCGACAGCCTTTGCGAAATCGCAGAAGCTCTCGGATTGCCGATTGTATCGTTGTTTGCTGATCCGACGCGGCAGTCGATTTGCTGACGCATGCGCGAGCGGCGTGATAGCGTCCGCTCGACTCAGCAACGCCGGCCCCCCTCCCACATCCCACACACGTGAATGGATCGTCCTGCAGCACCTGCCGCGGAAAGGTCGCGCTCGGCCTTGGCCAGCTTCATTGCCGCCGACATGCTGTTCGGCTCGGCCGAGGACATCATCGTGGTCGCGGTCGGCTGGCTGGTGTTCAGCCGGACCCGCAGCACGTTCGCTCTCGGCATGATCGGGCTTGCGGGCTTCCTGCCGTTGATCCTGCTGTCGCTTGTGACCGGGTTCGTGACCGATCGTTTCGACCGGCGACGGGTGCTCGCGGTGTGCGGCGGCGGGCTGTGCGCCGGCGCGGTCATGCTCTGTGTCGCGGCCGCCGGCGACGCGATCTGGCCGGTCTACGTCATCGTGGTGCTCATCGGGTCCGCCAAGGCGTTCCTCGGACCGGTCAGCAAGGCGCTGGTGCCCAATCTGGTGCCGGCCGGCGACCTCACCCGCGGGCTCGCGATGACCAACTCGTTCGGCGGCACGGCGCGGCTGCTGGCGCCGGCGCTGGGCGGTCTGCTCTACGCCTTCGGCCCGCTGGTGCCGTTTGCCGCCGCGAGCATGCTCAGCGCGCTCGGCGTCGCAAGCTGCATCGGCATCGGGACACGACCGCCCGAGAAGGCCGCGTCCGGCGTCAGCTGGTCGACGCTGGTCGCCGGGTTCGTGTTCATCTGGTCCGCGCCGGTCGTCATGGCGGCGATGGGGCTCGATCTCGTCGCGGTGCTGCTCGGCGGCGCGACCGCGCTGATGCCGTACTACGCCCAGGAGATCTTTCACGTCGGCCCGTGGGCGCTCGGCCTGATGCGGACGGCGCCGGCGGTCGGCGGTCTTGTCACGTCGGGCATGCTGGCGTGGTGGCCGCTGCGGCGGCGCGCCGGACCGACGCTGCTCGCCGTCGTCATGATCTACGGGCTCGGCACCATCGGCTTCGGTCTGTCGACCAGCTTGCCGATCGCGCTGGCGTTCCTGTTGATCCTCGGCGCCGCCGACGCGGTCAGCATGGTGGTGCGGGCGGGGTTGGTGCAGTCGCAGACCCCGGACGCGATGCGCGGCCGCGTCAGCGCGGTCCACTCGCTGTTCACCGGCGCATCTGGCGAATTGGGCGAGTTCGAATCCGGGCTGCTCTCGTCCGCGATCGGCGTGGTGCCGTGCGTCGTGGTCGGCGGCATCGCCGCGATCGTGGCGGCGCTCGCTTGGGCAGCGTTGGTCCCAGGGTTGCGCCGGGCTGATCGCTTCGAGGCGTAGGGCCTGGGGATTGCCGAGTTGATCCAATCGGCATCGACATGAGGTCAATTTGGAAGTGCGGCGGCCGGCAACGCAGTGCGCTCGGTCCCACCTTGCAATGCCGCCAGCCGCGTCGGTCGCAGAGCGAGTGCGATTTCCAATTCGGCTTTTCCTAGTGACCGTCATGTCAGACTTTGAGTTCCCTACTACATCCGCAAAGTACAGAGTTCCGGAGGCGGGCCGACGTCGCCATAGCGCGCCGTGCGACCCGCCTCGAGACGCGGATTCGCCGCAAGTGTAGCCGTCCCGCCACAGATTTGAGGCGGCACCGCTGATACGATGTGGCTCAAGTCAGGAATGGGGGTCACGGGGCGGGGACATGAAGAAGTATCTCCTGAGCACGGCGGCAGCAATCGGGCTGTTGGGTGGACCTGTACTTGCGGCGGACCTGCCGGTGAAGGCGCAGCCCCCCGGATGTCCCGGCTGCAACTGGAACGGCTTTTACGTCGGTTTCAACGTCGGGGGCGGCATCGGCCATGATCCCAGCAGTGACACGATTTCGTTGAACCCGGCCGGCACCATCGCCGTAATTTCGCCCGGCGTGATCAATCCGATCTCGAACACGACCTATAGCCAGTCTCCCGCTGGCGCGCTGGCCGGCGGCCAAGTGGGCGCCAACTGGCAGATCGGCCGTCTGGTGTTGGGCGGCGAGGCGGACTGGGACTGGACGCGCCAGCGCGACAACCTCCAGATCAACAATTTCATTGCTTCTAGCGTGGCCGCGACTGCCGCCTCCTCTTACGGGTACTCCGACGAGGAGAAGATCAATTGGCTGGCGACGGCGCGCGCGCGCGTCGGCTGGGCCAGCGACTACTCGCTGGCCTATGTCACGGGTGGCGTGGCGTGGGGTGGAGTTGAATCGAACTACGGTTTCAATGCTTTTGGTTCGGCGATCTTTGCCACCGCGGCGCCGGGCGCAGCGAGCTTCAGCACCACCCGGACCGGCTGGGTACTGGGCAGCGGCGTCGAGACCTCGCTGGGCTGGATGGGCGCGAACCATTGGTCGGCCAAGATCGAATATCTCTATGTCGACCTCGGCACCGTGACCAACAGCTTCTCGGTCACGCGGTTTGGGGCCAGCGCTTACACGATCGCAAGCAGTACCCATATCCAAGACAACATCGTTCGGCTCGGCTTGAACTATCGCTTTGGCGGCGAGAATTTCGGACCGCCGCCGCCGTCGACGCTGGGCCCGTGTCCGACCTGCAACTGGACCGGCTTCTATGTCGGCGCCAACGAGGCCACCGGCATCGGCCACAATCGGGCCCATGAGACCGATTCGCTTCTCCCGTCGACGGCCAACAGCGCCAACGTCGCCAACCCGCTCACGGACGTGTGGCACACCGAGTTGCCGGTCGGCGTGATGGCGGGCGGGCAGGCCGGCTTCAATTGGCAGACGGGCAACTTGGTGTTCGGCGGCGAAGCCGATTGGGACTGGTCGCGTCAGCGCGACTTGTTCAGCAACGCGAACTTCATCGCCTCGAGAGCGACCGTTGCGCCGGCCACGGTCGGCCTCACCGACAGCCAGAAGCTCGATTGGCTGGCGACCGCGCGTGGCCGCGTCGGCTGGACGGAAAACTGTTTCCTCTGGTACGTGACCGGTGGCGTCGCCTGGGGACGGGTCGAGTTCGAACTACTCGTTCCAGGCCGCCCAGCTGGCCGGTGTCACCACCGTCTTCCCAACCCTTCCGTTCGCGGCCAGCACCAGCGCCACCAAAACGGGCTGGACCATCGGCGGCGGCGTCGAGACCACGATGACCTGGCTCGGGTTGTCCAATCGCTGGTCCAGCAAGTTCGAATATCTCTATGTCGACCTCGGCTCGATCAGCAATACCTTCTCGATCCCGGTGACGGGGGTCGTTACCCCGGCAGCCCACACCTTCTCGAGCACCAGCCAGGTTCGCGACAACATCGTCCGTTTCGGCGTGAACTACCGCTTCGGCGGCTAGGGCGAATTGGCGATTGCCTCGTCCAAAGTGTGCGTCTGATGGCCGGGGCACGCTTTTCGCATGTACGTGCCCTGTGACCAGCGGCGTGCCCCTTTCGAATGAGGCGGTGCGGCTAACCCCGACGTCGGCGCAAGTTCCTCCGTATAATGGCTGCGGTTGGTAGACTTCACGACAAGTTGGCCGACTCTACGTCATCGCGGTGCTCATCGGGTCCGCCAAGGCGTTCCTCGGACCGGTCAGCAAGGCGCTGGTGCCAATCTGGTGCCGCCCGGCGAGCTCACCCGCGGGTTCGCGATGACCCACTCGTTCGGCGGGACGGCGCGGCTGCTGGCGCCGGCGCTGGGCGGGCTGCTCTACGCCTTCGGCCCGCTGGTGCCGTTTGCCGCCGCGAGCGTGCTCAGTGCGCTCGGCGTCGCAAGCTGCATCGGCATCGGGAGACGGCCGCCCGGGAACGCCGCGTCCGGCGTCAGCTGGCCGACGTGTTACGCCGGGCTGATCGCTTCGAGGCGTAGACTAGGCTTGCCGCCCCCCTTGCCGCCGATATCATAAGGGCCGCGTCGTCTGTCATCCCATCGGAGGGCATCCTATGAACACCGTGCCGAAAATCGACGTCGCCAATGCACAGCCGGCGAACGGCATGGATCCGCGCGAATGGGAAACGCGCGTCGATCTCGCGGCCGCCTATCGCCTGGTTGCGCTCCACGGCATGTGCGACATGCATCTCAACCACATCTCGGCGCGGGTGCCCGGCAGCCACGAGCATTTCCTCATCAACCCGTTCGGCATGATGTACGAGGAGATCACCGCCTCCTCGCTGATCAAGCTCGATCTCGCCGGCAGCATCATCGCCAATCTCAATCCGGACTACGGCGTCAACCTGCCGGGCTATGTGATCCACAGCGCAATCCACGCGGCGCGGCCGGATGTCGGCTGCGTCTTGCACACGCATACGCCGGCCGGGATGGCGGTGTCCGTGCTCGAGTGCGGGTTGCTGCCGCTGACCCAGACCGCAATGCGCTGGGCGCGCGTCGCCTACCATGACTACGAAGGGGTCGTGGTCGATCGCGACGAGCAGAAGCGGCTGGTCGAGAACCTCGGCGACGCCGAGGTCATGATCATGCGCAATCATGGCCTGCTGGCGTGCGGGCGCACCATCGCGCAAGCCTTCAGCAACATCGTCCGCCTCGAGCGCGCCTGCGAGACGCAGCTACGCGCCATGGCGTGCCACGCCAAGCTCCTGCATCTGCCGCCGGATGTGATCGCGCGCACCAATGCCCAACTTGCGTCGTCACCGACGCCCGACGCCAAGGGCCGGATCCAGGCGCAAGGCACGATCGAGTGGCCGGCGCTCAAGCGCATGCTCGATCGCCGCGATCCCTCGTACAAGACGTGAGATCAGCCGGCTTCCGAATTGCGGGGATTGGACGAGAGTTTGCTTGCGAATTCCGCCCCCGGGCGCAATGCTGACGCGAGAAAAGGGACGGAGGTTGTATCCCAGCCAGGCATTTGACGCCGGGCATCAATCCGTCGGGCACGACGACGGTGGCGCTCTTTCCCGCCGGTGAGTTCGTCTGGCTCAGGACAGGCTTCGCGAGGCGGCGAGGGCAGAACGGCAGAACGGCAGAACAAACCCATTCGACGAAATACAAGTGATATCAATGCCGCCTGCCGGAGGCGATCTACCAGCGCGGCCGGCGCCGCACCGAGTTCTATTGCTCAGCGCATTGTTTTTTTCATTGTTTTCCATTGTTCTTGCGCCGGCGGTTTTTTCATCGCCCTGTCAAGGTGTTGCATTGTAAATGGCGTCGCATTTCCCATTGCAGATCGCCTGTATTTTGTTTGGAGCCCTTCTCCCGGTCCGCCGACGCAAGAGGACGGTCGGAGACTTGCGTATCAACGGAGCGCTCGCGGAGGATGATCCGCCCGCGGGTGGTGCCCGAACCGGCCGAGGCCAACAAAGCCAAGTCGAACGATTCCGGCGCGGGCCTGCTCGCCGCCACCGCTCGCCCCGCGTCCTCTTGTCAAACGACTTCCAGAAGCAAGTCGGCCAACTCTCGCGGCATCGTGATCATGGCACAATGGCTGGTCGGCACCTGTCGCAGACGCCAACCCGCTTCCGTCGGAGGAAGTGCTCTCCTCGCCAAGATGCGTCGCATGAGTGAGCGGACGAAACCGCCGCCGGTGCAGTCGATGTGCGTCCGGGGTTTCTCCGACACGATGCCTGGATTCTTCAGATGGAGTGGCTGCTCGAACGTCTTGAGGGATTGTGCTGTCAACTTCGAGAGCACCCAGCTGCGATCCGGCTCTGTCGTCACCCCGTAGTCGCCTTGAGAATCGATTCTCCAGCCATCCCCGTGGGCCCGCGCTTTTTTGCGGAAGAGCCACACGATAGTGCTCGATATATCGGCCATCGACTCGCCGTCGCGGGGCGCGAACGTGTCCAGATAGACCAGGTGAGCGATGCGCTCCGGCACCCGATCAACCACGCCGGTGATGACCATCCCGCCATAACTGTGACCTACCAGGACGACGTCATGCAGATTCTTTTCCTCGATGACGCCGACGACATCCTGGATGTGGGTATCCAATCCGACCTCGGGTGAAAGCTCGGAGGCACGCTCAGCCAGCCCGGTGTGGGTTGGTGCGTAAACCGCATGGCCGGCAGCTTCCAAGAGCGGGACGACCTTTTGCCAGCACCAGCCCCCGAACCACGCCCCATGCACCAGCACAAATGTTGCCATCGGACTTCCTTCCGGAAGATCTGCTGGTCCGTATATTAGATCATAAAATCCAGTCCATCTGGGCGAGCGTCCGCGCGCTCTGCCTGATGCTTCAGGTCTGCCGCTCTGCGACGAACCGCGCGGCCTCTTTCAAGACCGCGGCGCGCGCGCCGAAGACCGACAGCGCCGATGACGCCTCCGCGACCAGCGCCTTGAGCCGCTCCTTCGACTTGGCGATGCCGAGCACGTCGACGATGGTCGCCTTGCCGGCGGCCGCGTCCTTGCCGGTCTGCTTGCCCACCGTCGCGGTGTCGCCCTCGATGTCGAGGAGATCGTCGGCGATCTGGAACGCCTGACCGACCGCGGCGCCGTAAGTGTCGAGGGCGCGGTAGCGCTCGTCGCTCGCTTGCCCAAGGATCGCGCCCGCGACGCAGCCGAAGCGGATGAGGGCGCCGGTCTTCATCGCCTGCAGCGTCTCGACGTCGGTGAGGGTCTGCGGCCGCGACAGGTCGGGGAAGCGGCCCTCGGCCGCGAGGTCGAGGATCTGTCCGCCGACCATGCCGCCGAGGCCTGACGCGCGGGCCAGCGCCATCACGAGCTTGATGCGCACGTCGGCGCTCGGATGCGTTTCGGGGCGTGACAGGATGTCGAACGCGTAGGTCAGCAGGCTGTCGCCCGCGAGGATCGCGGTCGCATCGTCGAAAGCCTTGTGCGTCGTCGGTCGGCCGCGGCGCAGGTCGTCATTGTCCATCGCGGGCATATCGTCATGCACGAGCGAATAGCAGTGCACGCATTCGAGCGCGGCGCCCGCCATCAGGGCCTGCGCGTGCGGCACGCCGAACAAGGCGGCAGATTCGACCACCAGAAAGGGGCGGAAGCGCTTGCCGCCGCCGAGGCTCGAATAGCGGATCGAGTTCGAGCAGGCGCTTCGGCCGACTGCGCTCGCCCTCGAGCGGCGCCGCCTCCATGAGCCGCTCGAGCAAGGTCTCGGTGTCGGCCGCAATCGCGTTGAGACGGGAATTGAAGCTGTTCTCGCTGCTCACGGTGAAATCCGCTTGGGTAGGAAGGGAAGGGTCAGGGCTTGAGATAGCCGGCGCCGCGGAACCACTCGATGGCATCTGCGAGCGCTTGCGTAAAGGGGCGCGCCGTCACGCCGAGATCGCGCTCGGCCTTCGCGGTGGTGAAGAACATCTGGTATTTCGACATGCGCAGCGCGTCCCTGGTGACGAGCGGCTCGCGTCCGGTGAAGCGCGCGATGGTCTCGGCCGCGATCGCCAGCGGGACGAGCGGCCCACGCGGCATCTTGATGCGGGGTGGGCGTCGTCCGAGCAGGGTCGCGATGGTGCCGAGCATCTGCGAAAGATGCACGTTCTGACCGCCCAGGATATAGCGCTCGCCGATCTTGCCGCGATCGAGCGCCGCGAGATGGCCGTCGGCCACGTCGTCGACGTGGACCAGGTTCAATCCGGTGTCGACGAAGGCGGGCATGCGCCCGCGCGCCGCCTCGATGATGATACGCCCGGTCGGCGTCGGCTTCACGTCACGCGGCCCGATCGGGGTCGACGGATTGACGATGACGGCGGGCAGCTTGTGCTCGGCGATCATGCGCTCGACCAGCCGCTCGGCCACGACCTTGCTGCGCTTGTAGACGCCGATCGCCTTCGCCTCGTCGAGCGGGAAGGTCTCGTCCACCGAGGTCCCGTCGCGGCGCACCGCGAGCGTCGCGACGCTGCTCGTATAGACGATGCGCTCGACCCCGGCGCGCAGGGCCTCCTCCATCACGACCCGCGTGCTGGTGAGGTTGTTGACCAGGATCTCGTTGCGGTCGCGCGCCCACAGCCGGTAATCCGCCGCCACATGGAACACATAGCGCACGCCCACCATCGCGGGCTTGACCGTCGCGGCGTCGCGCAGGTCGCCCACGGCGTAGTCGAGGTCGAGGCCTTCGAGGTGGAAGCGTGGGCTCGTCGGGCGCACCAGCGCGCGCACCGCGTAGCCACGCTCCAGCAGCTTGCGGGCGACCGCCGAGCCCACGAAGCCGCTGGCGCCGGTCACGAGGACGCGATCGGGGGCGCTCATCGGCACTGCCCTGGGCATTGCCCCTGGATGGAACCGTCCGGGTTTGGCATTTGAGCGTTCAAATGGCAGATTGCGGGGGCAAGTTAAAGGCCGCAATCCTTAACAGGAACAAGTTCTTGGTCGGTATTGTTATCGCAGCTTTTGCGCTCGCCATATGGGTCTACCTGATCGTCGGCCGCGGCTTCTATTGGCTGGCCGGCGAGCGGGACGACCTGCAGGAGCCGGCGCCGCCGTCCATCTGGCCGCAGGTGACCGCGGTCATCCCGGCGCGCGACGAGGTTGAGACCATCGCCACGACCATCGCGTCGCTGCTCGGGCAAGCCTATCCGGGCGCGTTCTCGGTCGTGCTGGTCGATGACGAGAGCCGCGACGGGACCGCCGATGCGGCCCGTGCGGCTGCCACGCGGGCGGGCGCATCCGAGCGGCTCACCGTGCTGGCGGGGCAGCCGTTGCCCGCGGGCTGGACCGGCAAGCTGTGGGCCGTGAGCCAAGGCGTCGAGCGCGCGACCGCGGGAGCGGATGCGCCGAACTATCTGCTGCTGACCGATGCGGACATCACCTATGCGCCGGATGCGTTGGCGCGGCTGGTGGGGCGGGCCGAGCAGGGCGGTTACGTCCTCACCTCGCTGATGGCCAAGCTGCGCTGCGACAGCCTGGCCGAGCGCGCCTTCGTGCCGGCGTTCATCTACTTCTTCCAGATGCTCTATCCGTTCGCGTGGGTGAACCGGCGCGACCACGCGATGGCCGGCGCCGCCGGCGGGTGCATGCTGGTGCGGCCACAAGCGCTGGCGAGCGCCGGCGGCATCGCGGCGATCCGCGGCAAGCTGATCGACGATTGCGCGCTCGGCGCTGCGATGAAGGCGCATGGACCCATCTGGCTCGGCTTGACCGAACGGGTTGTGAGCGCGCGTCCGTACGACCGGGTCGACGACATCCGCCGCATGGTGGCGCGCTCGGCCTATCCGCAGCTCGGCTACTCGCCGCTGATGTTGATCGGTTGCGTGCTCGGGATGGCGCTGACGTATCTGGCGGCGCCGGTGCTGGCGGTCTTCGGCGGCGGGCTCGCGCAGGCTCTTGGCGCGGCCGCCTTCGCGCTCATCTTTGTGTCCTATGCGCCGATTTTGCGCTTCTACGGCCGCTCCCCGTGGTGGGGGCTGGCGTTGCCCTTGATCGCGCTCGCCTACATGGCATTTACGCTCGATTCCGCCTATCAGCATGGGCGCGGACGGGGCGGCCTGTGGAAGGGCCGCGTCCAGGCGCAAGCTGGAAGCAAAGTCGCACCCCAGACGGCGGAGCCGGAATGACGCTCGCGGGCGAGCTGAGATCGGGAAAGGGACACCGGGACGAGAATTTCCCGGTGGCGTCCCATCTCATCCATCCGCGCTTTCGCGCGCCGATCCTCGCGTTCTACGAGTTCGTGCGCGTTGCCGACGACATCGCGGACCACGCCGAGCTCGCGCCCGAACGCAAGCTCGCGCTGCTTGATCGCCTCGAGGCGAGCCTGCTCGGCACCAGCGAGGAAGATCCCGAAGGCGTGCGGCTGCGCACCGTCCTGGCCGAGCGCGCGCTGAGCCCGCGCCATGCCCAGGATCTGCTGGCGGCGTTCCGGCTCGACGTGACCAAGCTGCGCTACGCCGATTGGGACGAGCTCATGCACTATTGCAGCCTCTCGGCCATGCCGGTCGGCCGCTATGTGCTCGACGTGCACGGCGAAAGCCGCGCCACCTGGCCCGCGTCCGACGCGATCTGCGCGGCGCTGCAGATCATCAACCACATCCAGGACTGCCGGAACGATTTCCGCGACCTCGATCGCGTCTACGTTCCGCTCGACGCCATGACGGCGGCGGGCACGAGCGTCGCGGCCCTCGACGCGGCGCAATCCTCGCCCGAGCTGCTTGCCTGCCTGCACCAGCTTGCGGCGCGCACCGCCGGGCTGCTGCGCGACGGCTATGGGCTGCCCGACCAGATCCGCGATTTCCGCCTGAGCCTCGAGATCTCGGTCATTCACACGCTCGCAGGCTCGCTCGTCCGCAAATTGATGGTGCGCGACCCGCTGCGCGACAAGGTGCACCTCAAGTCGCTCGGCTTTGCGGGCGTGGGCCTGCGGGGCGTTCTGCACGGCTTGTGGCGCCGGATCGGCCGGCGCGGCGCCGCTTCACCGGAGCACCAGGGCGCGTGACCGCTGCGGATGCAAACGCCGGGCAAGACACGGGCACCGACGCGGCCAAGCGCGCGTCGGGCAGCTCGTTCTATCACGCGATGCGCATCCTGCCGCCGGCGCAGCGTCAGGCGATGTTCGAGATCTACTCCTTCTGCCGCGACGTCGACGACATCGCGGACGACCCGGGCGACCGCAACCAGCGGCTGGCGCAATTACAGCAATGGCGGCGCGACCTCGAGGCCGTCTATGCGGGGCAGGCGCCGGCGCGCCTGCGCGGCCTCGCCCAGGCGGTGCGCGAGTTCGACCTTGCACACGAGGATTTCCTCGCCGTGATCGACGGCATGGAGATGGACGTCGCCGCCGACATCCGCGCGCCCGATCTCGCGATGCTCGACCTCTATTGCGACCGGGTCGCCAGTGCGGTCGGCCGGCTTTCCGTCAAGGTGTTCGGCCTTGACGCGAAGAACGGCCATGACCTTGCGCACCATCTCGGCCGCGCGCTGCAGCTCACCAACATCCTGCGCGATGTCGACGAAGACGCCGGCATGGGGCGGCTCTATTTGCCGCGCGAGGCGCTGCGCGACGCCGGCATCCCGGGCACTGATCCGCGCGACGTGCTGGCGCATCCGGCGATCGGCCAGGCCTGCGCGCCGATCGTCACGCGCGCGCAGAACCATTTCGCGCGCGCCGACGAGATCATGCGGGCGTCGCCGCGCCGCGCGGTGCGCGCGCCGCGCATCATGGGCGAAGCCTACAAGGGCTACCTGAACGCGCTCATCGCACGCGGGTTTGCGCCGCCGCGGGCGCGCATCCGGCTCAGCCGCGTCCGCCTGTTGTGGATCATCCTGCGTCACGCGGTGATCTGATGGCGGCTACCCACCACGTGATCGGCGCAGGTCTCGCCGGTCTGACGGCCGCCATTCGGCTGGCGCAACGAGGCGAGGCCGTCGTGGTCCACGAGGCCGCCGGCCAGGCGGGCGGGCGCTGCCGCTCCTATCATGATCCCGCGCTCGACATGGAGATCGACAACGGCAACCACCTGCTCTTGTCGGCGAACGAGGCGGCGCTTTCGTTCCTCGCGACGGTCGGTGCCGCAGATCGCCTGGTCGGGCCGGCGCACGCGGACTTTCCGTTCGTCGATCTCAAGAGCAACGAGCGCTGGACGCTGCGGATCGGCGACGGCCGCCTGCCGTGGTGGATTTTCGATGCGAACCGGCGCGTGCCGGGCACGCGCGCGTCCGATTATCTGGCGATCGCGCGCCTGCTGCGACCCCCGCAGGGCGCCGCGATCGGCGACGTCATTGCGTGCAAGGGCGCGCTTTACGATCGGCTGGTCGGGCCGCTGCTGCTCGCGGCACTCAACACGGCGCCGCCCGAGGGCACGGCCGCGCTCGCCGCAACCGTGCTGCGCGAGACCGTCGCGCGGGGAGGGCGCGCGTGCCGGCCGCTGATCGCGCGCGATGGCCTTGGGCCGACCTTCATCGCGCCGGCGCTCGCGTTCCTCGCCGCGCGCGGCGTCAAGGTCGGCTTCGGGCGCAGGCTGCGTGCGCTCGGGTTCGACGGAAACAAGGTCACGTCGCTCGATTTCGGCGACGAGACGATACGGCTCGGCGACGACGATCGCGTCATTCTGGCGGTGCCGCCAGTCGTCGCGGCCGCGCTCGTGCCCGATTTGGCGGCGCCCGATGAATTCCGCGCCATCGTGAATGCACATTTCCGCGTGAAGCCACCGGACGACATGCCATCGATCGTCGGCGTCATCAACGGAACGGTCGAGTGGATTTTCGCGTTTGCGGACCGGCTGTCGGTCACGATCAGCGGTGCCGACCGGCTCGTCGACACGCCGCGCGAGGAGCTTGCACGGACCATCTGGCGCGAGGTTGCGACGGTCGCCCGAATAAGCGATACGGAGGCGCTGCCGCCCTGGCAGATCGTGCGCGAGCGGCGGGCGACCTTCGCGGCGCTGCCGGCGCAGGAGCGCAAGCGGCCGGGGACGACGACCGCGTGGCGCAATCTCTGGCTTGCCGGAGATTGGACGGCGACCGGATTGCCGGCGACGATCGAGGGCGCCATCCGGTCGGGTGATCGGGCGGCCGATCTCGCGCGGCACTGACATCTTTCCACCGACGACGGGCGACCAGACCATGACGGCAACAGAGCGCATTGCGGAGGACGTGCTCGATGGCTGCATCGCGCAGGCGACCGCAGCGCTGCTCGATCGGCAGCAGCCCGACGGACATTGGGTGTTCGAGCTCGAGGCCGACTGTACGATCCCGGCCGAATACGTGCTGCTGCGCCATTTCCGCGCCGAGCCGATCGACGCCGCGCTCGAGGCGAAGATCGCGGTCTATCTGCGCCGCGTCCAAGGACAGCACGGCGGCTGGCCGCTCTTCCATGAGGGCGACCTCGACATGAGCGCGAGCGTCAAGGCCTACTTCGCGCTGAAGATGATCGGCGACGATCCGGACGCGGCGCACATGAAACGCGCGCGCGACGCGATCCTAGCGCGCGGCGGCGCCGCGAGCTCGAACGTCTTCACCTGCAGCCTGCTCGCGCTTTACGGCGTGCTGCCGTGGCGCACTGTGCCCGTGATGCCGGTCGAGATCATGCTGCTGCCGAAATGGTTTCCGTTCCATCTCGACAAAGTCTCCTACTGGGCCCGCACCGTGCTGGTGCCGTTGCTCGTGCTGATGGCGCTCAAGCCCACGGCGAAGAACCCGCGCGGTGTGAAGATCGACGAGCTCTTCACCCAGCCGCCGCTGACCGTCGGGCCGCGCCGGAAGGCGGCGCACCAGAAGTGGTCGTGGTACCTGGTCTTCCGCGCGCTCGACGCGGTGCTGCGCGTCGTCGAGCCGTGGATGCCGCGCGGCCCGCGGCGGCGCGCGATCGCCAAGGCGGAGGCGTTCGTGACCGAGCGGCTCAACGGCGAGGACGGCCTCGGCGCGATCTATCCCGCGATGGCCAACTCGGTGCTGATGTACGACGTGCTCGGCTATCCGCCGGATCATCCCCACGTGGTGGCGGCGCGTAACTCGGTCGACAAGCTCCTGGTGATCAAGGAGCACGAGGCCTACTGCCAGCCATGCGTCTCGCCCGTCTGGGACACCGGCCTGGTCTGCCATGCGCTGCTGGAGGAGGGCTCGGAGCGGGCAATCGAGCGAACTGGCAAGGCTCTTGCATGGCTGAAGCCGCTGCAGGTGCTGGACGCGATGGGGGACTGGGCGGTGCGACGACCGGATATCCGGCCGGGTGGGTGGGCCTTTCAATATGCCAATCCGCACTACCCGGACCTCGACGATACGGCCGTCGTCGTGATGGCGATGGATCGCCTGCAGCAGAACCGCGGCACCAAGGACTATGATGGCGCCATTGCGCGCGGGCGCGAATGGATCGAGGGCATGCAGAGCCGCAACGGCGGCTGGGGCGCCTTCGACGTCGATAACGAGTTCGAGTACCTCAACAATATTCCGTTCGCCGACCACGGTGCGCTGCTCGATCCGCCGACCGAGGACGTGACGGGCCGCTGCCTCTCGATGCTGACGCAACTCGGCGCGAAGGTCGGAGAGGCATCGATCGACCGCGCCATTGAATACCTACGCAAGACCCAACGCGCGGACGGAAGCTGGTACGGCCGCTGGGGCATGAACTACATCTATGGAACCTGGTCGGTGCTGTGCGCGCTCAATGCGGCCGGCGTCGACCCGGCGTCCCCGGAGATCCGCAAGGCGGTCGACTGGCTGATCGCCATCCAGAATCCGGACGGCGGCTGGGGCGAGGCCGGCACGAGCTACAAGCTCGGCTACAATGGCTACGAGCCGGCACCCAGCACCGCCTCACAGACCGCCTGGGCGCTGATCGGCTTGATGGCCGTGGGCGAATCGGCCCATCCATCAGTGGCGAGGGGAATCGGGTACCTCGCAGCGACCCAGGGGGACGACGGATTCTGGGAAGAGCCGCGTTACACCGCAACAGGCTTTCCCCGGGTCTTCTATTTGCGCTATCACGGCTACGCAAAGTTCTTTCCGCTGTGGGCGCTGGGACGTTATCGAAACTCAGAACGGGCCAACCGCCCGTCGGTGGCATGGGGGATGTGACGGGTGTTTCTCGTCATCACGGGACTTGCTCAGGAGTCGCGTATCGCGGCCGGACCCGGCGTAAGCCACGTGGTCTGTAGCGGCAGCGACACGCGACGCCTACGGCATCAACTTTCCGACCTTGATCCCAGCGGGCTGCGCGCCGTCATCAGCTTCGGGATCGCGGGCGGGCTCGATCCGGCGCTCGAACCGGGCGATGTCGTGGTCGCGACCGCCGTGATCGCCGAGAAGGGCACCTGGAAGGTCCCGCACCCAGTGGTCTGCGCCATGGCGGAACGCGTGGGCGCGAGCGGCATCGCGGTGGCGCGGGGCGCCCTCGTGGGCGTCGAGGAGCCGGTGCTGCTGCCGTCGACCAAGGCCGCGATGCGCGAAGCGACCGACGCGATCGCGGTCGACATGGAATCGCATATCGGTGCGGACTACGCGGCCGCCAACAATCTTCCGTTTGCGGCCATCCGCGTCATCAGCGACCCGGCGGTGCGGGCGCTGCCGCCGCTCGCCAAGAACGCACTGAAGCCCGACGGACGGGTCAATTTGCCGGCGGTCCTGTCGGGCCTCGCGCGTGCGCCGTCGGAGATTGCGACGTTGATCCGCGCCGGCGGCGACGCCGGGCGGGCGTTCGCGGGCCTACGCCGCTGTCGCCGTTTTCTTGACTTTGGCCTCTGCTTCGGCCTTGCGGATCTCTGACAGCCGCTGCTGCACCTGACCGTCGAAGACGTACTGCGCGGGGCGCTGGTTCTCGGTCGAGATTTCCGGCGCCATCTCGCCCTCGGTGCGTACGCCGCGCAACGCGACCTTGAGCGCCTTGAATGGGTTGGCGATCGCCGCATGCGCAGCGGTCGGCTCGTAGCCGCAGTGTGCCATGCAGTTCGCGCACTTCTCGTACTTGCCGGTGCCGTAGGCGTCCCAGTCGGTCGTCTCCATCAGCTCCTTGAACGTCTTCGTATGGCCCTCGCCGAGCAGGTAGCACGGCTTCTGCCAGCCGAAGATGTTGCGGGTCGGCATGCCCCACGGCGTGCAGTGATATTCCTGGTTGCCGGCGAGGAAGTCGAGGAACAGGCTGGAGTGCATGAATTCCCAGTTCTTGCCCTTGCCGAGCGCGAACACGTTGCGGAAGAGCTCCTTGGTGCGGCGCCGGTTGAGGAAGTGCTGCTGGTCGGGCGCGCGCTCATAGGCGTAGCCGGGCGAGATCGAGACGCCGACGCCGAGCTGCGCGGTGAGATCGAGGAAGGCCGCGATGTCCTCGGCCGGATGGCCTTCGAACACCGTGCAGTTGACGTTGACCGTGAAGCCCTTGGCCTTGGCGGCCTTGATGGCGTCGACGGCTTTCTCGAAGCCGCCCTCCATGCACACCGACTTGTCGTGATGCTTCTTGATGCCGTCGAGATGCACCGAGAAGAACAGGTAAGGGGAGGGCTCGAACAGATGCAGCTTCTTCTCGAGCAGCAGCGCGTTGGTGCACAGCGACACGAACTTCTTGCGCGCCACGATGCCTTTGACGATCTCGCCGATCTCCCGGTGGATCAGCGGCTCGCCGCCCGGGATCGCGACCATCGGCGCGCCGCACTCGTCGACCGCGTCAAGGCACTCCTGCACCGAGAGCCGGCGATTGAGGATCGCATCCGGATAATCGATCTTGCCGCAGCCCGAGCAGGCGAGGTTGCAGCGGAAGAGGGGCTCCAGCATCAGCACAAGCGGATAGCGCTCGCGCCCGGCGAGCTTCTGCTTGATCAAATACGAGCCGATGCGCAGCTCTTTAAGAAACGGTACAGCCATGATCTCTCTCAGTCTTGCGTACAGTCTTGCGTACGATGCCTACGTATTTCGTGGTGACGTATACCCTGACGCGCCGCAGCGCTAGGCCGTTGCGAGGCCCGGCGGAACGAGGGGCCTCGCCGTCATGCCTTAATCACGCTCCCACCTGGACCTCGCAAGTCGCGGCCCCGGCCATGGGTTCCAGCTTTCTTTGCCTCACGAACCCATTGTGGTGCAAGTTCCCGGCTGCCAGCAATCAAATAGCATGCGATTCCGGCCATCAGGGATAACGTCGATGTGTTGGCGGAGTTCGCGGGCCGTAACCCGGCGATTTTGTGTCGCAGCCGCCGCCCGCCTCGCGCACGAGTTAGGAACGAGAACAAGAAATAGGAGCGCGAACAAGGCGATGCCGAGATGGCAGGTAGTGTGTTAACTATTTGACCAGTAAGGTAATTCGACGAAAGAACAGCCATCGGGCTGCAACCATTACCTCTGCCCGTGGGGGCTTCTGGGCTATCGCAAGCTGCGCATGCGGACGAGCCGCTGGATTTGCCTCGGGCGGGCCAAGTGGCGATGGTGCATGCGCTGCCCACATCTGCAGTCCCACGCCTGCAAATCCGCCGTGGCTTGGCGGTTGAGTACATTGCTGCAGTGCGGTAACCCCATGGCGCCCAACGCCCCCGATAACGGCCAACGAATTGAGCAGTCATGCTAGAGACCCCGGTACCAACCCGTTCGCACCCGCAGGGGGCGGCGCGAGCGGCTGTGGCCGTGGCGCGCGGGCGCGAACACGGGGCAAAAGCTTCGCACCCGATCAAATTTCCCGCCGGCCGGACGAATTGGGCTGCCTATATGGCGGCCTGGGTGAAGGACGTTTCGACGCCGATGCTGAGCCGGGCCATTGCACAAATCGTTGCGTTCTCCACGGGCCATGTCTGGGCGGTCATTCTGGCAAGTGCCGTGCTGGCCACCGCGGGGGGCACCTACGCGGCCCGCCATTTCAGCATCAACGCGGATGTGACCAAGCTGATCTCGCCGGACCTCCCGTGGCGCCAGCGCGAGATCGCCTACGAGCACGTCTTCACCCAAGGCACCCGGCTGATCGTCGCGGTGGTCGATGCGCCGACCCCGGAGCTCGCGACCGCGGCCGCCGACCGGTTGGTCGGCCGGCTCGGGCCTGACAAGAAGCTGTTCGACGCGGTCGAGTCCGTTGCGTCGAGCGACTTCATCGCGCGCAACCAATTCCTCTTCCTGCCGACCGAGCAGGTCGCCGGCGTGACCGGCCAACTCTCGCGGGCGGCGCCGCTGTTAGGCCAGCTCGCCTCCGATCCGAGCCTGCGCGGCCTCGTGCAGGGGATGTCGCTTGCGCTGACCGGCGTGCAGGCCGGGCAGGTGACGCTCGATGCCCTGGCGCGACCGCTCAACATGTCGTCCGACACGATCGAGCAGGCGCTCAAGGGCGAGCCGGCGCGGTTCTCGTGGTACGCGATGATGGGCGGCGAGCCCGCGACGGCGTCGCAACTACGCCGCATCGTCACCATCAAGCCGGTGCTCGATTTCCACGCGCTGCAGCCGGGCGAGAAGGCGACCGACGCGGTGCGCCAGGCGGTCGCGAGCCTCGATTTGGCCCACCAGTACGGCGCGACCGTGCGGCTGACCGGGCCGGTGCCGATCGCCGACGAGGAATTCGGCACGCTCAAGGAAGGCGCCTTCCTCAACGGCGCCGTCACGCTCGGGGTCGTGCTGCTCATCCTGTGGCTGGCGCTGAAATCGTACCGCATCATCCTGGCGGTCTCGATCAATCTCGCGGTCGGGTTGGCGATCACGGCCGCGGTCGGCCTCATGATGGTGGGCGCGCTCAACCTGATCTCGGTCGCCTTCGCGGTGCTGTTCATCGGCCTCGGCGTCGACTTCGGCCTGCAGTTCAGCGTGCGCTATCGCGCCGAGCGGTTCGAATGCGCCGACCTGCGCGAGGCGCTGCGCAAAGCCGGCGCGAGCGCGGGCGCGCCGTTGACGCTCGCGGCCGCAGGTGTTGCGGCCGGCTTCTTCTCGTTCCTGCCGACCGACTACCGCGGCCTGTCCGAGCTCGGCCTGATCGCGGGCATGGGCATGCTGATCGCGTTCGTGACCAGCATCACGCTGCTGCCGGCCTTGCTGCAGCTCTTCAACCCGCCCGGCGAGGCGGAGCCGCTCGGCTATGCGGCGCTCGCGCCGGTCGACCGCTTCCTCGAGCGCCATCGCGTGCCGGTGATCGTCGGCACGCTCGTGGTCGCGCTCGCCGGCCTGCCGCTGCTGGCGCATCTGCATTTCGACTTCAATCCGACCAACCTGCGCAGCCCCAAGGCCGAAGTCGATCGCGACCTATCTCGACCTGCGGCGCGATCCCAACACGAGCTCGCACACCGCCGAGGTGCTGGCGCCGAGCGCCGATGCGGCCGACGCGATCGCCAAGAAGCTCGCGGCCCTGCCGGAGGTCGCGCGCACCCGCACGATCGACAGCTTCGTGCCCGACGACCAGCCCGAGAAGCTCGCCCGTATCCGGGCGGCCGCGACCGCGCTTCAACGCGCCTTGAACCCGCCGGCGATCAAGCCGGCGCCGAGCGACACCGAGGTCGTGGCCGCGCTTCGCGGCGGCGCCCAGGCGCTGCGCGAGGCCGCGGACGGCGAGAAGGGCGAGGGCGCCAAGGCGGCGCTGCGGCTCGCCGACGATCTCGTCAAACTCGCCGACGCGAGCCCGGACAAGCGCGCCACCGTTGCGACCGCGATGGTCGTGCCGCTCACCGCCGATCTCGCCGAGTTGCGCACCGCCCTGCAGGCCGGGCCGGTGACGCGTGCCTCGGTGCCGCCCGCGATCGCGCGCGAGTGGGTCGCGCCCGACGGGCATGCGCGCATCGAGGCGGGCATGCGCGGCGATGCCAACGACAACGATGTCATCCGCGGCTTCGCGCAGGCGGTGCTCGCGGTCGCGCCCAACGCGACCGGCGAGGCGGTCGGCATCATGGAGTCGGGCAAGACGATCGTGCGCGCCTTCATCCAGGCCGGGATCTGGGCGCTGCTCGCGATCTCGATCCTGCTGTGGGTCGTGCTGCGGCGGATCGGCGACGTGCTGCTCACGCTTGTGCCGTTGCTGCTCGCCGGCGTCGTGACGCTGGAAATCTGCTCCCTGATCGATTTCCCGCTCAACTTCGCCAACATCATCGCGCTGCCGCTGCTGCTCGGCGTCGGCGTCGCGTTCAAGATCTATTACGTGATGGCGTGGCGCGCCGGGCAGACCCAGCTCCTGCAGTCGAGCCTCACGCGCGCGGTGTTCTTCAGCGCGCTCACGACCGCGACGGCGTTCGGAAGCCTGTGGCTATCAAGCCACCCCGGCACGTCGAGCATGGGCAAGCTGTTGGCGCTGTCGCTCGTGTGCACGCTTGCGGCCGCGGTGCTGTTTCAGCCCGCGCTGATGGGCAAGCCGCGCGACAAGAGCGAAGCCCAACCGCCGCTCAAGTAGGCCGATCTAATAGGCTGAATCAAATATCGGGCGCCCGGCTCCGGGTGCCCGATCTTGCGTTCAGCGCGGGCAGACGCTGGGCGTTTTCGTCGCCGCCGCGGCGCCGGTCGTCGCGTAACTGGGCTCCGCCACGCGCGTCCAGGTCTCGCCGCTGCAGAAGATCAGCATGCAGCCCTCGAGCCGCAACGCATTCGGGCTCTCGAGCTTGATGCTGGCGTTGTAGTAGCCGCCGTCTTTCGGATTGTAGACCTTGCCTTCCCACTTGTTGTTCTCCTCGGGCTTCATCGAGAGGAGAATCGGCGCGCCGAGCAGGGGGTGTCCGCGCCTTTTGGGATCGGGATTCTTGTGGTCGATGCCGGGCTCGCGCTCCCACGCGATGCTGCCCCAATAGCCATCGGCGCAGGGCTCGATCTTGATGCGCGCGGTGTGATCCGCCACCATCCATTCGCCGCTCGGGTCGGCCGCGAATGCATTCGATGCAGTAAGGACGGTGCCGCCCGCGGCCAAGCACACGACGAGGGCCCGCAACGAGCTACGATCTCGCATTGCCATCTGTCTGTTCCTGTTGATTACGCACGAAAAACGCCTCCGCCGGCCGGTGGGTTCCGAATCGACGGCATCTTAGCCGCGAGCCTGCCGCCCGTTCCGGAGAAATATTGGGCAACAACGCGACCGTGCCGTGGCGGCGGGCTTGCCGATTTGACGGGCAGAGCACGCCTAATTTTAGGCAATCCGGGCAGCGCCGCCGACGTGTCCGCAGGGTGTGGGACATTTGCGCAGGAAGTTCAACCCGAACCGTGCCGGCACCGGCCAAGCCCAGGCCCCACCGTCACGCGGCGCCGCGCACGATTCGTCAGCTCATGATGATGCGCACCAGGTCGGCGGTGTTTCGGGCACGCAGCTTCTTCATGACGCTCATGCGGAAATTGTCGACCGTGCGCTTGGCGATGCCGAGCGCGACGGCGATGTCCTTGCTCGACGCGCCGCGCACGAGATGCGTCAGCACCTCGGCTTCGCGTCGCGTCAGGCGGACGCGACCGAAGAATTCCTTGGTCTCCAGGTTGTCGCCGCTCGGCTCCTCGTCGCGGCGCTCCCACAGCTCGACGGCGTCGCGCACACGCTCGACCGCCGCATAGGGGTCGAACGGCTTGTGGAGGAAATCGCGCGCGCCGTTCTTGAGCGCGTCGACCACCATCGGGGTATCGCCGCGGCCCGAAATGAGGAAGATCGGCGCCTCGTAGCGGCGCGCGGCGAGCTCCTTGAGCACCTCGATGCCCGATCGGCCCGGCATGACGACGTCGAGGAAGAGGCAGACGGGCGTGCGGCTGCCGGCGGCGTGCGGGAATGTCTCGCCGTCCGCGAAGCTCGTCACCGGATAGCCTTCGAACGACAGGATGGCGCCGAGCAGATGGCGCATGTCGCCGTCATCGTCGACGACGAAGATTTCGCTGCCGGGGGAACGCCTTTGGCAAGTCCGCTGGCAAGTCCGCTCGAGGAGCGAGGCTCGATACGCATGGGCAGGGGGGCCGTCGTTGCGTGTGCGTCGCTGGAGCGGACGCCCGCGCTCGGTGCGGGAGCGGTGGCAATGTAGGGGGGGCAGCGTTGAAGAGCTGTAAAGAGAGCGGGCAGGTTGTGCCTGCCGTTGGTCGATATCGGGGCTTGAGATCGAACCTGAGAAAAATATGATAAACTATTGAAATAATGTATATTATCTAAGAGGGGCTGAGCAGAAAACGGGGCCCGACGGCCAATCCGGTGCCGGGCGCAATTCCGTTCGGTGGCACCCCACCGGTGTTTGCCGCTCAGGCCGCGCGGCCGCCGCGTTCCCAGGCGCTCCGCGTCTTGGCGATCGCGCGCGGAATCTCCACGTCGATCTCGAGGACTGCGACCTCCTCGCCGTCCTGCACCCGGATGTCGACCTTCTCGGGTGCGACGTCGACGTGGCGCGCGATCACGGCGAGGATCTCCTCGCGCAGGACCGAGATCAGGCCCGATTGCCCGGTCGCGCCGCGCTCGTGGGTGAGCAGTATCTGCAGTCGCTCGCGCGCCATCGGCGCGGAGCGCCGGCGCGCGAGGAAACTGAAGAGCTTCATGCGGCCCTCCTGCCGAACAGCCTCGTGAGCAAACTCTGCCGCTCGCTCTGGACCGTCATCGCGACGGTTTCGCCGGTGAGCCGGCGCGCCGCATCGACATAGGCACGGGCGGCGCCGCTCGCGGAATTGCACAGCGTGACGGGCGCGCCGAGGTTCGATGCGCGCAGCACTTCCTCGCTCTCCGGGATGATGCCGAGCAGCGGGATCGACAGGATCTCGAGCACGTCGTCGATGCCGAGCATGTCGCCGCGGCCGGCGCGGACCTTGTCGTAGCGGGTGAGCAGGAGGAGCTTCTCCATGCGCTCGCCGCTCGCCGCCTTCACGGTCTTGGAGTCGAGCAGGCCGATGATGCGGTCGCTGTCGCGCACCGAGGACACCTCGGGATTGGTCACGACGACGGCGAGGTCGGCAAAGCGCATCGCGAGCGTCGCGCCGCGCTCGATCCCGGCCGGACTGTCGCAGATCACCCAGTCGAACCGCTCGCGCAGCTCGTCGATGCAGCGGCGCACGCCTTCTTCCGACAAGGCGTCCTTGTCGCGCGTCTGCGATGCCGCCAGCAGATAGAGCGTCTCGATGCGCTTGTCGCGGATCAGCGCCTGCTGGAGCCGCACGTCGCCGTTCGCGACGTTGATCAGGTCGTAGACGACCCGGCGCTCCGCGCCCATGACCAGATCGAGGTTGCGCAGGCCGACGTCGAAGTCGACGACCACGACGTTCTGGCCCATCTGGGCGAGCGCGGCGCCGAGCGCCGCGGTCGATGTCGTCTTGCCGACCCCACCTTTGCCGGACGTGACGACTAGGACTTCCGCCATTTCATTGCCTCCTTATCGGTCTGATCGAGCGATGCGACCTTCAGCTCGTTTTCGGAGAGCCACGCCTGAACGGGTTTCTGCCGAAGGTTCGCGTCAATTTCTTCCGTCACCTTGTGATAATCGCCGATCGCGATGAGCTCAGCCTCGAAGCGGCGGCAGAAAATGCGCGCGCCTTCGGCGCCGTAGATGCCCGCGAGCGCCCGGCCGCGCAGCGCGCCGTAGACATGGATCGAGCCGGCCGCGAGCACCTCGGCGCCCGAGGCGACCGACCCGAGGATGATCACGTCGCCGTCCGGGTTCATGATGGCTTGGCCCGACCGCACGGGAGTCTCGACGAGCAGCGAGGGGACGCGCTTGGCGGGCGCCGGCGTAAGCGCGCTTTTGTCCGGCTCGGCCGCGCCTTTGGCAGGTTCAGCCGTACCGTTGGCGGATTTGGCGGCATCCTTGGTGGGCTCAGCCGTGCCGGACGCTGACTCAGCGGCGGGCTTGGCGGGCTCAGCCGTACCGGCGACCGGCTCAGCGGCGCCCTTGGCCGGCCGCTTGGCGGCCTGCGCGCGCCGCGCGATCGCGTCAACCGCTTCGATCGCCTCGACCGAGCCGGAGGTGCGGCCGCCCGTGAGGAGAGGCGGCAGGGCATCGTCGAGGGCGGCAGGGTCGGCGCCCTCGACGCCGAGGATGCGGATGGCGCGGCCACGCAACTCCTCGATCAACGCCACGATGTCGGCGCGCGCGAAGCCGAGGCCCGCGAGATCGAGGATGAGCGGCTTACCGGTGAAGAAGCCCGGCGAGCGGGCAAGCCACTCGTCGAGCTCGGCGAACCAGGCGGTCAGGGGCTGCTCGGGCTTGAGCACGAGCGCCAGGAAGTTGCGACCGCGAAATCGGAAAGAATGGCGTGGGGGAAGGGTTGCTATCGTCACGGGAGCGTTCTGCTGCTTTTTGCTGGTGTGTCCCAGTGAGCTCCACCATGGTTAATTGTGGTTAACGAGGGGTTAATTGTGTTCGGTTCGCTGTGGACAGCGGAATTTTCGGCATCGCGTCGAGGTGAGGGGGCGGCGCGGCCTGGCTGGGGGCGATCTTCGGCGAGTTGTTGCGCTCACGCCGAAGCCGCAAGAGTGCTTCCCGAGAGTATCTCGCGCGCAAGCACATCGCGCCTTCTCGGTTCACGATCGAGACGACGGTCGCGGGTCACTTGCGGGGAACGAAAACCTGGCCGTTCACGCCAAACCCGCCTTCGGCCGTCTCGATGATCTCGACAAAGGCGCGCGCCTGCGGCGACACCTTGATGGCGCCGAGCACCACATCGGTAATGCCCTTGATCATGGCGCGCCGCTGCTCGAGCGTCAGCGCGCCGGCGGGCACATAGAGCTCCACCAGCGGCGCGCCGAAATCTCCGCCTGGGGCGGTCTCCGCGAGCGCGCTGGGAGCCGCCAGCGCGCCGATGGCCGCGGTCGCCGACGCGACGACGGCCTGCTCACGGCCATGCACTTGATGGGAGCGGATGTGAGCGCCGCCTCGCTGGTCCCAATCGCCACAATGGCGCTGGAAATCGCCTGCATCGGCGTCCCGCTGTTTCAGCTCGGGTCCGTGTGGCGGACAGAACCTTCGGCACCGCGTCCGCTCGCGCCATGATGGCGAGTTCGGTTGCTCGATCGTGGTTGCTCGATCGTGATCGTCCGACGAACCGGTGGCCTAATTCCTGCGGCGCGCCCGCAAAAGTCTGAAATATGTCCGGACGATTGGCTCCCCGGGCCGGATTCGAACCAGCGACCAACCGGTTAACAGCCGGTTGCTCTACCACTGAGCTACCGGGGAACGGTGCGCCTCGATGGTGTCGCGCGCTATAACAAACGCGCGGGAGCTTTGCAAAGTCACAATTGCGGCCGCGCGCGATTAGACGTCTATCACGGTGAGGATCGCCGTGGCCGGACTTATACATGCCTTGGCTGGTCCAAAGACGTGGATGCGCGGGACATAGGCGAGCAAAGCCACGCCGTTCTTCGAACGGCTATGCCCGCGCATGACGTTGCGAAGCAACGCGCTTGTGTCCGCGCGCGGGGACTCAGCGGCGGCCGAGCAGGGCGGCGCGCGGGACATCCTCGCGGCGCAGGCCCATCAGGGCGAGCTCGTCGTCGGTCTTCTGCGCGAGGGTGTCGTAGCGGGTCGCCACGGCGATGCCTTCGCGCACGCCGTCGGCGAGGCCGTTCAGGAAGCGCAGGATACCGTTGCGGGGCGCCGGGCGGCCGGCGGGCAGCGGCAGGGTCAATACGGTCATGGGATAGCTCCTCGTCCAATTCATTGGCATGATATGCGTGGTACATTATTTATATTGGTATAACAGTGATAATAGTGAGACTTACCGCATAGCAACATAACGATATTGCATGGCACAAATTGACCGGATCAAGATACCGCAGCGATTTCCGGGCGCGGAGCCGTCGCGCAGCCATTCTCAAAAGGACGAAGGAAGAGCGAGTGGAGGCCACGGCCGGAATTGAACCGGCGTAAACGGTTTTGCAGACCGCTGCGTAACCACTCCGCCACGTGGCCAGATGGCGAGGCGCGGCCTTTCGGCCGACGCTGCCGCCATGCGTCTTACAGGGCGGCCGTCGCAGCGGCAACACGTCATCGTGCGCGGACGCGCCAGGGGAGGCGCAGTGAGCGTGGACGCGCAAAGGCCAATCTTGCCTTTTCGCGGACCTTGCCGCACAAGCGAGCCGGCCGCGCCCCTGGAGCGCATTCCGTTGCTACGGAATCGGAATACGCTCCAGATTCTCTCATTTTGCGCATGCTCTTGTCGGCGAACCGGTGTCCACGTCGCCGAAACATGCGCCAGGGTCAGAGGGTTTCCTGGATGATCGATTTCGCGCAAGCGCGCCGCATGATGGTGGACGGCCAGGTGCGGCCGAGCGACGTGACCGACCGCGACCTGCTCGCCGCGATGCTCGACGTCCCACGTGAGCGATTCGTGCCCGAGGCGCTCGCGAGCGTCGCCTATCTCGACCGCGACATCCCGCTCGACCCCCAACGCGCCATGCTCAAGCCCATGGTGCTGGCCCGCCTGATCCAGGCCGCGCAGATCGGGGCCGGGGATCACGTGCTCGATGCGGCCTGCGGCAACGGCTACTCGTCGGCGATCCTGGCGCGAATCGCGGGCAGCGTGGTGGCGCTCGAGGACGATGCGGGGCGGGCTCGCCGCTGCGCCGAGCTCCTGCAGGGACCCGATGGCCAAGGATTTGGCGTCACTAACGTCATGGTTGTGAGCGGCCCGCTCGATGCGGGCTGGCCGGCCCTCGCACCCTACGACGTGATTCTGGTCAATGGGGCAATCGAGGTCGAGCCGCACGGCCTGTGCGGGCAGCTCAAGGATGGCGGACGGCTCGTTACGGTACTGGGCTCCGGACCGGACGGTAAGGCCATGCTTTACCGCAAGGATCGCGGCGAAATCGGGAGCCGGACGCTGTTCGACGCGGCCGCGCCGGTATTGCGGTCCTTCATGCGGGCGCCGGCGTTCACGTTCTAGGCCCGCGGCTGCGCCCGGGACCGGTCGCCGAGCGGCGACTGTGACTTAGTTGCCCCATCTCACGTTTTTTATGGTGGCGATCGCGGATGGGGGTTTCGCCGTCGCACAACCCCTCGTATGGTTCAGTGGGGATCATATCCGCGCGGGGTGCCAGGTTGAGCGGGGTGCGTAGCGGCTTTGTGAGCATCAGGGGCGCAGCCCTGCGGTCGGTTGCCGTGGTGGCGCTTGCGGCCGGGGGCTTTGCGTGGCTCGCGCCGGCGGCGAGCGGCGACACGCTCGACTGGGCGCTCGTGCAGGCCTACCAGAACAATCCGCAGCTCAATGCCCAGCGCGCCGCCTTGCGGTCGCAGGACGAAGCGGTCCCGCAGGCGCTGTCCGGCTATCGGCCGCACGTGGCGCTCACCGCAACGGTCGGCTCGCAGTATCAATCGACCCTGGCGAAGTCGATCTCGGTGAACAATACGCCGGTCTATACGGGCACCGAGGGCCAGTTCACACCGCACTCGGTCGGGATCACGGCGTCGCAGACGCTGTTCAACGGCTACCAGACTGCCAACAAGACCCGTCAGGCGGAGGCGCAGGTGTCGGCCGGGCGCGCCACGCTCGCAGTCACCGAGCAGGCGGTGCTGCTCAACGCCGCAACCGCCTACATGAACCTGTTGCGCGACACCGCGATCCTCGACCTGCAGCGCCGCAACGTCGAGGTGCTGCAGGAGCAGCTGCGGCAGACGCGCGACCGCTTCAATGTCGGCGAGGTCACCCGCACCGACGTGGCGCAAGCCGAGTCGCGGCTCGCGGCCGGCCGCGCGCAGGTGCTCGCTGCCGAATCGAGCTTCATCACGTCGCGCGCCGCCTATCGCCAGACCATCGGCGTCGAGCCCGGCAAGCTCACGGCCGCAAGCCCGGTCGACCGCTTTTCGCCGCGCACGCTGCCGGGGGCGGTCGCGGCGGGTCGCGCCAACAATCCGGGCGTCGCGGCCGCCATGTTCGGCATCGACGTCGCGGTGTTGCAGGTGAAGATCAACGAAGGCGTGCTCGCGCCGACCGTGACGGCGAACCTGAGCGCCCAGCAGAGCTGGGAAGGCAACACGACGACGGCGCTGCAGCAGTTCAACGCCTCGTTGATCGGCACCGTGACGGTGCCGATCTATCAGGGCGGTGCCGAATATTCGGCCATCCGCCAGTCGAAGGAGACGCTCGGCCAGCAGCGCATCAACCTCGACACGGCGCGCGACCAGGTGCAGGCGACCGTGGTGCAGAGCTGGGGCCAGCTCGAGGCCGCCAAGGCGCAGATCCAGGCGACCACCGCGCAGGTCAACTCGGCCGAGATCGCGCTCAACGGCGTGCGCGAGGAGGCGCGCGTCGGCCAGCGCACCACCCTCGATGTGCTCAATGCGCAGCAGGAACTGGTCAACGCGCGGGTTGCGCTCGTCACCGCGCAGCACGACCGGGTGGTGGCGTCCTACTCGCTGCTCTCCGCGGTCGGCGGCCTCTCGGTGCGCGACCTCCAACTCAAGACCTCGATCTACGACCCGATGACGCACTATCAGCAAGTGCGCGATGTCTGGGGCGGCGTGCGCAATCCGGATGGACGCTAACAACGGCTAAGGTCCGCAGGCTTTCCCGCGTCAGCGCGGCCTGTGGGTTATCCAGTGCGTTGCTTGCGTTCGGACTCCCACATGACATATTCGGTCAATTGCAGAGCACGGCGTATGGTTGATTCGCGCGTCGGCGCGTGCAGCCAGCTTCGGCGGTCCGAGGAGGGACGGCCGCAATGACACAGGCGGCAAAAGCACAAGAACCGTCGATGGAGGAGATTCTCGCCTCCATCCGCCGCATCATCGCGGACGACGACGCCGCAAAGACGCCAGAACCCGCCAAGCCTGCACCGGCCCCGGCGCCCAAGGCCGCCGCGCCCGCACCGGCGGCGCCTGCGCCGCGTCCTGCCGCGCCGCCGCCGCGCGCGGCCGCACCAGCGCCGCCCGCGGCCGCCAACTCGCAGGACGACATCGACGCGATGTTCGCGACGGCCGAGCCTGAGCCCGGGCCCAGACAGAACGGCGCGGCGGTGCCCGAAGTCGACGTCCTGGAGTTGACCGAGGCGATGGAGGCGCAGCCCGCGCCGACGTTGCGGCGGATCGATGCGATGCCGGACGTGGTCGAGGCGCCTCCGGCGCCGAAAGCTGCGCCGCCGCCGCGGGCCGAGCCTGCGGCCGAGACGCCGACCGTCGAGGAGGCGCGCCGCCAGTTCCACGAGAGCACCGAGTCCGACCGTCATCTCCTTTCATCGTCGACGACCGCGGCGGTCGATTCGGCGTTCAATTCGCTGGCGCAGACCGTGCTGGTGCAGAATTCGCGCACGCTCGACGACCTCGTGCGCGAGATGCTGCGACCGATGCTGAAAGCCTGGCTCGACGACAACCTGCCCAATCTGGTCGAGCGGCTGGTGCGGGCCGAGATCGAACGGGTCTCGCGCGGCCGCAGGTAAGCGCGGCCCAATCCTTCCAATCCCCTGCGTGATGCGGCCGGTCAGCGCCGCCGCAGTCGGCGTGCGAACAGCAGCGCGAGCGGCGGCATCAGGATCGCAACCGCGAGAAACACGCGCGGGCCGCCGGCGCGATCGATGACGGGCGCGAACAGCGCGACGCCCGCAGTCTGGCCGAGATAGAGCGCGGCCGAGAACAGGCCGACGGCGGTCCCGCGCGCTTCCGGCGACATCTGCGTCGCGTTGGTCTGCAGCGTGTTGTGCAGCATGTAGAAGCCGAGCCCGATGAGCGTGATGGCGAGCGGCGCGACCCACCAGGCGGGCGCGAACGCCAGCGTCAGGTAGGCGAGGCCCAGTATGATGCCGCCATTCAGGGCGAGGCCGGCTTGGCCGAAGCGATGGACCAGTTGCTTGACGGTTGCCGCATAGATCAGTCCGCCGAGGCCGAAGAAGCCGACCATCAGGCCGACCAGCGTGAAGCTCAGCCCGAAGCGCACATGCAGATCGGCGCCCACATACGCGAAGCCGCCGAACATCAGGGCGAACTCGGCAAACGCGAACGCCATGACGAAGCGCGCGAACGGATTGGCGAGCACGACCCGATAGTCGGCGACGAAGCCGAGGCGCGGCGTGTCCGCCCGCGCCGGCGGCCGGGTCAGCGGATTGACCTTGAGCTCGCGCACCAGCGCGAGCGCCGCGAGCGCGAAGATCACCGCGTGAATGAAGAAGGCGGCGCGCCAGCCGAGCCAGTCGCCGATGATGCCGCCGGCCGCCTGGCCGGCGAGCTGGCCGCTGATCTGGCCCGTGAGGTAGCGCCCGAGCACCTGCTGGCGCCGCTCGTAGGGCACGACGTCGCCGATATAGGCCATGCCGAGCGGAATGAGCCACGAGGCGGTCGCGCCGGCGGCCACGCGCGCCAAGGTCAGGGTCGTGAGGCTGTGCGCGAGCCCGCAGGCCGCAACCGTCACGGCCGAGAGCGCGCACATCGCCGTGATCATCATATATTTGCCGAAGCGGTCGCCGATCGGCCCGATGACGAGCTGCATCGAGCCGTGCATCAGGCTGTAGGCCGAGACGACGATCGAGGCGGCGCCGATCGTGACGGCGAAATCGGCCGCGATCTGCGGCAGCAGCGAGTCGGCCGAACGCACCATCGACTGGCCCGCGAAGCCGGCGACGGCGAGCAGCACGATGGCGCGGGTCTGCGACGGCAAGGCGATTGTCGGTGAGGGGGCGAGCACGGGTGATCCGCCGGGGAGGTCGACGCCCTCTATAGCCGACCTTGCGGCCGGGCGCCCCATGTCGTTACACCGCGGCCCCATTCGGGCCACGCATGCGCCGAAGGCGAACATGGGTGAGCCAGGGTTAACGAGCGTGGCCGGGCGCCCACAGAGTGGGCGCCAAGCGCAACATTGACACGCAAAGCGCCGCTGGGCTTTCTAGCGCGCGAACAACGAGACCGATGATGATCGACAATCGCTACCAGCCGGCCGAGATCGAGGCCCGCATCGCGGCCGCGTGGGAGGGCGCGCAGGCGTTCCGCGCCGGCCGCCCGGAACGGCGCGCCGCCCAGCCCTATTGCATCGTGATCCCGCCGCCGAACGTGACGGGCTCCCTGCACATGGGGCATGCGCTCAACAATACGCTGCAGGACGTGCTGTGCCGCTTCGAGCGCATGCGCGGGCGCGACGTGCTGTGGCAGCCCGGCACCGACCACGCCGGCATCGCGACCCAGATGGTGGTCGAGCGCCAGATGATGGAGCGCCAGGAAGGAGACCGGCGTACGATAGGCCGCGACAAGTTCCTCGAGAAGGTGTGGGCCTGGAAGGCAGAATCGGGCGGCATCATCATCAACCAGCTCAAGCGGCTCGGCGCCTCGTGCGACTGGTCGCGCGAGCGTTTCACGATGGACGAGGGGCTGTCGCGCGCGGTGCTGAAGGTCTTCGTCGATCTCTACAACGAGGGCCTGATCTACAAGGACAAGCGGCTGGTCAACTGGGACCCGAAGCTGCTCACCGCGATCTCCGACCTCGAGGTGCAGCAGATCGAGGTGAAGGGACATCTCTGGCACATCCGCTATCCGATCGAGGGCTCCGACGAGTCCATCGTCGTCGCCACCACGCGGCCCGAGACGATGCTGGGCGACACCGCGGTCGCGGTGCATCCCGAGAACGAGCGGCTCAGGCACCTGATCGGCAAGCACGCGATCCTGCCGCTGGTCGGCCGCCGCATCCCGATCGTCGGCGACGACTACGCCGACCCCGAGAAGGGCACCGGCGCCGTGAAGATCACGCCGGCGCACGACTTCAATGACTTCGAGGTCGGCCGACGCCACCATCTGCCGCTCGTCAGCGTGCTCGATGACGAGGGAAAGCTCGCGCTTGCGGACAATTCGGAGTTTCTCGAGGGCGTGCCGCCGTCGGCCGAGCTCGACGCCACGCTTGCGTTCGACGGCCGCGACCGCTTTGCGGCGCGCAAGCTGATCGTCGCGCGGCTCGAGGAGCTCGGGCTGCTTGGTCAAGACCGAGCCGCACACGCACATGGTGCCGCACGGCGACCGCTCGGGCGTCGTGATCGAGCCGATGCTCAAGGACCAGTGGTACCTCAACGCCAAGGCGCTCGCGGTGCGCGCCATCGCGGCGGTGCGCGAGGGCAAGACCGTCTTCGTGCCGAAGAACTGGGAGAAGACCTACTTCGAGTGGATGGAGAACATCCAGCCGTGGTGCATCTCGCGGCAATTGTGGTGGGGTCACCAGATCCCGGCCTGGTATGGCCCGGACGGCAAGGTGTTCGTGGCGGAAAGCGAGGACGAGGCGGTCGCGCGCGCGCTCGCCTATTACGAGGAGACCGGGGCGCTGCGCCATCATCAGGCGCGCGAGATGGCCGAGCATCCCGAGAAGCGCGCGCCCTTCCTGATGCGCGACGAATACGTGCTCGACACCTGGTTCTCGTCCGCGCTGTGGCCGTTCTCGACGCTCGGCTGGCCGGACGAGACGCCGGAGGTCAAGCGCTATTACCCGACCAACGTGTTGGTGACGGGCTTCGACATCATCTTCTTCTGGGTCGCCCGCATGATGATGATGGGCCTGCACTTCATGAAGGAGGCGCCGTTCTCGACCGTCTACATCCACGCCCTCGTGCGCGACGAGAAGGGCGCCAAGATGTCGAAGTCGAAGGGCAACGTCATCGACCCGCTGCATCTCATCGACGACTACGGCGCCGACGCGCTGCGCTTCACGCTTGCCTGCATGGCCGCCCAGGGGCGCGACATCAGGCTTTCGACGCAGCGCGTCGAGGGTGAGCGCAATTTCGCGACGAAGCTGTGGAATGCCTGCCGCTTCGCCGAGATGAACGGCGCCGCCACGGTTGGGGAGTTCGATCCGCGAACCGCAAAGGAAACGCTCAACCGTTGGATGGCGCACGAGACCGCGAAGGCTGCGCGTGAGGTGACGGCGGCCATCGAAGCCTACCGGTTCAACGAGGCGGCGCTTGGTCTACGCGCCTTTGTGTGGAACACATATTGCGACTGGTATCTGGAGCTCACCAAGCCGGTCCTGACGGGCCCGGACGGCGCGGCGAAAACCGAAACGCGCGCCATGATCGCCTGGGCGCGCGACGAGATCCTGAAGCTCCTGCACCCGTTCATGCCCTTCATCACCGAGGAACTGTGGGCGGTCACGGCCGAAGGAACGAGCGACCGCGCGACGCTCCTCGCACTTGCACCCTGGCCGGAAGGTGAGGGGCTCGACGACCCGAACGCCGAGACGGAGATCGGCTGGGTGGTCGATCTCGTCGGCGCGATCCGCTCGGTGCGGGCCGAGATGAACATCTCGCCGGCGACGCAGCTTCCCCTGATGCTGGCCGGCGTGTCGGCCGAGACCAAGGCGCGGGCCGGACGGTGGAGCGAGTTCATCAAGCGCCTGGCCCGCCTCGGCGACATCACATTTGCCGACGCGGCGCCGCAAGGCGCCGTGCACCTTGTCGTGCGCGGCGAGACCGCGGCGTTGCCGCTCAAGGGCGTGATCGATCTCGCGGCCGAGCGGGCGCGGCTCGAGAAGGAGATCGCCAAGGTCGAGGCCGACATCAAGCGGGTCGACGCCAAGCTCGGCAATGCCGATTTCATTGCACGCGCCCCCGAAGAGGTGGTCGAGGGCGAGCGCGAGAAGCGCGAGGAAGCGCGGGCGCGCAAGGCGAAGATCGTGGAGGCGCTCGAACGCCTGAAGGGTGTGGTGTGATGGCCGATCTCCCGCTCACGCTGGCATGCTGGAACTACGACCGCACGCGTCCCCTGATGGACGGGCGCGTGAAGCCCGACGGCATCGCGCTCGACATCAAGGTGATGCGTCCGCGCGAGGCGTTCCCGCGCATGCTGGACAAACGTGAATTCCACGTCTCCGAAATGTCGTTCGCGTCCTACACGAGCCTGGTCGGCAAGGGCGATTGCCCATTCGTCGCGATCCCGGTCGCGCTGTCGAAGATCTTCCGCCACGACTGCATCTATGTGCGGCCGGACGCGAACATCCGCACGCCGCAGGACCTGCGCGGCAAGCGCGTCGGCACCACGCAATACGGCTCGACCGGGCTCGTCTTCATGAAGGGCATGCTGCAGCACGACCATGGGGTGGCGCCCGACGATATCCATTGGTTCATCGGCGGCCTCGACGCGCCGACGCAGCGCCCGCTGCTGCCGCTCGATCTGCCCGCCTCGGTCAAGATCGACTTCCTGACGGCCGGGCAGACCCTCGAAGGCATGCTGGCGGCGGGCGAGCTCGATGCGCTGTTCTCGCTCTACCTGCCGGAGAGCTTCCTGCGCGGCGCGCCGCATATCGTGCGGCTGTTTCCCAACCACAAGGAAGTCGAGCAGGACTATTTCCGCCGCACGAAGATCTTCCCGATCATGCACACGGTAGTGATCCGCGAAGACGTCCACCGGGAGCATCCGTGGGTCGCGCAGAGCCTCTACAGGGCGTTCTGCGCCGCGCGCGACATCGCGGTCGACGGCCTCTACGACACCGATGCACTGCATCTCGCCTTGCCGTTCCTCATCGACCACATCGAGGAAACCCGGCGCGTGTTCGGCGACGATTTCTGGTCCTACGGCCTCGCGCCCAACCGCCCGACGCTCGCGGCGATCGGGCAATACGTCCACGAGCAGCACCTCTCGCCCCGCACGGTCGCGCCCGAGGAGTTGTTCGTCCCGGATATCGTGTAGTTCGCCGCCACTCGTGCAGGTGACTTGAGTGCATGCGCAAGCTTGCGAGACGCATCGGCCTCGCGCTCGCGATCCTGGCGGTGGGCTTCGTCGCCGCGGTCGTCGCGACCGCGCGGCGCGGTGACGCAGACGCTCTATCCTGCCGCCGCCAATGCTCCCTCGGTGCGCATACGGCTCGTGCACAACGGCTATCATACCGGCGTGGTGCTGCCGCGCGCCGCGATGGCCGAGCTTGCCGGCCGGCGTGGCCATGGCGCGCTCATTGCGGTAACGACACGGTTTGCCGCCTATTCGTGGCTCGAGATCGGGTGGGGCGAGGAGGAATTCTATCGCGACGTGCGGACGCCGGGCGACCTGACGATCGGCCTCGCGTTGCGCGCGCTGTTCCGCCCCAATAATCCCTCGGTGCTGCAAGTGGTCGGCGTAGCCGATCCGCGGACCCAGTTCGTGGACGCCCATATCGCCGAGCTTCACCTCTCTGACCGAAGGCTTTGAGCGGCTCGTCGCCAGGGTCGATGCCACCTTCGCGCTCGACGCGCACGGGCTGCCCGAAGCGCTCGGGCCCGGTCTCTATGGACCGAGCCAGTTTTATCGCGCGGTTGGGCATTTCCATATCGGACATGTCTGCTCGCACTGGGTCGCCGATGTCCTGGATGCGGCCGGCGTGCCGACCGCGCCGGTGCTCGCAACTCTGCCGCAAGGCCTCTTTTTCGACCTGTCGATGCGCGCCGGGGCGACCACGCTGCCGTGATGCACTGCCGCTCCGCGCGGTTGCGCCGGACGACATGTTCGCGTGTCACGTGGTATGATCGCGCCCACACGAAGCTTCATGCGCAGAAGAGGGGGTCCCGTGTCCGACGAAGCCCGCAACACCGCCATTTTGACGGAAGCCTATCGCCGCTGGTCGGAAAGCCGCGGCGCGAGTGCCGACCATTGGATCTCGATCTGCGACCCGAACATCCGTTTCGGCTCGATCGCCGAAACCGTGTCGAGCGTCGACTACATGGCCGATTACCGCAGCCGCGACGAGCTCGGCGCCTATTTCGCCGGGCTGACGCGCGACTGGGACATGGTCGAGTACCGCGTCGATCATTTCGTCGCGCAAGGTGACCGCGTCGTGATGCTCGGCTTTTGCAGCTGGCGCGCCAAGGCGAGCGGCAAGGTGGTGTCGACGCCGAAATGCAACTCCTGGCGGTTCGCGGGCGGCAAGGCGGTCGAGTTCTACGAATATTTCGACACCGCCCAGGTCGCGATGGCGATGGCCTGAGGCCGCGGATCGTCCCATATAGCGGGCGCGCCGGGTCGTGCGGCACGTGCCCGCGCGCCGCAATACGGGAGTTTCGCCATGAAGGTGTTTCTGGCTGGCGCGGCCGGCGCGATCGGACGGCGCCTGGTTCCGCTCCTGCGCGAGGCCGGTCACGACGTTACCGGCACGACGCGCTCGGGCGAGACCGCGGCGGAGCTCAAGGTACGCGGCATCACGGCGGTCGTCGTCGACGCATATGACGCCACGGCACTGCGCGACGCGGTTATGCGCGCGCGTCCGGACATCGTTATACATCAACTGACCAACCTGCCGAAGGCGCTCGATCCGAGCAAGCCGAGCAACTTCGGCGGCAACATGCGCCTGCGTATGGAAGGCACCGCGAACCTCGTGGCGGCCGCGCAGGCGGCGGGCGCGCGCCGGCTGATCGCCCAGAGCATCGCGTTCGCCTATGCGCCCGGGCCTGAGCCGCACGCCGAGACCGATCCGCTCGCCTCGGCCGAGGGCGACACGCCGGCCGCCATGAGGGCGCGCGGCGTGCGCGCGCTCGAAGACGCCGTGCTCGGCATGGCCGGCCTCGACGGCATCGTGCTGCGCTACGGCCGGCTGTATGGGCCGGGCACCTGGTACGCGGCGCCGAGCGGGCGGGGCGCGCTGCACGTCGATGCAGCCGCGCATGCAGCCTTGCTGGCGATGACGCGCGGGCAGCCCGGGGCCTACAATCTCGCGGAGCCGGACGGCGCCCTCACGATCGACAAGGCGATGCACGAGTTCGGCTTCAATCCGGCGTTTCGCTGCGCCGGATAGGTGCTGTGTTCTTCGATCAAAATACCCGTCTAAGTATCAGCCAAAACCGGATTTTCACCGATTGAATGGTCAAAAAGGTTTGCTCAAGAACCGCGACCCTTTGAGCCCATAGCGCCACGGTTGGTCGACCGCCTTGGTGAGGCCGATGCGCGGGCCGACCGCGATCTCGACCTCGCCGGTGCGGCGATGCAGCTCGAACGGCGCGGCATCGAGCGCAAAGCCGTTTTGCCGCCGCGAGATGGCGAGCGCCTCGCACAGGCGCCCGGGCCCGGAGCACAGCAAGCGAAGGTCGGCGAGGCCGCGCCGGCGGCGCATTTTGCCAAGGCCCTCGAGCGGCTCGACGGCGCGGATCAGCACGGCGCTGGCGCTACCGTCCGGCTCGCACACGAAGTTCACGCACCAATGGATGCCGTAGGAGCGATACACGTAGGCATAGCCGGGCGGGCCGAACATCACGGCGTTGCGCTCGGTGCACCCGCGGAAGCTGTGCGCCGCCGGATCGGTGTGGTGATAGGCCTCGACCTCGACGATGCGGCCGCCGACGCCGTCGAACAAAAAGGTCGCGCCGATCAGATCGGGTGCGACCGCGTGCACGCTGCGCGCAAAGAAACTCCGTCGAATGCGAGCCATTCCGGTTTCGACATGGTTAAGAAAATCGATCTGCCGAACATCATTGTCCTAGCCACGCGCAATCGTCTGTGACTTTGCTGCAACACGTTTACAACATTTGGGTTTTGCCACTGGGGCGACGGGCCCACGCCGCTTTTCCGCCACAGGCCTCCACGAATTCGGAGGCGAGCCAAGCCGGCACGCGAATGGCGCACGTTCCTCGCGCACTTCAGCCACCACCGGCCGGCCGTGTCAGGGGCGAGACGCGTACCCGATGGATGCCAAGACGCAGCTCAAGGCCCGGCTTCCCAGCCGGCACGTGACGGAGGGACCCGAGCGGGCGCCCCACCGCTCGTATTATTACGCCATGGGGCTGACGACGGATCAGATCCACCAGCCGTTCGTCGGCGTGGCGAGCTGCTGGAACGAGGCGGCGCCCTGCAACATTTCGCTGATGCGGCAGGCGCAGGCGGTGAAGAAGGGCGTCGCGGCCGCGGGCGGCACGCCGCGCGAGTTCTGCACCATCACGGTCACCGACGGGATCGCGATGGGTCACGAGGGCATGAAGAGCTCGCTGCCGTCGCGCGAGGTGATCGCGGACTCGGTCGAGCTGACCATGCGGGGCCACGCCTACGACGCGCTGGTCGGCCTCGCGGGCTGCGACAAGTCGCTGCCCGGCATGATGATGGCGATGTGCCGCCTGAACGTGCCGTCGATCTTCATCTATGGCGGCTCGATCCTGCCCGGCACGTTCAAGGGCAGGCCGGTGACCATCCAGGACGTGTTCGAGGCGGTCGGCCAGCATTCGGTCGGCGACATGTCGGATGCCGATCTCGACACGCTCGAGCAGAACGCCTGTCCGTCCGCCGGCGCCTGCGGCGCGCAGTTTACCGCCAACACCATGGCGACCGTCTCGGAGGCGATCGGCCTCGCGCTGCCGTATTCGGCGGGCGCGCCCGCGCCTTACGAGATCCGCGACAAGTTCTGCATGACGGCGGGCGAGCAGATCCTCGACCTGATCAAGCTTCGCATCCGGCCGCGCGACATCGTTACCCGGAAGGCGCTGGAGAATGCCGCCGCCGTGGTCGCGGCTTCAGGCGGCTCGACCAATGCTGCGCTGCACCTTCCGGCAATCGCGCACGAGTGCGGAATAAAGTTTGACCTTTTCGACGTCGCCGAAGTCTTCAAAAGGACACCGTATATCGCGGATTTGAAGCCGGGCGGCCGTTATGTCGCCAAAGACTTGTTCGAAGCTGGCGGAATTCCGCTGCTGATGAAGTCGCTGCTCGACCACGGTTTCATGCACGGCGACTGCATCACGGTCACCGGCCGCACCGTGGCCGAGAACCTCAAGCGGGTAAAATGGAACAGGGAGCAGGACGTCATCCGTCCTGCCGACAAGCCGCTATCGCCAAGCGGCGGCGTCGTTGGCTTGAAGGGAAACCTCGCGCCGGAAGGCGCGATCGTGAAAGTTGCCGGCATGGAGAAGCTCGTCTTCTCCGGTCCGGCACGGTGTTTCGACGGCGAGGAAGCGTGTTTCGAGGCCGTGAAGACGCGTAAATACAGGGAAGGCGACGTGCTGGTGATCCGCTACGAGGGCCCCAAGGGCGGCCCGGGCATGCGCGAGATGCTGGCGACCACGGCGGCGCTTTACGGGCAGGGCACGAGCGGCAAGGTCGCGCTCATCACCGACGGCAGGTTTTCGGGCGCGACACGCGGCTTCTGCGTCGGCCATGTGGGGCCGGAGGCGGCAATCGGCGGCCCGATCGCACTCGTGCGCGACGGCGACATCATCGAGATCGACGCCCACAAGGGCACGCTCGACGTGAAGCTCGACAAAGCCGAGCTCGCCAAGCGGCGGACGAGCTGGAAGCCGAAAGCATCGGACGTCACGTCCGGCTATCTGTGGAAATATGCCGAGCAGGTCGGCGCGGCGCTGGGCGGTGCGGTCACGCATCCGGGCGGCGCGCGGGAGGTCAGGTCCTATGCGGATATCTGACCGTCTCATCCCGGCGGCACTGTTCACCCTGGGCCTCGGCCTGGTGTCCGCCTTTGGCTTCGAGGGTACCGGGGCGCACGACGGCATGGCGCCAGCGGCGGTCGATACGCTGCCGCACACGGCTACGCCTGGGACCGGGCTCGTCCCGCCGATGCCGGTGCCGAACGTGGCGCCCAACTACCCAAACCCGAGTGGCACCAGCGCCGCGGCCGCGCCCGCAAAGCCGCTCACCCGCAGCCTGACGCCGACCCGTCGGTTGACGCCGGGCGAGGCGTTCCTGAGCGGCACCCAGGCGCTGCGCTCCGGCGACGCCAAGACCGGCATCCAGGCGCTCGAATACGCGGCCGAGAACGGCCACGCGATCGCCGAATGGAAGCTCGGCCGCATGTACGCGGACGGCGACCATGTCGGCCGCGACGACATGCGGGCGTTCGACTACTTCCAGGACATCGTCGACAACCACTCCGACGACAGCCTTGGCACGCCGCAGGCGCGCTTCATCGCCAACGCCTACGTCGCGCTCGGCAGCTACTTCCTCAACGGCATTCCCAACTCGCCCGTGAAGCCCAATGCGCCGCGCGCGCGCGATCTCTATGCCTATGCGGCGTCCTATTTCGGCGATGCGGAAGCGCAGTACCGGCTCGGCCGCATGCTGCTCGAAGGGCAGGGTGGGTCGCGCGATCCCTGGCAGGCGGCGCGCTGGCTCAAGCTCTCCGCCGACAAAGGTCACTATCAGGCGCAGGCGCTGCTCGGCATCACCATGTTCCGCGGTGACGGCATCCCGCGCCAGGTGCCGCGCGGCCTGATGTACCTCACGATCGCGCGCGACACGGCGCCGCAGGATAAGACGATCGCCGACATGCAGGCGGGCGCCTTCGCCAAGGCAAGCGACGATGACCGCGCGCTGGCGCTGAACTTCCTGGAGTCCTGGCTCAAGGGCCGGCGCGACTGAGTTTCCGCAAGTAGCGAATTGGCGAGTAGCGAATAGCGATTAGGGGACCCGCGGTCCGTGCGCTATTCGCTACGCCCTACTCGCCATTCGCCAATTCAGCCGCCCCCTTCGATGGCGAGGTCGACATAGACCGGCACGTGGTCCGAGGGCTTTTCCCAGGCCCTGACATGCTTGTCGACCCCGGCACCGGTGAGCCGGTCGGCCGCTTGCGGCGACAGCAGCAGGTGATCGATGCGGATGCCGTTGTTCTTCTGCCAGGCGCCCGCCTGATAATCCCAGAACGTGTAGAGGCCCGCGCTGTCGTCGACGGCGCGCAGCGCATCGGTGAGGCCGAGGTTGATCAGGGACGAGAAGCGGTCCCGGGTCTGTGGGAGGAAGAGCGCGTCGTTCGTCCAGGCGGCGGGATCGCGCGCATCGCGCGGCGCCGGAATGACGTTGTAATCGCCCGCGAGCACGAGCGGCTCCTCCAGCGCCAGCCGCTCATGGACGTAATGAAGAAGGCGATCCATCCATTTGAGTTTGTAGGTATATTTGTCCGTACTGACCGGATTCCCGTTGGGCAGGTAGATCGAGGCGACGCGCACGACGCCGGACGGCGTCGAGACCTGTGCCTCGATGAAGCGCGCATGGTCGTCCGCGTGGTCGCCGGGCAGTCGCAGCGTCACCTCGTCGAACGGCAGCTTGGAGAGGATCGCCACGCCGTTGAAGGTCTTCTGCCCATGGATCGCGAGGTTGTAGCCGAGCGCCTCGAACGGCTCGCGCGGGAAGGCGTCGTCAACGCACTTGGTTTCCTGCAGGCAGACGAGGTCCGGCGCACGCTCCTTGAGCCAGGCGACGGCTGAATCGACCCGCTGCTTGACCGAGTTGACGTTCCACGTGGCGATGCGCATGGCAGGACGGCGGTGGCTCGAGGATAGTGGGCAGTGCACAATGCCGGGCCGCGAACCGATGGCAAGTGCCCTCGTGTGAACCCCGCGTAAATCTTATATAAAATCGTCCCATGCAAGGCCGGAAAGGCTGCACCTCGTTTGTGGATGTGTTAGGTCATTTTCCGGCGCAATTGAGCCCGTTTGGACGGAAACGCGGCAGAACCCTCCCAGCTGTTGGGATCGGGAGTCCGCAGCGGGCAGGCCGGGGCGACGACAGTTGATGGCGAGGAAATTCGTGGTTGCCGTGGCCGCCGTGGCGGTGGTCATCGGAGGTGTGTACGCGGTGCGTTGGTACGGCCGCTCGGATTCAGCGGTCGCGCAACAGCCTCAGGGTCCGCGCGCCGTATCGGTCGAGGTTGCGACGGCGGCCAAGAAGGACGTGCCGGTGCTGCTCGAGGGCATCGGCAACGTGACGACGATCGCCAGCGTCGCGGTGCGCAGCCGGCTCGACAACGAGATCGTCGAGGTCCATTTCGCCGACGGCGCCAAGGTCAACAAAGGCGACCTGCTGCTCACGCTGGATCAGCGCGCGCTGCAGGCGCAGATCAAGCAGGTCGAGGGCAATATCGAGCGCGATCAGGCGCAGCTCGATGGCGCGCTGCGCGACGTGCGTCGCTACACCGACCTCGTCGCCAAGGCCGCGACCCCCGTCCTCAACCTCGAGAATGCGCAGACTGCCGTTGCGACGTTCACCGGTGCACTCAAGGCCGATCAAGCGGCACTGGAGAATCTCAAGGTTCAGCTCAGCTATTGCGTGATCCGCGCACCCATCTCGGGCCGCATCAGCCAGGCCGCCGTCAAGGTCGGCAACTTCGTGCGCTCAGCCGATGTCGCGCCGATCGCCATAATCAACCAGATGGCGCCGGTCTACGTGACCTTCACGGTCCCGCAGGCCAACCTGCCTGACGTGCGCCACGCGCTTGTGTCGCAGACCGCCAATGTCGAGGTGATCATTCCGGGCGAGACGCGGCGCGGCAAAGGCGTCGTCACCATGATCGAGAACGCGATCGACACCACCACCGGCATGGCGACGATCCGTGCCACCATGCCGAACACCGACGAGCTGCTGTGGCCCGGCACGTTGGTGACGGCGCAAATGACGCTGCGGGTCGAGAATGCCGTGGTGGTGCCTTCGGCGGCCGTGCAGGTGAGCCAGAGCGGCCCGTTCGTCTACGTGGTGCGCGACCACAAGGCAGTCGTGACGCCCGTCAAGGTCGCGCGCACGTTCGGCGCCGAGACCGCTCTCACGGAGGGCCTCCAGGACGGTGACGTCGTGGTGACCGATGGACATCTGCTGCTGTCGGATGGCGCGCCGGTCGCGCCGCGCGAGCGCAAGAGCGGCGTCTGATCCCATGCAGATCTCCGAAGCCTGTATTCGCCGACCCGTGATGACGACGCTGATCACGGCGTCGCTGATCGTCTTCGGGGTGTTCGCCTACAGGCTGCTCGCGGTCGCGGCGCTGCCGGCCGTCGACTTCCCGACCATCCAGATCACCGCGACGTTGCCGGGCGCGAGCCCCGAGACCATGGCGGCCTCGGTCGCGGGCCCGATCGAGCGCCAGCTCTCGACGATCGCCGGCATCACGTCGATGACCTCGACGTCGGCGCTCGGCACCACCTCGATCATCATCCAGTTCGACCTCAACCGGAACATCGACGGCGCCGCCCTCGACGTGCAGACCGCGCTCACGGTCGCGCAACGCAAGTTGCCAATCGAGATGACGACGCCGCCATCGTTCCGCAAGGTCAATCCGGGCGACTTCCCGATCCTCTACATCAGCCTGGTGTCGCCGACGCTGCCGCTGGCGGTCGTCGACGACTACGGCGAGATCACGCTCGCGCAGCAGATCTCGCAGCTGCCCGGCGTCGCCCAGGTGCTGGTCTACGGGGCGCAGAAGTTCGCCGTGCGGGTGCAGGTCGATCCGGCCGCCGCGGCCGCGCGCGGCGTCTCGCTCGAGGACGTGCACACCGTCATCGCCAAGGCCAATTCCAACACGCCGGTCGGCACCATCGCGGGCGTGCGACAGGACACGACGCTGGTGGCGAGCGCCGCGATCCTGCATGCCGCCGACTACAGCAACGTCGTGGTTGCCATCCGCAACGGCATACCGATCAAGATCAACGACATCGGCCGCGTCATCGACAGCGTCGAGAACGACAAGATCGCGAGCTCCTTCAACGGCGAGCGCGCGATCGTGCTGGCGATCCAGCGCCAGCCGGACGCCAACACCGTCAATGTGGTCGACTTGGTGCGCGAGCACCTGCCGAGCTACCGCGCGCAGGTGCCGGCGGCGGTGCGCATGGAAGTGCTCAACGACCGCTCGGTCTCGATCCGCGACTCGGTCGAGGACGTCAAGGTGACGCTCGCGATCGCCATCTCCCTCGTCGTGCTGGTGATCTTCCTGTTCCTGCGCAAGATCTCGGCGACGATCATACCGGCGCTGGCGGTGCCGATCTCGCTGATCGCGACCTGCGCCGCCATGTATGCGTTCGGATTCTCGATCAACAACATGACGCTGCTCGCGCTGACGCTCTCGGTCGGCTTCGTGGTCGACGACGCGATCGTCATGCTGGAGAACATCGTGCGCCATATCGAGGGCGGGATGCGTCCGTTCGAGGCGGCGCTCAAGGGCTCGCGCGAGATCGGCTTCACCATCGTGTCGATCACCTTCTCGTTGATCGCGGTGTTCATTCCGGTGCTGCTGATGGGCGGCATGGTGGGCCGGGTCTTCCGCGAGTTCGCGGTCTCGATCGCGGTCGCCATCATCTTGTCGGGCTTCGTGTCGCTCACGCTGACGCCGATGCTGTGCGCGCGCGTCCTCAAGGCACATCATGAGGGCGAGCGGGAGCCGTTCATCCTGCGCATCTTCGAGAGACTGTTCGCCGGGATGCTGCGCGGTTACGAGGTCGCGCTCGACGCGGTGCTCCGCTACAAGTTCCTGATCCTGATCGTGACCTTCGTCACCATGGGCGCCACGGTCTATCTTTACGGCGTGATCCCCAAGGGCTTCTTCCCGACCGAGGACACCGGATTCATCTCCGGCACCATCGAGGGTTCGTCCGATATCTCGTTCAGGGCGATGATGGACCGGGCACGGCAAGTCGCCACCATCGTCCAGCGCGACAAGGCGGTCGACTACGTGAACTTGACGGTCGGCACCGGCGGCCCGAACCCGACCAACAACACGGCCCGCCTGTTCGTCGCCCTCAAGCCGCGCGCCGAGCGCAAGGAAAGCGCGACCCAGGTCATCCAGCGCCTGCGCGGCAGCGCCAATGCCGTCACCGGCATGCAGACCTATTTCCAGAACGTGCAGAACATCAACATCACGGGGCGCATCTCGAAGAGCGAATTCCAGTACACGCTGCAATCGAGCGACACCGCGGCGCTCTACGCCGCGGCGGTGCCGCTGCGCGACAAGATCGCCCAGATCGACGGCCTGCGCGACGTGACGACCGACCTCTACATCAAGAATCCGCAGATGAGCGTCGAGATCGACCGCGCCAAGGCGGCGATCTACGGCGTCTCGGTCGATCAGATCCGCCAGGAGCTGTTCGACTGCTTCGGTACGCGGCAGGTCGGCACCATCTACACGGCCGCGAACGACTATCAGGTCATCGAGGAGTGCACCCCGGACATCCAGGCCGACGCCTCCGGCCTGTCGAAGATTTTCCTCAAGACCAATCCGGCCAGCGGCGGCGCGAATGCGCCGGCCGCGCCGGGCTCCGGCGTCAACGGCACCGGCACGCCGACCGGCCCGGCCATCCCGCTCAGCGCGGTCACCAGCATCGCTCCAGCGGTCGGCCCGCTTCAGGTGAACCATCAGGGCCAGCAGCCCTCGGTCACGATCTCGTTCAACCTCGCGCCCGGTTACTCGATCGGGCAGGCGACCGAGGCGATCCGCAAGATCGAGCGCGAGTCAAACCTGCCGGCCTCGATCGTGAGCGGCTTCCAGGGCGCCGCCCAGGTGTTCGAGGATTCCAAGAAGGGCCAGGTCGTGCTGGTGCTGGCGGCGATCTTCGCCGCGTATGTGATCCTCGGCATCCTGTACGAGAGCTTCATCCATCCGATCACGATCATCTCGGGTCTGCCGTCTGCGGGTGTCGGCGCGCTGCTGACGCTGCTCCTGTTCCGCATGGACCTCTCGGTCATCGCGATGATCGGCATCGTGATGCTGGTCGGCATCGTGAAGAAGAACGCGATCATGATGATCGATTTCGCGATCGAGCGGCGGCGCGTCGGCCTCAGCGCCGAGGCGGCCATCCGCGAGGCGTGCCTGCTGCGCTTCCGCCCCATCATGATGACGACCTTCGCGGCGATCTTCGGCGCATTGCCGATCGCGCTCGGCACCGGCGCCGGTGCCGAGCTGCGCCAGCCGCTCGGCGTCGCGGTCGTCGGCGGCCTTTGCCTGTCGCAGCTCCTGACGCTCTTCATCACGCCGGTCGTCTATCTCTACCTCGACCGGGTCGATCGCCTGCTCAAGCGCCGCCTCGAGCCGCAGCTCGAGGAGGTCGCGCACGCACCGGGCCCGACCGCGGTTGCGGCCGAGTAGGACGTTTCTCCGTCATGCCCGCGCATAGCCGTTCGAAGAACGGCGTCGCTTCGCTCGCCTATGTCGCGGGCATCTCGTTTAGGAACGCACAATGCCCACCTAAGCGAGATGGCCGGGACAAGCCCGGCCATGACGGATTAAAAGACTGACCTGGAGTTAAATCGAGAAGCTGGTCCCGCAGCCGCAGGACGCGGTCGCGACCGGGTTGTTGACCTTGAACGAGGCGCCGATCAGGTCGTCCACGTAGTCGATCTCGGCGCCCGCCATGTATTTCACCGAAATCGGATCGATCAGCACGGTCGCGCCATTCCGGGCGAGCACGAGATCGTCGTCGGCCTTCGCCTGCTCGAAGCCGAACTTGTATTGGAAGCCGGAGCAGCCGCCGCCCTCGACCGAGACGCGCAGCATGCTGCCGGCGGGCTCGGCCTTGAGGATCTCGCCGATCCGCCGCGCCGCCCGCTCTGTCATATTTACGGATGCGTCCATGCTCTGGCTCTGGCCTGTTGCGGTTGCGTACGACTCTTAGTTAAGTGCGCCTCCGGTTAGGGTCAACTCCAGACGCGAGGCAGAAATGGCGGTTTCGGCGGCCCGCCCACGCGCCCCCTATGCGGCCGATCCGGCGACCGGCCGCGGCCGGCTGCGCCCCGAGCCGCCGAGCCTGACGCGCAGCGATTTTCGCCGCGACTGCGACCGGATCATCCATTCGACCGCGTTTCGCCGCCTCGCGCACAAGACACAGGTGTTCATCCCGCACGAGGGCGACCACTACCGCACCCGCCTCACGCACACGCTCGAGGTGACCCAGATCGCCCGTTCGCTGGCGCGCGCGCTCGGCCTCGAGGAGGACCTGGCGGAAGCCTCGGCGCTCGCCCACGATCTCGGCCATCCGCCGTTCGGGCATGCGGGCGAGCGGGCGCTCGACCGCTGTCTCGCCGACCACGGCGGTTTCGATCACAACGCGCAAACGCTCGCCGTCGTGACGCGGCTGGAGCGGCACTACGCGAATTTCGACGGCCTCAACCTGACCTGGGATACGCTCGAAGGCCTGGTCAAGCACAACGGGCCGTTGACCGATGCGACGGGCCGCGCGGCCGGACGCCATGCCGAGAAGGGTGTCGCGGCCGATATTCTCGCGTATTGCGCCGTGCAGGACCTCGACCTGTGGCGCTTTCCGAGCGCCGAGGCGCAGGCGGGCGCGATCTCGGACGACATCGCGTATGACGCCCACGACATCGACGACGGCCTGCGCGCCGGGTTGTTCGCGCTCGAGGATCTTGCCCCCGTGCCGCTCGCGGGCGACATTCTGCGCGAGCTCGCGAGCCTCCACCCGCACATCGAGCCGGGACGGCGCGCGCACGAGGTGGTGCGCCGGCTGATCACCCGGATGATCGACGACGTGCTGGCGGAGAGTACGCGCCGCCTGGCGGCGCTTGGGGCCCGCTCGGCCGACGACGTGCGCGGCGCCTCCCATGCGGTCGTCGCGTTCTCGGCCGAGATGGCGGCGGCCGACCGGGCGATCAAGGATTTCCTGCTGCCGCGCATGTATCGGCACGAGCGGGTGATGCGCATCATGCGCGACGCCGAGGGCGTGGTCGCGGACCTGTTCGGCCGCTACGTGCGCGAGCCCGGCGAACTGCCCGAGGAGTGGCGGCAGGGCCTCGACGCGACGGACGCCAGCGCGGCCGCGCGCCACATCGCCGACTTCATCGCCGGCATGACCGATCGCTTCGCGCTGATCGAGCACGCCCGGCTCTTTGACTCGACCCCGGAATTACGATAGGCGGCGGCGAAACGAGCTCCGCATGGCCGCCAGCAACATCTTCAACGACGTCCTCGATCGCGTGCGCGCCGTGAACGCGCGGCTGGTCGCGTCCGGCGTGCTGCCCGCCACGATCGATCAATCGCGCGTCGTCGTCGAGCCGCCGCGCGATCCGTCCCACGGCGACATGGCGACCAACGCCGCGATGGTGCTGGCGAAGGACGCGGGGAAAAAGCCGCGCGAGCTCGCGCAGGCGATTGCCGACGGGCTCGCGGCCGACGATCTCGTGCAGAAGGTCGACGTCGCGGGGCCGGGCTTCATCAATCTCACGCTCAAGCCGGGTGCGTGGACCGAGGCGCTGCGCGCCGCGATCCGCGCCGGCGCGGCCTACGGCAAGAGCGACATCGGCGACGCCGAGCCCGTCAATGTCGAATACGTGTCCGCCAACCCGACGGGGCCGATGCATGTCGGCCATTGCCGCGGCGCCGTGTTCGGCGATGCGCTCGCGACCCTGCTCGCCTTCACGGATCACAAGGTGACGCGCGAGTACTACATCAACGACGCGGGCGCGCAGGTCGACGTGCTCGCGCGCTCCGCCTACCTGCGCTACCGCGAGGCGCTCGGCGAGGACATCGGCGCGATCCCGGAGGGGCTTTACCCGGGCGACTACCTGAAACCGGTCGGGCAGGCGCTCGCCGCCGAATATGGCGGCGCGCTGAACCAGAAGCCGGAGAGCGATTGGCTGGCGGTCGTGCGCGCCAAGGCGATCGACATGATGATGGATTCGATCCGCGAGGATCTTGCGGCGCTCAACGTGCGCCATGACGTGTTCTTCTCCGAGCGATCGCTGATCGAGGAGCCGGTCGACCAGGTCGCGCGCACGCTCGAGGCGCTGCGCCAGAAGGGACAAGTCTACGAAGGCCGGCTGCCGCCGCCCAAGGGCGCGCCGATCGAGGATTGGGAGGACCGCGAGCAGACGCTGTTCCGCGCGACCGCGTTCGGCGACGATGTCGACCGGCCGCTGAAGAAGTCGGATGGCAGCTACACGTATTTCGCGTCCGATATCGCCTACCACAAATCGAAGTGGGACCGCGGCTTCCACGACATGATCGACGTGTGGGGCGCCGACCACGGCGGCTACATCAAGCGCATGACGGCGGCGGTGCGCGCCGTCAGCGACGACAAGGCCGAGCTCGATGTGAAGGTCGTCCAGCTCGTGCGCCTGCTGCGCGGCGGCGAGCCGGTGAAAATGTCGAAGCGTTCCGGGGAGTTCGTGACGCTGCGCGAGGTCGTGGACGAGGTCGGCCGCGACGCGGTGCGCTTCATGATGCTCTATCGCAAGAACGACGCGCCGCTCGACTTCGACCTCGCCAAGGTGATCGAGCAGTCGCGCGACAATCCGGTGTTCTACGTCCAGTACGGACACGCACGCGGCCAGTCGATCTTCCGCAATGCGCGCGAGATGCTGCCGGACTTGCCGATGGAGGCGGCCGCGCGCGTCGAGCAGCTCGCGGGCGCGGCGCTCGAGGGCCTGAGCGATCCGGCCGAAACCGCGCTCATCCGCAAGATCGCGCTCTATCCGCGCCTCGTCGAGGCGGCGGCGCTCGCCCATGAGCCGCACCGGGTCGCATTCTATCTTTATGATCTGGCGAGCGAATTCCATGCGCTCTACACCAAAGGTAAAGACGCGCCACATTTACGCTTCATTATCCAGAATGATCCGACAATGACCGTTGCCCGCCTCGCCTTGGTCGAGGGGGTTGTGACTGTGCTCGCATCCGGGCTCTCCTTGCTCGGTGTCGACGCGCCGGACGAGATGCGGTAATTCCGCTTGAGGGCGTGCTTGGCAGTTATCGGCAAGCCGCCGACGTAAGACGCGGTCGACGTCTATGCACATCGCGGATGGGGGAAATCCGCGTATGGTGGCAGGATCTGGTGACGGTATCTAATGGTGGATGATAGTTATCGGGGTTACCGAAACGATCCGTATGGCCGCGGCGGCGCGGGGTCGTCCGAGCCGGCGACCGATCCGTTGACAGAGCTCGCCCGACTGATCGGGCAAAGCGATCCGTTCGGCGACCATAATCGCCGCGCCGACGCGCGCGGGCCGGCGGATTGGCGCAACGATGCGCAGCAGCCCGCTTACCCGGATCAGAACGCCGGCTACGCCGATCAATACGGTGCCGCACCCGATCAGGCACAATACGACCAGCACGCGGGCCAAGCCGGCTATCAAGCGGGCTATGACGACGCCCAGCAATATGCGGCGAATGGCGCCGATCCGTATGCCGCGAATGGCGCCGGCCAGTACCCGGCGAACGGGGCGGACCAAGCCTACGCCAACGATTCGCAGCACGACGGCGGCGGCTACGCGGATCCGCAAGGCTATGACGGCGCGTCCTATCACCAGCAGGAACCGCAGCCGCATTACGCGCAGCCGAATGGCGGCGCTTACGATCCATCGCAGCAGAACGGTCCGCCCAATCTCGGCCCGCCGCCTTATTTTGCTGCCGATCCGCATGCGGGCCGGCCGGACGCGTATTACGACGACACGCCAGCGCCGCGCCGACGCGGCTGGCTCATCACGGTGGCTGCTTTGGCCGGCCTTGCGGTGCTCGGGACCGCGGGCGCGTTTGCGTACCGCGCCGTTGTCGCCGGCGGGCCGCCGCCGTTGATCACCCGTGACGTGCGGCCCGACAAGATGGCTCCGCCGGCGCAAAATGCCGACAACGGGTCGAACAAGCAGCCCGATCGTCTGGCCTCCAGCAGCAACGAGCAGATGGCGCCACCGCCCGAACAGCCGATCAATGTGGCGGTCACGCCGCAGCCGTCGGCCGCGCAGAGTGCGATCCCGGCCACGCCACCGGCGCTGCCGATGACGCCGGGCCTTGCCACCCAGACGGCCCCGCCAGCACAGCCCCCGGGGGCAGCTCCGACCGCTCCAGCCGGGCCGAACACCCCTGCGGCGCCGCGCAAGATTCACACTGTGAAGATCTCGGCCGACCAGGAGCCGGGCGGAGCCGCGCTCGCGCCGCCACGCCCGATCGCACCGCGGGCGGCCTCGCCGGCGACGCGCGACGCGAATGCGCCCTTGTCGCTCGCGCCCCAGGGTGTTCCCGATCAGCCGGCCCCGCCGGCGCGCAATGTGGCGCCAAGTGCCCCGATGCGCACGACGGCGCTTGCGCCCACAGCGCCGCCGGCCGAGGCCGCGGGAGGCGCCGGCTATTACGTCCAGGTCAGCGCCCAGAAGACGCAGGAAGAGGCGCGCACCTCGTTCCGCGGCATCCAGGCGAAGTATGCGAGCATCCTGCAGGGTCGTGCGCCGGTGTTCCGCCGCAAGGACCTCGGCAGCAAGGGCGTCTTTTACGGTGCCCAGGTCGGCCCGTTCTCGCACGAGGGCGCCATCCACCTGTGCGAGCAGCTCAAATCCGCGGGCGGCTCGTGCATGATCCAAAGGAATTGAGGGGCGCCACTATTGCGGCTGCCCGGAACGCGGGCTAAGCCGCGCCGATGACGGCGCGCGCCTTCATCACCGGATTGTCCGGGCCAGCGATTACCGCCAACGAGCGGGCGTTTCTGCGTGGGTCTCTTCCGTGGGGCCTGATCCTATTCAAGCGTAACATTGAATCTGTATCGCAACTTTCTGCGCTAATTGATGAATTCAAGGCGGTGGCCGGCCGCGCCGACGTGCCGGTGCTGATCGACCAGGAAGGCGGCCGCGTCCAGCGGATGGGGCCGCCGCAGTGGCCCGCCTATCCGCCCGGGGCCGCCTACGGACGCATTTACGACCGTGACCAGGCGGCGGGACTGGCGGCCGCTAAACTGGGCGGACGGCTGCTCGCGTCCGATCTGGCGGCGGCCGGCATCACGGTCGATTGCCTGCCGCTGGCCGACGTGCCGGTCGCGGGCTCCGACGCCGTGATCGGCGATCGCGCCTACGGGGAAACGCCCGCGAAGGTCGCCGCGATCGCGGCCGCGCTGACGCAGGGGCTCGCGGCGGGCGGCGTACTGCCTGTGCTCAAACACCTGCCGGGCCATGGACGCGCGACCGCCGACAGCCACCTGCGGCTGCCGGTCGTCGCGGCCGATCGCGAGACCCTGGAGGCGACCGATTTCGCCGCATTTCGGCCGCTCGCCCGACTTCCGTTGGGGATGACCGCGCATGTGGTGTTCACAGCCATCGATCCTGATCTTCCGGCCACGACTTCGGCCACTATCATCGGTCAAGTGATTCGCGGGTTCATCGGATTCGACGGTGTGCTGATGAGTGACGATCTCTCGATGGGGGCGCTGTCCGGCAGCCTCGCGGAGCGCACGCGCGCGGCGCTCGCGGCGGGCTGCGATATGGCGCTTCATTGCAACGGGAACCTGCGCGAGATGGAGGCGGTGGCCGACGCGACGCCGGAACTCTCCGGCACGGCGGCCCGGCGTGCCGACGCGGCACTCGCGTCCCGGCAGGCTGCCGAGCCCATCGACCTCGCCGCCGCGCGCGCGCAATTCGCGCGCCTGATGCAGGGCGCCGTGGGCGCCGAGGCAAGCACCTGATGACCGCCGATATCGTTCAGTTCACACCCGACATGACGCCGGAGCTCGCCTCCGACGAGCGCGCCCTCATCGTCGACGTCGAGGGCTTCGAGGGCCCCCTCGATGTCCTGCTGACGCTGGCGCGGCACCAGAAGGTCGACCTCGCCAAGATTTCCATCCTGGCGCTGGCGGACCAGTATCTCGTGTTCATCGAGCAGGTGCGCGCGCTGCGCATCGAGCTTGCGGCCGACTATCTCGTGATGGCGGCGTGGCTCGCCTATCTCAAGTCGCGCATGTTGCTGCCGGACGCGCCCGGGCCCGAGGGCATGAGCGCGGCCGACATGGCGAATGCGCTCGCGTTGCGGCTGCGCCGGCTCGAGGCGATCCGCGCGACCGCCGAGAAGCTGTTCGAACGTCCGCAGCTCGGCCGCTCGGTCTTCGGCCGCGGCGATCCCGAGCCGATCGCCGAGATCAAGCATCCGAAATGGTCGGCCACTCTTTATGACCTGCTGTCGGCCTACGCGATGGAGCGCCAGCGCCACGTGCTGGCGCGCGTGCGCTTCGTCAAGCGCAGCGTATGGTCGCTCGCCGAGGCGCGCACCGCGCTCGAGCGGATGGTCGGCGCCTCCGCCGACTGGAGCTGCCTCGACGAATACCTGATCCACTATGTGGTCGAGCCTGCGATGCGGCCGACCGTGCTCGCCTCGAGCTTGGCGGCGACGCTCGAGCTCGTGCGCGAAGGCAAGGTCGAGGTGCACCAGCAGTCCCCGTTCGCGCCGATCTTCCTGCGCAAGCGCGCCGACGAGACACCGGCGCCGCCGGGCGAGCCGTCCACGGACGGGCCGGAATCGAGCACGACGACCCAGTAGCAGACCTATTTGCAGGAGTGCGCGCCGCGAATGAGTGAGAGTGGAATGGGAATGAGTGAGGGTGGCATGAGCCAGGAGGGCTTGACGATGGCGGGCTTGGCCGAGAAACGCATGGTCATCGTGGAAGGCGAACCGAACGACGAGCGGCCCCAGGGGGGCGACGAGGGCGACGAGGTCGCGGTGCTGGAGCAGCGCCCCGAGGAACTGCGCCTGCTCGAAGCCCTGCTGTTCGCCGCCTCGGAGCCCCTCGACGAGAAGGTGCTGGCGGAGCGCATGCCCGAGAACGTCGACGTGCGTGCGACACTGCGCCGGCTGCAGGCCGAGTATGCGCCGCGCGGCGTCAACCTGGTGCATATCGGCAAGAAATGGACCTTCCGCACCGCGAACGACCTCGCGTGGCTGCTGACCCACGAGGCGGTCGAGCCCAAGCGGCTTTCGCGCGCCGCCGTCGAGACGCTCGCGATCATCGCGTATCACCAGCCCGTCACGCGCGCCGAGATCGAGGACATCCGCGGCATCTCGGCGGCCAAGGGCACGATCGACGTTCTGCTGGAAACCGGCTGGATCCGCCCGCGCGGGCGGCGCAAGGCCCCGGGCCGGCCGCTGACCTACGGAACCACCGAGGACTTCCTGTCGCATTTCGGGCTCGAGGCGCTCTCCGATCTGCCGGGACTGGATGAGCTCAAGGGCTCGGGCCTCCTCGACGGAAGGCTGCCGCCGGGCTTCGCGGTGCCGGCGCCGTCGGATGATCCTGCGCTGCGCGAGGATGAAGACCCGCTCGAGCCGGGCGACCTCGATCTCGGCCTCGCGCCGCGGCCGGAACCGAGCGGTGAGGAATAAGGCACGTCTTGAACGCGTCTTTTCTTGCAGAAGCGCCTTGTGGCGCGCTTGTCTCGAAGAAGCGCCTTGCGGCGCGCTTGGCGCCTGTGTCGTCATGACGCAAATCGCGGCATTTACCGTGCCGGCGCGGACACGCTATCCGGGGCGCGGCGAAACGCCGAAGTCCTTGTTTTTGCCGCGACCGAAGCCTAATTTCAGGTAGAAACCGAGGGCCGGTGGCGCAATGCGCAGCCCGTCCGTGCGGAGGATAGAGTGCCATGGGTCTGAGCTGGCAACACATACTGCTCCTGATGGTCGTGGCGCTGCTGCTGTTTGGCGGCCGCGGCAAGATCTCCGGGCTGATGGGCGACGTCGCGTCGGGGATCAAGGCCTTCAAGAAGGGCATGTCGGAGGACGACAGCGAGAAGTCCGAGACGGCCAAGGCCGACACGTCCAAGACGATCGAGCATCAAACCCCGCAGGCGGCGCCGCAGCCCGAGATTCACAAAGCGGGCTGACCGATCGCGCCGGTTCGTCGCGAGGATCGGCCGCAGAAAGCTCCGGCCGCGGCCGGCGGTATGGCCATTGGAGCTAGAGCACCATGTTCGACGTTAGCTGGAGCGAGCTGCTGCTGATCGCGGTGGTCGCTTTGGTGTTCATCGGGCCGAAGGAATTGCCGGGCGTGCTGCGCGCGATCGGCCAATGGACCGGCAAGATCCGGCGCATGGCGTCGGAGTTCCAGGACCAGTTCCGCGAGGCGATCCGGGAAGCCGAGGTGGCCGACCTCAAGAAGGACATCGACGAGGCGGCGAGCAGCCTCAACACCGGCCTCGATCCGTTGGCCGGGGTCAAGGAGTCGGCGGAATGGAAGCATTCCGAGCCGACCGCGAGCTCCGTGCCCGCCGCGGATGCGCCGCCTGCGCCGCCCGCCGACGCGGTCGCGCCGGCGGCGGCCGAAGCCGCTCCGGCTGAGCCTGCGCCAACCGCCGCCACGCCGACGCCAGCGACGACCACTGATTCCGCCGCCGCGGCACCCACGACCAGCGCGCCGACGCCGCCCACGAGCGGAGACCGGGCCGCATGACCCACGAGGACATCGAGTCCACCAAGGCTCCGTTGATGGAGCATCTGATCGAGCTGCGCTCGCGGCTCATCAAGTCGATGATCGCCTTCGGGATCGCGCTGATCGGCTGCTTCTTCGTCGCCAAGCCGATCTACAATGTGCTGACCTGGCCCTACGTGTGGGTGGCCGGCCCCGAGCACGCGCAATTCATCTACACGGGGCTGCTCGAATATTTCGTGGTCCAGCTCAAGATCGCGATGTTCGGCGCGGCCTTCATCTCGTTTCCGGTGATCGCGACGCAGCTCTACATGTTCGTCGCGCCCGGCCTCTATCGCAATGAACGGCACGCGTTCCTGCCCTATCTGATCGCGACGCCAGTCTTCTTCGTGATCGGCGCCGGCATGGTCTATCTCGTGCTGTGGCCGCTGCTCGCGCGCTTCTCGCTCAGCATGCAGCAGGCCGCGGCCGACGGCCATGCCGCGATCGAACTCCTGCCCAAGGTCGACGATTATCTGACGCTGATGATGAAGCTCATCTTCGCGTTCGGCATTGCGTTCCAGCTCCCCGTGATCCTCACCCTGCTGGGCCGGATCGGCATCATCACGTCGGACCAGCTTGCCAGCAAGCGTCGCTATTTCATCGTGATCGCGGTCGCGATCGCGGCGTTCCTCACCCCGCCCGACGTCCTGTCCCAATTGTCGCTTGCGGTGCCGCTGGTCGTGCTCTACGAGGGCTCGATCTGGTCGGTGCGCTTTAACGAAAAGCGGGCGAAAAAGGCCGAAGCGGCAGCGGCCGCCGGGTCGGCGAGTAATCCAGCCGAGTAGCGTCGCGTAGCCACGGTCGGTATTTTCCATGGGTCATGGCCGGGCATAGCCGTTCTCAGAACGGCGTCGCTTCGCTCGCCTATGTCCCGGCCATCCACGTCTTGGGACTGGGATTTTCAGGCGGCAGCCATGCACGACATCAAATGGATTCGCGATAATCCCGACGCGTTCGACACGGCGCTGGCGCGGCGCGGGCTCGCGCCTGAATCGAAGCGCGTGCTGGCGCGCGACGAACGCCGGCGCGCAATCATCGGCAAGGTCGAGCAGGCGCAGGCGCGCCGCAACGCCGCCTCGCGCGAGATCGGCGAGGCGAAGAAAAAGAAGGATGAGGCCGCGGCCGCGCGGCTGATGACCGAGGTCGCCGAGCTCAAGGGTGCGATCCCGGCCATGGAGGTGGACGAGAAGGACGCCACCGCCGAGCTCGAGAAGGCGCTCGCCGAGATTCCCAACCTGCCGCTCGCCGAGGTGCCGGACGGCAAGGACGAGCACGGCAATGTGGAGCATCACCGGTTCGGCGCGAAGCGCGACTACGCGGTTGCACCCAAGCAGCACTTCGAACTCGGCGAAGCGCTCGGGCAGATGGATTTCGAGACCGCCGCCAAGCTCGCGGGCGCGCGGTTCGTCGTGCTGAAGAAAGGGCTGGCGCGGCTCGAACGCGCGCTCGGACAGTTCATGCTCGACCTGCATACCGGCGAGCACGGCTATACGGAGGTCAACCCGCCGCTGTTGGTGCTCGATCAAGTCATGTTCGGCACCGCCCAACTGCCGAAATTCGCCGAGGATCAGTTTCGCACCACGACGGATCATTGGCTGATCCCCACCGCCGAGGTCTCGCTCACCAACCTGGTGCGCGAATTGATCGTCGACGAGGCCGAGCTGCCGATGCGGCTCACGGCCTGCACGCCGTGCTTCCGCGCCGAGGCGGGCGCCGCCGGCAAGGACACGCGCGGCATGATCCGCCAGCACCAGTTCACCAAGGTCGAGCTCGTCTCGATCACCACGCCGGAGCAGAGCCGGGACGAGCACGAACGCATGCTCGCCTGCGCCGAGGAGGTACTGCGCCGCCTCGATCTGCACTATCGCGTCGTCACGCTATGCACCGGCGACATGGGCTTTGCGTCGCAGAAGACCTACGACATCGAGGTCTGGCTGCCCGGGCAGAATATGTTCCGCGAGATCTCGTCCTGCTCGGTGTGCGGTGAGTTCCAGGCGCGCCGCATGAATGCGCGCTACCGCGGCAAAGACCGCGCGGTGCATCACGTGCACACCCTCAACGGCTCGGGCGTCGCGGTCGGCCGCGCGCTGATCGCCGTGATGGAGACCTATCAGCAGGGAAACGGCGCGATCGCCGTACCGGAGGCCCTCGCGCCGTATATGGGCGGCATCAAGACGATCGAGCGGGCCTGACCGCGCATGCGCATCCTCGTCACCAACGACGACGGCATCAACGCGCCGGGCCTCGACGTCTGCGCCGAGATCGCGCGCGCTCTTTCCGACGAGGTGTGGATCGTGGCGCCCGAGTTCGATCAGTCCGGCGTGTCGCATTCGCTCTCGCTCAATGATCCGCTGCGTCTGCGCGCGGTCGACGAGCGGCGCTTCGCCATCAAAGGCACGCCGACCGACTGCGTCATCATGGGCGTGCGCCACATCCTCGACGGCAAGGCGCCCGATCTCATCCTGTCGGGGGTCAACCGCGGGCAGAATGCGGCCGAGGACGTGACCTACTCGGGCACGATCGCGGGCGCGCTCGAAGGCGCGATCCTGGGCATCCCATCCTTTGCGCTGTCGCAGGGCTACAGCGCCGCCAACCGCCAGAACCCGCATTGGGACACGGCGGTCGCGCACGGCCCCGGCATCATCCGCAAGGTGCTGGCGGAGGGCATGCCGCCCGACATCCTGGTCAACATCAACTTCCCGGACTGCGTGCCCGGGGACGTGAAGGGCATCGAGGTCACGTCCCAGGGCAAGCGCGACCAGGAATGGCTGCGCATCGACGCGCGCCACGACGGCCGCGGCAATCCGTATTATTGGATCGCCTTCGCGCGCGGCCCGCGGCCGCCGTCACCCGATGGAACCGACCTGCAGGCGCTGCGCGAGAACCGCATATCGGTGACGCCGTTGCGTATCGACTTGACGGACGAGCGGTTCAAGACCCGGCTCGCCGAACTGTTCGACTGACGCGATCGGCGCATCGGCGGATATTCTTGCCGAAGGGCCGCTATCCAGGCCGCCGGGACATGCGCTAAACCGTGATGACGTTCTTCGAATCGTCGTCACGCGTTAGCTTGTTGTTGGAGCGTGATTCCGGAAGCTGGTTCCCACCCCGTATCGCGTGCGGCGGGGCAGGCCCTTTCGGGATCATGCTCTGACGTTCTGCCGAAGAGGTGGCGCGTGTCCTCAACGCCGTGGGCCGACGATCGGGTCGGCCGCATGGAATTCCTGCTCAGCCTGCGCCGGCACGGAATCACCGATGCCGCGGTGCTGCATGCCATGGACGAGGTGCCGCGCGAGCATTTCGTCGCGCCGACCCACGCCGACGTCGCCTACGCGGACCAGGCGCTGCCGATCGCCTGCGGCCAGACCATCAGCCAGCCCTACGTGGTCGCCTATATGACGGAGCGCCTCGCGGTGCGGCCGGAGCATCGCGCGCTCGAGATCGGCACCGGTTCGGGCTATCAGGCCGCGGTCCTGTCGCGGCTCGCGCGCGAGGTCGTGACCATCGAGCGCTACCGCACGCTCGCGGATGCGGCGCGCGGGCGGCTCAAGACGCTCGGCTATACGAATGTGGACGTGATCGCCGGCGACGGGCTCGCGGGGGCGCCCGACAGGGCGCCGTTCGAGCGCATCCTGGTCACGGCGGCGGCCGAGGAATCCCGCAGGCGCTCGTCGATCAGCTCGGGGAGGGCGGCGTCATGGTGCTACCGCTCGGGCCGCACGCAGGCGCACAAGTGATCGTAACGCTAACGAAGACTAAACAAGGTCTCACGCGCGAGAACCTGATCGGCGTGCGGTTTGTACCGCTTTTGCCTGGAAAAGCGCGCGAATTGTGACGAATTTCGGCCCCATTCGGTTAGTGTTAAGCGCCGGTTTCCTGCTTAAAGCAATCTTTACCTCGCGCCTCTTTAACTGACCTATCCGTTTTTGTTGCGTACCAGTGAGTAGACCCATGTGTGCGGTCGTCAGGTTTCCGGGACGCCCATGGTCCCGGCTCGCGATGCTCGGGGCGTTGGCGGTCGGTGTCGCGGGCTGCAGCTCGGACACTTCCCGTTTCGGCAATCCCAACTCCAACCCTTTCGCGTCGCGTTCGTCCGCGCCGGCGGAAGTGACCGGTTCCGTGCAGCCGGCGCCGGCGCCCACGAGTCACATCGCGTCGCAGCCGCTGCCGCCACCGCCGAACGCAAACCGTCCCGCGAGCGTCGCGGCGGTCGGCGTTACGGGTGGTGGAGGCGGGATGGGGTCGTACACGCCATCATCCTATCCGGCGCCGACGCCCGCACCGGTGCATGCCGCGCTACCGCCGCCGCTGCCTCCGCCGCCCGCCCACGAGGTGACGGGCTCGATCCCGCATCGGCAGCAGCCGGGCTGGAACTGGGATGGCGGAACCGCCATCATGGTCGGCCCAGGCGAGACCGCCGAAAGCCTTGCCAAGAAATATGGCGTGCCGGCGAGCGCGATCATGCAGGCGAACGGCCTGCGCAGCCCGAGCGAAATCCACACCGGCTTGCGCCTCGTCATTCCGAAGTACAACCATGACCATGCGGTCGCGGCGACACCGGCGCAGCCCGCGCCGCATCACTATGCGCCGCCGCCTCCGACCGAGACCACGGCGTCCACGGCCTCGGCCAACGTCCACATTGTCGTGCGCGGCGAGACGCTGATGTCGATCTCCCGGCGCTATCACAAGCCGGTCGCGCAGATCGCGGCGGCGAACAAGATCGCGCCGCAGACGCATCTGAAGATCGGCGACCGGATTTTCATTCCGGGCCAGATGACGGCGTCACGTTCCGTCACGCCGCCCGCGCCCACGGCGCCCAAGGTGCAGCCGCCGCACGTACAGGCGCCCGCGCCGCATCCAGTCGTGACCGCCGAAGCCGCGCCTGCCGCGCGCGTTGCCGTGTCCGGCACGCAAGCGACCGCCGCCGCGGCGCCGACCCCGATCGCCAAGGCACTGACATTCCGCTGGCCGGTGCGCGGCCGCGTGATCGCGACGTTCGGGTCGAAGCCGAATGGTCAGCGCAATGACGGTATTGATCTCGCGGTTCCGCAAGGCACCGACGTGCGTGCCGCCGAGGACGGCGTCGTCGCCTATGCGGGCAACGAGCTCAAAGGGTACGGCAACCTGGTGCTGATCCGGCACGAGAACGGCTTCGTCACGGCCTATGCCAATGCGAGCGAGATCCTGGTCAAGCGCAACGATCACGTCCACCGCGGGCAGGTGATCGCCAAGTCGGGCCAGACCGGCGGGGTCCAGGTTCCGCAGCTTCATTTCGAGATCCGCAAAGGATCATCGCCCGTCGATCCGTCGCAGTTTCTGCCGACCGGCACCTGATCAAGGACGATTGGGCTCAGGCGCCGCCGCGTAGCGCGACGCCGAGCCGTCCGGCCAAATCCTGCACGAACTGCCACGCCACGCGTCCTGAGCGCGAGCCGCGCGTCGTCGCCCATTCGAGCGCCTCACGCCGCAGCGTCTCGGCATCCACCGGAATGTGGAAATGCGCCACGTAGCCCTCGACCATGGCGAGAAACTCGTCCTGGCTGCAGCGGTGAAAGCCGAGCCATAGGCCGAAGCGGTCGGACAGCGATACTTTTTCCTCGACGGTCTCGCCCGGATTGATCGCGGTCGAGCGCTCGTTCTCCATCATGTCGCGCGACATCAAGTGCCGGCGGTTCGACGTCGCATAGAGGATGACGTTCTCGGGCCGTCCCTCGATGCCACCTTCCAGCACGGCCTTGAGCGATTTGTAGGAGGTGTCCTCGGCGTCGAAGGACAGATCGTCGCAAAAGACGATGAAACGGTAGGGCTGCGCGCGCAGCCCGGTCATCAGCTCGGGCAGGCTCTCGATGTCCTCGCGGTGGATTTCGACGAGCTTGAGCAGCCCGGCCAGCTTTCGGTCCTTGGCGCCGAGCGCCGCATTGACGCCGGCATGCGCGGCCTTGACGAGCGAGGACTTGCCCATGCCGCGCGCGCCCCACAGGAGCGCGTTGTTGGCGGGCAGGCCGCGCGCGAAGCGCTCGGTGTTCTCCACCAGGATGTCGCGCATGCGGTCGATGCCCTTGAGCAGCGACATGTCGACCCGGTTGACGCGCGGCACCGCGACGAGGCCGCGACCGGGGTGCCAGATGTAGGCATCGGCGCCGCCGAGGTCTGCAGTCGTGCGGGCCGGTGGCGCGAGCCGCTCCAGCGCATCGGCGATGCGACGAAGGACCGCGGAATCGGGCTGCGGCGACGCGATTTTATCTTTTTCAGACATGATGTTGTATTCGAGCGGGGATGGTGTTCCTTAGCCCCGCGGGCTGCCGCCCGCAAGGTGCCGGGCGCGTCGCGCGCGACGCCAAATCAGCCGGGCTTGGCGTTGCAATCAGGCCCGTGGTCATTATATTCCGCGCCAACCGCGGGGTCGGGCCGAACTACTCGGATTCCGACCCCTATTTGCCCCGGCGGGGGAGGGGAGACCGTTCATGTGGATTACGCCCGCCTATGCTCAAGCCGCGTCGGGAGGCGGTTTCGGCGGTCTCGAGCAGTACTTTCAGTTCTTTCCATTCGTCGCGATCATCGCGATCATGTACATGCTGCTGATCCGGCCGCAGCAGAAGCGAGCGAAGCAGCACCAGGAAATGGTGAAGAACCTGCGCAAGGGCGACAGCGTGGTGACATCGGGCGGCACCGTCGGGCGGGTGACCAAGCTGGTCGATGACGAGCAGATCGAGATCGAGATCGCCCAGAACGTGCGAGTGCGGCAAATGCGGTCGATGGTGAGCGAGGTGCGCGCCAAAGGCGAGCCGGTCGGAAACGACGTCGCCGCCAGCTGAGGCCGCTGAATTCCAGGTGGACGCGGGATCATGCTCTATTTCGCACGGTGGAAAGCGGCGGCGATCCTGCTCACGGCGCTGATCGTATGCGCGTGCGCGATTCCGAATTTCGTCTCGCAGGACACCGTCAAGAAGTGGCCGACCTGGGCGCAGCGCTATCTGGTGCTCGGCCTCGACCTGCAGGGCGGCTCGCACATTCTGCTCGAGGTGGACACTGCCGACGTGCGCAAGCAGCGGCTGACCACGCTGCGCGAAGAGGTGCGCAAGACGCTACGCGACGCGCGGATCCTGTACGCGACGTTGCCGCAGATCCGCGGGAACGCCGTCGAGGTGCGCATCAAGGAAGGCCAAGATTTCCAGGCGGGACTGGAGAAGCTGCGCGCCCTGTCGCAGCCCATCACTAACAACATCATCGGTGTGACGGGTGACCAGAGCCTCGCCGTGACCGACGCGGGCGGCGGCCTGATCCGGCTCACGCCGAGCGAAGCCGCGATGAACGACCGCGTGCGCCAGACGGTCGACCAGTCGATCCCGATCATCGAGCGGCGCGTCAACGAGATGGGCCTCGTCGAGCCCACCGTGCAGCGCGAGGGCGTCGACCGCATCCTGGTCCAGGTGCCCGGCCTCGGCGATCCGCAGCGGCTGCTCAAGCTCCTCGGCGAGACCGCCAAGCTCGAGTTCCGGCTGGTCAACCAGAACGCAAATGCGCAGAACGTGCCGCCCGACTCGGAGGCCCTCTGCGAGACCAGGAACCAGAACAAAGCCGACGTGAAGCCTCCGCTCTGCGAGGGCGGGGAGGCGGTCGTCGTTTACAAGCAGGTGCTGGTCGAAGGCGCGAACCTGACCGACGCCAAGGCCAGCTTCGACCAGAACAACCAGCCGGTGGTGGATTTCACCTTCGACGCGACCGGCGCGCGCAAGTTCGGCGAGGTGACGCAGGAGAACGTCGGACGGCCGTTCGCGATCATCCTCGACAACAAGGTGATCTCGGCGCCCTCGATCCGCGAGCCGATCCTCGGCGGACGTCGGGCAGATTTCCGGCAATTTCACCGTGCAGTCCGCGGGCGACCTCGCGATTCTGCTGCGTGCCGGCGCGCTGCCGGCGAAGCTCACGCCGATCGAGCAGCGCGTGGTCGGCCCCGGCCTCGGCCAGGATTCGATCACCAAGGGCAAATACGCCTCGATCGTCGGCGCCGCGCTGGTGATCATCTTCATGCTGGTGACCTACGGCCTGTTCGGCTTGTTCGCCAACATCGCGGTCGCGATCAATGTCGGCATGATCTTCGGCACGTTGTCCCTGCTCAACGCGACGCTGACGCTGCCGGGCATCGCCGGCATCGTGCTCACGGTCGGCATCGCGGTCGATTCCAACGTGCTGATCTACGAGCGTATCCGCGAGGAGGTGCGGCACGGGCGCAACGCGATCCCGGCGATCGATGCCGGGTTCACGCGCGCGCTCGCCACCATTCTCGATTCCAACATCACGACCTTCATCGCGGCCGCCGTGCTGTTCTTCATCGGCACCGGCCCCGTGAAGGGCTTCGCGGTCACGCTCGGCATCGGCATCATCACGACGCTGTTCACGGCCTTCACCCTCACGCGCCTGATCGTCGCCTACTGGGTGCGCATGGTGCGCCCGCAGCGCGTGCCGATCTGAGCCGCGGAAGAAGACGAAAGAGATTGCCGTGCGCTCTCGCTCCGGATCGTTCCCGACGACACCAAGTTCGATTTCATCCGCTTTCGGCGCATCAGCTTTCCGGTGTCGGCGATGCTGTCGATCCTGGCCATCGTCCTCTATTTCACGCACGGCCTGAATTTCGGCATCGACTTCAAGGGCGGCACCCTGATGGAGGTGCGCGCCAAGTCAGGCGCTGCCGATCTCGCGAAGATGCGCTCGACCATCGCGGGCCTGAGCCTCGGCGATTTCCAGCTCCAGCAGTTCGGCGGCCCGGCCGAGGTGCTGATCCGCATCGCCGAGCAGCCGGGCGGCGAGAAAGAGCAGCAGGTCGCGGTCGAGAAGGTGCGCAAGGCGCTGGGCGACGACGTCGACTATCGCCGCGTCGAGGTGGTCGGGCCGCGCGTGTCGGGCGAATTGCTCTACAAGGGCATCCTCGGCATGTTCGCGGCGATCGCCGCCATTCTGTTCTACCTGTGGTTCCGCTTCGAATGGCAGTTCGCGCTCGGCGCCATGATCGCCAATGTGCACGACATCGTGCTCACGCTCGGATTCATGTCGATCACCCAGGTCGACTTCGACCTCACCAGCATCGCGGCGCTGCTCACCATCCTGGGCTACTCCCTCAACGACACGGTCGTGATCTACGATCGCATCCGCGAGATGCTGCGGCGCTACAAGAAGATGCCGATGCCGGAGCTGCTCAACGTGTCGATCAACGCGACGCTGTCGCGCTCGATCATCACTCACGTGACGGTCGCGATGTCGCTGCTCGCGCTGCTCCTGTTCGGCGGGCAAGCCATTCACAGCTTCACCGCCACCATGATGTTCGGCGTGGTGCTGGTCGGTACCTACACGTCGGTGTTCATCGCGTCGCCGATCCTGATCTATCTCGCCGTCGGCGCCAACCGGGCGCAGGTGCGGGATGGCGCGCCCGACGAAGAACCCGAGCCGGAGCCCGCGAAGCCCGCGGCGCGTCCGGCCGCGCGGGCACGGCGCTGATCCGCGGTGGATCGCGCGAGCCCGCATCTGCCGCGTGCCGCCCAGATCGAGGCCTACGGCAAGGGCGGATTCCGCTTCGCCGGCATGTCGCATCGCGGCTCGCTGCTCTGCCTGCCCGATGGCATCTGGCCATGCCCGGTCCACGCGCCGCAGGACATCACCGAAGAGGCGCTGGCGCTGGTTTTCACCTCAGGTACGCCGATCGACCATTTCCTGATCGGCACGGGCCGCGATTTCTGGCCGCTGCCGCGCGAGCTCGCGGCGCGTCTCAACGAGCGGGGGATGTCAGCCGAGACGATGACGACCGGCTCGGCCGTCATGACCTACAACATCCTGCTCGACGAGCGCCGGAGGGTCGCGGCGCTGCTGATCGCGGTCGATTGAGCCGCGACTATTGTGAGCGCATGATCTTTTCCGAAAACCGGTGACCACCCCGGATCGGGTCCGGGGCAAGCTTTTTCGGGATCATGCTCGAATGCAGGACGCCTATCGCCACTGCGAAGCGCTGGTGCGGGAGGCGGATCACGACCGCTTCATCGCGGCCCTGTTTGCGCCGGCGGAGCAGCGCCCGCACCTACATGCGCTCTATGCCTTCGATCTCGAGCTCACGCGCGTCGGGCACGTGGTGCACGAGGCGCTCGCCGGCGAGATCCGCTTGCAATGGTGGCGCGACGCGCTGGCCGGCGAGGCGCGCGGCGACGCGATGGCCAATCCGGTCGCGGCAGCCCTGATCGATACCGTCGCGCGCTGCGGCCTGCCGGCGGATGCGCTGAATGGACTGATCGATGCGCGGGCCCACGATCTCTACGGTGAGGCGTTCTCGACGCTTGACGAACTCGAGGCCTATGGGCGACGAACCGCGTCGGCCGTATTCGATCTCGCGGCGCGCATTCTCGATCGCGAGGGGGCGGCCGGGCAGGTGGCTGCACCCGCTGGAATTGCCACGGCGCTCGCCGGAGCGCTGCAGAACCTGCCGCGCGAGGCGGCGCGCGGGCGCATCTGTGTGCCGCTCGATCTTCTCGATCGACACGCCGTCGCCCATGACGGCATCTGCGCCGGGACCGCGACCGCACAGCTGGCGGCAGCGCTGGCCGAACTGGCGCGCAAAGGACGCGAGCGCCTTGACGAGGTCCGGCGCGACTGGGTGGGTGTGTCGCCGCAGGCGCGTCCGGCTTTCCTGCCGCTGGCGGTGACGGACGCGTTGCTCGTGCGCGCGGAACGCAACCGCGATCCGTTTCGCCCCGCCGGGCTGGCGCCCTGGCGCCGTCAGTGGCGTATGTGGCGAGCGGCGCGCCGCCGGCGGATCTGAGAGACTATTCGGCCGCCGCGACGCGTTCGCGGCCGGCCCAGGTCGCCAGATCGTCGAGCGCGCGTGCCGTCAGCGCCCGCTTCTTGGCGACGCTCTTGGCCGGGCCGCGCAGCCGCTCGCCGGCGGGCCCGTGCGTCGGCGCCCGGGCGAGCGGCGGGAACAGGCCGAAATTCACGTTCATCGGCTGGAACGAGCGCGGTCCGGCATCGATCGTCTCGAGGTGCCCGCCCGTGATGTGGGCGAGCAGGGCGCCGTGCGCCGTCGTTGCCGGCGGCGCAATGATCTCCTCGCCGCGCCGTTCGGCTGCCGCGAAGCGGCCGGCGAGCAACCCGATCGCGGCGGACTCGACGTAGCCCTCGCAGCCCGTGATCTGCCCGGCGAAGCGCACCTGCGGCGCGGCCTTGAGGCGGAGCGTAGCGTCGAGCAGCTTCGGCGAATTGAGGAAGGTGTTGCGATGCAAGCCGCCGAGCCGGGCGAACTCGGCCTTCTCGAGGCCCGGAATGGTGCGGAAGACGCGGGTCTGGTCGCCGTGCTTGAGCTTGGTCTGGAAGCCGACCATGTTGTAGAGCGTGCCGAGCCGATTGTCCTGGCGCAGCTGCACGACCGCATAGGGCTTGTCCTGCGGGGCATGCGGATTGGTGAGCCCGACCGGCTTCATCGGCCCGTATCGAAGCGTCTCTCGGCCGCGCTCGGCCATCACCTCGATCGGCAGGCAGCCGTCGAAATAGGGCGTCTGCTCCCAGTCGTGAAAGCTGATCTTGTCGCCGCCGATGAGCGCGTCGATGAAATCGTCGTATTGCGCGCGGGTAAGCGGGCAATTGATGTAGTCGGCGCCGTCGCCGCCGGGGCCCGCCTTGTCGTAGCGCGACTGGAACCAGGCGGTGTCGAGATCGATGCTGTCGCGGTGCACAATCGGCGCGATGGCGTCGAAGAAGGCGAGCGCATCCTCGCCGGTCGCGGCGCGGATGGCCTCCGCGAGGGCGGGCGACGTCAGCGGCCCGGTCGCGACGATGACGCTGTCCCAGTCGGCGGGCGGCAGGCCGGCGATCTCCTCGCGGCAAATCTCGATCAGCGGATGCGCCGCGAGCGCCGCCGTGATGGCGGCCGAGAACCCGTCGCGATCGACCGCCAGCGCCCCGCCGGCCGGAACCTGGTTCGCATCCGCGGCGCGCATGACGAGCGAGCCGAGCCGCCGCATCTCCGCGTGCAGAAGCCCGATCGCGTTGGTGGCGCTGTCATCGGATCGGAACGAGTTCGAGCATACGAGCTCGGCGAGAGCATCGGTCTTATGCGCTGCGGTTCCGCGCACCGGGCGCATCTCGTGCAGGACCACCGATATGCCGCGATCGGCGATCTGCCATGCCGCTTCCGAGCCCGCGAGGCCGCCGCCGATGACATGGATGGGACGCATACCTTCGTTGGTCGGGCAATTTGTGCTATGAGTCAACGGCGGGATGGGGAGGGTAAGATGAAGCGCATCATAGCGGCGCTGGCCCTTGCGGGCTCGTTGGCGGTGCTGCCGGCACGGGCCGGCGAAGTTGATCCCTCGCTTGCATCGGCCTTCCAGAATTGGGGCATACCGGTGCCGAGCGCCGGCATGCTCATCTTCTGCCACGGCTACAACTGTAATTTTCGCACCGAGATCGGGCTGTCGGCCGGCGACCGCGCTCACTTGGCCGCGCTGATGGCGCCGGGCCGCGCTTCAGCCGACGCCGAACGCCGCGCGATCGCGCAGACCGAGGCCTGGTTCGAGAAGCGCGTGGCACCGCAGACCGGGACCGCACACGCCAAGGCGCGTGCGAGCGTCGGCTGGGGGGTTGGCGGCGATCCGGCGCAATTCGACTGCGTCGACACGACGGCCAACACCACGAGCCTCCTGGTGATGCTCGACCGGCTCGGTCTTCTGCGCTTCCACACGGTCTCGACGCCGATCTCGCGGCTGCTCGCCGGCGGGCCGCATTTCACCGCCACCATGCAGGACAAGAAGACCGGCCAGCGCTGGACGGTCGATCCGTGGACCCATGACAACGGCCAGTTGCCGGACGTCTGGAAGATCGAGCGCTGGACCGCGGGCGGCTGACGCGCCGCGCGTCGCGCTGGCTCAGAGCACCGAGCGCAGCGTCAGATGCGCCCCGAGCAGCAAAAGGCCGATCAGGAAACACAGCCGAAAAGTCTTGGGCTGCAGGCGAGCGCGCACGCGCTGGCCGAGGAACATGCCGCCCAGGGAGGCCGCCAGCGCCAACAGGGATGCGCCGGCGGTCGGCAATTGGAATTGCCCGGCATCCGCCAGCGCAATTGCGAGCGCGATGGTCGAAAGCGTGAATGAAAGTCCGAGCGCCTGGACGAGTGCGTCCGGCTTGAGCCGCAGCCCCTGCAGGTAGGGGACGGCCGGGATGACGAACACGCCGGTGAGCGCCGTCATGATGCCGGTCGCGGCGCCGACGAGCGGGCCGAGCCAGAATTCATGTCGCGCCGGCACCTCGAGGCGGAGCGGCGCGAGACCGATGATGGCGTAGAGCACGATCGCGGCACCGAGCGCCGTCAGCGTCGCCGGGCTGCTGACCGCGCCGATCCAGCGTCCGGCCGCGATCGTCGCCAGGGTCGCGGCCGCGAGCAGCGGCCACAGCCGGCGCGCGAGGTCGCCGAGCCGCGGCCCGATCGCAAGTTGCCAGACATTGGTCACGAACGACGGCAGAATCAGAATTGTCGCCGCCTCGGCGGGGGGCATCAGCAGGGTCAGGAATGCGATCGCGACTGTCGGCAGCCCCATGCCGATCGTGCCTTTGACGAAGCCGGCGAGGATAAAGACGAGCGTCAGTCCGACGAGCGTGGCAGGTTGGCTGGACATGGCGGCACTGTGACCTGCTTGCCGCGGCGCGACAATTCCGCATCCGTCGAGCCTGCCTTCGGGCGCCGCGAAGGCGGCACAATTGTCCGCTTGGCTATGAGGCAAGCTCAAATCGTGATGGCACCATGATCGAATCCACAACCGATGCCTTGCCCTCCATTGCGGTAGTCGACGTGTGCGACGGCGGTCCGGTGCGGCACGCACGCGAGCGCGCGGCCGGCGCGCGGGCGCTGCGGGACGACTGCCTCGCCTGGTTTCCGGCGCTCGCGATGCCGTTCGTCCCGTGGATGGATCGGTTGGCGCGCGCCTGGCTGGTGCGGTCGAACTCGCCCTATATTGCCGACATCGAGGCGATCGCGGCCGCGCTGAAATTCCCCGGCATCTGGCTGCTCAACGGATCCTACGAATGGGGCTGCACGGCGCTGGCGCGCGAGGAAGCAGGCACGCCCTGGCTCGCGCGCACACTCGACTGGCCCTTTCCGGGTCTCGGCCGCCACGCCGAGGTGGCGCGCATGCGCGGCCCGGCGGGCGATTATTTCAACGTCACCTGGCCGGGCTATGTGGGCGTCCTCACCGCCATGGCGCCCGGGCGCTTCGCGATCGCGATCAATCAGGCGCCGCTGTGGCGGCGCACGCGCCATCCGTGGCTGCGATTCTATGACATCGCCGCGAACGCCGCGCATACGTGGCGGCGCATCCGCCACATTCCGCCGGACCAGCTCCTGCGCGCCGTATTCGAGGAGTGCGCGAGCTTCGCGGAGGCGCGCCGGCGGCTGGAGACGACCCCGATCGCGCGTCCGGTGATCTACACGCTCGCGGGCACGCGCGCGGACGAATGCTGCGTGATCGAGCGCACCGAGGAGGGCTTCACGACGCGCGCCACCGCGACCTGCGCGGCGAACGACTGGCTCGACGCCGCGGCGGGTTGGGAAGGACGGGTCGGCGCCGACGTGGTGATGACGTGCAGCCCTGACGAGGCCGCGGCGGCGAGCCGGCGCCGGCGCGAGACGCTGGCCGATTGGCGCGGGTCGTTCGCCAGCAATAGTTTCGGGTGGGTGACGGAGCCGGTGCTCAACCGCTTCACGCGTCTCGCGATCGAGATGTGCGCCGCGCAGGGCACGATGCGGGTTGCGGGCTACGAGCGCGATGTCGCAGGGCCGACGGCGCGGCGTGCCACGCAGATTGCAACGATTGCGGCGACGATCGTCGCGGCATGAATGACAGGTGCGGTGTCTATCGGGAGCTGGCCGCGGTCGGCGACGGGTGCTGGCCTGGGCCCTGCGGGCAGCGGTAGAGCACGGACCGATACGTGTTGTCCTGGTCGACGACATCGATGTTCTTGTCGTCGCGCACCGTGAAGCGCACGTCGCCCAGCAGGACATTTCCGCCCGCCCCCCCTTCGCACGACATCTGCGCCGCCAGCGTGTTGCCCTCGTGCTCCTTCTTGACGAACTTGCAGACACCGAAGCTCGAATGGATGTCGGTCTCGGTGATGCGGACCATCTTGGCGGCCGGGTCGCTGCCGTCGCCCTTGCAAGCCATGTTCTGCACATAGAGGCCGACGATTGAAACATCGTCAGCGGCGAGAGCCGCGCCGCAGATGAATATTGCGGCGATCGCGGCCGCCACGATCCCGTGCATGCCGTAACCCATGGGCCTGTTCCCCCAACGTCACGCGCTCGACGCCCCGTGCAGATCGGGCGAAGGGTAAAAAGTCCTGCGCGTCGAGGCAAGGTATGCGAAAGGGGAATGTTCCACGCCGCGATGTCGCAGCGCGCCTGCCTGCCGATTGGGCAGCGTCCGGACAGTATTCGGCTGCGGCGTTCAGTCGGCCGGAATCACCGCGCGATAAAGGTGCCAGGTGGCATGCCCGAGCACCGGGATGACCACCGCGAGGCCGAACAGCAGGGGCGCCGAGCCGAGCACGAGGCCTGCCGCAACGATGAAGCCCCACAAGGCCATCGGGGCCGGATTGGCCGCCACCACGCGGCACGACGTCGTGACGGCGGTCACAAGCCCGACGTGGCGATCGAGCATCAGCGGAAACGATATGACGCTCATGACCAGGACCAGGAGGGCGAACAGGAAGCCGACGCCGTTGCCGACGACGATGAGCATATGGCCGGCCGGCGTGGTCGCGAGATCTTGCAGGAATGCCCCGATGGATTGCGGCGCCAGATCGCCGAACAGTGCCCGGTAGATCTGCTGCGCCACCGCGAGCCACGCGAGGAACACAGCCATCAAGGCGATGCCGAGGGTTGCGACGGAGCCGAGCGCGGGCGACTGGAAGATGTCGACCATGATCCGCCCGGACGAGCAGTCGAGGCCGAGCTCGCGCCGGCGCGAGAGCTCGTAAAGGCCGATCCCGGCGAACGGGCCGACCAGCGCAAATCCGGCGACAATCGGAAAGACCAGCGGCATCAAGGCCCCGCCGAGCGCGGCGCGCACCACGATGAGGCCGACGATCGGATAGATGATGCCGAGAAAGATCGCGTGGCTCGGCACTGCGAGGAAGTCGTCGAGGCCCTTGGCGAGGGCGAGCTTGATGTCCGCAACGTCGATCTTCTGAACGCGGGGAACCGCGCCGATGTCGGCGCCAATGAGGGCGTGGGCCATGTCGTCGCGCCTGATCTTGTTGGCTCACTCGGCGAACAATGCGGCCCACGGTTGGTTCCGGCCACGCAGCCGGCGTGGTTGACGATGCGTAAATATCAGGCGGCGGGCGCCGTGTGCGCATTCTCGCCGACCGCGAGCGCTACCATGATCTTGCTGACTAGCTCGCGCGCCGATGCCGCGGAGAGTTCCACGGCGACGCGTTCGCGCGCGCCATCCGCCTCGCAGACGAAGTCGATCGCGAGCGCGTGGTCGAGCGGCGCGTGATAGGGATGGTCGAAATAGACGTTAGCGGTATCGATCCGCATCCAGCCGCTTGCGCCCTTGGCGCTGCCGGACACGTGGGCCTTCTCGACGATGTAGGAGCACATCGGATTTCTCCTGGGATTTTTCCTGGTGCGAGGCCGGCCGTTCAGGCGAGCGTCTTGCGGTAGAAGGCGAAGACCTTGCTCCACCCGTCCGCCGCCTGCTCGGGGCGGAACGCCTCGCGCGACGTGTTGAAGAAGGCGTGGCCGGCTTTGTCGTAGCGATGGAACTCGTAGTTCTTGCCGAGGCGCTTGAGCGCGGCTTCGGTGCGGTTGACCTGGTCGGCGGTCGGATTCTGGTCGTCGTTGCCGAAGATGCCCAGCAGCGGCACGCGCAGGTGCTCGGTGAGGTCGATCGGCGCGACCGGGCGCTTGGCATTGAGCTGCGACTTGTCGTCGACGATGACGTTGCCGCCCCAGCAGTCTATCGCGGCGTCAATCTCGGCCAGCCGGCAGGCCGCGAGATACGTATGGCGGCCGCCGGAGCAGAAGCCGATCACGCCGACCTTCCCGCCGGCGTTCGGCTGGGCGCGCAGATGCGCGATGGCGCCCTTCACGTCCCCGATCACCTGCTCGTCGGGCACGCCGCCCGCGGCGCGCACGCGCGCGCCCACGTCGTCGGGGCTGCCGGGGCCGTCACGGAAATAGAGATGCGGCGAGATACAGGCGTAGCCGTGATGCGCGAACTTGCGCACCACCTCGGTGATCCATTCGTCCCAGCCGGGCAGGTGGTGGATCACGACGACGCCGGGGAATTTGCCCGCCCGGGTCGGCCGCGCGTAATAGGCTTCGCCCTGATCATTGTTGTGGCCGCGAAACCCGACGGTCTCGGCGACAAGTCCTTCGTAGCTCATGCGTCCTTCTCCCAATCCGCAACGGACCGCGGCTTGTAGCATGGGCCGAGCGCGGATCACCTCGCAAAGCGCCACGTGCTATGCTTCGGTCGATTAGGAATCGCGAAGGCGCATCAAGGGTCGGCGACCGCGCCGTGCCTTGCGGACGCCCGGCGCGGTGCGTAAGTAAGCGTGCAACCCCGCAACCGAGGACCGCATGGTCGTCGTGCTCGATACCGTCGGCAAAGCGTCGGCGCGCCACCCCGAGAAGGCGCACCGGCCCGACCAGCCCGCCCCCAAGAAGCCCGACTGGATTCGCGTGAAGGCGCCGGTGTCGCGCGGCTATAACGAGACGCATGCGATCATGCGGGCGAACGGGCTGCACACGGTGTGCGAGGAGGCGGGCTGCCCGAACATCGGCGAGTGCTGGGAGAAGAAGCACGCGACCTTCATGATCATGGGGGACACCTGCACGCGCGCCTGTGCGTTCTGCAACGTCAAGACCGGGTTGCCGGGCGCGCTCGATTCGACGGAGCCGGAGCATGTCGCGGAGGCGACGGCCAAGCTCGGGCTCGCCCATATCGTGGTCACCTCGGTCGACCGCGACGATCTCGCGGACGGCGGGGCAGAGCACTTCGCGGCCACCATCCGGGCGATCCGGGTGCGCTGCCCGACCACCACGATCGAGGTGCTCACGCCCGATTTTCTGCGCAAGGACGGCGCGCTCGACGTCGTCGTCGCCGCCAGGCCCGACGTCTTCAACCACAATCTCGAAACCGTGCCCTCGCGTTACCTCACGGTGCGGCCGGGCGCGCGCTACTTCCATTCGATCCGGCTGCTGCAGCGCGTGAAGGAGATCGACCCGGGCATGTTCACCAAGTCGGGCATCATGGTCGGCCTCGGGGAAGAACGAAACGAAGTGCTTCAGGTGATGGACGACCTGCGCTCGGCCAACGTCGATTTTCTCACCATCGGGCAATACCTGCAGCCCACCCGCAAGCATCACGCGGTCATCCGCTACGTGCCGCCCGACGAGTTCAAGGCGCTCGAGACGATCGCCTATGCCAAGGGATTCCTGATGGTCGCGGCGTCGCCGCTCACGCGCTCCTCGCACCATGCCGGGGACGATTTTGCGAGGCTCAAGGCGGCGCGCGCCGGCGCGTGATCCCAAAAAAGCTTGCTCCGGACCTGACCTGGGGTGGTCACCGGTTTACGGGAAAGATCACGCGCAAATAGATTGTCCGATCCATGCCACAATTTACGACCAAGCGCCGCGTGCGGCACACCGCCGCCGAGATGTTCGCTCTCGTGGCCGATGTCGAACGCTATCCCGAATTCGTGCCGTTCTGCCGCTCGCTCAAGGTGCGCAAGCGCGGCCAGGACGAGCGCGGCCGGGACATCATCGTGTGCGAGATGACGGTCGTGTACAAGCTGATCCACGAGACCTTCACGACACGCGTCACGCTCGACAAGCCGGAATTGCAGATCATCGTCGATTATCTCAGTGGCCCGTTCAACCGGCTCGACAACCGCTGGCGCTTCCGCGACACGGCGGAGGGCGCCTGCGACGTCGAGTTCTATCTGCACTACGAATTCCGCAGCCGCACGCTGGCCCTGGTCATGGGCGCGATGTTCGAAATGGTATTCCGCCGCTTTGCCGATGCGTTCGAGCGGCGGGCGGATCAGGTCTACGGGCGACCCGCGCAAGCGTGAGCGCGCCGCGCTCCTTCAACTGCGTCGCGGGCGGGCCTCGCGGGCGAGCGCCTCGAGCATCGCGAGCGCCTGATCGACCGACTTCAGCCGCACCCCGCGGCGTCCGATGTCGCCGAATTTTTTCGCGCGATGAATGAGCTTGCCGCCCCGCGCCGCGGCCGCGAAGTGCACGAGACCGACCGGCTTGCCGGGCGTCGCGCCGCCCGGACCGGCGATGCCAGTGATCGAGACCGCGAGATGCGCGCGTGAGTTCTTCACGGCGCCGCGCGCCATGGCCTCGGCGGTCTGGCGGCTTACGGCGCCGAATTTCCGCAAGGTGGCGTTCGGCACGCCCAGCATCTCGTGCTTGGCCTCGTTCGAATAGGTGACGAAGCCGCGCTCGACCACGTCCGACGAGCCGGGGACCTCGGTCAGCGCGCCGGCGACCAGGCCGCCGGTGCAGGATTCAGCGGTCGCGACCTTGAGGCCGCGCGCGCGGCAGAGCGCGAGCAGGCGCTTGGCGACTTGCGCGGTGCTCACGGCGCGCTCCACGGCAGCCGGACCGTGGCGGTTGCCATGGCGGCGATCCCCTCGCGGCGGCCCGTGAAGCCGAGCTTCTCGCTGGTCGTCGCCTTGACGCCGACGCGGTCGATCGAAATGCCGGCGATCTCCGCGATACGTGCCCGCATGGCGTCGCGGTGCGGGCCGATCTTAGGGGCCTCGCACACGACCGTGAGGTCGAGATGAGCGACGCGTCCGCCGCGCTGCGCGACGCGCTCGACCGCGAATTTGAGGAAGCGGTCGGACGATGCGCCTTTCCACTGCGGGTCGCTCGGCGGAAAGTGCGCGCCGATGTCGCCGTCGGCGAGCGCGCCCAGGATGGCGTCGACCAAGGCGTGCAGCCCGACATCGGCGTCCGAGTGGCCCGTGACGCCGCGCTCGTGCGCGATCTTCACGCCGCCGAGCCACACGTGATCGCCGTCCGCGAATGCGTGCACGTCGTAGCCGTTGCCGGTGCGGATATCGCCGAGCGCGGCAAACGCGCGTGCCTCGGCCTGGGCGAAGTCGTCCGAGGTGGTGAGCTTGATGTTGCCGGCCTCGCCGTCGAACACGCCGACCGTCATGCCGGCCCATTCGGCGAGCGCGGCGTCGTCGGTGAAATCCTCGCGGCCGGCCGCGGCCGCCTTGCGATGCGCCGCCAGCAGCGCGTCGAACGCAAAGGCCTGCGGCGTCTGGATGCCGCGCAGGCGCGCGCGGTCGAGCGTGCGCACGACGGCGCCGCCCGCGTCGACCTCCTTGATGGTGTCGGTCACCGCGACGCCCGGGATCGCGGCGCCTTGGCCGGCGGCCGCGATCGCGCGCGACACCAGGGCTGGCGACGCGAACGGGCGGGCGGCGTCGTGGATGAGCACGATGGCGGGTCGGTGATCGGCGAGCGCCTCGAGGCCGGCCCGCACCGATGCCTGCCGCGTGGCGCCGCCATGGGCCGGCGGCAGGATCGCGAGGCCGTCCGAGGCGGCCGCGAAGAGCCCGCCGTCGTCGCGGTGGATCACGGGCTGGACCCAGCGGATCTCGGCGTGGGTCGCAAAAATCGCCAAGCTCTGGCGCAGGACCGGAACGTTGCCGAGCGTGCGATATTGTTTCGGCAGATCGCCGCCGGCGCGAAGGCCGCGTCCGCCCGCGACCACAACCGCCGCCACGTTGCCTGTCATTCGTACCCCGCCGATGAAATTCCGCGTGATTTAGGCCGGCAGGCGGGCGGACACAACGGGTTCCGGTGATCGGCGCAGGCCCTCCGGCGGCCATTCACAATGTTGCATTGCAGCACTTGCGCAGTCCAAAAAATTGGCTAATCTCTATGCACGGTGGTAATTCGCCTAAAAGATAGGCATATGGACGGGATCAACGCAATTTCGGCCACTTGCAGCGCACGACCGCTGCGGATCGGGCACCTCGATCTATCCAACCGCGTGGTGCTCGCGCCCATGTCGGGTGTGACGGATGCGCCGTTCCGCCGGCTGGCCGTCCGATTGGGCGCCGGGCTCGTGGTCTCCGAGATGGCTGCCTGCGCGTCGCTTGCCCGCTCGCGGCCCGACACACGGCTACGCATCGAGGGGCAGGGCATCGGCCTGCATGTGGTGCAGATTGCGGGCTGCGAGGCGCATTGGATGGCGGAAGGCGCACGCATTGCCGAAGGCGCCGGTGCGCAGGTCATCGACATCAACATGGGCTGCCCCGCCAAGCACGTGACCAACGGGGCGTCCGGCTCTGCGCTGATGCGCGATCTCGACCATGCGCTCTCCCTGATCGATGCGACGATTGCGGCTACGTCGGTGCCGGTGACGCTGAAGATGCGGCTCGGCTGGGATTGGCGCTCGCTCAATGCGCCCGAGCTCGCGCGCCGCGCCGAGGCCGCCGGCGTGCGCCTCATCACGGTGCACGGCCGCACGCGCTGCCAGTTCTACACCGGGCAGGCGGATTGGCGCGCGATCCGCGCCGTCAAGGACAGCGTCACGATTCCGGTCGTGGTCAACGGCGACGTGACCGATGGCGACGAGGCCGTGGCGGCGCTGGCGGCATCCGGTGCCGATGCCGTCATGATCGGGCGCGGCGCGCAGGGCAGGCCGTGGCTGCCCGGGCAGATCGCGCGCTTTCTAGCGACCGGCCGGCGCGAGCCGCCGCCATCGCTCGAACGTCAGCTTGCGCTCGTCACCGACCTCTACGACGAGATGCTGGCGCATCACGGAACCCGCATCGGAACCAAGCATGCCCGCAAGCATCTCGGCTGGGCAATCGATGCGGCGGCCGAGACCGCCGGGGCACCCGACACGCTGCGCAAGGAATGGCGCACGCGCGTCCTGCCGAGCGAGGATCCGCGCGCGGTGCGGCGCGGCCTCGCGGACGCTTTTGCGGCGCTCGCCTGGAGAGCCGCCGCATGAGCCTGATCGAGCCGCATGCGCCGCCGGCGATGGGTGCCGCCGATGCGGTGCTCAACTCGCTGCCGCATCCCGTGCTGGTGGTCGGCCCAGACGGACGCGTGTCGGACGCGAATGTCGCCGCCGAATTGTTCTTCGAGGTATCGGTGTCGCTGCTCCGCCGCCATGCAATGCGCGACCTCGTGCCGTTCGGCTCGCCGCTGCTCGCCCTGATCGAGCAGGTGCGCAACCGCGGCGCCGCCGTCAACGAATACCGGGTCGATCTCTCCTCGCCGCGGCTCCCCGGCGAGCGCATCGTCGACCTGCACGTCGCGCCGGTGCCGGAGAAGCCCGGCTTCGTGGTGGTGATGCTGCAGGCGCGCACCATTGCGGACAAGATGGACCGCCAGCTCACCCACCGCAGCGCCGCGCGTTCGGTCATCGCGCTTGCCGCGATGCTGGCGCACGAGATCAAGAACCCGCTGTCCGGCATTCGCGGCGCCGCGCAACTGCTCGAGCAGTCCGCCGGCGAGGAGGACCGTACGCTCACGCGGCTGATCTGCGACGAGGCCGACCGTATCGTGAAGCTCGTCGACCGGATGGAGGTATTCGCCGACGAGCGCCCGGTCGCGCGCGAGCAGGTCAACATCCACGCGGTGCTCGAGCACGTCAAACGGCTCGCCCAGTCCGGCTTCGCGCGCCACATCAAGTTCGTCGAGGAATACGATCCATCGCTGCCGCCGGTGCTCGCCAACCGAGACCAGCTCGTCCAGGTCTTCCTCAACCTCGTGAAGAATGCCGCCGAATCGATCGGCGAGCACGCGATCGACGGCGAGATCCATCTCACGACCGCGTTCCGCCCCGGCGTGCGCCTGTCGCTGCCGGGCAGCAAGACGCGCGTGTCGCTGCCGCTCGAGTTCTGCGTGCGGGACAACGGGCCGGGCGTGCCCGAAGACCTGCTGCCGCATATGTTCGATCCCTTCGTGACCACCAAGCCGACCGGCAGTGGCCTCGGACTTGCATTGGTCGCCAAGATCATCGGTGATCACGGCGGGGTCATTGAATGTGAGTCGCAATCGAGACGGACGATCTTCCGCGTACTGATGCCCAAGTTCACGGGTGACGACGCCGAGCCGGGCGGCGGAACCTGAGAGGGTCTGAAATGCCTGCGGGAAGCATACTGGTTGCCGACGACGATGCGGCGATCCGTACGGTGCTCAATCAGGCGCTGTCGCGCGCCGGCTATGAGGTGCGCTCGACCAGCAACGCCGCGACGCTGTGGCGCTGGGTGAGCCAGGGCGACGGCGATCTCGTCATCACGGACGTCGTGATGCCTGACGAGAACGCCTTCGACCTATTGCCGCGCATCAAGAAGCTGCGGCCCGACCTGCCGATCGTCGTCATGAGCGCGCAGAACACGTTCATGACCGCGATCCGCGCCTCCGAGCGCGGCGCCTACGAGTACCTGCCCAAGCCGTTCGATCTGAAGGAGCTCATCGCGATCGTCGGCCGCGCGCTGTCGGAGCCAAAGGAGAAGCCGCCGGCACCGCCGAAGGTGGAGGATTTCGACCAGATCCCGCTCGTCGGCCGCTCGCCCGCCATGCAGGACATCTACCGCGTGCTGGCGCGCCTGATGCAGACCGATCTGACTGTGATGATCTCGGGCGAGTCCGGCACCGGCAAGGAACTCGTCGCGCGCGCGCTGCACGACTACGGCAAGCGGCGCAGCGGACCGTTCGTGGCCATCAACATGGCGGCGATTCCGCGCGATCTCATCGAGTCCGAGTTGTTCGGCCACGAGAAGGGCGCGTTCACCGGCGCCAACACGCGCAGCTCGGGCCGCTTCGAGCAGGCGGAAGGGGGCACGCTCTTTCTCGACGAGATCGGCGACATGCCGATGGAGGCGCAGACGCGCCTGCTGCGCGTGCTGCAGCAGGGCGAATACACCACCGTCGGCGGGCGCACGGCGATCAAGACGGACGTGCGCATCATCGCGGCCAGCAACAAGGATCTGCGCATCCTGATCCAGCAGGGGCTCTTCCGCGAGGATCTCTTTTTCCGCCTCAACGTGGTGCCGATCCGCCTGCCGCCGCTGCGCGAGCGGGTCGAGGACATCCCGGACCTGATCCGGCACTTCTTCACCGTCGCGGAGCGCGAAGGCTTGCCGCCGAAGCAGATCGAGCCCGCCGCGCTCGACCGGCTCAAGCGGCATCGCTGGCCCGGCAATGTGCGGGAACTGGAGAACCTGGCGCGCCGGCTCGCGGCCCTCTATCCGCAGGAAACCATCGCGTCGGCCGTCATCGAGGGTGAGCTGGCGCAGCCCGCGATGCCGGCCATGGGCGAGGAACCGCGGGCTGACGAGACCCTCGCGGGCGCGGTCGAGCGGCACTTGACCCGCTATTTCGGCGATTTCGGCGACGACCTGCCGCCGCCCGGCCTCTATCACCGTATCCTGCGTGAGGTCGAATACCCCCTGTTGTCCGCGGCGCTGGCCGCGACGCGGGGCAATCAAATCCGCGCCGCCGACTTGCTGGGGGTCAATCGCAACACGCTGCGCAAGAAGATCCGCGACCTCGATATTCAGGTGATCCGCACCGGCGGCTGACAGGCTGGAGGGCAGGAGACCAAGGGAAATAAGTAAAATCAGACCATTGGATTGATCATTTCATCCTTTTGTTGTGCCCGGCATTCTTGCGCGCACACGCCGTGGAATTGTCGCAATTCGGCAACATTGTTGTATAAATGACGCACTGGGTACTGCCGGTGACGGAGGCAGGCGCTCGCTTGCCCTTTTCCCGCACGGCCCGACCCACGGGGAGCCATGACGACCCTGCAAGACGCCGCGCTGCCGGACGCGACGGCGACCGCCTCACCGGGCGGCCGACGCATCATCAGTGTCATCGGCCCCATCTCGGTCTGCCTGGCGCTGCTCTCGGCGCTGGCGACCTTCCTGGTCCTGGTCGGCTTCACACCGATTGCAGCCGACCACTACGTCGTGATCAGCCTGCTGGGCATCAATGCTCTCGCGGTGCTGCTCCTCCTCGGCGTCATCCTGCGCGAGGTCTGGCCGGTCATACAGGCACGGCGGCGCGGCCGGGCGGGGGCGCGGCTGCATACCCGGATCGTCGGCCTGTTCTCGGTGGTCGCGGCGGTGCCGGCGATCCTGGTCGCGATCGTTGCCAGCATCACGCTCGACCGCGGGCTCGATCAGCTCCTGTCGGCGCGCGACCTCATCAGCAACACGCTGGTGATTGCCGAAATCTACGTGCGCGAGCAGATCGGGGTGCTGCGGGGCGACACCATCGCGATGGCGATCACGGTCACCCAGGCGAAGCCGCTGTTCGACCAGGACCAGGATCGCTTCCGGCAGTTCTTTACCGCGCAGGCGGCGCTGCGCGGCATGCGCAACGCCATGCTGATCAGTGGCGACCGCACCATCCTCGTCAACTCGGGGGCCAACAGTCCGTCGCAGCTCCTGATTCCGCCGAGCGCCGCGCTCGACCAGGTGAGCGATACCGAGCCGCATGTGGAGCCGATCCCGCAGACCAACGTGATGCTCTCGATCATCAAGATGCGCGGCTACGACAATACCTACCTCTACGCGGTGCGTCCGATCGATCCGCGCGTGGTCGAGCTCGGCGCCAAGGCAAGCGCGATGCTCGAATCCTACGACGAGCTCAAGGCCCGCCGTCTCGGCGTGCAGATCGCATTCGCCCTGATGTACACCGTGATCGCCTTGACGGTTCTGCTGTCGGCGGTGTGGATCGGCTTGAACTTCGCGAACCTGCTGGTGGCGCCGATCCGCCGCCTGATCGGCGCGGCCAACATCGTCTCGACCGGCAATCTCTATGTGCAGGTGCCGGTGCGTTCCTCGGAGGGCGACCTCGGCCAGCTCGGCGAGACCTTCAACAAGATGACGCAGGAGTTGCGCACCCAGCGCGACGACATCGTGCGCGCACGCGACGTGATCGACAGCCGGCGCCGCTTCATCGAGGCCGTGCTCGCGGGCGCGAGCGCCGGCGTGATCGGTGCCGACGCCGAGGGCAAGATCAGCATCCTCAACCGCTCGGCCGAACGGCTGATCGGCGTGAGCGCCGAGGAGGCGATCGGCCGCAAGCTCACCGAGGTGGTGCCGGAGCTTGCGGAGCTCGTCGCGACCGCGCTCGCGGGCTCCCAGCGGCTGGTGCAGGGGCACGTGACGATCAACCGCGCCGGCGGCGAGCGCATCATCTCGGTGCGGGTCGCGACCGAGCAGACGGCCGATCCGCAACACGGCTACGTCGTCACCCTCGACGAGATAACCGAGCTCGTCACCGCGCAGCGCACCTCGGCCTGGGCCGATGTGGCCCGCCGCATCGCGCACGAGATCAAGAATCCGCTCACGCCGATCCAGCTCTCGGCCGAGCGGCTGCGCCGCAAGTATGGCAAGACGATCACGGAAGACCGGGCCATCTTCGAGCAATGCACCGATACGATCGTGCGCCAGGTCGACGACATTCGCCGCATGGTCGACGAGTTTTCGCGCTTCGCTCGCATGCCGAAGCCGGTGATGACCGCCGATGACGTCGCCGACACGGTGCGCCAGGTCGTCTTCCTCATGCGGGTCGGCCACACGGATATCGACATCGATACCGAATTTACCCAGGAACTCGATGCCGGCGAGGTTCGACCGGCGCCTCATCTCGCAGGCGCTGACCAACATCATCAAGAACGCGACCGAGGCGATCTCGGCGGTGCCGTCCGCCGAACTCGGCCGCGGCCGCATCCAGGTCTCGACCGCGCGCGAGGGCGACGACATCGTGATCGACGTGGTCGACAACGGAATCGGGCTGCCGAAGGAGAACCGCTCGCGGCTGCTCGAGCCCTATGTGACGACGCGTGAGAAGGGCACAGGGCTCGGCCTCGCGATCGTCGGCAAGATCCTGGAAGACCACGGGGGTCGCATCGAGCTGCGCGACGCCGCCGAACGGACGCCGGGCACGCGCGGCGCCTGGATGCGACTGCGCTTTGCGGCCGAGGCGGTCGCGCCCGCCGCCGACGAGGTTGCCGCGTCCGCGTCAACCGCCACCAGACCCGCGAGCACCTAGCGATGGCGTCCGACATCCTCATCGTTGACGACGAAGCCGATATCCGCGAGCTGGTCGCCGGGATTCTCCAGGACGAGGGCTACGAGACGCGCACCGCGCGCGACAGCGACGACGCGCTGACGTCGATCCGCTCGCGCCGGCCGAACCTGGTCTTTCTCGACATCTGGCTGCAGGGCAGCAAGCTCGACGGACTGCAATTGCTCGACGCCGTCAAGGCGGAGCATCCCGATCTTCCGGTGGTGATGATCTCGGGCCACGGCAACATCGAGACCGCGGTCGCGGCGATCAAGCAGGGCGCCTACGATTTCATCGAGAAGCCGTTCAAGGCCGACCGGCTGGTCCTGGTCGCCGACCGCGCGCTCGAGACCTCGCGTCTCAAGCGCGAGGTCAAGGCGCTCAAGCAGCTCGCACCCCACACCTCGACGCTGGTCGGCCAGTCGACCGCGATCAACCAGCTCCGGCAGACCATCGACAAGGTCTCGCCGACCAACAGCCGTATTCTCATCGTCGGCCCTTCCGGCTCCGGCAAGGAGCTGGCCGCGCGTACGATCCACGCGCACTCGGGGCGCGCAGGCGGTCCCTTCATCGTCATCAACGCGGCCGCGATCACGCCGGAGCGCATGGAGATCGAGCTGTTCGGCGTCGAGCAGGCGACGGACGGCGCGCAGGGCCGCAAGGTCGGCGCGCTCGAGGAGGCGCATGGCGGGACCTTGTTCATCGACGAGATCGCCGACATGCCGCGCGAGACGCAGAACAAGATCCTGCGCGTGCTGGTCGACCAGACCTTCCAGCGCGTGGGCGGCAGCACCAAGGTCTCGGTCGACGTGCGCATCGCATCGTCGACCTCGCGCAATATCGAGGCGGACATCGTGGCCGGCAAGTTCCGCGAGGATCTCTATCACCGGCTCTCGGTGGTGCCGATCCGCGTGCCGGCGCTCGCCGAGCGGCGCGATGACATCCCGGTGCTGATCGATCACTTCATGGATCAGATCTCGCAGGCCACCGGCCTGCCGAAACGCAAGATGGGCCCCGACGCGCTCGCGGTCCTGCAGTCGCACGACTGGCCCGGCAACGTGCGCCAGCTGCGCAACAACGTCGAACGGCTGATGATCCTTGCGGGCGGCGAGCCCGAGGCGGTGATCAGCGCCAGCATGCTGCCGCAGGACGTGGGCTCGATGGTGCCGAGCATGCCGGCCGGTAACGGCGGCGAGCACCTGATGGGCATGCCGCTGCGCGAGGCGCGCGAAGCGTTCGAGCGCGAGTACCTCAAGGCGCAGATCAGCCGGTTCGGCGGCAATATCTCGCGCACCGCGGAGTTTGTCGGCATGGAGCGCTCGGCGCTCCACCGCAAGCTCAAGGCGCTGGCGATGGATTGAACTCCCATGTCCCGCATTGCCTATGTGAACGGCCGCTACCAGCCGCATCGTGACGCTGCCGTGCACATCGAGGACCGCGGCTACCAGTTCGCCGACGGCGTGTATGAGGTCTGCGAAGTCGCGAATGGGCGGCTCGTGGACGAGCGGCGGCACATGGAGCGCCTGCAGCGCTCGCTCGGCGAATTGCGCATCCGCCTGCCGATGACGCTACCCGCCTTGAGCGTGGTGCTGCACGAGACGATCCGACGCAACCGGGTCACAAATGGCATTGTCTACCTGCAGATCACGCGCGGCGTCGCGCGCCGCGATCATGCGTTTCCGGCCGCCGACACGCCGCCCGCATTGGTCGTGACGGCCAAGAACCTCGACCCGGCCCGCAATGAACGGATTGCCGAGGAGGGGATGGCGGTCGTCACCGTGCCGGAGAACCGCTGGCCGCGCGTCGACATCAAATCCGTGTCGCTTCTCCCCAACGTGCTCGCCAAGCAGGCGGCGCGCGAGCAGGGCGCGCGCGAGGCGTGGTTCGTCGACGCGCAGGGCCATGTGACCGAGGGTTCGTCGTCGAACGCCTGGATCGTCACGAAGGACCGCAAGCTGGTGACGCGGCCGGCCGACCACGCGATCCTGCGCGGCATCTCGCGCACCGTGCTGCTCGATGCCATCCACGCGCAGGGGCTCGTGCTCGACGAGCGGACCTTCACGGTCGACGAGGCAATGGCCGCGCAAGAGGCGTTCGTGACCTCCGCGAGCCAGATTGTGTTACCGGTCGTCAAAATCGACGGCCGGCCGCTCGGAACCGGCAGGCCTGGGCCGATTGCGACGGCATTACGCCGCGAATTCCACCGCCACTCTGAATTCTCTTGATATTTCAAAGCGCCGTGAACGGGGCCGAAATCGCCCAAACTGGGCTTGCGCTGCACCGCAACGTACCATCTAATGGAAGGGCCCATGTCAGGACCCGGCGGGCGGGAGAAAGGCCGGGCCTATTGACGTGACTAAGAACGCTCGCGGGCGCAGGGCTACGCGAGCCACAAAACCGGAAACAAAGGCCATGGCAGGCGATCGCGCACAGAACCTTCAGGACACTTTCCTCAACCACGTCCGCAAAGCCAAGATTCCCCTGACGATCTTTCTCGTGAACGGCGTGAAACTCCAAGGCGTCGTCACCTGGTTTGATAACTTCTGCGTGCTGCTCCGGCGCGACGGCCACTCGCAATTGGTCTACAAGCACGCCATATCGACGATCATGCCGGGTCACCCGATCCAGCTGTTCGAAGGTGCCGAAGAGGCGCCGGCCGGGGAAAAGGTCTGATTGGAGCCTCGTCGTCGCGACATTCAGGCTGATGCGCTGAGCCGGGAAGGCGGCGCCAGCGGCCGCGCGCTCGTCGTCGGGCCGTATTTGCGCGAGCGTGCCGCCGAGCGTCACGACGCGCGCGCGCCGGCGGCGCGGCTCGATGAGGCGGTAGGCCTCGCGCGTGCGATCGATCTTCAGGTAGTCGAGTCCGGGATCGCGATGCTCGGCGAGCTGCGCCCCGCGACCTATCTGGGCAAGGGCAAGGTCGAGGAGTTCGCCGGACTCGTGAAGAGCCTCGATGTCGGGCTCGTCGTCATGGACTGCGCGCTCTCGCCCGTGCAGCAGCGCAATCTGGAAAAAGCCTGGGGCGCGAAAGTGCTCGATCGCACCGGATTGATCCTGGAAATCTTCGGCCGGCGCGCCCGCACCCGCGAGGGCACGCTGCAGGTCGAGCTCGCCCACCTCAACTATCAGCGCAGCCGCCTCGTGCGGACATGGACCCACCTTGAGCGCCAGCGCGGCGGTTTCGGCTTCATGGGCGGCCCCGGCGAGGCGCAGATCGAGACCGACCGCCGATTGATCGCCGAGCGCATCGCCAAGATCGAGCGCGAGCTCGAGGGCGTGAAACGCACCCGGGCGCTTCATCGCGCCAGCCGCAAGCGCGTGCCGTATCCGATCGTCGCGCTAGTGGGCTACACCAACGCCGGCAAATCGACGCTGTTCAATCGCGTCACGCGCGCGAGCGTCGTGTCGGCCGACATGCTGTTCGCGACCCTCGATCCGACGCTGCGCGCCGTCGACCTGCCGCACGGCACACGGATGATCCTCTCCGACACCGTCGGATTCATCTCGGATCTGCCGACCCAGCTGGTCGCGGCGTTCCGTGCGACGCTCGAAGAGGTGATCGAGGCGGACCTGATCGTGCACGTGCGCGACGTCTCGCATCTCGACACCGAGGCGCAATCGAAGGACGTCGAGAACGTGCTGCGCGAGCTCGGCATCGAGCCCGGCGACACGCGGCTGATCGAGGTGTGGAACAAGATCGATCGGGTGGACGCCGGCGAGCGCGAGCGTCTCGCCAACACGAGCGATCGCCAGCCGGCCGAGCACCGGCCGGCGCTCGTGTCGGCCATAACCGGGGAGGGCGTCGATCGGCTGATCGGATTGATCGAAGACAGGCTCGGCGCGTCGCGCATCGTGCTCGAGCTCGATCTCGATCCGATCGACGGGGCAGGGGCAAGCTGGCTCTATCGCCACGCCGAGGTGCTGGCGAAGGGGATGCGCGAGGATGGGCGGCTCGGCATGACGGTGCGCGTCGATCCCGCCCATGCGGGGCTCGTGCGGGCGAAATTCAAAAGCGCGGCCGAATAGCGCATATTCCGGCGAAAGCCTGCCCCCGACTTGATCGCGGGTGGATACCGGTTCGTCGATAAGAATATGCGCCAATGCATGAAGCCGGGGAGGGAAGTCATGAAAATCGACATCGGCCTGGCAGCGGTTTTTCTCGCCCTGGCGGCGATCGCGCCGGCATGGGGCGCTGAACTGCGGGTCATGAGCGGCGGCGCGCCGCAGGGCGCACTCGCGGTGCTCACCCCGAAGTTCGAGCAGGCGAGCGGACACAAGGTCGCTTTCACCTTCATGACGCTCACGGCGCTGCGCCAGAAGCTGCTGGCCGGCGAGCAGACCGACGTCGCCATCGTGCCGGTGCCGATCATGGATACTCTGATCGAGGCCGGCATCCTGGACCGCGATCATCGCGCGACACTCGGCGTGGTCAGTGTGAGCTTGATCGTGCGCGAAGGTGCGCCGCGGCCCGACATCTCGACGCCCGAGGCCTTCCGCCAAGCCCTGCTGGCCGCGCGCTCGGTCGTGTACTCGACGCCGACCGCGACGCCGAGTGGCGCCCACCTCGCGAAGGTGGTCGAGCAGCTCGGCATCGCGGATGCGCTGAAGGCCAAGACCGTCTATCGGCCCGCGCTCGAAGGCGGCGCCGAGCTGGTGGCGAAGGGCGAGGCGGAGATCGGTATCTATCCGACCTCCGAGGTCGTCAGCGTCAAGGGCGTGAGCGTGGTCGGATTGCTTCCGGCCGCCGTCCAGTTGCGCACGGTCTACGGCGTCGCCGTCGCCAAAGGCAGCGCTTCGCCTGAGGCCGCTGCGGCCTTCGTCAAATCGTTGTCTGATCCAGCAGTTCGCGGGGTCTGGGAGAAGGCCGGGTTCGAGGCGCCGAAGTAATTCGCGCTGCTTTACCTACTCGGCCGCCTTGGCGGCGTCCCAGAGCGCGTCCATCTCGGCGAGGTCGGCCTGGATAGGTGTCTTGCCGCGCTCGGCGAGCGCACGCTCGATCCAAGCAAAACGACGTTCGAATTTCCGATTGGTCATGCGCAGCACCGCCTCGGGATCGGCGTCGAGGTGACGTGCGAGGTTGACGACGGCGAACAGGAGATCGCCGGCCTCGGCGGCAGCCTCGGCCGTCTCGCCCTCGTCGAGCGCCGCTTCGATCTCGTCAGCCTCCTCGCGGATCTTCGCGAGCACCGCCCTCGGATCATTCCAGTCGAAGCCGACCTTGCTGGCCTTCTGCTGCAGCTTGAGCGCGCGTGTGAGCGCGGGGAGGGCGACCGGGACCCCCGCGAGCGCGCCAGCGGCCTCGGCCGCGTCGGCCTCGCGCCGCCCAGCCTTGGCGGCTTTCTCCTGCACTTTGATGTCGTGCCACAGGTTCTCGACAGCGTCGGGCGTCAGGTCACGCGTGTCGCCGAAGACGTGCGGATGGCGCCTGATCAGCTTGGCGGTGATCGCCTCGACCACGTCGGCGAAATCGAATGCGCCGTGCTCCTGCGCCATGCGGGCGTGGAAGACGACCTGCAGCAACAGGTCGCCGAGCTCGTCACGCAGGTCATCGAGATCGTGGCGCGCGATCGCGTCGGCGACCTCGTAGGCCTCTTCGATCGTATAGGGCGCGATCGTCGCGAAGTTCTGGTCGAGATCCCACGGGCAGCCGGTCTTCGGCGTGCGCAGTGCCGCCATGATCTCGAGCAGGCGGGAGATGTCGCGGGCAGGGGTCATGGATCGCGTCCCGTTGGCGAAGGCGGGACTTGGCTTAGCGCATCTTCCACCGCACCCGCTATGGGACAAGCCGATTGATGCCCGCGCCCTCCCCGGAGCGTGCGCAGCGAACCTTGACGGGTTAACGCCGTGAGGCCCGTTCCCGTCAGTGACCGGTGCGATCCGCCGTGCGGCTTGCCTCGAACAGGAACCAGGTCCGCTTCTCGGTGTCGTCGATGAAGGTTTCGAGCAGGCTCGCGGTTGCCACGTCCTCGTGCTTGTCGGCGATCTCGTGCGCTTCGCGCATCGCCGTGGCGACCGACTTGTTGTCGTCCATGAGCTCGCGCAGCATATCGAGCGGCTCGACGAAGGCCGCGTCATTGTCCTCGATGCGCTGCAGCTCGGCGATCCCGCCGATCGAGCGCAGCGTGGTGCCGCCGATCTTGCGCACGCGCTCGGCCAGGACGTCGGTCGTGGCGAAGATCTGCTCGCCTTGCTCGTCGAGCAGCAGGTGGTAGTCGCGGAAATGCGGCCCGCTGACGTGCCAGTGGAAGTTCTTGGTCTTGAGAAAGAGCGCGAAGCTGTCGGCCAGGATCGCGTTCAGCGCGGCTGAAATCTCCCGCACGGCGTCGGCGGACAGGTCGGTCGGCGTATCGAGCGCCTCCACGGCCTTGCGGCGCGGCTCCAGGGCTCTGACTTTGCTCATGGCATGGTCCTCGTGCTGAGGGATGTGGACGGGGAGCGGCGCAAGCCGCCGAAAGTTAACGGCTGGCTGGGGAAGGCGGTTCCCATTTGGCGCGGTCACGTTTGGATGCTCCATTCGCATAAGACATATTATGGAATATATTTGGATATGCCGGGAAAAGCGGCCTGTCGCGCGCGCCGCGGACGCATCCCGGCCCGGCCGCAATACGCTCTATAGTTGTGAATTGACGAAACGTACAACTCTTTTCGAAGTTTGGCAGAACAAATTCGATTTCTGCTGAGATTTCAGTGGCGACGAAACCGGTCACCGTGCTGGCCTCCGCCCAGTGGCCGAAGGCGGCCGGATTTCACGGCGGGCTCATCCCGATCATCGCCGGGCAACTGCTCGACCACATGGGCATCGAGCCCGAGACCAAGGGTGCCGACCTCGAGGCCGTAGGCTCCGCAGCTGATGCCCGCGCGCGTTAACGTCTGGCCGCGACGATCCGGTGGACGACCTTGCCCGAGGAGGCGCTGACGTGTTCCTCGTCGAGCAGGATCGTGGCGTCGCGGAGCGCGCCGGTGACGACCTCGGGCGGGAAGGCGGCATAGAGCCGCCCCTGCCCGTCGCGCAGGTCGGCGCCATGCGTCACGCGCCAGCTCAGATGGAGAATGCCGCCGGGCCGCAGGATCGCGAGCAGCCGCGCGACCGAGGGAGCGACCGCCGCGGGCGGCAGATGCATGATCACAGTCTCGCACAGGACGTTGGCGAAGCTCGCGTCCGGGATGCCGACAAGCTCGGGCAGCGCCGCTTGCCCGAATTGAAGTCCCGGGTAGCGCGCGCGGGCTTCGCGCAGCAGCGCCTCGGATGGATCGAACCCGCTCGCCGCGAAGCCATTGGCGACGAGCCAGGCAACCTCGCGACCGCTGCCGCAGCCGATATCGGCGGTCGGGCCCGGCACGAAGAACCGCCTGACCAGGGCTTGCAGATCGCCGGGCGCCGGCTGCGCGTGCCAATCGCGCGCAAAGTCCGCCGCCGAGGCCTCGTATGCCGCGATGGTCTGCCGGTCCATTTTATCTCGAATTTTAAACAAGTTGGGCCGCCATGCTCATGCGAGTCATCACGTCAGGGGGTGCTTTCGAGCGCCACGCACATCCCATCAAACGCCGGCTCGATGTGCGCCGGTAGCCGCGCCTTCAATTCGGAATAGTCGAGATCGGTATGCATGTTGGTCAAGATGGCGCGTTTCGGCTTGACCCGCTCGATCCAGCCGAGCGCCTCGTCCACGCTGAAATGGCTGGGATGCGGCTTGTAACGCAGCGCATCGACGATCCACAGGTCGAGGCCGGCCAAGGCCGCGACGCTCGCCTCCGGCAGGTCGACCAGATCGCTCGAATAGGCGACCGGGCCGAACCGGTAGCCGAGCGACGGGATGTCGCCGTGATCCTGCAGGAAGGGGGTCACCGTGATCACGCCCCCCTCCCCGACGATCTCCACCGGCGTTCCGGCGGTCACCCGGTGCTCGTTGAGGATCGGCGGATAGCCGCTGCCGAGCGGCGTCACGAAGCAGTAGCCGAAGCGGTCGAGCAGCACCCGGGCGGTCGCCGCGTCCAGATAGGCATCGAGCCGCCGCCGGTGCCGGATGAACAGGGCGCGCAGGTCGTCGATGCCGTGCGTATGGTCGGCGTGCTCGTGGGTGTAGAAGATGCCGTCGAGCCAGTCGACGTCGGCGTCGATGAGCTGCTCGCGCAGGTCGGGCGAAGTGTCGACCAGCACCCGCGTTTTCGCGGCCCACCGCGCTCGACCAGAAGCGAGCAGCGCCGGCGGCGATTCCTCGGATTGCTCGGGTCGCACGCGCCCCAGCCGAGCGCCGGCCGCGGCACGCCGCCGGACGAGCCGCAGCCGAGAATCGTGACCTTCAGGCTCATGCGGCCGCTGCCGCGCTGCGCGGCACTTTGGAAAAGAGCCGGAAGAAATTCTCGGTGGTCTGCCGCGCGATCTCGTCGAACGAAACGCCGCGCACCTGCGCGAGCGTCTTGGCGGTCTCGACCACGAACGACGGCTCGTTGCGCTTGCCGCGGAATTTTCCCGGCGCCAGATACGGCGCGTCGGTCTCGACCAGGATGCGGTCGGCCGGCAGGTCGGCCGCGATGGCGCGCAGATCGTCCGACTTCTTGAACGTCAGGATGCCGGTGAACGAGATCGACAGGCCGAGCGCGATCGCCCGCTGCGCCAGATCGCGGCCGCTCGTGAAGCAATGCAGCACGGCCGGGAAGGCGCCCTTGGCGGTCTCTTCCTCGAGGATGCGCGCCATATCGGCATCGGCCTCGCGCGCATGGATGACGAGCGGAGTCCCGTCTCGCGCGCCGCCGCGATATGGGCGCGGAAGCCCGCTTCCTGCGCGTCGCGCGGGCTCAAGTCGTAGTGGTAGTCGAGCCCCGCCTCGCCGATCGCCACCACCTTGGGATGGCGCGTCCGCGTCACGAGATCTGCCGTGCCGATGTCGAGCTCCTCATGCGCGTTGTGCGGATGGGTGCCGACCGAGCAGAACACGTCGGGAAAGCGCTCGGCAATCGCCAGCAACCCGGCATGCTTGGCCACCCGCGTCGAGATCGTGACGATGCGGCCGATGTCGGCGGCGCGCGCCCGCGCCACCACGGCGTCGAGCTCGTCGGCGAAATCGGGAAAATCGAGGTGGCAGTGACTATCGACCAGCATGGCGCATCATTCCGGCTTGTCGAGGCGCGGAAAGACCCCCGCCGGCGCCGGCAGTTGCGCGCCGGCCGCGACGCGCCCGCCGCCGCCAAGCCGCGCGAAGTCGCGCGCGTCCGCCGGCACCGCCACCAGGTCAAGCAGCTTGGCGGATGATTCCGGCATGAACGGCTGCGCCAAGATGGCGATCTGGCGGATCACCTCGGCCGTGACGTAGAGCACGGTCCCCTGCCGCTTCGGATCGGTCTTGGCCAGCGCCCAGGGCGCTTCGCCGGCGAAATAGCGGTCCGCCTCGCCGACCACCGCCCACACGGCGTTGAGCACCTGATGCAGCGCCTGCGTTTTCATTGCCTCGCGCGCCTTCGCGATCATGCCGTCGGCCGCCGCGAGGATCGCCTTGTCGTTCTCCGTGAATTCGCCCGGTACCGGCAACACGCCGCCGAAGGCGCGCGCCACCATGGTGAGCGAGCGTTGCGCCAGGTTGCCGAGGCCGTTGGCGAGGTCCGCGTTGATGCGGTTGACGATCGCCTCGTGGCTGTAGTTGCCGTCCTGGCCGAACGGCACCTCGCGCAGGAAGAAGAAACGCAACTGATCGACGCCATAGGCGTCGGCGAGTGCGAATGGATCGACCACGTTGCCGACCGATTTCGACATCTTCTCGCCGCGGTTGAACAGGAAGCCGTGCGAGAAGACGCGCCGCGGCACCTCGATGCCGGCGGACATCAGGAAGGCCGGCCAATAGACGGCGTGGAAGCGCACGATGTCCTTGCCGATCACGTGCAGGTCAGCCGGCCAATAGCGCTTGAATGTTTCACTGGCCTCGTCCGGGAAGCCGACGCCCGTGATGTAGTTCGTGAGCGCATCGACCCACACATACATGACATGCTTCGGATCGCCCGGCACCGGCACGCCCCACGTGAACGTGGTGCGCGAGATCGAGAGGTCCTTGAGCCCGCCTTTGACGAAGCTCGCGACCTCGTTGAGCCGCTCGCGCGGCAGCACGAAATCGGGGACGCGCGTGTAGAGGTCGAGGAGCTTGTCCTGATAGGCGGAAAGCTTGAAGAAATAGCTCTCCTCCTCGACCCATTCGACCGGCGTGCCTTGCGGGCCGAGGCGCTGGCCCTTGTCGTCGACCGTCGTCTCGCTGACGTCGTAATAGGCCTCGTCACGCACCGCGTACCAGCCGGAATATTTCGACAGGTAGATGTCGCCGTTCCGTGCCATGCGCTCCCAGATCGCCTGCGAGGATGCGTAGTGGCGCGGATCGGTGGTGCGGATATAGGCGTCGTTCGAGCAGCGCAGGCGCTCGACCATCTTCTGAAACAGCGCGACGTTGCGGTCGGCCAGCTCGCGCGGCGACACGCCTTCGCGGGCGGCGGTCTGCAGCATCTTGATGCCGTGCTCGTCGGTGCCGGTGAGGAAAAAGACGTCGTAGCCGTCGAGCCGCATGAAGCGCGCGATCACGTCGGTCGCGATCGCCTCGTAGGCATGACCGATGTGCGGCGCGCCGTTCGGGTACGCGATCGCGGTGGTGACGTAGTAGCGGGGTTTTACCATCATGCAGCACTCGGCACCGTCATGCCCGGCCTTGGGCCAGGCATCCACGCTTTCCTTGGCTAAGCGCGTAAAGACGTGGATGGCCGGGACAAGCCCGGCCATGACGGATGAATGATCGTCCCCTAGGTATCAACCGCGGGCGGCGTCCGCAAGCAAGCCGAACACGTGGAAAACCAGCGGCTTGCGCTCGAGATTGTAGGTCTCGACATCGCGCGCCGCGCGGTTGAGGCGCTCCCAGGCATCCGCCGCGCGGGCGAGCCGATGCGCATCGCCGGTGCGGTCGAGCCGGGCCGAGAGCCAGTTGCGCGCCGTCTCGATGAAGATCTCGAACAGGTCGCCGCTGCCGCGCTCGAGGCTGTCGCCCAAGGCGTGCAGCGCGCGCGGGTCGGTCGCAGGCAAACGGTCGAGGAGATCGATCACCTTGTCGCGCAGCGCGAGTTGCGGGCCGCCGAAGAGCGCGATCGCGCGCGCGACGCTGCCGTCCGCGGCCGCGGCGGCCTGGTGCAGGGTCGCGTCGTCGGCCTCGCCGCCGAGCGCCGCCGTCGCGGCCGCGACCACATCCGTTTCATCGAGCGGACGCAGCGTGAGCGCGCGGCAACGCGAGCGGATGGTCGGCAAAAGGCGGCCGGGCGCGTGGCTCACCAGGAGAAAGAGCGAACGCGCCGGCGGTTCCTCGAGCACTTTGAGCAACGCATTGGAGCCTTGCGGATATTGGAGCTCGTCGGCCGCATCGACGATGCAGACGCGCCAGCCCCCCTCGCCCGCGGTCGAACCGAAGAAGCCGACCGTGCGGCGCACCTGCTCGACCGTGATGACGGTGCGCAGCGTACCGCTGTCGCTCTCGGTGCGTTCGAGCACCAGCAGGTCCGGATGCGCCCGACCCGCGATGCGCCGCGCGGTCGGGCTCTCGGGCGCCACCGCAAGCGAGGTCGCGCGCTGCACGGCGGCGGCGGCCGGGTCCGGATGCGCCAGCGCGAAGCGCGCCATGCGGTAGGCGAGCGTCGCTTTGCCGATGCCGGCCGGCCCGCCGATCAGCCAGGCATGGGCGATGCGGCCGCTCTTGTAGTCGGCGAGCAGCTTCTTCTCGGCCTCGGCGTGACCGAACAACGCGAAGGTCGCGCGCGGATGCGGGAGCTCGATCGCGTCGGCCTGCGGCTTCGCCGGGCTCACGCGTCGAGGTCCTCGAACGAGATCGGCGCGGCCGCCGGGTCGAGGCGCGCATTGACGATCGACCAGATGTCGTCGGCGACCGCGTCTTCGGTCCGGCCGGCGTCGATCAGCACGCAGCGGTTGGGCTCGGCCGCCGCGATGTCGCGGTAAGCTTGGCGCAGGCGCGTGTGGAACGCGAGCGTCTCGGTCTCGAACCGGTCGGCCGCGGCGCCGCCACGCCGCTTGGCGGCGCGGGCGAGCCCCGTCTCGGGCGGCAGGTCGAGGATGAGGGTCAGCTCCGGCATCGTGTCCGAGACGGTCAGTCGCTCGAGGCCGCGGATGAGCTTGGCGTCGACCGCGCCGAGCGTGCCCTGGTAGACGCGGGTCGAAGTCGATGAAGCGGTCGCAGATCACCCACCTCCCCTCGGCCAGCGCCGGCGCGATGGTCGCGCGCACATGGTCGTCGCGCGCGGCCGCGAACAGGAGCGTCTCGGCCACCGGGCCGAGCGGCTTTGCGGCACCCGAGAGCAGCACGTGGCGCATGATGTCGGCGCCGGCCGAGCCGCCCGGCTCGCGCGTCACCACGACGCTGATGGCGAGCCCGCGCAGGCGCGCCGCGAGCCGCTGCGCCTGCGTCGACTTGCCGGCGCCCTCGCCGCCTTCGAGTGTGATGAAGCGTCCGCGCATGCTCTCAGTTTCGACGTGAACCGCGTGGCGAATGACGAGCCGTAGGGTGGGCAAAGGCGCGTTGCACGCCCTATCCGCGTGGGCAAAATCGCACGCAAATCGGGCCTGCCCGATTTGCGCATATTTAGATGCCGATCTCGGGCAAGCCCGAGAGCGGGTGCGCCTTTGCCCACGCGGTGATGCGGGGCAAGGGCGATTTTGCCCACCCTACGGCTCGCCCTTCGCTCTTTTATATCCGCTTGGTCCCCGAAAGAAACAAGCCGATCACGAACTCGGCCGCGGCATCGAGCGCCCGCCGGGGCAGCCCGCCGCGCGCGACGCTCTGCGCCGCATGCAATGGCACTTCGAGGACCATGTTGTCGCCGCGCCAGACCCGCAGCACGCCGATTAGCTGGCCCTCGGCGACCGGCGCGCGCACCGGGCCCGTGTAGACGATGCGCGCCAGGATCCGATCGCTCGATCCGCGCGGTATCAACAGGTTGACGGGGCCGGACGCGACGAGCGGCACGCTCCATTGGGCCCCGCCATAGAGACGCGCGTCACCGATGGGCTCGCCGTCGGCAAACAGCGCGCGGCGCTCGACGCCCTTGAAACCCCAGTCGAGCAGCTTGCGGCCCTCGTTGGCGCGCTCGGCCGACGTCTTCAGGCCGTGCACGACCGCGATCAGGCGCAGGCCGTTCTGCACCGCCGAGCCGACAAGGCCGTAGCCCGAATCCTCCGAGCCGCCGGTCTTGAGGCCGTCGGCGCCGATGTCCATGCCGAGCAACGGATTCTGATTCTGCTGGCGGATCTTGTTCCAGGTGAATTCCTTCTGGGCAAAGATCGGATAGAGATCCGGATAGGTCTTGATGATGTGCTGGGCGAGCTTGGCGATCTCGCGCGGCGTCATGACCAGGGTCGGATCGGGCAATCCGGTTGAATTGGTGAAATAGGACTTGGCGAGGCCGAGCTCGCGCGCGCGCTTGGTCATCATCGCGGCGAACTTGTCCTCGGAGCCCGCGATGCCCTCGGCCAGCGCGATGCAGGCGTCGTTGCCCGATTGCACGATCACGCTGGTGAGCAGGTCCTGCACCCGCACGCGGCTGTGGATCGGCGCGAACATGCTCGACGTGTGCGACGGCGCGCCGCCGTGCCGCCAGGCGTATTCGCTGACCTCGTACTCGGTGTCGGGCTTGATGTGGCCGAGCTTGAGCTCGTGAAAGACGACCTCGACGGTCATCAGCTTGGCCATGCTCGACGGGGCCATGAGCTGGTCGGCGTTCTTCTCGAACAGGATCGTGCCGGTGTCGGCGTCGATCAGGATCGCCATGGGCGCCGACGTCTGGAATTCATCCTTCTTGCCCGGCTGCGCCGGGTTCGGCGCCGAAAATGCCGCGCCCAACGCCACTGCGCCGGCGAGCAGCGCGATCGCGAGGCGCGTTGCGCCGCGAATGCCCGATCGCACGACCGAATTTGCCGGCATGGGAACGCGTCTCCAGGAGAGGCCGGAGTAGCAAGCGCGGCAGGGGCGAACAATGCCGCCAAACGCCGCCATATCTTGGAAAAATCCTTGTCGGCGAACCGGCATCCACCCCCGATCAAGTCGGGGGCACGCTTTCGCCGGGATATGCGCGGATATCAGTAGAGCCCGCGGCCCGTCATGATCGAGGGCGAGGCTTGGGACGTGACCTGGGGCGTCGCATAGGCCGCGATCGGCGACGGATGGCGCGGCACTTCGGTGATCATCGGCGGCAGCTGGTTGGCGGCGAAGCGATCGTCGAACGCGGGCCGCGCGGGGCGGGGCAGGCGCGCGGACGCGACGTTCGAGGACGCGGGCGCGGCAGCGGGCGACCCCTGGTCCTCGCCAAGATTGTAGGGACGATCCGGCGGGATCGGCACCCCGCCGCGCGCCGGCATGCGGGTTCCGATCGAGGGCAGGAACGCGCGCGACGAGGCGAGCAGGATCGGGGACGGCGCGGGCGCCGGCTGGCCGACCCGCAAGGTCGCGAGCAGCACATTGTCGTCGGAGCCTTCGAGCGGCGCCGGCGCGACGTATTCGACCCGCACCTGCGCGAGCCCGTCGCCGTAGAAATCGAGGAGGTGCGCCGCCTTGGTCGACAGGTCGATCAGGCGGTTGCTGTGATAGGGGCCGCGGTCGTTGACGCGCACGATGACCGAGCGGCCGTTCTTGAGGTTGGTGACGCGCGCGTAGCATGGCAGCGGCAGGGTCGGATGCGCGGCCGAGATGCCGTGCATGTCGTAGACCTCGCCGTTCGCGGTGAGCCGGCCGTGGAAGTCTTCTCCGTACCAGGACGCGAGGCCCTCGGCGCGGTAGTTAGGATTTTCCTGCGGCACGTAGGTGCGGCCGCCGACCACATAGGGCGCGCCGACCTGGTAGTGGCCGCCGCCTTTGGGGATGGGTTCGCCGGGCGCGACCACACGCGGGCTCGACGAAACGCCGAGGCGCGGATCCATCTTCGCCATGAGACCGGAGGACGACGAGCAATTGGCAAGCGCGCAGCATGCGAGCGCCGCGATGCCGGCCCGCACCCCCTGCCCCAACGCCACGCGACCGCGCCGCATCGATCCCCTGATCCCCCGCACGCCGTGACGCCCGCGTCGAACGTGCAACGCGAGCGCAGCCTTCCGAACATGTTGCCGATCCGCCAACCGTCCCCGGCGAACCCCTGAACGCACCCCAACCATACCGCGCCTGACGTTCGACGAGAACCGTTGCCGCTGAGGCATGGTAAACGAAGCCGAAAAAAGCCGGTCAAATCAGGCGGTTGTGCGGCGGCTGCGTGGCGACTCTGGCAATTTGCCGGTGGACGGACGCCGCGACGGCATCGGGGTGCGCGTGCCGAGCCATCGCGGGTGCGGCTCAGGTGATTCTGCGACGCCACGATTCTATTGTAAGCGATGCGCACGGAAGGGTGGCCGAGTGGTTTAAGGCACCGGTCTTGAAAATGGGTCGGCACTCTCCCGCCTAGTGTCGTGCAGGTCGCCTCAGTCTGAAATTACAGCGGTTTTCAGCCGTGCCGCCGCCTCGCAATTCCAGCGTGTGCGGTCTAATCTCGGACAGTCGTGCCCAAGTTTGTGCCCAAAGCGATCGCCGAGAAGAGCCTCACCCGTGACCGAAGACCCGAGCGATGGTGACCTACGCGCCTATCAGGCCGAAGTCGCTCGACGCGCCAGGATACTCGAGAAATATGGCGCTCTCCCGCGCTCAAGGCTTCGGCAAGTTCTGGGCGGCCTCCTGATGCAAAAAGGGAGAGGTGTAAACGCCGAATTGGATGGCGAAGCGACTGTCTTCACATTCGACCCCGGGATAACAAGCGCAAGGCGCGATGAGTTGCGCCACGACATCAATCGTGTTCTCGCGAATGAGGGTGTCGCCGCCTATTTTGACATCGTGGCCTCCTCGGATCGACTAGAGGTCAGGTCTTGGCCGGGCAGCTCTTTGTTGGGCGATGATAGTTCGGCGGAAGGCTTTCAGCCGGGCGCGCTCCAGGCTGACGCATTTCAGGGGACATCAGACCGGACGGACGCGACCGTCAGCTACGCTGAGTTCGGCTATATGGAGCCCGGCTACGCCGCCAGGGACGATATTGAGGACGTACCGTCTTCTGCGCTGCGCGGAGTTGAAGCCCGCGCATCTGTCGCCGGCGAAACACCGAGGCCCATCGCGGCCAATACGCCGATTTCGGTTGCCAGCATTCCGGTCACGAATAACCCGCTCCGAAGGCCCGGGCGCGATGTTCACGGTGGTTAGGCCGGGAGTTGGAGAGGCCTCGGGCGTTAGCGGCACGGACTTGGCGGGGGCGCGTCAACGGCCTCGGCTATCGGCACTACTGCGGCGACGACGCGCGTTGGCAGCGCTGTGCTGGGCTGAACCCGAGAGCCGATCGAGAGCGCATCAGCCGCATTTATCCTGCTGATTGAAGAGCGGATTGATCAGCTTCGCCAGGAAAATCCCAACTCGGATGAAGCCAAGGCCGCTCTCGCTAGGCGCATCGCGGCCCTTGAAGACCTCAAGGCTCGGCACTTCGATTTCTTCAGCGCCACGGAGGAGTTCGCTAAAGAAGGTGTCCACGAACTTGCTGCAGTGCAGGCGACAACCTCTTTGGCCGACGGCATCAGGAATTGGTGGACGAAAGACCATGTCGAGATTTGCGACAAGACTTTTGACATAGGTCTCCTTTTAACCGGCGTCACCGTCTGTTCAATCGCCGGAATTGTTGCCGGGCCGGCCGGATTAGCAGGCGTTGTCGTTGCTGGTGCGATCAGTCGGCGGCAAGCCCATAGCCGAGGCGATCAGCGCCGCAATAGGTCGCGAACACAAGAGCGATTTGGGACCGATGCAGAGCCCTAGAGGCGCGGGTCGTCTCCGGCCTTCCGGCACTGTACTCGCAATCCCAGCGTGCGCGGTCTAGCCTCGCGCTTCCGATCAGAAAAAGTACCCGAGATAGCTAGCAGCGAAATGCCCAAGTCCGGCGGCATCGTCATCCCATAGGGTTCGGCCGCGCGGCCGAGAAGTTAGCCGACACTGTTCGACACGTTGTCGATCTTTCGTTTCCAGCAAAACGCTTAGTTGCGAAGGCTCAGGCGCAAGTCGATTCCGAAATCATTCTTGCGGAAGGGCGAGCCGCAGTCGCTGACATCGAGACTCGCGCCGTGGATAGATTGCGGAAGCGCGAAGCTAGGCGGCAGCTCAATATCGAAACCATAACTGCGAAGGCCCTTGAGCAGCTACTGCCTCCCGATCAGATGTCGGGAAGCTCCTGTCGAATGAAGATTGGACCTCACGCTTCTTTGAAGAATCACAGGATATTGGCGATCTTCAGATGCAAGTGGTCTGGGCGAAAATTCTTGCCGGCGAGGTCGCTCGCCCGGGCAGCTTTTCACCGCGGACGCTTAGCGTCGTGCGGGACCTGACCAAGGCCGATGCTGAGCTTTTTTCACGGCTTTGTGCGTATACTTGGACTGTGACCAACGCCTCTCCGCTCCCGATTTTGCGCTCTGATAGACCCTCTTGGTAAAGAATCGAACTATGCGAAATTCTCGCACCTTTCTTCGATGGGGTTGACGAATTTCTCGGGAATGGATTTTTATCTTAGCGGTGAGGTGATGCATCTTGAAGTGAGCTACTTCGGCGATGCGTTTCATCTGCGCGCGGAACGCCCGCTCAGCCTTCAAATTCGAGTTGTGACGTTAGCGCCACGCGCTTGTCAGGCTCGGAGCTCCAGCGTATTGCCGCGGGCAAACCAAATCTCGAGACCCGCGATAGTAAAGCATTAGAGGCATGGGCGACTGACGGCTGGAAAGTGGCCCGAACACGTTGAATGATGTTCGCGGTCTTAACGAGGCGAGCGCCGCCCACCCCGCCGCGGTCATGGCGGCCTCGGCGCAGGCGATGAAGAACGGTAGGCACCCAATGGCCTCACAAACTCAGCGTGCGCTCGCAAATCGCGCCATCAAAGCAGTTCTCGGCGTGATGGAAGTTTGGAGTAAAACAATGCTGGGCGAGGTGGCCAAACAGAAAGTGTCCACCGAGCAAAAAAGTCGATCTCTCTTCGGTTCCTCAAAGAGCACGGTGACGCTGGATGCCGACATGGTGCGCGACATGTGTGGGGCCATGAAGAGATCATCCGCAACATACGCGGTCTTCAGGGGAAGCTGGACAGCGAAAAACTCCGCGGGCAACGCTACCCTGCCCCACCAGATCAGGCGCGACGCGAGCGCCGGCCCGCCTACTTCACTGGCCCGTCGAACCGGACGTAGCGGAGCCGTCACGTAGATCGGTGACTGCGGCGATCAAGGCGCCCAGATTGCGCTGCGCGAGGAAACGCGCAGCCTCGATCGCGGTGTCGCGCAGGTCGCGATGTGTGCGCACGAGGCCATTGACCTTGATCTCGAACTGAGCGCCCGCCGGGACATCCCGCGTGGCCATGATCGATCGTCCTAAGTTGGATTGACGGCGAGGCGAGCGCGCCCGTCCCGCAATCTTCTCCGCGCGGCTAGCGAGCACCCCCTGCCAGAAGGGACGCGGCCGTGGCTTCATTGATCGTCCGACTTTCGAGCCAGATGCTCAGCCACCTGCGCAACCGTTTCTCTGCGCTCCACAATGATGCTTGCGGCGATCTCCTGCCCTTGACCACGGATGCTCTCTCGCTCGCAATCGACAGCCGGTTGAGGAGCGTCAGCATGTCCGCGTGGTCCCCGTCAGCGGCATGTCCTGGCAAAGCCATGTGCAATTTGTTCGTTGCAATCGCGCCGGCGGCCAAGAGTGCCACCCAATCCATAAAAGGCAGGCCCTGCACGGAAGACGTAACGGTTTTACCTACCCAATACATAGCCGCGTCCCGAAATATTTCAGCGCGGACGACGGTCAGACCGAGAGAATGCGCAACAACGGCGTGGCCCGCCTCATGGCAGGCAACAGCCAATCGCGTGTCCGCCGCGCCCCCCGTTCACGCGCTCGGCCCTTGCTCGATTATTTCCACACTGGCCGACCCGGGCTTCACCCCGGTGCGCGCAATGCCGGCGCCCCGCTCGATTGCGTGTGTTCAGTCGACCATCTTCCCCGCGTCAGCACCGTCCTCGCTAAGCCCTCAGGCTGGCCGTCCTCCATCTCGAATGTGACCCAAGGTCCCCAGTCCCATTTCAAGCCCATATCAGTATTCTCCCTTGATGAAAGCGAGGCGAGCACCGCCCGCCCCGCGTATTCTTGGTTCCTAACGTCGTCCACGGCGCGAGCGGCGTTGAACGCGAGAGGCACGGCGCCCACGGTACCCACAAGGCCGTCCTACGCTCACCTGTTCCGCAAGGACGATGGCTAGGCGGCTGCCGTCGATCAACGCGGCATTGGCGGGCAAGCCAGCGCCCTGATATGGCCATGCGGTCAGGCCGGAGCGCTCGGGCGAATATGCAGGGAGAGATCGCCGAGTGGTTTAAGGCACCAGTCTTGAAAACATGGCATGGGCGCAAGTCCATCGTGGGTTCGATTCCCACTCTCTCCGCCACGCCCTCCAAGGAACGTTCGGTAGCAAAGCGGTAGCAACGTTCTCAGATGTTCTGGCCGGAACCGCGCATAAACCGTTGATTTCACTGCGATGGAAGGGTGGCCGAGTGGTTTAAGGCACCGGTCTTGAAAACCGGCAGGGGGTTTACGCTCCCTCGTGGGTTCGAATCCCACCCCTTCCGCCACCGAACTCGTCGCGCCGCTAGCGGCAGCGCGTGAAGGTATATTCTGCGGAGATGTCGCTTGTCGCCTGGACCATCGATCGGCCATCGGCGCTGAACCTGATGAACTCGACCCTGGCGAGGGTAGAGCCAGGCTTGTTGGCTTGGTTTCCAAGTCCGGCGGCCAAATAGTAGATCAGGACGTGGGCGTCGGAGAATTCGAAGTGGTCGATCCGCAAGACGGTCTGGTTGCCGCCGGGCAGGTGCGTGATCGCCAGCGCGTCCCGGGAAATGTCCATATTGGTCCAATTCGGATTGCTCCTCGATCCGCACCAGGTCCCGAGCGCGTCGCTGTAGTCGAGCGATGCGGCGCCGGCGCTGCCAGCGGCGAGCACCAGCAGCAGGAATGCCTCGACGATCCTTCCCGGAAAAATTCTCGACATGCCCCCCCTCCCGATTGACGAGCGAGATCGCTCCGATGTCGATCGTGCATACTCGACGATAGACGGTCAATGGTCGCGGGCGTCATCCTCCGCGACAGGCAACGCTTGACGATCGACGCACCGCCGGTTGACGTGCCGTTCGCTGCTTTGCGAGGATCACACCCAGCGACCGTACCTTGGTTCGAGCTGGTGCCGCCCGGGTGGTTACGGCGGAAATACGGGCCGTACGGGACACTCGCGGCACGGAGCGTTATGCAAGACATGACCAGCGACGATCACACCCCATTCCTCACGGCCGGCGCGTTCGTCGACAGCGATGCGGTCCCGATCATCGCTTTTGCAAAACGCCCAACCGCTGACGCCGAGAATCCGCTTGACGCCGTGCTGCGCCTCTACGCGACGATCCGCGACACGATCACCTACGATCCCTACATCGACTTCACCGACGCCGCGAACTATCGCGCGAGCGGCGTGCTGGCGGCCGGGCGCGGCTTCTGCGTCGGCAAGGCGGCGCTGCTTGCCGCGGCGGCGCGCGCGATCGGGGTTCCGGCGCGCGTCGGCTATGCGGACGTGCGCAATCACCTCACCTCCCCGCGGCTCTATCGGCTGATCGGGACCGACGTCTTCACCTGGCACTCCTACGCCGACGTTTTCCTGGATGGACGCTGGGTCAAGGCGACGCCCGCCTTCGACCGGGCGCTTTGCGACCGGGTCGGGGTCAAGACCCTTGAGTTCGACGGGCGCAACGATTCGCTGTTTCATCCGGTCGATCGCAGCGGCCGGCGGCACATGCAGTATTTGCGCGACCGCGGCACCTTCGCGGATGTGCCGTTCGAGGCCATGCAGGCCGATTTCCGCCGCGACTATCCGAACCTCATGAAGGGCGGCCGCGCGGATGGCGACTTCCGCGCCGAGGCCGTGGCGCCGACGGGCAATTGATCGCCGCCGGCGGCGCGCCGCGGGTCGCCAGGACGATAAATTTGAATCTAAGCGTTTATTCCTAAACCCTTCATCAACCGACGTTGCTTAGTCTTGGCGTCGACGGGGACGATGTCTGGTCGCGCAGGCACCGTGCGGGTCAGTTCAGTTGGCGTATCCGCAGCTCGATGCCCGCGGCACTTCGAGCCCCCGCCCCTCGCGGCACTGCTTTGACGCGGTCGGCTGCGTCCGCTCTACGTCCACCTGGCTTTGGTCTTGAGTGCCTCGACCGACTGCGCCGCGTCGGCCAGGAGCTTGCCGTAGTCGAGCGCCGTGAATTCCCCCTTGCGGCGCAGGATGCGACCATCGACGACGACCGTGTCGACGTCGGAGGGCTGCGCGAGCTGCACCAGCGCATCGTAGGGATCGCCGATCTCGCCGAGATGCGGCACGCCGGTGCGCACCAGGATCAGGTCGGCGCGCTTGCCGGGCGTGAGCGAGCCGGTCTTGTCGGCGAGGCCGAGGTCCTGCGCGCCGCCGATGGTCGCCATCTCGACGAGCTTCTTGGTGGTGAGCTTGAACTTGCCGCCGGTGCGATGGCGGTTGACGGCCTGCAGCATGTGCATGCAGGCGAAGCAATCGCAGCGCTCGGCCGTGACGTTGTCGACCGAAATGCTGACCGGCACGCCGGCCTGCATCATCTCGATGAACTGCATCTCGCCGGTGCGCGCGGCCTCGCCGAGCGGCGAGGTGCTGTAGTGCACGCCATGCTTTGCCAGCGCCTCCCAGTCGGCCGCGTTGGTATTGAGCGGATGGACGAGCTGCAGGTCTGGCCCGAGCAACCCTGCCCCGTTGAGCAGCTGGATCGCGTCCGAGCCCGACGTGTGCAGCGTGATCGGCAGGCCGAGGGCGCGCACCGCGTCCCACTCCTTCCTGGCCATGGCGGCGTCGATCGCGCCGCGCGTCCCGCCGGTGCTGCCGTCGACGTTGCGCGAGCAGATGCCGAGCGTGAGCATCGGGTCGCCCGCAAGATCGCGTTTCATCCGCGCGAGGTCGGCGAGGTCCATCGCCTTGTCGTTGGGCATGCCGAGCGGACAACCGTAGGCGAAGCGGCCGCGCAGGCCGCCCTCGCGCATGGCCTGGACCTCGGCGTCGGCGTGCGCGGGGCTGCGCACGTTGTGTGCCCAGTTGTGCGTCGTGGTGACGCCGGCCGCGAGCGCCTGGGCAAGGCTCAGCCGCACGCTGCGATAGCTGTCCTGCGGCGTGTAGTGCAGGCCGAGCGCGAAGGTGGCCGGAAAATAGGTCTTCTTCGGATCGTCGGCGCGCATCACGGGCCGCAGGAAGGTGGTCCAGTGATGCCAATGGGTGTCGACGAAGCCGGGCATGCAGATCATGCCCTTGCCGTCGATCGCCTCGGCGCCCGGCGCCGTCACCCCGGCGCCCACCGCGACGATCGCGCCGTCGCGCACATGCACGTCGCCGACCGGCAGATCCCCCACGCGCTCGTCCATCGACAGCACATGCGCGCCGCGCACCACGAATTCGCCGCGCGCCGGCAGCGCCGTGCCGGACTGTGGCGCGGCGGCCTGCGCCGCCGCAGGCCGGGGCATGAGCGCGGCCGCGCCGAGCGCGGTCGTTGCGGCGAGCAAGGTCCGCCGGTCGAGTTGATCGTCGAGCATGCTGGTCTCCCGGGATGGCCGTCTTTCGGCTGGGCGCAGTCGCGTGAGGCTAGCGCCGCTCGCGTCGCCCAGGCAATCGCATGCGGGCGGGCGCCTGCCCACGGCGTGGATTCGATTTCTGGCGTTGATTTGCGCAGTCGTTTGGCAATTCAGGTCAGCTGTCGCCGGCACCGCGTTGGAATCATTGATGCTTGGGCCGCAGCGTCGTTCCGTTGATGCCGGTCACGGCTTTCGCCGGGCCACCGATCACCGCGGCCCCCGACCGGACGCGCACCATGGTGGTGCCATTGAGGGCTCCCCGTGCCGGGGGCGCCGGCGCCGTGACACCCGGGTGCCATACATTGGCGGCCAACGGAGGCGCAGCCATCGGCGCCGCACCGGCCGTCACCACGCGCGCGGACCGCTGGCCCCAATGGGCCATGGTCGCGGTACGCGCCGCCACCCCGGGATCGATCCGGATGCCGATCGCATTTATCGTCGGCACGCTCGGCGTGGCCGGATTCGGCGGACGCAGACGTGCGGGCGGCTTGGGCTTGGCGGCCTGGATGAGCTTGAGCAGCCGATCGCGCGCGCTGACCCGCGGAATCTGTGGCACCGCCGGCACGACGCGCGTGTCGTGCAAATCGGGGGCGCCGAGCTTGCTGCGGTGGTCGAGCGGCAGATTGGTCCCGCGCTCGACGCGGCCCATATCGCCCTTCCGATCGGCGCCGTGTCCGGTCACCGTCGCGGGTGGCGGACGCTCAACGTGCCCTTGCGCCGCCTTGTCCGATGCATTGGTGGCCGGCGGCGGCGAAGGGCCCGCATCGTGCGCGGCGTCATGCGCCGCTGCCCCGGAGGGTGTCGAGGACGACCCGGCGCTCGGCTCGGCTAGCGCGGTGGCCGTTAGGACAAGCAGCGCCGCGGCACCGATGCACCGGCCTAGCCTTGCAACACCATGGGCGAGCGACCTTGCCATGCGCCGATTGATGTATCCCCTTGGACGATGCCCGTCGAGTGGCGAGCGGATCAGGCCACTCGCTGCGTACGCAGCGAATCGCCGCGATCCTGCGCGGTCTCGGTCGAGGCCGAGACTATTCCGCGGCGGCACGAACTTTCGCCGCAAGCCAACCGCCGCCGTCGATGAGGCATTCCGAATGGCCCTCGTCAATCGCCATCAGGGCGGCGCGAACTGCCTCGCGGGTCGCTTCGGCCGGCTCGACCAGCGGCAGGCGCACGCGCGCCGACATCAGGCCGAGCAGGCACAGGGCGTACTTGACCGGCGCCGGATTGCTTTCGCGAAACAGCGCGCCGGAGAGCTCGGCGTGCAGCCGCGCGAGGCGCTGCGCGCGTAACGAACGCCCATCGCGGCGCTGCAGATAGATGGCCCGGCACAGGCCCGGCGCAACGTTGGAGACGACCGAGATGCATCCGTCGCCGCCTTGCGCCAGGAATGCGGGTGCGGTCGCGTCATCGCCCGACAGCAGCCGAAAATCCGCGCCGAGGCGCGCGCGAAGCCGTGCGGGTCGCGTCACGTCGCCGGTCGCATCCTTGAGGCCGATGATCTGCGGCAGCTCGGCGAGCCGCGCAACGGTGTCGTCCGCGAGACCACTGACGGTCCGCGCGGGCACGTCGTAGAGGATGACCGGGAGATCGGTCGCGGCCGCGACGGCGCGAAAGTGCGCCTCGATGCCGGCCTGCGTCGGCTTGTTGTAGTACGGCACGACCGAGAGGATCGCGTCGGCGCCGGCCGCTTCCGCGTCCCGGCTCAGCGCGACCGCATGCTCGGTCGCGTTCGATCCGGCGCCGGCGACGACCGGAAAGCGGCCGCGCGCCGCCGCAACCGCGATGCGGATAAGCTCACGATGCTCGGCGGGCGTGAGCGTCGGCGCCTCGCCGGTGGTGCCGCAGACGACAAGCGCTGTTGCGCCCTCTCCGACCTGGCGCGCGCAGAAACGCTCGAACGCCGCGCAATCGAGATTGTCGTCGGCGTCGAACGGCGTCGGCACCGCGGGCGCATAGCCGGAGAGCCTCGAGACGTGCCGCCCGATGCCGGTCATCGTCGTTTCCTCGCGCTGTTGATGAGGAAGTGCCTGTGCGGCTCTGAAAGATCAGGCGACGCGGCGCGCTGGCGCGGCGTGGAAATCGGATGTCGGCTTGGGAGATGAATGTCGGGGAATTCTGATCGCCGGGCAACTCATGTTGAGTTCGAGGACGCCTGGCACCATTCTGATCGCCTGTGGCTGCTTGCCGGTCTCGTCCATGGCATAGCGGATGGCTTTGTCGCGATCGACGAAGAGGCCTCCGCACAGACCGCGCTCGTCCTGGACGACCCAGTGGCCGCGGCTGTCCCGGCCGACCAGGAAGATATTTGGAGCCGTGACGGCTTCCGTAGAGGGAGGTTCCGACTGTTTCTGCGACTGTTTCATGGTTGTCTCCTGTTCAAGACGGGGATCACTAGGGTTTCGATGCGGCGACCTTTGCGAACTTAGGGTTCGCGGCGCCGCCGTCATCGGCGCAGGCGCGATCGCGGATCGTCGGCGCCATCCGATCGCGCCCGATAGCGCTCCTCGAAACGTTGGATTTCGATACGGGCCTGACGAATGCGGGCTTGTGCATAGATGGCGGCAAAGCGCCGGAGCGCGAATTTGCCGCGCGCGTAGAGCCTGGCGGCCATTGCGTAGGGCGTGGTCGCATGCGCGCGCGAAACCGGCCTCGAAACGATCGTATTCATGACCGTTCTCCTGTGCGTCCCGGAATGTGCGCAGGGCCGCATAGGAATTCGAGACAGCGGGACCGCAAATGATGTAGGCGCGACATAAACGCGACGCCGGCCGCAACCTCCGGGGACTCCGGTTTAGGCTCACGGGGCGCGCATTCATCGTGGAAGCTCAATTGCTTCGGCCGGACAGCCCCGCGGCTGCGGCGCCGCGTCGAGCGCGAACGCCGCCACGAGCACCTCGCGCAGACGACGCTTGCCGATAGCGGCGACGAAGCGGCCCAAAATGGCATCCCGGTCGGAAGACGCCGGATCCGCGGTCGCGTCGCATACTTGGGTGCTCGTGCGGACGAAGTAGCTGAAGGTGATGCGGCCCTGCACGCATCCGGGCGCATCCATTTCACGCGCACGGGCGAGGACCGCCTTGCGGTCGGCCTCTTCGAGCGTCACCGCGAAGCGGACGATGGCGATCAGCCAATCGTGGACCTTGCGCTCGCGCCACTCAGCATCCTCGAGGTGGGCGGGCGACACGACGTACGTCGCGAACACGCCGCGTCACAAATAGTTGTCGCAACTGACGGCGGCGATCGAGTTGGTCTCACCCGACTGCTGTCGCGCCGCCGACGCCGGGGAGGAGCGGGTCTCAGGGGCCCACGCGAGCGTATCGATCAATGCGCCCAGGATCGCGAGCGCAAGCACCGGATGGCTGAACTCCGCGCTCTCGCCGAGCCAATGAGGAACCGCCCATTGGGAGCCGATACGGCAATGCCACTCGCCATCCTCGTAGACGACGTGGTGGATCGAGCGCGAACGATCGAAATCCGCGATGGCGAGGACTGCGTCGGTCCACGCCTGCGCATCGATCAGCGCGCGAATCCGCTGGGTCCACGCCGCGCGATAAGGTGCCGCGCGCCGCGCGACCATGAGGTCGAGCGCCCCGAATACCAGTTCGGATGTGGCGGCCGGCGCTTGGCTGATCTCGGTCCGCAGTTTCGCGGACGAGCGGCGCGGGTGCGGTTGAAACATGGTTCGTCGACTTGCTGACGCATCGATACGCCGCGATTAATCACGCAAAGCATATGGAATCGAGAGCAGCCGAGGATCGACGATATAGGAAGGCTATAAAGATGATCTGATCACAGCCCGTTCGGGTTGACGGCATGCCGCCGTCAGCGCCCAGATGGTAGGGTGCCGTAGGCGATCGACGGAGGCCATCACATGACGGTGCTCGATACCTATTCGCTGCAACGCAAGGCCGCGCTGGTGACCGGCGCGGGCTCGGGTATCGGGCGCGCCATCGCGATGGCGTTCGGCGAGGCCGGCGCGGCGGTCGGCTGCGCCGACATCGACGCCGGCGCGGCACGCAAGACCAGCGACGCGATCGCGGGAAGCGGCGGCAAGGCGCTGCCGATCGCCTGCGACGTGAGCCAGGAGGCGGACGCTGAGGCGGCGGCGGGCGCCGTCGCGGAAGCGTTCGGCGCGATCCACGTGCTCGTCAACGCCGCAGTCGCGACCGATCCATCCGGTACCGTGCTCGACTACACGCGCGCCGATTGGGACCACGTGTTCGCGATCAACGTTACTGGCGTGTTCCTGATGAGCCGTGCGGCCCTGCCGGCGATGATCGCGGCCGGCGGCGGCAGCATCATCCACATGGCCTCCCAGCACGCCCGCGTCGGGGCGCCGGGGCGCGCGGTCTATTGCGCGACCAAGGGCGCGCTCGTCATGCTGGCGAAATCGATGGCGGTCGATCACGCCGGCCAGAACATCCGCGTCAACACGCTCTCGCCCGGCGCTGTCGAGACGCCGCGGATGACCTATCGCTTCGGCGACATGGCGGCCGCGCGGGCGGCGCTCGGCCCGAAGCACTTGCTCAATCGGCTCGCCGCGCCCGACGAGATCGCGCGCGCGGCACTGTTTCTGGCAAGCGATGCATCGAGCTTCGTCACCGGCTCGGATCTGCTGGTCGACGGCGGGTTCACGGCGGTCTGACGGCGGGCCGCGAGTATTTATGCGGCTCTTATAAAGATGCCGTCTGGGCCGGCTCGTTTCCTTATCCCTCGCGCGCTAAATGGTGGACCAAGGGAGCCCATCCGCCATCGAGGTCTTCTCATGCGCGCAATCATGACATCGGCGACCCAGCGTCTGTTGCAGTTGCTGGCGGGCCTTTCCAATCTCGTCGCGATCTACCCGACCAAGACGTACCGGCCCGAGGCGCACTACATGCGGGGCCCCGGTCCGAAATGGCGCGAAAAGCATATGCAATGAAATCGCCTCTTCCATCCGGCAGCGACCACGTGGTCGAGCCGATGATCGCCCTTGCCCGCTGCTCGCCCCTGCATCGCATCGTCGTGGCGGGCGAAAAAAGCGTCGAGCTGGTCTTCGAGCTGCAGCGACGCGGCTTCGCGCGCGACCGCGAACTGCGGACGTCCGAGCCGCCAATATGACGTCGCGCTGATCGACTGGCGGCGTCGCACGTTCCGGTCTCTCGAGACAACGCTCGATTGGCTCGCGGATTTCCTCGCTCACGCCGGCGTCCTGGTGGTGTGGGTCGATCCGCAGAAGCCAACAGCCATGCAAGAGCTCCGCTCCGTGCTCGCGCGACGCGGATTCCTGGTCGAAGCCGGAACGCTGCGCCCGGACGGCTACGCGGTCTCGGCGCGCCGAAGCGAGACCCGGCCGCTCTCTCGCGCGGCGTGACGAAAAGAGACGCAGCCGCACGGTCGAAGTGGGTTCTTCCAAATATGGTTCGGCTGCTCCGAGGAGCGATCGTTACGTCGGGACACGGGATACGAATTGCATGTGGAACCGAGGCCCGCGCGCGGCTCGCGATATAGGAATGACATAAAGACCGCTGCATCGGGATGGAGCGGCCCGCGCAATGATCGTTATGCGCAGAATTCGACAATGACGAGCCGAACGTCGGCCCTCCGCACAAAACGCGGCGCCGGCTACCGCGCGAGTACACGATTTCAAGGATTTAGCAGCATCATCCGCCGGTCCCGCCGCGGCCCGTCTTTATGGGATTCCTATAAGGAAATAGCCGCATCCGCCTCGAAAACATACGCCATGACTGGCACCTACGCGCTGCACAAATCCGGCGTCCGAAATGTTTTGCCGAGTTGACGTGGGCCGACAATGCCCTGCCCAAAGCGAAGCATCGCGGCGCAGATCGGACCTGCATGGCAGGCCGCAAGGAGCATCCCATGATGGACGTCGTCATGCTCGCCATTGGCCTCGGCTTCTTCGCACTGTCGGTGGGCTATGTCGCGGCCTGCGACCGGCTCTGAAGGAGACACTTCGATGATCTTCGATTATTCGCTCGCCGCCCTCGTGACCGCGGGGCTCATGATCTACCTCGTCTACGCGCTGCTCCGGCCCGAGCAGCTCTAACCCTTGCCGCATCTTCCACGGCGAGCCGCCCACGCATCAAGTCCGGGGCCGGCCTGCGCGGAAAAATGCTCCTGAGAGGCGCACGCAAATGACGTTCATCGGCTGGATTCAGATCATCCTCTACTGCGCGATCATCATCGCGATCACGCCCGTCCTCGGCGCCTACATGACGCGCGTCTTCAACGGCGAACGCACGTTCCTGTCGCCCGTGCTGCGGCCGGTCGAGACCGTGCTCTACGGGGCGGCCGGCGTCGACGAAAAGCGCGAGCAGAGCTGGGTCGGCTACGTCGTCGGCATGCTGTTCTTCCACATCGGCGGCTTTCTCATCCTTTACGCGGTGATGCGCTTCCAGGACAGGCTGCCGTTCAATCCGGCCGGGCAATCGGCGGTGACGCCGGACCTGTCGTTCAACACGGCGGTCAGCTTCATCACCAACACCAACTGGCAGAGCTACGGCGGCGAAAGCACGATGTCCTACCTCGTGCAGATGCTCGGCCTGACGCACCAGAACTTCCTCTCCGCCGCGACCGGCGTCGTGCTCGCGATGGCGCTGATCCGCGGTTTCGTGCGCGCCTCCGCCCGCACGGTCGGGAACTTCTGGGTCGATATCACCCGATGCACGCTCTACATCTTGCTGCCGATCTGCGTCGTCTACGCGCTCTTTCTCGTCTGGCAGGGTATGCCGCAGACGCTCGGCGCCTACGTGGACGCGACCACGCTCGAGGGTGCCAAGCAGACCATCGCGGTCGGCCCGGTCGCCTCGCAGGTCGCGATCAAGATGCTCGGCACCAACGGTGGCGGCTTCTTCAACGCCAATGCGGCGCATCCGTTCGAGAATCCGACCGCGCTGTCGAACTACGTGCAGATGATCTCGATCTTCGCGATCGGCGCCTCGCTCACCAACGTGTTCGGCCGCATGGTCGGCAATCAGCGCCAGGGCTGGGCGATCCTCGCCGCCATGGGCGTGCTGTTCATCGCCGGCGTCACCGTCTGCTACTGGGCCGAGGGACACGGCAACGACATCCTCAACGCCATGGGCCTCACCGGCGGCAACATGGAAGGCAAGGAGGTCCGCTTCGGCATCGTCGGCTCCTCTCTGTTTGCGGTGATCACCACGGCCGCATCGTGCGGCGCCGTCAACGCCATGCATGACTCGTTCACGGCGATCGGCGGCATGATCCCGCTCATCAACATCCAGCTCGGCGAGGTCATCGTCGGCGGCGTCGGCGCCGGCATGTACGGCATGCTCTTGTTCATCATCATCGCGATCTTCGTCGCCGGCCTGATGGTGGGCCGCACGCCCGAATATGTCGGCAAGAAGATCGAGGCGAAGGAGGTCAAGATGGCGATGCTCGCGATCCTGATCCTGCCGCTGATGTATCTCGGCTGGACCGCGATCGCGGTCGTCACCAAGGACGGCCTCGCCGGCATGGCCAATCCCGGTCCGCACGGCTTCACCGAGGTGCTCTATGCCTACACGTCGGCCGACGGCAACAACGGCTCGGCCTTCGCGGGGCTGTCGGCGAACACCTTGTTCTACAACGTCACCCTCGCGATCGCGATGCTGGTCGGCCGCTTCTGGATGATCATCCCGGCGATGGCGATCGCGGGCTCGCTCGCGGCGAAAAAATCGGTGCCGCCGTCGGCCGGCACATTCCCGACCACGGGCGGCCTGTTCGTCGGCCTCGTCGTGGGCGTGATCGTCATCGTCGGCGGCCTCACCTTCTTCCCTGCACTCGCGCTCGGTCCGCTGGTCGAGCACCTCGCGCAGATCGCCGGCACCACGTTCTCGGCAAACTGAATGTAGCGGATGGAGCGCAGCGACATTCGGGGACCTCGGTACCGCATTTCGCTTCGCTCAACGCGGGCTACGAGCTTTGAATTCGGAGTGACGACAAATGACCATGGAAACCACGCAGATCCGTAAGCGCATGCCGGTCTCGGCGCTGTTCGATCCGAAGATCGTCCTGCCCGCCATCGGCTCGTCCTTCGTCAAGCTCAACCCGCGCACGCTCATCAAGAACCCCGTGATGTTCGTGCTCGAGGTGGTCTCGGCGCTGACGACCGTCGTCCTGGTGCGCGACCTCGTCACCGGGGGGCAGACGCTCGCCTTCGAATTCCAGATCGTGCTGTGGCTGTGGTTCACGGTGCTGTTCGCGAACTTCGCCGAGGCGGTCGCCGAGGGGCGCGGTAAGGCCCAGGCCGACGCCTTGCGCCGCCAGCGCACCGAGACCAAGGCGAAGCTGCTCAACGGCTCCAATCCGACGAGCTATCGGTTGGTCGACAGTACTTCCCTCAAGGTCGACGACGTCGTGCTCGTCGAGGCCGGCGAGTTCATCCCATCGGACGGCGAGGTGATCGAGGGCGTCGCCTCCGTCAACGAGGCGGCGATCACGGGCGAGTCCGCGCCGGTTATCCGCGAGTTGGGCGGCGACCGCTCGGCGGTCACGGGCGGCACGCAAGTGCTGTCCGACTGGATCCGCGTGCGCATCACGGCGGCGGCAGGATCCACTTTCCTGGATCGCATGATCAGGCTCGTGGAGGGCGCCGAGCGCCAGAAGACCCCGAACGAGATCGCGCTCGACATCCTACTGGTGGGCCTCACCATCATCTTCGTGTTCGCGACCGTGACGATCCCGAGCTACGCGAAATACGCCGGCGGCTCGATCTCGGTGATCATTCTGGTGGCGCTGTTCGTCACCCTGATCCCGACCACCATCGGCGCGCTCCTCTCCGCCATCGGCATCGCCGGCATGGACCGGCTGGTGCGCTTCAACGTGCTCGCCATGTCGGGCCGCGCCGTCGAGGCGGCCGGCGACGTCGACACGCTGCTGCTCGACAAGACCGGCACCATCACGCTCGGCAACCGCCAGGCGACCGAGTTCAAGCCGGTGCGCGGCGTCTCCGAGCAGGAGCTCGCCGACGCGGCGCAGCTCGCCTCGCTCGCCGACGAGACGCCGGAAGGCCGCTCGATCGTGGTGCTCGCCAAGGAGAAATACGGCATCCGCGGCCGCGACGTGGCCGAGATCGGCGCCAAGTTCATCCCGTTCACGGCGCAGAGCCGCATGAGCGGGGTCGAGCTCGGCACCTCGTGGGTGCGCAAGGGCGCGGTCGACTCGATCCTCGGCTTCCTCAACGGTCCCTCGACCGCGGCCGGCCCGGCCGGCACGGTGCGGGTGCTCGCGCCCGCCGTCAGCACCGAGGCCGCCCGCGAGGTGCAGTCGATCGCCGAGACGATCGCGAAATCCGGCGGCACGCCGCTCGCGGTCGCCAAGGACGGCAAGCTGCTCGGCGTCGTGCACCTCAAGGACATCGTCAAGGGCGGCATCCGCGAGCGCTTCGCCGAGCTGCGCCGCATGGGCATCCGCACCATCATGATCACGGGCGACAACCCGATGACCGCGACCGCGATCGCGGCGGAGGCCGGCGTCGACGACTTCCTCGCCCAGGCGACGCCCGAGGACAAGCTGCGGCTGATCCAGGCCGAGCAGGCCAAGGGCAAGCTCGTCGCGATGTGCGGCGACGGCACCAACGATGCCCCTGCACTGGCCCAGGCCGATGTCGGAGTCGCGATGAACACCGGCACCCAGGCCGCGCGCGAGGCCGGCAACATGGTCGACCTCGACTCCAATCCGACCAAGCTCATCGAGATCGTCGAGATCGGCAAGCAGCTCCTGATGACGCGCGGCGCGCTGACGACCTTCTCGATCGCCAACGATGTCGCGAAGTACTTCGCGATCATCCCGGCGATGTTCGCGACGCTCTATGTGCCGGCGGGCGCGACCGTGGGCCCGCTCAACGCGCTCAACGTCATGCACCTGCACAGCGCCCAGAGCGCGATCCTGTCGGCGATCATCTTCAACGCGCTGATCATCGTCGCGCTCATCCCGCTCTCGCTCAAGGGCGTCGCCTATCGCCCGATCGGCGCAGGCCCGCTGCTGCGCCGCAATCTGCTGATCTACGGCGTCGGCGGGGTCATCATTCCGTTCATCGGCATCAAGGCGATCGACCTCCTGGTCACCGCCTTGCATCTGGCCTGACGGTTCAGGCCACAGGAGAAGCAGTCATGTTGCGCGAAATCCGCCCGGCGATCATCCTCGTCGTCGCCCTCACGCTGATCACCGGCCTCGGCTACCCGCTGGCCATCACCGGAATCGCCGAGGTCGTCTTCCCCAAGCAGGCACAAGGCAGCATGATCGAACGCGACGGCAAGGTCGTCGGCTCGGCGCTGATCGGCCAGGTTTTCACGTCGGGCAAGTATTTCCACGGCCGCCCGTCGGCGACCAACACACCCGATCCGAAGGATTCGAGCAAGACGATCGACGCGCCCTACAACGCCGCCAACTCGTCGGGCTCCAATCTCGGCCCCACCAACCAGGCGCTGAAAGATCGTGTCGCGAAGGCCGTGGCCGACCTCAAGGCCGAGAACCCCACGATGCCGGTGCCGATCGATCTGGTCACTACCTCGGGCAGCGGCCTCGATCCGGACATTTCGCCCGACGCGGCGCTCTTCCAGGTGCCGCGCGTCGCCAAAGCGCGTAATATATCGGAAGAGAGCGTGCGCACGCTTGTCGCCGAGCATACCGAGGAGCGCCTCTTCGGGTTGATCGGCGAGCCGCACGTGAACGTTCTGCAACTCAATCTCGCCCTGGACGCGGCCGCGAAATAAGATGGCGGGCCTCAGGGGCGCCTGAGGCATCCGACGCAATGGCCGACCAGCGACGCGATCCGGATCAGCGTCCATCGCCGGAAGCCCTGCTGGAGGCGGCGCGGCGCGAGGAAGGCCGCGCCGGAAAGCTGCGCATCTTCGTCGGCGCGGCTCCGGGCGTGGGCAAGACCTACGAGATGCTGCTGCAAGCGCGCGCCCGCCAGCGCGACGGCTACGACGTGGTGATCGGCGTCGTCGAGACGCACGGCCGCAAGGAGACCGAGGCGTTGCTCGAAGGCCTCGAGGTGGTGCCGCGACGCCGCATCCCCTACCACGGCCACTGGCTCGACGAGATGGACCTCGACGCCATCATCGCCCGCCGCCCGCAGATCGTGCTGGTCGACGAGCTCGCCCATACCAATGCGGAAGGCAGCCGCCATCCCAAGCGCTACCTCGACGTCGAGGAGCTGCGCAACCGCGGCATCGACGTCTACACGACCGTCAACATCCAGCACATCGAGAGCCTCAACGACGTGGTGGCGCAGATCACGCACGTGCGGGTGCGCGAGACCGTGCCGGACGAGGTGTTCGACCGCGCCGACGCGGTCGAGCTGGTCGACCTCACCCCCGACGACCTGATCTCGCGCCTGCGCGAGGGCAAGGTCTACGTGCCGCGCCAAGCCGAGCGCGCGCTCGAACACTTCTTCTCGCCCGCGAACCTCACGGCGCTGCGCGAGCTTGCGCTGCGACGCACCGCCGAGCGGGTCGACGACGAGCTGCTCACCGCGATGCAGGCGCGCGCGATCTCCGGCCCGTGGGCGGCCGGGGAGCGCATCCTGGTCTGCGTGAGCGAGGACCCGCGCGCGGCCGGCCTCGTGCGCTACGCCAAGCGCCGCGCCGACCGTCTGCATGCGCCATGGACGGCGCTCTACGTCGAGACGCGGCGCAGCCTGCAGCTGACCGAGGAGCAGCGCGACCGCGTCGCCGACACGCTGCGGCTCGCCGAGCGGCTGGGCGGCGAGGCCGTCACGATCCCGAGCGGGCTGCGGCGCATCGCGGACGACGTGGTCGACTATGCGCGCGAGCACAACGCCACCCAGATCATCATCGGCAAATCGACCCGCGCACGCTGGTTCGAGATCCTGCATGGCTCGGTCGTGCACGATCTCGTCCGTCGCTCCGGCAATATCAGCGTCAACGTGATCGCCGGCGACGACCTCGCCCGCGAGCCGATCCCGCGCAAGACCATCCGGGCCGCGGATGCACCGCGCGGCTTCGACGTCCTTCCGTACGGCTTTGCGGTCCTCGCGGTCGCGATCGCGCTCGGCGTCGGCGAGCTGATCAAGCCGACCTTCGGGGTCGAGAACGTCGACCTCGTATTTCTGACCGCGATCGTGGTGGTCGCAGTGCGTTACGGACTGCTGCCGTCGCTGGCCGCGAGCGTGGGCGCGTCGCTCGCCTACAATTTCTTCTTCCTGCCGCCGATCTTCACCTTCACGATCGCGGACCCCACCAATGTGGCGGCGTTCGTGTTCTTCATCCTGGTCGCGCTCATCGTCTCCAACGTGGCGGCACAGGGCCGCAGCGCGGCCGTGATCGCGCACGGTCGCGTGCGCTCGATCGAATCGCTCTATTCGTTCAGCCGCAAGCTCGCGGGCGTCGGCACCATGGACGACGTGTTGTGGGCGACCGCCTACCAGGCCGCGCTGATGCTCAAGGTGCGCGTGGTGCTGCTGCTGCCGGACGCGGGTTCGATCGTCGTCAAGGCCGGCTATCCACCCGAGGATACGCTCGACGAGGCGGACCTCGCGGCCGCCCGTTGGGCGTGGGACAACAATCGCGCGGCCGGCCGCGGCTCGGACACGCTGCCGGGCGCCAAGCGCTTGTTTCTGCCGATGCGCACCGGCCGCGGCGCGATCGGCGTCGTCGGCATCGACAGCGACAAGCCGGGCCCCCTGCTCACGCCCGACCAGCGCCGCCTGCTCGACGCGCTGATCGACCAGAGCGCGCTTGCGATCGAGCGCGTGAGCCTGGTCGAGGACCTGGAGCGGGCGAAGCGCACCGCCGAGACCGATCGGCTGCGCTCGGCCCTCCTCACCTCGATCTCGCACGACCTCAAGACGCCGCTGGCGGCGATTCTCGGTACCGCCGGAACCCTGCGCAATCTCGCGGGCCAGCTCACCGACGCGCAGAAGGCTGATCTGCTGGCGACCATCATCGACGAATCCGAGCGGCTCAACCGCTTCATCGCCAACCTGCTCGACATGACGCGGCTCGAATCCGGGGCCGTGGTGCCAAACACCGCCCTGCACGATCCGGCCGAGATCGTCGGCACGGCGCTCAACCGCGCGGCCAAGATACTCTCCCGCCATCGCGTCGAGGTGGACCTCGCGGCTGGCCTCCCGATGCTCAAGCTCGACGCGGTCCTGTTCGAGCAGGCCCTGTTCAACCTGCTCGACAATGCCGCGAAGTACGCGCCGCCCGACACGACCATCCGGATCGCCGGCTCGCAGGACGGCGAGGCCGTCTATTTGCAGGTGATGGACGAAGGCGACGGCATTCCGCCCGGCGACCTCGAGCGCATCTTCGACAAGTTCTACCGCGCGCAGAAGGGCGACCAGGTGCGCGCCGGCACCGGGCTCGGGCTCGCGATCGCGCGCGGCTTCATCGAGGCGCTGCACGGCACGATCACGGCGGGCAACCGCACCGACCGCCGCGGCGCGGTCTTTACCGTCCGCCTGCCCATTCCGGCGGCAACCAAGCAGCTGGACACCGCCGCATGAGCGCCGCGCCACTGAAAGTGCTGGTGGTCGACGACGAACCGCCGATCCGCAAGCTGCTGCGCCTCGGCCTGAGCACGCAGGGCTACGACATCCTCGACGCGCCGAGCGGGCGCGTCGCGCTCGAGCTGGTGGCGCAGAAGCCCGATCTCATCATCCTCGACCTCGGCCTGCCCGACATCGACGGCCTCGAGCTGCTGCGGCAGATGCGCCAGAAGAACGAGGGTGTGCCGATCGTCGTGCTGTCGAGCCGCGGCGAGGAAGCCGCCAAGGTGCAGGCGCTCGATCTCGGCGCCGACGACTATATCACCAAGCCGTTCGGCATGGACGAGCTCCTGGCGCGCATCCGCGCGGCGCTGCGCCACCAATTGCAGGTGCACGGCGAGCGGCCGATCTTCCGGGTCGGCGACCTCTCGGTCGACCTCGTGCGCCGCATCGTCCGGGTCGCCGACAGGGAGATCAAGCTGTCGCCCAAGGAATACGACCTGCTGCGCATCCTGGTGCAGCATGCCGGCAAGGTGCTGACCCACCGCTTCCTGCTCAAGGAACTGTGGGACGAGCTGACGGATGCCCAGTACCTGCGCGTCTACGTGCGCCAGCTGCGGCAGAAGATCGAGGAGAACCCGGAGCGGCCGCACTACGTACTCACCGAGACCGGGATCGGCTACCGGCTGCGAGCGCCGGAGTGACCGACCCTGCCCCTTTTCCCGGCGGGGAGAGGGCCGGAGCGAGGGGCGCTATGACGCTCGAGCTTCCGTGCCGATAAGCTATTTTTCGCCGAAACAGCCTTTGGGACTGTTCTTGCACATCGCAACGATGGAAGCGCTTATGGCTTGGTTTATCATCGTTGCTTCTCCTGCAAGTAAATAGCGCACGCTGAAACCTAGCGGCTTGTCGGGAAGCTGCTCGGCCGGCATTTTTTTATCCATAACTTTTTGGCAAAGGCGCACAAAGGAGCGGGTCATGATGAAATTTTTCGCAACATCAGGATCTGACAGCTTATTGTAATAGTCCAATTCCTTTTGCGTCAGATCCGACGGCTTCAGTATCTGAGAGGGAGCAATTGCGGCGGCCGCCAAAGCTTGGGCTGCACCCTTCGTTGGAGCCTGCATTACAAGGCAAAGGATGACGCCCACACACAGAGATCGCGGTCCAACTCTCATGCTCATGAGGTGATGTCCTCGGTTGCGCCGCAAAAACGAACAATCGAGCGCTGGAGTTTCGATCGGGCAGCCCTCAAGACTTCACACCGAGTCCCGCATATTGCTCAGCGATTTTCGGAGGCCGCAGCCGCGCGATATCGGCGCCTCCCCAGATGGCCCGTTAATCGGCTGAATAGCACGTTCTGAAGGCGCGCGTAAGGCTTGGTCTGCTCGGCCGCCTGCGGACGCCCGCCGCCATCCGGCCCCGCCTTGCTTGCTCGACTGCCGCGGATTTCGTAATCACTGCCGCGACTAGCTTGAGGATGTTTCCATGACCCACAACACCCCCCGCCTCTGCTTCATCGGCTTCGGCGAAGCCGGCCAGGCGTTTGCGGCCGGGCTGAAGACCGCTGGCGTCACCACCATGGCGGCGTGGGACGTCCTGTTTCCGGAACCCGCGGGCGCAAAGCTGCGCGCGGCGGGCGAGCAGATCGGGGTACGGGTCGGTACGTCCGCGGCAGATGCGATCCAGGGTTCCGATATCGTGATCGCGGCCGTGACGGCGGCATCGAGCCTCGCGGCCGCGCAGCAGGCAAAGCCCCATCTGCGCGCCGAGCAATTCTACCTCGACGTCAATTCGGTCTCCCCGGGCCGCAAGCAGGCGACCGACCGGCATCTTGCGGGTACGGCCCGCTACGTCGACGTCGCCGTGATGGCGCCGGTGTATCCGGCGCGCCACCAGACGCCGGTGCTGCTGGCCGGCCAGCATGCGCTGGCGATCGAGTCGGTGATGCAGGAGCTCGACATGAAGCCCACGATCGCGGGTCCCGAGATCGGCCAGGCGGCCGCGATCAAGATGGTGCGCAGCGTGATGGTCAAGGGGCTCGAGGCGCTCACCGCCGAATGCTTTCTGGCGGCGACGCGCGCCGGCGTCACGCCGCAGATTCTCGCCTCGCTGGGAAAGAGCTATCCGGGCCTCGATTGGCCGAAAACCGTCGCCTACAACCTGGAGCGCATGGCGAACCACGGCACCCGCCGCGCCGCCGAGATGGAAGAGGTCGCCGACACCTTGCGCGAGCTTGGGCTCGATCCCCATATGGCAAGCGCGACCGTGCAGCGGCAGCGCCAGATGGGTGCACTCGGCAAGGGCAAGGACATCCAGGACGCGATCGCGCAGGGCGGCGACGCGACCTTGCAGGCCGTCAGCGGCGCGCTTGCGAAGACTGAGCGGGCGCACTGACGCCCCTGAACTCGATCCACCTCATGGCAAGCGAAGAACAGAAAATCAGCACCGTCGTTGCCCCCAAAGTAAGCTTCGTCTCGCTCGGCTGCCCGAAGGCGCTGGTCAATTCCGAGCGCATCATCACGCGGCTGCGCGCTGAGGGCTATGAGCTCACCCGCACGCACCAGGGCGCCGATCTCGTCATCGTCAACACCTGCGGCTTCCTCGACAGCGCCAAGGCGGAATCGCTCGACGCGATCGGCACCGCGCTCGCCGACAACGGCAAGGTCGTCGTGACCGGCTGCATGGGCGCCGAGCCCGACAGCATCACGGCGCGCTATCCGAACGTGCTCGCGGTCACAGGGCCGCAACAATATGAGAGCGTGCTCGACGCCGTGCATCGCGCGGCGCCGCCGCTGCACGACCCGTTTCTCGATCTCGTGCCGCCGCAGGGCATCAAGCTCACGCCGCGCCACTACGCGTACCTGAAGATTTCCGAAGGCTGCAACAACCGCTGCAGCTTCTGCATCATCCCGAAGCTGCGCGGCGATCTCGTCTCGCGCCCGGCCGCCGATGTGCTGCGCGAGGCCGAGAAGCTGGTCGCGGCCGGCGTCAAGGAGCTGCTCGTCATCTCGCAGGACACCTCGGCCTACGGCGTCGACATCAAGTACGCGGCGAGCACCTGGAAGGACCGCGAGGTGCGCGCCAGGTTCCTCGATCTTTCGCGTGCGCTCGGCGAGTTCGGCGCCTGGGTGCGGCTGCACTATGTCTACCCCTACCCGCATGTCGACGAGGTTATCGAGCTGATGGCGGACGGAAAAATCCTCCCCTATCTCGATGTTCCGTTCCAGCACGCCTCCCCTGACGTGCTGCGCCGCATGCGCCGCCCGGCCGCCCAGGAGAAGACGCTGGAACGCATCGCGCGCTGGCGCGAGATCTGTCCCGACCTCACGCTGCGCTCGACCTTCATCGTCGGCTTCCCGGGCGAGACCGAGGAGGACTTCGCGTTCCTGCTCGACTGGCTCGACGAGGCGGCGCTCGACCGCGTCGGCTGCTTCAAGTACGAGCCCGTGCGCGGGGCTGGCGCGAACGATCTGGCGGCGCCCGTGCCGGATGAAGTGAAGGCGGAACGCCACGACCGCTTCATGCGCCACCAGCAGGCGATTTCCGCCAGACGCATCAAGCGCAAGGTCGGCACGCGCCAGCAGGTGATCATCGATGAGGTCGGCCCGAGCGTCGCCAAGGGCCGCAGCAAGGGCGACGCGCCAGAGATCGACGGCACCGTCTACGTGGCGGCGCACAGGCCGTTACGTGTCGGCGAGATCGCGACTGTGAAGATCGAGCGCGCGGACGCGTACGATCTGCACGGCACGGCTGTGGGATTCTAAGGCGCGTCACGCGCTCGTGGTTGCTCTCACCACCTTCACGACCGCACCGATCAATCGGTCGAGCTCCGATTCCGCAATCGTGAACGCCGGTGTCAGATAGACCACATTGCCGAACGGCCGCACGAACACGCCTTCGGCGATGAAGCGCCGGCGCAATGCCTCAATGTCTTCGACGCGCTCCAGCTCGACCACGCCGATTGCGCCCTTCACGCGCACATCCTTCACCGCTGGTAGCGCGCGGCATGGCTCAAGGCCGCGCATCAACTGAGCCTCTATCGCCTTTACCTGAACGAGACGCGGCTCGCGTTCGAACAGATCAAGCGATGCATTCGCAACCGCGCAGGCGAGCGGGTTCGCCATGTAGGTCGGGCCGTGCATCAAGGCGTGATGCGGATCATCCGACCAGAACGCCTCGAACACACGCGCGCTCGCGACCGTCGCGGCGAGCGGTAACGTGCCGCCAGTCAGCGCTTTCGACAGGCAGATGATGTCAGGCGCAACGCCGGCCTGCTCGCCCGCGAACATCGTGCCGGTGCGGCCGAAGCCGGTGAAGATCTCGTCGAAGATCAGCAGCAGCTCGTAGCGGTCGGCAAGATCGCGCAGCTGCCGCAGCACGGCAGCGTCGTGGAAGCGCATCCCGCCCGCACCCTGCACCAGCGGCTCGATGATAATGCCGGCGAGCTCGTCGGCGTGGCGGTCGAGGACGCGTCGCAGCTCCTCGGCGCCCTCCTCGTCCGCCGGCAGCGCGACATTGATGTGCTCGGGCAAGACACCCTTGAACAGCGCATGCATGCTGTCGTCCGGGTCGCTCACCGCCATCGCGCCCGTGGTGTCGCCATGATAGCCGCCGCGGAACGTCACGAAACGCGTGCGGCCGCCCTGCCCGCGGTTGCGCCAGAACTGGATCGCCATCTTGAGCGCGACCTCGACCGCGACCGAGCCGGAATCGGAGAAGAACACCCGCTGCAGGTTGCCCGGCAGCAGCGCGACCAGCCGCTGCGCCAGCCGGAAGGCCGGCTCATGCGCGAGCCCGCCGAACATCACGTGCGGCATGGTCTCGGCCTGGCGGATCAGGGCCGCGCGGATGTGCGGATGGTTGTAGCCGTGACACGCCGTCCACCACGATGCGATGCCGTCGATCAGCTCGCGCCCGTCGGCGAGGACGATGCGGCAGCCCGCGGTGCGCGCAACCGGCAGCGGCGGCGCGGCCGTCTTCATCTGCGCATAAGGGAGCCAGACATGCGGCCAGCCGGCCGCATACCAGTCCGTCGGCGGCGGCGCAGTCCGTGATCTTCGGTCGGTCATGACCGCATTGTGCCCGGGAGCACGGCCCCGGTCACCCGGCTATCCGGCGGGCGCTTTCGTCGCAGTCAATTCCTTGATCTTGCGGGCATGCTGGACGGCGGCGCGCGCACCCTCGTTGTGGGTAAACAGCGCGAGTGACTCGGTATCGGCGGCCTCGACCGGCGACAGCGCCTGGTCGTGGTAGCTGGCGCGGTCGGGATCATTGCGCACCTTGCGGCGTATCCGATCGATGCTCCGCCAGATGCTGAGATACCGGAGCTGCTTGCGCACCGTCTCGACGATGACGGCCGGATAGAACCGCCAGGCCGGCACGATCGGGAAGCTGGGCCGGCGGTCGACGCGATGCTTGAGGCGGAGAATGCCGCTCTGCAGCGGGTGCAGGTTCTCGATCTCGACGATCGACGCGAACCCGGCCAGCATCGTCGCCATGCGCGACGGTCCGATGCCGGTGACGAAGGCGCGGCGCAGCAGCGTCTCGATGTGCTCGGGCGAGTAGTATAGCTTCCACGCCTTGCGATAGATGTCCTCCCACTCGGCGTGCGTCATCTTCGGATGGTCCATCACGACGTGCTCGAGGTCGTATTTGTTCATGTCGGCGTCCATCGCGACGCCGCGCTGCCAGAGCTTCTTGTGGTCTTCGGAGCCCGGCAGCGGTGTCATGCAGACGAACTCCAGGATGTCGACCGGGAGCTCGCGTTGAATGATCTTGATGTCTTCCTCGATGCTTTCCGGCGTGTCCGCGGGAAATCCCAGGATGTAGCCCGCATACGTGATGACGCCGGCGTATTTCCACGCGAGCAGCATCTCCCGGTATTCGGTGATCTTGTTCTGCCGCTTCTTCACCGCACCGAGATTCGCCGGATTGATACTCTCGAGCCCGATGAACACGCGCCGCACGCCGGCCTGCTTGGACTTCTCGATGAAATTGGGACTGCGGTGACAGAGCGTGTCGACCTGGATGATGATCTTGAGATCGCGGTCGGTGCCCACGACCTCGCGGCGGACCTCGATGATGCGGTCGAGGATCACCTCCCAGTCCTTGTTGCGCGCGAAATTGTCGTCGGTGATGAAGAACCAGCTCACCCCCTGGGCGAGGTTCAGCCGGATCAGCCGTTCGACGTCATCGGGCGACCGCTTGCGCGATTTGCGGCCCTGCACATTGATGATGGTGCAGAACGAGCACTCGAACGGGCAGCCGCGACCCGCATCGAAGCTGGTCATCAGCTTGTAGGTGCGCTTCAGGTATCGCTTCGGCAGGATCGGCGTGGGCGTCGCCTCGATCGAGGGCAGCTCTTTCATGAAATTGTAGATCGGCTTGAGCGTGCCGTTGGCGGCGTCGTGGAGGAACGCGTCGCAACGGTCTTCCATTTCGCCGGCATAGAGCGTGATGCCGAGAGCGAACGCAGCCTGCAGGTCGGCTTGGCTCTCGCCGACCATGGCGAGGCACCCGGACACGTGGAAGCCGCCGATCGCCACCGGGACGCCGGCCGCGCGCAAGGGGCGCGCGATGTCGAGCGCGCGGGGAAACTGATTGCTCTGAACGCCGACCAGAAAGACGAGGCCGAAATTGTCGTGGCGGCGGAATTGCTCGATGATCTTGGCCGGCCGAATGCGGGCGCTGATCTCGTCGGCCGCATCGATGTCGATCTCGACGTCTTCACCGAGAACCCGGCGCTGCCGCGCATCCTCGACCAGGCTATAGACCGCGGCGAGCGAGTTCGACGGAATGAAGGCGCGAAACCACTGGATGACGTAGCCGTCGTCGTCGTAATGCGACGGCTTGATCAGCGCGATCTGAAAGCGACGTCCCGTCCCAGGCGAGCGCATATGCGTCACCGCGATTTTTGAGAAGCGGATGTTCCGAAATCCCCGAACCGAAGGTAAGGATACAATCTTCGCGCGCCTTCCGGAAGGGCCGGCGCGCCCGGAATGGTCGCTTGCGGGTCACGTGGCGGAGCGGCCACCTCGGGCGCCACCCGCGCTTGCCTGCCAATCGGACGGCGCGGGGCTTGGCCCTTGATCCACCTCGGCTCCTGGCGGCATTGTGCAAGGGCTTGCCCCTCAGCCACGCGAGCTGGAATTCCACGTCGGTTGCCCGATGGATTCATTGGACGAATTCGCCGCCGGAAAGCTTGCCGCGCTCGATCGCGGCGGGTTGCGGCGCACGCTCGTTCCAACCGCGCGCGGCGCGCTGTACGTGGAGCGGGACGGACGCCGGCTGCTCTCGTTTTCCTGCAACGACTATCTCAACCTCTCCCAGCACCCGGCCATCAAGGCGGCCGCGATTGCGGCGACCGAGCGATACGGCGTCGGCTCGGGCGCCTCGCGCCTCGTCACCGGCAATCATCCGCTCTACGTGGAGCTCGAAGCGCGCCTCGCGCGCCTGAAGGGCACCGAGGCGGCTTGCGTGTTCGGCTCGGGTTTCCTCGCCAATACGGGGATCATCCCGGCGCTCGCGGGGCCTGACGATCTCGTGCTGCTCGACGAGCTCGCGCACGCCTGCTTGTGGGCGGGCGCGCGGCTCGCGCGGGCGACCGTGCTGGGCTTCCGCCACAACGACACGGAGCATGCCGACACGCTGCTGCGCACGCATCGGGCGCGGCATCCGCGCGCGCTGATCGCGACTGACGGCGTCTTTTCCATGGACGGCGATCTCGCGCCGCTGGTCGAGCTCGGGCAGGTCGCGCGCCGCCATGACGCGTGGCTCCTGTCGGACGATGCGCACGGCATCGGCGTAGTCGGCGGCGGACGCGGCTCGACCTACGCGGGGCCGGAACCCGCCGACGTGCCGCTGCAGATGGGCACCTTGTCGAAGGCGATCGGCGCCTATGGCGGCTATCTCTGCGCCTCGCGGCCCGTGATCGAGCTCATGCACAACCGCGCCCGCACCCTGATCTATTCGACCGGCCTGCCGCCCGCGACCGTCGCGGCCGCGATCGCGGCGCTCGACCTGATCGCAGGCGATCCCGACTATGCGGCGCGGCCGCTCGCCAAGGCCAAAACCTTCACGCGCCTTGCCGGACTGCCCGACGCCCAGAGCCCGATCGTGCCGATCGTCCTCGGCGATGCGCAGACGGCGCTCGCGGCGAGCCGCCGGCTCGAGCGCGAAGGCTTCCTCGCCATCGCGATCCGTCCGCCGACCGTGCCGGAAGGCACGGCGCGGTTGCGGCTCGCCTTCACGGCCGCTCATCCCGACGCCGAGATCGAGCGGCTTGCGAACCTCGTCCGCCAGCGGGTGTACGCATGAGCGCCTACTTCATCACCGCGACCGGTACTGATGTCGGCAAGACGTTCGTCGCACGAGGCCTGATCCGCTCGCTGCGGTCGCGCGGCCGCGACGTGGCGGCGCTCAAGCCCGTGATGTCCGGCTTCGAGCCTGCCGAAGCGGCCGGCAGCGACGGCGGGCTCCTTCTCGCGGCGCTTGGGCGCGCGCCGACCCTCGAGGCCATCGCCGCGATATCGCCGTGGCGGTTCGCGGCGCCGCTCGCGCCCGACACGGCCGCCGCGCGCGAGGGGCGCACCCTCGACTATCCGGGGCTCGTCGATTTTTGCCGTAAGGCTGTTGCGGCCAATCGCGATGCGCTGCTGATCGAAGGCGTGGGCGGCCTCATGTCGCCGATCGACCGCGACCACACCGTGCTCGATTGGATGAAAGTGCTCGAGCTGCCGCTCATCGTCGTCACTGGAACCTATCTGGGCACCCTCAGCCATACATTGTCGGCGCTCGACGTCCTTTCCCGCCGCGGTCTCGCGATCACGGCCCTGGTCATCAGCGAAAGTGTCGGCCGTCCCGAGCGTCTCGACGATACCTACGAGACGATCACCCGTTTCGCGCCCGACACCCGCATCATCGCGCTGCCGCGGATGCCGGCCGCGGGCGCAGAGCATGCCGCTTTCGACCAGATTGCCGATTGCGTGCGCTGACGCCGCAACGGCTCGCCGCGCAAAAAATACCTAAGTGGCCGACCAACCCGTTTTGAGGATGGTCTCGAGCGTGGCGACAAGGTTGACCAGCATGTGAAGCAGGCTGGTGAGCGCCGTCGAGCCGCTGCGCCAGCGAATCCAACCGAGCACCAAGCCGGAGAGAAAGACCTGGGAGATGCCGAACAGGTCGTACTGGATGTGCATCCCGGACCAGATCAGGGTGATGAGCAGCACCGCGATGATGCCGCGCCGGTCGGGCGTGACCCAGCTGCGAAACAGGAAGCCGCGGAACATGATCTCCTCGCCGGCCGGGCCGACGACGACCACGGCGGCCAGCAAAGGCCACAGCCAGCCGCTCGCGCGCGCCGTCGTCCAAGTGTCGACCTCGAAGGTCGGGACGACCTCGATGCCGACCAGATAGGACGTCCCGTCGATCGCGGTCGTGAGCGCCGCAAGCGCCAGAAAGCCGATCAGGAAGTCGCGGAGCGAGAACCGCGTCAGGCCGAGATACTCGGCGGCGCCGCCACCGGCGCGCCAGCGTGCGATCGCGGCGCACAGCGCGATCTGCACCGGATTGCCGATCAGCGTGACCAGTGCGACGAGCGGCCCATCATTGATCGGGTTGGTGGCGTCCGATACGCGATCGCGAAACCACAGGAAGGCGACCGCGACGATGACGACGTAGGAGATGAGGAAGACCGCCAAGACGTAGAACAGCGTCGCGGCGGCGCCTGCCCAATAGTTGGGCTCGGGCGGCTCACTGGTGACAATGTCGCCTTGCTGCGGCGTGGCGCTCGTCGGCATGGCCCGGAAAGGATCCGCCCCGTCCTGGCGACGGGGCGGATATCGCGTTGAGATCAGATCGTGCCCCAGAATGAGGCGAAACGACGATTTGAGGAAGGGGCCCGCCTCAGGGTACCAGGATCGACGATCCGGTCGTCTTGCGGCCTTCCAGGTCCTGGTGCGCCTTCTGCGCATCCTTGAGCGGATAGGTCTGGTTGACCGGGATCTTCACCTTGCCGCTGCCGACCACATCGAACAGGTCGTTCGCGATGGCGAGCAGGTCGGCGCGCTTGGCCGCGTAGGTGTTGAGCGTCGGCCGGGTCGCGAACAGCGAGCCCTTCTGTTGCAGGATGTTGATGTCGAAGGCCGTGACCGGGCCGGACGCACTGCCGAAGCTCACGAACATGCCGAGCGGCTTGATGCAGTCGAGCGAGGCCGGGAACGTGGTCTTGCCGATGCCGTCATAGACCACCTCGCACAGCGCGCCGTTGGTGATCTGCTTGACGCGATCGGCGAAGTTCTCCGACGAATAGAGGATCGTGTGGTGGCAGCCATTGGCCTTGGCGAGGTCCGCCTTCTCCTTCGAGCCGACGGTGCCGATTACGTTGGCGCCGAGATAGTTCGCCCACTGGCACAGGATCAGGCCGACGCCGCCGGCCGCCGCGTGCACCAGCACGTTCATCCCCTTCTCGACCTTGAAGGTGCGCTTGACCAGGTATTCGACCGTCATGCCCTTGAGCATCATGCCGGCCGCCTGCTCGTAGCTGATCGAGGCGGGCAGCTTGACGGCACGATCGGCCGCGAGGTTGCGCTCTTCCGCATAGGCGCCGAGCCCGACGACGTAGCCGACGCGATCGCCGACCTTGAGATCGCTGACGCCCGGTCCGACGGCCGTGACCTCGCCGGCGCCTTCGTTGCCGGCGACGAACGGCATGCCCACGGGCGAGGGATAGAGACCGCTGCGGAAATAGGTGTCGATGAAGTTGACGCCGGAGGCATGGTGCTTCACGCGCACCTGGCCCTGCCCGGGCGGCGGCAATTCGATCTGGTCGTAGGTCAAAACGTCCGGACCGCCGTGCTTATGGACTTGTACTGCTGCCACCATTGGAAAACTCCCTGCGATTGGCCTCAAATCAGTGAATTCGGCTGAATTCCCGGGACGGCCTTGCCGTCGGCGGCGCGATCATAGGATCAGATCGCGCCGGCGCAAGGGCGATGGTCAGGCGATGCTCAGCGCCCGCCCGCGACGCGCAGGACCGCGCCGGTCGTGAAGCTCGCGGCATCCGACAGGAGGAAGACGACGGTCTCGGCCACCTCTTCGGCGGTGCCGGGGCGCGCGAGCGGCACCGCCTGGGTGAGCCGCTCCAGCCGCCCGGGCGGGTGGATGTCGGTCGCGATCGGCCCGGGCGCGACGGCGTTCACCCGGATGCCTTCCGACGCAACCTCGCGCGCCAGCCCGAGGGTCAGCGTCTCGATCGCGGCCTTGGAGGCCGAATACATGACGTACTCGCCGGCGCCGCCCAGCGTCGCCATGGCGGATGAGAGGAAGACCATGCCGCCGCCCGGCCCGCCCCGCTTGGTCGAGAGCCGCGGGATCGCGGCGCGCGCGGCGACGAAAGCGCCGAGCACATTGATGTTGAGGATCTCCTGCGCGTCCTTGGTCGCGAGCCCCTCGATGCGCGACATCGGTCCCGTGATACCGGTGTTGTAGACCAGATGGGTGAGCCGGCCGAGGTCGCGGTCGACGGTGTCGAACATGCGCACGATATCGTCCTCGCGGGCCATGTCGGCCTGCACCGCGACGGCGCGACGGCCCGCGGCCTTGACGTCGGCCACGACCGCATCGGCCGAGGCGCGGTCCTTGAGGTAGTTCACGGCGACATCGAAGCCGCGTTTGGCCGCGAGGCGCGCGATGGCGGCGCCGATGCCGCGGCTAGCGCCGGTCACCAGCAGGACGGGGATCGGGCTCGACATGAAATTCCTTCAGGACCTGTTCCGACGCGCGCGGCGGCGGCGCTGGGCCGCGACGTTGATCACCTCGACCGCGCCCGCGAATGCCATCGCGAAGTAGATATATCCGCGCGGTACGTGGAAGTCGAAGCCGTCGGCGACGAGCGCGACGCCGATCAGCACCAGGAACGCCAACGCCAGCATCTTGGTGGTCGGATGCGCCGCGATGAAGCCCGCGACCGGCCCGGACGCCACGTACATGATCGCGACCGCGACCAGCACCGCCGCGATCATGATGCGGATGTCCTGCGCCATGCCGATCGCCGTGATGATCGAGTTGACCGAGAACACGAGGTCGATGACGATCAACTGCGCGATCGTGGCCCAGAAGGTGCGGCCCGTCCCGCTGGCCGGCCTTTCGGGCTCGTCGTCGCCCTCGATCTCGGCATGCATCTCGTGCGTGGCCTTGCCGATGAGAAAGAGCCCGCCGCCGATCAGCACCAGGTCTCGCCACGAGATCGACTGGCCCAGCACGGTTACGATCGGGGCCGTCAGCGCAGTGAGCTTCGTCAATGAGAACAGGAAGGCGATGCGCATCACGAGCGCGAGCGAAAGCCCGACCTGCCGCGCCCGCTGTTGGCGCGCCGGCTCAAGCCGCGCCACCAACAGCGAGATGAAAACCACATTGTCGATGCCGAGCACCACCTCGAGCACGCTGAGGGTGACGAATGCGGCCCATGCCTGCGGGTCGGTGAGCAGCGCCATCATCTGCGTCACTCAGGCTCGGCGGCGCGAAAGGCGCCGACGATGAACACATAGCAGCCGATGGCGCATAGAGCGCCCGTGACCCAGGCTCCCGGTTCCATGTTGCGCACGAGGGCGACCATCGCCAGCACGCCCCCGACGGCGAGCAATGCGAGATTGAGCACGCGCAGCCGCTTCACCCGCATCGGATGAATGAACCGGAAAGGTACGAAGGTGAGGACCATGAGGAGCGCGACCGCGGTCGCGGCGAGCCAGGGCGCCGGCCGCAGCAGCAACAGGTAGAACGCGGCACAGTTCCATAGTGCCGGAAAGCCGCGAAAATAGTTGTCCGGCGTCTTCATGTGCCGGTCGGCGAAATAGAGCGCGCCGGTCACCGTGATCAAGACCCCGGCCGCGAGATCGAACGGCGGCGTCAGCAACCCGCTCGCCGCAATCGCATAGGCGGGGACGAAGACGTAGGTGACGAAATCGACCACGAGGTCGAGCGTCTCGCCCGACCAGCGCGGCAGCGTATCCTCCACCTTGAAGTGGCGCGCGAGCGGCCCGTCGGCCGCGTCGATGGCGAGCGCGATGCCGAGCCACATGAACATCGCGGGCCAGTGGTGGGCCACGGCGGCGTCGAGCGCGAGCAGCGCGAGCGCGGCACCCGACGCGGTGAGGATATGGACCAGGAATGCATGGACACGGGGCATCAGTTGCCCCAGTCCAGTCGACAGATTTCCGCCGAGCGCCCGGCAAAGTTCCAGTTGCGGCCGAAGGCGCGCAGGCGCGACTTGTCGGCGCGGGCGACCGTGATGTCGGACGCAACCCAGTATTCCGAGTTGCGGATGACGACCGGCTCGTCCTTGTTCTTGCCCGTGACGGGCGTGACGGCGCCGTCGATGATCTTGTCGACCGAGAAGACCCGCGTCTGTCCCTCGGTGCGGTAGACGATGGGCGCCTGCTGCACGCCGAGGAAGTGGCTCACCAGGATCGACAGCAAGTGCGTCGAGCCGCCGGCGCGGCCCGTGAAGATGCGGGTCAGCGCCTTCACGGCTTGGACTGGGGCCTTGTCGTCGACGAACAGGCCCGCGGTCCAATTGCCGCGCGACATCAGGCCCGGGATCTCGATGATGAGGCCGACTTTCACGCCCGCGAGGTCGGTGTCGTCGTGGCGCCCTTCGTCGATGCGGATACCGGCCCAGGTCTGGCAATGGCCTTCGGTCGGCGGCGCGAGGCCGAGCGACAAGGTGCAGGGGCAGAAGACCGCGCAACTGCAAGACAGGACGAGTTCGCCCCGCAAACTCCACGTATTCGACACCACTCAGCTCCCTCGCGTGCGCCGCAACGTCACTATAGCACGCTGCTGCGACGTGCACGGTTAGTGACCCGCAATGGCCCGCACAATGAAAGCAACGCCGACCGCAACGAAACCGCCGCCGACCATCCGGCTGAACCGGTTCGTCAACGTCAGCTTTTCCGCCGTCATGATCAGGCCGAGGGCCGCCATCCACACGACGTTCATCGTGCCGACCGCGAACATCGCAAGCATCATGGCCCAGCAGCAACCCAAACAATGTATGCCCTGGCGCAGGCCGAGCCGGAAGATCGCACGCGGGGCGTCCGACCAGTTGGCGAAGAAGAACGGAAACGGCCGCTGGCAGCGCGTCAGGCAAGCGCGCTTGAGCTCGGTGAACTGGTAGACGCCGGCGCCGATGAAGATCGCGCCGGAGAACAGCGGGCTCGCGGACGCCATGGCGGGATCGAGCAAGGCGGCGCGCGTCAGCGCGGCCTGCAGCACGGTGGCGGCCAATGCAAATCCGAGCCACACCGCCATATAGCCGCTGGTCAGCACGAGCGGCGAGACGACCCTTTCGCCCTTGCGCGCCGCGGTATCGGCGATCTGCGCATAGGTCACGATCATGCCGGCGGCGGTCGGCAGCATCATGGCGAGCGTCATGGCGGCCCACATGAGAAACACAAGCGCGACCGGTCCGGCCTGCGCGCCCGCGCCGGACGTGCCGAAGCTCGGCCGACAGAGCACGTCGAGCAACGCTCGCCCGATCAGGTCGTGCCCGGCGCGTTGCGTCAGCAGATCGAACAGGCCCATGCCGGGGCCGAGCGCCGCCGCGTTGCCGCGCCCCGCCCAATCCGCCACCATGAGGACGAGATAGAGCCAGCCGGCGCCCGCGAGCAGCACGAGGCACGCGACCGCAATCGGCACCGGGCGGCCCAGGGCCTCGCCGAGCCGCGCCGCCGCGGGCGGCAGCCTCGTCAATCTGCGTTCGTCGGTCGCTTCGCTCATCCGGGCTCGCCGTTGACGCTGTGGTTGACGCTGCCTTGGCCCATCCCCGATAACGTCTTCATATCGCGATCGAAACCGTAACGGAAATGAGCGTGGCGGCAGCGGACGGCAGATACCAGGCGGAAGTCGCGGTGGTGGGCGGCGGCCCGGCCGGCCTGACGGCCGCGATCGCGCTCGCCGGCGCCGGCGTGCCGACGGCGCTCGTCGCCGGGCACGCCGCCCGCGCCGACAACCGCACGACCGCCCTGCTCGCCGGATCGGTGACGGCACTCGATGCGCTCGGCGTCTGGACGGGCTGCCGCGCGCTGGCGGCGCCGCTGCGCACCATGCGGATCGTCGACGACACGGATCGGCTGTGGCGCGCGCCCGAGGTGCGGTTCGATGCCGCCGAGATCGGCCTCGAGGCATTCGGCTGGAACATCGAGAACCGCCATCTGGTCGCTGCCCTGCAGGCACGCGCGGGTGAGATCGCCGAGCTTAAACGCATCGACGACGCGGCGTGCGCCATCACGATCGGCGATGACAACGTGACGGTAGCGCTTGCGGGCGGCGGCTCGCTGACCGCCCGCCTTATCGTGGCGGCCGACGGTCGGCGCTCAATCTGCCGCGTCGCCGCCGGTATCGACACCGAAAGCCGCAGCTATCCGCAGACCGCCCTCACCTTCAATCTCGGCCATGCGCGCCCGCATCGCGATATCTCGACCGAGTTCCACACCACGCACGGCCCGTTCACCCTGGTGCCCCTGCCGGGCGAACGCTCGAGCCTCGTTTGTGTCGTGGCGCCCGAGGAGGCGGAGCGGATCGAGCAACTCGATGCCGGCGACCTCGACGGCGAAATCGAGCGGCGTGCCCATTCGATCCTCGGCAAGGTCAAGGTCGAACCGGGCCACGGCGTCTTCCGACTCGGCGTCGAGACGGCTCGTCGCTTCGCGGCGCGACGCGTCGCGCTTATCGGCGAGGCCGGTCATGTCATGCCGCCGATTGGCGCGCAGGGCCTCAATCTAGGCCTGCGTGATGCCGCGACGGTCGGCGAGCTTGCGGTCGCGGCGCGCCGCGACGGGACGGATGTGGGCGGTGCCACGTTGACCGACGAATACGACCGCCGGCGGCGCACCGACGTCGGAAGCCGCACCACGGCCATCGATCTGCTCAACCGCTCGCTGCTCACCGACTTTCTCCCGGCGCAGAGCGCGCGCGGGCTCGGTCTCTACCTGCTCGACCGGATCGGGCCGCTGCGGCGCGCCATGATGCGCGAAGGCGTCGCGCCGCGTCTTGCCGAGCCGCGTCTTATGCGCGGCGAGGCGCTGTAGCGCATATCCGCGCGAAAGCCTGCCCCCGACTAGATCGGGGGTGGGTACCGGTTCGCCGATAAGGATATGCGCCAACGCGCAAAAATCAGGCTCCCGACGCCAGCGAGCGGTCGCCGACCGCGACCGGGGTCGGCTTGTGGCGCAGGTGCAAGGCCGCGCGCCACGGCGCGATCAATCCGCCCGTCACCGTATGTGCCTCTTGCCCTTTCGGCTCGACGCCGAAGTCGAGCTTCTGCCGCGTCTTGCTCGGCATATGGAGCGTGCCGAACATCCAGTCCCAGATTGCGAGGAAGCTGCCGAGGTTCTTGTTGAAATGCGCCGGATCGGTCGAATGATGGATCTGGTGATGTGCCGGGCTCAGGATGATGCGGCCCCAGAGCCCCGTGAAAGCAATCCAGAAATGGGTGTGCTGCAAGTGCCCGATCAGGAAGAAGAACGCGAGCACGATGACGTTGCTGTCCGCGATGGTGAATGGCGGCGTGCCGTGTCCAAGCAGGAAATGCGCGGCTCCGCCCGCTACGCCCATCGTCAGCGCCAGGATGTTGTTGAACACGATGGTGTCGACCGGGTGCACGCGAAAATTGGTGAGCGGCGAGAGCACCTCGGCGGTGTGATGGACTTTATGAAATTCCCACAGAAACGGAACATTGTGACTTAAGTAGTGATCGATCCAGTAACCGAACTCGTAGGCGACGAACAGCACGACCGTCATGATCCCGGCTGCTACCCAGCCGGTGAGCCGCATCGGCTGCGCCCCGAAGGTCGCGGTCAGCAGCTGATTGGTGGCGTTGTCGATCACATGGAACGACAGCACCGCCCAGCCGAACAGGATCCCGACCAGAAAGAAGCTGAAGAAGAAGAACGCGATGTCGGCGCGGGTCGAGCGGCTACAGCGCAACCGGCGGGGAAACAGCGCGCGCAGCAGCACACGCAGCCGCAACGGCCTGCGGCGGCGCTTGAGTTCGAGATAGAGCGTCGCGACGCAAAGTGCGCTCAGCAGGGAGGCGAGCGAGAACGTGCCGGGCGACAGGATGAGCTGGACGAGCTTGCCGGCGACGAAGGACAGCACCGTGCCGACAAGCTGCATGATATGCGTCGGATCGAACGGACTCACTCAGCGTCTCCGATGTCCTGCAGGACATGGAGCCTAGGCGGTCGTGCTGAATTTCTTCTTAAGCCGGATCCTGCTCGAGTCGCGGGCTGCCTTTGCGAACCGTCCCATCGCGGAACACCGGCGCGATCGGCAACGGCAGCGCCGCAATAGCGGTTCCGGCGCTGCTGACCGCCTCGTAAGCGAACAAGCCGCGCTCGACGAAGTGCGGGTCGCGCATTGCCTCCTCGAGCGAGGCGACGATGGTGACGCAGCAATCCGTCTTGGCGAAGATCGGTCGCCAGTCGGCGGCCGTGCGGGCCGCGATGAGCCCGGCAATTCCGGCGCGGGTCGCGGGCGGATCGGCCTGGTCGTCGATCAGCGCCGGCGCAAGGCCGATGGCGGCGCAGAAGTCGCGCCAGAATTTCTCTTCGAGTGCCGCGCAGGCGACTAGCGCGCCGTCGCGCGTCGGGTAGAGCGCGTAGCGCGGCGAGCCGCCCGCCGTCCAGGCTTCGCCGGGCCCCGGATAACGCCCCGTCGCCTGCCCGGCCGCGAGCGCCTGCCACGCGAACGTGAACATGGCGTCCGCCATGGCGATGTCGAGGTAGCAGCCTTCCCCGGTGAGATCGCGCTGGCGCAACGCCAGCAGGATATTCATGACGGCCGGAAACGTGCCGCCGCCGATGTCGGCGACGAGCGCGGGCGGAACGTTCGGATGCTCGCGCGGTCCCGGATTGAGCGCGAGCAGGCCGGTCGCGCCGATATAGTTGAGGTCGTGGCCGGCCTCGCCGGCGCGCGGCCCGCGCTGGCCATAGCCGCTGATCGAGCAATAGACGATGCGTCGATTGACCTGCCGCACGGCCTCATAGCCGAGGCCGAGGCGCTCCATCACGCCGGGCCGGAACTGCTCGACCAGGATGTCGGCGCGCGCGAGCAACGGGGCGAGCTTGGCGCGCCCGTCAGGACCCTTGAGGTCGACCACGAGACCTTGCTTGCCGCGGTTGAGCAGCACGAACGAAGCGCTCACATCATCCAGGGTGGGCCAGCGGCGGCGCATATCCTCGCCGCCGGGCCGTTCGATCTTGATCACCTCGGCGCCCGCCTCGGCCAGCATCAGCGTGGCGAGCGGTCCCGGCAGCAAGGTGGTGAAGTCGAGCACGAGCAGGCCCGACAGCGGTTGCGGCATGGCGTGGGGCTCCCCGATTCAGCCGATCGTTAACACGGATCAATTCGGGGCGTTAGACCGGCTCCGCGTGAACCGCATCAATGGAATAAGTGCAGCGGCAGGGCGTGCGTCTTCACCATCCACATCACGGCGGTCAGCGTCACCACCGATATGAGCGTGCCGAGCAGCACCGAGCTCGACGCCTCGCCCACCCAGGTGTCGTACTGGCGCGCCATGACGAAGACGTTGAGCGCCTGCGGCAACGCCGCCATCAGCACCGCCGTCGCGATCCAGGCTTCCGCGAAGGGCCCGAGCAGCGACAGCATGACGAGGACGAGCGCCGGGTGAACGATGAGCTTGATCGCCGACAGGATCGGCACCTCCCACGGCATCCGGTCGAGCGGCCGCAGCGCCACGGTCACGCCGAGCGCAAACAGCGCGCACGGCGCCGCGCCGTTCTGCAGGAAGCCGAGCAACCGGTCCAGCGCGACGGGGGGCTCGAAATGGAACGCTGCCGATACCACGCCGAGCGCGCTGGCGACGATGAACGGATTGGTGACGACCCGCCGCACCACGGAAGCGGCGGTCGCCAGCACGCCTTTGCGCTCCGCGCCCGCAAACGACATCAGCAGCGGCACCAGCGTGAACAACAGGAGCTGGTCGAAGCAGAAGATCAGCGCCACCGGCGCGGTCGCCTGCGACCCGAGCGTCGCCAGCGCAAGCCCCGGACCCATGTAGCCTATGTTTCCGTAGCTGCCCGCGAGTGCCGCAATGGTCGCTTCCGCAAGGTTGCGGCGGCGCATGATGTAGCTGATCGCAAAGGCGAGGACGAACACCAGGAACGTCGACAGCGTGGTGCCGACGATGAACCATGCCTGGGCGAGCTGCTCGAACGGGGTCTGCGCCAGGATGCGATAGAACAGTGCCGGCAGCGCCACATAGACGACGAAGAAATTCATCCACACCAGCCCGTCGTCGGGCAGGCGCTTGATCTTGCCGCAGACGAGGCCGAGGAAGATCAGGCCGAAGAACGGCAGCGCAAGATTGACGATGTCGAGCATGCGGATGACCGGAGCTGCGCTGCCTAGCCGCTTGCTCGTACGCGGTCAATTCCTGGGCGGATGTTGCCATGGCCGCCTGCAAATTCGGCTTGGCGCCCGGTGGGGCTTCCCTCACTATGGCGGCGAGGTCCGGAGAGAGCGCACCGCATGAAGCTTCCACGCAACTTCTTCAAGCCGCTGGCGATCGGCGCGCCCGCGCCGCTGCGCGAGCTGCCGGTGCGGCTCGAGCGCATGATCCATTTCGTGCCGCCGCATAACGAGAAGGTGCGCGCCAAGGTCGGCGAGCTGATCGCGCAGGTCGACGTGGTGCTGGGCAATCTCGAGGATGCGGTGCCGGCCGACGCCAAGCTTGCGGCGCGCGCGGGCTTCATCGCCATGGCCAAGGCGCACGATTTCGGCGCGACCGGCCTGTGGACGCGCATCAATGCGCTCAACTCGCCATGGGCGCTCGACGACGTGACCGAGATCGTCGCCGCGATCGGCGACAAGCTCGGCGTCGTCATGCTGCCCAAGGTCGAGGGCGCATGGGACATCCATTACCTCGACCAGCTTCTCGCCCAGCTGGAGGCGCGGCATGGCGTGAAGCAGCCGATCCTCATCCACGCGATCCTCGAGACCGCCGAGGGCGTCGACAATGTCGCCGCGATCGCGGCCGCCTCGCCGCGCATGCACGGCATCAGCCTCGGGCCCGCCGATCTTGCGGCGTCACGCGCGATGAAGACCACGCGGGTCGGCGGCGGCCATCCGGACTACATCGTGCTGGCGGACGCGGCCCGCGAAGGCGAACGGCCGCGCTTCCAGCAGGACCTGTGGCACTACACGATCGCCAAGATGGTGGACGCTTGCGCGGCGGCAGGCATCAAGCCGTTCTACGGGCCGTTTGCCGACTTTTCCGATCCGGCCGCCTGCGAGGCGCAATTCCGCAACGCTTTCCTGATGGGCTGCGCGGGCGCCTGGTCGCTGCATCCCTCGCAGATCGCCATCACCAAGCGGGTGTTCTCCCCCGAGCCTGACGACGTGGCTTTCGCGCGCAAGATCCTCGACGCCATGCCGGATGGAACCGGCGCCGTGATGATCGACGGCAAGATGCAGGACGACGCCACCTGGAAGCAGGCGAAGGTCGTGGTCGACCTCGCCCGCCTCGTCGCCGCCAAGGATCCCGACATGGCGGCGCGCTACGGATTGTGACGTTCTCCCGCGACCCGGAAGTCCGTCCTCCCCAAGCCTTGTTCGGGGCGTCGGTACTGCGCTATTGATCCGCCGCCATGAACAACACACGCACCGCCAAATACACGCTCGGACAGGTCGTGCGGCACCGCGTCTTCCAATTTCGCGGCGTCGTGTTCGACATCGATCCCGTGTTCAGCAATACGGAAGAATGGTACCAGGCGATCCCGGCCGAGGTGCGGCCGCACAAGGACCAGCCGTTCTATCATCTGTACGCCGAGAACGCCGAGACCGAGTACATCGCCTACGTGTCCGAGCAGAACTTGCTGCCCGACACGTCCGGCGAACCGATCCGCCATCCGCAGGTCGCCGAGATATTCGACCGCGACGACGCCGGCAGCTACCGGATGCGCCATTCCACGCTCAATTGATCGTTGACGAAAAAAAAGCGCGCCGCGAGGCGCGCTTTTTTGGCCGTCGGCAGAGCGCTCTACTGCTTGGGCGCCGCCGCCTGAGCGTGCCTCTGCAGCTCATCCTGAATCTTCTTCTGTTCCTCCGCATAGACCTTCGGATCGGTCGGCGGACCTTCGACGGCCTTGGCGAAATTGGTCAGCGGCAGCGGGAAGCTCATCGGGGCGTTGTTCAGGTTGACGGCCTGGATGGTCACCGTCTGCCCTTTCTTGAGCCTGTCCTGCAGATCATCCGTAATCGGATAGAACGTGATGCAGCCTTCGAGACAGGTGACGAACCGCGCGGTCGCGACCGGCTGCTGGCCCTGATCGATGAGCAGGCGCGTGCCGTAGTCGAGCAGCATGCCGAGCGGCAGCGTGATGCGCAAAATCTTAGGCGCGCCCTCCGGCTCGGCAAATTCCGCCAAGGCTGCCGGCGCGCCGGTGTCGGTCCGCAGCAGCGAGCGCGTGACGCAGAGCTTTTTCGGCTGCGTCTCGCACAGCTTCACCCACGGCGAGGGCACCAACTGCGGCATCGGTACGGCCGCCTGGGCCGGCGGAGCCGCCTGCTGCGGAGCCGCCTGCTGCGGCGCCGGCGCGACCGGCTGCTTCGGCGCTGCCTTGGGAGCAGGCTTCGGCTTGGGCGCGGGCGTCTGTGCCTGTGCGTCCGGCGCGGCAAGGAACGCGACCGCCGTGCAGGCCGCGAGTGTCGCGACAACTGCCCGACGCAACCGTCTCACGCGCGCGGATGCTCCCACGCGTCCCGAATGAACCACCGCGCAAGACGCGCCGGCGGCGCCGTTCAAGATCTTTGCCATCGCAACCCTCATCATTGTTTCGGCGCGGCCGGGGCGCCCTGTTGCTGCTCAAGCTTCTTGCGCGCTTCCTCGGCGCGCTTCTGCAGCTCTTCCTGCAGTTTCTTCTGCTGCTCCTCGAACACCTTCGGATCGGTCGGCGGACCCTCGTTCGCCTTTCCGAAGTCGGTGAGCGGAAGCGGGAAGCTGATCGGCGACCCCGCGAGATTGATCGCCTGGATGGTCAGCATCTGCCCTTTCTTGAGCTTTGTAATGAGGTCGGGCGTGCCCTCGTAGTCCGCCATGCAGCCGTTCGAGAAGCAGGTGAAGAACTGCGCCTGCAACGGCTCCTGCTGGTCGACGATGAGCCGGGTGCCGTACTTGAGTTGCAGCGGACTCGGCAGCGTGACGCGAAAGATCTTGGTCGGCTCGCCATCCGGCTCGATGAGCGCGGCGGCGACCACCGGCACGCCCGCCTCGGTGCGCGCATCCTTGCCGGTGAAGCACACCTGCTTGGCGTCGGCGGCCTGGCCCTTGCCGCAGAACTTCGCCCACGGCGAGTAGATGAGCTGCGGCATCTGCACCGGGGGCTGCTGCTGGGCGGCGGCGGGCGGCGCTTGCGGCGCCTGCGCGGGCGGCGGGGTCGGCTGCTTCTTCGGGGCGGTCTTCGGCGGGGTCTTGGGCTTGGGGTTGGGCGCCTGCGCGTTCACGCCAGACACACCGAGAAACGCGAGCGCGGCGACGGTCGTGACAAACGACCAACGCACCGGCCGGGCCGGCGCGGACACGATCCGATGAGCCATTCTGAATCCTCTCTATCGCCGTTCCCTGGCATCCGCGCCGACGGGACGGGCGCCCCCTAGAGATCGGCTGTCTCGACGTGAAATGAGGCAGGATAGTGACATCCACCACCCGGCCCGATGGCGCAAAAACGCGCCCCCAGAAAGCCTTATGCGGAATGATGGTGATAACTGCAAGACCGCGTGGCGGCCCGGATCGCGTATGCTATTCCTCGGCGCAATGTCCCGCCGACAGCTCCGGTCGTCCATGACGGTGCTCGCACGCACGATCGTGTTTTGCGGCGTGGCGCTTCTGTTCGGCTGGCGTATCGGCGCCGCGTGGGCGGGCGAGCCCAGCTTTGCGATCGCGATGCATGGGGAACCGGCGCTGGCACCGGGATTTACGGCCCTGCCCTACGTCAATCCGGATGCGCCGAAGGGCGGCCAATTGGTGCAAGGCGCGCTCGGAACCTTCGACAGCGTCAATCCCTTCATCATCAAAGGCGAGGCCGCGATCTCGCTGCGCGGCTACGTGGTCGAGAGCCTGCTCACGCGCAGCTACGACGAGCCGTTCACGCTCTACGGACTGCTCGCCAAGAGCGTCGAGACAGACGGTGCGCGTTCCTACGTCACGTTCCGGATCGATCCGCGCGCGAAGTTCTCCGACGGCCACCCGGTCACGGCGGAGGACGTCATTTTCTCGTGGCAGCTCCTGCGCGACCACGGCCGTCCCAACTTGCGCACCTACTACGTCAAGGTCGCCAAGGCCGAGGCACTCGACGAGCGTACGGTCCGGTTCGACCTGTCGAGCAGCCACGATCGCGAGCTGCCGCTCATCCTCGGCTTGATGCCGGTGCTGCCCAAGCACGCGGTCGACCCGGCCACATTCGAGCAGACCTCGTTCAAGCCGCTGATCGGCTCCGGACCGTATGTCGTTTCCGGGGTCGATCCCGGCCGCAGCGTGACGCTCAAGCGCGACTCAGCGTATTGGGGGCGGGATCTCCCGATCAACCGAGGACTGTGGAACTTCGACACCTTGCGCTACGACTTCTACCGTGACGAGAACGCGGCCTTCGAGGCCTTCAAGCGCGGGCTCTACGACGTGACCGTCGAGACCGATCCGGCGCGCTGGGAAACCGTCTATGATTTTCCGGCGGCGCGCGACCATCGCGTCGTGAAGGAAGCGTTCGCGACCGGCCTTCCACAGGGCATGCTGGGCTTCGCCTTCAACATGCGCCGACCGGTATTCGCCGATGCCCGCGTGCGGGAGGCGATCTCGCTGCTGTTCGACTTCGAATGGATCAACAGGACGTTCTTCTACGGCCAGTACCGCCGCTCAGCGAGCTATTTCTCTGGCAGCGAGCTGTCTGCCTATCACCGACCGGCCGACGCGCGCGAGCGCGCCCTGCTCGCGCCCTTCCCGGACAGCGTGCGTCCCGACGTGCTCGAAGGGACGTGGTCGCCGCCGGTCAGCGACGGCTCGGGGCACGACCGCGCGATCCTCCGGCGCGCGCTCGCGCTTCTCACGGCGGCCGGATACGAGCTCGCGGGCAACAAGCTGCGCGAGCGAGCGAGCGGCCGGCCGCTGACGTTCGAGATCCTGGTCAACACCAAGGATCAGGAGCGCGTAGCGGTCGCGTTCTCCCAGTTCCTCAAGGGCGCCGGCATCGATGCTAATGTTCGCATGATCGACTCGGTGCAGTACGAGCAGCGCCGCAACACCTTCGACTACGACATGATCTGGTACCGCTGGGAGCAATCCTTGTCGCCCGGTAACGAGCAGGCCTTCTACTGGGGCTCGGCAGCCGCCGACCAGCCGGGCACCCGCAACTACATGGGCGTGCGTAGCCCGGCGATCGACGCGATGATCGCCGCCATGCTCAAGGCCGAGAAGCGCGAGGACTTCGTCGCCGCCGTGCGCGCGCTCGACCGTGTCCTGATCTCGGGCAACTATGTCGTGCCGCTGTTCTATCTGCCGCAGCAATGGGTCGCGCGCTGGTCGCGCATCCATCATCCGGCAAAAATCGCCTTGGTCGGGTTCGTGCCGGAATCCTGGTGGTACGAGGCGCCGACCGACAAGGCGCAGTGAGGCAGGCCGACATGATCCTCGGGCAATCGTCTCCACAACATGCCGCGATGCTCGCCAAGGCCGGGCGCTCGACGCTCGACGATGTATTCCGGCGCGTGATGGCGCGTCGGCCCGACGCCGTTGCGCTGATCGACCCGCCGAACGTCGCGGCCGTCACGGGCGCGGAGCCGCGCCGCCTCACCTATGTGCAGGCCGACCGCATGATCGATGCGATTGCGGCACGGCTGCGCCGCCTCGGCCTGCAGACCGATCAAGTCGTCGGCCTGCAGATGGCCAACACGGTCGATGCGGTCGTGACGCTGCTCGGTGTCCTGCGCGCCGGCCTCATCGTCACGCCGCTGCCGCTGCTGTGGCGGCAAGCCGATTGCGTGTCGGCGCTCAGCCGGGTCGGGGCATGCGCGTTGATCGTCAGCGGGCGTATCGGCGCGGTCGATCATTGCGAGCTCGCGATGCATGTGGCCGCCGAAGTGTTCCAGATCCGCCAGGTCGGCGGCTTCGGGCCGGGCCTCGCGGACGGCGTGATCGGCTTCGACGATCTCTACGCCGAAAAGGCTCCTGCCGTGCCGCCCGACGTCACGCGTCCGATCAATCCGGCCGCGCATGTGGCGATCATCACCTGGGACATCGGCGCCGACGGTCCGGTTCCAGTCGCCCGCAGCCATTTCGAGCTTCTGGCGGCCGGCGCCGCCGTCGCGCTCGAAAGCCGCGTCGAGCCGAACGCCGTCATCCTGTCGTCGCTCGCCCTGCCCTCGCTCGCCGGCCTCGCGCTTGGCGTCATCCCGTGGCTGCTCGTCGGCGGCTCGCTCGCGCTGCATCATCCTTTCGACGACCAGACCTTCCTGGCACAATGCCGCGCCGAGCAGGCCGCGACCATCATCGTTCCGGCCGCGCTCGCGTTGCGCCTCGGCAAGACCGATGAACTGAGCCGGCGCAACGATACGAAGACGCTGATCGCCGCATGGCGCGCGCCCGAGCAGATGGCCGCGAGCCCGGATTGGGTCGACCCCGCGATTGGCCTCGTCGATGTGTCGGTGTTCGGCGAAAGCGCGCTGTTCGCGGCGCGCCGCGGCTACAAGGGCGAACCGGCGCGGCTCGCGCTCGGGTCGGTCACGACGCCGCGCGGGACGGTGGACGCGCTGCAGGTCGTGGAGCTGGCCCGCACGCCCGCCGGGACGATTGCGGTGCGCGGAACCCAGGTGCCGCGGTTCCCGGTTCCGCTCGAGATCGATGTGGCCGCGAAGCCCGCCTTCCCGGTCGACACCGACGGCTTTGCCGACACCGGCTATTCATGCACGATCGATCCGACGACCCAGGCCCTCTCGATCACGGGCAGCCCTGCCGGCCTCGACCGCTATCGCGACGCCCAACGCGCGCTCATGGCCGCCGAGCTCGGCGGAATGAGCGAGGAGGCCGTTCTGCGCGGTGTTCCGCCGCGCGCCTTGGCGGCCTTCAGTTCGTAGCCGCGCCGCGTCGCCGGCCGCGATAGCCGGATGTTAACGCTGGCCATTGACGAGACGTTAATGGCGTTCCTCTAGCCTCGCCCCTCGATCGGCTTTCGCGGCGAACGGATCGTGACCGCCGCGCCGATCCGCGCTTTGTCAGCGTTCGCCTCCAACCGCGTGGCTTCGATGTCGTTGCAGGGTCCGATCGTCGTCGTCGCCGATCAGAAGAATGCGGAGCTGATCTCGGCGCTTGCGGCCGCCGGCGCATTTCCGGTGGTCGAGGCGAGCTGGCGTGACGCCGCCGACGCGATCGCCCGCATCGAACCCGCGGCCGTCGTTGCGGCCGGCCCGGCAAAGTCGCCCGAACACGCCGCCGCCCTGCGCGCCGCGATCGACGCGGCCGGCGCGCCGTATCTTCCGGTCGTCGCTCGCATTGCCGATTCCGCGCCGGCGATTGCCGGCGCGCTCCCGATCGCGTCCAACGCGTCGCCCGCCCGGATCGCGATCCGCCTCGCCTCGGCGTTGCGCGTGCGCACCCAGCACGCCACCGCGTTGCGCCGTGCCGCAGCGCTCAAAGGCGAATGCGACGATATGCCGGTCCTTCTGGCAACCGATCCGATCGAGGACGCGACCGTCATCGTCACCGGCCGCGGTGGCGGATATCCGGCGCTCTCGACCGCGGTCGGCGAACGCGTTGGCCTCATCGGCGCGCTCAGCGTCGAGACCGCCGCCAAGTTCCTCAACTCGCGTGACGTGGATGGCATCGTGATCGGCGAGGGTTTCAACCCGCGCACCGTCGAAGCCTTCCTCACGGTGCTGGCCGAGGACACGCGTTTTCGCGACCTGCCGGTCGCGCTCCTGCCCGACCTGCCCGCCTCGATCGAGATAGATCGCCTGCCCAACCTGGAGCAGCTCGCGGGCGAGCCCGCGCAAATCGTCGAGCGCATCCTGCCGCTGGTGCGCCAGCACGCCTTCGAGGCGCGCCTGCAACGCCAGCTCGCCGCGCTCGACGCCAAAGGCCTGCTCGATCCGCAGACCGGCCTCTTCACCGTGACGGCCTTCTTGCGCGACCTCAACCGCGCGGTCGACGAGGCGAAGGTGCGCGGCAACGCCATGACGCTCGCGCGCTTCACATTTCCAGGCGCGCTCGACCGCCGCATCAACATGGATGCGGCGCGCCTCGTCAGCCGCCTCGTGCGCAGCGCCGATTTCGCCTGCCGCGCAAGCGACGGCTCGATCCTGCTCGCGTTCTCGGAAACCGCGCTGCGCAGCGCCCACGTGGTGGCGCGCCGCATCGCCAACGTGCTGCGCCACACCATGCTGTCCGCCGGCGGCGAGGACGGCCGGCCCGTGCGGGCCGATCCGACCATCACGCTCGCGGCGCTGAAATCCAACGACACGGTCGAGACCCTGCTGGCCCGCGTATCGGAACCGGTCGCGGTTGCGGCGCAGTAAGGCTGCGCCTATCTTTGGTGCTCCTCTCTTCCTCCGGAGCACACCCATGTCCGACACGACCGAACCGCTCACCATCGACGTCGTTTCCGACGTGGTCTGCCCGTGGTGCTTCATCGGCAAGCGCCGGCTCGAAAAGGCGGTCGCGTCGCGTCCTGACCTGCCCGTCGTGGTGCGCTTCCATCCGTATTTCCTCAACGACTGGGTCCCGCGCGACGGCATCAGCCGCACCGAATACCTCACCACCAAGTTCGGCTCTGTCGACCGGTACAACCAGAATGCCCAGCGCATCGTCGGCGTCGCGGCAGGCGAAGGCCTCACCTACGCGCCCGACAAGATCAAGCGCCAGCCTAACACCATCGACTGCCATCGGCTGATCTACTGGGCGGAGCAGCAAGGCAACGGCGCGCGCATGAAGCAGCGCCTGATGGACCTCTATTTCACCGAAGGCGGCGATCTTTCCGACCGCGAGGTCCTGGTGAAGGCGGCCGCCGACTGCGGCCTCGACGCAACGAAAGTACGCGAGCTGCTCGCGAGCGATACCGATGTCGACACGGTCACGCGCGCCGCCGAATCCGCCAAGGAGGCCGGCATCGAGGGCGTGCCGATGTACATCTTCGGCGGCATGCTCGCGGTCTCGGGCGCGCAGTCGCCCGAGCATCTGGTCTCCGCGATCGAGAAGGCAATTGCCGAGCGGGAGAAGCGCGAGGCGACGGCCACCGCGTAGGATGGGTTGAGCGCAGCGAAACCCATCACCATTAACGACAGACGCATAGATGATGGGTTTCGGCCTTCGGCCTCTACCCATCCTACGGCTCCACGCCGCCTTCGCTCTCTCCGCGATGCGGACCAGATCGCCGGGATAACGTGAGCGCTTTATTTCTCTTGCTTGCTTTTTAGCGACAAGTCGGCGATGGCTGAAATCCTAGTCTCGAATTTGCACGAGTCCTCGCCCGCCATTGCTCGTCGGCGGGCTTTTTGTTGCCGCAAGGGAGCGCTGTCCCGGCGTTGCGTGCCTCACCCTAAGGCTGCATCGCGTTGCACTTTTCATTGTTTTCCATTGTTCTGCGCATTGTTTTTGCCATTGTTTCCATTGTTCTTGCGCCAACGGGTTTTCCCCCGCCCCTTCAGGACCTTGCATTGTAATTGTCGTCTCAATCCCATTGCAGATCGATTGTATTTGTTGAGAAGGCTGGCCTGCCCCGATTCTTCGGACCACGGTTAGCTTGAGACGGCGTCCCTGACCTGCTGCCTGTGCCCCTTGCGGAGCGGGTGATGCAACGGGCCAGGGCGCGGAGGCCCACCTACCGCAGCGCCCTGGCCCGTTGCATGGCAGGTCGCTGCGTTTTTCAGTCGAGCCACGAACTCGTTCGGCGTGAGATAGCCGAGGCTCGAATGCGGTCGCACTTCGTTGTAATGCCGACGCCACGCCTCGATGATGACCTTCGCTTCGGCGCGCGAACGAAACCATTCGAGGTTCAGGCACTCGTCGCGAAATTTGCCGTTGAAGCTCTCCACGACGCCATTCTGCCAAGGCTTGCCGGGCTCGATCAATGCCGTGCCAATGCGTTGTGCGGCGATCCAGGACAACAGGGCCTTGGATACGAACTCTGGGCCGTTGTCGCTGCGCAGGAATGCCGGCGCGCCGCGTGCACTCACGAGGCGCGACAGCACATCGATGACACGCGGCGAGCGGATGCGGCCATCGACCTCGATCGCCAGCCCCTCCTTGGTGAACTCGTCCGTCACCGTGAGACACTTGAGCTGCTGGCCGTTCGCGCAATGATCGAACACGAAGTCGTAGGACCACACCTGGTTCGCCCCGCACGGTGCTTGCGGCCGCGGCCGCGGGAGCGCAACGCGCTTCCTCGGCCTCCGGCGCGGCAGCTGCAGGTTGGCCGCTCGCCACAGCCGGTAGGCGCGCCCCACGCCCATCCGATGCCCGTCGCGGCCGAGATAGATGCGGATGCGGCGGTAGCCGCAGCGCGGATATTGCGCCGACAGCTCCTTCATCCGCGCGATCACGGCCGCGTCCTTGGCCGCCTTGCGGCTTCGGTAGCGCAACGCCGAGCGCCCCACCGAAAACAGCGTGCAGGCCCGTCGCGCCGAGAGACCTCGCTCCCGGCCATACGCAACTTGACGCCGACGAGCCGGCACGCTCACCAATTTTTTAACGCTACTTCCTTCATCACCTCGATCTCGAGGTCGCGTTCGGCAACCAGCTTCTTGAGCCGCTCATTCTCGACCTCAAGCTGCTTCAGCCGCCGCACTTCGTTCCCCTCGAAGCCGCCGAACCGCTGGCGCCATATGTAGATCGCCTGGCCACTGATCCCGTGCCGCTTGGCCACCTCCGCCACCGGCTCGCGATCCGCCTCACGGATGATCGCCACCCTCTGCTCTTCTGTAAATCGGCCTTTGCGCATCGCTCCCTCCGAATCGGGAGCCAGTCTCTCAACTTATCGCTGGTCCGAAAATCCGGGGGCAGGTCAAGGCCCTCCGATATCTGGGTTTGTGGACTGCACCCCTGTGGTGAGACACGAAACTAAGCCACTGCGTAGGGTGGGCAACGGCCTCTTCGCCGTTGCCCACGCGGCCTGTTTCCCGCTCGGAGGTCGTGGGCAAAATCGCCCGCCGACGTAAGCGATGTGGAGAGGCCGTCGCGGCGATTTTGCCCACCCTACGCCGCCGCCTCAAGCCGCCTTCGCCCTCTCCGCGATCCGCACCAGGTCCCGCAAGATCGCCGCCGCGCCCTTGAGCCGCTGCTCCGGCCGCTCCCAGTCCTCAAACAGCACGACCTTCATGTCGGGCCGCACACGAGCGGCCACGCCCTGTTCGCGGATATAGGCCACGAGGCCTTCCGGATTGGTGAAGCGGTCGTCGCGGAACGAGATCACGGCGCCCTTCGGACCGGTGTCGATCTTCGCGACGTTGGCACGGCGACACAAGGCCTTGATCTTCACCGTGTCGAGCAGGTGATTCACCTCCTCGGGCAGTGCGCCGAAGCGGTCGACCAGCTCGGCCGCAAAGGCATCGATCTCGCGATCGTCCTCGAGGTCCGCAAGGCGGCGATAAAGCGCGAGCCGCACCGGGAGATCGGCGACGTAGTCCTCCGGAATGAGCACCGGCATGCCGATGGTGATCTGCGGCGACCAGCGGTCGGCGACCGGCTCCGTAATGCCGGCCTTGAGGCTCGCGACCGCCTCCTCGAGCATCTGCTGGTAGAGCTCGTAGCCGACCTCCTTGATGTGGCCGGACTGCTCGTCGCCCAAGAGGTTGCCGGCGCCGCGGATATCGAGGTCATGCGAGGCGAGCTGGAAGCCGGCGCCGAGCGTGTCGAGCGACTGGAGCACCTTGAGCCGCCGCTCGGCCTGCGGCGTGATCTTGCGATTGACCGGCAAGGTCAGCAGCGCGAACGCGCGCGCCTTCGAGCGGCCGACCCGGCCGCGCAGCTGGTAGAGCTGGCTGAGGCCGAAGCGGTCGGCGCGGTGCACGATCATCGTATTGGCGGTCGGGATATCGAGCCCCAACTCGACGATCGCGGTCGAGAGCAGCACGTCGTACTTGCCGTCGTAGAACGCGGACATCACGTCTTCCAGCACGGTCGGCGGCATCTGGCCATGCGCGGTCGCGACCTTCGCCTCGGGGATGTTCTGGTCAAGAAACACCTTGGCCTCGGCGAGATCCTCGATGCGGGGGCACACATAGAAGGTCTGCCCGCCGCGGTAGCGCTCGCGCAGCACCGCCTCGCGCACCGAGAGCGGATCGAACGGCGACACGAAGGTGCGTACCGCGAGGCGGTCGACGGGCGGCGACGCGATGATCGAGAGCTCGCGCACGCCCGTGAGCGCAAGCTGGAGCGTGCGCGGGATCGGGGTCGCGGTCAGCGTGAGCACATGGACCTCGGCGCGCAGCGTCTTGAGGCGCTCCTTGTGGGCGACGCCGAAATGCTGCTCCTCGTCGACCACGAGCAGGGCAAGATCCTTGAGCTTGATGTTCTTGCCGAGCAGCGCGTGCGTGCCGACCACGATGTCGATCGTGCCGTCGGCGAGGCCCGCGCGCACCTTGGCGAGCTCCTGCGCCGGCACGAGGCGCGATGCCTGCGCGAGCTTGACCGGAAACCCGCGGAAGCGCTCGCTGAATGTCTTGAAGTGCTGGCGCGCCAATAGCGTCGTCGGCACCACGACCGCGACCTGCCGGCCCGTCATCGCGGTCACGAAGGCGGCGCGCAGCGCAACTTCGGTCTTGCCGAAGCCCACGTCGCCGCACACCAGGCGATCCATCGGCCGGCCGGACGCAAGATCGTCGAGCACCGCGTTGATCGCGGTCAGCTGGTCCTCGGTCTCGGTGTAGGGGAAGCCGGCGCAGAACTCGTCATAGGCGCCCGCCTCGACGGTGAGCTTGGGCGCCTCGCGCAGCTGCCGCTCGGCCGCGATCTTGATGAGCTCGCCCGCCATCTCGCGGATGCGGTTCTTCATCCGCGCCTTGCGGGTCTGCCAGCCCGTCCCGCCGAGCCGGTCGAGATCGACCGCGGTCTCCTCCGATCCGTAGCGCGAGAGGAGCTCGATGTTCTCGACCGGCAGATAGAGCTTGTCGTTGCCGGCGTAGTGGATCTCCAGGCAGTCGTGCGGCGCGCCTGCCGCCTGGATGGTCTGCAGCCCGACAAAGCGGCCGATGCCATGGTCGACATGCACGACGAGGTCGCCGGTCGAAAGGCTCGTCACCTCGGCGATGAAGTTCTCCGCGCGCTTGGCGGCGCGGCGCGGCCGCACCAGGCGATCGCCCAGGATGTCCTGCTCGGCGATGAGCGCCGCGTCCGTGGTCTCGAAGCCCGATTCGAGGCCGAGCACCGCGAGCGCGACCTCGGCGCGCGGCCGCGCCTGCGCATCGCGCCAGTCGCGCACGTTGACCAGGTTGAAGATGCGGTGCTCGGCGAGCACGTGGCTCATGCGATCGCGCGCGCCGTCGCTCCACAGCGCGATGGTGACGCGCTTGCCCGCCCCCTGCAGCGCCTCGACGTGCTGCCGCACGGCCTCGAACACGTTGGCATCCTGCTGCGTACGCTCGGGCGCGAAATTGCGCCCGGCCCGCGTGCCCGCTTCGATGATCTGTCCGCTGCCCTCGGGTACCGCGAACGGCGTCAGACGCGCCAGCGGCTCGCATCGAGCCGCCGGTGCCATTCGGCATCGGTCACATAGAGGCGCTCGGGCGGCAGCGGGTGATACGGCGGCCCGCCGCCGTCCTGGTCGAGCGCCTGCCGGCGTGCCTCGTAGTAGTCCGTGATCTGGGCGAGCCTCTCCTTGGCGGCGTCCTCGACGAGCGGCTCGAGCGCGACGACGCTGCCCGGCACGTAATCGAGGAGCGTGTCGAGGCCGGTGTGGAAAAGCGGCAACCAGTGCTCCATGCCGGGATAGCGGCGGCCCTCGCTCACGGCCTGGTAAAGCAGGTCGTCGCTGCGCGTCGCGCCGAACGCCTCGACGTAGCCGAGGCGGAAGCGGCGGATCGTGTCGCTGGTGAGCTGGAACTCGGCGACCGGCACCAGGTCGAGCGCACGCAGCTGATCCGTCGTGCGTTGGGTCTCGGGGTCGAACGAGCGGATCGATTCGAGCGTGTCGCCGAAGAAGTCGAGCCGCACCGGCTCCGCCATGCCGGGGGCAAACAGGTCGAGGATGCCGCCGCGCACCGCATAGTCGCCCGGCTCGCGTACCGTCGAGGCGCGGATGAAGCCGTTGAGCTCGAGCCATTTCACGATTTCGTCCATGGCGAGCATGTTGCCGGGCGCGGCCGCGAGCGTCTGCGAGGCGATGAGCGCCTTCTGCGGCACGCGCTGCAGCACGGCGTTGACGGTCGTGAGCAGGATCGAGGCGCCTTCGCGGCCCTTCAGACGCGCAAGGCGCGCGAGCGTGATCATGCGCTGGGCGACGAAGCCTGCATGCGGCGAGACGCGGTCGTAGGGCTGGCAGTCCCAGGCCGGGAACTCGAGCACGCCGATATCGGGCGCGAAGAATTCGAGCGCACGGGCAAGCTGCGCCAGCCGCTGCCCGTCGCGGCAAACCACCACGAGGCTCGTCGCCGGCGCGCCCGGCTTGGCGGCGATCGCGCGCGCCAGATCGGACAGCACCAGCCCCTCGGCGCCGTCCGCGACGCTCGCGAGCGTCAGCGGGCGGCCGGGCGCAAGCTGTTCGACCGGAGAACGGGACAGGATGTTCATTTCGTTCCGTCCCGCGCAAAGCTGCGCAACTTGCTGAACAGCGCCGTGTCGTGCTCGGGCGGAACCGGCCGCTCGCCGGTGATCCAGGCGTAGACGTCGGGCTCGGGCTGGTCGGACAGGCGCTCGAATTCGTCCATCTCGGCGTCGGTCAGCGTGCCGATCATCGCGTCGGCAAAGCGGCCCATGATCAGGTCCATCTCGCGGGTGCCGCGATGCCAGGCGCGATAGAGCAGACGGCGCCGCCGGGCGTCCAACCCTTCGCTCGATCGCGTCGTCCCGGTCACTGTTGCCTCCAAACGCCGAAAGCCCGGACGGGCCGGGCGAGCGAGATATAGGCCTGCGGCGGCTTCATGTCAGCCGCGCTGGACACAAAATCCGCGGGCGCGTTCGAGCCCGACAAGGAGCTCGCGATTGCGCCCCCTCAACGTGTCCGTGGTATAGTGACTGTATGACGAAAGAACGGGTCAAACAGATTCTCGATCGTGTGCTGACATGGCCGCCCGAACGGCAGGAGGATGTCGCGCACGTCGTCGAGCTCATGGAGGAGCAGCACGGGAGCGAGTTGCGGCTCACTGACGAGCAACTCGCCGAAGTGCGACGGCGTCGCACCGAGAAGGATCCTAAGACGATGACGCTCGCCGAATTCAATGAGCGCCTGCGTCGACGTTACGGGGTATGAAGGTCATCGTCCGCGAAGCAGCGGAACAAGATCTGCATCGCATTTTCGCATGGATCAGTCAGCATAACCCGTCGGCTGCCACCAAGGTGGTGGCGCGAATTCGCGACCGGATTGGCTTCCTCGAATTGGACAGTCTTGCCAACATGGGGCGCCCTGGACTTGATCCCGGTACCCGAGAGCTGATCGAGTATCCCTACGTCGTCGTCTATGAGGTCCATTCGGATCGCGGAGAGATCGAGATACTAGCCATCGTACATGGCGCGCAAGATCGCCAAAATGCGGACAAATAGACCGGTCCGACCGCCGCGCCCGCGATAGCCGACTAACGCATGCGTCCCACGCTCCTCAATGCCCTCTTCGCGTCGGTCACCGCCCTGCCGGGGGTCGGACCAAAGGTCGCGAAGCTCCTGGCCCGCCTCACGGGCCGCGACGACGGTGCGCGCGTCGCCGACCTGCTGTTCCATGTTCCGAGCGGCGCGGTCGACCGGCGCGCGCGGCCGAAGCTGCGCGATGTCGAGCCCGGCACGGTCGTCACCGTTGCGGTGGATATCGACCGCCATCGCGCGCCCCCGCCCGGGCGCAGCCGCGCGCCCTACATGGTCTATGCGAGCGACGACACCGGCAGCCTCGTCATCACCTTTTTCAGTGCCCACACGGACTACATCGCGAAGCTCCTGCCGGTCGGCGAGCGGCGCTACGTGTCAGGCACGACCGCACTTTATGACGGCATGCTGCAGATGGTGCACCCCGATCGCGTCGTCGACGAGGCCGGGCTCGCCAAGCTGCCGCTGATCGAACCGACCTATCCGCTGACCGAAGGGCTCTTCGCCAATCAGCTCCGCCGCGCGATCGAGAATGCGCTTGACCGGCTGCCGGTGCTGCCCGAATGGCAAGACCCGGCGTATCTCGCGCAGAGCAAATCCCCCGCCTTCGCCGACGCCTTGCGCCGCCTGCATCGGCCCGAAAACCCGTCCGATATTTTGCCGAGCTCACCCGCCTGGTCGCGCCTCGCCTATGACGAACTGCTCGCCGGCCAGCTCGCGCTCTCGCTCACCCGCGCGCATCTGCGCCGCATCAGCGGCCGGCGTACCGACGGCGACGGACGGCTGCGCGACAAGATCATGGCGGCGCTGCCGTATCGGCTCACCGACTTGCAGACGCGCGCGGTTGCCGACATCGTCACGGATTTGGCCGCGCCGCACCGCATGCTGCGTCTGCTGCAGGGCGACGTGGGATCCGGCAAGACCGTCGTCGCCCTCCTCGCCTGCGCGGCCGTGATCGAAGCGGGCCGGCAGGCTGCCCTGATGGCGCCGACCGAGATCCTGGCACGCCAGCATCTCGCCACCATCGCGCCGCTGGCCGAAGCCGTAGATCTCCGGGTCGCGCTGCTCACCGGCCGCGAGCGCGGCGCGGCGCGCAACGACCTCCTCGGGCGGCTCGCGGCCGGCGAGATCGATCTCCTGGTCGGCACCCACGCGCTCTTCCAGGACGAGGTCGAGTTCCGCGACCTCGCGCTCGCGGTCGTCGACGAGCAGCATCGCTTCGGCGTGCACCAGCGCCTCGCGCTCGCCCGCAAGGGCGAGGCCGTCGATATGCTGGTGATGACCGCGACGCCGATCCCGCGCACGCTGGTGCTCACTTTTTTCGGCGACATGGATGTGTCCGAGCTGCGCGAGAAGCCGGCCGGCCGCAAGCCCATCGACACCCGCACGGTCCCGCTCGGCCGCATCGAGGACGTGGTGTCGGCGGTCGGGCGCGCGCTCGACGAAGGCCGGCGGGTCTACTGGGTGTGCCCGCTCGTCGAGGAGTCCGAAAACAGCGATCTTGCGGCCGCGCAGGATCGCTTCGCGTCGCTGCAGGAGCGGTTCGGTGCGCTCGTCGGCCTCGTGCACGGGCAGATGAAAGGCGCCGACAAGGACCGCGCCATGGCGAGCTTCGCGGCCGGTGAGACGCGCCTCCTCGTCGCCACCACCGTGATCGAGGTCGGCGTCGATGTGCCTGCCGCGACCGTCATGGTGATCGAGCATGCGGAACGCTTCGGCCTTGCCCAGCTCCATCAGTTGCGCGGCCGCATCGGCCGCGGCGCCGAGCACTCGACCTGCCTGTTGCTCTACCGCGCCCCGCTCGGCGAGACCGCCAAGGCCCGCCTCGCCATCATGCGCGAGACCGAGGACGGCTTCCGCATCGCCGAGGAGGACCTCAAGCTGCGCGGTGAAGGCGACGTGCTCGGCACCCGCCAAAGCGGCGAGCCCGGCTTCCGCGTCGCCCGCATCGAGACGCATCGCGACTTGCTGCAGACCGCGCGCGACGATGCCGCGCTGATGCTGAGCCGCGATCCGGAACTGACCGGCGAACGCGGCGAGGCACTGCGAGTGCTGCTCTACCTGTTCGAGCGCGATGAGGCGATCAGGTTGCTGCGGGCGGGGTAGCGTAGATTCGCAGTGCGTAGGGTGGGCAAAGCCGCGAAGCGGCGTGCCCACGCGCGCTCAGCCGTGGGCACGCTTCGCTTTGCCCACCCTACGCCACGCGCCGCCCCTCTACCTCACCGCGATCGGCGCCACGCTCGATCCTGTCGCGCCGCGCAGCTTGAGCGGCTGGACGACGAACGCGAATTCGCTCGCCTTGTCGCGCGCCAGCGCTTCCAGATCGAGGTTCTCGATCAGGTAGACGCCGTTGGCGTTGAGCAAGAAGCCGTGCACCGGCAGGAACAGCGTCTTGTCCGGATACGGCCGCACCTCGACGGCCCAGTTGTCGGAGCCGACGATCATCACGTTGCGCTTGACCAAAAAGTCCGCCGCCTCGAGACCGATGCCGGGCTCGCCCTTGATGAAGCGCGCGTTGTCGACGGCCCACAGGCGCCCCCAGCCGGTGCGGATCAGCACGGCGTCGCCTTTGCGGATATCGACGTTGGCCGCCTTCATCGCGGCCTCGAGGTCCGCGACCGTGATCATGTAATCGTCCGGCAGCATATCGACGCCCTTGAGGGCCGCGATATCGAGCAGCACACCACGCGCGAAGAACGAGCCGGCCTTCTCGACACCCAGCTTGGTGTACCCGCTGCGCCGTACGACCTTCTCGGCCTCGACGCAGTTGTAGAGATGCGGCCCGAGCTGCTGGTGGGCGAGCCCGTCGAACTGGGTACCCATCTGTCCGAGCTCGGTGAACACCGTCTCCTCGTTGCCGCCTTGCTGGTTGCGGCCGTTCGGCCCCGACGTGCGCTGGACGCTGAGCACGAAGCTGCGGCCCGGCGACATCGGAATGTTGCGGTCGAGGACCTTGCCGAGCTCGTACATCTTGCCTTCGCGGATGAGCTTGGCGGCGGCGGCGATACTCTCGGATGTCTGCAGGTTGGCGGCGCCGCGCTCGTCGTCCGCCCCATAGGGCGACGGGCAGCGCTTCTCGGGCGAGAGCCAGTCCTGGGCGTCCGCCGGGATCGACGTAAATGCCGCCACACAAGCCAGCAGCATCGCGCCCGCGACGCGGACGATCAATCGACGCATGAATTCCTCCCCGATGTTGCTTGGATCATCTCGTCATTGCGAGCGCAGCGAAGCAATCCCGTTCCACACAGTCTGAGGATCTGGATTGCTTCGCTGCGCTCGCAATGACGGTCAATTTATTCCAACGTCACCTGCTCCGGCGCCTTGCGCACCGCCTGCGCGGCGCGCGCCGTGTCGGCCATCGCCTGCAGCTTTTTCTGCGTCTCCGGGCCGCCGTTCGGCTGGATCAGGCCAGCCGTCATGATCAGCTTGGCGGCGGCCTCGACCGGAATGTCGAGCTCGATCACCTCGCGGCGCGGCACGTAGAAGAAGAAGCCGGTGGTCGGGTTGGGCGTGCACGGCATGAAAGCCGAGACGTATTCATCCTGCAGCGGCAGCCGGGCCGTGATCTCTCCTCCCGGCGACTGCGAGAGGAACACCAGCGACCACATGCCGGGCGCCGGGAACTGGACCAGGCCGACCTTGCGGAAGCTCGATCCGGATTCGGAGAACAGCGTCTCGAACACCTGCTTGAGGCCTTTGTAGATCGAGCGCACCAGCGGCATGCGGTCGAGCAGGGTCTCGCCCGCCTCGACCAGGGTGCGGCCGACCAGGTTCGCGGTGAGGAAGCCGAGCATCGTGATGGCGAAGAACGCGACCACGAGGCCGGTCCCGGGCACGCGCCACGGCAGATAGGTTTCGGGTCGGTACGCGACCGGGATGAACGGCCGCACCAGGTCGTCGACCCAGGTGACGAACGACCACGTGAGGTAGACCGTGATGGCAAGCGGGCCGGCAACGACCAGGCCGGTCAGGAAGTAGGTGCGCAGCCGGTAGGCGGCCCCGTGATGGTGTGCCGGCTCCGGCGCCGGCAGAACCGGTGTCGCCTCAGCCCCGGGTTCGTTGAGCGTCATGCGCGGTCGATCTCGCGGTTGCGGGCGACGCGCCGGCGCGCGCACCCCCAAGTCAGGCTAGAACGGGTCAGGCCAGAACGAGTCAGCCGACAATATAGTAGATCAAGGTGGCGCTTCGCCAGTTGGCGGAGTGCGGCGCAACCGCCGCGCCCCTACTCGACCGTCACCGACTTGGCGAGGTTGCGTGGCTGATCCACATCGGTGCCAATGATGACGGCCGTGTGATAGGCGAGCAGCTGCACCGGAATCGCATAGACGAGCGGCGTCACGGTCGCGGGCATCTCGGGAACCGTCAACGTGACGAGCGACTCGACCGTCGCCTCGCGCGCGCCCTGTGCGTCGGTGACCAGGATGATGCGGCCGCCGCGCGCCGCCACTTCCTGCATGTTCGAGACGGTCTTCTCGAATACACGGTCATAGGGCGCGATCACGACCACCGGCATCGTCTCGTCGATCAGCGCGATCGGGCCGTGCTTGAGCTCGCCCGCCGCATAACCCTCGGCGTGGATATACGAGATTTCCTTGAGCTTGAGCGCGCCCTCGAGCGCGAGCGGATAGCTGGTGCCGCGGCCGAGATAGAGCACGTGGCGAACCTTGGAGAGGTCGCGCGCAAGCTTCTCGATCGCCGGCTCGAGCGCCAGCGCCTCGGTCATGTGGCGCGGCACCTCGATCAGCGCCTGCACGAGTTTCTGCTCGTCCTCTGCCGAGAGCACGCCGCGCGCGCGGCCGGCTGCGATCGCGAGGCACGCGAGTGTCGCGAGCTGGCAGGTGAACGCCTTGGTGGACGCGACCCCGACCTCAGGGCCGGCGAGCGTCGGCATCATGACGTCGCTTTCGCGCGCGATCGTCGAGGTCGGCACGTTGACGATCGACATGACGTGCTGCTTGTGCTCGCGCGCATAGCGCAGCGTCGCCAGCGTGTCGGCGGTCTCGCCCGATTGCGAGACGAAGAGCGAAAGGTTGCCGGGATCGAACGGCGCCTCGCGGTAGCGGAACTCGGACGCGACATCGATCTCGACCGGGAGCCGCGCAAAGCGCTCGAACCAGTACTTGCCGATGAGCCCCGCATAGTAGGCCGTGCCGCAGGCCGAGATCGCCATGCGCTTGATGTTCTTGAAGTCGAACGGAAGCTCCGTCGGCAGCGCGATCCGCCCGGCCGCCATGTCGATGTAATGCGCCAGCGTATGGCCGACGACCTCGGGCTGCTCGTGGATCTCCTTCGCCATGAAATGGCGGTGGTTGCCCTTGTCGATCAGCCCGGCACTGGCGATCAGCTTGTGCATCGGCCGCGTCACGGGGTGGCCGGCCGCGTCGCGCATCTGGGCACCCTCGCGCCGCAGCACGACCCAGTCGCCGTCCTCGAGATAACTGATGGACTCCGCGAACGGCGCGAGCGCGATCGCGTCCGAGCCGAGGAACATCTCGCCATCGCCGTAGCCGACGGCGAGCGGCGGCCCGCGCCGCGCGCCGACCAGCAGATTCTCTTCGCCCTCGAACAGGAATGCGAGCGCGAAGGCGCCGCGCAGCTGCGGCAGCGCGGCCGCGACCGCCTCGGCCGGCTTGCGGCCCTTCTTGAGCTCGCTCGTCACCAGGTGAGCGACCACCTCGGTGTCGGTCTCGGTCGAGAAAGTCGCGCCGTCCTTGGTGAGCGCGATGCGCAGTTCCCTGAAGTTCTCGATGATGCCGTTGTGCACGACCGCGACCCGATCGGTCGCATGCGGATGGGCGTTGGTCTCGTTCGGCCGTCCATGGGTCGCCCAGCGGGTGTGGCCGATGCCGATATTGCCGGAGAGCGGCTCGGTGCCGAGGAGCTGTTCCAGGTTACGCAGCTTGCCCTCGGCCCGCCGGCGCGCCAGATGGCCTGCTTCCAGGGTGGCGACGCCCGCCGAGTCATACCCGCGATATTCGAGACGCTTGAGCGCATCCACCATCAGGGGCGCGACTGGCTCGCGCCCCAGAATGCCGACGATCCCACACATGATTGCGTGCCCCCTCGCTCGCGTCCCGGCCGGCACAAATCTTTAGGCGATCGCTACAACCTTATGAAATCACGAAGTATTTCGTCACTCTTGGCTTCGTGAGCGACCGCGTCTAACCCCTTAGAACTTTGCGCATATCGCCAAGGATAATCGCTATTCCGCTTTCTTTTTGCCTGCGGAGGCCAGTGCACGCAAGCGCGCGGCCCAACCTTGCTTAACGATTTGCTGGCCACGGCCGATCGCCAATGAATCCGCCGGCACATCCCGGGTGATCACCGAACCCGACCCCACATAGGCCCCGTCGCCGATCTTGACCGGGGCGACAAGCGACGAATTCGACCCGATGAAGGCCCCCTCGCCGATGTCCGTGCGGTGCTTGTGATGACCGTCGTAATTGCACGTGATGGTGCCGGCGCCGATATTGGCACGCGCCCCGACCCGGGTATCGCCGATATAGCTCAAGTGATTTGCCCGCACGCCGGGGCCGATCTCCGCCGCTTTGATCTCGACGAAGTTACCGATACGGACGTCCGGCCCGAGCCGTGCGCCCGGCCGCAGCCGCGCGTAGGGGCCCACGATGGTGCCTTTGCCGACATGGGCGCCGTCGAGATGCGAGAAGGAACGGATGGTCGCGCCGTCCTCGATGGTCACACCGGGCCCCAGCACCACAAAGGGCTCGATCGTCACGTCGCTGCCGAACTTGGTGTCGGCCGCGAGGTACACCGTCTCGGGCGCCACCATGGTGACGCCCGCCTCGAGCGCGGCCGTCCGCAGCCGCCGCTGCAGGGCGGCTTCGGCTTCCGCGAGCTGGGCTTGTGAGTTGATCCCGCGCACCTCGTCCTCCCCGGTTTCGATCGCGACTGCGTCGAGCCCCATGCCGCGCGCGATCGCGACGGCATCGGTCAGGTAAAATTCGTGCTTGGCGTTGCGGTCGTCGACCCGATCGAGGATTGCGAGCGCGACGTCGCCACGCAGCGCCATCAATCCGGCATTGCACAGCGGGATGGCCCGTTCGGCCGCACCCGCGTCGTTGTCCTCGCGAATGGCCAGGAGGCTTTCCCCCTGCATGATCAGCCGGCCGTAGCCGGTCGGATCGGCCGGGCGGAAGCCGAGCACCGCCACTGCCTTGCCGGTCGCCAGCGGCGCGCGCAGGCGCATGAGCGTGTCCGGCCGCACCAGCGGTGTGTCGGCGAACACGACCAGGACATCGTCGGCGCCTGCGAGCAGTGCGGCGCGCGCCGCCAGCACGGCATGGGCCGTGCCGCGCCGCTCGGCCTGGACGAAGATGGCGGCCTCCGGCAGGGCAGTCCGCACGGCGGCGGCCACCTTGGCCTGCCCGGGCCCGATCACCACGGCGATCTGCCCGGCCGCAGCCTGCACAGCGGCCAGCACATGGGCCAGCAAGGTCCGCCCGCCAATGGAATGCAGCACCTTCGGCCGGGAGGACCGCATCCGGGTCCCCTCGCCGGCCGCAAGTACGATGGTAAGGCAGGTTCTGGCGCCTAAAGCCGTCAATTCCGCATGTCCCGCACGAATTTCGCTCTCGACCAAATCACCGCGCCGTCATAACCTGCGGACACAGAATGGAAAAGGCGGGGACCGCAGAAGGCGGGGCAGCGTGGCAGGCGGGTAGCGGCGCTTTCTGCTAACCTACCGGCACCGGCGTTAGGTCAATTCGACCACGCATTATCTTGCGCGCGGTGAGCCATGGCCCGCTATGACGACGACGATGACGAGGGTCATATCGATATGCGTCCATTGTTGCGTTTGACGGTTTGGGGAACCTGCGCGATCGTCGCGGTCGGCGCCACCGTGATGGCGGGCCGAACCGATGTCGGCACCGCGCGCGCCAAGGTCGCGATCGCCATCCTGCGGGCGGCGCCGGGCAACGTCGTCCATCATCCGACCAATCTGCTGGCGAGCCGCCCGGTGACGCCGGACGAGAACGAGCAACGCCTCGCCGAGCAGGTCCGCACGCTGACAGCCGACCGCGACCGGCTGGTCGACCGGGTTGCGACCCTCGAGCACAACTTGACCGATCTTACCGGCTCGATCGCCCGATCCACTGCCCCGAACAGCGCTGCCCCGAACGGCTCGGTCGCCAATGCGGCGCCGCCTCCGCCGCAGAAGGCCGATGCGCCACCGCTGGCTACGCCCGCGAGCGCCGAGCCGCAGGTGCCGCCGAGCAATGTCGCTGGCGGAAACGATGATCAAGCCTTGGCTGCGCCACAGCCCGGCGTCGGCCAGCCCGCCGACGTGCCGTTGCCGCGTCCCGGGCCGCTTGCCACCATCCAGTCCTACGTGAATTCGACCTCGCCGCCTCCGGGCGCCGCCCCGCAACAAACGCGCGTCGCGTCCGCCAACGTCGATACGCCGCCGCCGCAAGCCGCCGCCAATGGCTTTGCGATCGACCTCGGCTCCGCCACCAACGTCAACACGTTGCGGGCGCACTGGGGATCCGTGAAGGCCGCGCACGGCGCCATGCTCGCAGGGCTGCAGCCGCTGGTCTCGGTGCGCCAGAGCGCGCGGCCCGGCTTCACCGAATTCCATCTCGTCGCCGGCCCGGTCTCGGATGCCGATGCGGCGGCGCGCCTGTGCGCCGCGCTGACCTCGGTGCGCGTGCCGTGCCGACCCTCCACCTTCAACGGCCAGCGTCTCGACCTGCGCTGACGGCGCCACGATTGCGTGAATGGCCATGACGCGCCGGTTCGTCCCGACCGCTCGCCAGACCAACTGGCTCATCTGCATCGGCTTCCTGTCGGTCGGCTACGCGATGTACCTGCGCTACCGCGCGCTGGAAGTCGCCGACGTGTCGATCGCCTGCCAGGCCGGGCTGCAGACGTGGCTGTGCGGCACGTTCCGGGTCGCCAGCGCCCTGTTCAACCACGATGTGTTCGGCGCAGTCGCACTCGGCGCGGCACTCATCCACCTGCTGCGGCCGTCGCTCCCGGTCTTTGCCGTTGCGCTCGCGGCGGCGGGCTTCGGTATCGTGCTGCACAATCCGGGCCTCTCGGCGCTTGCCGCCGCCCTGCTGATCGTCAGCCTCGCGCGACCCGCACCCGCGCCAGAGTGAGCGCCACCATCGCGAGGCCGGCGCACAGCATGAGCGCCTGCCAGTTCGCGAACGTCTCGTTGATCGCGATATAGACCGCCGCCCCCGCGAGCACCGCGGCGGCGAGCTTCTCGGCGGCCGGGCGCACGCCTTTATCGCCCGCCAGCTGGAGCGAGAGGGTGAGAAGCGGCACGGCCGCGGCGAGCAGCGGCGCAAACGGAAAGTCGACATAGCGCGGGTCGAATACCAGCATCAGGGCGATCTGGAGGGCGAGCACGGTCAGCGCGAGCCGCGCGGCCCCCGCAATGATTGCGACCGGCGCGCAGGGACGCTCATCGCGGCGGCCGAGCAATACGCCGAACCCCGGCGCCGCAACCCCGACCGCGAGGCTCGCGGCGGCCGCGACCGGCGCGATGACCGCGACGAGGCCCCAGGCGCTGCCCTCGATCCATCCACCGATGCCGAGGCTTTCGATCGCGATGTTCTCGAACGCCCAGCCGATGAAGATACCGGCGACCGTCGCGATGACGGCGGCGCCGATCCAGCGATCCGCCGGCACCTCCACGCCACGGCGCCGCGCCAGCGCGCCGGCTACCGCAAAAACCACGATCGCCAGCGCCACGCCGCCCGCCGCCTGCCAGCGCCAGGCCGGATGGTTCGAGACCGGTGCGCCATAGACGAATTTCGGCTCGCGCCGGAACGCGTCGAGCACGCCCCAATAGCCGCCCACCGTCCCCTCGAGCGCCCGCTTCCACGGCTGGTCGAACGCCTCGATCACATTCGCGCGGTAGTGTCCTGCGCGCGCGTTGGCGGTAACCTCCTGCAGGAAGCGCGCCTGGTTCGCCGGGGACGGCAGCGCCCCTTCGCGCATGCGCCCGGCGCTCGGCCAGCCGATCTCGCCGATCACCACCTCCTTGCCGGGGAAGCGCGCCACCATCTGCTGGCGGATCGCCTCGACGTGGGCCGGGGCCTTGTCGACCGGGATCGGGAAGTCCTCCCAATAGGGCAGCATGTGCACGGTGACGAAGTCGACCGCGCCGCCGAGCTGCGGATTGCGGTTCCAGAATTCCCAGACGTCCGCGTAGGTGACCGGGCACGGCACCGCCGCCTTTACGTCGCGGATGATGGCCGCAAGATCGGTCGCCGACATGTCGCCGCGCAGCAGCACCTCGTTGCCGACCACGACCGCAATCACCGTATCGGGATAGCGTTTGGCGATCGCCACAGCGGTATCGATCTGCTTTCTCGTACGCGCCGCCTCGCCGCTCACCCAGATGCCTTGCATGACCTTCATGCCGAGCCGGTGCGCGACCTCGGCGATCTGGTCGTCGCCATGCTCGATCGAATAGGTACGGACGCAGTCGGTGATCGGCTTGAGCCGGATCAGATCCGCCTCGATGTCCTTGGCGTCGACCAGGGTGCTGTCGTCGAGCGGATTCTGGTCCGCCCGATAGGGTGCATAGGAGACACATTGCAGCTTGCCGTCGTCGCCCGGGCCGAGCGGCGGCATCGCGATCGGCAGCCCGAGCCACCACCACGCCGCGACGATGGCCGCCACGGAAGCCGTCAGCAGACCAAGGGGCAGTTTCATCGCCAATTCATCGCGGGTTCAGGAACGGGACGGTAGGCCGGGGAAGGAATTACCGTGCCCGCGCCATGACGCCAAGCCCTTCGACCCAGGCCCCTCCGCCGAGTTCTCGATCAGCCTTAAGCAAGCTCTCGACCGACGCTGGACAACGCCGCCGCCTTTATTGCATGTCGGCAGCGTTCCAGCCGGGGGACGCCGCATTGGCGACCTATTCGAATGGTGCAAAGCCGGTGGCGAACTCCAACGACAGGAAGGTCATGTCTTTTCCCGGTCTGCGTAAGCTGGTGTGCTTCGTGTGTGCGGCATTCCTACTCGGAAGCGGCCCTGCGGCTTACGCGCAGGGGACCGGTGACGCCAAGGCCGACCAGCAGAAAGCCGAGGCCGCCAAGACCGAGGCGGCACACATTGCCGAGGTCGAGCGCCAACTCCCGGGTCCCGCCGGATTTCCCGAATGCGTACATTCCGGCGAGCTGACCATCACGCTCTGGATGAAGAACGACATGGATACGGCCGCCCGCCACATGGCGGTCTATGATCGCTTCGGCTGCCCGGGCGCACATTTGCGGTCGGCCTTCCGCTGCCTCGTCCGCGTGGGAATGCCGGTGGCGAGGGATAAGGACAAGGATAAAGACAAGGACAAGGACAAGGATAAAGACAAGGACGTGGTGACCTTGGAGCAAAGGGTGCGCGACTGCTGGGTCACCCCCGACGCGAGGCCCGCCGTCTCCGCGGCCGCCGCAGTGCCCGCCGCCTCGGCAGCACCGGCCGCGCCCGCGCCGACAGCACCTGCTCCACCAACTTCCGCTGGAACCGGCGCGCACTGAGCGCGTTCTGTGCTCGGGGTTGGCAAGTCCCTTGCATGATTTCTCGACCGTGCAGGATCACTGCCATTGAATTGCCATGTGGGTGGACTAAATGTTTACGTGCCTCTGCTGGGAAATGTCCGCTAACGACAAGTCTCGGTCGGGCCTAGGGGACAGGCCCGGGTCCGCGCTCTCCCGCCCCATACGGTTCTAAGTCAATGCGCTCCGTTGCCGCCGTGGTCGCGCTTGCAGCGTGCCTGCATGCGGGCTGTTGGGTATTCCTCCAGTCGAGGGGGGCGGCGCCCGATATTCCAAAAAACCTGAGCAGCGTTTCCTACGCGCCTTTCGAAGGCAAGCGCCTGGCCGACGACGTCGCACCCGCTGCGACCGAGGCGCAGATCCGCGCCGACCTCACGGCGATCGCTCCCCACACCGATGCGATCCGCACCTACTCGTCGACCGGCGGCCTTGAGTTTCTCCCTCCGATCGCCGCCGAGCTCGGCCTCCGGGTGACGCTCGGCATCAAGATCGGTCCGGACGACAAACGCAACGAGGTCGAGATCGCTTCGGCAATCGAGCTCGTGCGTCACAACAGCAACATCAATCAGATCATCGTCGGCAACGAGACGATTCTCGAACTCGGCACATCCCGATCAGGCAGCCGACCGCATCATCAAGTACGTCCAACAGGTCAAGCACCAGACCAGCCTACCGGTCAGCACTGGCGAAACCTGGGACACATGGCGCGACCATCCCGACCTCGCCAACAAGGTCGATTTCATCGCTGTCCACATCCTCCCCTACTGGGACCACGTCACCTATCGGGACGCCGTCGATCATGCGCTCAAGGTCTTTTATGATTTGCGCGACGCGCATCCGGGCAAGCGCATCGTGATCGCCGAGTTCGGCTGGCCGAGCGCCGGCTATAATCGCGGCGTCGCGCGGCCCGGGCAGATCGAGCAGGCGATCGTATTGCGCCAGTTCGTCGCGCGCGCCGACGCGCTCGGCATCGACTACAACATCATCGAAGCCTACGATCAGCCGTGGAAGACCTTCGAAGGCAGCGTCGGTCCGTATTGGGGCCTGTACGACACCTCGCGCCACGCGAAGTTCTCCTGGGTCGGCCCGATCGCGGATCCCGACTATTGGAAGATCGCGGCGCTGGCGGTCGCGGTCGGTCTGCTGCTGTCGTTGCCGATCCTCGGAATTGCCGGCGCGACGCTGCGCCAGGCGAGTCTGCTCGCCGTCACGTCGCAGGCCGTTGGCGCCTGGGCCGCGACCGTCTTCGATTACTGGACTGGCCATTATTTCGTGATAGGCGCCGCCATCGCGCTGGCGCTCGGCTTCGTCCTGCTCATCCCCCTTGTTCTCATCGCGCTCGCGCGCGTGCAGGAAATCTCGGCCATCCTGTTCGGACCGGCGCCAAAGCGCCTGCTCGCAGCCGCGGTTGCCCCCGCGCCCGCCGGCGCGCCCAAGGTGTCGATCCATATCCCGGCCTACATGGAGCCGCCGCAGATGCTGCGGCAGACGCTCGATGCGGTCGCGCGGCTCGACTACCCGGATTTCGAATGCGTCGTCGTCATCAACAACACACCCGATCCGGCCTATTGGCGGCCGATCGAAGAGCATTGCGCGACGCTCGGACCCCGCTTCAAGTTCGTCAATGCCGAGAAGCTCGCCGGCTTCAAGGCGGGCGCGCTGCGGCTTGCGCTCACCCACACGGCACCTGATGCCGAGATCATCGGCGTGCTCGACGCCGACTACGTGGTGCATCCCGACTGGCTCAAGGACGTGGTGCCGGCCTTCGCGGATGCGAATGTGGGCCTGATCCAGGCGCCGCAGGACCATCGCGACGAGACAACGCCGCTACATTGGGCAATGAACGGCGAATATGCCGGTTTTTTCGACATCGGCATGGTCCAGCGCAACGAACACAACGCCATCATCGTCCACGGCACCATGTGCCTGATCCGCCGTGCGGCGCTCGATGCTGCCGGCGGCTGGTCGAGCGACACGATCTGCGAGGACACCGATCTCGGCCTCACGATCATCGAGAAGGGTTGGCGCACGCTCTACACGCGCCGCCGCTACGGCCACGGCCTGTTGCCCGACACCTTCGAGGCCTTCAAGAAGCAGCGCCATCGCTGGGCCTATGGCGGCCTTCAGATCGTGCGCAAGCACTGGCGCCGCTTCCTCCCGGGCGCGAGCCGGCTCACCCGCGATCAGAAGCGTGAATTCGCGATCGGCTGGCTCAACTGGCTCGGTGCCGAGAGCGTCGGTGTCGTGGTCGCGATCCTCAACCTGATCTGGGTGCCGGTCGTCGCCTTCGTCGGTATCGCGATTCCCGACAAGGTGCTGACCTTGCCGATCATCGCGGCGTTCGTGGTCTCGGTTGCGCATTTCATCACGCTCTATCGCAGCCGTGTCGCCATCCCGCCGCGCCAGATGGCGGCCGCGATGATTGCCGCCATGTCGATGCAATGGACCGTCGCGCGTGCCGTCGCCACGGGGCTCGTCACCGAGCATTTGCCCTTCGTGCGCACCGCCAAGGGCGGCCATGCGCGAAAGGCGCGCGTCACCTTCCCGGCCTTCTATGAGGCGTTGATGGGCGCCCTGCTGATCGCCGGCGCCGTCACGGTCTTCGTCACGAACGGCGAGAATGTGCGCGAGATCAACCTTTTCGCCGACGTGCTGATCGTGCAGAGCCTGCCGTTCCTCGCCGCCGCGGCGCTCGCGCTCGTCGAGGAGACGCGCCTCAACGACTTCGCGTTCTGGCGCGACGCCGAGGCACGGCTTGGTGCCGCCCTCGCGCTGCTGCAGGCGCGCCTCGCCAGCCCGCTCGCCGTGCTGCTGCCGCGCCGCGCCGAGATCGCGCCGCCTGCGCGGGCAGAAAATCGGGTGGAAAGCGCGTAGCGCGCCTCACCCCGGCATCGCGGTCTCGACCAGGCGTGCCCAATAGGACGTGCCGACCGGAATGGCTTCGTCGTTGAAGTCGTAACCGGGGTTATGCAGCCCGGCCGTGTCGCCGTTGCCGATGAAGATGAAGGCGCCGGGCCGCTCCTGCAGCATATAGGAGAAGTCCTCCGCGCCCATAACCGGCACCATGGTGGTGTTGACCCGATCGCGGCCGACGATCTCGCCGGCGACCGACGCCGCGAACCCGGTCTGCTGCTCATGGTTTTCCAGTACCGGATAGCCGCGCCGGTACTCGAGCTTCGCGGTTGCGCCGTAGAGCTTGGCGGTGCCCTCGACCACCTCATGCAGGCGCTTTTCCAAGAGGTCGCGCACCTCGGGCGTGAGGCTGCGCGCCGTGCCGCGCAGATGCGCGGTCTGCGGCAGGACGTTGTCGGTATGCCCGGCCTGGAACATACAGATTGAGACGACCGCGGCCTGCAGCGGGTCGACATTGCGCGAGACGATCGACTGGACCTGGTTGACGATCTGGGCGCCGACCAGGACGGTGTCGACCGACATATGCGGGCGCGCCGCATGCGCGCCGCGGCCCTCGATGTTGATCGAGATCGTGTCCGCGGCCGCCATCGCGGGTCCGGAGCGGATGGCGAACTGGCCGATCGGCATGCCCGGATAATTGTGCATGCCGTAGACCTCCTCGATGCCGAAGCGGTCCATCAACCCGTCCTGCACCATGGCGCGGCCGCCGGCCCCGCCCTCCTCGGCCGGCTGGAAGATCACGACCGCGGTGCCGGCGAAGTTGCGCGTCTCCGCGAGGTAGCGCGCGGCACCGAGCAGCATGGCGGTGTGCCCGTCATGGCCGCAGGCGTGCATCTTGCCCGGCACGGTCGACTTGTACGGGACATTAGTCGCCTCCTCGAGCGGCAGCGCATCCATGTCGGCGCGCAGGCCGATCACCTTGCGGTTGCCGGCGCCCGGCCGGTTGCCGCGGATCACGCCGACCACGCCGGTGCGGCCGATCCCGGTCACGACCTCGTCGCAGCCGAACGATTTGAGCTTGTCGGCCACGGTCGCGGCCGTGCGGTGCACATCGTACTGAAGCTCGGGATGCGCATGGATATCGCGCCGCCACGCAGTGATCTCGGCATGCAGGTCGGACAGGCGGTTGACGATAGGCATGCGGCTTTCTCCTTGCGTGTCCCGATGGGTGCCCCACGGCGATCGCCGAAAGCTAGCAGACTGCGGAGATTTGGCGAAGCCACGGGCGCCAGGCATGAACGCCTGGTCCGCTTGGGTGGCGGGTTCCCGGATGCAGGACCGCACGCAATTGATCTTTGATATCGACGACAACAATGGGACGATACGGCCCATGTCTCCGGGAAATATAATGTGCGTCTGGTGAGCGCGGTGGGGACTCGAACCCACGACCACCTGATTAAAAGTCAGGTGCTCTACCAACTGAGCTACGCGCTCGTTCCGCGTGGCGTATCAGGGGCTTGTGGTGGTTTCAAGGGGCCGCGACCAGCGCGCGCTCCGTTGTCGCCGCGAATATGATGGCGCGTGTCAGTCGACGATCAGGGCGGGATGGATCGCTCTGCCGCTCGAATCGATGAGCGATCCGTGATGTCATCTCCGACCGCCCGCGAGGCCTGCCGACGTCAGTTCTCCCCAGAGGCTGTGGCGTCGTCGACCTTGGTCCAGCTCTGGTCCGGATCGAACGATGTGATCCGCTCGACAATCTGCGCCGTCTGCGGTCCGAGGTTTTTCTGCAAGACGAGCCCGTTTTGGTTCACCATGAAGGTCATCACACCGGAATTGCCGTATTCGGCCGGATAGGCGACGAGCGCAAATCCGCCGATCATCTTTCCGTTGACCACATAATCGAGCGTTCCGCCGGGCGCATCCCGCGCCTGGCGCGTCAGGATCTTGTAGTAGTAGCCGTGATAGGGCGAGCGCTCGCGGCCGACGCGGTAACCTTGCGCCGTCGCGCCGGCGATGAGCTCGCCGAGCGGGCTTTGCTCCTCACCGGCGGCGGTCGGCCAATACAGTCCGTCCTTCTTGCCGGGCGTGCTGATGATGCGTTGCGCGTAGGCGCCGACGCCGGCGCCATGGTCGCGTTCGGCGTATTCATTTTGCGCGTCCACGTAGGCGAGGCTGGATTGGATCGCGGCGGACTCGTTGCGCCCGATCCGGCGATAGAGGATCTCCTGACGACCGGCGGACGTGTCGAACTGCCAAGCGTCGCCCTTGCGGACGAGCGGGATCGGGAGTGGAAAATCATCCTTTCCCACGAGCATCAATGCCATCTTGTCTCCTTGCGTCGATATCTCGTGCTTTTCGTCATAGGCGGCGATGAAACGCGCGCGCGTCTCGGCATCCGCGACCGAATCGCCGGAGGAGATGATATCGGCGCCGCCCTCGCCGAGGACGGCGAGCAGACTGTCGCGGTCGCCGGCCTTGGCGGCCTTCACGAGCGCCGCCGCGGCATCGTCCGCGCTCTTGAAGGATTGCTGTGCGTCGGCCGGCGCCGTGGCGCAGCCGAGCACGGCTACGACGGCCCAAGCCAGCAGCGCACGCCGACGCCGGCGATGAGGTTCGGCAGAGTCAATGATCGTTGTCATCGCATCCATCCTTGCATCCATCCTCATTCGCATCTCGATGTCGTCGCTCAACGGGCGGCGGCGCCGGCCGGCACATGTGCGCCCGCCGCGAGCCATCGGCGATAGGTCTCGAACGGCACATCGAGCTTGTCGTAAAACACGCGCAGATAACCGTCGCGACCGCGCACGACCGCCTGCGGCATCACGGACGCCACCTCCTGCGCGATCACGCCGACATAGGCTCGGTTGCTACCGTTGTAGCTGAAGCGATAGAAGCCGAGCCCGTTGTGCAGACGGCCGAGCAGGACGACGTCGTGCTTGAGCGCAATGTCGGAACGCCGCCCTCCTCCACCACCGCCGCGGCCGCCGCCACCACCACCGCGGAAACCGCCTCCGCCGCCCGCGCGGACGCCGCCGCCACCCGCGAAGCCCACGGAGCCGCGATTGACCGAGTGCATGCTGCTGACGCTGGCTTGGCCGCGCCGGGATTGCGCGCTGACGGTCCGCCCGGGCTGCACGTTGGCGAACGCATTGCCGCCGCGAACGCTGGATGCGCCCGTGTTGCGCGCGGCCGGACGCGCCGCTGCCTGCCCGCGACCCGTTCCGGGACGGTTGGCGACGCCTGCTCCGCCACGATTGGCAACGCCTGCCCCGCCGCGGTTGGCGACACCTGCTCCGCCGCGATTGCCGGGATTGAGCACCTGCTGACCGCTACGCCCGCGAAAATCGAGCCGCTGCTGCGCGCCGGCGCGCAGATTATTGTTGCCGAAGCGCTGCTGCACGTTCGCGTTGTTGTAGCGCACGCCCTGGCGGTGGGCCGGGTTGTGCTGCCAGATGTTGCCTGCGTTGATGTTATTCGCGGTCAGCGCGTTGACCCGCGGCCGATTGGCAATGATGTTGCGGTTGCCCCAATTCACGCCACCGCCCCAGAGGTTATTGCCCGACGCCCAGCGCCCGACCAGATATCCGGTGCCGAACGCGAGGCCGCTCGCGATGACGCCCGCGCCGATATAACTCGGATAGCCGAAATAATAGGGCTGGTCGTCCGGATACGGCCATGAACCATAGGCGACGCCGGGATCGTAGTAGGGCACGTTGACGGTATCCGGCGTCGCGGGCTCGATCGCGATCACCTGTCGGTTTTCGACCTGCTGCACCGTGACTTTCTGCTGCGGGGTGGTCGTGAGCTTGTTGTTCGCTTGCGCGCGCTGGCGCAGGCGCTGGATCGCATCCATCACGTCGGGTTGCTGGGCCAGCACCGCATCGCCGAGCTTCTGCGTCCAGTCGAGCTTGCTGCTCATCATCGAGAGAACCGAGGGCGTCGCCACCAGACCCTTGACGCTCTCGTCCCAGCCCTGCTTGTCGACCGCCGCCTTGAGCTGATCGGCGGACAGGTTCTTGTTCTCGGTTACCCAGCGGCCGGCCTGCACGACCTCGAGCGGATAGGTCGCGGCCATCAGGACCTGCGAGAGCAAGTTGTCTGGATAGAGCGCGATCGGAGCCACCAGCGCATCGAGCTGCTCGGTGCCGAGCGGCTGTCCGCCCGGCTGAGGCGCCGGATTGGACGTCTGCGCCGTTGCGGCAACGGGCAGCAGAACGGCCACGACCAATGCGGCGAGCGAACGCCTCAGCGCTCCAAGGGTCATGAAGGCCTCCTCTTCCGACGTCGTCATCGTCTCGAGACCCTGCCTTCGGCATCAGACGGATTTTTGAGCTAAATCAAAATGTGCTCCCTCGGAATGACGTCCAATCGGCAAAGCCGATGTCCCCGCTAGGGAAAGGACAAATCATGAGCGTTCTCCGCAAAGCCTTCATCGCCGCCGCCATCCTGACAGGCGCGACCGCAACCACGGCCGCCGGACCGTTGCCGACTTCGGTCGCCACCTTGAAGACCGCCGCTGCGACCGACATCGTGCAGGCGGGCTGGAGGGGCGGCGGATGGCGGGGCGGTGGATGGCGGGGCGGCGGATGGGGGCGGGTGGGGACGTGCGGGTTGGGGAGGTGGGGGCTGGGGACGCGGCGGCTGGGGACGTGCAGGCTGGGGACGCGGAGGCTGGGGACGTGGGGGCTGGGCAGGAGCCGGCTTCGTGGCCGGCCTCGCCATCGGCAGCAGCTTTGGTTATGGCTACCCATACGCCGGCAGCTATGGTTATGGCTACGGTTACCCATACGGCGACGACTATTACGCGTATGCGGGCGGGTATTACCCATCCTATACCGTATCTTACCCATATTACGGTTCTGCCTACTATGCTCCTGTCTATTATACTGGCTACTACCCGCGCCAATACGGAGGCTATTACGGCAACCGCTATTGGGGCGGCGGCTATTGGGGCCGTCGCGTGTGGTACCGCTGACAACGTCGGCTGCGCAAACTTCCTGATGAACGGCGGATGAGATCGAGAAGCTCGCCCGCCCGGAGAAATCGGGCTCCATCACGGACGACGAATGCGTCCGGCTCGGCGCGCAGCTGGTGCTGTCGCCGGACACGCGCTGATTCCATCTCCCGGTCGGACTCCTGCCGCACGCTTTTCTGACGCCAGGATGCGGTCGCGCTTTCCGGCCGGCTTTTTGATGTCTCGACGATACCGGTCGCGCACATCGCGCACCCGCCCGGCGCGCGCGATCCACGCGATCCGTCATCGCCACGTTCCGGATTGATCCAAATCAAAAAAGGCATCGGCGGACCGCAATAGCTTCGATTGCACGGGCGTCGGCATGCCCGCTGTCGGAATGGAAAGAGGATCGACCAATGTCCCACGAGCCCGCGCAGTCGAACGTTCGCATCGATCAGTTCTTCGCCGGCCCGGGTTCGCGCGCCGACCGGTGGCGCGAGCTCGTGGACATCGCGCAGGCGTGGTCGGCGGGCGACGGCAACCGCGGCAAGTTCGAAGGCGCGCTGGCCAATGTCGCCGTGCTGGAAGAATTCTTCGCTTATCCGGGCCCGCATCTGATGGCCGCCCTGCGCGACACGGCCGCCGGGAACGATGCAAGCGCGACGCTGACGCTCACGCGACGCATTGCGACTGCCCTGCTCACCCGCTCCTTCCGCCAGCACGCGATCGACTGGGAAGCGCACGACGATGAGAAGGAAAGCATTCCCGACGTCCTGCCGCCGACGCTCGGGCGCGCCGACGCAAGCCGGCCCTATTTCGAGACGCTCATCGTCACGGGCATGCCGTCGGCGCAATGGCCTGGCCTCACCGCCGAATGGCGGCGGCTGCGCCGGCCGCTCGACGCATTCGTTTACGAGCCCGTCATCGTCGGCAGCTTCGAAGATGCGTTCTGCGCGACCCTGCTCAATCCGGGCCTCGCCGCGATCGTGATCAACGAGGGCTTCGCGTTGCGCTCGCGGCACGACGCGCCGGTGCTGCGCGGCTTGATGCAATCCGCGGGTGACATCGACAAGGCGGGCACCTCGCCGTTGCCGCTTGCGCGGATCCTCAAGCGCGTGCGGCCCGAGCTCGACATCTATCTGGTCTCCAACCAGCGCGTCGAGGACTTGGCGGGCAGCCCCGAGGCGAACGTGGCCCGTCGCATCTTCTACTCGATCGAGGAACTGCTCGAGTTGCATCTCGCGATCCTCGAGGGCGTGCAGGACCGCTACGACACGCCGTTCTTCGACAATCTCAAGAAATATGCGCAGCGGCCGATCGGCACGTTCCATGCGCTGCCGATCGCGCGCGGCAAGTCGGTGTTCAAATCCGACTGGATCCGCGACATGGGCGAGTTCTACGGGCCGAACCTCTTCCTCGCCGAGAGCAGCGCCACGACGGGCGGCCTCGACAGCCTGCTCGAGCCGACCGGCAACATCAAGAAGGCGCAGGAGATGGCGGCGCGCGCCTTCGGCGCCGACCATGTCTTCTTCGTCACCAACGGCACGTCCACCTCGAACAAGATGGCCGTGCAGGCATTGCTGTCGCCGGGCGACGTCGTGATCGTCGACCGCAACTGCCACAAATCCCACCACTACGGAATGGTGCTGGCCGGCGCGCAGCCGCTCTATGTCGAGGCGTTTCCGATGACGGAGTACTCGATGTACGGCGCAGTCCCGCTTCGTACCATCAAGAAGGCGCTCCTCGACCTCAAGGCCGAGAACCGGCTGCACAGGGCCAAGATGATCGATCTGACCAACTGCACGTTCGACGGCCACATCTACGACGTGCGGCGCGTGATGGAGGAATGCCTCGCGATCAAGCCGGACCTGATCTTCCTGTGGGACGAGGCGTGGTTCGGTTTCGCGCGGTTCTCGCCCTTCCTGCGTCCGCGTACCGCGATGGGCGCGGCCGGCGAGATCGAGGCCTGGCTGCGTGACCCGGCCTCGGTGAAGGCTTATGAGAAACAACAGGCCGACCTCGGCACCAAGCCCTCCGAAGCGAAGCTCCTCGACGCGCGGCTCATTCCCGATCCGCGCAAGGTGCGCCTGCGCGTCTACCAGACCAACTCCACGCACAAGTCGATGTCGGCGCTCCGACAGGGCTCGATGCTGTTCGTCAAGGACGTCGACTTCCATGGCGTGGAAGCGCAGTTCCACGAAGCGGTGTTCACCCACGCCTCGACGAGCCCGAACCAGCAGCTGATCGCCAGCCTCGACGTCGCGCGCCGACAGATGGAGCTCGAGGGTTACGGCCTGGTCGCCAACGCGATCGAGATATCACTCGCGATCCGCCATGCGGTCGCGGCGCATCCGCTGGTCTCGAAGTACTTCCATATCCTCGGTGCCGACAAGATGGTGCCCAAGCAGTATCGCCAGAGCGGCTTTTCCGATTACCTCGCGCCGGGCTTGAACTGGGGCGCGGCGCTCAAGAGCATGCGGGAAGACGAGTTCTGTCTCGATCCGACGCGCATGACGCTGGTGTGCGGCACCGCCGGGGTCGACGGCACGCAGTTCAAGGGCATGCTCGCCAGCCGCTACAACATCCAGCTCAACAAGACGTCGCGCAACTCCGTCCTGTTGCAGTCCAACATCAACAACACGCGCAGTGACGTCGCCCACCTGATCCGCGTGCTGGTGGAGATCAGCGGCGAGATCGAGCAGCGCCTCTCCCGCGGCGGCGCGAACGTGCGGCACGCGTTCGACGCGCGGGTCAAGAGCCTGATGACCGACGTGCCGGACTTGCCGAATTTCTCGCATTTCCATGCGGCGTTCCGCCACGACGCGGGCGCCCGCACGGCCGAGGGCGACATCCGCGGCGGCTTCTACGCGGCCTACAACCCCGCGGGCTGCGAATACATCCGGCTTGCCGACCCGGAGATCGATCGCCGGCTCAAGAGCGGACCGGATCTGGTCTCCGCCAATTTCGTGATCCCGTATCCGCCGGGCTTCCCGATCATGGTGCCCGGACAGGTGATCACGCGCGAGACGATCGACTTCATGCGCAAGCTCGATGTGAAGGAGATCCACGGATACGACGCAAACGAGGGGCTCAAGCTTGTGCGCGCCGAAGCCTTGAGCAAACGCACCGGCGAACGGTTGACGCGCCCGAAAATGCGGGTGGCCGCGTAGCGGCCGCCGGCCTCTCGCACGCCCGATCGTGCTTGGCCCAATCTCGTATCGCGTGAGGTGATGTCATGATCAGCTGGTTCGTCCAAACGCTGAAGACCTATCCCGAGATCGCCATCCTGCTGTCGCTGGCGTTCGGCTATTACTTCGGCTCGTTCAACTACAAGGGCCTCGGCCTCGGGGCGGTCACCGCGACGCTGATCGCCGCGGTCATCATCGGCCAGCTCGGGATCACGATCACGGGCCCGCTCAAGCCGTTCTTCTTCCTGATGTTCCTGTTCGCGATCGGCTACGGCGTGGGTCCGCAATTCGTGCGCGGCATCGCCAAGGACGGCATGCCCCAGGCGCTCTATGCGGTGGTCGTGTGCGTGCTCTGCCTCGCGGCCGCCTATATCGGCGCCAAGACGGCCGGCTATGACGTCGGCACCGCGGCCGGCCTCTATGCGGGCTCGCAGACGATCTCGGCGTCGATGGGCCTGGCGACGGACGCGGTCAACCGCCTCGGCCTCCCGGCGGACGAGGCCAAGAAGCTGCTCGACGGCATGCCTGTCGCCTACGCGGTCACCTATATCTTCGGCACGGTCGGCTCGGCGGTGGTGATCGCCCTGCTCGGGCCGATGTTGCTGCGCATCGATCTCCCGGCTGCGTGCAAGCGCTATGAAGAGAGGCACGGCGGCAAGCGGGAGGTGGGTGGGCCGGGAAGCGCCTGGCACCAATTCAGCTTCCGCGCGTTCCGCGTGCGCGACGGTAGCAAGGTGGTCGGTAAGACCGCGCAAGAGGCCGAATCACTGCTGCCGGAGCAGCGCGTGTTTGTCCAGCGCATCCGCCGCGGGGATAAGATCATGGATGCCACCGCCGATACGGTGATCCAGGCGGGCGACGTGGTCGCGATCGCGGGGCGGCGCGAGGTGCTGGTGAGCTTGATCGGCACCGCGGCCGAGGAAGTCGATGACCGCGAGCTGCTGGCAGTGCCCGCAGAAGGCCTCGACATCTACGTCACAAGCAAGGAAGTCGACGGGAAAACACTCACCGAGCTTGCCAATTCGGCATGGTCGCGCGGGGTCTTCCTGCGCAAGATCACGCGTGGTGCGACCGCCATCGATATCCCGATCCTGGCGGAGACGCGGCTCAATCGCGGCGATATCGTCACGCTGGTCGGGCGTCCGCAGGATCTCGCGGTGGCGACCAAGCGGCTGGGCTATCCGGACCGCGCGACCGACGTAGCGGACGTCGCCTTCATCGGCGCCGCGATCGCGATCGGTGCGCTGGCGGGCGCCTTCGTGTGGAAGATCGGCAGCGTTCCCCTCACCTTGTCGACCTCGGGCGGCGCCTTGATCTCCGGACTCTTCTTCGGCTGGCTGCGCTCGGTGCGCCCGACATTCGGGCGTATCCCCTCGCCGACCGTCTGGTTCATGAATTCGGTCGGCCTCAACGTGTTCATCGCGATCGTCGGCATCTCGTCCGGCCCCGGGTTCGTCGCCGGCCTGCAGAAGCTCGGCTTCGGCCTGTTTCTCTGGGGCGTGGTCGTCACCAGCGTGCCGCTGATCCTGTCGATGTACATCGGCAAGTACCTGTTCCGCTTCGATGACGCCCTTCTGCTAGGATGCGTCTCCGGCGCACGCACGACGACGGCCTCGCTCGGCATGGTCAACGACATCGCCAAGAGCCAGATACCCGGCCTCGGCTACACGGTGACCTACGCGGTCGGCAACACGCTGCTGACGATCTGGGGAATGGTCCTGGTCATATTGCTGACCTGAGCCGCGGAGGTGGAAACGAAGGAATACCGTAGCGCGTCCCCGTGTGGCTGATGTTCCTGCACCCATGTCATTGCTCTCAGACTTTTTCAAGAGCCATCCGGAGAGCGCAATCTTTCTGGCGATTGCGCTCGGCGTCGTGGTCGGACGTATCAAGATCGGCGGCTTCAGCCTCGGCAACGCGACCGCGGTGCTGATCACCGCGACGGTCCTGGGTGCGACCGTAACCGGGCCACTCGCCTTGAGCTACCCGCCCCTGCTCAAGACCATCGCGTTCGCGCTGTTCGTCTTTGCGGTCGGCTTTCACGCGGGGCCGCAGTTCTTCGGATCGATCGGCCCCGCCACGCTGACCCAGGTGGTGTTTGCGGTCTTCGTCGCCGCCATCGGTCTCGTCTGCGTGCTGATCGCGACCCACCTGCTCGGATTGGACAAGGGTTCGGCGGCAGGCCTTGCGGCGGGCGCATTGACGCAAACCGCGCTGATCGGCACCGCCCTGTCGGCTCTCGGCGACCTCGGGCTCACCCCTGACGAGCTGACGCAGACGCAATCCAACGCCACCGTCTCCTATGCGCTGACCTACATCTTCGGGACCGCGGCCGTGATCGCGTTCTGCAGCCTGATCGCGCCGCGCCTCATGCGGGTCAACCTCAAGGAGGAAGCGCGCAAGCTCGAGCTCAAGCTTGCCGGCGATACTGCGGTCCCGCGCCAGCACGCCTTGTCCTATCGGCGGTTCAATTCCCGCGTCTATCGCGTCGAGCATGCCGGCGGGACGACGGTTGCCGATGCTGAAGCGGCGATCGCCGAGCGCGCCGTCATCCACAGCATTCGTCGAAGCGGCGCCGCGCACGAGCCGGTGCCCGACCTCGTGCTGCAAACGGGCGACGAGATCGTGCTGACGGCGCGGCGGCCCGGCCTGCTCAAGGCGATGGGCGTGATCGGCCCGGAGCTCGAGGGTCAGGCCCAGCTCGAACCGACCGAAGGCGTTCAGGCGCGGGTGGTGGTGACCCGGCGGGAGCTGACGGGACGCGCGCTCGAGGACATCGTCGCCACGATCGGCGACGCGGCGCGCGGCGTCTACCTGGTCGGGATCGTGCGCGGCGGGCGGGCTCTGCCGATCGCCCCCCGCATCGAATTGATGCTCGGCGACATCCTTGAGCTTGTGGGCCGATCGGTGGACGTGGCGCGCGTTACCCAATTGATCGGCGCAAAATATCCTTACAGCGAGCGCGCCGACCTCGCCTGGCTCGGCCTCGGATTGTTCGGCGGCACGCTCCTCGGCGCGTTGTCGGTGAAATCCGGCGGCCTCGTTCTCACCTTGGGCGGCGGCGGCGAAATCCTGATTGGCGGATTGGTGGCGGGCTGGTACAATTCGCGCCATCCGCTTGTCGGCGGCATTCCCCACGAGGCCGTTCGGTTCGCCTGGGATCTGGGGCTTGCTTTATTCGTCGCGCTGCTCGGATTGTCGGCCGGCCCATCGGCTGTTGCGGCGCTCGTCGCGCGCGGCCCGGGCGTGTTGATCGCCGGCATCGTCGTCACCATCGTTCCGATGGTCGCGGCGGTATATTTCGGCCGCTACGTGCTGCGCATAAATCCGGTCCTCCTGTGCGGCGCGGTCGCCGGATCGATGACGCAGGACGCCGCCATGCTGGCGGCCAGCGAGGCGGCGGAAAGCTCGACGCCGGTGCTCGGCTTCACGGTGCCCTATGCGATCTCCAACGTGCTCTTGACTCTGCTGGGGCCGATCATCGTGAGCCTGGTCTGACGAGCGCGCCCGGCCGCGTCCCGATCGACCGCGCAATGGCGCCGACTACAGCCGCGGGCTTTCCAGCTCCGGCAGCCTGATCAGCTTCGGGATGTAGCTGACCGCCCACGCCACCACGGAAGGATCGCGCTCAGCACGCCGCCGTAGCCGGCCCCCCAGGATCGTGGCAATGGTCCGGTGCAGCCCGAGAGAGCTGTGCGATGGCGTGAGATCCGTCACGATGAGGGCCGCCACCGCGGCATAGATCGGAAAATCCAGGCTCGAGGCCTGGGCGATCGCGAGGGCCACCCCGGCCGCGATGCCCGACCTGAGCGCGAGCTGAATTCCGCTCAGGACCGTACGCCGGTCGAGCTCGGCGGGGCTTCGCAACGGGGAACCCATGACGAACGACCGGGCCGCACGTCGTGCGCGGCGCTGCGACCTCGCCATGGGCTTGATAGCATCGGCATGCCGGCGCTCCACCCGATGTGGGCCGCACGCTAGTCGCTGACGTCGCAGCGCCTTTGACCTGGATCAAATCCCACTTTTGCGCCTTGCGCATATAACCGATCGGCACGGCGAGCCGCGTTTTTGATCCAAATCAAACCCCTCCCGACCGCCCGGTGCGACCCTTCACGCCGATCGGTGAGGGCTGAATCTCGGCCCCGCGATTGAGCCCATGCAGCCGAGATCGAGAGGCCGCACGGCCGCCTCACCGCCGAACATGACACCCGCTTCGGGTGGTCGGATGCGGTGACCCAGATCCGCGGCGTCGCGTTGCCCGTCAACGGCGGATGGAGCCACCCAGCAGCAAACCGGACCCGTCCATGCGAACCGTTTCGATCGAAGATGCCGTCTCGTTCATTCCGGATGGCGCGAGCCTCATGGTCGGCGGATTCATGGGCGTCGGCACGCCGGAACGACTGATCGATGAGCTGGTGCGTCAAGGCAAGCGCGACCTGATCGTCATAGCCAACGATACCGCGGTGCCGGGTCGCGGCATCGGCAAGTTGGTCGGGGCGGGTCTCGTCGCCAGCACGGTCGCAAGCCACATCGGCCTAAATCCCGAAACTCAGCAGCAGATGATGGCCAACAAGATGGTGGTCGAGCTCGTGCCGCAGGGCACGCTGGTCGAGCGCATCCGCGCCGGCGGATGCGGGCTCGGCGGCGTGCTCACGCCGACGGGCGTCGGCACCGTCGTGGAGGACGGCAAGCAGCGGATCGACGTCGGCGGCAAGACCTACCTGCTGGAGACGGCGCTGCGTGCCGATTTTGCGTTGGTGCACGCCTTCCTCGCCGACTATCTCGGCAATCTCTCCTATGCGCTGACGGCGCGGAATTTCAATCCGGTGATCGCCATGGCGGCCGACACCGTCATGGTCACGGCGGAGCACATCGTCCCGGTCGGCGTCATCGCCCCCGACCACGTAGTCACGCCGGCTCCCCTCGTCGACTACCTCGTCGCCAACGGATGATCGCCATGGATGCCCAGACCATTATCGCCCGGCGCATCGCACGCGAACTCCGATCCGGGATGCTCGTCAATCTCGGCATCGGCATTCCAACCCTCGTCGCCAATTATGTTCCGACGGGAATCGAGGTCTTCTTTCAATCGGAGAACGGACTGATCGGCACCGGACCAATCCTCGAACACGGGATGGCGCATCCGCACCTGACCGACGCCGGCGGCCGCCCGGTCAGCGCGCTCCCCGGCGCCTGCACGTTCGACAGTGCGATGTCCTTCGGATTGATCCGCGGCGGCCACGTCGACATGACCGTGCTCGGCGGCCTTCAGGTCGACGCGCAGGGGCACCTCGCCAACTGGATGATCCCCGGCAAGATGGTGCCGGGCATGGGCGGCGCCATGGACCTCGTGACCGGCGCAAAGCGCGTGATCGTGGCGATGCAGCACACCGCCAAGGGCCAGCCGAAGATCGTGCCGGAATGCTCGTTGCCGCTCACCTCGCTGCGGATCGTCGACCTGTTGGTGACCGAGATGGCGGCGATCGGATTTCCCGGCGGACGCGCGACACTGTTGGAGACCGCGCCGGGAACCTCGATCGAGCAGGTTATGGCAGCAACCGGCCCAAGCCTCGCGATTGCCGAGAAGGTCGAGGAAATGACGTTATGAAAATCCATGCCCCCTCAACCACGGCGGCGGATAATGTCATGAAGCGTACTTCAAACGGCAAAGGACACCGAGGCCCCGACCTCGCGGCACCGGGGACGGGTCCGAGGACATTCAAGGACTTCGAGGAGATGAAGCGGGCAGTCGGCACCGAGGTCGGCGTAAGCGATTGGCTGCCGGTCACGCAGGAGCAGATCAACCGCTTTGCCGAAGCGACCGGCGACGATCAATGGATCCATCTCGATATCGAGCGCGCCGAGCGCGAATTGCCGGGAAAGAGCACGATCGCCCACGGCCTCCTGACCCTGTCGCTTGCGCCCTGGTTCGTGCGCTCGGCCATCGACCTCGAGGGCGTGAAAAGCACCGTGAACTATGGAGCCAACCGTATCCGCTATCTCGCGCCGGTGCCGGCCGGATCGCGGCTGCGCGGTCGCATCGCCATCGCGGCGGCGGAGGACGTCCCGCCTCGCGGGCTGCGCGTCACCTACGGACTCACGGTCGAGATCGAGGGCGGACACCCGGCCTGCGTGGCCGAGCTGATTGCGGTGCACTTCCGCTGACCGCGCTTAAAGCATTTTCAGGAAAAGTGGCCACCGGTTTTCCGTGGAAAATGCGACCAAATGTCGAATCTAGGCCGGCTTCCGATCACACGTGCTCGAAAGCCGGCTAGTACCGCTCGGCAACAAAATGCCGGTTCCTCAGGCCGCGGCGGTCGTCATACCTGCCTTTCACGATGCGTTTGGGCAGGCGGATCCTCCGCCGATGCAGCTTTCGGTGCGGGATCGCGTCCAAGACGTGCGCAATACAGTTCAGCCGCGCCCGCCGCTTGTTGTCCGAGCGCACGATGTACCACGGTGCCTGGTCGCTGTCGGTCGCCTCGAGCATGAGGTCGCGGGCACGCGAATAGTCGTGCCAGCGCCCATAGGATTCAACATCCATCGGGCTGAGCTTCCATTGGCGCAGCGGATCGTCGATGCGGGCGCGAAAGCGGCGCTCTTGCTCGTCCGGTCCCACTTCGAGCCAGATCTTGATGAGTATGATGCCCGTGTCCTCGACGTATTTTTCGATCTGCGGGCAAAGTGCGAGAAAGCGGCGATGCTCGGCCTCGCTGCAGAAGCCCATCACGTACTCGACACCCGCGCGGTTGTACCAGCTGCGATCGAAGATCACGATCTCGCCGGCGGCGGGGAAATGCCCGATATAGCGTTGGATGAAGAGCTGGCTCTTCTCGCGCTCGGTCGGTGCCGGCAGCGCCACGACCCGGAAGACCCGCGGGCTGACGCGCTCGGTGAGCGCCTTGATCGTCCCGCCCTTGCCGGCCGCATCGCGTCCCTCGAACAGGATGATGGCGCGCAATCCCTTCGCCTTCACCCATTCCTGCAGATGGCAGAGCCGGACCTGGAGCTTGCCCAGCTCCTTCTCGTAGTCCTTGCGCTTCATCTTGCCGGCGGCGCCGGCGTCCCGTTCGGTGGCGCCGGTGACGTCTCCTCGGTGCAGCATGATAGTCTCTCCGCCTAGTCGATGATGTGGTATCCGCCATCGATGTAGAGCGTTTCGCCCGTGATCAGCCGTGCCGCGTCGAGTGCCAGAAAGGCGGTGGCCGCGCCGACGTCGTCGACGCTCACCAGCGCCCGCCTCGGTGCCTTCGCCTGTGCCTTTGCCAACAGCTCGTCGAACTCGGGGATTCCCGACGCCGCCCGTGTCGCGAGCGGACCGGGCGAGACGGCGTGCACGCGAATTCCCTTCGGCCCGAGCTCGGCCGCGATATAACGCACCGCGCTTTCGAGCGCCGCCTTGGCGACGCCCATGATGTTGTAGTTCTCCACCACCATCTGGCTGCCGTAATAGGTCATGGTGAATATCGTGCCGCCTTCCCGCATCAGCGGCTCGGCCAGGTGCGCCATGCGGATGAATGACCAGCAGGACACGTCCATCGTGGTCGCGAAGCCGTCGCGGGCCACGTCGACCACGCGTCCGCACAGCGCCGCCTTGGGCGCGAACGCGATCGAATGGACGAGCGTATCGAGCTGCCCCCATTCGTCCGCGATGCAATCGAATACCGCCTCGGTCTGGCCGGGCTCGTTGACGTTGAGCGGCACGAAGATCTTCGCTTCCAGCTCCTCGGCGAGCGGGGCGACGAAACGCTTGGATTTTTCATTGAGATAGGTGACGGCTAGATCGGCGCCGAGCGCGCGAAGCCACTTCGCGCAGCCCCAGGCGATCGACTGCTCGTTGGCGATCCCGACGACCAGCGCCTTGCGGCCTTCGAGACTGGCACGTGTCCGCTGTATCGTCATGCGATCCTCGCTTTCTCGTGTCGGTGTCGCGCCAGCAGGACTTCCGCCGTGTGGCGCGCAATCATCAATTCCTCGTCGGTCGGCACGACGTAGACCGCGACCCGGCTGCCCGAGCGCGAGATCAGCCCGGCCGGCCCCCTGTTGGCGACGAGATCGAGCTCCGCGCCGAGCCACTTGAGATGCACGGCGATGCGCGCGCGCATCGCCGGAGAATTCTCCCCGATGCCGGCGGTGAACACGAAGCCATCGATGCCGCCGAGGGCAGCCGCGAGCATCCCGGCGTTGAGGCCGACGCGATACGCGAAATAGTCGAGCGCGAATGCAGCCCGTCGATCGGCGCTTGCTTCGAGCTCGCGCACGTCGTTGCTGATGCCCGACATGCCTTTGAGGCCGCAGCCGTTGTAGAGAAACTTGCGCAGCGCAGCGCTGCTCATGCGCTTCTCGTCAAGCAGGTAGAGGAGAACGCCGGGATCGATCTGGCCCGGACGCGATCCCATCGGCAGACCATCGAGCGCCGTAAGCCCCATGGTGCTCTCGACGGAGCGCCCGGCTCTGAGCGCACACATGGACGCGCCGCTGCCGAGATGCGCCACGATCACGCGTCCGCTGGCGATTGTTGGCGCGATGTGCGCCAACCGGCTCGCAACGAACTCGTAGGACAGCCCGTGAAACCCGTAACGGCGGACTCCCTCGGCATGAAGCTCTTCCGGAATTGCATACCGGTCGGCCATCGCGCCGTGACCGCGGTGGAAGGCGGTGTCGAAGCAGGCAACTTGCGGCAAATCGGGAAAGCGCGCGCGAATCGATCGGATCGGCGCGAGATTGTTCGGTTGGTGCAGCGGAGCGAGCGGCTCGTACCTGGCCAATTGGTCGAGCACCTCGTCGTCGATCATGACTGGACCCGAATACTCGGGGCCGCCATGAACCACGCGATGGCCGACCGCAACGGGCATGAGCCTCTGCGTTTCCCGCAACCAGGCGCCCGCTCGCTGCAAGGCGGCGGCCACGTCGGGCACTTCCGCCGACGTGTGGGCTTCGTCGATCAGTCGCGTCCCATCGGCATCGGTCGCGCGCAGGCGCGGCACGGCGCCGATGCCGTCGACCTGCCCCTTGATCAGCCGCTTGAGCGCCCGCGGTGACTCGATTCCGAACAATTGAAACTTGACGCTCGACGAGCCCGCATTGGCGACGAGGATCGTGTCCATGGCGCTCACGCGGCAGGCAGGGCGGCAATGCGCCGGCGCGCATCGGCATAGAGCACGGCCACCGCACATGACGCCATGCGGACCTGTACCGAGTCCGCGCGCGAGGTGAGCACCATCGGGACGCGCGCGCCGAGCACGATTCCGGCAGCATCGGCCTTCACCAGGAAGGTCAGGTTCTTGGCCAGCATATTGCCGGCTTCGAGATCGGGAACCACCAGGATCTGCGCCCGACCCGCCACATCGGATTTGATGCCCTTGATCTTGGCAGCCTCGGGATCGATCGCGTTGTCGAATGCGAGCGGTCCGTCCAGCAAACCGCCCGTGATCTGGCCGCGATCCGCCATCTTGCACAAGGCGGCCGCCTCGACGGTCGACGGAATTTTCGACGTCACGGTCTCGACCGCCGACAGGATCGCGACGCGCGGCGTGCCGAGACCGATCTGCGTCCACAGATCGATCGCGTTCTGGATGATGTCGCGCTTCGCATCGAGGTCGGGAAATATGTTGATCGCCGCGTCGGTGATGAACAGCGTCTCCGCATAGGTCGGCGCGTCCATGACGAAGACATGGCTGATCCGGCGCGCAGTACGCAGCCCGGTTCCCGGGGCCGTGACGGCGCGCATCAGCTCGTCGGTATGCAAGCTGCCTTTCATCAGCAGTTCGCCACGGCCCTCCCGGATGAGCGAAACCCCCAGCGCGGCCGCCTGCTCGCTGTGCGCCGCCTCGACGATCTCATAACCGGCGATGTCGATCTTGTGGGCGGCCGCGACCGCCTCGATCTTCGCCCGCGGGCCGGCGAGGATCGGCACGATCATGCCGAGCTCGGCCGCCTCGGCTGCGCCGCGCAGGGAGGCCTCGTCGCACGGATAGACGACGATCGTTGTCGGCGGCGAAATTTGTCTGGCCTGCGCGATCAACCGCTCGTACTTGGCGTGGGGCGGCTGGATGCGCGGCGCGGCGGGAACTGCTGTCATTTGGCGGGCTCCTTCATTGCGCCACTGAACCAAGGCCGCTGAACATCCGAGCGCGGATCAGGGCGCCTTCGTTTTGGGCATCCTCATGATGATCGTTGGTGCCGCCGCGGCCGGTCGTCCCGCGCGCTCGCCGGGTCCACGCCGAAATATCCGGCAACCCGCGACAGTCGACCGGCCACCTCGCCGTCGATTTCCGCGCGCGCGCTCAACACCTGCCGAAGCCAGCCGAAAGCCGCCCGCCGCGCCTCCGGATCGGCCGGCAGAAGTATCGGCAGCGCGGCGAGCGCGGCATCCTCGTCGATCAGCAGCATGAAGAACTGTTTGCGCACCATCGCCTTGAACTCGCCAAGGGTCAGCGGCGCGCCGCCGCAATCGACGCCGCGCAGGCGGCGCATCGCCTCGACGCCGCGCTCGTCGAGAGCGGCGCGAGGGACTCCGGCATACAAAACGGCACGCACGAAGCCTTCGCGCAGGCCGCCAACCGCCATCTCGGATCTGAGCTCGCGGATGCGCGCCTCGACCAATGCGCTGTGCAACGCACTCTTGCCGGCCCGGCGCGACGGCTCCATGTCGGCAGGGCCGAGGCCGACAGCCGCCTGCAGCAGCGGCGAGCCGTAGGTCGACAGGAACAGCCACTCGGCACTGCGGTCGCGCAGGTCGCGCCAGGTATCGAGGCCCGCAACGATGTACTCGGACAGGGCCTCCTGGGCCTGCAGCAGCCGATTGTCGGCGGCGAGCGGCCTTCTTCCTTCGCGCACCTTCGGCGCCAGCTCGGAAAGGAGGCCCATGAACGGATTCGCGTCCGAGAACAGCGAGTATTGCAGACGCAATGGATGCATCTGCTTCACCACCTCGGCCGTCGCGCGCGGCATAGCGGCCTGCACGATGGGCTGCATGAACGCGCGATACAGCGTGAGATTGATCTCGGAGACGCGCGCCGCAGTCGCGAAACGGCGCTCGTCGGCGGCGTCGTTGCCGCCCAGCGCCCGGATATCGTCGAGGGTCCGGGCCTCGCAGCGCATCACCCAGTTGCCCGTCGCGAGTTCGGGGTTTGCGGTCTGCCCGCTCTTGGCCTCGAAGACGGCCTCGTAAAGACCGGGCGGCAAGAGGTCGATCAGGTCGATGTTGCTGGAGAACTCGTCGTGTTCCTTGCGAGCGACGCCGCCCGAAACGAAGATTCCCAGGTGGCCGACCGATTCGTGGACGGTGTAGACGATCGTCTGCCCGTGCCGGCGAATCTCATCGACGTCGTCATAGAGATCGAGAATCCAGCCGAGTGCCTGCTGCGGCGGCGTGATGTTGTCGCCCTTCGAGCAGAAGACGACGATCGGCGATCGGATATTGCTCAGGTCGACCGCCGTCCCGTCCGACAGCTTGATCCGGCCCGCCGCCAGATTGTTCCCGACGAACAGCTCGTCGACAATGAACTGAATCTCTTCCGCATTGAGATTGACGTGTCCGCCCCACCACCGCTCGAACCCGAGGTACCGCCGCTCCTCGGTGTCGATCTTGGCGTAGAGATTGTATTGCTTGCTCCAGAGTGTGTTGGCGGGATTGAGGTTCTCGAAGTTCTGCACCAGCCAGGCGCCGTCAAAAATGCCGCCGCCGAGGTCGCTGATAAGGGCCGTGAGCCAGCTGCCGCCGAGCAGACCGCCGGTATAACGCATGGGATTCTTGCCCTGCACGCCGGCCCAATAGGACATCGGCGATCCCGCGATGATGATCGGCCCTAGCAGATCGGGGCGGATGGCGGCGAGGATCATCACCGCCCAGCCGGCCTGGCAGTTGCCGATCACGCACGGCTTTCCGTCCGCCTCCGGGTGCAGGTCGATGACGCGCTCGATGAACGCAGCCTCGGCCCAGGCAATGTCCTCGATCGTCTGCCCGGGAATCGGGTCGGGCAGGAAGCCGATGAAATAACAGGGATGACCGGCGCGAAGGATCACGCCGATCTCGCTGTCGGCCTTGAACCCGCCGATGCCCGGCCCGTGTCCCGCGCGCGGATCGATGACCACGAACGGCCGGCGCACCGGATCGGTGGTGACAAGCTTCGGGGGATCGATGCGTACCAGGCAATAGTTGACGGGCCGATCGAAGGTGCGACCGTCCATCACCACATTTGTGCCGAATTCCAGCACGTGTGGAGCGGTCTTGGCCAGGTGGTCGCGGTATTGATTGCCGCGTTGGCGCATGACGTCCCAGAAAAGGATGGAGCGTTCCGCGGTGTCGCGCGCGTAGTCGAGGGCCGGCTGCAACAGCCAGAATGCCGGCATCAATCCGGCAGCTTGCCGGGATGGCGGAAGGGGTGTCATGACCGCTCCTTTCCCCAGGCTCATCCCGTTAGCCAATCCCACGACAGCAAATTTGATCTGGCGCAAAAATCGATCGCGCCCGGCGCACGAGGGTAGCCCTGTATCGACGGCACCGGTCGGCGAAAGCCATTTTGCGCTGGATCAAGACGCGTTCGTTGCGAGCGTCGATTCTCGCCCCGTCAGTGTCACGGCGGACGACCCGTGCCGCGGCAGCGTTGTCATCCAAGGAGCGGCCTATGATCCTCGACGACATGATTCCGACGGCAAAAGATCTCCAGAAACGACTGGCCCTTGCCGAGGCCAAGAAGGCGGCCGATTTCGCCCGACATACGGCAGCGGAGAGCGCGGAAAAGAAGGCCCTGCTCGACCAGTTGTCGAATCCGTCGGGCGTATCCGATGATGAGCGCATGAAGCGTGCCGCCGCGATCATCGAACGAGCTGCCGCCAATGGCTTGACCGAAGTTCTGGTCGGCCGCTTCCCCAACCAGCTCTGCACGGATCGCGGACGCGCGATCAATCAGAACGAACCCGGCTGGGAAAGCACGCTCACTGGCCTGCCGAAGGAACTCTACGATTTCTGGGCGAAACATCTGCGGCAACGCGGCTACAGGCTCAAATTCCAGATTGTCGATTTCCCCGGCGGCATGCCCGGCGATGTCGGCGTGATCTTGAGCTGGAGCTGATCACAGGTTGACTGGCGAGGGTATGTCGTCGCGCGACGCCCTCGCCTGCCGTTTCGAGAGGAGAGGCTTGATCCGGGCTTACGGATTGTAACCGGCTTTCCGCATGCAATCCTTGTAAATCGCCGCGCGCCTTTCGCCGCCGGCTCCGCCTGGGACGATTTCCGCCGACGCCCTCGCTTCGGCGAAACACCTGTCGACGGCCGCTTCCCTGCCGCCCTTGGCCGCATTCGCGCTACCCGACGCCATGGCAATGGCCATCCCCGCAACTCCGACCCGCAATACTTGCTCGATGTTCACATACCGCATTCTCGCCTCCCTTGCGATGGTAAGACCTTTTGCGATCCTGGATGCTCCGTTGTCGCAAAACGAAGATCCAGACGCTCATATTTAGAAGCGAACGGCATGCCGCCCTTTTGACATAAATCAAAATACGGCCCTTCGCTCAGGCCGCTACCCTGCCGCTGTGCACGCCAGCTTTCGCGTCGCAGTCGAGTTGCGCTTGGGCGCATCGGTGGGTCGTCGCATCGAACGACCGGCTACCGCTGCGGTTCCACCCAGTAACAATGTGTTCTTGAGTGCCCGAATCCCATTGCTGCGGGCTCTTTTGGCGGCTGCGCCCTTTTGTCATCGGAATCGAAGGCGCGTCTTTTTTTTGATTCAAATCAAAACCGCCCGATCGTTCGATGCCAGCCTGACCGCACAGGGGAGCGCACCAACGACGTGTGAGTTCGGCGGAGCTCCGATGAGCATTTGGTCGCCTTCGCTGTTGACTCGGAGCCGCGATTTTCCCCGCCGTCGCATCATCCTTCGGCCGAGGTCATTCGCATCGCTCGTCTCGTCACGACCGCCAACAATGGGAGCATGCAATGACTGATATTCTGACGTTGCGAAAATTCGAGGCGCTGAGCCCCTTCGAGATCAAGGACGAGCTTATCAATCTCGCCAAGGCCACGTCGCGGACCACGCAATCGGCATTCCTCAACGCCGGCCGCGGCAACCCGAACTGGGTCGCGACGACACCGCGCGAAGCATTCTTCCTCCTTGGCCAGTTCGCCGTCACGGAATCCCAGCGCGTGATGGAGCATCCGGCGGGCATCGGCGGCATGCCGCAGCAGAAGGGCATCGCGGCCCGGCTGGAGACTTGGCTCGCGCACAATGAAAAAACGCCGGGCGCCGCATTTCTCGCGTCGGCGGTCCACCACGCGATCGACACCTTCGCATTCGAGCCCGATGCCTTCGTGCACGAGCTCGTCGATTCGATCATCGGCGACAACTATCCGGTTCCCGACCGCATGCTCGTCCACAACGAGAAGATCGTGCACGAATACCTGATGTGGGCGATGTGCGGGAAACCGCGGCCGCAAGGCAAGTTCGACCTCTACGCTGTCGAAGGCGGCACCGCAGCCATGTGCTACATCTTCAAGTCGCTCAAGGCCAACCGCCTGCTGATGCCAGGCGACACGATCGCGCTCGGCACCCCGATCTTCACGCCCTATCTCGAGATGACGCATCTCGAGGACTACGCGCTCAACGTGGTCAACATCAAGATGCCGCAGGAGAACCGGTTCCAGTTCACCGACGATGAGATCAAGAAGCTCGAAGATCCGAAGATCAAGGCCTTCTTCATCGTCAACCCGGGCAACCCGACCGGCGTGGGATTGAGCAAGGAGACGATCGGCAAGATCACCAATCTGGTCACGACGAAGCGGCCGGACCTCATGCTGCTCACCGACGACGTCTACGGCACCTTCGTCAAGGACTTCCGCTCCCTGCTCGGCGAGTTGCCGCACAATACGATCGGCGTCTACTCCTACTCGAAATACTTCGGCTGCACCGGCTGGCGGCTCGGCGTCATCGCGGTCCATGAGGACAACATATTCGACAAGATGATCGCCAAGCTGCCGGACGCCCAGGTGAAGGCGCTCGACGAGCGCTACGGTGCGTTGACGCTCGAGCCGCGCAAGGTCAAGTTCATCGACCGCATCGTCGCCGACAGCCGCGACGTCGCGCTCAACCATACCGCCGGCCTGTCGCTGCCGCAGCAGGTGATGATGACCCTGTTCTCGCTCGCCGAGATGACGGACACCAAGAAGAGCTACCAGTCCGCCTGCATGGAGATCGTCAATCGGCGCGCCTGGGCGATGGCCGAGGGCCTCGGCCTCGCCGACAAGCTCACGCCAAATCCGAACTACGACGCCTATTACGGGTTGATCGACTTCGAGTTCTGGGCGCGCAAGAACATCGGCGACGAAGCGGTTGAATTCCTCAAGAAGAACGTTCATCCGCTCGACCTCGCGTTCCGCCTCGCCGAGGCCCACGGCATCGTCCTGCTCAACGGCGGCGGATTCGACGCCCCCGACTGGTCGTTGCGGGTCTCGCTCGCGAACCTGCCCGACGAGGTCTACGAAGACATCGGACGCGGCGTGCGCGCGATCGCGCGCGGCTACCGCTCCGCCTACGAAGCCTCGCAAGCTGCCGCCATGCCGGCGGAGCGCCCGGCCCGCAAGCCCGCACCCGTATCGTAGAAAGGCACTACTTCACCTAATCCGCGATCGATTGCCGGAGCCGCAGACTTCGGCAATCGCTTTTTTTCAGCGCTCTTGAACGGTACATCGTGACCGACGCAAACCTTTTGACGCAAATTATCTGCACCGACTGGCATACCAGCTTCCGCGTCATGTTCCTTGGTCTACGGAGACTCATCTCTTTGTATAAGAGAACTTCTCTAGGTTTAATATCTAAAGTGGCAGGGCGCGCCGTAGAGTCATCACCCGTCTCCATCGTCGCTCGTGGAGTTGCGCCGTGTTGACATATTCCTCCACTTCAAATCTTTCCCGCAAAGCAACCAGGCTTTCCGACCCCGGCATTGTCCTGGCGGGTAGACGGGCCCGCCCGATCGACGGGATCGGCGTTCTCATGATCTTCAAGCGCAACAACGAGATCTATGGCCAGGGTGAGCCGCCCGAATATCTTTACCGGATCACGCGCGGCGCCGTCAGGACCTGCCGGATCCTTTCCGACGGGCGGCGCAAGATCGGGGCATTCTATCTGCGCGGCGACCTGTTCGGGCTGGATGCCGATGAGCACGGCTTCTCGGCGGAAGCCATCACCGAGAGCCGGGTCGTCATCATCAAGCGCACGGCGCTGCTGACGCTCGCGGCGCACGACAGCGAGGTCGCGCGCGAGCTCTGGACGGTGACGGAGCGGGAGTTCTCCCGCGCCCAGGAGCACGCGCTTTTCCTGGTCAAGACCGCGCAGGAACGCATGGCGGCCTTCGTGCTCGAAATGGCCGCACGGACGTCCGGCGAAACGATAGACCTTCCGATGCCGCGCCAGGACATCGCGGACTATCTCGGACTGACCATCGAGACCGTTTCGCGCACCCTGACGAGCCTCGAGCAGCAGAGCGCGATAAAGCTGCCGAATTGCCATCAGATCGTGCTGCGCAACCGCGCGGCGCTTGATGCGATGAACGGGTGACGCTTTCGAGCGTCCCGTTCGCGAAATCCTGATTCCCCGATTAAAGCACCCCGTCGGTCACTCGGCCGCCGAGGCGACGTGGCGCGCCGCCGCATCCCCGGCGTGGGAATGAGAGTCATCGTCCGGCGCCGTGGCCGGCGGCTTCACCTGCGGACGAGCCCCTTTGCGCAGCTTCTCGCGGATCGCCTGGAACATCACGTAAAGCGGCGGAATGGCGAAGATACCGACAAACGACGCCAGGATCATGCCGCCGAACACGGGCGTGCCGACATCGCGTCGGGCAAGCTGCGAGGCGCCGGTCGCGACCACCAGCGGATAGAGACCGAGGATGAAGGCGAAAGACGTCATCATCACGGGGCGGAAGCGCTGCCGCGCACCCTCGGTCGCGGCTTCGAGCAACGGGATTCCGGCCTCGCGCTTCTCCTTGGCGAACTCGACGATGAGGATGCCATTTTTCGCCGCGAGTCCGATCAACACCACCATGCCGATCTGGGCGTAGAGGTCGAGGGTCAGCCCCCCGATGGCCATCGCCGCGAAGGAGCCGAGCACGCCGACCGCGACCGAGAGAAGGACCGGGACCGGGATCGTCCAGCTCTCGTAGAGGGCGACCAGGAACAGGTAGGCGAACAGCACCGCGAAGCCGAGGATCATCGCGGTCTTGCCCTCGGCGCGCTTCTCCTGGAACGCGGTGTCGGTCCATTCGCCTGCGTAGCCCGCAGGCAGCGTCTTGGCGGCAACCGCCTCCATCGCCTGCAGCGCCTGACCGGACGATATGCCGGGCGCCGGCGAGCCCTGCACGGTGACGCTGCGCAGATTGTTGTAGCGGATCAGCGCCGGCGGGCCGACCACGACGCGCACCTCGGCGAGGCTGCGCAGCGGGATCATCTCGCCTTTGGCATTGCGCACGTTGATGCGATAGAGGTCCTCGATGTTCGCCCGATCGCTCGCCTCGGCCTGCACGTTGACCTGCCAGCGGCGGCCGAACAGGGTGATGTCGTTGACGTAGTAACCGCCGAGCGAGGCCTGCAGCGCCTGGAAGAGGTCGCTAAGCTGCACGCCGAGAATCTGCACCTTGTCGCGGTCGATATCGAGATAGATCGACGGGTTGGTAGCCGAGAAGGTGGTGAACACGCGGTTGAGCTTCGGGTCCTGGTTCGCGGCCACGACGAGCCCGCGCACCACTTGCGCCAGGGCTTTCGGGTCGCCGCCGCGAAGATCCTCGAGCACGTAGGCAAAGCCGCCGCCGCTGCCAAGGCCGATGATCGGGGGCGGCGCCAGCGGGACGACCGATCCGCCGGAAATGTGCCGGAATTTCTCGCCGAGCCGCCGGATCAGCGCCGGCGCGCCGAGCGAAGGATCCTTGCGCTCCTCGAACGGCTTCAGCGAGACCAGGAGGAAGGCCGCGTTGGGCTGCGAGTAGAGGTCGATGAAGTTCAATCCGATGACCGAGGTGTAGTCGGCGACCGCCGTCTCTTCCTGCAGAATCGTCTCGGCCTCGCGGATCACGTTCGCGGTGCGCGTCACCGACGCGCCGCCCGGAAGCTGGGCGACGACAAACAAGGCGCCCTGGTCGTCCTCGGGGAGGAAGCCGGTCGGCGTGACCTTTCCGAGAACGTAGACGCCCCCCATCGCGACCGCGACCATCACGATGCCGATCACGGAGAGCTGCACGAGGCGTGCGACCGCCGCGCCATAGAGGTCGCGCACGCGATCGATCGCGCGCATGACGAATCCGATCGCGCCGCGGCGGGGCCCGTGATGCCGTCGCAGCAGCACGCCGCACAGCGCCGGCGACAGGGTGAGCGCATTGATCGCAGAAAGGAACATCGCCACCGAGACCGTGACGGCGAACTGACGGAAGAGCTCGCCCGAGATGCCGGGAATGAAGGCGACCGGCACGAACACGGACAGCAGCACCAGCGTGATGGCAATGATCGGCGCGGTGATCTCGGTCATGGCCTTCTTGGTCGCCTCGCCGGCCGAGAGTTCGGGATGCTCCTCCATGACGCGTTCGACGTTCTCGACCACCACGATCGCATCGTCGACCACGATGCCGATCGCCAGAACGACCGCCAGCAACGACACCGTATTGGCCGAATACCCGACCGCCTTGAGCACGATGAAGGCGCCGATCAGGCTGACCGGCACCGCGAGGGTGGGAATGAGCGTGGCGCGCACGCTGCCGAGAAAGAGATAGACCACGATCACGACCAGGACGAAGGCCTCGATCAAGGTCTTGCGCACCTCATGGATCGTGTCGGTGACGAAGACGGTCGGATCGTACGTGACCTTCCAGGCGAGATCGTCCGGGAAGCGCTGCTGCAGCTGCGCGAGCTGCGCTTTGACGGCCTTCATCGCGGCGAGAGCGTTGGCGCCGGGGCTCTGATAAATCCCGATCACCGCCGCCGGGCCGCCGTTGAGCCGGGTTTCGCGATCGAGGTTCGCGGCGCCGAGCTCCAGGCGTGCGATGTCCCCCAATCGAAGCACCGAGCCGTCGGGGTTGGTACGGATGACGATCTTCTCGAATTCCGCGATCGAGATCAGGCGCCCCTTGGTCTGGATATTGAGCTGAAGCTGCTGGTCGTTCGAGATCGGCCGCGCGCCGATGCGCCCGACCGCCGCCTGGACGTTCTGTGCCTTGATCGCGTTGATGACGTCGCCGATCGTGAGATTGAGCCCGGTAAGCCGGGCGGTCTGCACCCAGGCGCGCATCGAATAGTCCTGCGGGCCGTAGAGCGTTGCATCGCCGACGCCCGGGATGCTCTTGATCCGGTCGAGCATGTTGATGGTGACGTAGTTCGACAGATAGAGCTGATCGTGCGAATGCTTGGGCGAGTAGAGCGCGATCGCCCCGAGCAGCGCGGATGATTTCTTTTTCACCGTGACGCCCTGTCGCTGCACCTCCTGCGGCAGGCTCGACAGCGCGACCTGGACCCGGTTGTTGACGTTGACGGCGTTGATGTCGGGATCGGTGCCGAGCTCGAACGAGACGGTGAGGTTGTAGCTCCCGTCATCGCCGCTCACGCTCTTCATGTAGATCGCCTTGTCGACGCCGACGACCTGCGCCTCGACGGGCTGCGCCACGGTCTGCTCCACCACGCCCGAATTGGCGCCCGGATATACCGTGGTCACCGACACCTGCGGCGGCACGATATCGGGATACTGCGCGACCGGGATCGAATAGAGCGCGAGCGCGCCCGCGATCGTGGTCACGATCGCGATGACGATCGCAAGCCGCGGCCGGTCGACGAAGATCGCGGAAAGCATCGCGTCAGCCCCCGGTGAGCGCCGGCCGCACCGGGCTCGCCACGACCGCCGTTCCGGGGCGCACGCTTTGCAGGCCGTTGACGATGACCTGCTCGCCGCCCGCAAGGCCCTGCTCGATCACGACGCCGGTTCCCTCCTCGCTGCCGGGCTTGACGTGCTTGATCACCGCCTTCCCGTTCTCGACCGCGAAGACGTAGACGCCTTCCTGATCCGCGATGAGGGCGGATTGCGGCACCACCACCTTCTCCTGCGGCGCCCCGATCTCGACCTCGACGGTCACGAGCTGGCCGTCGATGAGCCTGTTCTTCTCATTCGGCACGGTTGCGCGCACGAGCACCGTGTCGGTGGCCCGGTCGACCGTCACGTTGACGAAGTTGACGGTGCCCATCTGGTCGTAGGCCGAGCCATCGGAGAAGCGGATACGCACCTTGAAGTCGCCGAGGTCGTCATGGCCGATCTGGCGTCCGGCCTCGCGCACGCGGAGGAAATCGCGATCGCTGACCGGGAAGGTCGCGTATATCGGGCTCTGGCTGACGATGACGGTGAGCACGCCGCTCTGCGCGCCGACCACGTTCCCGGCCGTGATGTTGGTGCGGCCGACCTCGCCGTCGATCGGCGAGGTTATCAGCGTATAGCCGAGGTTGATCTCGGCGGTCTTGAGGGCGGCATCGGCCTCCAGGATGGCGCCGTTCGCCTGCTCGTCGGCGGCCTTCGCCTGGTCCCGCGCCACGACGGTGCCGGCCTGCTTCTCCAAGAGATCCTCGGCGCGCTGCAGCTGGATCGCGGTGAGCGTCCGTGCGGCTTTGGCGCGGTCGAGGGCGCCTTGCGCCTGCTCGACGGCTGCCTGGAAGAGACCCTGCTCGATCCGATACAGCGGCGCGCCCTTCTTGATCGAGGCGCCTTCCTTGAACAGCACGGCCTCGAGGTACCCGGTCACACGCGCGCGCACCTCGACGCGATCGACCGCCTCGACGCGTCCGACGAACTTCATCGTCCTGGTGATCGCCGTGCGCTCGGCCTTGACCACGCCGACAGGTACGGCCGCAGGCGCTTGCTGCTGCGCGTGGCCGGGCACGGCAGCGGCCGCGCAGAGGAGAAGCAATGCACAGGCTGCGCGTTCGGTGCGCCCCTGTATTCGCCGAGAGCCGGTCATGTCAGTGCCCGCTGAAGACGAGCGTTTGGAACGGCAGGATCAGCGCCTGGATGCGCAGGATCAAAGCGTGCACGAGCCCGAGCGCGTCGACCGCGTGAAGCGCGGCGGCTTTCACGAACCCGGTCCCCGGCGCCGCGATCGTGTCGTGATTGTTCGAATAGGCGTTCGCGATGCAGCTGCTGCCGGGCGTCACGCCGTCGAGGCCGCCTTTGTAGAGCGGTTCGAGCAGGGTCAGCAGCGTGCCCTGTCGCGTCACCTGCTGCGCTTCGATCAGTTGCTCGCCGCTGCGGAACTGGCCCGCCGCGATGTAGCCCTGCACGTCGGTGACCACCATCGGGATGACGACGAAGGGTTTCGAGACGCAGGTGACCTCGGCGATCATTCCGACCTTCATGACCTGCGCCTCGATCTGCCCGAAACCGGCAAAGAGTCCGCGCAGGCCCGCGCCTTGCGGGATGAGGACGCCGGCCGGACGCATGAGCGGATTGACGACGTCACCGATGCGAAGCGCGAACTGCTCGATCTGGCCATCCACGCCGGCGCGGACAACCGTCTTGTCGAGATCCACCTGGGCCTGCGCGAGAGCCGCCTCGGCCGTCGCTCGCTGCGCCGGCAGCAGCGTCTTTATCTGCTCCTCGACGCCCTCCTTGGCGGCCGTCGCGGTCGCGATGCCGGAGCGGCGTCCTTGCTCGGCAACCTCGAGCTTTTCGATGTCGCGCAGCGGGACGATGCCCGGACTGCGCCGATGGAGCTCCTGCTTGGTCTCGAGCTCGTCCACGGCCTGCTGATGCGCGCTCCTCGCCTCGGCGAGCTGGCTTTCGGCCTTCGCGAGATCGCTGCGCGCCACTGCCGCGGCGGCGTCGACCTCGGCGATCTTGCGTTTCGCGGACTCGATCGCCGCCTCCTGGCTGGAGCTGTCGAGACGGAAGATCGGCTCGCCTTTCTTGATCGGGCCATTGATCCCGACATAGACCTGCGCGACCCGCCCGTTGAGCTCGGGCACGATCGGTACGGTCCTGAAGTACATCGTGACGCTGGTGGTGGAGGGATGGTTGTAGAAGACGGTCGTGATCAGCAGGACCGTGAGGATCAGGCACGACGTGATCCCCCAGCGCAGCTCGAACCAGACCGTGTAGAAGGTGATTTCCCGGCCAATGCGTTTTCCCTGCACGTAGCGGCGGAAGAGATAATCAGGGAAGATCGTCAGCAGCGAGCAGAGCATCATCTCAAGCATGGCTCCGCTCCTTCTCGCCCGCCGTCGCGATGGCCGGCCGCGCAAATACGGCGGCCGGGCGCTGTGGCGGCGCGTCCGTTGCTTCGTGCGGCGGCGCGTCGTGGGCGACCGCCGCAGGCGCTTGTTCGGCTGCGCCCCCACCCGGCTCCACGCCGGCCAGTTTCTCGACCGAGCCGGCGATCCGCCGCAGCGGGTTCCCGAAATCGGGAAGCTCGATGAACGCGAGGATCAGGGCCGCGATCCAGAAAATGTGCATGTGCGTGAACAGCGCGATGAGGCACAGGACCGAGACGAGCTCCAGCTGGACCTTGTGCGATCCATGCGCGATGTGCTCGGGCAGCGCATGCAGGCGCAGGAACAGGACCCCGAACCCGATGACGGCGCCCATCAGGAAGAAGGCTGTCACGACCATCAGCACGTCCGTCTCGCCCGGAGGCGTGATGAACGAGGGCAGATGGTGCGTCGCTTGCGGGTGAATCAACTCGGCCATATCGGGCTCCGCGGTTCGCGCGCCACCCGCCATCCGGGCGAGGCGTCTCCCACCGTCTCGGTCTCGCGCGGCACCCTCACCGCATGCAGAACGATGCTAGGGTCGCTTGGACCGCCGGGTTTGATTTGGATCAAATTTCCAAGGCGCCCGCAGACCACATTGCAGTACCTTTATCTTAAGGAAACAACCTTTCCCCTTACTGGAGCAGGACATTCTCGACACCGTCCGGGTAGCTGTCGCGACAGCGAGCGGCGCCGGGACGAATACAGGCTTTTCCGATCTGTGGTCGCATCGCGAAACGCTGAGCCCGCGTGAACGCGAGGTCGTCAGCCGCCCTTGCCTGGTCGCGGTGACCACGGCTCCGGCCTGCTTCTCCAATCAGATCGATTTCGCGTTGCAGCACCGCGAAGCGGCTCCCATGAGATCGCGGCGGCAGACTATCGCGCGTCGTGATGCCAGTGCGCGTGTTTTTCCGATTTGTTGATGCCCATGGTCATTTTTTGACCGTCGCCGGCTTAAACTAAGGTTTATCCAGGCAATCCCTTTCGGGGAATGAGGATGTCGTAAGTTTAGTAGACGCGGCTCGGACGGCGGACCTAGCCTACGCCACACAGGTCAGCATCCTCCCTCTCATAGACGCTGGCACGCTCGTGAGAGGTCTCGATTGTCGGCCATCTATTTGGGGAGGGTCCCATGATCAGAGATTCTCGTGCGCGTGCCGCCCTCGTTGCGCGAATTCCCGAGTTGCGCGCCTTTGCGGTAACGCTTTGCGGAAACCGCGACCAAGGCGACGATCTCGTCCAGGACACCCTGCTGAGCGCCTGGGCTCACCTCGAGGACTTCCAGGACGGCACCAACATGGGCGCCTGGCTGTTCACGATATCGCGCAACCGCTTCGTAAATCTCTGGCGCAAGCGACGCAGCCGCGGTGACATCACGGTCAGCGCCGCCGTCGACCAGATCTCGACAGTACCGGAACAGGAGGGTTGGGCCATCAGGGAGGACCTCCACTTCGCCCTCAGGCGATTGCCGATTCATCAGCGCGAGGCCGTCATTCTGGTCGGCGCCGCCGGATTGACCATCGAGGAAGCCGCGTCCGCGTGCAAATGCGAGGTCGGCACGATCAAGAGCCGTGTCAGCCGAGCGCGCGCGCGTCTTGCGCAGCTTATGTCCGATGATCTCCCCGATGCGCCGGAGAACCGCCGCCCGGCCCACGGTCGCCGGACACGAATGTCATCCATGGCGAGCGCGCGAACATCCCACGCTCCGGTTGCCTGACGCCGCAATACCGATGCCACGGCGATGGAATGACGCGTTGCCGAGGATCGGCATCGTAAATTGATCCAGGTCAAAAATTCATCCCCGGATCGCGATCAGCTATCCGGGGCCCGGGTGGGGATCGTGGCGGCCGGCGTATCCGCGAGCACCTGACCCGTGACCGATCTTCTGCTCAAGCTATCCCTTCTGATATTGGGAGTAGCCCTCGTGTTCAGCGGATATCGGGCAATCACGGCCCTGCTGCCGCAGCCGATCTATGTCATCCCGAACCGTCAAATGGGCCGCGTCCTTGCCGTTCTCTGGGCACTCGCGGCGATTTGTTTCGTCGCGTGGTATGCGGCCGACCAGAAACCCGCGCCCACGCCTTGAGCTACCGGTCCGCGCAGCGGATAATCCGCGTTGAAGGCGGCATGGTCCTCCCCCATGACAAACCCCGAGCGCGCGCCCGTGATCGACAAGGCCGAGCCAGACGATGAGCTCACCGCGCCCATGGCCGCGCTGGCGATTCGGCTCGGCGCGCTCGCGATCCTCCTCTACTGGGCCTTGCTCCTCGTCCGCCCCTTCCTGTCCATCGCGATCTGGAGCGTGGTGATCGCGGTCGTGCTTCATCCCGCATTCGAATGGACGGCCAAATGCCTGGGCGGCCGCCGCCGGGTCGCGGCGGTGCTGGTCACGATCGTCGGCCTTCTGGTGATCATCGGTCCCGTGACGTGGCTCACGCTCGGTCTGGTCGAGAGCATCCGTCTGGTCTCCGAACGCATCGACCTGTCGAACCTGGTGCTGCCGCCGGCGTCCGCGTCCGTCCGAACGTGGCCCCTGATCGGGGAGCGCATCTACGATTTCTGGAGTCTCGCCTCGACCAATCTGAAGGCGGCTCTGGCCGAGATTGCGCCCACACTCAAGCCGCTCGGCAGCAGCCTGCTGAGTTCGGCGGCCGATACCGGCGTCGAAGCCTTGAAATTCCTCGCCGCGATCGTCGTGGCCGGATTTCTGCTGCCGCCCGCACCGTCGCTCGTCGGCGCGACCAAGCGGCTCGCGCGCAAGTTCTCGTCCGCGCGGGGCGCCGAGTTCATCGATCTCGTGGGCGCAACCATCCGCACCGTATCGCGCGGCGTCGTCGGCATCTCGGCGCTCCAGGCGCTGCTCGCGGGTGTCGGGCTCGTGGTCGCCGGCGTGCCGGGCGCGACGCTCATCACGTCGGCAGCCCTCATTCTCGGCATCATTCAGATCGGCGCCGGGCTCATCCTCGCCCCCGTCGTCATCTGGGCCTGGACCGCGATGACGACGACGAACGCGCTGTTGTTCACCGCCTACATGTTGCCTGTCATGCTCCTCGACAACGTGCTCAGGCCGCTCCTGATCGGCCGTGGGCTGCGGGTGCCGGCGCTCGTCATCCTGCTGGGCGTCATCGGCGGCACCCTCGCCTACGGCATCACGGGACTTTTTCTCGGGCCGATCGTCCTGTCGGTGATCTGGGAGCTTGCCGCCGCCTGGATCAGCGAGCGCGAGACCGCATGACGGATCTCCGATATCGTCGCGCCGTCGCGACGACCTACCACTGCGTCCACGCCGGCAACGCGCCGCTGTAGCGGCGGTGCTTTGTTTGCTCGCCCTTGTCGTCGGTCAGGACCATCTCGTCGCCCGCGAAGCTGAGCTTAGTGCTCTGCTCCACCGTCCGGCCCATCGCCACGAATTTCACGGTCAACATGCCGCCGCTCGCCAGCGTCCACTTGCCGTCGAGCGTATGCAGGTCGCCGACCTCGCCTTTGCGCAGATACATCGTGACGCGCCCGTCGGCGGTGAAATTCACCAGATTGTCGCTCGGGGTATATTCGTGCCACAAGCCGACCAGCTTTCCGGTGTCGTCGGCGGCCGCCCGCGTATGCACCGCCGCGAGGCAGAAGAAAACGATGAAAACGAAGCGTCCGAAGCCGCGCATGGATTGTCCTCTCATGATCCGAAAAGCCGCTAGCCATCACTCGTCGACGATCTGGCCGCCATCGTAGCCGCAAGCGATCCGTCCAAGCGAGGCGCGAAATGCTTCGCTCCGCACAGTGACGGCAAGCGCTTCGCGCCCCGGCCGGATCGGCCATGCGCCGTGCGCGGGCCAGCAGCGTCTCGATCAGCTCGGGCTCGAGATACAGCAGGCTCGCCCAGAAGCCGCGTACGAGATCGCGCGCGAGCGCGTGATCGGGATGCAGGGCGTTTTCGAGTGCGCACCCGATCTTCTACATGTGGCGCGCCGCATCCCAGGGCGCGCGCCAGGACGTCTGGATGCTCCTGCGCCACATAGAACCGGTTGAGCGTGTCGAACAGCACGAAGCGGTAGCCCTGCGCGAGCCGGAACGACTCCCAGGCCAGCTCGCCCGACCTGGGCGCGACAAAGTTCCATCCCGGCGCCCCTTGTGGCAAACGCGCCGCATGCATCAAACGATAGGCCGAGATCACGGCGGCGGGAAGAGGATGCGGGAACGTCGTGCGACAGCTGTCACATCGTGCGAGGGATGTGCACACTCGCAGCCCGCGGACGTTCCCGGCCGATCGCGACGACGTCAAAAGCAGGCGCTTGCTTTTCGCACAGGCGTCGCGCTTCCCACGAGCTGACAGGCGCCGGGCGCATGAACCACTGGCTGGCCCATGTTTAACGCCTCGACGATCAGGCCCTTGGTCAAGCTGACCATGTCCATTGTCAGCGGCGCTCTAAACATATTCCGCGAGCAGGCTCTTCAACTCACCCGCGACGATGCCGTGGCTGATTCCGCTGCGCAAGGCGCGGCCGATGCGGGAGTGATGCCGCTTCACCGTTCCAAAGCCATACCAGGCGAATGCCTCCGCGCGAGGTGCATCGGCGTCGGGGTGCAGCGCGAGTGCCGGCTCGCTGACGAACTCGATCGCACCCGGCAGACGGTCAAACAACACCAACGCCTGGCCGGACGCACGATTGAAGAGCGCGTGCGCGGTACCTTCAAAGTGCAGCGTGATCGGGTCGGCCGCATCGGCCAGTTCAAATCGCTCCGCATGCAACGAGGAGGCCGCACACCTTGAGGCCGCGCGTGATGCGGTATTCTCGTCCAATCCAATTGCCCCGACGAAGGCACGGTCGCCGATCGAATAGCTGAGCGCGTCGTAGAATGCCACGACCCCAAGGCTGCTCTCGCCGGTTCGGACCTCCGTGAACGCTCGACCGAACACATTCGCCAGCCACTCGCCAGCCAGGGTCCCTGCGATGTCGGTGTCGCCCGTCGCTGAGACCCCGAGGATGACATGCACCGGCTTCGCTGCTCGGCCCTGCTGATCGGGGCAGAGTTGCGCCCGAAGCAGGTTCGCTTGGACGGAGCGCGGAGTTCTTCGGCGTTGGAGGCTCATGACCTGGCTTTCTCCCGGGGCGCATCGTCGGCCGAATCGGCGCCGTTGGAGCCGCTGCTGTTTGAATCGAAAGGCCTTCCCTCCATTTTCCGCAGCGCCTGGCAATCGAGTTTCCCGGTCGCCGTCTTCGGAAGCTCGTCGAGGAAGTGAATGATGCGCGGAATTTTGTGCGGGAGCAGCGTGCGTTTCACGTATTCCTGCAGCATGCGGGTCGTGCGCTCCGGATCGAAGCAGCCATCGCGCATGACCACGAAAGCCTCCAAGATCACGAGGCGGTCGGGTCCTTCGAGCGCCAGAACCGCGCATTCGCGCACCGCCGGATTCCCGGCGAGACACAATTGCACTTCGACGGGGTAGACCCATTGTCCTGAAATCTTCACGAGGTCGTCAGCCCGTCCGCGGAAGGTGTAGAAGCCGTCCGTACCCCGCGCGAAATAATCCCCCGTATAGATCCAGCCGCCATCGCGCACGGTCCTGGCCGTCTGCTCGGGCGAGTTCCAGTAAAGCGGCGTGGCAGAGTGGCCGCGCACCCAGAGAATGCCTTCTCCCTCGCCGGCAATCTCACGCCCATCCGCGGCTTTGAGCATGAATTCGTAGCCGGGAACGCGCATGCCCGCCGAGCCGGGCTTTTTCTTCCCCGGCATATTGGAAATGTAGACGTTCAAGAGTTCAGTCGATCCGAGGCATTCGACGATTTCGATGCCGGTCATCCGCTGCCAGGCGCTCGCAACTTGGGGTGAAAGGATCTCCGCAGCCGAAACGGCGAGTCGAATCGAGGAGAGATCGGCACTGATCACCTCCGCGGCTTTTGTCAACGTCGTGTAGATGGTCGGCACACCGAAGAACACGGTCGGACGGTAGCGCGCGATCGCCGCAAAAATCGCCGCTGGCGTCGGCTGTCCGGGCAAAAGCAGGGACGCCGCACCGACGGCGAACGGAAATGAGATCGAGTTTCCGAACCCGTAAGAGAAAAAGATTTTCGATACCGAAAAGCAGATATCGCCGCGCGCGAGCTTTAGCACGTGCTGGCCATACGATCGCTGCGTATACGGCATGTCGTGCTGCAGATGGACGATGCCCTTCGGCCGGCCCGTAGAGCCGGACGAATAAATCCAGAACGCCATGTCGTTGCGATGCGTGGTGGCCGCCGTCAACCGATCGGGAAAAGCCGAGAGCCAGGTCGCATCGACCTTGACATCCACGTCAGCCTCGACGGCCGCTTGGCCATTCACCATGATCAGCGTCTTCAACTGCGTGCCGGTGCAGACCCGATGATCAAATCGGTCGCACACGCTCGCCTCGGCCACTGCCGCCTTGGCATCGGAGTCCGCCAGATAGAAATGCAGCAGATCGGGCGGGCTGAGAGGACTGATCAGCAGCGGGACAAGTCCGGCGCGCACTGCGCCAAAGAACGCTGCCGGATAGGCTGGCGTGTCGTCGAGAAGCATGAGCACGCGTTCGCCGCGCGTGAGCCCGAGCGACAGCAGTGCGTGGCCCCACCGTGCGGCTTCCCGGCACAACTGCGTATAGCTGCGCTGCCCCGCCGGCCCGGTGACCGCGAGACGCCCGCCGCGCCCCAACGCAATGTTTTCGAAGAGCACGTCACTGGCATTATAAAATTCCGGGATTTGGAACGCGATCTCGCGGGCTCCCGGGCTATCCCACGGAACGCGATCGGCAATTGCAGGCTCCCCGTCATTTCGCTGCCGGTTTGGCGGCGTGCCGGGTGCCTCGCGCTGAGCCCGGGAAATCGCGGGCTCGTGCCGTTCCGCAAAAAGTTTTGTCACCCGACACCGTTCCATACACTCGGCCGGGATTCCGGTACCGAACCAACCCGCCAGCGCGGTGCCTGGTTCCCGGTCGGCCACGGGAACCGAATATCGCCACTCGGTTTCTATGGTTGGGGCCGAACAGGTGAGCACCATGTTCCGTTTTCTGCTGCCCGTCCTTGTCGCATTGAACACTTTGCCCTTTCCCCTCTACGCCAGGGATCTCACGTCAGAGGGACACAAGGGCAGTCTGCAACAGCAGCGCGCCTGCCGGCCGGATGTGCTGCGACATTGCCGCCGGCTGATGGATCAGAGCGATGCCATCATGGCGGACTGCCTGCGAGCGCACGCGCGGGCACTAAGTCCCGCCTGCCGTGAGACCCTGCAGAGTGCTGAGCGACGCTGAACCAACGTCCGGTGCTGGTCAGGTCGGCGGTGAATTTCTCGGGGAAGAGCCCCCAGTGCGAGGCGGCATTTCATAGCCGTGCCGCTCTCAACGTTGTTGTGCTTGCAGGTTTGCGTGACCAGTGAACAGGCGTCCTTCGAAACTGCCGATCTCGGCCCCGTCTTGCGACCATTGTGGCAAACGCCGTCTTGGGGCCTGCGCTCACGATGACGACACAGGCCCGTCGCGCCTGGACGAGCTCGGGCCATGGCCGCCGACAGCTCCGCAATCTTCTTGCATTTCCGCACGCCGCGGCGTCTCGGCCCGCGGCGCTGGCGGCTCACCGGGTTCTGCGCTCGGCTCAGGAAGGCGAAGCGGCGGCGGCCGCGTAACCGACGTTCGATCCTCGTCGCGATGTGGCCGATCCGCCGATGATTTTGTCCGCTGACCGGTCCCGATGACGAAAGCGCCGAGGGACGTGCGGCGCAATGCGCTCGCGATGCCCCAGCTCAACAGGAGCGCGCCGGCAAACGCCATTGACCCCTTCGCGGCGGCCGGCAGGGCGACGACATGGAGCAACAGATATTGCAGCCACACCACCAACGGATAGTGGATCAGATATATTCCGTACGCATTGTCCGAGAGACTTTCGGCGGTCGGCCAGCGACTGGCCGCAAATCGCAGAAAGAGCGCCGCAAAGGCGAAGCAGCCGGCCACGCTCGCCAGCGCGAACACAAGGTTCGCGAGGATGTCGAGGTGCGGTACGGGGCGGATGCCGAGCGGCGCAGTATCCATTGCCAGTGCCGTCAGCAGCATCCAGGCGACCCAGCCGACGAGCGTCCAGCCCCACCACAGCGCCCAGCGGCGCGCCAGCATTCCGTCCGACCGCAGAAGGCCGTCGTCGATCCCGACGATGCCGACAACCACGCCGGCGAAGAAGCAGACGACGAAATGCGGCGTGCGGCTCGGGAACAACGCGAACGGACCGATCTGGTCCAAGTCCCACGGATTGAAGATCGTGGCGAATGGCACATAAGCGAGGACGGACATGGCGGCGAGCGCGACAAAATACCGCCTCGGAAAGTCGACGGCCTTCCGCGCATGGCGAACGAGCCGCTCGCCCGCAAACGAAAGCAGCGCAGCTGCCGCGATGTCGAGCACAAGAATTTGCCACAGGAACCACAGCGGTCCGCTTGCCCAGAACGGGAGCGCTTTCCAAGCCGCCCAGAATCCCGACCAGCTTGGATCGACCGCACCGACGCGGTAGGCCGGATAGTATGCAAGCGGCATCAGCAAATAGACACCGATGACAAACGGCACGCCGATCCGGATCAATCGGTTGCGCAGAAAAGTCCAGCTCCCCCGGCGCGACAAACTCGTCCAAACGAATAGCCCGGAGAGAAAGAACATGAACGGCATGAGCACGACGAATTGAAGGGCGCAGAACAGATCGAAGCCGATCCAACGCTGCGCGTCGATGATCGGAACGACTCGCCACATATAAGGAGGCGTCGCAAAGCCGAGCGCCTGATTCGGTTGATATTGAAGATAGGCAAGGACCGCATGAGCGCTGACGACGAGCGCGATCGCGAGCCCGCGCGCGTGAACTCAGGGCAAGGCTGGTCCTGGACATGATGGGCCACCCGCCTTCGACGCCTTACATCCCTGACGCTCGCTTAACGATGTTGACCGCTGCGCCCCGAAAGGGAGACGAAAGTAAAGTGATGTGCGAAACGGCTTCCGCAGTGGGCGCTTGACTTAAACAAGCCGGATATAGGCTTGGTTCCCGGTCTCGATCCCGCGGCCGAAATCCGTCAGCCGGGAACCAAACACGCGATCCGCGCCTTGGTTTTGGCGGACGGAACACGGCCGTGGTTCCGATCATGTTGACATCGACGATTGCCAGCGTTGTCTCATTCTGCATTCGGCGTCCCTGGAGCGTCATTGCGCTGGCCGTCGCATTGACGGCCAGCGCCGGTGTCTATGCGGCGCGGCATTTCGCGATCAATTCCGATGTGCACGCCCTCATAGCGTCCGACGTGCCGTGGGCCCGCCGCGCGCTGGACTATCTGAAGCTGTTTCCGCAAACCGACATTCTTGTCGTCGTCACCGCGCCCACGCCTGAGATTGCGGATCAAGCCTCGGTCAAGCTCGCCGATGCGCTGCGACGGCAGCCGGAGCAATTTCACGCCGTTCGCGAGGCCGGCGGCGGGACGTTCTTTGCGCAGAACGGACTGCTGTTCCTGCCCGTCGACGACGTGAGGCGTCTGGCCGACGGCCTGATCCGTGCCGATCCGCTGCTCGGCACGCTCGCGACCGATCCATCCCTGCGCGGCGCGCTCGACGCCCTATCGCTCGCGCTCGCGGGGACCGAGCGCGGCGAGACGCAACTGGGCGATCTGATCCGGCCAATGAACATGGCGGCGGATGCCGCCGACGCGGCCCTGGCCGGCCGAGCGTCGACCTTTTCGTGGCGCGTTCTACTCAACGACAAGCCGGCGCGTCCGCAGGATTTGCGGCGCTTTCTCCTGATCAAGCCGGCGCTCGACTTTTCCGCCATGCAGCCCGGGAGGGCCGCAACCGTCGCGATCGCGCGCACGGCGGCCGCGACGATCGGGACTGAGTTGGGCGTCCACGTACGCCAGACCGGCCCGGTTCCGATTGCCGACGACGAGTTCGCCACCCTGACGCAGCATGCGGGCCTCAACGCGGCCGTTACGCTGATCGCGGTGGCGACCATTCTATGGCTGGCGCTGGGCTCGTTCCGGATCATCTTCGCGGTCGCGGCGAGCATCCTCCTTGGCCTGATCATCTCGACCGCCGCCGGACTGCTTCTGGTTGGCGCGCTGAACGTGATGTCGGTCGCGTTCTTTGTGCTGTTCGTCGGGCTGGGAGTGGATTTTGGCATTCAGTTCAGTGTGCGGTATCGGGCGGAGCGTCACGACGACGGCGACCTCCATGCGGCGTTGCGTCGGGCAGCCCGCAAGGCCGGCGCCCCGCTTGCCCTGGCGGCGTGCGCGACGGCTGTCGGCTTTTCCTCGTTCATGCCGACCGCCTATCGCGGCCTCGCCGACCTTGGCGAGATTGCCGGGGCCGGAATGATCATCGCTTTCATCGCCAGCATCACGCTGCTGCCGGCGCTGCTGGCGGTTCTGAAGCCTCCCGGCGAAGCGCGCGGCGTGGGATTTTCATTTCTGGCTCCGCTCGATCGTTTTCTTGAACGCCGCCGCGTCGCGGTCGTCGGCATCACGCTTGTGGTCGTGGCGGTCGCCTCACCGCTGCTGCTGTTTCTGCCGTTCGATTTCAATCCGATGCACCTGCGCAACTCAAACGTCGAATCGGTCGCGACCTATCTGGAGCTTCGCGGCGATCCGTTGGCCGGCGGAATGGAAGTCGACGTCCTGGCGCCAGACCTCGCTCAGGCGCGCGCGACGGCGGTGCGGATCGCGACATTGCGGCAAGTCGCGCAGGCGAAGACCCTCGCGGATCTCGTGCCCGCCGATCAGGACGAAAAGCTGACGTTGATCCGCGATGCCGCCCGCACGATCGATCCATCATTGAACCCGGGCGAGAGGCAGCCACCTCCGACCGACCGGGAGAACGTTGAAGCGCTGCGGCTGACGGCAGACGACCTGTCGAGGGCCGCCGGTGCGGCGTCCGGCGCCGCGCCGGACGCCGCAAGACGGCTCGCCGGCCTGCTTCGTCGGGTAGCGGATGCGGACACGGCCGTCCGAACGCGGCTCGAGGCCGCTATTGTCGATCCGCTGCGGCTCTCGCTCGATCAGCTCAGGCGGCAACTCCAGCCGCAGCCGATCTCGATCGATACGATGCCGGCCGAACTCGTCCGCGACTGGATGACGCCGCAGGGCCAAGCGCGGATTCAGGTGCTCCCCAAAGGAGATCCGAACGACACGCAGACGCTGCGCGAGTTCGTCGATGCGGTGCTGACCGTCGCTCCGACTGCAACCGGATCGGCGGTCGAACTGGTCGAGGCCGCCAACACCGTGGTGCGCGCTTTCATGGAGGCCGGAGCTTTCGCGTTGGCCGCCATCTTCGTGCTGCTGTGGATCGCGCTGCGCCGCGTCGGGGATGTTCTGCTGACGATCGTGCCGCTGCTGGTCGCCGGCATCGTGACGCTCGAGCTCTGTGTCGTGTTTGATCTACCCCTCAACTTCGCGAACATCATCGCGCTGCCGCTGCTGCTCGGGGTCGGCGTGGCGTTCAAGATCTATTACGTCCTGGCGTGGCGCGCCGGCAAAGTCGCGCTGCTGCAGTCGAGCCTGACTCGCGCGGTGCTGTTCAGCGGGATGACCACCGCGACCGCATTCGGGAGCCTATGGCTGTCCAGCCATCCCGGAACGTCGAGCATGGGAAAGCTGATGGCGCTTGCGCTGGTCTGCACCATGGCAGCCGCCGTCCTGTTCCAGCCGGCGCTGATGGGTCCTCCACGGAAAAGCGGCGTGAAGTAGGCCGATCGGACCGGCAGCCGGCTCAGGCACAGGCTTGGAGGGCGACCATGAGCGTACGCGGCGAACTCGTACGGCTTGGTGTGCGCTTGCTGCTCAAGTGGCCGGAGCGTGGTGCCAGCGTGGAGCGGATCCGGGCGCGCCGCCGCGCCGCCGCAGCCGTTACGCCTCCTCCGCCGCCCGATGCCACGGCGACCCACATTGACGCGGGCGGCGTGAATGCACATCGCATCGCGACGCCGGCATCCCGAGGCGATCGCTTCGTCCTGTTCCTGCACGGGGGCGGATACGTCACCGGCTCACCGTCAAACTATCGACATGTGACGTGGCGGTTCGCATCGGCGGCGCGAGCCGTGGTGATTGCGCCCGACTATCGGCTCGCACCCGAGCATCCGTTTCCAGCGGCGCTCGATGATGCCTTCTCGTCCTATCGCTGGCTGTTGGCGAACGGCGCAGATCCGCGACGGATCGGGTTACTCGGCGATTCGGCGGGCGGCGGACTGGCCTTCGCGCTGCTGCTCAAGCTGCAGGACGAGGGCCTCGTGCCGCCCGCTGCCATCGTCGCGCTGTCGCCATGGACGGACCTTGCGCTGACTGGCGCCTCCTTGCGACTGAATGCGAGGGCGGACCCGGTGATCAACGCCGAGAGCGCGACGAATTTTGCGGCCTGTTATCTCGCCGGCGCGGATCCATGCTCACCTTACGCATCGCCGCTCTATGGCGATTGGCAGAAGGCGCCACCGGCGCTGATCCACGTCGGCAGCGATGAGGTGCTACGCGATGATGCCGTGCGCATGGCGGACCGGCTGCGGGCAGCCGGGTGCGAGGTGGAGCTCGAGATATGGCGGCGCATGCCGCACGTCTGGCACGCACTCGCGCCGATCTTGCCGGAAGCGCGCCGCGCTATCGGACGAATCGGCGCATTCTTGGAAAGTCGGCTCTGACCGCCGACCGCGATGAACTTGGCCGTCAGCATACCGTTACTCGCCAGCGTCCGCTGCCCTCGAGCGTGCGCAGGTCGCCGATCCCGCCTTTGCGCAGGTACATCGTGATGTGCCCATCGGCGAAGACATTCACCAAGTTGTCGCTCGGACCACGCGCGCGCCACGAGCCGACCAGCTTTTGCGCGTCGTCCGCCATGGCGCGCATCTGCGCCGCCACAAGGCGGAAGAAGCCGATGGACAGGAAGCGAGCCCTCACTCGTCGACGATCTGGCCGCCATCATAGCCGCAAGCGATCCGTCCAAGCGAGCCGCGAAATGCTTCGCTCCGCACGGTGGCGGCGAGCGCTTCGCGCCCGGCCGGATCGGCAATGCGCCGCGCGCGGGCGAGCAGCGTCTCGATCAGCTCGGGCTCGAGATACGGCAGGTTCGCCCAGAAGCCGCGTGCAAGATCGCGCGCGAGCGCGTGATCGGGATGCAGGGCATTCTCGGGCGCGCGCCCGATCTCGTACATGTGCGCGCGCCGAATCCCAGGGCGCGCGTTCGCGCGGCGCGCGCGCCAGGATATCGGGATGCTCCTGCGCGACATAGAACCGATTGAGCGTGTCGAACAGGACGAAGTCGTAGCCCTGCGCGAGCAGGAACGGCTCCCACGCCTCCCAGGCCGGTTCGCCCGATCCCGGCGCGACCGCCTCGATCACGATCACTTTTGGCCGAAACCGCGTCCAGTCGTTGCCGCGCAGGACATCGGCCTCGCCGCCCTCGACGTCGACTTTCAGGAAATCGATCGTCGTCAGCCCCTGCGTCTCGCACAGCGCCGCGAGCGTCATGACCGGCATGCGGAAGGTCTCGTAGTCGACGCCGAATTTCTTCGCCTTCTCGGCATGCTCGCGCACCGTGGTGGAAAATCCGTGCAGCCGCTCGACGCGAAAGAAATCGATCTCGCCGTTCTCGCGCCCGATCAGACCGCGCACCGCGCGGTCGCGCGGGCGCAGCTGCTTGTAAAGGGCCGCCAAATCGGGCTGCGGCTCGACCACGATGCCGCTCCAGCCGCGCTCGTAGAACCAGAACGACACGTTGTCGGCGACCGGATGCCCGGCGCCGACGTCGATGTAGGTGCCGGTCGGCTGGCCCGCAAAGGCGAGCGACAGATGGTAGTCCTCCAGGTTCTGCGTGTAGGACAGCTCCATGCCGACGCCCCTCCGCGGCGGCAAACCCGCCGCACATGCGAAACGATAGGCCGAGATCGCGGTGGCGGGAAGTGCACCGAAATCGCTGACCATCGAGGGCGGCGCGATGCGCGTGGCGCCAGCGAACGTGCGGCGGCGCCGCGATGTGGAGCTGGGGCCCCCCCGCGCCTATATCCGCAGCCGCGCCTTGATCGGCGCGCGCTGCCCCTCGGGCTCTTCGCGGAAATGCGGCAGGGCATCGAGCTCGCCGAGGTCGCGGATGCCGCCGTGCTGCTCGCGGTATTCGACGATCTCCTGCGCCCGCGCGGCGCCGATGCCTTCGACCGCGCGCAGTTCCTCGATGTTCGCGTGGTTCACGTCGACCTTGTCAGGCGCAATGGACGGCGCGGCGTCGCCCGCGCGGTGCAGCGTCAGGTGCGTCTTCACCTCGTCGAACTCGCCCCACGGCATGTCGCCCATATGCGGCACCCGCTCAAGCTCGTCGAGGCTCGTAAACGGCCCGTGCTTGTCGCGATAGCGGGCGATCTCGAGCGCGCGCGTCTTGCCGAGCCCGCGGACGGTCTTGAGCTGATCGACGGTCGCGGTGTTGACGTCGACTTGCGTTGGGCCCCGATCAGCTTTTGCTGCCTTCATGGACGAACCTCCCTCGAGAAAAAGGACGCCGGCCGCCCCGCGAGCGCGCCGGCGCGATGCACTCAGGCACAACGCCGGGCGGACACAAACGATCCGGGAATAGGTATTAAGGTAGCGCCCGCGAGTTGACGGAACCGTGCGGTTTCGTCCTCCGACGCGACCGCTCCCCGGCGACTTCGTCACGGCATTGAGAAAGCATGGCGGTTGCGCTCTAACCTCCTTCGGCCCGACCGCGGAGATTCCCATGGCGCAATCAGCCTTCTCGTTTCCCAAGCAATGGGAGGACTGGAGCAGTTGGGCCCTCGGCATCTGGCTCGTGCTCTCGCCCTGGGCCCTCTTCTTTGACCAGGAGACCCGGGCGCTGGAGAACGCCATCGCGGTCGGCGCCCTGATCCTCGTCGCCGAGGTGGTCGAGCTGTCGGTCTTTCGCGACTGGGAGGAGTGGATCAACGTGGTAGCCGGCGTCTGGCTTGCGATCTCCCCCTGGGTGCTCGGCATCACGAGCACGGCGGCGCGTTGGAACTTCGTGGGCGTCGGGGTGCTGGTCGTGGCACTCGCCCTCTACGAGCTGCGCGAGATGCGCTCGGGCCCCTCTTCACGATGAGGTGATCCGGCCTCGCGCGCCGGTGGGGCCCTGGCAAAGTCGTCGGCCCCGCTTATATCAACGTCGAAGCCGGACGTGCCCCCCATGCCCCCCTCCCCAAACGTCCGGTGGAAGAATAACCCCGGTGCGTCCCCACCGGGGTTATTTGTGTCCGCAGTTCGCCTCCCAGGATAAATTTCAGCGGCCGGCAGGAATCGCATATGTGTATGCGGCTGCCGAAAGACGCTTCGCATGCATGACGGATCCGATCGCGTGACCGCGCCTCGCGCCCTCGCCCAGGCCTCGCAAATCTCCGATGTCCAACGCTGAATCAGCGGACGCACCCGCGAGCGCCGCGCTGTGGCGGACCTCCTATCCGGCCGGCGTGCCCCCGACGATCGATCCCGACGCCTTTGCGTCCCTGCACGCGCTTCTGCTCGCCTCGTGCGGCAAATATGCCGACCAGCCCGCCTTCGATTTCCTCGGCGGGACCATGACCTACGCCGAGTGGGAACGCACGAGCGCGGCCTTCGCGGGCTTCCTGATCGAGCGGCTGGCGCGCAAGCCGGGCGACCGCCTCGCCATCATGCTGCCGAACGTGCTCGCCTATCCGGTCGCGTTCCTCGGCGCACTGCGTGCCGGGCTCACGGTAGTGAGCTTCAATCCGCTCTACACGCCGCGCGAGCTCGCGCACCAGCTCGTCGACTGCGGCGCCACCACGATCGTGATCATGGAGAACTTCGCCCACAAGCTCGCGGGCGTGATCGCCGAGACGTCCGTCGAGCATGTCGTGGTGGCGCGGCTCGGCGACCTCGTGCCGCCGCTCAAGCGGCTGGCCTTCAACTTCGCCAATACGTGGCTGCGCCGCGCCGTGCCGGCGTGGCAGTTCGAGCGCTTTACCATGCTGCACGACGCCTGCGGCCAACCGCCGTCGCGGCCGCTGCCGGACGCCGCCGCGATCCCGGCCGCGCCGGCGCTCCTGCAATACACCGGCGGCACGACCGGCGTCGCCAAGGGCGCGATGCTGTCGCACCGCAACCTGATCGCCAACACGCTGCAATGCGCGACCTGGATCAGCACGCACGCGGCGCCGGGCGTCGAGCGCGTGCTCACCCCGCTGCCGCTCTATCATATCTTCTCGCTCACCGCGAACATGCTCACCTTCGCGTCGATCGGCGGCATGAACGTGCTGGTGCCCGATCCGCGCGACATCGGCCGCCTGGTCGCGACCATGCAGCGCACCCGCGTCACCGCGATGTCGGGCGTGAACACCCTGTTCAATGCGCTCGTCCATTCGCGCGAATTCGCCGCGCTCGATTTCTCGGACCTCAAGTTCGCGATCGGCGGCGGCGCAGCCGTGCAGCGCGCCGTCGCCGATCGCTGGCGCGCCATCACGGGCACCTGCCTGGTCGAGGGCTACGGCTTGACCGAAGGCTCCCCGGTCGTGTGCATCAATCCGCTCGCGCAGCCCAACATCGGCACCGTCGGGTTGCCGGTTCCCTCGACCGAGGTCTCGATCCGCGACGATCAAGGCCGGCCGGTCGCGCCGGGCGAGATGGGCGAGGTGTGGGTACAAGGCCCGCAGGTGATGCATGGCTATTGGGGGCGGCCGGACGAGACCCGCAAGGCGCTGAACGCCGACGGCTGGCTGCTGACCGGCGACCTCGGCACAGTCGACGCGCAGGGTTTCGTCAAGCTGCTCGATCGCAAGAAGGACATGATCATCGTCTCGGGCTTCAAGGTCTTTCCGAACGAGGTCGAGGACGTGGTCGCGCAGCATCCGGGCGTGCTCGAGGCCGCCGTGATCGGCGTGCCCGACGACCGCACGGGCCAGCTCGTCAAGCTGTTCGTGGTGCGACGCGATCCGGAGCTGACCGAGGCGGCGCTCCGCGCCTACTGCCGCGAGAACCTGACCGGCTACAAGGTCCCCCGCGTGATCGAGTTCCGCAACTCGCTGCCGAAGAGCAATATCGGCAAGATCCTGCGCAAGGAGCTGCAGTAGACGAGTTCTGCTGCGTCAATGCCCAACCCAACGCCGTCATCGCCCGCGAAAGCGGGCGATCCAGTAGGCCGCAGCGGATCCAAGGGGCAATGTCGGCATTCCAATCTGCCGTTCGCGAATACTGGATTGCCCGCTTTCGTGAGCAATGACGCAGCAAAATTTCTCACCAGAACCGCACCGCGAGCGCACACGCCCAGATCAGAAACGCGATCGTCAGCGTGAACAGGACCGCGGTCGAACCGAGATCCTTCACGACCTTGATGGCTTGGCTGTGCTCCGGCGTGACATGGTCGGAGAGCTTCTCGACCGCGGTGTTGAGCAGCTCGACGACCATCAGCAGCAGCAGCGAGCCGACGAGCGCGATCCACCATGGGAGGCTCGGGGCCACAAAAAAGCTCAGTGGCAGGCCGATCGCGAACGCGATCGCCTCCTCCTGCACGGCGGCCTCGTGCCGCAAGGCCCAGTTGAGCCCGTTGATCGAGTTGATCAGCGCTTTCCAGAGGCGAATCATCGGGCCGTCAAAATCCTGTCACCGCCCGTGTAAACGAGCGATTGCGTCGTCCCGATGACACTCCCTCCACCCCTCACCCCAACGCCGTCTTGACCCGCTCCGGCGTCATCGGCGTCTGGCGCAGCCGCACGCCGGTCAGCTCGGCGACCGCATTCGCGATGGCTGGCGCGACCAGCGGCGTCGCCATCTGGCCGACGCCTGTCGGGTGGTTGTTGGTCGAGATCACCTCGACATGGGTCTGCGGCACCTCTTTCATGCGCGGCACGTGATAATCGTAGAAGCCCGACTGCTGTACGATTCCGTCCTCGGTCGTGATGCGCTCGAACAACGCGAATCCCACGCCGTAGATGATGCTGCTTTCGGTCTGCGCCGCGATATTGTTGGGCTGGACCGCAATGCCGGGATCGAGCGCGACCCAGATGTTGGGCACGCGCAGCACGCCGCTCGCGCGCTCGACCGAGACCTCGGCGATGAGCGCGATCTGGGTGCCCGAATAGTCCATGTAGGTGATCCCGAGCGCAGTGCCGTCGCGCTTCCTGCCCCAGTCGGCCATACGCTTCACGGCCGCGATGATGGCGACGCCACGCGGGCTGCCCTTGACGAGATCGCGCCGGAAGTCGGCCGGATCGACGCCGCGATGGCGCGCAAGCTCGTCCATGAACGATTCGATCGCGAAGATGTTGGTCAGGTGCGCGATCCCGCGCAGGCTCGACGTTCGCAGCCCGCTTTCCTGCGGCACGCCCTCACCAAGCCGGTTCGGAATATCGTAGTACGGCGCATCGAGCCCGTTGAACGCGATGCCGTCGCGGCCTTTCTGGCGCTCGAAACGCACCGGATCTTGGAACGCCGTCACCTCGTCGCAGGCCTTGCGGTGATGGAACGCGATCAGCTTGCCGGATGCATCGAATCCGGCCCGCAGGTAATGCGCCGACAGCGGATTGAAGCGTCCGTTGTGGACGTCGTCCTCGCGCGTCCACATCATCTTGACGGGTTTCTTGACCGCGTTCGACAGCACGACCGCGTCGTGGACATATTCCTCGTCGCGATGGCCGCGCCGGCCGAAGCCGCCGCCCATCAGCATGTCGTGATAGACGATCTTGTCGGGCGCGATGTTGAGCGCCGTGGCCGCGACCGTCACGGCGATCGTCTTCGATTGCACGCCGCACCAGAGCTCGCAGGTGCCGCCATCGGGCGAGACCGACGCGACCGCGTTCAGCGGCTCCATCTGCGCGTGGTAGACGAGGTCGTTGCGATAATCCGCCTCGACCGTGGTGGCCGCCGTTTTCAATGCGGCCGGCGCGTCGCCTTTCTTGCCCCATAGCTTGGTCGGCCGCGACATGTCGCGCGCCGCCGCGTCGAACAGCGGCAATTCCTTCTCGCTGTTGAACCCCCAGCCCTTGCCGCTGCGCGTCCACGTGACCTTCAGCGCGTCCTTCGCGTTGAACGCCGCCCAGGGCGTCGCGGCAACCACGCCCACGCCATAGGGCAGCGCGACGACACGAACGACACCGGCGATCGCCGTCGCCTTGGCGTCGTCGACTTTGTCCGGGTGCGCGCCTTCGACCGGCGCGCGCAGGATCGCGCCGTACAGCATGCCGGGCACTTGGATGTCGATAGCGTATTGCGCGGTGCCGTTGATCTTGCCGGGCATGTCGACGCGGACCACGTCCTTGCCGATCAGGCGAAACTTGTCCGGCGATTTGAGCTCGCTCTCGGCGACATCCGGGGCCTTGGCGGGGACCTCCGCGAAGGCGGCGATCTCGCCATAGGTCAGGCGACGGCCCGAGGCGGCGTGGACCACAACATTCGGCTCGGTCGAGAGCTCGGTGACCGGCACGCTCCAATGGCTTGCCGCATTCGCCAGCAACACTTTGCGGACCTGCGCGCCGAACTGGCGCAGCTCCTTGAAGTAGGACGTCACCGCGTTGCTGCCGGCCGTGTACATGTAGCCGTATTGCGGATTCTTGTAGAGGCTGTCGTTGGGCGGCGCGACGACCACGCGCACCTTACCCCAGTCGGCATCGAGCTCTTCGGCGAGGATGAGCGGCAGCGACGTGAGCGACCCCTGCCCCATCTCGGCGGCGGGCGACATGATCGCGACCGTGTCATCGGTCGAGATCGTCACCCACGGATTGATTGCAACATCGGTACGGGCGGCCGCGCCGGCGCGCAGGCCGGACGCTACCGCGAAGGTCAGGCCGGCAGCGCCGACCATGAAATGGCGACGATTGATGTCAGTCGTGCGAAGCGCGATCGTCATGGTCAGGCCTCCTGCGCGGCGCGCTCGATGGCGCGGACGATGCGCGGGTAGGTACCGCAGCGACAGATATTGGTGCTCATGTGCTCGATGATCTGGGCGCGGTCCGGGTGCGGATTGTGCGCCAGTAGATCGGCGGCGCTCATGATCTGCCCGGACTGGCAGTAGCCGCACTGCGGCACCTTCTCGGCGAGCCATGCTTTCTGCACCGGATGCGACGAGTCGGCCGAAAGCCCCTCGATCGTGGTGACCTTCTTGCCGGCGACTTCGCCGACCTGGGTCAAGCACGAGAAGGTACGCTTGCCATCCACGTGCACCATGCAGGCGCCGCACAGGCCGGTGCCGCAGCCGAACTTCGTGCCCGTGAGCTTGAGCTCCTCGCGGATCACCCACAACAGGGGCGTCGCTGACGGCGCATCCGAATGCGTCGCCTTGCCGTTGATCTGGAAACTGGTCGCCATGCAGGCCTCCCGGACGGTTCTGGTGCGGCGCGTGTTGGTCGGCGGCGCGCCTGTCACGCGGGCGCAGTCTACTCACTGGGCAGGAGTCTGTCGAAGGCCATCGCCCGACATGCCGGCTCGCCGGCGCCTCCGGGTTGGAACGCGGACGAATTCGTCCCATACTTTCGGCAAAACAGGATCAGGGGAGCGCCCGTCATGACCATCCGCGTCTGGATGACCGCATTCGTCTGCTGCCTTCTGGCGCTCGGCAGCCAGCCCGCGGATGCGCAGGGCTATCCCAACCGATTGATCCGCATCGTCGTGCCGTTCCCGCCCGGCGGACCGACCGACGTCGCGGCCCGGCTGATCGTCCAGCCGCTCTCCGAGACGCTCGGGCAGAATGTCATCATCGAGAACCAGGGTGGCGCCGGCGGCCGCACCGGATCGCGCTACGTCGCACGCGCGACCCCCGACGGCTACACGCTCGTATTGGGCGGCACCAACCTCAACGCGATCATCCCGGCCCTCTACAAGAACCTCGACTACGACCCGATGAAGTCCTTCATTGCCGTCGCGCCGATTGCGAGCGACGGGATGGTGATGGTGGTCAACCCGTCGGTGCCCGCGAAGACCGTGGGCGAGTTCGTCGCCTATGCCAAACAGCATCCCGGCAAGCTGAAATACGGATCGGCGCCGGGCATCGCGTCGCACCTGGCCGCCGAACTCCTGAAGTACCGCGCCGGCATCGACGTCCCGTTCATCCCCTATCGCGGCGGCGCCCCGGCGATCACCGACCTGCTCGGCGGCCAGATCGACATGCTCTTCAACAACAAGTCGGTGCTGCTGGCGCTGATCCAGGCCGACAAGTTGCGCCCGCTCGCCGTGGCCGCCGACAAGCGCTGGCCCGAGCTGCCCGATGTGCCGACCATGCAGGAGGCCGGTTTCCCGGGCTTCCCGAAGGATATCGTCTATGGGCTGCTCGCGCCCGCCGGCACGCCCGACGCCGTGGTCGAGAAGCTCAATGCCGCGGTCAACAAGGCGATGCAGTCGGAGGTGTTCCGCGCCGGCCTCGCCAAGCTCGGCATCGAGGCGCGGTCGCAGACCGCGCAGGCATTCGGTGCGGGGCTGAGCGACGACACGGCGAAGTACGACGAGATCGTTCGCCTGACCGGCATCAAAGTTGAATAGCGCATATCCCGGCGAAAACCTGTCCTCGGCTCGATTGAGGGGCAATCGCATGTGATGTGAGCAGTGACGCCGCGCTCCCTCTCCCCGCGTGCGGGGAGAGGGTCGGGATGAGGGGGCGCTTCCGCGAGTCGCTGCGCCTGAATTTGCGGAAGCGCCCCCTCATCCCGACCTTCTCCCCCTGAAGGGGGAGAAGGAGTGCGGGCGCCGTGCACACCTCACATGCGATTGCCCTGGGTTTGAGCAAGGGCGCCAAGAATCGACGCTTACTCCGCGGCAACGCTCTGCTGGTAGCGCGCCGGGACCGGCAGGTTGAACACGCGCGCGGCGTTGAGCCCGAGGATGTTGCGCCGCGCCCGTTCGTCGAGGAACGGCAGGTCGAACACCTTGGCGGGGACGTCGAAGTCCCAGTGCGGCCAGTCCGACGCGTAGAGAAGCTGCGTATCGGCGCGGATCGCCTCGAACGTGCCCTCGAGCAGCTTGAGGTTCGTCGCCTCCATCGGCTGCATCGTGTAGAACATCTCGCTGATGTACTCGCTCGGCAGCCGCTTGAGCAGCGGCGCCTCGGAGACGCGCATCAGGTACTCGTGGTCGAGCCGCTGCATCAGGAACGGCAGCCACGCGAGACCGCTCTCGATCCACATCACCTTGAGGCGCGGGAAACGCACCGGCAGCCCGTTGATGACCCAGTTGGTCAGGTGCACGATGTTGCTGAGCACGAACGAGATCGCGTGCATCGACAGGAAGCGGTTGAGGGGGCGCGTGTACTCGTTGTTCCAATTGTGGTGCGCGTGGAAGCCGATCGGCATGTTGGCTTCCTCGAGCATCGCGTAGAGCCGCATGTACTCGTTGGCATGCACCGGCTGGTAGCGCGTGCTGGTCACCAGGAAGCCGACCACGCCCGGTGCGCCGAGGAAGCGCTTGACGGTCGCCTCGGCGGCCTCGGGCGTGTTGAACGGCAGGTACAGCATCGCCTTCATGCGCGGCTCGTGCGGCAGCACATGCTCGACGATCCAGCGATTGTACGCGGTCGCGAGCTCGGCCTCGATCTCGCGCTGCGGGTGCATGCCGAGGAAAAGCAGCGCGCTTGGAAAGAAGATCTGATAGTCGAGCGCCATGCAGTCCATCGCCTTGCGCGACAGCGCGACCTCGCGCGGCACGCTCTTGTCGGCGATCGGCTCGCGCAGGTGCGCGCCGTGCGGGATGCGCCCGCCGGCATGCTGGTGCTGCAGGCCCGGCGTATCGTTGAGGAAGGCGCTGCGGCCGGTGCCGCCGCCGAAGAACATCGCGGCGTCGCGCACGGTCTCGTTCTCGACGTATTTGAGCACCTCGGCCCACGCGAGGCCGTCGCCGATGTGCGAGTCGGCGTCGACGATGAAATACTTGTCGAGCCCGCGCTCGGCCGCCTGGCGGGTGGCCCGCGCCAGGATCTCGTACGAGTCGGTGACGTCGGTGATGACCGACAGTTCCGGTGGCTTGGTGCGGCTGGTCGACATGATCCTCAGGACCCCTCCCGGGTGGCCGGTCATTTGGCGACGACGTAGACGCCGCCGTCGCGGACCGTGACCGGATAGCTGGCGAGACGCATCTTGGCGTGACCGAAATGGCGGCCGGTGCGCACGTCGAACTCGAAGCCGTGCCAGGGGCAGACGATGTTCAGCGAGCCCGCGCAGTAGTGGATGCCGAGGCTGCGCCGGTCGGCATCAAGCCGCTCCTCGGTGCCCTGCATCAGCCTTCCCTGGCAGACCGGCCCGCCCTGATGCGGGCAGTCGTTGCGCCAGGCATAGAACGCGCCGTCGACCCGGAAGACGCCGATCTCGACATTGTCGTCGACGACAATTCTGCGCCCGCCGTCCGACATCTCGTGCTCGTGCGCGACAAAGATTTCCCTCATGCGTCGATTGTAGCGGAGGGTGCCGCGCCGCGCCAAGCCGTCGTGCGCCCCGACGGACGCGGCCGCATTGCCGCTGCGCCGCGCGTGTATTATCAGGTGCCGGCACACCCTTGGTAAGACGTCGTGAGTTGCATATGGCCCAGCAGAACGGTCAGGACCTGCCGTTCCTCGTGTCAGGCGGCGGCATCGGGGGCTTGGTGACGGCCTATGCGCTGGCAACCAAGGGCTTCCCGGTCCGCGTGTTCGAGCAGGCGCCCGAATTCAAGGAGCTGGGCGCCGGCATCCAGCTCGGCCCCAACATCTTCCGCGCGCTCGAGCGCATCGGCCTCAAGCTCGACATGCTGGAGGACGCCTGGGTGCCGGGCAAGCTGCAGATGCGCGATGCGCTCACGGGCGAGGAGGTCACGACCGTCCCGCTCGGCGAGCCGTTCCGCGCCCGCTTCAAGCAGCCCTATGCGGTGACGCATCGCGCCGACATCCACGGCGTCTACCTGCGCGCATGCCAGGGCAGCAATCTCATCTCGCTGGAGAACTCACGCCGCGTCGACGACTTCGTCGACCACGGCGACAGCGTCACGATCCGCCTCGACAACGGCGAGGAGGCGCGCGGCCGTGCCCTCGTGGGATGCGATGGCATGTGGTCGAAGGTGCGCGAGAAGGTCGTCGGCGACGGCAAGCCGCGCGTTTCCGGCCATATCGCGTATCGCGCGGTTCTCAAGCGCGAGGACGTGCCGGACGATCTGTGGAGCCCGGACATGATGTTGTGGGCCGGGCCGAAGACACATTTCGTGCATTACCCCTTGCGCCGCGGCGCGCTCTACAACCTGGTCGCCGTCTTCCATTCCGACCGCTACACCGAGGGCTGGGACGCCGAGGGCGCCAAGGATGAGCTCTTCGCGCGCTTCGCGGGCCAGCGGCCCGAAGTCCTGCGCCTGCTCAAGCGCATCGAGACCTGGCGCATGTGGGTGCTGTGCGACCGCGAGCCGATCAAGGACTGGAGCAAGGGCCGCGTCACGCTGCTCGGCGACGCCGCCCACCCGATGCTGCAATATCTCGCGCAGGGCGCCTGCATGGCGACCGAGGACGCGGTGTGCCTCGCCGAGAAGGTCGCCGCCGCGCCCGACGACGTGCCTGGCGCGTTTCGTGCCTACCAGCAGCAGCGCTATCTGCGCACCGGTCGCGTGCAGATCATGGCCCGCATCTATGGCGAGTTCTACCATGCCGGCGGCGTCGCGGCAGAGCTGCGCTACGCGGCTCTGCACGGACGCACCGCGGAGCAGTCCTACGACGGCATGGCCTGGCTCTACGACGGGATGTGAAATTCAGCCGCACAGCGGAAGATTGCGCTCCGAATGCCGGTCGCTTCGAATGCCGGTCAATATGAGCCCTGCGACCAGGATGCCCGGGGACATAGGCACCGCAAGCATGTACCATCGCGAAACGAACCGCATATCCGCCAACCCATAGAGAGGGGATCATGTTGCAACGCTTCATCGTGGCCGGAATGGCCGCCGCCGGCCTCCTCGCCGCGGCCAGTTCGGCGCCTGCCCAGACGCTCGACAAGATCAAGAAGGACGGCGTGCTCATCGTCGGCACCAAGGCCGACTACAAGCCGTTCGGCTTCCGCGATCCGAGCGGCGCGATCATCGGCTTCGAGCCCGATCTCGCCAAGGACGTCGCCGATCGCCTCCACGTCAAGCTCCAGATCGAGCCGGTCGTCGGGTCCAACCGCATGCAATTCCTGCAGCAGGGCAAGATCGACCTGATGATCGCGACGATGAACGACACGCCAGAGCGGCGAAAGGCCGTCGGCATCGTCCTGCCCGATTACTATGCGTCCGGCCCCAACGCCTTTGTCCTGAAGAAGGTGGCGCTGAAATCCTGGGATGGGCTCAAGGGCCAGAAGATCTGCGGCATCCAGGGCGCCTGGTACAACAAGCCGATCGCCGAGCAATACGGTGCCGACATCGTCGCCTTCAAGGGCACGGCGGAAGCCGAGACGGCGCTCCAGCAGGGCAACTGCGTCGGCATGGTCTATGACGACACCTACTTCGCCGACCATCTCAACGACCCGAAATGGGCCGACTACGAGATGCCGCTGCAGAGCATCAAAACCGAGCCGTGGGCCCTCGCCGTGAAGCTCGAGGAGCTCGACGGCCCGTGGGGCCAGTTCATGGCGCAGGTCGTCAAGGATTGGCACAAGAGCGGCCGGCTGATCGAGCTCGAGAAGAAGTGGAAGATCCCGCCGTCGCCGTACGCACGCAAGATGCACGACGAGGCCAAATGAACGTGAGTGCGATCGTGCGCGCGACCGTCAGCTAGCTATCGCGGTTCGCCATGATCAATCTCTCGCCGATCTGGGATTGGTTCCGGACGCTCCACGAGACGACCGGAATCAATCTCACCATCTTCTACGATGCCTTCGACCGCGCGCGGTTCTTCAACGGCTTTCTGACGTCGCTCCGCCTCATGGCCGTCGCGCTGGTCGCGAAGTCTCGCGATCGGCGTCGTCGGCTCCTGGCTGCAGGGATCGCGCATCTGGCTCGTGCGCGCGATCACGAACGGCTACGTCCAGTTCTTCCGCAATACGCCGCCGCTGGTCCAGCTCTACTTCTTCTATTTCGGGCTCGGCTCGTACCTGCGCATGACCGGCGCAAACGGCCTGCAGGTGCCGATCTTCTCCAGCTTCACGTGGGCGGTCATCGGCCTCTCGCTCTATGCGGGCTCGTTCAACGTGGAAATCTTCCGCGCCGGCATCGAGGCCGTGCCGCGCGAGACGATCGAGGCCGCCGAGGCGCTCGGCTACACGCGCCTCAAAGCCTATGCGTACGTGATCATGCCGCTGGCACTGCGCATCAGCCTGCCGGCGCTCAACAACAATCTCGTCAACCTGATCAAGACCACGACCATCGCGTACGCGATCGCGGTCCCCGAGATGCTTTATGTCGCGAGCCAGATCTGGTCGGACGAGGTCAATGTGCCGGAGATGATGAACGTGCTGCTCGTCGTCTACCTGCTCCTGGTGGGCGCGCTGGTCTACGTCATGGGACGCTGGGAGCGGGGGCTGCGCGTCCCGGGCTACACGCCATGATCGCGGTTCGCGACGGCACGCTCCCGGTCCTCAAGCCGTTTCGCCTGGGAACAACCTCCCGGCCCGCCTTCCGGCTCGAGGCCCGCCACGGCGTGTTCATCGCGGTCGCGCTTTTCCTCTCCATTGGCATCGGCGACGCGCAGGCCGGCCCCTCGGCTGCCCTGTCGATCTTCGCGACGCTGCTCAAATGGACGCCGCTGCTCGCAAAAGGCTTCGCGCTCGACATCGCCATGAGCTTCCTCGCCATGGCGATCGGAACCGTGGCCGGCGTCGTGGTCGGGCTCGGACTGATTTCACTGCACGCGCCCGTCCGTGGCCTTGCCTGGATCGTCACGCAGCTCTTCCGCAATGCGCCGTGGCTGGTGATGCTGTTCTATTGCATGCTTCTGCTGCCGTTCAATCTGCGCATCGGCGGCATCGTCGTGCCGCTGCCCGATTGGCTCAAGGCGACGTTCGGCCTTGCGCTCCCCGTGATGGCGAACGTCGGCGAGCTCGTGCGTGGGGCGGTGCGGTCGATCCCATTCGGGCAGTGGGAGGCGAGCGAGGCCCTCGCGTTCACGCGCTGGCAGACGCTGCGCATGGTCATCCTGCCGCAGTGCGTCAAGCGCATGACGCCGCCGTGGATGAACCTCTACTCGATCCTGGTGGCCGCCATGCCGCTGACCGCCATCGTCGGGGTCAGCGAGATCGATGACACTGGCGGGCGATATCCTGTCGGCCGAGGGGGGCCGCAGCGAGCTCTTGATGCCGATGTATCTCTATCTGCTGCTCTGGTTCTTCGCCTATTGTTATCCGATCGCGCGCGCGACCACCGCGTTGGAGCGGCGCTTCCAGGTTCGCTGAAAAACGGCACGCCATGGCCTCTTCCTCTCCGACCTCCGCCGCGATCACCACGGCCCCCTGGCCTGCCGATCAGCCGCTGGTCCGCATTCGCGACGTGCACAAATCGTTCGGCCCGACCGTCGTCCTCGGCGGCGTCACGTTCGACGTGATGAAGGGCGAGGTCATCTGCCTCATCGGCCCGTCGGGCGCCGGCAAATCGACGCTGTTGCGCTGCGTGAACGCGCTGGTGCCGATCGACCGCGGCTCGATCCTGGTCGAGGGCCAGGAGGTGCACGATCCCAAGCTCGACAAGCTCGCGCTGCGCCGCAAGGTCGGCATGGTGTTTCAGCAGTACAACCTCTTTCCGCACCGCACCGCCCTCGACAACATCATGATGGCGCCGCTGCATGTGCTCAAACGCGACCGCCACGAGGTCGAGGCGCTCGCGCGCGCGCTCATGCGCAAGGTGCGGCTGGAAGGCAAGGAAGACGCCTATCCGGGCGAACTGTCGGGCGGCCAGCAGCAGCGCGTCGCCATCGCGCGCAGCCTCGCGATGCAGCCCGACGTGATGCTGTTCGACGAGGTCACGGCCGCGCTCGATCCCGAGACCGTGAAGGAAGTCCTCGTCACCATCCGCGAGCTCGCCGAGGAAGGCATGACCTGCCTGATCGTCACCCACGAGATGGGATTCGCCCGCGAGGTCGCCAACCAGGTCTATTTCACCGATCGCGGGGTCGTGGTGGAACACGGGCCACCGGCGGAATTCTTCACCAACAGCCGCGACCCGCGCACGCGCCAGTTTCTCAGCCAGATCCTCTAACCCGCTTCAGGCGGCGCGGCTGACAATCGCCGGGCTTTTGCACGCCGGTCACATCGCGGTGCCACAACTGTCGCAATCGACGATCCGGATCGATTCGGACTGATCCGACGCGGGACCGCGAAGCCGCAGGACAATGGACGCGCCCTCGCCCACAGCCGATGTGCTGCACGTCTTCACGGCGTTTGGCGCCCTGCACCTCGTCACGGTGAGCGTCTGCGTCGCATTGGTTGCCGCCTTCGCCTGGTTCGGGCGCCGCCTGCGCGGCGCGCCACGTGAACCGCACGTCCGGACCGCGCTCGCGATCGTCGCCCTCGCGTATTGGGTTGCGTACAACACGTGGTGGAACTGGCACGGCATCGACCTGCGCACCGGCCTGCCGCTGCAGGCCTGCGACATCAGCGGGCTCGTCGCGCCGTTCGCTCTGCTCACGAGGAGCCGGCCGCTGCGCGCCACGCTTTATTTCTGGGCGTTCGGATTCGCGACACAGGCCTATATCCAGCCGACCCTGACGGTCGGCCCCGCCTATATCCTGTTCTGGGCATTCTGGAGCGCGCATACGCTCATTCTCGCCTGTGCGCTTTACGATCTCGTCGTGCTCGGCTTCCGCCCCGATTGGCGCGACTACGGGCGTGCCCTGCTGGCGAGCCTCATCTGGGCAGCCGTGGTCCTGCCGATCGATCTTCTGCTGCGCGCCGACTATGGATTCATCGGCAATCCGCCGGCCGATCTTCCCGTGCCTGCCGCGGTCGTGGCACTCGGGCCATGGCCGCAGCGCCTGCCCATCATCCTCATGCTGGTGGCAGCGGGTTTTGCGCTGCTGCTCGCGCCGTGGCTGGTGGCGCGTCGCTGTCGCAATGCTGTCGTCGAGAAACAAGCCGTCACGTCGTAGGCGCCACGGCCCCCTACTGCTTCGGGATCTTCGCCTGCGTGATCACCTTGCTCCATTTCTCGATATCGCCGCGCATCTGCGCGTTCATGTCGGCGGCGCTTCCCGCCCGCGTATCGACGCCGAGCTCGGCGGCTCTTGTCTTGAGGTCGGGATCCGCCAGCACCTCACGCAGCGCCGCGTTGAGCACATCGATATCGCCCTGCGGGGTCGCCGCCGGGGCGTAAAATGCATTCCACGATTTGACCTCGTAGCCCGGAACGCCGGCGTCCGCGACCGCCGGCACGCCGAGAGATTTGGCGCTCACCGGGCCGGTCGCGGCGACGGGCAGGAGCTTGTGGTCCGCGAGCCCCGCCTTGAGCGCCGACGGGAAGTCGACCACCATCTGCACGTCGTTGCGCATGAGCGCGACGATGGCTTCCGGCGGCGTCCGGAACGGGATGATGACGAAGTTCGCGCCGGCAAGCGACTTCAGGAGCTCGGCGGACAGATTCTGCGTGCTGCCCACATTGATGGTGCCGATATTGAGCGTGCCGGGCTTGGCGCGCGCCGCCGCCAGGAAATCGCCCAGCGTCTTGTATTCCGACGCCGCATTGGTCACGAACACGCAGTCGAAATAGGCGATGCTCGATATCGGCACGAAATCCTTGAGCGGGTCGAACGGCAGGTGCTTGAACAGCGGCACGCTGATCGCCGTGCCGTTGGTGAGCAGCGTGATCGTGTAGCCGTCCGCCGGTGCCGCGAGCGTGGCGCGCGCCGCCGCGACCCCGCCGCCGCCCGGCATGTTCTCGACCACGAAGCGCTGCCCGAGCTTGGCGCCGAGCTTTTCGCTGACCATCCGGGTGGTCACATCCGCGATGCCGCCCGCGCCGAACGGAACAATGACGCGAACCGGCCGTTCGGGGAATTTCGCCTGCGCGTCAGCGGTCCGCGGCGCCGCCGTCTCGACCGCAACCGCCACAAGCACCGCAAGCAAACGCACAGCCGTGACTTGGCGCCTGAGCTGGGGCCTGACCTCGGCCCTCCCGGCGAATGCCATCTTCCACCCCACTCGCTGCGTTACCGACGAGAACGCCGCCCCACCACAGCCCCGGCAGGAAGGCGCGGCGGAGTTGTCAGGCTGGCTTAAAGCAAAACGGCAGGCTTATCCAAGCGCCGCTTTGACGCGGGCGGGCGAGAACGGCAGATCGCGCAAGCGCCGTCCGGTTGCGTGCGCGAACGCATTCGCGATCGCCGCCACCATCGGTCCGTGCGCGCATTCGCCGGCGCCGAGCGAGTGCTCGGACGGCCGGTCGATCAGCTCGACAGTGACGTGCGGAACCTCCGGCATGGTCAGGATCGGATAAGTCTCCCAGTCCTGCGACACGATGCCTTCCGGCGTGAAGCGCACCTCTTCCTTGAGCGTCCAGCTCGTCGACTGGATCATGCCGCCCTCGACCTGGTTGGTCAGTCCGTCCGGATTGATGATCTGCCCGGAATCGACCGCCGCGTAAGCGCGCGGAACCCGCACCACGCCGGACGCGCGATCGACCTCGACGTCGGCGACCACCGCGACGTAGCTCGCCAGGTTCTTGTATTTGGCGAACGCGATGCCGCGCCCGCGGCCGTCGCCGCCCGGCGCGCCCGGCTTCCAGCTCGCCTTGCGCGCCGCCGCCTCGATCACGGCACGCCCGCGCGGATCGGTGAGATGCGCGAGCCGGAACGCAACCGGGTCGGCGCCCGCCGCAAGCGCAAGCTCGTCCATGAAGGATTCGAGCGCGAACACGTTGGCGTAGGCGCCGAGCGTACGCAGCGCCGAGACGCGCAGCGGCATCGCCTTGATCAGGTGATTGACCACGCGCTGGCGCGGAAAATCGTAAAGCGGGATCGCATTGCGGTCGCTGCCGCCGGCCGGCTGCGGGACATTGTGCGGTGGCGCCGGCGGCTTGGGATCGGCGAGGTACCAGGCGGCCAGCAGGTTGACGCCCCCCGGCTCGCTCGGCCGCGTCGAATGGGTGTTGCTCCACACCTCGAAGTTCCAGTCGACGATGCGGCCGCCGCTGAGCGTCGCCTTCGCCTTCATCGTCATGGCGGCGCCGTACGGCTCCCAGCCGAACTCGTCGTCGCGCATCCACTGCACCCGCACCGGCTTGCCGGGCACCGCGCGGGCGAGCAGCGCCGCATCGAGCGCCACGTCGTCGGCGCCGTTGTGGCCGTAGCAGCCGGAACCGTCGGCGTGGATCTCACGCACATCGCCCACTTTCATGCCGAGCGACTCGGCGATCCGCGCGCGGTTGGGAAACACCCCCTGCGAATGGTTCCACACCGTGAGCTTGCCATCGACGAAGTGGGCCAGCGCGCAGGACGGCCCGATCGAGGCGTGCGCCATGTAGGGCCGGCGGTAGGTCGCCTCCAGAATCTGCGCGTTGACCTGCGCGCCCGTCGGCACCTCGGCGAGCGCCGGCGCATGCTTGTCGCTGATGACCGTGTCCTCGGTCGGCAGCGACATCAGGTATTCGTGAATCTTCGCCGGATCGGGCAGCGCCGGACCCAGCGTCCACTTGGCGCTCTTGATCAGCGCGGCGCGGGCCGCGATCGCCTGCTCCTCGCGCGCCGCGATCACGCCCAGGAAGCTGCCGTCGCGCACGACCGCGACCACGCCCGGCATCGCCTTGGCGGCCGCCTCGTCGACGCTGTCGAGCTTCGAGCCGTAGCGTGGCGGCCGCACCACGCGGCCATGCAGCATGCCGGGCGGCCGCATGTCCTGCACATAGGCGACGCCGCCCGTCACCTTGCCGGGGATATCGAAGCGCTTGGCCGACGTGCCGACGATCGTATGCGCCTTGGGGGGCTTGGGCGGAAACTTGGCGGTCGCCTCGCGCTTGAGATCGACCGCGCCGGCGAGCTCGCCATAGGTCACCTTGCGGCCGTCGGCGGCGCTGATCGTGCCGGCCGCGACGGTCAGCGTGTCGGGCGCGACGCCGAGCTTCTTGCCGGCCGCGTCGAGCAGGATGGCGCGCACCTCGGCGCCCGCAAATCGCAACGCCGTGCCGCTGTACTCGACCGACTGGCTGCCGGCGGTGACGCCCTCGTTCGGCGTGCGCGCGGTGTCGCCCGAGATCATGTGCACGCGCGCGAGCGGCAGATCGAGCTCCTCGGCGGCGATCTGGGCGAGCGCCGTGACGATGCCCTGCCCCAGCTCGACCTTGCCGACGAACACGGTCGCGTCGCCCTCCGCGTCGATGCGGATCCAGGCATCGAGCATGCGGTTGGTCTGCAGGTCGCCGGGCAGCTTGGCGGCTTCGGCGAGCGAGTTGCGCGGGTCGAGCGAGAAGGCGAGCAGGATGGCGCCGGCTCCAGCCGTGAAGGCGCGGCGCGATACGATCGGGGCGTTCATGTCAGCTCCTCCCCATGACGTCGGCGGCGCGCAGCACGGCGCGCACGATCCGGTTATGGGTGCCGCAGCGACAGAGGTTGAGCGCGAGTCCCTCGCGCACCTGCGCATCGGTCGGATGCGGTGTCTGCGCCAGGAAGGCCTTCGCGGTCATCAGCATGCCGTTGATGCAGTATCCGCATTGCGCGGCCTGCTCGTCGATGAAGGCCTGCTGCAGTGGATGCGGCTTGTCGACGGTGCCGAGGCCCTCGATGGTGGTGATCTCGGACTCGGCGACCGTCCCGGCCGGCGTCACGCAGGAGCGGATCGCCTGGCCATCCATCAGCACCGTGCAGGCGCCGCATTGGGCAAGCCCGCAGCCGAATTTCGCGCCGTTGAGCGCGAGATCGTTGCGCAGCACGTAGAGCAGCGGCGTATCGGGCTCGGCCGGAACGGTGTGTATGGCGCCGTTCACCTTCAGGCTGATGGTCATGCACGCTCCTGTCGTTCGACGCCGACCCGCCGCCGTCGTCGATTCCCGCATTTTGCGGCAGGCCGCCGTGCCGGTCGAGGCCCTGTCGCCTCACAAGGCCGGGATGTCGCCGCGCGCCCAGCCTTCCCTAACCATGTCCCGGTAGTCGGCAAAGTTCCCCGCCCTGATGGCGTCGCGGGCGCCCTGGATGAGGTCCTGGTAGTAGAAGAGGTTGACGAGGCTCAGCAACATGCCGGCGAGCGGCTCGTTGGCCTTCACGAGGTGATGCAGATAGGCGCGCGCGTAATCACGCGCGGCCGCGCAGCGGCTCAAGTCGTCAAGCGGCCGCGGATCCTCGGCATGCCGCGCGTTCTTGAGGTTGATCGGGCCGAATTGCGTGTACGCGAGGCCGTGCCGGCCGTTGCGGGTGGGCAGCACGCAGTCGAACATGTCGATGCCGCGCGCGATGGCTCGCAGAAGGTCGTCGGGCGTGCCGACACCCATGAGATAGCGCGGCCGGTCGGTCGGCAGATGCGGCACGACCTCCTCGACCATCGCAAGCATCACGTCCTGCGACTCGCCCACCGCAAGGCCGCCGATCGCGTAGCCGTCAAAGCCCAAATCGACCAGCGCACGGGCGCTGTCGGCGCGCAGCTGCTTGTCGTCGCCGCCCTGCACGATGCCGAACAGCGCCTGCCCGGGCGGCGCACCCGAAGAAAACTTTTCTTGGGCACGCTTGCAGCGTTCCGCCCAGCGCAGCGACAGCTCGCTCGCGCGCGCGATCTCGGCCCGCTCGGCCGGCAGGCGCAGGCATTCGTCGAGCTGCATCGCGATGTCGGAGCCAAGCAGCGTCTGGATCTCGATCGCGCGCTCCGGCGTGAGCTCGACGATCGCGCCGTCGAGATGCGAGCGGAACGTCACGCCGTTCTCGTCGACCTTGCGCAGCTCCGCGAGCGACATCACCTGGAAGCCGCCCGAGTTGGTCAAGATCGGGTGCGGCCAGTTGATGAAGCGGTGCAATCCGCCGAGCGCCGCGATCCGCTCGGCGCCCGGCCGCAACATCAGGTGATACGTATTGCCGAGCACGATGTCGGCGCCGGCCTCGCGCACCTCGTGCCAGTGCACCGCCTTGAGCGCGCCCTGGGTGCCGACCGGCATGAAGGCGGGCGTGCGCACCCTGCCGTGCGGCGTGCGGACAAGGCCGGCGCGCGCCGCACCGTCGGTGTGCAGGAGTTCGAACGAGAAGGCGTGCGTCTTCAAGGGTCAGCTCGCGGCACGAAACAGCAGGCAGGCGTCGCCGTAGGAATAGAACCGGTAGCCCGACGAGACCGCGTGCTCATACGCCCGCCGCATCGTATCGAGCCCGCTGAAGGCCGCGACCAGCATGAACAAGGTCGAGCGCGGCAAATGGAAGTTGGTCAGCATGAGATCGACGGCGCGGAAGCGATAGCCGGGCGTGATGAAGATCGAGGTTTCGGCCGAAAACGGCTCGATCGTGCCGTCCGCGCGCGCGGCGCTTTCGAGCAGGCGCAGCGAGGTCGAGCCGACCGCGACGACACGGCCTCCCTGCGCTCGCGCCGCGTTGAGCGCGTCGGCGGTCGCGGCATTCACCTCGCCCCACTCGGCATGCATCTTGTGTCCGCTCGTGTCCTCGACCGTGACCGGCAGGAACGTGCCGGCGCCGACATGCAGCGTGACGGTGTGAACGCCGACCTCGCGCGCCGCGAGCCCCGCCATCAGCTCGTCGGTGAAGTGCAGCCCGGCCGTCGGCGCCGCGACAGCGCCCTCCTGCCGCGCAAACCGCGTCTGGTAGTCGGCGCGGTCGCGCTCATCGGCGGGCCGTCGCGCCGCGATGTAGGGCGGCAACGGCATGTCGCCGCGCTCCTCGATCGCCTGGTCGAGGACCGGACCGTGGAACGCGAAAGAAAGAGTCACCTCGCCGCGCTCGCCCTTCTGCTCGACGGTCGCGTCGAGCTGGCCGAGGAAGCAGACCTTGCCCTCCTCGCCGAAGCGGACCACGTCGCCGATGCCGAGCTTCTTCGCCGGCTTGACCAGCGCACGCCAGCGCGACCCGTCGAGCCGGCGGATCAGCGTCGCCTCGATCTTCGGCTCGGTCGCCTGTCCGATCCGCCGCCCATGCAGCGCCGCCGGGATCACCTTGGTGTCGTTGACCACGAGCTGGTCGCCGGGCCGCAGCAGGTCTGGCAGATCGCGCACGACGCGATCCTCGGTCTCGAGCTGCGCGCCCGGCCGCACCACCAGCAGGCGCGCGGCATCGCGCGGGCTCGCCGGCCGCAGCGCGATGCGGTCGGGCGGAAGATCGAAGTCGAAGAGGTCGGTGCGCATCAAAACCCCAGCCGTCATGGCCGGCATAGCCGTTCGAAGAACGGCGTCGCTTCGCTCGCCTATGTCCCGGCCATCCCGAGCATGGAGGCATTGTGCGTCCATAAGCGGGATGCGCGGGACAAGCCCGCGCATGACGGAGTGTATTTGTCTTTAGCGAGCCTACGCCGCATCCGCCTGCATGTGCGCCTTGACGATCTTGTCGGGATTGCTCACCGGCTCGCCGCGCTTGATCTTGTCGACGTTCTCCATGCCGGACGTCACCTTTCCCCAGACCGTGTACTTGTTGTCGAGGAAACCAGCCTCGTCGAAGCAGATGAAGAACTGGCTGTCGCCCGAATCCGGGCTCTGCGCCCGCGCCATCGAGACGGTGCCGCGCACATGCGGCTCGCGGTTGAATTCGGCCTTGAGCTTCTGGCCGGAGCCGCCCGTGCCAGTGCCGTGCGGGCAGCCGGTCTGCGCCATGAAGCCGTCGATCACGCGGTGAAACACGATGCCGTCGTAGAACCCGTCGCGCACCAGTTCCTTGATGCGTGCGACGTGGCCGGGCGCGAGGTCCGGGCGCATTTCGATGACGACTTGCCCTTGCGTTGTGTCGAGGATCAGCGTGTTGTCGCTCATTGTCTCAAATTCCCTTCTCGTTGCGCCGATCGATGAACGGCATGACTTTCGGAGTTCCCGCCAGCGCATTGCCGAGCGTCGGCGAGAACGGCAGCGGGCTACAGGCATCGAGGGCCGCGACCACGGCGCGCTGATAGAGCGCCCTGGTCTCGGGCTTCGCCTCGGGCGTTATGTAGGTGAAGCGCGGCTCGCCGAAAATCTCCCCCGTGCGGGTGAAGTTCAGCATCACGGTCACGTTCATGCCCGGCCTCGCCTGCGCGAGCGGCGGCTCGTTCGCCTCCCAGCAGGCCTCGAGGGCGCGCGCGACATCGACAAGCGTGTTGAGAACGCGGAAATGGAGCCGCCGCGGCGGCGGGCTTGGGGCCTGCACGCGCTGCAGCGCCTCGCGCGGGCTCGCGCAAGCTTCGCTCCCGCCGGCGGCTGGACCGAGCGCCGCGGCCACGGATGCGCAGAGCGCAACCGATCGGACGATGAGGCGCGCCGCGATCATGGATGCGGCTCTTGGGCCCTGTCTTGGGTTTTGTCTTGGGCCCCGTTCTGGGCTTGGTGCTTGCGGTTGTCGACGAAGCGGACCGCGATCGGGCGGCCCGCGATCGCGCCGCCCATGCCGGCGCTGAACGGCAGCGGCGTGCAGCGGTCGAGCGCCTCCTGGATGGCATCGTGGTACGTCTTGCGCGTGTTGTCGTCGACGCCCGGGGTCGTGTAGGTCACCCGCGGCTCGCCGATGATGCCGCCCGTGCGGTTGAAGGCGAAGCGCACCGACATCTGCATGCCACTATGCGCCTTGTCGGCCTCGGGCGGCTGCCAGCAGGCGCGCAGCGCCGCGAACATCGTGCGGATGTTGTCGACCTTGTGGTCGGGGTCGACCTGCGCGCCATGCTGGTCCGGCTTGCTGTTGATGGTCAGCTGCAGGTTCTCGCCGAGCGGAAACGGATATTGCGGCTGGCACGGCCCGTGGCGCAGCGGGCTGCACACGGTCGGCAGGCATGGATGACGGCTGAACACGCTGCACGTGATGCCGCCGAACTGGGCCTCGGCGACCGTGGTCGTCCCGGGCAGCACGACGGCGGCGCATGCGCAGGCCGCGCCGCCGAGCATCGCGTATCGTCCGTAACGCTTCATCGCCTCATCGCTTGGCCACCGTCACTTCATGTCGGCCGCGACCTGCACCTTGAGCATCTTGTCGGGGTTCTCGACCGGCTCGCCCTTCTTGAGCTTGTCGACCACGTTCATGCCCGACACGACCTCGCCGATGACAGTGTACTGGCCGTTCAAGCTGTCTCCGTCACGGTACATGATGAAGAACTGGCTGTTGGCGGAATCGTTGTCGCCGCCGCGCCGCGCCATGCCGACGATGCCGCGCTTGAACGGCACCTTGGAGAACTCGGCCTTGAGATTGGGATATTTCGAGCCGCCGGTGCCGTCGTGGTTCTGGCCGTCGCCGGTCTGCGCCATGAAGCCCTCGATCACGCGGTGGAACGGCACGTTGTCGTAATAGCCCTCGCGCGCGAGCTGCTTGATGCGCTCGGCGTGCTGGGGCGCGAGGTCGGTGCGCAGCTTGATGATGATCCGCCCCTTGTTGGTATCGATCACGATCGCGTTTTGCGGATCGACCCCGGTCGGCAATTTCGGCGGCGCAGCGAACGCGGGCGCGATGCCGACGAGCGCGACGAGGACGGCGAGAATGCGAATCATGGAAGCTCCCGGTTGGATGCTTTGTGCAACGCTCAGGCGCCGGACTTGCCGGGCCGCTTGGTCTTGAGCCGCGTCGCGACCGAGGCCGGCACGAAGGTCGAAACGTCGCCGCCCATGCCGGCGATCTGGCGCACCAAAGTGGCGGTGATCGGGCGGACCAGCGGGGACGCCGGCAGGAAGACGGTCTGTATCTGCGGCGCCATGCTGCCGTTCATGCCGGCCATCTGCATCTCGTAATCGAGGTCGGTGCCGTCGCGCAGGCCGCGGATCAGTGTGCTGGCGCCGGCGCGCGCGGCCGCCGACACGACGAGATCATCGAAGGTCACGCAGGCGAGCTCGCAACTGGCCGCCTTGGCGAGCGGGCCGCAGGTCTCCTGCAGCATGGCGAGCCGTTCCTCCGCGGAAAACAGCGGTGCCTTGCCGGGATGCACGCCGATCGCGAGCACCAGCCGGTCGACCAGCCGAACGGCCTGTCGCACCACGTCGATATGGCCGTTGGTGACCGGATCGAATGATCCGGCATAAAGCGCGACCCGAGGCATGCGGCGGGTCTACTCCGGCCTACCCCCCTGCCGCAAGGCCGCCCCGGCCAACCCGATTGGTTAAGGCTTGAGGTAAAAAAGTCGCCGAAACGTGAACCTGCCGCCGCCCTCGCGCGACCAATGAACGGATGGACCGACACGACGGTCCAGAGGGCGCAAGACAGGGGTGGCCGTCATGCTCAAGCTGATCGCAGCCGTTTCGGGAGCCGCGTTGCTGGCCTGTCTCCTCGTCCTGATCCCCGGAGCGACCTCCGCGGTGCAGGCCCATATGTATTCCGCCAAAGGCGATCGCCTCGACCTGCATACTTATGGCACCGCCTGCTCCCAGCGCACCTGGCCGTATTTCGAGGCCTCCTGCTTGCGCAACACGAATTCGGCGACCCGCGAGGCGCGCGTGGTCCGCATCGTCAGCACCGACCGCCTCGCCGCAGCGCAGTAACCGGCGCGCTGTAATCGGCATCGCGCCTGGCTGACAGCCGGCCTCCCCTTCCATATCATTCCGTCTGGATCGACCATCCTGGGCGGAGCCTTTCATGCGTCGCATCGCGGGTGCCCTGGCGATTGTCGCGACGCTCGTTTGCGCCGCCCACGCCCAAACCCAGACCTATCCGAACCGCACCATCCGGCTGATCGTGCCGTTTCCACCCGGCGGCCCCGCCGACGTGATGGCGCGCCTCGCCGCCAAATCCCTGACCGAGACGCTCGGCCAACAGGTGATCGTCGACAACCGCCCGGGCGGCGGCAGCACGCTGGCGAGCCGCGAGGTCGCGCGCGCGGAGCCGGACGGCTACACGCTGCTGCTCGCAAGCGCGGCGACGACCGCGATCGGCCCGGCGCTTTACAAGAACATCGGCTATGACCCGGCCACGAGCTTCGCGCCGGTCGCGTTCTTCTCGACCACCCCGTACGTGATGGTGACCGGCCCGAAGACGCCGGTAAAAAGCGTCAAGGACGTGATCGCCTACGCCAAGGCAAATCCCGGCAGGCTCAATGCCGGCGTCCCCAACGGCGCGCCGCCGCACATGATCGCGGCATGGTTCAAGAGCGTCACGGCGACCGACATCGTGATCGTGCCCTACAAGGGTGCCGCGAACCTGATCACCGACATGATCGGCGGCCAGATCGAGCTCGGCTTCGAGACCACGTCGGTCACGCTCTCCCACCTGCGCGACGGCAGCATGCGCCCACTCGGCGTCGCCACCCCGCAGCGGCTGCCCGAGCTGCCCGACGTGCCCACCATGATCGAAAGCGGCGTGCCCGATTTCGTCGCCGGCTCGTGGATCGGCATCATGGCGCCGGCCGGCACGCCCGCCGCGATCGTCGACAAGCTCAATGCGGCCGTCAATGAAGGCCTCAAGCGGCCCGACCTGCAGGCCCGCCTCAAGCAGCTCGCCGCCGTGACGCGGCCCGGCACGCCGCAGGATTTCGCCGCCTTCATCGCCGCCGAGGATCCGAAATGGACCGCGATGGCGAAGCTGTCGGGGATCAAGGCGGAGTAAGGTGAGCAGTGACGTCGCGCTCCCTCTCCCAGCACGCGGGGAGAGGGAGCGCAGGCGCCGTGCTCACATCACGCCAGATCGAAATACTCGCGGTGCTCCCAGTCCGTGACCTGATCCGGCGGATCGCCCGGCTTGGCGCCGGAGCGTGCGATCTCGGCTTCCTTGATCGCCGCGAAATAGTCGACGAACCCATCACCAAAGCCGGCGCGGAAACACGCGCTCGCCCGCAGGGCCGCGATCGCTTCCGCAAGCGTCTTCGGCAATGGCTCGGCCGACGGTTCGTAAGGCGCGTCGGTCGGCGGCGCGAGCGGCAGCTTGCGCGTGATGCCGTCGAGACCGGCGTGGATCTGCGACGCCATGTAGAGATACGGATTGGCGAGCGGCTCGCCGACGCGGTTCTCCAGGTGCGTCCCGGGATCGCCCGACGCGCCCATGACGCGCACCATGGCGCCGCGGTTGTCGCGTCCCCACACGGCCTGGATCGGCGCCATCGAGTTGACGCCGTGATAGCGCTTGTAGCCGTTGAGCGTCGGCGTTGCGAACGCCGCGGACGCCCGCGCATTCGCGAGCAGCCCGGCCAGAAATGCGCGCCCGATCGGCGAAAGCAGTTCCTTCTTGTCGCTCGCCGCGAAGTCACTGGTCTGCGATTTCGCGTCGCGCAGCGATTGATGCAGGTGCCAGCCGCTCGCCAGCACATGCGGAAAGCTCGGCCGGCACATCAGGCTCGCCAGATACCCGTGCCGGCGCGCCACCTGCTTCAAGGCGCTGCGAAACAGCACCATCGTGTCGGCCGCCGCCATCCCGGCCTGCGGCGCGAAGGTGAACTCGTACTGGCTGGGGCCGAATTCCACCTCCATCGAGCGTAGCGGCAGGTCGAGCGCGGCGGCAGCGCCGCGCAGCACCTCCATGATCGGCTCGACCTGATCGAAGCGCGACTCCGTGAGATACTGGTAGCCGTGCGTCGTGTGGCTGACGGCGGGCGGCTCCGCCGGATAGGTCAGGCTTGCGGGCGCGAGCCTGGCGTCGTCGATCTTGAACAGGTGAAACTCGACCTCGAGGCCGGCCACATAATCGAAGTCGTGCTTGGCGAGGCGCGCCAGCGCGTCACGATAGCGGGCGCGGGTCGACAGAAGGACCGGCGTGCCATCGTCGAACACGATATCGCACAGCACCCACCCGGTTTTCTCGGCCCAGGGCAGAATGCGGAACGTCGTGGGATCGGCCACCATGACGATGTTGCCGACGCCCTGCATCGCGGGCAGATCGAGGCCCGCCCCGGCACTGAACACCGGAAACACCGTACGGTGCGCGGTGTCCTTGGCGAGCAGCGAGCTCGTCATCGTCACGCCGCCATGCAACGCATTGATCGCCTCGGCCGCGACCAGCGTCTTGCCGCGCAGTGTCCCGTGCTGGTCGCAGAACGAGAAGCGCACCAGCTCGAGCTTTTTGCGCTTGATCTGCTTCTCGACTGCGCGGGCCGCCTCGATCTGCGCGGCGTCCCACAGGCCGTGGCGTTCGACGAAGTCCCCGGCGGACGCGCGCTGCTTGGTCATTGCGGGTCAGTGGCCGTTGGCCCAGCTCGCGGCCTTGCGCTTGCTCGCCTCGGTGCGCTGCCAATAGCCCTGCCAGTCGCCGGTCGGACCGATACCGTCGATCGCGGCCGGCCCCGTCAGCCCCTGCGCGGCCTGCGCGTCGAGCACCATCAGGGGCCGGCCGCCCTTGCCGGCCTCGTCAATTGCTGTGCGCAGCAGCCGACGATACGCGATGATCGCCGTGTCGGAGCTGCCGAGATGCTCATTGGTGCGGTCCTGGACCACGCCCATGGACTTGCACGCCCACTGGTCGTGCACGTTGATGTCGGCGCCCATGCCCGTGAAGGTGTCGTGCGCCTGCTCGTGCGGATCGAAGCCGTAGCCGTTGCTCTTGTTCTTGCGCGGGACGTAGTCCGGCAGCTCGTAGAGCTGCAGGCGCTGGCGGCGCATCTCGTCCTTGTCGACCGGCGCGCCGAAGCTCGTGAAGATCGCGTACCAGTAGTGCCGCGTATCGTCGATCGGCACGTGCCATTGCGTGATCGTCATCTCGCGGCTCATCGGGATCACGAAGGCGTTCGGGAACATCAGGTTGGTGACCCGCACGTGCGTGTTCTCGGCGCTGATCTCGCGCAGCGTGACGACCCGCATGCCGTAACCGGTCTCCTCGACCTCGATGCGCGGGCGGGTAAACTCGCGCATGATCTTGGTCATCGGCATCTCGGAGTTGATCGAGGTGTCGCGAAAGAGCTTGCCGTAGCCTTGCTTCGGATCCTCGTCGTGGAAGAAGCGATGCAGGAACGAGGTATGCACCGGATCGATGCCGACCTCGAGCGATTGCAGCCAGTTGCAGTCGATCCTGCCCTTGAATGCGAACGTGTGCGTCGCGGGCGCGACGAAGCAATCGAAATGCGGCAGCTCGGGCGGCTCGCCCGGGCCCATATAGGCGAAAAGGATGCCGCTGCGCTCGATCACCGGATAGGCCTTGTGTTGCAGCTGCGAGCAGAGGTTGGAGTCGTCGGGTTCAGCCGGCGTCTGCAGGCATTTGCCGCTCACGTCGAACAGCCAGCCGTGGAAGGCGCAGCGCAGGCCGCCGTCCTCCAGCCGGCCGAACGCCAGATCGGTGCCGCGATGCGGACAGGAGCGGCCGACCAGGCCGTAGCGCCCGCGCTCGTCGCGGAAAAGCACCAAGTCCTCGCCCAGCAGCCGCACCGGCTTGATCGGCCGATTGCCGGAGAGCTCGTCGACCAGGGCGGCCGGCTGCCAGTAGCGGCGCATGAGCCGGCCGGCCGGCGCCTGCGGGCCCGTCAGGGTGATGCGGTCGTTCTGTTCGGCGCTGAGCATGGGGACCTTTGCTCCAGGACAAAGCGGAATTTCTCGGATGTTGTCACCGGGCCGGACGTTTGCCAACCTGCGTCCACCTCGAACCGGGTTTTCGCCGTGGTCCGAACGCATGCTTTGATTGTGGCCCTGTTTGCGCTCTGCGCCCTCGCGGGCGCGGACGCCCAGACCTACCCGAACCATCCGATCCGGCTGATCGCGCCGTTTCCGGCCGGCGGGCCTGTCGACGTGATGGCGCGGCTGATCGCCGACAAGCTGTCGCAAAGCGTCGGCACGGTCATCGTCGACAACCGGCCGGGGGCCGGCGGCACCATCGGGTCGCGGCTCGCCGCCACGGCCGAGCCCGACGGCTACACGCTGCTGCTCGGCTCCTCGACCTCGCTCACGGCGGCGCCGTCGCTCTACGCCAATCTCGGCTACGACCCGGTCAAGAACTTCACCCCGGTCGCGATGATCTCCAGCGTGCCGTTCGCGCTCGCGGTCTCGCCCAAGCTGCCGGTGCACAATGTCGCCGAGCTCGTCGCCTACGCCAAAGCGCATCCCGGCAAGCTCAACTACGGCGCCCCGACCGGCGCGCTGCCGCATCTCACGGCCGAGATGTTCAAGACCGCGGCCGCCGTCGACATCGTCCACGTGCCCTACCGGGGCGCCGCGACCGCAATCACCGACCTGCTCGGCGGCCAGACCGATCTCACCTTCGAGCCCATCTCGGTGCTGCTCGCCCACATCCACGACGGCAAGCTGCGTGCGCTCGCGGTCACCGGCGCGACCCGCTCGCCCGAGCTTCCGGACATCCCGACCATGATCGAAAGCGGATTGCCGGGCTTCACGTCGGTGTCATGGAGCGGAATCGTCGCGCCCGCCGGCACGCCGAACGACATTGTCGCAAGGCTCAATGCCGCCGTGAACGCCGCGATCTCAATGCCGGACACGCAGGCCCGCCTCGCACGCCTCGGCGCCGCGCCGATGACCGGGACGCCGCAGGATTTCGCCGCCCTCATCGCGACCGAGACGCCAAAATGGGCCGCCGTCGTGAAGGCGGCGCACGTCCGACTGGAGTGACTCGTAGGGTGGGCAACCGCGCGTTGGCAGTGCGCCGCCCGTGGGCAAAATCGCGTACGCGCGGTTGCCCACGCGGACATGCCTCGAACGCGATTTTGCCCACCCTACGTCTCACGCCGCGACGCTAATCGAATCGTCGCGATAATCGACCATCACGGGCATCTATCCTCTCGCCTAGCTTTTGCTCCCGTCCCCGCAACCCGGCGAGTTGCTGCTCGGCGGCGGCGATCGGGTCGCGTTTTCGAAGAATAGAGATGGGGGGACCTCCACCGACGCACTCTCCCCGCGCGATATCACTTCAGGTCAGCGGCCGGAGTGCTCCACGACCCGGAAACACTTCACTCGCACTCAGGCGAAGGAGCGCTGCGCGGGGGCTCGCCGTTTGAAACGTCACTTTCCTGATATTGCTTTATGACCGCGCGCGCATTGAAAAGCAGGCGGTTGCGGCCAAGTCGGTCGGCAAGCACAGACGAGCGGATCAACTCCAGCACGCTCGGGTTCAGTCCCGCCAACCAGACCGTGATGCCTTCTTCCGTCATTCTCCGTTCACCGTGCACCAGCATCTGCAGGGCAGAGTATTCGATGTCGGACACGCGGCTCATATCAAGTGCCAGCACGCGCGGCCGATGCTCGGCGACCAGAGCCTGGATCTGCTCGCCGACCTGCTGTGCGTTGGCAAAGAACAGCCGCCCCTCCGGCCGCAGGATCAGGAGCCCGTCAAAGGTCTCGTCATCGGGATGTTCGGGCAACAGCGGCCGCAGCACGTCCGCGTCCCGCTTGCGGCCGATCACGTGGACCTTTGGATTGACGGCCTGGCCGGCCAGTCCGACCAGTGACAGGACAATCGCCACCACGATCCCCTGCAGCGTGCCAAACACGAGTACGCCGGCGAACGCAGCGAGGGCCCAGGTAAATTCCATCGTCCGAATTTTGCTGATCGACACGAACTCGGCCGGGTCGATCAGGCCAACGGAATAGACAATGACGATGGCCGCCAGGACCGCCTGCGGCAGCAGACCGAGGAACGGCGCGAGCACCAGCATCGTGGCGGCCGCGGCTGCGGCTGTCACCAGCGAGGCCTTCTGCGTTCGTCCGCCGACCGAGCGCACCACGGCCGTCTGCGACGTGCCGCCACCAGCCGGCATGGCGCCGAAGAAGGCGCCCGAAAAATTGGCCGCTCCGGTCGCTACGAGTTCGCGGTTGGGCTTGATCGGCGGGTCCGTCTGCTTGGCGAAAGCGCGCCCTGCGGCGATCGTCTCGGTAAAGCTCATCAAGGCGATGCCGAGCGCCCCGGGCAGCAGCAGCACGACCAGGCCGGGGCTCGGAAGCGTGATGGAGGGCAGCGATTGCGGGATCACTCCCACCGTCCCGATACCCAAGGCGCCAAGGCCAAACAACCATGATGCGGCAATTCCCGCGCCCACCACGACCAGCGGCACGGGCGAGTGGGGCCTTGTTCGCTCCATGACCAGCAATGCCAGCAGCGCCACAACCGCGACGGTCAGCGTGATCAGGGACGTCTCGGGAACATGCCGCGCTACACTCAGGATGTCCCGGAAGAATCCCTCCTTGGTGATGTGGATGCCGAGCAGCTTCGGAATCTGATCGAGCACGATCACCATCCCGATGCCTGCCTTGAAGCCGGTGAGCACCGGAACCGAAATGAAGTTCGCAATAAAGCCGAGCCGAAGCAGCGATGCCCCGATCAGCAACGCGCCCGTCAGCGCAGTGAGCGTCGCGGTCGCGGTGGTCAGCTTGCCGGGGTCGCCATCCGGGACCGCCAATCCCAGCTCCGCGCCTGTGAGGATCGCAAGCGTCGTCGTCGAACTGGCGCTGAGCACACGCGACGTTCCCAGCAGCGCATAAACGATCATCGGGATGAAGGCGGTGTAGAGCCCGACGCCGACCGGAAGCCCGGCGACGGTCGCATAGGCCATTGCCTTGGGGAGCACGACGGCCGCCGCCGTCAGGCCGGCGACGACATCGAAACGCAATGTCGGTGTTGACGTTTCGGAAACACCCGCCAAGGTCTGCGCCTCTCAACGAAACGAATTTACCGCGCCGGGATGGTGCGGCCCGCCCGGCTAGTAGCGCTCGGCCACGAAGCGGCGTCCCTTCAAGCTCGCTTGATCATCGTATGCGCCCTTGTTCGAACGGCGAGGCAACTTGACCTTCGGCTTTTTGACTTTCTTGTACGGAATGGCGTTCAGGATATGCGAAATGCAGTTGAGGCGTCCGCGGCGCTTGTCGTCGATACGGATGATCGACCAGGGCGCATGCCTGCTGTCGGTCGCCTTCAGCATCGCGTCGCGGGCGCGGGAATAGTCGTACCAGCGCGCGTACGACTCGACGTCCATTGGACTGAGCTTCCATTGCCGGAGCGGATCATTGACGCGGGCAGCGAACCGCCGCTCTTGCTCCTTCATGCCGACTTCCAGCCAGACCTTGATCAGTGTGATGGCGGCATTGACGATGTGCATTTCGATCTCAGGGCACAGCTTCAGAAACTTCTGATAGCGCTGTTCGTCGACGAACCCCATCACGCGCTCGACGCCGGCGCGGTTGTACCAGCTGCGATCGAAGATCACGACCTCGCCGGCGGCGGGAAAGAGCTCGATGTAGCGCTGGATGAACATCTGCGTCTTCTCGCGGTCCGAAGGTGCAGGCAGCGCCGCGACCCGGAAGACGCGCGGACTCACCCGCTCGACCAGCGCTTTGATCGTGCCGCCCTTGCCGGCGGCATCGCGGCCCTCGAACACGATGACGATCTTGGCGCCGGTGGCTTTCACCCATTCCTGCAGATCGCATAGCCGGACCTGAAGCTGGCGAAGCTCCCTTTCATAGAGCTCTCGCTTCATCTTGCCGCTCTTTTCATTCTTGTTTTGACGCCCGGTCACGGCTAACGCCCCTCGTCCGGCCACAGAGGCAATTGATCGTGCTCAGGCAGCCGCGATCAGTGCCACATAGTGTGATGCTGATGTCGCCGGGCATGCGGTTCCGGCTTGAACCAGAAGAGCCGAACTCATCGTCCGGCGCTGCGCCCGTTCTTGCCTGCTCGGAGCGGGAAAATCAGCAACTCGGAAGCATGATGCACTCCACGGCATGGTCGCTGATCGAAGCTGTCTCATCGGACCACGGCCGTCAGCAGTCTGATGACCTTCATCTGTCGCCTCCCATGCGTGACGGCCCCGCCAGGGGGCCGTCCACACGGCGTCATCCTAAATAAGCGAAGTGCGCCCCAATATTGCCCTTAGGGGCAATACGAGCGCATGGGGCGAGCGTATAGCGATTGCCGAAGGCATCGCGATGCCGCGATCACGATGCCGGACACGCAGGCCCCCTCGCGCCTCGGCACCGCATCGATGACCGGGACACCGCGGGATTTCGCCGCCCTCATCGCGGCGCTTCGCTCGCCTATAGCGGTTCGACAACTCGTAGGGTGGGCAACCGCGCGTTGGCAGTACGCCGCCCGTGGGCAAAATCGCGTACGCGCGGTTGCCCGCGCGGGCATGCCTCGAACGCGATTTTGCCCACCGTACGTCTCAGGCCGCCACGCTGATGGAGCCGTCGCGATTGTCGACCATCACGGGCGAGTGGAGATATTCGATCTCGGGCGGCGTCCCGTACTTGCTTTCGACGAGCTTGCGCCACTCGGCCGTATAGACACGCTCGGCATCGGCGCGCGTCTCCCAGACGTAGATGCCGCCGGCGCGGCGGCCGTCCTCGCTCACGAAGTAGTTCTTGCGCAGCAAGCCGGCGACGCCCTTGTAGCGCGGCGCCGTCGACTGGAACGTCTTGGTGATCTCGTCGAGGCTCGTGGGCGTCGGCAAGCGGAATGTCACGATGGCGACGATCATGGCGGGACCTCCTGGGTCAACAATGCCTCAGACCAGTCTAGGGCCTGGATCGATAAGCTTCCAGGCATGATAAACTAGACCCGTCATCCCGAGAGCGAGCGAAGCGAGCCTCGAAGGATGACGGGTCTAAAATATTGCTCGCGGCGGTCTCGGCACGCTTACCCGCCGTTGCCGTTTTCCTCGCCTTCCTCGCTCAGGCGCTCCACCGAGACCACGCGCTCGCCCTCGGCGGTGTCGAACACGATCACGCCTTGCGTCGAGCGGCCCGCGATGCGGATGCCGTCGACCGGGCAGCGGATGAGCTGGCCGCCGTTGGTCACCAGCATGATCTGGTCGCTTTCGTCGATCGGGAACGACGCCACGATTCGGCCGTTGCGCGGCGTCACGCTCATCGCGACGATGCCTTTGCCGCCGCGGCCGGTCGTGCGGTACTCGTAGGACGAGGTGCGCTTGCCGAAGCCGTTCTCGGTGATCGTCAGCACAAACTGCTCGGCGGCCGAAAGCGCCGCGTAGCGCTCCTGGCCGAGCTCGATCGCGCCGTTCGCCTCGGTCGCCTCCTCGGCATCGACGCCGTTCTCGTCGGCCTCGCCGTTCCCGTTGCCGCCGCGCCGCACCGCGCTGGCGCGCTTGAGATAGGCCATGCGCTCGTCCGCGCTCGCCTCGACGTGGCGCAGGATCGACAGCGAGATCACCTTGTCGCCGTCTGCAGGTTGATGCCGCGCACGCCCATCGAGGTGCGGCCCTGGAACACGCGCACGTCGTTCACCGCGAAACGGATGCATTGCCCGGTCGCCGAGGTGAGCAGCACGTCGTCGCGCTCGGTGCAGATCTGCACGTCGACGATGGCGTCGCCCTCGTCGAGCTTCATCGCGATGATGCCGGAGCGGCGCACGTCGACGAAATCTGAGAGCTTGTTGCGCCGCACAGTGCCGCGCGTGGTCGCGAACATCACATCGAGATTGGCCCAGGTCTTCTCGTCCTCGGGCAGCGGCATGATCGTGTTGATCACCTCGCCCTGCTCGAGCGGCAGGATGTTGATCAGCGCCTTGCCGCGCGCCTGCGGCGCCGCCGCCGGCAGCCGCCAGACCTTTTCCTTGTAGACCTGGCCGCGCGACGAAAAGAACAGCACCGGCGTGTGCGTGTTCGCCACGAACAGGCGCGCGACGAAATCCTCCTCGCGCGTCTGCATGCCGGCACGGCCCTTGCCGCCGCGCTTCTGCGCCCGGTAGGTCGAGAGCGGCACGCGCTTGACGTAGCCGTGGTGCGAGAAGGTGACGACCATGTCCTCGCGCTGGATCAGGTCCTCGTCCTCCATCTCGCCTTCCTGGTCGACGATGAAGGTCCTGCGCGGGGTCGCGAACTGCTCCTTCACGGCGGCGAGCTCGGATTTGACGATGCCCTGGATGCGCGCGCGCGAGCGCAGGATCTCGAGGTAGTCGCGGATCTCGGCCGCGAGCTTGTCCAATTCTGCCTCGATCTCTTCCCGGCCGAGCGCGGTCAGGCGCTGCAGGCGCAGGTCGAGGATGGCCTTGGCCTGCTCGGCGGAGAACTTGGCCGTGCCGTTCGGCAGCATCCGGTGGCGCGGATCGTCGATCAGATCCATCAGCGCCGCGACCGTCGCGGCTGGCCACTCGCGCTCCATCAGGGCCTCGCGCGCCGAGTTGGGATCGGGCGACGCACGGATGAGGCGGATGACCTCATCGATATTGGCGACCGCCAGCGCGAGGCCGACGAGGATGTGGGCGCGGTCGCGCGCCTTGTTGAGCAGGAACTTGGTACGCCGGGAGACCACCTCCTCGCGGAACGCGACGAATGCCGCCAGCAGGTCCTTGAGATTCATCACCAGCGGGCGGCCGCCGTCCAGCGCCACCATGTTGGCGCCGAAGGTCGATTGCAGCGGCGTGAAGCGGTAGAGCTGGTTGAGCACCACGTCCGGCATGGCGTCGCGCTTGAGCTCGACCACGACGCGGTAACCGGTGCGATCGAACTCGTCGCGGATGTCGGCGATGCCGTCGATCTTCTTCTCGCGCACCAGCTCGGCGATGCGCTCGACCATGTGCGCCTTGTTCACCTGATAGGGAATCTCGGTGATGATGATCGCCTCGCGCTCGCGGCGCAGCGTCTCGATCTCGACCTTGCCGCGCATCACAATCGAGCCGCGGCCGAGGTGATAGGCGGCACGGATGCCCTGGCGGCCCAGGATGGTGGCGCCGGTGGGAAAGTCGGGGCCCGGCACGATGTTGATCAGGTCGTCGATGCCGAGCGTCGGGTCGTCGATCAGCGCCACGCAGGCGTCGATGAGCTCGCCGAGATTGTGCGGCGGGATGTTGGTCGCCATGCCGACCGCAATGCCGCCGGCGCCGTTGGCCAGCAGGTTGGGAAAACGCGCCGGCAGGACGACCGGCTCTCGCTCGTTGCCGTCGTAGTTCGCCTGGAAGTCGACCGTGTCCTTGTCGATGTCTTCGAGCAGCGCCATCGCGGGCTGGGCGAGGCGGCACTCGGTGTAGCGCATGGCCGCCGGCGGATCGCCGTCGACCGAGCCGAAGTTGCCCTGCCCGTCGATGAGCTGGAGGCGCATGGAGAAATCCTGCGCCATGCGCACCAGCGCGTCGTAGATCGCACTGTCGCCGTGCGGGTGATATTTACCCATCACGTCACCGACGACGCGCGCCGATTTCACGTATTTGCGGTCGGGCAGATGCGCGTTCTCGTGCATCGAATGCAGGATGCGGCGATGCACGGGCTTGAGGCCGTCGCGCACATCCGGCAGCGCGCGCGCCACGATCACGCTCATGGCGTAATCGAGGTACGAGCGCTTCATCTCCTCGGCGATGGAGACGGGACGAATGTCGGAGGGGCCGGGTGGGTTCGGGTCGCCCGGCGCCGGGTTGTCAGTGTCAGCCAACGGGAATGCCTTCGCGAATTCTGGACGAAATTTCTTAGCCGATCCGGCGCCGCAACGCTAACCGAAAACGACCTTTTTCCGCGTTATTTTCTCCCTATATATCAGCATGTTATCGCAATTTTTCAAGAGCCGCGCACAAGCCCGCCGGAAGCCCCGTGTGCGGCTGCAAAAACCACTCCCATTGCGTCGCGCGAATGCGCCCGTAAGGTTCCCTCGAAGGTCCATTCATGTCGCTCGATGCACTCCTCTCCGCGTTCGTGACGCTGCTGCTCGTGGTCGATCCGCTCGGCCTCGTGCCGACCTTCGTCGCGGTCACCGACGGCCTGCCGGCGCGCGCCCGCCGGCATGTCGCGCTGCGCGCCTGCGTCATCGCGACCGTCGTGCTTGCCGGCGCCGCGCTCGGCGGCGACTGGCTGTTTCGCATGGTCGGGGTCACGCTGCCGGCGTTTCGCATCGCGGGCGGGCTGCTGCTGTTCTCGATCGCGTCCGAGATGGTGCTCGGCGTGCGCCTCGAGCGGCAGTCGAAGGCGGCCGAGCAGGCCCTGGAGGAGCACGTGCGCAACATCGCGGCCTTCCCGCTCGCGGTGCCGCTGATGGCGGGACCAGGCGCGATCACCGCCACCGTGCTGCTCGCCGGCCGCGCCGGCGGAAGCCCGACCGCGCTCGCGCTGCTGATCGGCGTGATCTGCGTCGTGCTGGCGATCTGCTACGCGGCCTTCCTGGCCGGCGGCCGGCTCGCGAGAGCGCTCGGCACGACCGGGAATGTCGTGCTCTCACGTCTGCTCGGCGTGCTGCTGGCGGCGCTCGCCGTGCAATACGTCATCGACGGCATCCGCGCCGTGCTGGCGGGTTAGGGCCCGTGGCGCGCCGCTGTTTCACAACATCCCATTAACTTTTGCGGGTGCATAGTCGGCGCGGGCGACAGGTCGTATCGGATCGGGGCGGTCCGACTTGGAGATATCCATGGCCGTTTCCGCCGTGTCGCTCAGCGTGGGCGTCCAGAGCAGCCCGCCGCGCGCTGCCCAGCAGCCCGCCAGTTCACATCCCACCAGTACGCCAATTCCGAAGCAGACATCCAATGCCGGGCAAACCCAGTCCGCGCATGGACACCATCACGGCGGCGGCCATCATCGGCGGCCATGGGGGCGGGGCGAGCGCCGCGAGCACAACGTCCGGCGCCACCAGCGCGCCCGGAGGCCTCGTCAACGTAACGGCCTGAGTACCGCGTACCCCTCCATGACGAGCCTTGCGTTCAAGGTGCGGTTGGCGTGCCCGGATGACGTTTCGGCGCTTGTCCTGCTGAAATGGCAACACGCGCTCGCCGAAAATGCCACCCATGCGGTGCACGCCGGCGAAGCCGACTGGCGGCGCGACATGTTCGGGCCGCAGCCGCGGTTCTTCGCAGTCGTGGCCGAGGCGGACGCGACCGTGATCGGCATGGCGACCGTCGCGGAACGCTTCTCGCCCGGGTGGGTCGGCGCGCTGTTGTGCGTCAACGACGTCTTCGTGCAGCCGGCGTTTCGTCGCAAGGGCATCGGCGGCGCCCTGCTCGCGCGGGCAGCCGCCGAAGCGCTCGGCCGCGGCGCGCCGTTTCTCGAGCTCATGGTGCGCGCCGACAATCCGGCGCGCCGGCTCTACCACAAGATCGGCTTCACGCGCCTGCGCGGCGCCGAAACCTATGTGCTCGCGGGCGATGCGCTCGCCGAGCTGGCCGGCGTCGGGACAGCGGCGAAATCGGCCTGATCGATCCGAACGGCCTTGAGCAGCCCGTCATAGCGAAGCGCATACGGGCGCCTCGAGAAGCCAATACGGAAATTGTCCGCCGTAGCCCGAAGGGCGAAGGATGCGCCGCCTGCGCCGGCGCTCCTCACCATGAGACGTCGGATGTGACCGCCGTCAGAACGGGATCTCGTCGTCCATGTCGTCGCGCTTGCCGGCGCCCGCCATCGCGGGCTTGCGCTCGCGCGGCGCCGAGCTGCCGTAATCGCCGCCGCCCATTCCCGAGCCCATACCGGAGCCCATGTCGTCGGCGCCGGCACCGGACCCGCCGCCGCTGCGGCCATCCAGCATGGTGAGCGACGAATTGAATCCCTGCAGCACCACTTCGGTGCTGTAGCGCTCGATGTTGTCCTTGTCGGTCCATTTGCGCGTCTGCAGCTGGCCTTCGAGGTACACCTTCGCGCCCTTCTTCAAGTACTGCTCGGCGATCCGGCAGAGACCCTCGTTGAAGATCACCACCCGGTGCCACTCGGTCTTTTCCTTGCGCTCGCCGGTGTTCTTGTCGCGCCAGCTCTCCGAGGTCGCGATGCGCAAATTCGCGATCGGACGGCCGTCCTGGGTGCGGCGGATCTCCGGGTCCGCGCCGAGATTGCCGATCAAAATCACCTTGTTGACGCTGCCTGCCATGGCGCTCTCCGCTGAAACCTTCCGCTCACTCTCGACCCCAACCTAGGCTCGCGGCTCCGCGCAGCAAGCCCGTTACGGGCTTTCCCCACACAATCTGTACATCGTTCCCTTTTTGTTCTATCATCTTCCCACCAACTCCGCAAGGGCAGCCCGCACAGATTCGCCGATGGTCTACCGCCTTACCGGTAATACGCGCCTAGACGTCTTCGATCGCCGCATGCGCCGCGCTGCTGACGATGTCGAGGCGGCGCGAGTGCCACGGGTCGGGAACGCGGCTGTTGGTGAGATAGGCGAACGACAGCCCGCTGTCGGGGTCCGCCCAGCAATACGACGAGCCGACGCCGCCGTGGCCGAAGGTGCGCGGCGAGGCGATCGAGCCGAGGCCGCGGATCAACGGCGTCGTGCCGCGCACATGGGGACCGAGCCCGCGGTGCATCGGCATGCCCATGGCGCCATCCACCCGCTCGTCGGTGTAGTTGCGCGTGACGTATTCCATCATGCGCCGCGACACCAGTCGCGGGCCGCCGTTGACCCGGCCGCCCTGCACCAACGCCTGGTAGAACGCCGCCATCGCGCGCGCGGTGCCAAAACCGCCGCCGCCCGGGACACCGGCACGGCGGAACGCGTCGGTGTTCTCGACCTGCAGGCGCGTCTGGCGGCCATCCTTCGGCTCGTGCATCTCGATGGCGCGCGCGGCTTGCGCGTCCGGCAGGCCGACGAACAGTTCATGGCCGAGCCCGAGCGGCTCGATCACGTGGGTGCGGATGAACTCGCGATAGTCGGTCTTGGTGATCGCTTCGATCAGCACGGCCGCGGTCCAGTGCGCCGCCGCCGAGTGGTAGAAGACGCGCGAGCCGGGCGTCCATTCGAGGGTGAAATCGCACACGAGCTGACGCAGCAGCGCGTGATCGTCCCAGGCGGCCGCCGGCATCGGCTGCGCGGCGCTGGGAAAACCGCCCTGGTGGGTAAGCACCTGCAGCAGCGTGATATCGCCTTTGCCGTTGCGGGCGAACTCGGGAACATGGTCGGCGATGCGGTCGTGGAACGTGAGCGCGCCCTGCTCGACCAGCACCCAGATGGCGGCGGCCGTGACCACCTTGGTGTTGGAATACATCAGCCACAGCGTGTCGGGCCCGGCCGCGACCCGCTCGGGCTCGATCCGCGCCGCGCCGAAGCTCTTGAACAGCGCCAGCTTGCCGTGCCGCGCGACCGCGACCTGGGCGCCCGGATAGTGATTATCGGCGATGTGACCCTCGATGATGGCGCAGAGGCGGTCGAGCGCCTCCTGTCGCAAGCCGAGCCGCGCCGGTTCCGCAGTTTCCAGGATGGCGGGCTGCGGGAAGGCGACGAGGTTCTGATCCATGGACGTGTCCCCCGGAAGGAAAATCGGGCGCCAGCATCCGTCCGTCGGCGCGCGCGGTCAACGCGATTCCAGCCGGTCCAGCTAACTGTTTTCCCTCGCTTTTCGGCATGCCTGCCGCTCATCCACAGACCGCAGGCGCGTCCGGGCTGGCGAAATGGCTATGTTCTCACTACGTTCAACGCTAACCCCGGCCCAAAATCCAAAAATCAATGAACGACATCTTCGACCAGAACCGTCGCCGTCCCGACGCCCGTGTGATCGCGATCCGCGGCGCGCGCGAGCACAATCTCAAGAACGTCGACCTCGAGCTGCCGCGCGACCGGCTGGTGGTGCTCACCGGACTCTCGGGCTCGGGCAAGTCCTCGCTCGCGTTCGACACGATCTACGCCGAGGGCCAGCGCCGCTACGTCGAGAGCCTCTCGGCCTATGCGCGCCAGTTCCTCGAGATGATGCAGAAGCCGGACGTCGACCAGATCGACGGCCTCTCGCCCGCGATCTCGATCGAGCAGAAGACCACCTCGCGCAATCCGCGCTCGACCGTCGGCACCGTCACCGAGATCTACGACTACATGCGCCTGCTGTGGGCGCGCATCGGCGTGCCCTACTCGCCCGCGACCGGGCTGCCGATCGAGAGCCAGACCGTGTCGCAGATGGTCGACCGCGTGCTGGCGCTGCCCGAAGGCACGCGGCTCTACATCCTGGCGCCGGTGATCCGCGGCCGCAAAGGCGAGTACCGCAAGGAGATCGCCGATTGGATGAAGCGCGGCTTCCAGCGCCTCAAGATCGACGGCAAGTTCTACGAGATCGCCGACGCGCCCACCCTCGACAAGAAGTTCAAGCACGACCTCGACGTGGTGGTCGACCGCATCGTGGTGCGCGCCGACATCGGCCAGCGCCTGGCGGAAAGCTTCGAGACCGCGCTCAAGCTCGCCGAGGGCCTCGCGATCGCCGAGATCGCCGACGGCCCGACGACCATGAGCGGCGCCAAGGCCAACAAGTCGAAGAACGACAGCGACAGCCGCCTGCTGTTTTCCGAGAAATTCGCCTGCCCGGTCTCCGGCTTCACGCTTCCCGAAATCGAGCCGCGGCTCTTTTCGTTCAACAATCCGTTCGGCGCCTGCCCGACCTGCGCGGGTCTCGGCGTCGAGCAGAAGATCGACGCCGATCTGATCATCCCGGACAAGGACACGACGCTGCGCAAGGGCGCGATCGCGCCGTGGGCGAAGTCGAGCTCGCCCTACTACACGCAGACGCTCGAGGCGCTATCCAAGCATTTCAAGGTCGCGCTCGACACCAAGTGGAAAGACCTGCCCAAGAAGGTGCAGGACGCGATCCTCTATGGCACCGGCGAGGACCAGATCCGCTTCGTCTACGACGACGGCCTGCGCTCGTACGAGACCAAGAAGCCGTTCGAGGGCGTGGTCACCAACCTGGAGCGGCGCTGGCGCGAGACCGAGAGCGAGTGGGCGCGCGAGGAGATCGCGAAATACTTCACCGATATCCCGTGCGCGGCCTGTAACGGCTTTCGGCTCAAGCCCGAGGCGCTGTGCGTGAAAGTCGGCGGGCGGCATATCGGCGAGGTCGCCGAGATGTCGGTCAAGCGCGCCGGCGAATGGTTCGGCGAGCTGCCCGAGCAGCTCACCGCCAAGCAGAACGAGATCGCGACGCGGGTGCTCAAGGAGATCCGCGAGCGGCTCAAGTTCCTGGTCGACGTCGGGCTCGAATATCTCACCCTCGCGCGCGCCTCCGGCACGCTGTCGGGCGGCGAGAGCCAGCGCATCCGCCTCGCCTCGCAGATCGGCTCGGGCCTCACCGGCGTGCTCTACGTGCTCGACGAGCCCTCGATCGGCCTGCACCAGCGCGACAACGCGCGCCTGCTCGAAACGCTGAAACGCCTGCGCGACCTCGGCAATACCGTGATCGTGGTCGAGCACGACGAGGACGCGATCCGCATCGCGGACCACGTGGTCGACGTCGGCCCGGGCGCCGGCGTGCATGGCGGCCGGATCGTCGCGCAGGGCACGCCCGCCGACATCATGAGCAATCCGGCCTCGCTGACCGGCCAATATCTCACGGGCAAGCGCACGATCCCGGTGCCGGAGCGGCGGCCGCGGAACCCGCGCCGCGTCCTCCGGCTGATCGGCGCGCGCGGCAACAACCTCAAGAACGTCACCGCCGAGGTCCCGCTCGGGCTATTCACGTGCGTGACCGGGGTCTCGGGTGGCGGCAAGTCGACCCTGCTGATCGACACGCTCTACAAGGCGGTGGCGCGCCGCCTCAACGGCGCGAGCGAGGCCCCGTCCCCGTTCGACAAGATCGAGGGCCTGGAGCACATCGACAAGATCATCGACATCGACCAGTCGCCGATCGGCCGCACGCCGCGCTCGAACCCGGCGACCTACACGGGCGCGTTCACGCCGATCCGCGAATGGTTCGCGGGCCTGCCCGAAGTCGAAGGCGCGCGGCTACGAGCCCGGCCGCTTCTCGTTCAACGTCAAGGGCGGCCGCTGCGAGGCGTGCCAGGGCGACGGCGTCATCAAGATCGAGATGCACTTCCTGCCGGACGTCTACGTCACCTGCGACGTCTGCAAGGGCAAGCGCTACAACCGCGAGACGCTCGAGGTCACGTTCAAGGGCAAGTCGATCGCCGACGTGCTCGACATGACGGTCGAGGAAGCCGCCGAGTTCTTCAAGGCGGTGCCGCGCGTGCGCGACACGCTGCAGACCCTGCACCGCGTCGGCCTCGACTACATCCATGTCGGCCAGCAGGCCACCACGCTGTCGGGCGGCGAGGCGCAGCGCGTCAAGCTCGCCAAGGAGCTGTCCAAGCGCGCCACCGGCCGCACGCTCTACATCCTCGACGAGCCGACCACCGGCCTGCACTTCCACGACGTCGCCAAGCTGCTGGAGGTGCTGCACGAGCTGGTCGAGCAGGGAAACTCGGTGGTGGTGATCGAGCACAATCTCGAGGTGATCAAGATCGCGGACTGGATCATCGACCTCGGCCCCGAAGGCGGCGACGGCGGCGGCGAGATCGTGGCAAGCGGCACGCCGGAGGATGTCGTGCGGGTGAAGCGCAGTTATACGGGGCAGTTCCTCAAGCCGGTGCTGGAGCGCGACGCGGGCGCGCGGCGGAAGAAGCGGATCGAGGCGGCGGAATAGCCACGAAACGTTGTGGAAGGGATGCGTTGCGGTAAAATCCTCTCATGCAATGGAATTCAAAGCAGAGATTCGTGACCTCAAGTGTCGCGTGAGCGAGCCGGAGGGGTCAGCTGGGTTTTTGACCGAGCAGATCCGAGGCGCCCTCATCCTGACTGGACGAGGGCAGAAGTAGTTGTCGCGTTCTCGGTGTAAGTGAAGCGGGGATAACGGGAGCGCTTCTTTTCTCTTGCTTGCTCTTCTGGCGCCAATCGGCGATGGCTTAAATCCTAGTCTCGAAATTTTGCAAGTCGCCGCCCGCCGCGGCTGCTCAACGGCGCTTTTTTGGTTGCCGCAAGGGAGCGCGGTTCCTGGTTGCGCACCTCATCCTAAGGTTGTATTACGTCCGCGCTTTTCATTGTTTCCATTGTTTTTCGCATTGCTTTTGCCATTGCTTGCCATTGTTCTTCCGCCCACGGGTTTTTCCTCGCCCCTTCAATGTCTTGCATTGTAAATGTCGTCCCATTCCCATTGCAGATCGATTGTATTTTTTGCGAGGCTTGGCCTGCCCCGATTCTTCGGACCACGGTTAGCTTGAGACGGCGTCCCTGACCTGCTGCCTGTGCCCCTTGCGGAGCGGGTGATGCAACGGGCCAGGGCGCGGAGGCCCACCTACCGCAGCGCCCTGGCCCGTTGCATGGCAGGTCGCTGCGTTTTTCAGTCGAGCCACGAACTCGTTCGGCGTGAGATAGCCGAGGCTCGAATGCGGTCGCACTTCGTTGTAATGCCGACGCCACGCCTCGATGATGACCTTCGCTTCGGCGCGCGAACGAAACCATTCGAGGTTCAGGCACTCGTCGCGAAATTTGCCGTTGAAGCTCTCCACGACGCCATTCTGCCAAGGCTTGCCGGGCTCGATCAATGCCGTGCCAATGCGTTGTGCGGCGATCCAGGACAACAGGGCCTTGGATACGAACTCTGGGCCGTTGTCGCTGCGCAGGAATGCCGGCGCGCCGCGTGCACTCACGAGGCGCGACAGCACATCGATGACACGCGGCGAGCGGATGCGGCCATCGACCTCGATCGCCAGCCCCTCCTTGGTGAACTCGTCCGTCACCGTGAGACACTTGAGCTGCTGGCCGTTCGCGCAATGATCGAACACGAAGTCGTAGGACCACACCTGGTTCGCCCCGCACGGTGCTTGCGGCCGCGGCCGCGGGAGCGCAACGCGCTTCCTCGGCCTCCGGCGCGGCAGCTGCAGGTTGGCCGCTCGCCACAGCCGGTAGGCGCGCCCCACGCCCATCCGATGCCCGTCGCGGCCGAGATAGATGCGGATGCGGCGGTAGCCGCAGCGCGGATATTGCGCCGACAGCTCCTTCATCCGCGCGATCACGGCCGCGTCCTTGGCCGCCTTGCGGCTTCGGTAGCGCAACGCCGAGCGCCCCACCGAAAACAGCGTGCAGGCCCGTCGCGCCGAGAGACCTCGCTCCCGGCCATACGCAACTTGACGCCGACGAGCCGGCACGCTCACCAATTTTTTAACGCTACTTCCTTCATCACCTCGATCTCGAGGTCGCGTTCGGCAACCAGCTTCTTGAGCCGCTCATTCTCGACCTCAAGCTGCTTCAGCCGCCGCACTTCGTTCCCCTCGAAGCCGCCGAACCGCTGGCGCCATATGTAGATCGCCTGGCCACTGATCCCGTGCCGCTTGGCCACCTCCGCCACCGGCTCGCGATCCGCCTCACGGATGATCGCCACCCTCTGCTCTTCTGTGAATCGGCCTTTGCGCATCGCTCCCTCCGAATCGGGAGCCAGTCTCTCAACTTATCGCTGGTCCGAAAATCCGGGGGCAGGTCAGGAGGCCCTCCCGTTGGCGGAATCGGACGAAGAGGGAGCGTCTGGGCGCGATTGCCCACCCTCCAGAGCTCGCAGCCCGCGCGTCTCGAACCATGTACCACGCATGCAAGCTGCCCCACATCGGCCGCCCTCGTCCTTCGAGACGCGGCGCTACGAGCGGCTCATCAAGGTGAGGGTCTGTTCAGAGAAGCTCGCTACTTCGGTGCCGGCTCGCTCGCGGGCCCGCGCGGATCGTCGCGGTTGGCCATGCAATCCTTCATGAATTTGGCGCGCTCTGGGCCCTTCAGGTTCTGCGAGTCCGCGCCGATCTTGCAGGTCTCCTGCTTGGCCTTGGTCGACACCGCAAAGGACGGCGTAGCCGCGACGGCGGCGGCAAGAATCGTGGCGACGAGGGCGGGGCGAAGCATGATGATGGTTCCTCCGGATTGCGCCGCGACATAGCATATCTGCCGCCGTCATTCGAGCGCCGCGTGCCGTGGCGCCGCAAGCAGCTCCAGAGTCTCAGATTCTTTTCACGTCCGCCGGAGGCCGGTCCTGCGTACAGCCTTGCGCCGCGTAGGCCTCGGCTTTCTTGCGAGCAACCGGCGTGTCGCGGACGGACGGATCGATCGCAATCCACGCCAGGATGGTCGTCGCCGCGTCGCACGGGCGGGCCATGGCGGCGTAGACGTTCGCCATCTCGACGAAGACCCATTCGCCGACCACACGCGGGTCCTTCTGTAGCTCGAGCACGCTCTTGTAGTCTTCCACGGCCTCCTGGTAACGCTTCGCGGCCGCGAGGGCCTTGCCGCGCAGATAGCGATTGGCGCCGATACCTGGATTACGGGTCACTAGCGCGTCGGCGATCGCGATGGCCTTCTCGTTGTCGCCGAGCAGAAGAAAAATCTCGGCGGCACGGTATCGCTCGCCATCGCCGTTCGGGCAACCGGCCGCGAACCCCGCATAGGCATCGGCGGCCGCGCGCGCTTCATGCGCGTTCAGCAGTCCCTCTCCGAGCGCGAAGATCGCCGTCTTGTCGCAAGGCTCGCGCGCCAGACGCTCAAGCCCGGAGGAGATGCGCGAAGAACCGCGCAGCGTCGCCGACAGCGGCGCCATTCGCAGGCGCCGGTAGACCGGCCCATACGCGTCCGGCGGGCCAAAACCCAACGCTTCTCGCGTCGCGAAGAACGCGCCCTTTGCGGTGTCGCGCCCCTCGGGAATGACCGCAAAAGCGGCCGCCACGCCCAGCGCGGCCATCACCAGCACGGCGAACCGAAACAAGCGGCTGTCCGACTTCACTTCGGGAACGAGCCGATCCTGAGGGGCCAGCTCCATGCAAACCTCGACGACGGATGATGCGCGACCGCTATCTTAGCATTGCGGGCCGCGCCGCAAAGCCGGCACGTCACTGCACCTTCACGCCGGTCTGGTCGATCACGTGGCCGAACTTCTCATTGTCGGCGCGAATGCGCGCCGCGAATTCGGCATCGCCCAGGATCCACGGCTCGCCCGCGCCGGCGGCGGCGAGCCGTTGCGCGAACTCCGGCTCCGCGCGGATGGCGGCGGCTTCCGTGCGCAGGCGCGCCACGATCGCGTCCGGCGTGCGGGCCGGCGCGAACAGGCCCTGCCACAGCGTGACCTCGTAGCCCGGATAGAACTCGGCGATCGAGGGAATCTCGGGCAGCACCGCCGACCGTTTCATCCCCGTGACCGCGAGCGCATGCAATTGTCCGGACTTGATCAGGCTCACCACCGAGCCGCCGCCGAACATGGCAGCCGTATTGCCGGCGATGACGCCGATCGCGGCCTGACCGCCGCCCTTGTAGGGCACATGGGTCATGTCGATATGGGCGGCGCGCTTGAGCAACTCCATTGCGAGGTGGTGCTCGCTGCCGTTGCCGATCGAGGCGTAGAACAGCGGCGGCTTGGCGTTGCGCGCGAGCTCGATGAAGGCCTTGAAGTCCATGCCGGCCGTGAGCTTCGGGTTGGCGGCGAGCACGAGCTCGTTCTGCACCAGGCTCGCGACCGGCACGAGGTCCTTGAGCGGATCGATCGGCATTCTGGCGTAGAGATGCGGATTGATCGCGAACACGGCGCTTGGGCCGAGCAGCAGCGTGTAGCCGTCCGGCTCGGCGTGGGCGGCGGCTTCCGCCGCCACATTGCCGTTCGCACCCGCCCGGTTTTCGATAACAACGGGCTGGCCCATCCGCTTCGACAACCCGTCGCCGAACAGCCGCGCGATCAGGTCGGAGGCGCCGCCGGGCGGATAGGAGACCAGCAGCTTGATCGGCCGCGTCGGATAGGCCTGCCCCGACGCCGGCGCCGCGAACCCTGCCAGGAGGGCTGCGAGCAACAGGCCGATCACATTGCGCATCATTTGGCGCGTCATTTGGCGCATGCACCCTCTCCGCTGCGAACTCTCGCCGCTCAATCGGCTTTCGCGCCCGCGAGTTTCACCAGCGCGGCCCAGCGCGGCAGCTCGGAGGCAAGGAACTTGTGGAAATCCTCGGGCGTGCCGGTCGCCGCAATGGCGCTGAACTTGGCCAGAAGCGCCTTGCTGGCGTCCGATTTGAGTCCGTCGTCGATCGCCGCGTTGAGCTTGGCGACGATATCGGCCGGCGTGCCGGCCGGCGCGGCGACGCCCGTCCAGGCGTCGATGGTGAAGTCCGGATAGCCGCTTTCGACCAAGGTCGGAACGTCGGGCAGCGCCGGCCAGCGCTCGCCGCGCGCGATCGCGAGCGCGCGCACCTTGCCGGCCCGGATCAGCGGATCGAGGCTGATGAGCGCGTCGATGGTGAACTGCACGCGCCCGGCCAGGAGATCGTTGATCGAGTTGGCGGCGCCCTTGTAGGGCACATAGACCGCATCGATGCCCGCCTTGGTCACCAGCAGCGTGCCCAACAGATGTGGCGGCGTGCCGAGCGCGGCCCCGAAGTTTAGCTGGCCGGGATGCGCCTTGGCGTAGTCGACGAATTCCTTGACGCTCTTCACCGGCAGCGCGTTCGACACCACGAACACGTGCGGCAGCAGCGCGACCTTGGCGACCGGCGTGAGCGCCTTGAGCGGATCGAGGTTGAGGCTCTGGTAGAGCGCCGGCGCGACCGCAAGCGAGCCGGACGAGCCGAACAGCAGCGTATAGCCGTCGGGCGGCGCCGCAGCCGCGAGCCTGGTGCCGAGCGTCGAGCCCACACCCGGCCGGTTGTCGACGATCACCTGCTCGCCGAGCCGGTTCGACAGCTCGCTCGCCACCATGCGTCCCATGGTGTCGATCGGGCCGCCGGGCGGGAACGGCACGATCATGCGGATCGGCCGCACCGGATAGGATTGCGCGCGGGCCGGCGCCGCAAACGTCGCCCCGGCGCCGAACGCGGCGAGCGATGCGAGGAAATCCCGCCGGACGATCATCGCTTCCTCCCGCTTCGCGCGGCGCGCCTTTTACGGCGCCGTCACGACCCACGCTGTCCATGTCAAACAGGCGCCGCCGACGCTAACCCGAAACGCTCGGGCGTCAACCCGGACTTAAGGGCGCACCGGGCAGGTGTTCGACGCATAGGCGTCGTTGAGGAAGCGCGCGAGGCGCAAGCCGGCGACGCCGAGCTGCCGGTCGAGCACGGGCAGTGCCTGACGATAGTACGCGTCATCGATCACGTGATTGGCCGGCAGCAGCCGCCAGACGGTCTGCGCGACTGCGTGCGTCTCGACCGCCCAATCGGCCGGCGTGCCGCCGTCGACGCCGTTCCGCTGCGCCTCCGCGCTCTTGAGCCAGCCCGCCTCGAGCCGATCCACGTACGCGCCCCAGTCCCATACGGTCGCGCGGATGAGATCGACGTCCCAGGCGGCGTGGAAGTTGCTCGCGACCGGCGTGCGGCAGGCCTGCGAGCAGACCATCCCCTTGAGATAGACCGCGACCGCGATCTTGTTGCCGCCCTGCGCCTCCTCGACCGTGTGCATCGGCTGGTGGATGTCGCCGACGAAATGCACCGCGAACTTCAGCGCCTCGATCTTCTCGACGTTGCTCTCCGCACAGCGCAGCTCGGTCTTGAGGCGATCGAGCTCGGCGACGATGCAGTCGCCCTGCTCGGTCAGCTTGCACTCGGCGGCAGGATCGTACTGGCCGGCCGCGATCGGGAGATCGACGAAGTGCCATGCCGTCGTCCCTTTGCGCTGCTCGCGCACGTCGTCGGCCCAGCTTGCGACCGAGGCGAGCGAACGGCCGTCGAGCAGGCCCGCGATCAGCGCGGCGGCGCGCGCCGTGAGCCGCGGCTGCGCAATTTCCGCGATGATCGAGTGTCCCTCCGGTCCCCACGCCTGCGCGGAACCGCAGGACGCGGCGCCGAGCAGAACCGCCAGCCAGATGGCTCTCATGGATGGTCTCCGTTCGCGGACCGAGTTCGCCCGAGATTATCGCCACAACGTGCGACAAGACTACAGCGCCGGCCCGGCCGTTGCAGGTGAGGTGAGCACCGCCTTCACGCTCCACCTGCAAATGCCCGCGCAGACCCGGCCGCGCCAGGAGCCGCTCCCCCAAGGGAAGGTTCCGCCGCCCATCCAATAACCTCCGCGCAACCAACCGTGCGCTATGATGCGGCGATTCTGCGAATTGCTTGGCTACGGGATGCCCGGGTGCGCGAAAAAGAGCTCCGCATAGCGCTCGTCTGCTTCGGCGGCGTCTCGCTCGCCGTCTACATGCACGGGATCACCAAGGAAATCCTCAAGCTCGCCCGCGCCTCGAGCGCCGTGCACGGCATCACGGACCGCGCCAAGCGCCGGGTCGCCACGTTCTTCGACCGCTACGACGAGAACGACCCCGAATACGATACCGAATCCATCTATTTCGACATCCTGCGCGATCTCGGCCGCACGATCGAGCTGCGCGTGCTCATCGACATCGTGGCCGGCGCCTCGGCGGGCGGCGTCAACAGCGTGATGCTGGCGCGTGCGCTCAGCCACGACCTGCCGATGGAACGGCTGCGCAAGCTCTGGCTCGAAAATGCCGACGTGACCGAGCTCCTGGCGGACGATGCCAAGGCGCGGCGCTGGAGCAAATGGTTCCTGCGGCCGTTCTTCTGGGTCTCCGGGATGTCGCGCGTGCAGGATCTGCGCGACCGCGAGGTGCGCGCGAAGCTGTCGCTGCTCATGCGCTCGCGCTGGTTCAAGCCGCCGTTCGCCGGAACCAAGATGGCGTCGCTGATGTATGACGGCATCGCCGCCATGGGCGCGCCGCGCGAGCCGCAGGCGTCGCTGCTCCCGTCCGGCCTCGGGCTCGATCTTTTTGTCACCGTCACCGACTTCTACGGCTGCCAGCAGCTCATGCAGATCCACGATCCGCCGGTCGTGCAGGAGCGCGAGCACCGCCACGTGCTGCATTTCAGCTATCGACGGCGTGCCAGCGGCGCGGTGGAGAGCGACTTCGACCTCGACAACGCGCCGGCCCTCGCGTTTGCGGCGCGCGCCACCTCGTCGATCCCGGGCGCGTTTCCGCCGGCGCAGATTCTGGAAATCGACGAGCTCATGCGGGCGCGCGGCGTGTCCTGGCCGCGCCGCGCCGACTTCATCGCGGGCAATTTCGAACAATATGTCCAGGCGGATGTCGATCCGGCTTCGGTCGCGTTCGTCGACGGCAGCGTGCTCAACAGCCGGCCCTTCCGCGAGGCGGTCTCGGCGATCCGCGGCCGCCCGGCGTTTCGCGAGGTCGATCGCCGGGTGGTCTATATCGACCCCAACCCAGGGCGTTCGCGGATACCCGAGCATCATGGGTTGCCGGGCTTCTTCTCGACGCTCAAGGGCGCGCTCTCGGAAATCCCGCTGGCCGAGCCGATCACCGATGACCTCGGCTGGATCGCCCGCTTCAACGACCAGGCGCGCCGCCTGCGCGCCATCATTGAGAGCGCGCGGCCGCATATCAGCTGGCTGGTCGCCGACATGATGTCGGCCAACGACGAGCCGATCACCATCGGGCGCCTCGGTGCCTGGCGTTCGCAGGCCAACACCAAGGCGGCGCGCGACGCCGGCTTCGCCTACGAGGCCTATGTGCGGCTCAAGCTCGCCTCGGTGCGCGGGTTTGTCACCCGGCTGATCGTCGATATGCGCGGCGTGGCGCCCCGCTCGCCCTTCGCGCGCGCGATCGCCGAGACCATCGATGCCTGGGCTCGGCACGCGGGCGTCATGTACGAGCCGGCCGACGACCGTGCGCCGCAGAAGGAGGTCGCCGCGGAGGCGCTGCCCGGCTGGGTGAAATTCCTGCTCGCCCTCGACGTCGACTTTCGCAAGCGCCGCCTCAGCTTCCTGATCGAGGGGCAGAATCGGCTCTACCAGATGCTCGGCACCGAGGGCATCGACCTTGATCCCGCCGCGGTCGATGGGCTCAAGCGGTCGCTCTACGAATGCCTCGACGCGCTGGAGAAGCGGATCACGCTGGCGATCGACGACCGGGAGGCGCGCGCACTGGCCGAGGAGATCTTCCACGCCGCGCCCTCGCCCGCCGAGATCAAGGACGTCGAAGCCTACGCGTGCGCCTTCGCGCGGCAGCACAAAGAGGCACTCGACCGGCTGGTGGCGCGCATCGGCACGACCATCGATCTGCAGGCAAGCACCCGCGACATCGACATGCTGCTCGGCGAGATGCAGGGCTGGCCCGGCAGCGGGCTCGACGAGGTGCTGGTGAACTATCTCGGATTTCCGTTCTGGGACGTGCTGACGTTCCCGGTGATGCCGTGGCGCGAGGTGGGCGAGTTCAACGAGATCCGCGTCAATCGCATCAGCGCGCAGGATGCGGCCGGCATCGCCCGCCTCGGCACGTTCCGCCTCAAGGGCGCGGCCTTCAACCAGTTCGCCGCCTTCCTGTCGCGCGCCTACCGCGAGAACGACTATCTGCTCGGCCGCCTGCACGCCGCCGATCGGTTGATCGACATCGTCTGCGACGCCGCCGGCCGCGATGCGATCACGCCGGACCAGGTCGCGACATTCAAGCGCGCCGCCATCCAGCGCATCCTCGACGCCGAGGAGCCCCACCTGTCGACCTGCCACGATATGATCGCCGAATTGCGCGCCGCACTCGACCGGGAGCCGTCGGCCACCCGCGACAACGCACGGCAGGCAGCTGCCGGCGAGTAAGGAGTAGCGAGTAGCGAATAGTGGGTGGCGAGTAGTGGACGGGATACCTACCTACTCGCTATTGCCTATTCGCCACTCGCTATTCGCGACATCCCGGAACTCCATGTCCGAGCCCTTCTGGAAGACGAAAACTCTCGCCGAGATGACCCGCACCGAGTGGGAAAGCCTGTGCGACGGCTGCGGGCGCTGCTGCCTCAACAAGCTCGAGGACGAGGAGAGCGGCAAGTTCTACTACACCGATGTCGGCTGCCGCCTGCTCGACGGCGAGACCTGCCGCTGCCGCGACTATCCCAACCGGCATGAGCGCGTGCACGACTGCGAGCAGCTCACGCCGCAGAACGTGTCGGAGCTCGGCTGGCTGCCGCCGAGCTGCGCCTACCGGCTGCTCGACGAAGGCAAGGAACTCTACTGGTGGCACCCGCTGGTCTCGGGCGATCCCGAGAGCGTGCACGTCGCCGGCGTCTCGGTGCGCGGCCGCCTGCGCGGCAGCGAGACCGAGATCGCGGACCACCAGCTCGAGGACTACGTCGTGCGCTGGCCCGTCAGGCTGCCGAAGCGCGCGAAAGAGCCGCCGAAATAGTCACGCCCGCGCTTGTGGCGACATGCCTGCGGCACCTTACTCGAAATGGATATTCGCGGTGCTGATCACGGCTCGCCACTTCTCGATCTCGGACTCCACATAGGCGCGGAACGCCTCGGGCGTGAACATCAGCGGCGTGGTCGCGACGGCGGCGAGCCGCGCCTTGACGGCCGGGTCGGCGAGGCCGGCGTTGATCGCGTGATTGAGCCGCGCGATGATCGGCGCCGGCGTGCCGCGCGGCACGCCGACCCCGCACCAGGAATTCGCCACGTAGAGCGGCATGGTCTCGCCGATGGTCGGCACCTCGGGAAGGCCCGGATAGCGCGTCTTGGCGGCGACCGCGAGCGCGCGGATGTCGCCGGCGCGGACATGCGGCAGCGCGCCCGTCATCACGTCGAACGCGACCTGCACGTTGCCGGCGACCAGATCGGTCATCAGCGGCGCGCCGCCGCGATACGGCACGTGCACCATGTCGACGCCGGCCTGCTGCTTGAATAGCTCGCCGGCGACATGCGACGTCGAGCCGACGCCGAACGAGCCGATGCTGAGCTCGCGCGGATGCGCCTTCGCATAGGCGATGAGCTCGGGAATGCTCTTCGCCGGCAGCGACGACGTCGCCACCATCACGAGCGGAAAGTCGATCAGTCCGGCGACCGGCGCGATATCGCGCATGAGGTCGAACGGCAGATGCCGGAAAAGCGAGACATTGACGGCGGCGGACGCCGCGACGAACAGCAGCGTATAGCCGTCGGGCGGCGCCTTCACGGCGGCTTCGATCGACAGGTTGGTGCTGGCGCCCGGCTTGTTCTCGACGACGACGGCCTGCCCGAGCCGGTCCGCCATCGCCGCCGCCATGATCCGCGCGACGATGTCGCCGCCGCCACCCGGCGTAAAGCCGACGAGCCAGCGGATCGGATGCGACGGGTAGTCGTCTTCGGCGCGCGCCGGGAACAACGAGACCGCCGCAGCCCCCGCACCGGCCAGCCGCAAAAAACCACGTCGTCGAAGTCGGGCCATCGCCTGCTCTCCCTACTGGACACACCGAGTTGGAAGAACGCAGCCGCATTACGTCACAAAAGCGTTGTCTTGTCTGCCCCTGGGGAGTCTCGAACCTCGTAGGTTGGGTCGAGCCCCTTGGCGAGACCCAACATCGGCATGCGTGGCGTTGGGTCTCGCAAGCGCTCGACCCAACCTACAAGAAAGAAATGTTCGACCTTTGCGACGTGCGAGGAGGTGGCCGTTGCGCGGACAACCGCACAGGCTCCGCAGCGACGCTCAGATGTTCAACACCCGCCCGTATGCATCCAGCACCGCTTCCTTCATCATCTCGGACAGCGTCGGATGCGGGAAGATCGTATGCATGAGCTCTTCCTCGGTGGTCTCGAGGTTCATCGCAACCACGTAGCCCTGGATGAGCTCGGTCACCTCCGCGCCGACCATGTGGGCGCCGAGCAACTGGCCGGTCTTCTTGTCGAAAATCACTTTCACGAGTCCCTGGTCCTCGCCGAGCGCGATCGCCTTGCCGTTGCCGACGAACGGGAAGCGGCCGACGCGAATCTCAAGCTTCTTCTCCATCGCGGCCTGCTCGGTGAGGCCGACCGAGGCGACCTGCGGCGCGCAATAGGTGCAGCCCGGGATCATCAGCTTGTTCATCGGGTGGACCTTGAGGCCCTTGATGGCTTCGACGCAGATCACACCCTCGTGCTCGGCCTTGTGCGCGAGCATCGGCGGGCCAGCGACGTCGCCGATCGCATAGATGCCCGGCACATTGGTCTTGCACAGGCCGTCGATGACGATGCAGCCGCGCTCGGTCTTCACGCCGAGCTTCTCGAGGCCGAGGTTCTCGATGTTGCCGACGACGCCGACCGCCGAGATCACGCGCTCGACCTCGATCGCCTGCGTCTTGCCCTTGCCGTCGTCGATCGTCGCGACGACGCTGTCGCTCTTCCGGTCGAGCTTCGTCACCTTGGCGCCGGTAAGGATCTTGATCCCTTGCTTCTCGAAGCTCTTGCGCGCAAACGCCTGGATCTCGGCATCCTCGACCGGGAGAATCTGCGGCAGCACCTCGACCACCGTCACGTCGGCGCCGAGCGTGCGGAAGAACGATGCGAACTCGATGCCGATCGCGCCCGAGCCGACCACCAGCAGGGACTTCGGCACGCGGTCCGGCACCATCGCCTCGAAATAGGTCCACACCAGCTTCTTGTCCGGCTCGAGCCCCGGCAGCACGCGCGGGCGCGCGCCGGTCGCGATGATGATTTGCTTGGCCTGGTAGCTGCCCGGCCCGAGCGCGCCTTTCGGCGCCTCGGCTTGCGCCTGCTTCACGGTCACGTTGCCGGGCGCGCTGATGGCGGCCTCGCCCCAGATGACGCTGACCTTGTTCTTGCGCATCAGGAAGCCGACGCCGTCATTGAGCCGCTTCGACACGCCGCGCGAACGCTTGACCACCGCGGCCGCATCGTAGGCCACGTTGTCAGCACGCAGCCCGTAGTCCTTGGCGTGCTGCATGTAGTGGAAGATCTCGGCCGAGCGCAGCAGCGCCTTCGTGGGAATGCAGCCCCAGTTCAGGCAGATGCCGCCGAGATACGCCTTCTCGACGATCGCGGTCTTGAAGCCGAGCTGCGCGGCGCGGATCGCCGTGACGTAGCCGCCCGGGCCCGAGCCGATGATGATGATGTCGAAGGAGGTGTCGGCCATGAGGGACTCTCGGAGGTGCGCGTGGCGCCGAACATGCGGGTGACGCGCCCGGGTTATCATATTTACGCGGCCCGCGAAGCCCCCGCCACGCGGCTCGGGCGCGCGTCTCGATCGATCGAAAAACGTCCTCCGAAGATGGGTTTCGTCCGGCACGATCACAACCGGATGTGCCTATGAACACATCGGCGGGACGTCTCGACGTCTGGGCCGAAACGCCGGCGGCGCGCTGTCCGCCGCGCACCGCGTAAAAAAGAAGAGCCCCGTCCCGGCAGGCGTCGGGACGAGGCCCGTTCGATCAGGCCGGCGTATCAGGCACGATGTCGGATATCGAAACCCGGCCGGCGCGCCGAAATCGTCACTTCGGCTTCGCGATCGTCATCGGGTTGTTGCCCACCATGGCCGCCGGCGCCTGATAGCCCGTCCGCTTCGTCTCGGAGCTCGCCAGGATCGGGAACGGGTTGTTGCCCGGCATGGCCTTCATCGGTTCGGCCTTCGCGGCCACCATATGCATGGCGTGATGCCGATGATGATGCCGATGTTTGGCCGACGCGCTCACAGTGAACAGCCCGCAGACCAGCGCGCTGACGCCAACGACGATGATTGTCTTCTTTAACATTTGCCGCCCCTTGGTTTTCCTCACTGCGCTCTCGCGGCGCAGCAGCATTACGCTAGCATAAAAACCACGGGTCGTTCCGTAAATTTCATGAAAAGAGGCGGCCACGGCGGCGGATGATCAACGTCCGGATGCCCCATTCGCCGAGAACGGCCAAGCCCGGGATACCGACGCCCGCCAGATAGACGAGCTGCCAGAAATCCTGCATCCAGCGATCCGAGGATATGAATGCCGCCGCGAAAACGGTGCGGGCGATCGGCGTGATGGCGAGAAGCAGGCCGAGGATCGGCGTCACCCAAGGCCATCGCGTCATGGTGGCCGGGCCCGGCGGAAGCCTACACCAGCATCGCGGTCGGGCTTTCGATGAAACGCTTGATCTCGCCGATCAGCTCGGCGCCGAGCGCGCCGTCGATGGCGCGGTGATCGCACGACAGCGTGATCTTCATCTGCGTCGCGACCGCGACCTTGCCGTCCTTGACCACCGCCCGCTCCTCGCCGACGCCCACCGCCAGGATGGTCGTTTGCGGCGGGTTGATCACGGCGGTGAATTCCTCGATGCCGTACATGCCGAGGTTGGAGACCGCGCTCGCGCCGCCCTGATACTCCTCGGGCTTGAGCCGGCGCGCCCGCGCACGCGCTGCGAAATCCTTCATCTCCTTCGAGATGGTGATGACCGACTTCTCGTCGACCTTGCGCACCACCGGCGTGATCAGGCCGCCCGGGATCGCGACCGCGATGCCGATGTCGGCATGGTGATGCTTGAGCATGCCGCCCTCGGTCCAGGTCACGTTGGTGTCGGGCTTGCGCACCAGCGCGAGGCCCAGCGCCTTGATGACGAAATCGTTGACCGAGAGCTTGTAGGCGGGCTTGCCGTCGTCGCCCTTGGGCGCCGTCGCGTTGATGTCCTCGCGCGCCGCCAGCAGGCGATCGATCGTGCACGTGACCGTCAGATAGAAATGCGGGATCGTGATCTTCGCCTGCACGAGGCGCTGCGCGATGATCCTGCGCATGTTGTCGTGCGGCACGACGTCATAGGAGCCTGGCGCGTAGAAGGCGCGGATCTTGTCGTCCGAGAGCCCCGCAGGCGGCATCGCGACGCCGGGCGCCACTGCGGCGGGAGCCGGTGCGCGCAGACCACCGCCGGCCTTGGCCTGCTCGACGTCGCGCGCGACGACGCGGCCGTGCGGGCCTGAGCCGGCGATGCGCGCGATATCGATATTCGCGTCCTTGGCGAGCCGCCGCGCGAGCGGCGACGCGAAGATGCGCCCGTGGCCGTTGGCTTGCGGTGCGGGCGCAGAAGTGCTGGCCGCGCGCGGGGCACTGCCGGCCCCCTCTCCCCGGATGGGAGAGGGTTGGGGTGAGGGGCGCTGTGCGGGTGTGGCGGGCGCTGCGCTCGCTGGCAGCGCCGAGGTCCCCTCACCCGCCCCGTGGAGTTTACCTTCGGGCGCGCCTTCGGCGCGACCCGATGGCGGGGCCCCCTCTCCCCGTTGGGGAGAGGGTGATGCGGCCGCAGCAGCCGCGCTTTTCACATCCTCGCCCTCGCCGGCGATCACCGCGATGAGCTGATTGACCGGCACGTCGGCGGTGCCTTCGGGCACGACGATCTTCGCCAGCACGCCCTCGTCGACCGCCTCGTATTCCATGGTCGCCTTGTCGGTCTCGATCTCGGCCAGGATGTCGCCGGCCTTGACCTTGTCGCCCTCCCGCTTGAGCCACTTGGCGAGGTTGCCCTTCTCCATCGTGGGCGACAGCGCGGGCATGAGGATATTGATCGGCATCGGCTCACCGCACCTTGCGCTTGGCGGACGTGTTGGCGAGGCCGCCCTTCTCGACACCCTCGTCCGGGATGATCAGCGCCTCATAGATCGGCTTGTCGGCTGGGTCCCGCATGAATGGCTACCTGTACGCCACGCCCTTGGCGGCCTCGACCACTTCGGCGACCGACGGCAGCGCAAGCTTCTCCAGGTTGGCGGCGTACGGCATGGGCACGTCCTTGCCGGACACGCGCACGACCGGCGCGTCGAGCCAGTCGAAGGCGTTCTCCATGATGCGCGCCGAGATCTCGGCGCCGACGCCCGACTGCGGCCAGCCTTCCTCGACCACGACGCAGCGGCTCGTCTTCTTGATCGACTGAACGATCGTCGCCGTATCCATCGGCCGCAGCGTGCGCAGGTCGATCACCTCGGCGGACAGACCTTCCTTCTCGAGCTCTTCGGCCGCCTTGAGCGCATAGGTCATGCCCATCGACCAGGCGACCAGCGTGACGTGCTCGCCCGGCCGCGCGATCTTGGCCTTGCCGATCGGCACCGTGTAGTCGTCGAGCTGCGGTACCGGCGACGAGTGCCCGTAGAGGATCTCGTTCTCCAGGAACATCACCGGATTGGGATAGCGGATGGCCGATTTGAGCAGGCCCTTGGCGTCGGCGGCCGTGAAGGGCGCGATCACGGTCAGCCCCGGAATGTGTGAATACCAGGCCGAGTAGTCCTGGCTGTGCTGCGCCGCGACGCGCGCGGCCGCGCCGTTCGGCCCGCGAAACACGATCGCGCAGCCCATCTGCCCGCCCGACATGTAGAGCGTCTTGGCGGCCGAGTTGATGAGCTGGTCCATCGCCTGCATGGCGAAATTGTAGGTCATGAACTCGACGACCGGCTTGAGCCCCGCGAGCGCGGCGCCGATGCCGAGGCCCGCGAACCCGTGCTCGGTGATCGGCGTATCGATGACGCGGTCCTTGCCGAACTCCTGCAGCAGTCCTTGCGTGACCTTGTAGGCGCCCTGATATTCGGCGACCTCCTCGCCCATCACGAACACGTCCGGGTCGCGCCGCATCTCCTCCGCCATGGCGTCGCGCAACGCTTCGCGCATCGTCATGGTGACCATCTCGGTGCCTTCCGGCACATCGGGCTCGGGCAAGGCGGCGGGCTGCGGCGGCGTGGCCGCCGCCGACTTCGGCTCGGCCGGCGCGCGCGCCTCTTGCGGCGCGGCGGGCGGCCCTGACTCGGCGCCTTTCTCCCGCCGCGCAGGCTCCTGCGACACAGCCTGTTGCGGTGCCGGCGCCCCGGCATGGCAGTTGTTCAGTGCCGCCTGGTCCTCGCCTTCCGACAGGATCACGGCGATCGGCGTATTGACGGCGACGTCCGCGGTGCCTTCGGGCACCAGGATCTGGCCGAGCGTGCCCTCGTCGGTCGCCTCGACCTCCATGGTCGCCTTGTCGGTCTCGATCTCGGCGATGATGTCGCCGGACTTCACCTTGTCGCCTTGCTGCTTGACCCACTTGGCAAGGTTGCCCTTCTCCATCGTGGGCGATAGCGCGGGCATCAATACGGGGATCGGCATCGGGGTTCTTCGGGCTGTCGTGCTTCGCTATCGCGCAATCAACGTACCACGTCGGTCCACAGCTCCGACGGATCGGGCTCCGGGTCGTGGGTCGCAAACTCGGCCGCGTCATTGACGATCTTGCGGATGTCCGCGTCGATCTTCTTGATCTCGTCTTCGCTCGCGCGCTTGCTGGCAAGTAAACGTGCGCGCACCTGCTCGATCGGGTCGTGCTCGGTGCGCACCTTCTCGACCTCCTCGCGCGTGCGGTACTTGGCGGGGTCGGACATCGAGTGGCCGCGGTAGCGGTAGGTCATCATCTCGAGAATGTAGGGGCCCTTGCCGGCGCGGCACCATTGCGTGGCCTTCTCGCCCGCCGCATTGACGGCACGCACGTCCATGCCGTCGACCTGCTCGCCCGGGATGTTGAACGAGACGCCGCGCTTGGAGAAATCGGTCTGCGCCGACGCGCGATTGACCGAGGTGCCCATGGCGTAACGGTTGTTCTCGATGATGTAGATCACGGGCAGCTTCCACAGCTCCGCCATGTTGAAGCTCTCGTAGACCTGGCCCTGGTTGGCGGCGCCGTCGCCGAAATAAGCCAAGCTTACGTTGTCGTTCTTGCGATAGCGGTTCGCGAACGCGAGCCCGGTGCCGAGCGGCACCTGGGCGCCGACGATGCCGTGGCCGCCGAAGAAGCCCTTGTCGACGCTGAACATGTGCATCGAGCCGCCCTTGCCCTTGGAGTAGCCGCCGCGCCGCCCGGTGAGCTCGGCCATCACGCCCTTCGGGTCCATGCCGCAGGCGAGCATGTGGCCGTGGTCGCGGTAGCCCGTGATGACCTGGTCGCCTTCCTTGAGCGCCATCTGCATGCCGACGACCACGGCCTCCTGGCCGATGTAGAGGTGGCAGAAGCCGCCGATCAGGCCCATGCCGTACATCTGGCCGGCCTTCTCCTCGAATCGGCGGATCAGCAGCATCTCGCGGTAGGCCTTGATCTCGCTCTCCTTGCCGAGATCGGGTACGGCGGCCTTGGCGTCGGTCTCCCCGTTGGGTTCCGCAGCCGCTGGCGCAGGTTTTTTTCTGGCGACCGCCATAAATCATCGACCTCTGGTTACGGGCGCATATCCCGTCGAAGTGGACACCGGTTCGACGACAAGGATATGCGCCAAACAACGGATGCGAGCCGGACTCCCATAGCCCAAATCGCTGCCGGGCGGAAGCGTTCCGCCGGCCGCGCGTGGCTGCCGACACATTCGGCAACCGCATGTCGTCTCTAGACAAATTGGGAGTGGCCGGCCCGCCGCGGCAGGAGACTCAGCGATGCGCCTGCATGAGGATCAGATCGTGCGGATCGGCATAATCCAGCAGCTCGCGCGCCCGCTCGTCGAGCATGTCGGGATCGACGCCGTCCGACTTGAGCAGCTTGATGCGCCGCTGCAGCATGTCGCGCTCGGCCGAGGCCTGGGCGAGCTCGCCGCTCAACGTCGCGATCTGCTTGTCCATCTGCTCGCGCGCCCGCAGGCCATGGTCGCCCGTGTAGGCGTTGGCGCCGAAATAGCCGATCAGCGCCGCGGCCAGCAGATAGAGGCCGAGGCCGGTGAAGAACGAGCGCAGACGCGGGCGCGTGACCATGCGGGCAGGATGCCGCCGCGCCGTTAAGGCGCCATTAACGACGCGGCCGCGCCGAGGGCGACATTCCGTCTCCGCAGAACCCGGACAGGCTCTAACGGTCTCTGAACGCGGCGAACAAGGCCTTGTCGTAGTTGTATTCCGACGTGCCGACGAACGCGGCGTCCGTGACGCGGGTGACGGCGTTCGCCGCGAAGAAGTGCAGCACGACCGTTTCGGCGAGGTCGGCGATCTGCAGGGGCTGCAGCTCGCTGCGCTTGGCAAAGGCTTCCCAGGTCGCGACAAGCCGCGCTTGCTTCTCGGCAGGCGACAGTCCGGGCGGAAACACGAACGCGGTCTTGTGCAGGTAATCGCCGTCGAGGATCTGCAAAAGCTCCCGTTGGATCCAGCGGGTCTTGCCGGGGATCATCACGATCACGGCCGCGGACTTGATGTAGGCGCGCGCCCGCTCCTGCCAGTGCTCGTCAGCCACGTAGTCCCGGTAGGCACCGAGGTCGGGCAAGATGTCCTTGGGATCGCCGATGGCGACAAGCGGCCCATAGCGCGAGAGCCACGGCGCGATCGATTCCTCGAAGCGATCCGTCCCGTTGCGCGCAGCGTCGTCGACGAACGAGCGCAGCAGCAAGATCGGCGTGCGATGATCCTTCTGCAGCGCGTATTGCGCGCTCGGCGCCGCCTGCACCTTGACCTCGGCCGCGAGTGCGCGGCGGCGACGATCGGCGCGATTGTGCATCCAGGCGCCGACGGCGCCGAGGACGAGAAGGATGACAACCGCCTTGGCAAGCTGATCTCCGGAAAAAAGGCGATCAACGTGGAGCTGGGGCGCGGCCCTCGGCAAGGACAGCAAAATGAAGCCGATCGCCGCCGGGACGCCCCATAGCAGTTTCATCAGCCAGGCGTGGCGGGCCACCGCGATGTCCTGATGCGGGCTCGCACGCTGCGTCTCGGTCCAGGCGCTGACCTCCGGCGCTTTGCTGTGCGCGTAGACCATGCTGCCGACGGTCGCGGCGTTCTCGGCGAGAATCCGCGGCAGCTCGGGGTCGGCCAGCATGCGGGCCCTGAGTTGCTTCGTCGCTGCCCGAATCCAAGCCGCCAGCAACGCGTTGACGCACAGGACCGTCGCCAGGAGGGGAACGCTTCTGCCCAACGGCTCGCCGCTGAAAAACGCCAGAACGATCAGCAGCAGTTCGACCGCGCCCACGGCGACGATGCTGCGCAGCGGTCCCGGGTCCGGCTCGATTGCGGTGGCGGCGCCGTGCGGGCGGCGTTGCCGGACAATGAAAGCAAAGATCAAGATGACGAAGCCGAGAAGCAAGGAGATCAGCGGCGCCGCCACAAGGGTCGAGGGAAGCTCCGGCGACCACAGCAAAACGTAACCGATCATGGTGATCGGCACCGCGAAGAGGCAGGCAAAAAACGGCGTGTAGTTCTGGCCCAGCCAAAGCCGCAACAATTGGGCGCGGACCGACCAGTCGCCCGCGATCACCGCAAGATCGACCTTGCGCCACGTGCGCTTCGGCGTGGTCGTGTCCATGCTCCCCTCCCCACCGGGGGTGATGGATGAGCCCCTGTTCGGCCAGCAACGCGTGCGCCTTGCGGTATCCCGCTCAGCGCAGCGCGCGTAGCGCCATGCGGCCGGCGAACTTGGCCTCGGCGCCCAGCTCTTCCTCGATCCGCAAAAGTTGATTGTACTTGGCGGTGCGGTCCGAGCGCGCGAGCGAGCCGGTCTTGATCTGCCCGCAGCCGGTCGCGACCGCGAGGTCCGCGATGGTCGAATCCTCGGTCTCGCCGGAGCGATGCGACATCACGGCCGTGTAGGCCGCCTTGTGCGCCATCTCGACCGCCGCCAGCGTCTCGGTGAGCGTGCCGATCTGGTTGACCTTGATCAGGATCGAGTTGCCGAGCCCGCGCCGGATCCCGTCGGACAGCCGCGCCACATTGGTGACGAACAGGTCGTCGCCGACGAGCTGGCATTTCGTCCCGATCAGGTCCGTCAGCGCCTTCCAGCCGGCGAAATCGTCCTCCGCCATGCCGTCCTCGATCGAGACGATCGGGTAGCGCCCGACCAGCTCGGCGAGGTATTTGGCCTGCTCGTCCGGCGAACGGACTTTTCCTTCACCTTCATAGTGATAGGAACCACTTTTGAAGAACTCGGTTGAGGCCGGATCGAGGGTCAGGCAGATATCCTCGCCGGGCTTGTAGCCGGCCGCCTCGATCGCCTTCATGACGAAACCGAGCGCCGCGTCGGCCGACGGCAGGTTCGGCGCAAAGCCGCCCTCGTCGCCCACATTGGTGTTGTGGCCCGCCTCGCTGAGCGCCTTTTTGAGCGTCTGGAAAACCTCGACGCCCATGCGCAGCGCCTCGCGGAAGCTCGGCGCGCCGACCGGCATGATCATGAATTCCTGGAAATCGATCGGGTTGTCGGCGTGCACGCCGCCGTTGACGATGTTCATCATCGGCACCGGCAGGAGCCGCGCCGCGGCGCCGCCCACATAACGGTAGAGCGGCAGGCCGCTCGCGATCGCGGCGGCCTTGGCGGTCGCGAGCGAGACACCGAGGATCGCGTTGGCGCCGAGCCGCCCCTTGTTCGGCGTGCCGTCGAGCGCAATCATGGTCTCGTCGATCTTCGCCTGCGCTTCCGCGTCCATACCGCCGAGTGCGTCGAAGATCTCGCCGTTGACCGCCGCGACCGCCTTCTGCACGCCCTTGCCGAAGTAGCGTTTCTTGTCGCCATCGCGCAGCTCGACCGCCTCGTGCGCGCCCGTCGAGGCCCCGGACGGCACCGCGGCCCGCCCCAGGGCGCCGTCCTCCAGCACCACATCGACCTCGACGGTCGGGTTGCCGCGGCTGTCGAGAATTTCGCGGCCGATGATGTCGACAATAGCGGTCATGCGGGCTCCGAAGCGTTCAGGCGCATATCCCGGCGAAGTGGGCACCGGTTCGCGGAACAGGGATATGCGCGGTCGAAAGTCGTGTTCGCGCTCATACAGGATCGCGTGGCGGGGCGACAAGGCGGGCCGTGCGGTCGGCGCTACGGAACCGGGTGAATGGTGCCGAGCCACGCGACGGCGGCGAGCACCAGGACGGCGGCACCCTGCTCCACCAGCACGCTCCGCCACAGGCTGCGCACGCCCTTCGAATCCGCCGCCGCCATGATCAGCGGCGTCAATGTCACGCGATTGACGATCGCGATCGCGACCATCAGGGCGACGAACGCAAGCTTGAGCAGCAGGGCCCGTCCGTAGTCGGAGCTGATCAGGCTGGCCGGGCGCGGCACCATGACGAGCGCATTGATGCAGCCCGTGATGAGCACGAGCGCGACCGCCCAGTAGCCGAGGGTCGAGAACCGCCGAAGCGCGATGCGCGCGGCGCCGACCGTCGCGCGCCCGGCCATGACGGCGTGCAGCAGGTATCCGAGGCAGAAAAGTCCACCGATCCAGGCGGCCGCGCACAGGAGGTGCACGATGTCGGCCACCATATGGAAGCGCGCCACCGCCGGACCGTGCCCTGCCCCGGTCATACCATGACCGACGCCGACGAGGCTCGCGGCCAACGCCGCCGCCAGGACCGCCAGCGCGGCGTCGCGCCGGCGCGTCGGCTTGCCGCCGAGCTGCAGCACGAAAATCGCGATCAGCACGACCAGCCGCGCGATCCACAGATGCCCGAAGCGGGTGTCGAACGCGACCGCCTGCAGGATGTCGGGCGTGACTGCGTCCGTGAAGCTGCCCGCCATGGTGGCGGCGACGCCCGCGAACCAGCCGAGCCCGGACAGAAGAGCGGCGACGCTCGCCGCCACCTCCAGCCTCGGCCCGATCGACGGCTGCGCGGGCGCAACCGCCAGCCGAAACAGCGGCGCCCCGAACAGGAGCGCCGCTGCCGCGAAGTGCACGAGCCGCGATGCGACGATCAGCTCATCCACGGCAAACCATCACGGCTTGACCTCGAAGCTGAAGGCGCCCTCGGTGCGATGGGTATCGACCGACAGCACCTTCCAGGTTACCCGATACTTGCCGGGCGGCAGGCCATGCACGCGGATCACGAGCTGCTTGGGGTCGGCGGTGTCGACGACGCCGTTGCCGAGCACGGCTCCGACGCCCGAGCGCAGCTGCGCGCCGCTGAACCGCGGTTCGAGCGGTTGCGTGAACCACATCCGCACCTCGCTCGGCGCGGACGTCACGGTGCTGCCGACCAGCGGGCTCGCGTGGTCGAGAAATGCATGCGCCACGGCGGCCGTGACGCCGAGCGCGAGCGCCAGGACGGCAGTGGCAAGTCCGATAGCGATACGGTTGAGATGCTGCATGGTCAGTTGCCGAAAACCGGCCTCCCCGGATTGGTGGTCCCGCCGATCAACGGCTGTCCGATCGAGTGCGGGAAGATGTCGTCGAGATAGAGGTGGAGCTGGCCGATCACGCCGACGCCCGAGCCGCTCGCGTGGTTGATCGGGATCATCGCCTCGAGCCCGACCTGGAAGTAGTCGCCGACCCAGATCACGCCTGGATTGATCGTGCCGGTGGTGCCGACGCCGGTGTTGAAGTTGTTGGCGACCGGCGTCTGGAACTGGGCCTCCACAATCGGCACCAAGCGATTGACGACGTCGGGCAGCTGGAGGTCGACCACGTTCGATTTGAGATACGGCATGCTGTACTGCAGCGAGAAGCCGTAGGTGAGGAAGCGCGGGTGCAGCTCCGTATCGATGTCGCCGGTGTCGGGGTCGACCGTCATCGACGACGCGCTGGACGGGATCGCGTAGCCGAGCTGCGCCGACACGCCGAACGGCCGCGCCCAGCCCATGCTGTCCGGCAGCCCGCCGAACCCTTTGCCCATGTAGAGCGTCGGCGTGTAGGTCGTGAACGTATCGGCGCCGACGCCGAGCGCACCGGTCCCGCCCCATTCGACGACGAGCGCGCTCGACATGACGAACTCCTGCTCCGGAACCGAGAGGAACTGGTACTTGAACGTGGTCTCGAGGTTCTGGAAGCCGCTCTGGTTCGGGCTGCCGGGCTGGACGAGATGCGTCCAGGTCGGACTGATCGAGACGCCGAACGTCTCGGTGATGCGTTTGGAGAATTCCCCGGACACGTCGAGCTCGTGCGCGGACGGCTGATCGCCGGTGCGCGACCACGACACCGTGGGAATGGAGAGCTCGTCGGCGACGCACGGATCGTCGATCGCGAGCGTCGCGGGAAAGAAGCGGGCGCCGACGAAACAATGGGCGCTGGCGCCGGTGTTCGACAGGACGAGCGCAACGGCAAACACCGCCGCGCCGGCCACGGATCTGGACATGGAAAGGACTCCGCTCGAATGGATGGTTTCGGGCTGCCGGCACGGCCGGCGCCCGCGCTCACGGGGCCGTCAAGCGGAGAGCGGCGGAGCGCGCGAGGCGTAAGGCGAATGGACGTGGGGAAGGTTGAGGGAGCGGACCTTGTAGACCGCGACCGTCTGGGCGCTCTGGCGCGGCACCACGACGCGCGGCGCCTCGGGCGGCGGCGCCAGGACCTTGGCCTGCTGCAGGCAGGCGCAGACCGCGCATTGGCCGTGCGGAGCAGGCGTGATCGGCGTACCGGAACCGCCGCCGCCGGCGGCCGACCCGTCATGCGCGCAGATCACCTGGAAATCAGCTTGCAGATCCGGTGCGGCCGACGCGGCCTGGGCGATCACCCAACCCGCCAGCACGAGCTGCACGCCCATCGCGAAAGCGCCGAGCGCCGCGCCGATGGCGTGCCAGACCGGCCGCTTGGCCGGGATATTGCGTGACCGCCGAACCATTCGGGGCTTCTTCTGCAAATGCAACCCAAGGCTTTGCGAGACGCAACTCTAGCAATACGCTACACGGATGCAATGCGCAGCGCACGACCCTAGCGCATATCCCGGCGAAGTGGACCCGGTTCGCCGACAAGGATATGCGCAAACCAAAGAGACTCCGCCCGGGGCAAGAATGTTCCCGCCCGTGACCAAAAAACCACCCAAAGCGGCCTAACCCTTTAATCCAAGCTCCTAGCCATGACCCGCAAACCCCTTCAACTCGGCCGCCCGACGCCGCTTCCCGCCTCCCCGCGTGCCGCGCAGCTCGACCGCGTGACCAATCCGCACCCCAGCACCCCCTACGTGGCGCGCTTCACGTTTCCCGAGTTCACCACGATCTGCCCGGTCACGGGCCAGCCGGACTTTGCGATCATCGTCATCGACTACGTGCCGGCGCGCTATCTGGTCGAGTCGAAATCGCTCAAGCTCTACCTCAACAGCTTCCGCAACCACGGCAATTTCCATGAGGATTGCGTCGTGACGATCGGCAAGCGGCTGGTCGATCTTCTGCGGCCGCGGTATCTGCGGATCGGCGGTTATTTCTACCCGCGCGGCGGCATGCCGATCGACGTCTTCTGGCAGTCGGGCCGCGCGCCGCGCGGCGTCTGGCTGCCGGATCAGGGCGTGTCCGGCTATCGCGGCCGCGGATAAACGAACGCAACCGGGGGCGAGGTTCGATGACCAGCAACGAGTGGGATCTCCAACGCGTTGCGCGCACCGCGCTGATCATCGTGGTCGCGCTCGCCGCCGTCTGGACGCTGTGGCGCTTCCTGCCCGCGCTCGCCTGGGCCTGCGTGCTCGGGATCGCGACCTGGCCGCTGCGCCACGCGCTCGCGCAGCGCGGCATGGGACGTACCAGCGCGGCGCTGCTGCTCACGCTTATCCTTGCGGTCGTGCTCGTGATGCCGCTGATCGCCATCGGCATCGAGGGCGTGCGCGACAGCCACGCCGTCGCGGAATGGATCCGTGATGTGCGCCAGAACGGCATCGGCACGCCCGGTTGGCTGTCGCACGTGCCGATGTTCGGCGAGAGCCTCACCTCGTGGTGGGAGACGAACCTTGCGCCGCCGGGCGCCGCCCGCTCGTTGCTGGGCCCATCGGAGACGGCCGGAATCTTCGCGTTCACGCGCATGCTCGGCGCCGAGGTCGCGAGCCGCTTCACCATCCTGCTGTTCACGCTGCTCGCGCTGTTCTTCATCTACCGCGACGGGCCCGGCCTGATGCAGGAGATGCAAGCGGTCGCCGACCGCGTGTTCGGGCCGCCCGGCAGCCATCTCGGCCAGAATGCGGTCGCGGCCGTGCGCGCGACCGTCAACGGGCTGGTCCTGGTCGGCCTGGGCGAAGGCGTGGTGCTCGGCATCGCCTATTGGGCGGTCGGGATGCAGCACGTGGTCCTGCTCACGCTCACGACCGGCGTGCTCGCCGCCATCCCGTTCGGCGCGCCGCTGATCTTCGTCTGCGCCTCGCTCTACCTCCTGGCCACCGGGCACACGACCGGCGCCATCGTCATCATGGTGACCGGATGGCTGGTAGTCTTCGTCGCCGATCACTTCTTGCGCCCGATCCTGATCGGCAGCTCGACCCGCCTGCCCTTCGTCTGGGTGTTGCTCGGCATCTTCGGCGGGCTGGAGACCTTCGGGCTGATCGGCGTCTTCCTCGGCCCCGCCATCATGTCGGTGCTGATGGCGATCTGGCGCGAGGGGGCCGAGGCGCCGGCGTCCGCGGCGGCCTAGGCGCTCCCAACGCATCGCCGTCCTGCGGCCGCATGGCTTGCCGGCCGGGCCGCGCAAGCGCATCCTTGCGTCACGCACGTCATCCGGCCATCGAAAAACGCCGGAGACACGGGAGGGAGCCCATGACCGATCAAGCCTTCGGGCGTCGCGATTTTCTCAAGACCGCGGTCGTCGGCGGCGCGGCCGCGGCCGCCACCGGCCTCCAGGAAGCGCAGGCGCAGCAGCAGCCGGCAACAGCCGCACCGTCTGCGACCACGGCAGCGGCACCACCCGCGACCTACGAATACCTCAACCTCGAAGAGGCCGCCTTCGTCGAGGCGCTGGTCGACCACATGGTGCCGGAAGACCATCTCGGCCCGAAGGGCACCGACCTCGGCATCAACGTCTATATCGACCGCGCGCTCGCGGGCGCCTGGGGCAAGGGCGAGCGGCTCTATATGCAGGGCCCGTGGAAACGCGGCGTGCCCAACCAGGGCTATCAGTTGCCGCTCACGCCGGCCGAGCTCTATCGCGCCGGCATCGCGGCGACCAATGCGCATTGCCGCAAGACGTTCAGCAAGCCGTTCGATCAGCTTGACGCTGCGCAGCGCGAGCAAGTGCTGGTCGGGCTGTCGACCGCCAAGATCACCTTCGACGACGGCCTGCCGGTGCGCACCTTCTGGGGCACGGTCTACCAGACCGTCCAGGAAGGCATGTTCGCCGACCCGATCTATGGCGGCAACCGCAACAAGGCGGGCTGGAAGATGCTCGGCTTCCCGGGCGCCATCGCGGTGCATCGCGAGCATGTCGTGCAGTACCGCGACAAACCGTTCCCCAACGACCCTGTCAGCATCGCGGACATGAGCTGAGGGGACAGGAAATGGCAACAAAGCTCAAGGAAGTCGACGTCGTCATCGTCGGGCTCGGCTGGACCGGCGGCATCATGGCGAAGGAGCTCGCCCAGGCCGGCCTCAAGGTGGTCGCGCTCGAGCGTGGCGGCATGCGCACATCCGCTAACGACTACTCGCTGCCCGGCATCCGCGACGAGCTGCGCTACGCGATCCGCAAGGATCTCATGATGAATACCGTGCGCGACACGCTCACGATCCGCAACAATCCGACGCAGGAGGCGCTGCCGATGCGCCGGCTCGGCTCGTTCCTGCCCGGCGAGGTCGTCGGCGGCGCCGCCGTGCACTGGAGCGGTCACACCTGGCGATGGACCGACATGGAGCTGAAGGTGCGCTCGACGTACGAGCAGCGCTACGGCAAGAAGTTCATCCCCGACGACATGACGATCCAGGACTGGGGCGTCAGCTACGACGAGCTCGAGCCGTACTACGACCGCTTCGAACGCACCGCCGCGGTCTCGGGCAAGGCCGGCAACCTCGACGGCAAGATCCAGGCCGGCGGCAACCCGTTCGAGGCGCCGCGCAAGAAAGAGTACCCGCTGCCGCCGCTCAACCAGATCCTCTCCGGCGTGATGTTCACGGAGGCCGCCAGGAACGCGGGCTACCATCCGTTCCCGCGCCCGACCGCCAATGCGTCGCAGGCCTACACCAATCCGGACGGCGCGAAGTTCGGCGCGTGCCAGTACTGCGGCTACTGCCAGCAGTTCGGCTGCGAGGCCAACGCCAAAGGCTCGCCGCATGTCGCCGTGATCCCGCTCGCGCTCGCCAACCCGAACTTCGAGCTGCGCACCCATGCGTGGGTCAACAAGGTCCTGAAAAACTCCGACGGCAAGCGCGTCACCGGCGTCACCTACACCAACGTGCTCAACGGCGAGGAATTCGAACAGCCGGCCGGGCTCGTGCTGCTGTGCGCCTACGCGCTCAACAACGTGCACCTGCTGCTGTTGTCCGGCATCGGCCAACCTTATGACCCGCAGACACTCAGCAGGGCGTGGTCGGCAAGAACTACTGCTACCAGACCGGGGTCGGCGCGACGCTGTTCTTCGAAGGCCGCCATTTCAATCCGTTCATGGCGGGCGGCGGCACCAACATCACGTTCGACGATTTCAACGTGAACTGGGACTTCGACCGCGGGCCGCACGGCTTCGTCGGCGCCTACAACGTCTCGGCCGGGCACAACACCGGCGCGCCGATCGCCTATCGGCCGCTGCCGGGCGGCACGCCGCAATGGGGCACGGCGTGGAAGGAGGCGCGCACCAAGTGGTACCAGGGCGCGATGGGCATCGGCGCGAGCGGCAGCGTGATGGCGAACCGCTACAACTGGCTCGACCTCGATCCGACCTACCGCAACGCCTTCGGCCACCCGCTGCTGCGCATGACCTTCGACTACAAGGCGAACGAGCAGAAGATGGGCCAGCATGCCGCGAAGATCGTCAACGATCTCGCCAAGGCGATGAAGCCGACGCACCTCAGCGAGGCGAAAGCGCGAGCCTCATGGACGGTCGTGCCCTATCAGAGCACGCACAACACCGGCGGCGCCATCATGGGCACCACGCCGCGCGACAGCGTCGTGAACCGCTATCTGCAGAGCTGGGACTGCCACAACCTTTTCGTGTTCGGCGCCTGCGCGTTTCCGCACAACTCATCTTACAATCCGACCGGCCCGGTCGGCGCCCTCACCTACTGGGCCCTCGACGCGATCAAGAGCCAATATCTCAAGAACCCCGGCCAACTGGTGCATGCATGAGAAAGTCGAAGTCCCGTAGGGTGGGCGAGCGCGCCTTCGCGGTCGCCCACGCGCACAGGCTTGCGCGCAGGACCGCGTGGGCAAAATGGCTCGCCGCCATTTTGCCCACCCTACTTGCGGTGCCCGCCCACGCCGCCGGCGACGCGGCGCGCGGCGAGCAGAAATTCGTCGAGTGCGGCGCCTGCCATTCGCTCAAGCCCGGCGTCGCGATGGTCGGCCCGAGCCTCGCCGGCCTCTTCGGCCGCAAGGCCGGGTCGCTGACCGATTTTCGCTACTCGCCCGCCATGCGACGCAGCGGCATCACGTGGGATGCGCAGACGCTCGATAAGTTCGTCGCCGATCCGCAGAGCGCCGTGCCGGCCAACCGCATGCCCTATGCGGGCCTCACCGATGCGGACGCGCGCGCAGATTTGATTATGTATCTGGAAAAAGCGACGAAACCGTAGGGTGGGCAAAGGCGGCCAAGGCCTTGGCGGTGGGGCACGATATTGGCGCCGCCGTGCTCACCGATCTTCCTCAGACGCGTGGGCACGGCGGAGCAGATGCCGTGCGCCATACAGGCGTGCGGGCCGCCTTTGCCCGCCCTACGGCCGCAGATACACGTAGCCCCGCGCCTGCAATTCGGCGATCCGCACCACGCCGCCGCGCTCCGCGACCGTGAAGCCCGGCAGCAGATCCTTCAGCGTCACGTTCTGTCCGTGCATCGTGTGGATGCAGGCATTCGGCCTGACCTGCGCCTTCACGAAGCCGGCGAGCCGGCGCGCCGTATCGGGGCTCGCCGTGGCGGCATGAAACGCCTTCAGCGCCGGGCCGTGCACGACCAGCTCGATCGTCACCTTCTCGGGCCCGCCCACTCCGTTGAGATGGTTGTCAATGTTGCCGAGCACGAACGCGACCTTGTCGAGATCAGCCAGGTGATAGACGACCTTCCCGGCATCGCGTGCCGGCGCCTGCGCACGCGCCTTGCGCTCGCCCACCGCAAAGAATGCGCCGGTCGCCGCGAGCGCGGTCGCCAGGATATTGCGTCGATGCATCGTGGCCTCCTTGCGCGCCCTCACTTGTGGCGCATCGCGGCCAGTTCCTTGCGGTCGGTGACCAACGAGGCGCACTGCTCGGCATCGACACGGTCGAGCCGGAAAAGCCGATCGTCGGCGCCGCCTTTCAGCGACTGGGTCGCGTCCTCGTCCGGCTTCTTGGCGTCCCAGATGCGAATCTGATCGAGCCGCAGCATCACGGCCTTGTCGCCGTCTGCAAGCGAGACCGCGACGCCGCCGCCGTCGCAGTCGACCGAGCATTGCATTTCGAGCTGCCCCTCTTTGGTGGTCTCGGCCTCGGCGCGGCCGCAGGAGCCGCTCGAGTCGAAATTGCCGGGCCGGTTGCGGAAGTTCACGCCGATGCGAAACGAATATTGCAGCGCCGCGTCCTCGGGCGCGTTCTCGACCGTCAGCAGCAGCTTCATGGCGCTGACCTTCTGCAGCGGATGCTGCGCCAGATGGGCGGCGTCGTAGCGGCGCGCGAAACACGCATAGGACTTCTTGTCGAACGATTTGACCGCAAACAGGCGCTTGGCGAAGGCCCCGTTGTCGGCGACGTTGTCGGCCCGTGCGGCGGCGGTCAGCCCCGCGCTTACAAGTGCGAGACACGCGAGCGTCGAAATATGGATCTTGCGCATGCTGCCTGGTCCCCTCGCCGACGTGCTTCGCCATCCTAACACGATTTCGGCCACGCACAGCAGCTCGATCATCCTCGTCCCGCATACACGAATGCGGGCGGCGACTGCCGTCGCCGCCCGCCCCACCTGCAATCGATCGCGCCGGCGATCACATGGTCCCGCCCTGCCGGATCTCCTCGATCATCTTCTGGTCTTGCAGCATGTAGAGCTTGCCGCCGCTGCGATAGATCATCGTGCCGGCCGGCAACGCGTGCGCGTGCCCCATCATCATCTTGTGGCCGGACTCGCTGAGCGCCATTTCGTGGAACTTGCCGTCCGAGCCGATGAACATGACGTGCCGCTCTTCCGAGAGCTGGAAATCGACGGCGTGAGCGGTGGTCGCGCCGATGACGCTGGCAAGACCGAGGGCGGCGAGAACGAGCTTGGAACGTGTCATGGGAGGTCTCCTTGGGGTTGTGGCCGCTCCGCTGGAGCGGCCGCGAAAGCACGGCGCGGTCGCGAGCCGGGGAGTCGGATGGCGTGCTCGCTAACCACACTCCGTCGGTATCAAACGGTGTTCGGCCGCGGAAATGCTCAGTTCCTATCGAACCGATGCGTTACGGCTATGAAGCGCGCGGCACGCCGCCGCCACGGTGACGTCATGAACGCGATGTCGCGAAAATAACGGCCGAATACCCGCCGATGCGTGTCGCGGATGGACGCGGATGGAAACGACTATCGCGCGGCGGCGTTGCGCAATCGGCGACGCGATCCCGGCTTGGCGCTCGCGCTCACCGGCTCGGGCGCATTTTGTATCGCCGCGATCGCGAGCGCCGGCTTGCCGTTCCAGCGCCTGCGCATCGCCTCGCGTACGAGTGAACCGGCCGCCGCCGAATATTGCCGGCCGCGCACCGTCACCAGGGTCACCTCGCGCCACAGCTCGGGCTCGATCAGCGGCAGCGCCACCACGCCCGGATGGTGCGCGCTCAGCTCCGGCATGAAGGCGAAGCCCATGCCGGCGGCCGCCATTGCCAGGATCCAATCGTCCCGTTCGCTTTCGTAGACGGTTCGGCAGTCCGCCCGCTGCTCCTCGAACACGCGCGAGGCCTCCGCGTCGTATTCGCAGTTGATGCGCGAGAGATAGCATTCGCCGTCGAGATCGCGCACGCACACGGCCTTGCCGGCGGCGAGGCGATGATCGGGTCGCACCACGATGACGTATCTCTCGCGATAGAGCGACATGTAGTGCAAGCGCGGGTCCGGCGGCACCGCGGGCATCGCATAGATCGCGACGTCGAGGTCGCCGGCAAGCAGGCTCTCCTGCAGCTTGGCGGCCGGCTCGTCGACGATCTGCAGGCGCACCATCGGATGATTGACCTGCACGGCGTGGATGAAGTCGAGCAGTTGCGTCGGCGCGATCGTGCACATGAGGCCGAGGCGCATCGGCATGACGGTGCTCTCGGTGAACTCGCGCGCCTTGCGTCGCGCCGTCTCGGTGCCGCGATGGACATCGTCGAAATATGGCTGCACCAGCTTGCCGAGCTCGGTCAGTCGCGTATTGGCGTGATCGCGGTGAAACAGGGCGCCGCCGAGCTCTTCCTCGAGCGCCTTGATGGCGCGCGTCAGCGACGGCTGGCTGACGTTGCAGCGCGTCGCCGAGCGCGTGAAATTGAGCTCGTCGGCGAGCACGAGAAAATACCGCACCTGGTGCATCTGCATGCGGTGGCCCGACCGGGATGATCGCGGCGGCGCAAATCGCCGCCGGGCTACCAACCCGTACTCACCGCCATCCTCACGTTCAAATCACGTTGTCGTGGAACATCAGGCGTGACGGGGACGCCGCAGCTTGCGGGCGCAGACCAGCGCCACCCCCATCAGGATCGCGGCGGCGGTCACGACCGTGACGGGGAGCCCGACCGTCGGCAGCGCCCAGCCGTAGACCACGGGCCCGATCGCATTGCCGAAAAAGAACGAGGCCGAATGCATCGCCATGGCGGAGCCGCGCGCGGTCGGCGCGAGCTCGCTCGCATAGATCTGGATCACGCCGTGCAGCATGTAGAAGCCAAGCCCGACGAACACGAAGTCGACCGCCTGCGCGGGCCACGGCAGCCGCAGCGCGACGAGCGCCAGCGCAATCGCCATCATGCTGCCGCCGCCGATCATCAGCCGCCATTCGCCGAGCCGGCCGAGCAGCATCGAGATCGACGACGCGTAGATGACCCCGCCGCCGCCGAAGCCGCCGATCACCAGGCCCGCGATCGCGGCGCGCATCTCGCCGGTCGCCGCCAGCATCCCGGCGATGTAGGGAAACAGGCCGAACAGGCAGATCGCCTCGATCATCACGGCGCCGTAGCAGATCTTCGCCAGCGGATTGCGGAAGATCGCCGCGTAGGTCGCGGGCAGCGCGCGGATGTCGATACGCGCAGGCGCCGCCGCCGACACGCCGCGGAAGCCGATGACCGCCGCCCCGACCGCGATCACGCCGAGCACGCCCATGCCGACGAACACGCCGCGCCAGCCGATCAGGTCGGCCACCATGCCGGCGGCCGGCGAGCCCAGCACGTTGCCGAGCATGGCGGCGCCGAGCATGCGGCCGACCGCGACCTGCCGCCGCTCGACTGCGACGAGATCGGCCGCGATCGCGACCGCGATCGGAAACACCCCGCCCGCCATGACGCCTGAGACCACGCGCGAGACGAACAACACCGTAAGATTTGGCGCCGCCGCGCCGATCGCGGCCGAGGCGACCAGGACCACCAGCGACCAGGTCATGAGCTGCGTCTTGCCGAACGCATCCGCGAGCCCGCCCAGGATCGGCTGGGTGATCGCGTAGGGCAACGAGAACGCGGTCGCGAGCAGCGCCACGGTGTGCGGGTCGACCGTGAAATAATCGGCGATCTGCGGCACCAGCGGATCGACCGCGCGCATGAACAGCGTGGTCGAGAAGATCGCCACCATCGTGAGGCCGAGCACGCGTCCGACCGACGGCTGGGCCTTGCTCTCAGGCTCGGAATTCTCGGAAGGTCGCCCGTTCATCGCCGGCGCTTCTACAGGAGCGTCGCACCTGCGCCTAGGTCACGCGCATCGCGGCTCCCACTCGATAATCGCATGCGGCAGGCTGCGTAGGATGGGTTGAGCGCAGCGAAACCCATCGGCTGAATTAGCCAGACGCAACTCACTTGATGGGTTTCGCTGCGCTCAACCCATCCTACCCGTCAACGCGCTGGCTCGGCGCGGGTCGCGATCCAGATGAGGTGCCGCGGGCCTCCGCGCGCTCCGTTGGCGTTCGCCCGCAGCTGATCCACGTCAAAACCTGTCTTGCGAAGCCGCCGCGTGAATTGCAGATTTGGTCCCGATGACCATACGGCCAGCACGCCACCGGGACGCAGCGCCGCGTGCGCGGCGCTCAATCCTTCGATGTCATACAACGCATCGTTGGCCTTTCGCGTCAGTCCCTCGGGGCCGTTATCGACGTCGAGCAAGATCGCATCGAACTCCGACTGACCATGCCGAATCAGGTGGCCGACGTCCCCTTCGCGGATGCTGACGCGCGGATCGGCCAGGCTCTCGCCGAACACCTCCGCCAACGGCCCCCGCGCCCATGCGACGACAGGTGGCACCAGCTCGGCGACGACGACCCGGGCCTCGGTTCCGAGCACGGCAAGCGCGGCACGCAGCGTGAAGCCCATGCCCAATCCGCCGATCAATATCCGCGGCCGTTGGCGGGTTCGAACTCGATCGCACGCGATTGTGGCAAGCGCCTCCTCGGAACGGCTGAGACGGCTGTTCATCAGTTCAATCTGACCGAACATGATCGAGAATTCGGCGCCACGCCGCATGAGGCGAAGTTCGCCTCCGCCGGGGACTTGTGCGGTATCGAGTTGGGACCAGGGAATCATGGATCGTTCTTCAACAGGGGGCGCGCCCAGCTTGCTTGCTGGAATTTCTCCCCCGCGGGGAGGCAATGTCTTCACCCACGTCGAATTGGAGCATGTCCCACTGGGCAAATCCACGCTTGCTGCGCTTGCCGTCCTTGTCGTGATGCAGTCTTCCGTGCCCGCGATGGCGGCCGACCGAGGCCCGGGCCGTCAGCTGTCCCGAGCAATGCACAATGCGGAAGGTCGTCCACCCATCCGCTCGCTCGCGAGCCCGCCAGGATATGCGCAAAGTTGTCCAAATGCCGGGGCGGTCTCCGTGTTAAGCACGCCGCTCCGCGAGGACCAAGGCCATGATGATCTCCAGCAACTCCGCGCTTTCGCCCGCCATTCGCCGAGGCATGCGCCCGGCGCTGCTCCTCGCGCTGTCGCTCTCCGTGCTGCTCCAGGCCGCCGCGCAAGCGTACGCCGCGCAACGGCCCGCGCAACCCCCGACGAACACCCAGCGCAGGCTGTGCAGTTTCAAATGCCAGCAATATGAGTGCCCCACCGTTCGCTGCAACATGGGCCCGTACAACGAATGCATCAACAAATGCATGAAGGGCAGCTAGCGTCCCGATTTTGCCGTTCGCAGGCTTTTGCAAAGGCATTGGTCCCAGAGTCGCGCCGTCAGCCGCCGACGGCCCTCCAGCCCCGGGGCTCGGCTAATTTCCTTTTTGCCAGCCTCGACAGCATGAAGGCCGCGGCGAAGAACACGACGATCAGGCCGACGACCGAAGCTTCCGGCCCGTAGTCTCCTCCGGTCAAAATAGTCGGGCCGATCAATCTGCCTTGGATCAGGCTTGGGCCGATGTCGTGGCCCGAAACCGCGGCGCCGAATATCGGGCCCTGGGCGAAATTCCATCCCAAGTGCGGTCCGATTGGCAGCCAGAGCTGTCGCGTCGCCGCATATGCGGCCGCAAGCCATACGCCGGCAAAGACGTCGTCGAGCAACCCGACAAACGTTGCTCCGGGATTGGTTGCGTGCGAAGAACAGGCCGCTGACGAGGAATCCCGCCCAGGTACGGGCGACTTTGGCGCAAAGCCGGAAGATCAGTCCTCGATACAGTATCGCCTCGCGCACCCAACCGGCCGCGTTTCCAGAAACCGGATTTACGAAGAGGCGCTACTCGATGATCGCATGCGGCAGGAAGCGCGACGTGTTCTTGGTGATCGGGCTCGCGTCCTCGCGCATCGACAGCCCGCACGGCACGCCGCCCACGACCCATGACCCGAGCACCGCGTAGTTGCCGTCGTGTCGCGGCAGTGTCGCGACCGCCTGCTTGATGAAGCCCTCGGCCCCGTAGGGCCCTTCGTCGGCGTCAATCGCCTCGCCCGCCACCACGATCTCCACGTTCGCGCCTTCGCGCGAATAGAGCGGCTTGCGCACGAACGATTGCCCGAGGCGCGCGCTCTCCGGGTCGACCTCGAAATAGGCGGGCACCAGGTTGGGATGGCGTGGAAACATCTGCCACAGCAGCGGCAGGATCCCCTTGCTGGACAGGATCGCCTTCCACGGCGGCTCGACCCAGCGGGTCGACGCGCCGCCGAGCGAGGCGGCGAATTTCTCGCGGAACATCCACTCCCAGGGATAGAGCTTGAACGCGAGCGCGATCGGGCGGTCCTCGCGGTCGACGAACTGTCCCTTTGGGTCGCGCCCAATGTCGCCGATCGCCAGCATGGTCGTGCCGAGCCCGGCCTGGTGCGCCGTATCCTCCAGATACGCGAGCGTGCCGCGATCCTCCGGGCTGTCGACGACACCGGCGAGATGCAGGTGCCCGCCCTGCCCGATCGTCTTCCAGCGCTCGATCAGCCGCTCGTGCAGCGAGTTGTATTGATCCGCGCCGCTCCGCACGATCTGTCGTGCGATCGCGTCCTCGAGCCAGCTCCACTGAAAGACCGCCGTCTCGAAGGCCGAGGTCGGCGTATCGGCGTTGTATTCGAGCAGCTTCGCGGGGCCGTTCCCGTCATAGCTCAAGTCAAAGCGCCCATAGAGGCTCGGATCGCCGCGCCGGAAGCTCGCCGCGATGAAATTCCACAACGGTTGCGGAATCTGCAGCGCCCGCATGAGGCGCTCGTCGTCGATCGCGCGGCCGACGAGCTCGCGGCACATGGCGTCGAGCTCGGCGGTCGGCGCCTCGATGTCGTTTTCGATCTCGCGCAGCGAGAAGCCGTAAAAGGCGCTCTCGTCCCAGTACGGCTCGCCGTCGATCGTGTGAAAAAGGAAGCCGACGGCTTCGGCCTTCTCGCGCCAGTCCGGGCGTTCCTCGCACGCGATGCGCTGCATCAGCGGGTATCCGGGCGCGGCGTATTCATGCGCAAACGGGGCCTAGCCGCCACGCGACGCCATCGACGAGGAGGTGCCGCCGAAACCGCCCCGCGTGGTGCCGCCGACCGACGTCCGCGACGACGTGGTGGACGTCGACGTCCCGCTATTCGACACACCGAGGGCGGTCGGCCCGCTTGTGTTGCCGTTGCCGAACGAGCCGAAGCCGAAGATCGGACGCCCGCTGTGGAAATAGCTGGTCGAGTGGCTGGTGGTGCAGGGTTGGTTGAGGGCATTAGGTGCCGCAGCGTTCGGTATCGCGGCATTGGGGGTCGTGCCGCCCGGCGGCACGCAGCTCCGGGACGGCATCATCGCATAGCCGATGCCGCCGACCGACGCGGCCGACATGACCACCAGCGCCACCTGGGCGGACCGCTTCATGGCGACCGCTCAGGGCGTCATCGAGGCGGCGTTGAGCGCGCCGGCGGCGAGCGACGCGATGCCGAGCCAGATCGCCGGCGCGATCTCGCCCGCCGCGATGCGCCGCGACAGGTCGTGCACCGGGATGCGCACCAGGAAATAGACGATGATCTGCACGATCAGCGCGATCAGGCTCCACACCGCGCAATCGATCAGGCTCGCCGCATGCGCGATCGCGCTCGCGACCGGCAGCGCGAAGCCGAGCAGGCTCAGGCCGAGCGCGATGGCGGCGCCCGGCACGTTCTTGCGGATCAGTTCGAACTCGTCATGCGGCGTCACCCACATGTAGATCGCGAGATAGAGGATGACGATCACGAAGGCGGTGCAGAAATAGGCTAGAAAGGCGGGCAATCCCGCCAGCGATTGCAGCAGCATGACGCCCCTCCGGCGCCTGTTCCGGCGGACCCGATACGGTCCGCCGCACATGCGCAAATCTATGATGAGTCGCTTGGCGACTCGTCTTGGTTCAATGTTCCGATACTTTCGCGAGCCGATCAAACGCCATGAGGCGCCCAAGCAGCGCCTCCATCTGGCGCAGCGGCACCATATTGGGCCCGTCGGAGGGCGCCTTGTCGGGGTCATGGTGCGTCTCGATGAACACGCCCGCGACGCCGACCGCGACCGCGGCGCGCGCCAGCACCGGCACGAACTCGCGCTCGCCGCCCGACGTGGTCCCCTGCCCGCCCGGCTGCTGCACCGAATGGGTCGCGTCGAAGATCACCGGCGCGCCGCTGCGCGCCAGGATCGGCAGCGCGCGCATGTCGGAGACGAGCGTGTTGTAGCCGAACGAGGCGCCACGCTCGGTCACCAGGACATTCGGGTTGCCGGCCCCCGTGATCTTCGCGACCACGTTCGCCATGTCCCAGGGCGCCAGGAATTGCCCCTTCTTGACGTTGACGATGCGGCCGGTCTCGGCAGCCGCGACCAGAAGATCGGTCTGCCGGCAGAGAAAAGCCGGGATCTGCAGCACGTCGACGGCACCGGCGACGCGCGCGCATTGCTCCGCCTCGTGCACGTCGGTCAGCACCGGTAGCGCGAGCGTCTCGCGGATCTCGGCAAATATATCCAAGGCCTTGCCGAGCCCGAGCCCGCGCGCGCTGCTCGCGCTGGTCCGGTTCGCCTTGTCGAACGAGGTCTTGTAGACGAGCCCGATGCCGACCCGCGCCGTGATTTCCTTCAGCGCCGCCGCCATCTCGAGTGCATGCGCACGGCTCTCCAGCGCGCACGGCCCGGCGATCAGCGCCAGCGGCAGGCGATTGCCGAAGCGCACCGCGCCAACGACGACTTCCGAACTCGGAGCAGGATCGATTTTGCTGTCCACAGGACCCTCGTGGCGCGGACCATGGCGGCATAGGCTTGAACGGTCAACGGGTTAGCTCCGCATTCTACGTCATGCCCGCGCTTGTCGCGGGCATCCACGTCTTTCTTCTGTTGCGCGCGAAGTCGTGGATGGCCGGGACATAGGCGAGCGAAGCGACACCCATGACGATCAAGATCGCCCGCTCTTTATAAGCATTCTAACCTATTGGTTTCACACGCCTTTGTCTTGACCTGCGGTAACGCCTGCCACAAATAGACTCTCAACAAGCGCAACAGGCCACGATCCTCATGTCGGACAGCCGTCAGCCGCAGAACGGGCACGCGCGCCTGCCTTTAGGCGTTGCGCCGCGCGGATTCCGCGGGCGGGTCGATGCGATCGAGCCGCATCAGCAGAGCGGCGGCCTGCCGCCCGCCGAGATCGAGAACCGCCTGCTGGAGCTTGGCTTCGTCGAAGGCGCGCGCGTCGAGATCATGCACGAAGGCGCGTTCGGGCGCGATCCGATCGCGGTGCGCGTCAACAATGCGACGATCGCGCTGCGCCGGCGCGAGGCGATGGCGATCCTCGCGACCCAGGATGGGAATCAGGACTGGAATCAAGACGGGAATCAGGACGCCCCCGCATGAGCACCGCGGCCGTCACGGACTCCGATCCCTGGCATTTCGCGCTCGTCGGCACGCCGAACAGCGGCAAGACCGCGCTGTTCAATGCGCTCACCGGCAGCCGGCAGAAGGTCGCGAACTATCCGGGCGTCACGGTCGAGCGCAAGGCCGGCCTGCTGATGACGCCGACCGGCCGCAGCGTCAACCTGATCGACCTGCCCGGCACCTATTCGCTGCGCGGCCGCAGCCCCGACGAGGAGATCACCCGCGACGTGGTGCTGGGCCGCCTCACGACCGAGAGCGTGCCCGATCTCCTGCTCTGCGTCGCCGACGCCACCAACCTGCGGCTCGCGCTACGGCTCGTGCTCGAGCTCAAGCGCACCGGGCGCCCGCTGATGCTGGTGCTCAACATGTTCGACCTCGCGCAGCGGCGCGGCATCAAGATCGATCTCGCGCGCCTCTCCGCCGAGCTCGGCGTGCCGGTCGTCACCGCGATCGCCGTCAAGCGCGACGGCACGCACGAGCTGTTGCGCCGCATGGACGCGCTCGCCGAGGCGAGCCTCGGCGCCGGCGAGAACACCTGGAAGCCGCCGAGCGCCGCGGACCTGCGCGCCGCGCAGCGCGAGGCCGACCGCGTGATCGCGGCCGCGGTCGGGACGCCGGAGCGGCCCGACACGATGACGGCCCGCCTCGACGCCGTGCTGCTCCATCCGGTCGCCGGCCTCGCGATCCTGCTCGCGCTCCTGTTCGTCATGTTCCAGGCGGTCTTTTCCTGGGCGCAGCCGCTCATGGACCTGATCCAGTCCGGCTTCGATCATCTCGGCGCGTTGACGCACGCCACGCTGCCGGACGGGCTGCTGCAGAGCTTCATCCAGAACGGCGTGATCTCCGGCGTCGGCAGCGTGATCGTCTTCCTGCCGCAGATCCTGATCCTGTTCCTCTTCATCCTGCTGCTGGAAGACTTCGGCTACATGGCGCGCGCCGCCTTCCTGATGGACCGCATCATGGGCAGCGCCGGCCTGCACGGCCGCGCCTTCATCCCGCTCTTGTCGAGCTTCGCGTGCGCGATCCCGGGCATCATGGCGACGCGCGTGATCGACAACCGGCGCGACCGCCTGACCACCATCCTGGTCGCGCCGCTGATGACCTGCTCGGCGCGCATCCCGGTCTATACGCTGATCATCTCGGCCTTCATTCCGGCCAAACACATCTGGGGCTTCGTCAACCAGCAGGGCCTCGTGATGTTCGGCCTCTACGCGGCCGGCATCGCGAGCGCGCTCGGCGTCTCCTTCGTCGCCAAGCATTTCGTCTGGCAGGAGCACGAGACGCCGCCCTTCATGCTGGAGCTGCCCGACTACAAGCTGCCGCGCATCCGCAGCGTCGCGATGGGCCTCTACCAGCGCGCCATGATGTTCTTGAAGCGCGCCGGCACCACGATCTTCTCCATGATGGTGATCATCTGGTTCCTCGCCTCGTTCCCGCGCCCGCCCGCCGGCGCGACCGACCCGGCGATCAACTACAGCCTCGCCGCCATCATCGGCCATTGGCTCACGCCCGTGCTCGCGCCGGTCGGCTTCAACTGGCAGATCGCCGTCGCGCTCATCCCCGGCATGGCGGCGCGCGAAGTCGCGGTCGCGGCGCTCGGCACCGTCTACGCCATCGAGGGCGGCAAGGAAGCCGCCGCGCAGATCGGCCAGGCGCTCGCCAACAAATGGACGCTCGCAACCGCGCTCGCGATGCTCGCCTGGTACGTCTTCGCGCCGCAATGCGCCTCGACGCTCGCCGTGATCCGCCGCGAGACCGGCAGCTGGAAATGGATGGCGGTGACGTTCGCCTACATGCTGACGCTGGCGTATATCGCGGCGTTCATCGTGTACCACGTCGCTGTGGCGATGGGGGCGGGGTAGACCGCTTCTCGCGTTTGCCCGACGCCAATCTTCTGGCCTCGGCCCAGACGGGACTTGACTACCACTTCACTGAACGCCGCTGGCTGCGAAACTTTCCTTCGCTTTCGCCGACACGAGGAACTTGATGAAGCTTTCGGCTGTCGCGCGCTGCGGGGCGTTCGTCATGAGCGCAGCGGTGTAAGTCAGAGAACTCTGGAAATCGCCCGGCAATGGTCCAAGGAGCTTGATGCCCGGCGTCGTCGCGATGAGCGGCACCGTACCCGCCGCCATATCGTTGCCTTTGCCCTTCAACACAGGCTCGAAAATTCCAAGAGGCGTCGTGCGCACAATCTTGGATTTGAGCCTTTCAGCAATCCCCAACCGCTCAAGGACCTTTGCAAAGGCCTCTCCCGATTTGACGCTGTTGAAGACGAGAAGGTCCGCACCCAGCAAAGTGTTCTTGAATTTTTCGACAGTTGAGATGTCATACGCCGGACTGCCCGTGCGGTTGCCGAGGCCGACGCCAACGTGGCCGATGATCGGCCTGTCCCCGGCGCGAACCTTGCCCGACTTCGTGAGTTCCTCGGCAAAGTCCGGCTCAATGATAACAACGTCGGCGACCTCTCCACCTTCGATCCTCTTTTTCACAGCGGGTCCCGGAGCGAATGCCAAGGTGACTTCATTGTGCGTCTCTTGGCGATAGAGGTCGGCGACCCTGGCCAGCGCCGGCTCAAGGGGGCTGTCGCCCAGGACCTTGATCGTCGCGGCTTGACCTGTGGTGGCGAGCGCCGAGAACGCACCCGCCAAGACTATGGTCAGACTGACGCGCCTGAGCCCTGCGCCCGTCAAAACCAAGATTTGCTCCCACATGACTTCCTTCTCCTTTTCGCCGATCACGCGCTTCGATCGACACAGCGGACTCCGGAGCGGCTTGGAAGCGACATGAATCCTGGTGACCGGGCACAACGCTTGACGGCCAGCTTTTCTTTTCCTTACGGTAATCTTGCGATTTGGCTAAGGATGAGGCGCATCAGGATTCCGGGAGACGGGCATGGTCCTTATGTTCGGCGACCACCGGCTCGATATGAGACGCCGCGAATTGCACCACGGCACCGAGCTTGTCGATGTCGAACCGAAGGTCTTCGATTTGCTGGCCTTCCTTGTCCAGCACCGCGACCGCGTGGTCAGCAAGGACGATCTGCTGCAGGCGATATGGGGCGGGCGGATCGTCTCGGACTCGGCGCTGACCACCCGGATCAACGCGGCGCGGCGGGCGCTCGGCGACAACGGTACGGAACAACGGTTGATCCGCACCTTCACCCGCAAGGGCGTGCGCTTCGTCGGCGAGGTCAGGGAACTGCCGGACCCGCCGGCGGCGGCCAGCAGCGACGCGGCTGACGCCGGCGACACGGGCGGCCTCGCTCCGTCGGTTGCCCACAAGCCTTCGATCGCAGTCCTGCCGTTCCAGAATATGAGCGCCGATCCCGAGCAGGAATATTTCGTCGACGGCATGGTCGAGGAAATCATCACGGCGCTGTCCCGTATTCACTGGCTCTTTGTCATGGCTCGCAACTCGACTGTCACCTACAAAGGGCAAGCCCTTGATGTGAAACAGGTCGGGCGCGAGCTCGGTGTCCGATATGTGCTCGAGGGCTCGGTGCGTAAACTGTCCAATCGGGTCCGTATCACCGGTCAGCTGATCGATGCGACCACCGGCGCGCATCTCTGGGCCGACCGCTTCGACGGCTCGCTCGAGGACATATTCGACCTTCAGGACAAAGTGGCGTCGAGCGTCGCGGGGGTTATCGAGCCAGCACTGCAGGGTGCCGAAACCATACGTTCAGCCAACCGCCCGACCGGCGATCTTACGGCGTACGATCTCTATCTGCGCGCCTATGTGATGTTCTTGTCTTCGGCGAGACAAATACCTGAGGCGCTGCGCCTGATGGAGGAGGCGATCGCGCGTGATCCCCACTACAAACCCGCGCTCGCCTGGGCTGCGATTTGCTGTTTTCGGCTAATTCTTGATAGTCGGAGCGCAGATCCGGCAGTCCACCGTTCGAAGGGCATCGATTTTGCCAGGCGAGCCCTGGAGGGGCCCGGCGACGATCCCGACGTGTTGGCGAATGCCGCTCTGGCCTTGGCCTATTTCGGCGAAGACATCGGCGCCATGATGGCGCTCCTCGACCGTGCCTTGGCTCTCAACCCGAATTTCGCGCGCGGCTGGCACATCGGCGGCCTGCTCAGGGTGTGGGCGGGCTCGCCCGATATCGCGATCAAGTATCTCGATGCCGCACTGCGCCTGAGCCCCCGCGCCCGCATCGGCACGTCGGCGACGGTCATTGGCCTCGCGCATCTCTTTGCCCGGCGCTTCGATCAGGCCGTGCCGCAACTCCTTCTCGCAATCCAGGACGATCCGAGCTTTCCGAGCCCGTATCGCTCTCTCGCCGCCTGCTACGCCCATATGGGTCGCCTTGACGAGGCGCAAGAGATCCTGACTCGGCTACGCGCGATCACCGCTGTCGTGATGCCCGACGGCAACCACTTTCGAAACGCCGACCATCGCGAGCTGCTTCTGTCGGGATTGCGCCTCGCGCTGGGCGAGTAGGCGGCCGCCCAGATCGGCCAGGCGCTGGCCAACAAATGGACGCTCGCAACCGCCCTCGCGATGCTCGCCTGGTACGTCTTCGCGCGGCAATGCGCCTCGACGCTCGCCGTGATCCGGCGCAAGACCGGCAGTGACGGTTCGCCTACATGCTGACGCTGGCCTGCATCGCGGCGTTCATCGTGTATCACGTGGCGGTGGCGTTCGGGGGGCAGCCTTTCAGCGGGCTCTCTTCCAGACCAACACCGCGGACTCCGCCGGATTTGCGGTCGAGCTTGCCGCCGTGTAGCGCAGCTCATCGCCGACGAATTCGAACGTGCGCTTCTGATCGGTCCCGTTCCAATTGGGAAACGAGCTTTGCGCGATGTGCAGCGTCAGGATGTGATCGGCGTCGTCGACCGTGTAGGTGCCGAAATACGCGACCACGCCCTGCGACACAGCCTTGTTCTCCTCCGGCGTTCCCGTCATGCGATTGTTCGACGCGAACGGGCGCCGATTGGCGGCCATGACCTGCGTGGCGAAGTGGCCGCCCGCATCGAAATGGAGCAAACCCTGCGCGCCCGGCCCGAACGGCTCGATCCGGCGGCCGTCCGGCGTGACATATTGGATCGAGACGAGCGTCCAGGTGCCGACGAACTGCTGCTGCGCTGACTTCGCCGGCTGCTGGCCTGCGGCACTGCCGGCAAGCAGCAAGAGCGCGAGGCAAGCCGTCGTGGTCGTCGTGAACAGATTGCGTCGATTCATTATGATTCTCCTGCGCGCAGCGTTGGCCGCGCCGCGCCTGCCTGGCCCAACCGTAGCGCGAACACCCGCTGTGTGATAATTTGCAATTATGCGAACGGGTTGTTCGCCTGGATCGAACAATGCGCGGCACGCAATTCGCCGAAATGTCCGCCTTTGCGGCGATCGCGGAGCAGAAGAGCTTCGCCAAGGCCGCCATGTTGCTCGGCATCGGCCGCTCGACCTTGAGCCAGAACCTGCGCGCGCTCGAGGAGCGTCTCGGCGTCCGCCTGCTCAATCGCACCACGCGCAGCGTGTCGCTCACCCAGGCGGGCGCGCGGCTGCTCGCGCGCGTGCGGCCGGCGCTCGACGAATTGACCGCCGCGACCGACGCGGTCGCGGGCGACGGCTCGACCCCCGCCGGCCTGCTGCGCCTCGTGGTGCAGCCGCCGGTCGCGAGCCTGATGATCGCGCCCCTGCTCGCACGCTTCATGGGCGAGCATCCCGGCATCCAGCTCGATGTCGCGGTCGAGAAGATGCCGGGCGATATCGTCAAGAACGGCTTCGATGCCGGCATCCGCTTCGGCGAGCAGGTCGAGCGCGACATGATTGCGCTGCAGGTCATGGGCGAGGCGCGCTTTCTCGTCGTCGCCGCGCCCGCCTATCTGACGCGCTGCCCGCGACCGAGGACGCCGCGCGACCTGCGCGACCACGACTGCATCCGCAATCGTCTGCCGAATGGCGCGATCTTCGGCTGGGATTTCCAGAAGAACGGCCGTCGCGTGCACGCCGCCGTCGAGGGCCGCCTGATCGTCAATGACATCGATCTGTCGATCCGTGCCGTGCTGGACGGCCTCGGGCTCGCGTATCTTCTGGAGAACTACATCGCGGCCGACCTTGCGGCCGGCCGCCTCGTCCCGGTGCTGGAGGACTGGACGCCGCGCATGTCCGGCTTCTTTCTCTATCATTCGAGCCGCCGGCGGATGACGGCGCCGCTACAGGCCTTCATCGCCTTCGTGAAAGCCGAGACCCGGCGGCACGGGTTCGTTCCATCGGCGCCGCCGCGCACAGCCGTTCGTCCGAACCATCGCCTGGTCGCGGCCGGGCGGCGGTGACGCGGCCCGCGGCCGCGCGCCTGCGATACCCCGCCCCCGGGATCGGGAGTCAGCCGCGCGCCGGCACCGGCGTCGCCCCAGCGAGCGGCCGCGCCGCCGGCTTCGGCACCGCGAGGATCAGGAGCGCCGCAACCACGCACAGCGCGCCGGCGGCGAAGAACGCCGGCAGATAGGTCAGCCACACGGTGCGCACGACGCCGGCGCCGAGCGCGGCGCTGGCGGCGCCGAGTTGGTGGCCGGTGAAGATCCAGCCGAACACCATGCCGGCGCGCTCGCGGCCGAAGCGGTCGGCGGTAAGCTTCACGGTCGGCGGCACGGTCGCGATCCAGTCGAGGCCGTAGAACATGGCGAACAGCGACAGGCCGTAGATCGAGAAATCGGTGAACGGCAGGAACATCAGCGAGAGGCCGCGCAGGCCGTAATACCAAAAGAGCAGCCAACGATTGTCGAAACGGTCGGACAGCCAGCCGGAGCCGATGGTGCCGACGAAATCGAACGCGCCCATCATGGCCAGCACGCTGGCGGCCGCGGTGGCGGCAAGGCCGTAGTCGGCGCACAGCGCGACGAAATGGGTCTGCACCAGTCCGTTCGTGCTGAATCCGCAAACGAAGAACGTCGCGAACAGCACCCAGAAAATCGGCACGCGCGCGCAGTCGCGCAGCGTGACGAGCGGCGACAGGAGCAGCGCGCCTAAGCCCGCGCTGCCCGCCGGCGCGGGAGTCACGGCCGTCTCGCCATAAAGCGGCAGGCCGAGATCGCTCGGCCGGTCGCGCATGAACGCGAGCACGAGCACGCCGGTGGCGGCGAGCGCGACCGCGACCAGCACCAGCGCGGTGCGCCAGCCGAAGCGGGTGGTGAACTCGGCGATCAGCGGCAGGAACAGGAGCTGCCCGGTCGCGGAGCTCGCCGCAAGAATGCCCATCACCAGCCCGCGCCGATGATTGAACCAGCGCGTCGCGACCGTCGCGGCGAGCACCATGGCGGTGAGGCCGGTGCCGATGCCGACCACGACGCCCCACAGCGCCACCAGATGCCAGACGCGGGTCATCGCCAGCGACGCCAGCATCCCGCCCGCGATCAGCACCAGCGCGCACACGATCACGCGGCGTACGCCGAACCGGTTCATCAGCGCGGCCGCGAACGGGCCGAACAGCCCGAACAGCAGGATGCGCAGCGCCAGCGCCGAGGAGATCTGCGCATCGCTCCAGCCGAACTCGTGCTCGAGCGGCACGATCATCACGCCGGGCGTGCCCATGGCGGCCGCGGTCACCAGCAGGGTGACGAAGGTGACCGCCGTCACCACCCATCCGTAGTGGATGTTGCGGCGCGCAAAGGCGGCGGCGACGTACGAGGAGGCCATTGCGGCGCGGGTCCTTGGTGCTAACGCTGAAGCGGCGCCGTTAGATGACGCCCGACATCAAAACTTGCTTATTCATGACGATCATCATATAAGATGTCAACCAACCGCCCCCTGTCGGGCCGCATGGCTGAGGTGCGTGTCATGAGAGTGAGCCGCGAGCAGGCCGCCGCCAACCGCGAGCGCATCATCGAGGCCGCGGGCGAGCTCTTCCGCCGCAGAGGCTTCGCCGGCATCGGCCTCGCCGACATCATGCAGGCGGCGGACCTGACCCATGGCGGGTTCTACGGCCATTTCGCCTCCAAGGACGACCTGATCGCGCAGGCAAGCCGCCGCTCGATGCAGCGCTCGGCGCAGGCCTGGCGCAAGCTGGTGGCGCAATCCGGCGGCGACGCGCTGGCGGCGCTGCTGACCCACTACGTCTCGTCCCGCCACCGCGACGATCCGGCCCACGGCTGCGCCTTCGCGGCGCTCGGCAGCGACGCCGCCCGCCGCGGCAAGCCCGTGCGCACCGCCTTCGCGGAGGGCCTTGGGCCGCTAGTCGACATCCTGACCGACGCCGTCGCGGGCCGCACCAAGGCGGCGCGCCGGCGCAAGGCGCTCGCCACCATGTCCGAGCTGGTCGGCGCGATCGTCCTGTCGCGCGCAGTCGGCGATGCCGCCCTGTCGGATGAGATCCTCGACGCGGCGCGGCGCGAGCTGCGCGCGGCGTCAGCGCGGTCGAATCCGTAGGTAGGGTGGGCAACGGCGCGCGCGATGCGCCGCGGCTAGGACTCATAAGTTGATGCGCGCCGTGCCCACGCGCGGCGCCTCAACGGTGGGCACGGCGCTTCGCGCCTTTGCCCACCCTACAGGCTCAATTCCCGAACGTGATCATGTCGCTGCGCGTGAGGATCACGTTCTTGGTGAGCGGCGCCGGACCTCCTTTGTAGAGATGCCAGGCCGCGTATTGCTCGTTGTAGGGATCCTCCGCCGACATGCCGTCGACCGGCACCACCGCCTTGTAGCCGCGCTGGGTCGCGCCGTTGCTGGTGCCGACGACCGCGCCCTGCGCCGACGTCCCGATCACCAGCACGGTCTTGATGCCGTGGGCTTTGAGCCGCGCCTCGAGATCGGAGCCGATGAACTTGTCGGCGCCGCCGCGCGGCACCCACTCGCCGTCGTGCGGCTTCTCGATGCCGTCGACCATGCCGTCCGGCTTCGGGTTCTCGCCGACCAGCGTGTAGAACAACAGCATGTTGTGGGCGCGGGCGGCCGCGATCAGCTTGTTGGCGATCGGCACGGTCGCGGCGCAACGCGGACGCGTGCCGCAATTGCCTTTCATGAAGTCGAGCACGAGCAGCGCCGTGATCTTCGGCTCGATCGTCGCGGATTTAAGCTCCGGCACCGGCGGCGGCTTCACGCTCGCCCATTCCTGCGTGATGTCGTTGGCGTAAGTCGGCGCGAGGCTGACGCTCGCAAAAGCCAAAAGCGAACAACAAATGCCTGTCGCGAGCCGCATGACACCTCCCCTTCGCCCCGTTGGGCTGACGTATTGCCGAATGCGGCCAGACCGCCTCGGGTTCGTTCTTAACCTACCCTGCGGCCACGGTTCCGCAATGGGCCAGAACCCGGCGTCATTGGCTCACCGTCACTTGCCCTCCGCGCGGATTGGCAGATACGTCACGCGAGTCCCGCTATGTTTCGTGCGTGCCAAGCCGGCAACTCAGGTGCCAGGCGTCGACGCAGACGCACATGCGCGCACCCGGTCAACTCAGTAGACGCCCGTCGCGCGCAGATCGGCGGTTCGAGGCGCGGCAACGCGCACCGGCGCGACACTCCTTGCCATCTGGCCGTGATTGGTCAGCACGATGACCTTGGTACCGACCGTCACCCGGCCATAGAGATCGATCACGTCGGCGTTGATGAGGCGGATGCAGCCGCTCGAAACCCGGGTGCCGATCGTCTGCGGCGCATTGGTGCCGTGAATCCGATACTCCGTGCTGCCGAGATAGATGGCGCGGGCCCCGAGCGGGTTGCCTCTGCCGCCAGCCATCCAGCGCGGCAAGTAAGGCTGGCGCGCGATCATCTCGTTCGGCGGTGTCCAATCCGGCCACTCGGCCATCCGGGTGACCGATTGGGATCCGGACCACCTGAAGCCATCGCGTCCGACGCCGATGCCGTAGCGGACCGCCCTGCCGTCGCCGAGCACGAAGTAGAGATAGGTGTTCGCGGTATCGATAATGATGGTGCCGGCTGCGGCGCTCGTCGGGTAGCCGACCACTTGGCGCTGCAGATTGGGCGCGAGCTTGAGACTGCTGTCGGCCACCCCGGGCTCCGGCATCGTCGGTGCGGAGACGACCGCGGAGGTTTGGAGGTATGCCGGCGGGCGCGGGGCCCCGATCGCGGAGCCGATCCAGAACATCGTGCTCGCGGCCGTGAGGATGCTGGCGCACATCAGTGCGGATTTTCGGACGGTCATGGCGTATTCCCCTTTTGGGTGAGGGGACAAGTCCTCAGATCGGAAAAAGTTCCTATATTTCAGAATTGAGGAGCATTATTTCTTGGTTTTTTCTTCGATCATCTTCCGTATTTCAGAACACGTTGAACACGTTGAGCTATTGCAAAGTACTCATGAGACCTAGCCAATTAAATATCTTCGATAATATCAAGGATATTGGAACTTGCGGCCGAAATGCATGTTGTCATCCGCGGCCAGATCAGGCCCGAGGGGATTTCCAATGTCCAAATCACGCCACACGATCATCGGCTCCGCGATCCTGGCCTCCTTCGCCATCGTCGGCTGTCTGGCGGTCTTTGCGCCTGCCGCCCTTGGCATGACGGAATTGAAGTCGGAGCCGCAATCCATCGCTGGGGCCCGGACGGCCCTCCTCAAGGGCGGGGCGTGCTCCTTGCTCGAATGGCCCAACTACGAGCAGAGCTGCCAATTCGACGCAAGGCAGCCGGCAGGCGAGATGCGCACCGTCCGGATCATCGCCAATCGGTAGGTCGCGAAGGCCGGCCGGTTCGCCTCGCCGACCCGTATTTTGATTTTCTGCTATCCTGCCGCCTGCCATGGCGGACGATCCCAAAAGCCCCAAAGAGTCCACGCTGGAAGTGGAAAATGCCGATCTACGCGCCTTGCTGACGCAAGCGGGAGTCGATGCGGCACATCTTCTCGCGAAGGCCGGCATCGATGCCACCGAGAACGAAGCCGCCAAGCGGGTTCAGCAGCTTCTGCTGGAAGAATTGCATCATCGTGTGAAGAATACGCTGGCGACCGTCATCGCCATCACGTCGCGAAGCCTGCGGTCCGCCAATACGCTGGAGGAAGGCCGTGTGGCGGTCGAAAGCCGACTGGTCGCCCTGGGAAGGGCGCATGACGTGCTGCTTCAAGCGCAATGGGCGCGCGCCAAGCTGACCGACGTCATTCACTCCGCGATCGAGCCATTCGAGGGCCGTGGCGGCCGGCGGTTTATCGTCCAGGACATGTCGGTTGACGTCGGATCGGGCGCGGTTCTGCCCCTGACCATGTCTCTCAACGAGCTGTGCACCAACGCGTCGAAATATGGCGCCTTGTCCAATGACACGGGGCACGTCGAGATCGCGTCGCGCGTCGACGATACGATGCTGCGGCTGACCTGGACCGAGAAGGGCGGCCCCTCGATCCAGGCGCCGGAACGACTGGGCTTCGGTTCGCGCCTCATCAGCCAGCTCGCCGCACAGCTTCATGGGGAGGCTCGCTTGCAATACGATCCCGCAGGCCTCGTCTACGAGCTCGAAGTCCCGATGAGCGCTTTGCGGCAGCCCAAGGCGAGTTGACTTTTCGTCGAATCGTCATCGTCCCGCTCGCGTTGCGGCCAGTTCGCGGGATGGCAGAATGCCGGGCTGTCGCTGTCAGACCGCCGCGACCGCCTCGATCTCGATCAGGAATTCCGGCCCATAGAGCCGCGCCACCTCGACGAGCGTGACGGCGGGCGCCGCTGCCGGGGTCACGGTCGCGAAGAAGCGATTGCGCACCTCGCGGTAGGCCGCGAGGTTGTTCATATCGCGCAGGAAGACGGTCAGCTTCACGAGGTTGGCGGCCGTGGCGCCGACCGCCGTGAGCGCGACATTCAGATTATGGAAGACCTGCGCCGCCTGCGCCGCGAAATCGCCGCGCCCGACCACGTTGCCGGCCGCATCGAGCGCGGTCTGGCCGGCGATGAAGAACAGGCGGCCCGGCCGCACCTCGACGATCTGCGAATAGCCGGGCGGCTCGCCGAGCTCGGGCGGATTGATCTGCCGGATCGATGCAGCGTCACGCTCGGCCATGCCATTCACACCAATGTGAGGAAAGCACAGCGCCCGCGCTCCTTCTCCCCCTTCAGGGGGAGAAGGTCGGGATGAGGGGGCGCCTCAACAAACGCCGACGTCGCGACTTCGCGGAGAGACCCCCTCACCCCGACCCTCTCCCCCTGAAGGGGGAGAGGGAGCGCTAGCACCTTGCTCGCCTGACCAAGTGCAAAAACCTTACGGCCAGTTCGCCGGCGCCGGGAACGGCACATGCATGGTCATGACCACGATCGGCGCTCCGCCGGTCGGGATGACCTGGTGCGGCGTGTTGTTCGGCACGATCAGCACGTCGCCCTTCACCACATGATGCGTCTGCCCGTCCGCGATGTCCGAACCCGATAGGTTCGCGGCGTTCATCCGCTTCTCGTTGACCAGCTTGCCGCCCGTGATGATGTCGCCCGTGCCCTGGATCACGACGAACAGCTCGCCATCCTTCTCGTGCACGGCCGCCGGCGCCTTGGCGGCGCGGTATTCGATCTGCGCCTTGTAGGGCGCGAGTTGCAGGACCGGCTCGGCAACCATGGGCGCATCGCCCTTGCGCTCGGCCTTCGCCTTGTCGATCAGCGCCATGATCTGCTTGTCGCTCATGTACTGCGTCATGGCCGTCTGGGCCGAGGCCGCTGATGCCGTGATCGCGGCAAGAAACGTGAATGCAAGAAACTGCGCACGCATGATGGTGTCCTCCCAGCGCCGCGTGTCGTTGTGAATGCATGCCGCGGCCGCAGGCAGTTAAGCCCGTCCGCCGGCTTGTCGCAACCGTAGAGTGATGACGCCGATGACGCGGCCCTTCACGCCGCCGCCGCGATCGTGCGCATCTCGGCGAGCCGCGCGATCTCGGCCGGTGTGAAGCCCGCTTCGGCCAGCACCTCGGCATTGTGCTCGCCGACGCGCGGCGGCTGACGCGTGAGCCCCGGCCGCTCGCGCGCGGCGCCGAACTCGACCGGCAATGCCGGCAGCCCGGCCGTCGCGACGCCGCCCGCGAGCGTCGCGATCGCGACGTCGAGCAGCCCGCCATGCGCCAGCAAATGCGGATCGGAGAAAAGATCGGTCGGCTTGCCGACCGGCGCCCACGAGACCGCCGCCGCCTCGCAGCGCCGCTGCGTCTCGGCCTTCGGGAATTTGCCGATGGTCTCGCGCAGGGCCGGAATCAACCAGGACCGCTCGTGGGTGCGCGACTCGTTCGTCGCAAGCCGCGGGTCGGTGGCGAGCGCCGCGAGCGCGAACGCCTCCGTGAACCGCGTCCACTGCTGGTCGCTGGTGACGCCGATGAAAAGCTGATCGCCGTCGGCGGTGTCGAACACGTCGTAGATCGCCCACGCGCCCTGGCGCGCCGGCATCGGCCGCGGCGCCTGCCCGGTCGCGACCGATCCCGCCATGTGGCTGAGCATCAGGAACGCGGTGCTCTCGAACAGCGCGCTGCTGATGCGCTGCCCCTCGCCTGTGCGATCTCGCTCGCGCAAGGCCGCGAGCGCCGCCGAGACGCCGAAGCTCGCGCCCAGGATGTCGACGATCGAGGCGCCGGCGCGCAGCGGCTGGCCGGGTGGCCCGGTCATGAAGGCGAGCCCGGCCTGGAACTGGACCACTTCGTCGAGCGCCGGGCGATGCTCGTAGGGTCCTGCCAAAAAACCTTTCAGCGCGAGGTAAAGCAGCCGCGGATTCACGGCGCGCAGCTGCTCGTAACCGCAGTTAAGACGCTCCATGGTGCCGGGGCCATAGTTCTCGAGCAGGATGTCGGCGCGCGCCGCGAGGCGATGCACCGCCGCCTGTCCCTCCGGCCGCTTGAGGTCGATCGCGATGCTGCGCTTGTTGCGGTTGAAGCCCGGAAAGAAGCCGGCGCCGAAGCCCGGCAGCCGGCGGGTCGGGTCGCCGTGCGGCGCCGGCTCGACCTTCACGACGTCGGCGCCCATGTCGGCGAACATCAGCCCGGCGCTCGGCCCCATGATGGCGTGGCTGAATTCGAGCACCCGCACGCCAGCGAGCGGCGCGACCGACATCAGTTGATCCTCCGGCGGAACGCATCGATGCTGCCGGCGTGCAGCAGCTCGCTCGGCAGCTGATGGCCGACGATGCCTTCCGCCATGCGGCCGACCTCGATCAGCGCGTCGAGATCGACGCCCGTGTCGATGCCCATCTCCTCGCACAGCAGCACCAGCTCCTCGGTGCAGATGTTGCCGGCCGCGCCCTTGTGGGCCGCGAACGGGCAGCCGCCGAGACCGCCGACGGTCGCGTCGAAGCGGCTCACGCCCATGCGCAGCGCCGCGAACGCGTTGGCGACCGCAAGGCCGCGCGTGTCGTGCAGGTGAAGCGCGATGTGCTGGTCGGGCCAGCGGCTGCGAACCAGGCCGACCGCCCGCTCGATGCGCTGCGGCGTCGCCCAGCCCATGGTGTCGGCGAGCGACAGCGTCGTGATCGTCACGCCCGCCTCGTTCGCGATCGCAAAGCCGTCGTCGAGCGTGCGCACCACCTGCTCTGGCGCGATGTCGCCCTGGTAGTTGCAGCCGAACGCCGCCATCACGCCGATGCGCGTGACCGCGATGCCATGCTTGAGATGCAGCGCTGTCTGCTTGCGCATCGCCTCGAGGTTCTCGGCGTGGCTGCGGTGCAGGTTCTTGCGCGTGAACGCCTCGGAGGCCGTCAGCGAGATCGCGCCCGAAAGCCGCAGCTTGTCGCGAAACGCGAGCGCCCGCTCCAGGCCCTTGTCGTTGAACCACAGCGCCGTGTAGTCGACGCCGGGCGCGGGCTTCGCGGCGCGCACCACGTCGTCAGCGTCCGCCCAGCCCGGCACCAGCCGCGGATTGACGAAGGAACATACCTGGATGTCGCGCAGCCCCGTCTGCGCCAGCGCCTCGATCAGCCGCACCTTGTCGGCGCTGCCGATCGGTCCCGGCTCGATCTGGAAACCTTCGCGCGGCCCCTCTTCGTGGATATCGACCGTCTTGGGCATGTCGCTCATGCAATGTCCTTTGGAACGTCCTTCGGCTTGATCGATCGGGCGCGCCACGTTGTCCTCGCGTGCCCACTCGGCTTTCGACTGATCCGCGATATCGCTATCATTCGCGACGGTCCTCGGACAAGGCTCGCATCCCGGCACGACATGGCGGCGCACTTCACCACCATCAGGCTCGAACGGCTCGGCCACGTCGCGCGTCTCACGCTCGCCCGGCCCGAGCGCGCCAATGCGCTCAATGCCGCGATGCTCGGCGAGATCAGCGACGCGCTCGACACGCTCGAGCGTGACACTGACGTGCGCGCCCTCATCGTCACCGGCGCCGGCGCCGCCTTCTCGTCCGGCTTCGACCTCAAGGAGCAGGTGGAGCGCCGCCCGACCGGCACCGACGCGTGGCAGCCGCTGCTGCGCAAGGATTTCGACACCATCATGCGCTTCTGGCACTTCCCGCGCCCGACGATCGCGGCCGTGCGCGGCCCGTGCCTTGCGGGCGCCTGTGAGCTCGCGCTCGCCTGCGACATGACGGTCGCATCGGAGGATGCGTTCTTCGGCGAGCCCGAGCTCAAGTTCGGTGCCGGCATCGTCGCGATGATCCTGCCCTGGCTGGTCGGCCCGAAGATCGCCAAGGAGATCATCCTGCTCGGCGAGGATCGCATTCCGGCCGCACGGGCGCGCGAGATCGGCATCGTCAATCGCGTGGTGCCGGCCGAGCGGCTCGACGAGACCGCGCTTGCGATCGCCAACCACCTCGCGGCCGTCGACCCGAACCTCATCAAAGAGACCAAGCGCGCCATCAACCGCGCCTACGAGGCGCGCAACATGCTTGCTGCGCTCGAAGAGGCGCTCGCGATCGACCTCGCGATCGAGGGCGCGGGCTCGCCCGACAAGATCCAGTTCATGGACATCGCGCGCCGCGAGGGGCTCAAGGCGGCGCTGGCCTGGCGCGACGCGCGCTTCCCGAGCCGCATCCCATGAACGTTGCTCTCGCGCGCCTCCTCGGCGATGCGCTCGGCGCGCTCGATCATGCGGTGGAGAGCACCGACGGCGAGCGCGTGCGCGCGCACGAATTGGCAGCGCTCGCCGAGCGCGTGACCGCCGCGCTCACGGCGCATGGTGTTGCACCCGGCGAGCCCGTGCATATCCGCATCGGCAACCGCCCCTCCGATCTCGGCGCCCTGCTCGGCCTTTGGCGCACCGGTGCCGTCGCGGTGCCGCTCCATGTCTCGGCCGCGGCATCGACGGTCGAACGGCTGCAACGGCGCACTGCGTCCCGTCTCCTCGTCGATGGCGACCGGATCGACGTGATCGCGGCGTCGCCGCCGCCCGACCGGCCGCTGCTGCGCGATGCCGCCGTCGTCATCTTCACGTCGGGCAGCACGGGCGAGCCGAAGGGCGTCGTCATCGGACATCAGCGCCTGGCCGACAAGCTCGCGGTCCTCGATCGCCTCTTGGGCTTGCGCGCCGACGATGTCGTGCTGGTTCCGCTCCAGCTCACCTTCATCTTCGGCCTGTGGGTCAGCCTGCTCGCGCTCATGCGGGGAGCGCGGCTCGTGCTGGTGCCGAAATTCTCCCGCGACGCCATCGCACTCGGCTTGCAGAACGCGACCGTCCTGGCCGGCGTCCCCTCCATGTTCCGTACGCTGCTGGCCGGACACCCGCCGGACGCGCCGCACCTTCGCATGATCATGACCGGCGGCGAGGTGCTGCCCCCGCGGCTCGCCGACGCCATGCGCCGCTTCGCGCCCGCCGCCGTCTACGATCTCTACGGCCTCACCGAGACCGGCTCCTGCGATTTCTGCCTCGCCCCGGCCGATCAACCCGCCGGCTTCGGCTCGATCGGCACGCCGACCGAGCGCGTCGCGTTTCGCGTCGCGCAGGACGGCGTTGCGGTCGGCCCCGCCGAGACCGGCGAGCTGCAAATCCGCACGCCGTTCGGCATGCTGGGCTATCTCGACGATCCGCAATTGACGCAGGCCTCGTTCGAAGACGGCTACTTCAAGACCGGCGACCTCGCACGGCTCACTGCGTCGGGGCGCGTCGAGCTGGTCGGCCGCGCCAAGGACATCGTCTCGCGCGGCGGCCACAAGATCGCACCGCTGGAAATCGACAATCTCCTCGCCGAGCATCCCGATATCGCAGCCGCCCTCTGCGCCGGCGTCCCCGACGAGCGCCTCGGCGAGGTCATCCACGCCGTCGTGGTGCCGCACACCGGGGCTCAGCTCGATGCCGGCGCCTTGCGCGACTGGATGCTCGCCCGCACCGAACGCTACAAGGTGCCCGACGTCTTCCACGTCCGCGACGCCCTGCCCGCCGGACCGACCGGCAAGGCCGATCGCCGCACCGTCGCGCGCCTCGCCAACGGCGACGCGATTTGACGGCCCCACCGCTCCTCGCAATTGCGTGAATAACCCGTCGTCAGCGCAAAACGTGCTTCGACCGCGCGGTCTTTCGCGTTATGGGCGACGAGGGACAACAGCACTCGAGCCATTGCGCTTGCCGCATGCCATGCATCGATCGCATGTCGGCAGGCCTCGGAAGCTGCGGGGGGCAAAATGGCAGAACAAACCCATTGGAGGAAAATCGAACGAAATCAGCAGGCGGCGGTGCGGCGGCCGCAACTCGCTGGGCCTTCACCAGCCGAATGTGCAAAACGAACCTAGAAAATCGAGTGAAATCAAAGCCGCTGCAAATCGCATCGGTATGCGTCTCACGCCGAGCGGCGCGCAACCAGGAGCGAGGCACCCAATCCGCACAGGACAACGCCCGACGCCTGCCGCGCCCGCACGATCGACATCGCGCGACGTCCGAGACGCGCGCGAGCCATCGCGGCCCAGCAAGCGACGACGATGTCCGCGATCGTGTTCAGCGAGACCGAGATAAGGCCGAGGACCACAAATTGACCGGCCACCGGCCGCGAGGCATCGACGAACTGAGGAATGAACGCGAGGAAAAAGGCAGCCGTCTTGGGATTGAGCGCTTCGACGACAACGCCATCGCGAAGGGCACGCATCGCGCCGGTCGTTCGCAGATCAACCGGCTCGAGAACACGTGCTTCGCGCCACGCCTTGATGCCGAGCCAAACCAGATAGGCGGCCCCGACAATCTTGAGCACCGTGAAGGCCTCCGCGCTCGCCATGACGAGGGCCGATACGCCGACGGCGCCCGCGGTCACATGCACGAGCCCGCCGATGCCGAGGCCCACGCTTGACGCCAAGCCCTCGCGCCGGCCGCCGGCGAGCGTGCGGGCCCCCACATAGAAGATGCCCGGCCCCGGCGTAATCGCGACCAGCAGCGCAGCCGCGAGGAAGATCGTCAGATTGTGAGCGCCGATCACGACGTCCGTGCCGCGTGCTGACCGTTCGCGCCCCTCGCCTTCTCGATCGCCTCCCACACCCGTGCCGGCGTCGCCGGCATGTCGATCGCGGTGACGCCGAGCGGCGTGAGTGCATCGATGATCGCGTTGATCACGGTCGGCGGCGCGCCGATGGTGCCGGACTTGCCGATGCCCTTGACGCCGAGCGGGTTCGTCTTGCACGGCACCTCTTCGAGCGACGAGTGGATTTCCGGCATCAGGTCGGCGCGCGGCATCGCATAGTCCATGAAGCTGCCCGAGAGCAGCTGGCCGGAGCCGGGGTCGTACGCCTGCAGCTCGGTGAGCGCCTGGCCGACGCCCTGCACGACGCCGCCGTGGATCTGCCCGCGCACGATCAGCGGGTTGAGCACGCGGCCGAGATCGTCGACCACGAAGTAGCGATCGATCGTCACCTCGCCGGTTTCCGTGTCGACCTCGAGCTCGCACGCGTGCGCGCCGTTGGGATGGCTCGGCGGCTCCGGGCTGAAGCTGCCGGTCGCCTCGAGCCCGACGCCGAACTTGTTCGTGAGCGGCCCCATCGGGGCGTAGAACGCTTTCGCAACATCGACGAGCGCGACCGACTTGTCGGTGCCGGCGACGCGGTAGCGGCCCTCCTTGAACTCGATGTCGGCGACGTCCGCCTCCATCAGCGCCGACGCCATGCCCTTGCCCTTCTCGATGATGCCGTCCGCCGCGAGCTTGAGCGCGCTGCCGCCCACGACGGCACTGCGCGCCCCATAGGTGCCGCGACCCATCGCGACCTGCGCGGTGTCGCCCTGCACGAACCTGATCTCGTCGAACGGCACGCCGAGAATCTCGTGCACGATCTGCGCAAACACCGTCGCGTGCCCCTGCCCGTGCGAATGGGTGCCGGCGAAGATCGTGATCGAGCCGCCCGGATCGAACTTCAGGTCCATGCGGTCGTTGAAGATGCCGCCGAACTCGATGTAGTAGCTGACCGCGCGCCCGCGCCGCTTGCCGTTGCGCTCCGAATCCTTGCGCCGCGCCGCGAACCCTTTCGGGTCGCTCGCCTCGACGCATTTATCGAGCAGCCGTGCGAACTCGCCGCTGTCGTAGGTCCACATGGTCGGCGTCTTGTAGGGCAGCTTGTCCGGCGGGATGAGATTGCGCCGGCGGATCTCGGCGCCGTCCATCCCGATCTCGCGCGCCGCGTGTTCGAGCAGCCGCTCGGTGAAATAGGCGGCCTCCGGTCGCCCGGCGCCGCGGTACGGTCCGTTCTGCGACGTGTTGGTGAAGAGCCCGGTCGTCGCGATGAAGATGTTCTGCACGTCGTACGCTTCCGGGATGAAGCGCAGCGAGAACGCGCCGACCACCATGGCGGCGCCGACGAAATAGGCGCCGACGTTGAACAGGCAGCGCGCCCGGATGCCGAGGATTTTGCCGTGTTCGTCGAGCGCCATCTCGCCGTAGCTCACGTGGTCGCGGCCGGCGTGGTCGGTGAGCATGCTTTCCGAGCGCGTCGCGGTCCACTTCACCGGGCGGCCGACACGGCGTGCCGCCCACAGCACCAGCGCGTCGTCCGGGAACGTGCCGCCCTTGAGGCCGAAGCCGCCGCCGACATCGGGCGAGATCACGCGCACGCGGTTCTCGGGCACATGGAAGATGTGCGACATCTCCATGCGCACGCCATGCGGATTCTGCGAGGCGGTGTGCAGCACGTAGGCGTCGTCGCTCGCGTTGTAGTCGCCGATCGCGACGCGCGGCTCCATGGCGACCGGCGCGAGGCGGTTGTTGACGACGCGCAGCTTGACCACGTGCTTGGCGGCCGCGAACGCCGCGTCGGTCGCCTCCTGATTGCCGAAGCGCAGGCGGAACGCCACGTTGCCGCTGGCGTTATCGTCCCACACCTTGGCGGCGTCGGGCTTGGCGGCATCCTCGAGCTCGACCACGGGCGTGAGCGCCTCGTACTCGACCTCGATCATCTCGGCGGCATCGCGCGCCTGCACGGCGGTCTCGGCCACCACATAGGCGACGCGGTCGCCCGCAAAGCGCACCCGGTCGGCGACGAGCAGCGGCTGGAACGTGCGATGCCCCTTCGGCGCGCCGACATCCTCCGGCATCAGGTGCGCCGTGAGACTGCCGAGCTTGTCGGCGAGCGCGTCGGCGCCGGTGAGCACCGCGAGCACGCCGGGCGCGGCCTTCGCCTTGGCGACGTCGATGCGCTTGATGCGTGCATGCGCGTGCGGCGAGAGCAGCAGCGCCGCATACGCCTGGCCGGGCAGATTGATGTCGTCGATGTAGTTCCCGTGGCCGGTGATGAAACGCTGGTCCTCGACCCGCCGGACCGCCTGCCCGATGCCGAACTTCGCCATGTCGTCGCGTCTCCTGGTCCACGCCGTCGATTGCGTCTCGATGTTAGTTCGCGCGCCGCGGTCACGCCAGCGCATATCCCGGCGAAGTGGATCCCGGTTCGCCGACAAGGATATGCGCCACCGCGTGAATCGCGAGCACGTTCCGATCGGAACGTGCTCGAGCGGTCATTAAACTTACGCAAGGTGTCGAACATGCGCGGCTTTCCGGCCCACCAATAGGTGTGATCGGAGGAAAAAACCATGACCCGCGAAATCGTCACTGCCGCCCTTTTCACCGTCGCCCTGTTCGGCACGCCATCGCTCGCCGCCACCCACAAGGCGCACAAGGCCAATCCGTCCAACACCATCACCTACAACCGCGACGCTCGCGATCCGAATGTCGGCTGGCACACCCGCGACGGCATGCGCGTCTGCACGCAGGATTGCGACAATCCGGAGGTCCCGGGCTCGGGCTACACCTGCAAGGACGTGACCTTCATGGGCATGGCCATGCGCGAATGCGATCGGTCGACCTGGTGAGCCGCGGCGCCGATCAGAAATCGACATACCGCGGAATCGGCCCAAGCTGGGGCGTCGTGTCGTCGGCGAGGTCGAACATCAGCTCGTCGACATAGCACCAGCCCCAGCCTTCGGGCGGATCGTAGCCCTCGATGATCGGGTGCTTGGTCGCATGAAAGTGCTTGGTGGCGTGCCGGTTGGGCGAGCTGTCGCAGCAGCCCACGTGGCCGCACGTCCGGCACAGGCGCAGGTGCACCCAGGGCGAACCGATCTTGAGGCATTCCTCGCAGCCGCGCGCGCTCGGCGTCACCTCGCGGATGGTTTTCAGGTGCGTGCATTTCGTCGCCATCTGCTACTCCTTGCGTGAACGTATCAGCCGTGCGCGAAGACGATCGCGGCGCCCATCATGACGTCCGGCCCGACGATGACGCGCCCCATCCAGCTCACCGCCGCGATCTTCGCCTGATCGAGCCGCGCCGCAACCTTGGCGCCGTCCGCGACCGCGACGACCAGCGCCGCGAGCCGCGCGCCCTGCGCGATGTCGGGCGGCGCCACCCCGAAATGGCTCGCGTAGGCGGCCGGCGTCATCATGTCGATCGTCCCGCGCGGCGTCGCGACCGTGATGCCGTTCGAGGTCGCGAGCAGCTCGCGCTCGCCCGTGAAGGCCGAGAGAAAAACGTGATGGTCGCTCGGATTCTCGGCAACCAGGATGACGCCCGCGACCCCGCTCGCGCCGTTGGGATGCGACTGAAACGCCGGATTCCAGAAATTCTCCGGAAAGTGCTGCTCGCAGGTCGCAAAGCCCGCCTCGGTGCCGCTGTCGCGCGCGAACGCGAGCGAGAAGCCGAGCCGCACCGGCGTGCCGTCCGGCTGCTTGCCGTCGCGCTCGAAGCGCACCGCCTCGGATGCCGCAATCCCGGCATCGCGAAAGCGCGCGGCATCGGCGGCCGCGTCGCGGCTCTCCAGCAGCAATCCCCAGAAGCCCTCGTGGCGCGCCAGGAACGCACGATTGGGCACGCCGAACAGGCGCGAGAGATCGTCGGCACCGAGCCGCTCGGGCTCCGCGACCGTCAGGATCTCGATGAAGAAGCCCGGAAACTGGACCAGCCGGTTGTGCGTGCCCCACGGATGGCGGTTGCGCGCCCCGACCAGGAAACCGAGCTGCTGGTAGCGCGCGGCGGCCGCGTCGAGATCGCGAACCGTATGGACAATATGATCGAGGCCGCGCGCCATGTGCACAAATTCATCCATGTCAGGCCCGTCAATATAGTGCGTGCACGGCGCCTCGCACAGCGCAGCGCATCCGTCATGCGCGCCGGGCACGCTCGTGATCGGTTTCCCTCTTGCGGGTGGCCAACGAGTGGCGCAGATTTCCGCCCAACAAAAAATCTGCGTTGCGCCGTTCTGCGGCGGTAAATCGAATCCAAGGGAGGCTTTCATGGCGCGAAAAGGCTTGGTACGAAATAGCCTGTACGCGAGCGTTGCGGCCATCGCGTTGGCCACGCTCCTGGCCGGTACGCCGGCTCCGGTGCAGGCCCAGCAGGCCGCACAGCAAGTCGCGATCGACGGCAATGACATCGGCGGCGTCGTCACGGGACCAAAAGGTCCTGAGGCCGGCGTGTGGGTGATCGCCGAGACCAACGATCTGCCGACCAAATACGCCAAGATCGTCGTGACCGACGACCAGGGCCGTTACGTGATCCCGGATCTGCCGGCCGCGAACTACGAGGTCTGGGTGCGCGGCTACGGGCTGATCGACTCGCCGAAACTGCGCGCCAAGCCCGGCCAGCACCTCAACATCGCGGCCGTACCGGCGCCGACGCCGGCCGAGGCCGCACATTATTATCCGGCGATCTACTGGTACGCGATGATGAAGATCCCGCCGAAGAGCGATTTCGGCAACACCGAGAGCGGCATCCCGGCGAAGATGACCCAGGACGACTGGCTCAAGCAGATGAAGAACATCGGCTGTATCGGCTGCCATCAGCTCGGCCAGGAGGCGACCCGCACGATCCCGGCGCAGTTCGGCCACTTCGACTCCGGCACCGAGGCGTGGATGCGGCGCGTGCAGTCCGGCCAGGCCGGCGAGATGATGACCAACCAGCTTGCCGGCGCCTGGGGCGGCGTGCCGTTCAAGTATCTCGGCGACTGGACCGACCGCGTCGCCAAGGGCGAGCTGCCCGCCGACAAGCCGCCGCGCCCGCAGGGCGTCGAGCGCAACCTCGTCATCACCGAGTGGGAATGGAGCACGCCCGACAAGTACCTGCACGACCTGATCTCGTCGGACAAGCGCAACCCGACCGTCAACGCCAATGGGCCGCTCTACGGATCGCCGGAATATTCGACCGACAACATGCCGATCCTCGACCCGAAGACCAACAAGGTGACGTTCTTCAAGATGCCGGTGCGTGATCCCGGCATGCCCGAGTTGCTCGGGCCGGGCCACGCGGCGTCGATCATGCCGCTCGCCGACTCGGCCTACTGGGACGGCAAGAAGATGTGGGACACGCGGGCGAACAATCACAACTCGATGTTCGACGACAAGGGCAGGCTATGGCTCGCCGCGACGGTGCGCGGGCAGGACAATCCGCCCTGGTGCAAGAAGGGCTCGGACAATCCGTACGCCAAGGTCTTCCCGCTGGAGAAGTCGCAGCGCCAGACCGCGGTGCTCGATCCGAAGACGATGAAGTATACGTTCGTCGACCTCTGCTTCTCGACGCATCATGTCCAATTCGGCTTCGACAAGGACGACACGGCGTGGTTCAGCGGCACCGGACAGGTGGCGGGCTGGCTCAACACGCGTGTGTTCGACGAGACCGGCGACTTGCAGAAGGCGTCGGGTTGGGCGCCGTTCGTCCTCGACATCAACGGCAACGGCAAGCGTGACGACTTCGTCGAGCCGAACCAGCCGGTCGATCCGAACAAGGACAAGCGCATCATCGCGGGCTCCGGCCCCTACGCCGTGATGCCGAGCCCGGTCGACGGCTCGATCTGGTACACGGTCGGCGTCTTCGGCGGCCCGCCCGGATTCCTGCGCTATGACCCGAAGACGATGCTGTCGGAGATCTACTACGTCCCCGAGCCCGCCTTCGGCATCCGCGGCGGCGACATCGACTCGAAAGGCGTGGTATGGGGCTCGGCGTCGAGCGGCGATCTCGTGAGCTTCGATCGCAGCAAGTGCAAGGGCCCGCTCAACGGCCCGAAGGCGACCGGCAATCACTGCCCCGAGGGCTGGTCGATCCACCGCTATCCCGGCCCGGGCTTCGTCGGCCATGAGAACCACAGCGCCGAGGCGAGCTACTACACCTGGGTCGACCAGCACGACGCGGTCGGTCTCGGCAAGGACGTGCCCTACTCCACCGCGAACCTCGGCGACGGCTTCATCGCGTTCAAGGACGGCAAGATGGTGATGCTGCGCATCCCCTACCCGATGGGCTTCTACGCCAAGGGCCTCGATGCGCGCATCGACGATGCGAACGCCGGCTGGAAGGGCCGCGGCCTGTGGAGCACCAACGGCGACCGCGCGCCCTGGCTGATGGAGAACGGCATGGGCAGCCGCCCGCGCGCCGTGCACATCCAGGTGCGCCCGGATCCGCTGGCGCACTGAGCCGAGCCGCAACACGATATCGCCCGGCGCCGCGGACCGCAGCGCCGGGCGATTTCATCTACGAAGGCCTTCCGATCTCTCTTTTCAAGACCCTATCACCCGCATCACGCGCGATGATTGCAGCAAGGTGCCGTCGTACGGCCAATCGTTAACGCCGCTGGCGCCGAGTTCCGTTAGAAAGTTCCGTTGATCGAGATATTCACTCTAAATCAACCATTTCTTGTGGCCGCCAAACGCCGCTGGTAATTTTCTGCCAGGGCGATCGCACGGGATTCATCGCTCACAATGTTGTCGGCGCTCAGAGTTCGGCGGACCCCCGTCCGCCGATAGATCGCAGCGTTTGTAGTGGGGATCGTCGAATGTCGAGTGAGTCGCCGCAACAAGTCGTCTTCATCGACGCGAACGTTCCCGATCTTCAGGATTTACTCGGCGGTCTTGCGCCAGGCGTGACAGCTTTCGTCATCGACGCTTCAAGCGACGGCCTCGCGCAGATCGCGGATATCCTCGCAGCCGACAATCTAACCAACCTCTCGTCGATCTCTATCGTCGGCCACGGCGCGGCCGGCGAGATCGCGCTCGGATCGACGACGCTCGATGCCGCCAACCTGCCGAGCGACAGCCCCGCGCTGGCGCAGATCGGCGCCGCGCTCGCGCCCGGCGGCGGCATCCAGCTCTATGCGTGCGACGTGGCGAGCGGCACTGTCGGCACGCAATTCATCGCTGAGCTGTCGCAACTTGCCGGCGGCGCGACCGTCGCGGCCTCGACCCAGGACATCGGCTTGGTGCCGGGGCCAGCCGGAACGGTGGAGAACTGGACGCTCGACGCCTCGACTGCGCCGCCTGCTCCTGCGGCAGCGCCCGCGTCGTCGCCGAGCGCACCATTCACTCAGGCCGCAATGGCCAATTTCCAAGGCGACCTGTCGGTCTCCCCGATCAACAATGATCAGCCCTCGATCGGCCTCCATCAGCTCGTCGTGACGTCGGGCAGCTTCTTCCCATCGCGCGATGGTCCGTCGGCGGCGCCACTGGGAATTCCGCTCGGCGCGATCGAAACATTCGCGGGCACCACCGGGGCGACGGTGGGCGGTACGGCGGACGCCGCCGGGCAGTTGCTGTCGATCTCATCGAACACCCCCCTGTTCGCAATTCTCGGCCCCACGTACGGCAGCAACGGCCTGACGACTTTCGAGCTGCCGAATTTGCAGGACAGGTTCGCCGTCGGGACCGGCGGCACGAGCGACCCGCTCGGCGCCAGCTTCGGGGCGGAGAGCCCCACGCTCACCCTGGCGAACATGCCGTCCCTCTACAACGGCGGCAGTCAGCCATTCGACAACGAGCAGGCGTCGCTGCAGATCAACTACCTCATCGATGTCAGCGGCGCGGCTCCGTCCAGCGCAAACTCCGGCAGTACCGCGGTCGTGGGAGAGATCGTCCCGTTCCTCGGCGACTTTGCTCCCGACGGCTATATGTTCGCGAGCGGCCAGACGTTGTCGATCTCGCAGTTTCAGAACCTGTTCAATGTGATCGGCACCACCTACGGTGGCGACGGAGACCAGACGTTCGTCCTCCCCGACCTGGACGGCAAGACGATCATCGGCGCCGGATTCAATGGACCGACCTTCACGCTCGGCGAGGAGGTTGGGCAAGCGCAGACGACCATCGTCAACCAGAACCTGCCGACTAGCGGCGACCTGCCGATCGACAATTACCAGCCGTCGATTGCGCTCAACTATCTGATCTGCATCAACGGTGTATTCCCCAGCTCGACCAACAGCCCCCCGACGGGCCAAGCCGTGCTCGGCCAGATCGTAGCCTATGCGGGGCCCGCGAACGACATTCCGCCAGGCTGGGCGCTGTGCAACGGCCAGCTGCTTTCGCTCACCGCGAATGAAGCGCTGTTTTCGCTCATCGGCAATTCCTACGGCGGCAACGGCCAGACTACCTTTGCGCTGCCCAACATGCAGGGCCTTTCCATCGCGGGCATCGGCGACGGGATCGTTACGGCCGAGGAATTCGGCTCGCCGACGATCACGCTTAAAGACAATCAAGTCACGATCGCCGCCTTGCCGCCGAGCCTCGCCCCGGCATCGCAGACCGGCCCCGTCACAAGCCAGACAGCGATCGACACCCCTGCCATTACGGGCACGGCGCCGCCGGGGGCGCAGGTCCAGCTCTTCGATAAAAGCAACCAGAACATCCTTCTGGGGACGACGTTCGCCGACGCTGCGGGGAACTATACTTTCGTTCCTTCTTTGTCGCCGGGGACACATTCTCTGGCGGTCATCGTGAGCCCTGCTGCGGATATCGTCAGTCCGGAATCGGCCCCGACCAATGTGACGATCGCGCCACCCGATGCCTATTTTGTCGCGACGGGCGGCGGCAACGCTACCGGGGAGCTGTGGCGGTCCCTTGGGACCTCGACCTCCGAGCAGATCAATGCGTCGAGCCGGACCTTCACCACAGCATCGTCGCTGACGCAGGCCGGACCCAACATCTTTTTCGTCGACGCCGCGAATGGCGCGCTGTGGGTGACCGACGGCCTGTCGAGCGGCACGACCGAGCTCCTCGCGAACGCTCACGCCACCCACCTCACCGCGGTCGGCTCCACGTTGTTCTTCATCGACAGCGCCGATAATTCGCTGTGGACCTCGGACGGCACGTCGGCCGGCACCAAGGCCGTGGCTGCCACGAGCGGGCTTGCGGTGCAGACTCTGACTGCGGCCGGCAACACGTTGTATTTCGTCAACGGCGATACCCTGTCGAGCTTCGCCAACGGATCCTTGCAAAGCATCGCGACCGACGATCCCGACGGCCCGTCCCAGCTCGCCGCGGTCGACAACAATATCGTTTTCGTCGCCGGCGGCGCAGTCTTTGGATCGAATGGTGCGCCGAACGGCACGCACCTGTTCAGCGCGGACAACCAGAGTTATTTCGGCGCGACCGACCTGACGGTCGTGCAAAGTCGGGTTTACTTCGTCGACCCCACCGACGGCGACCTACTGTTGACCGACCCGATCGGCACGTCCCGCCCCTTGGCGCACGATATCAGCGCCGGCCTCCATCCGACCGACCTGACGGCCACGCAGACGGATCTCTACCTCGTCGCGAACGGCCAGCTCGAGTTCTCCGCCAATTTCGGTGCCCTGACCACGGTCGCCGACGTATCCAATCCGGTCGATCTGACAGCCGTCGGCAATAACCTGTTTTTCGTCGAACTCGACGGGCAAGCTTTCCTCGGTCGACAGCACCGGCACCGTCACGCCGGTCAGAAACTTCGGCTCGGACTTGCTTTCCGATTTCGCCAGTGTCGGCAATGAGCTTTTTTTCCAAGACAACGGACAGCTCTGGGTCACCAACGGAACGACGGCTGGCACAAATCCGCTCCAAGGCGGCGGGGGCGACCCGCACGACATCACGGCAGGCCCGGCGAACCAGATCGTGGTGATCTCCTCGGTGCCGGCGCTCAACGCGCTGTCCGGTCCGCTAACCGTCACGTTCAGCTTCAGCGCGCAGCCGTTCGGCTTCAGCGCCGCCGACATCGTCACTGTCGGCGGCTCCATCGGAGCCCTGACGCAAAAGGACCCCATCACTTATCAGGTGACCTTCACGCCGACGTCCGGCTTCATCGGGCAAGGCTCGATATCGATCGCTGACGGCAGCTATGCGGATCAATTCGGCGTCGCCGGGACCGGCGCCAAGGTCTCCTTTGCCGAAGACATCGCAGGCCCGGCGATCGGCCCGGCGGCGAGCGCGACCTACACGGAGGGAGGCCCGGCAACGACACTGTCGCCGTCAGTGGCGATTTCCGACGGCAACGGCACCACCGTCCTGGTGAGCGCGACGGTGTCGCTCGCGAGCGCCGACATCGCGGGCGGCACGTTCTCGCCGTCCGGCCAGGCCACCGCCGACCTGCTCACGTTCAGCACCGGCGGCACCGGCATCACGGCGAGCTACAACACGACGACCGAGACGCTGACGCTGACCGGCTCGGACACGATTGCGCACTACCAATCGGTGCTCGAACTCGATCGCGTTCAGCTCGAGCAGCAACAATCCGACCGATTTCGGCGCGGACCCGACCCGCCTCGTGACCTGGACCGTCAACGACGAAGCGGCGAACGCGTCGACCGCGAGCGCGACCACGACGCTCCACATCAACGCGGTCAACGACCCGCCGACGTTCTCGAACGTCGCGACCGGCGCGCAGTTCACGGAAAGCAACGGCGCCGTCGTGCTGTCGAATGCGGTCTCGGTCACCGACCCGGACAACCTCGACCTCGCCGGCGCCACCGTCTCGATCACGACCGGCACGTTCACGGGCGATGGCGACCAACTCACCGCGGTCACGGGCGCAACGAACATCACGGCGAGCTACAACTCGACCGCCGAGACGCTGATCCTCTCAGGCTCGGACACGCTCGCGCACTACCAGTCGGTGCTCAACTCGGTGTCGTTCAATTCGACGAGCCTCAACCCGACCGACTTCGGCGCGGTCGCGAGCCACCAGGTCGTCTGGGAGCTCAACGACGGCTCGGGCTCGAACAACCTGAGCTTTGCCCACACGACGACCGTAAGCTTGACGGCCGTGAACAACCCGCCGACGCTTGCCGGGACCGCCAACGCGACCTTCACCGAGAAGGGCGCGGCGGTCACGCTGTCGGGTTCCGCCTTGGTCACGGATTCGGACAGCCTGGACCTCGTGAGCGCGACGGTCGCGCTCTCGGGCGGCACGTTCACGAACGATGGCGATCTGCTCGCCGCGGCCAGCACCCCCAACATCACGGCGAGCTACAACGCGAGCAGCGAGACGCTGATCCTGTCGGGCTTGGATACGCTCCTGCACTACCAGGAGGTGCTCGACCAGGTCACCTTCACGTCGAGCAGCCTCAATCCGACGAACTTCGGCGCCGACCCGACCCGCACGGTCACGTGGACGCTCAACGACGGCAGCGCCAGCAACGCCACCACCACGGCGACCTCGACGCTCAGCAACACGGCCGTCAACGATCCGCCGACGCTCAATGTCGCGCCCGGTGCGCAGTTCACCCAAGGGCACGGGCCGGTCGTGCTCTCGGGCGCCGCCGCGGCGAGCGATCCGGACAGCCTCGATCTTACCAGCGCCACGGTCTCGATCACGACCGGCAAGTTCACCGGCGACGGCGACACGCTCTCCGCCACCCCGATGGGCGCGATCACGGCGAGCTACAACGCGACCAGCGAGACGCTGATCCTGTCGGGCTCGGACACGCTTGCGGACTACCAGTCGGTGCTCGACACCGTCGCGTTCAACTCGACGAGCCTCAACCCGACCGACTTCGGCGCGGTGACGAGCCACCAGGTCACCTGGGTGCTCAACGACGGGTCGAGTTCGTCCAATCTGAGCACCGTCGCGACCACGACGGTGACGCTGACGGCGGTCCACCAGCCGCCGACACTCTCCGACGTGACCAACGCCTCATACCTCGACGACGGCCCGGCGATCACGATCGCGGGCGCTGCCTCGGTCAGCGATCCCGACAGCCTCACCCTCGCGTCCGCCCTGGTGTCGATCGGCCCCGGCGCGCTTGCCGGCGACATACTAGCGGCCACTACCAGCGGCACCTCGATCACGGCGAGCTATAACGCCGCAAGTGAGACACTCACGCTCACCGGCAGCGACACGCTCGCCGATTACCAGCGCGTGATCGATTCGGTGACGTTCGCTTCCGCAAACCCGAATGCACGCCTGGGCGGCGCCGATCCGACCCGCATCGTGACGTGGGTTCTCAACGACGGCAGCAGCAGCCATGCGGCCGCGATCGTCACCTCGACGATCAGCATTGCCGACGCACCGCCGACGCTCACCGGCGTCGTCGCGACCGTGCAGTCGCCGGCCTTCGGGGCAGCGCTCTCCTCGCGCGTGACGATCACCGATCCCGACAGTATCGACCTCGCGAGCGCGACGGTGGCGATCACCGGCGGCACGTTCGCGGGCGACGGCGACGTGCTCACCGCGACGACCGCCGGGACCTCGATCACGGCACGCTACAATTCGACGACCGAGACGCTGACGCTCACCGGCTCCGACACCCTGGCGAACTACCAGTCGGTGCTCGACACCGTCACGTTGACGTCGGGGGTCCAGGATACCAGCAGGACCGTCACCTGGACCGTCAATGACGGCACGGCGGCCAGCGCGCCGCAGACCGAGACCGTGGTGTCCGCCGCCACCGCGCCGCCCTCCATCGCCGTCGCGGCGAGTGCGGCCTATGTGCCGGGCTCTGCCGCAGTCACGCTCTCGCCCACCGTCTCGTTGAGCGCCGCCGCCAACGCCCTCGCCTGGTCGAGTAGCAATGCGCTGTCGGATGATTTCGGTGTGGCCGATCTCGTCGACGGCAAAATCTATGTGCTCGACGGCGACGGCGGCAACTCGATTCTTGCCTACGACCCGGCGACGAACTCCGTGACGGCCACCGGCGCCCCTGCCATCCCGGTTAAAGATGACTTGGCGGCGACCGCAGTCGACGCGCAGGGAAACATCTACGTCATCGGCGGAAGCGCGGATCAGGGGGTTGAACCTGGAACCACCGCGGTAACGCGCTTCGATCCTGCGACCGGCACGGTCACGCAGGTCGCGCCTCTTCCGTTCGCGCTCACCGGGGCAACGGCCGCGACCGGCCCCGACGGGCGAATCTATGTTTTCGGCGGAAGCGAAAACCTTGATGGCATCCCCCTCGGCAGCGTCGAATCCTACGATCCCGGCACCAATACGTGGAGCGTGATACAGCCTATCGGCCAGACGCCATTCGATAACCCCCCAGGCTCAGGCAGCCACCTCTCACCCACGGCGGTCACTGACGGCTCGCTCATTTACCTCCTATCCAACGCGAACCACGGCCTCTGGGATTTTGACACGGCGACCGATTCCTGGAGCCAAGTTGCCGCGGGACAGATCGATAACTTAGGCGACGACTCGCCCATCGGTCAGGTCGACGGAAAGATCATCATCATCGCGCAAAATGGGGAGACTCTTGTCTATGACCCCGCTACCGGCACCGTCACGACCGGCCCCACCCCTCCGACGGGCGGTGACATTCACCTCGCCGATCAAGGGGCGCTTTCCGACGGCAGCCAGATGTTCGTGGTGGGGGGCCAATCCGATATAGAAGGCGTCGCCGTCGACATCCTGCGCCTCACCAATGTGTCGGATCTGGCGAGTGCGACCGTGGCGATCACGGGCGGCAAATTCGCGGGCGACGGCGACGTGCTCACCGCCGTCACGACCGGCACCTCGATCACGGCGAGCTACAATTCCACGACCGAGACGCTGACGCTCGCCGGCACCGATACGACCGCCGACTACCAGCAGGTGCTCGAGAGCGTCGCGTTCAAGTCGATCAATTCCAATCCGACCGACAACGGCGCCGACCCGACCCGCACCATCACGTGGACCGTCGACGACGGCGTCACGACCAGCACGATGCAGACCGAGACGGTCACGATCGAGGTCGGCCCGGTCGCGTCGTTGGCGGCGAGCGCTTCGTTCGCCGAGAAGGCCGGCGCGGTCGTCCTGTCGAGCGACGCGACCGTGTCCGACCACGAAAGCGCCACGCTGGTCAGCGTGACCGTGGCGATCAAGGGCGGCACGTTCGCCAACGACGGCGACCAGCTCGCCGCCACCACGACCGGGACGTCGATCACGGCGAGCTACAATTCCTCAACCGAGACGCTGACGCTGACCGGATCGGACACGCTCGCGCACTACCAGTCGGTCCTCGACACCGTCTCGTTCAACTCGACGAGCCTCAATCCGACCGACTACGGCTCCGACCCCACGCGGACCGTCGTCTGGACGCTCAACGACGGCACTCCGGGTACGGGCACCGCAACCGCGACCTCGACCGTCAGCATCACGGCGGTCAACGACCCGCCGACCCTTTCGAACGTCGCGCCCGGCGCGCAGTTCACCGAAGGCGGCGGCGCGGTCGTGCTGTCGAATACCGTCTCGGTCACCGATCCGGACAACCTCGACCTCGCGAGCGCGACCGTCTCGATCACGACCGGAACGTTCACGGGCGACGGCGACGTACTGAGCGCGAACATCAGCGGCACCGGCATCACGGCGAGCTATAACGCGGCGGCCGAGACGCTGATCCTGTCCGGCTCAGACACGCTCGCGCACTACCAGTCGGTGCTCGATTCGGTCGCGTTCAACTCGACGAGCCTCAATCCGACCGACTTCGGCGCGGTGACGAGTCACCAAGTCGTCTGGGAGCTCAACGACGGCTCGGGCTCGAACAACCTGAGCGCCCCCGCGACCACGACCGTAAGTTTGACGGCGGTGAACAACCCGCCGACGCTCGCCGGCACCGCCAACGCGACCTTCACCGAGAAGGGCGCGGCGGTCACGCTGTCGGGCTCCGCGTCGGTCATGGACCCGGACAGCCAGGACCTCGTAAGCGCGACGGTCGCGCTCTCGGGCGGCACGTTCACCAACGACGGCGACCTGCTCACCGCCGTCGCGACCACGCCGAACATCACGGCGAGCTACAACTCGACGAGTGAGACGCTGATCCTGTCGGGCTCGGATACGCTCCTGAACTACCAGCAGGTGCTCGACCAGATCACCTTTACGTCGAGCAGCCTCAACCCGACCAGCTTCGGCGCCGACCCGACCCGCACGGTCACCTGGACGCTCAACGACGGCAGCGCCAGCAACGCCACCACCACGGCGACCTCGACGGTCAGCATCACGGCCGTCAACGACCCGCCGACCTTGTCGACCGTGGCGACCAGCGCGCAGTTCACCGAGGGCGGCGGCGCGGTCGTGCTGTCGAACGCCGTCTCGGTTTCGGACCCGGACAGCCTCGATCTCGCGAGCGCCACGGTCTCGATCACGACCGGCAAGTTCACGGGCGACGGCGACCAGCTCACCGCGGTCACGGGCGCAACGAACATCACGGCGAGCTACAACTCGACGGCCGAAACACTGATCCTGTCCGGCAGCGACACGCTCGCGCATTATCAATCGGTGCTCGATTCGGTGTCGTTCAACTCGACGAGCCTCAATCCGACCAACTTCGGCGCGGTGACGAGCCACCAGGTCACCTGGGTGCTCAACGACGGCTCGGCCTCGAGCAGCTTGAGCACCGCCGCGACCACGACCGTGAGCCTGACGGGCGTCAACAATCCGCCGACGCTCGCCGGCACCGCCAACGCGACCTTCACCGAGAAGGGCGCGGCCGTCACGCTGTCGGGCTCCGCGGTGGTCTCGGACCCGGACAGCCAGGACCTCGTGAGCGCGACGGTCGCGCTCTCGGGCGGCACGTTCACCAACGACGGCGACCTGCTCACCCCTGGCGCGACCACGCCCAACATCACGGCGAGCTACAACGCGACCAGCGAGACGCTGATCCTGTCGGGCTCGGATACGCTCCTGGACTACCAGGGAGTGCTCGAACTCGATTACCTTCAGCTCGACGAGCCTCAATCCGACCAACTTCGGCGCCGACCCGACCCGCACCGTCACCTGGACGCTCAACGACGGCAGCTCCAGCAACGCCACCACCACGGCGACTTCGACGGTCAGCATCACGGCGATCAACGACCCGCCGACCCTCTCGAACGTCGCGACCGGCGCGAACTTCACCCAGGCGGGCGGCGCGATCGTCCTGTCGGGCGCCGCCTCGGTGAGCGACCCCGACAATCTCAACCTCGCCAGCGCCACCGTCTCGATCACGACCGGCAAGTTCACGGGCGACGGCGACGTCCTGTCGGCGAACACGGCCGGGACCGCGATCACGGCGAGCTACAACGCCTCGGCCGAGATGCTGATCCTGTCGGGCTCGGACACGCTCGCCGACTACCGCTCGGTGCTCGAACTCGGTCACGTTCAATTCGACGAGCCTCAACCCGACCGACTTCGGTGCGGTGACGAGCCACCAGGTCACCTGGGTGGTCAACGACGGCAGCGCGTCGAGCGGCCTGAGCACCCCGGCGACCACCACGGTCAGCATCACGCCGGTGCACCTGCCGCCGACCCTCTCGTCGGTCGTGGCGACCGAGACCCTGCGCGTCAACCATTCGATCGTCGTTTCGCCGAGCCTCTCGGTCTCCGATCCGGACAGCCTGACGCTGGCCAACGCGACGGTGTCGATCGCCGGCGGCTTTGCGAGCGACAGCGACCTCTTGACCGCCACGACGGCCGGCACCGGCATCACGGCGAGCTACAACTCGACGAGCGAGACGCTGCTGCTCAGCGGCTCCGACACGCTCGCCCACTATGCGAGCGTGCTCGACAGCGTGACCTTCAGCTCCGGACCGAACCAGAGCAACAGCGGCGCCAACCCGACGCGCACCATCACGTGGACCGTGAACGACGGGGCGGCCTCGAACAGCACGGCGAGCGCGGCCACGACCGTCAACGTCTCCTCGGCCAAGAACGACTTCAACGGCGATCTGACCTCCGACATCGTATTCCAGGACACCGCGCCGCCGACCAGCGGCGGCGGCGGGCGCGGCCACGGCATCACCGACCCCAACGCCGGCAACGCCATGATCGCGCTCATCAACAACGGGACGGTCGCGTCGGAAACGGTGCTGTCCGGCCCGGGTACGGGCTGGCGCGTGGTGGGCTCGGGTGACTTCAACGGCGACGGCAATTCGGACCTCGTGTTCCAGAGCACGACCGGCGCGCCGATGATCTGGACCATGAACGGCACGTCGGTCACGTCGTCGACCACGCTCGCCACCCCGGGCTCATCCTGGTCGCTGGACGCGGTCGGCGACTTCAACGGCGACGGCAACCCCGATCTCCTGTTCCAGAACTCGGACGGGACGCCGATGATCTGGACCATGAACGGGACCGCGGTCAGTGCCACGACCCTGCTGCCCGATCCGGGTTCGAGCTGGCACCTCGCCGCGACCGGCGACCTCAATGGCGACGGCAAGTCCGACATCGTGTTCCAGAACACCGACGGCACGCCGCAGGTCTGGCTGATGAACGGCACCACCATCACGGCCGCCGCGACGCTTAGCGACCCGGGCGCGAGCGTGAAGCTCGTCGGCACCGCCGACTTCAATCACGACGGCAAGGCCGACCTCCTGTTCCAGAACACCGTCACGGGCGCGCCGCAGATTTGGACCATGAACGGCACCTCGGTCACGTCGACCACGACGCTCGCGAGCCCCGGTGCCGGCTTCACGCTGATCGGCGCCGGCAACTACAACGGCGGCGGTCAGCCGGAGCTGCTCTTCCAGAACAACAGCAGCGGCGCGCCGCTGATCTTCACCATGAGCGGCACCTCCGTCACCGGGTCCTCGACCCTGCCCAGCCCCGGCGGCAGCAACTGGCACGCCAATACGGGCTGAGAATCAACGTCATCGCGAGGAGCCCGCAGGGCGACGAAGCGATCTCGATCCGCCGACGCAGGTGCAAACGGAGCGAGATTGCTTCGGCGTGCTTCGCACGCCTCGCAATGACGCGGTGAGATTATGCTGATGCGCTGAGGCTATGCCCTACACTAGCCGGCTGCGCTCCACCGCCGCGCCGATGAACGAGGCGAACAACGGGTGCGGCTCGAACGGCCGCGATTTGAGCTCCGGATGGTACTGGACGCCGATGAACCACGGATGGTCGTCGTATTCGATGATCTCCGGCAGCACGCCGTCCGGCGACATGCCGGAGAAGCGCATGCCGCGCTGCTCCAGCCGGCCCTTGTAGTTAGTGTTGACCTCGTAGCGGTGGCGATGGCGCTCGGAGATCTCGGTCGCGCCGTAGATGTCCGCGACGCGGCTGCCGCGCGCGAGCAGCGCCGCGTAGGCGCCGAGCCGCATGGTGCCGCCGAGATCGCTGCTTGACCCGCGTTTCTGCAGCTCGTTGCCCTTGAGCCACTCGGTCATCAGGCCGACCACCGGCTCGTCCGTCGGGCCGAACTCGGTCGAGTTCGCGTCCGCGATGCCGCACAGATTGCGCGCCGCCTCGACCACCGCCATCTGCATGCCGAAGCAGATGCCGAAATACGGCACCTTGCGCTCGCGCGCGAACCGGGCGGCGCGGATCTTTCCCTCGGCGCCGCGCTGGCCGAAACCGCCCGGCACCAGGATTCCGTTGACGTGCTCGAGGAACGGCGCCGGATCCTCGCGCTCGAACACCTCGCTCTCGATCCAGTCGAGCTTGACCTTGATGCGGTTGGCGATGCCGCCGTGCGAGAGCGCCTCGATCAGCGATTTGTAGGCGTCCTTGAGGCCCGTGTACTTGCCGACGATCGCGATCGTCACGTCGCCTTCCGGGTTGCGGATGCGCTCGTTGATGGTCTCCCAGCGTCCAAGCGCCGGCGCGCGGGGCGCCTCGAGGCCGAACGCCGCCAGCACCTCGGTGTCGAGCCCGGCCGCGTGGTAGGCCTCCGGCACCGCGTAGATGTTGTCGACGTCACGCGCCTCGATCACGGCGCTTTCGCGCACGTTGCAGAACAGGCCGAGCTTGCGCCGCTCCTCGGGCGGGATCGGCCGATCGGTGCGGCAGAGCAGGATATCGGGCTGGATGCCGATCGAGCGGAGCTCCTTGACGGAGTGCTGGGTCGGCTTGGTCTTGAGCTCGCCGGCCGACGGAATAAACGGGAGCAGCGTGAGATGGATGTAGATCGCGCTATGGCGCGGCAGCTCGTTGCCGAGCTGCCGGATCGCCTCGAAGAACGGCAGGCCCTCGATGTCGCCCACCGTGCCGCCGATCTCGACCAGGACGAAATCGACGCCGTCGTTGCCCTCGCGCACGAAATCCTTGATCGCGTTGGTGACGTGCGGGATCACCTGGATGGTGGCACCGAGGTAGTCGCCGCGCCGTTCCTTGGCGAGGATCTCCTGGTAGATGCGCCCCGTGGTGATGTTGTCCTGGCGGCTCGCCGGACGGCCCGTGAAACGCTCGTAGTGACCAAGGTCGAGATCGGTCTCGGCGCCGTCGTCGGTGACGAACACCTCGCCGTGCTGGTAGGGCGACATGGTCCCGGGATCGACATTGAGATACGGGTCTAGCTTGCGTAGCCGCACGCTATACCCGCGCGCCTGCAGCAACGCGCCGAGCGCTGCCGATGCGAGACCCTTGCCAAGTGAGGACACCACGCCGCCGGTGATGAAAATGTACCGCGCCATGGGACCCAACATGTAGCCCCACCGGGTCGATTCGACGAGGGCCCTGAGCAAAAATCTTGCCGCTTCCCCAGCCAAGATTAGCGTCGCGGTAAATTCGGCGTAATTCCAACGCATTAACATCGGACATGGACGCGACGCATGAGGCGCGCGGGCGGCCCCTTCCGGGCGCTCGCTCGGCCCGACCGCCCCGCACGGCCCGCCGGGCCAAGCATGTCAGCGTCGTTCCCGTTGGGTCACCTTCGGCAGATCACCCCTGGGGGGCGAGGAGCCGCGCCATCGCTACCCTACGCTGCCGACACCGGCCGCGTCACCACGCCGCGCCGGAAATCGCCAGACTTGCAGCCTCCGGCCCGCTACCATTCCGCTGGCATCTGACCTATCAATCGTTTAATCAGGAAAGCTGATCTCGCCGCGCCAGGGGCTGTGACGGTTGCTGGCCAAATCACGCTGAGGAGGAAAACCTTGAGCTCGTCAAACGAGCCCGCGCGTTCACATGGGCTCAGCCTGCGCCTGCTGCGCAAGCGAGACTTCTACGCCGGCGCCTTCATGATGTTTTTCGGCGCCGTCATGGCGTTCCACGGGCCGTCCTATTCGCTCGGGACGCTGATGCACATGGGGCCGGGCTTCCTGCCCACCGCGCTCGGCGTCATCCTGATCGGTCTCGGCATCGCGATCGCATTGACGGCAGTCGGCGTGCCCGACGGAGAGGATGAGGACATCCTGCCTCCCAGCCCGCAGTGGTTCGCCTGGGGCTGCATCCTGGCGAGCCCGATGCTGTTCATCGTCTTCGGCACTTATGGCGGCCTCGCTCCCGCGACCTTCGCCTGCGTCTTCGTCGCCTCGCTCGGCGATCACAATGCCACCTGGATCGGCAGCGTCTTGATGTCGCTCCTCATCACCGTGTTCGGCGTGCTGCTTTTCCACTTCGTGCTGCAAATCCCGATGCCCGTCCTGAAATTCTTCTCGTGGAGCGTCATGTGATTACGACAGCCATCACGGACCTTGCACACGGCTTCTCAGTCATCATCTACGATCCGACCACCTGGTCGCACCTGTCGATCAATCTGCTGTGGTGCTTCATCGGCGTGCTGATCGGCAACATGGTCGGCGTGCTGCCGGGCATGGGGCCGCTCGCCACCATCTCGATCCTGCTGCCGCTCACCTTCGGCATGAAGCCGGTCGGCGCGATCGTGATGCTCGGCGCCGTGATGTACGGAGCCCAGTACGGCGGCGCCATCTGCTCGATCCTGCTCAATCTACCGTGCCATCCACCACACGCCGTCACGTGTCTCGACGGCTTCCCGATGACGCGGCAAGGGCGCGGCGGCGTCGCGCTCGGCGTCACCGTGATGGCGTCGTTCGTCGGCGCGTCGTGGGGCATCACCGAGATGATCTTCCTCTCGCCGATCCTGGTGCGGATCGCGCTGCAATTCGGCCCGGCGGAAATCTGCTCGCTGATGCTGCTCGGCCTGCTCGCCGGCTCGACGCTGGCGCGCGGCTCGCCGATCAAGGGCGTCGCCATGACGGTGCTCGGCCTGATGCTCGGCATCGTCGGTTCCGACATCGAGACCGGTGCCGAGCGCTTCACGTTCGGGATCACCGAGCTCGACGACGGCGTCGAGCTGATCGCGCTCGCGCTCGGCCTGTTCGGCGTCGCCGAGTTCATGAACAGCGTGAACCAGCAGGCCGAAATCAACACGATGTATACCAACGTCCGCCTGCGCGACATGCGCCCCACGCGGGAGGACATCAGGCGGTCGATCTTCCCGATGTTGCGCGGCACGATCGTCGGCAGCCTGTGCGCCCTGATCCCGGGCACCGGGCCGACCATCGCGTCGTTCGTCGCCTACGCGACCGAGAAGAAGATCTCGCGGACCCCGGAGAAGTTCGGCACCGGCATGATCGAAGGCGTGGTCGCGCCCGAAACCTCGACCCACTCGTCGGTCCAGGGCGACTTCATCCCGACCATGAGCCTCGGCATTCCGGGCGACGCCGTGATGGCGTTGCTGCTCGGCGCCCTGATGATCCAGGGCATCGTGCCCGGACCGCAGCTCATCAGCCAGCATCCGGACGTGTTCTGGGGCCTGGTGGCGAGCTTCTGGATCGGCAACATCATGCTGGTGCTGCTCAACGTGCCGCTGATCGGCATCTGGGTGAAGCTCCTCACCATCCCGTACAAGTTCCTCTACCCGAGCGCGATGTTCTTCGTCTGCATCGGCGTCTACGCGGCCAACAACGACATGTTCCAGGTCGGCGAGGTGCTGGTGATCGGCATTCTCGGCTACATCCTGCTGCGGCTCGGCTTCCATCCGGCGCCGATCCTGCTCGGCTTCGTGCTCGGGCCGCGCTTCGAGGAGAACTTCCGCCGCGCCATGCTGATCTCGCGCGGCGACATCCTGGTGTTCATCGAGCGGCCGATCAGCGCGGTGTTCATCGCGCTGTGCGTGATCCTGATCGGCGGCCAGATCTACTTCCGCCTCAGGCCGGGGAAGAAGGGGACGCCGGCGCAATCGGACGTCGAGCAGCCGCTCGCCGCCGAGTGAACGGGACCGGTTCCCGCGAGCGATCGCTCGCGGGATCCTTCCAAGAATACTGGCTGAAGATTTGCATAGGCCGCGGCTCGCCGCGGCCTATCTGCGTTCAGGGCTCGGGTTTGCGTGCCCCCGCGATCCGCCTTATTTCGACGGCGGAACCTGCGGGGCGGACGGCGGGCCGCGCTGGAGCTGGTTGAGCACCCCACCGCCGCCCTGATCAGCCGGCGCCGCGGGCGCGGCCGGCGCGCCGCTCTGCGAGGCCGGGATCGGAACGACCGTGGACGGCTTGCGCTCATGGCCCGCGATGATCGACAGCACCAGGCTGGTCAGGAAAAATCCGGCCGCCAGGATCGCGGTCGCCCGGGTCAGCACGTTGGCGGTCCCGCGGCTGCTCATGAAGCCGCCGGACGACCCGATGCCGAGGCCGCCGCCCTCCGACTTCTGCAGCATGATCACGCCCACCATCGCCAGAACCAGCATGAGGTGGACCACGATAACGACCGTGTGCATTGAGCCTTGTCCGTTGGAAATGAAGCGCCCCGGCGCCCCCGGGCCGGTCCTGGCCGCCATATAGGCAGCCGGCGGGCTGTCTACACGATCCTGGCGTGCTTTGCCACTACGCCCGGCCCGGCTCCGGCGGGCGCCGCGGCCGCCCCCGATAAGGCGCTACTTCAGGGTCGCCAGGTAAGCCACGACGTCATCGACATCTTTCGGACCGCTCAAGCCGTCGAACGGCATCCGGGTTCCAGGGACCTTGGCCTGCGGATTGGCTACGAACTGACGCAGGGTCATGTCGTCCCAAACGAGATTCGCCCGCCGCATCGGGCCCGAGTAGCGAAAATCGTCGAGCGCGCCCGATTTGCGCCCCACCACCCCCTTGAGGCTCGGCCCGATCGCGTCCGGCTTCTCGGTATGGCAGGCCGCACACGTCGCAAACACCTGCTTGCCGTGTTCGACGTCGGCCGCATCGGCCTGCAGAGACATAAAAAGTATGGCCGCGCCGAGCGCGGCCGATCCGAGCATTTTCATGCGTGCACCAGGGGACCGGGGTTCTTGAGATATTGGGTCGCGATGGCCTGCGCCGACCAATAGGCGAGCGCCCCGACCGTGCCGGTCGGGTTGTAGCCGTGCTGCTGCGGGAACACCGAGGCGCCCATCACGAACAGATTGTGCGCGTCCCAGGACTGCAGGTAGCGGTTCACGACGCTCGACTTCGGATCCGTCCCCATCATGGTGCCGCCCGTATTGTGGGTCGACTGGTAGGGCACGATCGTGAAGTTCTTCGGCCGCTGATGCAGCTCGTAGTGGGTTGGATTCATCGCCTTGATGATCCCGTCGAGCTTGGACAGCAGGTAGCGCGACATTTTGTGGTCGTTGTCGGTGCCATTGTAGGTGAGCCGGATCAGCGGCCGGCCGAGCGCGTCGCGGTAGGTCGGGTCGAGGTCCATGAAGTTCTTGGCGTTGGCGTAGACGGACCCCTGCGTATTGAAGTTGGTCGCGTGCGGATACCATTTGACGGTCGCGCGCTTCCAGTCCGAGCCCCAGCGCGGCGTCCCGTGCGGCACCGGACGCGAGCCGATCGGCGGCGCCCCGCCATTGTTGCAGGCGATGTAACCGCCGCCGAAGAAGCCGAGCCCGCCGTGGTCGAAATTCTCGCCGTTGAAGTCATCGATCGCGACCGACATGCCGGGCGCGCCGATGAACGGGTTCATCCATTTGTCCTCGAAGAACGCCGTCCCGCCGGCCTCGAACTGGTAGGCGTAGTTCTTGCCGACCACGCCCTTGCCGGTCTTGGGATCGTACGGCTCGCCGATGCCGGCGAGCAGCAATTGCTGCGTGTTGCCGAACACGAAGCTCGACAGCACCACGATGCCGGCCGGCTGCTCGAATTCCTCACCGGTGCGAAGGTCCGTGTAGGCGACGCCGGTCACTTTCTTCGCCGCCTTGTCGTAGATGAGCCGGCTGACGAAGGAGCGCGTGCGCAGCTCGAATTTCGGATCGACCCGCAGCACCGGCATCACGTTGACGTTCGCCGAGGCCTTGGAATTGGACTCGCAGGCCGTGCGGTTGCAGTGGCCGCAGTACTCGCAGGGTCCGAGCGTGATGCCCTCCGGATTGACGTACGGAGCGCTTGCAGTTGCGACCGGCAGCGGGAACGGGTGATAGCCGAGGCTCTTGGCGGCGTCGCGGAAGATCCCCGGCCCGAGGCCGGTCTTGATCGGCTTGTTGGGATAGTCGTCGCTGCGCGGCCCTTCGAAAGGATTGCCGCCCGCGACCGTGCTGCCGCGCAGGTTGCCGGCCTGGCCCGAGGCGGCGCATAGCTTGTCGAAGCGGTCGTAGTGCGGCTCGAGCTCGTCGTAGGTCACCGGCCAATCCGCGATCGTCATGTCGTCCGGAATGGCCTTGGCGCCGTATTTCTCGGTGAGCGCGCGACGGATGTGGAAATCGGTCGGCAGGAAGCGCCAGTGCAGCCCGCCCCAGTGGATGCCGGAACCGCCCACGCCCTCGCCCGGCAGGAACGCGCCGATGCGGCGGATCGGCAGCGCCAGCTCCTCCGGCTCGTTGCGAAACGTGATGGTGTCGAGCGAATTGTCCTGCATCAGCTCGATGCGCTGCACGTAGCGCAGCTCGTCGCGCAACTGGGTGAGCGTGAACTCCTCCTTCGGGATGCGGTCGGGACCGCGCTCGAGCCCGACCACCGTGAGGCCGGCCTTGGTCAGCTCGCGCGCCATGATGGCGCCGGTCCAACCCATGCCGACCATGACGGCGTCGACTTCCTTCAGCTTGGTTGCCATCGTCGCCTCCCCCTCACGAAAAGTCCGCGATCGAGCGCGGCGGCGCGACGTAGCGCTTGTTGTAGTAGGCGTCGAACTTTTCGCGGTAGAGCGCCGGCAGCCCCGGGAAGCCGAGCATCTGCCACGCGACCTTGTTGCGGTTGCCGCCATACATCGGATCGGAGAAGAAGCCCTCCATCACGATCGCGAGCACGCGGTTGAAGAAGGCGGTCGCGGCGAAATTCTCGAATTTCGCCTTGCCTTCCTCCATCTGTTTCAGCGCATCGGCGTGCTCGGCCAGCGTGAGGCGATCGAAATCCTTGCCGAACGTCTTGTGCGACCAGGCATTGGCGGCCGCGATGCCGGCGGTGAAATATTCGCGTGGCGTGAGCGCGAGCTGGTAGCCCTGCTCGGGCTTGCCGCGGCGGAACGGACCGGAGCGATACACGCGGTCGCCCGCCCCGTAGGCGCCGGCAAGCTGGCGGTCGATATAGGTGACGACGCCGCAGTCGGTGCCGGAGGGCGAGAGCTCGTCGGCCGGAATGATCGTGTCCGCCATCGCGGACATGAACGCGACCTCAGTCGCGTTCAGCACGAGGTAAGTCTCAGGTTCCGTGCTCGCGGCCGGCTGCTGCGGCGCAGCCGGCGCCGCCTCGGCGGGCGCGACGGCCGCAACGTCGGCGGCCAGTCCGCTCGCGACGCTTGCACCCGCAAGGCCTGCTCCGAGCAAGAATTTTCGGCGCGTGTCGTCCACCATGCGCTCCTCCCGCGGCTCGACCGTACGACGGCCGTCGTTGTGATATTGGCGTCATGCTAGCGCACGGCCTGACAAAGTCGAGCCGGATGATATCCTGTGCGCGCAACAGAGCATGACGGGGATGCATATGGGCAAGGGACATCGTGACAAGGTCGCCGTGATCACCGGCGGCGCCAACGGTATCGGGCAGGCTTTCGCCAGGCGACTCGCCGAGGATGGCGCTCACGTCGCCGTAGCCGACGTTGCGCCGACGGATCAGACCGTCGGGCTCGTGAGGCAGGCCGGGCGCGAGGCGCTCGGCTGCACATGCGACGTCTCCGCGCCCGAGCAGGTCGCCGCCATGGCCAAGGAGGTGCAGGGCCGCTTCGGCCGCTGCGACATCCTCATCAACTGCGCCGGCATCTTTCCGCAGCAGTCGTTCGACGACATGACCTTCGCGGACTGGCGGCGGCTGATGTCGATCAATCTCGACAGCGCGTTCTTGTGCGCGTCGGCCTTCGTGCCGGGCATGAAGCAGCGCCGCTGGGGCCGCATCGTCAACATGGCGTCGAGCACGCTCGGCTCGGTCGTCACCGGCTTCGCCCACTACGTGGCGAGCAAGGGCGGCATCGTCGGCTTCACCCGCGCGCTCGCCTCCGAGCTCGGCCCCTTCGGCATTACGGTCAATGCGATCTCGCCCGGCCTCACCCGCACGCCCGGTACGGTCTCGCGCGCGCCGCGCGCGGGCCTCGCCAGCATGGACGAGGAGTTCGATGCCGTCGCCCAGATGCAGGCGATCAAGCGCGGCGAGGTGCCGGAGGATCTGGCCGGCGCCATGTCGTTCCTCACCAGCGACGACGCGGCGTTCATGACCGGGCAGAAGCTCAACGTCGATGGCGGGCGGGTGCGGGGGTGAACCGTAGCCCGCATGGAGGCGCGAAGCGCCGCAATGCGGGGTAAGGCTTTCCCCGCATTTCGCTTCGCTCCATGCGGGCTACGCGCGCCGTTCAAATCCCCAAAAACCGCGACTTGATGTCGTCGTTCGCCCATAGCTCGCCGGGCTTGGCGGAATACACCACCTTGCCCTTGCTCATGACGTGCACGTAGTCGACGAGCTTGAGCGCGAGCGCGGCGTTCTGCTCGACCAGCAGGATCGAGAGCCCCTCGGCCTTGAGTTTGCCGATGGCTTCCCACACGCCCTGGATGATGATCGGCGCCAGCCCTTCGGACGGCTCGTCCATGATCAGGCAGTCCGGATTGGTCATCAGCCCGCGGCCGATCGCGAGCATCTGCTGCTCGCCGCCCGAGAGCGTGCGCGAGCGCTGGTGGCGCCGCTCGCGCAGGCGCGGAAACAGCGCATAGACGCGCTCGAGCGTCCACTTGTGGCGATCGATATTGCGCTCGGCGACCAGCAGGTTCTCCTCGACGCTCAGCGTCGGGAACACACGTCGCCCCTGCGGCACCAGGCCCATGCCGATGCGCACCGTCTCGAACGACGTGTTCGCCGTGACGTCCGCGCCCTTGAACACGATCTTGCCGCGGCGCGGCGGCACGAAGCCGACGATGGAGTTGACCAGGGTCGTCTTGCCGACGCCGTTGCGGCCGAGCAGGCCGAGGATCTGCCCCTGCTCGAGCTGCAGCGACAGGCCCTGCAGCACATAGGCGTCGCCGTAGTAGGTGTGGATGTCCTGGACTTCGAGGATCGCCATGGCGCCGCCGCCTCACCCGGTCCCCAGATAGATTTCCTGCACCCGCGTGCTCTTGCGGATGTCCTCGGCCCTGCCGGTCTCGAGGATCTGGCCGAAATGCAGCACCGAGATATAGTCGGTGACGCCGAACACCACGTCCATGTCGTGCTCGATCAGCAGGATCGCGATGCCGCGGTCGAGCCGCATCAGGAACTGGGCCATCTCGTGCGACTCGCCCGACGAGAGGCCGGCCGCCGGCTCGTCGAGCAGCAGGATCTTCGGATCGCTGGCGAGCCCGAGCACGATCTCGAGCTGGCGCTGCTCGCCATGCGAAAGATTGCGCACCTCGACGTCGCGGCGGTCGAGGAACCCCGCCTGCTCCAGCAGTTTATCGGCCTTCGCGTACACGTCGCGGTAGGACGACATGAAGCGCCAGGCGACGAACTTCGACAGCCGCACGCCCTTGATGGCGAGCAGCACGTTGTCGAGCACGGTGAGGCGCGGAAACAGGCTGGTGATCTGGAACGTGCGCGCCATGCCGTGCGTGGCGCGGCGATGGCTCGGCCAGCGCGTCACGTCGCGGCCGAACATCCGCACCGCGCCGGAGGTCGCCGGCAGGATGCCGGTGATCACGTTGAACAGCGTCGTCTTGCCGGCGCCGTTCGGACCGATGATCGCCTTGCGGTCGCCCGGCATGATCGTGAGATCGACGCCGCGCACGGCGTGCAACCCGCCGAAACTCTTGCACAAGCCGGCAAGCTCGAGAACGGGCGTCGTCCCGCTCCCTGCGTCATGCTGATCCACGCGCCAATTCCCTGCTGACGGGAAGAAAGCCGGGGCTCCGGCAAGCCCCGGCATTCCCTGAACGCGAATGCCTACTCGCAGAACTTACACGGCGGATAGTCGCGGCTGTAGACCGGCTGCTTGAGGAACGCGGCCTTGTCGTATTTCCAGAACTGGCTCACGGCCGGATAGGTCTTGATGACCGTGTTCCACAGCTCGGCCTTGTCGTAGCCGAACAGCTTCTTCCGCTCGACCTTGCGGATGTAGATGTTCTGCACCGGGTTGCGCATGTCGTCGAAGCTCACCGGGCCGCGCGGCGCCTCGACCTTGAGCGCCGCCATCATCTTGATGAACTCCTCGGCGCCCGGCCACTTGCCGCCGGTCTTCTGCATGACCTGGTCGATCATCAGCGCGGTCGTGTAGTTGCTCTCCGAGAAGTACGACGGCACCTTGTTGTACTTCGCCCGATATGCCTTCACGAAGGCCTCGTTCGCCGGCGTCTCGAGCGCCGCGCTGTACTGCAGCGGCGAGATGCCGTTGATCGCCTCGTCGCCCATGGCGGGGAGCACGAACTCGTCATAGCTCGTGCCGCCGCCGATCACCGGCAGCTTGTTGCCGGCGGCAGCGAGCTGCTTGGGGAACTGCAGCGACATCGGGCCGACCATGAGCGAGAAGATCGCGTCGGCGTCCGACTTGATGTTCGGGATGTACGGCCCGAAATCCTTGGTGCCGAGCGGCGGCCAGATCTTCTGGATGATTTTGCCGCCGCATTCCTCGAACGCCTTCTGGAAGCCGCCCACCACCTCGTAGCCGAACGCGTAATCCGCCGCGACCACCGCGATCTTCTTGTAGCCCTGCTGGCAGGCCCATTCGCCAAACGGATGGCTCGGCTGCGACGAGGTCCAGCCGGTGCGGATGAAATAGGGATACTTGTCGAGCTGGCGCTGGGTGAGGTCATCGGCGGCCGGAATCGACGCGATGTAGACCGTCTTCTCGGCCGTGCTCACCGGGGCGAGCGCGTAGCCGGTCGGCGCCAGGATGCCGCCGATGAACATGTGCACGTGGTCCTGCAGCACGAGCTTACGGGCCTTGGTGACGCCGACGTCGGGCTTCGCCTGCTCGTCCTCGAGGATGAACTTCACGGTGGCGCCGCCAAAGCCATTCTTGTGCTGGTCGAGATAGAGCTGGAAGCCGTCGACCATGTCCCGGCCGACCGCCGCGAACGGGCCCGTCATGGCGGCGAGGAAGCCGATGCGCAATTCCTCCGCCGACGCGGTCGAGCCGGCGCCCGCCGCCAGCGCGCCGGCGATTACCACCGGCCCCAATCTGCGTAACCATGTGCCTGCCATCGTCTCGTCTCCCTGGTTGCCGCTGGTCGCTCGTTTTTCGTCCTTTGGCCGCGCCGTTCACGACGGCACAGCCGTCAATTTCTCCTCACCGTTCCGGCCGCCGCCGCGCCACCCGCGCAGGCGCTCCGGGATGCCCATTAATCCGCTCGGCAGGTAGAAGATGGTCAGCACGTAGATGCCGCCCAGCACGTACTGCCACCACGGCACCAGCGTGCTGAGATATTCGCGGATCGCGATCACGATGAAGGCGCCGATCACGCCGCCGACCAGCGTGCCAGCCCCGCCCAGCACCGCCATCAGCAGCGCGTCGACCGAGGTGGTCAGCACCACGTTGTCCGGGCTGACGATGCCGGCCGTATGCGCCCACAGCACGCCCGAGAGCCCGCCGAACGCTCCCGCGATGACGAACGCGATGTATTTGTGCAGCCACGTGTTGTAGCCGAGCATCTTCATGCGCAGCTCGCGCTCGCGGATGCCGGCGAGGCTGCGCCCGAACGGCGAGCGCACCAGCACGTACATGGCGAACAGCGACAGCGCGAACAGCGCGAGCACCACGTAGAAGAACGTCACCTCGTTGGCGAGATCGATGCCGAACTTAGGACGGGTCTGGATGTTGATGCCGTTGTCGCCGCTGGTGAGCGAGTTCCAGCGATAGGCGAGCCCCCACACGCACTGGCCGAGCGCGAGCGTGATCATCAGGAAATAGACGCCGCTCGCGCGGATCGCCAGCAGGCCGAACACCGCCGCGAGCGCCGCGCCGATCGCGAGCCCGGCGAGCACCACCAGCCAGAAGTCGAAGCCGAGGCCAATTCCGTGCTTGGCGGCCAGGATCGCCGTCATGTAGGCGCCGACGCCGAAATAAGCCGCCTGCCCGAGCGAGGCGAGCCCCGTGAAACCGAGCAGGAGGTCGAGGCTCATGACCAGGATCGAGAACGCAAGCGCCCGCGTCGCCAGCAGGATGACGAACGAACTCGTGAACGGCACGCCGATTGCCAGCACCGCGACCGCCGCGATCACCAGCGTGACCTTGAGGCGGCTCGTCATCGCGCTCACTCCCGCCCGAACAGACCGGTCGGCCTGATGGCGAGGATCAGCGCCATCGGGGCATACAGCGTGAAGTAGGAGACTTCGGGAAACAGCGCCTTGCCGAAATTGTCGGCGAGCCCGACCAGCAGCGCGCCGATCGCGGCACCGCCGAGGCTGCCCATGCCGCCGATGATCACCACCGCGAAGGCGAGCGGCAGCATCTCGAAGTCGAGGCCCGGATAGATGCCGAGGAAGGCGCCGCCGATCACGCCGCCGAGCGCGGCCAGGAACGCGCCGAGCGCAAAGATGAACATCGAGATGCGCGAGGTGTCGATGCCGACGCCGCGCGCCATCTCGGCGTCGTCGACGGTCGCGCGCACCATGGCACCCATGCGGGTCTTCTCCATCGCGAACCACAGCACGACGCCGATGACCGCCGCGATCGCGATCATGAACACGCGGTAGAGCGGCAGATAGAGCCCGCCGACGCGCACGCTCTGCCGCAGCAGTTCGGGCGGGTCGATGTCGAAATTATTGCCGGTCCACAGGTCGAGCGCCGCCTGCTGGAACAGGAACGCGAAGCCGACCGTGAGCAGCACCTGGCGCAGCGGGTCGAAGCCGAGCGGCCGCAGGAAGATGCGTTCCATCGCAAGGCCGACGCAACCGATCGCCAGCGCGGCGAGCGGGATCGCCAGCACCCATGAGCCTGTGGTCCAGATCACGGTCAGCGCCACATAGCCGCCGAGCAGGAAGTAGGAGCCGTGCGCCAGATTGACGATGCGCATGACGCCGAAAATGAGCGACAGGCCGCTGCCGACCAGAAACAGGAGGGCGCCGTAGGAGATGCCGTTGAAGGCCTGGATCAGCCAGAAATTGACGTTCACGCTACTCCCCCCACCGGAAGCCGACGCCAGCTTAACCGAAGGCCACCGCCACGGAAACGGTTAGATGGCCGCAGGTGATGAACATCATGGCCGGACTTGTTCCAGCCATCCACGTCTTCATCTTGCACCCCGCGAAAACCGCTCATGGCCGATGCAGCACCGCCGGCGGGCGCGTCACGGTGCGCCGGCCGCGCTTGAAGGCGTAAAGCACCGGCGCAAGCTCGCGCACGGCCGAGTCGACATTTTCGCAATCGAACACCACGATGTCGGCATCGTTGCCGACCGCGATCCCGTAGCCGCACAGGTTCATCAGTGCGGCCGCCCGCGTGGTGATCATGTTGAAGCACTCGGCAATCTCGGCACGCGACGCCGCCCGGCACACGTTTGCATAAAGATTAGCCATGCGGATGAGCGAGCAGTCGCCGAACGGCGTGAACGGATTGAGTACGTTGTTGGTGGCGAGCGAGCAGTTCACGCCATGCGCCAGAAAATGATGCGCCGGCGTCACCCCACGCGCGCCGCGGTGCGGCCCGTCGCGCCCCATGAGAAAGAGATCGGTCGCCGGCAGCACCGTGAGCGCCACGCCGGCTGAATGCAGCCGCGATGCGGTTGCGGCGAGCGCGTCCGGCGCGAGCGCCGAGAGCTTGGTCACATGGCCGGCCGCAACGCGCCCGCCGTAACCGAACTCTTCGGCGCGGCGGCACACATAAGTGAGATCCATGGTGGCGGGATCGAGGTCGAAATCGAGATGCATGTCGATGTCGACGCCGAACTCGCGCGCGAGCGCGAACACCCGGTCGATCTGCCCATGCGGATTGGCGTCGGTATACGGGCACGCGCCAACCAAGTGGCCGCCGCGACGCAGCGCCGCGACCATCAGCTCCTCGGTGCCCGGATTATTGAGCATCCCGTCCTGCGGAAAGATGCAGAGCTCGAGATCGACCGCCCAGGCATATTCGCGCACCAGCGGCAGGACGCCATCGAGCCCGCGCAGGCCGACGCCGGGATCGACCTCGAGATGCGCGCGCACGTGGGTCGTGCCGTTGAGGATGCAGCGCTCGAGCGTGCGCTTGGCGCGGGCGTAGACGTCTTCCGCCGTGAAGGCCGCCTTGAGCCGCGTCACCTCGCGGATCGCGGCGCCGAGGTCGCCCTCGGCCTGGCAGCGATCGAGGATGCACGCCTTGTCGAGATGCAGATGCGTCTCGACAAGGCCCGGCGAGACCAGCCGGCCGCCGAGATCGAGCGTCTCGGCTTCCGCCGCGAGATCGGGCGCGAGCGCCGCGATCTTGCCGCCCGCGATGCCGATATCGGTGAGCCTGCCTGCGTCGGAGGCGAGGCGACCATTGCGCAGGATCAGATCCATGTGACAGCCGTCCGCCGCCGCGTATAGCGGCTTACCTTAGAGGATGATCGTGCACATTGGCACCGCCCCGATCTCGGCTTAGCCTCGCGCGAATCATCGAGCGTGGACCGTGCCGCCCCCAGAAGAGACCATCGCCGAGACCGATCTCCATCCCTGGCTGATGGCCTTGGCGGAAATGGTCGAGCTCGAGACGCAGCCGATCCGCCTGTCCTACGTGCCCGAGATCGCGCTGCGGCTCGCGGTCGAGATCGCACCGCTGTGGCAGAAGGTCGAACGCGACCTCAAACTGAGGCTCGGCCCGCCCTATTGGGCGGTCGCGTGGGCGGGCGGGCTCGCGCTCGCGCGTCACGTGCTCGATCATCCGGAACTGGTCACTGGGCGGCGCGTGCTCGATTTCGCGGCCGGCTCCGCGCTCGTCGGTATCGCGGCCGCGAAGGCCGGTGCTGCGCGGGTCGTCGCCAACGACATAGATCCGCTGGCGGCGGTCGCGACCTCGTTCAATGCCGACCTCAACGCCGTTGCGGTCGAGGCGAGCATCGTCGACCTCATGGCCGCCGACAGCGGCTTCGACCCCACGGCCTTCGATGTGGTGCTGGTTGCCGATATCTTTTACGCCCCCGAGCTCGCGGCCCGCGCGCTTGCGTTTCTCGAAGGCTGCCGGGCCGCGGGCTGCGAGGTGCTGATCGGCGATCCCGGCCGCATCGACCTGCCGCTCGACCGGCTCGCAAAGGTCAGCAGCCACGCGGTGCCGGTGACGCGCGATGCCCAGTTCGCCGGAGCGTCCTCCACCGACCCCGCCGAGCAGGATCTGCGCGCCGCCAACGTGTGGCGGTTCGCGGATTGATCCGGGCAGCTGGGCTTACCCGGTCACCCGCACTTGCAGCTCGCCGAGCGCCGGCACCGAGCGGCCGACCAAGCGGTCGCCGGCCCGCACGGGCCCGACGCCTTCCGGTGTGCCCGTGTAGTAAACGTCGCCCGGGTAGAGCGTATAGTACTCCGAGGCGAACTCGATCAGCCGGCGGATGTCGTAGATCAGGTAGCTCGTATTGGTGTCCTGGCGTGTCTCGCCGTTGACCGTGAGCGACAGCGGCAGGTCGTCGGGGTTGGCGATCTCGTCCGCCGTCACCATCCAGGGCCCAAGGACAGAATAACCGTCGCACGACTTGCGGAAGCTGCGGTCCTGCGGCCCGCGCACCGTCATGTCGAGGCCGAGGCTGTAGCCCGCCACATAGTCGAGCGCCTTGTCGCGCGGAATGCGGCTGCCCTCGCGACCGATGATGAGCACGATCTCGATCTCGTGGTCGTTACGCCGATCGGGGAAGCGGATCGGGATGTCGTCGGCGGGGCCGATCAGGGACGAGTTCGCCTTGAGGAAGATGCCGGCCTCGCCGATGTCGGTCGAGAAGCGCCGCACGCCGCCGGGGTTAGCCTCCGCGACGTGGTTCATCTCCTCGATATGCTTGCGGTAGTTGGTCGGCGCCGCCATCAGCTTGCTCGGTCGCGCGACCGGCGGCAGCAACTTCACTTGCGACAGCGGCCTGCCGGGCGCCGCGTCGGCCAGCTTGTCGAGCCGCTCGCGCCAGCCCGGCAGGGCCGCGATCACGGCGTCGCCCCGCATGTCATAGCGCGCGGCCGCGCGGATCTCGTCCTGCGCGACACTCACGTCGTGCACCTTGTCGCCGCGCACGACCCCGAGCCGGTCATTGTCAAAACGGCAAATTCGCATCGCTGTCCCCGCTCCGCCCCTCGCCTTGATCGAGCCTATCGGTAAGCGCTGGCGATCGCCAGAAACTCGTCGGCCTTGAGGCTCGCGCCCCCGACGAGCGCGCCGTCCACATCCGCGACCGCCATCAGCTCCTTGGCGTTCGCGGGCTTGACCGAGCCGCCATAGAGAATGCGGGTTCCCTCCCCGGCCGCGCCGAAGCGCCGCGTGAGCTGCACCCGGATGAAGCCATGCACCTCGGCGACGTCCGCCGGCGTCGGCGTGAGCCCGCTGCCGATCGCCCAGACCGGCTCATACGCGACCACGAGGCGCGCGGCGGTCGCGCCGTCGGGCAGCGAGCCGGCGAGCTGTCCGCCGATGATATCGAGGGTCTTGCCGGCCACGCGCTCATCGCGGCTCTCGCCCACGCAGACGATCGCGGTCAGACCCGCGCGCCAAGCTGCCAGCGCTTTCGCCCGCACCTCGGCGTCGCTTTCCTTGTGGTAGGTGCGCCGCTCCGAATGGCCGACGATGACGGCGCTGGCGCCCGCATCCTTGAGCATCTCGGCCGAAATGTCGCCCGTGAACGCACCCGCCGGCTCGGCGTGGCAATCCTGGCCGCCGATCGCGACCGGGGCGCCGGCGGCGCGTGCCGCGAAGGCCGCAACCAGCGTCGCGGGCGGGCACACCAGCAGGTCGGCCTTGGCGGCGACGGGGGGCGCCCCCGCGATGATCCGGTCGAGCTCGGCGACTGACGCCGCCGTGCCGTTCATCTTCCAATTGCCCGCAACCAAAGGACGGCGCGCCACAGCCATCTCGCATCCCCGAACGCCCCGCTCGCGTTACCAGACCGCCTGCCCGCGCGGAAGGGGGCCGCGGCAGATTTCCCGCCGTCAATTCAACATGTTGCGGCGGCGCGCCGCGATCCCTATGATGGCCACAATTCGCTGCGCCTTGGCGCGCTACCGTGCCGTGGTGCGCGGACAGATCAACCCCACAGCAGAACGATCAGCTCCATGCTTCGCGGTATCCGCAGTGCTTCCTCGGGTTGGCTCGGCAAGACTATCATGGCCGTGGTCGTCGGCTTCCTGGTCATCAGCTTCGGCGTCTGGGGCATCGGCGACATCTTCCGCGGCTATACGCGCGGCGCGCTCGTGACCGTCGGCGACGCCAAGATGTCCGCCGACGAGTTCCGCCAGCTTTTCAACAACCGCCTTCAGGCGCTGTCGCGCCAGGTGCGGCGGCCGATCACGTCCGAGCAGGCGCGCGTCTTCGGCATCGATCGCCAGGTGCTCTCCGAATGGATCCAGAACGCCGCCCTCGACCAATATGCGAAAGGCATGCGTCTCGGCATTCCCCAGGCCGACGTGATCCAGCACGTCACCGACGATCCCATGTTCCGCATCCCGGGCGGCCAGTTCGACGCGGCGCGCTTTCAGCAGATCATCCGCGACAACGGGCTGAGCGAGCAGGGCTACATCGCGGAGCAGCGGCGCGACACCATCCGCCGCCAGCTCACGCTGACGCTCGCGGCGGGCCTCGCGGCGCCGACCGCCGAGGTCGAGGCGTTCAATCGCTATCAGAACGAGCAGCGCGACGCCGACTTCGTCGTGCTCACCCCGGCGCAAGCCGGCGACATCCCGCCGCCCGCCCCGGACGTGCTCGCCAAGTATTTCGATGAGCGCAAGGTGCTGTTTCGCGCGCCCGAATACCGTAAGGCGACGATCCTTGCGCTCACGCCCGACACCATCGCGCCCTCGATCGAGATCGCGGACGCCGACGTGAAGGCCGTCTACGACAGGAACCCGAACCTGTTCGGCACGCCGGAAAAGCGCGACGTCCAGCAGATACTGTTCTTCAACAAGGACGAGGCGCACAAGGCGGCCGAGCGCCTGGCGGCCGGCACCTCGTTCGACGACCTGATCAAGGATCCGCAGATCGCGGACAAGTTCAAGGACCTCGGGCTGCTCGCCAAGCTGCAGATCCCCGACGAGAAGGTCGCCAATGCCGCGTTCTCGCTAGCGGCCGGCCAGGTGAGCGGCTCGATCGACGGGCTGTACAACTCGACCATCGTGCGCGTCACCAAGATCGAGCCCGGCAATATGAAGCAGTTCAGCGACGTCGAGGCCGAGATCAAGAAGAACCTCGCGCTCGAGCGCGCCCGCGCCGAGATCAACAAGCTGCGCGACAAGGTCGACGAGCAGGTCGGCAGCGGCACGCCGCTCGACCAGATCGCCAAGAGCCTGAAGCTGCCCTACCAGACGATCGACGCCGTCGACCGCTCCGGCCGCAGCCCCGACGGCAAGCCGGTCACGCTGCCGAAGAGCGCGGACCTGATCGGCTCGATCTTTTCGGCCGACGTCAATGTCGAGAACGACGCCCTCCAGACGCAGGACGGCGGCGTCATCTGGTACAATCTCGACGCCGTGACGCCGTCGCGCGACCGCACGCTCGACGACGTCAAGGACCAGGTGACGGCGCGCTGGCATGACGAGCAGGTGATCGAGCACCTCAACGCCAAGGTCAAGGAGCTGCTCGAGAAGCTCAAGGGCGGCGCCAAGCTCGCCGACCTCGCGGCCGCCGAGAAGGTCCCGGTCGAGAAGACCACATGGCTCAAGCGGCGCGAGGACGGGCAGGGCCTGCCGCCCAATGCGGTCGCGGTGCTGTTCCAGACCGCCAAGGGCGAAGCCGCGGTTGCCGACGGCAAGCAGCCGACCGAGCGCATCATCATGGTGGTCAACAACATCACGGTGCCCAATTTCAGCCCGGGCGCGCCCGAGACGAAGCAGCTCGCCGACGCGGTGCGCGACTCGCTCACCAACGACGTCTTCTCGCAGTTCATCGGCCAGATCGAAAACGACCTCAAGGTCTCGGTCGACCAGAGCCAGCTCACGCAGGCGCTCGGCAGCAACGCCCCGCAGTAGGTCCATCGATGCAGATCGAGCCGGCGGCCGCGAGCTTCGCGCAGACCTATGCGGCTGGGCGGCCGCAGGTCGTGTGGACGACGCTCGTCGCCGACCTCGAGACGCCGGTCTCGGCCTTTCTCAAGGTGGCGGGCCGCCGCCCGCTGAGCTTCCTGCTCGAATCGGTCGAAGGCGGCGCGACGCGCGGGCGCTATTCGGTGATCGGGCTCGATCCCGACACGGTGTGGCGCGCGAACGGCACCACGGCCGAGATCAACCGATCGGCACGCGTCAAGCCGGATGCGTTCGTGCCATGCGGCGAGCCGCCGCTCGCGGCGTTGCGCCAATTCATCGCCGAGAGCCGCATTGACCTGCCCGAGGGCCTGCCGCCGATGGCGGCCGGCGTTTTCGGCTATCTCGGCTACGACACGGTGCGGCTGATCGAGGAGCTTCCCGCCCCCAACCCCGATCCGATCGGCATCCCGGACGCGATCCTGGTACGGCCGACCGTCGTGATCATCTTCGACGCCGTGCTCGACACCCTCATGGTGGCGACGCCGGTGCGGCCGGAGAAGTCGGTTTCCGCTAAGACGGCGCTCGCGCGCGCGACCGAGCGGCTCGCCGCCGTGGTCGACGATCTCGACCGCGTCCTCGACAAGGAGCAGGCGGACGGCGCCGATGGTCCGATCGTGATCGAGCCGCAATCGAACACGACGCCCGCCGAGTTCACCGCGATGGTCCTCACGGCCAAGGACTATATCGCGGCCGGCGACATCTTCCAGGTGGTGTTGTCGCAGCGCTTCGAGGCGCCGTTCGCGCTGCCCGCCTTCGCGCTCTATCGCGCGATCCGCCGCATCAATCCGGCGCCGTTCCTGTTCTACCTCGACTACGGCGATTTCGCCGTGGTCGGATCGAGCCCGGAGATCCTCGTGCGCGCGCGCGGCGACGTGGTGACGATCCGCCCGATCGCCGGCACCCGCCCGCGCGGCGCGACCCCGCACGAGGACAAGCAGTTCGAGGAGGATCTGCTCGCCGATCCCAAGGAATGCGCCGAGCATCTGATGCTGCTCGATCTCGGCCGCAACGATGTCGGCCGCGTCGCCGAGATCGGCACCGTGACGGTGACCGACCAGTTCTTCGTCGAGCGCTACAGCCACGTGATGCACATCGTCTCCAACGTCGAGGGCAAGCTCGATCCCAAGCGTGACGCGCTCGACGCGCTCGCGGCGGGCTTTCCGGCCGGCACCGTCTCGGGCGCGCCGAAGGTGCGCGCCATGCAGATCATCGACGAGCTGGAGAAGGAGAAGCGCGGCCTCTACGCCGGCTGCGTCGGCTATTTCTCGGCGGCCGGCGACATGGATTCGTGCATCGTGCTGCGCACCGCCCTCGTCAAGGACGGCCGCATGTACGTGCAGGCCGGCGCCGGCGTGGTCGCGGATTCCAATCCGGACTCCGAGCAGCAGGAATGCATCAACAAGGCCAAGGCCCTCTTCCGCGCCGCCGAGGAAGCACGGCGCTTCGCGAATGCGGGGAAGCGGGGGCAGTGAATACGTTCCGCCGTCATTGCGAGGAGGCCGAAGGCCGACGAAGCAATCCCAATCCGCAAACGTATGAGCAAGTGAAGCGGGATTGCTTCGCGGAGTTTATCCTTGGGCTCGCCGAAGGCGAGACCCGGGGGCTCGCAATGATGGTCACAGCGTCTCGTAAAGATCGACCCACCGCGGGTTCATAGCGTTGATAAGGTCTATTTTCTTCTGTCGAGAGCCGCCCTTGATCTGCTTCTCGCGCGAAATCGCCGCATACGGATTGTCGGCCACCTCATAGAAAACAAGCTTGTCGACGTTGTAGCGGCTGGTAAACCCAGCAATCAGCTTGTTGCGATGTTGGTAAATCCGCTTTGGCAAGTCATTGGTGACACCGGTGTAAAGCACGGTGTGGCGCTTATTTGTCAGGATATAAACAAAGTACTGTTTTTCCATGCCCCTAGATTGCTTCGCTTCGCTCGCAATGACAACCGCCGTCATTGCGAGCGAAGCGAAGCAATCCCGTTTCACTTGCTCATGCGCCCGCGGATCGAGATTGCTTCGTCGGCCTGCGGCCTCCTCGCAATGACGTGTAAATCGTCACCCAATATGGCTGGCATGATTCTGCAAATACCACGCCGCGATCTCCTCGCGGGTCGCCCACCACACCCCGTCGAATCCCTTCGCGTAGGCCAGAAAGTCGCGTAGCGCGCGCACCCGGAACGCCCGGCCGATGATGTGCGGATGCAGGCCGATGCTCATGATGCGCGCGCTCGTCTCGCCGGCCCGATAGAGCTCGTCGAACTCGTCCCGCATGGTCTCGAACGCGGTGGCGGCGGTGAAATTGCGCCGCAGGAACATGCCGATGTCGTTGACCTCCTGCGTGTAGGGGATCGACACCAGCGGCCCGTTCCGCGTCGCGATGAGATACGGCTGCTCGTCGTTCATGTAGTCGCAGTGATAGGTGAGCCCGAGGTCCTTGAGGATGTCGGAGGTGTTCACCGTGCAGCGCAGTCCCGACGACAACCAGCCCTTCGGCCGCCGGCCGGTGGCTTTCTCGATCGCGTCGAGCGTGCGGGCGATCACGGCGCGCTCCTTGGCGGGATCGTCGCGGTAGTCGACGAGAAAATCGGCCTGGAGGTAGTTGTGCCCGATCAATTCCCAACCGCGCTCGCCCGCCGCGGTGACGATCTTCGGATGCCGCTCGCACAAGATGCCGTTGACGGCGCAGCTCGCCGGCACGCCCGCCGCGTCGAACTCATCGTAGAGCCGCCACACGCCCACCCGATGGCCGTATTCGCGCCAGGAATGATTGTTGAAATCGGGCACGCGCGCCGGCAGCAGCCGATCGTTGATCGATGGTCCGCCCGCGACATACGGCCCGTCGCGATCCTGGGTGAGCTCCCAGTATTCGAGATTGAGCGTGATCATCAGCGCGAGCCGCTTGCCGTTCGGCCATTTGAGCGGCTTGCGGTCCGGCATCGGCACATAGTCGTAGCGCATGGTGGCTCTCACGCTCTCACTGATGCTTGATGCCCGCGGCCTTGAGCAGCGGCCACCATTTATCGATGGCGGCCTTTTGCAAGGCAGCGAGCGCCTCGGGCGTCAGTTCGTCGGACGGCGGCATCTCGAGCGCGAGCTGGATCATGCGCTGCTTGAACGCCGGATCGGACATCGCCTGCACGGCCGCCGCGTTGAGCTTGTCGACCACGGGTCGCGGCGTGCCCTTCGGCGCCCACAATGCGTTCCACACCGCGAGGTGAAGCCCCGGCAGCCCGGCCTCGTCGACCGTCGGGATCTCGGGCGCCGATGCGGCGCGCGTCGCGGTGGTGATCGCATAGGCCCTGATCTGGCCGGAGCGCACCAGCGGCAGGAAGCTGCCCGACGCCGTGCACATGAGATTGAACTGACCCGACAGCAGATCTTGCATCGCGGGCGTGCCGCCGCGATAAGGCACAAGCTGCCACGTCACGCCGAGCGCCTGCTGCATGAGGATGCCGCAGAGATGCTGGATGTTGCCGTAGCCGACCGTCCCCTGCGTGACCTTGGCGGGGTTGGCCTTGATCCACGCCACCAGCTCCTTGAGCGTCGCGGCCGGCACCGAATTCGGGCTGACGATGAGGAACGGATAGGCCGGCAACTGTACGATCGGCGTGAAGTCCGTCACCACGTCGTACGGCAGCGCCAGCGAGACGGCGTTGAGCACGTGCGTCTCGGAGCTGCCGATCGCGATCGTGTAGCCGTCCGGCGTGGCCCGTGCGACGCGGCCGACGCCGATGCTGCCGCCGGCCCCGCCCACGTTCTCGACCACGACGGTTTGTCCGAGGATCGTCTTCATCCGCTCGGCCAAGAGGCGCGCGAGCGTGTCCGTGACACCGCCCGGCGGAAACGGCACCACGAGGGTGATCGGGCGAGCGGGAAAAGCCTCCTGCCCGTGCGCGGCCGCCGCGGCGAGCAAAACGAATATGAGCGTCAGAATTCTTCGCATTGCCGATTTCCTAGTGCCCCCGCCAGAACACGAGGCTAGTCCCGCGCACATGACGCAGGCCGAGCCGCCGCTCCGCCTCGAGCTCGTCGAGCGCGCGCGTGACGCCTTCCCAGCGGCCGTAGTCGTGCCACAGCACCATGCCGCCCTGCCCGACCAGGCCGAACGCGGTCTCGGAATCCTTGCGCACATAATCATAGGCGTGCGAGCCGTCGACGAAGACGAAGTCCCGCCTGCCCGCGATACGGCGACCAGTCGAACGTCGCTGAATTGCCGAGCACCTGCGTGATGCGTTGCGCCGCCGCCGACCACGGCGGCGCAGCTTCGCGAAAGCGGGCGCCCGGCGCCGGCTTATCGACATATTGCCGCTCGCCCGGCGCCAGCGCGAACGCCGCCCTGTCCTCGGGCGGCAGGTCGAGCGTTATCACCCGCGCTTGCGGTGCATTGACGGCGAGGTTGAGGGCGGTGCGGCCGTCGAACGTGCCGATCTCGACGACCAACCTGTCCGGCTCGATTGCAGCCGCAGCCTGCGCCAGCACAGCGAGTTCTCCGAGATTCACATTGCCGTCGGCTTTGCCGGTCTGGACCAGCCCGATCGGCTTGCGCACCAGCAGGTCCGACCACGCTGCCGACCGCAGCTGCGTCGCGTAGCCTTCGCGCACGCCGCGCAGCGCGCGGACCATGTCGCGCAATTGCGCGGCCGCGCGCGAGATCGGTAGATAGACACCAAGCGCATAGAAGCCACGCGCGCGTGCGGCAGCACCTGACCTCGCTGCGCCCCGCCCGCCATTCCCGACATTCACACTTCCACTCCGTCGCCCATTCCAGGCCACGACACCCATGATGCGTGGCGCAAAACCGTCTATATCAGAACTCCAGGAGCACCCATCGAGCAAGGAGCCGCGGCATGAGCGCCCACGACCACAAATGGAAACATGACGGCGTGCGGGTGATCCCCGGCAACTCCCTCGACGGCAACACGCCGCAGACGGCCGGCATGGACCGCAAGGCAGCGATCAATTTCGCCCGCGTCGGCGCGCAGAAGATCTGGGCCGGCACGGTCGCGATCAAGCCCAACGCCAAGACCGGCGCGCATCACCACGGCGCGCTCGAAAGCGTGATCTACGTGGTGCGCGGCAAGGCGCGCATGCGCTGGGGCGAGCATCTCGAATACGTCGCCGAGGCCAATGCGGGCGACTTCATCTTCATTCCGCCCTACGTGCCGCACCAGGAGATCAATGCGAGCACCGACGAGGTGCTCGAATGCGTGCTGGTGCGCAGCGACAACGAGGCGGTCGTGGTCAATCTCGAGATCGAGGCGGTCGAGAAGCCGGAAGCCGTGAAGTGGATCGATCCGATCCACAAAGGGTGAGCCGTAGGGTGGGCAAAGCGAAGCGTGCCCACCGCGCCCGGAAACGCGTGGGCACGGCGCTACGCGCCTTTGCCCACCCTACCGTCTACACGCTACGGCAATATCGCGAACGCCCGCGCCGGGAAGCCCAATCCCTTCTTCACCTTCGGCCACGTCACCACGATGAGCGCGCCGCGCGGCGGCACCTGGTCGAGGTTCGCCATCACCTCGATCTGGTAGTGGCCGTGCTGGAGGATGTAGGTCTCCGACTCCATCTTGTCGGTCGTGTCGGTGTCCATCGCCTCGTGGCCGGTCGCGGTCACGCCGCGCTGCTCGTAGAGGAACTTGATCGTCTCGAACGCCCAGGCCGGGAACGGGCTGCGCTTGAAGCGTTCCGGATTGGTGTCCCAATCCTTGTACATGTCGGTGCGCAGCGCGACGAATGAGCCCTTCGGCACGCGGCCGTGCACCTTCTCCCACGCCTTGAGGTCGGCGAGCGAGAAGGCGTGGTTGGGATCCTTGGCGAGGAACGGCGTGTCGTCGAGCACGATCAGCGGCAGGATCATGTCCCGCAACGGGATCTCGTCCATCGTGATGCCGTTGTCGGCGAAATGCGCCGGCGGATCGACGTGCGTGCCGTACTGCCCGACCATCTCGTAGTAGGTCGTGCGAAAGCCATCCTTGGCGATCGTGTAGGGTTCGTGCGTCTTCGGGTCGGCCGCCGGCGTCATCTTGGCCTGGCCGAAACCGGACCAAACCGGCGTGTCGGGCGAGAAGCTGTGCGTGAGGTCGACATATTGCTTCGACGCAAGGATGCGATAGGCGCGGCTGAGGTCGCTTTCGGCGCGGGCCGGCAAGATGGCTAGCAGCGACCATGCCGCAATCGAAATCAATGTGGCGGGTTTCATGGGTGCCTCCATGGATCGAGGAGTCTTAGCGAAACAGCAGCATCGTGTCCCGGGCGCGGTACAGGGTGAAGCCGGCCGAGCGAAGCGAGCGCCGGCGGAACGCTGTGCCGCCGCGCCCGCGGGACACGAGGCTTTCGCCTCGCCTTGACCCTCCCTTGCCCCGCGGTCTAAGACCTTGAGCGAGCAAGAAAACAGCGCCCGACCGGCGCCAATCCAGCGCTCAAGCCGCGCCATGATCGTCCTGATCGACAACTACGACAGCTTCACGTTCAACCTCGTCCACTACCTGGGCGGGCTTGGCGCCGACGTGGTCGTGCATCGCAACGACAAGATTTCGGCCGACGACGTGGTCGCGGCCGATCCGGACGCGATCGTGCTCTCGCCCGGCCCGTGCACCCCGAACCAGGCCGGCATCTGCCTCACGCTGATCGAGAAAGCCTCCGCCACGATCCCGATTTTGGGCGTCTGCCTCGGTCACCAGGCGATCGGCCAGGCGTTCGGCGGCGACGTGGTGCGCGCACCCGTCCCGGTGCACGGCAAGCTCTCCGAGGTGACACACAGGGGCCAGGGCCTGTTTCGCGGCATCAACGGGCCGTTCCGCGCGACGCGCTACCACTCGCTCGTGGTCGACCGCGCCACCATGCCGACGGACTTGGATGTCACGGCCGAGACCTCCGACCGCCTCGTCATGGGGCTCGCGCACAAATCGCTCCCCGTGCATGGCGTGCAATTCCATCCCGAGAGCATTGCGTCCGAGCACGGCCACCTGATGCTGCGCAATTTCCTCGAGCTGGCGGCCGACTGGAACACGAAGACCGGCCGCCGTCCTGCCGCCGCACGCCCTGCCCCGCTGCCGGCCGCCAAGCCCGCATCGCATCGTCCCGCGCCCCGCCGCGCCGCGCATTGAGAGGCAACCGATGGATCTCAAGGCGCTGATCGGACAAGCCGCGACCGGCGCGACGCTGACCCGCGAGCAGGCCGCAACCGCGTTCGACCTGATGATGTCGGGCGAGGCCACGCCCTCGCAGATGGGCGGCCTCCTCATGGCGCTGCGGGTGCGCGGCGAGACCATCGAGGAGATCACCGGCGCGGTCTCGGCCATGCGCGCGAAGATGCTGGGCGTCACCGCGCCGGCAGACGCAATCGACGTGGTCGGCACCGGCGGCGATGCGTCCGGCTCCTACAATATTTCCACCTGCGCGGCCTTCATCGTCGCGGGCGCCGGCGTGCCGGTCGCCAAGCACGGCAATCGGGCGCTCTCGTCGCGCTCAGGTGCCGCCGACGTGCTCGCGGCCCTCGGCGTGCGCATCGATATCCCGCCCGACCACATCAGCCGCTGCATCGCCCAGGCCGGCATCGGCTTCATGTTCGCGCCCGCGCACCATCCGGCGACGCGCCACGTCAACCCGACCCGGGTCGAGCTCGGCACTCGCACGATCTTCAACCTGCTCGGGCCGCTCTCGAACCCGGCCGGCGTGAAACGGCAGATGGTCGGCGTCTTCTCCAAGCAATGGGTCGAACCGCTCGCCCATGTGCTCAGGAACCTCGGCTCCGAGCGTGCCCTCGTGGTGCACGGCTCCGATGGCCTCGACGAGATCACCACCACCGGCCCGACCGCGGCCGCGTCCCTCGCGAACGGCGAGGTGAAGACCTTCGACATCACCCCCGAGGACGTGGGCCTTGCGCGCGCCAAACCCGAAAGCCTGCGTGGCGGCGATGCGGACCACAACGCCAAGGCGCTGCATGCCGTGCTCAAGGGCCAGCGCGGTCCCTATCGGGATGTCGCGGTGCTCAACGCGGCGGCCGCACTCGTGGTCGCGGGCCGCGCGGGCGATCTCAAGAGCGGCGTCGCGCTGGCCGAGAAGTCGCTCAACTCCGGCGAGGCCGAGGGCAGCCTCGAGCGCCTCATCGTCGTCTCGGGCGCCTAAGGCGGAATCGGTCGATGGCCGACATCCTCACCCGCATTGAAGTCTACAAGCGCGCCGAGATCGCGGCCGCCAAGCAGGCGCATTCGCTTGCGGATGTCGAGGCGCGCGCGAAAGAAGCGTCCCCGCCGCGCGGCTTCCTCGCCGCGATCGAGCAGCGGCACGCCGCCGGCGGCTACGCGCTGATCGCCGAGATCAAGAAGGCGAGCCCGTCGAAGGGCCTGATCCGCGCCGACTTCGATCCCGCAACGCTCGCGCGCGCCTATGCGGCCGGCGGCGCGGCCTGTCTCTCGGTCCTCACCGACACGCCCTCCTTCCAGGGCGCGAGCGAGCATCTCGTCGCCGCCCGCGCGGCCGCGAGCCTGCCGGTGCTGCGCAAGGATTTCATGTACGAGCCCTACCAGGTCGCGCAGTCGCGCGCGCTCGGCGCCGACTGCATCCTCATCATCATGGCGGCGCTCGACGATGCCGCCGCGCACGAGGTCGAGGCCGCGGCGCACGGCTATGGCATGGACGTGCTGGTCGAGGTGCACGACGAGGCCGAGCTCGACCGCGCGCTGCGCCTCAAGTCACGTCTCGTCGGCATCAACAACCGCGACCTCAAGACCTTCGCGACGTCGCTCGCCGTGAGCGAGCGCCTCGCCCCGCGCGTTCCGCGCGACCGTGTGCTCGTCGGCGAAAGCGGCATCTTCACGCCCGCGGATCTCGCCCGCCTCGCCAAGGTCGGCATGTCCACGTTCCTGGTCGGCGAAAGCCTGATGCGGCAGGAGGATGTGACGGCGGCGACACGAACGCTGCTCGGCGCAAACGCGTCCCGCTCCGCAACCGCAGCAGAGTGAGCGGCATGATGAGCGAACCTTGGCACGGCGCCCGCGCTCCCTCTCCCCGTTCTTACGGGGAGAGGGTCGGGGTGAGGGGCGCTCGAGTTCTGCACAAAACGTCGCTCGCAACGACTCGCGGAGAGGCCCCCTCACCCCGACCCTCTCCCCGCACGCGGGGAGAGGGAGCGCGGACGCAGAGCTAGCCATGCCCTCCCGCAAACTCACCCACATCGGCGCCCGCGGCGAAGCCCGCATGGTGGACGTGTCGGCCAAGCCCGCGACCGAGCGGATCGCGGTGGCGCAAGGGCGTGTCGCCATGTCGAAGAAGACGCTCGCGCTCGTTCTCTCCGGCAACGCCAAGAAGGGCGACGTGCTCGGCGCCGCCCGTATCGCCGGCATCATGGCGGCGAAGAAGACCCACGAGCTGATCCCGCTCTGCCATCCGCTTCCGGTCTCCAAGGTCGTGGTCGATATCGCGCCGGCCGCGAAGCCGCCCGGCCTCATGGTGCGCGCCACCGTCAAGGTCACGGGCCAGACCGGCGTCGAGATGGAGGCGCTGATGGCGGTGTCGGTCGCGTGCCTCACGATCTACGATATGGTCAAGGCGGTCGAGCGCGGCATGCGCATCGAGGACATCCACCTGGTCGAGAAGCGCGGCGGCAAGTCCGGCCACTTCCGCGCGCCGGCCAAGGAGTAGAACCATGGCGCTTCTGTCGGTTGCGGACGCGCAGGCGCTCGTGCTCAAGGATGCGCGTCCCCTCCCCGCCGAGAACGCGCCCCTCGGGGCTGCGCACGGCCGCGTGCTCGCGGCAGACCTCACGGCGCGGCGCACGCAGCCGCCCGCCGCGGTCTCGGCCATGGACGGCTACGCGGTGCGCGCGGCCGACGTCGCGGCGGCGCCGGCACGGCTCCGACTCATCGGCGAGGTCGCGGCCGGTCATCCGTTCGACCAACCGGTCGGCGCGCATGAGGCGGCGCGCATCTTCACGGGCGGCGTCGTCCCACGCGGCGCCGACACCATCGTGATCCAGGAGCACACGGCGCGCGAGGGCGACACCGTCATCGTCGAGAAGCCGAGCGGGCCGGGCCGCCACATCCGCGCCGAAGGCCTCGACTTCAAGAGCGGCGCCGTGCTGCTCGCGGCCGGTCACCGCCTCACGGCGCGTGACCTCGCGCTCGCGGCCGCCATGAACTACCCGGAAGTCCCGGTGCATCGCCGTGCCCGGGTCGCGGTGCTCGCGACCGGCGACGAGCTCGTGATGCCGGGCGTGACGCCGGGCGAGGGCCAGATCGTCTATTCGAACGGCTTTGCGCTCGCCGCGCAGGTCGCGAACGAAGGCGCCGAGGTCGTCGACCTCGGCATCGCGCCCGACCGGCTCGACGCCACCGTCGCGGCGGTGCGCCGGGCGCGCGACGCCAAGGTCGACGTGCTGGTGACCACCGGCGGCGCCTCGGTCGGCGACCACGACCTGGTGCAGCACGCCTTTGCGGCCGAAGGCATGGCGCTGTCGTTCTGGAAGGTCGCGGTGCGGCCCGGCCGGCCGCTGATGCACGGCCGGCTTGGCGGAATGGACGTGCTCGGCCTGCCCGGCAACCCGGTCTCGGCCTATGTGTGCGCCGTACTCTTCCTCATGCCGCTGCTGCGCCGGCTCGCCGGCCGCCGCGATCTCGGTCCCGACACCGAATCGGCGATTCTCGGATGCGACCTTGCCGCCAACGATGAACGCGCCGACTACCTGCGCGCCGCGCTTGCGAGCGGGGCCGACGGCAGCCTCATCGCCACCCCCTATCGGGTCCAGGACAGTTCCATGCTGGCGCCCCTCGCCAGCGCCGGTTGTCTAGTGATTAGAGAGCCTTACGCTCCTCCCGCGACGTCCGGAACCCGCTGCGCCATCGTAAAGCTCGCGTTCTGACGAGTGCATAAACTCAGCCGTTCGAATTAAAAGATTGCGGAACACATATCGAACAGATAGTGTCCGTTCATGATTTGTTTATGGGCGATCGGTAGACAAACAACGATCGCCACTCGCCCGGGGAAAGGGGACCCATGCTGACCCGCAAGCAACTCGAGCTTCTCCGTTTCATCCACGAGCGCGTCAAGGAGGCGGGCGTGCCGCCCTCGTTCGATGAGATGAAGGACGCGCTCGACCTGCGTTCCAAGTCAGGCATTCACCGGCTCATCACCGCCCTCGAGGAGCGCGGCTTCATCCGCCGCCTGCCCAACCGGGCGCGCGCCATCGAGGTGATCAAGCTGCCCGAGACCGTGGGCGGCGGGATCGGCAATGGCGGCCGCGCGCGCGGCTTCACGCCCGCCGTGATCGAAGGCAATCTCGGGCGCGTGCGCGCCAGCGGCGAGGACGACAGCGGCCGCCCGGTCGCGGTGCCCGTCATGGGCCGCATCGCGGCCGGCACGCCGATCGAAGCCATCCAGACCAAGAGCGCGATCATCAACATGCCGCCCGACCTGCTCTCGACCGGCGAGCATTTCGCCCTCGAGGTGCGCGGCGACTCGATGATCGACGCCGGCATCCTCGACGGCGACATGGCGCTGATCAAGAAGACCGAGGCGGCCGACACCGGCGACATCGTGGTCGCGCTGATCGACGAGGAGGAAGCAACCCTGAAGCGCTTCCGCCGCCGCGGCGCCTCGATCGCGCTCGAGCCCGCCAACGCCTCCTACGAGGTGCGCATCCTCCCGCCCAACCGGGTGAAGATCCAGGGCAAGATGGTGGGGCTGTTTCGGAAGTATTGAGGGCGTGGAGCCGTCATTGCGAGGAGGCCGAAGGCCGACGAAGCAATCGCGACCCGCCAGCGCATGCGCAAGCGAAGCGAGATTGCTTCGCTTCGCTCGCAATGACGGCGGTGCGGCGTAGGCCGGATTGAGCAAAGCGAAATCCGGGGACTGCGTCTTCGAAACATCCGGTCATCGCTTGCCCCGCATATCGCTTCGCTCATGCGGGCTACAGGGTTGGATCACGGCCCGCTTCACGCGCGACCAACAGCATCAGCGCCGCCGCGATCACGTTGCCGCCGATGCTCACCAGGATCGGCACCGTGTAGCTGTGGCTCAGGTCGAACGCGAAGCCCGCCGCGCTCGGGCCGATCAGCGTTCCGATCCCGGCGCTGGTGTAGAGAATGCCGATGATGCCGCTGACATTGCGGCCGCCGAAATAGTCCATGACGACCGCCGGCAGCAGCGCGACCCAGCCGCCGTAGGCCGAGCCGAAGATGAATCCGAACAGCGCCAGCGGCCAGAACGTGGTCGAGACGAGCCAGATGACCAGCGCAATCGCCATGGTGGCGAAGGTCGCCGCCAGCGTGAGCTCGCGCCCGAGCCGGTCGGCGAGGCCGCCGAGCAGGAAGCGGCCGACCGTGCTGCCGACGCCGATCGCGCTCATCAGCAGCGCCGCTTCGGCGCGCGCCATGCCGTGGTCCGTGGCATAGGGTACGAGGTGCACGAAGGGGACGAACACGCCGAACGCACAGGCGAGGCACGCCGCATAGAGCAGGACGAAGGTCCGCGACCTGACCGCATCGCCGATCGCCATGCCGGCGGCCGGCTGCGATATGTCGACCTCGACCCGCACGGCGTCGCCGTCGGGCGCGCTGCCGCGATGGCGCGGATCGTTCTCGATCAGCAGCGCCATGGCGCCGCCGATGAGGGCCGCGCCCACGCCCAGCGCCAGATACGCCTCACGCCAGCCCAGATGCGCGATCAGCAGCGAGGCGAGCGGCGGCACCAGCAGCGTGCCGGCGCCGATGCCGCTGCTCGCGAGGCCCGAGGCCAGCGCCCGGTAGCGCACGAACCAGCGTTGCGTCGCGCCCATGGCCGGAACGTAGGAAGCCCCGACGCCGATCCCGATGCCGAGCCCATAGACGGCGTAGACCTGGCCGAGACCCTGCGCGACGCTCGCGGCCACGAGGCTCGCGCCGACCAGGATCATGCCGAAGAGCGCGAGCCGGCGCGACCCGAAGCGATCGGCAAGCGGACCGCTGACGGCACCGAGCCCGAAATAGAGAAAGGCCGCGAGCGAGAAGACGACCGACACCGAGCCGCGCGAGGCGCCGAAATCCCGCTGCAGCGGCTCGATGAAGGCGCTGAACGAATAGACGCAGCCGAATCCGACGAAGGTCACCGCGAAGCCGGCAGCGACCACGAGCCAGCCGTAGAAGATGCGCGGCCTTTCGGCGGATGCGAGGGTGCGGTCCATGTCCATGCGGCGCTCCTTGGGTCGGCCGCTAACATCGGCGCAATGGCCCGCGCCCGCCAGAGCGAACGCTACGGTCACGAACGAAGCGTTCCACATGGCAACGCGGTGCCGAGGACCTATATTCTGGCGCATGTCGAACGCGCCGCAGATCGCCGAAGTCGCAGCGCTGGTGGGCGATCCCGCCCGCGCCAGCATGCTGTGCGCCCTGCTCGGCGGCCGCGCGCTGACCGCGACCGAGCTTGCCCATGTGGCCGGCGTGTCGCCGCAGACCACCAGCGGGCACCTCGGCAAGCTGCACGCCGCGCAATTGATCGCGCTCATGAAGCAGGGCCGTCATCGCTACTACCGCCTCGCCGGACCGCAGGTCGCGCAGATGCTCGAAGGCATCATGAATGTCGCGCTGCAGGGGCCGCCGCGCTATCAGCCGAAGACCCGGCTCGATGAGGCGATGCGGCACGCCCGCACCTGCTACGACCATTTCGCCGGCACGCTCGGTGTCGGCCTTGCCGACTGCCTGACGGAGCGCGAGCTCGTCGTGCTCGGCAACGAAGCCGGCGAGGTGACGCCGTCCGGCTTGCAGTTCCTCGCGAAGCTCGGCGTCGATCTGTCGGCCGCGCGTGCCCGGCGCCGCGTCTTCTGCCGTCCCTGCCTCGATTGGACCGAGCGCCGGCCGCACATCGGCGGCGCGGTCGGCGCCGCGCTCGCGCAACGCTGCTTCGAGCTCAAATGGGTCGAGCGCGTCCGCGACAGCCGCGCGCTGCACATCACGCCGGCCGGCCGCCGCAGCCTGATGGAGCACTTTGCGCTGTCGGTCTGACCGACGTTCGGACGCCGCGCGGCCGGCCGCTCGCCAATAACCCTAACGCCTCAGTCGTGTTGCGAAGGAAGGACCGTCAGGTAGAGTGCCGGCTGCCGGAAGAATCAGGCTTCCAACACGAGGGCGAACAACCATGCGATCATTTTTTATTGCCTTTGCGATGCTTTGCGGTGCGGTCACGACCGCGCTCGCGGCTGATCCGGTCGGTAGCTACAAAATCGAAGGCAGCAACCCCGGCGGCAGCGGCGCATATCAAGGGACCGCGGAGGTTACCAAGACCGGCCAGACTTTCCACGTCGTCTGGGACATCGGCGGCACCAAATACGAGGGCACGGCGATCGGCGACCAGAATTTCATGGCCATCACTTATCGCTCCGGCGACAACACCGGGCTCGCCCTCTACGCTGAGGACGGCGGAAACTGGAAAGGCGTCTGGACCTATGCGGGCGGCACCGCGATGGGCAGCGAGGTCTGGAAGCGGCAGTAATCGGCGGAGCCCGCAGCGAAGCCAGCTGCGCGCTCGCCCTGCGTTCGTCGTTAAGGCGACACCGTCATTGGTGTCGTCTTTTTCGTTTCCAGCCACTCGCGCGCGAGCCGCACGTCAGCCTGCGAGAGCTGGTGGCCGGCCGCCAGAATGCGGTGATCGACGCGCGCGCCGGCCTGCTCGAGCATCGCCTTGAGCCGCGCCCCGCTGGCGGGCGGCGCGATCGGGTCGTCCGCGCCGGAGACAATCAGCGCCGATTTTCCCGCAAGACCGCCCGCCGCGCGTGGGTTCTCAAGCTCTGGGTTCTCGAGCGGCACCATGGCGCGCAGCAGGATCGCGCCGTCGAGCGCCTCGGGGCGCAGCAGCAGCACCGCGGCCGCGATATTCGCGCCGTTCGAGTAGCCCAGCGCGACCGGCGGTGCGAGATCGTAAGCCGCGCGCGCCGCCGCGATGAAATCCGCAAGCTCGTGGGCACGTGCGTGCACGTCCGCTTCGTCGAACACGCCTTCGGCGAGCCGTCGGAAGAAACGCGGCGCGCCGCGCTCGAGCACTTTTCCGCGCGGCGACAGCAGCGGCGCATCGGGCGCGACCATCCGGCCGAGCGGGACAAGGTCGTTCTCGTCGCCGCCGGTGCCGTGCAAGAGGAGCAGCGGCCGCGATCCCGTGCCGGGCTCGAAGCGATGCACGAAGGCGAGGTCGGCCATCACGCGGCCCGCTCAGCGGCGTCGATCGGCGGCAGCGCCGCCTCGATCTCGCGCCGGCGCGCTTCCAGGAACGGCGGCAGCTTGAGCGCGCGCCCGAGGCTCGCGACCGGCTCGTCCACCGCGAACCCCGGCGCGTCCGTCGCGATCTCGAACAGGATGCCGCCGGGCTCGCGGAAGTATACCGAGCGGAAGTAATTGCGGTCGCGTTGCTCGGTCGGCCGCAGGCCATGCGTCTCGCGCACCTTCTTGGCCATCGCGGCCTGCTGCGCGTCGTCGGTGGCGCGGAACGCGATGTGATGCACCGAGCCGCGGCCCTGGCGTCCCGGCAAGAACCCTCCGGTCTCGCGGATCGTGACGGTCGCGCCCGGATCCGTCTGGTGGGCCGTGTAGCGCACGAAGCGGCCTTCGCGCCCGGCCTCCGCAAAGCCGAGCACGTCCGTGAGGACCGCGCCGGTCGGCGCCGCCTTGTCGAGCATCAGGGTCACGCCGTGAAATCCGCGGATCGTATGCTCTGCCGGAACGACGCCGCCTTGCCATGCGGGCTCCGACGCGTCCGCAACGCCGACCAGGGCGAGGCGCAGGCCGTCCGGATCGGCGAACGGCAGCACCGGCTCGTCGAAGCGGCGCTCCGGCGCGGCGGGCGCCGCGCCATGCTCCATCAGGCGGTGGGTCCAGTAGCCGATGGATTCGCGCGGCACCCGAAATGCGGTCTCTTCCGCCAGCCCGCTGCCGTTTCGCCCCGGCGCCGCATGCTCCCACGGAAAGAAGGTCAGGATGGTTCCGGGCCGCCCCGTCTCGTCGCCGTAATAGAGATGGTAGGTGCCCGGATCGTCGAAATTGACGGTCTTCTTCACCAGCCGCAGGCCGAGCGCGCGCACGTAGAAGTCGACGTTGCGCGGCGCCTTGCCGGCGATCGCCGTGATGTGATGGATGCCTGACACCGGGCCCTCCTCGATCGAATGAATTGCTCCGCGCCAGATGTAATGTGCCGAAACCCCGTCACAATGGTGCCGATCCTCACCTCAGCGTTTCGCGATCTGCTTCTGGTAGATGCTCAGATGCGCGAAGGCGGCCGCGAGTAGCGGCGTCGCCAGCTGATGGCGCGCGCCGCGCGCCAGCATGTCGCCGACGATCTGCTCGGCCTCGATCGGCCGGCCCTGCTGCAGATCACGGAACATGGACGAGGTGCCGGTCGAGGCCGGATCGGTCAGCGATTTGCGCGCCTCCGCGAGGAACGCCGGCCGCGGCGCATGACCTTCGGCCGTAACCACGGCGACGATCTCATCGATCACACCAGTGGCGAACGCCGTCCCGCCCGGCGCGGCGTTCACCTCGCCGACATTGCCGCGCATCAGGCACGTGATGGCGCCGAGCGCCGCGAGCATGTCCCACTTCTCCCACATGTCGGCCTGGATGTCGGCCGACAGGCGCGCGTTGAAGCCGGCGCCCTGCGCCGCGGCGTCGAGCCGTTCCATGCGGGCCGAGCGGGTGCCGTCCATCTCGCCGTAGGCGAGGTCCTGCAGGCGGCTGAGCTGCACGATCCGGCCCTCGGCATCGACGATCGTCGCCACCTTGCAGACGCAGCCCGCGACCGCCGGCGCGCCGAAGCGCGCCACCAGCCGGTCGACATGCCGCATGCCGTTGAGCACCGGCAGGATCATGGTCTCGCGGCCGACCGCGGCCGCCATGTCGTCGAGCGCCGCCTCGAGCGAGAACGCCTTCACGGTCAGCAGCACGGCGTCGAACGTCTGCTTGATGGCGTCCGCGGTGACGAGCTTGGGCGCGAGCGTCACGTCGCCATGCGGGCTCACGATGCGCAGCCCCTTGTCGCGCAACGCCGCGGCCCGCGCGGGCCGCACCAGGAAGGTCACGTCGCGCCCGGCCTGCGCCAGACGCCCGCCGAAATATCCGCCGGTCGAGCCGGCTCCTACGACCAGAATGCGCACGTGATCTCTCCTGCGTCGGGAGACGGCTCCTCGCCGTCCGCCCGCCTACATATGCCATCAATTCCATTATGTGCATATGCACGCAAATCAGGGCAGCCCTGCCGGCCCCCCGGCTGGCTGGCCGGCACGATGCGGGCCCACGATCCCTCAGTGGATCCGCTCATTCCCCTTGATCTGGCTGCGGTGCATCACGCGTCGCATCTGCGGGTCGAACGGATCGCGCCGATGCAGCACGGACAGGTTATTCCACATCAGCAGGTCGCCGACCTTCCATTCGTGGCACAGCGCGAAGCGCGGCTGCGTCGCATGCGCCCACAGTGCGTCGAGCAGCGCTTCGCTCTCCTCTGGCGCGAGGCCGAGCACATAGGCGTTCGGCCGCCGCCCGAGAAACAGCGCCTTGCGGCCGGTCGCGGGGTCGGTGCGCACCAGCGGATGATGCGCGCCGACCGTCTCGCGCACGTCGGTGACACGGCTGTAGCCCTTGCGCAGCATGCCGGCGCTGTTGGTCGAAGCATCGTGCACCGCGACCTTGCCGTCCGCCGCGCGTTTCAAATCCGCCGGCAACGCCGCGTAGGCCGCGAACATGTTGGCGAAATAGGTGTTGCCGCCGGCCGCGGGCGGCGGCACTTCGAGCGCGTGCAGCATCGCGGCCTTGGGCGGCACGTCCACGTAGGTCATATCGGCGTGCCACACCGCCTCGCCGTCGCCGAGGTTGCCGATCGGCTTGCCGTCCTCGACCACGTTCGAGATCACGTTGAGCTCGGGGTGATCCTTGAGGAACGGCGCGCCGTACGGATTTGGCCCCGGCGGATCGAGCTCGCCGAAGTTCCTGCTGAACGCGATCAGTTGCGGGTCCGACAGCGACTGGCCGTGGAACACGAGGACGAGCCGATCGCGCCAGGCGCCCTCGATCGCGGCGACGTCGCTCGACGATATCGAACCCGCAAGATCGACCCCCGACACTTCCGCGCCGAGCGGCGCATCGAGGTTCCTGATGGCCAGCGTCATGACGGCTCCGTCGGTCGATGAGAGCATGTCCGTTCCTAACTTGCTCTAATCTCTTTGACTTGCGCATATCCTTGTCGGCGAACCGGCGTCCACTTCGCCGGGATATGCGTCAGAACGAAATCCCGCTCGCCTTGATCGGCCCTTCCCACTTCTTGATCTCGGCCGCCAGGAACGTCGCGAGATAATCGGGCGAGCGACGCTCGGGCGCAACCGCCTCGCCGCCGACCTGCTTGAGCCGCTGCGCGACGGCGGGCATATCCAGCGCCGCGACCGTCGCGCGGTTGAGCTTCTGCACGATCGGCTGCGGCGTGCGCGCGGGCAGGAAGAGCGCATACCAGCTCGGAATGTCGAAGCCCGCCAGCCCCTGCTCGTCCGCGGACGCGAGATCCGGCAGGATCGACGAGCGCTGCTTGCTCAGGATCGCGATCGCCTTGACGGTCTTGGCGGCGATCTGCGGCAGCGCCAGCGGCAGGCTCACGCAATCGTAGTCGATCCGGCCCGCCATCACGTCCTGCAGCGCCTGCACGACGTTGCGGTACGGGACGTGCGTGACCTCGATGCCGATCGCCGAGTTGAGCAGCATGCAGGCGAGGTGGTTGGAGCCGCCCACCCCCGAGGAGCTGAACTGGATCGTCGCCTGGTGCGCCTTGGCGTAGGCGATGAAGTGCGGCAGGTCGTCGGCCGGGAAATCGTTGCGGGCGACGAGGACCAGCTTCTCGTCGGTCAGCAGCCCCACCGGCGCAAAATCCTTCACGGGGTCGTAGAGTGGCTTCTTGTACAGCCATTGGCTCTGCGCAAAGGTGCCGACATTGCCGATCACGAACTGATAGCCGTCAGGAGACGCGCGGGAGACGCGGGCGCCGCCGAGGAGACCGCCGGTGCCGGCGACGTTCTCGACCACCACGGTCTGCCGCAGGCTGGTGCCGATGCCGTCCGCGATGATGCGCCCGATCGCGTCGCTCGATCCGCCGGCGGAAAACGGCACCACCAGGGTAATCGGCCGCGTCGGCCAATCCGTGCCCTGGGTCAGCGCCGGGCGAACCGCGAAGCCGGCAGCCATCATGCCGGCCAGGATGACGGCCGTCACCGGAAAACCAATACCGTCGCGCATTGGTCGCATTCGGCCCTCCCCGGCTTGGGGCTACAGCCTCGCTTTGGCAAATCAGCCTAGTGCAATCGGCAGGTCCGCGCTACTTTCGCGGCGGCGGACACACGAGGAGCACTGGAACGATGCAACGGCAGCTGCACCTCAATCTCTTCATCCACGGCCGCGGCCACCACGAGGCGTCGTGGCGCCATCCGGCGTCGTCGCCGCTGCCGTTGACCGACATCCGCTACTATCAGGATCTGGCGCAACGGGCCGAGGCCGCGCTGTTCGACTCGATCTTCCTCGCCGATCAGCTCGCGCTCGGCGGCGACGTCGCGCAAGCGCCCCGCACCTGGCTCGAGCCGATCACCGTGCTGGCGGCGCTCGCGGTCTCGACCAGCCGGGTCGGATTGATCGCCACCGCGTCGACCACCTACACGGAGCCGTTCAACCTCGCGCGCCAGTTCGCGTCGATCGATCACATCAGCAACGGCCGCGCCGCCTGGAACATCGTGACCTCCTGGCTCGCCGCCGCGGCCGAGAATTACGGCGCGGCTGGCCAGGTCAGCCATTCCGATCGCTACGACCGCGGCGAGGAGTTCATGGCGGTCGTGAAAGAGCTGTGGGACAGCTGGGCGGCGGATGCCGTGATCGACGACCGGGCCAGCGGCGCTTATGCGCGCGGCGAGCGCATCAGAGCCATCAAGCACCAGGGCCATCATTACGCCGTGGCCGGCCCCCTCAACATGCCGCGATCGCCGCAGGGCCGGCCGGTGCTGGTGCAGGCGGGTTCGTCCGATACCGGCCGCCGCTTCGCGGCGCGCCACGCCGAGGCGGTGTTCACCGCCCACATGGCGAAGGCGACGGCGCAGGAATTCTACGCCGACCTGAAGAAGCTGGTGGCCGACGAGGGGCGCAATCCGGCGCAAGTCCTGATCCTGCCCGGCCTGAGCCCGATGATCGCCTCGACCGAGGCCGAGGCGCAGCGCCTCGCACGCGACGTCAACGAGCTGACCGACCCGGAGGTCGGTCGCAAGCGTCTGTCGGGCCGGTTCGGCGGCCACGATTTCTCGCACTTGCCGCTCGACCGGCCGCTCGTCCCGGAGGATTTTCCCGACCCGAGCTCGGTCGAGGCGGCACGCAGCCGCACCGAGGTGATCCTCAACGTCGTGCGGCGCGACAAGCCGACCTTGCGGCAATTGCTTGGTTACCTCGCGGGCGCGCGCGGACACTACGTCATGGCCGGCACGCCCGAGCAGGTCGCAGACTTGATCGAGGACTGGTTCACGGACGGCGCGGCGGACGGGTTCAACATCATGCCGCCCATGCTGCCCTCGCAATTGGACGCATTCAGCGCCGAGGTGATCCCGCTGCTGCAGCGCCGCGGGCTTTTTCGGACCGAATACACCGGAACGACGCTGCGCGACCATTACGGCCTGCCCTTGCCGGCGAGCGTGTTCGACGATCCGTCCAGGAAGTTCGAGCGGCAGGAATTCGCCGCCGGCGTCTAACGGGGGGGCCGTTGCCGCCATGGCCGCCTGTCGCGCCATCGCGAGCGGCCGGCGCCATGGCCGAGCGGAAGGACGTCGCCACCGGGGTCCGAGCGAAAGCTCAATCAGGTATAGAATTCAATCCAGATGCCGACCGTGATCCCGACGAGAGCACAGACTCCGCGAATGATCGTGGCAGTCAGAGATCCGCGCGGATAACGGTCGTGTGTCAGGGCGAAACCAACAAGGACGCCGACGATGATGCCCCCCGTCATGAAGGGACGGAAGCCCGCTTGATCCATCTTCATCGAGATGCCCTCCACCTGGCGCTCCGCGCCTTAATCGTCCGCCCGCAAATCCTCTTCCCTCGGCGTCGCATCGTGCTGCGTCGCTGTGCTCGCGGCCGGTACGCTGATGGATGAAACGCCATCGCGGGCGGCCGGCACCCACGGCCGATCCTGTCCGCGCGGCTGGGCTGCCGTGATCTCCCATTTGTCGTCGACGCGGTGCAGCGCGAGCGCACCGAGCCCGCGCGGCGTCTTGCGGTCGATCACGGTCGCGCCGCACGCTGGCGGCGCCGCGCGCGTCGTCAGCACCAGCACGGCGCGTTGGCAATCGTCCGCAAAGGCCGCCGGCGAGGTGCCGATCGCGACGAGACCGCCGCCCGCGACCCTGGCGACGCAGCCTGCCGCGTCGCACGCGAACCCGTCGCGCGCCTTCACGGCCGCCGCAACGGCGCGCGCGTCGCCACGGGCATCGGCGTCGGCCGCGAGCCATTCGCGGATCGCGAAGGCGTCGTTGCCGATCTTGATGACCTGCAGGCGGCCGTCCGGCCCGCGCACCGCAAAGCTGTCGCCGCCGGCCGCGACCATGACGTCGGGCTGCACCGCCGTGAGCGCAAGCGCCGCACGCGATCGCGAAGACGAGCGCCCCGGTCCAGCGCAGCGGCGTGCGCAGAAGGCAAACCAGCAGGAGCCCGGCGGTGCCGAGCGCGAGCGTGCCGGCGCCGAAAGCCGGGATGCGGCCGACCGCGCCCGGGAGGCTCGAGACCCACAGCGCCACCGCGTCCATCCACTCGATGCCGAGCGCCATCAGCTTCCAGAACGGCGCGTCGTAGCCGAACGGCATCGCCAGGAGGCCGAGCATGCCGGCCGGCATCACGACGGCGGAAACCACCGGCATGGCGGCGAGGTTTGCGAGCACGCCGTAGGGCGCGAGGCGATGGAAATGGAACGCCGCATACGGCGTGGTCGCAAAGCCGGCGACCAGCGAGGCGAGGAACAGCGACACCGCCTCACGTCCGCCCCACAGCGCGATTCGCGCGGCGAGCGAGCTATCGCGGCGCGCCGCGATCCATGGCAGGCCGCGCTGGTAGAGCGCGATGAGCGCGAGCGTCGCCGCAAATGACATCTGGAAGCTCGGATGGACCACCGCCTCGGGCGCGAAGATCAGCACCACGATGGCGGCGACCGAGAGCGTGCGGAACGTGAGCGTCGGCCGATCCACGATGACGCCGAGCAGCACGATCGCGGTCATGAAATAGGAGCGCTGGGTCGCGACCTCGGCGCCGGAAAGCTCGAGGTAGAAGGTCGCGACCAGGAGCGCCGCGAAGGCGGCCCATTTCTTGATGGGACGCCGCAGCGCCAGGCCCGGAATGAGCGCCAGCAGGGCACGGACGAAGAAGAACACCACGCCCGCGACCACCGCCATGTGGTAGCCCGAGATCGAGAGCACGTGCGCGAGGCTCGAGATGTACATGGCGTCGTTGACCGGCTGGGTCAGCGCGTCGCGCCGGCCGGTGAGCAGCGCGGACGCGATCGCGCCGGCATCGCCCTTGGCGACCGCGCGGATGCGCGCGTCGACGGTGTCGCGGATGTTCTCGATGAAGGCGGCGAAGCGCAGCGAAAATCCCAGCGGCCCGGGCGGCGGCGCGATGGTGATCGGCCCGGTCGCAAAGCCGCTCGCGCCGATGCCGTGGAAGTAGAGATCGCGGGCAAAATCGTAGCCGCCCGGCCGCAGCGGCTGCAGCGGCGGCGAGAGACGCGCCTTGAGCGCGATGTAGGCGCCGACCGGCGGGGCCGTGCCTTTCTTGACCGAGAGCCGCACGCGCTCGAGCTGCTGGTCGAAGCGCGGCGCGTCCATCGAATAGACCTTGATGGTGATGCGGTCGGTACGCTCACGCTCCTCACGCCCCTCCACGTAGCCCGAGATGTTGACGTTGTAGAGCGGCCGCTGCAGGACCGGATGCGCGATCAGCAGCGTACGCACGGTCGCGGTCGCAAAGCCCGCCGCCACGGCGGCGATTGCCAGCGCGAGCGGAAACGCGATCGGCCGCCGATGGAGCGCGGCCGCGACGGCGGCGAGCACGCCCGCAAGCGCTACGGCTGCCCATAAAGCCGGCTCGCGATCGGCGGCGAAGTAGATCGCGACGCCCGCACCGAACGCCACCGGCAGCCACGGCATCAGCCGGCCGGGCGCGACCTCGGCGGCGAGCCACGGCACCACACGCTCGCCGAGCAGCCGCCAAATGTCGGGAAGGCGCGGCGCCCACGGCGCCACGCGGCCCGGCTCGGGCCACGTTTCGGCGCGGCCCAGCACCCTCCCCCAATCAACCACGCGACGCCTCGTACACGCGCTACGTTGAACGCAACGTCAGGTTACAAGGAGACGGTGCCGCAATGCCAGCCCGGTTGCACCCCACCTGTGCGCAGCGGGGATACGGCCGGGGTGTGGGGCCAGGGTGTCAGATCAGGAGATTGGCGAGCGCCCCCACCCTCTGGCGCCGGCTTCGGCCTGAGTGGCGCGCTGACCCTGCCGCCCGCGCTTGCGGCGCTCCCTTTCTCGACTTCTCAACCCTCGGGCAGCCCGGCGTCCCGCAGGCCTTGCACCAGCCGATCGCGGTACTCGGGCATGTCCCAGAACGCAGGAATCGCCAGATAGCGCCGGATCGTAAAATCGGGATTGGCGGCCAGGAGCGTGCGGCCGGCCGCACGGGCGGTGTCCATGTCACCCGCCATCGCGGCCCAGGCGGCGAGCAGACGGTGGGCCCACGTCACGTCGGGGTGCTTCTTGGTCACGTCCTTCGCGATCGCGACCGCCTCCTCTGGACGTCCCAGGAGGGCCAACCCGCTCGCCATTCCCATCCGGGTATTGAAGCCGAACGGATCGAGCGGGCTCAGCTTCATCGCCTTCTCGAATCGTTCCAGCACCAACTCTGGCTGACCACGGTAGATACCGATCCACCCCCATCGGGCCCATGCCCAGGCATTGTTGGGATCCAGCGCAAGCGCTTGCTCGATCAAGGCGGATCCCCGCTCTTGATCGCCGGCGAAACTGGCGGCGGCACCCGTTGCCGTCAATGCGGTCGGGTCATCGTCGATCAGACCCGTCGCGGCATCGACGGCGCGCCGCGTTTCCTCCAATTCGCGCTCGGGCTCGGTCGTCCAGAGATACGTGGCCTTGAGCGCGTGGCACCACGCGAGCAGCGCATGGGCCCGCCCGTATTGCGGATCGATCCGGAGCGCCTCCTGCAGGATCGGGATTGCTTCATTGATGGCGGCCCCATTTTGTCCCCACAACTTCGGGAACGCACGCATCACCAGATCGTAGGCCTTGAGGCTCGTCGGCGGCTTGCGCCGCGCAGCTTCGATCTCCGCATGCCGGATCGCCGGCTTGAGCGCTCCCGCGACCTGCGCGGCGATCCGGTCCTGGAACTCCAGGACCTCGGTGGTCGCGCCCTCATACCGCTCAAACCACAACTGCGTTCGCGAGTTGGCGTCGATCAGTTGCACCGAGATCCTCAGACGATCGCCGCCGCGCCGCACGGTGCCTTCGACCACGTACGCAACACCGAGCTCGCGTCCAACCTCCCTCACATCCACGAACCGTCCCTTGAATGTGAAGGCGGATTGCCGTGCGATGACGAAGAAGTCACGGATGCGCGAGAGTGCCGACGTGATCTCTTCAACGATGCCGTCGGCAAAATATTCGTCGGACGGCTCGCCGAGATTGTCGAACGGCATGATCGCGATGGAGGGATGGGCCGGCGCGTGACCCAGAGCGTCATTCGCGGCCCCTTGCATGTCAGCGGCGCGCTGTGCGCTGCCTTGCGCGCTCTTTCCGGCCGACTGAATGGCGTCGAACAGCCGTCTCGTCTCGGCGTCCGGCTCGGCCTGCAACTCGCGCAGCAGCGCCGCCCTGCACTGCTCGAACTGCCGCAGCGCCGCATTGGTACGGCCACGTCGAAGATTGACGCGCATGAGCGCGCGGTGTGCCTCCTCGCTGGCTGGGGCGAACCGGAGCAAACGTTCGGCCAGAGCCTGAGCTGCATCAAGCGATCGCCCGTCGGCAGCGTCAGCCTCGCTGAGACGTTCAACGATCGCTTGCGCCTGATCGTTGAGGCTTCGCCGATATGACGCCACAAATCGTTCGACATCTTCGGACAGCTCGACGCCAGCCAAGAGTTCTCCGCGGTAGGCGTCCGCTGCCGCGATCAACCCGTCGCGGTGCCCTTGTCGCAGTCCATGACGGAAAGCGTGCACGTCGATCGCTTCCGGGTCAGCAGACAATCGCACGGCCTCCAGATCGCTGTGGAGCGACATCGCGCCGATATTGGCTGAAAGCGCCTTCCGGATCGCCGCCAGGCCTTGGCGCAGGCTGTTGCGCGCCTGTGCGGATGGGCGGTCCGGCCAGAATAACACACAGAGTTCGGCGCGCGTGAGCCCCTTGGCGCCCGCCAAAGCGAGGCACGCCAGCATGAGCCGCGCCTGCCGCGTCACGTCGCGCACGGGCGCATCAGCGCCCGAATTCAAATCCAGTCCGCCCAGAACTCGCAATCGCATAAAGGATCTCGCGCCGCTCGCGGCCGGGCCATCGCGCGACGAGCCCGCCTGGATTTAACGCCGATTTAACGCCCCTGCCAACCCGACCAAGCGGCACGTTCACGCCGACCCGAACGTTGTCCAAGCGCCCCGGTGACACGCTCATCCTGCTTCGCATGCGCCAACACGGAGGCCCACCATGAAATCGAAACGCGCGATGATCCTGGCAAGCGTCATGATGGTTGCGGCGGGCGGCCACGCGTTCGCCGAGCAAGACCCGCGATTGGGCAGGCTGAGCTTCCCCACGTCCTGCGATCCGAAGGTGCAGGCCGAATTCGAGCGCGGCGTCGCCATGCTCCATTCCTTCTGGTTCCTGATCGCACGCCATACGTTTGAGGGCGTCCTGCAACAGGATCCCACATGCGCGATCGCCTATTGGGGCATCGCGCTCGACCTGCTCAACAACACGTTCGTCGCCCCGCCGCCGCGGGCGGACGCGGCGGCCGCCTGGGCGGCGCTCGAAAAGGCGCGCGAGATAGGCGCCAAGACCCAGCGCGAGCGCGATTGGATCGAGGCTTTGAGCGTCTACTACCGCGACTTCGACAAAACTCCGGTCAATATCCGGCTCGCCGCCTACAACAAGGCGATGGAGCAGTTGGCGCAACGCTATCCCGATGATTACGAGGCCCAGGCATTTCATGCGCTCACCTTGCTGGCGTCGGCCTCGCCGGCCGATACCACCTACGCCAACCAGCTAGCGGCGGCCGCCATCCTGGAGAGATTGTACAAGCAGAATCCGCAGCACCCCGGCGTGACCCATTACACCATCCATGCCTACGACTTCGCACCGATTGCCGAGCAAGGGGACCGCCGCGGCGCGGCGGTATGCCGGAATTGCGCCCGCGGTACCGCATGCCCGGCACATGCCGTCGCACATCTACTCGATGGTCGGATTGTGGGCGGAATCAATCGCGTCGAACAGATCCGCCCTCGAGATCCAGCCCGACTACTACCACGCGGCAGATTTCGCGGTTTACGCCTACCTGCAGCTCGCGCAGGACGCCAAGGCGAAAGCGCTGATCGAGACATCGATCGCCACGGCCGATCGCGGCGACCGCCCCATCGTCTTCGCCAATTTCACCGCCAAGAACGCGATGCCGGCGCGTTACGTGCTGGAGCGCGCCGACTGGTCGGGCGCCGCCGCGCTGCCCCTCAAGCCGAGCCAGTATCCGCAAGCCGACTCGCTCACGCATTTCACCCGCGGGCTCGGCATGGCGCGCACGGGAAACCTTGCGGGCGCGAAAGTGGAGATCGAAGCCATCAAGGCGCTGCAGAGCAAGCTCGAAAAGGCCAACCTGTCCTATTGGGTGGACCGGTCGGAAGAACAGATGCTCGCGATCTCGGCTTGGATCGCATTGAAGGAAGGTGAGCCCGACAAGGCGCTGAAGTTCATGCGCGCCGCTGCCGACGGCGAGGACGGCAGCGTCAAGAACGTGGCGATGGAAAATCGCCTGTATCCGTTCCGTGAGCTCCTGGGCGAGCTGCTCCTCGAAATGGGGCAGCCGGCCGCGGCTTCGAAGGAATTCGAAATCGCCCTCAAGCAGACGCCCAATCGTTATCGTGTGCTGCTCGGCATCGCGCGCGCCGCGAGCCGCGCGGGCGACGGTCAGACGGCCGCGGCGTACTACGCAAAGCTGGTGGCCCTGGCGCAGAATGCCGACACCGAACGCCCCGAGACGCGTGAGGCCAAGGCATTTCTCGCCAGCCGGAAGGACGGCGGGCAATGATCCGCATGGCCGCGTCGGCCGCGGTCCTCGGTGCGCTGATCGCGGCAGGCTCGCTCTATGCCGGCAGCGAGGCGGTGCGGCGAAACCTGATCGCGCGCTGGTGGGGCGGAAGCGCCGAGACGAGCCTTGCGACCGAGGCTTGGCCGATATGCTCGACGATGACCGCCATGGGATCCGAGGCGGACTGGGCGCAACTCGATCCCGATTTCGCGGGCGGCAAGAAAGCCCTCGCCGCCGGACGGTGGAGCGGCGCGATCGCGTCGCTCGAGCTCGCGGCCATCCGCGACCCGCGCAACGCGGATATTCAGAACTACATCGGCTACGCGTATCGGCGGCTTCGCCAATGGGGACCCGCCATGGAGCACTATCAGCAGGCTCTCATCTTCAATCCTCGCCACCGTAGCGCCCACGAGCATCTGGGCGAGCTCTACCTGGTGCTCGGCGAGCCGATCAAAGCGCAAGAGCAGCTCGCAGCGCTGAAGGACATTTGTCTTCTCTCGTGTGACGAGCTCTCCGACCTGGAAGGCGCGATCGCGACCTATACGGCCGTAGCCCAGAGACCGAGCGCCAGGCCAGGTATCTAACGCCATTTCCCCGCGAAGCGGATGCCGGTTCGCCGATAGGAGTTCTGCTGCCGCCCTCAAATCGGCTCACGCAGCGAATTGCGCCGCGGGCGTCGATCGCGAGATGGCCGTCTCATCCGCGCTCATCTCGGCGGCAACATTCGCAAAGAGCGGCGTGCTCAGATAGCGCTCGCCTGTGTCGGGCAGCATGCACAGCACGGTCGTGCCCTCTGGCGCCGCGGCGCAAACCTCGAGCGCTCCCGCGAAAGTGGCGCCGGCGCTGATGCCGACGAAGATGCCCTCCTTCTGCGCCAGCTCGCGGCTGCAGCGCAAAGCGTCGGCCGCGGCGATGGGAATGACGCGACTGATGTTGCCCGCCGCCACCACATCGCCGGTCAATTTCGGAATAAAATCCGGCACCCACCCCTGAATCGGATGCGGTTTGAAGGCGGGATGCCGTGCCGTAGCCGAACCATCGGCATTGCGCCCTTGCGGCAAACCGCTGCCTAGCAAAGCGGCGTCAGCCGGTTCACATACGACGATCTTGGTGTCGGGACGCTCTTGCGCGAGCACACGCGCAACCCCCTTGAGCGTGCCGCCGGTCCCGTAGCCGGTGACCCAATAGTCCAATCGCTCGCCGGCAAAATCCGCGATGATTTCGCGCGCCGTCGTACGCGAATGCATGTCGGCATTGGCCTCGTTCTCGAACTGGCGCGTCAGGAACCAGCCATGGGTCTCGGCGAGCTCGCGCGCCTTGACGACCATGCCCATGTGCACCGCCGCCGGTGTGAGCACGACCTTCGCGCCGAGAAACCGCATGAGCCGACGCCGCTCGACGCTGAAGCTCTCCGACATGGTGACCACCAGCGGATAGCCCTTCTGGGCGCACACCATCGCGAGCCCGATGCCGGTATTGCCGCTCGTTGCCTCGATCACGGTCTGCCCGGGCTTGAGCTCGCCCGAGCGTTCAGCCGCCTCGATCACGCCCAGCGCCAGGCGATCCTTGACTGAACCGAGGGGATTGAAGGCCTCGATCTTGACATGGAGGTTTATGTGCGACGGCGCGAGCCGGTTGATCTTCACGACCGGCGTTTTGCCGATGGTCTCGAGGATGTTTTCAAATCGCGCCATTCGCCGCCTCCCGTTGATTTGGTGCAACATGCCGACGCATGCCGCCGACCGCAGCCGGGCGACGTCGCCAGACGCGCCTCTTCCTTAACAGCCGGCGCTGACCTTGGCCCAGATGTTTGGATCCGGCGCATTGCCGGCCGCGAGTGCCGGCTCGAGCTTGGCGTCCGACAGCACGTCGAGCGAATTCGGATTGAGGTCGGCCGCAAAGCGGCCGCTGCAGGACCGGGTGCGCGAGCAGCAGCGTGCGCATGCTCGCAAAGCCTGCCGCGACGGCCGCAGACCGCCTGCGCAAGCGGAAACGCCACCGGCCGCCGATGGACCGCGATTGCCACAATCGCGAGCACGCCACGGCGCCGCGCGACCCGGCTCGGGCCACGTTTCGGCGCGGCCCAGCATCCTCCCCCAATCGACCACGCAACGCCTCGCACGCGTGACTGTTACGCCGACGTCAGGTTACATAAGAAACAGGGCACGACGCCAGCCGGGTCGTCCGGCGTCTGTGCGCAGCGTGGATGGATGCTGCCCCGCGTGGCTGTTTGTTGCGAGACGGAACCGCCGGGACCGCCGGTGCAATTTATGCCTCCGTCTTGTTGTTGCCCCAACTGCGGCGTTTCTGGCACCACGTTCCGACGGGGGAATTGCGCGGTATGGAACTTGCGGGGGGAGGTTTTTGGCTTCGGCTCGCTGCCGTCTTTGCCGCCGTCGTGGCGGGCTGCGCCATGCCGGCAGATGTTTCCGCGCAAGCGGCCGCGAAGGCGAGCCCGCGGCACACCGCGGCCAAGTCCCACAGGGTAGCTGCCTCGCACGCAAGAGATTGCATCAAATCGCCTTCGAAACCGCACGCCACCGCGCGATCAAAGCAGCGACACCACGATAGCGATTGCGCCACCGTGCCGCCGGCGCCGCCGGTTGCCGAGCTTCCCGGCGAGCTCGGCGTGCTCCAGAAGGCAATCAGGCTGGTGCACGACGGCAAGGTTTCCGACGCTGCCGAGCTCGCGCCATCGCTCGCCGATCCGGTCGCCAGAACCCTCTTCGAATGGGTCCGCCTGCGCAACGCGGAGAGCCGCGAGCGGTTCGAACGCTATGACGCCTTCATCCGGACGAAGCCGGGGTGGCCGAGCGTGACGCTGCGGCGAGTTGCCGAAATCCGGCTGTGGCAGGAGGGCCGCGACGGCGCGACGATCCGCCGGTTCATTGCCGGCGAACCCATGACGTCAAAAGGCCGGCTCGCGGTCGCGCGAGCGCTTATCTCGGACGGCGACCGCGCCGGCGGCGAACGCCACATTCGTAGCGTCTGGCGCGCGGACGGGCTCTCGGCCGAGACCGAAACCGCGGTGCTCGACGCGTTCGGCACCATCTTGACGCGCGCCGACCACCTCGCGCGCATGGACCGGCGCATCGGCGCCAAGGACTTCGGCGCGGCGATGCGCGCCGCGCGGCGCGTCGGCGACGACGCAGTCGCGATCGTCAAGGCGTGCATCGCGTCCGAGAAGAACGCAGGTGAGGCCAAGAAGCTGCTCGACGCCGTGCCCGACGATGCCCGCGGCGATCTCGGCTACGCCCTCTGCCGCATCCATTACCTCGTCAAGAAGGACGACCTCGACGCCGCGACCCGGCTGGTGCTCGCCGCCGACCCCGACGCGCTGCAGGCGCAGGACACCGACGAATGGTGGCGCGAGCGGCGCATGCTCGCCCGCAAGCTGCTCGATCAGGGCGACGCCAAGCGCGCCTACCTCGTCGTGCGCGATGCGGCGGAGCCGGCCAAACCGGCTTACCGCGCCGATTTCCATTTCATGGCGGGCTGGATCGCGCTGCGCTTTCTCTCCGATCCGGTCACCGCGCTGGCGCACTTCTCGAACATCGACACGGACTCGATCGCGCCGATCACGGTCGCGCGCGGCGCCTACTGGCGCGGCCGCGCCCTCGAGGCCGCCGGGCGACTGGACGAGATGCACGAGCAGTACGCGGCGGCCGCGAGCTTCCCCGTGGCCTATTACGGGCAGCTGGCGCGTGAACGGCTCGGGCTCGGCGAGATGGCGCTGCGCCCGGCGCCGCAGCGCGCGCCCGGCGAGGGCGACGACGTGGTGCATGCCGCCGAGCTTCTCTACGCGATCGGCGAGCGGGATCTGGCCCTGTCGTTTTCGACCGATCTCGCCGAGCGCAGCGACGCCGTCGCCGTCGTCGCGGCACTCGCCGACATCGCGCAGAAGAACGGCGACGCGCGGGCCGTGTTGCTGATCGGCAAGCTGGCGCTCGAGCGCGGGCTTCCCTTCGAGCTCTATGCATTTCCCGATATCGGCGTGCCATCCTATACGGCGGTCGGGTCGGCGCTCGACCGCAGCATCGTCTATTCGATCGTGCGCACCGAGAGCGAGTTCAATCAGCGCGACGTGTCGCCCGCCAAGGCGGTCGGTCTCATGCAGGTCACCCCGGAGGCCGGACGTGACACCGCCAAGCGGCTGGACATCGCCTATGACTGGAAGCGGCTGGTATCGGACCCGGTCTACAACACGCAGATGGGAGTGGGAGAGCTCGCCGCGCTCCTGGCCGAGTACCGCGGCTCCTACATCATGAGCTTCGCCGGCTACAACGCCGGCCGCGGCCGGGTGCGCGAGTGGGTCGCAAAACACGGCGATCCGCGTGACGCCAAGGTCGATGCGGTCGATTGGGTCGAGCGCATCCCGATATCCGAAACGCGCAATTACGTGCAGCGCGTGATGGAGAACCTCGCGGTGTACCGGGTGCGCTTCGGCGCCGGCGCGATGGCCGCCCGGCGCGGCGCCGACGAGCAGAAGACCGAGCCTCCGGCGGTTCAGGCTGCAAGCGCCCACTGATCAATCGGCGGCGGCAGACCGCAAGGAACGCCTGCGCGGCTTCCGGCCGTTCGCGGCGGGGATAACGGCAGTGCTTTTTTGATCTTGCTTGCTTTGCCGCGCCAAATCGGAGATGGCTGAAATCCTAGTCTCGGATTTGTGCGACTAGCGCATATCCCGGCGAAAGCCTGCCCCCGACCTGATCGGGGGTGGACACCGGTTCGCCGACAAGGATATGCGCCAATCAAGCAAGTCGCTCGCCGTTGCTCGCCGGCGGGCTTTTTGTTGCCGCCAGAGAAGCGCCGTCCCTGCTGCGCGGCTCCTCCCGAGGTTGTATTCCGTCCGCGGTTTTCATTGTTTCCCATTGTTTTTCGCATTGTTCCCCATTGTTCTTGGATCAACGGATTTTTCGGCGTCTCTTCAATGCCTTGCATTGCAAATTCGTCCCTTTTCCCATTGCAGATCGATTGTTATTTTTTTGGGGTGGCCTGGACGCCCGTGGGCTGCCCCCTCGGCGGAAGCGGACGAAGAGGCAGCGCGGCGGGGGACAACGTTGCCCGCCCCGGAATGATCGCGTTTTTCCTTGTATTCGGCCTGTATTTAACAGGGCGCGCGTTGGCGCGCTTTTTCGTCCCGCCTACCCGCCGGCGCTCACCTTAGCCCAGGTGTCGCGCAGGCCGACGGTGCGGTTGAACACCGGCTTGCCGGGCTTTGCGTCCGCATCAGGCACGAAATAACCCTGTCGCTCGAACTGCACCGGATCCGGCGCATTGCCGGCCGCGAGCGCCGGCTCGAGCTTGGCGTCGGACAGCACGTCGAGCGAGTTCGGATTGAGGTCGGCCGCAAAGGTCGCGGCGCTCGGGTCGGGCTTGGCAAACAGCGGATTGTAGAGCCGCACCTCGGCCGTGACCGCGTCGGCGGCCGAGACCCAATGCATGGTCGCCTTCACCTTGCGGCCGTCCGGCGCGTTGCCGCCCTTGGTCGCGGGATCGTAGGTGCAGACGAGCTCGACCACCTCGCCCTTGGCGTTCTTCTTCACCTCGCGGCAGGTGATGAAATAGGCGTAGCGCAGCCGCACCTCGGTGCCGGGCGCAAGCCGGAAGAACTTCTTGGGCGGATTCTCCATGAAGTCGTCCTGCTCGATGAAGAGCTCGCGGCCGAACTTGATGCGGCGGGTGCCGGCCGCCGGGTCGTCCGGGTGGTTGACGGCCTCGAGCTCCTCGGTCTGCCCCTCCGGATAGTTCTCGATCGTCACCTTGAGCGGCCGCAGCACCGCCATGCGGCGCAGCGACGTCTTGTTGAGCACCTCGCGGATCGCGTGCTCGAACATCGCGGCGTCAACCGTCGAGTTTGCCTTGGCGACGCCGATGCGCTTGACGAAATCGCGGATCGCGCCCGGCGGCACGCCGCGCCGGCGCAGGCCCGCGAGCGTCGGCATGCGCGGATCGTCCCAGCCCGCCACGTGCCCGCCGCGCACCAGCTCGGTGAGCACGCGCTTGGAGAGCAGCGTGTAGGTGATGTTGAGACGGGCGAACTCGTACTGATGCGGCTGCGACGGAACGGAGAGGTTCTGGATGAACCAGTCGTAGAGCGGCCGATGGTCCTCGAACTCGAGGGTGCAGATCGAATGCGTGATCCCCTCGATCGCGTCCGACTGGCCGTGCGCGAAGTCGTAGCTCGGATAGATGTGCCAGGTGGTGCCGGTGCGCGGATGCGGGGCGTTGAGGATGCGGTAGAGCACCGGATCGCGCAGGTTGATGTTGCCGGCGCTCATGTCGATCTTCGCCCGTAGCACCCGCGAGGCGTTCGGGAACTCGCCCGCCCGCATGCGGCGGAAGAGATCGAGGTTCTCCTCGACGCTGCGGTCGCGGAACGGGCTATTTCGGCCCGGTTCGGTCAGCGTGCCGCGGTTGAGCCGGATCTCGTCCTGGGTCTGGTCGTCCACATAGGCCTTGCCGGCGCGAATCAGGTCCTCGGCCCAGCCGTAGAGCCGCTCGAAATAGTCCGAGGCATGAAACAGGTTCTGGCCCCAGTCGTAGCCGAGCCAGCGCACGTCGCGCTCGATCGCGTCGATGTATTCCTGGTCTTCCCGGGTCGGGTTGGTGTCGTCGTAGCGCAGATTACACCTGCCTCCGAACTCCTCCGCGATGCCGAAATTGAGCGCGATCGACTTGGCGTGGCCGATATGCAGGTAGCCGTTCGGCTCGGGCGGAAAGCGGGTCACGACGGTCTTGTGCCGCCCGGCCGCGAGGTCGCCCGCGACGATGTCGCGGATGAAGTCGCGTCCGGCTTCCGTCACTGTCGTGTCTGCCGCCATGTCTGCCTTGCCTGTCGTTGCCCGGGAGGCAGCGGCCTATCTGCCAAATTCGCGCCCGCGCGTCGAGACGAGTACACAATTTTGCTTTGTCGGCGCCCGCCATGGTACACGGGCTTGCCGCCCGCAAGGGTCCCGCCGCTACGGTTTCTCTCGAGGCATGCCCGACCAGATCGTCACGCGCTTTGCCCCCTCGCCGACCGGCTTCCTGCACATCGGCGGCGCGCGCACGGCATTGTTCAACTGGCTTTACGCACGCGGCCGCGGCGGCAAGATGCTGTTGCGCATCGAGGACACCGACCGCGAGCGCTCGACCCAGGCCGCGATCGACGCGATCCTCGACGGGCTCAAATGGCTCGGCATCGACTGGGACGGCGACACCGTCTACCAGTTCGCCCGCGCGGCACGCCACCGCGAGGTGGCAGAAAAGTTGCTCGCCGCCGGCAAGGCCTACTACTGCTATGCGAGCCCGGACGAGCTTGCCAAAATGCGCGAGGAGGCCCGGCGCGAGGGCCGCTCCAAGCTCTACAACGGGCTCTGGCGTGACCGCGATCCCTCCGAGGCGCCGCCGGGCGTGAAGCCCGTGATCCGCCTGAAGGCGCCGCTCACCGGCGAGACCGCGATCGACGACCAGGTGCAGGGCCGCGTCACCTGGCAGAACGAGAACCTCGACGACCTGGTGCTGCTGCGTTCGGACGGCACGCCGACCTATATGCACGCCGTCGTGGTCGACGACCACGACATGGGCGTGACCCACATCATCCGCGGCGACGACCATCTCACCAATGCGGCGCGCCAGACCCAGATCTACCAGGCGCTCGGCTGGAGCGTGCCCGTGATGGCGCATATTCCGTTGATCCACGGGCCGGACGGCTCCAAGCTCTCCAAGCGTCACGGCGCGCTCGGCGTCGATGCCTATCGGGCCATGGGCTACCTCCCGGTCGCGCTGCGCAACTACCTCGTCCGCCTCGGCTGGGCGCACGGCGACCAGGAGATCTTCTCCACCGACGAGATGGTCGCGGCCTTCGACCTGCCGCAGGTCGGCCGCTCGCCGGCGCGGTTCGATTTCGCCAAGCTGGAGAACCTCAACGGCCACTACATCCGCGGCGCCAGCGACGCCGAGCTCGTGGGTGCCATCAAACACGTGCTGCCGCACGTGGCGAACGGCGGCGACCTTGCCGCCAAGCTCACGCCTGAGCTCGAGGCGAAGCTGATCGCCGCCATGCCGGGGCTCAAGGAGCGGGCGAAGACGCTGGTCGAGCTGATCGACAGCGCCAAGTTCCTCTACGCCGCGCGGCCGCTCGCGCTCGACGAGCGTGCCGCCGCACTCCTCTCCGCCGACGCCCGCGCGCTCATGGGCAAGCTCGCCACCCGGCTTGCGGCGGTCGAGCCCTGGAGTGCCGGCGCGACCGAAGCTGCGGTGCGCACCTTTGCGGAGGCCGAAGGCGCCAAGCTCGGCGCCGTTGCCCAGCCGCTGCGGGCTGCGCTGACGGGCCGTACGACCTCGCCGGGCATCTTCGAGGTGCTCGCCGTGCTCGGCAAGGCCGAGAGCCTGGCGCGCCTGCGCGACCAGTCCGCATAGCGGGAGTGTCGGCCGACTGTCGGCGCACCCGCCAAGCGGTGAAGAATCCTTCAATGCAGCGCAAAATGTCAGTGGAACAGTGTCGCGCCCGGCCCCGCGGGTCGCCGATTCGTGAACCGCGGCAAGGCGTTCCGGCCCTTCCGGCGCGCGCACGCAACGACCATATGCGGTCTGCGCATCTTGCGGTGCAAACGGATGGGATAGCACAAAATCCCGGGGCCAAGGCTGCCACGCGCAATCCGCATCGGGCGGCTCACCGCACGCTTCGAGGACGACGATCATGGACGCGAAGACCGGCAGCAATCTCAAATCCGGCCAACTCACGCTTGGCGACAAGAACTGGGCGTTCCCGGTCTATGAAGGAACGATCGGCCCCGACGTCATCGACATCTCCAAGCTCTACGCGCAGACCGGCATCTTCACCTACGATCCGGGCTTCACCTCGACCGGCAGCTGCGAGTCGAAGATCACCTATATCGACGGCGACGAGGGCATCCTGCTCTATCGCGGCTATCCGATCGAGCAGCTGGCCGAGAACAGCGACTTCCTCGAGGCCTGCTACCTGCTGCTCTACGGCGAGCTGCCGACCGCCGCGCAGAACGCCGACTTCGACCACGCGTCACCTACCACACGATGGTGCACGAGCAGTTGAGCCGGTTCTTCCAGGGCTTCCGCCGCGACGCCCATCCGATGGCGGTGATGGTCGGCTCGGTCGGCGCGCTCTCGGCCTTCTATCACGACTCCACCGACATCTACGATCCGCACCAGCGCATGATCGCGTCGATCCGCATGATCGCCAAGATGCCGACGATCGCGGCCATGGCCTACAAGTACTCGATCGGCCAGCCGTTCGTTTATCCCAAGAACGAGCTCGACTATGCGAGAACTTCCTGCGCATGTGCTTCTCGGTGCCGGGCGAGGAGTACAAGCCCAATCCGGTGCTCGCCCGCGCCATGGACCGCATCTTCATCCTGCACGCCGACCACGAGCAGAACGCCTCGACCTCGACGGTGCGGCTCGCCGGCTCCTCGGGCGCCAATCCGTTCGCCTGCATCGCGGCGGGCTTCGCCTGCCTGTGGGGCCCGGCACATGGCGGCGCCAACGAGGCCGCGCTCAACATGCTGGAGGAGATCGGCACCGTCGACCGCATTCCCGAATACATCAAGCGCGCGAAGGACAAGAACGACGCGTTCCGCCTGATGGGCTTCGGCCACCGCGTCTACAAGAACTACGATCCGCGCGCCAAGGTCATGCAGAAGACCTGCCACGAGGTGCTTGAACGAGCTCGGCATCAAGGACGATCCGCTGCTCGACGTCGCGCTCGAGCTCGAGCGCATCGCGCTGCACGACGAGTACTTCGTCGAGAAGAAGCTCTACCCGAACGTCGACTTCTATTCGGGCATCACGCTCAAGGCCATGGGTTTCCCGACCAGCATGTTCACGGTGCTGTTCGCGGTCGCCCGCACGGTCGGCTGGATCGCGCAGTGGAAAGAGATGATCGAGGACCCGAGCCAGAAGATCGGCCGGCCGCGCCAGCTCTACACCGGCGCAACGCGGCGCGATTACAATCCGATCTCGCGGCGCAAGTAACCGCACACGTAACCACGCGGCGGGCTACGCCCGCCCGCGCCGCGCCACCTCGATCACGACATCCGCCGCCGCCTCGCTCGGTCGCGCCTGCCCGATGGCCATCACGGTATCGAGCCGGGCGAAAGCGTCGACCTGCGCGCGGCGCTCCGGGGTATCGCCGAGCAACGGCGCCAACGCCGCGGCAAGCCGCTCGGGCGTCGCGTCGCGCTGGACGATCTGCGGCACCACGTTCTCGTCCAGCACGAAGTTGGTCAGCACGACGGTCGGAACCCGCACGAAGGCGCGGTAGATCAGCTCGGAGAGCAACGCTACCTTGTAGGCGGCGACAGTGGGAACGCCGGCGAGACCAAGCTCGAGCGTGACCGTCCCGGACGCCGCGAGCGCCGCGCGCGCCGTGCGAAATGCCTGCCATTTGTCCGCAGCCTCCACCACCACGCGCGGCACGACCCGCCAGCCCGCGGTCCCACCCCGTACGCGCTCGGCGAGGTGTGGCACCGTCGGCAGCACAAGCTCGATCGGACCGTTGCGCTCGGCAACGAGCGCAGCGGCGGCACCGAAGACGTCGAGGTGGCGCGCGATCTCGCCCGAGCGGCTGCCGGGAAGCACGAGCACGAGCGGCGGATCGGCAGTGCGCCGGCGCGCCTCCTCGGCATTCGGACGCAGCAGCGCGATCTCCTCTGCGAGGGGATGGCCCACGAAGGTGCAGGCCGGGCCGCCGAGGCGCGCGTGGGCGGCCGGCTCGAACGGCAGCAGCGCCAGCACGTGGTCCACGTAGGCGCGCATCGCGCGCGCGCGCCCGGGCCGCCATGCCCAGACGCTCGGCGACACGTAGTTGACGATCCGAATGTCGGGCGCCGCCGCTCGAACCCGCCGCGCCACCCGATGGGTGAAATCGGGACTGTCGATGATGACCAGCACGTCGGGCCGCACCGCGACGATGCGCTCGGCGGTGCGCTTGATGTCACGCAGGATTGCCGGCAGTTGCCGTGGGATCGCGGTGACGCCGACGATCGCCAGATGGTCGGTTGAAAAGAGGCTCGGAACGCCTTGCGCCGCCATGGCGCGGCCGCCGACGCCTTCGAATGCGACTGGTCCGCCGGCGCGCAGCCGCAGCGCCTGGATGAGCGCGCCACCTAGACGATCGCCGGATTCCTCGCCCGCGACCACGAAAACCTTCAGCGGCGCGGCGGCGCGCTGCGCCACGTCCGTCATCAGACGCCCTCGCGGGGCGCAACGCCGATGAGGAACAGCCCACCCTCGTTGGCGAGCCGCACGACGCGATCCGGCTCCGCCACGATCGTCGAGCCGGCGACGACCGCGAGGCCCGCCAGCCCGGCGCGCGCCACTCCCTCGATCGTCTGCGGACCGATCGAAGGCAGATCGAACCGCCGATCCTGGCCGGGCTTGGGCGCCTTAACGAGCACCCCGACCCCCGGCGGGCTGTGCACGCCCCCCTCGCGGCGCAAGGCCGCAACGCGATCGAGCATGCGGTCGGTGCCTTCCGCGGCCTCGATCGCGAGAACGTGGCCGTCGGCGACGGCAGCGCACTGCCCGACGTCATAGGGACCGATCGCGGCGAGCAGCGCGAGCGCGAGATCGATGTCGCGGCGCTCGCGTTCCCCGGGCGAATGGCGCCCCAGCGCACCGGCCGGCACCAGGATTTCGGGCGCGACCTCATGCGCGCCGACGAGGCGGAAGCCGTGATCCTCGAAGATGCCTCCGACCCCCGACAGAAGGCGGTCGTCGCCGCCGCGAAAGGCACGCAGCAGGCGCGGCACTTCGCGCAGCGTCGTCCAGTCGAGCCTGATCTGTGAAATGGCCGGACGCGCCAAAGCGCCGATGAAGACGAGATCGCGGCAACCCTCGCGGCGCGCCAGGCGGAAGAGCCGCCCGAACTGGCCGACCGCGATCCAATGATGCGGATAACGCTCCGCCGCGGCCTCCGCCCAGCCGCGCATCGGGAACATCACGACCGGTCTGCCGCGCCGGCTCACCGCGTCCGCGACGGCAAGCGGCAGGCTGCCGCCGCCCGCCACGATGCCGAGCGGCGTTGCGTCCGCGGGCAGCGTGGCGTCACGCTGTTCCGGCGGCGCCCGCATGGAGCTCACTGCCCGTGATCCCGGTCGTGGTCCCGGCCCGCCTGGCACAGCGGCCGGTGCTCTGCCTCGCGAATGAAGGTCACGATCTGCATGACGGCCTCGTCGGCGGCGAAGTCTTTCGCGACCCGCTCGACCCGCTCGGCAAAATGGCCGGGCCCGTGAAACAGCTCCCGATAGGCGTGGCGCACCGTGTGGATGCGCTCGCGCGGCATCTTTCGCCGCTTCATGCCGACCACGTTGAGCCCTTCGAGCTGCGCGTAGTTGCCGGCAGCGAGACCGTACGGGATCACGTCGCCGCGCACGCCGCACATGCCGCCGATCATCGCGTACGACCCGATCCGGGTGAACTGATGCACCGCCGTGAGGCCGCCGAGCACCACGCCGTCGCCGAGCTGGACGTGGCCGCCGAGGGTCGCGCAGTTCGCGAAGGTGACGGCGTTGCCGACGTGGCAATCATGGCCGACATGGCTGTTGGCCATGAAGAAGCCGCGGTCGCCGACCGTGGTGATGCCGCCGCCGTCCTCGGTGCCGAGATTCATGGTCACGCTTTCGCGCAGGTCGCAGTCGGCGCCGATCACGAGCCGGGTCGGCCCGCCGCGGTAGCGCGTCGACTGCGGCGGCGTTCCGAGCGACGCGAATGGATAGATCACGGTGCGCGGCCCGATCGTGGTGTGACCCGCGACGTGGACATGCGCGACCAGCCGGCAGCCGTCGCCGATGACGGCGTCCGGTCCGACCACGCAGTAAGGCCCGATCGTGACATCCTGACCGATCGCCGCGCCGGATGCGACGCGGGCGGTTGCGTCGATCGCCGTCATGCCGGCGCGTCCGCCGTCATGGCCCCGACCTCGGCCTCGGCGACGAGCTGGCCCGCGACCTTCGCCTCGCCGCGGAACCACCACATGGTGCGGCGCTGGTTGATCTTGGTCACGTGGAATTCGACGGTGTCGCCGGGCGTGACCGGCTTGCGGAACTTGGCCTTGTCGATGGTCATGAAATAGACGACCTGCGGACGCCCGACGAGGTTCTTCGCCAGGATGCAGATCGCGCCCGCGGTCTGCGCCATGCCCTCGATCAGCAGCACGCCGGGAAACACCGGATTGCCGGGAAAATGCCCGAGGAACTGCGGCTCGTTGGCGGTCACGTTCTTGATGCCGACAGCCAACTCGTCGCCGCGGATGTTGATGATGCGGTCGACCATCAGGAACGGATAGCGATGCGGCAGCGCCGAGAGGATGCGCTGGATATCGGCTGTGCCGAGGCTGTCGCCCGTCATTCGTCGCCCTCAGCCTTCTGCCGGCCCTTCCCGCCGCGCGCCATCCTGCCGACGATCACCTCGGCCTTGAGCCATTCACGGACCGGCCGCGCCGGAAACCCGCCCCATTGGACGCCCGGCGGCACGTCCGTGATGACGCCGCTGCGCGCGCTGAGCCTGGCGCCCTCCGCGATCGTCAGATGGTCCGCGATACCGACCTGGCCACCCATCATAACGTAGTCTCCGACCTCGACGCTGCCGGAAATCCCGGTCTGCGAGACGATGAGGCAATGGCGCCCGATCGAGCAGTTATGCCCGATCTGGACCAGATTATCGATCTTGGTGCCCTCGCCGATCACCGTATCGCGCGTGCCGCCGCGGTCGATCGTCGTGTTGGCGCCGATCTCGACGTCGTCCTGGATGATGACACGGCGCGTCTGCGGAATCTTGATCGGTCCGGCCCGGTCGGGGAGAAAGCCGAAGCCGTCCTGGCCGATGCGGCAGCCCGGATGGATGATCACCCGGTCGCCGACCAGCGCATGCGTGAGCGAGGCGCCGGCGCCGATCGCGCATTGGCGCCCGATGCGCACGCCCGGACCGATCACGGCATTCGCCGCGATCACCGAGCCGGCGCCGATCTCGGCGCCTGGACCGATCACGACGCCCGGATCGACGGTGACGCCCTGCTCGAGACGTGCCTTCGGATGCACCGCCGCGCCGGCCGCGATACCCTCGGCGCCGAACAGCGAGGACGGACGCTGCGCGGTCGGAAACAGTGCACGCGCGACCACAACGAAGGCGCGATAGGGCTTGCCCACCCGCAAGGCGGCGACGCGCGCCGGCACATCCTTCGCGAAGCGCTCGCCCACGAGGCACGCGCCCGCGCGCGCCGCGGCGAGTTCCTCGGCGAACTTGGGATTGTCGAAGAACGTGATGTCGGCGGGGCCGGCACGGTCGAGCGGCGCGATGTCGCCGATCGGCCGGGAAAGGTCCGTGTCGGCGCGCGGCGCGGCCCCGGTCAGCGTCACGATCTCGCCGACCGTGAGGACACGCGCGGGTCTGAAGAACAGCGGCTCGCTCATGCCACCCGTTTCGTGGCCGGTCGCGGCTAGGGTCCCGACTCCGATCAGATCAGAACTTCGTTCCACCGCCGAAACGGAAGAGCTGCGTATGATCGTAGGACTGCTTCGTGATCGGATAGGCGAGATCGAAGCGCAGCGGACCGAACGGCGAATCCCAGATCAATCCGACGCCCGCCGACGAGCGGACCAGTGTGTCGTTGCAAATCTGGCCCACGACGCCGTTGTTGCAGGTGGTCAACTGCTCGCCGGTCACGTCCCACGAGGTCGGCCCCTTGTAGTCGAGCAGCTGGCCGGCGTCGGCGAAGACCGCGAAGCGCATGCCGAAGTCCTTCGGCGCAAACCACAGCGGCTGCTGGAACTCCAGGGTCGCGGCCCAATAGAGCGAGCCGCCGAGGGCATCGTTGTTGGTGCCCGGCGTCAGGTCGCGCGGACCGAAGCCTGACGGCGCGAAGCCGCGCACCATGTTGGGTCCGGCCTGGAAGTGGTCGAGCATGCGCAGGCCCTGCCCGCCCCAACCGGTCGCGTATCCGCCCTGGAAGCGCAGCAGGCCGACGAGGTCCGGCAGCACCTCGTCGTAGAGCTTGAAGTCGCCGGTGGTCTTGATGAAGTTCACGTCGCCGCCGGCGCCCGCCATGTCCTGGTTGATGACGGCGAGGAAGCCGCTGGTCGGGTTACGGTTGTTGTCGAGCGTGTTGTAGGTGAAGCCGTAGCCGACCATCGAGACGAACACCGGACCGGCCGCGAGCTCCTTGCGCACCGCGAGCGACGCCTCGCCGTCTGCGTAGCAGTTATTCGAGGCCAAGCCCGCCGGCGGCGTGAAGTTCGCCTGTTGTCCGGCCGTCGGGAAGGTGTTGATGGATGTCCGGATTGATGTTGTTACAGTTGTCGAACTGCGCCGGCAGCGAGATCTCCTGCCGGTAGGCCGTGTAGCGCAGCTGCGTGCTCAGGTAGTCGGTGATCGGGATGCCGAGCTTGATGTCGCCGCCGATGGTCGACGAGGTGTACGACAGATAGGTCGGGTCCGTCGTCTGCTTGGCGAACACGTCGAGGCCGAGCGCCAGGCGCTCGCCGAGCAGATAGGGCTCGACGTAGGACAGGTTGAAGCCGCGGGCACGCGAGCCGTATTGGATCGAGGCGCGCGCAACGTCGCCGGTGCCGAGCAGGTTGCGCTCGCCGATGCCGACTTCGCCGAGCACGCCGTCGGCGGTCGAATAGCCGGCCGAGAACGAGAACTCGCCGGTCGACTGCTCCTCGACGTCGACGTTGATGATGACGCGGTCGGGCGCCGAGCCCGGCTCGCTCGAGACCTTGACGGACTTGAAGTAGTTGAGGTTCTTCAGCCGCCGCTCGGCGCGATCGATGAGCGCGTGGTTGTAGGCGTCGCCCTCGACGATGTCGAACTCGCGCCGGATCACATAGTCGCGCGTCTTGGTGTTGCCGCGGATGTTGATGCGCTCGATATAGGCGTGCGGCCCCTCTTCGAGCGTGAAGATGACGTTGACGAGCCGATGCTCGAAATCGCGGTCGCCGCGCGGCTTCACGGTGGCGAACGGATAGCCGCGTTTTGCCACGTCGATGGTCAGATCCTCGACGGTCTTCTGCACCAGGTCGGCGTTGTAGACGCTGCCGGAGTTGACCCGCAGGATCTGCCGCAGGGTGTCGGGGCGCACCGCGTTCACGGTCGACTGGATATCGACGGAACCGAACCGGTACTGCTCGCCTTCATCGATCGTGAAGGCGATGCCGAAGCCCTTCTTGTTGGGATCGTACTCGGCGTTTGCCGAGACGATTCGCACATCCGCAAAGCCGTTGCGCAGGTAGAACCGGCGCAGCAGGTCGCGATCGACCTCGATGCGGTCGGCATCATAGATGTCATTGTTCTTGAGGAAGCTCCACCAGTGGCTGACGCCGGTCTTGATGACGTCGCTGAGGCGGTAGTCGGAGAAGTGCTTGTTGCCGACGAAGCTGATCGACGCGACGCCGGTCTTGTCGCCCTCGTTGATCTCGAAGACGAGGTCGACGCGGTTATTGGGCAGCTGGATGATCTTCGGATCGACGCGGACGTCGTAGCGGCCGCTGTGGTGGTAGACGTCGATGATGCGCTCGACGTCCGCTTGGACGGTCGCGCGCGAGAAGGTGCCGCGCGCCTTCGACTGGATCTCAGCCGAGAGCTGCTCATCCTTCGCCTTCTTGTTGCCCTCGAACGCGACCCGGTTGATGACCGGGTTCTCGATCACCGTGACGACGACGCGGCCGCCCTGCTGGTTGATCTTCACGTCCTGGAACAGGCCGGTCTGGTAAAGCGCCTTGAGGCCTGCGTCGACATGCGCGGCATCGAGCCGCTCGTTCGGGCCGCCGCCGGCACGGAAATACGAGCGGATGGTCTCCGCCTCGACCCGCTTGTTGCCCTCGACGACAATCTGGGCAACCGTCTGCGCACGCGCATAGTCCGCCGTGCCGATACTAACGGCCAACAGGCAGAAAGCAGCCCCGATGAGGACCCTGACGGCGACGCCAAGTCCTCCAATTCCCCGCACGCAACGTCCCATGCGCTCCGCGCCCTATTCCCCTGCCGAACCCCGAGGAGTCCCCCACCAACTCCTCACCACGTTTGTACAGGCTTTACGCCCCTGCGCAAACGGACTTTGCCTCCTTCATTGTCCTTTGTCGTCAGGACGTTGCAGGTGAGTTACACCTACGACGCTCCGAAGTGAGACAGGTCATTCCACACCGTAAAAATCATCAACATCACGATGAGCGCGAGGCCGATGCGGAACCCTACCTCCTGGACCCGTTCCGAGAGCGGCCGTCCCCGGGCTGCCTCGATTGCGTAGAACAGAAGATGACCCCCATCCAGCAACGGAATGGGGAAGAGATTTAACAACCCAATCGAGACAGAAATAAGCCCGGCCAAACCCATAAGTGTGGCGAACCCGAGGGAGGCGGCCTCGCTCGCCATTTGCCCCATGCGCAAGGGGCCGCCGAGCTGATCGGCCGATGCCCGGCCGACCACCATCTTACCGAGGTACCGGAACGTCTGATCGACCACCAGCCAAGTCCGCTTGACGCCCTCGCGCAGGGCCCCGATCGGGCCGTACTTGACGGTCCGGATGTCCTCCGGAGCGTTCTTCTGCGTAATGCCGAGGCGCCCGATTCCCTTGACGAGCTGCGGCGTCGCACGCAGATCGACCTTGGCGCCGCCGCGCTCGACCACGAAAGCGAGCGGCTCCTCGGCGCTCAGCGCGACGATCTCCTGCATGTCGCCGAAGCTCTCGATCGCGTTGCCGTTGATCGACAGCACGAGGTCGCCGGGCTTGAAGCCGGCGGCCTCGGCGGCGCTGCCGGCCATCACCTGGTCGACCCGCGGCGCGGTCTGCTGCTTGCCGTTGATCGCGAAGACCGCCGCGAAGATCGCGATCGCCAGGAGGAAATTCGCGATCGGCCCGGCCGCGACCACGGCCGCCCGGGCGCCGACCGACTTGTGGAAAAAGCTCACCCGCCGCTCATCGGGGTTCATCGCCGCGATGGCTTCCGTATCCGGCACGCTCGCGGCGTTCTCGTCGCCGAAGAACTTGACGTACCCGCCCAGCGGAATGAGCGAGATCTTCCACCGCGTGCCGTGGCGATCCGTCAATCCGACGAGCTCAGGACCGAACCCGATCGAGAACGCCAGCACCTTGATGCCGCACCAGCGCGCGACCAGGAAATGGCCGAGCTCGTGCACGAAGATGATGATCGTCAGGATGAACAGGAAGGGTGCGACGAAGGTCAGCAGGAAGTGGGGTAGCAGGCTGAATTGGTAGACCAAGTTCCAACCCATCAGAGATACCTCCGCCTCGGCCGCGACCGCGCGCCATAGTTAACGTTTGGTTGACGCGCTTAGGATGCCTTTAAGGCGATTTGAGGCACAAGGGCCCGCGCCAACGATCGCGCATTATGGTCAATGGCGAGCGCGGCCTCGACGTCGGCGGGTTCCACCAGCATGCCGCGGGCGGACGCCGCCTCGATGGTCGCCTCGACCAGCGCCGGGATGCCCGGAAAGCTGATGCGGCCCTCGAGGAATTCGACGACCGCGATCTCGTTGGCGGCATTGAGCACGGTCGGGGCCCCTGCCCCGGTTTCGAGCGCGAGGCGGGCGAGCCGCAATGCCGGAAAGCGCACCGGATCGGGCGCCTCGAAGGTCAGGTTCTGCAAGCGAGCGAAATCGAGCCGGGTGGCCGCATCGATGCGGTCTGGCCAGGCGAGACAATGGGCGATCGGCACCCGCATGTCGGTCGGGCCGATCTGCGCCACCATCGAGCCGTCGCGATACTCGACGAGCCCATGCACGATCGATTGCGGGTGCACGAACACGTCGATCTGGGCTGCCGGCGCATCGAACAGATGATGCGCCTCGATGATCTCGAGGCCCTTGTTCATCAGCGTCGCGGAATCGATGGTGACCTTCGGGCCCATCGACCAGTTGGGATGGCGCAAGGCCTGCTCGGGCGTAGCGGTGCGGATCGCTTCCGCGCTCCAGGTGCGGAATGGACCGCCCGAGGCGGTCAGGATGATGCGATGCACGTTCTCGCGCGTGCCGGCCGCAAGCGCCTGGAAGATCGCATTGTGCTCGGAGTCGACCGGCAGCACGGTCGCGCCGGCGGCGGCGGCGCGGCGCATGAACAGGTTGCCGGCGCACACCAGCGTTTCCTTGTTGGCGAGCGCGACGATCGCGCCACGCTCGGCTGCCGCGAGCGTCGAGCGCAATCCGGCGGCGCCCGTGATCGCGCCCATCACCCAGTCGGCCGGACGCTGCGCCGCCTCGACCACCGCGTCGTCGCCGGCGCCGGCCGCGATGCCCGAGCCCGCGAGCGCCGATTTGAGCTCGCCGTAACAGCTCGCGTCCGCGACTGCCGCAAATCCCACATTGAGCTCGCGCGCGAGCTTCGCCAAGGCGCCCGCGTTGCGCGCCGCCGTGACCGCCTCGACGCGGAAGCGGCCGCGATTGCGGCGGATCAGGTCGATCGTGCTGGCGCCGATCGATCCGGTCGCGCCGAGGATCGTGACCGACCGCAGCGGAGGCGCCGACGAGCGCTCCGATCGGATCAGCGGTACGGCGCTCCTCATCGCATCACCAAATCAATCATTCTCACCACACCAGCAGTCCACGGGCCGGAGCGTCCATGCCGCCGCGCGCGATGCCGACGATCGCGGCGAGCGCCGCGGCCGCCAGAAATCCGTCGAGCCGATCCATGATGCCGCCATGGCCCGGGATGATATGGCCGGCATCCTTGACGCCGAACCGCCGCTTGAGCGCCGACTCGAACAGATCGCCGGCCTGCGACGCGACGGAGAGTAGCAAAGCGAGCCCCGCGACGGCGAGCGAATTCGCGATATGCGCCAGATGGACGACCGCAAGCGCCGCCGCGATGCCGCCGGCCGCGCCGCCGATCGCGCCCGACCAGGTCTTGTTCGGGCTCACGCGCCGCCACAGTTTCGGGCCACCGACCAGCCGTCCGACGAAATACGCAAGAATGTCGGTGCCCCACGTGACCGCGAATAGAAAGACGATCGCGACGAAACCGTAGCGCGGGTCCGCGCGCAGCAGGATGCAGGCGACCGGCAGGGCTCCCGCATAGACGATGCCGGCCGCGGCCCACAGTCGCGGCCGCCCGGCGCGCGCCGCGAGGCATTCGACGACCGCGCCATAAAGGACGATGAGCGCCGCGACGCCGCCGAAGCCGACGATCGCGGCGACGCTGGCGGCCGCGATCGCGCATTCTCCGAGGCCCGCGACGGCGCCGCGATCCGCCACGACCTTGCGCCATTCCCACAGGATGCCGCCGGCCGCGAGCGTCCAGAATGCGAAGAAGATCCAGCCGCCGAGCCAGGCGATGCCGATCGCGAGCGGCGCCAGGATCACGGCCGATGCGATGCGCAGAATGAGCTCGCGGCGGGAGCCGTCACCCGCCTTCGCGGTCGCTGGTTGCGGATCGTCCACGACGCGGCGTCACGATCCGGTGCGCGCCGCAAGGCCGCCGAAACGGCGCTCGCGGCGGTGGAATTCGAGGATCGCGTCCTCGAGCGCGCGGCGGTCGAACTCCGGCCAGTAGATCGGCAGGAACACGAGCTCGCTGTAGGCCGCCTGCCACATCAGGAAATTCGACAGACGCTGCTCGCCGCTGGTGCGGATGATGAGATCGGGATCCGGCACGTCGGGTGCGTCGAGATAGCCGCCGAGCGCCTCGGCCGTGATCGCCTCGGGCTTGAGCCGGCCGGCCGCGACGTCGGCGGCGGCACGGCGGGCCGCGCGCGCGATCTCCTGCCGGGCGCCGTAGTTGAAGGCGACCACCAGCGTGAGACCGGTGTTCTGGCGCGTGAGCTCCTCGGCCTCCTGCAGCAGGCGGCCGATCTCCGGATCGAGGTCGTCGCGCTCGCCGATGATGCGGACGCGCACGTTGCTCTTGTGCAGGTCCGCGAGGTCGTTGCGCACGAAGCGGCGTAAAAGCCCCATGAGCTCGCGCACCTCGGCGGGCGGGCGCGACCAGTTCTCCGAGCTGAACGAGAAGATGGTGAGGTAGTCGATGCCGAGATCGCCGGCCGCGCGCACGGTGCGGCGCAGCGCCTCGACGCCGCGCCGATGCCCCTCGACGCGCGGCAAGCTGCGCTGCGCGGCCCAGCGGCCGTTGCCATCCATGATGACGGCGACATGTCGCGGCGCGCCGAAGCCATCGCTGAGTTTCGGCGCCGCCTCGGTGTCGGGCATCTCGTCCTGCCTTGCCGGCGCGCCCTTGTGTTCCGCGCAGGCGGTGGAGTGTAGCGGGTGCGGCGGCGAACGCTTGGCCGCCGATGTTCTTGTGCTAGGGCACGTCCCGATTTCGCCGGACGCGCTCTAGATCTTGCGCATGTTCTTATCGGCGAACCGGTGTCCACCCCGGATCAAGTCCGGGGCGGGCTTTCGCCGGAACATGCGCTAGACCGTCATGATCTCTTTTTCCTTGTGCGCGAGCGCCTGATCGATCTCGGCGACCATCGCGTCGGTCGCCTTCTGCACGTCGGCCGACATGCGCTTGCCGTCGTCCTCGCTGACCTGGTGGTCCTTTTCCATCTTCTTGAGCACGTCGAGGCCGTCGCGCCGAACGTGCCGCACCGCGACCTTCGCGGCCTCGGCATATTTGTGCGCGACTTTCACGAGCTCCTTGCGGCGCTCCTCGTTGAGCTCCGGAATGCGCAGGCGGATCACCTGGCCTTCGGTCGCGGGCGTGAGCCCCAGGTTGGCCGCCGTGATCGCCTTCTCGACCGCGTGCACTATCGAGCGGTCCCATACCTGCACCGAAATGAGGCGCGGCTCGGGCACGCTCACGGTCGCGAGCTGGTTGAGTGGCATGTGGTTGCCATAGGCCTCCGCCTGCACATGGTCGAGCAGGTGCGGCGAGGCGCGTCCGGTGCGCAGGCCGCTCAGCTCCTGCTTGAGGACCCCCATCGCGCCCTGCATGCGGCGCTTGAGCTCGTTGATGTCGAATGTCGCGGTCGCCATGAGCGCCCTCCTCGGATATCCGCCGCGAGCCCTTGCGTGCGCCTGCCGCGCGCCCGGCTCAGCCGCCGACGATGGTCGATCGCCCCTTTCCGCACAGCACGGCTTCGATCGCGCCGCGCGCGGCAATCGAGAACACAATGATAGGTATACGGTTTTCGCGGGCAAGCGCAAAGGCGGCGGCGTCCATGACCTTGAGGTCGCGCCTGATCGCCTCCTCGTGGGTCAGCCGCTCGAAACGGGTCGCCTTGGGGTCGCGCTTGGGATCGGCGCTGTAGACGCCGTCCACATTGGTCGCCTTGAGCACTGCCTGGGCGTCGATCTCGGCCGCACGCAGCACCGCGGTGGTATCGGTGGTAAAGAACGGGTTGCCGATGCCGCCCGCGAAGATCACGATCGTGCCGTCGTCGAGGTGGCGCAGCGCGCGCCGGCGCTCGAACGTCTCGCACACCTGCGGCATGGCCAGCGCCGACATGGTGCGGGCGGGCGCGCCCGCCCGCTCGAGCGCGGCCTCGAGCACCAGCGCGTTCATCACGGTCGCCAGCATGCCCATGGCGTCGCCAGTCGCCCGCGACACGCCTTTTTGCGAAATCTCGACGCCGCGCAGAATGTTGCCGCCGCCGACCACGACGCCGAGCGTCACCCCGAGCGCGCGCGCCGCGACGAGGTCGGCCGCATACTGGTCGATCGTCGGCTGATGGACCCCGAACGGCTCGGCGCCGCTCAGTGCCTCGCCCGAAAGCTTGAGCACCACACGTCGATAGGTCGGCTCGGGCTTGGGGGCGGGCATGGCGCGATCGTCACGCGTTCTCCGCGTCCTGTCGATCGACGCCTTCGCCGACCGCAAAGCGCTGGAAGCCGGTCACCTTGATCGGGCCGCCGACCTTGCCTTCGGCTTCCTTGAGCGCCTGCGCGACGGTCTTCTTGTCGTCGTGCACATAGGGCTGCTCGAGCAGGCAGACCTCCTTGTAGAAGGTCTTGAGCCCCAACTCGACGATCTTGGCGATCATGTTCTCGGCCTTGCCCTGCTGGCGGAACTTGTCGGCGAGCACTTCCTTCTCGCGCGCCACCACGACCGGATCAAGCCCAGAAGCATCGACCGCCTGCGGATTGGCGGCCGCGATATGCATCGCGACCAGCCGGCCGAGCGGGACGAGCTCGTCGGCCTTGCCGGAGCTCTCGAGCCCGACGATCACGCCGATCTTGCCGAGGCCGTCGGTGACCGAGTTGTGCACGTAGCTGCCGATCGCGCCCTGGCCAACACTGAGCCCGCCCGCGCGGCGCAGCGTCATGTTCTCGCCGATGGTCGCGACCGCGTCGGCGAGCGCGTGCTCGACCGTAACGCTGCCGGCCTTGGCGGCCTTGATCTTGTCGACGTCGGCGCCGACGTCGAGCGCGACCTGCGCGACCATCTTCACGAGGCCCTGGAACATGTCGTTGCGGGCGACGAAATCGGTCTCCGAGTTGACCTCGACCAGCACGCCCTTCGTTCCCGCGACCTTGACGGCGATCAGACCTTCGGCGGCGACGCGCCCGGCCTTCTTGGCCGCTTTCGCGAGGCCCTTCTTGCGCAGCCAGTCGACCGCGGCCTCCATGTCGCCCTGCGTCTCGCCGAGCGCGGCCTTGCAATCCATCATGCCGGCGCCGGTCTTCTCGCGCAGGTCCTTGACCATCGAAGCGCTGATGTTCGCCATCGCTATCAATCCTCGAACATGTTCTTGCAGCAGCTCGCGGCCGGCGCGCCGCCGGCCGCTTCGCACGCTTGAAACGAGACGCCGAAACTCAAGCTTATTCGGCTTCGGCCGTGAGTGCCTTTGCCTGCGCGATCCAGCCGTCGACGCGGCCCGGCAAGCCCATTTCCTCGCCGACATTGTGCGCCGCCTCGGCATTGAGGCCGGCGATCTGCCAGTAATGGAAGATGCCGAGATCGTTGAGCTTCTTCTCGATCGCGGGCGACACACCGGGAAGCTTGGCGAGGTCGTCGGCAACGCCGCGCGGACCCGACAGCGCCTCGAAGCCGAGCGACTTCTCGGCCTCCGGCACATGCTCGACCACCGGCTCGGCGGCGGCGCCCACATCGACGCCCATCTCGCCCTGCGCGCGGCCGATCCCGTCGATCGCGGCCTTGGAGATGAGATCGCAGTAGAGCGTGATGGCGCGGCCGGCGTCATCGTTGCCCGGCACCACATACGTGATGCCGTCCGGGTTGCAATTCGTATCGACCACGGCGGCGACCGGGATGTTGAGCCGGCGCGCTTCCTTGATCGCGATGTCCTCTTTATTCGTATCAATCACGAACAGGAGGTCGGGCAGGCCGCCCATGTCCTTGATGCCGCCGAGCGAGCGGTTGAGCTTGTCGCGCTCGCGCGTGAGCGTCAGGCGCTCCTTCTTGGTGTAGCCCTGCGACTCGCCGGAGGCGAGCATCTCGTCGAGCTTGCGCAGCCGCTTGATCAACTCCGAGATCGTCTTCCAGTTGGTCAGCGTGCCGCCGAGCCAGCGCGAATTGACGAAATACTGCGCCGACTTCTTGGCCGCTTCGGCGACCGCGTCCTGCGCCTGGCGCTTGGTGCCGACGAACAGGATGCGGCCGCCCTTGGCGACCGTGTCGCTCACTGCCGTGAGGGCGCGATGCAGCATCGGCACCGTCTGGGCGAGGTCGATGATGTGGATGTTGTTGCGGCTGCCGAAGATGTACGAGCCCATCTTCGGGTTCCAGCGATGCGATTGGTGGCCGAAATGCACGCCGGCTTCGAGCAGCTGGCGCATAGAATAGTCGGGTAGCGACATGGTGTTCTCCGGTTGTCCTCCGCGGATTTGTGAGCGTTAGCAATGCCTTGCGGCCGGCTAGCGCCACCGGACGGCTTGATCTGAGCCAGAATCCGCGTGTGAGATGGGCCGGTATATAGCGGCCGAGCCGATGTCGCGCAAGGAAGACTGAGGGCCTGTAGCCCGGATGGAGGCGCGGAGCGCCGTAATCCGGGCCCCCCTATCCGCGGAAAGGCTTTCCCCGCATTACGCTTCGCTCCATGCGGGCTACGGCCCCCTCACGTCACCGCGTTCGCGTCGTCGAGGCTGTCGAGCAGTGCGGCGCGGCGCATGTAGACTTTCGACGCGGCCGGATCGTCCGCAATCCGGCGCAGTTCGTCGAACTTGGCGGCGCGTGCCGCGAGATCGCGCTCCTCCATCAGCTTCTTGTTCGCGATGGTCTGCGCCTGCACGTACTTGACCGCGACGTGCCGGCGCTGGCGGCTGTAGAGATCGAGCAGCGCTTCGTCCGCCTCGCCGCGGACTACGCGCGCGAGCTTGTCGGCGAGGTTGATGCCGTCATGGATGCCGCCGTTCATGCCCATGCCGCCGATCGGATTGTTGACATGCGCGCTGTCGCCCGCGAGCAGCACGCGACCTTTGCGGAAGGCCGCGGCGACGCGCTGGCTCACCGGATAGACGTTCACGTATTCGATGTCATAGCGGCCGCTCTTCGGAAAGAACTTCTGCAGCCGCGCCTCCAGCCGATCGGGCGACAGCGCGACCTCGTCGGGCTCATCGTTGCCCACCGGAAAAATCGCGCGCCACAGGCCGGGCGGCCGCTTGCCGCGCACCTTGAACAGGTTGCACCACTCGTCCGGATCGGAAAAATAGTTGCGCAGCACGAGATCGCGGTTGACGGTGCCGAAGTCGAAGCTCGTCGCGATCTTGATGAAGCGCTCCGGATACGTGAAGCCCTCGAACTCGATGCCGGCGAGCTTGCGGATGGTGCTGCGCCCGCCGTCGCAGCCGACCACGTAGCCGGCCGAAAGACGCCCCTCGCCGTCCGGCGACGTATAGGCGATCTCGACGCCTTCGGCAGTCTCGGTGAGGCCGGTGACGCTGTGCGAGAAGCGCACGTCGAAGTCGCTCGCATTGGCGTATTCGGCCGCGATCGAGGCCGTGAGCTTGTACTGCTCGTATTGCAGCACGTAGGGAAACTTGAACTCGTCGCGCATGCGATCGAGATCGAACTCGGCCACCACCGAACGGTTGACGCGATCGTGGAAGCGGTAGGTGGTCGACATCAGGCCGAGCGGCAGGATCTTCTCGGTCACGCCGAGCGCATCGAGCATCTCGAGGGTCGGCGGATGGATCGTCGCGGCGCGCTGGTCCTCGACCGGGGCCGGCTCCTGCTCGAACACCGTCACCGGCACGCCGCGCCGGTTGAGCGCGAGCGCGCACACCATGCCGACCGGCCCTGCCCCGACGATGACGACGCGATTTTTCTCGTTACGGTTCGACATTTCGTTTGGTCGGCTTATTTCACTATTGTTCGAGCATGATCTTTTCCGAAAACCGGTACCCACTTTTCGGGATCATGCTCTATTCCGGCTTCAAACCCAGATCGCGCACCGTGTCGCGCCAGAGCGCCGTGTCGTCGGCGATGATCTTGGCGAACTCCGTCGGCGTATTGATGATCGGCTCGGCGCCGAGCCGGTCGATGCGCTCGACGAACTCCGGGCTCTTTTCCGCCTCGATGATCACGCGCGACAGTGTGTCGATGACCTCTTGCGGCACTTTCGCGGGCGCGACAAGCCCGTTGATGGTGATCACGGGCGGGCTTTTCAGCGTCTCCAGAATGGTCGGCACGTCCGGAAGCTGCTTCGAGCGCGTCGGACCCGTGACGGCGAGCGGCTTTATCTTGCCGGAATTGAGATAGGGCTTCACCTCGACCGGCGAGGCCGAGAGCATCGCGATCTGGCCGCCGAGCAGGTCCGTGAAGGCCTGGCCCACGCCCTTGTAGGGCACGTGGATCATGTCGAGCCCGGCGCTCTTGAGGAAGACCGCCGACGAGACGTGCGTGAGGCTGCCGGTACCGGCGGAGCCGAACGGAATCTTGCCGGGCTGCGCCTTCACGTAGGCGATGAATTCCGCGAGGTTGCTCGCCGGCACGCCGCCACCGACCGTGATGACGAACGGGCTCGCCGCGACGGCGGCGACCGGCTTGAAGTCCTTGACGGGATCGAACGTCACCTTGTGCGTGAACGGCGCCATGGTGATCTGGAAGATCGGCGTGAACAGCAGCGTGTAGCCGTCCGGCCGCGCGCGCAGAACATGGTCGGCGGACAGGATGCCGGCGCCGCCCGGCAGGTTCTCGACGATGAACGGCTGCTTCAACGCGGTCTGCAGGCGCTCGGCGGTCGCGCGGGCGAGCACGTCGGTGATGCCGCCCGCCGTGAACGGAACCACGATGGTCACGGTCCGCTCAGGCCAGGCGGCCTGCGCGGCCGTCGCGCAGGCCAACGCGGCCGCCATGACCAAACCTCGGATCAACGAACCCAACCCCATTCCATGCTCCCAGCTAGCCCCTCCTTGACGGGCGCTCAGCCGCCTTTCAAGTCGCGGTCCCGCCCGTTGAAATTGCTGCTGTTATCCCAGTTGGGTTATTCTGCCAAAATTGGCCACGACGACTTTTCTGGTATCAAGATACCAAAACATAATCTCTCATGCGGCCTTCGGCGCCGGCGCCACGTCCTTCACGGCGCCCTTCCAGCCGCTTTCGGTGACATCGAACACGATGCCTTCCGGCGTCTTGTATTTGACCTCGTAGTAGACGTTCGGGCCGGTCTCCTTGCGCCCCGTCACGTAGCTGCCGCCGGCGGCCGTGATCGACTTGTCGACCTGCTCGACGCTGTCCACCCACATGCCGAAATGGATGAGGCCGGTGACGCCTTTCTGGTTCTCGAAGCCGGCGATCGGCTCGTCGCCGAAATTGAGCAGCGCGACGTTCATGGTGCCGTCCGTCATGTAGACGCCGCGCTGCGCGTTGCCGGCGCGCGTCATGCCGAACGCCTGCTCGAAGAATTTTGCGGTGGCCTCGGGGTCGCGGACCGAGATCGCGATGTGGCGCAGCTTGTTGGCCATGGCGGGGCTCCTGGACGGGCTCATTGAGTTGGCCGCCTATATGAGCGCCGGTTGACCGGATGGTCAATCGCGCGCCACGCAGGCTGGTACTGCGTCGGACGCCGACATATCGTGGGGCAACGTCCACGGGGGATTTCAGCCATGTCTGCTGGTGCGATCGGCCGAATTGTCTTGATCGACTTCTCTTCGCGACCGTCTTGGAGCTGTGGATTCAGCCGGCGTTCGCCGACCCGCAGTTGGTCACCGATACGATCGCGCCTGAGTTCAGCTGCCTGTTCGACAAGACCTGCAAGGTGGCCGTGACGGACAGCGTCGGCGTCATTCCGATCGCGGGCATCTCCGGCCGTGCGGTCTTGCAGTCGCGAACCTTCGCGGGCGCCGCCGGCACGCCGGCGGCCGGCCTGACCGGATACGAGTTTCGCGTCGATCTGACGCAGGCGACGGCCGGCGCCACCAAGGCCTGCGTGAGCCGGCTCACGCTCGACCTCGGTCCGCTCAGCAAGCTTGCTTATCCGGGCGGCACCGGGCCCGGCGAAGTCTTCGTCATCAGCAAAGGCGGGGTGGGCACCGTCGGGCTCATGTCCGCCGATCGACACGAGCGCGCGATGAACTTCACGTTCGCGTCTCCGGTGTGTCCCGCCGCGGGCGGCGCCAAGGGCACCACGAGCTATTTCTTCGGGTTCGCCGCCGCCAAGGCACCGCACGCGGTCACGGCCCGGGTGGAGCTCGACAGCGGCGCGACGCTCGACGTCGCGGCGCGTGCGCCCGCGCCGTGAACGACACGCGCACGCAGGTCGCCATCATCGGCGCCGGTCCGGCGGGACTGTTTCTCGCGCATCTTCTCTATCGCGCGGGCGTCGATTGCGTCGTGCTGGAGGCGAGGAGCCGTGACTACATCGAGGGTCGCGTGCGCGCCGGCGTGCTCGAGCAAGGCACCGTCGATCTGATGCACGAGCTCGGCCTCGATGCGCGCCTGCGACGTGAATGCATGGTCGATGAAGGAACTCGATATCCGCTTCGCCGACGGCCTGATCCATCTCGACCTGCCTGCCCTCACGGGCGGCAAGTGCGCGACCATCTACGGCCAGCAGGAGGTCGTGAAGGATCTGGTCGCGGCGCGGCTCGCCGACGGCGCGCCGCTCCTGTTCGAGGCCGAGGTGGTCGCGCTCGACGACATCACGGGGATGACCCCCATGGTGCGCTACCGGGCGAACGGCGGTGAGCACGCGCTCACCTGCGACATCATCGCGGGCTGCGACGGATTTCACGGCGTCTGCCGCGAGGCCGTTCCGCCCGCGGCGCTCACAACCTACGACCGCATCTTCCCGTTCGGCTGGCTGGGTGTTCTTTCAGAGTCGCCGCCGATCCGCGAGATGACCTACATCAATCATGCGCGCGGCTTCGGCCTGTGCAGCCGGCGCTCGCCGCGCATCTCGCGCCACTACGTGCAGGTCGCGGCCGACGAGAACCCGGACGCCTGGCCGGACGCGCGCTTCTGGGATGAGCTTAAAGTTCGCCTCGGCGACGGCGCGGACGAACTCGTCACCGGCCGCATCTTGCAGAAGGGCGTGACCCCGGTGCGTTCCTTCGTCGCCGCGCCGATGCGGCATGGCCGGCTTTTCCTCGCGGGCGACGCCGCCCACATCGTGCCGCCGACCGGCGCCAAGGGGCTCAACCTCGCGGTCGCCGACGTGCGCGTGCTCGCGCGCGCACTCACCGAGTTCTTCCGCACCGGCACGAGCGAGCGGCTCGACCGCTATTCCGACATCTGCCTCAAGCGCGTGTGGAAGACCGTGCGCTACTCGACCTACATGACGAACCTGCTGCACCGCTTCGACGCCGCGACGCCGTTCGAGCGGCGATTACAGCAGGCCGAGCTCACCTATGTGGCGGGCTCGCGTGCCGGCCAGACGATGGTGGCGGAGAACTATGTGGGACTGCGGTTCGAGGACGAATAGCGCGGCCGCATGATGGCACCGGCGCGGTAGCGCCGGCGCGCGCATCGCGAGACGCCTATGCATCCGTGCATGCAGTGCCCGCAATGCGGCGCGGATTGTTTTCGGGGCGAAACGCGATAGGCTCCCGGCGCAAAAACGGCTCGACGCCAACGGGCCGCGCACGCGGGAGGATCTGCCAAATGTCCGACAAAGACGCCGCTGGATTTGCGCGCCGAGACGTCCTCAAGCAGATCGCGACGGCGGCGGGCACCGCCCCGCTCGCGCCGGCGCTGATCGCGACAGCGGGAGCGGCGGCCGTCGCCACAGCCGCGCAGGCGCAAACGCCGCCCGCCGCAGCACCGCAGCCCGCGGCGTCCGAGCCAGGCTACCAGTCACTCGGTCCGGAGGAAGCAGCCTTTGTCGAAAATCTCGTCAACGTGATGTGCCCGGCGGATCATCTGACGCCGAGCGGCGTCGAATGCGGGCTCGCGCTCTTCATCGATCGCCAGCTCGCCGGCGGCTTCGGCCAGGGCGAGCGGCTCTACATGCGGGGACCGTGGCGCAAGGGAAAGCCGCAGTTCGGTTACCAGTTGCCGATGACGCCCGAGCAGTTCTTCAAGGCGGGCATTGCGGCCGCGAATGCGGCCTGCCGCCAGCGCCACAACAAGAGCTTCGCGGCACTGCCGGCCGCGGACGCCGATGCGTTCCTCAAGGACCTCGCGGGCGGCAAGCTGACCGACGCGCGCGTGCCGCTCGCCGCGTGGTTCAACGGTTTCGTCTATCCGCTGTTCACCCAAGCCTGCTTTGCCGATCCGATCTACGGCGGCAACCGCGACAAGGTGTTCTGGAAGATGATCGGCTATCCGGGCCTGCCCGGCGTCCATTCACGCGACATGGTGATGTATCGCGGCAAGCCGTATCCCGGCGCCAAGACCCCCAAGTCGATCGCCGATTTCAGCTGAGGAGCAGCTAACCATGGCCACCAAGCTGAAAAAACGCACCGTCGTGATCGTCGGCGGCGGTCTGACGGCGGCCCTGATCGCCCGCCAGCTCACCGCCAAGGGGACCGATGTGGTCGTGCTCGAGCGCGGGCACGACCGGCGCAACGGCGCCGAGTCGACACTGCCCAATCAACGCGACGAGCTGCGCTGGGAAATCCACGGCGAAATCGCCCAGGACTGGGCGACCGAGACCTATACGGTGCGCCACGCCGCGAAGGACGAGGCGTTGCCGGCACGACGGCTGGGCGCGTTCATGCCGGGCATCGGCCTCGGCGGTGCCGCCAGTCATTGGAACGGCTTCCTGTGGCGCTGGTCGGAATACGATCCGGAACTGCGCACGCGCTTCGAGACGCGCTACGGCAAGCAGGCGATCCCGGCCGATCTGCTGGTCCAGGACTGGGGCGTGACCTACGCCGAGATGGAGCCCTTTCATCACGAGTTCGAGAAGCTTTACGGCATCTCGGGCAAGGCGGGAAACATCAACGGGCAGATGCAGGCCGGCGGCAACCCGTTCGAGGCGCCGCGCCGCGACGACTATCCGCAGAAGCCGCTCGAGCCGACCGAGGCCGGCCTCATCTTCAAGGCCGCGGCGGAGAAGCTCGGCTACAAGCCGTTCATCGCGCCCTCGGGCAACTCGTCGGGGGCCTACACCAACCCGGACGGGATGCGGCTCGCGCCGTGCCAATATTGCGGCCACTGCGAGAAGTTCATCTGCGAGGCCCAGGCCAAAGCGACGCCCGACACCCTGCTCTATCCGGTCCTGATGCAGCGGCCGAGCTTCGAGCTGCGGCTGCGCACGCAGGTGATCGGGCTCGATTACGATCGCGCCGGCAAGCACGTCACCGGGGTGCGCTATATCGACCTCGTGACCGGCGAGGAATACGAGCAGCCCGCCGACGTGGTGGCGCTGTGCGCCTTCACGATGACCAACACCAAGCTGCTGCTGACCGCCGGCATCGGCGCGCCCTACAATCCGGCGACCCGCGAGGGCGTGGTCGGCAAGAACTTCTGCTATCAGACCTCATCGGCGATCAATCTGTTCGTGAAGGACCGCTGGATCAATCCGTTCCTGGCGAGCGGCAGCACCGGCGTCTCGATCGACGAGTTCAACAACGACAACTTCGATCACACCGGCCTCGGCTTCCTCGGCGGCGGCGGCATCAGCGCCAACCTCACCAACGGGCGTCCGATCGGCAATCGCCGGGTGCCGGGCGGCACGCCGCAGTGGGGCACCAAGTGGAAGGAGGCGAACGCCGAGTGGTACGCGCACTCGTTCTCGATGCAGGTGCAGGGATCGAGCTACCCGCATCGCGAGAACTACCTCGACCTCGATCCGGATTATCGCGACGCCTACGGCCAGCCGCTGGTGCGGATCACCTTCGACTGGCGCGACAACGACATGAAGATGTCGGAGTACTGCACCAAGAAGGCGGCCGAGATCGCCAAGGCGACCGACGCGACGATCGTCGGACCGGCGGCGCCGCGCAAGGCGCCGTTCGACACGCGGGCCTATCAGAGCACGCACGTCACCGGCGGCACGCCGATGGGGCGCGATCCGAAGACCAGCGTGGTGTCGCAGCACTTGCAGCACTGGGACGCACAGAACCTGTTCGTGGTCGGCGCGTCGGTGTTCGCGCATAACTCGGGATACAATCCGACCGGCGTGCTGGCCGCGCTGGCGCTACGCCTCGGCGACGATCTGACCGGCTATATCGAGCGGCCGCGGATGCTGTGAGGGTTGCGAGACAGAGCGCGGCGGCTTACGCCCCGCGCTCAGCCTCGCTCTTGTTCCGGATCATCGCCGCGATGTCCGCGGCGTCGAGGCGCTCGATCGCCCTTCGTCACCGGAAAAGCGAACCGGCCCGATGGGGGCATGGAAGATGGTCATGCGCGTATTGATCACGGGTGCGACAGGTTTTTGCGGTCGCCCGCTTACCCGGAGCCTCGTTTCGGCCGGATACGCCGTGCGTGCGCTCGTTCGGCACACGCCTGCTTTCCCGTTGCCGAGTGTCGACGTTGTCGAAGGCGATCTCTCGCACCCACTCGATTGGGCGCCGCTGCTCAACGGCGTCGATGCGGTCGTGCATCTTGCGGCCATAACGGCAAGCGACGGCGTTGCGGAGGGCCTCTTCGATCAGATCAACCATCGCGCGACCGCCGCGCTCGCGTCCGAGGCAGCGCGAGCAGGCGTCAAGCATTTCATCTTCATTTCATCGGTCAGCGCGCAGAGCGGTCCTGCTGCCGACCATGTCTTGACCGAGGCCGACGATCCTCGACCGAGCAACGCCTACGGCCGTTCCAAGCTTACCGCCGAAGCGGCGGTCGCCGCCTCCGGCGTTCCGTTCACGATACTGCGTCCGGTCATGCTCTATGGCGATGTCCCTCGGGGCAATCTGGTGACCTTGGCCCGGCTCGCATCGCTGCCGATACCGTTGCCGCTGGGAGCCTTCCGCAACCGCCGCTCGATGCTGGGCATCGAGAACTTTATCAGCGCTGTTCACCTGGTATTGAATTCCGCGCCGAGCGGCGAAACCTATCTGGTCGCGGACCCGCATCCCATTTCCATCCCGGAGATCGTTGTATCGTTTCGTCGTCGTCTCGGGCGCCCGCCCGGCATCTTTACCGTGCCGGCAGCCCCCGTGCGCTGGGTCGCTCAACTACTTTTCGGCGGCGTGGCCTTGGCCAGCGGCAAGGGCAGCGAGTTCATTGTCGACCCCGGCAAGCTGATGGCCGCCGGATGGGCGCCACACGATACCAAAGCGCTTCTCGCCGCCGTCACGCCGCCAGAATCAGCGTGAGATGCCGGATGGTGACTGGATGGCGAGCTGGCCACGCTCGCGCTGCGGCCCGGCGACAATCTGGGCGGCTAAATCGAGCGGCCGCGGATGCTGTGAGGATGAAACGGAGCGCGACGGCTCGCGCGCCTACCGACAAATGCTGCGTCATTGCCCGCGAAAGCGGGCAATCCAGTACGCCGCAGCTCGTAGCCCGGATGGCGGCGCGAAAGCGCCGTAATCCGGGGACGGACTCGCGTATCTCATCAGGGCTCGCCGAATTTCCCGAGCGTCCCGCCCCTGATATCGCCGCCCCAATCCTGCGGCAGAATCCCGTCCCGCACGTACTTGTGGAACGACGAGTGCGGCCAGCCGCTTACACGCGGCACCAAGCCGTGCTTCACGGGATTGAAGTGAATGTAGTCCACGTGCCGGGCGAAATCGGCCTCATCGCGCACGGTGTGCTCCCAGAATCGCCGCTGCCACAGAACGTATTCGCCGCGGCGATCGCGGCTGATCGCCTTTCCGGAGCGCACGACCTCACGCGTGAACCAGCTTTTGATGCGACGCCAACGGCCCGAAAAGTCAGCGTCGTCCGGCGGCAAGGTCATGACCACGTGGAGGTGCTCGGGGAGCACGACGATGGCATCGATCGCGAAGGGTCGGTCGCGCCGGGTGACGCGAAAGGCTTCACGTAGTGCGGGCGCGTGATCGACGAGCGTTGCGGCGCGGCGGTCGGCCAGTGCGACGGTGAAGAAATAGGTGCCGCCTTGGGTGAAGTTGCGGCGGTAATGCACCATGGACGCACGCACCTCGCGCGTGTCGGGCGGGGTCCCCGCATTGCGCTTCGCTCCATGCGGGCTACGAAATCTATCCCCTACACCGCCTGCACCTCGACGACGCCGGGCACGGCCTTGATGGCGCCGGCGATCTGCGGCGAGACCTTGTAGCGGCCGGGCAGCTTGAGCTCGACCTCGGCGCCGGCGCCGAGCAACGCGACGATCGAGATCTCGCCGTCGCCCTTGGCGTCGAGCCGGCGCGACACCGCGTCGAGCGGCGTGTCGTCGCGCACGAACACGCGCAGGCCCTTCTGCAGCTTGGCTGCGGCCTTCTCGAGCGGCTCGGCCGATTGGATGCGGGCGCGCACCTCGTCGCCCTGCGCCTCGGCCGAGAGGAAGAGCAGCACGGCGGTGCCCGGCTCCAGGACGTCGCGGTACTGATCGAGGCCCTCCTGGAAGATGATCGCCTCGTATTGCCCGGACGGATCGGAGAGCCCGAAGATGCCCATCTTGCTGCCCGACTTGGTGCGGCGCTCGGTGCGCGACACCACGGTCGCGGCAACGCGGCCCGCGGTCGCGCCCGCTTTCACGGCGCGCGTGAGCTCGCTCCACGACTGGACGCGCAGGCCCTTGAGCGCGGCCGCATAGTCATCCAGCGGATGGCCGGTGAGGAAGAAGCCGACCGCGTCGTATTCCTTCTGCATGCGCTCGGCCGGCATCCACGCGGCCGCCGCCGGGATCGGCAGCGTCTCGCGCACCGCCCCGCCGCCGAACATGTCGACCTGGCCCGACACGGCGGTCTCGTGCGCGCGATTGGCCGCCGCGAGCACGACGTCGACGCCCGCGGCCGCACGCGCGCGCTCGCGCTCGATGCAGTCGAAGGCGCCGGATGCCGCAAGGCTCTCCAGCACGCGCTTGTTGACGGCGCGCGGGTTGATGCGGCCGGCGAAATCGGCGAGGTCGGCGAAGGGCCGCTCGCCGCGCGCCGCGACGATCGCCTCGACGGCCGCCCGGCCCACGCCTTTGAGCGCCGAGAGCGCGTAGTAGATCGTATTGCCCTTCACGTCGAACTCGACGCCGGAGCGGTTGACCGAGGGCGGCTCGACCTTGATGCCGAGCCGCACCGCCTCTGCGCGGAATTCGGCGAGCTTGTCGGTGTTGCCCATCGAGAGCGTCATGGAGGCGGCCAGGAACTCGACCGGGTAGTGCGTCTTCAGGTAGGCGGTCTGGTAGGCGACGAGCGCGTAGGCGGCCGCGTGGCTCTTGTTGAAGCCGTAATCGGCGAAGCGCTCGAGCAGCTCGAAGATGGTCTCGGCCTGGCCCTTATCGAGGCCACGCTCGACCGCGCCGGAGACGAAGCGCTCGCGCTGTGCCTGCATCTCCTTCCTGATCTTCTTGCCCATGGCGCGGCGCAGCAGGTCGGCTTCGCCGAGCGAGTAGCCGGCCAGCACCTGCGCGGCCTGCATCACCTGTTCCTGGTAGACGATGACACCATAGGTCTCGCGCAGCACGGGCTCGAGCTTGGGATGGATGTAATCCGGCTGCTCGGTGCCGTGCTTGCGGGCGCAGAAGGTCGGGATGTTGGCCATCGGGCCCGGCCGGTAGAGGGCGTTGAGGGCGACGATGTCCTCGAAGCGGTCGGACCGCGCGTCGAGCAGCGCACGCCGCATGCCCTGGCTTTCAAACTGGAAGATGCCGACCATTTCGGCCCGCGCAAAAAGTTCATAGGTCTTCTTGTCGTCGAGCGGCAGCGCCGCGAGATCGATCTCGATGCCGCGCTGAGCGATGAGCCGCACCGCGGTGGCGAGCACCGTGAGCGTGGTAAGGCCGAGGAAGTCGAATTTGACGAGCCCGGCCTGCTCGACCCATTTCATGTTGAACTGGGTCACCGGCATGTCGGACTTCGGATCGCGGTAGAGCGGCACGAGCTCTTCGAGCGGCCGGTCGCCGATCACGATGCCGGCGGCGTGCGTCGAGGCGTGGCGGTTGAGGCCTTCGAGCTTCTGCGCGATCGCAAACGCACGCGCCACCACCGGCTCGGCGTCGCGCATGGCCTGCAGGCGCGGCTCGTCATGGATGGCGCGCGAGAGCGTCACGGGCGCGGCCGGGTTCTGCGGCACCAGCTTGCACAGCTTGTCGACCTGGCCGTACGGCATCTCCAGCACGCGGCCGACGTCGCGCAGCACGCCGCGCGCCTGCAGGGTGCCGAAGGTGATGATCTGCGCCACCCGGTCGCGGCCGTAGCGCTGCTGCACGTAGCGGATCACCTCGTCGCGCCGGTCCTGGCAGAAGTCGATGTCGAAGTCGGGCATCGACACGCGCTCGGGATTGAGGAAGCGCTCGAACAGCAGCCCGAAGCGGATCGGGTCGAGGTCCGTGATGGTGAGCGCATAGGCGACGAGCGAGCCCGCGCCCGAGCCGCGGCCGGGGCCGACCGGAATGCCCTGCTGTTTCGCCCACTGGATGAAGTCGGCAACGATCAGGAAGTAGCCGGGATATTTCATCCCCGCGATGACCGAGAGCTCGAAGGCGAGGCGCTCGCGATATTCCTCCTCGGCGTGCCCGGGCGCGACGCCACGCGCCGTGAGGCGGAGCCGGAGCCCCTCCTCGGCGCGGCGCTTGAGGTCGCCCGCCTCGTCGATCATCCAGGCGTCCTTATCGGTCGAGAACTGCGGCAGGATCGGCTTGCAGGTCGAGGGGCGGAAGGCGCAACGCTCGGCGATCTCGACCGAGGCGGCGAGCGCCTCAGGGACGTCGGCAAAGAGCTTGATCATCTCGGCGCGCGTCTTGAAGCGGTGCTCGGGCGTGAGATGCGGGCGGTCGGCCTCGGCGACGAGGCGGCCTGCCGCGATGCAGATCAGCGCGTCATGCGCCTCGTAGTCCTCGGCGGTCGCAAACAGCGGCTCGTTGGCGGCGACAAGAGGAAGGCCTTTGGCGTACGCGAAATCGACCAGCGCGCGCTCGACGGCGCGCTCGTCGGCCCCGCCGTGGCGCTGCAATTCCACATAGAGGCGATCGCCGAAGAGTTGCGCCAGTGCCTCGCCGCGCGCTGTCGCAAACGCCGCCTGCCCGGCCGCGATCGCCCGGTCGAGCGGCCCGCCGGGTCCGCCCGTGAGCACGATCAGGCCCTCGCTGGCCTCGGCCAGCCAATCGAGCCGCACGTGCGCGGGCTCGTTGCCGGTATGGCCGAGAAAAGCGCGCGCGTTGAGCCGCATCAGGTTGCGGTAGCCCTCTTCGCGGGCGGCGAGCAGCACGATGCGCGGCAGGTCGCGCGTCTGGATCATGCCGGGCGGACGCGGCCCGTGATCGCTATCGCCGAAGTCGACCGCGAGCGCGCAGCCGATGATCGGCTGGATCCCGGAGTTGGCCATCTTGGCCGAGAACTCGAGCGCGCCGAACATGTTGTCGGTGTCGGTGAGCGCCAGCGCCGGCTGGTGATCGGCCTTGGCGAGCTCGGCAAGCCGCGCGATCGTCAGCGCGCCCTCGAGCAGCGAGTAGGACGAGTGCACGTGCAGATGCACGAACCCGGGAGCGGCGGTGGTCTTGATGGCTTTGCTCACGGCGGCCCCGGACGGATTTCGGCAACGAGGCAGGCACGAATCCCTGCTTGCCGACAGTGAGCAGGCCCCCGGCTTGCTGTCCACCGCGGCGCGCGCCGGTGGGCGCGCGCTGCACAGCTTGCGCACATGTTCCCGGCCACTGTGATCCAGCCTCACATGTGATCCAGGCTCATGTACTGGCAGCGTGCCCTCCCCGGCAACGCCGCCCAATCATGCGACCGGATGGTCGGGAACACTCAGATGGCGGAAAATACCTGCGCCCACACCGCTATCATGCCAATGAACAGCGAAATCGACGCCAGCGCGGCAGCTTCCTCAACGACGGCCCGGAACATGACGACTCTCCCCTTGAAGGAACGAAAGACGAACATTGTTTCTGTTTTGTTCTCACGAGTTAAGCGCCAGGTTCGGCGCCGCGTTCGGCGCCATGTTCGGCCTCGTGTCAGCTGGACCTAAGTGGTGCTTGCGGCACATAAAAAAGGTCCCGCGGGTTGGCCTCCCGCAGGACCTCAGTCGTCACGCGTGCCAGGACACTGGCCGGCGTTCGCAAGGTGTCGACCGCCGAGCACGATTGGGGGAGCCGCCCCTCCCAACGCGTTCACGACCGCAGTGACGGCAACCGGGATGTCGCCCGTATGCAGTGCGATTCCTACCCGGTCTCTTTTGCCCGCCGCTTAAGCCGCCAGGGAGGTTTCGCGGTGAATTTGAATGAAATGCCCGACAAGCCAACCGGGAGCGGCGGCCAGCCCTGCGATGCCCTGACGCGCCAAAATCCCGCCATCGACCACACCGGACGGGAGCCAACACGCGCGTGGCGTGTTGAATATGAAGCGCCGACGTGGTGTTCATACGAGTGGACGAACCCGGGAGAGTCCCATGCGCGCAATCATGCTGATCGCCCTCACGGGCCTTGCGGTCGCGGCCCTCCCGCGACCGAGCGGCGCGCAATCCGCCTATGACTATCCATGGTGTGCGTTGCGGGGCGACCGCGGCGGTGGCCAGTCGTGCTACTTCACGTCTCGCGAGCAGTGCGAAACGACGCTTTCGGGCATCGGCGGCACCTGCATCCAAAATCCGGGCTACCGCGGACCCACGCGTTACGATCGTCGACGGTCGCGCGATTGGTCGCCCTATTGATGGCGACGCGACCGGCTTACGGGCCGCCCGACGCGCGACGCGCCCGCCCCCCATGCGACGTGCGGGCGTGATCGATTGACCGGCCCCTGCCGTCAGCGCCGCAGAACAACGCCCTTCGGATTGGCGGCCGGCCCCATGAGCTGGCTGATAGCAGTCGCGCTGTCCTGCTGACGAAACGGCGCTGACGAAACGACGCTGCCGGCATGACGGCCCGACGCGTGGACCCGATCCCAAAGGATGGTCGACCGGTCCCAAAATATAGATGACCCCTTGGTCCAATGGATTTGCCTTGACCATTGCGGCATCTCGCCATCACGGGCGATCGATCGGGACAAACGAGGCAGAGACCATGCACACCGCAAGGGTGGCTCCCGGCCGGACCGAGCTTTCTCGCGGGCGCGTCTTCAGTCTCGAATTGAGCGTGCTCGGCGCGTCGCGGGCGCGCCTCTGTGCACCGGACGGGCTGGACGCGGCGGCGCCGGACTACCGGGGCGCTCGCCTGGCGAGGTATTGGCAAAGATCGTGGACCGGGATGTCCGCACATATTGCAGAGCTGCGGTGCGAGGGAGCGCTCCATGTGGACCTCGGGTCCGAATGGCCGATGCTGTCCGTCGTGCTCGACGAGGTCGGCGGACACTTGAACATCCGATCGAAAGCCTTTCGCGGTCGATCGCCCCCGCATGACGGTCCGCTCAGCTTCATCCCGGCGCGTCTGGACGCGCACGGGCGCGCGAGCGACGTCCGTTTTCTTCGTCACCTCACGCTGCAGTTCGATGTCCCGACACTGGCGCGCATGGCGGAGGACGAGATCGATCCGATCCACGCTTGGACGCCGCAACTGATGTTCTCCGATCCGGGCATCATGCATCTGGCTCAACTGTTCGCCGAGGAATGCGCAAACGACGAACCGAGATGCCAACTCTATGGCGATACCCTGTCGATCGCGCTGCTGCTTGCGCTCGCAAGGCTGAACACATCCAAGAATCCGTCGGTCCCGCGCGGACGTCTGGCTCCCTGGCAGCTTCGTTGCGTCACCGAGTACTTTGCGGCCCATCTCGCCAATGAGGTCCAGCTGCAAACGGTGTCCGACCTGGTGAAATTGTCGCGGTCGTACTTCAGCCGGGCGTTCAAGATCTCGACGGGGCTCGCCCCGCACCAGTGGCTGCTGCGGGCGAGAATTCTCAAGGGCAGAGCAGCTTCTGCTGGAAACCGATCTTCCGATCGCGCAGATCGCCGTGGAGGCGGGATTTGCCGATCAGTCCCATCTCACGCGCACGTTCGCACGCGTCACCGGACAAAGCCCCCGGGCGTGGCAACGCGCTCGGTGCGCCTGACCGCTGACCTGCTCGAGACGTCAAAGCACTTCGCCGCAACGCTAGCGTATGGGGCGCGGCGGGATTGCCGCCGCCAGCCAATCCATCGCAAGCACCTTGGCCGCCATCGCCTCATCGAGATGGGGCGCGATCCCCTGCTGGAATGCGAATTGCAGCACCTCAAACTCGTAGTTGCAGTTCCCGGCTCGCGAGGCCGGGAGAAGCCCCTTCTCGACGAGGCCGGCAAAACGCTTCCCGTCGGAGCCATAAGCGACGCACATCATGTTGTAGAACCGCTCCTCCGGTTGTGAATGGGTGCTGGAAAAAGCGGCAAGCGGAAGGATGGCTTTCGGATTCCCCCGATAGTCCATGATGAACGCACGGTACGACCATGCTGCTCCCATGATCAGCCGATACGCACCCTCGCCGAATTGCAGCATCATATATGTCGCGAACTGGTCGGCCGCGTCTTCCTCGCGACCGAATATCGGCACCTTGAAGACGTCGAACAGAAGATGCCCGATTTCATGCGAGACCGTGAAAAATAGCTGACCCATAAGCGCGTCCGTCGGGGTGACCCCTCCTTCCATCGCCATCGTCGGCAGGCGCTCCCAGAGATCGTATAAATATTCGTAGCAAAGCGACACGGTCGGCTGGCCATCGACGACCTGATACCACGCATTCGCGACGCCATTGCACCCGACCGTCCGTAGCGTCACGTCGCGCGGGAGGCGGAACGGCATGAAGATCGCTTGCAAATCCTCAAGCGCCCGGCGTGCCTTGAGCTGTGCAAGAAGAATCTGATGATCGGGATTGGTGGGCTCGCTGTATTCGATGCGTATCCTGCCGGCGGCCATTTCGTCGGCAAATGCGGGAGCGAGGCCGCCCGCTCCGACCGCGGCGGAACCGAGCAGGAATACCGCCCCCAGAAACGAGGATCTCATGTCAGCGTCTCGCTTCGATGCCGACAAGATGCGGCGTATCGGACTGCGATCGCCGTCACGGAAAACGATGTCGTCAGGAGAGCCGAAGCTCCCTGATCCTCCACCGTTGCGCGCGCAGGCCCGACCAGCAGGTCGCGCCGGCCCGAGCGCAGCCTCGCCGTCAGTTTACTTGACGTCGCGCTTGTTGGCCTTGTCGTCGATGTTGCGCCCGTCAACCGGATCGTTGAGATTGCGCGAGTTAGCCGGATCGTTGAGATTGCGTGCGTCAGCCGGATCGTTGAGATTGCGTGCGTCGGCAGGGTCGTTGAGGTTGCGTGTGGCGCCAGGGTCGCGCGCGTCAGCCGGATCGTTGAGGTTGCGTGTGTTGGGCGCGTCGCGCGGCGCTTGGGCTTGTGCAATCGTGACCGCCGGAACCGCACAGGCCAAGCCGAGAATGAACCCGACGGGCAGCGCTGACTTCATTGCGAAGCGAATCATTTTGATCTCCTGTCGTCCCGGTGGCCTCGACCCATGCTCGATAGGAGCAGGTGGAGGGGGTGACGTGGCCAGGACGCCCCGTTTGCGCGCCCCCTTGGATGCGGTGCGCGACGGGACACCCCGATTGGCGGCATCACGGATGCCAAGCTTTTCGAACGGTAGGTAGCGATGATCGACAACGCTTGTACGTTCGTACGTAGTTTTTCCATTCATGCCCTCGTCCGATCGTCAGCGCATCCATATGTTGACCCTGCAGGGACTACAGAATCCAAATCAGGCAAATCATGAGCGCGCATTGTTGCGAACATCACCATGCAGACCCGGGCGGCGATCCGCTCCGGCAAGCCGCATACCGGCGGGTCCTGTGGTGGGTGCTGGCGATCAACACCGCCATGTTCGGCGCCGAGATCAGCGCCGGGCTTGCCGCCGGTTCAGCCGCATTGCAGGCGGATGCGGTCGACTTCCTCGGCGACGCGGCCAACTACGCGATCAGCCTGTTCGTGGTCGGCATGGCGTTGCGCTACCGGGCGACCGCAGCGCTCGCCAAGGGCGCGACGATGGCGCTCTTCGGCGTCTGGGTGCTCGGGGTCACGGCATGGCACGTGTTCAACGGCACGCTCCCGCATGCCGTCACCATGGGTGGCGTCGGACTTGCCGCGCTTGTCGCCAATACGGCCTCGTTCTGGTTGCTGTGGCGGCACCGCGCCGGAGACGCCAACATGCGCTCGGCCTGGATTTGCACGCGCAACGACGTTCTCGGCAATCTCGCGGTGCTGCTTGCGGCAGCGGGCGTGTTTGGAACAGGCGCCGGCTGGCCGGACGTCGTCGTCGCCGCGGTCATGGCCATGCTCGCCCTGCAAGGGGCGGCGATCGTTATCCGGCAAGCCAAGTCCGAGCTCCAGTCGCAGGGCCACGGGATGATGCCCGGTACGCTTCGCATTGGCAGCTTGCGTCGCGGTGGCGGGCACCAAGACTGAATAACGCGGTCCAAGGGCCGGCGGCGTCGCAGCCATTCGGATGCCATCGAGGGCAAAGCGACGAGAAACGGCGGCCCCCTCACGCGATCGTGTGCACTCGATGTTCGCGCACCGTCCGAATAGGCTGCCGGGCGCGGTGTTGATCGAGCGGGAGGGCCTCGCCGGGAGACGTCCGATGCGCCTCGTCCAGTCTGCCGCCGTCGTTGCCGTATGGTTGGCCGCAACATCGGCCGGTCATGCCCAGTCCGCCTACGACTATCCGTGGTGCGCGCTCTATCCGAAGAGCATCGGCGCCACGAGCTGCTACTACACGACCTACCGGCAATGCATGGATACGCTGAGCGGCATCGGCGGCACCTGCATCCGCAGCCCGTATTACCGCGGCCCGCAGCCGACGCGGGGCCGCAAGACACGCGACCACGACTAGGACACGGTCTCTCCAATGATTTACCGACATCTTCGGCGGCGAGGCATGAAGACGCTCGCCGCGGCCGTCGCGCTCTTCGCCGCCACGTTCGCGACCGCGCGGCCGGCGCACGCCGTCGACTATCCGTGGTGCTACATCGACCATACGATGAGCGGCTCGACCTACTGCGCGTTCGAGACGCTGGCGCAGTGCCGCGAGAACGCGGGCGGCAATGGCGGCGCCTGCGTGCAGAACCCCGACTATCGCGGCGCGCCCGGCCAGAACGCACAGCGCAGCCCGCGGCGGTAGTATCCGCGATGGCGGCCGTAGGATGGGTTGGGCGCAGCGAAACCCATCGCGCGCGGTTGATGGGTTTCGCTGCGCTCAACCCATCCTACGCGTCCCCTCGAGGGCGTAGCCACTGCGCCGGCTCATGGGCTAGAACGGCGGGGCACACCCTTCCCTCCCTCCGCCGGTCAAGCCCATGCAACAGCACAATCCCGAGCAAGCCGCCGCGGCGCGCCTCGCCACCACGACCCACGACTTCCAGACCCTGCACGAGATCGTCGCCAAGGCGCGCCAGAACCTCAATCAGAACGACTGGGACTACATCGTCGGCGCCGCCGAGACTGAGACGACGATGCGGCGCAACCGCCTGGCGATCGACTCGCTCGGCTTCCGGCCGCGCGTGCTGCGCGACGTGAGCAAGATCGATCCATCGGTCGAGGTGCTCGGCCGCAAGATCCGCATCCCGGTATTCTTCGCGCCGGTCGGCTCGCTCGAATGCTTCCACCCGGAAGCGGCCGCCGACGTGGTGCGCGGCGCCGGCGCCTTCGGGGCCGGACACATGCTGAGCTCGGTATGCGAGCCGGGCCTCGAGAAGGTCGCCGAGGCGGCGCCCGACGCGCTGCGCTTCTACCAGCTCTATGTGCGCGGCGACGCCGCCTGGGTCGACGACTATGTGCGGCGCGCGATCGACAAGGGCTATGCGGCCTTCTGCCTGACCGTCGATACCGCGATCTACAGCCGGCGCGAGCGCGACATCGCCAAGCGCCATATCGTGCGCGGCCGGCGCAAGGCATCGGGCCGCGAGTACCAGGCGGCGCTCGACTGGCGCACGGTCGATCGCATCAAGAAGAACTTCAAGATCCCGCTCGCCATCAAGGGCATCGCGACCGCCGAGGACGCCAAGCTCGCGGTCGAGCACGGCGTCGACTACGTCTATGTGTCCAACCACGGCGGGCGCCAGCTCGACCACGGCCGCGGCTCGATGGACGTGCTGCCCGAGGTGGTCGCGGCGGTCGACGGCAAGGCCAAGGTGATGGTCGACGGCGGGTTCGTGCGCGGCACCGACATCGTCAAGGCGATCGCGGCGGGCGCCCATCTGGTCGGCCTCGGCCGCGTGCAGTGCTATGCGCTCGGCGCCGGCGGCGCCGAAGCGGTAGTGCGGCTCCTCGAGCTTCTCGAGGACGAGGTGCAGCGCTGCCTCGGCCTCCTCGGCGTCACCAAGTTCGCCGAGCTCGACCGCAGCTACCTGCATGCCGCGCCCGCGGTCTCGCCGCCGCACGTGTTCAGCGGCTTTCCGCTGATGAAGATCGAGGATTGGCGGTACTGAGTGAATTTGCACGCGCCGTGGGGTGGGCAAAGGCGGCCCGACCAGCGGTCGTGATGCACTGACTCCATCCGCCGTGCCCACGCGTGCGTCATCGGCGTGCCGGCGTGGGCACGGCGGAACAAGGCTTGGGCCAATAGCCAATACCTCGGCCGCCTTTGCCCACCCTACGATGCTCGCTAATGCGCCTTTGCCCACGCGGCGACGTCGCGGCAGGCAATTTTGCCCACCCTACAGCCTATTCTAGCTCCACCACCTTCCCGTCGCGCAGCGTGACGCGGCGGTCCATGCGGGACGCGATGTCCATGTTGTGGGTCGCGATGACGGCCGCGAGACCGGAGGCGCGCACGAGCTGGGTCAGCGCCCCGAACACATGCTCGGAAGTGCGCGGATCGAGGTTGCCGGTCGGCTCGTCCGCGAGCAGCACCTTCGGCGCGTTGGCGACGGCGCGCGCGATCGCGACGCGCTGCTGCTCGCCGCCCGAGAGCTCGGACGGACGGTGCGTCAGGCGCTCCTTGAGGCCCAGATAGGACAGGAGCTCGGCGCTGCGCGCGGACGCTTCGCGGCGCGACAGGCCGCGGATCATCTGCGGCAGCATCACGTTCTCGAGCGCGCTGAATTCCGGCAGCAGGTGGTGCGCCTGGTAGACGAAGCCGATATCCATGCGGCGGATGCGGGTGCGCTCGCTGTCGCTCAGCGTCGAGGTGGCCCGGTCGCCGATGTAGACCTCGCCCGCGTCCTGCCGCTCGAGCATCCCGGCGATATGCAGGAGGGTCGACTTGCCGGCGCCGGACGGCGCGATCAGCGCGACCGACTGGCCGGCCCAGACGGCGAGCTCGACGCCTTTGAGGATATCGAGCGTCGCGTCTCCCTGCTGGTAGTGGCGCTCGATGCCGTGCAGGAAGATGATGGGCGTTTCGCTCTCGGCCATCGAGCCTACTCGTAGCGCAGCGCTTCGACCGGATCGAGGCGCGCCGCGCGCCAGGCCGGGTAGAGGGTGGCGAGCAGCGACAGGGCCAGCGACAGTACCACGACGGCCGAGGTCTCGCCGACCGACATCTCGGCCGGCAGCTTCGACAGGAAGTAGATTTCCGAATTGAAGACGTCGACATGCAGCAACCAGGCGAGGAATTGGCGGATCGACTCGATGTTGAGGCAGACCAGCGTGCCGGTGACGAGGCCGATCAGGGTGCCGACCACGCCGATCGAGGCGCCGGTGATGACGAAGATGCGCAAAATCGACCATTGAGTCGCGCCCATGGTGCGCATGATGGCGATGTCGGGGCTCTTGTCCTTCACCAGCATGATCAGCCCGGACACGATGTTGAGCGCCGCGACCAACACGATGAGGGTCAGGATCACGAACATCACGTTGCGCTCGACCTGCAACGCGGTGAAGAACGCCGAATTCTTGCGCCGCCAGTCGACGATGAAGACCGGCCGCCCTGCCGCCTGCTTGACCAGCGCAGCGTAGCGGTCGACGTCGTCCGGATTCTGGATGTAGACCTCGATCGCGCTCACGTCCTTGTCGTGGTTGAAATAGATCTGCAACTCCTTGAGCGGCATGAACACGAAGCCGGAATCGTAGTCCGACATGCCGATCTGGAATTCGGCCGCGATCTTGTAGGACTTGACGCGCGGCGTGACGCCCATCGGCGTGACGACGCCGCGTGGCGACACCAGCGTGATGTTGTCGCCGGCGCGCAGCGAGAGCTGGTCGCCGAGGCGCTGGCCGATCGCGACCCCCTGCCCGTCGTCGAAGCCTTCGAGCGTTCCCTGCTTGATGTTCCTCGCGATGGTGCCGAGCCGGGTCAGGTCCGCGGCGCGCATGCCGCGCACCAGCACGCCGCTTGCCGGCGCGCCCGTGAGCGCCGAGGGCGAGGAGGCGAGCGCCTGCCCTTCGACGAACGGAGCCGCGAGGATCACCCCGGGAATCTTGGAGATGCGCGCCGCCACCTCGTCGTAGTCGGTCAACGGCCGGTCGAGCGGCTGCACCAGCATGTGGCCGTTGAGGCCGAGGATCTTGTCGAGCAGCTCCTTGCGGAATCCGTTCATCACCGCCATCACGATGATCAGCGTCGCGACGCCGAGCATGATGCCGAGGAACGAGAAGCCGGCGATCACCGAGATGAATCCCTCGCGGCGGCGCGCGCGCAGGTAGCGCAGCGACAGCATCCATTCGAAGGCAGCGAAGGGCCCGGTAGAGGTCGGCTCGGTCATTTGTTGTGCTTTATTTTCCCCGAACTCGAATTTCATCCGATTCTGGCGGTTTCATGCCAGTGAATTCGCCGCACTAGGCGCGAATGCCACAGTTTAATCGCACAATCCGCCCAATTACGGTGCGAGCCGCGCCACGGCGTCCGCAGGCGTAACCAGCTCACGCGTGCCGTCCGCGCGACGTTTGAGCTCGACCTTGCCTTCGGCGAGGCTGCGCGGCCCGACCATCACCTGCCAGGGAATACCAATCAGGTCCATGGCCGCAAACTTCGCGCCCGGACGCTCGTCGAGATCGTGATAGAGCACGTCGACGCCGCGCGCCATGAGCTCGCCGTAGAGCTTCTCGCAGGCCGCATCGGTGTCGGCGCCGCCCTGCTTGAGGTTGAGGATGGCGACGCGGAACGGCGCCACCGCCTCGGGCCAGATGATGCCGGCGTCGTCGTGGAAGGCCTCGATGATGGCGCCGACGAGGCGCGAGACGCCGACCCCGTAGGAGCCGCCGTGGATCGGCCGCTCGGCCCCGTCGGGGCCGGCGACCACCGCCTTCATCGCCTCGGCATACTTGGTGCCGAAATAGAAAATCTGACCGACCTCGATGCCCCGCGTCTCGACGCGGCGCTCCGCCGGCACGTCGCGCTCGTAGCGTGCCTTGTCGTGCACATCGCTCGTCGCCGCATAGAGGCTGGTCCAGCGGTCGATCATGGGCGTGAGATCGCCGTCGTAGTCGATGCCCTCGTCGGGGATCGGCAGGTCGAGCACGTTCTTGTCGCAGAAGACCGCCGACTCGCCGGTCTCGGCAAGCACAATGAACTCGTGCGAGAGGTCGCCGCCGATCGGGCCGGTCTCGGCCGCCATCGGGATCGCCTTGAGCCCCATGCGCGCGAACGTGCGCAGGTAGGCGACGAACATCTTGTTGTAGGAGAGCCGCGCCGAATCCTTGTCGAGGTCGAACGAATAGGCGTCCTTCATCAGGAACTCGCGCCCGCGCATCACGCCGAATCGCGGTCGTTGCTCGTCCCGGAATTTCCACTGGATGTGATAAAGGTTGAGCGGCAGGTCCTTGTACGAGCGCACCGCCGAGCGGAAGATCTCGGTGATCATCTCCTCGTTGGTCGGACCGTAGAGCAGTTCGCGCTCGTGACGATCCTTGATGCGCAGCATTTCGGGACCGTAGGCGTCGTAGCGGCCGCTCTCGCGCCAAAGATCGGCGAGTTGCAGCGTCGGCATCAGGAGCTCGATCGCGCCGGCGCGATTCTGCTCCTCGCGCACGATCTGCTCGACCCTCTTGAGCACGCGAAAACCGAGCGGCAGCCACGCGTAGATGCCAGCCGCCTCCTGGCGGATCATGCCGGCGCGCAGCATCAGGCGATGCGAGACGATCTCGGCCTCCTTCGGCGTCTCGCGCAGGATCGGCAGGAAGAAGCGGGAGAGGCGCATGAAGCGAGATCCAATTCGAAGGGGGATTGTCCGCGGCGCCGAGTGAAAGCGGATCGGGCGCGAAAACACAACCCCGACCGCGGTGGAGGACGGGCGGCGCCGCAACCCGCGCGTGCGTGCCGCGCCATTTTATTGCGTCGCAGAAACGATTTTTTCTACCAAATTGCGCCCAATGGGTGACAAACGAAATTTGATGGGCTACGGTCCCGGTCGGCGCGAAGTACCATCAAAAATGATGGACTTCCGCGGTCCAAGTCTTGGGAGGACAGTCCGAAGGCGCGCTCACCCGCTGCCTGGCCCCGATCAAAAACAACTCTGCCGGGTTTCAAGGACGAATGAGGAAATTTGAGCAGGGCCTTGTCCCTGCTCATTTTTTTGGCGCCGCCCGATCAACGGGAGGGCAGCAGACCCCACAGCGTCGAGAGATCGTCGAGGGTCAAGCGCCCGGTCAAAAAGAGCCAGAAGAAGAAGCCGCACAACACCGCCGTGATCACCGTGGTCCACACGACCACGCGCAGCAACCGCGGCATGACGGGCGCGCCCGGGTCCGTGCCGGGAACCACCTCGCCGGCCTCCTGCTGCGAGCGCACCCCGAAGGGCAGCACCGCGAACAGCACGATCCACCAGGCGACGAAATAGATCGCGAGCGCGGTCGTCCAGGACATCGACGGACCTCCTTAAAGCTAGCCCCCTCGCACGTCCCCGCCTGACTACGCCTGCTCCAGCTCGACCAGCGTGCCGCAGAAGTCCTTCGGGTGCAGAAAGAGAACCGGCTTGCCATGCGCGCCGATCTTGGGCGTGCCGTCGCCGAGCACGCGCGCGCCCTCCCGTTTGAGCTTGTCGCGCGCCGCGACGATGTCGTCGACCTCATAGCACAGATGATGGATGCCGCCGTCGGGATTGCGCTCCAGGAACTTGGCGATCGGCGACTGCGGGCCGAACGGCTCGAGCAGCTCGATCTTGGTGTTGGGCAGCGTGATGAACACCGTGGTGACGCCGTGCTCGGGCTGCGGGACCGCGGCCGAGACCTCGGCGCCGAGCGTGTCGCGGTAGACGCGCGCCGCCGCCGCAATGTCGCGCACCGCGATGGCGACGTGATTGAGCCGTCCGATCATGCGTCTCTCCGGTGGCCTCGGCGGGTCATATTTGTCACTGCGTGCAAAGGGACGCAATCGCGGCCGCCCCGGATTTCGCTGCGCTCCATCCGGGCTACGAGCTAGACCACCACGACCTGCACAACGCAGATCGGCTTCTTGCCCCAGCGTTCGGCGATGGCGCCGCGCACGGCGCGGCGGACCGAACTCGGCGACGGCTTCGGGATCGCGCCGACGTGCTTTCGGCAGGTTCTCGACGGTGTCGAGCACGGCGTCGTAGGCGATGGCGTCGAATTTCTCGCCCTCGGCGTCGACCTCCGGAATGCCGATCAGCTCGACAGCCGGATCGGCGGCAAGCTGGCCGCGCTCGTCGAGCGCGAATGCGACGCAGACGAGCCCGGCGAACGAGAGGCGGCGGCGGTCCGCGACCGTGCGCGCCTCCGCGGCGATCAACAGGCGGCCGTCCTTGTAGAGGCGGCCTTCCGGCACCTCGTCGATCACGGCGGGGCCGTCCGGCGCAAGCCGGACGAGGTCGCCGTTGCGGCAGGTCAGGACGTTCGGCACGCCGAGCTTGCGCGCGAGGCCGGCGTGCTCGGCGAGATGCAGCGCCTCGCCGTGCACCGGCAATGCGATCTGCGGCTTCACCCAGGAAAAGAGGTCCGCCATCTCGGCGCGGCGCGGATGGCCGGAGACGTGCACCAGGTGGGTGCGGTCGGTGATGACCTCGATGCCCTGCGTGACGAGGCCGTTGATGACGGCGCCGACCGCCTTCTCGTTGCCCGGGATGGTGCGCGAGGAGAAGATCACCCGGTCGCCGCGCGAGAGCGTCACGTCGGGATGCTCGTCCCTGGCGATGCGGGACAGCGCCGCGCGCGCCTCGCCCTGGCTGCCGGTGCACAGCGCCACGACCTTGTCGGGCGGCAGGTAGCCGTAGGCGTCGGTGCCGCGGAAATCTTGTACGCCGTCGAGGTAGCCTGTCTCGCGCGCGACCTGCACGACGCGGTCCATGGCGCGGCCCACCACCACGACCTCGCGCTCGCAGGCGAGCGCCGCGTCCGCGACCGCGCGCAGGCGCGCGACGTTCGACGCAAAGGTCGTCACGGCGACACGCGCCGGCGAGTTCTTGATCAGCTCGGCGAGCGATTTGGCGACATCGGTCTCGGACGGCGAGCGGCCCTCGCGCACCGCATTGGTGGAATCGCCGACAAGCGCGAGGCAGCCCGCGTCGCCGAGCGCGCGCAGCTTCGCCTCGTCGGTCGGCAGCCCGAGCACGGGCGTCGGGTCGAGCTTCCAGTCGCCGGTGTGCAGCACTGCGCCGAGCGGCGTGCGGATGATCAGCCCGTTCGACTCGGGGATCGAATGCGCCATCGAGACCAGCTCGACGTCGAACGGGCCGATGGTGAGACGCGCGCCGAGCGGCACGACGTTGATCGGGATGTCGGGCGCGCCGGGCTCGGCGAGGCGCTTGGCGGCGAACAGCGCGGCCGTGAACGGCGTCGCATAGATCGGCACGCGCAGGCGCGGCCACAGGTCGATGATGGCGCCGAAATGATCCTCGTGCGCGTGGGTGAGCACGAGGGCAAGCAGGTCGCGCCGCTGCTCGACCAGGAAGCCGATGTCCGGCAGGATCAGGTCGACGCCCGGCAGGTCGTCCCCCGCGAATGCCACGCCGAGATCGACCGCGAGCCACTTGCGCGCGTTCTCGCGCCCGAGGCCGTAGATCGACAGGTTCATGCCGATCTCGCCGACGCCGCCGAGCGGCGCAAACACGAGTTCGTCGGAGGAAGCGGCCATGGGTCAGTGCATTTCGGGGTGTCGCGAGGCCAAGCCGCAGGCTCGGCGCGCTCCCCTCCCACTTGTGGGGAGGGGTTGGGGATGGGGGTCGTGCGTTATGGCAATCCGGTGCCCGATCGCGCCACCCCCCACCTCAACCCTCCCCCACAAGGCGGGAGGGAGCAGTCCGAGTTCGTGGCTGGCGCTTGCTCTACATCGCGACTCCATGCGCTACCGTCCCACGGGCGTCGCTGCGGGCGCAACCGGAAAGACCTCGCCGGCCGCGATGGTCTCGACGGTGCCGTCGGCGAGGCGCAGGCGCAGGCGGCCGTCCTCGTCGAGCGCCTCGAAGCGGCCGGTCAGCTCGCGCGCGCCGAGCCGCGCGCGCAGCTCGCCGCCGAGGCCGGCCGCACGGGCGAGCCAGGCGGCGCGGATCGGCGCAAAGCCCGCCTGCCATTCGCGCAGGCGGCGGACCATGGCGTCCGAGAGCGCCGCGAACAGCGCCTCCGGGGGCACGGCGGCGCCGCCGGCGGCCGCGAGGTCGGTCGCCGGATACTCGGCATTCGCCGGGTGATGGGCGCAGTTGACGCCGATGCCGATCGCGACCAGCAGCGGGCGGGTGCCTTCGGCCTCGATCAGGATGCCTGCCACCTTGGCACCGCCGAGCAGCACGTCGTTCGGCCATTTGAAGGCCAGCTGCCCGGCAAGCGCCGGCGCCGCCGCCGCGATCGCGTCGGCGACCGCGAGCGCGGCGACGAAGGCGAGCTGCGCGGCGCGCGCGGGCGGCGCCGGATCGGTGAGCATGAGCGAGGCGTAGAGATTGCCGGGCTCGGACACCCAGGTGCGCCCGCGCCGGCCGCGGCCCGCGGTCTGCGCCCGCGCCGTGACCCAGAGCGGGCCGCGCTCCCCTGCCCGCCCCTGGGCCAGCGCCTCCGCATTGGTCGACCCGACGGTACCGTGGGCGATGAGGCCGACGCCTGCCGCTGCCGCGCCCGGCGCAAGCTCCATCGGATCAGAACAGCGATTTCGCGGCGGCAGCCGCCGCATTCACCAGCGGCGCCGGATAGACGAAGAACAGGAGCACGAACAGGCCGCTCACGCCGAGCACGAAGCGCAGCTCCGGCCGCATCGGCTCGAAGCCGGGCGCCGGCTCGTCGAAATACATGATCTTGACGATGGAGAGGTAATAGTAGGCGCCGACCACGCTGGTGACGACGCCGATCACGGCGAGCACATAGAGACCGGCCTTGATGGCGGCGAGGAAGACGTAGAACTTGGCAAAGAAGCCCGCGACGCGGCGGCACGCCGGCAAGCGAGAACATCAGCATGGCGAAGAAGAACGCCATGGCGGGCTTGGTCCTGGCGAGCCCCGCCAGATCCGCGATCTTCTCCACCGGCCCCTCGGCGCGGCGCATCGCCAGGATGCACGCGAAGGCGCCGAGCGTCATCGCGAGATAGATCGCCATGTAGACGAGCACGCTCTGCACGCCGTCGGAGGTGCCGGCCGCAAGGCCGATCAGCGCGTAACCCATGTTGGCGATCGACGAATAGGCCATCAGCCGCTTGATGTTGGTCTGCCCGATCGCCGCGAACGAGCCGAGCGCCATCGACAGGATGGCGACGAAGACGATGATCTGCTGCCACTGGCCGACGATGCCGGGGAATGCCGTGATGCCGGCGCGCACGAACACCGCGATGCCGGCGACCTTGGGCGCCGCCGCAAAGAAGGCCGTGACCGGGGTCGGCGCGCCCTCGTAGACGTCGGGCGTCCACATGTGGAACGGCACCGCCGAGACCTTGAAGCAGAGGCCGGCGAAGAGAAAAACGAGGCCGAAGATGAGCCCGATGTTGTCCGCCGTCGTCGCCTTGGCGATGCCGGCGAAGGTCACGGTGCCGGTGAAGCCGTAGATCAGCGAGCTGCCGTAAAGCAGCATGCCGGACGAGAGCGCGCCGAGCACGAAATACTTGAGCCCCGCCTCGGTCGAGCGCGCGTTATCCCGGTCGATCGCGGCGATGACATACAAAGCAAGGCTCATCAGCTCCATGCCGAGGTAGAGCGCGATCAGGTCGCCGGCCGAGACCAGCACCAGCATGCCGGTGGTCGAGAGCACGATCAGCACCGGATACTCGAAGCGCTGCTTGCCGACGGCGCCGAGGAACTCGATCGACATCAGGATCGCGACGGCCGAGCCGATCAGCGCGAGCATCTTCAGGAACCGCGCGTAGTCGTCGAGCAGGAAGCTGCCGTTGAAGGCAATGACCTTGCCAGCCGGCTCCATCACGACGAGCCCGCCCGCGACGACGAGCAGGACGATCGCGAGCACGCTCACGAGCGGGGTCGCGCGGTCGCCGCGCATGACGCCGATCATCAGCAGCACCATGGCGCCGACCGCGAGGACGAGCTCGGGCGCGATCGTCTGGAGCGACGGCAGGTTCATGATATCGGGCATTAGCGTGCCGCCTCAGAGCCGAGCCAGGCGGCCTTGGTGCCGCCGATCGCGTGGTGATAGTTGTCGATGAGCGCCGCAACGGAAGCCGCCGACATGTCGAGCACCGGCCGCGGGTAGACGCCGAACAGGATCGTCAGGATCACGAGCGGCGCCAGGATCACGCATTCACGCGCGCCGATATCGCGGATGGCAACGAGCGAGGGCTTCTCCAGCTTGCCGAAGACGACTTTGCGGTAGAGCCAGAGCGCGTAGCACGCCGAGAGGATCACGCCGAGGGTCGCGAAGAAGGCGACCGAGGGATTGACGCGGAAGGTGCCGACCAGGCTCAGGAACTCGCCGACGAAGCCCGACGTGCCGGGCAGGCCCACATTGGCGAGTGTGAACACCATGAAGGCCGCCGCATAGAGCGGCATGCGGTTGACGAGGCCGCCATAGGCGGCGATCTCGCGCGTATGCATGCGGTCGTAGACGACGCCGACGCAGAGGAAGAGCGCGGCCGACACGATGCCGTGCGAGATCATCTGGAAGATGCCGCCCGCGATGCCCTGGGTGGTGACGGCGAAAATGCCCATGGTGACGAAGCCCATGTGCGCGACCGACGAGTAGGCGATCAGCTTTTTCATGTCCTCCTGCACGAGGGCGACGAGCGACGTGTAGACGATCGCGACCACCGAGAGCGCGAACACGAGCGGGGCGAAATCGACCGAGGCCAGCGGGAACATGGGCAACGAGAAGCGCAGGAAGCCGTAGCCGCCCATCTTCAGCAGGATCGCGGCGAGGATCACGGAGCCGGCGGTCGGCGCCTCGACGTGGGCGTCGGGCAGCCAAGTGTGCACCGGCCACATCGGCATCTTGACCGCGAAGGACGCGAAGAACGCGAGCCACGCCCATTTCTGCAGGGTCGGCGAAAACGCGTAATGCATCAGCTTGGGGATGTCGGTCGTGCCCGCCTGGTCGTACATGGCGACGATCGCGAGCAGCATCAGGACCGAGCCGAGCAGCGTGTAGAGGAAGAACTTGAAGCTCGCATAGACCCGGCGCGGGCCGCCCCACACGCCGATGATGAGGAACATCGGGATCAGGCCGCCCTCGAAGAACAGGTAGAACAGCACCAGATCGAGCGAGCAGAAGGTGCCGACCATCAGCACCTCGAGCGCCAGGAACGCGATCATGTATTCCTTCACGCGATTCTCGATCGCGCGCCAGCTCGCCAGGATGCAGATCGGCATCAGCGCGGTGGTGAGGATGACGAACGGCAGCGAGATGCCGTCGACGCCCATGTGGTACTTGATGGTGTCGGCGAGCCACGGCTTGTTCTCGACGAACTGGAACTCGGGCGAGGACGGATCGAAGCGCCACACCAGCACCAGCGAGACCGCGAAGGTCACGAGCGTCGTCCACAGCGCGGCCCAGCGGGCATTGCGCTTGGCGGCGGCGTCGTCGCCGCGCAACGCCATGATGAACAGCACCCCGACGAGGGGCAGGAAGGTCGTGATCGACAGGATCGGCCAGCTCGCCATCAGTGGCCTCCCATCGCGCGATAGCCGAACCAGGTGATGAGCGCGCCGGCGCCGATCAGCATCGCGAAAGCGTAGTGGTAGAGGTAACCGGTCTGCAGCTTGACGGCCCGGCGCGTGATGTCGATGACGCGCGCCGAGACGCCGTCCGGGCCGAAGCCGTCGATCAGCCAGCCGTCACCGCCGCGCCACAGCAGGCGGCCGAGCCAGATGGTCGGGCGGACGAAGATGTAGTCGTAGAGCTCGTCGAAGTACCACTTGTTGAGCAGGAAGCGGTACAGCCAGTCGTGCTGGCGGGCGAGCTCGACCGGCAGATCCGGACGGCGGACGTAGAACAGATAGGCGATGCCCCAGCCGAACAGCATCGCGACCGTCGGCAGGCTCTTGATCCAGAACGGGATCGCCTCCATCGCCTCGATCACGTGCTTGGCCGAGCCGAGATCGAGCGACTTGCCGAAGAACTCCTCGACCCCGGTACCGGCGAAGAGCTCGCGGAACGGAAAGCCGGCGAGCAGCGAGCCGGCGGCAAGCACGGCGAGCGGGATCAGCATCACCTTCGGGCTCTCGTGCGCGGCCTCATAATGCTCGCGGTCGTGCGGCGCGCCGTGGAAGGTCTTGTAGATGAGCCGCCACGAGTAGAAGGCGGTGAGCCCGGCCGCGACCAGCGTGAGCACGTAGGCGTGCGGCGCCAGCGGGTTCGTGCCCACGAACGCCGCCTCGATGATCGCGTCCTTGGAGAAATAGCCGGCCGTGAGCGGGAAGCCGGTGAGCGCCAAGGTGCCGATGACCATCACGACGTAGGTGAACGGGATGCGGTCCTTGAGACCGCCCATCTGGCGGATGTCCTGCTCGTGATGCATCGCGACGATGACCGAGCCGGAGCCGAGGAAGAGCAGCGCCTTGAAGAAGGCGTGGGTGAACAGGTGGAACATGCCGACCGAATAGGCGCCGACGCCCATGGCGACGAACATGTAGCCGAGCTGCGAGCAGGTCGAGTACGCGACGATGCGCTTGATGTCGTTCTGCACCAGGCCGACGGTCGCGGCGAAGATCGCCGTGATGGCGCCAACCCCGGTCACCACCGCCTGCGCGGTCGGCGAGAGCTCGAACAGCGGCGAGAGCCGCGCCACCATGAAGACGCCCGCCGTCACCATGGTGGCCGCATGGATGAGGGCCGAGACCGGCGTCGGGCCTTCCATGGCGTCGGGCAGCCAGGTGTGCAGCAGGAACTGCGCCGACTTGCCCATGGCGCCCATGAACAAAAGCAGGCAGATGACGGTCAGCGCGTCGAAGTCATGGCCGAGCAGGTGGATGGTCTTGTGCGCCTGGGCGATCGCGGGCGCCTGGTTGAAGATGGTGTCGAGGTCGACGGCGCCGGTCATCATGAAGACCGCGAAGATGCCGAGCGCAAAGCCGAAGTCGCCCACGCGGTTGACGACGAAGGCCTTGATGGCGGCCGCGTTCGCCTCGGGCTTGTAGTACCAGAAGCCGATCAGCAGATAGCTCGCGAGGCCGACGCCCTCCCAGCCGAAGAAGAGCTGCACGAGATTGTCCGCCGTCACCAGCATCAGCATCGCGAAGGTGAAGAGCGACAGATACGCGAAGAAGCGCGGCCGATACGGGTCCTCGGCCATGTAGCCGATCGAGTAGAGGTGGACGAGCGCCGACACGGTCGTGACGACCACCAGCATGACGGCCGTAAGCGTATCGATGCGCAGCGACCACGCGACCTTGAGGTCGCCGGAGGTGATGAAGTCGAGCAAGGGAACGCGCGCATCCTGCTGCGCAAAGCCGACCCGCACGAACGCGACCCAGGAGAGCGCCATCGCGATGAACAGCAGCACCGTGGTGACGCCCTCGGCGAGCGGTGAGCCGGCGGCAGCCGGCTCCGCGGGCGCGTGTCCGTGGTCGTCGTGCGCGTCCGGCTCGTGGGCCGACTGGCCGATCACGGCATGCGCCGCGTGCGGCGACGGCGCGCCGCCGCCGGTGTGCGGACCGTGGTCGTGCGCGGTGTCCTCGGCGCCGGGCACCGGGCCCTTGCCGGGGAAGCGCGCGCGTGCGCCGACGAGCGAGATGATGCCCGCGATGATGAAGCCGAGCAGCGGCAGGAAGACGATCGCCTGATACACGTCTCAGCCCTTCATCAGGTTGATGTCTTCCACCGCGATCGAGCCGCGGTTGCGGAAGAAGACGACCAGGATCGCCAGCCCGATCGCGGCCTCGGCGGCCGCGACGGTGAGCACCAGGAGCGCAAAGACCTGGCCGACGAGGTCGTGCAGGTTGGAGGAGAACGCCACCAGGTTGACGTTGACGGCGAGCAGGATGAGCTCGATCGACATCAGAATGACGATGACGTTCTTGCGGTTGATGAAAATGCCGAAGATGCCGAGCGTGAAGAGGATCGCGCCGACCGCGAGGTAGTGTCCGAGCGTGATGGTCATCGGATTCTCATGCTTGGCGCATGTCCTTTGTCGGCAAACCGGTATCCACTTTGCCGGGACATGCGCTAGAGCCCCTGCCCCGGCCGCACCTGACGAACCTCGATCGCGCTCGCGCGCGTGCGCGCGTTCTGCGCCGCGATGCTTTGGCGCTTGACGTTCGGCTTGTGACGCAGCGTGAGCACGATCGCGCCGATCATCGCGACCAGCAGCACGAGCCCGGCGATTTGGAAGAAGTAGATGTAGCGCGTGTAGAGGATCTGCCCGAGCGCCGCCGTGTTGGTGAGCTCGTTCGGCGTCGGCGACGCGAGCGCGCCCGAGATGCCCGGCCCGAACGCCCACGAGGACACGACCAGCACCAGCTCGACCCCGAAGATGATCGCGATCAGCCCGCCGATCGGCAGATAGTTGAGGAAGCCCTGGCGCAGCTCGGTGAAGTCGACGTCGAGCATCATGACGACGAACAGGAAGAGCACCGCGACCGCGCCGACATAGACGACGATCAGGATCATCGCCAGGAATTCGGCGCCGAGCAGCACGAACAGGCCGGCCGCGTTGACGAAGGCGAGGATGAGGAAGAGCACCGAGTGCACCGGGTTCTTCGCCGCGATGACCATGACGGCCGACGCCACGCAGACGCCGGCGAACAGGTAGAAGAACAGCCCAGGCAGGATGTCGGCGGGGAGGATCATCGATGGCTCTCCCCGCGCACAGCGTGCTCCCTCCCCCCTTGTGGGGGAGGGTTGGGGTGGGGGGTGGTTCCGGCAAGGCAGTGCGCTGCCGCACGACCCCCACCCCTGTCCCCTCCCCACAAGGGGGAGGGGAACGACGGGGCCGTCGTCACGGCAAATTTCGATCTCATGAGCGCCCCCATTCGCTTTGGCCTCACCGGTACGGCGCGTCGAGAGTCAGGTTCTTGGCGATCTCGCGTTCCCAGCGGTCGCCGTTCGCGAGCAGGCGCTCCTTGTCGTAGTAGAGCTCCTCGCGCGTCTCGGTCGCGAACTCGAAGTTCGGTCCCTCGACGATGGCATCGACCGGGCAGGCCTCCTGGCACATGCCGCAGTAGATGCATTTGACCATGTCGATGTCGTAGCGCGTGGTGCGGCGCGTGCCGTCGTTGCGGCGCGGGCCGGCCTCGATGGTGATCGCCTGGGCGGGGCAGATCGCCTCGCACAGCTTGCAGGCGATGCAGCGCTCCTCGCCGTTGGGATAGCGGCGCAGCGCATGCTCGCCGCGGAAGCGCGGCGAGATCGGGCCCTTCTCGAACGGATAGTTGAGCGTCGCCTTCGGCCTGAAGAAATAGCGCATCGACAGGACGATGGCCTGGACGAATTCCCAGAGGAAGATCCCGCGCGCGGCTCGATCGAGACTCATGGTGTCCTCATTTCGGCGCAGCAGTGGCGGCGCCGGGTGCGGCGCCAGGCACGGCGCCTTGCGTGACGGAGGCCGGCTCGAACGAGGCGTACGAGGCGACCGGCGTCGCCAGCGGATAGATGCCGTACAGCACGGCGGCCGCGACGATCGCCACCATCGCGAGCGACGTCGGCAGGAAGACCTTCCAGCCGAGCCGCATCAACTGGTCGTAGCGGTAGCGCGGCACGAAGGCCTTCACCAGCGCGAACATGAAGAACACGAAGAAGGCCTTGAGCGTGAACCAGATGACGCCCGGCACCAGCGTGAACGGCCAGATCGGGATCGGCGAGAGCCAGCCGCCCATGAACAGGATCGTGCACATCGCGCACATGGTTGCGATCGCGACGTACTCGCCGAGCATGAACAACATATAGGGAGTCGAGCCGTACTCCACCATGAAGCCGGCGACGAGCTCGGACTCGGCCTCGACCAGGTCGAACGGCGGCCGGTTCGTCTCGGCGAGCGCCGAGACGAAGAAGATGATGAACATCGGGAAGAGCGGCAGCCAGTACCAGCCGAAGAGGCCCCACCTGGTGTCCTGCGCGGCCACGATTGCCGTAAGATTGAGCGAGCCGACGCACAAGAGCACCGTGATGATGACGAAGCCGATCGAGACCTCGTAGGACACCATCTGGGCGGCCGAGCGCAGGGCCGAGAGGAACGGGTATTTCGAGTTCGACGCCCAGCCCGCCATGATGATGCCGTAGACGCCGAGCGACGAGATCGCGAAGACGTACAGGATGCCGACATTGATGTTGGCGATCGCCCAGCCGGCGCTCACCGGGATCACGGCCCAGGCCGCGAGCGCGAGCACGCAGGTGACGAGCGGCGCGAGCAGGAAGATGCCCTTGTTGGCGCCCGCCGGGACGATGGGTTCCTTGACCACGAACTTGAGCAGGTCCGCGAAGGACTGCAGCAGGCCCCATGGGCCGACCACGTTGGGGCCGCGCCGCATCTGCACGGCCGCCCAGATCTTGCGGTCGGCGAGCAGGATATAGGCGATCACGATCAGCAGGATGACGAGCAGCACGAGGCTCTCGATCACCATGAGGATGAACGGCCAGAGATATGCGGTCCAGAACGCGGCCATGGTCACTCCGCGGCCGTGCGCGTCGCGGCGCCCTCGGCGATGGCCGAGCATTCGGCCATCACGGCGGACGCGCGCGCGATCGGGTTGGTGAAGTAGAAATCCTCGACGGTCGAGCGCAGCGGCGCCTTCCCGGGCGTGCCGCCGAGGCCGGCGAGCTTTTGGATATCGGCCGCATTGCCGGGCGCGATGGCGTCGATGCTGGCGAGATGCGGATGCGCCGCGAAGAGCGCGGTGCGCAGGCCGGCGAGCGAGTCGTACGGCAGCTTGTGGCCGAGCACGTCGGAGAGCGCGCGCAGGATCGCCCAGTCCTCGCGGGCGTCACCCGGCGGGAACGCGGCGCGCGCGCCCATCTGCACGCGGCCTTCGGTGTTGACGTAGAGGCCGGATTTTTCCGTGTAGGCGGCGCCCGGCAGGATCACGTCGGCGCGATGGGCGCCGCGGTCGCCGTGGGTGCCGATGTAGACCGTGAAGGCGCCGGGCGCGATCTCCTGCTCGTCGGCGCCAAGCACGAAGACGACGTCGAGTGCGCCTGTGGCCGCCATGGCGGAGGCCGCAAGACCGCCCTCGCCCGGCACGAAGCCGATATCGAGCCCGCCGACGCGCGAGGCCGCGCTGTGCAGCACGGCGAATCCGTTCCAGTCGTCCTTCACGGCGCCGAGCGCCACGGCGGCTTTTGCCGCCAGTGCCGCGATTGCGGCGCCGTCGGGCCGCGCCAACGCGCCGGCGCCAAGGATGATCAGCGGGTTCTTCGCGTCCTTGAGGAGGCCGGCGAAATCGCCGCGCCCGGCCGCGACCTCGGCGAGCGTGTCAGTGCCGGCGCCGAGATACTGGTACGGATAGGTGAGATCAACGCGCTCGCCGATGAGACCGATCGCGACCAGGCCCGGGCCGCGCCAGCGCTTGCGGATGCGCGCATTGAGCACCGCGGCCTCGTGGCGCGGGTTGGCGCCGACGATCAGGATCGCGTCGGCCTTGTCGATGCCGGCGATCGTCGCGTTGAACAGGTAGCTCGCCCGGCCCAGCTTCGGATCGAACGCCTCGCCATCCTGGCGGCAATCGATGCTCTTCGAGCCCAGCCGCGTCATCAGATCCTTGAGCGCGAACATCTCCTCGACGCTCGCGAGATCGCCCGCGATCGCGCCGATGCGCGCCGGATTGGCCCCCTTGAGCTTGGCGGCGATCGCGGCGAACGCCGCGCTCCAACTGGCCGGCTTGAGCTCGCCGTCGACGCGCACATAGGGTTCGTCGAGCCGCTGCACGCGCAAGCCGTCGACCACGTGGCGGGTCTTGTCGGAGATCCACTCCTCGTTCACGGCCTCGTTGAGGCGCGGCAGGATGCGCATCACCTCGCGGCCGCGCGTGTCGACGCGGATCGCGGAGCCGACCGCGTCCATGACGTCGACCGACTCGGTCTTGCCGAGCTCCCATGGCCGCGCCACGAACGCGTAGGGCTTGGAGGTGAGCGCGCCGACCGGGCAGAGATCGACCACGTTGCCCTGCAGCTCGGACACCATCGCGCGTTCCAGGTAGGTCGTGATCTCCATGTCCTCGCCGCGGCCGATGGCGCCGAGCTCCGGCACGCCCGCGACCTCGGTCGCGAAGCGCACGCAGCGGGTGCACTGGATGCAGCGGTTCATCGAGGTCTTGACCAGCGCGCCGAGATACTTGTCCTCGACGGCGCGCTTGTTCTCCTGGAAGCGACTGAAGTCGACGCCGTAGGCCATGGCCTGGTCCTGCAGGTCGCATTCGCCGCCCTGGTCGCAGATCGGGCAATCGAGCGGATGGTTGATCAGCAGGAATTCCATCACGCCTTCGCGCGCCTTCTTCACCATCGGCGTCTTGGTGTTGACCTGCGGCGGCTCGCCCTTCGGGCCCGGGCGACAGTCGCGCACGCCCCAGGCGCAGCTCGCCACCGGCTTGGGCGAGCCCTTGAGCTCGACCAGGCACATGCGGCAGTTGCCGGCGATCGAGAGCCGCTCGTGGAAGCAGAAGCGCGGAATCTCGGCGCCCGCCGCCTCGCACGCCTGCAGCAGCGTGTACTCGGGCGGGACGTCGATTTCGTTGCCGTCGACGATGAGCTTGGTCATGCGGTCATTCCATCGTCAGGCTCGGCGCACCGGTCGGCGCGCTCAATGGCCCAAGGTCGAGAACTCGTACAAGGTCAGCGTGATGCCGGCCGGAACCGTCAGCGCAAACATGAGCAGGAAGGTCAGAAACGCCTTGCCGCGCCCGTCCTTGCGCACGAGCCGCGCGATCGCGAACGCGGCCAGGGCGAGGCAGACGACCGCGATCATCCCGAGGACCGCGGTCTGGCCCGAAATGCCGAGCGCATCCGACAGCAACTGCGCCGGATACTCCAGCGCCAGCAGCAGCCCGAAGGTGCCGACCGTCAGCGCACCCCAAATCCACTCGTCCAGCGGCGAGATATGCGCGTGTGCCGGCGAGATCGCGACGCCGACCAGCGCGTAGAGAAGGCCGAACGCAAGCAGCACCCACCTCACCCGCATGGTGCGTCCCCTGCCGTCGCGTGATCGCAATGCCGGTCATCGCCCTACTCCGCCGCGACCCGCACGGGCTCGGGATGCGGGTTCGCCGCATACGCGTCGATGCGCCGCTCGATCTCGGGCCGGAAGTGGCGCAGCAGGCCCTGCACCGGCCACGCGGCGCCGTCGCCGAAGGCGCAGATGGTGTGGCCCTCGATCTGCTTGGTCACCTCGAACAGCATGTCGATTTCTTTCTTGTGGGCGCGGCCCTCCGCCATGCGGGTAAGCACACGCCACATCCAGCCCATGCCCTCGCGGCACGGCGTGCACTGGCCGCAGCTCTCGTGCTTGTAGAAATACGAGATGCGCGCCATCGCGCGGATGATGTCGGTCGACTTGTCCATCACGATGATGGCGGCGGTGCCGAGCGCCGACTTGACCGCCGCGAGCCCGTCGAAATCCATCTTGAGGTCGCCGCACATCGAGGCCGGCACCAGCGGCATCGACGAGCCGCCCGGGATCACGGCGAGCAGGTTGTCCCAGCCGCCGCGCACGCCACCCGCATGGCTCTCGATGATCTCGCGCAGCGGCGTGCCCATCGCCTCCTCGACGTTGCACGGCCGCTCGACGTGGCCGGAGATGCAATAGAGCTTGGTGCCGGTGTTGTTGGGTCGGCCGATCGACGAGAACCAGGCGGCGCCGCGCCGCATGATGTCCGGCACCTGCGCGATGGTCTCGACGTTGTTGACCGTGGTCGGACAGCCGTAGAGGCCCATATTGGCCGGGAACGGCGGCTTGAGGCGCGGCTGGCCCTTCTTGCCCTCGAGGCTTTCGAGCAGCGCGGTCTCCTCGCCGCAGATATAGGCGCCGGCGCCGTGGTGCACGACGAGGTCGAAGTCCCAGCCATGCACGTTGTTCTTGCCGATCAGCTTCGCCTCATAGGCCTGATCGACCGCCGCCTGCAGGCGCTCGCGCTCGCGGATGAACTCGCCGCGCACGTAGATGTAGGCCGCATTGGCGCCCATCGCGAACGACGCAATCAGGCAGCCTTCGACGAGAAGATGCGGATCATGCCGCATGATCTCGCGGTCCTTGCACGTGCCGGGCTCCGACTCGTCGGCGTTGACCACGAGATAATGCGGCCGCCCTTCGGTCTGCTTGGGCATGAACGACCACTTGAGCCCGGTCGGGAAGCCGGCGCCGCCGCGGCCGCGCTGCCCTGAGGCCTTCATCTCGTTGATGATGGCGTCGCGGCCCTTGTCCAGGATCGCCTTGGTGCCGTCCCAGGCGCCGCGCTGGCGCGCGCCCTCGAGGCCGAAGTCGCCCTGGCCGTAGAGATTGCGAAAGATGCGGTCCTTGTCGTCGAGCATCGATCAGGCCTTGGCTGTCTTCAGCGTGGTGGCGCCGCCGATCGGCGCCGACATCTGCCGGTCGATCTGCGGGCCGGGCTGCACGGGCTTGCCGCTCGCAATGCCGTCGAGCACTTTCTCAAACGTCGCGGGCGTCAGATCCTCGTAAGTGTCGCGGCCGATCAGCACCATCGGGGCGTTGACGCAGGCGCCGAGGCACTCGACCTCTTCCCACGAAAAGTCGCCGTCCGCCGAGACGTGGAACGGATCGTGATGGATGCGGTGGCGGCAGACTTTGAAGAGTTCGTCCGAGCCGCGCAGCATGCAGGGCGTGGTGCCGCACACCTGCACGTGCGCCTTCTTGCCGACCGGGGCAAGCAGGAACATCGTGTAGAAGGTCGCGACCTCGAGCACGCGGATATAGGCCATGCCGAGCATGTCGGCGACGTGCTCGATCGCCTTCTGCGGCGTCCAGCCGCCCGCCTGCTCCTGCGCGCGCCACAACAGCGGGATCACGGCCGAGGCCTGACGTCCGTCCGGATACTTCGCGATCTGCTGCTTGGCCCAGGCGAGATTGTCCGCGCTGAAGGAGAACTCCTTCGGCTGGACTTCGGCGGACGCGAGGCGGCGGACGGACATCTGGGCTCCCTAAGGTCTGGGCGTCACCGCACCGGCTTGCAGTAGCGCGTCGCGACAGACGGCGATTTCTCCGTCTCGGCGACGAAGCAGAGGAAGAGCTTGTCCTTCTTCTGCAGGAAGCGTCCGGGGCCGATCGGGCTCGCCATGGTGCCGACCACCACGAAATCCTGAGCCAGCAGGCTCTGCACCGTCGTGGTCTCGGCGGCGACCGCCGGCGTCACGAGCGCAGCCAGCACCGCGGCGGCGGAAATGGCACGCTTCATCGATCAACCTCCCCGAAAACGATGTCGATTGAACCCAGGATGGCGGAGACGTCCGCCAGCATGTGGCCGCGGCAGAGAAACTCCATGGCGGCAAGATGCGCGAATCCGGGCGCGCGAATCTTGCACTTGTACGGCTTGTTGGTGCCGTCGGCGACGAGGTAGACGCCGAACTCACCCTTGGGCGCCTCGACGGCCGCGTAAACCTCGCCGGCCGGCACGTGAAAGCCCTCGGTGTAGAGCTTGAAGTGATGGATCAGCGCTTCCATCGAGGTCTTCATCTCGCTGCGCTTGGGCGCCACGATCTTGTGGTTGACGACGCTGACCGGCCCCTGCCCGTCCGCGCCGCGCAGCTTGGCGATGCACTGCTTCATGATGCGCACCGACTGGCGCATCTCCTCCATGCGGATGCAGTAGCGGTCGTAGCAATCGCCGTTCTTGCCGACCGGGATGTCGAAATCGAGCTCGGCATAGCACTCGTAGGGCTGTGCCTTGCGCAGGTCCCAGGCCGCGCCCGAGCCGCGCACCATCACGCCCGAGAAGCCGCGCGTCCACGCGTCGGCGAGGTCGACGATCGCGATGTCGACGTTGCGCTGCTTGAAGATGCGGTTGTCCGTGAGCAGCGTCTCGAGGTCGTCGCAAACTTTCAGGAAGGGATCGCAGAACGCCTCAATGTCGTCGATCAGCTTGGGCGGCAGATCCTGATGCACGCCGCCAACGCGGAAGAAGTTCGCGTGCATGCGGCTGCCGGAGGCGCGCTCGTAGAACACCATCAGCTTCTCGCGCTCCTCGAAGCCCCACAGCGGCGGCGTGAGCGCGCCGACGTCCATCGCCTGCGTGGTCACGTTGAGGAGATGCGAGAGCAGCCGCCCGATCTCGGCATAGAGCACGCGGATGAGCTGGCCGCGCCTGGGCACCTCGAGGCCGAGCAGCTTCTCGGCGGCGAGGCAGAAGGCATGCTCCTGGTTCATCGGCGCGACGTAGTCGAGCCGGTCGAAATATGGGATCGCCTGCGGATAGGTCTTGTGCTCGATCAGCTTCTCGGTGCCGCGGTGGAGCAGCCCGATATGCGGATCGACGCGCTCGACGATCTCGCCGTCGAGCTCGAGCACGAGGCGCAGCACGCCGTGCGCAGCCGGGTGCTGCGGCCCGAAATTGATGGTGAAGTTGCGCAGGTTGGAGTCGGCGTCGGCCATCACACCCTCTCGGCCGCTTTAGCGGTTTTCGCCGCGACGTTCGCGTTGAACCGGTCCCACGCGACGACGAAGCGCTCGTGTCGACCGGCGCCGATCTGGTCGACGCCGTCATGTGCTTTGACGTTAAATGAGATTTTCTTGCCCGCGACCTCGGTGCATTCCACATCGACCGTGATCGAGAACCCGGGCGGCGTCGCGGCCGTGTGGTTGACGTCAATATGCACACCCAGGCTCCCCTCGCCCGCGTCGAGGTGGGGCGCCATGAGCTGCATGCAAGCCCACTCCATCAGGCCGACCATGTAGCCGGTCGCGAACACGCGCGGCATCGCCTGGAAGTCGGCGACCTCCGGGTAGAGATGCGGCACCGTCTTGTTCTCCGGCACGCGATAGACGAAGCGGTGCGTGAGGCCGGGCTTGAGCGTCGGCTTCATCTCACGAGCCCTTGGCCTTCTCGTCGCCCGGCAGCACGTAGTCGGTGCCTTCCCACGGCGAGAGGAAATCGAAATTGCGGAATTCCTGGGCGAGGCGGACCTTGTCGTAGACGACGCGTTTCTGCTCGTCGTCCCAGCGCACCTCGACGAAGCCGGTCAGCGGGAAGTCCTTGCGCAGCGGATGGCCCTGGAAGCCGTAGTCGGTGAGGATCCGGCGCATATCGGGATGGCCGGAAAAGAGCACGCCATAGAGATCGTAGGTCTCGCGCTCGAACCAGTTGGCGCCCGGGAAGACGTCGATCAGGGAGGCGACCGGCGTCGCCTCGTCGGTCTCGATCTTGACGCGGACGCGCAAATTCTTGGTGGGCGAGAGGAAATGATAGACCACGTCGAAGCGCTTCTCGCGCGCGGGCCAATCGATCGCCGTGATGTCGATGAAGCAGATGAAGCGGCAGCGCTCGTCGTCGCGCAGGAAGGTTGCGACCTTGACGATGTCGGCCGCGGCGGCCGTGATCGTGAGCTCGCCGTGCGCAACCGCGTGGCCCGTGACGGAGCCCGCGAGCGCGCCCGCGATGGTCTGTCCCAGCTGTTCCAGCGTCTCGTCCATCTTTTCCAAGACCCGTTAGTCCACGATGAACAGCCGCGCGCCGCGCTCGGTGTGCGTGCGGTGCGCGCCGTCGTCATCGGCCACCTGGTAGCTCTGCCCGGCCGCGATCCGGAACGAGCGGCCGTCTTGCAGGTCGGTCGTCATCTCGCCGTCGAGGCAGAAGATGATGTGACCCTTGCGGCACCAGTGGTCCGCCACATAGCCCGGCGAGTAGTCGACGAGCCGGACCCGGATGTCGCCGAACTGGCGCGTGCGCCAGGTCGCGACGCCGGCGTCGCCCTGATGCATCGTCGCCTCGACGCCCGCCCAGTCCGTCGTCCCGAACGGAATGTTGTCGATCCGCATCGCGCTCACCGCTCGATCGTGCCGGTGCGGCGAATCTTCTTCTGCAGCAGCAGCACGCCGTAGAGCAGCGCCTCGGCGGTCGGCGGGCAGCCCGGCACGTAGATGTCGACCGGCACGATGCGGTCGCAGCCGCGCACCACCGAGTAGGAATAATGGTAGTAGCCGCCGCCGTTGGCGCACGATCCCATCGAGATCACGTAGCGCGGCTCCGGCATCTGGTCGTAGACCTTGCGCAGCGCGGGCGCCATCTTGTTGGTGAGCGTGCCGGCGACGATCATCACGTCGGACTGGCGCGGGCTTGCGCGCGGCGCAAAGCCGAAGCGCTCGACGTCGTAGCGCGGCATCGACACCTGCATCATCTCGACCGCGCAACACGCGAGCCCGAACGTCATCCACATCAGCGAGCCGGTGCGCGCCCAGGTGACGAGATCGTCGGCGGCGGTCACCAGGAAGCCTTTGTCGGAGAGCTCCTCGTTGAGGCCGACGAAGTAAGGATCATCCGCGCCAATCGGCTTGCCGGTGCGCGGGTCGAGGATGCCGCTGCCCGCGGGCGCGACGGCAGGACGCTCGATCACTGACATGCGAGCGCTCCCTTGTTGTATGCGTTGCTGGTGCGAAGGACGGCGCTCAGTCCCATTCGAGCGCTCCCTTCTTCCACTCATAGATAAAGCCGACCGTGAGCACCGCAAGGAAGACCATCATCGACCAAAAGCCGAATACGCCCAATTGCTTGAACGCGACCGCCCAGGGGAACAGGAAGGCGACCTCGAGGTCGAAGATGATGAACAGGATGGCGACCAGATAGAATCGCACGTCGAACTTCATGCGCGCATCATCGAAGGCGTTGAAGCCGCACTCGTAGGCCGAGAGCTTCTCGGGATCGGGCTGTTTGTAGGCGACGATGAAGGGGGCGATCAGCAGAGCCAGACCGATAACCACCGCGATACCGATGAAGACCACGAGAGGAAGATAATCCTGCAAAATCGTAGTCATCGGCAGCCTCGCAGTTCGTGCCCCGACAAGTCGCGCACTGACGTCGCGCCAAGCCACGGCTCTGGCTCGCCTGTCGCAAATCTTCGGACGCCAACCTTAGATTCGTTCCATGGCGGGGACGGCGGAGGCTTAGCGCAGTGCACATAACGTGGCAAGCGAGCCGTTCCGCGCGATAAATCCTGCGGATAACTCCGCAAACACCTGGGGATTTCCGGGCCGCCCAGATGCCCTCCTGGCCGCCGAGGAACCGGCGAGAATCGCCTCGGCGGGCCCCGCCGCGAACCCGGTACCCGACGCGGCCGAACATGCGCTAAGCTTGAGGCAACAAGCTTGTCGCGGGAGGGAACATGCAGCGCAAAGTCATCATCGCCTGTGCGGTCACGGGCTCGGCCGATACGCCCGGGCGGAACCCGGCGGTGCCGGTGACGCCGGCGCAGATCGCGGCCTCCGCGATCGACGCCGCCAAGGCGGGCGCCGCCATCGTCCACATCCACGTGCGCGATCCGCAGACCACCAAGCCCAGCATGGACACGGCGCACTACCGCGAGGTGGTCGAGCGCATCCGCGGCAGCGGCACCGACGTCGTGATCAACCTCACGACCGGCCCCGGCGCGCGCTTCGCGCCCGGCGCCGACGACCCGATGCAGCATGGGCCGGGGACCAACCTCAAGTCGGCGCGCGAGCGCGTGAAGCACGTGCTCGAGCTCAAGCCGGAAATCTGCAGCCTTGACATGGGCAGCATGAACATGGGCCCGCACGTCTTCGTCAACACGCCGCCGACGCTCGAGGCGATGGCGGTCGCGATCCGCGACGCCGGCATCACGCCGGAGCTCGAGGTGTTCGAGACCGGCCACCTGCTGCTCGCCAAGCGGCATGATCGAGACCGGCCACATCAAGGCGCCCGGCATGTTCCAGATCTGCCTCGGCATCTCGTGGGGCCAGCCCGCGACCACCGAGGCCATGACCTACATGCGCAACCTGCTGCCGCAGGGCTCGCCGTGGTTCGCGTTCGGCATCTCGCTGCATCAGTTTCCCATGGCGGCGCAGACGGTCCTGCTCGGCGGCCATGTCCGCGTCGGGCTGGAGGACAACATCTATCTCGGCAAGGGCCAGCTCGCGCCGTCGAACGCCGCACTGGTCGAGAAGGCCGCGAAGATCATCGAGACGCTCGGCGACCACGTGGCGACGCCGGCAGACGCGCGGCAGATCCTCGGCCTGCACTGAGCAGGCGTCGCGCCAGCATCGTGCGGTCTCATTCTCGAGCCGCATCCGTGCGTCGCAATGCCGCGCGTTGACACGCTCCGGCGCGCGTCAGATTACTGCCGCCCCACAGAGGAGACCGCCCGATGACGATCACGAGGCGCGCCGCCGCGCTCGCCTGTTTTGCCGGCCTGCCGCTCGCGCTCACCCGCGCGGCGCGCGCGGATGATTATCCGGCGCGGCCGATCCGGGTAATCATCCCGTTCGGCGCCGGCGGGCCGACCGACGTGTTCACCCGCGCGCTCGCCGAGGAGCTGCGCAAGGTCCTCGGCCAGCCGCTCGTGAGCGAGAACCGCCCGGGCGCCGGCACCATCATCGGCTCCGAGGTGGCGGCGAAATCCGCGCCCGACGGCTACACGCTGCTGATGGTCTCGGCGACGCAGACCGTCAACGAGACGCTCATCCCGAACAAGACCTACCGGCTGATGACCGACTTCCTGCCGGTCGCGCAGCTCTTCCACTCCGAGCTCGTGATGGTGGTGCCGCCCTCGCTCGGCGTGAAGAACGTCAAGGACTTCATCACGCTCGCCAAGCAGAAGCCCGGCACGCTCAACTATGGATCCTCGGGCATCGGCTCGAACTACCACATGGCGGGCGAGCTGTTCAAAAACCTCACCGGCACCGACATCGTGCACGTGCCCTATCGCGGCAGCACCGGCGCGCGCACCGACATCCTGGCCGGCAACGTGCAGATGATGTTCGACTCGGTGCCGACGATGGCGCCGTTCATCCAGGCCGGCAAGTGATCGCGCTCGGCACCAGCGGCACGAAGCGGTCGGTGACGCTGCCGGACGTGCCGACGCTGGCGGAAGCGGGCGTCCCCGGCTACGAAGCCACCATCTGGATCGGCATGATGGTGCCGAAGGGCACGCCGCAGCCGATCGTCGAGCGGCTCAACGGCGAGATCAACAAGATCATCAGCCGCCCCGACATCCGCGACGCGTGGATCAAGCAGGACGCCTATCCGGACCCGATGACGCCGGCGCAGTTCGGCGATCATATCCAGGCCGAGATCGCCAAGTGGGCAAAGCTGATCAAGGCGAATAATATCAAGGCGGGATGAACTCAGTACGTTTCTCGCCCAGCGCAAGGATCTGCATATGAACGACGTCGCCACCAAAGCATCCTCGGCCCCCCGGCTTGTCGGCACCGAGCACTGGACCACCAAGGAGGGCAACGTGAAGCTCTTCCTGTGGAACAAGTGCGACGGCGATCCCACCAAGACCAAGGGCACCGTCCTGTTCGTGCACGGCTCCTCGATGGCGAGCCAGCCGACCTTCGACCTCGACGTGCCGGGCCGGCCGGACTCCTCCGCCATGGAGCACTTCGCGTTCTACGGCTACGACACCTGGTGCGTCGACATGGAGGGCTACGGCCGCTCCGAGAAGAGCCGCGACAACAATGCGCCGATCTCCTTCGGCGCCGACGACTGCTTCGCGGCCGCGACCTATATCCAGAAGCTGCGTGGCAAACGTCCGTTCCACGTCTACGGCATCTCATCCGGCGCGCTGCGCGCCGCGCTGTTTGCCCAGCGCCATCCCGAGATGGTCGCGCGCCTGGCGCTCGACGCCATGGTATGGACCGGCGAAGGCGCGCCGACGCTGCATGAGCGGCGCAAGCGGCTCCCTGAATTCCAGTCGAAGAACCGCCGGCCGATCGATCGTGCCTTCGTGCATTCGATCTTCAACCGCGACCACCCCGGCACCGCGGACGAGAAGGTGATCGAGGCGTTCGCGGACCAGATCCTCAAGCTCGACGAATTCAGTGCCGACCGGTACCTACGTGGACATGTGCTCGAAGCTGCCGGTGGTCGATCCGGAGAAGATCACGGTGCCGACGCTGATCATGCGCGGCCAGTGGGACGGCATCGCGAGCTTCGAGGACCTCGCGGCGTTCTTCGGCAAGCTGCCCAACCCCGACAAGCAGTTCTCCGTGATGGCCGGCATCTCGCACGCGAGCTTCCAGCAGAAGAACTACATGATGGTCTATCACATCCTGCGCGGCTTCTTCGAGCAGCCCGCGCCGATCTACAGAGGATGACCCTTCCCCTCCCCCGCTTGCGGGGGAGGGATACGCGCGAAGCGCGCGGGAGGGGGCAAGTCGGCAAACGAAACGCATGAGCAAGCGGCGCCCCCTCCCCGCCCTCCCCCGCAAGCGGGGGAGGGAGCCGCAACTCATCACTTCGCGGGCGCCATCTGCGCTTGCGTCGGATGCAGGATCAGCTTCTGCACGCGCCAGTTCAGCAATTCGGCGACGAAGATCGTGTTCTCCGACGGGCACGCGATCTGGTGGATCCAGCCGAACTGCTTGAGCTGCCGCCCCGACTCGCCGAGCCAGCCCAGCACCTTGCCGTCGAGGGTCAGCTTGTAGACGCGGCCCGGATAGGCGTCGGCCACGTACATCACCTGGTGCGGCGGCGGCGTGATGCAGATCGTCCACGGCGCGCCCGGCGTGAAGGTGCCGCCCTTGGTCTTGTAGTCGGTGAGATCCGGCTTGTCGCCGATCACCATGTGCGCGGTCTTCTCGTCGAACGGCACGTCGATCTGCATGATGCGCTTGAGGTTGCCGTCGCCGTCGAACACCTGGATCCGGCGATTGAAACGGTCGGCGACGTACAGCGTGCCCTCCGCATCGTTGGCGATCGAATGCACGGTGTTGAACTGGCCCGGCGCCGAGCCGCGCTCGCCCCAGGACATCACCCATTGGCCGTCCTTGTCGTACTTGGCGACGCGCGAGTTGACGTAGCCGTCGCTGATGAAGATGTCGCCCTTGAGTCCCAGGCGACGTCGGTCGGCTGGCGGAAGCGGCCGTTGACCTGTGGACGTCGGCTTTTGCACCGGCTCGTAGGGCTTGGATTCGCGTCCGACGCCTCCGGTCTTGCGGCCGAACACCATCACGACCCGGCCCTGGGGGTTGAACTTGATGATCATGTCCGAGCCCTTGTCGACGGCCCAGATGTTGTCGTCCTTGTCGATGCGCACCATGTGGGCGAACGACCAGGCATAGAGGTTCTTGCCGATCTCGCGCATGAAGCGGCCGTTCGGCGCGAACTCGAAGAGCTGCGCCGCCGTGTTGGCGAAGGCCGGGCCATGGCTCGAGCCGCCGCGCGAGAAGACGAAGATGTGGCCCTGCGAGTTGACGGCGACGCCCGACGCTTCGCCGAGATAGACGTCCTGCGGCAGCTTGAGGAAATCCGGCACCAACTCGAAGGCAATTGGCGCCACGTCCTGCGCCGACGCGCTTTGCGTCAACATCGGCGCGCCCGCGAGCGCGAGCACTGCCGCCATCCAACGAACCATGACTTCCTCCCTGACGCATTCCGCCGGCCCCGGTGGCGCCGGCCATTGCCATAAACTACCATGCCGCCGTGGACGCATCGCAAGGGGTGATCATGGCCACCGACGCAAAGACCGACGAGGCCGAAAAAATCCGCATGCTTGCCGAATGGCGCGGCCTCGGCCGCGCGCTGGCGCTTGCGCCCGAGAGCGTCACCGGCGCCATCGAGCGCGGCCGGCGGATCGGATCGTTTCCGGCCAACTTCACGCCGGTAACCGAGCCCGCAACCCGCTTTGCGGCGGCGCCCGGAGACGACGCATGACCGACATCGCGTATCTGACGCTCGCCGAGGCGGCACGGCTCATCCGCACGCGCGAGCTCTCGCCTGTCGGCTACACCGAGGCGCTGCTCGCGCGCATCGCGGCGCTCGATCCGGTCTATCATGCCTTCATCGCGGTCACGGCCGACATCGCGCGCGCCGAGGCCGAAGGCGGCCGAGGCCGAGATCGCGCGCGGTAACTACCGCGGCGCGATGCACGGCATGCCGTACGCGTTGAAGGACATCTTCGACGTCGCCGGGCTGCCGACCACGTGCCACTCGAAACTGCGCATGCATCATCGCGCGACGAGCGACGCGAGCGTCGTGCGCCGGCTGCGCGCCGCGGGCGCGGTGCTGCTCGGCAAGCTTGCGCTGCACGAATTCGCCAATGGCGGGCCGACGCTCGCGCTGCCCTGGGAGGCGGCGCGCAACCCATGGAATCCGCGATCTCCATCCGGGCGGGTCGTCGAGCGGCAGCGGCACCGCGGCCGCGCTCGGCATGGCGCCCGCGACGCTCGGCACCGACACCGGCGGCTCGGTGCGCAATCCCGCGACCTGCTGCGGCATCATCGGCATGAAGCCGACCTACGGCGCGGTGAGCCGCGCCGGCGTCTTCCCACTCGCCTTCTCGCTCGACCATGTCGGGCCGATGACGCGCACCGTCGAGGACAACGCCATCCTCTTCCAGGCGATCGCGGGCCACGATGCGGCCGACCCGGCGAGCGCGCGCCGGCCGCACGCGGATTGCCTCGCCGGCCTGAAGGCCGGCGTGAAGGGCCTGCGCATCGGCGTCATCGCGCATTTCTACGAGGAGGACATGGCGGCCGTTGACGCCGAGCAGGTCGCCGGCATCGCGGGCGCGATCGCGCAACTGCAAAAGCTCGGCGCCGACGTGAAGCCGATCCGCCTGTCGCCGCTGTCGCGCTGGATGGATTGCGGCCGCGTCATCCACTATGCCGAGGCCTACGCGATCCACGAGCGCGACCTGCAGGAGCGCCCGCAGGACTTCGCCCCGATCACGCTGCGCCGCCTGCTCGGCGGCGCCTTCATCCCGGCCTCCGAATACGTCAAGGCGCAGCAGCTGCGCACGCTGCTCGTCGAGGAATACCGCGCGGCGCTCAACGAGGTCGATGTGCTGATCACGCTGTCGAGCTTCGACCTGCCGTGCCGGATCGACGATGATGTCGCGATCGCGCGCACCTACGAGCGGCAATGCCGCATGCCGTTCAACGTCGCGGGCGGCCCCGCGGTGTCGGTGCCGACTGGCTTCTCCAAGTCAGGCATCCCGCTCGCCATGCAGATCGCCGGGCGCGCATTCGACGAGGCGACGGTGTATCGCGTGGCGTGGGCCTATTGCGACGCGGCCGGATGGAGCGAGCGGCGGCCGCCGGTCGCGCAGGCGGCGGCGCGGCAACCCGCCGTCGCGAAATAGCCTTCGCGGAGCCGACGCGATGCCGCCGAAATCCGCCGCCGCCGTTATCGTCCTGCTGATGCTCGCGGCGGGTCCGGCGCGCGCGAACGACGCCGACGTGCTGCGCGCGGTCGGATTGCTCGGCATGTCCGCGGTCGATTGCGCGGCGCCGCCGAGCCGCGACAATCCGCATGCGGTGTTCGCCGACGGCGGCGCGGGCGTGACCTATACGTGGAAAAGCGATCCGGCGGCGCTCGACCAGACGAGCCGTGTGCGCGCCGTCAGCCGGCTCGCCGATGACCGAATTCAAATGGAAATCGAGGGATCGACCAAGAAATTCATCAAGGTCCAGGTCCTGATCGTGAAGGCGAACAACGTCTGGTACACCGACCGCTCCGAACTCGAGGGCCGCCTGCTGATCAGCGATGGCGTTGTGGTTGGGCGCGGCACCCCGATCGCCCGGTTCCACCGTTGCGGCGATCGCTGATGCGCAAACGCCCAACGCGGTAATCGTTTCGTGAGTCATGGCGCGCCGGTTCGGCACTTCCGGCGCTGTCCGAATTGATCAGCGCTGCCCGGTCGATCCGCGCACGATCAGCTCGATCGGCAACGTCGTGCGGTCCGGCATGTCGCGGCCCTGCAGCCGCGCCAGCAGATAGAGCGCCGCTTCCTCGCCGAGCTTGCTGGTCGGCAGATGAACGGTCGTCAGGGCCGGCGTCACGTGGAGCGAGATTTCCAGGTTATCGATGCCGACCACCGAAAGGTCGCGCGGCACCTGCCGGCCGCGCGCCTGCGCCTCGAACACGGCGCCGGCGGCGAGCAAGTCGTTGCCGCCGATCACGGCGGTCGGCGGCTCGGCGTTCGCAAAGAGCTCGGCGAGCCCGGCGCGGCCGCCGCCGAACGTGAAGGCCTGCTCGCTCACGCGCCACTCGGGGAGATCCAGGCCGCGCTCGCGCAGCGCGGCGCGCGCTCCCTCGACGCGCAGGCGCGCCCGATCATTCGATCGACGCGTGCCCGAGATCATGCCGAACACGCGGTGGCCGAGCGCGACGAGATGCTGCGCGGCGAGGCGGCCGGCGAGCTCGTTGTCGAAGCCGATGCAGGGCAGCCGCTGGTCGAACGACCAGGTGAGCACCACGGGCAGCTGCGCGGCGGTGAGCACATCCCACGCCTCGTCGAGCCGGTCGGCACCGACCAGCATCAGCCCGTCGACGCCGCGCGACACCATGGCGCGGATCGCGGCGATCTCGGAGGCCGGCGAATATTCGTGCGAGGCGACCAGCAGCTGATAGCCGGCCGCATCGAGCGTCGTCTGCATCGCCTGGATGGCGCGCGCGAAGATCGCATGGTCGAGCGTCGGCACGATCGCGCCGACGATGCGACTCTTGCCCGAGACGAGCGCGCGCGCCGGCCCGATCGGGATATAGCCGAGCGCCGCCGCGGTCTGCTGCACGAGGCCGCGCGTCCTGACGTTGACCATGTCGGGCCGCGACAGCGCGCGCGAGACAGTCGCGATCGACACGCCGGCGCGGCGCGCCACGTCCTCGAGCCGGGGTCGGTCGATGCTCACGCGCCCATTGTCGGCCTCTTGCAAATTTTTGCAATAGCGGTTGCGCGTTTGCGGCAGCGTCGCTGCCGTCGTTGACGGCCAAAACGAAAGATGAAAGTGTCGCTGCAAACGCTTCCAACGCGCTTCCAATGCCCAGGGATGCCCAGCGGATGAGCCGGCGCTCCGCCATCGGCCTCGTCACCATCGCGATGCTCGCGCTCGTCTGGTACCTCACGACGATGCCGCTCGAGTGGATCTCGCCCGGCCGCTTCCCCTCCCCGCTCGACGTCTGGCTCGCGCTGCAGCAGGTGTCGACCACCGGCTACGCCAACGGCCTCATCTACCTGCACATCGTTCATAGCCTCGTGCTGGTCGTGCTCGGCTTCCTGGTCGCGGCCGGCACCGGCGTGCCGCTCGGCCTGCTGATGGGCGCAAGCACGCGCGCCGAGGCGCTGATCAATCCGGTCTTCCTGCTGATCCGCCCGATCCCGCCGCTCGCCTGGATCCCGCTCGCGATCCTCTGGCTCGGCCTCGGCGACGCCGCCAAGATCATGGTGATCTGGTTCGCGGCCTTCGTGCCCTGCGTGATCAACAGCCACACGGGCGTGCGCACCATCGAGCCGGCGGTGATCGAGGCGGCGCGCATGCTCGGCACGCCGCGCTGGCGCTTCGTGCGCGAGGTTCTGATCCCCGCCGCCGCGCCGATGATCTTCACGGGCCTGCGCCTGTCGTTGCAGGCGAGCTGGACCACGCTGGTCGCCGCCGAGCTCGTCGGCGCGATCTATGGGCTGGGCAAGATCCTCAACGTCGCCCAGACCGACATCTATCCGGGCATGATCTTCGTCGGCATGGCCTGCGTCGCGATCTTCGGCTGGCTGACCACGCGCCTCCTCGCCGAGGTCGAGACGCGCTCGCTCACCTGGATTCCGTTGGCGGAAGCGCGGCCGTGAATCCGGGACAATCGGACATGCTGACACGCGCCCAGACCGTCGCCTACGGCGCGGTCGGCCTCGTTGCCTTTCTGGCCCTGTGGAGCTTCCTCTCGCTGTCGGGCGTCGTGCCGCACCAGTTCCTTCCCGCCCCGCACGAGGTCGCGGCGCGCTTCCTCGCGCTCACGTCGAGCCCGTTTGCCGGCGCGACCCTGCAGGAGCATCTCGCCTCCAGCGCGCTGCGCTTCGCCTACGGCTTCCTGCTCGGCGCCGTGATCGGCGTCCCGCTCGGCCTGCTGATGGGCTGGTTCCGCGTGCTCGACGAGATCGTGTCGCCGATCTTCGACGCCCTGCGCTTCGTCGCGCCGATCGCCTGGGTGCCGTTCGCGGCCCTGTGGTTCGGCACCGGCATCGGCGGTCCGATCCTGATCATCTTCGCGGGCGCCTTCCCGCCCTGCCTGATCAACGCCTATCGCGGCGCGCGCTTCGTCAGCCGGCCGCTGATCGAGGCCGCGCAGATGCTCGGCACCGGCAACCTGCGCATCATCGTCGAGGTGCTGCTGCCGGCCTCGACCGCCTCGATCGTCGCGGGCCTGCGCGTCTCCGCCGGCCTCGGCTGGCAGTCGCTGATCGGCGCCGAGTTGATCGTGGCCTCGACCGGTGTCGGCTTCATGATGGTGCAGGCGCAGCTCGACATCTCCACCACCACCGTGATGAGCGCGATGATCGCCATCGGGCTCGTCGGCGTCGCGATCGACGTCGCGCTGCGCGCGCTCGAAGCCGCCGTGCGGCGGCGCGGACTGGCGTGAGGCGCCCGCCATGGCCGCAATCACATTCGACGCCGTGCAGAAGACCTTCGCACGCAACGGGACAAGCTTCCTGGCGGTCGACCGGATCGATCTCGTCATCGCGGACAAGGAATTCGTCGCGATCGTCGGTCCGTCCGGATGCGGCAAGACCACCTGCCTGCGCATGGTCGCGGGCTTCGAGTTTCCGACCGCCGGCACGGTCAGCGTCGACGGCCGCCGCGTCACCGGCCCGGGCCCCGACCGCGCCGTCGTTTTTCAGCAGTTCGCGCTGTTTCCGTGGAAGACCGTGCACGACAACATCGGCCTCGGGCTGCGCAACAAGGGCGTCGCGCGCGAGGAGCGCGAAAGCCGCATCGCGCGGGCGATCACGCTCATGAACCTGCAAGGCTACGAGACAGCTTTCCCGCACCAGCTTTCCGGCGGCATGCAGCAGCGCGTCGCCATCGCGCGCGCCTATGTGCTCGATCCCGACGTGCTCCTGATGGACGAGCCGTTCGGCTCGCTCGACGCGCAGACGCGCATCACCATGCAGGAGGAGCTGGTGCGGCTCGCACGGCTCAACCCGCGCACCGTGCTGTTCATTACCCATTCGGTCGAGGAGGCCGTCTACCTCGCCGACCGCGTGGTCGTGATGTCGCGCCGGCCCGGACACATCAAGGAAGTGATCGACGTGCGTTCGGTGCGCGTGGCCGAGAAATGGGACAGCATCGAGCGCATCGAGGACGTGATGGACCACGAATCCTTCATCCACTGGCGCACGCATATCTGGCGCTCGCTCCGCGAGGAGAAGAGCGACCGCGAGGTCTGACGCGACGGGCCGCAAGCCCGCCGCACAAGCAACGAGAAGCAATCGAGACGAAACAGAAACGCAAAGAACAGGAGGACACCATGTGGAGACGATTGAGTGCCGCACTCGCGGTCGCAGGTTTGCTCGCCGGCCTTCCGACCGGCGCGCACGCGCAGACCAAGATCGGCGTGAGCTATCAGCCGGCGCTGTACTGGGCGCTGCCCTACTACGTCGCAACCGAGAAGGGCTGGTGGAAGGACGTCGGCCTCGAGCCCAACTTCTCGGTCTTCCCGGCTGGCGTGCCGCAGATCGCGGCATCGCAGGCGAAGTCGTGGGACGTCGGCGGCACCGGCTCGGTGCCGGCCGTGCTCGGCGCCGCGCGCTTCGGGCTTCTCACCATCGGCATCACCAATGACGAGTCGCGCGCGAACGTCATGATGGTGCGCGGCGACAAGTATGCGCAATTCAAGGCGGACCCCAAGCTGCTCAAGGGCCAGCGCATCCTGCTTACCGCCAATTCGACCGGCGACTACTCGGTGCGCAACTGCCTGAAGAAATTCGGCGTCGCCAACGCCGACGTGCAGTTCGTCAATCTCGGCCAGGCGCAGATCATCACGGCGCTCACGTCGAACAACGGCGACGTGGTCGGCGTGTGGGCGCCCAACAACTACACGCTCGAGGAGAAGGCCGGCGCCAAGACGCTGTGCACCGGCGCCGACGCCGGCGCGATCGTGCCCGGCGCCCTCGTGGTGCGTGCCGACTACGCCAAGGAGCACCCGAAGGAGGTCGCGGCCTACCTTGCGGTCTATCTGCGCGGTTGGGGCTGGGCGCTGAAGAACCCGAAAGAAGCGCGCGCCATGATGAAGAAGTTCTACGCCCAGGGCGGCGTCGACATCAGCGACAAGGCTATGGACGAGGAGTTCGCCCAGCGCCCGGTCTTCCTGCTCGACCAGCAGCTCAAGATCATGGATCGCAGCAAGGGCGCCTCCGATGTCGACCGTTGGCTCGCCGACATCGGCACGTTCATGGTTGACGTCGGCACCTTCCCGCGCGCGCCCGAGGTCAGCAAGTTCGTGACCGACGAATACATGAAGATGGTCGGCGCGGACCCGAAGCTGAAAGCGTTTGCGACGGAGTTCGACAAGAAGTGACGCGCGAGCGCGGCCCATGGTTCGAGACGCGCGGCCTATCGGCCGCGCTCCTCACCATGAGGCGGAATGTGTTGCAGGAACTGACGTAATGCCGATCGAATACCTCAAGCGCGCAACCAAGACGCCCGAGACCGAGGCGGAGAACGCCCGCGCGGTCGTCGCCGAGATGCTGGCCGCGATCGAGGCGGGCGGCGAGCGGGCGGTGCGCGATTATGCCGAACAGCTCGATCGCTGGAGCGGGCCGATCGTGCTCGCGCCGGACGAGATCGAACGGCGTGCCGCCGCGGTGCCGCCATCGGTGCGGCGGGACATCGAGTTCGCGACCGATCAAGTGCGCCGCTTCGCGCTGGCGCAACGACAGAGCATCGCGGACTTTTCCGTCGAGCTGCTGCCGGGGCTGACCGCGGGCCAGCGGCTCGTCCCGGTCAATGTGGCGGGCTGCTACGTGCCGACCGGGCGCTATGCCCATATCGCCTCCGCCTACATGTCGATCGCGACCGCGAAGGCGGCGGGCGTGAAGACGGTGGTGGCGTGCTCGACGCCGTATCGGGACGAGGGCATCCATCCGTACGTACTCTATGCCATGAAGGTCGCGGGCGCCGACAAAATCATGACGCTTGGCGGCGTGCAGGCCATCGCCGCCATGGCGTTCGGGCTGTTCACCAACCAGCCCGCCGATGTGATCGTCGGGCCGGGCAACAAGTTCGTCGCGGAAGCCAAGCGCATGCTGTTCGGCAAGGTCGGCATCGACGTGTTCGCGGGCCCCTCCGAGGTCGCGATCATCGCCGACGCGAGCTCCGATCCGGAGATCGTCGCGAGCGACCTCGTGGGCCAGGCCGAACACGGCCACGAGAGCCCGGCCTGGCTGTTCACCACCTCGCGCGCGCTCGCCGACACCGCGATGCGGCGCGTGCCACAGCTCATCGAGGCACTGCCTCCGGCCGCGCGCGAAGCTGCCGGCGCCGCCTGGCGCGACTACGGCGAGGTCGTGCTCGTTGGCTCGCGCGAGGAGCTCGTCGAGGTGTCCGACCGCTATGCGTGCGAGCACTTGGAGGTACATGCACGCGATCTCGACTGGTGGCTCGAGCACCTCACCAATTATGGCTCGCTCTTCCTCGGCGAGGAGACGACGGTTGCGTTCGGCGACAAGACGTCCGGGCCGAACCACATCCTGCCCACCAAGCTCGCGGCACGCTATTCGGCCGGGCTGTCGGTGCATAAGTTCCTCAAACCCCTGACGTGGCAGCGCGCCGATCGCGAGGCCTGCAAGACGCTCGCGCCCGCAACCGCGCGCATCTCGCGCCTCGAGGGCATGGAGGCGCATGCCCGCACGGCCGATCTCCGCATGCAGAAGTATTTCCCGGGGCACAATTTCGACCTCGGCGATCCGGTAGACGCCTGATGTCCCATCTGGCGCATCTCTTCGAGCTCAAGGGCCGCACCGCCCTCGTCACCGGCGGCAATACCGGCATCGGCCTTGCTCTTGCGCGCGCGCTCGGGCTCGCGGGCGCCCGCCTCGTCCTGGTGGCGCGCCGCGAGAAGCAGCTCGTCGAGGCCGCACAGACGTTGTGCGCCGACGGGATCGCGGCGCAGACCGTTGTGGCCGATCTTGCGACGCCCTACGGGCCTGACCGCGTTGCCGAAGGCGCCCGCGCCGTCGCGCCGCAGGTCGACATCATCGTCAACGCCGCCGGGATCAACCTGCGCCACCCTTTCGACGAGGTCACGACCGAAGAATTCGACCGCCACCTCGCGATCCACTTGCGCGCGCCGTTCCGCCTCACCCAGTTGTTCGCGCCCGCCATGGCGACGCGCGGCTGGGGCCGCATCGTCAACATCGCGTCGCTGCAGTCCGTGCGCGCCTTTGCCAACTCGGCCCCTTACGGCGCCGCCAAAGGCGGCGTCGTCCAGCTCACGCGGGCAATTGCCGAGAACTGGTCGCGCCACGGCATCACCTGCAACGCGATCGCGCCCGGCTTCTTCCCGACCGACCTCACCGCACCGATCTTCAACGACCCGCAGCGCAGCGCCGCGCTCGCGGCGCAGACCGCCATCGGCCGCAACGGCCGGCTGGAGGACCTCTACGGCGCGGCTGTCTTTCTCGCTTCCGACGCGTCAAGCTATGTCACGGGGCACACGCTGTTCGTCGACGGCGGCTTCACGGCCAAATAGAGCCCGACTAAAAAGACCGGAGGAACCCGATGAAAGCCCTCCTCTACGTCGGCCCACACACGGTCGAATGGCGCGACCAGCCCGAGCCGACGCCGGGCAACGACGAGGTTGTGGTGCGGGTCGATGCGGTCGGCATCTGCGGCTCCGACATGCACGCCTATCACGGGCAGGACTCGCGCCGTCCGCCGCCGCTCGTGCTCGGCCATGAGGCGGCCGGCCGCATCACCAGCGGGCCGAACGCCGGCGCGCGCGTCGCCGTCAATCCGCTGGTCACCTGCGGCACCTGCGACTGGTGCCTCGACGGCCGCGTGCACCTCTGCCCGACGCGCCAGCTCATCTCCATGCCGCCGCGGCCCGGCGCCTTCGCGGAGCTGGTGCGCATCCCCGAGCGCAATGCCGTGCCGATGCCGGCCGGCCTCGACTTCACCAAGGCGGCGCTGACCGAGCCGCTCGCGGTGTGCCTGCACGCCGTCAATCACGGCGCGCGGCATCTCGCGGGCCCGGTCTCGTCGGCGCGTTGCGTCGTGCTCGGCGCCGGCGCGATCGGGCTCGGCTGCGCGCTGGTGCTCGCCATGCAGGGCGCGCGCGAGATCCGGATCGGCGAGACCAACGAGGCGCGGCGCAAGACCGCCGAGCGCGCCGGCGATTTCCGCTGCTACGGGCCGGGCACCGCGAGCGAGCCGCAGGAATCCTCGGTCGATTTGGTCATCGACGCGGTCGGCGCCGTGCCGACGCGCGCCGCCGCGAGCCGGCTGGTGCGACCGGGCGGCGTGATCGTGCATATCGGGCTGCTGCCCGGCTCCGACGGCCTCGACGTGCGCAAGGTGACGCTGCAGGAAGTCGTCTTCACCGGAACCTATTGCTACACGCCGCTCGAATTTCGCGACACGCTGCATGCGATCGCGGACGGACGCCTCGGCACGCTCGACTGGTTCGAGGAACGCCCGCTCGCCGACGGCCCCCAGGCCTTCCGCGACATCGACGCCGGCGCCGTCGCGGCCGCGAAGATCGTGCTGCGGCCGTAGTCATCGTCATTGCGAGGCGCGCGTAGCGCGCCGAAGCAATCTCGATCCGCAACCGCATGCGCAAGTGAAGCGAGATTGCTTCGCTTCGCTCGCAATGACAGACTTCTTCCATGCCCACCTACCCGCGCGACCGCTTCGCCTACTCCTCCCCGTTCACCCGCCCGGCGCTGCGGCTGCCCAAGGGCCGTATGATCGTATGGACGGTGGTCAACATCGAGGAATGGGAGATCACCCGCCCGATGGCGCGTGCGCTGTCGCAGCCGCCGCAAGGCCAGTTCGCGGTGCCCGATTTCCCCAACTGGACCTGGTACGAGTACGGCATGCGGGTCGGCATCTGGCGGCTCATGCGGGCGCTCGCGAGCGCCGGCGTCACGCCGACCATGTCGCTCAACGCCAAGGTCTGCGAGACCTATCCGGAGGTCGCGGGCGCGGCGCGCGATGCCGGCTGGGAGTTCATGGCGCATTCCTACGTGCAGATGCCGATCCAGCAGATCGCCGACCAGCGCGCCGTGATGCGCCAGTCGATCGAGATCATCGAGCAATTCACCGGCAAGAAGCCGACGGGCTGGCTCGGCCCGGGCCGCGGCCAGACTTATGAGACGCTCGATTACGTCGCCGAATGCGGCTTCACCTGGTTCGGCGACTGGGTGCTCGACGACCAGCCGTTCTGGGTCAAGACCCAGCATGGCCCGGTGCTGTCCGTCCCCTACAGCGCCGAGATCAACGACATCACGCTGATGGTCTCGCACCACCACGAATCCGACGTGCTGCTCACGCGCACGCGCGACGCGTTCGACCGGCTCTATGCGGAGTCCGCCGAGTCGACCCGCATCCTGGCGATCGGCGTGCACCCGTATGTCACGGGCGCGGCGCATCGCATCAAATATTTCGAGGAGCTCTACGCCTACATCAATCGCCACGACGTCGTGCACTGGACGGGCCAGCAGATCCACGACTGGTATGCCGCGCAGGTGCCGCGGCCGCGGTGAGAGTCCTTCACGCGGCGGCGGGCGACGCCACCAGCCGCAGCGACGGCGACGATCTCGCATGGCCTGTCAGCAGGACTACGAGCGAGGCGGCGAGCAGCGCGATCCCGCCCAGTTGATGCACGATCGAGAGGATCGCGGGAACGCCGAGCAGCAGCGTCGCGATCCCGGTCAGGGCCTGCGCGCTGATCAACCCGAAGCGAGCGGCTGCGCGTGACACCGGCTGGCCGCTCAGCAGCGCGGCGCCGAGCTGCCAGGCGGCCGCGATCCACAGCGCGCTCGACAGTGCGCGGTGCGCGAGCTGGATGCCGTAAGGGTTGAAGGTGAGGTTGAGCCACCAGGGCGCGTAGGACGTGAGCTGAGCGAGCGGCGGCAGAAGGTGGCCGCCGCCGTAGCCCGGCCAGGTCGGCCAAGCGGCCGCCGCGTTGCACCCCGCGAACAGGGCGCCGAAGCAGATGTCGAGCGTGACCAGCGCGATCCAGATCCACTCGCCGCGCTCGCGTCGGCGCAGCCAGGTAGCCGGCGCAGGCCGCCGCGGCACGAGCACCGATGCGAGGATGCCGGCAATCGCGAGGCTCGCGAACGCGACATCGACCGCGTGGCGATACTGGCCGACGTCGAAGCTCGATATCGTCGCGCTCGCATCGACCGCAAGCCCGACCAAGGCGCGCACCGGCCACCAGGCGGCCGCGAGGACCGCGAGGCCGAGGAGCCGCGGCAGCGTGAAGCGCAAGCGTCGCGACACGCCTGCGGCGGAGAGCCCGGGCAGCGCGACCGCGGCCAGCGCCAGCAGGCTCGCGCGCCGCAGCCACTCCCACCAATAGATCAGCTTGAATTGGGCCAGCGTCTCGGTGCCGCCGCAGGCCGCAAAAGCCGGGTCCTGCTGGTGGATCGCAAAGGCTTCGGACCACGCCTGACCGGACAGCGGCGGAATCCAGTCGACCGGCGGCGGCAGCACGAACAGGCCGGACGCGGTGAAACGGTTCTCCACGCCGAGCACGAAGGCCGCGATGGCGAGCACGGACAGAACCGCGAAGTAGACCCGCACCGACACGATGCTCGCCGCCGGCGCCGCCTGCGCGGGCGCGGCGCGCTCGAGGACGATCAGGTGTTCGGCGGTAACGGCCATCGGGTTCGAACCCGCTTACGGGGAGTCGGTCGTCATAGTGGCCGTCCGACGCGGTCGATTTAAGGATCGCGGCCGCGTCCCTGGACAATACCGCGACCCGCTGATTTCTTGGCCTCATAGGAGGCGCCCATGCGTCCAAGGAATGCCTGCGGCTCTTTCGCGGGAACCTCCGGGACCCGAACGCCATCCAATCAATCCACTGTCGCGGCACATTCCGATGCGGCCGGGTCAGAGCAAAACTGCCGGGAAGGAAAACACCACATGGTTCGAACGCCGATCTGCGATCTCTTCGACATCGATCACCCGGTCGCCCTGGGCGGCATGGGCTCGGCGACGAACCCCGAGCTGGTCGCGGCGGTTTCGCGCGCCGGAGGGCTCGGCGCGCTCGGCTGCCACTACCAGACGCCGGAGCAAATCCGCGAGCGCACCGACGCCATCCGCGCGCAGACCAACCGACCGTTCGGGCTCAACTTCCTCATGTTCGATACGCGCGAGGACAGCTTCGCGATGGCGCTCTCGCTGCGGCCGGCCGTGATGCAGTTCGCCTGGGCGCGGCCCGACCAGGACCTCGCCCCCCATTTCGGCCGCGCGCATGATGCCGGCTGCAAGGTCACCTACATGGCGGGCACGGTGCCGGAAGCGGTGCGCGCCGCCAAGGCGGGCGCCGACGTCATCATCGCGCAGGGCACCGAGGGCGGCGGCCATGTCGGCTATATGGCGAGCATGCCGCTGATCCCCATGGTGGTCGATGCGGTCGGCGACATCCCGGTGCTGGCGGCGGGCGGCTTCGCGGACGGCCGCGGCCTCGTCGCCGCGCTCGCGCTCGGCGCCCAGGGCATCTTGCTCGGCACGCGCTTCCTCGCGACCGACGAGTCGCCGCTCCATCCCAACTTCAAGCAATCGATCGTCGACAGCGACGGGCACGACACCCAGCTCTCGGAAATCCCCGACCTCGCGGCCGGCCTGGTCTGGCCGGGCGCGATGACGCGCTCGCGCCGCAACAAGTTCATCGAGCGCTGGGCGGGCCGCGAATGGTACCTGCGGCAGAACCGGGCCGAGGCCTATGCGCGGCTGCAGGCGGCGCGCAAGAACGGCGAGGTCGACGAGGGCCCGCTGTCGATGGGCCAGGACGCCGGCCTCATCCACGACATCGTGCCGGCCGCCGACATCGTCACGCGTATCGCACAAGAAGCCGACGAGATCCTGCGCAAGCGGCTGCCGCGCTTCGTGGCGTGACCGCGATCGCGATCAGTTCGGCTTCATTTTCATCCTCGTCTTGGCGACGAGGTCGCGCCACTTCCCGGTGTCGGCCGCGATGAAGCTCGCGAACTCGTCCGGCGAATTCTTCGCGGCGGTCTCGTAGCCGACGGCGGCGAGGCGCTGGCGCAGGGCCGGATCATCGAGCCCGGCCGCCAGCGCCGCATTGAGCTTGGCGACGACCGGCGCGGGCGTGCCCTTGGGCGCGACGAAGCCGTTCCAGCCGATCACCGCGAAGCCCGGCAGGCCGGCCTCGGCGAGCGACGGCAGGCCCGGCACGAGCGGCGACGCGTGCGCCGACGTGACCGCGATCCCGCGCACCGTGCGGGCGGCGATCTGCGCCTGCGCGACCGAGGCGATCGAGAACATCATCTGGGTCGAGCCGGACATGACCGAGTTGAGCGCCGAGTTCGCCTCGCGGAACGGCACGTGCACGATGTCGACGTCCGCCATCGACTTGAACAGCTCGCCCGCGAGATGCGGCGGCGTGCCGACGCCCGAGGACGCGTAATTGAGCTTGCCGGGATTGGCCTTGGCGTAGGCGATCAGCTCGGCGAGCGTCTTGGCCGGCACCGACGGATTGACCACCAGCACGAACGGGGTCGTGCTCACGAGCTCGATCGGCGCGAGGTCCTTGGCGAGATCGAGCGGCAGCGTCCCGGTCGCGGTGTTGATGGTGTAGGACGCGGTCGCCTGCAGCAGCAGGTAGCCGTCCGCCGGCGCGTTGGCGACCGCCTGCGCGGCGATAACGCCGCCGGCGCCGGGCCGCGGCTCAACGATGACCTGCTGGCCGAGCGCTTCGGCCATCTTCGGCGCAAACAGTCGCGCCACGATGTCGGGACCGGGGCCGACGATCACGCGGATCGGGCGCGTGGGGTAGGTTTGCGCGTGAACGGTTGCCGCAAACAGTAGGGTGGGCAAAGCGAAGCGTGCCCACCGCGCGGCGGCAAGAAAGAACGCGTGGGCACGGCGCGGCGCGCCTTTGCCCACCCTACAACGCCTGGATTGCCCGCTTCGCAGGCAACGACGGCAATAGCTTGAAATCAGGCGATGCCGCGTCGATCGGTCTTCGCACAATAGAGCTCTCCGCCAGCAGTGGTGACATAGAGCGTAGCAAGGCGAGGGCCGCCGAAGCAGCATTTGTTCGGCAGGTCGGCCGGAAACAGATGGCTCTCGATCACGGCGCCCTCGGGCGAGAACACATAGACCAGCGGGCCCGGGCCGCTGCGGCGCGCGCCCGCGACCGCAACGATGTTGCCCTGCGCATCGAGGCACATGCCCTCGATGCCGCGATGGGGGCCGCGATGGTCGGCGCCGAAGGTGTGCAGCACGGCCGCGTGGTCGACCGTGAGGTCGTCGCGCAGCGGATAGGCGCGCAGCTCGCGCGCCTGACCCTCCTTCGCCTCGCCGTCCGCCACAAAAAGCGTCTTCTCGTCACGCGAGAGCAGGACCGCGCGCGGCGAGACCGTGTCATAGGTGACACGGTCCGCAACCCAGGCGCGCCGATCGTTGCGTTCGAGGCGCAGCACCGAGCAATGGTCGAGGAACGGGAAGATCGCGGGGCCGAACGGAATGATCGCGTGGCGCGGATCGGTGAAATAGAGGCGGTGCGCGCGATCGACCACGAGGTCGCTCGGCTGGTTGTGGTAGTGGCCGTCGAGCAGCGCGTCGACCGGCATCACGCGGCCGTCCGGCGTGAACTCGACCAGCCGCCGCCCGCCTTCCTGCGCGCCGTAGAGCTCGCCGCTCGGCCCGCGCGCCAGGCCGTTGACGCGGTTGGTGTAGCGGCGCACTTCCGTCGTCGCCTTGGTCGCCGGGTCGAAGCGCAGCAGCAGGCCCGCGTCGATCGCGCTGAAGATCACCGCGTCGCCGTCGCGCACCACGCCGCCGAGCGGCCCCTGATACGGCCCCGCGACGCGCTCGAATTGCCAAGCCATGATCCCCTCCCTACCAGACTGCTACGCCGGGGATATTGAGGCGCGTGCGATGGACCCCGTGATAGGTGGTGAAATAGAGTGAGCGCCAGTCGTCGTCGCCCCACGCCAGATTGGTGCAATGGCCGGCGACCCGCAGGCGGCCGAGCAAATGCCCGTTCGGGTCGATCACGTGGATGCCGCCCGGGCCCGTGCAATAGACGTTGCCCTCGACGTCGCACTTCATGCCGTCGGCGACGCCCGGCTCGGTGCCGATGAGTTGGTGGAATAGGCGCCCGTTGGTCACGCTGCCGTCGGCGGCGACGTCGAAAGCGCGGATATGCGCCATCCGGGTGTCGTTGACGTAGAGGATATTCTCGTCCGGCGAGAAGCACAGCCCGTTCGGGTAGACCGTGTCCTCGACCGTGAGCTTGACGTCGCCCTGCGGGGTGAGGCGGAACACCGCCTGGATGTCGAGGTGGCGCTGCATGTCCTCGCCCGCCATGCCGGGGATCACGAGGCCGCCCGCCGAGTCGGTCCAGTAGACGCTGCCGTCCGAGCGCACCACGATGTCATTCGGGCTGTTGAACTTCTTGCCTTCGTAACGATCCGCGATGGTGGTGAACGAGCCGTCGTGCTCGATGCGCCAGATGGTGCGCTGCGACCAGCCCGCGATGTTGAGCCGGCCCTCGCGATCGAACGTCATGCCGTTGGCGTGGCTCGACGGATGCACCAGCGCTTTAGTACCTACGCCCGGCACCCATTCGTATATGGTGTCGCCGATGATATCGACCCAGAGGAAGCGCTTCTTGCGCCGGTCCCACACGGGCCCTTCGCCGAAATAGAGCCCGTGCGCGATCTGGTCGAGCGGCGGATGAGCGCCGACGATGCGCTCGAGCCCCGGCGTCGCGAGATCGATGTCCATGCGCGCCCTTCCTTTCAGTCCCAGGCCGGCGCGCGGCCGGCCGGATTGGCGATGCGGCCGTCGCGCCGCTTGAGGGTGCCGATGCGGCGCATCTCGTCGTCGCTCAGCGTGAAATCGAAGACGGCGAGATTTTCCGCAATGCGCTGCCGGTTCGACGAACGCGGGATCGGCACGACGCCCTGCTGGACCGACCAGCGCAGCGCGATTTGCGCGGCGCTTTTGCCCTTCTGTCGCGCGATCTCGGCGATCACCTGGTCATTGACCAGCCGGCCACGGCCGAGCGGGCAATAACCGGTCAGGATCATGCCGCGCTGGCGCAGCGCGGCGAGCAGCTTGCCCTGATCGAGATAGGGATGGAATTCGGCCTGCAGCGTGACCAGCGGCTCCGGGCAGAGCCGTGCCGCCTCGTCGACCATCGCGATGTTGAAGTTGGCGACGCCGACGTGGCGCGCGAGCCCGTCGCGCTTCGCCTTGGCGAGCGCCGTCATGGTCTCGGCGAGCGGGATTGCGGCATTCGGCCAGTGGACGAGCAGAAGATCGACGTCATCGACGCCGAGCGCGCGCAGGCTCTGCTCGACCGAGCGCGCGAAGTCCGCGGCGTGCAGGTTCTCGTGCGACACCTTGGTGGCGATGAACAGGTCCGCGCGCGGCACCTTGGCGGCGCGAATGCCCTCGCCCACGCCCTCCTCGGTGCCGTACTTGCGCGCCGCGTCGAGGTGGCGATAGCCGGCGGCCAGTGCATGCGCGACGATCTCGCCGACCGGCGCCGCGAGGCCCGACGTGCCGAAGCCGATCGCCGGCATCTCGGCGCCGTGCGCCTTGATCGTGGGTATGTCGGTGCTTGCCATGAGACACTTCAACTGCGGCGGGACGCGATTGTTATCGCCACTCGCCGCCCGCCAAGGCCGATTGATGCGTGCAGCGCGGCTCCTATTCCATCTTGATGCCGGCGGTCTTGACGACCTTCTCCCACTTGGCCGTATCGGCCTTGATGAGGTCGCCGAACTTCTCCTTGGGCAACGCCATCACGGTGAGCTGCTGGTCGGTGAACTGCTTGGCGATCGCCGGGTCCTGCAGCACCGCGATCGTCGCGGCGCTGAGCTTGTCGATGATCGGCTGCGGCGTCCCAGCCGGCGCCACGATGCCGACCCACGGCGCCATCTCGAAGCCCGGCACGGTCTCGGCGACCGCCGGCCAGTCCGGGAACTGCGGTATGCGCTTGGGCTCGGCGACGCCCAGCACCTTGAGCTTGCCGGCGTTCACGTAGCCGATCAGCGTCTGCACGTTGTTGAAGCCGACCTGCACCTCGCCGCTCAGCAGCGCCTGGGCGGCGGGAGCCGTGCCTTTATAGGGCACGTGCTGCAGCTTGACGCCGGTCGCGCCGGAGAAGAGCTCCATGGCGAGATGGCTGAAGTTGCCGACGCCGGCCGAGGCATAATTGATGCTGCCGGGCTTCTGCTTGGCGAGCGCGATCAGCTCGGCGATGTTGTTGGCCGCAAACGACGGGTGCGCCGCCAGCATGCCGGGCAGCCGCACAGCCGACGCGACGGGGACGAAATCGCGCAGCGGCTGGTAGCTCAGGTCCTTGTAGAGCCAGGGATTGACCGTCATGGGCGTGTCGGACGTGAACGCGAACGTGTAGCCGTCGGGCAGTGACGCCTTCACGGCCTGCAGCCCGATCGCGCCGTTCGCGCCGCCGCGGTTCTCGACGATGACGGTCTGCCCGAGCTTGTCCTGAAGATTTTTTGCGACCAGACGCGCGACAACATCGGTGCCGCCGCCGGGCGGAAACGGGACCACGAACCTGATCGGCTTCTGCGGCCAGTTCTGCGCGCCCGCCGGCACGGCCGACAGGCCGAGCAGGCAGGCCGCGGCCAAAGCGGCGGCTATGACAATTCGTCCCAACGATCTCATCGACGTTCCTTCCCGTGCGACACTTTGTTTTATGGCGTTGTCTTATCAGACGGACGCCGATCGCTCTACCGCGGCGGAGTGATGCGGGCCATGCGGGATGATTGTCCCTTCTCGCGCCCACCAATCGGATTATGATCGCGCGCCGCCCGACCGCCCCACGGCGCAACGACAACGAACATCCCGAGGAGGGACCGTGACCAAGGAATCGCCCCTGCCCCATCTTTCGCGCCGCGCCCTGATCGCGGGCGTTGCCGCAACGCCGGCGCTGGGGCTCGCGACGCCCGCCATCGCACAGACCGCCACCAGATCGGCGGCGGAGCAGGCGCGGGCCGCGCTGAAGGACGCGAAGGGCACCAAGCTCGTGTTGCTCGGAACCGCCGCGGGTCCGGTGCCGGGACGCTCGCGCAAGATGACGTCGCACGTCATGCTGAGCAACGGCACGGCTTACGTGCTCGACTGCGGCCTCGGCGTCACCGACCGCTTCGCCGAGACCGGCATCCCGTTCAGCGCGCTCAAGTCGATCTTCATCACCCACCACCATGCCGACCACAACATCGAGTACGGGCCGCTGCTGATCGTCGGCTGGATCCAGGGCATGCGGCTCGACGTGCAAGCTTATGGCCCGCCGCCACTCCGGCAGATGACCGAGGATTTCCTGCGCGCCTACAAGACGACGGTCGACTTCTGGGCCGAGGACCTCAAGATGAAGCCGCTCACGGCCGTCGCGGCGCACGAGGTCGCGGCGGTCGGCCCCGTGATGCAGGACGACAACGTCAAGGTCACGGCCGCGATCGTCGAGCATCCGCCCGTGAAGCCCGCGCTCGCCTACCGGTTCGACTTCAAGGACCGCTCGATCGTGTTCTCGGGCGACACCGCGCCGAGCGAGGCGGTGGCCAAGCTCGCCAAGGGCGCCGACGTGCTGGTGCACGAGGCGATGTACGTGCCGGCGCTGGAGAAATACATTCACGAGCAGATTGCCAAGGGCCGGCCCGTGAAGTTCGAGCCCTTCATGGCGCATATGCACGCCGACCACACACCCACCGAGGACGTCGGCCGCATCGCCCAGGAGGCCGGCGTCAAGACGCTCGTGCTCTCGCACCTCACGCCGGCGATCGACTCGATCAGCGACGACACCTGGCGCGACTCGGCCGCGAAGAATTTCAAGGGCGAGATCATCGTGGCCAAGGAGTTGATGGTGGTGTGAGGCGCGCCGCGAGATCGCGCCGCGCATCCACCAGCGTCATGGCCGGGCATAGCCGTTCGAAGAACGGCGTCGCTTCGTTCGCCTATGTCCCCCGGCCATCCACGCCTTCCTTGCCAAATCGCTAAGACGTGGAAGCGCCGACGTCGTGCCGGTCGTGCTATCGCGCGGCGGGCCGCATGTTCGTGGGCGGCCCGCGGGTGCAGTCTATTGCACGGAAATTTGGGAGGAAATGGCGGGAGCGACGGGACTCGAACCCGCGACCTTCGGCGTGACAGGCCGACGCTCTAACCAACTGAGCTACGCCCCCACGCCGCTCGCGTGAAGTACGCCCGCGCGCGGGAGATACGAGACCCCCCCGGCCAAGTCAAGGTCGCGCCCACCGGACGGCCGCGAGCCTTCCGCGCCCGCCGGAAGCCCCGTTTTCAGCGAAAAAGCGCGACCAGACGCGGCCGAGGACGCAAGAAACGGCCCAAAATCGCATATTTTCGGAGTTGTCCACGCAGAATCGCCACAAAAATCGGGCTTTTCTGCAATTGCACATGGTCAACAGGCGCGAGAATTGCCTATGTGGATCGGCAGTTCTTGCGTTCCCCGTCAGTCGAAGGAGGGACTCCATGGCCAAGGCTGCTCAGCCGACAGTCACGCTGAAGCACCTCGCCGCCGGCTTAGCCGCCGAGCATGAGATGTCGAAGAAGCAATCCGAGACGATCCTCACCGATTTCATCGGCACGATCGTCAAGCACCTCAAGAAGGGCGACCGCATCCGCATCGGCGGGCTCGGCATCCTGCAGGTCCGCAAGCGTGCCGCCCGCATGGGCCGCAATCCGGCGACCGGCGAGCCGATCAAGATCAAGGCGAGCAAGAAGGTCGCGTTCCGCGCCGCCAAGGAATTGAAGGAAGCGGTCTGAGGGCCGCCATCCACCACCCGGAATTCCGACAAGGCCCCGGCAAACCGAGGATCGCGTCGGATCGTCTCGAGCGGCGACGTTGCGACCGCTCTGTCTCCCCCTCCGGCCTTCGGGCACGACGGGCAGCGTGCGAACAGACTCCTCTCAAGGGTAAGTAAGTTCGGACGGATTTCTCTCCTCTCTTAACGTCAACACCTACGCCAACCATCGAAAAGGGACACACAATGCCGAGCTATCTCACAAAGTCGCAACTGCTCGAGAAGATCAGCGAGCAGCATTCCGAAATCTCGAAGCGGGACATCAAGGGCATCATGGAGACGCTCTCGGCCGTCGGCCATAAAGAGCTGAAGAAGTCCGGTGTCTTCGTCGTTCCGGGCTTCGCGAAATTCGTGGTCGTCAAGAAGCCGGCCACCAAGGCGCGCGAAGGCACCAACCCCTTCACGGGCGAGAAGATGATGTTCAAGGCCAAGCCGGCCCGCAAGATCGTCCGCGCGCGCCCCGTCAAGGCGATCAAGGACGCCGTCTAAGCGCCATCGTCAGTCGATCAGGGTCCCGACGCGACGCTCGGCTCAGGCCGGGCGCGGCGTCGGGATTTTCTTTTGCGCCGGTCGCATCGTTGGTTAGACCGTCGGCCTGCCACGCCGCATGTAGAACTTGCGGTTGTCCTCGTGGGTGACGTGAAAGCCGAGCCGGTCGTAGAGGCGCTTCGCCGGATTGGTCTTGACGACCCCGAGCGTCACGGCGCGACCCGCATTCGCGGCCTCGTCGATCAGCCGACGCATCACCTCGGTGCCGACGCCCTGGCGCTGATGCCGCACCTCCACGAAGAGCTGCTTGAGAAACAGTGCGTCCGCCTCCGCGGCCGTCTGCAGCCAGCCGAGGGCCGTGCCGTCGCGCGTGATGATGCGAACCTCGGCGACGACCCACCGCTGGCGGAAGTCCGCGGTTTGCTTCTCCATGTCGAGACCGAGCTGGCGAATGATCCCATCCATGCCGGCGAAATAAAGCGATGCGCAGTAGTCGAAGTCGTACGCGGTGGCGGGGCGGAAGACGATGTCCATGGCGGCATCTCGCAGACCGCACCGGTCCGCCTTCGCTCTTCGAGCTATGGCGCGACAGCCTTCGCCCCTCTTTTCCCTTGCAAGGTCGACGTTCGCGGAGGCTGGCCTGCCGAGCCGGAGCGCGCGCAAGCGCCGCGAAGGCTGGTGGGCGGTGACGGGCTCGAACCGCCGACCCTCTCGGTGTAAACGAGATGCTCTACCAACTGAGCTAACCGCCCTGCCCCCTGTATCGCGCCGCACCGGGCGCCGCGCAAGCGGACAAGCCTTTACCGCAGGGTGCCATTACGGCACGGCGCCTTACTGCACGGCGTGAAACAGCCGCGAGACGCGCAGGTCGACCGGATCGGTGATGACGTCGAGCCAGTTGGCGAAGGGCGTGATCGAGAACAGCACGCGGTTGACCCGGCCGATCAGGTTGTCGGCCGGAACGTAGCCGACCCCGCCCTCTTCCGGACTTACGCGGCTGTCGAGCGAGTTGTCGCGGTTGTCGCCCATCATGAAGTAGTGGCCCTCCGGCACCGTGAACACGGCCGTGTCGTCGAGCGGGCCTTCCGCCACCTTGATGATGTCGTGCGCGCGGCCGCCGGGCAGCGTCTCGATGTATTTCATCGCCGGCACCATGGCGCCGCCGAGCGAGACCGTGATCGGGCCGACCACACGGCGCGGCACTTCCGTGCCGTTGATGTAGAGCCGGCCGCCGCGCATCTGGATGCGGTCGCCCGGCATGCCGATCAAGCGCTTGACGTAGGTCTGGCGCGGGTCGCGCGGCAGCGCGAACACGATGATGTCGCCGCGCTCGGGCGGATGATCGAGCACGCGGCCGCGGATCGGGATGACGCCGATCGGCGCCGAATAGCGGCCGTAGCCATAGGCGTATTTCGCGGCCGCGATCTCGTCGCCGATCATCAGCGTCGGCTCCATCGAGCCGGACGGCACGATGAAGGGCTGGCCGATGGCGGTGCCGGCGAACAGCATGATGGCACCGGTCAGCGCCAGGCCCTTGAGCTCGTCGAACACGCGTCTGATGCGCGAGGGCGCGGGGGTCACCGTCGACTGCTGTGTCATCTGCTTTGCCTGCTCGAACCGCGCCCGCCCGTGAGATGAGGCCCCGGCCTCTCGAATACGATGCGGCGCGCCGCCACATCAAGGGGCCTCAAGCAAAAACGGCGGCGCCGGAGCGCCGCCGCAGCTTTTTGACATGGCCGGGACCGCGGCCTCAGTGGGCCGTAAGGCCCGTCTCTTCCTCGACTGCCGTCTCGACCGGGGTCTCGACCGGCTTGGCGGCCGCCTCGTCCCATTCGATCGGCTCGGGCTTGCGGGTGAGCGCGCGGGCGAGCACCTCGTCCATGCGCGACACCGGGATGATCTCCAGGCCCTTCTTCACGCTCTCGGAGATTTCCACCAGATCCTTGGCGTTCTCCTCCGGGATCAGCACCGTCTTGATGCCGCCGCGCAGCGCGGCGAGCAGCTTCTCCTTGAGGCCGCCGATCGGCAGCACGCGGCCGCGCAGCGTGATCTCGCCGGTCATCGCGACGTCGCGGCGCACCGGGATGCCCGTCATCACCGAGACGATCGCGCTGACCATGGCGACGCCCGCCGACGGTCCGTCCTTCGGGGTGGCACCCTCGGGAACGTGCACGTGGATGTCGCGCTTGTCGAACAGCGGCGGCTCGATGCCGAAGTCGATCGCGCGCGAGCGCACATAGGATGCGGCCGCCGAGATCGACTCCTTCATGACGTCGCGCAGGTTGCCGGTGACCGTCATGCGGCCCTTGCCGGGCATCATGGCGGCCTCGATGGTGAGCAGCTCGCCGCCGACGTCGGTCCAGGCCAGACCCGTGACCACGCCGATCTGGTCCTCCTCCTCGACCTCGCCGTAGCGGTACTTCGGAACGCTGAGGTAATCGGCGAGATTCTCGGCCGTCACCGTCACGCTCTTCTTCTTCGAGGTCATCAGCTCCTTGACGGCCTTGCGCGCGAGATTGGAGACCTCGCGCTCGAGATTGCGCACACCCGCTTCCCGCGTATAGCGGCGGATCAGCGTCATCAGCGCGGCGTCGTCGATCGACCATTCGCCCGGCGCGAGGCCGTGCTTGGTGATCGGTGTTCGGGATCAGGTGCTTGCGCGCGATCTCGACCTTCTCGTCCTCGGTGTAGCCCGCGATGCGGATGATCTCCATGCGGTCCATCAGCGGCGGCGGGATGTTGAGCGTGTTCGCCGTGGTGATGAACATCACGTTGGAGAGGTCGTAGTCGACCTCGAGATAGTGGTCGTTGAAGGTGTGGTTCTGCTCGGGGTCGAGCACCTCGAGCAGCGCCGACGACGGGTCGCCGCGGAAGTCCGAGCCCATCTTGTCGACCTCGTCGAGCAGGAACAGCGGGTTCGAGGTCTTCGCCTTGCGCATCGACTGGATGATCTTGCCGGGCATCGAGCCGATATAGGTGCGCCGGTGACCGCGGATCTCCGCCTCGTCGCGCACGCCGCCGAGCGACACGCGCACGAACTCGCGGCCGGTCGCCTTCGCGATCGACTTGCCGAGCGACGTCTTGCCGACGCCGGGCGGGCCGACCAGGCACAGGATCGGGCCGGTTAGCTTGTTGGCGCGGGTCTGCACCGCGAGATACTCGACGATGCGCTCCTTGACCTTCTCGAGGCCGTAGTGGTCGTCGTCGAGGATCGACTGGGCGTGGTTGAGGTCCTTCTTGATCTTCGACTTCTTGTTCCACGGGATCGAGAGCAGCCAATCGAGGTAGTTGCGCACGACGGTCGCTTCCGCCGACATCGGCGACATCTGGCGCAGCTTCTTGAGCTCGTGGGTCGCCTTGTCGCGCGCTTCCTTCGAGAGGCGGGTCTTCTTGATCTTTTCCTCGAGCTCGGCGAGCTCGTCCTTGCCTTCCTCGTCGCCGAGCTCCTTCTGGATCGCCTTCATCTGCTCGTTGAGGTAATACTCGCGCTGGGTCTTCTCCATCTGCCGCTTGACGCGCGTGCGGATGCGCTTCTCGACCTGCAGCACCGAGATCTCGCTCTCCATCAGGCCGAGCACCTTCTCGAGCCGCTCGGTGACGCTCGGCGTCTCGAGGATCGCCTGCTTGTCGGGGATCTTGACGGCGAGGTGGGAAGCGACAGTGTCGGCGAGCTTGGCATAGTCCTCGATCTGCTGGACCACGCCGACCACCTCGGGCGACACCTTCTTGTTGAGCTTCACGTAGCTCTCGAACTCGGTGACGACCGAGCGCGCCAGTGCTTCGGCCTCGACCCGCTCGCCGGAATTGTCCGCGAGCGCCTCCGCCTCGGCCTCGTAGTAATCGGTGCGCGGGCCGTATTGCAGCACGCGTGCGCGCTCGGCGCCTTCGACCAGCACCTTCACGGTGCCGTCGGGCAGCTTCAGGAGTTGCAGCACGCTCGCGAGCGTGCCGACCTCGAAGATCGAGTCGGTCGCCGGATCGTCGTCGGAGGCGTTCTTCTGGGTCGCGAGCAGGATGAAGGTATCGTTGCGCATCACCTCTTCGAGCGCACGGATCGACTTCTCGCGGCCGACGAACAGCGGCACGATCATATGGGGGAAGACGACGATGTCGCGCAGCGGCAGGACCGGATAGGTCCGCTTTTCACCGGGCTGCGGCAAGACGCGAGGCTTCGACGGTCGTTGTCATGGCTGTCATTCCAGTCCTGTGTTGAGCCCCTCCCCGCGACCCGCCGTCATGGCGCCGCCGCAGCGGAGTGCATTGCAACCGGGCCAGGACGCATCACGAGGGATGCGTTCGATTTTACAGGGCAAATCCCAGCCCGGAGAGGTACGTGGAGCACGGCGACTCGTTCGCCGGTGTTCCGACGATATTACGTGGCGATGGCCCCCGGGCGAGTCAAGTAATCCCGGGAAATCAAGTAACATACGCGAATCGCCGCCATGGCGCGCCGCCGGCCTTAAGGAACAGGCCGGGCTCAGGCGGTCGCGCCGCCGGCGTCGCCCATCCGGTCGGCGTAGATGTAGAGCGGCCGGGCCGTGCCCTCGACCACTTCCTTGGAGATCACCACCTTCTCGACGCCTTCGAGGCCGGGCAGGTCGAACATGGTGTCGAGCAGGATGCTCTCCATGATCGAGCGCAGGCCGCGCGCGCCGGTCTTGCGTTCGATCGCCTTGCGGGCGATCGACGCCGAGCGCCTCGTCGGCGAAGCGCGAGCTCGACGTTCTCCATCTCGAACAGCCGCTGGTACTGCTTGACGAGGGCGTTCTTCGGCTCGGTCAGGATGCGCTTGAGCGCCGCCTCGTCGAGGTCCTCCAGCGTCGCGACCACCGGCAGGCGGCCGACGAACTCCGGGATGAGGCCGAACTTCAGCAGATCCTCGGGCTCGACCTCGCGGAAGATCTCGCCCTGCTTGCGGTCCTCCGGCGCGTGCACCTTGGCCGAGAAGCCGATCGAGGTCGCCCGGCCGCGCGCCGAGATGATCTTCTCGAGGCCGGAGAAAGCGCCGCCGCACACGAACAGGATGTTGGTGGTGTCGACCTGCAGGAACTCCTGCTGCGGATGCTTGCGCCCGCCCTGCGGCGGCACCGACGCGATCGTGCCTTCCATGATCTTCAGCAGCGCCTGCTGCACGCCCTCGCCCGACACGTCGCGGGTGATCGAGGGGTTGTCCGACTTGCGGCTGATCTTGTCGATCTCGTCGATGTAGACGATGCCGCGCTGCGCGCGCTCGACGTTGTAGTCGGCCGCCTGCAGCAGCTTGAGGATGATGTTCTCGACGTCCTCGCCGACGTAGCCGGCTTCGGTCAGCGTCGTCGCATCCGCCATGGTGAACGGCACGTCGAGGATGCGCGCGAGCGTCTGCGCGAGCAGCGTCTTGCCCGAGCCGGTCGGCCCGATCAGCAGGATGTTCGACTTCGCGAGTTCGACGTCGTTGTGCTTGGTCTGCGTGGTTGAGCCGCTTGTAGTGATTGTGGACCGCGACCGAGAGCACCTTCTTGGCGTGATCCTGGCCGATCACGTAGTCGTCGAGAACCTTGCGGATCTCCTTCGGCGTCGGGATGCCGTCGCGCGACTTCACCAGCGAGGACTTGTTCTCCTCGCGGATGATGTCCATGCACAGCTCGACGCACTCGTCGCAGATGAACACCGTCGGCCCGGCAATGAGCTTGCGCACCTCGTGCTGGCTCTTGCCGCAGAACGAGCAATAGAGAGTGTTCTTGGAGTCGCTGCCCTGACCTGCTCATTCCATCATCTCCGCCAGTACGTCCGCCGGCACCGGAGTTGTCTTGCGACCGTTGATGCTACTCGCGTCGCTCCTAAGAATCCGTAGCGCCGGAGCCACACTCACTGTCATTTCGCGACCTATGCCGCCATGACCCATAACGAAACACGGTAGGGCCGGGATAATCAAGATTTCATTAATGATGAAATCCCGATGCCGACCCTTGTTCCGGCTCGTTTTTCCGTCCGCCGCCGTGCCGATTTCGCCTATCTTTGTGGCAAAAATCAACACGAGCGGCCTGCCTGCCGTCCGCGTGAGTGCTGACGCACCTCCGGACGGCGCCTCTTCGGCTGCCCCTAGGTCAGGTCTTGCTCACTGTCCTCGGGGCGCTTCGAGATCACCTTGTCGACGATGCCGAACTCCGCGGCCGCCTCCGCGGTGAGGAACTTGTCGCGCTCGAGTGCATCCTCGATCGTCTTGAGCGGCTGCCCGGTGTGCTTAACGTAGATTTCGTTGAGCCGCTTCTTCAGGTTCAGGATCTCCTGCGCGTGCAGCATGATGTCGGTCGCCTGGCCCTGGAAGCCGCCGGACGGCTGATGCAGCATGATGCGCGCGTTCGGCAGCGCAAAGCGCATGTCCTTGTGGCCGGCTGCCAGCAGCAGCGAGCCCATGGACGCCGCCTGGCCGATGCACAGCGTCGATACCGGCGGGCGGATGAACTGCATGGTGTCGTAGATCGCAAGCCCCGCCGTCACGACGCCGCCCGGCGAGTTGATGTACATCGCGATCTCTTTCTTCGGGTTCTCGGCCTCGAGAAACAGCAGCTGCGCGACGATCAGCGTCGACATGCCATCTTCCACCGGACCCGTGATGAAGATGATGCGCTCCTTGAGCAGTCGCGAAAAGATGTCGTAGGCGCGCTCGCCCCGGTTGGTCTGCTCGACCACCATCGGGACGAGGTTTTGCATGTAGTGCTCGGCGGGATCGCGCATCGTCAGTCCTCTCAGTTAAACCGCGCCGGCCGACGCAGTCGCCCTCGCAGGCGTCACAGATATGGGCGGCCGCCCGGGAAACAAGCCTACCGCGTTCCGCCCGCGCTTATGCCACGATTCGCAAGGCGCCGACCGTCGCGCCGGGGCCCTGCCCCGTCACGCGGATTTGACCGGACGCGCCGGCTGGCGCGCCCGCTCAGGCTCCTGCTTGCGCCTCGTCGTCCTTGAACAGCTCTTCGCGCGAGACCTGCTGGTCGGTCACCTTGGCGAGCTCGACGACGAAGTCGACCACCTTCTCCTCGAAGATCGGCGCCCGCAGCGTCGCGACCGAATTCGGGTTCTTGCGGTAGTGGTCCCAGACCTCCTGCTCGCGGCCCGGATACTGCCGCGCCTGCTCGACGATCGCCCGCGTGATCTCGTCGTCGGTCACCTTGATGTTGTTCTTGTCGCCGATCTCGGCGAGCACGAGGCCGAGGCGGACGCGGCGATCCGCGATGCCCTGGTACTCCTCGCGCGCCTTCTCCTCGGTCGTGCCCTCGTCCGCGAAGGTGCGGTTCTGCGACTGCAGGTCGGACTTGATCGTGCCCCAGACGTTGTTGAATTCCTGCTCGACCAGCGTCGGCGGGGGCGCGAACTTGTGCAGCTTGTCGAGCTGGTCGAGCAGCTGCCGCTTGAGCTTCTGGCGGCTCGCCGAGGCGTGCTCGCGGCTCAGGCGCTCGCGTACCGCGGCCTTGAGCTTGTCGAGCGACTCCATGCCGAGGGACTTGGCGAACTCGTCGTCGACCGTGATGGTCCCGGGCGTCTCGATCGACTTCGCGGTCACCTCGAACACCGCATCCTTGCCGGCAAGATTTGGCGCCAGGTAGTTCCCGGGAAACGTGACATTGACGGTACGCGTCTCGCCCGCCGCCATCCCGACGAGCTGCTCCTCGAAGCCCGGAATGAAGGTGTGCGAGCCGACCTGCACGTTGATGTCGTCGCCGCTGCCGCCCTCGAACGGCTGGCCGTCCATGGTGCCGGTGAACTTGACGGCGACGCGATCGCCGGTCTCCACCTTGCCGCCTTCGGGCTTTGCCCCGAACGGCCGGCTCTGCTCGGCGATCTTGCCGACCGCCTCGTCGACCTCGCCGTCGGTGACGTCCGCGGCCAGGCGCGTCAGCGTGATCTGCTTGAAATCGGCGAGCGTGATCGGCGGCACCACCTCGACCGCGATCGTAAAGGCGAGATCGGACTTGCCGGCGATGACGCCTTCGATCTCGCTTTCGCTCTCCGGCATGGTGATCTTGGGATCCATGGCGAGCTTGAGATTGTGATCGGTCACGATCTTGGCGTTGGTCTCGCGCACCACCTCGTCGATGGTCTCGGCCATGACGGCGCGTCCGTACACCTTCTTGAGGTGCGTCATCGGGACCTTGCCGGGCCGAAAGCCGCGAATCTGGACGCGGTCCTTGAGCGCCACGAGGCGGTCATTGAGCCGGGCGTCGAGATCGGCCGCCGGCACGACCACCTTGAACTCGCGCTTGAGGCCGTCGCTGTTGGTTTCGGTTACCTGCATGGTTCAAATTCTCGCCGCTTCGTGTTGAAGTCGTTGTCCTTGTCCGCACCGCGACAGGCGGCCGTGGCGCATGCGGAAGGAGGATGCGCGGGCCACGAGCCATCCGTACGGTGGTGCGGGCGGAGGGATTTGAACCCCCACGACTTGCGTCACTGGAACCTAAATCCAGCGCGTCTACCAATTCCGCCACGCCCGCCGAGGGCTTGCCGCCGCGCGGCGCGGCTTATAGCACGCCCTACGCGCCGCACACCATAGGAATGGGGGCCCGGCCGGCCGCCCCCTCCGGATGAGGCGCCGCCCCCCGGGACGGCCACACCGGCCGATGTCGCGCCTGCGTCATCATATGGTTGCATATCTTGGAAATACTATTCTTAGTGCCCACGCCCACCTCGCTCCAGAGGAGGGCATCACCCATGGAGGACGTCTTGACCAACCGCTGCCTCATCTCCGCTTTGGTGCTCGCCGGCATCTCCGCCACCCCGGCCCTTGCGGCGAACTCGTTTCAGAATACCTGCTCGCAGATTTAGTTCGTCTATCAGGGCAACAATGCCGCCTTGCAGGCGGTCTGCCTGCGCGCCAACGGAACGCCGAACGCGACCACGCTGACCCTGCAAGGCATCAGCAACCAGAACGGGAAGCTCACCCAGGGGAGCGGACCGAGCACGTTCCAGCAAAGCTGCGGGAACATCCAGATCCTGGTCGGCAACGGCCCGAACGTGACCCTGAGCGCGCTCTGCCGCACGACCAGCGGAAGCTCCGACGCGACCAGCCTCTGGCTCAACAACATCGCCAACAACAACGGCAACCTGGTCCAACAGTAATCCGCTGCCGACGTGACCGGAGGCGGGGTCGCCTTCGGTCACGTCGCAACCCGCGCAAACGCCTATTTCGATCAGTGCTCGCCGAGCAGGCCCCGCCAGACGCTCGGCAGCGCCTCGGCCAGATCCTCCGAGATCATCCCAATTCCGGCGTTCGCGGCGGTCTCGCCGTGCATCCAGACGGCGGCGCTTGTGGCCTCGAAGGCGGGCATCCCCTGCGCCAGGAGTCCGGCGACGAGGCCCGCCAGCACATCGCCGGTTCCGGCCGTCGCGAGCCACGGCGGCCCATTGGCGTTGATCGCGGCCCGCCCGTCTGGCGCCGCGATAACGGTGTCAGCCCCTTTGAGGACCACGATCGCGCCGGAGAGCCCAGCGGCCGCCACGGCACGCTCCAATTTCGATTGTTTTTCAGTCGTTTTCAGCGCCATGCTGAACAATCGCGCGAACTCGCCGTCATGCGGTGTGAGGACTGTCGGATGATCGCCGCGCGCCGCGATCGCCTGGAACAGCGAGGGAGCCGCGTCACCCGCGAAGCTCGAGAGCGCATCGGCATCGAGCACCACGGCGCGCGCTCCCGCGAGCGCAGCGAGCACCTGCTCGCGCGTCGTCCGCCCAACCCCGCCGCCGGGTCCGAGCACCACCGCGTTGAGGCGGCTATCGGCCAGCAAGCCCGCGAGTTCCCCGGCCCCATCGACCGGCCTCACCATCACGGCCGTGTTGGCCGCGGCCTGTAGGGCAAGCGCCTCGCGCGGCGACGCGATGGTCACGAGCCCGGCGCCGGCGCGCAGCGCCGCGCGCGCCGCGAGCCGCGCCGCCCCGGTCGTGACGGCGCCGCCCGAAACGACGACCGCATGGCCGCGCGAATATTTGTGCCCGTCGATCCGCGGCAACGGTAACTGCGCGCGCCAGAGCGCCGGATCATCGAGGAAGGTCTGCGGCCGGATGCGCGTCAGCACATCCGACGGGATGCCGATATCGGCGACCTCGACCGGCCCGCAATGAATGCGGCCCGGCAGCAGCACGTGACCGGGCTTGCGGCGAAAGAACGTCACGGTCCGGCTGGCGCGCACCGCGCAGCCCATCACGGCACCGCTCGTGCCATTGATGCCGCTCGCCAGATCGACGGCGACGATCGATGCACCGCTCGCGTTCATCGCCTCGATCAGCGCACGCGCCGCGCCCTCGACCGGACGGTCGAGGCCGGCGCCGAACAAGGCGTCGACGATCACGTCGGCGGACGCGAGTGCGTGCGGGCTCGCGGGCTCGACCGGGCCTTGCCATCGGCTGGCGGCTTGCGCGGCATCGCCCTTGAGCCGGGCGCGGTCGCCGAGCACCAGCACGCGCGCGCGATAACGGCGATCCGCCAGCACCCGCGCGGCGACAAACCCGTCGCCGCCGTTGTTGCCCGGGCCCGCCACGACCGCGACGCGCGTGCCGGGCGGATGGCGGGCCGACACGGCGTCCGCGACGGCGCGCCCGGCGGCCTCCATCAGATCGATGCCGGGAGTGCCCGACGCGATCGTGAGACGATCCGCTTGCGCCATCTCGGCGGTGGTCAGCAACTCGTTCATGGCGCGCGACAGTACAGTAGAGTAGGCCTGCGGGGCCGGACAACATGGCGGCGGCGCAACGCGGGATGCCTCGCGGCTGGGCGAATGCACAAATACCCACAAGCCAACCGGAGCGCCGCGCACACCCCTTGACGTTTTTTCGCGCAGAACGCCTAATAATTAGTCAGAGCCCGGCCGCGACGTCCCGAAAGGGCTTGCTTTCCGACAACGCAACTCCCTGACAAACCGCGGATTTTGCTGCAAATCCACGCTTGGCATGGACCCTGCTAACCAGTTCCCGGTTCGGCCGGCGGCACTCCCGCGGGTCGGGCCGGAGACGGAGACGCAATGAAAAAAATCGAGGCGATCATCAAGCCCTTCAAGCTCGACGAAGTGAAGGAGGCCCTGCAGGAGGTGGGGCTGCAAGGCATCACTGTCACCGAAGCCAAGGGCTTCGGCCGGCAGAAGGGCCACACTGAGCTTTATCGTGGCGCCGAATACGTGGTCGATTTTCTCCCCAAGGTGAAAATCGAGATTGTGCTCGCTGATGAGATGGTCGAAAAAGCCATCGAGGCGATCCGCCGCGCCGCCCAGACCGGACGGATCGGCGACGGCAAGATCTTCCTCTCCAACATCGAGGAAGCCATCCGGATCCGTACGGGGGAGTCCGGCGTGGATGCCATTTGACCGCAGATTCTGGGCCTCCTCCAACATTCATGCCCGTTGCTGAGAAAGGGAATGCACTCCATGACGACGGCCAAAGATGTCCTCAAGCTGATCAAGGACAATGACGTCAAATACGCCGATTTCCGCTTCACCGATCCGCGCGGCAAGTGGCAGCACGTCACCTTCGACATCAGCATGATCGAGGAGGAGACGTTCGCCGAAGGCCAGATGTTCGACGGCTCCTCGATCGCGGGCTGGAAGGCGATCAACGAGTTCGACATGTGCCTGATGCCGGATCCGGCCTCCGCCTGCATCGATCCGTTCTTCGCCGAGACCACCCTGGTGCTCGTGTGCGACGTGCTCGAGCCGACCACCGGCGAGCCGTACAACCGCGATCCGCGCAGCATGGCCAAGAAGGCCGAGGCCATGGTGAAGTCCATGGGCGTGGGCGACACCGTCTTCTTCGGCCCCGAGGCCGAGTTCTTCGTGTTCGACGACGTCAAGTACGCGACCGGTCCCTACAACACCGGGTTCAAGCTCGACCAGGTCGAACTGCCGTCGAACTCCGACACCGACTACGAAGGCGGCAATCTCGGCCACCGCATCGGCACCAAGAAGGGCTATTTCCCGGTGCCGCCGCAGGAACTCGGTGCAGGACATGCGTTCCGAGATGCTGGCCTCAATGGCCAAGATGGGCTGCGTCGTCGAGAAGCATCACCACGAGGTGGCGTCGGCCCAGCACGAGCTCGGCCTGAAATTCTCGCCGCTCACCGTGATGGCGGACCGGATGCAGATCTACAAGTACTGCATCCAGCAGGTCGCCCACATCTACGGCAAGACCGCGACCTTCATGCCGAAGCCCGTCTACGGCGACAACGGCTCGGGCATGCACTGCCACCAGTCGATCTGGAAGGACGGCAAGCCGGTGTTCGCGGGCAACAAGTACTCCGACCTGTCGGAGACATGCCTGAGCTACATCGCGGGCATCATCAAGCACGCCAAGGCGATCAACGCCTTCACCAATCCGACGACGAACTCGTACAAGCGTCTCGTCCCCGGCTTCGAGGCCCCCGTGTTGCTCGCCTACTCGGCGCGCAACCGCTCGGCCTCCTGCCGTATCCCGTGGACCAGCAATCCGAAGGCGAAGCGCGTCGAGGTGCGCTTCCCCGATCCGCTCGCGAACCCCTATCTCGGCTTCGCCGCGATGCTGATGGCGGGTCTCGACGGCGTCAAAAACAAGCTCGATCCGGGCCCGGCCATGGACAAGGACCTCTATGACCTGCCGCCGGCCGAGCTCAAGCAGATCCCGACGGTGTGCGGGTCGCTGCGCCAGGCGCTCGGCGAGCTCGACGCGGACCGCGCCTTCCTCAAGGCGGGCGGCGTGTTCGACGACGACTTCATCGACAGCTACATCGACCTCAAGATGGCGGAAGTGATCCGCTTCGAGCACACGCCGCATCCGGTCGAGTTCGACATGTACTATTCGGCCTGATGTAAGGGCCGTACGTTTCCTCCCAAGATCGCGGAAGCGATCTCACCTCGCGGGCGCCTTCGGGCGCCCGTTTTTTTGCGGTCGATCGAGGAAGATCAAAGCGCGATGGCAGCAAGGCCGGCGAGAACCGCAAGCGCTGTGACCGCCGCCACCACCGTCGCGGCGAGCACGAACCGCATGTCGTCGACCACCGGCAACCGCCACCGCAAGGCGCGACGGGCATCGATCTGCGCGGCCTCGAATTCGGCGGCCGAGGAATAGAGGCAGGCGAGCGCGGTACCGGCGCGCTCGGCACTTGCCTCGAGCGCATCGAGCTCGGCCCGCATGCGGGCAACGCTCCAACGACGCAACATGGCGGAACGGTAGCGCCGACACGGTAAACAACCGGTTGCCGGGCGGCCCGCATTCCCTCCACAGCCGGTGTCACCGGCGCGTCATTGACCTTCTCTAGGGGTAGCGCGGTCGGAAAATGACCGGCATCCGCCGACGGCGGCAGCACAACCGAATTTCGCAAAGCCGATGAGAACGCGGACAAATCCGGTCGGCGTGCGATCGCGATCCCGGCGGTCGGCCCTTCGTCGCCGGCGCCCCGACTGGCGACCGCAGGATTTGCGCTTGGCGTTCTTTTGCGGAGTTTTGGCGTCGGTCCTCGTGCGTGGTGGCACGCGTCAAGTAGCGTCTGCGTCCCTTCGCCAAAAAGAAGGGCGGGCTCATCGCCCGCCCTTCGCCTTTATGGCCTTGCGCAAGCGCGTGGCGGTCAGGCCGCCTCGCGCTTCTGCGTCGCCTCGCGCGGACGGCGGTAGCTGCTCCACTCGAGGGTGGTGGCGCTTGGCATCGGAGCCGCGGCATGCGCCGGCGCGGCGGCCGGTGCCGGCACGACTTGCGGCGCGTCGAGGTGCGGAAGCTCCGCCTCCACCCGGTTGCGCCCCGCGTTCTTCGCCACATAGAGCGCTTCGTCGGCGCGCGCGAGCAGCGCGTCGATATTGGTCGCGGCCGCGTGCGCCGCGACGCCCACGCTGACGGTCGCGCCGAGATAGCGGCCCGCCACCGTGCGGCCGGCGCTTTCGAACGCGACCCGCAGGCGTTCCGCGATCATGATGCCCTCATCGAGCGATCCCGAGATGATCGCGGCGAACTCCTCGCCGCCGAGGCGGGCGACGAAGTCGGTGACCCGCATGTTGGTGCTCGCGACCGATGCGAACAGCCGCAGCACCTCGTCGCCGACCGCGTGGCCGAACCGGTCGTTGATCGACTTGAAGTGGTCGAGGTCGAAGGCGAGCACCGTGATGGGGCGGCCGCGCCGGGCGTTGGCCTGCGTCAGCTCACGCGCCGCCTCGATCAGCCCGCGGCGGTTGAACAGGCCGGTGAGCGGATCGGTGAGCGCCGCGGTCTTGTGGGTGCGAAGCGTGCGCTCCTTGGTGAGCACGAGCACGATGAAGGCCGCGCCGACCGCATAGAGCAGCATTTCGAGCACGAACACGCTGAGCCAGCCGGCCGCGAGCGTGGCCAGCCCGCCCTGCTGCGGCATCAAGCTCGCGATCGGGATCGGGAACAGGAACACCGCGCCGTGCAGCGCCGGCACGAACAGCGCCGGCCAGCGGCGGATGAGCGACTTGCGCCGCTCGCGCCACAGCTCGGCAGCGGCGAGGAACGTGTAGACCGAGACGATCAGCGACGCGAGCATGACGCGGTTCATGCCCGTGGGCGGGAACAGCACGGTCGTGCAAGCGATCATCCACACCGCCGCGCCGGCGAGCATCGCGGGCCACACGATCGGGCGGTTATGGAAGAGCCGCGCCGCGTTCCAGATCATGCCGCAGGAGAGAAAGAGCAGCGCGCTCGGCAACGTCGAGGGCATCAGCGGCATGGCATGCGGACCCACAAGCCACAGGCCGGCCGACAGGCCGCCGATCAGATAGGCCGCGCCCCACCAGGCGAGTGCGCGGATCCGGTCCTGCGTCCAGGCGAACAGCAGGAAGACGCCAAGAAGCGCCGTAACACCGATCGCAACGACGAACAGGGTCGTCACGTCGAGCGAAAATGGAGTAGCAAGGCCATGGTCGATCATCGGAGGCTTCCCTCGTGCTTTTCAGATGGCCCTCCATACCAGCGAATAGGTAGAAGTCCGAATGGAGTCTGGAAACAGACTTTCACACGACTTTAGCGCTCGGGCGTCTTTTGTCACGAATACATCGCGAATACTGCGGCAAAGTCCGACGAAAACCTCGACAATTTGCCGACAAAACGCCCGCGAAAAGTCGGCATCGGCGGCGCAGCCGATAAGACCCATAAAAAAAGGGGCGCGGTGCGCCCCTTTTTCGATGGGTGTCTTCGATCGCGGTCGGGCGCGGACGTCGCGCCTGACGCTTGGAGATCAGCGCTTGGAGAACTGGAACGACCTGCGAGCTTTCGCGCGGCCGTACTTCTTGCGCTCGACCACGCGCGGATCGCGGGTGAGGAATCCGCCGCGCTTGAGCACGCCGCGCAGATCGGGCTCGAACTGGGTGAGCGCCTTGGAGATCGCGTGGCGCACCGCGCCGGCCTGGCCGGACAAGCCGCCGCCCGAGACCGTGCAGTTGATGTCGTACTGGCCGTGCCGGTTCGACGCGACGAGCGGCTGCTGGATCAGCATGCGCAGCACCGGCCGCGCGAAGTAGACCTCGATGGTGCGGTCGTTGACGACGACCTTGCCGGGCCCCGGCTTGATCCACACGCGCGCGACAGCGTCCTTGCGCTTGCCGGTCGCGTAGGCGCGACCCTGCTTGTCGAGCTTCTGGATGTATTTCGGCCCCTCGGGTACGGCCGGCTTGAGGGTCGCCAGCTGATCGAGCGATTGCATGGTTTCGGCCATGGTCACGCGCTCCTCGTGTTCTTGCGGTTCATCGAGCCGACATCGAGCTTTTCGGGGCTCTGCGCCGCGTGCGGATGATCGGGGCCCTTGTAGACGCGCAGGTTGCCGAGCTGCACCCGCCCGAGCGGGCCGCGCGGCAGCATGCGCTCCACTGCCTTCTCGACGATACGCTCGGGAAAGCGCCCTTCCATGATGGACTTGGCGCTACGTTCCTTGAGGCCGCCGATGAAGCCGGTGTGGTGGCGATAGATCTTCTGCTGCAGCTTGCGGCCGGTCAGCACCACCTTCTCGGCGTTGACGACGATGACATTGTCGCCGCAGTCGACATGGGGCGTGAAGGTCGCCTTGTGCTTGCCGCGCAGCCGCAGCGCGATGATCGAGGCGAGGCGGCCGACCACGAGGCCGCTTCCGTCGATCATCACCCACTTCTTCTCGACGTCGGCAGGCTTGGCCGAATAGGTCTTCATGGCGTCAGGTCCGAATAGGGGCCGGGTCGCCCCGAACGGGGCACCCATGGGATGGCGGCTTGTAACCTGCGGGCGAATCCCGGTCAACGTCCCACGGGTGAACAAATTATAATTGAATCAAAGGTTTATGATTTTGGTTCTATAATACCATCGCGTAATCACTTGCCGCGCGGCGGGATTGAATAGGTCAAGGTGGCATGAGCCACCGCCTCGTCGTCGCCTTCCGCACAGATGGTCACGGCACCGACTGCCAAGCGCTTGCCAAGCTTGAGGATTTCGCAATCGGCCCGAAGGCCGCCGGGCGCCGGCTTTTTGAGAAAATTGATGTTGAGGTTGGTGGTGACGGCGAGCGGGACCCAGCCGATCGAGGCGAGCACCGCGACGTACATGGCGACATCGGCGAGCGTCATCAGGGTCGGCCCCGAAATGGTCCCGCCCGGCCGGGTCGACCTTGCGGCCGGCACAAGGCGCACGCGCGCCGCGCGCGGCCGCGCCTCCACGATGGTAAGGCCGCTGTCGGCATGAAACGCCTCGGGGAACTCCGCCGCGAGCCTCCGCTCGAGCTCGGCCGCCGTCAGCCCCTGCTGCATTCCTCGCCTCCCCTCACGGTCCCGCGGCTCGCGCGGCTCGCATGCCCTGGCTGATGGGATACAATGACGGCATCCGTTCCAATAGAGTTGAGTCGTCGATGCCAGCGCCCAGCCCCGCTCTGCACGCCACCGCGCCCATCCTGCTGCGCGAGCACAACAACGGCATCACGCTGCTCACCCTCAACCGGCCCGACCTGCGCAACAGCCTTTCCGAGGCGATGCTGGCGGCGCTCGGCGAGGCCTTCGTCGCGATCGCGCAGGATACGCGCGTACGCGCCGTGGTGATCGCCGCCAACGGCCCGGTGTTCTGCGCCGGCCACGACCTCAAGGAGCTGACCGCGCACCGCAACGATCGCGACCGCGGTCGCGCCTTCTTCTCCCACATCATGGACACCTGCAGCGCGCTGATGCAGTCGATCGTGCGCCTGCCGCAGCCGGTGATCGCCGCCGTGCAGGGCGTCGCGACCGCGGCCGGCTGCCAGCTGGTCGCGAGCTGCGATCTCGCGGTCGCGTCCTCGCTCGCGGGCTTCTGCACGCCCGGCGTCGACATCGGCCTGTTCTGCTCGACCCCGATGGTCGCGCTCACCCGAAACGTCGCGCGCAAGCACGCGATGGACATGCTGCTGACTGGCGACACGATCTCGGCCGAGCACGCCGCCCGCATCGGCCTCGTCAATCGCGTGGTCTCGCCCGGGAACGAGCGCGAGCAGGCGATCAAGCTTGCGCTCCAGATCGCGGCGCAATCCGCCATGGCGGTGCGGCTCGGCAAGGAGACTTTCTATCGCCAGATCGAGATGGGCCTCCAGGACGCCTATCGGCTGGCATCGCATACGATGGTCGAGAACATGCTGCGCCGCGATGCGGTCGAGGGCGTCGACGCGTTCTTGGAAAAGCGTCAGCCGAAGTGGGAAGATCACTAGCGTCTATTCCTAGTTCCCGTCGCGTTGCGCTGCGGAACAGTGTTGCGGCTTCAACACAACGATCGCAAATCGCGCGCGGATAACGCGATGCGATCGTCTTTCGCGGTATTTCGCGGCTTTTCCAGCCTCTGGCGTCGTGGATGACATCGCGATGCTGCTTGCGTGGCGTCGCGACTATCCGCCATGCTGCGTGCGACGGGTGATCGCGGCCGGTGGACCGCAACCGATGCGGCGTAGCGTGAAGAAATCTACCTGGGGAGGAGTCCATATGAAGTTCCGGACTGGGATTGCGGCGCTGTTTCTTCTGGGTCTCTGCGGCGCGCCGGCGATGAGCGCCAATCCGAAATGCGATCCAGGGCCGAGCCAGGCGGACATCGATGCCTGCACGCCTGACGTTCACGACAAGTGCGGCGAGTTCATCCCGAACCGCGACGCGATCACGAATTGCCTGACCGAGAAGAACCGCAAGAACCTGCTGAGCGCCGCCTGCCACAAAGTGATGAGCCGCCCGTTCAAGCATCTGCCGCCCTGTAATACGCAAAACAATTAGCTCGGCTTGGAGCGCATCGGTCGCGGCAATGATCCGCGACTGGCCTCCCTTGGCGCGCCGGAGGTCCGTGCGGTCGATCTCAATTCCCTGTCGGCCCTTTCGCTCGCACGGCCGCGCGCCTATGTTCGGCGCCGAAAGGCTCGACGGCGCCGCGATGAATCACGACAGCTACGACGACGCGTATATCCGCGGCATCCTCAACACCGTAAAGACGATCGCGATGGTCGGCGTCTCCAACAAGGAGAACCGGCCGAGCTATTTCGCGTTCAAGTACCTGCTCGAACGCGGCTACCACATGATCCCGGTCAATCCCGGCCTCGCGGGCGGCGAGTTGCTCGGGCAGAAGGTCTACGCCAAGCTCGCCGACATCCCCGAACCGGTCGACATGGTCGACATCTTCCGCGCCGCGCAATACGCGGTCGGCATCGTCGAGGAAGCGCTCCGGCTCACGCCGCGCCCGCGCGTGGTGTGGATGCAGCTCGGCATCCGCAACGACGCGGCGGCGGCGCTCGCGGAGGCAAACGGCCTCAAGGTGGTGATGAACCGCTGTCCGAAGATCGAGTACGGCCGCCTGTCGTCGGAGATTTCCTGGATGGGCGTCAACTCGCGCACGCTCACGTCCAAGAAGGCGCAGATCTCCGGCCGCGGCATCCAGCGCATGTCGCTCAACCGCGCCACCACGGCGGGCGGCGCAACGCCCGCCGCCGAGCGGGCATTTCGCGAAGGCAGCGAGTAGCTCGTAGGGTGGGCGAAGGCGGCCGCTGCACTCGAATTGTTGCAAGCGTCAGCGCCGCCGTGCCCACGCGCGCGGCATCGCTTCTCGCGTGGGCACGGCGGAGCACGCACTGAGCACACCCGCAGGCGTATCGGCCGCCTTTGCCTACCCTACGCGCGCGGCCGCAATCCGCCGCAATCGTTGCCTTTCACTATTAATGTCGTGGCGTGATCGACGCGTCGTGCTGGCGCCTTGACGTGCCCCCCGGCATGGGGAACATGCGAGTTCCAGCCACCGCGCGGGTTTCCCCCGCCTCGAGAGGACCGGCCATGACCGAACGCACTCCGGGGTTTTCGACGCTCGCGATCCACGCCGGCGCGCAGCCCGACCCGACCACCGGCGCGCGCGCGACGCCGATCTACCAGACGACGTCCTTCGTGTTCGAGGACGTCGACCACGCCGCCTCGCTGTTCGGCTTGCAGGCCTTCGGCAACATCTACACGCGCATCGGCAACCCGACCAACGCGGTGCTGGAGGAGCGCGTCGCCGCGCTCGAGGGCGGCACCGCGGGGCTTGCGGTCGCCTCCGGCCACGCCGCGCAGGTGCTGGTCATGCACGTGCTGATGAAGCCGGGCGACGAATTCGTCGCTTCGAAGAAGCTCTATGGCGGGTCGATCAACCAGTTCAATCACTCGTTCAAGAATTTCGGCTGGAACGTCGTGTGGGCCGATCCCGACGACATCGGCACCTTCGAGCGTGCGATCAGCCCGCGCACCAAGGCGATCTTCATCGAGTTGATCGCCAATCCGGGCGGCGTCATCACCGATATCGAGGCGGTCGCTACCATCGCGCGCCGCGCCGGCGTGCCGCTGATCGTCGACAACACGCTTGCCACGCCGTACCTGTGCAAGCCGATCGACTACGGCGCCGACGTGGTGGTGCATTCGCTCACCAAGTTCCTCGGCGGCCATGGCAACTCGATCGGCGGCATGATCGTCGACGCGCGGCACCTTCAACTGGTCGCGCGAGGGCCGCTACCCGATGCTGTCCGAGCCGCGCCCCGAATATAACGGCATCGTGCTGCACGAGACCTTCGGCAACTTTGCCTTCGCGATCGCGTGCCGGGTGCTCAGCCTGCGCGACATGGGCCCTGCGCTCTCGCCCTTTAATGCGTTCCTGTTCCTCAACGGCATCGAGACCTTGCCGCTGCGCATGCAGCGCCACTGCGACAACGCGCTCGCGGTCGCCGAATGGCTCGCCGGCCATCGGAAGATCGCGTGGGTCAGCTATCCGGGCCTGGCTGGCGACCGCTACTACAACCTCGCCAAGAAGTACTCGCCGAAGGGCGCTGGCGCCGTGTTCACGTTCGGCCTCAAGGGCGGCTACGAGGAAGGCGTGAAGCTCGTCTCCAACGTGAAGCTCTTTTCCCACCTCGCCAATATCGGCGACACGCGCTCGCTGATCATCCACCCGGCCTCGACCACCCACAAGCAGCTCTCCGACGCACAGAAGGTGCAGGCCGGCGCCGGGTCCGACGTGGTGCGCCTGTCGATCGGCCTCGAGGACAAGGAAGACATCATCGCCGACCTGGAACAGGCGCTCGCCGGATGAGCGCCTGCTCCCTGACGCGCTGCGTCAGCGCAGCGTCTTGAGAAAGGCGATGAGATTTGCGCGCGCCGCGCGGTCCGGAATTCCGGAGAACGGCATGCGCGTGCCCGCGACGAACGCTTGCGGGTCGGCCAGGAAAGCATCGAGCGCCGTCTCGTCCCAGACAATTTGCGCGCCGCGGAGCGCGCGGCTGTAACGGAAGTCGTCGCGTGTCCCGGCTCTGCGACCGACGATTCCGATCAGCGTCGGCCCCAGTTCGCTGCTTGCGGGCGCAAGCTTGTGGCAGGGCGAGCAGGCCTCGTAGAGCGCCTTGCCGGCCGCCGCATCCTGCGCGGCCGCGCCGGTCGCGACGAGCGCCATCCCGATCACGGCCACTGCTTGGACCCTGAGCATCGAACCGGCTCTCACAGCATGCGCGGACGCTCGAGGTAAGACGCAAGGTCGTCGCCCAGCCGCAGCGCGAGCGCGGCAACCGGTCCGGTGGGGTTGTAGCCGGAGTTCTGCGGAAAGACCGAGGCGCCGCTGATGAAGAGGTTGGCCGCATCCCAGCTTTGCAGCCGCGGGCTGACGACACTTGTGGCTCGATCGGCGCCCATGATGGTGCCGCCCGTATTGTGCGTCGTCTGGTAGAGTCTCGCATCATATGGACCGCGTCGCGGCACGGCCGGACCGACCACCGTCGCGCCCGTGGCCTTGGCGAGGTCGTGCGCCTTCTGGGTCACGTAGGTCGACATCTTCACGTCGTTCTCCGGGAAATCGAACGTGATGCGCAGCAGCGGGCGTCCATAGGCGTCGCGATAGTCGGGATCGAGGTCCATGGCGTTGGTGCGATGCGCGTAGCTGGTGCCGTGCGCCAGGATCCCGAACGAGCGCAGATACCACTTGGCATTGGCGGCCTTCCAGGCCGAGCCCCAGCGCGGCGTGCCCGGCGGCAGCGCACGCGTCGCGATCGGACGCCCGTTCGTGATCGCGGCAGTGATGAACGCGCCCCCGACGAAACCGAGCCCCGTATGGTCGAAATGATCGTTATTGAACTCGTCGATCACCATGCCGAGCGAGCCGGCTCCCATGAACGGATTGATGTATCGATCCTCGAAGAAGACCGCGACCCCTGAGACGGTCTGATGGCAGTAGTTCTTGCCGACCACGCCTTTGCGGGTCTTGGCATCGTACGGCGCGCCGATCCCGGACATCAGCATCAGCCGCGTGTTCGACAGCACGTAGCCGCCGAGCACGACGACGGACGCCGGCTGGATGAATTCCTCGCCGGTGAGCGCGTCGACGTAAGCGACGCCGGTGACGCGCCGCGCCGCCGCATCGTAGTTGATGCGGAGCACCTCGGCGTGCGTCCGCAGCTCGAAGTTGGGCTTGCCGGCCACCAGCGGGAACAACAGCACGTGCGGGCTCGCCTTCGCCTGCGCCTCGCAGATGAAGCGCTCGCAGTGGCCGCAGTATTGGCAGGCGCCGAGCTTCATGCCGTCCGGATTGGTGTAGGCGCGGCTGGCGTTCGCGGACGGCAATGGAAACGGCTTGTAGCCGAGCTTCTCGGCCGCGCCCTTGAAGATCAATCCGGCTTCGGACGGCTCCAGCGGCGGCAGGGCGAAGTCCTCCGAGCGCCATGGCTCGAATGGATTGCCGCCCTCGCGTTTCTCTCCCTTGACGTTGCCGGCCCTGCCCGAAACGCCGAACAGCTTTTCGAAGAGCGTGTAATAGGGCTCGAGCTCCTCGTAGGTGACGCCCCAGTCCTGCACGGTCATCTCGGCCGGCAGCGCGGCCTTTCCGTAGCGCTGCTCGAGATGCGAGCGCAGCCGGTAGTCGGTCGTCTGGAAGCGCCAGGTCCACCCGTTCCAGTGCGAGGCGCCGCCGCCGACGCCGAAGCCCGGCAAGAACGAGACGAGCTGGCGCATCGGCAGCGCCTCCTCGTTCGGCGCGTGACGCAGCGTGTAGGTCTCGACATTCTCGCGTTGCGTCGTTCCCCGGTAGATCGACCATCGCAGATCGTCGCGCTGCGAGGGCAGATGGGCCTCGGCGCCGCCGCGCTGTCCGCCGCGCTCGAGCACCAGCACGTCGCGGCCGAGCGGAACCAGCCGGCGGGCCAGGAGTCCGGCCGACAGGCCGCCCCCGACGATCACGACTTCGCGTTCCTTGAGCGTGGTTGCCATGGCGCGCTCCTCAGCTCAGGTCCTGGATCGATTGCGGACTCGCGGAGCGCGGGTGCGGCTTTCCGCGATAGCGCACGACATCCTGGCTGTAGACGGCCGGCAGTCCCGGATATCCGATCATGCGCCACGCCGCCTTGTCCCGATTGCCGCCATAGATCGGGTCGGCGAAAGCGCCGCGCTCGAACAGCGGATAGACGAGCCCGTTGAACCATGCCGCGAGGTCGAGTGAGCCGTCGGCGATCTTTCCCGCCGCGAGCTCCTGCAGAAACTGCTCGCGCTCCTCGGCCGTGAGCCTGTCGAAGCTGCGCCTGAAACGCTTCCTGCACGCCGCCGCGGCCGCACCGAGGCCGACCCTAAAGTATTCCGCCGGCGTGAGCGGCAGCTGATATCCGTGCTGCGGCTTGCCCTTGCGGAACGGCCCTTGCAGATAGAGCCGATCTCCCTGACCGAAGGCGCCGGCGAGCTGCCGATCGATGAAAATCGCGATACCGAGCTCGCTGCCGGAGGGCGAGTGCTGATCGCGCGGCCACATGTGGTCGACGAGCGCTTCGGTGAAGGCTGCCTCGTCGAGGCTGAAAATCTGATATCCCGTGGCCGCAGGCACCGGTGCCGGTTGCGCGGATCCCGGCTGCGCGGCACGGGTCGAAGGGGTGTCGGATGCGGCCTCGGCATCGCGCGGGACGATGATCGTCGGCAGCGTCGCGGCGGCAACGCCCGCACCCTTCAAAAACGCGCGTCGGTCCGGCGATGGCGCCTGGTCGCTGCTCATGTGCGTCCCTCCCGGCTGTTGCACTTCCTCGCTGAACCAAAAATCGCCGTCGAATGCGGGTCACATTGACGCCGGGAAATAAATTCTGCAAATTCATAATATTCAGAATGACTATGCTTTATGGGGATAGTCATGATCCGAGAGCTACGGACGTTCCTGACGGTGTCCACGGTCGGCTCGATCCAGGGAGCGAGCCGACATCTGCCGCTGACCCAGTCGGCGATCACGCGGCAGATCCAGCGGCTTGAGACCGAGCTGCGCTGCACCTTGCTCGATCGCTCGGTGAAGCCGCCGCGCCTGACGCGGGATGGCGAGCGGGTTCGCGCGCGCGGCAAGCAGCTCGTCGACGAGATCGAAGCCTTCAGGACAAGCTTCGATCCGACGGCCGAGCCCGAGGGGCTGCTGCGTCTCGGCATTGCCCATGCGGCATTGGACTGGCGAGGCAGCAGTGCCATTGCGCGTGCCGTCGCCGAGCTGACAGGCGCGTATCCGAAGGTAACGGTTCGCATCTCCGCCGGATGGACGCCGCGGCTCGTCGCCGAGGTTCTGGACGGAACTCTCGATGCGGCGCTGGTTCTCGGCAGAACCGGCGCGCCATGGCCGGCCGACGTCACTGCCGCGCCGATTGCGAGCGACCAGCTCGTCGCCGTTGCGCCGCGGGCGCTCGCCGTCTCGAGGCGAACGTCGTTTGCCGAACTCTTCAATCAGCCGTGGGTTCTCAATCCGGACGGGTGCGGGTATCGAGCGCTGCTGATGTCGCTCGCGGCCGCGATGCACCGCCAAATCCGCATCGTTGCCGAGGTGCAAGGCGCAAGCCTTCAGCGCGAACTGGTCACGGGCGGTCTCGGCATCGGGCTCATTCCGCAATCCGTTGCACGCACCTGGACGTCGCGGCGTCCGGACGGAAAGCCTCTCATCATTGTGAAACCGCAGGGCCAGACCTTTGCGATTACGGCGGCGCTGATCTCGACGCCGACAACGCAGCGTCTTGGACGCCCGATCGAAGCCATTCGCTCGGCTTTGGGCCACCATTTTGCGGAACGTTCGCACGATTGATGGGAGCCGGACAGCCGCGATGACGTCAGGGTTCTTCTTCCAGGGCACCGAGATGCCCGACGCGGGCTGGTGGGAGGCGTTGTGGCCCGCCCCCGCCCGCGTGCTCACCAACTCCGGCCTCGCGGCCGACGCCACGGCCATCGATCTCTGCGCCGGCACCGGCTGGTTCACGTTGCCGATGGCGCGCATCGCCCGTGACGTCACCGCCATCGACATCGACGGCGCGCTGCTGGACATTGCGCGCCGGCGCCTCGGCGACGCCGGCCTGTCGAATTGCGATTTCGTCGAAGCGGACGCGTATGAGCTCGACAAGGCCGTCCCGGCGCCCGTCGACTTCGTCTTTCTCGCCAACGCTTTTCACGGCGTTCCGGACCGCCCGCGCCTCGCCGCCGCGGTCGCCAGGATCCTCAAGCCGGGCGGGCGATTTGCGATCGTCAATTGGCACGCGCGGCCGCGCGAGGAGACGACAGTGCTCGGGCAACCGCGCGGCCCCGCGACAAATCTGAGAATGACCCCGGATGCCACGATCGCCGCCGTCGCGCCGTCAGGCTTGCGGCTCGTGCGCGTCGTCGAGGTTCCGCCCCATCACTATTCGGCCGTGTTTACGACGCCCGGCGCGTGAGCCGGCTGGCCTTGCCATGCGGGGCGCGCGAGGCGCGCCGCGTGCAAGCCCGCGAGCGTGAGCACCACCAGCGCCATCCCCTGGTGCGCGAGACCGAGCCCGATCGGCACCTGATGCAGCAGCGTCAGGATCCCGAGCATCGCCTGCAGCGTGACGGCGAGCGCGAGCACGACGGCGCCAGTTGCGGCCGCGCCGCTCGCCCGCGCTCGCAAAGCGTCGAAGGCGTGCAGCAGCGCGACGATCAGCACCGTGTAGGCCATCATGCGGTGGTCGAACTGCACCGTGAGCGTGTTCTCGAAGAAGTTCCGCCAGAGCGGCTGGTTGAAGAACAGGCGCGCCGCGTCCGGAATGAACGCGCCGTCGATCTGCGGCCAGGTGTTGTAGACAAGCCCGGCGCGCAGGCCCGCCGTGAGCGCTCCGAGATAGATCTGCACGAGCACCAGCACGACGAGCGCGACGGCACCGACGCGCAACCGCGGCGGCAGCGCAAGCGGGCGCCGCTGCGAGAGCCGCTCCGCGGCCCACAGGATCGCGACATAGATCAGGCACGCGAGGGTGAGGTGGAACGCGAGGCGATATTGCGAGACCTCGGTGCGGCCCGCGAGGCCGGACGCGACCATCCACCACCCGACCGCGCCCTGGAACGCGCCGAGGCCGAAGATCGCCCACAGGCGCCCGCGCATGCCGGGCTCGACCCAGCCGCGCCACAGGAACCAGAGGAACGGCAGCAGGAAGGCCGCGCCGATCACGCGGCCGAGCAGCCGGTGCGTCCACTCCCACCAGAAGATGGCCTTGAACTCGCCGAGCGTCATGCCGCGGTTGAGGATCTGGTACTGCGGAATCGCCTTGTACTTGTCGAACTCGGCGTTCCACGCGGCCTGCGACAGCGGCGGGATCGCGCCGCTGACCGGCTGCCATTCGGTGATCGACAGCCCGGACTCGGTCAGCCGCGTCGCGCCGCCGACCAGCACCATGGCGAAGATCAGCGCCGCGACCGCCAGCAGCCACAGCCGGATGGCGCGGCGACGAATGGCATAGATCGAGGTCGGCTCTCGCATAGATCGAATAGCTTGGATCGAATGGCCCGGATCGGACAACTTGCGTGGCAGCGGCTGGACCATATAGAGGTCGATGCTGCGCCGCAACGCGCAGCGACATCCTGGCTCATGAACGTGCAGATATCCGCATGCCCATTCGCGTCCGCAAGCTGATCGGCACCATCGCGATGCTCGCGCTGGTGATCGTGTGGGCGCTCCTCGCCATGGCGTTCGCGCAGCCGGTGCTGGCCACCGGGAACCGGATCGTCGAGGCGATCTACTACGTGCTCGCCGGCATCGGCTGGGTGCTGCCCGCGATGCCGCTCATCTCGTGGATGTCGCGGCCGGGGAAGAGCGAAGAGGAATCGTAGGGTGGGCAAAGGCGGCCCCGGCAATACCGTGAAGGCATGATGCCCGCGCCGCCGTGCCCACGCGATGCGTGTGCGTTATCGCCGTGACCGCGTGGGCACGGCGGAGCAGACGCAACACCAAAAGCCGACGCTCATGGCCGCCTTTGCCCACCCTACGTGGCTACGCGGCGTCGACCCGCTTGAAGCCGTTCCACAGCGCAGTCGCGGCGCCGGACATCAGCACAGGAATGTAGCGCGTATCCTGGAACGTGCCGTTGATCGAGATGCGCGGCAGCGCCGTCATGTGATCGGCGTGCTCGGGAAAGAGCACGCCGGGCCGCGTCGTCACGGCGGTCTTGAAGCCGAGCTCCGATGCGATGCGGAACTCGCGGGCGCCCGCGGTGGTCGGATCGCCGTACGGATAAGCGAGATGCGCCGGCGCCCGGCCGAGCGCGGCCTCGATCACGGCACGGCTCATCTTGAGCTCGTTGCGCACCTCCCCGTCCGAGGCCTTGGCGAGCATCGCGTGGTTGACCGTATGCGCCCCGATGGTGACGAGCGGATCGCGCGCGAGCTCGCCGAGTTCGTTCCAATCCATGCAGAGCTCGCCGCACAACCGCGTCATGTCGACGCCGTAGCGCGCCGCGAGGTCGCCCACCGTGTCGAGCACGGCCTTCTCGGACGGCAGCCCGCGCAGCCACCAATGGAGCGTGTCGAACACCTCGCGCTTGGCACTGAGGCTCGCGCAGTCGACGTGGCGCTCCTCGCCGTCCATCATCAGCGCAAAGCGGTCGTTGCGCGCGATCACCTGCTCGAGCGCGACCCACCACAGCTTGCCGAGCCGGTCCGCGAAGCCGGTCGCCACGTAGACCGTGAACGGCACGCCGGTGGCCTTGAGGACCGGAAACGCCCACTCCTTGTTGTCGCGATAGCCGTCTTCGAACGTGAAGCAGGCGAAGCGGCCGCCGAAGTCGCGCGTCGTGAGGCGGCGATGCACCTCGTCGAGCGAGATGAGATCGACCTTGGCGCGGCGCAGGCGGCGGATGGCCCGCGCGAGGAATTCGGGCGTCACCTCGAGCTGCGCGTTCGGCTGGAAACGGTCGCGACGCGCGGGACGCACGTGGTGCAGCGTCAGGATCGCGCCGACGCCGCCGACGAAGCGCCGCATCCACATGTGCGCGCCGCTGAAATAGAGCGTCTCCAGGCCGGCGCGAACGATGGTGTGCTTGACGCTCATGATAATTAACCACCCTCCCGACCAGGCCGCCGCGCGATATGGTTATTTTTGTCCGCGGCTGATCTTTCCGAAATGCCGCAGCCGCCGTCAATCAACGCTTGGACGGCCGATTTCGGGATCGCATTCCTGGTCTATCGCTCAGCGCTGAGGCTTGGCAATTTCCGACGTTGCGCGTGGTAAATTCGGCGCGGCGCCGGCCCGCTCACCCGACGGGCGCCGACTGCGCCATTCCGCCTTGAGCGTAGTCACGATCGAGCGCGGGATCGCGAACAGCAGGAGCGTCTTCGCCATCCCGGCCCACGCGCGCCACTGCAATGGCTCGAGATACTTGAACTGGATCTTCAGCCGGTCGAGGAGCTGGCGCTGGCGCTTCGACACCGAAATGCCGCCGGTCGAGATCCGGTAATCGATGAGATACTCGGGAACATTGGCGACAACCGTGCGCTCGACGGCCCGACGCATGAATTCGTAATCCTCGGCGGCCGGGAAATCGAGCGAATAGGGCCCGATGGCCTTCAGCGTCTCGCTGCGCCACAGCCAGGTCGGGTGGACGAAGCAGTTGTTGAAGTAGAGCGCCCTGCGGACCTCGCCGTGCGTCAGCGGCGGCACGTAGTACATCACCAGCGCGCCGTTGCGGTCGTCGATGAAACGGGCGCCGCTGCCGACCAGCGCGACCTCGGGATGGCGCTCGAGGAACGCGATCTGGGTCGCGAAACGATGCGGATGCGACACGTCGTCCGCGTCCATGCGCGCGATGTATTTATAATTGCGCGGCAGGATATGGGTGAGGCCGACGTTGAGCGCGGCCGCCAGCCCATGGTTCCTCGGCAGGCGGATGATCGTGAGGTTCGCTCGCTCGCCGATCACCTGCTCGACCGGAAACCGGCTGCAATCGTCGATCAAATACAGGTCGCACGGAACCGTGCTCGCGAGGATGCTGTCCACCGCGGCCGGCAGCGTCTTTTCCGCGTTGTAGGCGGCCATCAGAACCGCGACTTCGGCGGACATTCTTAACCCTCGTGCGGCGACAGGAAACCGTCGCCGTTATAGCGAACCATTTATTGATTTATTTTTGCGAACCTGCCCGTCCGCAATTGAGCATTCTCGGAACCTGAATAGCGATTTTCCGGCCGAGAATGCGACCGTAACATGTTTTAACAGTTAACGCTCCAGTGACCACGATGCCGTCTGTCGATGTTGCGTTGCGTACGACCGACGTGGGCGCCGCGCAGGCCGCGGGTGCCCGCGACCTCGGCGTGACGCGCATCGACATCTTCGACAGCATCGCGGCGGCGGCGCCGGCGTGGGACCGGCTCGCTGCCTCCGCGATCGCGACGCCGTTCGGCCGGCGCGACTGGATCGAGCTGTGGCAGCGCCATATCGGCGCGCACGAGCGCGTGCGTCCGCTGATCGCGGTCGCGCGCGATGCACGCGACGAGCCGCTATTTCTCCTGCCCCTCGCCTGCCGCACCGGACGCCTGTTCACGGTCGCGCATTATTTCGGCGGCCGCCATTCGCAGCTCAACATGGGGCTGTGGCGCCCCGATGTCGCGGCGGCGCTCACGGCGGCCGATCTCGCGGCCGCATTCGAGAACATCGCGCAGCGCTGCGGCATCGACCTCTTCCTTCTCCTCAATCAGCCGGCCACGTGGGACGGACGGCGCAATCCGCTGGCCGAGCTCGCGCACCAGCCGTCGCCCGACGATGTGTTCAGCGTCGATTTTGCGGGCGAGAGCGGCGAGCAGGTGATCAAGTCGCGGCTCAAGCCGGCCCTGCGCGGGCTGCTCAAGAGCAAGGAGAAGAAGCTCGCGAAGCTCGCGGGCTACCGTTATTTCCGCGCCGCCACGACGTATGAGGCCGAGCGGCTGCTCGCCGCGTTCCTCGCCCAGAAAGCCGCGCATCTCAAGGCGCAGGGCGTGCGCAATGCCTTCGCGGCGCCCGGCGTCAGCGATTTCCTGCACGCCGCCTGCGTCGACGCGCTCGCGGCCGGCGATCCCGTGATCGAGCTGCATGCGATCGAGGGCGACGGCGAGGTGCTGGCCGTCATGGGCGGCGTCGCCAACCCGCAGCGCTTCTCCTGCATGTTCAACTCCTACACGCTCACCGAGCACGCGCGCTGGAGCCCGGGCCTGATCCTGATCCAGCACATGCTGCGCCATTGCGCCGATCGCGGCATCGCGAGCTACGACCTCGGCGCGGGTTTCGCGGCCTACAAGCGCTATTTCTGCAAGACCACCGAGCCGTTGTTCGACAGCGTGCTCGCATTCTCTGAGCGCGGCCACATCGCGGCCGCCATGTGCCGCATAGGGCTCGCCGGCAAGCGCTGGATCAAGTCGACCGGCCCGCTATGGGCCGTGGTGCGCGCCATGCGCCGGATGACGTCGAGGTAAGCGGTGGCCCTCGCGCGCACCCATTTCGACGTATCGCCGTTGCGGCTCATGTTGCAACGTGTTCGCGGCGTCCACCTGCTGGTGCTCGCCGACCAGGCGATCATGAGCGCGGCGAGCTTCGCCACCACGGTGATCATCGGCCGCTGCACCGACCCGGACCAGCTCGGCGCCTACGCGATCGCGATCTCGGTCTTGGCCGGCCTTCTCACCATCCAGGGATCGCTGATCACCCTGCCTTATTCGATCCAGCGGCACCGGCCGTTCGGCACGGCGCAGGAGCATGCCGGCAGCGCGCTGGCGCAAGGCGGCCTGTTGTCGGCGCTCGTGATCGCCGCTCTCGCCGTGGTCGCCGCCGCATGGCTGGCGTACGGAGCGGCGCCGGAGCTCATCGCCATCACGTGGGCGCTCGCCGGCATTGCACCGTTCGTGCTGCTGCGCGAGTTCGCCCGCCGCTTCTCGTTCGCCCACATGCACTTCGGCCACGCGCTCGTGCTGGATGCGGCGGTGGCGGTGCTGCAACTTTCGAGCCTTGGCTGGCTCGGCTGGTCGGGCCACATGTCGGCGGTCACCGCCAGCCTCGCGCTCGGCGTGTCATGCTGTATCGCGGCGATCGGCTGGCTCTACGTCGCGCGGGCCGAATTCGCCATCCGCCGCGCCGAGGTATGCCGGTCGCTCAAGGACGGCTGGAGCATCGGCAAGTGGCTCTTCATCAATCAGATCATGGTGCAGGTCCAGCGCTACGCCACGCATTGGCTCTCGCTCGTCATTGCCGGCGTGGCCGTCACCGGCGTCTATGCGGCGTGCCTCAGCATCGTGGCGTTCGTCAATCCGCTGACGTTCGGGCTCGGCAACATGCTGGCGCCGCGCTCCGCGCAAGCTTGGAAGGAAGGCGGCGGCATCGGCCTGCGCCGCCAGGCGATCAGGGATACGCTGCTGTTCGCCGCCGTGCTGATGCCGTTCTGCCTGCTGATCCTGCTGGCCGGCAATGACCTGATGCACGTCCTCTATCAGCGACCCGAATACGAGGGACAAGGATCCGTCGTCTGCGTCCTCGCGTTCGCGAGCTTCGCATCGGCGATCGGCACGCCCGCATCGAACGCGCTCGCCAGCATGGAGCGCCCGCGCGCGATTTTCGCGGTGGGCGCCGCCAGCGCCGTGCTCACCATCACGCTCGCGTGGTGGTGGCTGGTCAGGTGGGGCCTTCCCGGCGCCGCGTGCGGCCTGCTCATCGGCAGCACCGCCGGATCGGCGGGACTGTGGCTCTCCTTCCTCAAATTGGTGCCGCGCTCCGACAATGCCGCCGCCGCGCGCCGGGCCATCGAGGCCTTGGCGCAGGACACCGACCCGGAGCAATGGACCCTCACCCGGCTCGGCGAGGGTGACTACTCGATGGTCTACGCCGTTGCATCGAAGGACGATCAGCCGATCTGGCAGGGACACCGGCACCTGGTGGTCAAGGCATACAAGCCATCCGCCACCGTGACCGCCGAGATCGCGCAAGCGGAATTCGATTCCCTCGCCCGGCTGCATGACGCCCTGCATGGCCGCGTCGTCGAAGGCTGGACGATCTCGACGCCGGCGCCGTTGCATCTCGGCCTGACGCCGCTCGTCCTGGTGATGACCGCGGTGCCGGCGACCAAGGATCTCAAGTCGCGCGCGGCTGCGGACGACGACCTGTCGCCGGAGCGCCTGGAGCAGCTCGGCCGCGTCCTGGTCGCCGCGATGCGGATGAGCTGGTCGCGCGGCGAGCTTCACGGCGACCTCGGGCTGCAAAACGTCCTCTATGACCTCGGCAGCCGCACGCTGTCGCTGATCGATCCCGGCACGCCGGAATGTTGCCGCGTCTGCAATGAGGGCGCCCTCCACTGGCGCCCGGCCGCGCTCGAGCTCGGCCATATCCTGCGCGACCTCGGAACGGACGTGCGCGACGTCATCGGCAATCCGATCGCACGATTGCGCCGGCAGGTTCTGGTCGAGAGCGCGCTGCGGGCCTATCTCGAGACGATCGGCCCGGTGCCGGAGCGGCAACTGGCGCTGCATGAGATCAGGGCGTGCGCGCACGCCCATTTATGGCGGGTGCTCGACCGGTCGTGGTCGCTGCGTGGAATATGGCATGCGCTGCTCGGCCAGATCGTCATCCGCCGCATGGATTCGATGCTCCACCGGCTGAGGCGCGACCTCGCGCTTCCGGAGGAGCGATCCGACGACATGCTGCTTGCGACCCCGGCTCCAACGCAACGAGCGCAGACGTGACGCAGGACGTGACCCAGCGCATGACCAAAGACCCTGCAAGCTCCCGCATCGTCGATCGCGCCGCGGACGACGCCTTGGATTTCGTCGCCGAGCCGCCGCCGCTCGCGCACGATGGCGGCGCCGAACGCGGCGACCGGCCGTCCGGCCCGCTGCCGCGCGAGGAGCTGGATTTCTACGAAGATTACGCGTGGGCCCTCAATCCGCATCTGTCGGTGCGCGAGACGATCGATCGCCTGCACGAGGAGATCGCGCGGCTCCGGCGCGTCCCGCGCGGCTGGCAATCCGACGAGGTCGCGGCCAACATTTTCCTGCTCGCCGGCGGGCTCCTCAACAGCATCGACGAAGACCTGCGCGAGCCGAGCCTGCGCCTGCCGTCGCGGGTGGCCGCGTTGCGGCTCGGACGCGCGGCGCGGTGGGCGGCCGAGGCCTCGCGCGGCATCCTCCGTCCACGGTCGCGCGCGGCGCTGCGGGCCTGGCGTGACCGCTGGCTCGACGGCCTCGGCGATTTTCTCCGCCTCGTGGCCGCACGCGACACGTCGAACCCCGACGCGCTCGCCGCAACCGTCGAGAAGCTTTCCGTCGCGCTGCGCACGCCGCTGCCGGCCGCGTTGCAGAAAGGCCGCGTCGGCGTGCCCTCGCCGTTCCGCCGTCTCGACTTCACGCATCTCGATATCCTTGCGCTCGGCCGCCGCTACGTGGCGCAGTTCCCGGATCGCGCGCAGCCGATCCTGTTGCTCGGCCTGCGCACCTCGGGCTCCTATTTCGCGCCGCTGCTGCGCGCGCTTCTTACGGCCGAAGGCTTCGCAACCGTCGCGGTGCTGACCATGGTCCCGGGCAAAGGCGCGAGCCGCTGGGAGCGCCGCGAGCTCGAGCGCTACGCGCAGCAAGGTTTTACGGCCGTGATCGTGGATGACTTGCCACACACCGGCGGGACCATCTTCACGGCATTCGACATTGCGCGGCGCGCCGGCTTCGCGATCGACAAATTGAAGGCGCTGATCCCGGCCCATCCGGCGCGACCGGATTGGTACAAGCCGCTGTCGGACGACATGATCGTCTCGCTCGCGCCGGAAGATTGGCACAAGCGATCGCGGCTCGCGCCCGCGGCGGCGCAGGCGCGGCTCGCGGACTATTTTCGCGCGCAAGGCTTCGCCGACGTCCGTGTGATCGAGAGCAGCCGCGTTGCGCAGCTCAATCAATTTCTGGACGACGCGTCACCGGACGCGCGCGGCGCGCGGCTCAAGCGGATCTTCGAGGTTCATCTCGAGCGCGGCAGCAGCCAGCGCGAGGTCCGCTACGTGCTGGCGAAAAGCGTTGGCTGGGGATGGTTCGGATACCACGCATTTCTCGCGGGACATCGCCTGTCCGGTTACGTCCCGCCGATCCTCGGGCTGCGTGACGGCATTCTGTACATGGAGTGGGTCGCGCAGGACGAGCTTTCCGCGACCGCGCGCGAGCGCGGCAAGGCGCAGCCGGAAGAGATCGCCGCGTATGTGGCCGCTCGCGTGCGTCATCTCAGCCTGCAGGTCGGGTCGGCGAGCGGCGCCAATCTGCAACGGCAGGACAACGGCATCCGGGTGCTCGGCAAGGCGCTCAGCCGCGCGCACGGATCGTTCGGCACCGACGTGCTGATGCGTCCGCGCATCGAACGCCGGTTGCGCCGCCGCGCTTGCCCGGTCCCGACGCTCATCGACGGCAAGATGCAGCAGCCGGAATGGATCGTCGGGCCGGATGGGCCGCTCAAGACCGATTTCGAGCACCACGGCCTCGGCAAGGAAGAGCTCAACGTCGCCGATCCCGCCTACGACCTCGCGGCCGCGATCCTCGACTGGGGCATGTCGGCCGACGAGGAGCGCCGGCTGGTGCGGCGCTACGTCGAGGAAACCGGCGACACCGAGGTCGCGCAGCGTCTCTTCCTGCAAAAGTTGCTCGCCGGCTTGTGGGCGATGAAGCAGGCGCGCGAGCACATGTTCGCCAAACAGCACACCACCGAGCGGCAGCAGGCGTTGCACCAACGGTTCATGGCGGCGTGGAATTTCCTGACCGTCGAGGCCGCGCGCTATTGCGGCAGCGGCGGCCCGCCGGCGGACAAGCCGCAGTGGCGCGCGCCGCTTATTGCGCTCGACATCGACGGCGTCATCGATCGGCGCGTGTTCGGCTTTCCCCATACGACCGCGGCCGGCATCGAGGCGCTGTCGCTGCTGCGGCGTCACGGGTTCTCGATCGCGATCAATTCGGCGCGCGCCGAATCCGAGATGAAGGCCTATTGCGAGGCGTACGGCCTCGCGGGCGGCGTCGCGGAGCATGGCGGCTACATTTGGGACGCCGTGCGTGGGCGCGGGCGTGGCCTCCTCGGCGCGGAAACGCTGCGCCAGCTCGACGAACTGCGCAAAGCCCTGCGGCAGGTGCCGGGCGTGTTCCTCGACGATCGCCATAACTACTCGATCCGCGCGTTCACGTATCTCGACAAGCCGCGCGGCCTGCTCGCGACCCTGATCAAGACGGTGCGCTCGTCGGATATCGGCGATGGGGCGCTCGCGCCCTTGCCCACGCTCCTGATGAATCACCTGATGACGGATCTCGGGCTCGATCGCCTGTCCTTCCACCACACCTCGATCGACACGACCGTGGTGGCGAAGGAGACGGATAAAGGCACGGGCCTCGTTGCGCTGCGCGACTGGGTGCTCGGCCCCGACGCAGAGACGGTCGCGGCCGGCGACCAGGAACCGGATCTGACCGCGTTCCGCGTGGCGACGCGCAGCTTCGCGCCGGCCAATATCGGTTGCGCACGCGAGGCGCGGCTGCTCGGCTGCCGCATTGTCGGCGGCTCCAATCAGCCAGGACTGATCGAGATCGCCCGCGCGCTGGTCGGCATCTACCGCCCCGATGATCGCCCCGACGACGGCGCAGCGACGCCGCTGGCTGAGCGCGACGACGCCTTCATGGACGCGTTGCGCGCCGCGGATCGGGGGATGATCTCGAACCTGGTCCGGGTTCTCTTCGGCCGCCGCGGTTAACGCTAGCCGTCATGCCCGCGCATAGCCGTTCGAAAAACGGCGTCGCTTCGCTCGCTATGTCGCGGGCATCCACGCCTTTCTTGTGCGCCATAAAGGCGTGGATGGCCGGAACAAGCCCGGCCATGACGAGTTAGTGAGCTGGAGTGAGCTCTAAACCAGTCGCCGCCCTCAGGCCGCGACTGCGGCCGCGGTGTTCGCGGCACCGTCGAGCACCGCCACGTCGCCGTAACCTGCCGATGCCATGCGATCGCGCGCGGCTCGCGTTGCGGGCGCATCCTGGTCGGTCGCGACCAGCACGCCGCGCGGAGCCAATCGATAGAGCCGCTCGACCGGCGCCTCGAGCGCCGCGCCCGCATCGATCATCACGTGATCGTAGGCGCGCGCGAGCGCCTCGATCAGCATGACGAGGCGCGGCGAGCCGAGGATCGTCGCCCCGTCGCCGCCGGCGCGGCCCGCATTGATCAGATGCACGCGCGAGAGCTTGTCGCGCGTGATCACGTCACCGAACGACACCATGCCGCGCACCGCCTCGGCGACGCCCGGCGCCTGCGGGTCGGCCGAGATCGCGGCCAAGTTGGGCGCGCCGAGCGCGAGGTCGACCAGCACCACGCGCGAATGGCGCGACAGCGCGCGGGCGAGCGTGACCGCACTCAATGTCGTGCCGACGCTGCGCGAGACGCCATAAACCGCGATCCGCCGGCCGCCCTCCCCGGCGGCGCGCAGGCTCGCGGCAAGATCGTCGATCGCGCTGAACGGCACGCCGAGCGCCGGGTGAGTCACCGCCTTGCTCAGCGGCGACGCGGCAAGCCTGTAGTCTGCGGGCGGCTCAGGCGGCTCGGGCACCAGAGGCACAGGTGGCGGAGATTCGGCCATCGGAGGCTCGGCCGCCGCGGGCGCCGCGGCCGGAAGCTCCGCCGGCGCAAATGGCCTGCGCGTGGCCGGCAGCGCGGGCGACTGCCGCATCAGCTCGGAGGTCGTCACGAAGCCGGCGCTGATGACGAGCGCTGCCAGAAACGCCACCAGGACCGTCGGCAGCTTCTTCGGGAAATACGGCGTATTGCTCACGACCGCGTGCGAGATGATGCGCGTGTCGGGTGGCGCATTGCCGATCGTCTCGCGCGCCGTCGCCTCGCGGTACTTGGCGAGATAGGATTCGAGGAGATCGCGCAGCGACTTCGCGTCGCGGTCGAGCGCGCGGAGCTCAACGTCCTGCCCGTTGGTGGTCGCGGCCTGGCGCTTCAATTCGTCGAGATTTTCGGCTGAGGTCGGTCACCCGAGCGTCAGCGATCCTCGAGTTGTTCTCGAGCGAGCGCGCCACCTTCTCGGCCTCGGAGCGGATCTGCGCGTCGAGATCGGCGATCTGCGCCTTGAGCTCCTTGATGCGCGGATGGTTGTCGAGCAGCGTCGCCGACTGCTCGGCGAGCTGGCCGCGCAGCGTGACGCGCTGCTCCGACAGGCGGCGGATCAGGTCGGAATTGAGTACGTCGGACGCCTCGATCGGGCCACCGCTCTTGAGCATGCCGCGGATCATGCGGGCGCGCGTCTGCGCATCCACCTTCTGCGCCCGCGCCAGCGCGAGCTGCGAGTTGAACTCGCCGAGCCCCTGGTTCGACAGCGTCGTGTTGTTGGTGCCGAGGAACAGGTTGCTCTTGCTGCGGAACGCCTCGGCCTTGGCCTCGGCCTCGGCGACGCGCGGCTGCAGCTTGGCGATCTCGCCCTTCAGCCATTCGCCCGCCGCCATGGTCTGCTGCTGGCGGTTCTGCTGCTGCAGCGCGAGGTAACCGTCGGCGACCGCGTTGGCGGCGCGCGCCGCAAGCTTCGGATCCTTCGCCGTGAATTCGATGGTGATGACGCGCGAGCGGTCGAGCGGAAAGGCAGTAAGCTTCTCGTAATAGGCCTCGAGCACCCGCTCCTCGGCGGTCTGCTTGAGCGGATTGCGGACGATCCCCGCCGTCATCAGCGCGTATTTCCACGGCGGAATGCCGTTGAGAACGGGATCGAACTCGGGATTCTCGTTGAGCTTGAGCTTCTTGATCACCTCGATCGCGAGCTCGCGCGAGAGCATGAGCTGCACCTGGCTCGTGAGCGCGAGCTCGTCGGCCGGCCCGCGATCGGCCGTCGCCTTGTCGACGTCGGGACGCAGGAAGATGTTCTCCCGCCCCTCGTAGAGGATCGTCGCCGAGGACTTGTAGTGCGGCGAGATCACATGCACGGCGACCGCCGCGAGCGCGGTCACGATCAGGGTCGGAATGATGATGGCGCGCTTGCGCCGCCACAGCGCGCGGCCGAGCGCGCGCACATCGAGCTCGCCTTCCGGCTCCGCCGCCACCTTCGCGGGCGGCGCCTTGGCGAGGCGCTCCTTGACCGGGCGCTCCCGGACGGCAGCCGTCACCTTGGTCGCCAAGGCCTTCCGCTTGAAGAACATCACCGCAACTCCACTCGCGCACGACTCGAATACGCACGCACTCACCCGGATGGGTTCATGATCCGCTCGTTATGGTTTCCGCCGCGTTAATGCATCCAATTTTACGCAATCCCCGGCCGCTTCCTTAGGAGCAACAATGCTCAATTGACGCGAGTTTTCAACGTTCTGCGCCGGGGTGGCGCAGCGGCCATTCAGGTTCACGCGTATGGCAGGCTCTCGTCTTCGCATCGTTCACGTCGTGCGTGCCCCGATCGGGGGCATCTTCCGCCATATCGTCGATCTCGCGACCGCGCAGGCCGCGGCCGGCCACGAGGTCGGCATCGTCTGCAACTCGCTCGAGGGCGGCGCGTTCGAGGACGACGTGATCGCGCGCGTCGCGCCCCGCCTCGCCTTCGGCGTCGCCCGCTATCCGATGCGCCGGCAGGTCTCGCCCTCCGACCTCAAGGCGGCGCGCGGCCTCATGCGCCATCTCGCGGCGATCGCGCCGGATATCGTGCACGGGCACGGCTCGAAGGGCGGCGCCTATGGCCGCCTGATCGGCACCTGGATCAACTTCAAGCGGCCGGTCGCCCGCATCTACAGCCCACACGGCGGCAGCCTGCACTATGCCGAGACCTCGCTCGAAGGCCGCACCTACTTCACGGTCGAGCGCCTGTTCGAGCGCATGACCGACGCCATCGTCCATGTCAGCGCCTACGAGGCCGAGACCTATCGCCGCAAGGTCGGCGTGCCGCGCTGCGAGGCGATCGTCATCCGCAACGGATTGCGCCCGGACGAGTACGTGCCGGTGGCCCCGAACGCGGACGCGCGCGACCTGCTCTATCTCGGCATGCTGCGCAGCCTCAAGGGGATCGACGTTTTTCTCGAGGCGCTGGCACGGCTCAAGACCGAGCACGGCCGCACCGCGACCGCCCACGTGATCGGCCAGACCGACGACCTCGCCGCCTACGAGGAGATGGCGCGCCGGCTCGGCGTCGCGGACGATGTCGCGTTCCACCTGCCCAAGCCGACGCGCGAGGCCTTTGCGATGGCCCGCGCACTGGTCGTGCCGTCGCGCGGCGAGTTGATGCCCTACGTGGTGCTCGAGGCGATCGCGGGCGGGCTGCCGCTCGTCGCCACGCGGGTCGGCGGCATTCCGGAGATCCTCGGGCCGCGCGCCGACGAACTCGTGACGCCGGGCGACGCCGGCGCGCTCGCGGCCGCAATCGCGCCGATGCTCGCCGATCCGGCACGCGCCGCGGCTGCCGCGCAGGCGCGGCGCGAATGGCTGATGCCGCGCTTCAACATCAACGTGATGCAGGAGCAGGTCGGCAAGCTCTACCGCATAATCCTCGACCTCAAGGCAGCGCGCGGCGTGCCGGAGCGCGAAGCGCCCGCCCAGGTCGGCACGGTGAGCATGCCCCATGGCACCGCGCTGGAGCGCGGGCCTCATCACGCCGCCACCGGCGATTTCGCCCGCCCGACGCGTTCGCGCGGAGCGTAGGGCCGCGAGCGGCTTGGGGGGTCAAGACATGATGTATGACTCCGCGACCCGCCCGCCCGTGCGCGCCAGGAAGGCGTGGACGCGTGCTTGGATGCGTACTTGGACCCGTCCTTGGGCGCTGCCGAATCCTTTGCGCCTGATCTCCGGCGTCCACGCTCTTGGCGCTGGCCGATCAGGCGGTGGTGAGCGCGGGGAGCTTTTTCACGACCGTGATCATCGGCCGCTACGCCGACGCGAGCCAGCTCGGTGCGTATGCGATCGCCATCTCGGTGCTGGCGTCGCTTTATACGACGCAAGGATCGCTGATCACGCTGCCGTTCTCGATCCAGCGCCACCGGCCGGTCGGAACGCCGGCCGAATTCGCCGGCAGCTCGCTCCTGCAGGGCCTGCTGCTCGCCGCCGTCGCGGCAAGCCTGCTGGCCGTGATCGGACTGGGGCTCCTCGTCGGCGGCGCACGGCCGGAAGCGACCGCCATGACGTTGGCGCTTGCCGCCGTGACTCAATTCGCGCTGCTGCGCGAATTCGCCCGGCGCTTCGCCTTTACGCATCTCCGGGTCGCGCACGCGCTGCTGCTCGATGCGACCGTGGCGGCCGTGCAGCTTGCCATGATCGCAGCGCTTGCGTGGAGCGGCCGGATGTCGGCCGTCACGGCGCTGGGCGCGCTCGGCGCCTCGAGCGGCCTCGCGGGACTCGGCTGGCTCTATCTGGCACGCGCAGAATTTGTGATCCACCTCGCCGGCCTGCGGGCAGCGGTCAAGCACGGCTGGGGCTTGGGCAAGTGGCTGTTCGTCAAGCAGGCGATCACGCAGATCCAGGACTTCATCACCTATTGGCTGTCGGCCGCGATCGCCGGCGCGGCGGTCACCGGCGTCTTTGCGGCGTGCATGAGTGTCGTCGCATTCTCCAATCCGGTGATCTTCGGGCTAAGCAATATTCTGGCCCCACGATCCGTCCTCGCCTGGCGCGAGGGCGGCGGCGCGAACCTGCGGCGCCAGGCGATCCACGACGTGCTGCTGATCGTCGCCGTGCTGATCCCGTTCTGCGCGGTGGTGCTGTGGTTCGGCAACGATGTGATGCGGCTCCTCTATCGCAGCGACGAATTCGTGGCGCCCGGTCATACGCTCGGCCTTCTGGCGCTCGCCGCATTGGCGTTTGCGATCGGCCTGCCCGCCGCCAACGCGCTCGCCGCCATGGAGCGCCCGCGTGCGATCGTCGGCGCCGCAACGATCGGAACCATCCTCACGGTCGGGCTCGTGTGGTGGCTCCTGAGCGAGCGCGGCTTGCCCGGCGCCGCAGTCGGCATGCTGGCGGGCAATGCGGTCGGCTCATTGGGCCTGTGGATCGGGTTCCTCACGCTCGTGTCGCAGCCGCGCGACTCCACGCCCTGGATGCTCCCGCCCCTCACCCGCACAACCGATTTCGGCATGCAATTGAGCAATCACATGCGCAGAAACGTCGACGTCACCAGCCCTGCACCGCGCGATCTCTGGCGCAAGGCGCTCGCGGCCGATCCAACCGCGCTGCTCAGTCACACGCCCGAGTGGCTCGACACGATCTGCGCGGTCGGCGGCTTCACGGATGCGAGCCGGCTCTACACGTGGCCGTCGGGCCGTCAGCTCATCCTGCCGATGGTCGGCAAGCGGATCGGCGGCATCACGGTGAGCGAGGCCTCGCTTCCGGAGGGGTGGGGATTTGGCGGGCTCGTCGGCGCGGAGGTCGGCGCGGCCGAGGTTGCCGACGTCATGGCCGATCTCGCGGTCCGAAAGATCTTGCGGCAGCACATTTGCCCGAACTGCCTCCAGGGTGACGCCTGGCGCGCGGCTGTCCCGGCCGGATCGGCACGCGCGGCATCGCGCAACGCGCATGCGGTCGACCTCGACGGCGGAACCGACGCGGTCTGGCGGCGGTTCTCGGACAATGCGCGCCGCGGCATCCGCAAGGCCGAGAAGCAGGGCCTCGAGGTCGAGTGCGACACCACGGGGCGCCTGCTCGGCGAGTTCGACGATCTTTGGCAGATGTCCGTGCGGCGCTGGGCCGCGCAGCGGCAGGAACCGGTCTGGCTCGGCTGGCTGCGCGGGCGCCGGCTGAACCCGGAGAGCCGGTGGAAGCAGATGGCGCAACGCATGCCCGGCGGCGTCGCGATCTGGGTCGCGCGGCACCAGGGCGAGCCGGTGGCCGCGACCGCGATCCTGCGTGGGCCGAACGACCACTACACGCGCGGCGCCATGCACAAGGAACTTGCCGGGCCGACGCGGGCGAACTTCCTGCTGCACTGGCTCGCGATCGAGGACGCTTGCAAGCGCGGCGCCCACTGGTACCAGATGGGTCAATCCGGTTCCGACGGCGATCCGGTCGCCCGCTTCAAGGAAAACTTCGGCGCCCGCGCCTACGCGTTTCCCGAATTGCAGCTGGACCTCGTTCCGGTCGGCGGCGTGACGGCCGCTCCGCGCGCGGCCGCGCAATGGCTGATCGGGATGTCGCGGCGGCGGAGCAGCGGCGCGGCGTGAGCCGATGGCGCGAGGCCCGTGCCGTCGCGCCCGTGCTGACATGCGAGCGTTAATCACTTGCGCGTGCGCAACGCGCCGGCAATCGATCGAATATTTACCTTGAATTTACTCTTTCGAGACGAATTCTCGTTACATCACCATGTCGTAGGGGCCGGCCTCTCGTTGATGATCCGAGGGAGGCAGCGGAGCGTTTTGGTTAACGATGATCAGGGGCAGCGAAACTACTCCTGCCATCCGGGCTGACAGCGCGCAGATCGCGGCCACCGCGGTTGCGGCGGCGCGGCGGCGTGCGAGTGTGCGCGAGCTCAGTCCTCTCGCCCGCGCGATCGCGGCCGAGCCGGTGTCGCAGGCGATCTCGCCGGTGGTGCTCGGCGGCATCATGCGCGCGATCGAGTTCGTGCTCATCACGGCGATCGGCGCCGCGGTCTACGCCTATACGACCTACGCGGCCGAAGGCTTCGACTGGCGCTACGCGTTCGCCGGGCTCGCGGTCTCGACCGGCGCCGTCGCGGCGTTCCAGATGTTCGACCTCTACACGACGGCGGCGTTCCGCTCGCACGTGCATCAGTTGAGCCGGCTCAGCGTTGCGTGGACCATCGTGTTCCTGTGCGCGCTCGCGCTCGCGTTCTTCATCAAGTTCGACAACACGTTCTCGCGCGCCTGGGCGGGCGGCTGGTACGCCGCCGGCCTGCTCGCGCTGTTCGGCGACCGACTGATATTGGCCTCGATGGTGCGCCACTGGGGACGCGGCGGCCGCCTGGTGCGGCGCGTGATCATCGTCGGCGGCGGACGCGAGGGCGAGTTGCTCGTCAACGCGCTGTCGCACGAGGCGGACTCGGATCTGCGCATCTGCGGCGTGTTCGACGACCGCGGCGGCGACCGCAGCCCCGAGGTGATCGCCGGCATCCCCAAGCTCGGCAACGTCGACGATCTCGTCGAGTTCACCCGCCGCACCCGCGTCGACCTCATCCTGGTGTCGCTGCCGCTCACCGCCGAAGAGCGCGTGCTGCACATGGTGCGCAAGCTGTGGGTGCTGCCGGTCGACGTGCGGCTCGCGGCGCACATGAGCAAATTGCGCTTTCGCCCGCGCGCCTATTCCTACATCGGCAACGTGCCGGTGCTCGACATCTTCGACAAGCCGATCGCCGACTGGAACATGGTGATGAAGTCGGCGTTCGACCGCGTGGTCGGCGCGCTGGCCTTGATCGGCCTGCTGCCCGTGATGGCCGCGACCGCGCTCGCGATCAAGCTCGACAGCCGCGGGCCGGTGTTCTTCCGCCAGCGCCGCCTCGGCTTCAACAACGAGGTGATCGAGGTCTACAAGTTCCGCTCGCTCCGGCACGAGTACGCCGATCCGACGGCCAGCAAGGTGGTGACCAGGAACGATCCGCGCGTCACCCGCGTCGGGCGCTTCATCCGCAAGACCTCGATCGACGAGTTGCCGCAGCTCCTCAACGTGCTGCGCGGCGAGCTCTCGTTGGTCGGACCGCGTCCGCATGCGGTCGAGGCCAACACGGCGAACAAGCTGTGGGAAGAGGTGGTCGACGGCTACTTCGCGCGCCACCGCGTGCGCCCCGGCATCACGGGCTGGGCGCAGATCAACGGCTGGCGCGGCGAGATCAACACGCCCGAGAAGCTGCAGAACCGCGTCGAGCACGACCTCTACTACATCGAGAACTGGTCGCTGCTGTTCGACCTCTACATCCTGCTGCGCACGCCCTTCGCGCTGCTGCGCACCGAGAATGCGTATTGAGTATGCGTCACCCTCCCCTGCAGGGGGAGGGTCGGCGTAGCGAACGGAGTGAGCGGAGCCGGGGTGGGGTGACGGCGCCGCCCAGCACCCCACCCCGACCGTCTTCGCTGCGCTCAGACGGTCGACCCTCCCCCTCCAGGGGAGGGTGAAGGAACGCCACGATGACTTACGCAACGCCTGGCGACTTCACATCATCCTACGCCGACGCCGCGAATGCGCCGCGCGTGGCGGTCTCCCGCTTTGCCGAGAAGCTGCGGCTCGGCGCGCTGTGGACGGTCGCGGCGATCAGCGGCTTCGTCATCATCGAGCCGGCGCCGTACGAATTCATGATCGTGGTCGCGGCGCTGATCTTCATCGCGACCGGGGTGCGGCTGCGCGAAGGCCACCTGCCGCTGATGCTCATGCTGATCTTCTACAATGTGGGCTTCGCGACCTCGCTCGTGCCGGTGATCGAGCTTGACGACACGGCGAAATGGACCGCGGTCTCGTGCTTCCTCGCGCTCACCACGCTGTTCTTCGCGGTCGCATTCGCGGAGGACACGGAGCGGCGCACGCGGGTCTACATGCAGGGCTATATCCTCGCCGCCGTGATGACGTCGATCATCGGCGTGCTCGCCTATTTCCGCGTGCTGCCGAACTCGGAGATGTTCATCCGCGCGCTGCGCGCCGCCTCGACCTTCAAGGACCCGAACGTGTTCGGCCCGTTCCTGATCCTGCCGGGGCTGATCGTGGTGCAGCGGATCATGTTCGGCAACTTGCGCGCCATTTTATTCAACGGCGTCGTCATGCTGATCATCGCGGCCGGGCTCTTCTTCGCCTTCTCGCGCGGCGCCTGGGGCAACTTCGCGGCGTCGTGCGCGATGATGATGTTCCTGCTCTACGTCACCACCCAGTCGAACAGCCGGCGCCTGCGCATCATCGTGTTCACGTTCGCGGGCGCCGCGGCGGTCGCCTGCCTCATCCTCGCGCTGCTCTCGATCAGCGGCGTCGACGCGCTGTTCAAGGAGCGCGCGAGCCTGGTGCAGAACTACGACGCCGGCCATCTCGGCCGCTTCGGCCGCCACATCCTCGGCGCCCTGATGGCGTTCGACCACCCGCTCGGCGTCGGCCCGCTGCAGTTCTCGAAATATTTCCCCGAGGACCCGCACAACTCCTTCCTCGACGCCTTCATGGCGGGCGGCTGGCTCGGCGGCTTCACGTTCATGGCGCTCGTGCTGGTGACGATCTCGATCGGCTTTCGCCACATCTTCTCGCGCACGCCGTGGCAGCCGACCTACATCGCGTGCTACGCGGCCTTCCTCGGCGAGGTGGGCGAGAGCTACATCATCGACGTGCAGCACTGGCGCCACTACTACCTGATCATGGGCATGGTGTGGGGCCTGCTGATCGCCGGCCGCGCGTGGCGCAAGGAGGCGGCACGGGCCGGGGCGGTGGGCGGTGCGGGCGGCGCGGGGTATGCGCCAAGCGGCTGAAGTCGTTTCTGTTATCCCAGTTAGGTTCGTTCTGGAATTCTGGAAGGCCGACCCGGCCGGTGCTCACTCTCGTTCCGGTTGGATGCGGCGCGGGCGAAGGTCACCGGCTCGCCGCCATTGCGGAGCCGCTTCCAGGCGGCTGAAATTGCTGCTGTTATCCCAGTTGGGTTACGTTGCCAAAATTGGCCAAAACTGCGGTTCCGCCGGGTGTCGGCGGGCCTCCATTGCTGTCATTGGCATTTCGCGCCATGGCTTTGTTCTGCCGATCTGCCGCTCCGCCGATCGAGCCGTTCCGCCAACGCGACGCTTCACACCTCGTTACGCTGACCTTGGCGCCCAGACACGGCCGAGGCGCGCAGGCCCTAGATTGAAATCGCTCAATTTTCTGGCTTCGTTTTGCTCGCCCGGCCTCGGCGCGATTTGCTCCGCGTGGTGACGGACGAGGCACGTTCGCGCGCGTTTCGCGTCAGGATCGCGTCCGCGGGCAAAATTCGCAACAACGGTCATCAACTCTCCCCGAAATTCCGCCGGCCCCGTGTCCGGGTTCGGAAGACCCATTCGGCCGTCGACGATCATTCACGCCGCCCGTTGCTTCGACCCATCCCCGCCCCTATAGTTCGCGGCGTCTCGGAGCGTAGCGCAGCCCGGTTAGCGCACCAGTCTGGGGGACTGGGGGTCCCGAGTTCAAATCTCGGCGCTCCGACCACCTAAAGTATCATTAAATCAATTAATTACGAAAACTCTGGCGGCAGGACTGGGCCGCGACCCCAGCCATTAGCAAGCAGTTAGCAAGCGCCAGCGGCTGAAACCTCCATGACTGTCTACAGTTCACGCACAAGCTGCCGCGCTATCGTGAGCCTACCTTTCAGCCGACACAGCTCAATGACCGCATCCATTGGCATCTCCTCAAGCGCCCTTCGTATCGCCCGCCATTCGTCCGCAACCGCGGGCGGTAGGTAGCGCGATCGGCGACTACCGGCTCGCCCTCGTGCATGGCCGTGAACACAGCGTCGGTTATCGCGTCGAGATCGGCCACAACTACGCTCCTTGACTCTAGAGAGCGATGTTCTCTTTTTGTTCTTGTGGGAGTCACACCCTCGGCGAGGCCTGGAAGCTCGGCTGGCGCGTCCGCGTCCGCTGCCTCCTGGTCGGCCGCAAGCCGAAGACGAGGGATCGCAAGTCGATCTGGTGCGACACGACTACCGAACTCGACATGAAGACGCTGGTGTGGACCCGCGGCGAGGCCATGCCTCTCGACAACCTGTCGGGGCTCTTTCGTTGCCCGAAGTGCGGCAACCGGGCGATTACGGTGGCGTTCGAGGTACCGAATCAGCCGAAGGCGGAGGCGGCGAAATAACACACCACTCGACCCGCTGCCTCGGGCAGCAAACCTGCCCAATAAATAGCGGTGATCATGAAGTTTCCCCGGGATGATGATTATTGCCCACTTATCGCTGGCTGTATATTGGTAGACACCAGTTCCCGGTGAAGCGGTTTACCGACTACCTTTCGAGAGGCCCCCATGGCGAAGACCCAATTGGACGACTACGAAGCCTTACGCACAGTGGTAGCTGCCTTGCAGGACTTCCAACCCGCCGATCAGGAGAGGATTTTGCGATGGGCTCAAGAGAAGCTTGGGTTATCGGCGAAGCCTCCTCCACACCAGCAGTCGCCAGCACATACTGCAAGCGCCCAGCACTTGCCGGCCGCCCCTTCGACACATCGGTCGGCGAACATCAAGAGCTTCGTTGATTCCAAAAACCCCAAGAGCGACACTCAGTTCGCCGCCACCGTCGCCTATTACTTTCGCTTTGAAGCTCCAGAAGCGCAGAGGAAGGCCTCCATTACGAAGGATGATCTTCAGGAAGCCACCAGACAAGCCGTACGCGGCAGGCTGAAAAATCCTGCGCAGACGCTCGTCAACGCGCACGCCCAAGGATACCTGGATCGAGGAGAGCGTGGCGCGTATGTCGTAAATGCCGTAGGCGAGAACCTGGTGGCGATGGCATTGCCCGAGAGCGGATCATCGGCTCAGTCGCGCAACCGCAAGAAGCCCCGAGTGATGGGACGAACTGGTAAGCGCAAGAAAAAAACACAATGACCCCCGCACTATCGGCAATCGAGGCCGCGATTAGTGAGGCTGCGCGGCTTGATAAGGTGTTGAAGGCTGGGCGGCCCCGTGTTCAGGTCACTTTGTTTGACGAACGGGCCTTGGCAAAGGCCACGTGTCTCACATGGTTCAACAATCATCGACCTGTCGTCGCTGAAGCTACGCCCGTCGAAGACCTTGGACAAATCGATCAGGGGTATAAAGCCATTCTCGAATCGTCGGAGCGCGCTGGCGCTCGATCTAAATATCTATCCACACTAAAGTTGCTAAAACGCGATCTAGTGAATCTACGATCACGGTGCATTTCTTCTCCGACCATTCCAGCTGTTACTACTGAACTACCGCCGCCCTTTTCGCGCCTAATCGCAGATCAGGAAATGCAGACCATCCTGAACGCTCGTTGGAGCGAGTGCAGCAAATGCTTGGAGGCCGATGCTCCACTAGCAGCAACGGTCATGATGGGCGGCCTACTGGAAGCGCTGTTGCTTAGTAGGATCAACCGAGAAGCAGACAAAAAACGCATTTTTACCGCTAAGCATGCTCCAAAAGACAAACAGGGAAATCCGAGATCCTTGTCAGAGTGGATGCTGAAAGATTACATCGACGTCACGCATGAGCTAGGCTGGATTACTGTATCAGCGAAGGATATAGGCGCAGTCCTCCGGGATTATAGAAATTATATACATCCGCAAAAGCAGCTATCTCACGGGGTCCAGTTGATCCGAGACGATGCCCAATTGTTCTGGGAAATAAGCAAGAACATCACTCGCCAAATCGTTAAGAGCGCTAAATGACGCGTGACCAGGAAGCGTGGAGCACGAACGGGTGGCGCGACTGCCGAAGCCGCGCGAGTGGTCGCGGCGGCTCAAAAGTCGATCAAGCCGATTGCTCACGTCGAGTAAGCAAGGCTGCGGGATCGCGCTGGACCGCCCTGTCAATGAGAGTATGCAAAACCGGTTTTAATACCGCACCGGCCTGCTCTGCTTCGAAGACAAGTTCTTTAAGTCGGGAGGGATTAATTACCGGATCACGAGAGTAGCGCCAAGCCTTGATCATCAACATAAGTGTATTGTGTACCTTCTCATCTGCTTTCCGCCTGGCTCCGCGCCGTAGCCAACGGCTGGGAACCATGAGAACACGATAGAGTACGTAGATGGCCCAAATGCCGAGCACAATTATGCCGGCCATTTCGCTACCCCACATCACTAGTGTGACGCCCGTTGCTGGAAGAGCGATCCAACGCAACAACGAGAGAAAAGTAATAATTCCTATGTTAATAAGAGCACCTCGTGCCTCACCGTCGGGGCTCAAGATATAGCCCCAGTTCAACCGTCCGGTCAGCTTGCCGGTCTTATATATCTCGATGGTCGCGGCCACTTCCGAGAACAGCAGCGCATTGATCGCGGCTCCATCAATAATGTTATGCTGTAGCCATGGGGAAGCAATGTAATCAGTAAGTGCATCCGAAACCCGGTCAGCATCCGCTGGACTAGTGCTCGTTCCCCACTTTTCTTGCCGTCTCTCTAAGGTCTCCAGGCCGGGCCACGCCCAGATGCTACGGCGCGGAGAACCGTTGGGCGGAGATTCATTTGCCGTAAATGCCCATCTTATTTCTTCTAGAACCGACGAGGCGCGGTCAAGCTCGTGCTCGTAGTCGAACAATTCGGCATCGGCGCCTCGAGTTGCGGACATTCGCGCCAGCAATCGGGGAAACCAATCTCGCATGATTTGTCGGCATTCTGCGCCGCCTTGTTCTGCGTCGAAGGTTTCGAGCCTTGATCTCTCAATAGCGGCGCGTTCATTGTACGGCAGCGCGGCCGATTGGATTGGCATCATTCGCTCCCGCCCCTGTGTTCAGTCCTGTGTCGGGTGTACGCCAGATCGCGATCTGTAGTTGGTGTATTAATCGGAATTCCTCACAAAATTTGCGCAGGGGTATTGCGCCGATCGAGCCCAGCACATTTTGGCCCCCGCCCCCTCGCAAAGCCCCTCGCCGAACGCATCGCGACCACGTTGAAGAAACATCGGGGGACATTCGCACAGTCATGGCAGAGTAAGCGGACCGAGCAAGTGGCTGCAACCACTCGCCCGGCCCTAACCCCAAGCCGATGGAGGCAACCATGGCTGAGGCTAATCGAGCCTATCGCAATCCCTATGAGCAAGTCACTGCCCGCATCCTGGCCGAGCTAGAGGCCAGCGCCGCGCCATGGGTCAAGCCATGGTCTGCAACGCCAGGGCGGAACGTGCCCTGCAATGCAGTCACGGGCCGGCCTTACAGTGGCTGCAACGTCTCTTGTTGTGGCTCACGCAAGGTCGCTGGGCAACGCCGCGGTTCCTCACGTTCAAGCAAGCGCAAGAGCTAGGCGGCAACGTGCGGAAAGGCGAGCACGGCACGCGCGTCTATTTCGTCAAGCGGCTATCGGTACGCGATCCCAGCGACAATGATGCGGTGCGGATCGTGCCCATGATGCGCGAATACACTGTGTTCAATGTCGATCAGTGCGAAGGGCCTGCCGGCCCGCGTACGTGAGCCGATCGCCAGGGCGCCGCGCAACAGCGATCAACGCGATGCAATGGCCGATGCTTTCCTCGCCACCACTGGCGCGGACATTCGCGAAGGGCACGGCGAGGCCTACTATGTGCCGAGCCGGGATTTCATCTCCCTGCCCGCCTTCGCGGCGTTCAAGGGCGCGGCGCACTTCTACAACGTTACTTTTCATGAGCTAGTTGTGGAACCTCAGGACGTTGTTCTCGGCGAGACCGAGTCTGCTGATGGGTGTTTTATCACCGATTCCGGCATGTGGCCTGTGCCAGCTGTAACAGTGCAGCCAGATGGGCAGCTGCTCTCGGCGCTGTTGGGAGTGGTCGTAGGCGTGCGCGTAGGCCCATTCGCGCAGGCTGCTCTGGATAAAGCGCTCAGCCTTCCCGTTGGTCTTGGGCGTGTAGGGCTTGGTGCGAATGTGGCGCAGCCCTAGTCGTTTGCAGGCTCTGCGGAAGGCATGAGATTTGTAACAGGAGCCATTGTCCGTCATGACGCGCTCGACCTTGATGCCGAGGCTCGCGTAGTAGGCCACCGACGCCTTCAAGAAGGCGATCGCGCTGCGTGCCTTCTCGTTAGCCATGACCTTGCCGAAGCCGACGCGAGAGTGGTCGTCGATGGCGACATGAACGAACTCCCAACCGGCATGCTCGTTGCGGCAGCCCTTCCGGACGCCGGTGACCCTGTGACCGGGGCGCGTGAAACGGCCGAGCTTTTTGATATCGATATGGATCAACTCGCCAGGCCGCTCGCGTTCATAACGGCGAACGGGAGCCTCGGGCTCGAGTGAGTTCAATCTGTTGAGCCCCAGCCGCTTGAGGATGCGACTGACCGTGGCGGGCGACAACCGCAGCTCAGCGGCAATCTGCTTGCCGGTGCGGCGCTGCCGGCGCAAGGCCTCCACCTGGTCGCACGTGGCAAGCGCGGTTTGGCTCGGCGATGAAAGAGGTCGTGAGGAGCGATCGTGCAAACCATCAAGACCCTGCACGCGGAAGCGCTCAACCCACTTGCCGACCGTCTTCGGCGTGGTGTTGAACTGGCGCGCCGCCGCAGCCTTGCTAAGCCCATGATCCACAACGGCGCGGACCATCTCCTCTCGACCTTTTGGGGTCAGGCGGGCATTCTTGTGCGTGTCCATTCGGTCCTCCCCGAATCGCTGTTGTCTCGCAACCTCAGCGTTCCCGGTCAGGGCCGAATGGACAACCTCCTGAAAGTTCACAGCTAGGCCACTGGACTGGCGCCAAGGCCCGGCTTGATCGAGACTTGAAGGGCCGGCTCGGTGAACGGGCCTACGCAACTGTGGAGCTAGTCGCGGAGCTATGTGCGGCGTTCCTCTGTGCTGAGTTTGCAATTGATGGCGAGCTACGCCACGCGGGATACATCGTTACGTGGATCGGGCTGTTGAAGGCTGATAGCCGGGCATTCATCAGCGCAGCGAGCAGGGCGCAGACCGCCGCCGACTATTTGCGAGGGCTGGCCCTGGCCGAGCATCAACACGCTGCGGCCTAGCAATGCGAGGCAGCACAATGAGCCTTGCGCGTTTCATGGCGCGCAAGGCGATCCGGGCGCGATGGCGGACGGAGGGCCGCAAGCTCAGCACCGTCCCGGTAGCCGAGCTAACGCACGCAGCCGCGGCCTACCTAGCCAACCATCCCGAGCTAATCGAGGAAGCCCGGGCACGCTGTGCAAAACTTGAAACTGATGCACAGCGCGCGAAGGCCTGATCCACCACGCAAATCTCTGTGCAAATCTCTTGAACGAAATGGAGGACGGAATGGCAATCATCGGTTACGCGCGCGTGAGCACGGAGGGACAGACGCCGGATGCGCAGCAAGCGGCGTTGACCGCAGCGGGCGCGGAGCGGGTCCATGCTGAGAAGATCAGCGGCGCGGTCACGGACCGGAAGCAACTGGCGAAGGCGATCGGCGCGCCTAGGCCCCGGGGACGTGCTGGTGGTCACCCGGCTTGGCCGGCTGGCGCGATCCACGCGCGACCTGCTGAACGTGCTGGCGCAGATTGCCGAGGCCGGCGCGGGCTTTCGCTCGCTGGCGGATGCTTGGGCCGACACCACCACGGCCCACGGGCGGTTGATGCTGACGGTGCTGGGTGGGCTGGCGGAGTTTGAACGGGAGTTGATCCGGGTCAGGACGGATGAAGGGCGGAAGCGACCGCAGGCGCGGGGTGTCCGGTTCGGCCGGAAGCCTAAACTCACCACGCACCAACGGGCGGAGGCCCTTGCGAGGCGCGAGGCTGGGGAGGCCCTAAGCGAGATCGGGCGGAGCTACAACGTCAGTCACTCAACCATATCCCGGCTTTAGCCGTGGCTCCGCCAGCCGCCAGGGCTTGGCGACCAGAACACGTTCCACTAGCGTAGGAAGATGTGGTATACATGACGTTGTTCCGCTTCCTGGGCCCGCCACCGCAGCAGCATCCTGCACTTCGTCATGGTACCCGAAATCCTTACGGTCATCACCGCGACTTCGACAGTAGTGGGACTGATCTCACTTCTCGCTTATCTCTTTTATTCATATCGAATTCGCGAGATAGAAAGCTCAGAGCGCTCAATAAGGCAAGCAGTGGAAGGAGAAGGCCTATTCAATTCCGATCAAATTTTGCAGATAATAAAAGAGTTTAAAGATGATAAAGCTCGGCTCGCCGCAATTAAGCAGTTTGCCGGCGTTCACCACAAATCCGGTGAGCGCATATATAGTAAGATTAAGAGCAACATTGATATTGCGCATCTAAAAACGAAAGATCAAAAGGCCCTTCAAAAGCGCTCACTTGTACTCGCTTGGTTCTTCATCATTCTTGGCCTTCTTGCGCTCGTAAGTATGCTTGTTTCATCATCATCTTCATCGACCCCTGCCCAGCCAAAATCACCTCTCTTCCACATACAGGGTTACACGCGTATATACGATTTTTCTGACCAGATTACCGACCGATCGCAGTCAAAAACGCTTTTGCTCGACACGATTTCCCTTAAGAGGCTTACCCCACAAGCCACCTACTTCGAAATCGATCAAGACCTTCTTTCTGGCTCATCTACAGAACCTCAATATACCTCGCCAACGCATCAAATATTAATAATCAGGCCAAACGAGAAAGGTTCTATCGGAGAGAGACACTATCGCGTTCTTTTTGATTTATCAAATGAGCCTTTAAATGAGTGGATAACAGTTCAGCTTAATTCGATCCTTTTGGGTGAGTTTTTACCATTCTTGGGCGAGAATGCAGAATATAAGGTCATCTATCCTACCGATCGATTCCAATTTGTATTCAAGTCGCCAGGACATATATTTACGCGAATTTCACGAAGTATCGCTCCTGCTGATAGATTTACCACGTTAAGCATAAGCAACAAAGACGATCCGAGCTTCGTTATTTCCCGGAATGGAGATGGGGAGGACTTCACATGGACGATAGAACACCCCAGAATAAATTATCGCTACAGCATAGTTTGGTGGCTGGACCATGGACCGCCGTTGCCTTCGAAATCCGAGCACTAGGTCCGCCGCGACCGCACAAATGGCGCACCGGCCAGCGTCACCGCCTTGCCCGCAGGCTCCACCTTGGCCTCGCCTGCCCCTCCTCCAACCAAGGCAACGCCGCCACCGCTGAGCGCAAGCGTTCCGGCAACGGGCGAGTTGGGTCGCGATAAGATTCGGCGCAACGCATCCGGGGCTGCGTCCTGCCTCGCACTTAGCACGCGGTCATCAGGATCATTTTGTTCATCCTCCCAAACGGCGAGTTACAAACGGCGCAGAGATTGGGGTGATGGCCTTGGCTGCGTTGTGATGCGCAAGCACTTCCTCACGACTCATCGGACCGGGCTCGCGGTCGCCGCCAGTGCGTTGGGGCGGCTCCGCCACCGATCGGCGCCGGAGGCCTTCGTTATTACCTCTCAGCCGTACCTCAATGCCATCGATTATATGCGGTGCAGTAAGTTTTTCCTGATCTGGATGGGCCGCAGCGCTGCAGAATTGCGCGAAGTCAGAAGGTATGGCATCGGCCCCGAGGCCGGCGACTACAGTAACCCGACAGATTCAGCCAAGATTCTACTAAATTGAAGCTGCGTTCACATCTTTCTGCGCGGCATCGAGCCCTTCTGACCCGATTTATTCAAGATATGACGGTCGCCGTCTCGGAAGTGGCACGTATATTAGTGCCGGCGGTCGGGCCGTCTATGTCATCGGGGAAAATACAATCCGGGGGGTCTACGTCCGGAACGCAGAAATAGTTATTGCCGTGGCACGTCGTGCCGGATTGCGGTTAGAGCGTCAAGACGCTCGATTACTACCGAGAAATAGGCGATACCTTCCACCACCATCGGGCGTGCGAAATGCTCCTCTAAATGTTCGGATGCGGAGAGAAGTTGTGTTGTCTTTTCGAAAACCGAATCCGCCTCGTATTACGCGTAAGGTTTAATTCTTCAGCATCTTTGATTCGCCTCTCTTGCCTCGGCTCGCCCCCCTGCGTTCACCGCGGTGCCGAGGAGTGTGACGGTAGCCTCAGCTCAAATTGCGCTAAAGCGATACACCATTTCCACGCGAGCGGGCGCACCATCCTGGAGCACTGGGAGATCCATGGGGCGGACACGCATGGTCGGGGAGACACCGATCCGCGCGGGCCGGACGCCGCGCGGGAAACGCTGCGTTTCTTCCTGGAGCATTCGATCGCGAATTATTGCCTGCAGGACTGGAGCCCGATGGCGATCTAAAGTCGCCGACGCGACACACCCACTGTTCAATCCCCGTTATTCAATCGGTAGACCGCTGCGTAGCGCATCTGCCAATCGCGCCTCCTGTGGTCGATCGGCTCGAGTTCCCACCACGCCAAGGGCCAACCCTTTCGCACGGCAGGATCCCCCTCGTGAATTTGCTCGATCAGCTCCGGAACCGGCCGCCAGCCACGCTCACGCGCCACCTTTTCGCGAACCTCGAGATCAACGCCTGAAACGAAGAGGTACCCTCCCCGATCAGCGAGGCTCGCAATGTTTCGCAAACAGTGTGCTGCCGCCCGCGGCTCCATGTGGCAGAGAAAATTGTTCGCTGTCACCATGTCCTGCGGCCCGAGAGCACGGATCAGGGCCGGATCGGAGGCATCACCAAGCTGCCACTTGATCCCCTCCCGAAGCCAAGGCTTGACCCTGGCCTGGTCACCCTCCCAATCGAACATTCCTCCGATTTCATTCGGGGTCAATCGCTCAAAAATCGAAGAGCCGGCCAGTTCGGAAGTATCGGGAGCGTAAGTGCCCTTTTCCGCAAAGTTCAGCACCTCCCCTGAGATATCGACCGCACACACGTGGACTTTCAGGTCCGGTCTCGCCGACCGGACGATCCAGAGGATCGAGTAAACCTCCGCGCCGAGGCTGCAGGCCAGCACGGCAATTCTCAGCGTCGAGCCGCGGGCCATGTCCTCCGCGCGACGGCGAATGAGCTCGAGCGCCGGACGATTCCGAAAAAAGAACGTACCCAAGCTTTGTTGGCGCGTTTCGTGGACGCAAACCAAGCTGTGCAACCATACTCCGTAGGCGCGGACAAGGTAGAAATCGCGCACGCGAGACGGAAGACGTTGCCAAGCCCACCTGTTCAGCCGCAAAAAAAATCCAACAGGAGACTTCCCGAACAATTTCAGTCTCGACGCTTTGGCCAAGACAGGATGTTCTTGCTCGGATGACCGAACCGGTGTTTCGCTACGAGCTGGAGCATGTCCCGTTCTGTCCGAATTGAGACGTGCGCTGGAACCCGTTGAGTGGATCGTGCTGGACCAAGACATGCGCTGATCCTTCTGAGCAGATCGAAGGATGGTGGTGTATTCGAGAGCGCAACAATCGGCTCCATCAACCGTTGCATGGTCACCGCAACGCTTTCGCACTCTTTTAATAGGCATGCCCCCGATCGCACGAACCTGAACATCGATGACCGAAACGAGGCAATCATCTGACGCAACAGAGTCGCCGTGTCAGTCTTGCTCCGAGCCGCAGCGGGCGAAGCTTGCGAAGACGAATCCGTCTCGACTCTGAGCCGCGCGACAAAGCGCGGTAGCCAGTCCCCGGGCGTTGTAGCGGCCCGACTTTTTGAGTTCGCTATGAACCGTTCGCATACGTGTTTTGCTTCAAACGCGGATGACAGAAATGTAAGAACCTGCGTTGAGGCGCGTGAACGTTCGCGACCGCACAAAGGAACACTTGCCGCTGTATCTTTGTGATCCGATCACGTCGCGCTACTGGGCGCGCCGGCACCGGCCGGCCGGCGCCGCGGCATCCGGGAGCACTCAGCGCATCAACTCGACCCAGCGCGTGCGCGAGGGGCCCGGCTCGAACGGATCGGCGAAATATTGCGTCTCTCGCGCGACCTTGCCGTCCGCGAACTCCATGATGCTCACCGCATACAATGGCTTTCCGTCGTAGGTCATCCTGACTTCGCTGATCCAGAGGTCGCCGGCGCCGATGACGCGGCGGACCTCGAAGTGCTTTTTGTTCGGCTGGGCCATGCGCGCCGCCTGGATGCCGTCGCGCCCCCGGATGCGCTCTCCCGATTGGGGATATTCGAGCACCGCGTCGGCGCGGTAGATGTCGTGCTCCGCCGCGAAGTCGCCCGCTTCCGAGGCCTCCCAATGGCGGTCGAGCGCCGCGCGTATCTCGTGATCGTCCATGTCGGCCTCCTGCCGCATCGGCCTTCCTGACCGCGAGCTCGCCACGTTCGAGAGGCGCGACCTTAACCCGCGAGCGTCGATACGGGCGCCGGATCGATCGCGCCGGCGGCGTCCAGGCGGCGTGCAAATGCCAGAACGGCGCAACTGCCCGAGGCATCAAACCTGAATTCGACCTTTCCTTCCAGGCTGCGGACCAGCCCCTCGATGATTGCGAGCCCGCGGCCCGGGCGAACGCGCCGGAAGGCGCCGCGGCCATTGTCGGATACGCGGCAGACCACGAGAGAGTTCAACGACCGCACCTCGACCCGGATCGAGCCTCCGACGGTGCCGAAGGCATGGCGAACCGAATTGGTGATCAGCTCGGACAGGATGAGGCAGAATTGCCAACACCGGTCCGCATTCATCGAGAAAGGTTGCTCGACCAGGGTCAAGGTTATGTTCCTGCCCTTGAGCCGCGATTGGCTGATCGACTGGCACACCTCGCGAACGGCGTCGGAGACATCGACAAGGTCGCCGGCGCGCGGCATCTGCAGCGCACGATGGACGCGGGCGTAGTCGTGCAACCGCTCCCGGGCGGCCTCGAGCGCGGCCTTCGCTTCCTCGCTCGCGGTTCGCGCCGCCGCCACCGAGAGCATGCTGATGGCGGTCGCGTACTCGTTGTTGATCGGATGCGACAGCTCGGCGAGAAAGAGCTCGCTTTCCGCCGGTGGAAACTCGGTCGCAAGCGTGGTTGCCATGGGTGACTTTCCCTCTTTTCGACGCCGGACCGATGAGCCGCGCAGCAAGGCCCGCCAATCACACGCCTGCAGGACCTTTGGCACGGCGAACCACAACCAGATTGCTTCTCCGCATTCGTGTTTGTCGTTTCTTGCGATAAATCCGCCCATCGGCGCCCATCACGTACGCGTAACTTCTGCGTACGCTCGAGATCGGCCGCGCTCCCGGATGGAACTCGCGCGCTCGGGGGCGCGCGAGTTGGATCGCGCCACGCCGACAAAACCACGCCAAGGAGCAGGGACGACAAAGAACAGGAAAATTCGACAATACGGCGCGCACGGCACGCAGCACACTGACCGGGGAGGTGCACGATTGAGGGCAACATGCCCGAGAACATCGATGACGATCGCCGCCGGCTCCTGAGCGCCGCAACGGTGGGCCTTGCGGCCGCAGGCTCCGCCGGCCTCTTCCCGACGCAGCTGCGGGCCGCAGTCCAAGACGAGATCCGTCCGTTCCGCGTCACTGTTCCCGAGACGGCGATCATCGACCTGCGCGCGCGCCTGGCGGCGACGCGATGGCCTGACCGGGAGAACGTCGCCGATGGATCGCAGGGCGTGCAGCTCGCGACCATGAAGCAGCTCGTGCACTACTGGCAGACCGAGCACGACTGGCGCAAGGTCGAGGCGCGCCTCAACGCCCTGCCGCAGTTCGTCACCGAGATCGACGGGCTGGACATTCATTTCATTCACGTCCGTTCGAAACATGAAAATGCGTTGCCGCTGATCGTGACGCACGGGTGGCCCGGCTCGATCATCGAGCAGCTCAAGATCATCGACCCGCTGACCAATCCCACCGCCCATGGCGCGAGCGCAGCAGACGCTTTCGATGTCGTGATTCCGTCGCTGCCGGGTTACGGCTTTTCGGCGAAGCCGACGGCGCCCGGGTGGCACCCCGTCCGTATCGCCCGCGCGTGGACTGCGCTGATGCACCGCCTCGGCTACGCGAGGTTCGTGGCGCAGGGCGGCGATTGGGGGAACGCCGTCTCGGAGACGATGGCCCTGCAGGAGCCGCCGGGATTGCTCGGCATCCACACCAACATGGCGGCCACGGTCCCGGCCAACATTTCGAAGGCGCTCGCGTTCCACGAGACACCTCCGGCCGATCTCACGGCCGAGGAGCGCAACGCCTGGGACCAGCTCGACTTCTTCTACAAGAAGGGACTTGGCTACGCGATCGAGATGGCGAACCACCCGCAGACGCTGTACGCAATCGCGGATTCGCCGGCCGGGCTCGCGGCCTGGATCCTCGATCACGACGCGCGCAGCTACGAGCTCATCACACGCGTCTTCGACGGAAAGTCCGAAGGCCTCACGCGCGATGACATCCTCGACAACGTCACGCTCTACTGGTTGACGAACACCGCGATCTCGTCGGCGCGGCTCTACTGGGACACCGACCAGGTGTCGACCGGCGGCGGCTTCTTCGACGTGCGGGGGGTCAAGATCCCGGTCGCCGTGAGCGCCTTCCCGGACGAAATCTATGCGGCGCCGCGGAGCTGGAGCGAGCGCGCGTACCCCAACCTCATCCACTACAACAAGCTCGACAAAGGCGGCCATTTCGCCGCTTGGGAACAACCGCAGATCTTTTGCGCCGAAATGCGCGCCGCATTCAAGCCGCTGCGCCGGCTGGGCTGAGCGAGACGGCGCGCACGCCGTGCGCGCCGCCGATGTCCGCGTCGCAAATTCGCCGAACTAAAAAAATCGAGGGTGACATCGCGATTGCGAAGCCTGTTCCCGCGCCACCCACATCCGGCGGCCCGAATGGCACCGGGCACACCTTCCGCACCATCACGCGCCGCATCGCAACACGGAGACACACCATGGACAAGTTCAAGACATCCCAGGGCATCGTTCCTGATCGCCGCCGCTTCATGGGCACGGCGGCCATGACGATCGCGGCGGCGCAGCTCGCCCTGGTTCACCGCGCGCACGCGCAGTCGCCGGCGGCAGGATCGATACGCCTGCCGCAGACCAAGCCGGGCACGCACACGTCATTCGGCACGCTCAAGCAGATCGACGCCGGCGCCCTGAGCGTGGGTTACGCCGAAGCCGGCCCGGCGAACGGTCCCCCGGTCCTCCTGCTGCACGGCTGGCCCTACGACATCTACAGCTATGTCGACGTCGCGCCGCTGCTGGCATCGGCGGGCTACCGGGTGATCGTCCCGTACCTGCGCGGCTACGGCACGACGCGCTTTCTCTCCAGCGAGACGATGCGCAACGGGCAGCCGTCGGCGGTCGCGGTCGACATCGTCGACCTCATGGACGCGCTCAAGATCGAGAAGGCGACGCTTGCGGGCTTCGATTGGGGCGCGCGCACCGCCGATATCATCGCGGCGCTGTGGCCCGAGCGCTGCAAGGCCCTGGTCTCGGTCAGCGGCTATCTGATCGGCAACCAGGCGGCCGGCCAGACGCCGCTGCCGCCGGGGGCCGAGCTGCAATGGTGGTACCAGTATTATTTCGCCACCGAGCGCGGCCGGGCCGGCTATGACAAGTATCGGCACGACTTCGCCAAGCTGATCTGGCAGCTCGCCTCGCCGAAGTGGAAGTTCGACGATGCCACGTTCGATCGCAGCGCCGCCGCCTTCGACAACCCCGACCACGTCGCGATCACGATCCATAACTATCGCTGGCGGCTCGCCCTCGCCGAAGGCGAGACGAAATACGACGACCTGGAAAAGCGGCTTGCCGCGGGTCCGGTCATTACGGTGCCCACCATCACGCTCGAAGGCGATGCCAATGGCGCACCGCATCTCGAGCCCAGCGCCTATGCCAAGAAGTTCTCGGGCAAATATGCGCACCGGACCATCACGGGCGGCGTCGGGCACAATCTGCCGCAGGAAGCCCCGCAAGCCTTCGCGGAAGCGATCGTGGACTTGGCCGAAAGCCGTTCGTGACCATCGAACCAGAGGCGCTCTCGTCACTGCTCGTGATCGCCTGACCCAGACTTAATGCGCAGTACATGCGCGTGACACCCGCGTTCGGCGAGGTGCCGATCCTCGGCCGCGATGATGGCGTGGCATTCGCAGGCGCGGCGCGGCCAGGGGTCCTACGAGGTCAGCCGCCAAAGCGATCCGGTGGCTCGTCACCCTCGCCGTCGCTGGGCTTGAGCTGATACCACGCGATGACGGCAAGGCCCGCGATCGTCCAGAGCACCAGATGCAGCATCGCGAAGCTGCCTGCCTCCACCATCCGGATGATGTCGAACGACGCGCTGTCCTGCACATAGCTATAGGTTGCGCCGGCCGCGCCGAATGCGATCAGGCAAAGCCCCGCGATCGTTCCCTTCTTGCGTTTGTCGGCCACGTCATCCGCCCTCCGCTCCCCCGTTCTCCGTCTGACAAGTTCCTGCACCGGTCGCGCGAAATCCATCCGGCCCGGCCGCACCGCCCTCGCCATAATGCCGCACCCTCACCTACCGGGCGGCAGATGCTGTGCGTCGACACGCAGCGCGTCGCGCACCACCGCTCGACGCTTTTCCATGTCCCGCTACACCCCGCTTGCGCACAATCTATGCGGCCAAGCCGAGCGCACGCAACCGAAAGCGCCGCAGGGGCGTGCATCATCCCGAACCTCAATTAAATTCGTCAACCCGACGCGACCTGCGATTGCAGCGCGGGCCGCGATGCTGCGCGGCCGCGGTGTGGAAAGACCCATTCGGGTCTTTGAAGACCGCCGGCCGGCATATCATTTGCCCGCGATCTCGACGGTGGCGCGGGGGCGACACCTCAGGGGCGACATGTCCGGGAACGAAGCCGCGCACCGTCCGGCTGACGCCGTAGGATGGGTTGAGCCCTCGGGTCTTGCCTTCGGCAAGCCCAAGGACAGGCTCCGCGAAACCCATCAATCTTTCGTCGCGAATTCAGCCGATGGGTTTCGCTTTGCTCAACCCATCCTACGATCTGCTGCGGCCCGGGCGGCGCGGATCAATCCATGATGCGCCCGCGCGTTGTTCTCCGCCCTCATTCATTGCGAAAACAATCGATATTGCTCCGGGCGCAAGCCGACGAGCTGTCCAACGCGCCATTGTTGATTGCGGAGCGCGACGACCTCGATGATGGTTTGCGATCCTTCAGGGCCGAGCGCGACTTCGACGCGGCGTGCGGGCCCGATCCCGTGGATGCGCCTGACGACGCCCATGAGTGCGTTCTCGCAGGCGGTCGGCAGGATCGTCATGTCGAAAGGGCGGGCAAAGAGCGACGCCGGGCCGTTGGCGGTGCCCTGCGGATCGATGCCGATCGGCCGGCCATCGTAGCGGACCTCGCCGGCCTCGATCACGACCGGAACCACGATCGATTCGCCGATGAACCCGTGCACGAAGGATGTGCGCGGGTGGTCATAGACCTGCTGCGGCGTCCCGGCCTGCTCGATGCGGCCCTTGTCCATGACGATGACGCGATCGGCGACCTCGAGCGCCTCTTCCTGGTCGTGCGTGACGAAGATCGACGTGACATGGATCTCGGAATGAAGCTTGCGCAGCCAGCGGCGCAAATCCTTGCGCACCTTGGCGTCGAGCGACCCGAAAGGCTCGTCGAGCAACAGCACGCGAGGCTCGATCGCCAAGGCGCGCGCAAGCGCGATACGCTGCCGCTGACCGCCGGAGAGTTGCGTCGGATAGCGGCCCGCGAGCCAGCCGAGCTGCACCAGGTCGAGCAACGATTTCCACCCGCCGCCTGATATCCGCCTCGCCGGGCCGGCTGCGACGGGGACGCACTCGGAGCCCGAACGCGACGTTCTCGAACACGCTCATGTGGCGGAAGAGCGCATAGTGCTGGAACACGAAGCCGACACGGCGCTCGCCCACCGTCCGGTTCAATGCATCCTCGCCGTCGAACCGCACCTCGCCGGCGTCCGGCCATTCAAGGCCGGCAACGATGCGAAGCAGCGTGGTCTTGCCGGAGCCGGAGGGCCCGAGCAGGGCGAGCAGCTCTCCCGAGCGGACCTCGAGATTGACGTGGTCGAGCGCCGAGAAATGACCGAAGAGCTTGGTGACGTCATTGAGCGATATCTTCATGGACCGCGGCCTCTCGCGATATGGGCTTCGAGAGCGATCTTGATGACCAGCGTGAACAGGGCGAGCAGCGCCAGCAGCGAGGCGACCGCGAATGCCGCAGCGGAGTGGTAGCCGTTGTAGAGCGCCTCGACGTGGAGCGGCATGGTATTCGTCTCGCCGCGGATCCGGCCGGAGACGACCGAGACCGCGCCGAATTCGCCCATCGCGCGGGCATTGCAGAGCAGCACGCCGTAGAGAAGTGCCCAGCGCACATTCGGCAGGGTCACGCGCACGAACGTCCAGAATCCCGACGCGCCGAGCGAGAGCGCGGCCTCCTCCTCCTCGGTGCCCTGCTGCAGCATCAGGGGGATCAGCTCGCGGACCACGAAGGGAAACGTCACGAAGATCGTCGCCAGCGCCATGCCGGGCAGCGCGAAGATGATCATGACGTCGTGCGAGGTGAGCCACGGCCCGAAATAGCCCTGCAGGCCGAACAGCAGGACGAAGACGAGGCCGGCGATCACCGGCGACACCGAAAATGGCAGGTCGATGAGGGTGATCAGGAAATTCTTGCCGCGAAAGGAGAATTTCGTGATCGCCCAGGCGGCGATAAGGCCGAAGATCGCGTTGGCGGTGAGCGATATGGCCGCAATCGTGAGGGTGAGCCGCATGGCGGCGAGCGAATCCGGATCGCCCAAGGCCGCCAGATACGCCCGCGCCCCGTTGGCGAAAGCCTGTGCGAACACATGCAGGAGCGGCAGCACGATGAAGCTGCCGAGAAACACGACCGTGACCGCGATCACCGACCGCCGCACCCACGCGGGGTCGTCGCGCACATCCGTCTTGCGTTGCGGCATGACGCGCGGGCGCGCGGCCGGCTGCGGCGCGGCCACGTCTGTTTCAGCCGTCCCCGTCCGGCTCATCATCACGAACGTCTTCCCATCCGGCTTTCAGACCAGCGCTGGAGGCCATTGACGACGAACAGCATGATGAACGATGCGACGAGCATCACCACCGCAATGGCGGTGGCATCCGCATAGCGGAATTCCTGCAGGCGAATGACGATCAGAAGCGGCGCGATCTCGGACACATTCGGCAGGTTGCCGGCGATGAAGATCACGGAGCCGTATTCACCGACCGCACGGGCAAATGCGAGCGAGAAGCCGGTCAGCAGCGCCGGCATGATGCTCGGGAACAGCACCCGACGGACCGTGGTCCAGCGCCTCGCGCCGAGCGAAGCCGCGGCTTCCTCGAGCTCCCGGTCAAGGTCTTCCAGCACCGGCTGCACGGTGCGCACGACGAATGGCAGCCCGATAAAGACGAGGGCGACAAAAATGCCGAGCGGCGTGAATGCGACCTTGATGCCGAACGGCGAGAGCAGCTGCCCGATCCAGCCGCCTTCGGCATAGAGGCTGGTCAGCGCGATGCCGGCGACCGCGGTCGGCAGGGCAAATGGAATGTCCACGACCGCATCGAGCAGGCGACGCCCCGGAAAACGGTAGCGCACGAGGGCCCACACGACGATCGTTCCGAACGCCAGATTGACCGCGGCCGCGGCAAGCGAGAGGCCGAAGGAAACTCGGAACGCGTGGAGGACGCGGCGGCTGGTGACCACCGCGAGGAATTCGCCGGGGGCGAGCTCCGCGCTCTTGAGAAAAAGCGCGCCGAGCGGAATCAGGACGATCAGCGACAGCCACAAAAGCGTGATCCCGAGCGTAATTCCGAAGCCCGGAATGACGCTTCTGCGTCGTCGCATGACGGCCGCCGCGCCGTTCACCGCAAGCCTCCTCCATCCGTGTCCATTCACTGGCCGTAGATCGAGTCGAACACGCCGTGATCATCGAAGTGGGTGGCCTGCGCCTTCCGCCAGCCGCCGAAATCGTCAATCGTCAAAAGCTCGACCTGCGGAAAGCGCGACGCATATTGCCGCGCAACGTCGGCGTCGCGCGGCCGGTAGCCGTCCTTGGCGATGATCGCCTGGGCTTCGGGGGTGTAGAGATATTTGAGGAAAGCCTCCGCGGCCGCCCGGGTCCCCTTCCGGTCGACGACCTTGTCGACCACCGCGACGGGAGGCTCGGCGAGGATCGAAACGCTCGGGACGACGATGTCGAAGCGGTCCTTGCCGAGCTCGTTGACGGCGAGGAACGCCTCATTCTCCCACGCGAGCAAAGCGTCGCCGATGCCGCGCTCCACGAACGTCATGGTTGCGCCGCGCGCGCCGGTATCGAGCACCGGGACGTTGGCGTACAGCGCCTTGACGAATTCCCGCGCCTTGTCGTCGCCGCCATGACGCTTCAAGGCGTAGCCCCACGCCGCCAGGTAGTTCCAGCGCGCGCCGCCCGACGTCTTCGGGTTGGGCGTGATCACCTTGATGCCGGGCCGCACCAGATCGTCCCAGTCCTTGATGGCCTTCGGATTGCCCTTGCGGACGAGGAACACGATCGTCGAGGTATAAGGCGACGAATGCTGCGGCAAGCGATCCTGCCAATTGGCCGCGATGAGGCCGCGATCGGCGATCGCGTCGATATCGTAGGCTAGCGCCAACGTGACGATATCGGCCCGCAGCCCGTCGATCACCGCACGCGCCTGCGCGCCCGAGCCGGAGTTGGACGTCTTGATGTCGAGCGTTCGGCCCGTCGTGGTGTTGAATTTGCTCGCGAAGGCAGCGCCGAGGTGCGCGTAGAGCTCGCGTGTCGGATCGTACGACGCATTGAGCAACGTGATATCCGCCGCACGCGCCGCGCCGAAGATGATCCCTAGTGCAACAATCGCCGCGACGATACGTCTCACCGCCGTCTCCGTTGCCGGAAGCTTTGGCATCCACTCGTTGTGCGCGACTTCCGGTCTGCTGCCGGTTAGGCCGCTTCGCCCTCCGCGAGGCGTTCCTCCCGACTCGAGAACGCTCAAGCTCTGACTCAAAGCGGCGGCGCCGCCCAAGGGTTCCATGGGTTCCATGCCGCGCGACAGCGGCGCCGCGGACGCCGGGATCGATGGCATGTCGTGCGTGATCGGGATCACGGTGTCGTCGCGGCGATCGGCCACGAGCATCAGACCCCGGAGGCGCTCGGAGCATGTCGGGGGCTTCAACATGCCGCCGCAAGAAACTGCTGGCGGACCCGCGTCGGATTGAGCAAGTAGCAGGTAGCCCGGAGAAGCGCAGCGAAATCCAGGAAACGACCGTCCCCGGATTTCGGCGCTGCGCGCCTCATCCCGGCTACGCTCGCTGAGCTCGCCTGATCCGAACTATCCTCGAGGAGGTTCTGCCGACCGCCTAGACGATCTCGAGGCGTTCATCGAGCGGCGCGGGCCGCCGCGGCGGCCCGCCATCGACCAGCACGTGCGCGTGACAGCCGCGTTCGGCCAGCTGCCGATACTCGGCCGCGATGATGGCGTGGCATTCGCAGGCCCGGCGTTCGAGCGCCAAGCGGTCGACGATCCGGCAGCTCGCGCGGCTCATCGCGATCGCGCCCGACTTTTGCAGGAGACCCAGCAGGGTCGTCACGCCGGCGCGGCGGACGCCGAGATTCATCGACAGCATGTCGTGCGTGATCGGGATCACGGTGTCGTCGAGGCGATCGGCCGCGAGCAGCAGCCAGCGGCACAGGCGCTGCTCGACATCGTGGCGGCCGTTGCACAGCGCGGCCTGCGCGTTCTGCACCAGCAGCGCGTGGATGTAGGCGAGCAGGTGGTTGCGGATCGCCGGCATGGCCTGCATCGCATCGAGGAGATCGGGCACCGCGATGCTCAGCGCCTCGCCCGGCACCTGCATCAGGCAGCGGTGCGGCGAGCGCGTGTTGCCCAGGACCGCGGGAACGCCGGCGAAGCCGAACCGCCCGATCAGCGCCACCTCGACCGGCCCGTCGGCGCGCGTGCGCGCATAGAGCGAGGCGACGCCGCGCTCGATGAAATGAACGTGCTCGATACGATGGAAATGATCCTGGAGGACGGCCCGCCGCGCCAACGGGATGCGTGTGAGGTGGCGCTCCAGCCGATGAAAGCTCGCCGGATCCAAACCGGCAAGAATCCGGTTCCTCACGATCGTCATTTGGTCCGCCCCCGGACGTTTGAACCGCAAGCCTAGCCGTCCCGCGGGATCGTCAACAAGCCGACGCCGCGTGCCTGCGTCGCGGCGGATGCGCGCAGGCGCCGCCCGCTGGTGGCCGATTGCCGCGGCGCGCGCCCGGCTTGGTACGCCGGCGTACACACTCGGCCGCCGGCGCCTCGGATTTGACCGGTATCCTCGGTCGCGATCAGGCGCCTACAACAACATGGAGGAACGGACCCATGAGGATCGGATCCACAATGCTCGTCGGCACGGCGGCGCTCGCGCTGGCGTTCACCGCCGGCAGCGCGCTTGCGGCGACGCGGTACTATCATCACCATCGGCATCATGCCGTGAGGGCGCCGGCCGTGCCGGCAGCGCAGAACGCGTTCGCCGACACGAGCCAGAACGGCAACAACCCCGCGAAGCGCTATGCGGCGCGGCACATGAGCGACGGCGCGATCAAGACGCCGACGCTCTACCTGACCGGCAACAACCCGACCAAACGATATGCGGTGCGGCACGCGTCCGCGGACGCGCTCGCGCGATCAGACCTGACGACGAGCGGCAACAACCCGGCCAAGAACTACGCCGTCACGGCCGCGCGCTGAGCGGCACGCGGCGCTCCGTGCACGGGAACGCAGCAAGCACGTAGCCCGGATGAGCGCAGCGACATCCGGGATCCCGGCGCCGATCTCGGACCCGCCCGAGATCGGCATATTCGATGCGCAGGTCGGCTAAACCCGACCTGCGTGCGCCTCATCCGGGCTACTTGCTATGGCCTGGCCATGACGGGTCAATGGTCCGAGATCGACCGACCGTCACCGCGGCGCGGCAATCACGATTGCGGGCGCGAACAGGTTGCTCGACGCGGCCTCCTGAATGATCACCGCGGCATCCTCCCGCAGCAGGAACCCTTGCTTCATGAGGTCCTGCGCCGCGATGCGGACGCGGTTCACGTAGTCGTCGCGGCCGTGATAGCGCTCCTCGATCGACGGGCGGGTGTCGCCCGTGCGCTCGCGTTCCGCTTTCGTCGCCGCGAAGGCCGTGAAGGAGCCGACCAGCATGCAGGTGAAGGTCTGCGGCGCGTTCTGTCCGCCGTTGGTGCCGAGCGGCACCGCGATGTCGGGCAGCCGCACGCCGCCGAGCGCGTTGCCGTCCTGGTCGCGCTTGGGCACCTGGATCACGGCGGCGGCAAGCTTCGACGGGGCGCGCAGCGCGGGCGGCCGGCGCGCCGGCTCGAGCGGCATCAGCTCGCTCGCGGGCGGCTCGGCGTTGTGGCCCACCCAGGCGTCGAGGCGCAGCAGCAAGGCGCGCGCGACCGGGGTCCAATCGAGGCGGCCGGGCGGCAGCGTGCAGGTGGCCGGCGGCTTGGGAACGCGCACATGCGAGCCGCCCGCGATGTCGTACATCCGCACATTGGCGGGCAGCGGCTGATCCGTGGTCCCGGACGCGCCGGTGCGGCCGAGCGAGGCGCGCAGCGAGTAGAAGTCCGTGGTCGAGCTGACCAGCAGCATCTTGGGCGGGACCTCGCCCCTCGCCTCGACCTTGGCGATGATCTCGCCGATCGTGAACGGCCCGTCGTTCACGCCGGGGAAATCCGGATTGGCGAACGTCGGCGCCTCGTCGCCGCTCGATTTCGGTCCGGTGCCGGTCTGCAGGATCGGCAGCAAGCCCGCGCCCGAGACGAACACGTGCATGCCGTCGAAGACGCGCCGCTGGCCGACCATGTTGAAGCCGTTGAGCAGGAAGGTCTTGAGGAAGCGTCCGTCCTGGGATTTGCCGCTCGCCAGCACGCGGTTGATCGCGCCGCGCAGCGGGTTGGGCTCACCGGCGCTGTCGGCGGCCGCATGCGCCAGGAAGTCGGCGGCGTCGCGCACGATCGCGAAGCCCACGCCCTCGACGTAGCGCTTCTTGCCGTCGCCATCGAGGAAGGACGGCAGGTCCGCGCCCTGCCCGAGCTCCCAGGACACCTCGGCGATCGTGAAGCCGTGGTCCTGGAGGAAGCCGGTGCCCTGCTCCAGCGTGCCGGAGAGAAACGGCACATCGCGCGGCGAGTTGTAGAGCGCCTCGGCGTAGGCGCGGCCGCGGTTGGGCACGTCCACCAGCAACGCGCCGTTGCCGCTGTGCGGAGCGCTCGGCATGATCAGCGTGATATTCGCCGCGTAGGCGACGCGCCCGCGCTCGTTGCGCGCGGCCTTGTCTATTCCCGGGATGGCCTCCTGCGGCGACAGATCGCCGTGGACCCTGCCCTGCCAGATCACATAGTCGCCGGCGCGAAACGTCCCGTACGGCTGCTTCGACGTGATCTCGAGGCGCGTCACTTCCGCGCGCGCGGGCGCAGCGGCGAGGCCGAGCAGGCAGAGCAGAAAGATCGCGACCGGGCGATGTGCGCAGTACGGCATCGGCATTGCTCCCAAGGTAGCGGCGGCCACGGCGTGAGGTTGGCACGCGATCAGGTCCGCCGATAGAGTAGCAATTCCGTCCCGCAAGGAGGACCCAATGGCACGGTTCGACGGCAAGGTCGTTCTCATCAGCGGCGGAGCGCGCGGACAGGGCGCGGCGGAAGCGCGCCTGCTGGTCGCCGAGGGCGCGAAGGTCGTGATCGGGGACGTGCTCGACGACGAAGGCGCCAAGCTGGCGCGCGAGCTCGGCAGCGCGGCGACATACCTGCATCATGACGTCACGAACGAGGACGATTGGGCCCGCGCCGTTAATAATGCCGAGGCGCTCGGCGGCCTGCACGGGCTGATCAACAACGCCGGCATCTATCAGCCGAAGCCACTGCTCGAGACCGATACCGAGCTGTGGGAGCGCCACATCCGGATCAACCAGTACGGCTGCTTTCTCGGCATGAAGGCGGTGGTGCCGGCGATGGAGCGCGTCGGCGGCGGCGCGATCGTCAACATCTCGTCGTCGGCGGGCTTGCGCGGCTCGCCGCTGGCCTTTGCGTACAGCGCAACCAAGTGGGCGCTGCGCGGCATGACCAAGTCCGCCGCGATGGATCTCGCCAAGCGCAACATCAGGGTCAACTCGGTGCATCCCGGCCCGATCGAAACCGATATGCTCAAGGCCTGGGCGCCGGAATGGCGCGAGCAGCGCCTCAACGCGGTGCCGATGCATCGCACCGGCACGGCCGACGAGGTCGCGCGTGTCGTGCTCTTTCTGCTCTCCGACGAGAGCGCCTACATCACGGGCGCCGAGGTCGCGATCGACGGCGGCACCACGGCGTGATGGCCGCGTGGGGGCGCGGCATGGGCGAACGACGCCCCGCGCCCGGCGACGCTCGCGCCGAAAGATGGTAAGAACCGATTCCCAACCTGGGCGCACCACATGCCGAAATGGATCCTTCTCGCCCTCGTGGCTGCGGCCGTCATCTACGTCGTTGCGGTCTTCAACCGGCTGGTGCGGATGCGCAATCTCGTGCGCGAGGGCTGGAGCGGGATCGACGTGCAGTTGAAGCGGCGCACCGATCTCGTGCCCAACCTGGTCCAGACCGTGCAGGCCTATGCGGCGCACGAGCACGCGATACTCGAGGACGTGACGCGGATGCGCGCGTCGAGCATGGCGGCAAGCGACGTCGGCGGCCAGGCGGCGGCAGAGCGCGGATTGCAGGCCTCGCTCGGCAAATTGCTCGCGGTGGCGGAAGCCTATCCACAGCTCAAGGCCGACAAGAATTTCCTCGCCTTGCAGGAGGAGCTGGCCAACGTCGAGGATCAACTGCAGATGGCGCGGCGCTACTACAACGGCACGGTGCGCAACCTGAACATCGTCATCCAGTCGTTTCCCAGTAACCTCTTCGCCGGCCTGTTCGGCTTCCGCACGGAGCCCTTCTTCGAGCTCGACGACCGCAACGAAGCCGCGGCACCCAGCGTCGCGTTTGCGGCGCCAACATCATGAGTTATCGATGATCGTCCAGGTGGCGCGATGGGCGGCGCGGCCGGCGACGCTGCTATTGGCGGCTGCGTTGCTGATAGCCGCCGCGGCGGGCGGGCGCGCGCTCGCCGACGAGCGCATCCTGCGCTTCGTCAGCGATGTCACGGTCGAGAGCGGCGGCGATCTGGCGGTCACCGAGACGATCCGCGTCGAGGCCGAGCAGAACGCGATCAAGCACGGCATCCTGCGCGATTTCCCCACGACCTACACGCGGCCCGACGGCAGCCGGGTCGTGGTCGGCTTCGCGGTGCAGTCGGTCAGGCTCGACGGCGCGATCGTGCACTGGGCCACCGAACGCATGGCAAACGGCGTGCGCGTGCGCATCGGCAGCGCCGATACGGTGGTGTCGAGCGGCGAGCACGAGTTCGTCATCCGCTACCGCACCACGCGCCAGATCGGCTTTTTCCCGGACCGCGACGAGCTCTACTGGAACGCCACCGGCAGCGGCTGGACGTTTCCGATCGATGTCGCCGAGGCTCGCATCACGCTGCCCGATGCGGTGCCGTTCACGCAGGCCGCGTTCTACACCGGACCGCAAGGCGCGCGCGGACAGGACGCCACGATCGTCACCCGGCAGCCGGGCCTCATCGTATTCCGGACGACCCGGGCATTGCCGCCGCGCAATGGCCTGACCGTCGCGGCCGCATGGCAGAAGGGCCTCGTGGCGCCGCCGAGCGCGACCGAGCAGGCCGGGTCATGGCTGCAGGACAATTTGCCGTCGGCGATCGCGGGTCTCGGTCTCATCGGCATCGTGGCGTTCTATGCCGCCGCGTGGCGGCGGTTCGGCCGCGACCCGCCGGCCGGCACGATCATTCCGCTGTTCGGGCCGCCTGACGGCATGTCGGCCGCGGCCGTGCGCTATGTCGAGCGCCTGGGGTTCGATGCCCGCTGCTTCACGGCCGCGATCATCGATCTCGGCGTCAACGGACATCTCCGCATGACCGGGAGCGGCAGCGAGACCGTGCTCTCGCGCCTCAACGGCGGCAAGCCGATCGGGCCGGCAGAAAACGCGGTTGAAAGCAAGCTGTTCGCCGCGAACCCGTCGGTCAAGCTCGCGCAGAGCAACTACAAGACCTTCACCAGCGCCAGGGATGCGCTGCAGGCGAGCCTGGATAAAAGCTATGACGGCACGCTCTTCAACGACAATTACGGCTGGTCCGGGCTCGGGCTGACCTTGATCGTCGCCGTGCTGGCGGTCGTCATCTACATGATCGGAACGACCTATGACGGAGATCGGGCCACGGCGCTCAATTTCGGCATCCTGCTGCCGCTCGCGCCGATCGCGGCGGGCGCGTTCATCATCCGCGCGGGCCGTCGGCGCGACTCCCGTGGCGGATTGATGATTGTCGCCGGCGCGGCGCTGATGGCGGCCTCGGCCGCCGGCGGCGTTGCGGCGATCACGGCCGGCGGACGCGGCCCGCTCGATCTTCTGCCCGCCATTGCGGCCTATATTCTGGCCCCCTTGGGGCTGCTCGGCGTCCACTGGATGCAGTCGCCAACCGTCGCGGGCCGCGCCATCATGGATCGCATCGAGGGCTTTCGCCAATATCTCGGCGTTGCCGAGGAAGACCGGCTCAATGCGCTCAATCCTCCCGATAAGACGCCGGAGCTGTTCGAGCGCTTTCTGCCGTACGCGCTCGCGCTCGATGTCGAGAACCGCTGGGCGATGCGCTTCGCCGCCGTGCTCGCGGCGGCCGGCACGGGCGCGGTCGCGGCCTCCTGGTATCAGAGCACTCAATGGGGCAACGACCCGGTCGCCTTGACGGAGCAACTCGGCGGCGCGCTCACGCAGACCATCGCATCCGCATCGAGCGCTCCCGGATCGAGTGACGGCGGCTCCTCGGGCGGCGGCTCCTCGGGAGGCGGTGGCGGTGGCGGCGGCGGATCGGGGTGGTGATCGGCGCGCGCGGGGTCGGCAATTGCCTTCGCCACAGATCGACTCCGGCGCCACCTTGCAGGTGAACAACAATTACTCCGGCAGCGCGACGCCCTTGGCGGACGGCGTCTCGGCCATGGTCCTCGGCAGCAAGGCCTTCCTCACGAAGTGAACAGCGATGTGAATGGGCTCGACTACAGCGTCGAGGGCCCCATCGCGCTTTTCATGCTGCGCGCCGCGCTCAACCGCAATCGCGCCGGCAGATGAAGGCGAAGTCGCGAGCCCTTCAATAATCCCGCTTGTCGCGCCGCGGCGGCCGCTCGGTGCGCGGGCCGTGGCCGTAATAGGGACTGCGGATGCACGTCCCGCCGATACCACTGAGCGTCTGCAGGCATTGCTCGCGGGTCGCGTAGTAGCAGCTCGTGGCGCCGGGGCCGTCCGAGTTGCCGTAGACGGCGCACCACGGGTAGTCATAGGCCGATTGGGCATGGCCGGCCGTGGCGGCGGCCAAGAGGGCCGCCATCTTGAGGGAAGCTGGCAGCAGGCGCATGGGGCGTTTCTCCCGAAGATGGTCCTCTCGGCCAGATGAACACCGGACCGAGGGTCCGTATTCACCAGACCATCTCGACCAAATGCATTTGACGTGGATGTCACACTGCCTGCGCGGCCGCCCGATCGGCCGTCGGAACGATGCGGCGACCGACAAGTCGATTGCCGGATTGAGGATCGTGGGTCGGCAGATATACGGTCGGACGAGATCGCGCCAAGATATTGATCGTATCCAGCGTCGCCTTGGACAGGCGCTCGTCAGCGCTGACGCCATCCACTTTACCGCCAAGCATCAAGGCCTCGTTGTAAGAGGCGTCACCAGCAAGCACGACCGTCGTATCGTCCTCCTGAACCAGGATAGAGATGTGATCCGCGGTGTGACCGGGAGTCGCCACGGCCACAATTTCTCCGGCCTGGGTCAGCCGGCGACTGCGAGCGAAGGGGCCAAACGGTTCGGCCGTGAGATCGAAGGGTGCCGGATCGAACCACGAAGGCCACCGATTGGGAAGGTATCCGCGAATGCGGCCGGCCCATCCGCTCGCCGTGCGAAGTTCGCCCGATGCGACCAGGATTTCGCTGCTTGGGAAATGTGCGAGTCCGCCATCGTGATCCATGTGCAAATGGGTGAGGATCACTTTTTTCACGTCGCGCGGTCCAATGCCGAGCGCGCGCAGTTGTGGACCGATCTCTTCTTCCTGATCAATTCGAAACGCGACTTCCCACCTCAAAAAGGGATGGTAGGACCTCGACGTTTCGAGCAAATGAGCTCCCTGTCCGGTGTCGACGACGATGACGCCTTCCGGATGCTCGATCGCCCACGCATAGGTTGGCAGCCACTCGGTCCAATTCCGATCGGTGAACAGCGCCGATCGCCGTCGAAATCCGTGCCCGCGGCCTTCCACCTGCGCGGTCTTTATTTTGACGGTCCCGGTTTGGATTGCATGGATACGCATATAAGGTTGTCCGACATCAGCCGCTCCCTCCGCGGGAGCAGGTGCGCGAATTTCACCCGCGCTCAAGCATCGATGAAAGAAAAGATATGTCCCTGAGCTCAGACCCGCTCCGCGCACGAGCGTCTCTGTCGCGAGATTCGCGGTCGTAGTCTCAACGAAGTAGTTCGCAATGCGTTCCTGGGGAACTACGTCGCAGGCAGACGGCTCAGGCCCGCGAGTCCGCCATCAACAGGGCACGTCCCCGACAACCGCCGTGCGCTCCATCCGCCGGCGCTCGGGATAGTAATCGTTGGCGGCATAGTGCTGGGTCGATCGGTTGTCCCAGAACACGATCGTGCCGGGCGTCCAGCGGAGCCTGAACTGGTATTCGGGCACACGCGCCTGCGCGAACAGCGCGTCGAGGATCGCGCGGCTCTCGGTCGCTTCCAGACCCTCGATGCGCAACGTGAACTGCGGATTGACATAGATGCTCTTGCGTCCGGACACCGGATGCGTGCGCACCACCGGATGCGACGGATTGGGGAACATGTCCTCCATCCGGTGGAGCTTGGCGCGGTCTTCCGCCGTGTTCTTGAACAGGACGCGGAAGTTCTGGAAGTCGTGCACCGCCCGCAGGCCGGCGATCATGTTGCGGAAAACATCGCTCAGGCCGTCATACGCGGCTTCCATGTTCGCCCACAGCGTATCGCCGCCGAGCTCGGGCATGATCTCGCACCGCAGGATGGTGTATTTGGTGGGATTCTGTCGGAACGTGGTGTCGCTGTGCCACACGTCGGTCGACAGCACAGGATTGTCCTTGTGATTGTCGAGCACCAGGATTTCCGGGAACTGGCCCTTGCGGCCGCATCGGGTGCACTTCGAGCTCGCCGAACCTGCGGCTGAAAACGACGTGCTGCTCGGTGGTCAGGAATTGATCGCGCAGCACCAGCACCTTGTGCTCGACCAGCGCGGCCTCGAGCGCCTGAAAAATGTCGTCGGCCATCGGCGCCTTGAGGTCGAGACCGCGAATTTCCGCGCCGAGGCTCGCGCCCAGGCGCTGGATCGCGAACGGCGCTGCGGCCGTTGATCTTGCCTTGTCGGTCGCGACGTTGATGTTCATGGCAGTCCTCGTTCGACGATGCGCAAGCATCTGCCGCTTCGCGCCAAAGCGCAATCGACGCTCCACCGCCGTGCGCCGTGCATCATGCGGGCGTCAGCCCGTCGTGATATTGGCCGAGCGGATGACCTTGGCCCACTTGCCGATTTCGTCGGCCATGAACTTTCCGAACTGCGGCGCGGACAGCACCAATGCGGAGCCCCCCATGCCGGCGATCCGTGCCGTGATGACCGGATCCGCGAGGGCCGCATTGATCTCCCGGTTCAGCTTGTCGACGACATCGGCGGGCGTGCCTTTCGGCGCACCGATCCCGGCCCAGTAGCTCGCCTCGAAACCCGGCACCGACTGGGCCACGGTCGGGACATCGGGCAGTTCGGCGCAGCGCTCGGTCGTGGTCACGGCGAGACCGCGCAGCTTGCCCGCCTTGATCAACTCGAGCGAGTTGGTCACGACGTCGAACAGGACCTGCACGCGCCCAGCGAGCAAATCCGTGACGGCCGGCAGGCCGCCGCGATAGGGCACGTGCAGCAGCTCGATGCCGGTCATCATCTTGAATAGCTCGCCGACCAAATGACCCGATGTCCCGTTGCCGGCCGACGCCATGGTAAGCTTGCCGGGATTGGCCTTGGCGTAGGCGATGAATTCCGCAACCGTCTTGGCCGGAAGCTGCGGGTTCACCGCAATGACGTCCGGCAGGCGCGCGATGCCGGCGACCGCCGCAATGTCGCGGCTGAAATCGAAGTTCGGCGTCTGGTAGAGGGTCGCGTTGATGGCATTCGGCGCACCAACCGACAGCAGCGTGTAGCCATCCGGTGTCGCGCGCCCGACCGCCACCGTCGCGAGATTGCCGCTGGCGCCGGGCTTGTTCTCCACGACGACCGGCTGACCGAGACGCTCCTGCAGCCGCTGACCGATGATGCGCGTGAGAATGTCGGGCGTGCCGCCGGCCGGAAAGCCGACCAGGATCCGTATCGGCCGCGACGGATAGGCCTGCGCCCATGCGGGCCGTCCCGCGACCGCGAGTGCTCCCGCGCCTGCCGCCAACTGAAGATACTTGCGGCGCGAGAGCTTCATGAAATGCACAACTCCCGAAATCCAATAACGGCGGCCCGCAGTCGGGGTGCGCAAGACAGGCTAGCACGTCTTCCGGAACGTCTTTCGGACAACTTTGCGCATATTCAGCGCCGGTGGTCGGAACGTATTAATCATTCCGTCGGTCGTTGGAATGACAAACTTCCACTGCCAGCGACACTCTTGCATCAGCGCTCAAGTTAGTCGCGGCCCGAATTTTCTCCAGAAAGTATTCACTTATATCCCAACGAACCGACCTGTTGGTCGAGCAGATAGTATGTGCCAAATGCGACCAACGCCAACACGATCAACAAAACCCATCCGGCGAAACTCAATTTGTTGGGCCCGCTCAATATGAACGACTGATCGGTCGTCACGCTCGGTACGGCGACGGCCAGAATACCCACAAGTACAAGCACCGGCGACAGAAACGCGAATTTGAAGGACAAGGAAATTTGAGGTGCGTTGCCGTAAGCCTGTTGCAGCGGACGAATAATGGAAAAATATCCGGCGGCAAGCCCGACGACAAGGATCACCAGTCCCTGAAGGCGCGAGCCCTTCCAGGTCCACGCCTTGGCTGAATTGCTCTCGTTCTCGCGCATCAAGCATCCCCTCCCGACTCAGATCACACGCCTAAGCATGGCATCCATACGTGAACTTGATGCGCATCATAGGGATATGCAGCGCGGCTGCCAAGCTGTGCGCAACGACGCGAATGTTGGCTTCGGGCCCGATCCAAAATGCACACCCGCCGTTTCGCCATTGCCGCCTGATGCTCGTATCCTATTCGGCCTTGATGTTCGCGAACTTGACCACCTTGGCCCACTTGTCGATCTCGTCGGCGATGAATTTGCCGAACTCGCCCGGCGTCATCGGCTTCGGAACGACGCCGATGGCGACCAGCTTCGCTTTCATGCCGGGATCGGCAAGGCAGGCATTCATCTCCTTGTTGAGCTTGTCGATGATGTCGCCCGGCGTGCCGGCCGGGACGCTGATCCCGTACCACCCGCTCGCCTCGTAGCCCGGCACGAAGTCCGCCAGCGCCGGCACATCCGGCAGCGCCTCGGAACGCGTCGCCGACGTGACGGCGAGCGCCCGCAGCCGGCCGTCGCGGACATATTGGATGACCTGCGGCAACGGACCGAAAAAAAGCTGGACCTGCCCGGAGACAAGATCCGTGACCAGATTGCCGCGATAGGGCACGTGAACGAGCTTGATGCCGGTCAACATCGCGAGCATTTCGCCGGCGACGTGCGGCGACGACCCCACGCCCTGCGAGGCCATGTTGATCTTGCCGGGATTGGCCTTGGCGTAAGCGATGAACTCCGCAAAGGTCTTCGCCGGCAACGACGGCGTCACCACCATCACGAACGGCGTGGCGCCGATGAAGCCGACCGGCACGATGTCCTTGGTGAAGTCGAAATTGAGATTCTTGTAGAACGTGGCATTGATCGCGGTGGTCGAGACGGTGACCAGCAGCGTGTAGCCGTCCGGCTTCGCCTTGGCGACGATTTCGGTCCCGATATTGCTCGAGGCGCCCGGCCGGTTGTCGACAATGAATTGCTGCCCGAGGCGGTCGGAGAGCCACTGGCTCATCAGCCGCCCGGTGATGTCGGGCCCGATGCCAGCCGGAAAACCGACGACGACGCGCACCGTCCGTATCGGATAGTCGAGCGCCCAGGCGGTGGCCGGCATCATCGGCAGCGCGGCGGCACCGGCGGCGAGGCGCAAGAAATTGCGGCGTGGAAACGTCATCGTCCCCTCCTGCAAACGTCTCGACCATCGAGCCGCCGACGGCGGACGCGGGAGCTCGGGGCAAGGCGCTAGCATACCGCCCGGCACGTCGTTTGGACAACTTTGCGCCTATCGGCGCCGGCGGATTGCCACCGAACGGGCTCGCGACAATGTTTGTGCAGGACGCCCGCCCTCTTCCACTCTATCCGGCAGATATCATCAAAAACTCAGATCGAAATTACTCGTCGATACGGCGCGGCGCGCGCCAAACGATTGCGTGCCAAATACGGAATTGGTCGCCGCCGTGTCAGGCGTGCCGCGGCCGGAATGGCGATCTCGTAATGCACGATGTCGCGCCTCGAGCAAGCAGCATGACCATGACTCTTAGAGCGGATCGCTCCGCCCCGCCGGACCGGAGGACCGGGACCGGACGGCGTCGTGCATGAATAAATTGTCATCACACGGATTGGTTCCGCGGCTGCGGCAAGTCGCACGGTTATGCTCGGCCGCGCCAATCCGATAGCGAGCCGATGCCGGTTAAGACGGTTCAATTGCGAAATTCCAATTGGCCAGCAAGGACCGGAGTGAGCCATTCCCACGTGAGCGCTACTTTGATGATCGACGCAGCAAAGGAGCGACGAACATGGACCTCAACTTCACCAGCGAATCCGCACGAGCCGACTTCGCCCGCATCACGAGCCGGGACGACGCGCCGTCCGGCGAAATTTCCTTCGCGACCGGTACAAGCACCTTGGGAACAGTGCTGGTGGCGCGCAGCGCTCATGGTGTCTGCGCAATTCTTATCGGATCGGAGGTCGACGACCTGGTCGCCGATCTCGCGGCACGCTTCCCGAACAATACGTCTGTCCGGGACGACCGCAGGTTGGACATCGACCGCGAAAAGATCCTCGCCTTCATCGAGACGCCATCGCGCGGGCTCGATCTCGAGCTGGACATCCACGGCACGCCGTTCCAGCGGCGCGTATGGGATGCGCTCTGCGCCATTCCGACCGGGCGCACCGTGACCTATGCGGCGCTCGCGTGCCGCATCGGCGAACCGGGGTCGGCGCGCGCCGTTGCAAATGCGTGCGCCGCCAACGCGCTTGCGCTCGCGATCCCGTGTCATCGCGTGATCAGGAGCGATGGGACGCTCTCGGGCTACCGCTGGGGCATCGAGCGCAAGCGCGCCCTGCTGGCGCGGGAGGCGCAGGCGTGAACGCGCCGGCGCGCCGTCGAACGCTCGCTCGAGCATTGGACTAGAACGCCACGCGCAGGCCGCCGCGGGCGGCCGGCGAAGCGCCGGCTGCGGCACATTGAATTGCCGCGCTTGGGAGCCTTTTGACATTAAACGGTATCAAGATGCGGCAAAACATACGGAATCGTTGTATTTTTTTGCCGTGGGTGTGGCTTACCCGTAACATGCGAATGTGACGACATGGGTTAGAGTTCCCTCGTCCATCAAAGGACAGCGGGGCACGGGGTGGATCCGGGCGGGGTCAATGCGGGACCGGATAATTTCTTTGCCTTCGCCAACGTCGGAGCCGTGAGGGCGGGCGCCGGCAGCACTTCGACATGAACGGTGCCCTTGCGGGTGGCCAGATCGGCTACCTCTATCAGATGGGCCCGGTCATCCTGGGCGTCGAGGCCGCCTTCGACTGGAGCAGCCTCAAGGGGACGGCGAGCAATGGTCCGACGGTCTATCCGGTGACCGCGCCCACGACCTTCTCGTGGAATTTGGCCGGCAAGAGTGACTTCCTTGCCACCTTCCTGGCCCGCGGCGGCATCGACATGGGGAGCTGGTATCCTTACGTCACCGGCGGCCCCGCGCTTGCCCACCTCAAGTACAGCACCACCTACATCGACACGTTCTATCCATCCACCTCGTTCAGCTCTTTCAGCAAGGACGCGTGGGGCTGGGCGCTGGGCGCCGGCGCCGAGATGCGGTTCATGCAGCACTGGATGCTGCGCGGCGAATATCTTCACATGGAATTCCAGCAGCTCGGCGGCATCGGCGTCATCGCGTGCACTCCCGGCGTCGGGAATTGCGCCGCCGGCGGCAACAGCACGAACTTCCTCTACAACGCGCGGTTCAGGGAAGACCTCGCGCGCATCATGCTCAGCTACCAGTTCTGACCGCCACTTCGGCGCTCTGATCGAACCCCGAGGCTCAACGCCTCGGGGTTCTTTTTTTCATCGGTCGGGCACCGTCATGCGGCCGCAGCCGCTATCGCGCCGGTCGCGTACTTCCTGCTGCGCCCCGCCCGCGATCGCCACGCGGCCAACGCAGGCTGAGCGCTTCGCGGGTCGGTACGCCGAGGCCACCGCAGCCGACGCAACCGGCGCCTCGCGGCGGAAACGGGCGCGTTGAAGCGGCTGCAGTCCGGCGAACCGGAAATTCTGCGCTCGATATGAACCAGGATCACGGCCGCCGATTAGGCCCACAGGAGCCATCATGCGCAGCACGCGAAAAGTTCCGCGCCGCACAGGCGAGGAGATCGGGCGCGCGTCTTGGGTCAGCGCGTCATGGGCCCGATGAGGCCAGATTGAGGAGCACGGCATGAAAACCATCCGCATCCACTCGTTCGGCGGACCGGAACTGCTCAAGGTCGACACGTTGCCGGATCCGCAGGCAGGTGGGGACGAGATGGTCGTCAAGGTCGGGGCCGCGAGCGTCAACCCGGTCGACTACAAGATCCGCACCGGCAACTATCCGGCCGTCAAGGCCGACAAGCTGCCGTATACGTTGGGGCGCGACGTTTCCGGCAGGGTCGAGAAGTGCGGCGCGCGCATCACGCGGTTCAAGCCCGGCGATGCGATCTACGCGATGCTCGGCATCGATCGCGGCGGATATGCCGAATACGTCATCGTGAAGGACAGCGAGGCCGCGGCGCAGCCGGCGCGGCTCGACTTCATCTCCGCCGCGGCCGTGCCCCTGGCCGGGCTCACGGCCTGGCAGGCTTGTTTCGCCATGGCCGGCTCGGCGCCGGGCCAGCGCGTGCTGATCCATGGCGGGCGCGGCGGCGTCGGCCATTTCGCCATCCAGTTCGCCAAGGCAATGGCGCCTACGTCATCACCACCGTGTCGGAGCGACGCACGTCGCGTTCGTCGCGCGGTCTCGGCGCCGACGAGGTGATCGACTACAAGCGCCAGCGTTTCGAGGACGACGTGCACGATGTCGACCTGGTGTTCGACCTGATCGGCGGAGAGACCCAGGAGCGATCGTGGCCAGGTGCTGCAGCGAGGCGGGGTCCTGGTCTCGACCCTGACGGAGCCGTCGCGGGACAAAGCCCATGCGTATGGCGTCCAGGCCATGCGCTACACGGTGGAGGAAAGCGGCGCCGAGCTGGACGAGATTGCGGCACTGATCGATACCGGCCACGTAATGCCGAAGGTCGCACGCCAGTTCAGCCTGCGCGAGGCCGCCGAGGCGGAGAACTTCGTCGAGCAGGGCCACACGGAAGGCAAGGTCGTTCTGCGCATCGCGGCGTAGCGGGCGTCGCCCCAGAGGGGCTTATGTCGAAGAGAAGATAGCGGCTTCTCGCCCCAGTGCGCTTTGGCACAAAGGTTCCGATGCCGACTGTACCTTTTGGTACATTGGCGCACGAAGACGTGCGCCATGGCCTGTCGGGTATCCGACTCCTCCCGGTCTAGATTTTTTGCGCGCGGTCTCGCCGCGTGCTAGCGTTCGACAACGTCTCCCGCCCGGGTGGGTGCCGTGCTCCAATCGCAAAGCGATAACGTCACCATGTATCTGGCGCGCGCCGCCGAGGCGCGTGAGCACGCTCGGCACGCGGCGCTCAAGAGCGAGCGGATATTTTACGGGCGCATGGAGCAGCGCTGGATGGGCCTCGCGGCGTGCACCGCCGTCGTCGAACGCGTCGACCTTTTTCTTCAGACGCTGCACAGCACGGACCTGCCGCACGACGTCTGCACCGACTGCCACGGCATCATGGCGATCGAGGTGGTCGAAGCCACGGGCTGCCGGGAGATCTACACGCTCCGCTGTCGCAAGTGCGGCGGCACGGAATTTCGGACGGTGATGCGCTATACGGTGCGCGGCGCGGCGACGGCCGCACCGGTGGAAGCTCCGCCGGCGGTCGCGCAAAATCTCGTCGGCGCGCCCAGGCAAGACTAGGGACGAAGGCCGCGGAAAGAGTTCGCGAATCCGCGGGCCGCCTGCTTGGCGCGACCCGCCATGCGTTTTTTCTACCACGCATCGACGACAATTGAACCGTTTGATGGCTCGTTCGTTCTCGTAACGGCGTCGGGTGACAACCGGCCGCAACAGGGATGATGGACGCAGTCATTTTGCCGGTTTCTTGCTGCGGCACCAACGCATCGGCACGCGTGGAAATCTAACCTGTTCCCGACGGCCCCATCCGTCGCGCGTGTTCGACCGCCAGGCGGCAAATGGCAGATATGCGGGCCGCGGGCGTCGGCAGCGCTCATCGTCTTCTCGTCGAAACCTTCGGGCGAGGGCGCGCGATGCCGCCGGCGCGACTTAAACCTCCGCTGCCGCCATCAGCTTCGCCAGGCGCTTGCGCGCGTAGAACATCCGCGTCTTCACCGTATTGAGGCCGATGCCGAGCATGTCGGCGATCTCCTTGACCGACTTGTCGCGGTAGTAAACGAGATCGATGATCTGCCGGTGCTCGTGCGACAAGCCGAGGAGCGCGCGGCGCAGCGCAGCGACCTTGTCCTTGGCGTGCAGCTCGCCCTCGGGACCGGGCGCGGGATCGCAGACGGTCAGCATGACCTCCTCGTCGTGGCAGGTCGGCGGGACCGTCTGCACGGCCGTGAGCGCCTTATGGCGCGCGATGCCGCACAGCCAGGTCGACACCCGCGAGCGGCCCTGGAACAGGTCCGCCCGTCGCCATACCGCCAGGAAGACGTCGCTCGTCAGGTCTTCGGCCTGCGCGTGGTCGCGCACGATGCGCTTGATGAAGCGGTACACCCGGGTCTGATGCCGCATGAACAGCGTCCGCATCGCGGACCTGCTGCCGTGCGCGATCGCGTGGACCAGGGCATCGTCGGCCTCGCCCGCGGTCGCGACCGGAAGGCTTGCGGGCGCCGCGACGCCATCGCGCGCCGCGAGCTGCGGCAACCCGGCCGCAACGCGCGCGACCGCGGGCGCGGCGGGCCCGGCCCGGTCGGCAGGCCCACCGGCATCATCGCGGCCGTCGCCGCGCCGCCTGAACGGAAGGACGGCGGCCGCGACCGGCACGCCGGCCTTCCCGCCATCCCGTCGCCGTGCGCGCGCCCGGCCGACGACCGGCGACGCAACGGCGGTGAACGATACGACTGCAGGGCTCGTCATGACTGCCCGCTCCCGTGGAGATCCCGGCTTCGCGTTGGCGCGGCCGATCTTGATGGCGTGACGCTAAGTGAGGCCATCCGGGCGCGCCGTGCGAAAACGCACACCGCGAACGGCACGGCGGCAGCGCGACGAAGCACGGACAGCGACAACCTCGACGCGCGTCTACAGGTCGACGATCAGTCGTCGTGGCGCGGCCGATGACGTGTGGCCGCGCGATGCAGATTCCGCTGCCCGCACCGGTGAAATGTCTAAACTTGTCGGAATTGGCGCGCTCACGGCGTGCTATGGTGGCGCTCTCGATCAAGGAATTGCCGGTTGGTGGATGCGCGCATGATGCCGACGCGGGAGCGGACCGAGACGCTCAAGGCCATACCCCTCTTTCGCTCGCTCACGGCCGCGACGATCACGAAGCTCGACACCCAATGCATGTGGCGGCGGGCGACGAACGGCCAATGGCTGCTTGACTATCAGGATGCGAGCAGCGACGTGTTCTTCGTCGTCACGGGCGCCGTGCGGGTGATCATCCAGTCCGGCGGGCGCGAGGTGCTGTTTCGCGAGATCAAGGCCGGCGAATTCTTCGGCGAGCTCGCGGCGATCGACCGTCAGCCGCGCTCGTCCGGCATCGTGGCGGTGCTCGACGTGACGCTCGCGCGCATGCCGTCATCGGTGTTCATCGCGACCGTCAACGAGCACGCGGACGTGTGCAATCAGCTTCTCGCGCTGCTCGCCAACCAGATCCGGTCGCTCACCAACCGGGTGCACGAGTTCGCGACGCTCGACGTGCGCCACCGGATCATGGCGGAGCTTCTGCGGCTATCGCGGCCGGAGCCCAACCGGCCGGGGCGCGCCATCGTCTCGCCGCCGCCCATCCATGCCGAGATCGCGGCGCGCGTCGCGACCCGCCGCGAAGCGGTCGTGCGCCAGCTCAACGCACTGGAGACCGATGGGCTGATCGAGCGCCGCCGGGGCGCGATCGCGCTGATCGACGTGGATCGCTTGCGGCGGCTGGTGGACGAGGCGGCCGAGGACGCCTGAAGCGCAAAGCAACATAACTGGCCTTGCGGGCGGCCATTCGTGGCCGAACGCGGGAGGTATGTTCAGACCATCAATTGTGGCCGCCCGCCCGGAGGCCCGGGCGGCCGACCGGGATCCCGACCCCATTCGCGGTCGCTATGAGCCATCTCAATCCGCCGCAATGTAGGCCCTGGGGCACCCGCCGAACGGTGCGAAAACGCACTTCGCGAACCTGCCGAATGCGGTAGCAACGTCTGCGACGCACCGGTCCCATCATGCAACCACGCCCCATAACACACTCTCCGATTGTGAAACCGCTGCGGCACCCCGCGCCGTGTCGGCCTGGGCGCAATTCTGCTATCGTGCTCAACGCTCTCCGGATACTGCCGACAGAACGATCAAGAAGCAGGCGGTCGCCGAGGGGATGGGATCCAGGGGCGGTCTTTGAGCGTCAACCCATGAGCGAAGTTCGCCGGTTGCTCGAACGCGTCGGGTTGAGGCAATACGCCGGTCTGTTCGAGGACCGGAGCGTTGATCTGCACGGCTTGAAGAGGCTGACGGAGCCTGAGCTCGAGGAGCTCGGGCTCTCGCCGGCGGAGCGCGAAACGCTGCTGCGCGAGATACGGCGCCTCGGGTCCGCGGACGGCCCGCCCGCCGCCCGCGCCCCGACCGATGCCGAGCGCCGGCAGCTCACCTTGATGTTCTGCGACCTCGTCGACTCGGTCGGCCTGTCCAACCGGCTCGATCCGGAAGACCTGCGCGACGTGATCGCCGCCTACCAGCGCGTCTGCACGCAATCGATCAGGCGCTACGAGGGTCACGTGGCGCGCTACGTCGGCGACGGCATTCTGGCGTTCTTCGGCTACCCGACCGCGCACGAGGACGACGCCGAGCGCGCCGTACGCGCCGGCCGCGACCTCATCGAGGCCGTGACCAGGCTCAACGACGAATTCGGCGATCTCGACGGATTCCGGCTGCAGGCGCGGATCGGCATCGCGACCGGCCTCGTGGTCGTCGGCGACGTGACCGCCGGCGGCGTGACCGAGAAGGACGCCGTCGCCGGCGAAGCCGCCAATCTCGCGTCGCGGCTGCAGGGCCTCGCGCGGCCGAACACGGTCGTCGTGTCCGCGCTGACCCGGGAGATCGCGGCGGAGACGTTCGAATATCGCGCTCTCGGCAGCCAAAGCGTGAAGGGCTTCGAGACGCCCATCGCGGCTTACGAGATCGTCGCCGAACGCGACGTCACGCGTCTCGAGGCGCGCAATGCCGCCCAGACGCCATTCGTCAATCGCGACACGGAGCTCGCGACCATGCTGGCGCGCTGGCAGCGCGCCGCAGCCGGTCACGGACAAGTGCTGATCGTCTCCGGCGAGGCGGGCATCGGCAAATCGCGCGTCGTCGCCGAAGCCTGCGCGCGCATGCGGCGTCTCGATCCGGCGGGCGAGGCCGCGCAAGCGCGCCCGCTGATCTTCCAGTGCGCTCCATATCATGCGAACAGCGCGCTCTATCCGGTCGTGCGGCAGCTATCGACGCTCGCGGAGATCGGTCGCTCCGACACCAACCAGGCCAAGCTCGCCAAGCTCGACAACTTCATCGGCGATGCGCTCCAGGACCCCGATCGGACCCCCGCGCTGATTGCCGAGCTGCTTGGCATCAAGCCGAACCGGCACCCTGCGCCGGTCGCGGGAGGCTCGCGTGAAAAAAGAGAGATAACGATCGACGCGCTGGTCGATTGGTGCGCGTCGCGCCTGTCGGACCACATGCAGATCATCATCTTCGAGGACCTCCAGTGGGTCGATCCGACGTCGCGGCTGTTCCTGCGCAGGCTGATCGATTGGGCCGAGAAAGTCCGCGTTCTCATCATCATCACGGTCCGCGGTGATTTAGGGATCAGCTTGGTGACGCCTTTCGAGGAGGAGCGCCCTCCCGCGGCCGGCGCCAGACACCCGCCGCACGTGACCGTCTGCGAAATCGGAGAGCTGTCTCAAACCCACACGAGACAGTTGATAACGTCGGCCGCGAAGGATCGCGAAATCTCCGACCGCGAAATGGCCGACCTCTTGGAAAAATCCGCCGGCTTGCCGTTGTACGTCGAGGAATTGACCAGGAGCTTTCTTCAGACAAGAGCCACTCCGGATGGGCTTCCGACAAGCCAGACCCGGCCGTTTTCCGTACCACACACGATAAGTGATGCTTTGATGGCTCGACTGGACCAGCTAGGCCGCGCAAAAGAGATTGCGCAACATGCCGCCGTGATAGGCCAGGAATTCTCCTTGAGCCTGTTGGCGCGCGTCACGACGAACTCGGTCGACGAGGTCGTCCCCTATGTGAACTCGCTGGTCGAGTTGGGAATTGTCGCGGCGAGCGATTCGGCCGCCGACGTCTATCATTTCCGGCACGCCCTGATCCGCGACATCGCCTATCATTCGCTGCTCAACCGGACCCGAAGGCGGATCCACGTCAAGATCGCGTCCGAGCTGGCGCTGCCGTCGACCGAGTCCACGGCGGCGACCGACGATCTCATCGCCCAACATTATTCGCTCGGCGGCGCGCACCGGCAGGCTCTCGCCTTCTGGCGGCGCGGCGCGACCGATGCCATTGCGAGATCGGCGCACGAAGAGGCGCTGGGCATGCTCGAGTCGGCCTTCGACGACTTTCGCAAGCTGCGCGGCACCGAGCCTCCCGTCGTGGAGCTCGAGCTGGTTCTCGCCCAGGCCATGGCGCTGCGCTCGATCCGCGGCTACTCGGCGACCGAGGTCAAGGAGCGCCTGGTGCGGGCGCGCGACCTTTGCCAAACGACCGGGAGCGACGACAAGCTGTTCAATGTCGAATGGGGCCTGTTCCAGCACAACATCGTCAGGACCGACGTCGACGAAGCGCGTCGGATCGCCTCCAGGCTGCTGGAGCTCGCCGAGCGCCGCCACGACGGGCTCATGGTCGACGCCTGCCTTGCCAACGGCATGGTCGCCTTCGCGTTCGGCGAATTCGAACGCGCCAGGGAGCTGTTCGAGAAAGGCCTCGATCTCAGCCATCCCGAGACCGACGAGCCGCATTTCCTCACCCACGGGCAGAACCCAGGACTGTTCTGCCTTTCGTATCTCGCGCACACGCTTTGCTTTCTCGGCTATCTCGATCGCGCCAACGCGGCGATCCAGCGCAGCCTCGCGATCGCCGAGGCGCGAGCGCGCGAGCCCGCGCAAATCTACGGCTATGTGAATGCCTTGACGTTTGCGGTGCGCGTGCACCAGTTCTGCGGCGATATCGCGGCGGAGAGAAAGGTGGCCGAGAGGCTCACCGAGATCGCGCGGCGCAATCACTATACCTACTACGAGGCCCTGAGCCGGTGTCATCTCGGCTGGGTGATCGGCGCCGAGGGACATCTGTCCAAGGGCATCGCCGAAATGGTCGCCGCCGTTGCGGATCTGGAGCGAGCCGGAACGTCGCTGCCGCTCCCCGGGTTTTATACGCTGCTGTCGGAGCTTTATATTCGCGCGGGTCGCCCGGCCGAGGCGGACCGAACCCTCGCAAAGGCCGTCAGCCCGAATGGCTTGTCGAGATGGGACGCCGAGATCGAGCGGCTGCGCGGCGATATCCTGCTGCTGCGGCCGCAGCCGGACGTCGACGCGGCGGAGGCGGCTTACCGCGCGAGCTTGACGGTTGCGAGCCGCCAAAGCGCACGCTCGCTGATGCTCAAGGCGGGGCTGCGTCTGTCCGAACTGCTGCAACGGGCACATCGTCGGCAAGAAGCGCGCGAGATCCTCGAGCAATGTCTCGCGCAATTGCCCGACGGACTGGATTTGCCGGAGGTAAGGAGCGCCAAGATCGCTATCGGCGATCTGGCGAAGGAGGCTTGATTGCGCGCGCCTGCGGCGGCGATGCGGCGCGAGAACAATAACGACTGAGGAAAGGGGTTGGGACTATGGGCAATTTTGTAGCTGAAGAGACGATGTGCTTGAAGGGACCTATTCTCCACTGGCTCGATCGCCTGTCCGTCGGCGACGGCGCCCGCGGGCATCTCGAGAAGCTGGACGCCGCGATCAAGAAGCTCGCCCCGACCTACAAGAGCCTTGAAGGCGCGCTCGACGAGCATCTCGCCGCCCCGCTCCATATCGACGCGGCGCTGCGGAAGAAGCTGCTCGATCACTTGGCGAAGTGCTGGTTCAGCGACGCCCACGGCGCATATTTCCCCGGCCAGCAGATGACGCAGAAATATGCGCAGGCGCTGATCAAGACCATCGAGCTGTCGCTCAAGGGCAAGCACAACCCGGTCCCGATCAACGCGTGGTGGCTCATTCAATCCGATCCGGTCGTCTCGATGCTCGATCTCGCGGACGTCGACAGTAGCGGCGTGACCGTGGGCAGCAGCGTCACGCTGCTGATCATGACGCCGCGGCCGCCCGCCTCGGCGACGCCGAGCAACAAGTCACTGTGGGGCGACGCGGCCGCCTGGGTGACCGAGCACCACGGCGGCGCGGTGCGAACCCGCCAGATCGAAAAGGAAGCCAAGCCGAGCAAGTGACGGCTCGGCGCGGATCGATTCCGCAAAGCCAACGTCTCGCGCAAGACAGCACGGCGTAGCGCGCGCCGCCCCGATGATCGGGAACATCGCGCGCCAGCCGCCATAATCGCGTTGCCGTAAATTCCCTCTATAGTTGGATTTGTAAAAAACTGTCGTGAAGATTGCCCGCCCGGAAAAGCCGCGCGGTCCCGGCGTCCCCGACAAGCGAGCGTCTCGCCGCTCGATCACCATGGGAGGCTTCATTATGGGAAACATCGTCAGCAGGGACCGCGTCGCTTGACGTGGGCATACTTCTCTATTGTGCGGCGCTCCTTCTCTCCGCGGTGGATCAAGCCCTGATCCACCTCGCCGGAGGCGAGGTATCGGTCGCTCAGCTGACGGTTCTTCGGAACTGCGGAGGCCTGCTGGTGGTCGGCGTCATGGCATTGGCGGGCCGCCAGGGGCTCGCGGTTTTCCGGACCAATGCGATCGGACTGCAGTTGATCCGCGGCGGCGTCGGCGCCGTGTACCAGCTCATGTTCATGCTCACCTTCGTCGCGCTGCCGTTGCCGCTGGCGACCGCGATGCTTTATCTCCAATCGTTTTTCATGGTGCTGTTCGGGGTTCTGCTCGGCGAGGCGTTCCGTCTTCGCTATGCGCTGCCATTGATGCTGGGGCTATGCGGCGCCGTGCTGATCGTTAAGCCGACGATTCCCGCGTGGAACTGGGTCTATCTGATCGGGCTGACCGGCCCTGCGCTCAACGCCGCGGCCATCGCGCTGAACAAGAAGCTGGAGAGGCACGATTTGCTGCCGACGATCCTTCTTTACGTATCGATTGTCGGCATCCTCGTGAGCGCCCCGTTGTGCATCGGGCAGAAAATCCCGCGCATACCGTGGTGGCTGCTGCCGAGCCTCCTGCTCGCTGGTCCTATTGCCAATTACTTCGCACTGATGGCGCTGCGTTACGCCGACGTCGTCGCACTGGCGCCTTATCTCTTCATTCGCCTGCCGATCGCGGCGGCCATCGGCTTTGCGGTCTTTCACGAGGTCCCGGACGCGTACAGTTTCGTCGGCGCGACCGTCATTCTGCTCGCTTGCTCGGTGCGCTGGCCGTTATCCGCGTCGGGCGTAGACCGCGCGAACCCAGGGCCTGCGCCGCGAAGCCCATAATACCATTCCACGATAAGGCCCCGGCGCGCGTGCCGGCGTGGCCGCACCCCGGCACCGGCGAGAAAGATTTTCTACATGCCCCCCGTGAACCTGCGGCCCGCGCACCCGACTGATCTGCATGCCACGAGGTTCATGGAGAAAATTCATGCGGAAGCTCATCACCACGGTCGTGCTGCTCGCGCTGGCCGGGCTCGCCATCGTCGTGACCGTGCGACATCAATCGGTCGCCGAGGCGCTCTCGCGCTCCGACGGATATTCTTCGCCGGCCGAGCCGGCGAACCGGTCGGCGACGCATACCGCCGATTTGATCCCGGCCGGTGATCGGTTCTGATCGATTCGTCGCGAAAAAAAACGCGGTGCGCCGCGCGTCACGGCGCATGGCGGGGGGCTTGTCAAACTCGTGCATCGATGAATTAATTTTCGCTCCCCGCACGATGGGTTGAGCGCGGCAAAATCCATCATTCCGGTTGCGGTAACCTCGAACGCGATGGGTTTTGCGCGCTCGACCCATCCCACGCGGCGGCATGAAGCGAGCCATCATCAGCGCGTTGCTCGTCCTTGTGCCGCTTCTCCTGGCGCCGCTCGTCTTCGCGAGCGCGCAGGCATTTCCGGATCGGCCGATCAAGCTCATCGTGTCGTCGCCGCCGGGTGGACCGCCGGACATCATGGCGCGACTCGTGTCGGACCAGATGGCGGCGGCGCTCGGGCAACCCGTGGTGGTCGAGAACCGGACGGGCGGCGCCGGCGGCACGATCGGTGCGCGCTCCGTCATCGGCACGGAGCCCGACGGCTATACGCTGCTGATGGGCAGTACGAGCTCGCTCATCATCGCGCCGCTGATCTACAAGAATCCCGGCTACACCGTCGAGACGTTCACGCCGGTCGCCGGGCTCGCCGAAAGCGCCGAGATCCTCGCCGTGCATCCGTCCGTCAAGGCGCGCACCGTCGCCGAATTGATCGAGCTCGCCAAATCCGAGCCGGGCGTGCTGCGCTTCGCCTCAGCCGGCGTCGGCACCCTGCCGCATATCGAGGGCGAGCTGCTGAAGGCGCGCGCCCACATCGACATCCGCCACATCCCCTACCGCGGCGGCGGCCCTGCGCTGACCGGCCTCCTGGGCGGCGAGGTGCATATCTTCTTCTCGGCGCTGACGCAGCTGCTGCCGTATGTCCGTGACGGCCGCCTGCGCGGGCTCGCGGTGACGAGCGGAACGCGCAGCCCGCTCGCGCCGGAGCTGCCGACCATGGAGGAAAGCGGGTTCGACCAGTTCGTCACGGCGTCGATCAACTTCATCGTCGCGCCCCCGAACACGCCGCCGGCGATCCGGCGACAGGTGAGCGACGCGGTCGCGCGGGCGCTGGCGAGCGACGCGGTCAAGCAGGCCTTCGCCAAGTTCGGCGCGACGGCGCGGCCCGCGACGCCCGAGGAGCTTGCAATCTATCTGGCGCAGCAGCAGAAGCGCTGGGGGGAGATCGTCGCGGCCACGCACATCTCGCTCGACTGACACGCGCGCGAGAGGCGCGCCGGAGGGACGAATGGCGTCAAGCTGCAGGATCGCGATCATCGGCGGCGGGCTCGCGGGGCTTGCGGCCGCGAACGCGCTGCGACGCTTCGGCATGGCGCCCGAGGTGTTCGAAGCCGCGCCCGCGCTCGGCGAGATCGGCGCCGCCGTCAACGCCAGCCCGCAAGCCGTGAAGGCGCTGCGCGCGATCGGCGTCGGCGACGAGGTCGCGGCGGTCGGCTACAGCTCGCCCGGCATCTATACGCGCAACATGCAGACCGGCGATTTCCTCGAGTTCAACGACCGCAAGAAGGCGGCGGCGCGCTACGGCGCGCCCTACTACACGTTCCACCGCGCCGACCTGCTCGACGCACTCGCGCGCAAGCTCGATCATGGCGCCATCCATCTCGGCCACCGGCTGACCGGGCTGGAGGAGCGCCCCGCGAGCACCCTGCTCGCCTTCGCCAACGGCGCCAACATCGAGGCCGAGATCGTGATCGCCGCCGACGGCATCCGCTCGGTGATCCGGCACGCGCTCTACGGCGACGACAACCCGACCTATACGGGACAGATGGTGTGGCGCGCGCTGCTCAACAGCACCGATGTCCCCGAGGAGGTGCTGGAGCCGACCGGGCACGTCCAATGGATCGGGCCAGGCTGCCACCTGCTGGCCTACTACATCCGGGACCGCAAGCTCGTGAACATCGTCACCCAGGAGGACACCGACAAATGGGTCGAGGAAGGCTGGTCGACCCGCGGCGATCCGGACGAGATGCGGGCGAGCTTCCCCAACCCCGAGCCGCGCCTGGAAAAGCTGCTGAGCCTCGTCACCGCCTGCTCGAAATGGGGCCTGTTCACCCGGCCGCTGACGCAGAACTGGGGCCGCGGCCGCATCGAGCTGATCGGCGACGCCGCGCACGCCATGCTGCCGAACGCCGGGCAAGGCGCCTGCCAGGCATTCGAGGACGCCTATATCCTGGCGCGATGGATGGCGGCCTGCCCCGATCCCGTCGAGGCTTTCGGAAACTTCCGCAGGATCCGCGTCCCACGCGTGCACGGCGTGCAGCGGCTCTCGTTCTCCAATGCGCGCTTCAAGCATATGCGCGACGCGGCCGCCCAGAAGCAGTCGATTGCGGCCGGCACCGGCAGCGTGCACGGCAATTCCGATTGGGTGTGGGGCTACGATCCGGTCGCCGACTGGGACAAGGAGCCGATGGTACCCACCACCTATGCGGCGTGAGGCCGCCGAACACATGAATGGAGATCACCATGCCCGAGACCGGGACGCAGGCGGGAACGCAGGGGCTGACCGACGCGGTGCAGCTCTATCTCGACCTGATGTATGACGGCGACGTCGGCAAGTTCGATCGCGTGTTCGGGCCGACCTCGCAGCTGCACGGCTTCCGTGAGGGCAAGATGACCTGCTGGCCGGCCGCGCAATACAAGGACATCCTGGCCGGCCGCCAGTCGCCGAAAGCACTCGGCTCACGGCGCGAGGAGCAGATCCTGCTCATCGATTTCGCCTCGCCGACCCAGGCGCTCGCCAAGGTGCGCGTGCGGATCAACGACATGGTGTTCGTCGACTATCTCTCGTACCACAAGATCGACGGCGGCTGGCTGATCACCTCGAAGGCGTATCACCGCGAGACGTAGCACGTAGGTCGGGTCGAGCCCTCGCGAGACCCAACCACACCGGCAGCGCTGCGTTGGGTCTCGCGAAGAGCTCGACCCAACCTACCTGATCGCCTCGAAGGCCTATCACCCCGAGACGTAGCACGTAGGTTGGGTTGAGCCCTCGCGAGACCCAACAACACTGGCAGCGCTCCGTTGGGTCTCGCGAAGAGCTCGACCCAACCTACCCGATCGCCTCGAAGGCCAATCACCCCGGCACGTAGACGAGACCCAGGCCATTGTGAAACCATTATGGCCCGCGGCCGTTCTACCAGCGGGGTGACCCATTCGATCGGAGCGCCTTCTCATCAGTCACGCCGATATTGCCAACGCTGCCCTGGGCCCTCCCATTCATCGAAGCGGCGCCACCACGGCGACCCGCGCTGGCCTTGCATTTGTCCGACGCAGCCTGATCCGGCCGACGCTGGTCGCACTCGCCGGCGCCATGCTTGCGGGATGCTCGGGCGGCGTGCTGGAGCCGAAGGGGCCGGTCGGCGGCGCCAACGCCATCATCCTGCTCGACGCGGTCGGCATCATGAGCGTGATCGTGGTGCCGACGATCGTGGCGACGCTCGCGTTCGCGTGGTGGTTTCGCGCCGGCAACACACGCGCGCAATATCTGCCGAATTTCGTCTATTCGGGCCGCCTCGAGCTGCTGGTCTGGGCCATTCCGCTGCTCGTCATCATGTTTCTCGGCGGCGTGATCTGGATCGGCTCGCACACGCTCGATCCGTATCAGCCGCTGGCGTCGAAGGAGAAGCCGCTCGAGGTCCAGGTGGTGGCGCTCGACTGGAAGTGGCTGTTCATCTACCCGGACCAGGGCATCGCCAGCGTCAACCAAGTCGTGGTGCCGGCCGCGACGCCCGTTCACTTCTCGATCACGTCAGCGAGCGTGATGAACCAGTTCTTCGTGCCGCAGCTCGGCAGCATGATCGCGGCCATGAACGGGATGGTGACGCAGCTCCATCTGCAGGCCGACCAGCCGGGCGACTACAACGGCTTGTCGGCGCAATACAGCGGCGCTGGATTCTCCGGCATGCATTTCGTGTTGCGCGCGGTGCCGCCGGACGAGTTCACGCGCTGGGTCGCGACCGCACACCAGGGCGGCCCGACGCTCGACCGCTCGGGCTACGCGGCACTTGCCAAGCAGAGCCAGGACGTGACGCCGTTCACCTACCGGGCGATCGATCCCGGCCTCTTCCGGGCCGTCGCGTCGCAGGAGATCGCGCCGGGGCCGGGACCGCCCAACGCGGCGCAGGCGCTGTCGGGCAGGGAGCATTGAGATGCTGGGCAGGCTCACCTGGGACGCCATTCCGTGGGACCAGCCGATCCCGTTGATCGCCGGCTCGGTCATGATCGTCGTCATGATCGCGATCATCGCCTGGGTCGTGCTCGCCGGCCACCTGCCCTACCTCTGGCGCGAGTGGATCACCAGCGTCGACCACAAGCGCATCGGCGTGATGTACGTGCTGCTCGGCCTCCTGATGCTGCTGCGCGGTTTCATCGACGCGCTGATGATGCGCTCGCAGCAGGCGCTCGCGTTCCACGCCGCCGGCTACCTGCCGCCCGAGCACTACGACCAGGTGTTCTCGGCGCACGGCACCATCATGATCTTCTTCGCCGCGATGCCGCTGATGATCGGGCTGATGAACTTCGCGGTGCCGCTGCAGCTCGGCGTGCGCGACGTCGCGTTTCCGACGCTCAACTCGACGAGCTTCTGGCTCACGGCGACTGGCGCACTGCTGGTGAACATCTCGCTCGTGGTCGGCGAATTCGCACGCACCGGCTGGCTCCCCTACCCGCCGCTGTCGGAGACGCAGTATTCGCCCGGCGTCGGCGTCGACTACTACAACTGGGCGCTGCTCATCTCGGGCGTCGGCACGCTGATGACGGGCGTCAATTTCGTCACCACGATCCTGAAGATGCGCGCGCCCGGCATGAGCTACCTGCGCATGACCATGTTCTGCTGGACCTCGCTCGCCGCCAACCTGCTGATCGTCGCCGCCTTCCCGATCCTCGCCGCGACGCTCACGATGCTCACCCTCGACCGCTACCTCGGCTTTCATTTCTTCACCAACGAGGCGGGCGGCAACATGATGATGTTCGTCAACCTCATCTGGGCCTGGGGCCATCCCGAGGTCTACATCCTGGTGCTGCCGGCGTTCGGCATCTTCTCCGAGGTCATCTCGACGTTCTCGGGCAAGCCGCTGTTCGGCTACCGCTCGATGGTCGCCGCGACCATGTTCATCTGCCTCGTCTCGTTCATGGTGTGGCTGCATCACTTCTTCACCATGGGGGCGGGCGGCGACGTGAATGCCGTGTTCGGCATCGCGACCAGCATCATCGCGGTCGGCACCGGCGTGAAGATCTACAACTGGCTCTTCACCATGTATGGCGGCCGCATCCGCTACGCGACGCCGATGCTGTGGTCGGTCGGCTTCATCGTGACCTTCGTGATCGGCGGCATGACGGGCGTGCTGCTCGCGGTGCCGCCGGCCGATTTCCAGCTGCACAACAGCCTCTTTCTGGTCGCCCACTTCCACAACGTCATCATCGGCGGCGTCGTGTTCGCGGCCTATGCGGGCATCACGTACTGGTTTCCGAAAGCCTTCGGCTTCCGCCTGCACGAGGGCTGGGGCAAGGCGGTGTTCTGGCTCTCGATCATCGGCTTCTATGCGGTGTTCTTTCCGCTTTACGGCGCGGGCCTGCTCGGCATGACGCGGCGGCTGCAGCATTATGACCTTTCGTTGTGGCATCCGTGGATCATCGCCGCCGGGATCGGCATCCTGTTCTCGGTCGCGGCCGCGATCGCGCAGGTGATCCAGCTCGTGGTCAGCATCCGGCAGCGCCAGGCGCTGCGCGACGAGCTCGGCGACCCGTGGGACGGCCGCTCGCTCGAATGGGCGACCTCATCGCCGCCGCCCGCCTTCAATTTCGCGGTGCTGCCCAACGTGCGCGACGAGGAGCCCTATTGGGAAATGAAGCGTCGGACCATCGAGGCGCAGGACATGGGCGCCGAGCCGCACTACGAGCCGATCGAGATGCCGCGCCACAGCCCGACCGGCTTCATCACGGCGTTCTTCTCGACCATCACGGGCTTTGCGCTGATCTGGCACATCTGGTGGCTGGTCGGCGTCGGGCTCGTCGCCGCCTACGGGGTGTTCGTCTGGTTCGCGTGGCGCGATATCGAGGAATACGTCATCCCGGCGGACGAGGTCGCCCGCCTCGACCGCGAGCGCCGCCGCCCGCGCGCCCGCTGGCTCGAGCGCCGTTCCGCAGGCAAACCCGCATGAGCTCCGTCGACGCCTTCACGCCGAGCTATCCGCCCGGCTCCGACCCTTACCGGCTCGGCCACGGCCACCGTGAGGCCCATCGCGCCGCGCGCGGCCATGGCGAAGGCGGCCCTGCGGCCAAGCGCGTCATCGTCGGCTACGGCTTCTGGATCTTCCTGCTCAGCGACATCGTGATGTTCTCGGCGTTCTTCGCCGCGCACGCGGTGCTGCAGACCGCGACCGCCGGCGGGCCGACCGGACGCGACCTGTTCGACCCGACGAGCGTCGCGCTCGAGACCGCCTGCCTCTTGGCGTCGAGCTTCACGTGCGGCATGTCGGCGGTCGCGACCGGGGCGCGCAGCCAGCTCTGGACTCAGGTCTTCCTCGCCGCGACCGGCCTTCTCGGCGCCGCGTTCCTCGCGCTCGAGGTGCATGACTTCGCCAACATGGTCGCGGCCGGCGCCGGACCGCAGCGCAGCGCCTTCCTGTCGTCGTTCTTCGCGCTGGTCGGCTGCCACGGGCTGCACGTCACGGCCGGCCTGCTGTGGCTCGGCACCATGATGGCGCAGGTGTTCGTCAAGGGCTTCCGGCCGAACATCCTGCGCCGCCTGCTCTGCTTCAACCTCTTTTGGCACGTGCTCGACATCATCTGGATCGCCTTGTTCACCATGGTCTACCTGATCGGAGAAGGCCGATGACCGACGAAAGCCAGCCGTATGACGACGATGTCGGCCCGGGCGTCACCGAGGCGGCCGGCTACAGCGTCCGCGAGGGTATCCAGACTTATGCGATCGGCCTAGTGCTGGCGGCGCTGCTCACCGCGGCGTCGTTCTACACGGTGCGCACGTCGCTGATCTGGGGGCCCGGCATTCCGATCGCGCTCGTCGTGCTCGCGGTCGCGCAGATGGGCGTCCACCTCGTGTTCTTCCTGCACATCACGAGCGACCCGGACAACACCAACAATGCGTTGGCGCTCGCGTTCGGCGTCCTGATCGTGCTCCTGGTGATCGTCGGCTCGCTGTGGATCATGAACAACCTCAACGGCCGCCTGATGCCACCGGCCGAGACGCCGCAGCACATGATGCAGATGCAGCGCTAAGCGCCGTGCACGGCGCCCGCGCTCCCTCTCCCCGTTCTTACGGGGAGAGGGAGAGCGAGCGCTATCCGAGGCCGCGCACCTCCGCGCCTTCGATCACGTAAGGCGCGTGGCGGAAATCGCGGATAGTGGCGACCTCGCCGGCCGACCAGTTCAGCAGCAGGAAATACCTCGGCCGACGCGTCGGATCGTTCGGATCGCGGGCGATGATCGCAGGCCTGTGATCGACGAAGCCGGGCTCGAAGTGCCAGTCGTCGGCGCGGGAATAATTGCCGAAATAGCGTCCGCTCACTTCCGCGCGGCCTCGCAGCCGCGCGCGCGTCACGAGATCGACCTGGACATCTTCGGCCAGCATGTCGCGCAGCGCATCGAAGTCGCGCGAATTGAACCGCTCCACATAGGCCGCGAGCCGCGCGCGTTCGGCGTCATCGAGCGTGGGCGGCGGCCGGTCGTCCGGCTCCTCGAGGGCGGCACGCAGCCGCTCGCGACCGCGATGCAGGGCCGCCTTCACGGACTGAATGCTGCTCCCCATGATGCCGCCGATCTCGTCGAGCGAGTACCCGAGCACGTCCATCAGGATGACGCTGCTGCGCTGCGCCACCGACAGGCGCATGAATACATGCAGCCCCGCGGCCGCGGCTTCGCGCTGATGCACATCGTCGATCGGATCGGAGACCATGGCGAGTTCCTCGTCGCTGCCGAGCCGCGGCTGGCGCGCGCGCCGGCGCAGGACATCAAGCGCCGTGTTGTGGGCGACCTGAAACAGCCAGGCCTCGGGGTTCGCAATCGCCACCGGCCCCGCAAGGGCCTCGATGGCTTTGATCGATGCCTCCTGCACGACGTCCTCGGCGTCGATCACGGAGCCGAGCATGCGCGCGCAATAGCGATGCAGCCGCGGCCGCAGCCGCACGAGCAGGCTGTCGAAGGATTCCGCGCCAAGCGGCGCGGAAGCCGAGGCTCTGTTTGCGTCAGCGTGGTCCATGCGGTCCGGGCTCAGGGCTCGATCAACATACGATAATTGCCGACCACCGTCGCATCGAGCTGCTGCGGCTCGTCGAGGCGCCGGGCCTCGCCGCCGCGGCGAAACGCATCGAAGGCGTCGAGGCTCGTGACGACCTTCCCGCCGTCCTCGACCAGATGACAAAAGGTTCCGTCGCTCAGCCGCAGCACCAGATAGCGGACATCCGGCGGCGACTTGGCGTGCAGCTCGCGGAAGACGCCTTCCACAAGGCGCTGATTTTCGTCGGCTTTTTCTGCCTTGGCACGATAGCGGATGAACCTGCGCGGCATGGTCGCGACCCTTCGGTTTGTTGCACCGGTACCGAGACGTTTCGCGACCCGCAAAGGATTCGGTCCATCGCAAAAATAATTGGCCTCCCCGCCCCGCAGGCGCGGGACGACGCCATTGCGATGCAGTTTCTGACAGGCGGCCGTGCCTCGTGCGATGACGATGCAGACTGCCGAACCGCGTAGTCCGGATGAGGCGCGGAGCGCCGACATCCGGGAGAAGATCATCCCGGATGTCGCTTCGCTCATCCGGGCTACGCGCTGACGACGGTGCAAACTGGTTACGTCCGCCCCGCCCCTTTCGCCTTCATGATCCGCAGCCGCTCGAGGCTTTCGGCCGGCCAGGTCGTCGGTAAATCATAGAATTCCGGCACCGCCTTCGCGTCCGGCGGCAGCGTCACCCACGGCTGCTTGGTTGAGACGTAGATGTGGATGTCGGGCGGGCATTGGTCGGGATCGTCCATGGTACCGACGCGCACGAAGCGGATCGCCTCGCCGGCCTGCGGGTAATTGCTCCACACCGCGACCCGGCACGCCGGGCAGCGGGCGATGCGCTGGCCGCGGCCGCTCGCGGAAGGCGTCACCACAATCTCGGGCTCGCCGGCGGTGAGCGCCACGCGGTCGGCTTCATAGAGGGCGTTGAGCGCATGGGCCGTGCCGGTCTCGCGTTGGCACCAGCGGCAATGGCAGGCGTGGACGATCAAGGGCGTTCCGGTCAGCCGATAGCGGATTTGCCGGCACGTGCACCCGCCCTCCATGGTCACCGGGCCTCCCCGGCAAATCCCTGCTGCAGGACCGCAAGGCGATCGAGCGCCTCGCGCGGCAGCGGGCCTTTGCGCACGGCCGCGAGCGCGTCCTCGAACTCTCGCGGCGTCGCGACACCGACCAGGATAGTGCCGATCGCGGGCTGCGAGATGGCAAAGCGCGTCGCGGCTTCGGTGAGGCTCGCGGCAAATCCCTCCGTCACCAGCGGCAGCAGCCGGCGGGCGCGCGCGATGTCGGCGTCGTACCGCATGGCCGAGCCGATCGGGTCGGGTGCCGGGCTGGCGATCGGGTGGCGTTCGGCCGAACCCGACAGCGCCCCGCCCGCCAGCACGCGGATGCCGACGACGCCGACGCCCGCGGCCTGCGTGCGCTCGAACAGGCGCGCATAATCCTGCGCCGGATAGCTCGCCGGCAGCGCCATCGCGGCGGACGGGTTGAGCATGTTGTAGACCAGCTGGGCGCTGTCGAAGACGCCCGCGTCGATCACCTTGTGCAGCGCCGACGTGTCGCCCACGCCGGTGAGACCGAGGAAGCGGATCTTGCCCTGCTGGCGCGCCCGCGCGAAGGCAGGGACGACCTCGCCGAGCACCTGCTCGACGCTCAGCGCCGGCCCGCCGCCCGTCTCGGTGATTCCGTTGTGGAAATGGAAGATGTCGACCCGGTCGAGCCGCAAGCGCGCGAGGCTTGCGTCGAGGGAGGCCGCGATCGCATCGCCGATACGCCCGACGTCGGTTGGCGGCAGGCGGACCTTGGTGCCCACCACGGCATTTGCGGGCTTGAGGCTGCGCAGGATGCGGCCGAGGTTCTTCTCCGACTCGCCCTCGCCATATTGCCAAGCCGTGTCGAAATAGTTGACGCCGACGTCGAGCGCCCGCGCGATCGCGCGTTCCTGGTCGGCCGGATCGCCGCGCACCATCAGGCCGCCGACCGCGCCGCAGCCGAAGCCGAGCACCGAGAGCCGCAGGCCGCTGCGGCCGAAGACGCGCATTTCCATCCTGGTTCCTCCGCGGGGCTCTTTCGCGCGGCGCGACCGAACGACGCCGGTGGGCCGAGCGACTTACCCCGTATTGTGATGTTACGACAACCGCATCGGCGCCGACACCAGCGTCGAGCCAGCGCGCGCCTCGCGGATTTCCAACGATCCGTGAGGACGCTACGATGCGGCAAGGAAGTCAGGAGTGGACGATGGCCGATTTCTACCCGCTCGTCTCGGGCGCGGTCGCCAAGCTGCCGGAGAATACGGCGGCCGCCCGGCGCGCGCTTTACGAGCGCGTGCGCGCCATGCTGGTGAGGCAATTGCAGAGCGCCAATCCGACGCTCAGCAAGGCAGAGATCGAGCGCGAGCGGCGCTTGCTCGAGGAGGCGATCGACCGCGTCGAGGCCGCATCCAGTACGCCGGTGCCCGCCGGGAGACGGACAGGTGCGCCGAAGTTTGCGCGGCCCGCACGCGCAGCCGGCGGCAAACGGATGATGATGGGCATCGCGGTTGCCGGGATCGTCGCGTGCGCGCTGGCAGGCTCCTACTTCGTGTATGCGCGCTTTGCGTCGCGAACGAGCGCCCCGCCGATCGCGGCCGTACCGGCAGGCAACGACGCCATGGCAATCAAGGGTTTGCTCGCCGGCTATCGCGGCGCCGCCAGCAAGCCGCCGGAGGTGCTCCTCCTGCACGTGCGCTGCGGCGCGACGGTCGTCGAACACGATGTCCAATCCAAGCCGATCAACCCGTCCGGCCATCTCGACGACCAGGGCCGGTTTTCCATCACGGCGCAAAAGACGTTTCTCGGCGAGATCGTCAAGGTCGGCGTCCGCGCGACCGCGGCGGCACCGGACGAGCTGCGCCAGGATTTCCTGGTGCTCGGTTTCTTTGCCGGCGACAAGCTCGAGCTGCTGACGGGGGCGGACGGAAGGACGGTCAAGATCAGCCCGCAGGGCCGGATATTGAATGCCGCGACATTGAACATTTCCTCGGTCGGCGCGCCCGCATTGATCGTCACGCGCAAGCCGGACGGCAGCGTCTACGCGAGCGGCGGCGCGCTCGCGTTCGATGACGCCTGCTGAATGCCTTGGCGCATATTCCGGCGAAGTGGATGCCGGTTCGCCGACAAGAATATGCGCCAATGCTAAGGCGAGAAGAACCGGTTGATGATGACGCCGATCGCAATGCCGGCGAACGCAGCCGCGAGGCCGATCGACACCGTCTCGGTGACCGTGCGCACCATGTCGCGCTTGGCGATCCGCGAGCGCCCGATGCCGAGCCCGACGAGCAACGCCAGCGTGACGGCCCCCGAAACGATCCGGGCCTGAAATATCGGAAGAAACACGAACGGCAGGATCGGGACCGCGGCCGCCGCGAAATCCGCGAACAGCATCCACAGCGCCTGCTCCATCGGATTGAATGCGGTCTCCGGCGCGCCCTGCAGCACGCGCAATAATCCGCCGGCGGCGTCGGGATCGGTTTGCACAGCGGCCGTAAGCGCGTCGGACTGGGCGGACGTGAGGCCGGCCTTCGCCAAGCGGCCGGACAGGGACGTGACCGAACCGGCGCCGGCCTGGACGGCCGCGCGCGCCGCATTGGCCGCGTCGCGCGTCGTCTCGACGTCGAGATAGGCGCCGGCCATCATCGAGACGGCCGCCGCGACGGCTCCGGTAGCGCCGGCGATCAGCACGGTCTTGACGTCGGACGTCGTCGCCGCGACGCCAAAGATCAAGCCGAAGATGGAGACGGTGCCGTCCTCCATGCCGAACACGATGGTGCCGGCCGATTTGCTGAATGAGCTGCGTAAGCGTTGCAGGGTCGAGCCGATCATCATTTGGTTCAGGCCTCAGGGTGGCGCCACGCTGTCCGCAAGTCGGTCGCGTCGCCTGACGCCGCTCGTCAGGCGACCCGGGGGCGTCGCGTGGGCAAAATCTCCGCTCCATAGTCCGCGAACCGGGGCATCGTGCCAACCGATTTTGCGCGCCCCTCCCCGCCGGCCGCTCGCCCTGCCGGTCGACGATAAATTCCGTTGCGCAAGCGGGGGGCGCGTTGCCGCTTGACGAGACGACCATTTAGTCCTATTATAGGATGATCCTATCATATGAATAATGACGAGGCCTCATGCTGACACGATCCGCACGCCAAGCGACGCCGCCAGCCGCGACCGGCCGCCCCGCGTGGCACCGCATCCCCACGGCGGCGGCACGCCGCTTCCATCAGGTATGCGTGGCCAAGAGCTCGGAGGTCGTCGGTGAAGCGGGTCTCACGCCGCTGCAGTACGGCGCCATGGTCCATCTCAACCGAAAGACCGGAAGCCCGGGCATCGAGCAGAACGTGCTCGCCACGCGCCTCAACATCGATCGCAACACCGCGAGCGTGCTGGTGGAGCAGATGGTCAGGTCGGGCGTGGCGGCGCGGCAGGTCAACGGGGCGGACCGGCGCGCCCGCCTGCTCAGCCTGACCGCCAAGGGCGAGGCGCTTTACGCCGATCTCTACGCGGCCTTCACGCTGGCCAATGCCGACATTCTAGGCCCGCTCGCGCCGCGCGAGCGGGACCAGTTCATGCGCCTGCTGATCCGGGTGATCGAGGGCAATCTGCAGCCGCGCGCGCCGGCCTCGCGCCGATCCACGCGGCGGCCGCGACCCACCGCCAGCGAGAACTGAAAGAGGGAGGCCGATGTGAGCATCGATCTGCGTCGTCGACGACTTCTGCGTCTCGCGGCCGGGGCCGCCCTGCTGCCGGCGATCCCGCAAATCGCGCGCGCGGCCGCCTACCCGGCCCGACCGGTGCGCATCATCCTCGGCTTTCCACCCGGAATCACGCCCGACATCGCGGCGCGCATCATCGCGGGACGGCTCACGCAGCGGCTCGGCCAGCAATTCATCGTCGAGAACCGGACGGGCGCGGCCGGCAATATCGGCACCGAACTCGTCGCGCGCGCCCGGGCCGACGGCCACACGCTCCTCCTGGTGACGCTCGCCAACACCGTCAATGCCACGCTCTACGGCACCCTCGGCTTCGATTTCCTGCGCGACATCGCCCCGGTCGCCGCCGTCATCCGGACGCCGCTGGTGATGGAAGTCAATCCGGCGGTTCCGGCAAGAACCGTCGGCGAGCTCATCGCCTATGCGAAGGCCAATCCGGGCAAGCTGAACATGGCGTCGGCCGGCAACGGCACCCCGCAGCACGTCGCCGGCGAGCTGTTCAAGATGATCGCCGGCGTCGACATGGTGCACGTGCCTTATGCAGGGAGCCCGCTGACCGACGTGATCAGCGGCCAGGTGCAGGTGATCTTCAATCCGATTTCCTCGTCGATCCCGCTGATCCGCGAGGGCAGATTGCGTGCGCTCGGCGTGACGAGCGCGGCGCGCGCCGCGGCGCTGCCCGATGTCCCGACCGTCGCCGAATCCCTGCCGGGCTACGAGGCGAGCAGCTGGTACGGCATCGGGACGCCGCGCCAGACGCCGGCCGAGATCGTGGAGCAGCTCAACGGCGAGATCAACGCGGCCCTCGCGGACCCTGCGATCGCGCAACAGTTCGCGCAGCTCGGCGCCGAGCCCATGCCGATAACGCCCGCCGCCTTCGGCACGTTCCTGGCGGACGAGACCCGCAAGTGGAGGCGCGTCGTTCGGGTCGCAAACATCAAGGTGAACTAGGACACACACCGCCATGTTCTACGAGCCGGACAAGGACGACCACGGCTTGCGGTTCAATCCATACAAGTCGATCGTCGTTCCGCGCCCGATCGGCTGGATCTCGACCATCAGCCACGACGGGATCGTCAATCTCGCGCCGTACAGCCAGTTCAACAATCTCGCCTACGATCCGCCGTTCGTCATGTTCGCGGCGAGCTCGCGGCCGGGCAGCGGACGCCGCAAGGACAGCGCCAAGAACGCCGCCGACACGGGCGAGTTCGTCGTCAACATGGCGACCTACGCGCTGCGCGAGGCCGTCAACCTGACGGCGCAGCTGCTGCCGCCCGAGATCGACGAAGCGGCGCATGCCGGGTTGGACATGATCGCGTCGCGCCTCGTGAGGCCGCCGCGCGTCGCCGCCTCGCCGGTGCACCTCGAATGCCGATTCTACGGCTCGCTGGCGCTACCGGCGCGCACGCGCGACAACGTGCACCACGTCGTGATCGGCCGCGTCGTCGGCGTGCACATCCGCGACGATGCGCTGACGCCGGACGGCAAGCTCGACGTGGCGAGGATCCGCCCGCTCGCCCGCCTGGGCTATCACGACTATACGAGCGTCGAGTTGTCCTTCACGATGCGCCCGACCGGGCCGCTGCTGCACGCACGCGAAGCCGGCCTCGAGGGCCGTCCGCTGCGCGCCGCGACCGAGGCACGCAAGAAGGACTAGGCTGCGGCGTCGCCCGTCTCCCAACGCGCCGGCGACGTGCCCAACGCGCTCGCGGGGCGATCCCACCGCATGGGCGCGCCCATGATCGCGACCGGCGGCGCGAGGCGGCGCGCCGGGCCCCAGCTCGTCGGCTCGATATCGAGCGCGAGATCCGCCGGCGTCTCGGCCGCGAGCGCCGCGGTCGCGGGGGCGGCCTGCGCGTCGGTCAGGAACTTGGCAGTGCGCGCGAGTGACAACCTCGCGTCGAGGCCGATGCCGTTGGTCAGCCGCCGGGTCACGCCACGGACCACGGCGGCCGCGACCAGATAGCCGGTCGCGTGGTCGAGCGCCTGGGCCGGAAGCGGCACCGGCTCCTCGGCGTTGCGCCAGCGCATGCCGGTCTCGGCGATGCCCGTGCTCATCTGCACCAAACTGTCGAAGCCGCGCCGGGTGCTCCACGGCCCGGTCCAGCCATAGGCATCGAGGCACACGTCGATCAGGCCGGGCGACAGGCGCCGGCGTGTCGCCGCATTGTAGCCGAGGCCATCGAGCGCGCCCGGCCGATAGCCGTTGACGAACACGTGGGCGTCGCGCAGCAGCGCTTCGAAGGTCGCGCGCCCCTCGGGAGCGCGCAGGTCGAGCCGGGCGCAGCGCTTGCCGAGCGTGACCTCGGGGACGAGCGGCGGCTCGTTCCAGGTCGGCGGATCGATGCGCAGCACGTCGGCGCCGTAGCCGGCGAGGAAGCGCGTCGCGATCGGGCCCGCGAGCACGCGCGTGAGGTCGAGCACGCGCAGGCCGGCGAGCGGGCGCGCCCGGTCGCCCGCGAGCGCCAGCGGCCCGCCGGCATCACGTGCCGCCACGTGCACCAGCGGCTCGGCCGCGACCGCCTGCCCCTGCGGATGCGCGGCCCATTCGGCCGTCGTCCGCATCTCGGCCGCGCAGCCGCCTTCCGCCACGACGGCCGCTTCGAGCTCGGCTTTCGCCCACGCCGCGACGGCGCGCGCGGCGGCCGCACGGTCGGCCGGCGTACCCAGAACGCGCAGCGCCGCGGCACGATGATGCGGCTGATTGGTATGCAGCTTGATCCAGCCGTCGCGGGTCGGGTAATCGCCCGCGATATCGCCCCAGGTCGGCGGGATCTTCCAGCCCACCGGTCGGATGGACGCCTTGAGCCAGAACGACGCCAGGCGGCGATCGATCACGACCGACGGCAGGTTTCCGTCGCGCGTCGCAACAAGCTCGGCGACCGCGAGCGCTGCCGCCGCCATGGCGGTGCAGCCGACGTCGGTCACCGGAAAGGCCGAAGGTAGATCGCCCTCCCCCGCAACCGTGACGGCCGCGGCCGCCCGAGGATCGCCGCCGAGCGCCGTCCAGGCGATGCGCGTCAGCGTGGCGCCCGCGACGTTGCGCGGCTCTTCCGATGTGTTGTCGCGATCCATGCGGATGTCCTCGCACGCAAACGGCTGCCTATGCGGCCCTGCGCCGGCCGTCCTTGATCGTGACATTGCCGGCTTCGTTCCCTTGCCCCGCGCCAATCTTGATCTCGATCTGACAGCCGAGCGCCATGAGAAAGCGCATGAGCCGTTCGAGCGAGACTTCGCTGAATTTTCCTTTCAGGATTTTCGACAGCTCCGGCTGAGTGGTTCCGATGCGCCGCGCGGCTGCGCGTTGCGTCAAATCGAGCGACCTGATGGCCTTGTCAAGCCGAAGGACAAGCTCGGCCTTCAGATAGTGCTCTTCGGCGTCGGGGAACCCGAGCTGCAGCCATACGTTTCGCGCCGAATCCTTGGCCGCGGATACCTTTGTCATCATCGTCCTTCCTTTTCCCTGATCAGGTCCTTCAGACGCTGCCCGATCAACTCCTGTTCCGCCTTGGGGGTCGCGATCCCCTTCTTCGATTTTTTCTGAAACGCGTGAAGGACGTAAACTGCGTCGGCATAGCGCACCGTGTAGACCGCACGATACGCGTTACCCTCGTGACTTTCCCGTATCTCCACCACCGTGGCGCCGCCGAAGCCGCTCAGCGTCTTGGCCATCGTCAAATGCCGCTCGCCCATTTGCGCCAAAAACAGCGCATAGCCGATTTCCCGCTGAACGGCGCGCGGAAATGCCATGAAATCGGCCTTGGACGCGCCGCGCCAGATGAGTGGTCTCGGCTCGTCCACAACCCGAGGCATGGGGGCATTATGTGAAATCTCACATCAAACGTCAATCGATCGATGCACGTCGCGAGCGGTCGCCGTTCGCGGTATCCTGCGCCGCAAGCGACAAGAAGCGACGGCAATCTCATGACCCCAAGCCCCTATTTCGCGCCGCGTGGCGGGCTCCCGGCCCAGGCCGAGCTGATGACCGGCCGCGCCGTCTTCACCGAGGCCTATGCGGTCATCCCGCGCGGCGTCATGCGCGACATCGTGGCGAGCTATTTTCCGCACTGGGAAGAGACCCGCGCCTGGATCCTGGCCCGGCCGCTGACCGGCTTCGCCGAAACATTCTCGCAATACATCATGGAGGTCGCGCCGGGCGGCGGCAGCGACAAGCCGGAGCCGGACCGCAACGCGCAGGCGGCCATTTTCGTGCTGGAAGGCGAGATCGCGCTCACGGTGGGCGGCACGGCACACCGAATGGGACCGGGCACGTTTGCGTATGTGCCGCCGGCAACCGACTGGTCGATGCGCAACACGACGGCCGCCGCGGCGCGCTTCCACTGGATCCGCAAGCGCTACATGCCGGTCGACGGACTGGGCGTCCCGCCCGCCTTCGTCAGCAGCGATCAGGCGATCACGCCGACGCCGCTGCCAGGCTCCAACGGGAGCTGGTCGAACGCGTGTTTCATCGATCCCAAGGATCTGCGCCACGACATGCACGTCAACATCGTGACGTTCGAGCCCGGCGGCAACATCCCGTTCGAGGAGACGCACGTGATGGAGCACGGCCTCTATATCCTCGAGGGCAAAGGCGTCTATCGCCTCAACCGCGACTGGGTCGAGGTCGAGGCGGGCGACTTCCTGTGGCTGCGCGCGTTCTGCCCGCAGGCCTGCTACGCGGGCGGGCCGGGCCGTTTCCGCTACCTGCTCTACAAGGACGTGAACCGGCACGCGCCGCTGACGGTCGGGACGCGAATGTAGCCCGGATGAGCAAACGTAGCCGGATGAGCGCAGCGATATCCGGGACCGGTGCCCCCGCATATCGCTTCGCTCATGCGGGCTACGCGTCGCTGCCGCTCATTTCGTCGGCTTCTTCCAGATGTCCCGCTTCTGCATCAGCGCGACCTGCTTGTCGATCACGTCGCGCTTGTAGTCGGCGTGCTTGCCGGGGACCTTCTTGAGATAGCGGTTCTTCGGATAGATCGGCTTCTCGTAGATGATCTGCGCGAGCTCGGCGCGGATGTCCTTCATCCAGTTGGTCACCTGCGCGGACTCGCGGTGGTGGCGCAGCGCCTCGATGTTGATCACGCCGGACACGAAGGTCGAGCCGTTGGTGTCGCGCTGCTTGCCGACGATCGCTCCCTTGTAGTCGACGATCATCGACTGGCCGCCGCCCGCATCGATGCCGAAATGGTGGCCCTCGGGATAGAGGTGATAGCTGCCGATGTTGGGCGCCACGATATACATGTTGTTCTCGAGCGCGCGGGCGCGGTTCGAGATTTCGAACACGTCGTTCTCGGTGAACGGACACGGCATCGAGGCACGATAGACGACCTCGGCGCCGTTCATCGCGAGGCCGCGGCCGTTCTCGGGATAATTGCCCTCCATCGCCATCATGATGCCGAGGCGGCCGATCTTGGTGTCGGCGACCGGCCAGAAGGCGTCGAGGGTGCGGCCGTATTTCTCGATCCACCAGTCGTAGACGTCGTGCGGCGAGACCGAGCGCTCGACCGGCAGCAGCGCCGAGATCTTGTAGTGCTTGAGCACGATCTTGCCGTCCGGATCGAAGACGAGCCCCATGTTGAAGAAGCGGTTCTTCCAGTCCGGATGGCGCGCCTTGGCCTGCGCCATGATGTAGACGTTCCATTGGCGCGCGAGCTTGCCGATCTCGTCGGTCTCGGGACCCGGCACGTCGATGCAGCAGGTGTTGGCATAGTCGGCGTGGTCGACGTCGAGCACCTCGTCGTTGAAGCCCATCAGCGCGCCCTCGGGGATCGCGAGCAGGCGCACCGGGATGTCGAGGTTGGAGAGCCAGAAGGCCGCCTTGGTGAGGCTCTTCAGGTGCTCGATGTTGTGCTTGATGTCCTCGCGGCGGCGGATGCCGTAGAAGGTCGGGATGAGGCCGACGGCGTTATAGGGCTCGATCATTGGTAGTTTCCCCCAAATCTTACCGTCATTGCGAGGAGCGAAGCGACGAAGCAATCTCGATCCGCGAGCGCATGAGCAAGTGAAGCGCGATTGCTTCGCTTCGCTCGCAATGACGGCGATGGCTAGGCGGCCACGCTCGGCAATCCGGCGAGCGCCATGGCGAGCTCGCCCTCGTCGTAGTCCTGGTCGACCAGCTTGCCCTCGAAGTAGTTGATGTAGGCGGCCATGTCGAAATGGCCGTGGCCCGAGAGATTGAACAGGATGGTCTCGGCCTTGCCCTCTTGCTTGCAGCGCAGCGCCTCGTCGATCGCGCAGCGCACCGCGTGCGTCGCCTCCGGCGCCGGCACGATGCCTTCGCAGCGCGCGAACTGCACGCCGGCATCGAAGCAGGTCTTCTGGTGATAGGCCCTGGCCTCGATCAGGCCGAGGTCATAGATGTGCGAAATCATCGGCGCCATGCCGTGATAGCGCAGGCCGCCGGCGTGGAAGCCGGGCGGGATGAAGGTCGAGCCCAGCGTGTGCATTTTCACGAGCGGCGTGAGATGCGCGGTGTCGCCGAAGTCGTACGCGTATTTGCCGCGGGTGAGCGACGGGCACGCGGCCGGCTCGACCGCGATGATGCGGCGCTTCTTTGCGCCGGCGCCGCCGCGCAGCTGCATGCCGAGGAACGGGAACGCAAGGCCGGCGAAATTCGAGCCGCCGCCCGTGCAGGCGATCACCACGTCGGGATCGTCACCCGCCATCTCGAACTGCTTGAGCGCCTCCTGCCCGTTCACGGTCTGGTGCAGCAGCACATGATTGAGCACCGAGCCGAGCGAGTATTTCACGGCCGGATCCTTGGCGGCGACCTCGACGGCCTCCGAGATCGCGATGCCGAGCGAGCCCGGGCTGTTCGGGTTCTTGGCGAGGATCGCCCGCCCCAACTCGGTCTCGGTCGAGGGCGACGCGATGCAGCGCGCGCCATAGGTCTCCATGAGCGCGCGACGATAGGGCTTCTGGTCGAAGGAGACGCGGACCTGGAACACGGTCACGTCGATGCCGAACAGCGCACCCGCGAACGCGAGCGACGCGCCCCATTGCCCGGCGCCGGTCTCGGTCGAGAGTCGCCTGATGCCCTGCTCCTTGTTGTACCAGGCCTGCGGCACCGCGGTGTTGGGCTTGTGCGAGCCGGCGGGCGAGACGCCCTCGTTCTTGAAGTAGATCTTGGCCGGCGTGCCGAGCGCCTCTTCGAGCCGGCGCGCGCGCATCAGCGGCGACGGCCGCCACATGCGGTACACGTCGCGGATCGGCTCCGGGATGTCGATGTAACGCTCCGCCGACACCTCCTGGAGGATCAGCGCCATCGGGAACAGCGGCTCGAGATCGCCGGGCCCGACTGGCTGCTTGGTGCCGGGGTGAAGCACCGGCGGCAGGGGCTTGGGCAGATCGGCCGCGAGATTGTACCAGCTCTTGGGAATCTGCTGCTCGTCGAGAACGAACTTGACCTGATCGCCCACGCCATCCTCCTGGAACCAACGCCACGGGGCGCCACCATACACAATGGGATTCGGGGTGTGAACACACAGGCGTGGCGGCGCCATGTAGCGTGTAGGGTGGGCAAAATCGGGCGCGCCTAGGCCGGCGTGGGCAAAGGCGCCCGCGAAGATTTTGCCCACGCGGAGAGGCCGGCGATGCGCCTTTGCCCACCCTACGGCAGCACGCGCGACGAAGGCGCGCACCGCCGCGAAGCGCGTTCGCTTGCCTGCTTTCGCCCTTTCGCCCTACTATCCCGGCACCAAGCAAAAACAATCACCTTCATCGTCGAAATCGGAAATAGTGGGGAGGGTTTCTGATGCGCTCAGTCACATCAATGGTCGCGGCTGCCGCCGCACTCGCGCTGTCGGTCGGCGTCGCGGCCGCCCAGGAAGTCAAGATCGGCATCGTGCTGCCCTATACGGGTATCGGCGCCCAGTTCGGGCAGCAGATGGACCGCGGCATGGAGATGTATCTCAAGCTCAATCCCGATACCGTGAAGCCGTACACGATCAAGCTGATCAAGCGCGACGACAAGAACCCGAGCGGCGCCGACTCCAAGGTCGCGGTGCAGGAGTTGCTCACGCAGGACAAGGTCTCGGCGGTCGCGGGCTGGGTCTATTCGCCGAACGCGATCGCGTCAGCGCCGGTGATCAACGCGGGCCACAAGCTCGCCGTGATCATGAACGCCGGCACCGGCTTCATCACCAACCTGGCGCCCACCTTCGTGCGCACCTCGTTCAGCATGTGGCACTCGGGCTATTCGATCGGCACGGCCGCCGCCACGCAATTGCATGCCAAGACCGCGGTCGTGGTCTACTCCGACTTTCCCCCCGGCAAGGACAGCCTGGAAGCATTCCGCATGGCATTCGAGGCGGCCGGCGGCCGGGTGATCGACGCGATCCCGGCCGGCGGTGCCGCGACCGTGCCGGACTTCACGCCGTTCTTTCAGCGGGCCAAGAACCAGCATCCGGACGTGATGTTCGTGTTCGTCCCGGCCGGCGACCACTCGGTCGCGGTGGCGAAGACCTATGCGGCGCTCGGCATGAAGGCCGCCGGCATCAAGCTGATCGGCCCGGGCGACATCACCGAGGACGACAAGCTGCAGGCGATGGGAGACGCCGCGATCGGCATCATCACGATGCACCACTACAACGCCGATCTCGACAACCCGGAGAACAAGCGCTTCGTCGCGGCATGGAAGGCCGCTTACGGCGCGGATTCGATCCCCGACTTCACGGCGGTCGGCGCCTATGACGGCATGGCCGCGATCGTGCACGCCGTGCAGGCCACCAAGGGCGAGATGGACGGCGACGCGGCGGTGAAATCGCTGCTCGGCTGGAAGTTCAACAGCCCGCAGGGCGAGATCATGATCGATCCCGACACGCGCGACATCGTCATGAACGAGTATCTCTCCGAGGTCGTGAAGGGCGCCGACGGCAAGCTGCACATGAAGCTGATCGGCCAGATCGATCGCGTGAAGGACAAGTGCAAGGAGCTCCAGATCGGGCCGTGCAAGCCGAAGAAGTGACGGCCTTGGCCGTCATTGCGAGGCGTGCGAAGCACGCCGAAGCAATCTCGTGCCGCGGATCGAGATTGCTTCGTCGCTTCGCTCCTCGCAATGACAGCGCGAAGCGAAGCAGAACGTGATCTACGGCATCGACGTCGCCAGCATGATCCTCGGCGGGCTCTCCGCCGGCACCGTGCTGTTCATCATCTCGGTCGGCCTCTCGGTCACCATGGGGCTGATGGGCTTCGTCAACCTCGCGCACGGCGCCTTCGCGATGGTCGGCGGCTACGTCATCGTGCTGGCGATGAACCGCCTGCATGTCGATTTCGCCGCCGCGCTCGCGCTCGGCTTCGCGGCGACCGCGGCGCTCAGCGTCGTGCTCGAGCGGGCGCTCTATCGCCGGCTCTATCGCGCGAACGAGCTCGACCAGGTGCTGTTCACCATCGGCCTGATCTTCGTCTTCATCGCGGCCACCACCCTGGTGGTCGGTCCGGACAGCCAGACGCTGCACCTGCCGCCCTCGCTCGAAGGGCAGGTCAATCTCGGCTTTACGCAGTACCGCACCTACAGCGTCTTCCTCATCGCGGCCGGGCTGATGATCGTCTCCGGCATCTGGCTCGTGTTCGAGCGCACGCGGCTCGGCGCGCAGATCCGCGCGACCGTCGACAACCGCCGCATGGCGGAGTCGCTCGGCATCAATGTCGGGGCGCTGTTCACCATCACGTTTGCGTTCGGCAGCGGCATGGCGGCGCTCGGCGGCGGGCTCGGCGCCGAGTTCCTCGGCCTCGATCCGCAATACGCGCTCAAGTATCTGGTCTATTTCCTCATCGCCGTGTCGGTCGGCGGGCTCGGCAGCATCACGGGCGTCTACTGCGCGTCGCTGCTGATCGGCACCCTCGATTTCGTGCTCAAGCTCTATCTCCCCAAGGGCGGCACCATGTTCATCTACGCGCTCACCATCCTGCTGCTCTTGTGGCGGCCGCAGGGCCTGTTCGGAAGGCGCGACGCGTGAACGACGCCGCCACATCGGCCGCAGCCGCGGCGCGGCGCGGCCATCCGGCGGCCGGCGCGCTCGCGCGCCGCCATCGCTGGCGCTGGTGGGAGGCCCTGCCGTGGATCGCGGCGATCGCGTTCTACTTTGCGTTTCCGGCCTATCTCGGCTTCGGCGCCGAGCTCCTGATTGCGATCCTGTTCGCGCTCTCGCTCGATCTCGCGCTCGGCTACGCCGGGATCATCACGCTCGGCCACGCGGCCTTCTTCGGCGCCGGCGCCTATACGGTCGGACTGCTCGCCTTTCACGGCATCTGGACCGAGCCGATCACCAGTCTCGTGATCGCGGCGCTGGTCGCGGCCGCGGTCGGCTTCGCGTCCGGCCTCGTGCTGCTGCGCACGCGCGGCCTCACGCTGCTGATGCTCACGCTCTGCACCATGGCGCTGCTGCAGGAAGCCGCCAACATGGCGCACGATTATACGGGCGGCTTCGACGGCCTCCCGAGCCTGCCGATCGCGCCGGTGTTCGGCCGCTTCGAGTTCAACCCGCTCTACGCCAACACGCAGTATCTCTTCAGCCTCGGCGTGCTCGCGGTTTGCTTCGTCGGCGTGCGCACGCTCGTCTATTCGCCGTTCGGGCAGACCCTCACGGGCATCCGCGAGAACCTGCTGCGCATGCACGCGGTCGGCTCGCCGGTGCAGCGCCGGCTCCTCGTCTGCTACGCGATCTCGGCGGGCATCGCCGGCGTCGCGGGCGGCCTGTGGGCGCAGACCAACGCCTACGTGAACTTGAGCGCGCTCGACCTCGACCGCGCCGCGACCGTGCTGATCATCCTCATTCTCGGCGGCTACGGCCGGCTCTACGGCGCCTTCGTCGGGGCGCTGGCCTACATGCTGCTGTCGCACTTCCTGGCCGAGGTCTATCCGACCGCCTGGCAGCTCGGCCTCGGCCTCATGCTGGTGACGATCGCGCTGTTCGCCCGCAACGGCATCCTCGGCATCGGCGAGGCATTGTGGCGGCGGGTCCGGCGCGCCTCCGGCTGAGCGCACCTTCCACCAACGTCATCCTCCGATCGCCGAGGAACATCCGGCGCCATCACGCGTTGGACACGCGCGGGCGGGCTGAGATCGAGGCGACAAATAAATGAACGCCACCGCGCGCAAGCACTCCCAACTTCCCTTGTTCAGCCAGGACGGACGCTGGCTCATGCGCTTTCGCGGCAAGCGCGCCGAATTCGCCGACCGGCGCGCGGCGCTGCGCGCCGCCATTCTCGAGGCATTCGATCACAGCCGCAACGGCACACCCACGCAGGTCGTCTGCATCGATGACCATCTCGAGATCGAGATCGTGTGGACCTATGGCGTCGATCCGGATCCGCCCGGCGCGCTCGCCGAGAAGCCGCAGACGCCCGCCCGCAAGCCGATCGGCGGCACGGCGCGCCGACCGCTACGGCGCCCCGCCCCGGCGCAATGAGAGGGCGCTCGACCGGCCGGCCCCTCCCCCGTCCGCTACCCTCCGAAAATCAATGACCTGCCACGCCGCCTGTTGATTGTGGTGCGCCGGACGCGGCATCATGTCGCCGCGCGATCGGGGGCCACACATACCCGCGCCGCCAGGCGCGACCGAAGCACAGGGAGGGCAACATGAACTCATCTACTCAACCTTATCAGCCGCATCTGTATGTCCGCGGTTTTCATCGCCTACGGCGTGCCAAAGCTTCTGCATCCAGAGAACGTCGCCAACCTTGGGGCCTCCAAGCGGCTCATGGCGGTCGTCGCTTCCGGCAGCCCCGCGCCGATGTGGTTCGGCTACCTGATCGGCGCTATCGAGGTCTTGGGCGGCATCGCGATCATCCTCGGCATCAAGACGCGCTTCGTCGCATGGCTCTTTGTGATCTACCTCGTCCTCGTCACCTATTTCGGTCATCCGTTCTGGATGACGGGCGATGCCGGTGACAAGAGCAATTTCTACAAGAACCTCGCGATCATCGGCGCGTTCCTGATGCTGGCCGTCAACGGCGGCGGCGCACATTCGGTCGACGGCCGGATGTCGGGGTCGCGAAACGCCTAAGCGCATAACGCAGAGATATGCGCGACGCGCGGCCGCCTGACGGCCGCGCGTTTTGCGTTTAAATTCAAATTTACGCATGGCGCGCCCTCATCCGAGCGCAAGCCCCATCTGATGCAGCGCGATGCGGCCGAGGAGCCCGTTCGGCGCCGCGAGCGTGTTGATAACCTCGAAGTGGTTGAGGCCCTTGCCGTCGACGAGCTCGACCGGCTTGCCCTGCGCCTCGATCGCAATCGTGAAGTCGCGCGCCTGCCGCCTGAACTCGTCGCTCTCGTGCTCGCCATGGGCGACCACGACCGGACAGCCAAGGCGTCCGACGTGGCGAATTGGGCTCAGCGCCTCGACCTGGCGCTCGTCGAGCTGCACATAGGTGTTGCGGGCGCTGCGGCGCACCGGCTCGAGGTCGTAGATGCCGCTGCAGCAGACCGCGCCTTTCACGACATCGGCCGGAAGATCGAACTCGGCCTGCCAGTCGCTCGTGATGGCGGCGGCCGCGAGATGCGCACCCGACGAATGGCCCGAGATGAAGATGCGCGCGCGGTCGGCATCGAGCGACGCGGCGTTGCGATGGAGCCAGGCGATTGCCGACTTCACCTGCGCGACCATCTGCTCCAGCGTGACGTACGGCAGCACGGAAAAATCGAGCGCCGCGAAATGCGCGCCCGCGAGCACGAAATTCTCCGCCGCAAAGGCGCTGTCGCGCTTGCCGAGGGAGCGCCAGGCGCCGCCGTGGATGAACACCTGGATCGGCGCGTTCGGCCGATGGGCGCGGAAGAGATCGAGCGTCTCGGCGCGGCCCTCGCCATAGGCATGCGTCTGCGGCTCGCCGAGCCGGCCGCGCACAGCCTCGCTGTAGGTCGAATAACCGTTGATCACCGCAATTGCGTTGGCGGCCCAGGAACGCTGATCGTACTGGCGATCCAGCTCCGCCTGATCGTAATCGCGAAACACCTTTGCGCGCATCCGGCCGCAACCCACGCCCACTGCCCAGCGGGCGCGATCTAGCGCGCCGGCCTGCGGTGGCGCAAGCGCGACGCGCCGGCGCCGCAAAGGCGCTCTCACGAACAAAAAAGGGCCGGACAAACGTCCGGCCCTCACTTTCCTGGCGGGAGAGAGCCGTCGCGGCGTTCGGCGCCGCGACAGCCCGCATGCGCGATGTCAGTTACCCGCCACCTTCCAGGCATTGGGCAGTTCCTGCGTCCAATGCGCCTCGATCTGCTTGACCACATCGTCCGGCAGCGGAACGTATTGGAGCGCCTTGGCCTGCGCCTGGCCGCTCTTCAGCGCCCAGTCGAGGAAGGTGAGCGCGAGGTGGTTCTGGTCGGCCGGGCTGTCCTTGCGCAGCAGCATGTAGGTCGCCGCCGTGATCGGCCAGCTCTTGTCGCCGGGCTGGTCGGTGAGGATCAGGTAGAAGTCCTTCACCTTGGTGAAGTCGGCGTTGGCGGCCGCGGCCTGGAACGCATCCATGGTCGGGGCGATACGCTTGCCCGCCTTGTTGACCAGGTCGGTGTAGATCAGCTTGTTCTCGATCACATAGGCGTACTCGACGTAGCCGATCGCGCCGTCGACCTGCTGCACGTAGGACGCAACGCCCGGGTTACCCTTGCCGCCGACGCCGTTCGGCCAGTTGACCGAGGTGCCCTCGCCGACCTTGCTCTTCCAGTCGGGGCTGACCTTGGCGAGATAGTTGGTGAAGTTGAAGGTCGTGCCCGAGCCGTCGGAACGGTGGACGGTGGTGATCGCCTGGTCCGGCAGCTTCACGTTCGGGTTGAGCTTCTTGATCGCCGGGTCGTCCCACTTCTTGATGTCGCCGAGGAAAATCTTGGCGAGGGTCTGACCGTCGAACACGAGCTCGCCGGCCTTCACGCCCGCGAGATGCACGACCGGGGTGATCGAGATGATCACTTGCGGAAACTGCACAAGGCCGTTCTTGGCTACGTCTTCGGGCTTCAACGGCATGTCGGTGTTGGCGAACAGGACGGTCTTCGCCTGGATCTGCTTGATGCCGCCGCCGGAGCCGATCGCCTGGTAGTTGACGGTGTCGCCTTTGTCCTTCGCGTACTGGTCCGCCCACTTGGAGAGAACCGGGTAGATCGCGGTGCCGCCGGCGCCGGTGAGGCTCGCGGCCTGGACGCTCGTGGCCAGAGTAACAGCCGCGGCGGCCACGGCCGCGACGAGGTGGATTCGCATGCGGTATCTCCCGCTTATCCGGTCGGCCCCTTCGGGCGTCGCCCTCTCTCGGACCAACCTCGGCACCACCAAACGAGGGATTTATTACAGTGGCATGACAGTGTTGCGCAGCATTGATTACGGTTTATGGCGGGGCCTCATGGCGGCCCCCTGTTTTTGCGCTGCAGCGCGACAAGTTCTCCCGCCAAATCAATACCTTAATAGATCCGAGGAAATTGATTGTGACAGCGGCATTTGGGCGCGGCCCGCGGTAACCGGTTCACCAAAAAATTGGGGATCGACGACTCGCCGCGCGACGCACGCGACAGCGGAAAACGCAAGAATCCGGCCCCGGATTTCACCCGTCCGGGCTGCGCCGTCGCGCGACACGACCTTTGCGGCATTGGCGCATATCCTTACCGGCGAACCGGTGGCACCCCGATCAGGCCGGGGCAGGCTCTCGCCGGGATATGCGCTAGTTCTGGAAGAGCGGCGTGAAGAGGGGCGCGAGCGCGGTCGCGATCATGCCGAGGATGATCGCGTAGGCGCACGTCGCGCCGACGAACTCCATCATACCGACAATCGATCCAACGTGACGTACGTGCATCGTCGCCACCTCCGCCCGGAACAACCGGAATCTAGCAGAGGCGTTCCGCACGGTCCCGTTAAATGGGCGTAAAGGACGGTCGAACGGCGTAAACACAAAGGAGAATGGCCGCGACGGTGCGCGGCCACCAAGCCGAGAACCTACTCGGCTGCCTTCAGGTGCTGATCGCGCCGCTTGTAGAGCTCGTCGTCCGCGTAGCCCATTGTCTCGGGCTTGCCGCGGCCGAGCATGACCTGGAAATAAACGGGCCCGAGGCTGTCGTTCTGATAGCCGTGGATCACGCCGGCCGGGCACGAGAGGCATTCCCAGGGCCCGAGCCGTGTCGTGATGCGCTTGCCGCTCTCGTCCTCGACGAACACGTCGAGGAAGCCCTGCAGCACGAAGAAGCACTCCTCGACCTCGTGGGTGTGCGCGGCGTTGCCCTGGCCGGGCTCGACATACATGATCGACAGCGTGAAGTTGCCGGCCGGGATGACGCTCGGATCGCCGTGCTTGCCGGAGCCGCCGGCGCCGATAAAGCGGTGCTGGGCGCGTTTGTAGCCCTCGACCTTGGCATCCTCGAACGCCGCCCAATCCGGCTTCTTCTCGCGGAAGCGGCCGACATATTTCTCCATGATCGTCTCGACCGGAACGCCGATGAGCTCGGGCGGCCGCTGATGACGTGCAACGCTCATGCGAACTCTCCTCTATCCGCTGCGAATATCCTGCCTCAAGCTAAGCGTGAATTGACCATCCGGTCAATCATTCGGCGGCCTGCTTTCGATCTTGTTTGGCGGCGTTGAGCAGTTCCCACACGCGCGGCGGCGACAGCGGCAGCTCGCGCGGCTCGACCCCGAAACCGCCGAGCGCGTTCGCGACCGCATTCGCCATCACGCCGCCGGCGGCGATCATGCCGCCCTCGCCCGCGCCCTTGGCGCCGAGCGGGTTGATCGGCGACGGCTTCTCGTCGGTCGCGATGCTGCGCAGGTTGGGGAAGTCGCTGGCGGTCGGCAGCAGGTAGTCCATCAGCGAGCCGGTCAGGAGCTGGCCGTGCTCGTCATAGACGAGATGTTCGAGGAACGTGCCGCCGAGGCCCTGCACCAGCGAGCCGATCACCTGGCCCTTGAGGGTCAGCGGATTGATGATGCGTCCCACATCCTCGACCGCGACATAGTCGAGAATGTCGACCCGCCCAGTCTTGGCGTCGACCGCCACGTGGGCCGCATGCGCGCCGTACGTCCAGGTGTGCTTCTTGTTGAGGAAGAAGCCCTCCACCGCGATACCGGCGAACGCCGCGAGCGCGAGCACGTGGCCGTCCGGACCCGTCACCTGGTCGTCGCCGACCCGGACCGCATCCTCGGCGCAACCGAAGCGCTTGGCGGCCTCCGCGCGGATGGCGGCGCGGAATTTCTCCACCGCGTCGAGCAAGGCCGAGCCGCCCATGACGACCGAGCGCGAGTGATAGGCGCCGTAGCCGTCGCTCACGTAAGCGGTCGAGCCGTGCAGCACCTCGCGGATGCGCTCGAGCGGCACCTCCAGCGCATCGGCGGCGATCTGCGCAAACACCGTCTCGACGCCCTGCCCGACCGCCGACGAGCCCATGAAGATCGTGAAGCTCGCGTCGTCGTTGAGCGCGACCTTGGCGGTCTCCTTGGGTCCGGCGGCGCCGCCTTCGATGAAGCAGCCGAGCGCGACGCCGTGATAGCGGCCGTCGATCAGCTTGCCCTGCAGCTTCTGCTTCTCGTTCCAGCCGATCTCGGCGAGGCAGCGATCGAGCGTCGACTGATAGTCGCCGCTGTCGAGCTCGTCCTTGCTCTCGAATGGCGTGATGGTCGCGAGCCGGTACGGCATCTCGGCATCCACCACGAGATTGCGGCGGCGGAAGTCGATGCGGTCGAGGCCGAGATCCTTCGCGACCATGTCGAGCAGCCGCTCGCGGAAGAAGTCGGTCTCGAACCGGCCGGGGCCGCGATAGGTGCCGACCGGCGTCTTGTTGGTCATGAACAGCGCCACGTCGATGTCGATGTTCTCGATGCGGTACGGTCCCGACATGAACTGCGCGATATTGCGCGAGCCGACCGCGCCGTTGGTGCGCATGTAGGCGCCCATGTCCGTATAGGTGTGGCCGCGCAGCGCCAGGATCTTGCCGTCGCGGGTGCACGCGATCTCGACGTCGGCCTCCGCCTCGCGCGCGTGGTTCATCGCCATCAGGTTCTCGCGGCGGTCCTCGATCCATTTGACCGGGCGGCCGACATGGCGCGCCGCAAACGGGATCAGGAAATCCTCCGGATAGAACTCGCCGCGCGCGCCGAAGCCGCCGCCGACGTCGTTCTCGACCATGTCGATCGCGGTCTCGGGCAGGCCGATCTGCGCCGCCAGGATGCGGCGGTTGAAGAACGGCACCTTGGCGGCGCCGAAGACGCGCAGGATGCCGGCCGCCGCGTCCCATTCGGCGAGCACGCCGCGCGGCTCCATGGTGAGACCGTAGTGACGCTGCACCTTGAAGCGCTCGCGTCGGCGATAAGGCGCGTCTTTGAATGCCGCGGCGGCGTCGCCGCGCTCGGCCCGGAACGTGAGCGCGAGATTCGTGCCCTTCTGCTCGAACAGCACGCTGGCGTTCCGGGTCGCACTGTCGCGATCCGTCACGGCCGGCAGCGACTCGATGTCGACCGCAATAGCTTCCAGCGCATCCTCGCCGATGGCGGCACTGTCGGCGAGCACCACGGCCATCGGCTCGCCCACATAACGCACCTTATCGACCGCGATCACGGGCTGCTCGAACGGCTTGAACTCGGGCAGCGGCTGCAGCCGCATCGGTATGATCGGCGGACCGCCCGGCATGTCCTTTGCGGTGATCACCGCATGCACGCCGGCAACCCTGAGTGCCGCGGAGGTATCGATCGACCTGATGCGGCCATGCGCGACGCTGCTGCGCAGGATGACGGCGTGGAGCAACCCTTGCGGCGCAAGATCGTCGACATACTGCCCGCGCCCGCGCACGAAGCGCAGGTCCTCGCGCCGTTCGATCGGGGCGCCGATGAAGGTGTTCCTCATCGTCGATCAACCTCGTCATTGCGAGGCGCGCCACGCGCGCCGAAGCAATCTCGTTCCGCGGATCGAGGTTGCTTCGCTTCGCTCGCAATGCCTTCGGGCTTGCGATAGGCGCTGCGCGCGTCGAGCACCGCCTCGACGATCGAGATGTAGCCGGTGCAGCGGCAGATGTTGCCGGACAGCACCTCGCGTACGCGGTCGGCGTCGCAGTCGGGCTCCTCGGTGAGGAGTGCGTGCGCGGTGGTGATCATGCCGGGCGTGCAGAAGCCGCATTGCAGCGCGTGATGCCGGCGGAACGACTGTTGCAGCGGCGTGAGCTCGTCGTCGTTCGAAAGCCCCTCGATGGTCGTGACGCTGTGCCCTTCCGCCTGCACGGCGAGCATCAGGCACGCGCGCACCGCCTCGCCGTCGACCAGCACCGTGCAGGCGCCGCATACGCCGTGCTCGCAGCCCAGATGCGTGCCGGTGAGCCGCAGCACCTGGCGCAGGCAGTCGGCCAGCGTCATGCGCGGCTCGACCGCGACCTCGACCGCCTTCCCGTTGACTTCGAACTTCGTCGCCATACACGCTCCGTTCAGGCCGCCGCGGTCGTCAGCGCGCGCTCGACCATGGTGCCGACGAGCGAGCGACGGTAGGCCGCGCTCGCGTGGATGTCCGCTTGCGGCTCGACCGCCGCGCTGGTCGCCTCAGCCGCGCGCGCGATCACGTCGGCATCGATACGCGCGCCGTTGAGCACCGCCTCGACCGGCGCGAGCCGCGCCGGGCGGTCGCCGACGCCGATCACGCCCACATGCGCGTTCGCGGCGCGTCCGGCCGCGTCCTGGTCGTAGAAGACGGCGGCCGCCGCGATGGCAAAATCGCCGCGCCGCAGCGCGAATTCCTCGAAGCCGAAACGGCGGCTCGAAGGCCACGCCGGAAGGCGAATCTCGGTGATGATCTCGTCGGGCGCGAGCGCGGTCGTCAGCGCGCCGACGAAGAATTCGCCGGCCGGGATCACGCGGGCGCCGGCCCGGCCCGTCACCGCGATCTCGGCGTCGCACGCGACCGCGATGCCCGGCATCTCGGCCGCCGGATCGGCATGCGCGACGCTGCCGCCGACGGTGCCGCGGTTGCGGATCTGGTAGTGCGCGACATGGTGAACGGCCGCGACCAGCAGCGGATGGGCGCGCGCGAGCCGTTCGTCGTCGAGGATGTCGCGCCAGCGCACCAGGGCGCCGAGCCGCACGCCGGTGTCGTCGATCTTGATTTCATTCAATCCGGGCAGCCGGCGCAGATCGACCAGCAGCGCCGGCGAGGCCACGCGGAACGCCATCATCGGCACCAGCGACTGGCCGCCGGCTATTGCCTTGGCGTCGCCGTCGTGCGCGGCGAGCAACGCCACCGCCTCGGCCAGCGTCGTCGGACACGCATAATCGAAGGCGGGCAACTTCATCGTGTGGCTTCACACCAGTGCGGGCGGGAACGTGAAGTTTGGTAGCATCGTGTTGACCAATTAGTCAATTATGGGCACCCTCGTCACGCCCGGGACAAGCCCGGCCATGACGATTCAGTTTCTGGAGCATCCCATGGCCCTGCCGCTCAGCCTCTCCGTCTGCGACTACGACCGCACGCGCGCGATCTTCGACGGCCGCGCGCCGATCGAAGGCTGCGACGTGAGCGCCGTCAATCTGGAGCCGGAGGAGTTGTTCCATCGCGCCTTCAAGTTCGCCGAGTTCGACGTCAGCGAAATCTCGATGAGCAGCTATACGATGACCACCGCGCGGGGCGATGCGCACTACGTCGCCGTTCCGGCCTTCGTGTCGCGCCTCTTCCGCCACAGCAGCCTGTACGTCCGCACCGACCGCGGCATCAAGGAACCCAAGGACCTCAAGGGCAAGACCATCGGGCTGCCCGAATACCAGATGACCGCCAATGTCTGGGTGCGCGGCATCCTGCAGGACGAGTACGGCGTGAAGCCCGCCGACATCAAATGGCGGCGCGGCGGATTGGAAGATGGCGGACGCGAGGAGCGCGCCAAGATCAAGCTGGCGCCCGAGATCGAGCTGATCCAGGTGCCGGACGACCGCACGCTGTCGCAGATGCTCGCGGCGGGCGAGATCGACGGCGTCCTCTCGGCACGCGCGCCGAGCTGTTACCTCGCCGGCGCGCCCAATGTCGGCCGGCTGTTTCCGAATTATCCGGAGGTCGAGGCCGCGTACTTCAAGAAGACCGGTATCTTCCCGATCATGCATGCGATCGGCATCCGCCGCTCGCTGGTCGAACGGCATCCCTGGCTCGCGGTCAGCGTCTACAAGGCCTTCGTCAAGGCGAAGCAGATCGCCATGGCCGAACTCGGCCAGGTCGGCCACCTCGCGGTGTCCCTGCCGTGGCCCGTCGCCGCGTACGACCACGCTCGCGCGTCGCTCGGGCCGGACTACTGGAGCTACGGCGCGCACGAGAACCGCAAGGTACTGGAGACGCTCGCGCGCTATTCGTTCGAGCAGGGCCTGTCGGTGCGCCAGCTGCCGTTCGAGGAGATGTTCGCGCCGTCGACGTATGAGCTGACGAAGATCTGATTCACCCTCTCTTCCCTCGTAGGGTGGGCAAAATCGCATGCGCACACCCCTCCGCGTGGGCAACCGCGATCGAGCGATTTTGCCCACGCGGACATGCGGGCGCGGTTGCCCACCCTACCCGAGTTCAGCGATCTTATTGATCATTGCCCACACCTTCGGCGGTGACAGCGGCAGCTCGTTCGGCTCGACGCCGAGAGACTTCAGCGCGGCCGCGACCGCATTGGCGATGATCCCGCCGACCGGGATGATGCCGCCCTCGCCCGCGCCCTTGGCGCCGAGCGGATTGTGTGGCGCCGGCTTGTCCTCCAACGCGACTGCGTGGATCGACGGGAAGTCGCTCGCGGTGGGCATCAGGTAATCGGCGAGCGTGCCGGTGAGCAGCTGGCCGTCGGCGTCGTAGACCAGGTGCTCCATCAGCGCGCCGCCGAGGCCCTGCACGATCGCACCGACGCATTGGCCGTGCAGCGTCTCGGGATTGATGATGCGGCCGACATCCTCGACCGCCACGTAATCCAGCACCTCGACGGCGCCGGTCTTGGGATCGACCGCGACCTCGGCGGCGTGCGCCCCGTAGCTGTAGGTGCGCTTGTTGCTGGCGAAGGTGCCATCGCGGGACAGCCCGTCGGCGGCAAGCTCGCGCCACGGCAACCGCTGGCCATCCGGCCCGAGCGCCACGGCCTGATCGAGCGTCACGTCGCTCGCCGGGCAGCGCAAGCGCGTCGCCGCCGCGGCGCAAATCGCCTCCTTGAGCTTGCCGGCGGCGTCGATCACCGCCGAGCCGCCCATCACCACCGAGCGCGAGCTGTAGGAGCCGAAGCCTTCGGCGAGATAATCGGTCGAGCCGTGGAAGACGCCCGCGATGCCGTCCATCGGCAGGTCGAGCGCATCGGCCGCGATCTGCGCGAACACGGTCTCGACACCCTGCCCGATCCCGGATGAACCGACGAAGACGGCGACGCGGCCGTCCGCCTGGAGGGCGAGCCGCGCATTCTCGCGCGGCCCGGACGCGCCGCCCTCGATGTAGCAGCCGACCGCGCAGCCGTGATAGCGCCCGTCGATCAGCCGGCCTTGCCGGGCGATCCGATCGGCCCAACCGAATTCCTTCAGACAACGATCGAGCGTCGCCGTGTAGTCGCCGCTGTCGGTCTCGGTCTCGACATGCAGCGGTTCGACGGTCGCGAGACGGTACGGCTGGGCGCTTTCCGCGATCAGGTTGCGCCGGCGCAGCTCGACCCGGTCGATGCCGAGATCGTCCGCCACGAGGTCGATCAGGCGCTCGCGAAAGAAATCGGCCTCGTAGCGGCCGGGGCCCCGATAGGTGCCGACCGGCGTCTTGTTGGTGACGACCGGCGAGACCTCGATGCGGATGTTGGGGATGTCGTAGGGCCCGGAGAGCACCTGCGAGATGTTGCGCGCCGGCGTCGCGCCGGCGGTGCGCACATAGGCGCCAAAATCGCAGAAGGCCTCGCCCACGAGCGCGATGAACCGGCCGTCGCGGTCGCAGGCGAGCGCAAGCTCGATCTCGGCGTCGCGCGCGTGATTGCAGGCGAGCAGGTTCTCGCGGCGATCCTCGATCCACCGCACCGGGCGGCCGGTCAGCCGCGCCGCGAACGGGATCAGGAAGTCCTCGGGGTAAAATTCGCCGCGCGCGCCAAATCCGCCGCCGACGTCGTTCTCGACCATGCGGATCGCGCTTTCGGGCAAGCCGATCAGTGCGGACAGGATGCGCCGGTTGGGAAACGCGATCTTGGCCGCACCGAACACCGTGAGCTTGCCGGCCGCCGCGTCCCACTGCGCCAGCAGTCCGCGCGGCTCCATCGGCACCGCCGTGAAGCGCTGAACCTTGAAGCGCTCGCGCCGGACGTAAGGCGCGGCCGCGAGCGCGGCCACGGCATCGCCCTTGAGCGCCGTCAGCGTCGCCGTCACGTTGGTGACGCCATCGAACAGGCGGATTTCGCCGGCGCGCGCCGCATCGCGATCAGCGACCGGCGCAAGCAACTCGATATCGACGTCGATCGCCTCGAGCGCATCTTCGGCCAGCGCCGGGCTCTCGGCCAGCACCACGGCGAGCGGCTCGCCGACGTAGCGCACCTTGCGGTCGGCGAGCACCGGCTGCTGATAGGGCTTGAATGCCGGCAGCACGTCGAGCCGCTGCGGGATCAGCGGCATGGTGCCGAGCTCGGCCGGCGTGATCACCGCATGCACGCCCGGACGCGCGCGCGCCGCTGACGCGTCGATCGCGCGGATACGGCCATGCGGCACCGAGCTGCGCAGGATGACGGCATGCAGCATGCCGTCGAGCGCCAGGTCGCCGACATATTCGCCGCGCCCGCGCAGGAAGCGCAGGTCCTCGATCCGCTCGACCGGGCTGCCGATCAGCCGGTTAGTGGGCCGGACGTGCTCCGTCATGCCGTTGCGTCATCCATTACTTGGGATTGAGCCGGATGCCGGTAAACTTCCACTGCGACAGCTCTTCCATCGCGTAGCGCACACCCTCGCGGCCGAAGCCGCTCGAGCCGACGCCGCCGAACGGATAGGTGTCGAGCCGGAAGCGGCTCGCCTCGTTGATCCACAGCGCGCCGGCCTTGAGCTTCTTCGAGACCTTGAACGCGGTATCGAGGCTCGACGTGAAGCACGCCGCCTGCAGCCCGAACTCCGACGAATTGGCGAGCGCGAGCGCCGCATCGACATCGGCGACCGGCTGCACCACCACGACGGGGCCGAACGCTTCCTCGGTCATCAGCCGTGCCGAGTCGGGCGCGCTGGCCAGAATCGCGGGGCCGAGGATGCAGCCCTTGCGCTCGGGCTTGAGCACGAGACGCGCGCCCTTCGCGACCGCGTCGGCGATCATCTGCTCGACCCGGTCGGCCGCCGCGCGGTTCACCATCGGCCCGACATCGGTCGCGGTGTCGTTCGGATCGCCGACCTTGAGCTTCTTCGCGGCCGCGACGAACGCCTCGAGGAAGGCGTCGAACACCTTCTGCTCGACGATCACCCGCTGCGCCGAGATGCATTGCTGGCCACTCGCCTCGAAGCCGGCCGACGCAATGCGCTGGGCCGCGTCGGCGATATCGGCGTCCGCGCACACGATGTTGGCGGCGTTCGAGCCGAGCTCGCCGACGAACTTCTTCGCCCCGGCCGCGCGCGCGAGATCGTGCCCGGCCGCCGTGCTGCCGGTGAGCGTCACGGCCTGCACCAGCGGATGGGCGGCCAGCGCCTTCGCGGTCTCGCGCCCGCCCGTCACCACGTTGAACAGCCCGTCCGGCACGCCCGCCTTCTTGAACGCCTCGGCGAGGATCACGGCCACCTCGGCGCCCGGCGGCGACGGCTTCACCACCACGGCGTTGCCCATGGCGAGCGCGGGCGCGACCTTCTGCGTCACCATGTTGGAGGGCGCGTTGAACGGCGTGACCGCCGCCACCACGCCATAGGGGATGCGGGTCGTGAAGCCGAAGCGGTTGGCGCCGAGCGCGTTGAGATCGAGCGGGAGCACCTCGCCGTTCATATGCGGAAGCTGGATCGCGCAGGCGCGCAGGAAGGCGCCCGAGCGCCGATGCTCGAAGGTCGCGGCGCGTTTCGGCTTGCCGAGCACCCGCACCAGCGCATCGACCACCTGCGGCTCGGCCTTGTCGGCCGCATCGGCCGCCGCCATCAGCCATTCGACGCGCTTCGACGTCGGCGCGTCCTGGTGCGCCAGGAATGCCGCATGCGCGTTGGTCACCGCCGCATCGACCGCGGCGGCGTCGGCATCCATCATGTCGGCGACGACGCTCTCGTCGACCGGCGACACCAGCGGCGCCATCGTGGCGTTGGGAAAATCCTTGGTCTGTCCGCCGATATACGGCAGCACGCGCAGCCTGTCGCTCATGGTCAACCTCCGGTCTTATTTGTGCTTCGCCCGGTTGCCGAGCTCGCACTCATGACGCGCGCGGCCGCCGCACCACGGCGCCCGCCTCGCTCCGGCAATAGGTGAGGATCATGTCGGTGATGTGCGCGAGCCAGGCCTTGCGGCGTTCTTTCGTGGTGAAGTCGAGGCCGAAGGCGGCGTTGAGCGTGTACTGGTTCGACAGGTAGTGATAGGCGAGCGAGGAAAGCGAGAGATAGAGCGTCACCGGATCGATGTCGCGGCGGAAGATGCCCTGGTCGGCGCCGCGGCGCAGCACCTCGCGGATGGTGTCGACCAGCGGATCGTAGAGCGCGCGGATGCGCTTCGAGCGCCGTGCGTGGCGGCCCTTGTGCAGGTTCTCGTCGTTGAGCAGCGCGATCGCCTCGCCGTGCTCGAGCAGCGCCGAGAAGGTGTGCGCGACGAGCTGGCGCATGGCCTCGGCCGGATCGCTGCCGCGGACCGCGAAATCGCGCTGGCGCGCGCGCAAGGTCTCGTACATGCGCTCCAGCACCGCGATGAACAGGCCCTCCTTGCTGCCGAAGTAGTGGTAGAGCATGTTCTTGGCGAGGCCGCAGCGGCGCGCGATCGCATCGACCCGAGCGCCCGCAAAGCCGCGCGCCGCGAACTCGGCGGTGGCGCGCGCGAGGATCTTCTCGCGCGTCTTCAACGGATCGGAGCCGGTCTTGCGCATGATCTTCCGCTCCGCGGCCTACTGGATGCGCACGCCCGCCGCCGCGACCACCTTCGCCCATTTGGCGCGCTCGGCCTTGGCATAGGCCGCGAACGCGTCGGGCGTCATGGGCGCGGGCTCGCCGCCCACATTGGCGAGCGTCTTGACCACCTGCGGGTCGCTGAAGATGCGCTGCACCTCCGCGGCGATCTTGTCGACGATCTCGCGCGGCGTGCCGGCCGGCGCGTAAAGGCCCTGCCAGCCGGTCGCCTCGTATCCCGGCACGGTCTCCGCGATGGTCGGCACGTCCGGTGCGGCGGCGACGCGCTGCGGGGTCGACACCGCAATCGCGCGCACCTGGCCGCCCTGGACGAGCGGCCAGATCGAGGTCATCGAATTGATCGCGACCTGAATGCTGCCGCCGATCATGTTGGTCATCTCGTCGGTGGTCGAGCGGAATGGCACATGCGTCATATGCGTGCCGGTCGCGGTCTGGAACATGACGGCCGCAAGATGCGACGAGGTGCCGTTGCCGGACGAGCCGAACGCGACCTTGCCGTCGTTCGCCTTGAGATACGTGATCAGCTCCGGCACGGTCTTCGCCGGCACGTCGTTGTTGACGGTGAGCAGGTTGGGCAGCCGTACCAGGAGCGAGATCGGCACGAAATCCTTCTCGACGTCGAACGGCAGGCGCGCATAGAGCGACGGGTTGATCGCATGCGTGCTCACGGTGCCGATCAGCAGCGTGTAGCCGTCGCCCGCAGCCTTGGCGACCACGCCCGCCCCGATGCTGCCCCCCGCCCCGCCGCGGTTCTCCACCACGAACGGCACGCCGAATTTTTTCTGCAGATGCTGCGCGAGCAACCGCCCGATCAGGTCGGCCGAGCCGCCCGCCGCGAACGGGACCACGACGGTGACGGGGCGCTGCGGCCAGGTGTCGGCGGCCTTGGCACGAAAGGCCGGCACAAGGCCCGCCGCGAGCACCGCCGCCCGCCCGATGAATTCGCGCCGCTTGAGCATATCGCCTCCCTCGGTATTGACCGGATGGTCAATACACCAAGCCGGAGGCGCTGTCGCGTATGGTCAGATGCGGCATTGCCGCATCTGACCTGCGCCAATCTCACTTCTTCTCCGCCACGCCCAGCCGCTTCGCCATCTCGGCGATCTGCGCGCGCTGCGCGTCGATCGACTTGGCGAAGTCCTGCGGACCGCCGATGTTCATCAACTGGCCGGTGGTGCCGAGGCGATCCGCGATGGTCTGGTCGGCGACCGCGCGCACGTCGTCGGCGATGCGCTGGCGCAGCTCCAGCGGCATGTCGGACGGGCCGAACAGGCCGACGAGGCCGTCGACCGTGAGCCCCGGGAAGCCCGCCTCCGCGACGGTCGGGGTGTCCGGATAGGCGGGCGTGCGCACCGTGTTGGTCACCGCCAGCAGGCGGATCTTGCCGTTCTGGATCTGCGGCCGCGCGATCGCGACCGCCGAACTCGTAGAACTGCACGCGCGCCTCGGCGAGGTCGTTCGCGGCCTCGACCGGGTTGCGGTACGGCACCTTCTTCATGTCGAGGTTCTCGCCCTTGAGGAAGCCCTCGAACAGGAAGTCGAGCGCGCCGGTGACGCCCGCCCAGTTGAGCTTGCCGGGCTCCTTGCGGACGAGGTCGAAGAGCTCCTTGAGCGACTTGATGTCGGACGAGGCCGGCACCGACATGCCGACCACCGTGTTGGAGACGCGCACGATCGGATTGAGGTCGTTCGGCTTGTACGGGAGGCTGCCGTAGAGGAACGGATGCGCCGTGAACGAGGAGGTCGGCGAGCTCAGCAGCACGTGGTCGTCATGCGCCTTGACGAAGGCCGCGATCGCGACGATGCCGTCGCCGCCGGGGCGGTTCTCGACGATGACGGGCTGGCCCCAGCGCTGGCTCAGCCGGTCGGCGAGCAGGCGCGAGCCGATGTCGACGCCCGAGCCGGCGCCGAGCGGCACGATAAGCCTGACGGGGCGCTGCGGCCATTTCGGCGCCTGCGCGGCGGCCGGCGGCGTTGCCAACGCGAGGGCGACGAGGGCGCCGGCCAGAGCGAACAAGGCGCGCGGAATGTTGCGCATGGATTCCTCCCAACTTTCGAATGTGCGCGGCTGAGAAGCTGCGATCGCGGCGCAAGCTGCAGCAATTTTCTCCATACGACAATTGAAAAAAGGTCGCGCTTCCGGCCGCCCGGCGGATCCGGCACGCCAGCGACCTCACCTCCGGTCAACGCGGCTTGAGGCCGACGTTCTCGACCATGCGGCGCCACGACGCGACCTCGCCCTGCACGAAGGCCGCCGCGTCGGCGAGCGATTGGCGCCGGTTGACGAGCTCGGAATCGGCCAATCGCCGGCGTACGTCCACGTCCTGCGTCACGTCATTGAAAGCCGCGTTGAGCGCCTCGACGACCGGACGCGGCGTCTTCGCCGGCACCAGCGCGGCTTCCCACCCATGGGTGACGAGATCGAAGCCCTGCTCGCGCAAGGTCGGGACCGCCGGGATCCGTTCGTTGCGCGTCTCGCCCGAGACGGCGAGACCGCGCAACCGTCCCTGCTGCACGAGCGGGATCGCATCCGAGGACGCCACCGAGATCAAGTCGATGAAATTCCCCATCAGCGCCGTGCTCGCCTGCGGCGCGCCCTGGTACGGCGTGTGGATCGCGTCGACCTTGGCGATGGCCTTGAACAGGTATTCGGCCGTGAGATGCGCGCCCGAGCCGACGCCGGCAGTGCCGAACGTAAAGCTCTTGGCGCGGTGCTGGGCGATGAAATCCGCGAGCGTCCGCGCCGGATTATCGGGATTGGCCGCGAGCGTGATCGTGCCGATCGACGGCACCGCGATCGGCGTGAGATCCGCGATCGCATAGCCCGGGCTGGCGACCAGCGTCTGGTTGATGGCAACGCCGGTCGCCGTGAACAGGATGGTGTAGCCATCCGGCGCCGCCTTGGCGACGTACGCCGCCGCGATGTTGCCGCCCCCGCCGGTGCGGTTCTCGACCGTCACGGGCACGCCCCACCGCCGCGACAGACGCTCGGCAAAAACGCGCGCCACGATGTCGACCGGGCCGCCGGCCGAAAACGCCACCACCAGCGTGACGCGGCGGGTGGGAAAGCTTTCGGCGCCGAGGGATGGTGACACCAGGAGCGCCGCCAACACGATCACGATCGCGCGCAAAATACCGCCCCGCATGGCGCGTTCCTCGTTGATTCACGCTCGGCGCACATCATCGTCGGCCAGCCAGTATGCATGCTGCCGGCACATGCGCTAGCCTGCGGTCGCGGCCGGTACGCCAACATGAGACCGGCCCTGGGAGGAACATCACATGACCAATTCGATCCGACTGTCCCTGTCGCTTGCCTTTGCGGTCGCGCTCTTCGTGCTCGCGCCCGGCCAGCACGCGTTCGCGCAATCCGCCGGCCTCCTGGTCAACGCGGTCGACATCGACATCAAGCCCGGCGAGGTCGACAAGTACCTCGCCGCGCTCAAGGAGAACGGCGCCGAGACCGTCAAGGAGCCGGGCTGCCGCGAGTTCAACATCCACGTGCGGGCGGACGATCCCAATCACGTGTTCATCTACGAGGTCTATGACAACGCGGCCGCCCTCGAGGCTCACCGCCAGACCCCGCATTTCAAGAAATATGCATCCACGACCGCCAGCATGGTGGCGAAGCGCGACGTGCACCAGCTGACCTCGGTCGCCTTCAACGCGAAGGGCCACTGAGGCTGACGCATCGCACTGCGTCATTGCCCGCGAAAGCGGACGTAGGATGGGTTGAGCGAAGCGAAACCCATCATCTTCCCGGTGACTTCGTGATGATGGGTTTCGGCCTGCGGCCTCTACCCATTCTACGCGCCCGCTTCGCGCGGACGATGACGGCGGCGAGCTACCGCCCGACAAAATTCGGGACGCGGCGCTCGGCCATCGCCTTGACGCCTTCCTTGAAGTCGTCGGTCTGGCGCAAGCGGCTCTGTTCGGCGAGTTCGTGCTCGGTCGCCTTGGCGACGCGGTCGGCGAGATTGCCGCGTAGCGTCGCGCGGGTCGAGGCGACGCCGAGCGGCGCGTTCTCGGCGATCTCGGCCGCGAGCGCGAGGGCGGCGGACCGCACCTGGTCCTGCGGTACGAGCACGTCAGCAAGCCCCATGGCGTGCGCCTCCGTGCCGGTGACGCGGCGGCTGGTATAGAACATCAGCGCGGCATTCTGCGCGCCGATCGCGGCCGGCAGTGTGATGCTGAGCCCGAATCCCGGATGGAAGCCGAGCCGCGTGAAGTTGGCGACGAAGCGCGCCTCGGGACAGGCAACGCGGAAGTCGGCCACCATGGCGAGCCCGAGCCCGCCGCCGACCGCGGCGCCGTGCACGGCCGCGATGATCGGCTTCTTGACGCGGAAGAGGCGCACCGCCTCCATATAAAGGTGGCCGACGCCCTGGCTCTGCTCGCCGGGCCGGCGGCCCTGCGCGTCGAGGCTGCTGCCATCGCCGAAATTCGCACCCGCACAGAACGACTTGCCTTGTGAGGCCAGCACAATCGCCCGGCAACGGCCATCGTCGTCAAGGTCATCGAGCGTTCCCGCGATCTCGCGGATGAGCGCGATGTCGAAGAAGTTGTTGGGCGGTCGCCTGATCTCGATCAGCGCGACGAGGCCGTGGTGCTCGACCGCGATATCCTTGAACGGACCCATCTGCGTCACTCCCTGTCTGTCCTGTGCGCGCGAACGCTTGCATCGCGCCGCACGATCAGCGCGTCGACGACCGAGACGCCACACGCGTGCACAAGAACCGGATTGAGGTCGATCTCGGCAATCGCGTCGGCGTGATCATGGGCGAAGCGCGAGAGGCTTACCATAAGTGCCGCAAGCGCATCGAGGTCGGCAGCGGGCGCGCCGCGGAACGCCGCGAACAGGCGCGCGCCCTTGAGGCGGGCGATCAGGGCGTGCGCCGCGTCGCGATCGAGCGGCACCGGCGCGAGCGCCGTGTCGTCGAGCGCCTCGACGAAGATGCCGCCGAGGCCCACCATCAGCAGCGGCCCCCATTGCGCATCGTTGGTGACGCCGAGGATCACCTCGCGGCCGGGCGGCGCCATCGGCTGCACCAGCACGCCGAGGATGCGTGCCGCGGGCGCGTGGCGCTGCGCAGCCGCGAGCACGCGCGCGTAGCCGGCGCGGACGTCCGTGGCGGTCGCGAGGCCGAGCAGGACGGCGCCGGCCTCGGTCTTGTGCGGGATATCGGGCGACTGCACCTTGAGCGCGACCGGCAGGCCGAACGCCGCGGCGGCGGCTTCCGCCTCATCGGCCGAGCGCGCGAGCTTGCCGGCATTGCCATCGCCGATCCCGTAGCCCGCGAGCGCGCGCCGCGCCTCCCATTCGCACAGGATCGGGCCGGAGGCCCGCAACACCGCCTCCGCAGCCTCGCGCACCGCCGGCGCGGTCGGGCGAAATTCACTGGCCGCAAGATATCGTTCGCGCGCCGCGCGATAGTCCGCCATCACGGCCATGGCGCGGGCGCAGTTCTGCACGCTGGTGAACAGCGGGAAGCCGGTCTCGCTGAGGATCTCGGCGTTGCGCTCGGTCGGCAGCGTATAGCTCCACATCAATACTGGTTTGGTGGCGGCACGCGAGAAATTCTGCAGGCGCTCGCGATCGCCCTCGATGAAGCGCGAGGCGCGCGCCGTGATCACCATGATGACGCCGTCGACCTCGGGCGAGCCGTCGAGCAGGCGGGCGAATTCCGCGTAGCCGACACGGTGGACGCCTTGCGCCGTCGTGTCGACCGGGTTCTGCGAGGTGCCGTAGGGCGGCAGGTGCACGTCGATCGCGGCGCGGGTCGCGGCATCGAGCGGCGGCACCTCGAGGCCCGCGGCCGCGCAGGCGTCGGCAACCCACACGCCCCCTCCTCCCGAGGACGTGCAGATGCCGACCCGCTTGCCGGCCGGCAGCCGATCGCCGCACGCCGTAAAGGCCATCGCGAGGTCGACCATGTCGTCGAGGTCGCGCCCCTCGATCACGCCGTAGCGCTCGAAGATCGCACGATAAGCTGCGGCCGATCCCGCGAGTGCGCCGGTGTGCGAGGCGGCGGCGCGGCTGCCGGGCTCGGACTGGCCGATCTTGCCGACGATCAGCGGCTTGCCGGCGCGCAGCGCCTTGTCGGCAACGCGGCGGAATTTGTCCGCCGACTTGATGTCCTCGACCAGCAGCAGAAAGACGTCGGTCTTGCCTTCGTCGAGCAGCGCGTCGAGGAAATCGCAGACGTCGACGCAGGCTTCATTGCCGGTCGTCACGATGTAGCGAAAGCTGAGGTTCTTCGGCCGGCCGCGGTCGAAGAACGCAAAGCCCATGCCGCCGCTCTGCGCCACCACGGCGACCTCACGGCGCGGCTCGCCCGGCGGGCGCAGCGGGCGCGGCCCGGCCTCGACGGCCGGGCTGAAGGTCGCGCATAGCGAGGCCGCGAGGTTGGCAAAGCCCTCGGCGTTCGGGCCGATCACCTCCATGTCGTGACGCCGTGCGATGGCGACGATCTCCTGCTGCAGACGCGGGCCGGTCTCGCCGGGCTCCTCGGCAAAGCCGGAGCTGAGGATCACGACCGCCTTGATGCCGGCCTGGCCGCAGCGTTCGAGTTCGTCGGGCACGTATTTCGCCGGGATGATAAGCAGCGCGAGATCGGCGGGCTCCGGCAGATCGGCGACCGACGGGTAGGCTTTGAGCCCCTGCACCTCGGCCGCGCTGCGGCTCACCGGATAGATTTTGCCGGCGAACGGGTGGCCCTTCATGATCTCGAGGATGCGGCCGCGCAGGCCATGCGTATCAGCCGAGGCGCCGACCAGGGCGACGGAGTTGGGCCAGAGGAGCTTTGTCAGGTCGGGCAAAGGAGCGATCCGTTGCGCCGTAGGGTGGGCAAAGCGAAGCGTGCCCACCACCGCGTGGGCACGGCGCGTTCCGCGCCTTTGCCCACCCTACAAGGCCTCGTCATTGCGAGCGAAGCGAAGCAATCTCGGGCCGCAGACGCCGCGGCCCGAGATTGCTTCGGCGCGCTGCGCGCGCCTCGCAATGACGCAAGGAAACTCATCTCAATCCCAGCTCGCGCGCGATGATGCCGCGCAGGATCTCGGTGGTGCCGCCCTGGATCGTGAGCTTGGCGGCGACCTTGGTCGCGAAGGCGAGCTGCTCCTCCAGCGTCGCGCGGTTCGAGGCCTCGGGCGAGAGAAACGCCGACAGCTCGCGCACGCGCGCCGGAAGCTTCTGCTCCCACGCGGTGCCGAGGTCCTTCACGAGAGACGCTTCCGCCACCGGCTCCTTGCCGGCCTGCAGCATGCCGGCGACCGAGAGCGACATGCGCCGCAGCGTGTGCGCCTGGGCGACCAGCCGGCCGAGCCCTTCGGCGCTACGCGTGTCGGGCGCCTCGCCGAGCGCGCGGATCAGCTCGATCAGGACGTAGAACGTCTCGAGGAAGCGCTCAGGCCCGCTGCGCTCATAGGCGAGCTCGCTCGTCGCCTGCTTCCAGGCGCCGTCGATCTCGCCGAGCGCGTAGTCGTCGGGGATGAACGCATCGTCGAACACGACCTCGTTGAAGTCGTGCTGGCCGGTCATCTGGATGATCGGGTTCACGGTGATGCCGGGCGTCTTCATATCGACCAGGAACTGGGTGAGCCCGTGGCGCCGGTTCTCCTTGGTGGGCGGCGAGGTGCGAAACAGGCCCAGCATGTAGTCGGCGATATGCGCGTTGCTGGTCCAGATCTTGCTGCCGTTGATGCGCCAGCCGCCGTCGGCCTTCGTGGCCTTGGTCTTGGCGGCGAAGAGGTCGGAGCCCGAGCCCGGCTCGCTCATGCCGATGACGAAGCACAATTCGCCGCGGCAGATGCGCGGCAGCACGTCCATCTTGACGTGCTCGCGCGCGTATTTGATCAGCACCGGCCCGCTCTGGCGGTCGGCCACGAAATGCAGGCGCACCGGCGCGTTGGCGATGCGGAATTCCTCGGTCACGACGTAACGCTCGAGGAAGCTGCGCTCCTGGCCGCCGTATTTCTTCGGCCAGGTCATGCCGATCCAGCCCTTGGCGCCGATGCGCCGGCTGAAGGCGGGATCGTGCAAGTCGCCGTGGCCGGGGCGGTCGGGATCGAAGGTGCCGGCCGCGATCTCGGCGGCGAGGAAGGCGCGCACCTCCTGGCGCAGCGCCTCGCATTCGGGCGGCAGCCGGATCGGATCGAAACGAAGCTCGGTCGCCATGACAGACCTCAACGCGATGCCAAGAGCGGCCAGAACGCATCGGCGCCGCGCGACGCCACGCGCTTGCCGAGCTCGACCGCCCAGTGGCTCTCATTGCCGAAATCGTCGCGCCAGCCGAGCACGCGCAGCGTGAAGCGGTGCAGCACGTGCTCGCGCGTGAAGCCGATCGCACCGTGCACCTGGTGCGCGATCGCGGCGCCTTCCTGGGCGGCCTCGGCGGAGCGAATCTTGGCGGACGCAGCCTCGAGAAAAATCGCGTCGTCGAAAGCCGGCGCGCTCGCGATCGCATCGGCCGCCGAGCCCGCCGCCGTCATGGCGGCCGCGACCTCGCCGGCGAGCCGCGCGAGATTGTGCTGCACGGCCTGGAATTTGGCGATCGGCCGCTCGAAGGCGACGCGCTCCTCGGCGTAGCGCAGCGACAGCGCCAGCATGGTCTCGAGCGCGCCCGCGGTCTCGACGCTGCGGATCACCGCCCCCATCAGCATCAGCGCGTCCTGGTCGATGCCGGCGGGCGCCGGCGAGATCCGAATCGGCACGGCGCGGTCGAACGTGACGGTGTCGCTCGCGTCCCCGGCGAGGCTCTCGCCGCGCTCGATGCGCACGGCCTGGCGCTCGACCAGCGCAATCGACGGGCCGGCTCGGCCGCTCGCCAGAACCGCAAGATGCTCCGCCTCGGATGCGAACGGCACGCCGCGGGCGCGGCCGCTCAAGGTGCCGTCAGGATCGAGCGCGACCCGGTCGGCCGGCCGCGCCGGCGCCACCGTCATCGATCCGATGGGCCCGGGCGGGACTGACATGCCGGCCCGGGACAGCAACCAGCCGGCGAGCAGCGTCTCGGCGAGCGGAACCGGTGCGGCATATCGACCCGCAACGGTGAGGATTTCGAAACCCTCCGCGAGACTTGCGCCGGCACCGCCGTGCTGTTCCGGCACCCATGCGAGCGTGAGGCCCGCATCCATGAGGGTCTGCCACAGCGGGGATTTCCAGGCGTCGTCGGCGGCCCGATTGACGGTCTGCGGATCGGCCAAATCCGCAAAAATGCGCGCCGCGGTCTCGCCGACAATGCTTCCGGCCACGTCCGTCCCTGCTCTGCTCGCCTGCGCCGGCTTGTTTGCGCCCGCCTGTTTGCGGCCACCTGGAGCACGCGCCCGGCCGTCTGCGCACCGTCACGCCATCGTGCTGCGACAGCAAGGCCTTGGCAAGCATGGTTGATCGGGGAAATTGCCCCGGCTAGCGTGGCGCACAATATACAGCGATATACAAAGAACGCGGCCGACGATGCCTCGGCCGCGATTGAGGGAGGACCGGATGGGATCGAAGCACATCGCAGGCGCGCTTGCGGCGCTGCTCGCCGCAACGTTCGCGACCGCCGCGCCGGCCGGCGCGGCCGAGCCTGCGCCCAAGTCCGGCGGCATTCTCAAGATCTATCACCGCGAAACCCCGGGCGGCATCTCGATCCACGAGGAGGCGACCTTCTCGACCAACGTGCCGGCGATGGCCGTGTTCAACAACCTCGTGGTCTATGATCAGCACAAAGATCAGAACAGCATGGACACGATCGTGCCGGAGCTCGCGACCAGCTGGTCGTGGAGCGCCGACAAGCTGTCCCTCATCTTCAAGCTGCGCGAAGGCGTGAAGTGGCACGACGGCCAGCCGTTCACGGCCAAGGACGTCAAGTGCACCTGGGACATGCTGCGCGGCGTCTCGGAGCAGAAATTCCGCAAGAACCCGCGCAAGGACTGGTACGCCAACGTCACCGAGATCTCGGTCAACGGCGACTACGAGGCGACCTTCCATCTCAAGCGGCCGCAGCCCTCGCTGCTCGCGATGCTCGCGTCGGGCTACTCGCCGGTCTATCCGTGCCACGTGACGCCGGCGCAGATGCGCCTCCACCCGATCGGCACCGGGCCGTTCCGGTTCGTCGAGATGAAGCAGAACGAGAACATCAAGCTCGTCAAGAACCCGGACTACTGGAAGAAGGGCCTGCCCTATCTCGACGGCATCGAATACACGATCATTCCCAACCGCTCGACCGCCGTGCTCGCCTTCGTCACCGGCAAGGTCGACATGACGTTCCCGACCGCGCTCTCGGTCGCGCTCGAGCGGGACGTCAAGGCGCAGGACCCCAAGGCGATCTGCGAGCTCAAGCCCACCAATGTGAGCACCAACCTGATCGTCAACCGCGACACGCAGCCGTTCAACAATGCCGACCTGCGCCACGCCATGGCGCTGGCGCTCGACCGCACCGCCTTCGTCAAGACGCTGTTCGAGGGCCAGGCCGACATCGGCGGCTCGCTGCTGCCGCCGCCTTACGGCGTGTGGGGGCTGACGCCCGACATGCTCAAGAGCCTGCCGGGCTACGGGCCGGACGTGAAGAAGAACCGTGACGAAGCGCGCGCGATCATGAAGAAGCTCGGCTACGGGCCGGACAAGACGCTCAAGATCAAGGTGTCGACGCGCAACCTCGGCGAATACCGCGACCCGGCCGTCATCCTGATCGACCAGCTCAAGGACATCTACATCGACGCCGACCTCGACGTGGTCGAGACCGGCGTGTGGTTCGCCAAGATCGCGCGCGGCGACTACACGGTCGGCCTCAACCTCACCGGCAACGGCATCGACGATCCCGACCAGGCGTTCTACGAGAACTACGCCTGCGGCTCGGAGCGCAACTATACGCACTATTGCAACAAGGACCTGCAGAAGCTGTTCGATCAACAATCCCAGGAGACCGATACGCAGAAGCGCAAGCAGCTCGTCTGGGAGATCGACAAGAAGATCCAGGAAGACGTGGCGCGGCCGATCCTGCTCTACTCGCGCATGGCGACCTGCTGGAAGCCGTACGTGAAGAATATGACCATCATGGTCAACAGCTCCTACAACGGCTTCCGCTACGAGGACGTGTGGCTCGACAAATGACGTCAAGGCGCCAAAGGCGCCTCAACGTCATTGCGAGCGAAGCGAAGCAATCTCGCTTCGCTTGCTCATGCGTCTGCCGACCGAGATTGCTTCGTCGCGCTACGCGCTCCTCGCAATGACGCAAGACGGCCTGACCGGAGACCCACGTGGCGACCTACATCACCCGCCGCCTCCTTCTGCTGCTGCTCACGCTGTTCGGCATCTCGGTGCTGATCTTCGTGCTGCTGCGCCTCGTGCCGGGCAACATCGCCGACATCCTGTTCGCCGCCGCCGGCATGATCGATCCGGCCGAGAAGGCCGGGCTCGAGCGCCAGCTCGGACTCGACCAGCCGATCGTGACGCAATACCTGCACTGGATCGGCGGCCTCATGCACGGCGACCTCGGCTATTCCTACGTGTCGGAGAAGCCCGCGCTGGATGAGATCCTGCCGCGCATCCCGATCACGGCGCGGCTTGCCGGCCTCGCCATCACGTTCGCGGTGCTGTTCGGCGTTCCGCTCGGCGTGATGAGCGCCGTGAAGCAGAATACGCGGCTCGACTACGTGCTGCGCATCGTCAGCCTCAGCGGCCTGTCGATGCCGTCGTTCTGGCTCGGCCTCTTGATCCTGATGGCCTTCGCGGCATGGTTCGGCGAGATCCCGATCTACACCGCGCCGCCGACGACCTTTCTCCAGACCCTGCAGCTCTTCGCCATCCCGGCCGCCGCCGTCGGCTTCCGCAGCTCGGCGCTGATCATGCGGCTCACCCGCTCGTCCATGCTCGAGGTGATGCGTCAGGACTATATCCGCACGGCGCGCGCCAAGGGCGCCTCCGAGCGCAGCGTCAACTATCATCACGCGCTGCGCAACGCGATCCTGCCGGTCATCACGCTGATCGGCGTCGAGGCCGGCTTCCTCATGGGCGGCCTCATCGTCACCGAGACGGTGTTCAACATTCCGGGTGTCGCCCGTTTCCTGGTCGAAGCGATCAAGTGGCGCGACTACCCGATCGTGCAGAATCTCGTGATGTTCGTCGCCTTCGTGGCGCTGACGATCAACTTCATCATCGACCTGCTCTATGCGGTTCTCGACCCGAGGATCAAGTATGCGGATTAGCAAAATGTCATTGCGAGGCGTGCGAAGCACGCCGAAGCAATCTCGATCCGCAAACGCATGCGCAAGCGAAGAGAGATTGCTTCGCTTCGCTCGCAATGACGGCCCTGGAACCATGAAATGACCATCCTCGACGATACCAAAGCCATCGCGACGGCGGCGGTGCCGGCCGAGAGCCTGTGGCGGCACCTGCGCTATCACATCGCGCGCCATCCGCTCGGCGTCGTCGGCGCCGTGATCATGGCGGTCTTCGTGTTCGCGGCCGTCTTCGCCGACCTGCTCACGCGCTACGATCCGACCAGCACCAATGCGGCGCTCTCCCTCGCCCGCCCGAGCGCCGCGCACATTCTCGGCGCCGATTTCCTCGGCCGTGACGTCTACAGCCGCATCGTCTACGGCGCGCGCATCTCGCTCGCGGTCGGGCTCGGCTCGGCGCTCCTCGGCTGCGCGATCGGCACCGCGCTCGGCCTCGCGTCCGGCTATCTGGGCGGCTGGGTCGACCTGGTGATCCAGCGCCTCGTCGAGATCATGCAGGCGCTGCCGGTGCTCATCCTCGCGCTCATCATGGCGGCGGCGCTCGGCGCATCGATCGAGAACACGATCCTCGCCATCTCGATCCCGCTCGTGCCCTATTCGGCCCGCGTCATCCGCTCGAACACGCTGGCGCTGCGCGAGATGCCCTACGTCGAGGCGGCGCGCGCGGTCGGCATGAGCGAAACCCGCATCGCGCTGCGCCATGTGCTGCCCAATACGCTCGCGCCGCTGATCGTGCTCGCCACCGCCCAGCTCGGCTCGGCGATCCTGACCGAATCCTCCCTGTCGTTCCTCGGCCTCGGCATCCCCGAACCGCATCCGTCCTGGGGCCGCATGCTGTCGGAATCCGCCGCCGAATATGTGCGCACCGCGCCGTGGCTGGTGATCTTCCCCGGCATCGCCATCAGCCTGGCGGTGTTCGGCACCAACCTGCTCGGCGACGCGTTGCGCGACATTCTCGATCCGCGCCTGCGCCATTGACCATATGATGTCGCGATGAGCGTCACCACCACCGAACAAGACGCGGCCCGGCCGGCCGAACGCGCGAGCGGGCCGCCCCTGCTCGCGGTCGACGGGCTGACGACGTATTTCTTCACGCGCCGCGGCATCGTGAAGGCGGTCGACGGCGTCTCGTTCTCTTTGGCCGCCGGCGAGACGCTCGCGATCGTCGGCGAGTCCGGCTGCGGCAAGAGCGTGACGGCGCTCTCGCTGATGCGGCTCGTGCCCGATCCGCCCGGCCGCATCGTCGCCGGCAGCGTCAAGCTCGGCGACGTCGACCTGCTGGCGCTCGACGAGGAGACGATGCGCGACGTCCGCGGCAAGGACGTCGCGATGATCTTCCAGGAGCCGATGACGTCGCTCAACCCGGTGCTGACCATCGGCAGCCAGATCGCCGAGATCCTGCTGCTGCACGAGCGGCTCAGCCGCCGCGCGGCCTGGAACAAGGCGGTCGACATGCTGCGCCTCGTGCGCATCCCGGAGGCAGAAGAACGCGCCAAGTCCTATCCGCACCAGCTCTCCGGCGGCATGCGCCAGCGCGCCATGATCGCGATGGCGCTCGCCTGTCACCCGAAGGTGCTGATCGCCGACGAGCCGACCACCGCGCTCGACGTGACCATCCAGGCGCAGGTCCTCGCCATCATCCTTGACCTGCAACGCGAGCTCGGCACCGCCGTGATCCTGATCACGCACGATCTCGGCGTCGTCGCCGAGACCGCACAGCGCGTGATCGTGATGTATGCGGGCCGCAAGGTCGAGGAGGCCTCGGTCGACGACCTGTTCGCCCATCCGCAGCATCCCTATACGCACGGGCTGATGGCCTCGATCCCGCGGCTCGCCGCCATGCTGGGCGCGGACGAGGCCGCGCCGGCGCGCCTGCAGGAAATTCCCGGCATGGTGCCGGCGCTCAGCGATCTCCCGGCAGGCTGCGCCTTCGCGCCGCGCTGCGCCTATGCGCAGGACCGCTGCCTGCAGGCCTATCCGGACTATGAGGAGAAACAGCCGGGCCACTGGGCCGCGTGCTGGCGCTCGCAGGAAATCTTCGGAGACCGCGATGGCTGACACCGCAGCCGCGGCCGCGATGATCCGAACCGTGAGCCCAGCCCCTCCGGTGCTGGAGGTTCGCGACCTCAAGAAGCATTTCGCCGTCCGCCACGGCTTTTTCGGCCGCGCCGGCGGCCAGGTCTTTGCGGTCGACGGCGTCTCGTTCACGATCGCACCGCACGAGACGCTCGGGCTCGTCGGCGAGTTGGGCTGCGGCAAGTCGACGGTCGGCCGCGCGGTGCTGCGGCTGATCGAGCCGACCGCCGGCAGCATTTGGCTCGACGGGCGCGACGTTACGCATCTGTCGAAAGCGGAACTGCGTCCCTACCGGTCGCAGATGCAGATCATCTTCCAGGACCCGTTCTCCTCGCTCGACCCGCGCATGTCGGCGGGCGACATCGTGGCCGAGCCGCTGCGTGTGCACGGAATAGCGACCGGCCGCACGCTGCAGGCACAGGTCGCCGCCCTGTTCGACCGCGTCGGCCTGCGCCGTGCCCAGATGGAAAGCTTCCCGCACCAGTTCTCGGGCGGCCAGCGCCAGCGCATCGGCATCGCGCGCGCACTCGCGCTCAAACCCAAGCTGATCGTCGCCGACGAGCCGGTCTCGGCGCTCGACGTGTCGATCCAGGCGCAGGTGCTCAACCTGATGATGGATCTGCAGCGCGAGATGGGCCTCGCCTACCTGTTCGTGTCGCACAACCTTGCGGTGGTCGAGCACATCTCGCACCGGATCGCCGTGATGTATCTCGGCCGCATCGTCGAATACACCGACAAGAAGACGCTGTTCGCCCGGCCGCTGCACCCCTACACGGAATCGCTGCTCGCCGCCGTGCCGGTGCCCGACCCGCGCATCAAGCGGCAGAAGCGGCTGTTGCAGGGCGACGTGCCGAGCCCGATCAATCCGCCGTCAGGCTGCCATTTCCACACCCGCTGCCCCTATGCGGTCGCGCGCTGCAAGACCGAGGACCCGGCGCTGCGCGAGGTGAAGCCCGGACAGTTCGTGGCGTGTCATTTGCGGTAGATTGAGCGTCATTGCGAGGCGTGCGAAGCACGCCGAAGCAATCGCGATCCGCATACGCATGAGTTCGCGGAGCGAGATTGCTTCGTCGCGCTACGCGCTCCTCGCAATGACGCCGAGGTCTACTTCGCGACCAGCCCGATCGCGTCGACCATCTCGCCCCATTTCTTGATCTCGCTGCGGAAATAGGCCTCGGTGTCGGGCAGGCTGCGGGCGCGCGTCTGCATGCTCAGCTTGGCAAGCTTTGCCTGCGTCTCCGGCTCGCTCACGATCTCGTTGATGGCGGCGTTGAGCTTCTGCGCGATGGCGTCGTCGACCTTGGCGGGCGCGAAAATGCCGACCCAGGTCTCGGCGACGAAGCCCGGGTAGCCGCCTTCGCCGTAGGTCGGGATGTTGGTGAAGCCCGGCACCCGCTGCTCGCTCGCGACCGCGAGCGCACGCAGCGTCCCGGCCGCCACCGGCCCCGCATAGCCCGGCAGCGTCCCGACCAGCACCTGGACGTGGCCGCCGAGCACGGCATTCACGGCGGGCGCCCCGCCCTGGAACGGCACATGGACAGGCTCGATCTTGGCCAGCATCTTGAAGAAATAGGCAGCCGCGACGTGCGAGGACGTGCCGATGCCCGGGCTCGCATAGTTGAACGGCTTGGCGCGGCCCGCCTGGACGAGATCGGCGAGGTTTTTGGCGGGATCGTTCGGCGCCACCACGAGCGATTCGGGCGCGCCCGCCGGGATCGCGACCGCGCGCAGGTCGGCGGCCGTGAAATTCTTGTTCTTGTAGTAGGTCTCGTTGACGGCGACGCTCGCGGTCGTCGCCAGTAGCGTGTAGCCGTCGGCCGTCGCGTGCGCGACCGTCCCGGCGCCGATATTGCCGCCGGCGCCGCCGCGGTTCTCGACCACGATGCTCTGGCCGAGCTTCGCGCTCAGGCGGTCGGCGAGCACGCGCGCAAAGGTGTCCGCATAGCCGCCGGCCGGAAACGCGACCACCATCGTGATGGTGCGGCTCGGATAGGTCTGCGCCGCCGCCGGCGTCATGGCGCCGGCGATGGCGATCCCCGCCAATGCCAACGCGAGCCCACCCGTTCGAATTGCCGACATCACAATGCTCCCCTGCCCGCCTGACCGGCGGCGGCAGATTGGCATCCGGAGCAATGGCTTGGCAACGCACGGCGCCGCCGCGCACGCCGTATGCGTCAATTGCGCGCGCGCCTGCGCCGAGTGCTCGACGCATCGTGCAGAATCGTCATGGCCCCGCATAGGCCGTTCGCAGAACGGCCATGCCCGGGCATGACGTGGCGGCGCGCTGGAATGCGCGGAGGACGCGATTAGTTCGGGAGTTGATCGGCCGACGAGATCGCGGCCGCCGCAACGCGCTGCGAATTGGATGGCGTGTAGTGCTTCGTCACGCCCGCCGCAACGACGAGCGCGAGGATCAGCGCCATGTTGAGGTATTTCGTCATCATCGATCGCTCCTGTTCAGGGATGCCCGGCCGGACCGATCACTGCGTGTTCGATCGGCCGTGCGTTCCTGCAATTGTCGGCCGCGCCGGCGCCTTGGTTCAAAGCGCGGCACGCTCGGGAGAGATCTTTCTGTGCTGACGGTAAGATCGTGATGCCGGCGACGCCGCGTCCGCGCTACTCGCGCGCCGGCGCCGCCTGAAAGAGCTCCACGAACTTCTGCAGCTCGTCGAGCTCGACGTCCGACACGGCCCAATACAAGACGCCGCCCGCGCGCCAGGCGATCACATCGTAGCCGTCGGCAAGCGCGCGCGAATCAGTAATAGTCGTGAACTTCGGTCTCCGGCAGCGGCGCGGACTTGCGCATGAGCTCGGAGGGCAAGACCTGCGCTGCCGACGACTTTGCGGCGCGTTTCGCGCCCGACCACGTGAGCTGTCTCGCCGCAATGGCAACGGCTGCGACGGCGAGGATCAGCGCGATCTTGACGGGTTTCGACATGGGTCCCTCCTGGACGCAGGTGCCATCGGAGGGGGCTCCGGATGGACAGCATGCTCCTGTTGTCAGCGGCGCGGCGGCGAGGTTCAAAAGGCGACACGCGACTGGAGAGATTTTTCCGACCTGACGGTAAGATCGTGATGGGCGCGCGGCTGCGGCGCGAATCCACGGACTTCCTTCAAATTGTAAATTGTTCGACGCGCGTTTCGGCGTGATCGATCGCGACGGCCGCGCAGCGACCGATGCGAATCCGCGCCCTACTCGCTCGTCGGCGCCGCTTGGAAAAGCTTCACGAACTTCCGCAGCTCGTCGAGCTCGACGTCCGACACCGCCCAGTACGAGACGCCGCCCGCGCGCCAAGCGATCACGTGATAGCCGTCGGCGGCGCGCGTGGGCGCCGCCGCGCCGCCGCCCTGCATTTCGGTGACGCTGATCAGGTGCTTGCGGAAGCGATAGACCAGCGAGGGCACCGGCGTCCGGGCGATCACGTCGACGCGGCCGCCGACCAGCGGGAAGCCCGCGCCGGCGAGATCGACCACGCGCGGCGACACCGGGATGCGGCCGTTGAACCACGGCTTGACGGTGTGCTGGTCGGACGACGCGACATCGTAGGGCTGCGTCGCCATCAGGGCGCGGATGTGGTTGCCGACCACCTCGTCGGCGACGGGCGCGCCACCGGGCGCGAGCAGCGACCAGGTGCCGCCGACCGAGATCGCGGCCGCGAGCATCACCGACGCCGCGAGCGCGCTCCAGGTCGGACGCGCCACCGGACGGCGCATCCCGACCGCGCGCTCGACCTTGCCGCGCAGGGCCGGTGGCGCAACGGAATGATTCCTGAGCCGGCCCATTGCGCTCCGGAGCGCCAGGATGCGGTCGCGCTCGGCGGCGAGCCGCGGGTCCTCGGCCATGCGGCGCTCCAGCGCCAGCGCATTGGCGGGATCGAGCTCGCCGTCGCAATAGGCGTGCACGAGCAGGAACGGATCGTCTGATGCATCATGCGATGCATTCTCCGATGCATTGTCCGACGACTGGGTCATGTCGCGTCCTTTCCCAGTTGCACCATCAGCCGGCGGCGGGCGCGGGCGAGGCGCGACATCACGGTGCCGATCGGCACGCCGGTGATCTCGGCAATCGCGCGGTAGTCGAGCCCCTCGACCTCGCGCAGCACCAGGGTCTCGCGGAATTCGATCGGCAGCTCGGCGATCGCGGCTTCGAGCCGCGCAGCGTCGGCGCGCTCGATCAGCGCGGCCTCGGGCGAAGCGGGCGCGCTCGCCCAGTCGATGCCCGTCTCGGCGCCCGCCTGCTCGACCTCCTCGACATTGTCGACGGCGACGACCTTCGTGTCGCGATGGCGCTTGAGCCACGTGTAGGCGGTGTTGCGCACGATGCTCAAGACCCAGCCCCGCGCATTGATGTTGCCGAAGCCCGCAATACCGCGATAGGCGCGCAGGCAGGCCTCCTGCACGATGTCCTCGGCATCGCTGTCGTTGCGCGCGAGCCAGCGCGCAAGCGCATAGGCGTCGCCGAGATGCGGCAGCACCACATTGGCAAAACGTGTCCTTTCGTCACTCACCGCGCCTCCACCCGGCGCGAAGCCGTCCGGCTGCTGTGAATGACTGCGAAAGGGTCACGTTTATTCCCGCTCGGCTGGAGTCCGTAGGGTGGGCAAAATCGGGCGCGCCGAGGCCCACGTGGGCAAAGGCGCTTGCGAAGATTTTGCCCACGCGGCCCAGGGTAGAGACGCGCCTTTGCCCACCCTACCGCGACTTAGGTCGGTTCAGTGACTGCCGCGTCCAGGATCTTGCGGCAGACCGCGAGGTCGTCGAGCGTCGCGCGCAGGCGCTTGCGGTCCTCCGCGCTCAGGCTGGGCGCCGGCGGTGCGGCCGGTTTCGGCGCCGCCGCGAGCCGCACGTGCGGCGCCGGCCCGGCGCCCTCGTCGGCCGCGTCGTCCTCATCCTCGCTGCCCGGCTCGATCTCTTCTTGCGCGCCCATCGCGGGCCACAGGCCGAACAGCCCGCGCTCGCGCGTGCGCTCCTCCGTATCCGCATCCTCCCCGGCACGGCCGACCGGCGGCTGCGGCGCGCCCTCCTGCCAGACCGCCTGCACGAAGCGCGGCCCCTGCTCGCGCAGGATGCGCTGCACGCCGCGGATCGTGTAGCCCTGCCCGTAGAGCAGATGGCGGATGCCGCGCAGAAGATCGATATCGTCGGGCCGGTAGTAGCGCCGGCCGCCGCCGCGCTTCATCGGGCGGATCTGCGGAAAGCGGCTTTCCCAGAAGCGCAGGACGTGCTGCGGCACGTCGAGGTCGTCGGCGACCTCACTGATGGTGCGGAATGCTTCCGGCGCCTTGTCCACGAACCGCCTCGTCTGCGTCGTTGTCGCTTCGAGCGCGTATAGCGGGCGTTGGGCCCCCGCCTCTAGTCCTCAGTACCCTCAGGCTCGTTGTTGATGCGTTGCTTGAGGATCGCGGAGGGCTTGAACACCATCACGCGGCGCGGCGAGATCGGCACCTCGGTGCCGGTCTTCGGATTGCGCCCGATGCGCTGGCCCTTCTTGCGCACGACGAACGAGCCGAACGACGACAACTTCACCGTTTCGCCCCGTTCGAGGCAATCGGTGATCTCCTTCAGCACGAGTTCCACCAGTGCGGACGATTCGGTGCGCGACAGGCCGACCTTCTGGTACACCGCCTCGCAGAGATCCGCCCGGGTGATTGTCTTTCCGGTCATCGCCCAGCCCCAAATCACGGCAGCGTTCTTTCTTAGATTTCAACGATATGAGCTTGATTACGCTTGGTCAACAGGGGGTTAGGCGGTCGAGCCGGCAAGACGCCGAAGGCTGGAGTGCGGCCGGAACGCCACAACGCCGCCGCAAATCCGCCCGCTGTGCCCCGCCCACGCAACAATTCGCGGCCGTTGGGCACGCTCGTCGCAACGAAAAAATGTAGCGCCGGCAGCCGCGGCTTTGCGGCTCATCGAGGAACCTGTTAACGCTCCCGCGATCTCCAGCGTGCCGCTGTTGTGGAGAGAATAATGCTTGCCGCGCCGCGAATCTCGTTGCGAATCATGGCTTTCTCGCTCGCGGCCCTCGCGTATGTTGCGATCCTCGCAGTGCCGGCCCGCGCCGACGAGGCGCGCATCGACCGAATCGATCTTATCGCCGCCGGCTTCTATGATTCGGCTACCGCCAAGGTCGTCACGACGGCCGCGGCGCCAGCCGCCGCCGGAGGCAAGACCAATCAACTCGCCGACGTCGCCTTGATGAGCGAGCCGCCGGCCGACCCGGCGCGCGTCGGCATCGGCTTCGGGGTGCGATTCCGCTCCGCCGGCGAGCCGCGCGGCGGGCAGGCGACGCTGCGCTCGGTGTGGAAGATTCCCGCACCGGGCATCCGCAATCCGACCAACGGCGTCACCTATCGCGAATTGGTCGCCGAGTTCACCACCGCGGTCGGCGGCGTGCACTGGCGCGGCTACGCCTTCGATGAGCCCTGGGAGGTCGTGCCGGGCGTGTGGACGATCGAGATCTGGCAGGGCGACCGCAAGCTGTTGGAGCATAGTTTCACGATCGGGCCACAAGCCGCGCCGCCGGCGACACCCGCAAAGCAGTAGACGGGGCCGCTTTTCACGTCGGCCGGACAATTCTCTGCAATACCGAGACGAAGCGGTCCACATCCGCCTCGTCGTTGTAGACGTGCGGGCTGATGCGCAGCCGGCCGAGCCGCGGCGCGACGTAGACGCCTTCGGCGGCAAGGCGCTCGACGAGCTGCGGCGGCATGCCGTTCGGAAAGCCCAGGCTCAAGATGTGCGGCGCCCGCACGCGCGGATCCGGAATCGCGACGCCGAGGTCGCGCAGGCCCTCGGCCAGCCGCGCCGCCAGCATGGCGAGCCGGTCGACGATCGCCCCCGCGCCCCATTGCGCCACCATCTCCATGCCGATCGCCGCCATCTCCAGGGAGATGAAATGGTCGCGCTCGCCCATGTCGAAGCGGCGCGCATCGCCGAGATAGGTCGTGTCCGTGAAGTAGACCGCCTGCTCGGCGCGCACCGCGCGCCGCCCGTAGCTCGTCTGCTCGAGCGGAACGCCGCCCTGATGGCGCTTGGCGACGTAGAGGAAGGCGCGGCCGTAGGGGCCGATCAGCCACTTGTAGGTCGGGAACGCAACGAAATCCGGATCGAGCGCCTGCACGTCGAGCTCGAGCACGCCGACGCTGTGGGTCGCGTCGACGAGCAGCGCGGCCCCGCGCGCGCGCAGCGCCGGCGCCACGCGATGAAGATCGATGCGACCGCCGTCGCACCAGTGCACCGACGAGATCGAGGCGAGCGCGATCGGCGCCGCGGGCCGCTCGATCGCCGCCAGCACGGCCGCCGTCCAGTCGCCGTCATCCGGCCGACGGATGGTCTCGACCGCGTAGGCGCCCTCGCGCGCCCGCGACATCCATTCCAGCACCGGCGAGGAATGATCGTCCTCCAGCACCAGGACGCGCGCGCCCGCCGGCACCACGAACGACTTTGCGGCCGTCGCGACCCCATATCCCACGGAAGAAACCAGCGCCACGTCCTGCGGCGCCGCATTGATCAGCGCCGCCGCGGCCTTGCGGGTGCGCTCGTGCTGCCCATGCGCGAAGTCGTTGTCGATCAGCCACGGCCGCCCCTTGCGCCCGACCGCCGCACGGCCGGCATCGAGCGTGCGCAGCGGCAGCGGGCTGTAGGACGCGGCGTTGAGGTAGCAGACGTCGGGCGGGATATCGAAGAGCGCGCGCTGGGAGGGAAGCATTCACATGATCCTTTTCGGCCACGCGCCCGTCGTGATCTTCATGCTCGAACCGAATCCTTCTCGACCAGCGCCGGATCGATGCCTCTCTCCTGCGTGACGATTCGGCGAGCCCCCGCTCCTTTATCAGCGCGACGAGCTGACGCTCGATCAGGGCAAGCCCGGTAAACTGGGCGTAGAGGTCGCCCATCACCTGATCCGGCACCCGGACATTCTTGCGCAGGATGCGTTCGAGCGTGGCATTCATCGTGCCGCGCTCCACCACTTTCATGGGCGGGATCTGCAGCCCTTCCTCGAACACCTCGCGGGCGTCGGCCGAGCGCATGCGGCCGCCGATGTCCGGCGAGTGCGCCACCGATCCCGCGAAGGCGACCAGACGGCCGTCGAGGTAGATCGGCTTCGCGACCGTGATGTCGGGCAAATGCCCGGTACCGAGCCAGACGTCGTTGGTGATGAGCACGTCGCCTTCGTGCAGATCTTCCAGGCGCCACTCGTCGAGGAAGGCGCGGATCGTCCGTGGCGCCGTGCCGATGAAGGACGGGATGCTGTTCGTCGCCTGGGCGATCGAGCGACCCTGCGCGTCGGTGATGACGCAGGCGAAATCGTTGGACTCGCGAACGACGGTCGAGAAGGACGTGCGCACCAGCGAGGCGGCCGCCTCGTCGACGATCGAGATCAGCCGCCGCCACAGCAATTCGAGGGTGATTTCGTCGAGCATGAAATCCTCGGCCGCGTTCCATCGGGCAGCGGCGCCGATCATGCCTGATCGCGTCGCCGGAGGAAATCGATCTCCGCCGAAAGTGCGCCGCTACCCGACTAGAAGGCCCCAGGGCTTGACACGCCTGCACGCATAACGCGGCTACGTCCCTTGTGTGGCAACCATCAACATGTGACTCGATCGGCGCATAAAGGCGCTATATGCGCTTCAATGGAGGACTGACTGCTTCCGGTTCGGGTTCGGTCCAATCCCGCGAGACGCTCGCATCGATCAGGCAGTCGATGGCGCGAGCGCGTCGCCGCCGACGGCGCCGGCGACGCGCGTGGGTGCGAGCAGACGCTTGGGGACGTCGACCACGCGCTCGCGGCTCGCTCGGCACCCCGATAAGCGGCAGCTACTTGATTTCCGAGGACTCCTGCAGGGCCTGCACGGGCACCGAAACGACATTCGGCATGCCCCAGGCCGTGGAGACGCGAATGTCGCCGCCGGCGATCCGCAAGGTCTGCGTGACGACATTGGCGACGACGGCGACGACATGGCTCTCGCAATCGACGACCGGTGCGCCCGACGCGCCATAGTCGATCGCGAGCCGGTCGTTGCCGTCGTACATCTCGAGCAAGGCGCCCTCGCCGAACTCGCCTCCGCCGGCATAGCTGTCGAACCGCCCCGCCACGACGCGCAGGCGGCCGCTCGGAAAGGCCGGCGCCACGACGCGCTCGTTGGGCGCGAGCGGCGCCGAGCGCGGCGCGAGAACATGCGCGGCCGGAAAGGCGGCGTCGATCTCGAGCACCGCAATCTTCTCGCTACCGTGCCCCACGAGGCGCGCGATGCGCGCCCGCATCGTCCGCGTCACGTCACCGTCGCGGATTTCCAGCCGCCTCCAGTCGCGGGTCGAGAGATTCATCGAGACCGCGACGTGCGCGACCGTGACGATCGCGGTCGGCGTGAGAAACCACCCGCTCCCCTGGATGCCCGCAGAGTCGTCGTGCTGCGCTGCCCGTTCGGCGGCGTCGAAATAATGCGCGATGCTCACGCTCGCATGCGCGAGTTGCGCCGGTTCGACGCAGGCCGTGTCGGCCCACGATCGAGCAGAATGTCCAAAAAGGAAACCTAACGCAGCCAGATAGGCGCAAAACCGCAACCAGGTCCGTCGATGCATGCCCCGAAGCCCCTTCCCGAGCTTCAGGAAAGAACGGCCGCCGATGTCGCGCAAGAGGGCAAGCGACTGAACCCGTCGAATTTTCCGAATCGGTTGGATTTTACCCGCCAAACGTTGCGTCATACCACGGCGGCCGGCACAGATTCCCGCGTGGCTGGCCTCGTCCATATGGCGGCGCCCGCCCCGACGCGGTGAACGCCGCTACGCATCACGATCGCGGTACGATCGTGCTTGGCGATTTCCCCACTATGCCGCCGCGCCGGTGCGCGTTTTTCTTATTGCCCCTCATCGCCCTCGGCCGTACTGGCAAAAAGTCAAGTGTCAGGAGCGCGCTCGGACATCAGCAACGGCGGCCGGGCGTTTGCATTGTGCAATCAAGGCCGCGCATCCGACTTCCGCTATCAGCCGCTCTCCCCGCCCGAGACGATTGGCGACGCCGGGCGGTCCGGTGGGTGTCGGGCAGCCCCGGCAAGCCGCCGGCTTGCGCCGGGACCAATTTCATCATCGCCCGGGGCGGCAGGATTGCCGCCGTCTATCTTTTCTTCGACAAGCTTCCCTGATCGGAATGCCGCGGCGGCGGCGCACCTCACTGTGGCTCCGCCGCGCAGCTCGTCCTGGTGCGGCGCGACGATGTTCCAGCCGGAGTGGGTTCAGCCCGATTGCGCCGTTCGCGCCGGGGATAACGGTGGCGCTTTCTTTTCTCTTGCTTGCCTTCTCGCGCCAAATCGGCGATGGCTGAAATCCTAGTCTCGGATTTGTGCGAGTTGTCGCCCGCCGCTGCTCGTCGGCGGGTTTTTGTTGCCGCCGGGAGCGCGCTCCCGGGGCGCCCGAAATCGTCCTACGGTTGCATCGCCTCCGCCCTTTTCATTGTTTTTCTATTGTTTTTGCCATTGCTTTCCATTGTTCTTGTGCCTGCGGGTTTTTCCTCGCGCTTTCAATGTCTTGCATTGCAGACGCGTCCCATTTCCCATTGCAGATCGATTGTTATTTTTTTTGGAGGCCCCCTGGCGGAATCGGAGAGGTGCCCCCCAGAACTGAGACACGCTAACAAGGGACAGTTCTCGAGAGGAGAGAACGTGATCCAGCGAGTGGCCTTGGAGAACCGCTTTTACGGCTACCGGCGCGTCACCAAGGAGCTGTTCGCCCGCGGCATCCTGACGCGAAGGGCGCACTCCGGTCGGACATCCTTGTAAATCACCTGTTATTTACAAGGGCCGCCCCTCTCACCAGCGCAGCAGCGTCGCGCCCCAGGTGAACCCGCCGCCCATCGCCTCGAGCAGGATCAGGTCGCCCTTCTTGATGCGGCCGTCCGCGACCGCGACCGAGAGCGCCAGCGGGATCGAGGCGGCCGACGTGTTGCCGTGCTTGTCGACCGTGATCACGACCTTCTCGGGCGCGATCCCGAGCTTGACCGTCGATCAGCCCGATCGAACACACCATCGGCCGGCTTGCCGCTCCGGCGGCGCAAGGCGAAGCGTGCCGGCGAGCCGGGTTTTCAATCCCCGCTCCGTGGCACCGCCGCTCTACAGCACGCCCCGTCCCACCTGAGGGATAACCCATGAAGGCTGACCATCCGCATCTCGCAGCAAGCGGGAAGAAGATTCTTAGAGGGCGGCGACGAAACTTAGAAACTTGGTAACATCTATGGTACTAAATTGACGGCGCTGCTAGCCTCCTGAGAGCCCGCCATGCCGCTGTCGCGTTCGTTCAAGCGCACGATCAAGGAGCGCGCCGACCGCGATGTGCAGTTTCGCGCAGCACTTCTTTCCGAAGGCATCGAGACGCTGATCCGTGGCGACGTCCAGGCCGCGAAGGCGCTCTTGCGCGACTACATCAACGCAACCGTCGGCTTCGAAGATCTAGCGCGACGGACCGGCACGCCCCCCAAGAGCCTCATGCGCATGTTCTCCAAGGGCGGCAATCCGAGCGCTCGCAAGCTCTCCGTCGTCTTGCAACAATTGCAGCGCAACTCTGGCATCAGTCTCAAAGTTCACGCGCAAACTAGGCCGAGGGCCGGATGAAAATTTTCCTAAGCTCGACCGAAATGTTCTTGATATGTTCCGAGCATCGCGCTAGCCTCTCCGCTCATGAGAACGAAAGCGCTACGACGTGAGCCAGGGTCTTGCACCACAATGGACGCAGGCGCTCTCGCTGTCGCGGCGAGAGGCGCCGGAATTCTACCAGTCCGAAAGCGACGTCGGAGCCGGACCGCACGCTGACGCAATTCGCTTTGCGTTCAGCCAACTTAAGCTTACGGCTGTCTTTTGTATCGAAGGCGTTCCCACGATCGGCTTCCTGAGCGAGCCAAACATCAGGCTCGGCGAGATCGACCGTATTCACCGCATCCTCTGGAATCAGGGCTTGATGAGCCTGCTGCTGGTCGTCCGCGATGACGAGCTCTCGGCCTATTCCCTCGTCCAGCGCCCCTTCATGCGTAAGCAAGGGGATGGCCCGGACCCTCGCCTCATCACAACCCTCTCGCTCATCAAGGATGCGCTGCGCTTGAGGGGGCTAATCGGCTCGACAGAATCTGGCCGCTTCTGGTTCGAGCATGACAAGTTTTTCGATCCCGCGAACCGCGTGGACGGCGTTCTCCTTTCCAACCTCCTGCAGTCATTCCGAGAGATGAAGGACGAGTTGGGTGCCGACGCGGCGCAGGCGTTGCTGATGCAGGCGATGTTCATCGCCTATCTTGAAGATCGCGAAATCATCAAGCCTGAGGATTTCAGAGGGGCATCTCACGGCACGCATAGGTCGTTTCGTGAGATGCTCGAAGCCAGGAGTACTGCGCCTCTTGAGGCGCTATTCGTCTGGCTTAAGAAAGCCTTCAACGGGGACGTTTTCAACGCTCCCTGTGCGTTCGAACTAGGCGACCGCAAGCCGCCGAAATTGAAAGCTGCCCATCTACGCGTCCTGGCGCGTTTTCGCCACGGCCGCGAAGAGATGGCCTCGGGACAGCTGCAGCTGTGGGGTTACGATTTCAAATACATGCCGATCGCGCTCATCAGCGCCGTCTACGATCGCTTTCTGAAAGAGGAAGAGGGACGCAAAAACGCGGAAGGTGCGTACTACACACCAATGTTCCTCGCCGATGTAGTGGTCAATCAGTTGTGGGACGAGCTTAGCGACGAGCAACGCGCATCCGGCGTCTACTGCGATCCGGCATGTGGCTCCGGGATTTTTCTTGTCCGCCTGTTTCAACGCCTTGTGGCGCACCATTGCCGCGTCAAGAATAAAATCATGCGACATGGCGCGAACTCACTACGATCGTGCGACGATTGCACGGCGCCGATATCAACCCGGCTGCAGTACGCGTCGCGGCATTTTCACTTTACATTGCGCTTCTGGAGCAATCAAATCCGCCCGAACTGTCCACCCTGATCGCCGCCGGCAAGCTGCTGCCCTCGCTCTACGGCGACACGTTGCGTGCCGAAGATTTTTTCACGACACCGGATACGCCTCGATGTGACGCTATCATTGGCAATCCTCCCTGGAAGGGGCGCGCCAACCAAGAAACGAGCGCTCAGAAATGGGCAAAGGCAAACAGTCGCCCGGTCCCGGCAAAGGACATTGCATGGAGTTTCATCTGGAAGTCGCTTCCGGTCCTGAAGCCTCGCGGGATCTGCGGACTTCTGCTTCCGGCCATGGGCGTCCTGCACAACGTATCCGGCGAGGCGCAGGAAGCCAGACGGCTTTTCATGCGCGCCACGCGCGTCAAGCGCATCATCAATCTGTCAGATCTCGTCTTTCAACTGTTCGATGGCGCCAAGCGGCCAACTGCGTTCGCATTATATGAACATGCGCCGGCAGATGGCTTACCCTACCGATTCGAATACTGGGCTCCGAAGGCCAACCTCAATTTGCGCCTGAAGCGCGTTTTGACGTTGATTCGCTCTGATCGGATGCGCCTGCGTTCCGATCATGTCGACACGGACCCGTCTCTGTTCAAGCGTCGGCTGTGGACGCGCTCTCCCGATGAGAAATTGCTACAGTACATTCGCAGCCTACCCGCGCTAAATTCGTTCATTCGCGAGTTTAAGGGCTTGCGCGGAGAGAAGCATAACCGGGACACGGACTGGGTCATTGGACAGGGGTTCAAGCCGGCTCAAAGTAGCCGCGTCAACGATCCCGATTACGACACGACGACAGCAACCGCCGTCACGCGTTATCCATACCTCGACGCAGATGCGTTTCAGACGTTGGCATTGCCGCACATCAAGGCCAAGCCGTGGCCCGAGAGCGTGGTTCATCGTGCGGGCTTCATCGGCGGCTTTGTCGGACCGCACATCATCATCCCGCAAGGAGTTCGAGCGAGCCGCGCCACGTGTGCGCGCCGCCTACACTGAGCAGAACTTAGTATTCGAGCATTCGCTGCAGGCCATTGCTTTCCCGGAAAGCAAGCGCAACACGGCCAAGCTTCTCACCGCTGTCCTGAATAGCCGTCTCGCGGCTTGGTTCTATTTTCATGAGACCGCCAATCTTGGCACCGACCGGGCCAAGGTTGTGCAGACGGATCTGCTCAAATTTCCTTTCGCCGAGCCCCGTTACATAGCGGCTCCTGATCGCGCCGTCCCGGCAGCGCAGAAAATTGTCCGGCTGATGGACAGACTTATCAAGAGCGCCGATGACCTCCTGCGCACGCAGGATGATCCCTTTCGCGAGATCGATGAACTCGTCTACGAGTATTACGGCCTCGACCGTCAGGACATCGCCCTCATCGAGGACAGCTTCAATTTCATCATCCCGGCCATGCAACCGCGCCGCAACGCGGGCCTCCAGACGATTTGGCACAACAGCAAGCCGCAGGAGCGCAAAGACTACGCCGCAACGCTCTGCACTGCCCTCAGGCCCTGGTTCAGGGAAGCTTTGAGCGCGACTCTCTCTGCGAAATCCTCTGATAGCGCGATCGTAAAGCTCTCCCTGTCAGACGGATCGAAAGATTCCCTACAGCGAGGATACGCTCGCCGACGTCGACGACTTCCTTTCTCAGATCAGCACTCAGATTCCTGAGCCTCTTCCGGGAAACGTGCAACTCGTGCCAGACCTTCGCTTTGTCATTGGCACTGACATGTATCTCGTAAAGCCGCTTCAGTTGCGCCACTGGCTAAGATCGACTGCGCTTGCAGACGCCGAACAGATCGCCGCCGAATTCGCTGCCGCCGCCGCGCGGAATGGAGGCCAGGAAAGCGCGCATGCTGGCCGGTGATCCCTCACAATGGCTTTCCCATTTTCGCTCCCTGGAGGAACGAATGGCCCAAGCCGTCGAGGCTGCCTGGCCCATCTGCATTAAGCCGCTGCAAGCGAAGAAGAACGCCATGACGCACGAGGATCATATTACAAACCATCTCGTGCATACGTTACGCCGGACCAAGCTTGTACCCGGCCTTATTTTACCGCAGCACAAACTGATGACGGTCGGCACGGATGGGATCGTCTCTCTGTCGAGCAGCATCGATTTTGTTTTGAGTATCGGAGATAGCGAAGACATCTACCTAGCCTGCGAGTGCAAGCGTCTCAACGTTCCCTACAAATCAGGACTCAAGGGGCTTGTCGGGGAATATGTTGATGACGGTCTCATGCGCTTTGTCAGCGGACAGTACTCAGACGGCTTGCCACTCGCGATGATGCTTGGCTACGTGATGAACGCGCGCGCCGATCGTGCACGCCGCGGTCTCGCGCGCGCAATGAAATACCGTGCGAAAGTCATCCGCCTCCAATCAACCGCCGATGCTCCGGTGACACCCGGCAAACCCATCCGATTTGCAACGACGCATGTGTGCGTCGCGGGCCATCCGATCGAGATATCGCACACACTTCTCGCCTGGCCTTGATCGCTTTCGAGCCAGCCTTTGGCAATATACGAAGTGATAAGCTTTCAATTTGTCGCTGCTCATGGTCATCAAAATTCAAGTCGCACATGGCGACTGAGGATGCACCTTCGGACTAAGGGGGCGCCGCCCGATCGCTCGCCGCCACTTCACCAGCGCAGCAGCGTCGCGCCCCAGGTGAACCCGCCGCCCATCGCCTCGAGCAGGATCAGGTCGCCCTTCTTGATGCGGCCGTCCGCGACCGCGACCGACAGCGCGAGCGGGATCGAGGCGGCCGACGTATTGCCGTGCTTGTCGACCGTGATCACGACCTTCTCGGGCGCGATCCCGAGCTTCACCGCGGACGCGTCGATGATGCGCTTGTTGGCCTGGTGCGGCACGAACCAGTCGATGTCGGCGGCGCTGTAGCCGGTCTCGACGAACAAGTCCTGGATCACGTCCGTGATCATCGCGACCGCGTGCTTGAACACCTCGCGGCCTTCCATGCGCAGGTGGCCGACCGTCTGGGTCGAGCTCGGGCCGCCGTCGACATAGAGCTTGTCCTTGTAGCGGCCGTCGGAGCGCAGGCGCGAGACGAGAATGCCGCGGTCCTCGCGGGTGCCGGGGAGCTGCTGCGCCTCCATGATCACGGCGCCGGCGCCGTCGCCGAACAGCACGCAGGTGCCGCGGTCCTCCCAGTCGAGGATGCGCGAGAAGGTTTCGGCGCCGATGACGAGCGCGCGCTTGAATGTCCCGGCCTTGAGCAAGCCGTCGACGACCGCGAGCCCATAGACGAAGCCCGAGCACACCGCCTGCAGGTCGAAGGCCGCGCCCTGCGTGATGCCGAGCCCGGCCTGCACCGACACGGCGGTCGCCGGAAACGTGTTGTCGGGGGTCGCGGTCGCGACCACGATCAGGTCGATCGAGGGCGCCTCGACGTGCGCGGCGGCGAGCGCCGCGCGCGCCGCCTTGATGGCGAGGTCGGACGTGTTTTCGCCCGCGGCCGCAATGCGGCGCTCGCGGATACCGGTGCGCTGCAGGATCCACTCGTCGGAGGTGTCGACCTTGCGCGCCAGCTCCGCATTGGTGAGGATTTGCTCGGGCAGATGACGACCGACCCCGAGCACGACCGACCGCGTCACGCTCACGAGGCGGCTCCGGCGGCGAGCGGCGGCGATGCGGGCGGTCCGTGCATGGCGTTGATCTTTGCAAGCAGCTGATACTTCGCGGTGTCGTAGGCGATATCGATCGCGAACGCAAAGCCCTCCGCGTCGGTGCCGCCATGGCTCTTGATCACCACGCCGTTGAGGCCGAGCAGCACGCCGCCGTTGAAGCGGCGCGGATCCATCTTCTCGCGCAGCGCACGGAAGGCGCCGCGCGCCAGGAACGCGCCGATGCGCGACATGAGCGTGCGGTTCAACGCGCCGCGCAGATACGTCGCGAACTGCTTGGCAGTGCCCTCGGCGGCCTTGAGCGCGATATTGCCGGCAAAGCCTTCCGTCACCACCACGTCCACGATCCCCTTGCCGATATCGTCGCCCTCGACGAAGCCGAAATATTCGATCGTGTCGCGCGGCGTCTCGCGCAGGATGCGGCCGGCCTCGCGCACCTGGTCGAGACCCTTGACCTCCTCGACGCCGATGTTGAGGAGGCCGACGGTCGGCCGCTCGAGATCGAACAGTATCTGCGCCATGGCGCCGCCCATCACGGCGAGATCGACCAGATGATGCGCATCGCCGCCGATCGAGGCGCCGAGATCGAGCACGATCGATTCGCCGCGCAGCGTCGGCCACAGCGCCGCGATCGCGGGACGCTCGATGCCCGGCATGGTCCGCAGGCAGAACTTCGCCATCGCCATCAGGGCGCCCGTATTGCCGGCCGACAGCACCGCGTCGGCCTCGCCTTTCTTGACCGCGTCGATCGCGAGCCACATGGACGACTTCCAGCGTCCGTGGCGCAGCGCCTGGCTCGGCTTCTCGTCCATCTTGACCGCGACATCGGTGTGGACGATGCGCGAGACCGCCGCGAGTTGCGGATGCTGCGCAAGCAGCGGCTCGATCACGGCCGTGTCGCCGACCAGGATGAATTCCGTGTCAGGGTGGCGGGCGAGCGCCAAGGCGGCGCCCGGTACGACCACGGACGCGCCATGGTCCCCTCCCATGGCGTCGAGCGCAATTCGAACCTTTTGCGGCATGGAGTGGCGGACGGGTCTTTCGGTGGAGGCCCGACGCGACCGAGTGGCCGGGCAAGGCCGGACAATAGCGTGTCGGCTGGCCACCGCAAATGGGGGAATTTTTCCGCAGCCGCGGGTTGATTTTCCCGCAGTTCCATAGGGCTGGGCACGGCGTGGGACCGGTGGGCGACGTGGCGACCGCGCGCCGATTTGCCGAGGGCGCGGCGGCCGATCGGTACCAAGACACCTAACTCCGATCGATCATTGCTCGTCGGGCGGCGGCTTCTTCAGGGCGGCGAGCGCCGCGAACGGATGCGCGCCCGGGTCATCGTTTTTCGGCGCATCGAACACCGCGCCCGGCTTGCGCGGATAGGGATCGATGGCGAGCAGCAGGAACTCGGTCGCGACCGCGCCGACGTCCACGACGCCATCGACGAGATCCTTCGGGCTCGTCCACGGCGGTGAGGTCGATTTCCTTTTCCTCCTCGTCCTCGCCGGGGCGCGCGGCCGGGGCGGGCGGCATGAAGACGAGGTCGATCGGCTCGCGAATCTCGCTGGTCATCGGCTCGAGCGTCACCACGCAGGTCTGCTCGACCGCGGCCGAAACCTCGCCGTCGATTCGCAGGCCCTTGCCGTGCCGCACGACGTCGAAGGTCGCGTCGAGCCACGGCACGGCCGCAACGCCGGCGAGCGCCGCGATCGCGGCGCGTGTTGTGGCGTCGGCGCGTCAAATCGAGATGCAGGCCGCTCTCCGGCACGTTGTCGCGCCGCACCGGCACGCTCCATGGGTTGCTCGATGTGCTGTTGGTGGCTTTCGCGATCATGGCGCAACCTCGCCCAACGGCGCCGCGATGGCGTCGGGATCGGGGAAATCGAGCTGCCCGCCGGCGAGCGCCGGGAACGCCGCCGCGTCGAGCCGACGCGCGGCTTCGCGCGCATAGGCCGCGAAGCGCCGCGCCGGCGGTGTGGGCGCGCTCGCGCCCAGCACGTTGCGGGCGAGCGCCATCGCGAGCTCGTCGTCGCCGGTCGCGGCGAGCGCGCGGTCGTAGACCTCGAGCCGGCCGTAGAACGCCTCGCCCAGCCGGCGCATCTTCTTCGGCACCGTGAGATCGCCGACGCCCATCTCGCGCAGATTGTGATCCATGTCGGCACAGAACATATCGAAAACCTGCTGGCTCAGATGGCGCGCCGGCGCCTCCGCGGCCCCGGTCTCGCGGCCCAGCCGGCGGCAGAGGAGCGCGACATGCAGCACCACCATGTCGAACCGGCCTTCGGCCGTGTCGGGTGCCCCGTAGGTAACGTAGAAGGCCGGGCGGCGCGCCTGCGCCACGATCACGCCATAGAGCGCGTCAATGGTGCCGACCACGGGGCCGCGGCGAAACAGCCGAAAAATCATGGGTCTCAACGGGGAGCCTTAGTTTGGTGCATATTCTCGCCGGCGAACCGGTAACCACTTCGCCGGAATATGCGCTAGGGTTTCGTTGAAATCTTGCCGGCCGCGAGGTAGGTCAGCCACCCGCCGCACGCAAGGGGACCTGACGCAAGGGGATCGCGGGACTTGAGCCGAGTGACTGGGTACCGATCAGGCCGGACAACGGCGGCGCGACTGCGCGCGGCCGCGCTGGTGCTTGCGCTCGGCTTACCGCTCGGCGGCTGCTTCGTCACCCAGACCTTTCAGCGCGGCTACCTGATCCCCGAGGGCGCCCTCGACCAGATCCCGCTCGGCGCCTCGCAGGAGCAGGTGCTGATCGTGCTCGGCACGCCCTCGACGGTCGCGACGATCTCGGGCGAGGTCTTCTATTACATCTCGCAACGCACCGAGCAGACCTCGTTCCTGCCGCAAAAAGAGACCGACCGGCGCGTGGTCGCGGTCTATTTCGACAAGGACCGCAAGGTCCAGCGCATCGCCAATTACGGCATCAAGGACGGCAAGATCTTCGACTATATCAGCCGCACCACGCCGTCGGGCGGCGAGCAGCAGAGCATCGCCGGCTTCTTCGTGAAGATCTTCAAGCCGAGCGGGCTGTAGCAACCGCCGCTGCGTAGCCCGGATGGAGCGAAGCGTAATCCGGGAACAGCCTATCCGCGGAGCCGCCTTCCCCGCATTACGCTTCGCTCCATGCGGGCTACAAGAAAAAACCCCGCGGCGAGCCGCGGGGTTTTTCATTTCCAACAGCGCAGCCGCTCAGTGCGCCAGGACCGCCAGCAGCAGCAGCGCCACGATGTTGGTGATCTTGATCATCGGGTTCACGGCCGGTCCGGCCGTGTCCTTGTAGGGATCGCCGACCGTGTCGCCGGTCACGGCGGCCTTGTGGGCGTCGGAGCCCTTGCCGCCGTAGTGGCCGTCCTCGATGTACTTCTTCGCATTGTCCCAGGCGCCGCCGCCCGACGTCATCGAGATCGCGACGAACAGGCCGGTGACGATCACGCCGAGCAGCATGGCGCCGACCGCCGAGAACGCGGCCGACTTGCCGGCCGCGCCGCCGCCCGCGATCAGGTAGATCGCGAAGTAGACGAAGATCGGCGAGAGCACCGGCAGCAGCGAGGGAACGATCATCTCCTTGATGGCGGCGCGGGTGAGCATGTCGACAGCGCGGCCATAGTCCGGCTTGTCGGTGCCCTTCATGATGCCGGGCTTCTCGCGGAACTGGCGGCGCACTTCCTCGACGATCGAGGCCGCGGCGCGACCGACCGCCGTCATGCCCATGGCGCCGAAGAGATACGGCAGCAGGCCGCCGAACAGCAGACCCACCACCACGTAGGGATTGGTGAGCGCGAAGTCGGGCTTCACGTTCGTGAAGTAGGCGTGCTGGGCGGCGTTGTCGGTGAAGAACTTGAGGTCCTGGTTGTAGGCCGCGAACAGCACCAGCGCGCCGAGGCCGGCCGAGCCGATCGCATAGCCCTTGGTGACCGCCTTGGTGGTGTTGCCGACCGCGTCGAGCGCGTCGGTCGACTTGCGCACGTCCTTCGGCAGGCCCGCCATCTCGGCGATGCCGCCGGCATTGTCGGTGACCGGCCCGAAGGCATCGAGCGCGACGATCATGCCGGCGAGCGCCAGCATGGTGGTCACCGCGATCGCGATGCCGAACAGGCCCGCGATGCCGTAGGTGATCAGGATGCCGGCGATGATGACGATCGCGGGCGCCGCGGTCGATTCGAGCGAGATCGCGAGCCCCTGGATGACGTTGGTGCCGTGGCCCGTGACCGAGGCGGCCGCGATCGACTTGACGGGGCGGAAGTCGGTGCCGGTGTAGTACTCGGTGATCCAGATGATCAGCGCCGTCACGCCGAGGCCGACGATGCCGCAGATGAACAGCGACATGCCGGTGTATTGCACGCCGCCGACGGCCGCGATCGGCCCGAAGCCGATCAACTCGTAGATCACCAGCGCGATGCCGCCGAGCGACAGGATGCCGGTGACGATCAGCCCCTTGTAGAGCGCGCCCATGATCGACTGGCTGGCGCCGAGCTTCACGAAGAAGGTGCCGATGATCGACGTGATGATGCAGATGCCGCCGATGCCGAGCGGCAGCGTCATCATCGGCTCGAGCAGCGGCGTGCCGCGGAAGAAGATCGAGGCCAGCACCATGGTGGCAACGGTGGTCACCGCATAGGTCTCGAACAGGTCGGCCGCCATGCCGGCGCAGTCGCCGACGTTGTCGCCGACGTTGTCCGCGATGGTCGCGGGGTTGCGCGGATCGTCCTCCGGAATGCCGGCCTCGACCTTGCCGACGAGGTCGCCGCCGACGTCCGCACCCTTGGTGAAGATGCCGCCGCCGAGACGGGCGAAGATCGAGATCAGCGAGGCGCCGAAGCCGAGCGCCACCAGGGAATCGATGACGGTGCGGTCGTCGACGGCGAGGCCGCGCGTGCCGTGCAGGAAGCCGAAGTAGAGGGTGACGCCGAGCAGCGCGAGGCCGGCCACCAGCATGCCGGTGATCGCGCCCGACTTGAAGGCGAGCTCGAGGCCGCCCGCAAGCGAGCCGATCGCGGCCTGGGCGGTGCGGACGTTGGCGCGCACCGACACGTTCATGCCGATGAAGCCCGCCAGGCCCGACAGCACCGCGCCGATCGCGAAGCCGACCGCGACGAGCCAGCCGAGGAAATAGCCGACCACCACGAAGATCACGACGCCGACGATGGCGATCGTCGTGTACTGGCGCTTGAGATAGGCCTGCGCGCCCTCGCGCACGGCGGCGGCAATCTCCTGCATGCGCGCGTTGCCGGCATCGGCGGCGAGTACCGAGCGAATCGCCCAGATCGCATAGAGGATCGAGAGCGCCCCGCAGGCGACGATCAGCCACAAAGCAGTCATGAAAAACCCCGGTTCTTTCGTGGATTGGCCGGACTTTGAGCTCCCCCGAGCCCGACCGCACGTAGGCGAGGACATGGCCGTCCCGCCTTAAGTCCGCGCGGACATAGCAAGAATCGCCCGCGCCACGCAACGGCGCAGGCAGGCGGCTTTGGTCGCCGGAACGAGCCGGCTGGGGATAGCCTCGGGGTATCCGTGCCGGGCATGGCTGCACCACCCAAGCCAGATTCACGCATTGGCGCATATCCTTGTCGGCGAACCGGTGTCCACTTCGCCGGGATATGCGCTAAGCCGTCCGCGGCCGCCCCAACAAGTTAACGGCGATCAGCAGCACCCCCGCGACCCCGACCGCCGGCAGCACCACCTCGGCGACCATGTCCCAGCCGTAGACGGCCAGCAGCTTGCCGGACGAGAACGAGCCGATCGCCATCGAGCCGAACACCAGGAAGTCGTTGACGGCCTGGACCTTGTTGCGCTCCTCCGGCCGGTGGCACTGCGTCACCAGCGCGGTCGCGCCGACGAAGGCGAAGTTCCAGCCGACGCCGAGCAGGACCAGCGCGCCCCAGAAGTGCCAGATCGAGATGCCGGCGAGTGCGACCAAGGCACCGACCGCGATGATGGCGAGCCCGATACCCGCGATCCGGTTGGTGCCGAAGCGGGCAATCAGCGCACCGGTGAAGAAGCTCGGCGCGAACATGCCGACCACGTGCCATTGCAGGCCGAGGGTCGCGTCGGTGACTGAGTGCTGGCAGTCGAGCATCGCGACCGGCGCCGAGGTCATCACCAGGTTCATCATCGAATAGCTCGCGACCCCGCACACCACCGCGACGATCAGGCGAGGTTGGCTGAAAATCTCGAGCAGCGGCCGACCGTCACCCATGCGGCGCGCGGTCTGTGCCGGACGCGGGATGCGGGTCGCGAGCAGCACGACGCCTGAGAGGACCGCGACGCCCGCCTGGGCCACATAGCTCGCGGCGAACAGATAGGGCTGCCACAGATCCTTGGTGAAGATGACGAGCTGCGGGCCGATGAAGGCCGAGAACATGCCGCCCGCCATCACCCACGAGATCGCACGCGGCTTGAACGCGTCGCTCGCCGTGTCGGCGGCAGCGAAGCGATACGACTGGTGCACCGAAGCGTAGAAGCCGCCGAACAAGGTGCCGACGCACAGCAGCGCGAACGAGGCGTGCAGCACCGCGAGGCAGCACAGGATGCCGGCGATGGCGCCGCACAGCGCGCCGATCTCGAAGGCGGCGAGCCGGCCGAACTTCTTGGCGATCATGCCGACCGGCAGCGTACCTATCCACATGCCGAGCACGTAGGTGCTCACCGGAACGGTGGCGAATTCCTTGCCGGCGAGCGTGGTGCCGACGATGCCGGCGGTGCCGACGATCACCACCGAGTTGCCGCCCGCGAGCGCCTGGGCGACCGCGAGGATCAGGGCGTTGCGCTTGGCGAGGCGGTCACTTGAGTCGGCGATTGGCCCCGTGATGGCCGACATGAACATTCCCAAATGTGTGGATTCGGCAGAATGAAGCCACCACCTCTAGCGGCCGCCGCAGGACGGCACCACTGCGAGCCGCGCAGGGCTGGTGCGAGCCGGCCGCGCGGTCAGAACCGCAGGGCGCCGGGATGACGAATCACGATGTTGCGTGCGTCGGCGGGCCGCCGTGCACCGATCTGGCCGAGCGCGGCACGCGTCTCGTCGCTCAGGAGATCGATCACGTGCGCGGGCCCGCGGCCGCCGAGAGCGCCGAGCCCCCACAGGAAGGCCTTGCCGGCGAACGTCGCCTGCGCACCGAGTGCGAGCGCGCGAACCACGTCGGCGCCGCTGCGGACGCCCGAATCCATCATCACGGTCGCGCGGCCCGCCACCTTGGCGACGATCGCCGGCAGCGCGTCGATCGCGGCCGGCAGTGCCTCGACCTGGCGGCCGCCATGGTTCGACACGACGATGCCGTCGACGCCGAGCGCGATCGCCTTCTCGGCATCGTCGGGGTGCAGGATGCCCTTGAGCACCAGCGGCCGCTTCCAGCGCTCGCGATAACGCGCGATCTCGTCCCACGTGAAGGCGCCCTTGACCTCGCGCCGCGCGAACTGCGCAACCGCCGCGATGCTGGTGTCGTTGCCCGTATAGGCACGCAGGTTGGCAAAACGTGGAATGCCGTTGCGCAGCATGGCGGCGAGCCAGCCGGGCGAGGTCAGGATGTCGAACAGCATGGGCAGGTCGGGCCGGAACGGCGTCGTCACGCCGGCCGCGACCTCGCGGGAGCGCGTCGTGCGCACCGGCACATCGAGGGTGAGCATCAGCACATGTGCGCCCGCCGCATCGGCGCGCCGAACGAGGTCGAAGCCGATCGCGTGGTCGTTGCGCGCCATCCGGTAGAGCTGGAACCAGAGCACGTCGGGCGCGATGGCGGCGGCCTTCTCGATCGTGGTGCCGCCGACCGTGCCGAGCACATAGGGCACGCGCGCGGCCTGCGCGGCGGCCGCGAGATATTCATCCGCCCCGGGCCACACGATCGAGGGACCGCCCATGGGCGCAACCCCGATCGGCGCGCTGTAGGGGCGGCCGAACAGCTCGATGTCGATCGGCGGCAGCTCGGTCGTGACGCCGTAGCGCGGCACGAGCTCGATCGCGTCGAGCGCCGCCCAGTTGCGCCGGATGCCGGCGTCCTCGCCGCCCGCGCCACCGTCCATGTATTCGAATGCGAAACGCGGCCCGTGATGCGGCGCGTGGCGGCGCAGATGCGTGATGGTCGGAAAGCGGCGCATGAGGCCGGTCTTGTTCTCCAGCCCGTTGCGGAAGGACGGCGTCGCCGCCACGGCGGCAAGCTCGGTCGGCTTGGTACGGTCGTCCATGGTTGCGTCCCTGCCCTCCCCAGACTGTCATTGCGAGCGAAGCGAAGCAATCTCGCTTCTCTTGCTCCCTGCCCACGGATCGAGATTGCTTCGCGGAGTTTATCCTTGGGCTCGCCGAAGGCGAGACCCGAGGGCTCGCAATGACGCGGCTAGAAGTGACTATAGGACGGCCGCGCGAACTTGCGCGCCCTGCCCTGCGCATCGACGAAGCGAGCCTTCCCGCTTCCGGCAACAAAGCCGCCGATGTCCGTGACCGTGACGCCAACGGCACGCGCGGCCTTGCGCAAGGCCTCGACCTTGCGCGCCGGCACGCTCGCCAGCACCTCGTAGTCGTCGCCGCCCGTGAAAATCGGCTCGATCAGGGCCGGATCGGCTGCCAGCGCGGTCCTCGCCGCGCGCGACAACGGCACGCGCGCGATCTCGATATCCGCGTCGAGACGCGAGGCACGGCACATCTTGGCGAGATCGCCCGCGAGCCCGTCGGAAATATCCATCGCGCCATGCGCGGCGCGCCGCAGCGCCTGCGCCAGCGCGTTGCGCGGCTGCGGGACGAGATAACGATGCAAGAGATGTTCGCGCATTGCGCCGTCGAGGCCCCAGCGGCGCGCTGTCTTGGGGTTACGGCGGAGGATGACGCCGAGTGCGGCATCGCCGATCGTCCCGCTGACCACGATGCGGTCGCCCGCGCGCGCTCGGTCGCGCCGCAGCATGCTGCCGCGCGGCACCGCACCGAACGCCGCGATGTTCACCGACACAAGGCCGGGGGTGCGGTCGGTATCGCCGCCGAGCAGCGGGCAGCCGAATTTCCTCGCATCCGCGCCGAGCGCGCGGGTGAAGCGCTTGAGCCAGTCGCCCGCGATGAGCTCGCGGGTCAGCGCGATCGACAGCAGGAATCCGAGCGGCTTTGCGCCCTTGGCGGCGAGGTCCGACAGGTTGATGCGCAGGGCCTTGCGAGCCACCGTCTCGGGCGGATCGTCGGGAAAAAAGTGTACGCCCGCGATCACGCCGTCGGCCGTGAGCACGAGATCGTGGCCCGCCGGCACCGCGATCGCGGCCGCGTCATCGACCAGCCCGAGCGCGCCCGGATGGGTCGCGAGCGGCCGGAAATGCCGCGCGATCAGACGCTCCTCGGACGATGCTTCCTTGGGAGGGCGGGTGCGCATGCGCGCACCATACGCGGTTAACGGCGCTCTCGTCAGCGGGTCGCGGACGCGAACTCGCCGGCGCGGAAGCGGCGCGCGAGCGTGTCGAGCACGGCGTTGACCATGCCGGTCTCCTCGCGCTCGACGAAGGCGTTGGCGACGGCGACATATTCGGAGACGACCACGCGCGCCGGGATGTCGGTCCGCTTGTCGAGCTCGTAGGCGCCGGCGCGCAGCACGGCGCGCACGATCGCCTCCACCCGTTTGAGCGGCCAGCCGGCGGACAGCGTCTGATCGATCAGCGGATCGAGCCTGAGCTGCTCGGCCGCAAAGCCGCCGACGATGTCGCGGAAGAAGGCAGCCTCGGCGGGCAGGTACTGCTCGCCCTCGACCTCGCGGCCGAGCCAGTGGCCCTCGAACTCGGCCAGGATGTCGTTGAGGCCCTTGCCGGCGATATCCATCTGGTAGAGCGCCTGCACGGCCGCGAGCCGCGCGGCGCCGCGCCGGTTGGCCTTGTCCTTGGGCGCCGTCACCGGCGGCCTCGGGGCAATGTTCGTGATTTGGCGAGCGAGCGCTTGAGCCGCACCAGCGCGAGCGCGGCCTCGGCCGCCGCCGCGCCCTTGTCCTGGCCGTCGGGACGGGCACGCGCCCAGGCCTGCGCTTCGGTGTCGACCGTCAGGATGCCGTTGCCGACCGGCACGCCGCGCGCGACGCCGATATCCATGATGGCGCGCGCCAACTCGCCCGCGACGATGTCGTAGTGGCTGGTCTCGCCGCGGATCACGCAGCCGAGCGCGACGACGCCCTCATAGGGCGCCTTGCGCTTGGCGGCGTCGAGCGCGATGACGATCGCCTGCGGAATTTCGAGCGCGCCCGGCACCGTGACGACGTCGTAGCCGGCTTGCGCGGCGTCGAGCGCGCGCTTGGCGCCCGCGAGGAGCTCATCCGCGATGCCCTCGTAGTAGCGCGCCTCGACCACGAGCAGGCGCGCGCCCTTGACCGCCCCCTCGTCCTTGCTTGCTGCCTTGCGCGGCCCTGCCATGCTGTCTCACCGACCTTCCATCAACCGCGCTGCGTAGCGCGCCATCTGATCCACTTCGAGATTGACCCGGTCGCCGACGCGCAGCGCGCCGAGCGTGGTCACGTGCAGCGTGTGCGGGATCACCAGCACCGCGAACGTGTCGCCCGCGACCTCGTTGACCGTGAGCGAGACGCCGTCGAGCGCGACCGACCCCTTCTGGGCGATGAAGCGCGCCAGCGCCGCCGGCGCGCGGAACGCGAGCCGGGCCATCTCGGACAGATCCTCGCGCGCGATCACCTCGGCGAGGCCGTCCACGTGGCCCGACACCAGATGCCCGCCGAGCTCGTCGCCGATCTTGAGCGAGCGCTCGAGGTTGAGCCGCGTGCCGTGCCGCCACGTCCCGGCGGTCGTGAGCCGCAGCGTCTCGGCAGCGGCGTCGGCCGCAAACCAGGTGCGCCCGTCCTCTTCGCCGGCGCCCACCACCGTGAGGCAGACGCCCGAGCACGCGATCGAGGCGCCGTCCGCGATGCCAAGGCGCGGATAGCCGCATGCGATCTTGACGCGATGCAGGTTGTCGGCCCGCGCCTTGACGCTCAATACGTCGCCGATGTCCGTGACGATGCCCGTGAACATGGCGTGCCTCTATCACGCCCGGGCGAAGAATTCGACGCTGTCTTCGCCCACCGGCTCGCGCCCAAGCGACGTGAGCCGGCCGGTCAGCGTTTCGAGCGCCATTCCGTTCAGCGCATCGATGCCGTCGGGGCCGATGCGCTTGGCGGCGCGAAAGAGCGCCGCCTCGTCGACGAGGTCGGCCGCCACGAACGAGGCCGCGACCATCGGGCCGCCCTCCACCATCAGCCGCGTGATGCCGCGCTCGGCCAGAAGCCGCAGCACGGCCGCGATGTCGAGCCGTCCGTCCGACGCAGGCGCCTGCAGTTCCACGACGCCCGCGTCCCGCAAGATGCGCGCGCCTGCCGGCGAAGCATCCGCGGCGGCCACGACCCACACCGGGGTCGTGCGCGCGCTGGCGGCCAGCGCACCACCGGCCGGCAACCGCAAGCGGCTGTCGAGCACGACGCGTACGGGAGAAAAGGCCGCCATGCCGGGCAGCCGGCAGGTGAGCTGCGGATCGTCGGCGAGCGCGGTTCCGATGCCGATCAGGATCGCATCGTTCATCGCCCGCAGGCGGTGCACGCGCGCACGCGCCGCCTCGCCCGTGATCACGGCCGGCCGCCGGCCGGCGGCGCCCGCCTTGCCGTCGGCCGAGATCGCGAGCTTCAGCGTGACGTGCGGGCGGTGGTCGCGCATGCGGCGGATATGGCCCGCGTGGGCGCGCCGCGCCTCATCGGCCCCGAGACCGACCTCGACCGCGATGCCGGCAGCGCGCAGCCGCGCATGGCCCGCGCCGGCGACCTCCGGGTTGGGGTCCTCCAGCGCCGAGACGACGCGCGCGATCCCGGCCGCGATGATCGCGTCGGCGCAAGGCGGGGTCCTGCCGTGATGCGAGCACGGCTCGAGCGTCACGTACATGGTGGCGCCGCGCGCCGCCTCGCCGGCGCGCCGCAATGCCTCGACCTCCGCGTGCGGCCGCCCGCCAGCTTGCGTCCAGCCGCGCCCGACGATCACGGGCGCGCCGTGCTCCTCGCGCACGATCACGGCGCCGACGGCCGGATTGGGCCACGTATTGCCGAGCCCGCGCCGGCCGAGCGCGAGCGCAAGCGACATGAAGCGGGTATCGTCAGCGTCGTTCACTGTTCGACCGAGAGGTTGCTTTGGCGCCGTTACCGACGCGCCAGCGTTTAGCACAACTCCCTGACCCAGGATGCCAACGGAATTCGCCGCGACATTTCCGCTGCGGTGCAAGGATACGGAGCCAATCGCGCGACCATCGATAGAGTGCGCCCGTCGACCGCAGAGAGTCGTATCCGGCCTTAGGGGCCGATGGCATTGGATTGCACGGGGACTTTCGATGAGCATTGACCTGCAGACGCTGGCAACCTTGTACGCACCGGAGGTCAAACTCTTCCCCTTTCAAATGCTGGACGACCCGAATTACGCGCCATCCTCGGTCGAGTGGTACGTCGCGCAAGTCAAGTTGTATCTCTCGAACGGCACGATTCTGCAGCCGTCACCCAACAACATAAACCTGCTTCCGACCGCCAAGCCCGGAACGGGACAACCAAATCCCTATCTTCTGATCCCGGACCCGAGCGGGCTCGCAAATTCGTCGGTGCGCAACGGCGACCTGACGCTGGCCGCCGCATATGTTCACCTGATGCAGACACCCGGAACCAAGGGGTCGAGCCTCACCTACGATCTGCAATACTGGTTCTTCTATCCCCTTCGCGGCATGTCGACGCTTCGCATCCAGGGCCCCGATCTTCCGGTTATCGGCAAGACCGGCGACGTGAACGGAGATTTCAGCGTCCCGCCCAGCACCGAAAGCGAGCCGAGATACCAGGGATGCGGAGAGCACCAAGGCGATTGGAAGACCGTCACGGTGCGCATCACGGCGCCGAGCGCGTCATCGCCAAACGGCCGGATCGTCGGTGTGTTCTACGGCCAGCACGCGAGCGGCATCTGGTGCCTGCCCGGCGAGTTCGACACCACCTCGACCGGGCGTCCCGGACCCGTCGTCTATTCGGCGCGCTTTACCCATTCCTGCTTCCCGAAGGCAGGCCGGTTCAACCAGATCAACTTCAATCATGATTACAAGGTGCTGCAAATCTCGCTGCTGGAATGGACGGCGGACGGCGGCGACACATGGGATTGCAGCCAGGGCCTGGTGGTCATGGCCGATGACACGACGAGCTTCACAAGGCCTGCCTGGGTCAGCTTCTACGGATATTGGGGAGCCACCTGCACGCAGAACCCGGTCTACGGATTCACGAATGCGATCAGTCAATGCACTGCGGGCAGCTCATATCTGTCGCAGGTCATCGAGGCAGGCGTGTCCAGCTTTGGCCCGACGATCGAGGGCTGGTTCGGGCGCACCGAAAACGGGGCGGCCACGCCTGCGATGCAGGAGCCCTACTGGTCGCAGGGCCCCGGAGCGCTCCCGGCCGCCACGCTGCCCGGACAGACTAGTCCTTTCGGCGCCGTGTTGGCGGGATCCGCTGATTTTCTCTACGCCGGATGGACCGGGTCGAGTGGTGACCATCTGCTCTACCTCTGGCCGTCCGCGACAGGCGCCTTCTCGGGAGACAGGAGCTCGGGTCAGGCGAGCAAGAACAACTTCGCCCTGACGCTCTTTGCACCCCCGGGGCAAGCGAACCCCCTCCTCTATGCGGCATGGACCGGAGCGGGCGACAGCGGACCGAGCCTCAACGTTTTGCCGGTGACGGACAGCGCCAACAAGATCAGCTGGGGCAATTCCAACAAGACGACCCTGAGCAGCTACAAGAGCAATTATAGCCCGGCGCTTGCGGCTTTCGCCCCGCTCGGCACACAAACCGAGTCGATCTACCTCGCATGGGCGCAACAGCCGGCCGGCGATCTGCTCGTGCTGTCGTCGGCCTCCGGCGACTTCAACGGCGCACAGCCCTCGGCGGTCGGAGGCATCAGCGCGACCGGGCCCGCCCTGGTCTCGTTCGATGGCGCGCTACGCCTCGTCTGGACCGACAGCAACAACGGAAGCGCGCTCACGATCACTTCATCGGCGTCCGGGACCTTCTCCGACGCCGCGACGGTCCGGCTGGCCCACATCAGCGTCGTCACGCCCGCGGCCGTCGTGTTCAATGATTCGTTGTATTTGGCCTGGATGGAAAACGCCTACATCTGGGTCTGGTCATCCAATGACGGAAGCTTCAGCTCGGGCACGACCGGTCCGCTCGTGCAGATACCTTCCAGCCCCCCGGCGCCCGGCCTCGGGGCGCCCGCTCTCACGGTCTACGACAACCTGCTGTATCTCGCGTGGATCGATACCAATAAAGCCATTCACCTGATGTCGTCCGATGACGGCGTGAATTTCTTCTGACCGAGACCAACGCCGGCACCGCGCGCCTGCGCTACGCGTGGCGAGAGCCGTCGGCATACGAATTTGGGTGGCTCACTTCCGCGACGGTGCAGGCACCGGCTCCTTCGCGCCCTCCTCCTCGCCCGAGAGCTCGGCGAGGGCGGCCTCGAAATCCTTGGCCTCGCGGAAATTGCGGTAGACCGAGGCGAAGCGCACATAGGCGACGTCGTCGAGGCCGCGCAGATGGGCCATCACGGTCTCGCCGATCGTCTCGGTCGTGACCTCGTTCTCGCCCAGGCTCTCGAGTTCGCGGACGATCTTCGAGATGGTCTGCTCGACGAGGTCGGGATCGACGTTGCGCTTGCGCAGCGCGATCTCGACCGAGCGGGCGAGCTTGTCGCGGTCGAACGGCACGCGCCGCCCGTTGCGCTTGATGACCACGAGCTCGCGCAGTTGCACGCGCTCGAACGTCGTAAATCGGAAGCCGCACGCGAGGCACAGCCGCCGCCGCCGGATCGCAGCCGAATCCTCGGTCGGCCGCGAGTCCTTCACCTGTGTATCGAGACTGTTGCAGCTCGGACAGCGCATGCCCGGCTCCCCTCGTGTTCCTCTCTCGTCATGGCCGGGCTTGTTCCGGTCATCCACGCCTTCTTGGTCGCCAAGACGTGGATGCCCGGGACAAGCCCGGGCATCACGGCTTCAACTAAGATCCGTAGATCGGGAAGCGCGCGACCAGCCGCTTGACCTTGTCGCGCACCGCCGCCTCGGTCGCCTCGTCGGCCTCGGCGCTCTTTTTCGACAGTGCGTCGAGAACCTCGGCGACCAGCTCGCCGACCTGGCGGAATTCGGCGACGCCGAAGCCGCGCGTGGTGCCGGCCGGCGTGCCGAGCCGGATGCCGGACGTGACCGTCGGCTTCTCGGGATCGTACGGAATGCCGTTCTTGTTGCAGGTGATGTGGGCGCGGCCGAGCGCAGCCTCGGCGACCTTGCCGGTAAGCCGCTTCGGCCGCAGATCGACCAGCATCAGGTGCGTGTCAGTGCCGCCCGAAACGATGTCGAAGCCCTTGGACTTCAGCGTTTCGGCCAGGACCTTGGCGTTCTCGGCGACCGACTTCGCGTAAATTTTGAACGACGGCCGCAAGGCCTCGCCGAACGCCACCGCCTTGGCGGCGATCACGTGCATCAGCGGGCCTCCCTGGCTCCCCGGGAAGACCGCCGAGTTGACCTTCTTGGCGAGATCCTCGTCGTCGGTGAGGATCACGCCGCCGCGCGGGCCGCGCAGCGTCTTGTGCGTCGTCGTGGTGACGACATGCGCATGCGGGAACGGGCTCGGATGCGCGCCGCCGGCAACGAGTCCGGCGAAGTGAGCCATGTCGACCATGAGATAGGCGCCGACCTCGTCCGCGATCGCGCGGAACCCCTTGAAATCGATGATGCGCGGATAGGCCGAGCCGCCGCACACGATCACCTTGGGCTTGTGCTCATGGGCGAGCTTGCGCACCTCGGCGAGGTCGATGGTGTGCGTATCGCGGGTGACGCCGTAAGGAACCACCTTGAACCACTTGCCCGACATGTTGACGGGCGAGCCGTGCGACAGGTGCCCGCCGGCCGCGAGGTTGAGCCCCATGAAGGTGTCGCCCGGCGCCATCATGGACATGAAGGCAGCGACATTGGCGGATGCGCCCGAGTGCGGCTGCACGTTTGCGAAACGACATCCGAAAAGCTTCGTAACGCGCTGAATCGCCAATGTTTCGGCGACATCCACAAACTGACAGCCGCCGTAGTAGCGCCGCCCCGGCAGACCTTCCGCGTATTTGTTGGTGAGCACCGAACCCTGCGCCTCCAGCACGGCGCGGCTGACGATGTTCTCGGATGCGATCAGCTCGATCTCGTCGCGCTGGCGGCCGAGTTCCAATCGGATCGCTTGCGCGATCTCGGGATCGGCGTCGGCGAGCGACGCCGAGAACATGTCGTGGGCGGCGGCATCCGCCGGTTCGGGATGTGCAGGCATGGGGCTCTCCGGACAGTCGAGCCGCGATAGCATATCGGCCCGGCACCGCCAAGGATTGGCGCATACGCGCTGTGGGCGGCCCAAGATGTAGTTGGGCGAGTAGCGAGTAGCGAGTGGGGAGTGGCGAATAGCGAATAGAAAGGCGCCTGTCGCGGGCCCTATTCGCCCTCTCGGGCGAGCCGCGCCTTGAGCTTGGCCAGGGCCAGCCGCTCGAGGTCGCTCGGCGCCGCTGCGGCCGGCCCAATGACCGTCACCTCGATGCCGGTCGCGCCGTCGATCGCCGCGACCTTGACGGAGGCGCCGACGCGGGTGAACTCGAAATAGACCTCGCCCTGCCGGTCGGCGCCCATGGATGGTGGCCCGCTATAGCGGTGTCGGCGGCGTCACGGTCGCGCCGACGCCATCGCGCGCGTAGATGTCGTCGCGGAACTGGACCACGCCGTCCGGGGTCGCCCAGGCCGTGATGTAGACCCAGTAGAGCGGCACCGGATGGGCGAGCCGCGCGTCCTCGCGGGCGCCCGACTTGATCGCCTGGTCGATCGCGGCGCGCCCCCAGCTCGGCGTCTCGTCGAGCAGCCAGTAGACCAGCTCGCGCACGTTCTGCACCCGCACGCAGCCCGACGAATTGTAGCGGAAATCCTCGCCGAACAGGTTCTTCGCCGGCGTGTCGTGCATGTAGACGCCGTGGGCGCTGGGGAAGTTGATGCGGATCGAGCCGAGCGAGTTGAAGTCGCCCGGGTCCTGGCGGAAGCGGTAGTTCACCGCCTCCTGCGAATTCCAGTTGATCTGCTGCGCGGCGAGCTCGGTGCCGTGCGCGTCGTAGATGCGGATGTGGTTGTCGGCGAGATAATTCGGCTCGGCCTGCATCTTCGGAATCAGGTCCTTGCGCACGATCGAGACCGGGACCGTCCAGTACGGGTTGAAGTTGACCTCGACGATGTGGCTCTGGATGTCGGGCGATGGCCGGTCGGGCTTGCCGACCACCGCGATGTGGCGCGACACGACGCGGCCGTTGGCGATCGCCTCGACCTGCGCGGCCGGAATGTTCACCACGACGAAACGCTGGCCGAGGTTGCCGCTCATGGTGCGCAGGCGCACGAGATTGATGTTGAGCTGGGCGAGCCGCACCTGCGCCGAGATGTTGAGGGCCTCGAAAGTCTGGTCGCGCGCGACGCCGTCGACGGTCAGCCCGTTGCGCGCCTGGAAGCGCTGCACCGCGGCCTCGACGTAGGAGTTGTAGATGTCGCTGCGGCCCGCCGTCTGGGCGAGGTCGCCCGAGACGGCCAGGCGCTTGCGCAGCGCCGCCACGCTCGGATGCCGGTTGCCGAGCCGCAGCTCGTTGACGGGTGGCACCGTCGGCCAGCCGCCGCTCGCGACGATCTGCTCGTAGCGCGCGATCGCCTGCTCGGTCGCCGTCACCGTCGCGGGCGACAGGGTCTGCAAGGAGGAGCGCGGCATCCTGACGGTGCGCGAGGCCGAATTCGAAGCCGAAAGCCCCGCTCTGCTGCTGGATCAGCTTCTGCAGGATCGGATCCTCGGCGGCCGCGGCCTGCGCCGCGAGGCCCGCGGCCGCGCCGCCGGCCATCAGGAAAGCACGCCGGCTCATTGGCGCTGATTTGGGCGCAAATTTCGAATGTGCAGTCATCCCATCCCCGACCCAATCAATCGCCACGGCCCCAGCCATCCACGCCTTGTCAACGGAAGGGGGCGTGGAAGCGCGGAACAAGCCCGCGCGCGCCGGATTTGGCAAGCGTACGGATCATTCCACCACCGCGTAGACGGATCGTTAATGCTGGGGCTGGGCCGATTTGTGGCGTCCAAGAACGCAAAAGCCCCGGTCTTGCGACCGGGGCTTTGCTAAGTCCGCGCGGGGCGAACGCTTACAGACGATAGAGGATCTGGTCGGTCCAGAACCGCTCGAGCCGGTGCAGCGCCTTGTTGAGCGATGTGAACTCTTCGCTGTTGATGCCGCCCACCTGCTCCACGGTGCGCACGTGCTTCTGGTAGAGCTGCTCGACGATATCGCGCACGTCGGCGCCCTTTTGGGTCAGCTTGATGCGCACCGAACGGCGGTCGACGCGCGAGCGCTGGTGGTCGAGGAAGCCCATCTCGACCAGCTTCTTGAGGTTGTAGGAGACATTGGAGCCGAGATAGTAGCCGCGCGTGCGCAGCTCGCCGGCGGTCAGCTCCTTGTCGCCGATATTGTAGAGCAGCAGGGCCTGAACCGAATTGATGTCGGAGCGGCCGCGCCGATCGAACTCGTCCTTGATGACGTCGAGCAGGCGGCGATGCAGCCGCTCGACCAGCGTCAAGGCTTCGAGATAGAGCGGCCGGACCTGGTCGATGCGCTCGGCGCGCTCGGCAGGCTCCACCGCCTTGACTAGAGGTTTCATGATGACGCCCTTCGACACTTTGTTATTGGTCGACGAGGCCCTGTTTTCCTCGTCCTGTAGGTGAAATTACATCGATACGATCTAAGATCGGCTTAAATAACAGCATAAAGATTAGGTTTATCGAGGACGGTAAAGCGACGATTGAGGCTCGAATTGCAGCGGTTTTCTTTACGTTTTGGTGAGGCTGCGGACGCGCTTCGCCCCGGCTTCGTTCGCGCTCCGGCCGGAAGGCCGCGCCACCTGTCGCGCGGCGGCACAACACATAACCCGATTTGGTTCAGGTCGCGTCAACCGGCGTCCCGCACCAGCCGGATGATGCCGGAGAAGTCGCGACCCGATTCACCACTTCCGCAATAGCGCTCGTAGATTTCCGCCGCCCGCGCGCCCATCGCGGCAGTGGCGCCGGTCGTCTGCGCGGCCTCCTGCGCGAGCTTCAAGTCCTTGAGCATCATCGCGGCCGTGAAGCCCGCCTGATAGTCGCGGTTCGCGGGCGAGGCCGGCACCGGGCCGGGCACCGGGCAATAGCTTGTCATCGACCAGCACTGGCCGGACGACTTCGACGAGATGTCGAACAGCTTCTGCGCGTCGAGGCCGAGCTTCTCGGCCAGCACGAAGGCCTCCGACACCGCGATCATCGATACGCCGAGGATCATGTTGTTGCAGATCTTGGCTGCCTGCCCGTTGCCCGAGCCGCCCGCATGCACGATCGTCTTGCCCATCCGCTCGAGCAGCGGCTTGGCGCGCGCGAAGGCCTCATCGCTGCCGCCGACCATGAAGGTGAGCGTCGCGCCCTGCGCGCCGCCGACGCCGCCCGACACCGGCGCATCGATCATGTCGAGCCCCCTCGCCTGCGCGGCCGACGCGACCGTGCGCGCGGTCGCTACATCGATGGTCGATGAATCGATCAGCAGCGTGCCGGGCGCAACGCTCGCGAGCACGCCGCCCGCGTCCATGTAGGCCGCGCGCACATGCTCGCCCGCCGGCAGCATGGTGATCACCGTCTCGGCGCCGGCGCAGGCTTGCGCCACCGAGGTCGCGGCCGCGCCGCCCGTGGCGCTCAGCCGCCCGACCGCGGCCTGCACGACATCGTAGCCCGCAACCGCGTGCCCGGCCCGCACGAGGTTCTGCGCCATCGGCAGGCCCATGTTGCCGAGACCGACGAATCCGATCCGCGCCATGCCGGTCCCACTCCCTTGCTCGCCTTGCCCGCGCGCCGACGCGCGCTACTGCGCGTGCTCGCGCGCCGCCTGGATGGCGAGGAAAAGATACGCCGCGATCACCAATCCCTCCAGGCCCACGATGATGGGCTGCGGGCCGTAGACCTGCTGGAAGAACAGGTCGATCACCGCCATGGACACCGCCGCCGTGAGCCACACCACCGCGCCCCACGGCGCCGCGAGCCAGAGACCCACCGCGGCGACGAGGTCGATCACGGCGAAAAAAACCGTCGCGGTCTGCCACTGGGTGCCGTGGCTCATGAAGCCGCCGTCGCGCCCGCCGATAAACCCGCACACCTGCGCCCAGTGATAGAGCCCCTTGAGCATCGAAACCGCGGCCATCAGGCGCAGGAACAGCACGAGCCGCGCCGTCCAGTTGCGCCCGGGCTGGCGCTCCTCGCCAGCGTGGACCGGGGCGAGCTCGTCGATCGGCTCGCGGGCGCCCGGGGCGCTCATCGCAATCTCCCTGGCAGTTCGAGCTCGCAGTCGAGCGGCGCGAAGTGGCGTTCCACCTCGGCGTCCGTGACCTCGGCGAGGCTTGCGGGCCGCCAGCGCGGCGCATTGTCCTTGTCGACGATCACGGCCCGGACCCCTTCGTAGAAATCGACCCCGCGCACGATGCGCGACACGATGCGGAACTCGGCGCGCATGCAATCGTCGAACGACCACTGCGCTCCACGCCGCACCTGCGCGAGCGCGATCTTGAGGCTCAGCGGCGCCTTGCCGCGGATGGTCGCCGCCATCGCGTGGGCACCCGCGTCACCCGCATCGAGTTGGGCGACAATATCCTCCACCGTGTCGGCCGCGAAGTGGCGATCGATCATGCCGCGCATCTTCGTCACCGGTCCCTCGGGCGCCGGTTCGGCGAAAGCCGCCAGCACGGCATCCACCGGAACGCTGCCGCACAACGCATCAGCCAAATCGGCGAAGCGGTCGGAACGCACCCGATGGGTCGCGACCCCGGACGCGACCGCATCGTCGGCGCGCAGCCGTTCGGCCGTGAGCGCGCAATAGGCGCCGAGCTCGCCCGGCAGGCGCGGCAGGAACCAGGTCGCGCCGACATCGGGGAAGAAGCCGATGCCGACTTCCGGCATGGCGAACTGGAACCGGTCGCCCGCGACCCGATGCGAGCCGTGGACCGAGACGCCGACGCCGCCGCCCATCACGATGCCGTCGATCAGCGCCACGTAAGGCTTGGGATAGTGTTTGATGGCGGCGTTGAGCGCGTATTCGTCGCGCCAGAAATCGAGCGCCGCCTCATAGTCCTCGGCGCGGCCGAGATCGTAGAGCCGCCGCAGGTCGCCGCCCGCCGAGAAGGCGCGTTCGCCCGCCGCCGTGACGACGACGCGGGTGATGGATGGATCCTCGCGCCACGCGTCGAGCTGCGCGCGCAGCGCCCGCACCATGCCGTGCGTCACGGCGTTGAGCGCCGCCGGCCGGTTGAGCGTGACGATGCCGGCCGTGCCGCGCCGATCGAACAGGATCTCCGGATCAGCCGCCACGCGTCAGTTCCCGAGCAGGTCCCGGCTCACGATCAGCCGCATCACCTCGTTGGTGCCTTCGAGGATCTGGTGCACGCGCACGTCACGCAGCACCCGCTCGACAGGCAAGTCGCGCAGATAGCCGTAGCCGCCGTGCAGCTGCAGGCAACCGTTGACGATCTCGAAGCCGGCGTCGGTCGCGTGACGCTTCGCCATGGCGGCGAGCCGCGTGGCGCCCGGCTCGCCGTCGGTCACCGCGGTCGCGGCGCGGCGCACCATCAGGCGCGCCGCCTCGAGCTCGGTCGCATAATCGGCCACGCGGAACGCGAGCGCCTGGAAATCGGCAAGCCGCGTGCCGAACTGCTTCCTCTCGCGCATGTAGGCGACCGTGCGGTCGAGGCAGAACTGCGCGCCGCCGATCGAGCAGGCCGCGATATTGAGCCGCCCGCCGTCGAGACCCGCCATCGCGATGCGAAAACCCTCGCCCTCGGCGCCGATGCGGTTGGCGACGGGCACGCGGCAGCCCTCGAACATCACCATGGCGGTCGGCTGCGATTTCCAGCCGAGCTTCTTCTCCTGCGCGCCGTACGAGAGCCCGGGCGTCCCCTTCTCGACCACGATGCACGAGATGCCTTTCGGCCCGCGCATAGCCGTTCGAAGAACGGCGTCGCTTTGCTCGCCTATGCCCGTGCGGACCATCACGACATAGATGTCGGAAACGCCGCCGCCCGAGATGAAGGCCTTGGCGCCGTCGAGCACATAGTGATCGCCGTCGCGCACCGCTCGCGTCGTGAGGCTCGCGGCATCCGAGCCGGAATCCGGCTCGGTCAGGCAGTAGCTCGCGAAATGCTCCATCGTGCACAGCTTCGGCAGGAAGCGCCGGCGCTGCGCGTCGTTGCCGTAGCGGTCGATCATCCAGGCCGCCATGTTGTGGATCGAGATATAGGCCGCCGTCGAGACGCAGCCCTGCGCCAGCTCCTCGAAAATGATCGTCGCGTCGAGCCGCGTGAGCGCCGAGCCGCCGACGTCCTCATGCACGTAGATGCCGCCGAAGCCGAGCGCCGCGGCCTTGCGCAGCGCCTCCACCGGGAAGGTCTCGTTCTCGTCCCATTCACGCGCGCGCGGCATCATCTCGGCGGCCGCAAAGTCGCGTGCGGTGGCCTGAAAGGCCTGCTGTTCCTCGGTCAGCGAGAAGTCCATGGGTGTCCGCGACGCCATATAGCATGGGCGACGGCGTCCTGCCGTCGCCCATGCGAAACGATTGGCCATGTCCGCGTGGGCGGGATCGCCAACGCGGTCGCGCCCACCCTACGGAAGTTCCGTCAGCCGAACATCCACGACTTGGGCTGGGCGATCGGCCGGCCCTCGTTCAAGGCCAGGATGCCCTTGATGCTGCGCACCAGCGTCCAGATGAACCACCAGATCAGCACCAATATGCCGATGCCGAAGGCGAAAATGAGCACGCACCCGGCCACGAAATAGAGCAAGCCGATCCAGAACGTCCTGATCTGGAAGCGGTAGTGCGACTGCAGCATCGGATCGGCCGTGCCGATCTGGACGTAGGCGATGATCACGCCGACCACCGACGTAAGGATGAAGAAGTAGCTGGCGAAGTAGAGCACGTACACGATCATCGCGAGGGTCGTGTTCGACACGGCTTGCGGCGGCGGCGGCCGCGGCGCATTCGGATCGGCATAGGCCATTGTGAGAGCCCCACAGGTTGGTGGCAGGATGTTGACGGCAGGATCGATCGCCGCGACCATCCCCGCAGCGCCGGGTACTCTATCGCGGCGGCCTGATTCCAGTCAAAGCGCCGGCCCTTTCCCAGTGGCAATTCGCTGTGGGAATGCATAAAAAGAGCCGACCCGGAGACATGCCATGGCCCTCGAATATGGCCGCCCGCGCGAGCTTGCGCCGGTCGAAGCCGACCCCGCCGCCAAGCTCGAAACGGAGCTCGAACCGAAGGCCGAGGCGCGGCCCGCCGCGCTCGATCTGGCCGAGCGGCCGCGCCGCAACCGGCGCGCCGAATGGACGCGCCGCATGGTGCGCGAGAACGTGCTCACAACGGACGACCTGATCTGGCCGCTGTTCATCGTCGACGGCCGCCAGACGCGCCTCGCGATCGATTCGATGCCCGGCGTCGAGCGCCTCTCGGTCGACGAGGCGGTGCGCGAGGCCGTGCGCGCACGCGAACTCGCGATCCCGTGCCTCGCGCTCTTTCCCTACACCGACCCGACGCTACGCGACGCCGACGGCCGCGAGGCGCTCAATCCGGACAACCTGGTGTGCCGCGCCATCCGCGCCATCAAGCAGGAAGTGCCCGAGATCGGCGTGCTGTGCGACGTCGCGCTCGATCCCTATACGAGCCACGGCCATGACGGGCTCCTGCGCGACGGCGAGATCGTCAACGACGCGACCGTCGAGGTGCTGGTTCGCCAGGCGCTGGTCGAGGCGGAGGCGGGCTGCGACATCATCGCGCCGTCCGACATGATGGACGGGCGTATCGGCGCGATCCGCAAGGCGCTCGATGCCGCCGGCCACACGGACGTGCAGATCATGGCCTATGCGGCGAAATATGCCTCGGCCTTCTACGGGCCGTTCCGCGACGCGGTCGGCTCGGCCAAGACCCTCACGGGCGACAAGCGCACCTACCAGATGGATCCCGCCAATTCGGACGAGGCGCTGCGCGAGGTCGCGCTCGACCTCGCCGAGGGCGCCGACATGGTGATGGTGAAGCCCGGCATGCCGTATCTGGATATTGTGCGGCGCGTCAAAGACACGTTCAAAAGGCCTACTTTCGCCTACCAAGTGTCTGGCGAATATGCGATGCTGATGGCTGCCGCAGGCCATGGTTGGCTTGAGGGCGACAAGGCAATGATGGAGAGCCTGATTGCCTTCAAGCGCGCCGGAGCGGATGGGGTTCTCAGCTATTTTGCGCCCCGGGTCGCCGAAAAGCTGCGGCGTGACGTCAGGTAGAGTCCGCAAGCCTTTGTCGGGACAGAACTATCACGCCTTGCGAGGACGGGGCGATGGCGCATGACGAGCTAGACCTTTCCGAATATCGCCCCTCGCGCGTACCGCGCGTGCTGATGATCGTATCGGCGCTGGCCGTGATGCTGGTCGGGGCGTGGTTCCTGGCACCGATTCTGCTGGCCGGCTACGCGAAGGCGACCGCGACAGCAGCCATCAGCCCGAAAAACGCCCGCGCCGAACAGCGGGCGCCCGCCACACTGGTGGCCTCCGCTGCGCCGACGGCGCCTGCGGCCGCCGAGAACGCGACATCAGCCCCCATCACGACAGCCACCGCGGCCCGCAATGACGACAACGCGGCGGCACCCGCCGCGCCGCGCCGCGTGGAGAGCAACGCGGCTGCGCCGTGGCCCACAGACACGCCGGCCGCTTGGCCGCAGGATCAGGCCGCTGCGGTGCCTGCCGCCCCGCCCCCGGCGCAGCCTGCGGCTCCGGCGCCGCCCGCATCGGCGGCGAATGCCGAACCGATACAACTCGCGTCGGCCGCCGCGACAGTGCCGCCAGCCGACACCAATGCGGATACGGCGGTCAACGTCGACACCCCCGCCAATCCGGACCTGCCCGCGAACGTGCCGCTGCCGCGCAGCCGCCCGAGCCGCCAGATCGCGGCGCGCCTCGCGATCCCGCTGCCGCGCCCGCGGCCCGATATCGACAGCGACGTCCAGACGCCCGAGATGCGGGCATTCGAGCTGCAGGTCGAACGGATGCGCTGAGCGCCTCCGTCCTGATGGCTTCGGACGATTGCGAGCCGCCGAAGGCGACGATGTCGCTCGCCGCGCAGGTGTTCGCCGCGACGCGCAAGAATTCTTCCATCGTGATCCGCGGGCGGAAAGGTCCGGAGACGCCATGGTGCAAGGCGAGCCGCGACGCATCGGCATCACGGTCGAGATCAAACCGCACGCTTACGATCCGGAGCGCAATTGGGAACTGTTCGAGCAGGTGCTGCCGCGCCGCCTGCTCGCCTTCGCGATCGACCTCGTGGTCGTCCTGGCGCCGGTCGCGCTCGTCGCCGCGGTCATCATCCTGGTCGGCTTCGCCACGTGGGGGATCGGCTGGCGGCTCCTCTCGCTCCTCTACCCCGCCACCGCCCTGTGGGCGCTGATCTACTACGGTGCGACGCTGGGTCACCCGGCCTCTGCCACCATCGGCATGCGCGCCATGCAGCTCGAGATGCGCACCTGGTACGGCGCGCCCTGCTCATTCGTGCTCGGCGCGCTGCATGCGACCGCGTTCTACGTGTCGATCTCGGCGCTCACGCCGCTGGTCCTCGCGGTCGGCTTTTTCAACATCCGCCACCGGCTGCTGCACGACTTCGTGCTCGGCACCGTGGTGATCAACTCCGGGCGGCGGGCCGCGGCCTTGCGGGCCTTCAGCCCCCGTTAACGCAAATCCGCAGGCCTCGATTTGACGAGGCGGCCCCGGCGCGCAATCCTATGCGAGTTGATCAGCCGGACCAGCCGTGACCCAGCACTCGCGCGACACACCGCAATTCTACCTGACCGCGCCCTCGCCCTGCCCGTATCTGGCCGGCAAGGAGGAGCGCAAGGTGTTCACGCATCTGGTCGGCGAGCGCGCGCCCGAGCTCAACGACCTGCTGACCCATGGCGGCTTCCGCCGCAGCCAGTCGATCGCCTATCGGCCGGCCTGCGAGGCCTGCCGCGCCTGCGTATCGGTGCGGGTCGTGGCGAGCGATTTCCGCCCGACGCGCAGCATGCGGCGCGTCCTCGACCGCAATTCCGACGTCGTCGGCGAGATGCGGGCCGCGGTGCCGACCTCCGAGCAGTACTCGGTATTCCGTGCCTATCTCGACTCGCGCCATCACGACGGCGGCATGGCCGACATGACCGTGCTCGATTACGCCATGATGGTCGAGGACAGCCACGTCACCACCAAGATGATCGAATACCGGGTGGCCGGGTCCGGTGACCTGCTCGCGGTCGCGCTCAGCGACGTGCTCGGCGACGGACTCTCGATGGTCTACTCGTTCTACGAGCCTGACGTCGCCGACCGCTCGCTCGGCACGCTGATGATCCTCGACCACATCTCGCGCGCCCGCCGCATGGGGCTCGCCTATGTCTATCTCGGCTACTGGGTGCGCGGCTCGCGCAAGATGGACTACAAGGGCCGCTTCCTGCCGCAGGAGCGGCTGATGGCCGAAGGCTGGGTCAGGGCGGAGACCTAAAAATCGGCCGATGGGTTTCGCTGCGCTCAACCCATCCTACGAAGTCACGACAACGCCACCTGCCAAATCAAGATCGCATTGAGGACCAGCACCGCGGCGGTGCCGACCACCGCGGCGACCTGCGTCAGGCGGCCGTTGGCGAACTCGCCCATGATGTCGCGCCGGCGCGTGAACATCAGCAGCGCGATCATCGGCAACGGCAGTGCGATCGACAGCAGCACCTGGCTCACCACCAGCGCCTGCGTCGCGTTGACGCCGAGAGCAACCACGACGAAGGCCGGGATCATCGTCACCAGGCGCCGGACCCAGATCGGGATGCGGAAGCCGACGAAGCCCTGCATGATCATCTGCCCCGCCATGGTGCCGACCGTCGAGCTCGACACCCCCGAGGCGAGCAGCGACACCAGGAACACCGCCGCCGCCGCGGCGCCGAGCAGCGGCGTCAACGTGTGATAGGCGGTCTCGATCTCGGCCACGTCGGGGTGGCCGGCGTGGAAGGCGCTCGACGCCATCATCACCATCGCGAGGTTGACGAGGCCCGCAATCGAGAGCGCGACCACCACCTCGACATTGGAGATGCGCACCACCTTGCGCTTCTCCCCGTCATTGCGCGCCGGAATACGCGCCTGGGTGAGGCCCGAATGCAGGTAGACCGCGTGCGGCATCACGGTCGCGCCGATGATGCCGACCGCGAGCAGCAGCGCGCCTGCGTCGGGGATCTGCGGCGCGATCGTGTGCAGCGCGGCGGCGCGCCAGTCGATCGGCGCGACGAACATCTCGATCAGGTAGCAGAGCCCGATGACGGCGACGAGGTTGCCGATGATCAGCTCGACCGGGCGGAAGCCGAAGCGGTCGAGCATCAGGATGGCGTAGACGATCACGGCGGTGACCGCCATGCCGACGATGAGCGGCAACCCGAACAGCAGCGACAATCCGATGGCGCCGCCCAGGAACTCGGCGAGATCCGTCGCCATGGCGGCGGCCTCGCTGACGACCCACATGGCGAACACCACGGGGCGCGGAAATTGCTCGCGGCAGAGCTCGGCGAGATTGCGGCCGGTGACGATGCCGAGCTTCGCCGAGAGCGCCTGGAACAGCATGGCGATCAGGTTGGCGAGCAGCACGACCCACAGCAGCGTGTAGCCGTATTTCGCCCCGGCCTGGATGTTGGTGGCGAAATTGCCCGGGTCCATGTAGGCGATCGAGGCGACCACCGCCGGGCCCACGAAGGCGAGATAGCCGCGCAGGCCGCGCCGCTCGCCGGTGAGCAGCGCGCGCGCCGCCTCGACGGTGCGGTCGGACAGCGTCCGCGGGCCGGATTGCAGCACCTGTGCGGTTTCGCCCGTTCGCATGTAGCGCTCACACCGAGATGTAGCCTTGGCTACAAAATAACGCATATGGCGGAATGCGCAATATCGGTTACAACATGTTCGCGTTGCATTATGATCCGGTTCCGGACCGGCCAGGAGAGCGCGGGATGCCCCGCAAGCCCTTGAAAAGACGTAGCGAAGACGCGCGGCTGCCGACCGAGACCGCGCAGGCGCGCCGTTTCGGCAAGGCGCGCTCGGCGCAGTCGACCGCGCTTCTGGAGGACTATGTCGAGCTGATCGACGATCTCCTGGGCAGCGCCGGCGAGGCGCGGCCGACCGACATCGCGCGACGGCTCGGCGTCTCGCACGCGACCGCCATCAAGGCGATCGCCCGCCTCAAGCGCGAGGGGGTCGCCACCGCCCGCCCCTATCGCGGCGTGTTCCTCACCGAGCAGGGCCAGGCGCTCGCCGCCCGCGTGCGCGCCCGCCACCGCCTCGTGGTCGCGGTGCTGATCGCGCTCGGCGTGCCCGCCGAGGCGGCGGAGGCCGATGCCGAAGGCATCGAGCATCACGTGTCGGAGACGACACTCAAGGCGTTTGCGAAGTTCTTGCAGCGGTCGTAGTTCGCAGTTCGTAGGGTGGGCAAAGGCGCGCGAAGCGCGCCGTGCCCACGCGGACCTCAGCGGTGCGCACCCTTCGCTTTGCGCACCCTACGACGAAAACCTGTTCGTCCGCGGGAAGCCCTTCGGCGCGATCCTGCCCGCATCGGCGCGGTTGCCGCGCCAGTCGGCGAGCTCCTTCAGCGTCAGCGAGAAGGCACGGCCCGCCGTGTCGGTCCAGGTCAGCCCCTTCTCGGCCTCGAACACCTTCACGTCGGAGAGCCCGCCGTCCTTGTAGCGCTGCAGCCGCACGCCGGAGCCGCGCGCCATCTCGGGCAGCTGCTCCAGCCCGAAGATCACCATCTTGCGGTTGTCGCCGATCGCGGCGACGAGCTCGCCCTCCGCCAGCGTAAGCGCGCGCGCCTCGTCGGGCATCTTGACGTTGAGCACCTGCTTGCCCTTGCGCGTGTTGGCGACGCACTCGTCCTCGGCGACGACGAAGCCCTTGCCCTGATGGCTCGCCACCAGGAACTTGCGTCCGCCCACGAACGGGAAGACGGCGACGAGATCGCTCGCCTGGTCGAGATCGATGAGAAGCCGCACGGGCTCGCCGTGGCCGCGGCCGCCCGGCAGCTTGGCGCCGTCGATCGTGTAGAAGCGGCCGTTGGTGGCGAAGATCGTGATCTTCGACGTAGTCTCGGCCGGAAACGCGAACTTGAGCTTGTCGTCCGACTTGAAGACGACGCCCGACAGGTCGCTGACATGCCCGCGCAGCGCGCGGATCCAGCCTTTGTCCGACACCACGACCGTGATCGGCTCGCGCACCACCATCGCCTCTTCGATCGCGGCCTCGTCGTGCTCGGGCGCCTCCGCGAAACCGGTGCGCCGCTTGCCGAGCTTCGTCTTCGGACCGAAGGTGTCGCGCACCTTCCTGATCTCGTCGCCGACCTGCTTCCACTGGTCCTTCTCGGACTTCAGCAGCTCCTGCAGACCCTTGCGCTCGGTGCGCAGCGCCTTGTCCTCGGACTTGATCTCCATCTCGTCGAGCCGGCGCAGGTTGCGCAGCCGCATGTTGAGGATGGCGTCGGCCTGCACGTCGCTGATCTTGAACGTCTTGATCAGCACCGGCTTGGGCTCGTCCTCGGTGCGGATGATCTTGATGACCTTGTCGAGGTTGAGATAGGCGACCAGGTAGCCGCCGAGGACCTCGAGCCGCGCGTCGATCTCCCTGATGCGGAAATTGGTGCGGCGGAGCAGCACCTCGCGCCGGTGGTCGAGCCATTCGCGCAAGACCTCGGCGAGGCCGACGACCTTGGGGATGCGGCCCTTCAGCAGGACATTCATGTTGAGCGGAATGCGGCTTTCGAGCTCGGTGAGCTTGAACAGCGATTCCATCAGCAATTCGGGATCGACCGTGCGGGCGCGCGGCTCGATAATCAGGCGGACGTCCTCCGCCGATTCGTCGCGCACGTCGGCGACGAGCGGCAGCTTCTTCTCGTTGATCAGCTCGGCGATGCGTTCGATCAGCCGCGACTTCTGCACCAGCCACGGGATCTCGGTGATCACGATCGAATAGGTGCCGCGGCCGGCGTCCTCCTTGGTCCAGCGCGCGCGCACGCGGAACGAGCCGCGGCCCGTGACGTAGGCTTCCGCGATGGCCTCGCGCGGGTCGACGACGAGCCCGCCGGTCGGGAAATCCGGCCCCGGCACGTATTTCATCAGCGTCTTGCTGCGCGCGTTCGGATTGTCGATGAGGAAGAGCGCGGCATCGCACAGCTCGGCCGCATTGTGCGGCGGGATCGAGGTCGCCATGCCGACCGCGATGCCCTGCGAGCCGTTGGCGAGCAGGTTGGGGAACGCGCCCGGCAGCACCACCGGCTCGCGATCGGAGCCGTCATAGGTCGGGCGGAAATCGACGGCGTCCTCGTCGAGCCCGTCGAGCAGCAGGCGCGCGACCTCGGTCAGCCGCGCCTCGGTGTAACGCATGGCGGCCGGGTTATCGCCGTCGATATTGCCGAAGTTGCCCTGCCCGTCGATCAGCGGGTAGCGCGCGCTGAAATCCTGCGCGAGCCGCACCAGCGCGTCATAGATCGCCTGGTCGCCATGCGGATGGAAATTGCCCATCACGTCGCCGACGATCTTTGCGGACTTCTTGAGCGTCGTGCCGGGGTCGAGCCGCAACAGCCGCATACCGTAGAGGATGCGCCGGTGCACCGGCTTCAGGCCGTCGCGCGCGTCCGGGAGCGCGCGGTGCATGATGGTGGAGAGCGCGTAGGCGAGATAACGCTCTTCGAGCGCCTCGCGCAGGCCGACCGGCTGCACGTCGGACGGCTCGGACGGAATCAGTTGCTTGCCCATCTGGCCTCGATACCGCGCAAGGGCCCTGCGAACAACCGCCACGGCGCGGAACGGCAGGCCGCGCACGGACGTTCCCGGTGCATGTAGGATCCTACCGGGCGGCGCACGCCGTTCGCCCCGTTAAAGCTTTTTTATGGCCGCCGCTGAATGATGTCGTCGCGGAGGTGTCTCATGCGGCGTTTCGTGCTCCCTCTCTGGCTGCTCGCGGCCGTACTGCTCCCGGCCGGGTCCGTGCGCGCGGCCGACATGACGCCCTATCCGACCGCCCCGATCGTCGCGGTCGCGCCCCCGCCGGTGGCCTCGATCGGCCCGGCGGCGTGCTGGCGCTACGGCACGCTCGGCTGGGGCTGGTATCCCTGCTACGCGGGCGCGCCGCACTACTGGCACTACTATCGTCATGGCTATCGCTGGCGGCCCTATTGGGCGCGCTGGCAGCGCTGGCACAAGTGGTACTGGTGAGATCCGTCGGCGCCGCGCGCCCGCGCGCGGCACATCGCGGCACGCCGTCAAGTCAAGCAACCTTCGCCATCGCGCGCGTCACCGCTGCGATGAAATGCGCGCGCGCCTCGGGCGTCGCTTCGCCGCGCGCCTCGTAGACGTGGCGGCCGAGGAAGAATCCGGTCAGCGCAAAGCCGGCCGCAAGCTCGTCGGGCGTCGGCGCCGGCGCCTCCTCGTCGGCCAGGAAAGCGGGCAGCGCGAGCAGGCGGTCGCGCCATGGCTCGCCCGCGGCGCGCGAGACCGCGCGGCCGGATTTCGGCGAAACGTAAACGAGGTCGGCCGCCGTGCCGGTCGCGGCGCAGGCGGACAGGTCGAGGCCGAAGCCGAGCTCGGCGAGAAGCTGCAGCTCGAAGCGCGCCACCAGCACCGCGACCGTCGCGGGATCGCCGAGGTCGGCGAGCATGAGGTCGAGCGCCTCGAACACCCCTTCGTGCGGATCGCGTTCGGGCAGCAAACGGCACAGGGACGCGAGATGCGTCACGCCGAAGACCGCGTGGGCGGAGGACAGGAACGAGGCGGCACGCAAATCGACGCCCTCGACCGTAAAGTAGCCGAGATGCTCGTCGAGGCGCGCCCGCCAGGTCGCCATCACGGTATTGCCGGGCTGCAGCACCGGCTTGAGGCGCGAGCCGGCGCCGCCGCGCACCAGACCGAGGTGGCGGCCGTGCGCGCGCGTCATCAGCTCGAGGATGGCGTTCGCCTCCCCGTGCCGCCGCGCGCCGAGCACGATGCCGGTGTCGGTCCATTCCATGGCGCAGTGCCTTGCCTCTCGTCCCGCGCCCGGCTTTTGCACCGCAGCAAAGCCGCGCGAGCGCATTCGATTCGGTCGCCCGCACGTTTTTTTACGGCGAACCGAGCCTTATGTCGTGCACACCCTGCGTCGCGCGACACACGTCGTGCGTCTTTACACTGTCGCAAGATGAACGACAGATGAACCAAATATAGCCTAGCCGTTCAGACCCGTTCAGTTTAACTTGCCCGGCTCCGTGATCACGGAGCGCCTTGTACCCCCCATCGAGTACACCGCGTACAGAGAGGCAACGAGAGGAGAAGCGAATGCGCAAAATCCTGATGGCGTCATTGGTTGTCGCCGGGATTGGATTCGTCGCCGCGCCGGCCACGCAGGCCGCGCCGGTCAACAGCGGCGTTCTTCAGCAGCTCACCGAAATGAACAAGAGCGACGTCACGCAGGTCGGCTGGCATGGCCGTTGGCGCAGCCACTGGCGCTGGGGCAGCCGCGGCGGCGGCGGCGGCGGTGGCCGCGGTCGTTGCCACGTCCGTTGGCGGAGCTGGTGGCACTGGTGCTGATCGGCACCCAGGCCGCATAGTTTTCGACAGAGCCCGGCCGCGCGATGCGGCCGGGCTTTTGCTTTGTGGACCGGCGATGAGGCCTGCAAAGCGGCGTGAAAGAGCCGCGATCTAACGCCCGCTGACCTCGCCGAGCGGGAGTGCGCGATTGCCCGCAAAAAAGCCGTCCGGCCGGAACGTGACCACGAGACGATCGCTCGACATGATCGGATAGTCCTCGACGCGCGGGAAATGCGTCATGCCGAGCGAATACCAGACGACGACGTCCTTGTCGTAGATCGCGCCCTCGCGCGCGTAACGGTCGAGCGTATCGGCATAGTCGGGCTTGGCCTGGTTCGGATAGGCGCCCGCCGCATAGAGCTGCCCCTCCCGATACGGCGTGACCCATAGGTGATGGAACGTGAAGCCCGCCGCGCCGGCCGCGCGCGCCGGCGGAATGATGGTCATCGCATTTTCCATGGGCGCGATCGTGTAACCGGCCGGACGGCCCTCGCGGCTCCGGGCCGCCGGGTTGTAGACGGTCCAGGTGCGCGCGGTCGCATCGTTCATGTCGCGCTCCGCATCCGTCGCGCGGCCGAACACCGTGTGGCTCGCCGAAAAGCCACGCCCGTCCGCGGCACCCTGGCCTCCCGCGTGATGCACACCTGAGGCATGCACGAGATTGTTCTCCATCACGGCATTGGCGTCGCCGTCGATATCGAAATCGAGTCGCAGGTTGAACCAGTGCTGATGATTGGCGGCGACGAGGTTCGGATAGACCAGCGTGCCGTTACGGTCGTCACCGCTTGCCGCGTAGGTGCGGCTTTCGCCGTTCGGGCCGGGCCCGGCCGCCGTCGCCCGGCACGTGGCGCAATCGATGGCCGGCACGAACTTGGTCAGGACCTCTCCGGCGAGCGTCACCTCGAACGCGAATGAGCCGTCCTGCTTGAACACCCAGTTGAGCCCGTAGGCATAGTTGCCGAAGCTCGCGAGCGTGCCGATCACGAGCTCGGTCGGGCGCGCGTGGAATTTCAGATCGCCTTGCGGATAGTAGAGCAGGTTTCCGCCGTCGCGCTCGTAGATGTAGATGGCGTGGCGCTTGCGCGCCGCGAGCCCGCGCACTTGCGGATCGGGCAGCACGGGATCGAGCAGCAGCGCGTTCGCCGGCACCTCGCGGCCCGGCTCGACCGCGACCGCCGAGGCGCCGATCCCGAACACGCCCTCGTCGAACAGCTCGAGCCATGACCACGAATCGCTTGCGTCGCCATACGCGGTGACGATCTCGGACACCGATCCGCGATACAGGACCGGGCGCTTGCGGCCGTGATCATCGACCGCGACCTCGTAGAGCACCAGCCCTTCGCGCAGATCGAACCCATAGCGGAACTGCCAGTTGCGCCACGTCACCACGTTGCGTTCGACCACGAAATCCCGCGGCCCGCCGCGCGGCCGCGGCGCGCGGCTCGCGCGCTCCGGCGCGCCGCGGAGCTTGCGGTCGAAGATGTCGTGCGGCACGTGCACGGTCGGCGCGCCGGCTTTGTCCTCCAGCCTGACGACCTGCCGGCCGTAGACGTCGACGACCGCCGTCAGGCCGTCGAGGAACGGGCTGAACTCGTTGACGGCGTCCTGATCGGAGGCGAAGAAGGCGCGCACCAGCCGCCCGTCCTGCTGCGCAAGCGCCGGATCGTAGCCGATCGGCGCAAACTGGACGCCGACCGATTCCGAGACCTTGCCCGGCACCTGCAATCCGCGCGCGATCAGCGCCGCCTTGATGCGCGGATCGGCGTCGAGGACCTCGGTCGCGATGTCGGTATCCCGGTCGGTCAGTCCGGGCTGCAATCCGCCGAGATCGGTCACCGACACGATCTGCTTCGCCTTCACGTCGACGACGACCGCGAACGCCGCCTTCTTCGCGTAGTCGATCGCGTCGAGCGAGGCGTGGCGGGGGAATGCCATGCCGGGCTTGAAGGCCCGGACAAGCTCCTTGGCGGGCTCCTGGAGCCGCACCCAGGCGAAATTGGCGCCGTCCGAAAAGCGCCCGCTCTGCTTGAGCACCGCCTCAATGGTGGCAAGCTCGTCGGCGTCGAGCGGATCGAGCGGGTGGACGGCAGCGGCCGCAGCCGGCCAGACGCCGCAGACCGCGACCAGCGCCATGGCGCCGATCGCGGCGGCTCGCCATCGGCGCAAGCAGGCCATGCCGGTTCGCCGCGTCAGTTGCGCGCGCGGCGCCGATGCGCACGCGGCGATTTGATCTCCGCAAGCCCGCGCAGGTGCGGACGGTGCTCGTGGTCGTAGTCGACCGCGAAACACAGATAGTACGAGGCAGGCTCGTGCTGACGCGCTTTCGCGCAGCGGTCGAACATGGAGAGATCGTCGACCATACGGAACGGCACATAGGGATCGATCGCGAAGCGCTCCGACCCGTCGCCCCAGGCGCCGAACCGGTCGATGCGCCCCTTCATCGCGGGCTCGACCGCGATGATGGCGTCGCGCAGCATGTCGCCCTGGATGAAATTGTCGGGGAGCTGGTCGAACGGCCCGTCGAAATAGCTGTTCGTCACGATGTTGCCCTCGAACGCGCCGATCATGATCTTCCGATCGCGCAGATGGTCGCGATAGAATGCAAAGCCCGTGCGCTTGCCGATCACGATGCGATCCGAGACACGGCTCGGCTCGAGCTGGTCGGCGACCTTCACGGTCTCGTCCAGGATGAAGTGGAAGATCTTGAGCTTCTTGTCGAACACCAGGAAGAAGCGGATGCCCGACTCGTCGAAGGTCGGCCCGATGAATTCCTCGTCCGGCGCGAGCGCGTTGGCGGGCGGCTTGACGTTCGACAGGTCGTTGAGCTCGAAGACGACGCTCTTGCCCTTGTAGGTCATGCGGTAGACGAGGTTCTGCACCTTCTCGAGCTTCACGCCCTGCGACTCGTCGAGAATAAGGTGCTGCACGGGCGTCTCTTCGCGCCACTCCTCGAGGTCCTCCGAATAGGCAAAGATCACCTTGCCCTGATCGCGGTTGCTGGCGTCGAGCCGGATGTTGCCGTCGAACGGCGCGCCATCGTTGATGAAGGTGAAGTAATAGTAGTTCTCGGTCGGATAGACCTTCACGCGCTCCGGCAGGCTCGAAAAGACGAAATCGAATACTGCCATCGGATCGTTGACGTTGAGCGTGCTCGGCCGCATCACTTGGTTGATGTATTCCTGCTCGGTGTGCAGGACCGGCCACTTCGGCTCCTCGGCGGCCGCAGCGCACAGCCCGCAAAACGCGATCAACCCACACAGAATCGGTCGGATGTGAGTCATGACCTGAGGCTCGCTCCCGTTCGCTGCACGCGGCCCGACCGGCATGTCAGGATCGCGCATCCCTGTTGATGGTGCCGCCGCCCCCTACGGGGTGTGGATTTGATCGCAATTCATCGGCACCGTCAAACGCGGCGCCTCGCCTCATTCGCGTGGAAATTCCAGCCCCATCTCGCGATAACGCTCCGGATCGTCGCCCCAGTCCTCCCGCACCTTGACGAACAGGAAGAGGTGCACCGGCTGCTCGACGATCTTGGCGATCTCGGCGCGCGCCGAGGCGCCGATCGCCTTGATCGAGGCGCCGCCCTTGCCGAGCACGATCTTGCGCTGGCTCTCGCGCTCCACATAGATCGTCTGCTCGATGCGCACCGCGCCGCCGCGCAGCTCCTTCCACACATCCGTCTCGACGGTCGAGCGATAGGGCAGTTCCTGGTGCAGGCGATTGAACAATTGCTCGCGGGTGATCTCGGCCGCGAGGCTGCGCAACGGCGCGTCCGAGATCTGGTCCTCCGGATAGTGCCACGGCCCGGGCGGCGCATTCGCGGCGAGCCACGCCCTCACCTCGCCGACGCCGTCGCTCTTGAGCGCCGACACCATGAAGGTCGCCAGGAAATCGGCGCGCGCATTGGCCGCCTCGGTCAGCGCGAGCAGGCCGGGCTTCGCCACGAGGTCGACCTTGTTGAGGATGAGGATCTTGCGCCCCGCCACGTCCTTGAGCTTCGCCAGGATCGCGTCGGCGCCCTCGTCGATGCCGAGCTTGGCGTCGATCATCAGCGCCACCATGTCGGCGTCGTGCGCGCCGGACCACGCGGTCGTCACCATGGCGCGGTCGAGCCGGCGGCGCGGCGCGAAGATGCCGGGGGTGTCGACGAAGACGAGCTGCGAGGGCCCCTCGATCGCGATGCCGCGCACCAGCGTGCGGGTCGTCTGCACCTTGGGGCTGACGATCGTCACCTTGCTGCCGACCAGCGCGTTGACGAGGGTCGACTTGCCGACGTTCGGCGCGCCGATCAGCGCGACGAACGCACAGCGAGTGGTGGGTGAGGTGTCGGTCATCAAGCCATGTGCCGCCAGGACGAATGGCGAATGGCGAATAGCGAATAGGTAACAGTGGGCGCGCGCATCGTGTTTCTATTCACCATTCGCCATTCTCTATTCGCTATTCGCCGCTTCGATCGCGACCTCGACGCCCTCGCGCGCCAGCATCGCGGCGGCCGCGGCCTGCTCGGCGGCGCGCTTGGAGCGGCCGATGCCCTCGGCCGGCTCGAACGCCGGCAGCGCGACCGAGATGCGGAATTCCGGGTCGTGATGCGGCCCGGTGCGCGCGACCTCGCGGTAGGACGGCGTCGGCAGGCCGCGTGCCTGCGCCCATTCCTGCAGCACGGTCTTGGGATCGCGCAGCGACCGCGCCGGGGCGCGCATGCGCTCGCCCCACAGCCGCTCGATCAAGGCGGCGGCCGCCGCATAACCGCCGTCGAGAAACACCGCACCGATCAGCGCCTCGCACACGTCGGCGAGGATCGCGAGGCGCCGGCGGCCGCCCGCATTTGCCTCGGAGGCGCCGAGCTTGATCGCGGCGCCGAGGTCGACCGAGCGCGCGACGTCCGCGCAGGTCTCGCGGCGCACCAGGTCGGCGAGCCGGCGCGACAGCTCGCCTTCGTCCGCCTTGGGAAAGGCGCGAAACAGCATGTCCGAGACGACGAGGCCGAGCACATGGTCGCCGAGGAATTCCAGGCGCTGATAGCTGCCGGTGCGGCTCTTGCCGGAGAGCGCCGAAATATGCGTGAGCGCGCTGTCGAGCAACGCCGCCTGGGCGAAGCTGTGCCCGATGCGCTCCTCCAATTCCTTGCGTCCCTTCGTCTTGCGGCTCATCGCACGATCGTAAACAGCCGGTGCCAACGCACAGTCCACGGCCAATTCCAGATATGCCAGGCCGGCTCGTGGTTGCCGACCGAGAAGAAGATGACTTGCGCCCGGCCGATCAGGTTTTCGGCCGGCACGAAGCCGACGCCATGCTGATCGGGCGAGACGCGGCTGTCGGTCGAGTTGTCGCGGTTGTCGCCCATCATGAAGTAGTGGCCGAGCGGCACCGTGAAGACGTCGGTGTTGTCGAGCGTCCCGTTGTCGTAGAGATCGAGCGTCGTGTAGCTGACGCCGTTCGGCAGCGTCTCGCGCCAGCGCCTGACCGGACCGCCCCCGTCCTCGTCGAGGTAGTTGGCAGTGGGCTCGCGCTTGACCGGCACGCCGTTGATGTTGAGCACGCCGTTGATCATCTGGATGCGGTCGCCCGGCAGGCCGATCACGCGCTTGATGTAGTCGACGTCGTCCTCGCGCGGCAGCCGGAACACCACGACGTCGCCGCGTTTCGGCTGCGACGCGAAGATGCGGCCCGAGAACAGGTGCGGCGACCAGGGCAGCGAGTAGTGGGTGAAGCCGTAGGAAAACTTCGAGACGAACAGGTAGTCGCCGACCAGCAAGGTCGATTCCATCGACTTGGACGGGATGTTGAACGGCTGGAACACGAAGGTGCGAATCAAGACCGCGATGATCACCGCGTGGATGACGATCCGCACGGTCTCGCCGAGGCCGCTTTCCTGATGCCCCACCTCGGGCGCCTTCACGCCCTCCTTTTCCTGGCTCGACACGCTCATTGGCCTCTCGTGCTTCGGCCGCCCCCGCCGCCCGCCCCCTCGTCCTCCGGTTCCGGCCCGGCCGCTGCCGAGCGACAGAGCCGCACCGTTCGCCCGGCCCGCCGATCCGCCTCCTGCGGCCGCGAGCTGGGCGCGAAATTCTCGCCTGATCAAATACTTATTTGTGCCGGCGCCACCTTTCCGCGAGCCGGGTCCGGCGGCGAAATCGCGGCATTTGTAGCGGCTTGCACCACCCCGCGCAATCAAACCGATCCTGCGCCGGAAAGGTCCCGCCGCAGCGCCGAGATGACCACGAAGGCCTGCGCCAGCGGGTATTCGTCGGTCAGCGCAAGGTCGATCTGCGCCTCGTAGCCGGCCGGCGTGATCGCCTGCAGCCGCTTGAGCGCCCCGCCGGTGAGCCGCAGCGTCGGCTTGCCGGACGGCAGGTTGACGACACCCATGTCGCGGAAAAACACGCCCTGGCGAAAACCGGTGCCGAGCGCCTTGGCGCAGGCCTCCTTGGCGGCGAAGCGCTTCGCGTAGGTGTCGATCCGGTTGGCTTTGCGCTCGGCGCGGGCGCGCTCGACCTCGGTATAGATGCGGTTGATGAAGCGCTCGCCATGCCGCTCGACCGTCTGCTCGATGCGGCGGATGTCGACGAGATCGGTGCCGATGCCGAGGATCATGGATTGCGCCCGCGTCCGGTCGCGCGCTCCATGGCGGCACGCATCTGCCGCACGACGCCGTCGAGGCCCTCGAACAACCCCTCCCCCATGAGGAAATGGCCGATATTGAGCTCGACGATCTCGGGCAGCGCGCAGATCGCCTCGGCGGTGGCGAAATCGAGGCCGTGGCCCGCATGCACCTCGAGGCCCGCTCGCGCCGCGGCCGTGGCGCCCGCCGCGATGCGGGCGAACTCGGCGGCGGCCGCGGCGTTGTCGCCGGCCGCGACCGCCTCGCACCAGGCGCCGGTGTGGATCTCGATCACCGGCGCGCCGACGTCGGCCGCCGCCGCGATCTGCGCCGGATCGGCCGCGATGAACAGCGAGACGCGCACGCCCGCGGCCGTGAGCGCGCGCACCACCGGCGCGATCTGATCGCGGCCGCCGATGACGTCGAGGCCGCCCTCGGTGGTGCGCTCCTCGCGCCGTTCCGGCACCAGGCAGGCGGCGTGCGGGCGCGTGCGCAGCGCGATCTCGGTCATCTCCGGGGTCGCGGCCATTTCGAGGTTGAGCGGCTTCTTGATGCGCGCCCTGAGCCGCGCCACGTCGTCGTCGCGGATGTGCCGGCGATCCTCGCGCAGATGCGCCGTGATGCCGTCGGCGCCGGCCGCGATCGCGATCTCGGCGGCGCGCAGCGGATCGGGATGCCGCCCGCCGCGCGCATTGCGCAGCGTCGCGACGTGATCGATGTTGATGCCGAGGCGGACGGGACGACGATCGGGCATTGGATCTGCCATCTCATCAGGCGTGGCGATGGAACATGCGCTCGCGTCCGGAGCCGTCCTCGGGCTCGGCCGGGATCATCACGATGCGGCCATGGCGCACGCCGCGCTCGGCGATGATGTGGTCGGCCAGATGCTGCACGTCGCGCACGCCGCCCTTGAGCACCGTCACCTCCATGCAGCTGTCATTGTCGAGGTGGACGTGCAGCGTCGCAAGCGACATTTCGTGATGGCCGTGGAAGTTCTGCACCAGGCGCTTGGAGAGCTCGCGCGCCGCGTGGTCGTAGACGTAGACGAGCGCCGCGACGCATTCGCCCTGCGTTCCGGTCTCCTGCGCGGCCTCGCGGATGCCGGCGCGCGCGAGGTCGCGGATCGCCTCCGAGCGGTTCTGGTAGCCGCGCGCCGCGATGATGCGGTCGAGATCGGCCATGAGTTCGTCGTCGAGCGTGATGGTGACGCGTTGCATCGGGGTCCCCTGCAATCTGCCGTCGATTGTGAGCGATACCGGGTCCGCCGTCCAGAATACGGTGCTTCGGGGATATTTGATGACCCCGGCCCCGCGGGACCTGTGCTGGCGTGTCTTTCGCGTTGTTGCTATCTTGGGTCGAAGACGGCGTACAAAGGGGGGAACGCATATGTCGGCCAACATCATTCATGCCGCGCAGGCTGGCCAAGGAGGCCCGGTTACGGTTGCCTGCATCAACAAGGCCACCGTCGATCTCGGCGTCCCATTCGCGAAACTGACCGCGGCCCTGCAAAAGTGCTACGACACGCACTTCCTGCCGGTCTGGGGTTATCAGCTCAAGCTCTACAACACCAATTCGCCGAAGCCGTCGGATTGGCAGTTTCTGTACCTCGACGATGCCGATCAAGCCGGCGCACTCGGCTATCATGACCTCACCCACAAAGGTCAGCCGGTCTCCAAGGTGTTCGTCAAGACGACCCTCGCGGCGAAAGAGCTCGTGAGCGTCACGGCGTGCCACGAGCTGTTCGAGATGGCGATCGATCCGCTGGCAAACTTGTGGTCAGAGGCGGCCGACGGCACCGAGTATGCTTATGAAATGAGCGACCCGGTCGAGGAGGACACCTTCCTCGTCGACGGGATCCAGATGTCGGATTTCGTGCATCCGGCGTGGTTCGAGCCTTTCAAGCATCCACGCGGGACGAAATTCGATCATCTCGGGCTGCTCGACAAGCCGTTCAGCATGCGAAAGGGCGGTTACGTCATCACCAAGAAGGGCGGCAAGGTCGCCCAGAAATTCGGCTCCGTCGCGAAGGAAAAGCGTTTCCACCACGAGGATCGGCGCGGGCATCGCAGCGAGTTTCGCAGGCGAAACGGGCTTCAGGTCCCGGGGTACAAGAAGAGAAGAGGCATAAGGTAATCGTCGGCGCGCCTACTCGGTCACGCGCTCGACCTTGGCGACCACCGGCTTCGCGCGCAATTGCGAGATGATCGCCGTGAGGTGCTTGAGGTCGTACACCTCGAGATCGATCGTGAGCGAGGTGAAATCGGGCGACTGCCGCTCCATGCGGACATTGTCGATGTTGCCGTCGTGCTCGGCGATCACCTGGGCGACCTGGGCGAGCGTGCCCGGCTCGTTGACCGACTGCACCGCAAGGCGCGCCGGAAAGCGGTGCGGCGTGCCCTCTTCGACGTCCCAGCGCACGTCGAGCCAGCGCTCGGGCTCATCCTCGTACTCCTTGAGCGTGGGCGACTGGATCGGATAGATCGTGATCCCCTCGCCCGGCGTCATGATGCCGACGATGCGATCGCCCGGCACAGCGCCGCCGTTCGGCGCGAAGCGCACCGGCAGATCACTGTTGATGCCGCGGATCGGGATGCTCTCGGCCACGCCGCTCGGAACCTTGAACTTGACCGCCTTGCCGAAGCGCAGGCCGAACCAGCCGCTCTCGGTCTTGGGCGGCGCCGACACGGCGCGCTCGTCCTTGTAGTCCGGATACATCGCGCGCACCGCGTCGGAGGCGCGCATCTCGCCCCGGCCGACGGCCGCGAACACCTCGTCGATCGACGTGCGTGCGAGGCGCGTAAGCGCGCCCTCGAGCTTCTCGTCGGAATATTCGCGCTTGGCGCGCACGCACAGGCGCTCGACGATGCGGCGGCCGAGCTCGGCATATTGCGCGCGCACCGCGGCGCGGGTCGCGCGGCGGATCGCGGCGCGCGCCTTGCCGGTGACGACGATCGACTCCCACGCGGCCGGCGGCGCCAATTGTCCCTTCGAGGTCAGGACCTCGACCTCGTCGCCGTTGGTCAGCTCGGAGATGAGCGGCGCGATCTTGCCGTTGATCTTGCAGCCGACCGCGCGGTTGCCCACGTCGGTGTGCACCGCGTAGGCGAAATCGATCGGCGTCGCCCGGCGCGGCAGCGCGATCAGCTTGCCCTTGGGCGTGAAGCAGAACACCTGGTCGTGGAACAGCTCGAGCTTGGTGTGCTCGATGAACTCCTCCGGATTCGACCCCTCCGCGAGCTGCGCGATGGTGCGGCGCAGCCACGCATAGGCGTTCGATTCGCGCGACAGGAGCTCGGTCGGCGAACCCGCGCCATCCTTGTAGAGCGCGTGCGCCGCGATGCCGTATTCGGCGATCTGGTCCATTCCGGTGGTGCGGATCTGCAGCTCGACGCGCTGCTTGCCGGGCCCGATGACCGTGGTGTGGATCGAGCGATAGTCGTTCTGCTTGGGCGTCGAGATGTAGTCCTTGAACCGGCCGGGCACGACCGGCCAGGTGGTGTGGACGATGCCGAGCGCCTGGTAGCACTCCGACAGCTTCTGCACGACGACGCGGAAGCCGAAGATATCGGAGAGCTGCTCGAAGCCGACCGCCTTGCGCTCCATCTTGCGCCACACCGAGTAGGCGCGCTTGCGACGATGCAGCACCGTCGCCGCGATACCGCTGTCGGCGAGCTTCTTGGTGAGCTGGACCTCGATGTCCCCGATGAGGCCGTGGTTGCGCGCCGCGAGCGCGTCGAGGCGCCCGTTGAGCACCCGGTAGGCCTCGGGGTGGAGCTCGCGGAACGCGAGGTTCTCCAGCTCCTCGCGCATCTCGTACATACCGATGCGGGCGGCGAGCGGCGCGTAGATGTCGATCGTCTCCTCGGCGCTGCGCCGACGCGACGGCGGCGTCATGTGGTCGAGGGTGCGCATGTTGTGCAGGCGGTCGGCGAGCTTGACGAGCAGCACGCGCACGTCCTCGGCGATCGCGAGCAGGAGCTTGCGCAGGTTCTCGGCCTGCTTGGCCTCGCGCGAGACGAGGTCGAGCCGCTTGAGCTTGGTCAGGCCCTCGACCAGATGGCCGATGTCCTTGCCGAAGAGCTGGTCGATCTCGGCGCGGGTCGCCTCGGTGTCCTCGATCGTGTCGTGCAGCAGCGCCGCGACGATCGTCGCGTCGTCGACCTTGAGGTCGGTGAGGATCGCGGCCACCTCGAGCGGATGCGAGAAATAGGGATCGCCCGACGCGCGCAGCTGCTCGCCATGCGCCTTCATGGCGTAGACATAGGCGCGGTTGAGGATGTCCTCGTCGGTGTTGGGATTGTACTTGCGGACGCGCTCGACCAGTTCGTATTGCCGCATCATCCGCGCCTTGGCCTTCGGCGCCGCCGGCTCGGCCGTCTCGGACGCGATCTGCCGGCCGCGCTCCGCCTGCGCGCGCGCGCGCGGCTGGTGCTGCATGCGGGGCAGGTCGGTATGCGCCATGGCCACCCACGAGTGTTTCCGGCGACAACCGGATCTGCTGTGCGCGGATGCCCGTTTGCCGGCGAAAATGCCTTCAACCAAGTTCAGCGGCCACGGCGCAAATGCGGCGCCGCGGCGCTCGGGCCGAGACTAGCACGGTCCAGGCCGAACTTGCGGTTAACAAACTGCAATAATTTGCCGGAAGCGCAGGCAAAAAAGCGGCCCGACATGCCGGGCCGCCGCCATCCTGCATCCTGCGCCGGGTTGCCGGCTATTCCTCGTCGTCCGGCTCGACCGGCTCGGGCTTCTCCTCGGGCGGAGCGAGGCCCTCGAGGCCCTTGAGCAGCTCCTCCTCGGTCATCCGGTCGGCGACCACCTCGGTATCGTCGGCGTCGACCCCGGTGCCCGGCGCGCCGATCAGCGGCATGGCCTCGGGCTCGGGCTCGTCGACCTCGACGTACTTCTGCAGCGAGTGGATCAGCTCTTCCTTGAGGATGTCCGGCTCGATGGTCTCGTCGGCGATCTCGCGTAGCGCCACGACCGGGTTCTTGTCGTTGTCGCGATCGATCGTGATCTGCGAGCCGGACGAGATCATGCGTGCGCGATGGCTCGCGAGCAGCACGAGGTCGAACCGGTTGTCGACCTTGTCGATGCAATCCTCAACGGTGACACGGGCCATGGGCTCGTCACTCCTTTGGAGGGATGTTCATGCGGGTTCCCCGCTAGGTATCGTGCTCCCGCGCCGAGCGCAAGAGCTTAGCGCCGCAACATTTAACACTTGGCGACGGCGAAAAGCTCTGTTACGCACCAGCGGGAATACGGCGCTTTCTGCCAAACTTTGATTGCGGGCGGTCGTGCCGGGGCGTTGCAGCGCTATGTCGCGGCCCGCTCACAAGTTCCCTGGGAAGGCGGCCCTTGGTGCCGTCCACAAATTGCCACCGCACCACCGGAATTGCCGGATACGCCCGGCCTGCCCGGCTGCAACCTTGTTCGAACGAACGAGGGTTCGGCACGAACCCTTGAGAGCGCCAGCTACCAACAAGAAACGGAAGAAGAGACCCACAGATGCCCGTACCCGCCGAAAAAATCGCTCTGTTCATTGACGGCGCCAATCTTTACGCAACCGCCAAGTCGCTCGGCTTCGATATCGACTACAAGCGGCTCCTGCGCGAGTTCCAATCGCGCGGCTACCTGCTACGGGCGTTCTATTACACCGCCGTCGTCGAGGATCAGGAGTACTCGTCGATTCGCCCCCTGATCGATTGGCTCGATTACAACGGCTACACGGTGGTCACCAAGGCCACCAAGGAGTTCGTCGACCAGACCGGGCGACGCAAGGTCAAGGGCAACATGGACATCGAGCTCGCGGTCGACGCCATGGAGCTCGCGAGCACCGTCGATCACATGGTGCTGTTCTCCGGCGACGGCGACTTCCGCTCGCTGGTCGAGGCCGTGCAGCGGCGCGGCGTGCGCGTCACGGTCGTCTCCACGATCTCGACCCAGCCGCCGATGGTCGCCGACGAGCTGCGCCGGCAGGCGGACATTTTCCTCGACATCGTCGAGCTGCAACCGAAGATCGGCCGCGACCCTTCCGAGCGCACGCCGCGTGAGCCGCGCGAGCCCCGCCATGGCGGCCACACGCCGCAGTTCCTCCAGCGCCCCACCACGACGCCGCAGCGCGCGACCGCCGACGCGGCGGACGACGACGACTTCGAGGATTAGGATCTCCGACACATGCCGGCGCCGGCCTCCGAGCCCGGGCGCGACTGCCCACGCTGCCCGCGCCTCGTCGCGTTCCGCCAGGAATGGCGCACGCGCGAGCCGTCCTGGTTCAACGCCCCCGTCCCGGCCTTCGGGCCGATTGATGCGCGGCTGCTGATCGTCGGGTTGGCGCCCGGACTGCGCGGCGCCAACCGCACCGGGCGGCCGTTCACCGGCGATTTTGCCGGCGATCTCCTCTACGCGACCTTGCTCGAGTTCGGATTCGCGCGCGGCAAATACGAGGCGCGGCCCGATGACGGGCTTACGCTGGTCGATTGCCGCATCGCCAACTCTGTGAGCTGCGTTCCGCCCGAGAACAAGCCGACGCCGGACGAGATCAACACGTGCCGGCCGTTCCTCGCCGCCGCGATCGCCGAGATGCCACGCCTTGCCGCGATCGTCGCGCTCGGCCGCATCGCCCACGACAGCGCCGTTGTGGCGCTCGGCGAGAAGCGCTCACGGATGCCGTTTACACACGGAGGCGCGCACCAAGCCGGCAAGGTCGCGCTGTTCGGCAGCTATCATTGCTCGCGCTACAACACGAATACCCGCAAGCTGACGCCCGAGATGTTCCGCGCGGTTTTTGCCGAGGTGCGCCGCCATCTCGATGGTGAGGCCTGACGAGGCCGCGCCGGGCTTTCGTCTATTGTCTCATTGATCGGCCGGCGCGCGTCAGCGCATCCCGGCGTACGACATGAACTCCATCAGCGATCCGTCCGGATCGCGGAAATAGACGCTGGTGCCGCGGCCCTTGGCGCCGAAGCGCTCCATCGGTCCGGCCTCGATCTTGACGGCGTGGCGATTGAGATGCGCCACCGCGTCCGCGATCGGCCCCGCCCATTCGAAGCACAGGTCGCTATTGCCCGGCTGCACCGGCAGCCGCGCGACTTCTGCCGGCTTGACGCCGGGCCCGTGCACGTTGAGCTGCTTGTCGCCGAACCGATACGCGAAGCCCGCCGGGCGCGCGACCAGCTCGGCGCCGAGCACGTCGCGGTAGAATGCATTCGAGCGCTCCCAGTCGGAGATGTGGATGACACAGTGATCGAGCTTGGTCGGCAATGCCATGGTTCGTCCTTGGATAATTCCGGAATCAGCCTCGGAGACTTGCGAGCTTGCGCCCCACCCGCTCGGCGACGGTCTTGCGGGCCTCGCCGAGGTTCGCCAACCGCGCCTTGACGGCCGCGACCGTCTCGGGCGCCGCCACATCGGGCGAGCCCGAGTGAAACGGCGGATCGGGATCGTACTCGATCTGGAGCTGGATTTGCCGCGCGACCTCGTCGCCCGCCAGGATGGCGGCGAGCTGCAAGGCAAAATCGATACCGGACGCGACGCCGGCGCCGGAGGCGCATCAGCGCAGGTTGTCGATCGCCGCCCAGTGGCAGGTGGCGCGCTTGCCCTCGAGCAGCCCCGCGGCCGCCAGCACGAGCGAACCGGTGCAGACCGAGGTGACGAACCGTGCGTTCTTTGCCTGCGCACGCAGGAATCCGAGCGCCTCCTCGTCCTCCATGAGATCCTGCTGGCCCGGACCGCCCGGCACCATCACGACGTCGAGCGGTGGGCATTCCGCATAGGTCGTCGTCGGCACGATCTGCATGCCGCGATCGGTCGTAACCGGTTCGCGCGTGCGCGCGACGAGGTCGACTGTGGTGTCGGGGAGCCGCGCCAGCACCTCGTAGGGGCCCGTCATGTCGAGCTGGGTGAGCCGCGGAAAGATCAGCATGCCGACGCGACGCATCGCGCTCACCCCTTCAGCCGCAGGAGGCGACCCTTCTCACGCTCCCAGGTGCGCTTCTTCTCGGTCTCGCGCTTGTCGTGCAGCTTCTTGCCGCGCGCCAACGCGACCTCGATCTTGGCCCGCCCCTTGTCGTTGAAATACATCTTGAGCGGCACGATCGTCATGCCGTCGCGCTCGACGCCGCTGGCGAGCTTGTCGATCTGCCCGCGATGCAGCAGCAGCTTGCGCCGCCGCTTGGGTTCGTGGTTGAAACGGCTGGCCTGCAGATATTCCGGGATATTGGCGTTGACGAGCCAGAGCTCGCCGTCGCGCGTATCGGCGTACGCCTCCGCGATCGTCGCCCGCCCCTGGCGCAGCGATTTGACCTCGCTGCCCATCAACGCGATGCCGGCCTCGAAAACCTCGCCGATCTCGTAGTTGAAGCGGGCGCGACGGTTGTCGGCCACGACCTTCTGGGGCCGCTCTTTCTTCTGCGCCATCGGGTGAGCCTCAGGGCAGCGCGGGCCGCAAGCTGCCGCTCATGGCTTGGCCTTCAGCAGGTCGCGGATCTCGGTCAGGAGCAGGACATCCGCCGTCGGCGCCGCCGGCTTGGCGGCCTCGGGCTTGTAGAGCTTGTTGATCAGCTTGACCGTGATGAACAGCGCGAACGCGATGATGATGAAATTGATCATGATCGTCAGGAAATTGCCCCAAGCCAGCACCGCGCCTTGCTTTTTCGCATCCACCAGGGCGCCTGCGGTGACCTTGGCGGAGAGCGGCACGAAGTAGTTGGAGAAATCGAGCCCGCCCGTGGCGGCGCTGATGATCGGCATGACGATGTCGGCAACCAGCGAATTGACGATGCCCCCGAAAGCCGCGCCGATCACGACGCCGACCGCGAGGTCGACGACGTTGCCACGCATCGCAAATTTCTTGAATTCCTCGAGCACGGTCATCTCTCCGGTTGCGACAGGTCCCGGCGCGGCCGGTCACGCACCGAACCGAGCGCCTGCCGGGACGGCCCTCAGTTCATCAGTCCCGCATGAACCATGGCGTCGCGCACGGCCGCCTTCGACTTGTCGCTCAGCGCCACCATCGGCAGGCGCACCGCGTCGGCGATCTTGCCGAGCAGCGAGAGCGCATACTTGGCGGGCGCCGGGCTCGTCTCGATGAACAGGTTCTGATGCAGCGGCATCAGCTTGTCCTGCAGCTTGAGCGCCGCCGCATAGTCGCCGCGCAGGCACGCGCCCTGGAATTCGGCGCACAGCCGCGGCGCGACGTTGGAGGTCACCGAGATGCAGCCATGGCCGCCATGCGCCATGAAGCCGAGCGCGGTCGCGTCCTCGCCGGAGAGCTGGTTGAACCCCTCGCCCATGGCGGCGCGCTGCTGCGAGACCCGCACCATGTTGGCGGTCGCATCCTTGACGCCGGCGATGTTCTTGAGCTCGAAGAGGCGCTTCATGGTGTCGACCGACATGTCGACCACCGAGCGCGCCGGAATGTTGTAGACGATGATCGGGATGCCGATCGCGTCGTTGATCGCCTTGAAGTGCTGATACATCCCCTCTTGCGTCGGCTTGTTGTAGTAGGGCGTCACCACGAGCACCGCATCGGCGCCCGCCTCCTCGGCGTGCTGGGCGAGCTCGACCGCCTCGCGCGTCGAGTTCGACCCGGCGCCGGCGATCACCGGCACGCGCTCCTTGGCCTGATCGATGCACCACTCGACCACCTGCTTGTGCTCGGCGTGCGAGAGCGTCGGGCTTTCGCCGGTGGTGCCGACCGGAACAAGCCCGTTGGTGCCCTCGGTGATCTGCCATTCGACAAGACCGCGGAAGGCCTGCTCATCGACGGAACCGTTCTTGAAGGGCGTCACCAGCGCGGTGAACGATCCACGGAAATTCGTCTTGGCGGCCATGGCATTCTCCCCGGACCAGCGAAACACTGATCGGATAACGGTTTTTCCCGACCGAGACTAACGAATTTCCGCGATGGCGCCTAACGATTTTCGTGAAGCGCCCCAGGTTCCGGGCTGCAAAAACCTACCGTTGCGGGCGCTAATGGAGGTACGCCGTCTCAACATCGCCACGTTTCCGCTCGATTAGGCTTTCGTCAATCTTATCAACGCAATACCTTAGCCACCGAAGCGACTCGGCCGGGGAGGAGCTGACCTGTGACCAGGGGAAACCGCACGGCGCTGCTCGCAGCTCTCGTGGCGTTCGTGGCGTGGGCACCGCTCGCCGCCGCCAAGGACGAAACGCCGCCGGACAACAAAGCCAGCACGAAGACGCCCGCCAAGACTCCCGAGAAGAAGAGCGCCGAGAAGAAAAGCCACGACCCGAAGGTCGAGAAAAAGAATCACGACGCCAAAGCCGAGCGCCATGACAAGGTGGATGACAAGGCGGACAACAAGCACAACAAGAAGAGCGCCAAGAAAGACGACAAGAAAGACGACAAGAAAGATACGAAGAAAGACGCCAAGAAATCGCACACCGACAAGCGGGACACCAAGCTCGCGACCGCGCATCCGGACAAGACGAAGCTGCCAACGCAGCACGCGCATGCGGGTCTCGCGGTGCCAAACCGCAGCCTGGAATTTCCCGCCCGGCCCGTATCCGCGCGCGTCGAGGCGGCGCCCGCATCAGCCGCGCCGTTCGCCCACGCGGCGCCCCTCACGGTCGGCGTCCCGCTCGCCGAGGCGACCACCGCCTCGACGCCGCCGGCCGACGTCGACGCCGTCAAGCAGGCGATCGGCCTCGTGCGCAGCGGCAAGATCGACGCCGCGACATCGGTCGAGCGCGGCATCTCGGATCCGCTCGCCCGCAAGCTGGTCGAATGGGTGATCCTGCGCAACGACGACAACGGCGTCGATTTCGCCCGCTACAACGCCTTCATCGCCGCCAACCCGGGCTGGCCGAGCATCATCACGTTCCGCCGCCGTGCCGAGGCGATGCTGTGGCAGGAGCGCGCGCCCGCCGCGACCGTGCGGGCCTACTTCGCCAGCACCAAGCCGCTCAGCGCCAAGGGCCACTTCGCGCTCGCGCGCGCGCTGCTCAACGACGGCGATCAGGCCGGCGCGCAGGCCTATGCGCGTCAGGCTTGGCGCGATGAGGACTTCTCGCAGGAGCTGGAGGGCCAGACGCTCGAGCTGTTCGGCAACCTGCTGACCCGCGCCGACGAGAAGGCGCGCATGGACCGCAGCCTCTACGTCAAGGACGATTTGGACGCGGGGCTGCGCGCGGCGCGGCGGCTCGGCGGCGACCAGCCGGCGATCGCCAAGGCACGCATCGCCGTCATGGCCAATGCGCACAATGCCAAATCGCTGCTCGACGACGTGCCGGCAGGCGCGCGGCATGATGCCGGCTATCTCTTTGCCCGCATCCGCTGGCTGCGCCAGCATGACAAGATCGCCGACGCCGGCGCCCTGATGCTCGGCGCGCCGCGCGACCCGGCCGAGCTGCGCGACACCGACGAGTGGTGGATCGAGCGCCGCCTCGTCGCCCGCAAGCTGCTCGACATCGGCGACGCCAAGACCGCCTATGCGGTCGTGCGCGACGCCGCGGTCCCGTCCAAGGACAACTACCGCGCCGAGCGCGAGTTCACGGCCGGCTGGATCGCGCTACGCTTCCTGCACGAGCCGGCACTCGCGGGGCGCCATTTCGGCCGCGTCGCTGAAGGCAACGCCAATCCGATCACCATCTCGCGCGCCGGCTATTGGCTCGGCCGCACCGCCGAGGACGAGAACAAGCCGCGCGAGGCGCGCGCCGCCTACGAGGCGGCCGCCCGCTACTCGACCGCCTATTACGGGCAGCTTGCGCGCGCGCGCCTCGGCCACGGCGAGCTCGACTTCGCGCCGCCGCCCGCGCCCGCCGGCGACCGGCGCGCCGCGGCCGCGCGGCTCGAGGTGGTGCGCGCCGCCGAGCTGCTCTATGCGGTCGACGCGCGCGACCTCGTCGCTCCCCTGGCGGCCGACCTCGCGGACAAATCCACCGACCAGGTCGGGCTGGCCATGCTGGCGCAAGTCGCCGAGCACAACGGCGATGCCCGCTCGGTGCTGCTGATCGGCAAGATCGCGCTCGGCCGCGGCCTCCCGTTCGACGAATACGCCTTCCCGGTCGGCGGCCTGCCGAACTACAGCGCGATCGGTCCGCATGTGGAGCCCGCGATCGTCTACTCGATCGCGCGCCAGGAGAGCGCCTTCAATCCGCGCACCGTCTCGAGCGCCAAGGCGCTCGGCCTGATGCAGGTCACGCCCGACGCCGGCCGCTACATCGCGAAGAAATTCGGCGTCGCGTTCGACCAGCACCGCCTGCTGCACGACAACGTCTACAACATGCAGATGGGCGCCGCCGAGCTCGGCGACGACATCGAGCGCTACCGCGGCTCCTACATCCTCGCCTTCGCGGGCTACAATGCGGGCGCCGGCCGCGTGAAGGAATGGATCGAGCGCTACGGCGACCCGCGCGACCCGCGCGTCGACCCGATCGACTGGGTCGAGCGCATTCCGTTCTCCGAGACGCGCAACTATGTCGAGCGCATCCTGGAGAACCTGCAGGTCTATCGCGCCCGCTTCGCCGGCAGCGCCAAGCTCATGATCGAGGCCGACCTTCGGCGCGGCCTGGCTGCCGAATGATCCGCGGCGGAGACTGCCCTCCGGCTTGCCCGCGACGCACATGACGGCCGTCGCCGACCACTACGTGACCGCGCAGGACGGGCTTCGCCTGCATGTGCGCGAATATGGCGAGCGCACCGCCCACGCTCTCCCGGTCGTCTGCCTGCCGGGCCTCGCCCGCACCACGGCGGATTTCGACCCGCTCGCCGCGGCACTCGCCGCCGACCCTGCCCGTCCGCGGCGCGTGCTCGCGCTCGACTACCGCGGCCGCGGGCTCTCAGACTACGATAAGGATCCCGGCCGCTACTCGATCCCGGTCGAGCTGAACGATGTCGTCACCGTGCTCACCGCGCGCGCGGTCGCGTCAGCGGTCTTCGTCGGCACCTCGCGCGGCGGCCTCATCGCGATGGCGCTGGCGGCCGTTCGCCCGACCGCGATCGCGGGCGTCGTGCTCAACGATATCGGGCCGGTGATCGAGCCGCAGGGACTGATGCGCATCAAGAGCTATGTCGGCAAGCTGCCGCAGCCACGCAGCTTCGCCGAAGGAGCAGAAGCTCTCCGCCGGTTGTTCGGCGCCCAGTTTCCGCGGCTCGGCGAGGCCGACTGGCTCGCCGCGGCGCGCCGCGCCTGGCAGGAGCGCGACGGGCGCCTCGCGCTCACCTACGATCCGCGCCTGGCGGACGGGCTTGCGGCGCTCGATATTGATCAGCCGCTGCCGACGATGTGGCCGCAATTCGACGCACTTGCCAACGTCCCCATGATGGTGATCCGCGGCGCCAATTCCGACATCCTGTCGGCCGGGACGCTGGCAGCCATGCAGGCGCGCCGGCGCGAGACGACGGTTCTCGAAATTCCCGACCAGGGGCACGCGCCCCTGCTCGCGGAACCCGAGACGATCGCGCGGATTTTGACCTTTGCGGCCGGATGCGAGCGCCCCCACCCGGGTTGAGGGCGCCGCGCGCTCAGCGTCGTTGCACCGCGAACTGATACATTCCGGCAAACAGGCCCGGATGCTCGACTTCGAAGCGGTGCCAGCGATCGAGGTCGACGGCGGCCGGATCATCGGGGTTGCGCTCAACGTAGGCGCCGAGCACGCGCTGATCGATCTCGAAGCCGAGGAATCGCAGGTTCTCGTCCGCGAGGAATGCCGCGATCTCGGGTAACGTGTGCTGGTGCTCCTGCACGTGGAATAGAAGGTCGCGGCATCCGCTCATCGAATAGAAGTCGCCCGACTGCGCCACCGTCCGCCCTGGTGCTTGGGGCGGAGATGCCAGGATCTCCTGGCGGCAGCGGCGAATGTCATCGGCGTTCGGCCCATAGCCGTGCTCGGCGATGAAGAGGCGTGCCGCATTGAGGTCGGCACGTGCGAGCCTGCTGTACAGGCCGACCGACATGACACCTGCGGGCTTGAGCCGCGCCAGCAGGATGCGCCAGCCCGCGAAGGGATCGGCGAGATGGTGCAGCACGCCGCTCGCCTCGATGAGATCGAACGCGCGATCGAGGCTGTCCAGCTCGAGGATATCGGCCTGGGCGTAGTCGATCGGGAGCCCGAGCTCTCTCGTCTTGCGCACCGCGTAGGATAGGCTGGCGCGGCTGAGATCGATCGCCAGCACCCGCGCGTCGCGGACGCGGCGGAAGATGTCGATCGCGTGCGCGCCGGTGCCACAACCCGCGATCAGAATGTCGGCCGCGTCGGACGCGCGCAGGGGCGCGAGCGGAAACTTCACGCGTATATGCTCGCCGAGCGACGCAGCATTGACCGGCGGCATCGGCGCGACCCAGCGCGGATAGGGATTCTCTTCGTACTGATCACGCACCCGGCGCGACACCTCGCCATCGATCGCCGTCAATGCGGTCAGCGTCGCGCGGATCGCCTGCTCCTCCGCTGGCTCGCGGACCTGCTGGGTGAGCAACCCATCGACGGCGGCAGGCCATCGCCGCGACAGCAGCCGGGACGCGGCCGCCAAGCCATGCAGCGGCCGATAACAGGCGAGCGTCACGAGCGTCGCGGCTGGGACCTCCCCGCCTGCATCGAGCTGCCCGGCAATGTCGTTGGTAAGGCGTTCGGCCGCCGCGCGCTCCTCCGCGCTCTCGGCGAAGACGTACTCGTTGATGAAGCACTGGCGTGCGAGATCGACGGCGAAGTCGAGCATCGGCTGAGAAAGCGCCGCCGCCCGAGGCTCCGACACCGCGAGCAGCGCCCGGCGCGCCATCGCGAGCAGGCGCTCGAGGTCGGGATCAGCGACGCGCGCCGTGGCCATCAGGGCGCGCAGCAGGTGGTCGTCGGCGATCCCGGCAAGATACGCAAGCTCGGGTGCGGCCGCAGAGGCCGCGATCCCCGAAAGCGCCGCCGTCACGGCCGGACCGCGCCGAACGAGCCGCACGCTGACGCTCTCAAGCTCGCTGCTCGGCGCCCAGCCTTCGCGCAACGCGCGCGCGATCGTGCCGCGGTAGGGCTCCGCCGCCTCGCCGTCCGCGAGCGCGCCCGCGTAGACCGCGAACAGGTACCGTATGTCGGGCGTCTCCTGGGCGCGCAGCGCGCGCGCCGCGACCTCGGTCGCACGCGCGACGTCACCCGTGGCGTAGAGCTGGCGCGCCAGATTGGCGTAGGCGTCGGGGGCCTGCGGATCGAGCGCCACGGCCTGCTCGAAGTGCCTGATCGCCTCGCCGGGTTGCCCGATGCGAAACAGGGCAAGGCCGAGATTGTTATGCGCTTCGGCGAAGCCGGGACGCACGCGCAATGCGGCGCGGTAGTGGGAGATCCCCTCCTCGGCGGCGCCGCGCGCGAGGAGGACTGTGCCGAGATTGTTGTGCGCGTCGGCAAAATCGGGTTGCAGCGCGAGGGCGCGGCCGTAGGCGGCCTCTGCGTCGGCCGCCAGCCCCTGGCTGCGCAGCACGTTGCCGAGATTGTTGTGCGCCTCGGCAATATCCGGCTGCAGCGCGATCGCCTGCCGGTAGCGCGCCGCCGCCGCGCCGAGGTCGCCGGCGCGCGCGAGCACATTGGCCGCATTGTAGTGCGCGGCCGCGGAGTTCGGGTCGAGCGCAAGCACGGCGTCGTAGCACGCGGCCGCGCCGGCGGCATCGCCGCGCGCCGCGAGCGCATTGCCGAGGTTCATGTGCGCCTCCCCGTAGCGAGGATTGAGCGCGATGGCCTGGCGATATTCCGCAACCGCATCATCGAGACGGCCGGCGCCGTGATGCGCCGCGCCGAGGTTGAAACGCAGCTCCGCGTTGTGCGGATCGAGCGTCGCGGCGCGCCCGATGAGGTCGCGCGCCGCATCGAAGCGCCCCGTGTGGGCCGAAAGGATACCGAGGTAGTAGAGCGCACGGCCCTGGCGCGGATCGCGCGCGAGGACGGCGCGGTAGGCGGCCTCCGCCTGGACGAGTTCACCGGCCTGGTGATGGCGGACCGCGGAGGCGAGCAACGTGGAGATTTCCCCCCCCTGCCGGCCTGCCGCGCGCCGTTCCTTGCGGTTCATCGCCACGATCCTGCCGCGGGCCCGAAGCCGCTCTCCCAGAATGTCATGCTCGCCCCGCGACCGAGAACGCTGCATCTCACCGCGCGGTCCGCTGGTAGCCAATTTCCGGACAAAGAAAAACCCCCGGCGGGCGCACCGCCGGGGGCCTCGAAAAACCCAACCGTGACCTGACGATTACGGGAGGAAGTTCCTCTGGATGCGGAAGTAGACGCTGACCTCGTCTTGGTCCGAGATCGAGTAGACACCGCCCGGACGCGCGCCGTTCGCCGCGAGAGTCGCGGTGCCGCCGAACGCCGTGTTCAGGTGCTCCCACACGACGTCGACACCGATGTCGAGATCAGGATGCGGATTCCACTGCGTCCGCGACCCGAGTTCCCACCAGGAGAAGTTCGGGCTGCAGTTCGAGACCGCGGTCATAGCCACGCCGCTCGGCGCCGCCGGAGCTGCGCAGATCAGTGCAGTAGCGCTGCCACCATAGTCGACTTCTGTGTAGCCGCCATGGATCGAGGTGCGCCACTTCGGGTTCCAGAAGTGCTGATAGAACCCGTTGATGCCCCACACCGAGGTCAGCTGGACACCCGTGCCGGTGGTGAACACACCGTCCGTGAGCCAGCCGAAGCCTGCGGACTGGTTGCCGCCGTAGACCTCGAACGCTCCGTTCGCGCGGGTGGCATAACCCGACGCACCGACCGTGTAGACGGCCTGCATGCCGAACTGATCGCCCTTCATGCCGAGGACGTCGTTCAACGTGAAGCCACCAGTGACCGCCCAGCCGTACGCATCGCCCGGATGGCCGTTGTTCTGGATACCGGCTGCGAGAGCCGTACCGCCGGTCTGGTAGTAGCCGGCGCTGGCGTCATGCAAGGCTGCCGCGACCTGCGCATAGCCCCAAGCCTGGTCGATGCGAAGAGCACCGACCACGTCCGGGAACTTCCAGCCTTCGTTGTCGAACGACTTGGTGCCGAGACCGAACTGGCTCGCCATCGACAGGTTGACGACCGAATGGCCGCGCGCCGAGTTCTGGCCGAGGGCATTGCCCTGCGAGCTCGAACCGCCGTCTTCGAACGACAACGTGGCCGACAGCCCGTTGCCGAACTGCGCCGTATACGCGATGCCCCACAGGCCCAACGCGCCGGTGTCACCGGAGACGCGGGTGTTGAGGTACGCATACGGAGCCATCGAGTTGATGTCGAAATACGACCGGATGCGGCCCGCCGTGAGACCGGCGAACTGGATGAAGCCGCGATCGAAGTAGACCACGTCGTTACCCGGCGCCGAGCCGTTGTTCGCGCTCGTCTGGAAGCCGCCCTCGAAGTACGACCGCAACGTGCCGTATTCGGTCTGCGTCCGCAGGTCGACCGAGAGGCCGACGCGCGTACGCATCGAGAGCTGGCTGGTGTCGGTCCGATCGAAGCGGCCCGCACCGACATCACCACCCGCGCCCATGCCGATCGGCACGCCGCCGTTGCCGGCGTTGTACTCGACCTGCTCACGCACATATGAGCCGATCTTCAAGCACGTGTCCGTCCCCGGCACGTACCAGAAGCCAGCTCCATACAGGCTGCAGACCCTCACGTATTCGACCGGCTTGGCCTTTACGGGAAGATCGGCGGCCTGCGCCCCCGCCACAGCGACGATACCCGCCGCCGAGCCGAGGAGAAGGCTTTTCACCATCTTCATTCTGAACCTCCAGTTAGCTTTCCTCTTGGGAGGGTTCCGTGAGAGTGCGCCCCGCACCCGGAAAGGTCCCCTTGATCCCCGTAGCTACCCGACGTTACTGGCCTTCTGCGGCGCCTGCCGCTTTCGACCAGTCACTTACGCCGGACAGGGCGACCTGGGGATGCCCCCTCCGTCGCTGCCCGCGAGATTAGTGAAAGGCCCTGTACAGGCAATCAATAAGGTGGCTCCCCACAGTCGGCTCAGGGCGGTTTCCGAACAGGTGTTGCACAAAAAGCACGCGCCCGTCGCCGACCAAGCGGCGCGCCAGCAACCGCGGCGCCTGCATTTCCCCTTTGTTTACAAAGCAGTAACAGTTGGCATCGCGAACGGCAGCAAAATACCTCCGAACGTGGCCCTCGGGCGTGATGATTTCGAACGCTGCGGATCGTGCCCAGTTCGCAGGCAGGCCCGCGTGGACGATTCGTCTGCAAAAACTCAACGGTCCCGTCATTTGCACGCGTGCGTCCGCCCGCTGATTGTCACCGGGCCGTCAAGGCGCGGACACCGTCAGATGATCGGGCGCAAGCCCGGCGCGCTGCCGCGCGACCATCGCGGCGAAGGCGGCCTCGAGGCTACGCGTGAAGCGCGCCGTATCGAACAGTTCCGATGTGCGGGCCGGCGCGACGCGCGCCTTGAGCCGCGCGAGCGCGTCGGCGTCACGCACGACCGCCAGCGCGAGATCGAAGTACGCATCAAGCGAGTCGACGATGAGGTCATGCAGTCCGGCCGCCGCGAGGACGCTTGCCGAAACGCGCGACGCGAACGTCGCGCCCGCCAGCGCGAGCAGCGGAACGCCCGCCCACAGCATGTCGCTCGCCGTCGTATGCGAGCCGTAGGGGAAGCCGTCGAGCGCCAGATCCGCGCACCCGATTCGCGCCAGGTGATCCGCGCCGCTCGCCCACCGCGCCCACACGATCCGGTCGGCGCTGATCCCTTGGGCGATCGCACGCTCGCGCAAGACGGTCGTCGCATCGGGATTATGGTCGAGCAGCCATAGCACCGAACCGTCGACCGCGGCGAGCAGCCGCAACCAAACCGCGTAGAGCTCGGGGATGATCTTGAATGGCTGGTTGAATGAACAGAACACGACGCCGCTTTCCGGCAACCCATGGTCGGCGCGGCGCGGCGCGGGCGGAGGCGCGCGCCTGTCGTCGGTGCATTGGTACGTTCCGGGCAGCCGCACGATCTTCTCGACGTACTGGCCCTCCTCGCCCGGCTTGACCAGCACGCGATCGGCGATCACGTAGTCGATCCACGGCGCCCCGAGGCTGCCCGGATAGCCAAGCCATTGCGCCTGGACGGCCGCGGGCCGCGCCGCCAGCAACTGGGCGCGGGTGCCGGCGGTCCAGCCCTTGAGATCGATCACGAGATCGCAGCCGTCCGCCGCGATCCGTTCGGCAGCCGCGCGATTGGACATGTCGCGGATCGGGACGAAGCCGTCGAAGGCCGCGCCGATACGCTTGCGCGCCGGTGTTTCCTCGGGCGGCGTGTGATCGTAGCCGATCACCTCGAAGCGGCTGCGATCGTGCGCCTCGATGACGCCGACCAGCAGATGCGTCGTGGCGTGGTCGCAAAAATCGCTCGACAGATAGCCGACGCGCAGGCGGCTCTCCGCGTTCGCGCGTCGCGCCGGCATGACGCGCGGCGCCGCCAGGAATTGCTCGCAATAGCGGCGCGCGCAGGCAAGATAGATCGCGTCCGGCAGGTTCGGCATCATCAGCAGCGCGAACGGAGAGCCAGGCTCGGCCCGCCAAAATGCATCGCCCGCCGCCCGCGCCGTCACCTCGATGGTCGCGGCCAGCTCCCAGTCGCAGGCCCGGCGCGCCGAGGAATAGGCGGAGAGCAGCCGCCCTGCCGATTTGCGAAAGCCCTCGGTCGCGCGATAGATGCGTGCCGCCACCCCGGGCTCCGCGCGGCCGAGGACGCCGGCTGCCGCATCGGCGAGGTCGCGCGCGCGCTCGGGCGCGCGGGCATCGATCGGGCCGATCCGCTCGAGCGCCGCGCGCGCGCTCGCGGACGCCTCGGAGAAACGGCCGAGATCGGCGAGCAGCATGCCGAGATTGGCATGCGGCGCCGGGTCACGCGGATCGAGCGCGATGGCGACGCGAAAACTCGCCTCGGCTTCGTGATGGCGGCCGGCATCGGCCAGGAGGTTGCCGAGGTTGAAATGAAAGGCCGCCCGGCGCGGCTCGAGCGCGAGCGCGTTGCGCAGCTCGGCCTCGGCTGCGTCGAGGTGCCCGCCGGCGCGCAGGATGCTCGCCAGCGCATTGCGCGCCTCGGCCGAATTGGGCCGCAGCGCCAGCGACCGCCGCAGGCTTGCCTCGGCTCCCGCGAGGTCGCCGAGATGGCGCTGGCAGAGCGCAAGGTTCTCGGCGAACTGCGGATCGTTGGGCACGGCGTCGACGGCCCGGCGCAATGGGGCCAGCGCGTCGGCGAAACGCTGCTGCGCGCACAGCGCGATGCCGAGGAGTTCCTCGGCGATCGGGACCGCGCCTGCGCTCTTGCGCAGCGCCCGCGCGCGCGCCTCCATCTCGGCAAAACGCCCGGCCGAATAAAGCCGCATGATCTCGTTGACGGCGTCAGGAATGCCGGCCATGCGACGCAAGACCCTGCCGGAAGCGGATCATCGACCGGAATGACGAGGTCATTTCTCGCCTTTGACGGCCTTGAGCTCGATCGTGGTCTGCACGATCACATTGTTGAACTGGCGAGCCGCCAGCTCGAGATCGGCCTGGGAAATCTGCCGGCGTTGCACTCGGCTGAGCCATGGCTCGTCGAGCGTATGCTTGGAGCTGACGACGTCGAAGTCGATCCCGAGATAGACGCCGAGCGGCGTATTCGCGGCGCCGCCGCTCATCCACTTGCGGTTGACCTTCTGCGAGAAGTGCGCGAGGCCCTCGGCCGTCACGGGACGCACGTGGGTCGGGTCGTTGAGGAAGAAATCATGCCGCGGGTGCGGCACGATGATCACGATCTTCGCGCCGTTGGCGCAGACGCGGTAGAGCTCCTTGAAAATCGCAAGATAGAGCTCGGTCGTGCCGCCGAGGTGCTCGAGCACGTGCGAGAGCAGCGCTTCCTCGACCGAGTTGTCGGGCCACGGCCAGGGAGTCTGCTCGAGATCGACAAGCTGATCCGGCTCGCAGCCGGGGCTGGAGTCGACGTTGACCCAGTCCTTCAGCTTCTGATTTCCGCATCCGAGATTGAGCCGCACACTGTCCTCGCAAGGTGTTTGTCGGGCGCGCCGCGTTTCTATCGCGCGGCCCGGCCGGTGGCGATGAATTTCTCCAGCTCCTGCCGCACGCGGGCGATCACCGGTGTCCAATCGCCGAGCGCCGACTGGCGAAACAGCCGGGCGGTCGGATACCAGGGGCAGTCTTCCCGGTCGAGCAGCCAGCGCCAATCGGGACTATGCGAGAGCAGGATCCACGCCGGCTTGCCGAGCGCGCCGGCGAGATGGGCGATCGACGTATCGGTCGTGACGACGAGGTCGAGGCTTGCGATGACCGCAGCCGTATCGTCGAAATCGAGGAATCCCGCCGCGAGGTTTACAACTTTTGGATGTGTCGCCAGCGCGGCGACACAGCCCTCGCTCAAACCTGGATTGAGCGTGACGAATGCGACGTCGGGCACCGTCACGATCGGCGCGAATTGGGCAAACGTCATCGACCGGTTGTGGTCGCCGCGGAATTGCGTGTTGCCGCTCCACGCAATGCCGACCATCGGGCGATCCGGTGGCGCCATGCGCTCACGCCAGTGCGCCGCGCGCGCCGGGTCCGCCGTGAGATACGGGACGCTCGCCGGGATCGTCGCTAGTTCGGTCGCGAAGGCCAGCGGAAGGCTGCCCAGCGGGCAATGGCAGTCGAAGGCCGGAAGCGTCGCGCCGCGATCGACGAGCTCCGAGACGCCGTCGAGCCGCGATAGAAGCCCTCTCAGCGCCGGCTGCGTCTCCAGCACGACCCGGCCGCCGCGCGCCGCGACCATCGGCACGTAGCGGGCGAAATTGATCGTGTCGCCAAATCCCTGCTCGGCATGCAGCAGGATCGTCCGGCCGGCGAGGTCCTCGCGGCCGAGCCAGAGCGGCTGAGGAAAATCGCGCCACGGCGCCGTCGACTTGCGCATCTTCCAGCGCCACTCATAGCCGCTCCATCCGGCGCGCATGTCGCCGAGGGCAAGATGCGTCAAGCTCCGGTTGAAATGCGCCTCGGCAAAATCCGGACGCAGCGCGAGCGCACGGGCGTAGCTCGCCAACGCCTCGGCGTGCTGGTGCGTCTCGTGCAGCACGAGGCCGCGGTTGTTGAAGACGTCCGCGAAATCGGGCTTGAGCACCTGCGCGCGCGCGTAGTCGGCAAGCGCTTCGGCGTGCCGATTGAGGCTCGCCAGCAGCAGGCCGCGGTTGTTGTACGCCTCGGCATAGTCCGGCTTGAGCGCGATCGCCTTGCCGTAGGCCGCGAACGCGTCGTCGCGGCGGCCGAGATCGGCGAGCGCGATGCCGCGATTGCTGTGCGCTTCAGGATGGCGCGGATCGAGTGCGATCGCCCGGTCGAAATCGGCGACCGCCTCCGCGGGCCGGTCGAGCTGCGCCAGCACGTTGCCGCGATTGATCAGCGCGGAACCGAAATCCGGCTTCGCGCGCAACGCGCGGCCATAGGCGTCGAGCGCCTCGGGCAAGCGGTCGAGCCGCGCCAGCAGGAGGCCGCGATGGTAGTGGGCGTCGATGTCGTCCGGCTTGAGCCGCAGGATCCGGTCGCAGATCGCGAGAGCCTCTTCCTCCCGCCCGAGCGCCAGGAGTACGCCGGCGAGCGTCGACAAGGCCGGCAGAGAGTTCGGCTCGACCTCGACCGCCCTCGACAACAGCCGATGCGCCTCGCTAAATTGCCGCTGCTGCGCCTTGATCAGCCCGAGCAGGTGAAGCGACGCGAAATGGCGCGGCGCGCCCTGCAGGATGGCGCGATAGGCGCGCTCGGCGCCGGGCAGATCCCCGCGTTGGTGGAGTTCAAGCGCGCGCTGGAATGATGGTGCCAATCGAGCCGACCGGGTTGCAACGCGAGGACCGCTTCATGGAACGCCGCCATGCAGGCGTCAACCGCGGCATGGCGCCGTGCGCAGGAAGGCCCCGCAATGTCTGACGCCAATGCGATCCAGCCGCTGATCCAGATCAGCCAGGCGACGTGGAATCTGTCGCTTGCGGCGCGCCAGATCGAGCTCGCGCGCCTATGGGCCGACGAGCTCGCCAAGCCGCGCCACGCCGACCCGAAGCGGCTGCTGCGCTACGGTTTCAAGATGTATTCGCAGTCCGACGAGGACGGCATCATCCAGGAGATCTTCCACCGCATCGGCGCGACGAACCGCAAGTTCGTCGAGTTCGGCGTCGAGGCGGGCCTCGAGTGCAACACCGCCAAGCTCCTGCTCGACGGCTGGAGCGGCCTGTGGATCGAGGCCGCGCCACAATATGCCGCCGCGATCCGCAACAATCTGCGCAATTACATCGAGGGCGGGCAACTCAAGCTGACCGAGAGCCTGGTGACGGCCGAGAACATCAACAAGCTCATCGCGGCCGGCGGGCTCTCCGGCGAGATCGACCTGCTCGGCATCGACATCGACAACAACGACTACTGGGTGTGGAAGGCGATCGACGTGATCAAGCCGCGGGTCGTGGTGATCGAATACAATCCGACCCTGCGTCCGCCGCTGTCGCTCGTCGTGCCCTACCGGCCGGACGCCCAGTGGGACGGCACCAATTATTTCGGCGCGAGCCTCGAGGCGCTGGTCCGGCTCGCGCGGTCGAAGAACTATCGTATCGTTGGCTGCAATATTTCGGGCGGCAACGCGTTCTTCGTGCGCAACGATCTCGGCCCCGGCGCGTTCCTCGAGCCCGCGACCGCCGAGGAGCACTACGAGCCGCCGCGCTACTATTTCGTCATGCTCAACGGCGGGCACCGGCCGCGCCTCGGCCCCTACGTTTCGGTCTGACGCGGTCTTCCACCCGGCCGTACCTGCACGCAGCCTCCTGAAAGGACACGAATGGCGCCGACCTACAACCCGGATGTCTTCAACGTGCGCGACATTCCGCAGGCCATGCGCATCATCCTCACGCCCGAGGACTCGACTACCGAGGCGCGCTGGCAGGTCGAGACGCCGCACGTGTGCGATCTGATCGCCCAGACGATCGACATCAAGCCGAACTCGTTCGTGCTCGACTACGGCTGCGGCATCGGCCGCATCGCCAAGGAGCTGATCCGGCGCCACGGCTGCCACGTCATCGGCGTCGACATCAGTCCCGCCATGCGGGTGCTGTCGGTGGTCTACACCGAATCCGACCGTTTCGCCGCCTGCACGCCCGCGATGCTCGCCGCGATGGGTGAGCGCGGCTTTCGTTTCGACGCCGCGGTGGCGATCTGGGTCCTGCAGCACTGCCCGAGCCCGGCGCACGACATCGCACGGCTGCGTGCCACGCTCGCGCCGGCGGGGCGCCTGTTCGTGCTCAACGGCGAAAGCCGCAGCGTGCCGACGCACGATGCCGGCTGGTTCGACGACCGGCTCGAGATCAAGGGCATACTGACCGGCGAGTTCGACCTGCTTGCCGAGGGGCGCCTGGCGCCCGACAAAACGACAGGCAAAATCATGCAGAGCACGTTCTGGGCCGCATTCCGGCAACGCGCGGCCTAGGGCCGCGCTGGAAATTGGCGGAGAGGATGGGATTCGAACCCATGATACGCCTTTAGAGCGTATAACGGTTTAGCAAACCGCCGCCTTCAGCCACTCGGCCACCTCTCCGGAACGGAAAATGCTTATATTTTACATGCATCTGCGTCAACTCTGGAAAGCGGGGCCCTGCCCCCCGGCGGGCGGCCGCGGCTTGCCCCGCCGGCGGCGCGGTTGCGCCTGAATCGCGTCGCAATGGCCAAGCTGCCGCCGCCCGATCCACGCCTGATCCGGCTGGCGCCCGTTCTGCAGGAGGCGATGGGCCTCCATCGCGCCGGGCGGTTCGCCGAGGCCGCGGAACTTTATCGTCGGGTGCTCAAGAAGATGCCCGACCACTTCGACGCCCTCTATTCTTTCGCGCTCATGCGGATGCAACAGGGCGCCGCGCAAGAGGCGCTCGCCCTGATCAGCAAGGCCGTCAAGGCCGAGCCGCGCGCCGCGCCCGCCCATTGTCTTGCGGGCGCGATCCTCAACACGCTGGGGCGGAGCAAGGAGGCGATCGCGAGTTACGACCGCGCGCTCGCGATCGCGCCGAATTTCGCCGCCGCCTGGAACGACCGCGGCAACACGCTACGGCTGCTGCAGCGGCCGCAGGACGCGATCGCCTCCTACGACCGGGCGATCGCGGCCGAGCCCGGCTCCGCCCAGTGGCACAACAACCGCGGCACCGCGCTCGCGGAGCTCACCCGGTTCGCCGAGGCGATCGCGAGCTACGACGAAGCGTTGCGGCTACAGCCTGCGTTCGCCGAGGCCCTGAATAACCGCGGCGCGGCGCACCTGAAGTTCGATCGGCCGGAGCCGGCGATCGCCGATCTCGAGCGCGCGATCGCGCTCAAGCCCGACTATGCCGAGGCGGTCAACAATCGCGGCCTCGCGCTGCAGGATCTCAACCGCCACCGCGACGCGCTCGACGCGCATCGGCGCGCGCTCGCGCTCCGGCCGGACGGCGCGGAGGCGCGCTATGGCGCCGCCACCGCGCTTCTGGCGCTCGGCGAGTTCGACGAAGGATGGCGCGGCTACGAGGCGCGTTGGAGCAAGGCCGATCTCGCGCCGTTCCGCCGCACGTTCCCAAACCCGTTGTGGCTCGGCGACCGGCCGGTCGAAGGCAAGACCGTCCTGCTGTACGCCGAACAGGGGTTCGGCGACGCCATCCAGTTCTGCCGCTATGCGCCGATGCTCGCGCGGCGCGGCGCCACGGTGACGATCGAGGCGCCACGCGCACTCGTCGACCTGCTCGGTTCACTGCCCGGTGCGCCCATGGTCGTCGCCCGCGGCGACAAGCTGCCGCCGTTCGACTTGCAGTGCCCGCTCGCGAGCCTGCCGCTCGCGTTTGCGACGCGGCTCCACACGATCCCGGCCGATGTCCCGTATCTTGCCGCCGATCCGGCGCGGATCGCAAAATGGCGCGAGCGGCTGCCGCCGAGTGGCCGGCGGCGGATCGCGCTCGCTTGGCGCGGCCGCCCCTACCCGCGCGACCGGTCCGTGCCGTTCGCGGCGCTCGCGCCGCTGCTATCGCGGCCGGACGTCGAGTTCGTGAGCCTGCAACAGGAGCTGACCGAGGACGAGGCGCGCGCCCTGCCGGGCTTCGCGAGCCTGCGGCATGTCGGACCCGAGATCGAGGATTTCGCCGACACGGCCGCGCTCATCGCCAGCGCCGACGCGGTCGTGAGCATCGACACGTCGGTCGCGCACCTCGCGGGCGCGCTCGGCAAGCCGCTCTGGCTGATGTTGATCCATGCCGCCGACTTCCGCTGGCTCGTCGGCCGCGCGGACAGTCCATGGTATCCGACGGCACGGCTGGTGCGGCAGGCGCGCACCGGCGACTGGTCCGACGTGGTCGGCCGTGTCGCCGGCGCGCTCGCCGAGTTCGCGAGCGGCCTTTAGAGCTTGCGCATGTTCTTGTCGGCGAACCGGTTTCCACTTCGCCGGAACATGCGCTAGAGCTTGCGCATGTTCTTGTCGGCGAACCGGTTTCCACTTCGCCGGAACATGCGCTAGAGCTTGCGCATGTTCTTGTCGGCGAACCGGTTTCCACCCCGGATCAAGTCCGGGGCAGGCTTTCGCCGGAACATGCGCTAGTGCCGGAGCCAATCGCGTGCCGCGCGCTGCGCGGACGCGATCTCGCACTCCGACATCTGCTCGGCGACCTCGCGGCGCAACCGGATCGCATCCTTGTTGCCGCGCATGGCCGCAAGGTTGAACCACTTGTGCGCCGTGACGTAGTCGGTCGGCACGCTGCTGCCGGTCGAATACATCATGCCGAGCTGAAACAGGACGTCGCCCGAGGCATGCGCCTCGCCGAGCGTGGCATTGTCGCCGTCGTTGACTTCGTAGCGCGCCATTCTGGCCTCCCCAATTCCCCCGCGCCGGACGACGCAAATCCAGCGCAGCTTTCCCCTGCTCGATCACCGACCGAGCGAGCGCATTTGTGCGCGTAAAGTTTGAATCTCGCTTTAAGCGATGCGATGAATCGAACGTGAACGCACCGACATCGCGCCGACGCATCAAGGTCGCGTTAAACACGAGAACCACTGATTTGGCGCCGATTTCCGCCGTATTCAACGCATCGCTAACCGTCGCGATTTCATCGCCGCTAACCATCGGCGACGCTGCACGACATCCAGCGCTCCGAAATCCGGTGGAACGCCGCGTCCCCGCGGGCGGGCGCGATTCAACCGCCCGCCGATCTGCCCTAAGATCGCGGCGCCCGCGATTCGTGCGCGGTTCCTCTCAACTCGATCACGGTGCGACGCCACGATGCCGGTGAGCTATGTCAAGCCAGTGAGCTATGCCAAGCGGGTCCGCGCCCTCCTCACGGCGAACGAGGCGCGGATCTTCCGCAAGCTCAACTCGCCGCCCCGGATCCAGGACTTCGTCGACGCGCTCCCGGTCAACATGGAGCTCGATGGAAGCACCTACATGTCGCCGCGCCGCACGCTCGCGGCCGGCCGGGCGCATTGCCTCGAGGGCGCGCTGCTGGCGGCGGCGGCGCTCGCGTTTCACGGCGAGCGGCCGCTGCTGCTCGATTTCCAGAGCGCCTATGACGACGAGGATCACGTGGTCGCGCTGTTTTGCCAGAACGGCCACTGGGGGGCGATCAGCAAGACCAACCATCCGGGCCTGCGCTATCGCGATGCGATCCACGACTCGCTGCGCGGCCTCGCGGCGTCCTACTTTCACGAATACTACATGTGGGACGGACGCAAATCGCTGCGTTTCTTCTCCAGGCCGTTCGACCTGACGCGCTATTCGCCCGAGCGCTGGATCACGGCTTCCGACGACCTCGACTGGCTCGTGGACGCCCTCGACGCTTCCGCGCATGCGCCGATCATTCCCAAAGGCAACCTGCGCAAGCTGCGCCTCGCCTCGCCGTTCGAGCTGCATGCCAGCGCCGCGGTCGAATGGCGCAAGGACGGCCGCCGGACCCCGATCTCACCGCGCAAGACGTCCAGCCGCGCCGCCGGCCGCGGCTCCTGATTTCCGCCACGCTTCACCAACCAAAGCCGCCGACCCAGTATCTCGGTCCGGACCGGGATAGCGGCGACGCGCGGACACTCGACAGATAGCTCGGCACAAAATGATGAGGGCGTCGGCGAGCCGAGATAAGAACCCATTCGGCAGGAGAATCCGCCAATGGCGAGGTGCAGAATCTCTTCCGCCCTCCGTTCCCGCCTCGCTCCGTTGAACGGCCAGCGCACGGGATGTTCAAACCTCGATCTCGCCAACGCCCTCGTTGTTCGATCCGATCCGTCCCTCGCACCGGGATCGCTTCGCGATCAAGATGCCCTCAGGCCGGATCAACCGAAGAAGCCTTCGACGCGAGGTCGAAAACTCCTGAGGCGATGAGTTAGAGCTTCTTCTTCGCCTTCTTCGCCTTCTTGGCCTTCTTTGCCTTCTTCGCCATGCTGCCCTCCTAGCTATGAGTGGTGGCGACTTCGATGAAGTGCATGTGCGAGTTGCTCATGCACTGCTTTGCGTCTACTACAACGCAATGAAAAAAAACACTTGCCGCGTTAAAGAAGCGTTGACGCATGCGACCAAGCACGATGAGCGCGACGCGTGTCGGCGCAAACTTCTTGTGAAGACGCGCAAACTATTTCGCTACTCTCGGCTTTTCATCGCGCGTCTTTCGTCGATGCGATAAACCCTTGTGAAATGCGGCTTTCTTGCATGTGCGACGCCTGAGCGCGCGAACATAAATCGACGTGATCGTACGCATGCGTATCGATGTATTGACTCCGCCGAATTGTGTCGCGATGCGCGAGAATCGATGCGAAAAATAATTTTGGATTACGTTGTTGAAATCAGCCTCGATGGAGCCGTCGGCGATGCGAATCGAGCGAATCGGCGACACCGATTCGGGCTCGCGTCGTCGATCGCGGCGATCGAGAAGGGTTCGAACGACGATCGCGTTGCCCGATCGAGAGGCCGCGAGCGTCGCCGCCGACCGCATGCGCGACGTCGACACGCCGCCGCGCGCCGCATGTGACGCGAGACCAATGCCGATTGCGGTGCGCGATGCGTCAGGGACGCTGCCGCCGCGTCAGCCGAGGCCGAGCTTGCGCTTGAGCAGGTCGTTGACGGCCTGCGGGTTCGCCTTGCCGCCCGACGCCTTCATCACCTGGCCGACGAACCAGCCGATCGCCTTGGGATTGGACTTCGCGTCGCCGACCTTGTCCGGATTCTTGGCGACGATGTCGTCGACGACCCGTTCGATCGCGCCGAGGTCGGTCACCTGCTTCAGGCCCCGCGCCTCGACGATCGCGTGCGGGTCGCCGCCTTGCGCCCATACGATCTCGAACAGATCCTTGGCGATCTTGCCCGAGATCGTTCCTTGCGCGATCAGGTCGAGGATGGCGCCGAGCTGCGCGGCCGAGACCGGCGACGCGTCGATCTCCCGCCCCTCCTTGTTCAGCCGCCCGAACAGCTCGTTGATCACCCAGTTGGCGGCCGCCTTCGCGTCGCGGCCCGCGCCGCCCGCCTTGCCGACGACGGCTTCGAAATAATCGGCGCTCGCCCGCTCGGCGACGAGCACGTCCGCGTCATAGGCGGTGAGCGCGAAGTCGCGCATGAAGCGCGCCTTCTTGGCGTCCGGCAGCTCCGGCAGCTCGCGCCGAAGCGCATCGACGTAATCCTGGGTCAGATCGAGCGGCAGCAGGTCCGGATCGGGGAAATAGCGGTAGTCGTGCGCCTCCTCCTTGGAGCGCATCGAGCGGGTGACGCCCTTGCCGGGGTCGAACAGGCGCGTCTCCTGCTCGATCTTGCCGCCGTCCTCGATGATATCGATCTGGCGGCGCGCCTCGTGCTCGATCGCCTGGCCGATGAAGCGGATCGAGTTGACGTTCTTGATCTCGCAGCGCGTGCCGAGCGCCTCGCCCGGCCGCCGCACCGACACGTTCACGTCGGCGCGCAGGTTGCCCTTCTCCATGTCGCCGTCGCAGGTGCCGAGATAGCGCACGATGCTGCGCACCTTGGCGACGTAGGCCTTCGCCTCCTCGGCCGAGCGGATGTCCGGCTTCGACACGATCTCCATCAGGGCGACGCCCGCGCGGTTGAGGTCGACGAGCGACGCCGAGGGGTGCTGGTCGTGCACCGACTTGCCGGCATCCTGCTCGAGATGCAGCCGCTCGATGCCGACCCGCACGGTCTCGCCGTCCGGCAGGTCGACCCGCACCTCGCCCTCGCCCACGATCGGCGACTTGTACTGGCTGATCTGGTAGCCCTGCGGCAGGTCGGGATAGAAGTAGTTCTTGCGGTCGAACACCGAGCGCAGGTTGATCTGCGCGTTGAGCCCGAGCCCGGTGCGCACCGCCTGCGCGACGCATTGCGCGTTGATCACCGGCAGCATGCCCGGCATGGCGGCGTCGACCAGCGCGACGTGCGAGTTGGGCTCGCCGCCGAACTCGGTCGAGGCGCCCGAGAACAGCTTGGCGTGCGACGTGACCTGGGCATGCACTTCCAGGCCGATGACGACTTCCCAGTCGCCGGTCGCGCCTCTGATCAGCTTCGATGACCTTGCGGATGCGTCCATGGCCTGTCCTGCGCTTAGGTTACCGCGGGAGATAGCAACCGTCCGGACCCGGCCGCAACGGCTCAGCCGTCGCGGAGCAGCGCTGTGACAATCGTCTGCCATTCCGCCGCGAGCTCGCCGTCGGCAACCGGCCTCTTGGCCTGCCGATACCAGTAGGCGGCATTGCCGGCGTCGCCCTCGACCCGATGCAGATAGGCATGCACCCAGGCGGCCTCGCGGCTCTCCTGGTTCATGACGATGGTGTGCGCCTGGTCCCAGTCGTCCTTCTGCGCCCACCACAGCGCGGCGAGCGCGGGCGCAAGGCCGGCCGGCGGCGTTGCGCTCTTGAGGCTTCGTTCGAATTCGGCAAAGGTCATGGCAAGGATTATAACGCCCCGTCTTGTAGTCGAGTTGCCCCATGTCCGCCAAAATCGGTCACGCTCGCACGGCCACGCTCGACATCGTCTACGAGGAGAGCGGCTCATCGACCGGGATGCCGATCTTGCTGATGCATGGCTGGCCGTACGGCCCGCGCGTGTACGACAAGGTCGTCCCTCGTCTCGTCGAGGCCGGATGCCGAGCCATCGTTCCCTACCTGCGCGGCTTTGGACCGACCCAATTTCTCTCCGTTGAGACGCCGCGGTCCGGACAGCAAGCCGCGCTCGCGGACGACCTGCGGCGGCTGATGGATGCGCTCGACATCCGCCAGGCGGTGCTTGTCGGCTATGACTGGGGCGGCCGCGCCGCCTGCATCGTGGCGGCGCTGTGGCCCGAGCGCGTGCGCGCGCTGGTCACCGGCAATGGCTACAACATCCAGGACATTCCGAACTCGGGCGCGCCGGCGGCGCCCGAGCAGGAGCTACGCCAATGGTATCAGTATTATTTTCACCTGGAGCGCGGCCGCGCCGGGCTTGCGGCCAACCGACGCGACATCGTCCGTCTGCTGTGGCGCCTGTGGTCGCCGCACGGGGCATTCTCGGAGGAGACCTTCGCGCAGACCGCGACCGCGTGGGATAATCCGGATTTCGTGGACGTGACGATCCAGTCGTACCGCCATCGCTACGGCAATGCGCCCGGCGATCCGGCCCTCGAGCCGATCGAGCAGGCGCTGGTGGCGCAGCCGCCCATTTCGGTCCCGACCATCGTCCTCTACGGCGAAGCGAACGGCGTCACGCCGCCGATGTCCGAGCGGCACCGGCGCAAGTTTCCCAACCTCGTGGACGACCGCAGGATCCCGCGCGTCGGACACAATCTGCCGTCGGAGGCGCCCGATGTCGTGGCCGACGCCGTGCTGGCTGCTGACCTGAAAGGCTCAGCCCGCCCACCAGTGCGCGGGCGCAAAATAACCCGCCGCCTGCTCGATCACCTCGCCGAGCGACAACAGCGTCTCCTCGTCGAATGGCCGGCCGATGAGCTGCAGGCCGAGCGGCAGGCCCTGCGCGTCGAGCCCGGCCGGCACCGAGATCCCCGGCAGGCCCGCCATGTTCACCGTCACGGTGAACACGTCATTGAGATACATCTCGATCGGGTCGGCCTTGCCCTTCTCGCCGATCGCAAAGGCCGCCGAGGGCGTCGCGGGCGCCAGCATCGCGTCGATCCCGGTCGCGAAGCAGTCCTCGAAATCCCGCTTGATCAGTGTGCGCACCTTCTGCGCCTGCAGATAATAGGCGTCGTAGTAGCCGGCCGAGAGCACATAGGTGCCGATCATGACGCGACGGCGCACCTCCGCGCCGAAACCTTCGGCGCGGGTACGCTCGTACATGTCGATGATGTTGCTCCCATTGGCGCGCAGCCCGTAGCGCACGCCGTCGTAGCGCGCGAGGTTGGACGAGGCTTCCGCCGGCGCCACGATGTAGTAGGCCGGCAAGGCATATTTGGTGTGCGGCAGCGAGACCTCGACGAGCTCGGCGCCCGCGGCCTCGAGCCATTCGGCGCCGCGCCGCCACAGCGTCTCGATCTCGGCCGCCATGCCGGGCACGCGATACTCCTTCGGCAAGCCGATCTTCATGCCCTTGATCGACTTGCCGACCGCCGCCTCGTAGTCCGGCACCGCGCGGTCGACCGAGGTCGTGTCCTTCGGATCGTGCCCGGCCATCGAGCGCAGCAGGATCGCGCAATCGCGCACGCTGCGGCCGAACGGGCCCGCCTGATCGAGCGAGGACGCGAACGCCACGATGCCCCAGCGCGAGCAGCGGCCGTAGGTCGGCTTGAGCCCCACGGTGCCGGTGAATGCCGCCGGCTGACGGATCGAGCCGCCCGTGTCGGTGCCGGTCGCGCCGAGGCAGAGGCCGGCCGCGACCGCGGCGGCCGAGCCGCCCGACGAGCCGCCCGGCACGAGCTTCGCGTCCGAGCCCTGGCGCCGCCAGGGCGAGACCACCGGACCGAAATACGAGGTCTCGTTCGACGAGCCCATGGCGAACTCGTCGCAGTTGAGCTTGCCGAGCATCACGGCGCCGTCGCGCCACAGCTTGGCCGTGACGGTCGACTCGTAGGTCGGCACGAAGTCGCCGAGGATGTGCGAGCAGGCCGTGGTGCGCACGTCCTTGGTCGCGAACAGGTCCTTGATGCCGAGCGGGATGCCGGCGAGTGCACCGCCCTCGCGGCGCGCGATCGCCGTGTCGGCACGCTGCGCCATGGCGCGCGCCTGCTCGGGCGTCTCCAGCACGAATGCATTGAGCTCACGCGCCCGCTCGATCGCCGCGATATGCGCATCGGCGAGCTCGACGGCGGAAGTCTTCTTCTGACGCAGCAGGTCGCGCGCCTGCGCGAGCGTCAGCGCGGTCGGATCGGTCATTCGGGCGGCAGCTCTTCGCACGCGAACGGCGAGGCGGACGCAGGCTGCTTCGTCGGCGCAACCTCAGCCGTGCCGACCGTCGTCGGCTCGGGCGACGCGGCTTGCTGCGCCGCCTTCTGCGCCATCTGGTCGAGATAGGCGAACCACAGCTCGTCGTTGTCCATCTGGCAGGCGAGGCACATCAGTCGACCTCACGCGAGCCTTGCGGCTCGCAAACGAAACGAGGGGCCATGATGGCATAGGGCCGCCCGGACAACAGCCGGTCATCGTGGACCGGCTCGGTTTTCGCCGCGGTCGGCGGGCGCCAACCCTTGCGCTCCATCTTGCCGTAATACGCGACGGTCAGCGGCTCGATCTCTTCGCATTCGTCGCACATTTGGTCAGTTCTCGATTTGCCGCACTGGATCCCGGATCGCGCTGCGCGCGTCCGGGATGGTTGAATGACACGCGATCCGCGTCATTCAACCACCTTCGGCACGACGAAGAAATGGTCTTCCCGCGCCGGGGCATTCTTGACGATGTTGTCCGCGATCCCGCCGTCCGTGACCTCGTCGGCGCGCTGCTTCATGGCCATCGGCGTCACCGAGGTCATCGGCTCGACGCCGTCGACCTTGGCCTCGGAGAGCTGCTCGACGAAGGCCAGAATTGAATTGAGCTCGCCCCGCAGGTGCTCGACCTCCGCGTCGGCGACCGCGATGCGCGCAAGATGCGCAATGCGCCGGACGGTTTGGGCATCGACGGACATTCGACCTCGAACAAATGGGGACCGCCGCCCCTATAGCAGACGGTCATTTCGCCCGGCAACCGGGTGTCGCGGCCGCCGTCCCCGGTCCGCCCTCGCGGAACAATTCACCCCCCACGGACTTGTCGGGAGGAGACGGGGCTGTCGAGCGGTTTGCCGCGGATTGACCAATGGAAAAGCTCCTGTTCGCTTGTCCCAAAACCGGTCAGCAAGTCGATATCGGCGTCGCAACCGAGATCATCACCCTGTTGCGCATTCGCTCACGCATGGTGCGGGCCTATTGCCCGGCTTGCGGCGAAACGCACGAGTGGCCGGTGCGCGATGCCTGGCTGGTCCAGGCAGCGTAACCAACACGTTCCAGTTCTGATTCGAGCGCGGATGGAACCGGTTCCATCCGCGGCGCGTTCTTGATCCTGCCCGTTCACGAGGCTGGGGATTTGCGCCATGTCCGTACTGATCAGCATTCTCATCACGTTCGTCGTCATCATTCTGGTGCTCTATCTCGTCAACATGCTGCCGATCGACAGCCGCGCGCGGCAGATCGTGCGCGTCGTCGTCATCATCATCGGCATCGTGTCGCTGCTGAAATATCTCGCGGTGTTCTGAGCGCGCGCCGCGCGCCTCGGCCGATTGCGACCGCCCTGCCTGCGCGGTAAGCAGGCGGCGGAGCATTCGCATGACGCTGCGCCCGCCCGGCAAGCCGTCCACCAGCCTGTGGGCAAAAAGCCCTGCCGGCGTCCTCGATTACGAGATCGCCCAGGAGACCGCTTCCGCGCTCGGCCGGCAGGGTCGCGCGCTCGAAGCGGCCCTGAACGCGCTGGCCGAGTTCGACACGACCGAGCGCCGCGGCAATCCGGACGGGCGGGCCCGCCGGCGCTCCCTGGTCGCGGCCGCCGCCTATGCGCTGTGGCAATTCATCGTGCAGCGGGAGGCGTGCGGCCTGCGCGACACCGCCATGGTCGTGCGTATGTATAGAGTGCCGCGCGAGGTCCATGCCCTGATGGGAGCGGTTCCGCCGGTGCGCTGATCCCGCCTCGGCACGTTACCTCCCGGAACAACGTCCCCGGGCACCTCCCCGCGGTATCAATTACCCGAAAAATGCCGGGAAATTCAGCGGGTTGAATTATCCCTTCGTTCGGCAATCGTTTGTTCACGGTTGCTGCGTCATATTTCTCCAACGAAATCAACAGCGCGCGCCGCGATTGCGTGTGCAGATCGACGCAGCTTCTGATGGCAAATCGAGCGTCCCTCATCGACGAGCTGGAGCAGGCTCTCTCCTCCGGAACGAGCGACCAGCGCATCCACACGCTGGCGCGCATCACCGACCTGTTCGTCATCGGTGCCGAGAGCTATTCCAGCGACCAGATCGACGTGTTCGATGACGTCATGGTCAAGATCGCGGCCCGGATCGAGGCGAAGTCGCTGGTGCGGCTCTCGAGCCGGCTCGCCCCGATGGCGAACGCGCCCAAGCGCACCGTCAAAGAGCTCGCCTTCAACGCCGACATCTCGGTCGCGCGGCCCGTGCTGGTCGGCTCCGAGCGGCTCGACGAGTTGGATCTGCTCGACAGTGCGCGCACGCAGAGCCAGGAGCATCTGCTCGCGATCTCCGAGCGCAAGTCGCTGAGCGAGGCGATCACCGACGTGCTGGTCGAGCGCGGCGACCGCGAGGTGGTGCGCTCGGTCGCGGTCAACACCGGCGCGCGCTTCTCCAATGCGGGCTTCCGCCGGCTGGTCACGCGCTCGACCGGCGACGACGTGCTCGCGACCGCGGTCGGCTCGCGCCGCGACATCCCGCGCGCGCACTATCTCAAGCTGATCGAGCGCGCCTCCGCGAGCGTGCGCGAGAAGCTCACCGCGCTCAATCCGCAGGCCGCGCTCGCGGTCAAGACCGCGGTCGCCGAGGTGACGGGCGGCATCCGCAGCGAGACGCGCGAGGCCTCGTCCGACTACGCGGAAGCGAAGGCCCAGGTCGAGGCGCTATTTCGCAACAAGCAGCTCAACGAGCAGGCGATCCACTCGTTCGCCCGCGAGCGCAAGTTCGAGCAGGTCGTGATCGCGCTGTCGCTGCTGTGCGACGTCGAGATCGACGTGGTCGAGCGCGCGATGCTCGACCCCGGCGCCGAGGTCGCGCTCATCCTGGCGAAATTCGCCAACCTGTCGTGGACCACCGCCAAGGCGATCCTGCTGCTGCAGACCGCCGAGCGCGGCATGTCGGCGCAGGACCTCGACCAGGCGATGTCGAACTTCTCCCGCCTGCAGCCCGAGACCGCGCGCCGCGTGCTCGGCTTCTACCGCACCCGCCGCAAGCCGCCGCTTCCGACCGAAGCGGCCGAGTAATCTTCCGTCAGGCCCGCCGCAGCAGGCCGCCGCGGGCGGCCGGCTGCGCGGCGACCGGATCCAGCGTATCGAGCAGCGTCTGGAATGCGCCGGCCGGCAACGGCGGCGCAAACACGTAGCCCTGCGCCATCCGGATGCCGCGGGCGCGCAGATCCTCCACCTGCTCGAAGCTCTCGACGCCCTCGGCGACGATCGCCATGCGCATGTTGCGCGCGAGTTCGACCAGCGTGGTGACGATGGTCGCCGAATTGCGCTCGGTGCCGAGCGAGTTGATGAACATCTTGTCGATCTTGATCACGTCGATGCCGAGCTTGAGGATCGACGACAGCCCGCTGTGCCCGGTTCCCACATCGTCCAGCGCGACCTGGCAGCCGAGACCCTGCAGCGCCGCGATCACGCGGCGGGTGGTCGTGATGTCCTCGATCGGCTCACGCTCGGTGAGCTCGAGTGTGAGCTGGCCGAGCCGGATCGGCGAGCGGTCGAAGATCGCGCGCAGATCCGTGACGATCGTGTCGTCGGCGAAATGGCGCGCCGTGAGGTTGAACGCGATCTTGAGGTGCGGGCGGCGCGCATAGGCCTCGCCGACCTCGGCGCACGCGCGCCGCATCAGCGCTTCGGTGAGCTCGACCATCAGCCCGCCGCGCTCGGCGAGCGGGATGAAGGCGCCCGGCAGCACGAGGCTGCCGTCCGGCTTGTGCCAGCGCGCCAGCACCTCGGCGCCCAGCACCTTGCCGGACGTGATGTCGACGATCGGCTGGAAGTACGGCACGAACCGCTTGGCATCGAGCGCGCGGCGGATTTCCGCGACCGGATCGCCGCCGCGCTGGCGCAGCAGGAGCCAGGTGAATGCCAGAACGGCGAACACCACGACCAGATTGACGACGAGCCCGATCGCGCGCAGATGCTGCGGCTCGCTCGCGGTCCGCAGCATCGCGACCTCGACCGAGATACCGAAGCGATCCGAGCGCAGGCTCGCGCGCACCACCTGGTCGGGCGTGATGTCGGGCGGCAGCGGGGTTCCGCCATCGCCGATCGGCACGCCCTCGCGGGTCTGGATGCGGGCGTGGGCCGCAAACGGTCCGCCGCGCGGCGACGTGAGCGGCAGCAGCATGTCGGGCGCGACCAGCGCCGCGAGGCTGCCGCCGTCGGCGCCTAAGCGGCGCACCCGCAGATAGTTCGCGGGCCGCTCGCCGACGCGGATCACCTCGATCAGCAGCTTGCCCGGCGGCGCCGCGCGCACCGGTCCCGCGATCACGCGCGCGCTGAGCGGGATGCCGAGGTCGCCGCACAGGGTCTGGCCGTTCGGGCCGATGATGCCGATCTCCTTGACGGCCGAGGTCGCAAACGAGACGCCGCGGAGCTTTTCCATGTCGGCCGCGCCGCAGGACGCGACGCCTTGCGCCGCGAGCGTGTCGAGCGCCGCCGCGACCTCATTGAGCCGCGTGTCGATCACCGACATCGCGCGCCGGGCGCTATTGAAAATGTCCTCGCTGCTTTCCCGGTGGATGAGCTGGTCGAGCCAGAGGTCGAAGCCGGCGAGCGGCAGTCCCGTCAGGAAGACGCCGATCACCGCCGCGATGAGCTTCTTTTGTCGCGAGCGGACCAAGCGCGTCCTCAATCGTGGGATACGCCACTGTGCGCGATCCGCGTTAAGACCTGCTTAACCGTATTGCGGTCGCGGGTTACCCGCGGCAGCGATTAGTCGCTGGCGCCGATCACCTTTTGGCGGCGCCGGCCGCCGCCTCGCCGCGCCGCAGCTCGTTGACCTCGACGCGCTTGGCCGCGAACGCATCGCGCAGCACCGGCACGCACTGGTCCGGATCGGCATCGCCGCACATGAAGACGTCGACCGCCGCGTAGCCCGAATAGGGCCACGTGTGGATCGAGATATGGCTCTCCGCCAGCACCGCGACGCCGGACACGCCGTTCGGCTGGAAGCGGTGGACATGCAAGTGCAGCAGCGTGGCGCGAGACGCCTCGACGCAGCGGCGCAGCGTCGCCTCGATATGGCCGACGTCGTCGAGGTGGCGCGCGTCGAACAGATCGATGATGAGATGAACGCCGGCGCAACGCGCCCCGCCGCGCACGACCGAATGGTCGTGACGCACACCCAATGGAACGAGCCCTGCGGCGGTCATACCGGTGCTCTAGCAAATCCGGTCGAAAGTTCAAGGAAACGCCGGATCGTGGCGCGCGTGATCTTTCATTTTTGCGCATGTTCTTGTCGGCGAACCGGTGACCACCCCCGATCAAGTCGGGGGCAGGCTTTCGCCGGAACATGCGCTGGTGCTCAGGCCGACGCCTTGCCCTTGGCGCAGGCCTGCGCCTCCACCACCGCGACCGCCGTCATGTTGACGACCCCGCGTGCCGTCACGGACGGCGTCAGGATATGCGCCGGGCACGCAGCGCCGATCAGGATCGGCCCGACGGTGAGCCCGTCCGCCAGCATCATGATCATCTGGTAGGCGATGTTGGCGGCGTCGAGGTTGGGCATGATCAGTACATTGGCCTCGCCCTCGAGGCGGGCGTGCGGCAGTGCGCGCTCGCGAAACAGCGGGCTCAGGGCCGCATCGCCCTGCATCTCGCCGTCGACCTCGAGGTCGGGGTGCTGCGCCTTCAGGATCTCGGTCGCGCGCCGCATCTTGCGTGCCGACTCGGTGTCGTAGCTGCCGAAGTTGGAATGCGACAGCAGCGCGATCTTGGGCTCGATGCCGAAGCGCCGCACGTGGGCGGCGGCGAGCACCACCATCTCGACGATCTCGTCGGCATTCGGCTCCGGCGACACATGGGTATCGGCGAGGAAGAAGTGGCCCTTGCCGGTGATGACCAGCGTAAGCGCCGCAAAATCGCGCACGCCCGGCGCGCAGCCGACGATCGCGCGCACGTGGCGCAGATGGCTCAGGAACCGGCCCTCGACGCCGCAGATCATAGCGTCCGCCTCGCCGCGGCGCAGCGCGAGCGCCGCGATCACGGTCGCGTTGGTGCGCACCAGCGTATGCGCGGCCTCGGGCGTGATGCCGGCGCGGCCCGCCGCCTCCACGTAGGTGCGCACGTAGTCCTCGTAGCGCGGATCGCTCTCAGGGTTGATCAGGACGAAGTCGCGCCCGGGCTGGATCGAGAGGCCGTAGCGCTCGATGCGCTTTTCCACCACGCCGGGGCGGCCGACCAGGATCGGGCGTGCCAGCCCCTCCTCGACCACGACCTGGGTCGCGCGCAGGATGCGCTCGTCCTCGCCCTCGGCGTAGACGACGCGCAGCGGCGCGGCCTTGGCGGTGGCGAAGACCGGCTTCATCACGAAGCCGGAACGGAAGACGAAGCGGTTGAGCCGCTCCGTATAGGCGTCGAAATCGGCGATCGGCCGCGTCGCCACGCCCGACGCCATCGCGGCCTTGGCGACCGCCGGCGCGATCCGCAGGATGAGGCGCGGATCGAACGGATTGGGAATAAGCGAGCCCGGGCCGAACGTGCGCGCCTCGCCGCCGTAGGCGCGCGCCGCGACCTCGGAGGGCGCCTCGCGCGCAAGCGCCGCGATCGCGTCGACGGCGGCGCGCTTCATCTCCTCGTTGATGGTGGTCGCGCCGACGTCGAGCGCGCCGCGGAAGATGTAGGGGAAGCACAGGACGTTGTTGACCTGGTTCGGATAGTCCGAGCGCCCGCTGCAGATCAGCGCGTCGGGGCGCGCCGCAAGCGCCTCCTCGGGCATGATCTCGGGCGTCGGATTGGCGAGCGCCATGATCAGTGGCCGCGTCGCCATCTGCTTAGCCATCGCGGGCGTCAGCACCCCGGGCGCGGACAGGCCGAGGAAGACGTCGGCGCCCGCGATCACGTCGCCGAGCCGCCGGTGCTCGGTTTCCTGCGCGTAGATGTCCTTCCAGCGGTCCATCAGGGCGCGCCGGCCCTTGTAGACGACGCCCTCAATGTCGCAGACCCAGATGTTCTCGCGCCGCGCGCCGAGCACGACCAAAAGGTTGAGGCAGGCGAGCGCGGCCGCGCCCGCACCCGACGTGACGATCTTGACGTCCTCGATGCGCTTGCCGGAAAGCGCCAGCGCGTTCTGCACGGCCGCCGCCACGATGATGGCGGTGCCGTGCTGGTCGTCATGGAAGACCGGAATCTTCATGCGCGCCTTGAGGCGGTCCTCGACGTCGAAGCACTCCGGCGCCTTGATGTCCTCGAGGTTGATGCCGCCGAAGGTCGGCTCGAGCGCCGCCACCACGTCGACCAGCCGGTCGATGTCCTGCGCGTCGACCTCGATGTCGAACACGTCGATGCCGGCGAATTTCTTGAACAGGACCGCCTTGCCCTCCATCACGGGCTTGCCGGCGAGCGGGCCGATGTTGCCGAGGCCGAGCACCGCGGTTCCGTTGGTCACCACGGCGACCAGGTTGGCCCGCACCGTGAGTTCCGCGGCCTGCAGCGGGTCCGCCGCGATCGCCTCGCACGCGATCGCGACGCCGGGCGTGTAGGCGAGCGACAAATCGTGCTGGGTGCCGAGCGGCTTGGTGGCGTTGACCTCGATCTTTCCGGGCCGCGGCGCGCGATGATAGGCAAGCGCACTGAGACGGAAATCGTCCGACGGTTGCGATGACAAGGCGCTCTCCCCGACTCCCACGTTACGACCACCGCCATTTACCCAAATTTCGGGCGCAGCGCGACAGCCGCGGCGCGCTTGACTGCCGCTGCGGAAGGTTGCCACGTTTGCGCGCCTGATGCGCGACCATTTGCTGTGAAATCCGAGGTGATCCCATGACTGCACGACCGCGCCGGCTTGCCGGCTGCTTCTGCTGCGATAACAGCGGCGGCACTGCCGCAACCACCGGTACCGTCAGCCGCCGGAACCTGCTCGCGGGCGGCATCGCGGCGCTTGGGCTCGGCGCCGCGGCGGTCCGGCCCGCGCGGGCGCAGGCGTCTACCGCCCGGCGCATCGATGTGCATCATCATTACCTCGCGCCCGCGCAGCGCGACGCCTTGCTCAAGCAGCACGACCGCGCGCCGGACTGGTCGGTGCAGAAATCGCTCGACGACATGGACCGGAGCGGCATCGCGACCGCGGTCGTCTCCTCGGTCCAGCCGGGCGTGTGGTTCGGCGAGGCGGAGCCGGGCCGCAAGCTCGCGCGCGAGGTCAACGAGTACGGCGCCAAGCTGGTCGCCGACCACAAAGGGCGCTTCGGCCTCTTCGCCTCGATCCCCCTGCCCGATGCGGACGGCAGCCTCAACGAGATGACCTACGCGCTCGACACGCTCCACGCCGACGGCATCGGGCTGCTCACGAGCTACGCCGGCAAATATCTCGGCGATCCGGCGTTCACGCCGGTGCTCGAGGAGCTCAACCGGCGCAAATGCGTCGTCTATGTGCACCCGCTCGCGCCCGCCTGCTGCGGCCAGCTCATCAAGGGCATTCCGCCCGCCGTCATCGAGTACGCGACCGACACGACGCGCACCATCACGAGCCTGATCTTCGGCGAGGCCGGCAGCGCGTTCCGCTTTCCCGACATCCGCTGGATCTGGTCGCACTCGGGCGGCACGCTGCCGTTTCTCACCGGCCGCCTCATCCGCCTCGCCGCCGAGCGCAAGGACGCGCGCATGCCGGACGGCCCGCTGCCGATCCTGCGCAAGTACAATTACGAGATCGCGCAGGGCAACACGCCCGGCCAGCTCGCCGCGCTGATGAAGATGGTCTCGATCTCGCAGGTGCTGTTCGGCACCGATTTTCCCTACCGCGACGGCATGGAGGCGGTCGAGGGCCTGCGCGACTACGGCTTCAGTGCTGCGGACGCCGCCGCCATCGACCGCGGCAACGCGATGGCGCTGTTGCCGGGGCTCAAGGCGGGGTAGCGCGCGGGCACTGACATTGCTCGCGTTTTCGCCCATGGATTCTTGCCCAATTGCCCAATCACCGTGGCGGCGGCCGATCGGCGGGGATAAAGGGCGCGCTTCTATATCCTTTTGCTTGCATTCCCACGCCAAATCGGCGACGGCTGAAATCCTAGTCTCGGATCTGTGCCAGTCGTCGCCCACCGCTGCTCGTCGGCGGTTTTTTTGTCGCCGCGAGGGAGCGCGGTCTCGGGTTGGTATCATCCTTCGGTTGCATCGCGTCCGCGCTTTTCATTGTTTCCATTGCTTCTCGCATTGTTTTTGTCATTGCTTCCCATTGTTCTTGCGCCGGCTGATTTTTCCTCGCTCTTTCAATGCCTTGTATTGTAATTGCGTTACATTTCCCATTGCAGATCGATTGTATTTTTTCGGACGCCCTTTTGGACTGCACGGGTGGGACTGGTTGCGATCGCAACAGCTTGCGGAAGCCATAGGTTGGGTCGAGCGAACGCGAGACCCAACGGCATTTGGGCGAACGGATTTGTTGTGTCTCGAAAGAGCTCGATTAAACCTACGTGCTTGCACGGCTCCAGTGCTGCAGGCTTTCAGTCGCCCGGCGCTCCAGGGTGGCAGCGCCCTGCTGCTGCGCAATCTTGATGGCGGCGTGGAATGCGGCGTGCGCCTGCTGACTTTGAACGCGGGACGAACGCACCAGCAGCTCGCCACGCAACCGATCGAGCTCGGCGCTGTAGAACCGCTCGCCGCTGTCGTCGGCGAGCGCAAGCGCTTCCTGCACGGTCCGCATCGCCTCGGCGTGGTGCCCAGCCTTGAGCCTCACGTCGGCCAACAGGCCGAGCAGGTAGACGAGGAAATGGCGCGACTGGATCGCCCGCATCGCGTCGACGGCCTGCGCCGTCAGCGCGAGCCCGCCCTCGAGATCGCCATTCTCCGCCGCGCACCACCCCGCCACACCCATGCTCCACGCTCTCGGCTGGGCAAGATCGTGCTCCGTCGCCATCCGCAGGCTCAGGGCCGAATTCTCGGCGGCAAGCGCCACGTCGCCCAGCATCTGCGCGGCGGCCGACGTGAAATAGAGGGTCAGCGCCAGCGTGAACGGATCATCGAGCGCGCGCGCCGTCGCGATCGCCTCGCCGATCATCCGGCGCGCGCCCGGCTCATCGCCTACGAGCGCTAGCGATATGGCGCTGAAATTGCGGCCGCAGCAGGCGGCGTCGTGGTTGCCGAAGCTCGAGGCCATCGGGCGGTGAAGCGCGTCATCGAACAGCGCCAACGCCGACTGCGCGTGCGCGCGCGCCGCCGCGAACTCGCCGCACACGAAGGACGTCGACCACATGGCGTGGTGCGCCTGGATCTTGAGGCCAGCGTCGTCGAATTGCGCCGCCAGTGCGAGCAGCCTCGCGCCGAGACGTCGCGCAGCGCCCGTCTCGCCGCGGCCGGTGCGGAACATCCACTGGCCCCAGAGGGCCGGAAAGAGGTCCACCCGCTCGCCGAGGCGATCGCACAGGGATTGCGCCCGCGTGTAGGCCTCCAGCACCTCGGGCGCGCCGAATCCATCCATGGCAATGTGGGCGGCGCCGATCCCGACGCGCAACTCGATCTCAACCTTGGCACGCTCGTCCGCGTCCGCGATGGCGCCAATCGCATCGAGCGCGCGGCGCAGGTGCCGGATTGCTTCCTCGTTGGCGCTGCGGCGGAGCGCCGTCGCGGCGGCTCGCCGGTGATACGGGATCGCGCGCGCGGCGTCGTTGCCGCGCTCGAAATGCTCCGCGAGCTCGACCCCGACGGCATCGAGCCCACCGGCCCACGCGGCTTCGAGCCGGCGCCCGACCCGCGCATGGCTCAGCGCCCGGCGCGTCGCGGTCAATCGATCGTAGAGGAGCTCGCGATAGAGATCATGGCGGAACGAAAAAAGCTCCGCGCGTGTGCCATCCGGCCAGGTCGCCGATCCCGCCGCCGTGACGAACATTCCCTGGCGCGCGAGTCGCGCGCAGGCTGTCTCGACCGCCTCGACATCGCTCTGCAACGCGGCCGCCACGGCCGCGGTCGCGAACGCGCGGCCGATCGTGCTCGCCGCCATCATGAGGTCGCGATCGCCCTGATCGAGTGCGTCGATCTGCAGGTCGATGAAGCGACGGACATCGTGCGGAATGGACCGGACCGCGCCAAGCCCAGGTCCGAGACCATGTCCGTCCGCGCCGCCCTTGGCGAGTTCGCGCACGATGCCGGTCATGAACAGCGGGTTGCCGCCCGTGCGTTCGAGCAGCAGCGGCGCCATCTCGTGCGCGCTCGCGGCCGCCTCGCCGCCTCCGAGGCGCACCTCCAGATAGGCCTCGATCGCCTCGAGCCCGAGCGGATCGAGCGCGATCTCGCGGCACCAGCCGTGCAGCGCAAGCTCGGTCAGGAGGCGGCCGAGGCCGGCCTTGCCGGCCGCCTGGTCGGCGGGGCGCAGCGTCGCCAGCACCATAAGGCGCACGGGCTCCGGACGGCGCGCCACATGGGCGAGCCAGTCGAGGGTCGACGCGTCGCTCCAGTGCAGGTCCTCGAGCTCGATGACCAGCGGAACGTCGGTCGCAATCGCCTCGACCGCGTCGGTGAGCTCACGCAGCATGCGTTCGCGCGTCGCACGGCCGCGCCGCTCCAGTGCGGCGCCCTCGCGACGCGGCCATAGCGACGGCATCGCGGCAAGCCAGCTCGGTGCGTGGGCGGCAAGAATCTCCTTGATCGCCCCGCCGTCCGGCGCACGCGCGAGGCGCGTCAGGGCCTCGATCAAAGGCAGGTAGGGCTCGCCCAGCCCGTGATGATCGACGCACTGGCCAGGCGCGATGCGCGCGGCGTGCGCGCCGCGCAGCTGATCGAGAAAGGCATCCGCAAGCGCGCTCTTGCCGATGCCGGGCTCGCCGGTCACCAGCACGACCTGCCGCCGGCCGGCGCACGCCTCATCGAAACTGCGGGCAAGCACAGCGAGCTCGGCAGTCCGCCCGACCAGCCGCCGGGTATCCACAGCGTCCGGGCGGACGGCCGCCACGCCACCGAGATGCGCGACCGGGGTGGCGGCAATCATCAGCCGGTAGCCACGCCGATGGCGGGTCTCGATTGTCTGCGGCCGGCGGGCATCGTCCCCCAGCGCGCCGCGCAACTCCTGAATGCAGGACGTGAGCGCGTCGTCGCCGACCGCAAGGCCGCCCCAGATGCGGTCGAACAGCTCGCGCTTGGTCACGAGCTCGGGCGCCCGCTCGGCCAGCATGCACAGCACGGCCGCCGCCCGCGGCGTCAGCGCCACCTCGGCGCCGTCGCGCGAGAGCTGCCCGCTCCGCGCGTCGAAACGAAACGGGCCGAAGGCAAATCGCCCTTCCGCAGCCATTCCCGGCGCGCCTCCGAATTTCCCGGAACTTTCCCGGAAGTTCGACAGGAACTCCTGGCCCGTCGCCCGCGAGATTTCTCGCACGCGGTCATCCTCGCCGCAATCAGCCTCGGAGGCTCCAGATGCGCGCCTATCTCCGCCCCGCCCTCCTCGCAATCGCGTTGCTCGGCGCCGCCCAGCCCGCGCGCGCCGACGTCATCAGCGACTGGAACGAGCAGGCCGTCGCTTTCGTCGTCGCCCACCACATCGGCCCGCCGCCCGGCGAACGGATCATCGCCATGACCCAGGTCGCGATGTTCGATGCGGTCAACTCGATCGACCGCAAGTATCGTCCCTACCTGGTGCAGCTTCCCGCCGCGCCGACCACGTCGCGCGAGGCCGCGGCCGCGACCGCCGCCGCCAACGTGCTCGCCGCGATCGTTCCGAAGGACGCGCCCGAAATCAAGGAAATGCTCACTGTCTATCTGGCGAAGATCGCGGACGGCGACGCCAAGACCGAAGGAATCCGGCTCGGCGAGGCGGTCGCCGCCAAAGTCCTGGCCGCGCGCGCCGATGACGGCTCGAACGCGCCCGACACCTATCGGCCGCGCACCTCACCCGGCGTCTATGTCACGACCGTCGCGACGGTGGTGCCGCATTGGCCGGGGGTCAAGCCGTTCGCGATGACCAGCGCCGCGCAGTTCCGGCCGGGCCCGCCGCCGGCGCTCACGAGCCCGCAATGGGCCGACAATTACAACGAGATGAAGGCGTTCGGCGGTCGCACCAGCACCAAGCGCTCGGCGCGGCAAACGGAGGATGCGCGCTTCTGGCTCGCGGCGGACGGCAGGGTCTTCTATCCCGTCATGCAGCAGCTCGCGGCTGCCAAGGAGCTCAGCGTCGTCGACTGCGCGCGCCTCTACGCGCTCGTCGCGGTCGCGCGCGCCGACTCGTTGATCGCGGTGTTCGACGCCAAGTACCATTACGAGTTCTGGCGTCCCGTAACGGCGATCCGCAACGGCGACATCGACGGCAATGCGGCGACCGAGCGCGACCCCGTCTGGCAGCCAATCGACGCCACGCCGATGCACCCCGAATATCCGTGCGCGCATTGCATTGAAGCTGCCGCCCTCGCGGGCGTCGTGCAGACGGTGTTCGGCACCGCGGATATTCCGGAGGTGAGGCTGCAAAGCCCGACGGCGCCCGGCGTCGTTCACCGCTGGACCAACTTGCGCGCCTATACGGACGAGGTCTCCGAGGCGCGCATCTGGTCGGGCTTTCACTGGCGCTTCTCGACCGAGGTCGCCCGCCAGATGGGCTACCAGATCGGCGAATATACGGTGAAGAACGTGATGCAACCGGTCGCGGCCGCGAACCGCTGAACGTGAGGCGGGGCCGCCGCGCGCGGCCCCGCTCTCGTTCGACCGGCCGCCGACGTCATCCCGCGACACTGCTCCAGCTTGACGCGAGATGCTCCGCGCCGCGCAGCGACAGCGCGAAGATCGTGTAGGTCGGGTTGGGCGCGCCCTCGGTCGGGAAGATGCCGGGGCCCGCGACGTAGAGATTGGCGATCTCGTGGGTCTGGCCGAAGCTGTCGACCACCGAGTTGTCGGCGCCCGTGCCCATGATGGTGCCGCCGAACAGGTGGATGGTCGGCTGGTTGCCGCGCCCCGCCCACACCGTCCGATTCTGCAAGGTCTTTGTTAGCACCCAACACTGAACAGAAAATTTTCGGCCATTGATTTTAGAGCATTTTCTCCGGTCTCGGCCCTTGTCAGAAAATTACTTTGTGAAATCCCCACAGCGTGCGTGGGCTTTCGTGCCCCGTGCTTGCTGCCCGGCGCCTATGTCCTTGCTCTGCCGCTCTGCCAGATCTCCATTTGGGTTCGTTCTGGCAAAATGACTTCGCGCGCCACGCGTTCGTACCTTGAAGCCTGCCGCAACGAAGAGCGCCCCGCTTACCGAGGAATTGACGTCCCGGAGGCTGAACTGAATTCCAAAACGAACTCCGTTCCAGGCCTGCATGGCTCGATGCGAAGTTGCGCTCGCATCTGCTTCGTCAAGGCGTTAACGAGGCGCATGCCCAAACCGACCTTCTTGGCGATCCCAAAATCGGGAGGTAAACCCACTCCCTCATCGCGGACCGAAACCCGAACGACGTCGCCGTCGACTTGCGCAAGGCGGACCCAAATCAAGCCGTGTTGGCTGGCGGGATAGGCATGCTTTGCCGCATTGGAAACCAACTCGGTCACGGCAAGTGCAACCGTAATGGCCCGGTCCGTGTCGAGCAGGAGCGGCCCCGACGCTTCCAAGCAGACCTCGCAATTGGGCGTGACCTCGTTCAGGTCGTGGCAAATGTCCGACAGATAGTCGGCCAGTTCGATCTTTTCGACTTGCGGGCCGCGGTACAGGCGGTCATGGGCGCGCCCGATCGCCATGATCCTGCTTGAGGCCTCCTTTAATCGCTGCCCAAGCTGAGGATCGTCTGCCGCTTGGAGCGTAAGCACGCTCGCGACCAACTGCAGACTATTCTTAACGCGATGGTTGATCTCCTTCAGAAGGATTTTCTGGTGCTCAAGCGCCGCGTTCAAAGTGCGCTCTCGGTGCTGCCGTTCGATCGCCATGCCCAGGATATTGGCCGCACCCTGCAGGAACGCGATATCGTTCTCGCTGAACTCGCCCTCGGAGTGGCTGTCTACTTCCAGCACACCATAGGGAGCGCCGTCGCCCTGCAGGATGACGTTTATGGCACGGCGGACGCCATGGGTTGCGAGCAGGTCGGGTGTCCTGAAGCGCTCCTCGCTCTCCAGGTGGTTCGAAATTACCGGCTTCCCTGTGCGCAACGCGAAGCCAGATGGTGAGGCGAGATCCGCCCCCATGCTGGCCGTACCGATTAGGCCCTCTTTCCAGCCAACTCCGGCACGCATGAGCAGACGATTTTCAGACGGGATGAACTCCAATACTTTGCAAAATTCGGCTTCAAGTCCCTCTGCTGAAAGACGGACCGCCGCGTTGAGCAAGTCAGTGAATGGAGTTCCCTTCAGCGCCACGACGCCGAGTTCAGCCAGCACTTCTTGCTGCCGAATACGTAGCTGCAGCGTGCGACTGCTGATCTCCAGGCGACCCTGCCCATTTGGAGGATTTTCTACAATTGGCTTCGTAGTGTCAGCTGGGGGCATCGGCCACCTCGAAAGCAGGCCTTACCTCGACCGAATTGCCAAGCATCCACGGCAAGCCATCCGGAACGGGCCAGTGCAACGATGATGATGTCCAGGACGGAAGCCCTATCTGTGCTTCCGTCTCTGCCTAGCCATACCTTACGGGACCGCAGATATGTAATTCCGACGCGGATATCCAGGGCCGATCTGCTGCGAGTTGGCTGTGCCGCGAGATCGTCGGCATCAATGCCCACCTCCAGCTGAACAGGCGGTCCACGTTCCGCGCCGCTGCCGGGGATAGCCAACCATTTTTTGCCCAGCCGTCTGCGCGTCCGGCCAATCCGATTGAAAGTCTCGGACCGGATTCGACCGTTGATCTTCGACGTCGCGGGCCCGCTATCCCGCGACGCTCGACCAGCTCGCCGCCAGATGCTCCGCGCCGCGCAGCGACAACGCGAAGATCGAGTAGGTCGGGTTGGGTGCCCCCTCGGTCGGGAAGATGCCGGGGCCCGCGACGTAGAGATTGGCGATCTCGTGGGTCTGGCCGAAGCTGTCCACCACCGAGTTGTCGGCGCCCGTGCCCATGATGGTGCCACCGAACAGGTGGATGGTCGGCTGGTTGCCGCGCCCCGCCCACACCTCCTTGGCGTCTGTCGCTTTCGCGACCTTGAGGCCCTCGTCGAAATTGGCGTTCCACAGGTTGACGGCGGCCTCGTCGAAGCTGTGGGTGAACTTGCCCAGCGGCATGCCGAACTCGTCCTTCTCGCTCGCGACCTCGATGCGGTTCTCGATGTTCGGCATCTCCTCACCGAACGCCGTGATGCGGGTGAGCCCGCGCTTGGCGCGCTTCATGAAGTCGGCGAGCGCGGGGCCGAAGAGATCGAGCCGCGCATTGGCGAAGCCGCCGAGGTCGCTCGTCTTCTGCGCCGCGCCGGCGACGATGAAGGTCGAGCCGAACGCGCCCTTGGCCTTGTGGCTGAGCTTGTCGTAGCGGTCGTAGGAGAAGAATTGCGCGCCGATCGTGCCCTTGTGGTTCTCGATGTCCTCGTCGAACATCGCGAAGGTGCCCGACGCGAAGTGCGCCATCATGTACTTGCCGAGGAGCCCGCTCTTGTTGGCGAGGCCGTTGGGGTGCTTGTCGTTCGCCGAGTTGAGCATGAGGCGCGGGTTCTGCCCGGCCCAGGCCGCGAGCACCACGACGCTCGCCTCCTGCACCTGCTTCTCCTTCTTCTCGTCGTAGTACTCGACGCCCGTGACCTTGGTGCCGGCCGCGTTGGTGAGCACGCGCGTCACCGTCGCGCGCGCGCGCACCTCGGCGCCGGCTTTCTTGGCGTCAGCGAGATATGTCACCAGCGGATTGGCGAGCGCGCCGATCGGGCAGCCGACATGGCACCAGCCGTCGTAGAGGCAGGCGGGGCGGCCCTTGTACTCGACCGAGTTCATCCCCACCGCCGCCGGCGTCATCTTGATGCCGGCCGCCTCGAAGCCCTTGAGCCAGACCTCGCCGTTCTTGAAGGTCTTCATCGGCGGCATCGGATAGGGCTTGCCGGCCGGGCGCCAACGCTCCTCGGCCTTGGCATCGCCCGAGACGCCGAGGTCGTCGGCGACACGGTCGTAGAACGGCGCGACATCGGTGTAGTTGATCGGCCAGTCGAGGCCGCGGCCATGCTCGCTTTTGACTTTAAAGTCGTTCGGCATCAGGCGGGGGAAGTTCGCGAAATAGTGCAGCGCCGCGCCGCCGACGCCCCAGCCCGCCTGATAGGCGTAGCCGTACGGGTTCTTGCCCTGCAGGATGAACGGCGCGCCCGCCGGCTTCACGCGGCGGCCCCAGATGTCCGAGCTGATCAGATCGCTGAGCTGCCAGTCCGGCCCGCTTTCGAGCAAGACGACCTTCTTGCCGGCCTTGGCCAGCACCGCCGCATAGGTCGAGCCCGACGCGCCGGCCCCGACGATGACGACATCCACTTTTTCGTGCGTTGCCATGGTCTCTCACCACCTCTTGGTCGGTTCGATATGGGCCATGTAGGGGATGTCGAGCGACGCATAGCCCGCCATGGTGCCGTAGACGACGTCGACGGCGTCGCTGCGCAACAGCAGATAGACGAAGCCGCCGGGCGGACCCTTCCAGCCGTCGATCTTGTTCTGCCGCATCTGGTCGATGAAGGCGTGCTGGGTCGCGGCGTCGAGCTCGGCGAACGGCTTGCTGTGCTGCGCGGTGCTCGCATTGTTGATGGCGCCGATCGCGGCGCGATAGAAATTGGCGTAGGGCGGTTTCACGTTGAGGATGCGCGCCTCGAGCAGCGCCTCCTCGGCCGGGACCGAGATCTGCTGGTCGATGAAGTTGGCGATGCCCTGCCGGCGCGCGTCCGGCACCAGCGCCTCGCCGACCGCCTCGATGGTCGCGGCCTCGTCGGGCTTGAGCGTGCGCAGCGGCACGCCTTGCGCGCGTGCCTCGGCGGGCGTGAGCAGCACGTCGGCGCCCCCGATCGTGAAGGCGAGCGCGCCCAGCCCCGCGCCCTTGACGAAGGCGCGCCGTTCGATGGCGTCCATGGATTTCCTCCCTTGCGGGCGGCTGGCGCCGCCTGTCGCTCTTGCGAATTGGCCGAAAGTGAACGCCAAGCGGCGGGGTGAATCAAGTCGGATCGGGCAAAGCGGCGCGCATGGACATCCGTCGGCGAATGCATGCGGGATTTTGCATTATCCCCTTGCCACCTATGTCCAATTGGGGCAATTCAGAGGCAGCAGAATAATACAGGGGGACGCCAATGGTCGACGGTTCGACCCAGTGCTACTACCTCGACGCATCGCGCAATCAACAGGGCCCGGCCTCGGTCAGCGACCTCGCCCGCCTCGTCCGTAGCGGCGCGATCACCCGCGACACGATGATCTGGTTTGCCGGCATGCCGGATTGGCGTCCCGCCGGGCAGGTCAACGAGCTCGCGTCGCTGTTCGGGCCGCCTGCCCCGTCGATGCGGCCTCCGATGCCGCCGGCCGGCGCGCCGCGGGCGCCGGCGCAGGCCCCGGCTTTCGGAGGGTACGACCCACATCCGGGGGCAGGCTATCCCGCCAAATCGGTCGGCTTCCGCGACGCCATCTCGATCTGCTTCCGCAAGTATGCGGTCTTCAACGGCCGGGCCACCCGGCCGGAGTTCTGGTTTTGGGCGCTCTTCCAATTCCTTCTTTCAGTCGTCGTCATCATCGTCTGCGGGATCATCGCGGCGATCTTTCCGACCGTGGGCAGCGTGCTGACGATCGTGGCTTACATCGCCCTCATCTTCGGGCTTTTGCTTCCCGGCCTTGCCGTATCGGTGCGGCGGCTGCACGACCAGGATCGATCAGGCTGGTGGCTGTTGATCAATCTCGTGCCGTTCGGGAACATCGTCCTGCTCATCTTCTTCTGCCTGCCTGGAACCCCGGGCCCGAACCGATTCGGCGAAATGGCTGCAGCTTGAGCCGAACCCGCGTCGCGGATTGCGTGCGCGGATCAGCGGTCCGCGTCCGCCTTTCCGGCGCGGCACCTTGAACGAGGAGGGGCGTCATGGCCGACGCATCGACGCAATTCTACTATCTCGACGGTGCGCGCAATCAACAGGGACCGGTTCCGGTCGCTGACGTCGCGCGCCTCATCCGCGACGGCACCATCACGCAAGGGACACTCGTTTGGCATGCCGGCATGCCCGATTGGCGTCCCGCCGGACAGCTCAACGAGTTTGCATCGCTGTTCGGGCCGCCGGGGCCGCCGGCGATGCGGCCCCCGATGCCGCCCGGTGGCGGCGCCATGCCGACGCGGGCGCCCGCCCCCGGGATGCAAGCGATGGCTACGGGGGCCGGCACAGCCCGCCCGACCGACGCCCTGGTTGCGAACTTTGCGGTGTGGGGCCTGTTCTGGCGATCGATCCTCAGCGGCATCGGCAACCTGTTCATCATCCCGTCGCCGTGGACCTCGACGGTCCTCTACCGGTTCCTCGTCTCCAACACGTCGCTGCCCGACGGCCGTCGGCTGACCTTCGCGGGCCAAGCGGGCGACATCTGGTACGTGTTCATCGGAATCGGTCTCATCGGCCTGGCCGGGCAGGTCATCCCGTTCGCCCTTCTCATCTCGTTGCCGGTCAGCTTGATGCTGTCGTGGGTGGTGTTGCGCTGGGTGTGCGAAAAGACCGGCGCGGAAGACGGCTCCGTCAAGCTCACGTTCACGGGCGGCATGTGGGGCTATGTCGGCTGGAACGTGCTGCTGATCCTGTCGTTCATCACGATCATCGGCTGGGCATGGGTCTTGCGCATCCTGATGAGCTGGATCTGCCGGAACGTGAGCGGAACGCATCGGTTCGAATTCACCGGCACCGGGCTCGGCATCCTCGGCCGCACGCTCCTGTTCGCGCTCGTTTCCATGTTCATCATCCCGATCCCGTGGATGCTGCGCTGGTACGTCTCCTGGCTGGTGTCGCAGGTGCGGGTCGCGCAGGCGTAGCGCAGGCCGTCAGGACCTCAGCGCTTCGCGCAGCGGCTGCTGTGTCACGTCCGGATGCGCGCGTGGAAGCCGGCGCGTCTTGCGCTCGCGTCAATTGCCGAAGCGCGGATCGAGCCGGCGCGCCGTCGCCATGTCGGCATTGCCGCCGGCATTGTCGCCCTTGATCTGTTTCAGCCGCCCGCGCGCGTAGTAGGCGCCCGCATTCTTTGGATCGAGACGGATCGCATCGCTGAAATCCGCGATCGCGCGGTCGTCGTCGTTCTTGGCGACATAGGAGAGCCCGCGACCGACATACGCCTCCCCGTCCGTAGGATTGAGCCGGATCGCCGCCGTATAGTCCACGATCGCCTGATCGTGGTCGCCTTTGGCTCGCTTCGCCTGCCCGCGCTCGTAGTAGGCGTCCGCGATATTCGGATCGATACGGAGCACCTGGTCGAAATCCGCGATGGCGCGGACGTAGTCCTTCTTGGCAAAATAAGCGAGACCGCGATCGCCGTAGACCGCCACGTCGTTGGGGTTGATCCCGATGGCCGCGCTATAGTCGACGATCGCCTGATCGTTATCGCCCTTGGCTCGTTTCGCCTGACCGCGATTGAAATAGGCGTCGCCGTCTTTCGGATTGAGACGGATCGCCTCGTCGAAATCCGCGATGGCGCGGACGTAGTCCTTCTTGGCGAGATAGCAGAGCCCGCGACCGCCGTACGCCAACCCGTCCTTGGGGTTGAGCCGGATGGTTGCCGTATAGTCCACGATCGCCTGATCGGTGTCGCCTTTGAGTCGTTTCGCCAGAGCACGGTCGAAATAGCCCTCGGGATCGTCCGGACTGAGGCGGATCGCCGTGTTGAAATCCGTGATGGCGCGGTCGTAGTCCTTCTTGAAGAGGTAGGCGGCGCCGCGCTGGCGATAGAAGAAGCCGCTTTGCGGCACGAGACTGATCGCGGTGCTCCAGTCGGCGATCGCCCGATCGTAGTCGTTCTTCGCCACATACGCATTGGCTCGGGACCAGTAGGTCCTGGCATTGCGCGGATCGAGATGGATCGCCTCGCTGAAGTCGGCTATCGCCCGGTCGTTGTCGTCCTTCGCCCGGTACGCTTGGCCGCGATACGCGTAGGCCTCGGCGAGCTTTGAAGAGATCAAGACGTTGGCGAGGGAAATGCCCTTCTGGGGCTGGATCACCTCGGACAGGTCGGCGATCGCTTGATCGTTGTCCCCCTTGGCCACATAGGCCATGCCGCGGTTGAGGCGCTTGATCCGGGAATTGGGATCGAGCTCGAGCGCCTGCGTGTCGTCGGCGATCGCCTCGTCGTATTTCTGCAGATTGTAGTACGCTTGGCCGCGCAGCGTGTAGGCTTCGGCATCCTTGGCGTCGAGCCGGATGGCTTCGGTGAGGTCGGCAACCGCTTGATTGTTGTCGCCCTTGAGCAGGTATGCCTTGCCCCGGTTGCTGCGTATGAGCGCGGAATTGAGACCGAGCTGGAGCGCCTGCGTGTCGTCCGCGATCGCCAGATCGTACTTCTTTTGGTCGACGTACGCCTCGCCCCGCAGCTGGTAGGCCTGGGCTTGCTTCGGGTCGAGCCGGATCGCTGCGGAAAGGTCGGCAATCGCTTGATCGTTGTTGCCCTTGGCGCCGTAGGCACCGCCCCGGTTGAGGTACGTGACCGCGGAATTGGGATTGAGCTGGATGGACTGCGTGTAGTCGGCGATCGCCTCGTCGTACTGACGCTGGTCGTCGTGCGCGACGCCGCGGCTGTTGTAGGCGGCGGCGCGCCTGCTGGCCGACGAGCTGCTGTCCTGGATGACGCGTGTGCATGCCGCGACCGCGCTGTCGCCGGCGTGCCTCGCGCAGACCGCGAGATCATCCTCGTGGTTGGCTCCCATGATCCAGATGACGACCACGCCGATCACGAGCAGGCCCAGCACGCCCAGGCCCGCGATGATGAGGCGCGTCTTCCCGATGCGACCAAACGCCAGCTTGCGCAGCCGGGAACGAATGTCGTCGGCCTGAACGGCCCCCGGGTAGGTTCGCAGGAAGGCCTTCAGCGCCGCGCGATCGCCCTTGGCGACGGCGTCCGCATAGGCATCGTCGCGCGCGGCCAGCGCCGCGCGCAGCGTCTCGGCCTCGCCCACGAGGTGACTGCCCGGATGGGCGGCGAGAAACACCTCGATGCCGAGCACCGTGTTGGCGCGCCTGGCGAGCGCGAAGGCGCGCGTCTCCTCGGCGCGGGCCGTGGCGTCGCTTTCGGCGCGGATAGCCTCCGGCGGAGCTCCGACGCCTGGGTCCGGCGCTGGTCTGACCGGATCCACGGCAGAAGGCGCCGGCACGGCTTCCGGCGCGGCGGCAACTTCGCCGTCCTTGTCGGCGCTCGGCGCGGCTGCGACCGGGCGCCGCTCGCGCGCCTTGTCCGGGGCCGCCCACGGCCGCTGCAGCGCGCTGACGATATCCTCGCAAAATCGCTCGACCTGCCGCGCGACCTCGAACGACCCCACTTCCTGCAGGCGGATTTTCGTCCAATCCGCGTACTGGCGGGCATGCACCATCTGCAGCACGCCGTTCTCGCGCACCCTCGCCTCGTCCGCGAGCGCCGGTACCCTGATGTAGAGGACAGGGAAGACGAGATCGGCACGCGCCAGCACGCCTTCGCGCTCGACAAAGGAGCGGAATTCGAAGTGGCAGTGCTCGCTCGCGACCGCGCTCGGCGTGACGATGGGGATGAAAAAGGCCGATTCCGCGATGGCGGCCCTGATCTGGTCCTCCCACAGCGTCCCGTGCGCTATCGCGGCGGTATCCTGCCAGAGGCGCAGATCGCGCCCGAGCTGCATGCGCAGCTCGTCGTGGATGCGCGCCCGCAGGCGCGACAGCGCCCCGCCCGAGTGCTCGTCGTCCCGGCGCGAATAGCTGAAGAACCCGACCAAGTCCGGAAGGTCAGCCAATGACGACATTGCGTGAGGGAGCCCGCCCGACCCGTATCGGTCCCGATGTGCCGAACTCTAGCAAAATCCGTCCTTTGCGGCGAACCCCATCCGCGGGCGCGATGCCGCGGTGTGGCGGCGCTCCGCGCGAGAGCGCGCTGCATGCCGCCGAACTTGCTCTTGCCAGCCGAACACCCGATGCGGCATCTCAACAACGGCAGCGTGCACGGGAGGGTGCCCAATGGAGCATGGCGATCAGGACGCAACCGGTTTCCCGGCGCCGCGATGGGTCGGATTCGGCGCCGCGGTCGCCATCTGCCTGCGCAAATATGTGGGCTTCAGAGGGAGAGCGGGCCGACCGGAATTCTGGTTCTGGACGTTGTTCCAAACCCTTGCGTTCCTTATCCCGCTTATGGTGGCCTCGCTCGTCAGCAGGCTCGATGTCGACGGGTCCGCGCAAGGCGCCGAAGGCGTCGCCGTGCTCCTGGTTATCGCCTGGTTCGGACTTTGGCTGCCGGGCCTTGCCGTCACGGTGCGACGGCTGCACGACACGGATCGTTCGGGATGGTGGATATTGATCAATCTTGTGCCGACGATCGGCGGCATATGGCTGCTCATCCTTCTGTGCCAACGCGGCACCTACGGCCCGAACCGGTTCGGGCCGCAGGTGGCAATCTGATCCGAGCGGCTCTTGCGCCCTCTCCCCACAAGCGCAGGGCTATCGCATGTGAGGTGAGCAGGGCGCTTGCGCCCTCTCCCCCGCTTGCGGGGGAGAGCCGGAGAGGGGGAAGCCGCTTGCTCAGTGCTTGGGGCTTCCCCCTCCCCACCCTCCCCCGCAAGCGGGAGAGGGAGTGCGGGCGTCGTGCTCGCCTTACTCGCTTTTGGGCGCCGGCAGATTGAGGCGGATGTGCAGCTCGCGCAGCTGCTTCTGGGTCACCTCGGAGGGCGCGCCCATCAGCAGATCTTCGGCGCGCTGGTTCATCGGGAAGAGCACGACCTCGCGCAGGTTCTCCTCGCCGGCGAGCAGCATCACGATGCGGTCGATGCCGGGCGCGATGCCGCCGTGCGGCGGGGCGCCGTAGGAGAGCGCGCGCAGCATGCCGCCGAACTTCTGCTCCAGGACTTCCTCGGGGTAGCCCGCGATCGCGAACGCCTTCTTCATCACGTCGGGACGATGGTTGCGGATCGCGCCTGAAGAGAGCTCGGTGCCGTTGCAGACGATGTCGTACTGGATTGCCTTCAGCGCGAGGATCTTCTCGTTGTCGTTCGCGTCGAACGCCAGGAACTCGTCGGGCGCGACGTTCGGCATCGAGAACGGGTTGTGCGAGAAGTCGATCTTCTTCTCCTCCTCGTTCCACTCGTACATCGGGAAGTCGACGATCCAGCAGAACTCGAAGCGGTCCTTTTGGATCAGGCCGAGCTCCTCGCCGACGCGCGTGCGCGCCGCGCCCGCGAAGCGGACGAAATCCTTCGGCTTGCCGGCAACGAAGAACACGGCGTCGCCGACGCCGAGACCCAATTGCTGGCGCATCGCCTCGGTGCGCTCAGTGCCGAGATTGCGCGCGACCGGCCCGGCGCCGCCCTCCTCGCCCTCGCGCCAGAAGATGTAGCCCAAGCCCGGCTGGCCCTCGCCCTGCGCCCACGAATTCATGCGGTCGCAGAAGGCACGGTTGCCGCCGCTCTTGGCCGGAACGGCCCACACCTCGGCCTTGGCGTCGCTCGCCAGGATGTTGGCGAAGATCTTGAAGCCCGACCCGCGGAAGGTCTCGCTCACGTCCGCCATCTTGATCGGGTTGCGCAGATCCGGCTTGTCGCTGCCGTAGAGCCGGATCGCGTCGGCGTAGGGAATGAGCGGAAACTTCGGCGTCACCGGCTTGCCGCCGGCGAACTCCTCGAACACGCCGCGCATCACCGGCTCGACCGCCGCGAACACGTCCTCCTGGGTGACGAAGCTCATCTCGAGATCGAGCTGGTAGAACTCGCCGGGCGAGCGGTCGGCGCGCGCGTCCTCGTCGCGGAAGCAGGGCGCGATCTGGAAGTAGCGATCGAAGCCCGAGATCATGATGAGCTGCTTGAACTGCTGCGGCGCCTGCGGCAGCGCGTAGAACTTGCCGGGATGAATGCGCGACGGCACGAGATAGTCGCGCGCGCCCTCGGGCGAGGACGCGGTCAGGATCGGCGTCTGGAATTCGAAGAAGCCGCTCTCGCGCATGCGCCGGCGGATCGAGTCGATGACCTGCCCGCGCAGCATGATGTTGCGATGGAGCCGCTCGCGCCGCAGGTCGAGGAAGCGATACTTGAGGCGGATCTCCTCGGGATATTCCTGGTCGCCGAACACCGGCATCGGCAGATCGCCGGCGGGCCCGAGCACCTCGATCTCGGTGATGTAGACCTCGACCTCGCCGGTCGGCAGATCCGGATTGACCGTGCCGTCGGGCCGCCGGCGCACCTTGCCGTCGATGCGCACCACCCATTCGGCGCGCAGCTTCTCGGCGGTCTTGAAGGCGGGCGAATCCGGGTCCGCCACCACCTGCGTGATGCCGTAGTGGTCGCGCAGGTCGATGAACAGCACGCCGCCGTGGTCGCGGATGCGGTGGCACCAGCCGGAGAGCCGCGCCTCATGGCCAATGTCGCTCGCGCGGAGCGCGCCGCAGGTGTCGGTGCGGTAACGATGCATTGGCGGACCTCAGGATTGACCCTTGGCGCATATCCTTGTCGGCGAACCGGGATCCACTTCGCCGGGATATGCGCTTGAGCACGAAAATCGGGCCGAATCCGAGGCATACCGGGCCGGCCGCAGGCGTGCGGAAGGTGCATGGCCCCCCCGGTTTGTCAAAAATCCAGCACCCTTCTGGAGGCGAGTTGTCTCATATCTTCGCACAACGCCTGCGCTCCCTCCCCGTGGGGTCAAAGCAATCGCATGTGACGTGAGCAAGGTGTTTGCGCTCCTTCTCCCCCTTCAGGGGGAGAAGGTCGGGATGAGGGGGCGCCTCCGCAAACTCAGGCGTAGCGACTCGCGGCAGCGCCCCCTCACCCCGACCCTCTCCCCGCACGCGGGGAGAGGGAGCCGAACTCACTGCTCACCCCACATGCAATCGCCCCGCCCTCTCGACAGCAAGCCACCAATCTGCACAGTCGTGAGGAAGGAACGCGCAACGGCGAGCCACATGCCCCAGCAGATGACGACCGCGGAAGCCGTCGTGGCCGCGCTCACGGCGCACGGCATCGAGACCGTCTACGCCCTGCCCGGCATCCAGAACGACCACCTGTTCGATGCTCTCTACAAGGCGCAGAACCGCATCCGCACGGTCCACAGCCGCCACGAGCAGGGCGCCGCCTACATGGCGCTCGGCGCAGCACTTGCGACCGGCAAGCCGCAGGCTTTTGCAGTGGTGCCGGGCCCCGGGCTGCTCAACGCCTCGGCCGCGCTGCTCACCGCCTATTCGATGAATGCGCCGGTGCTGGCGCTGATCGGCGAGATCCCCGCGCGCGAGATCGGCCGCCACCTCGGCCACCTGCACGAATTGCGCGACCAGGCGGGCGTCATCGCGCGGCTCGTCGACCACACGGCGCACATCCGGTCGGCCGACGCGGCGCCGCGGCTCGTCGCCGAGGCGATGCGCGCCATGGCGAGCGGCCGGCGCGGCCCGGCGGCGCTCGAATGCGCGATCGACACCTGGGGCGCGAGCGCCGCGGTGACGGCGCAGGCGCCGCTCTCACCACACGAGCCCGCGATCGACGAGGACGCCATCCGCGCCGCCGCCAAGCGTCTCGGGGCCGCCAAGAACCCGCTGATCATCTGCGGCGGCGGCGCACAGGGCGCCGCCCGCGAGGTGACCGAGCTCTCCGCCATGCTGCAGGCGCCGGTGCTCGGCTATCGCCGCGGCCGCGGCGTGCTCGACAGCCGCGATCCGCTGAGCGTGACCCTTCCGCTCGCCCACGAGCTGTGGGCGAAGGCCGACGTCGTGCTCGCGGTCGGCACCCGCATGCTGATGCAGCAACACCGCATCTTCACGGCCGGCCCGTGGGGCCTCGATGACGACCTCGCGGTGATCCGGGTCGATTCCGATCCGGCCGAGCCCGCGCGCCTGCACGCGCCCGCGGTCGCGCTGATCGGCGACGCCGCGCCGATCCTGCGCCGCCTCATCGACGCCCTGCCCGCGCACAACGAGAAGCGCCGGTCGCGCCGCGCCGAGCTGACGCGGCGCCAGGCCGCGTGGCGCAAGCGCCTCGACGACGCGCTCGCGCCGCAAGCCGCCTTCCTCGAGGCGATGCGGGCCGAGCTCCCGGAGGACGGGATCTACGTCGACGAGGTGACCCAGATCGGCTTCGCGGCCCGTCTCCTTTTTCCCGTGTACCGGCCACGCACGTTCCTCTCGCCCGGCTACCAGGACAATCTCGGCTGGGGTTTTGCGACCGCGCTCGGCGCGCAACATGCGCGCCCCGACGTGCCGGTGATGTCGATCAACGGCGACGGCGGCTTCATGTTCACCGCGAACGAGCTCGCGACCGCCGTGAAGCACCGCATCCCGCTCACCGCGATCGTGTTCAACGACGGCGGGTTCGGCAATGTGCGCCGCATCCAGCAGGATCTCTACGGCGAGCGGCTGATCGCCTGCGACCTCGCCAATCCGGACTTCGTGCGCTTCGGCGAAAGCTTCGGCGCGGCGGCCGAGCGCGCCAAGACGCCGAAGGCGCTGCGCGCCGCGCTCAAGCGCGCGTTCAAGCGGCGCGACACGCCGACGCTGATCGAGGTGCCAGTCGGGGCGATGCCCAATCCGTGGAAGTACATTTTTCTGCCGCGGGTGCGGGGCGGATAAGCGCTCTATTCAGACGGCAGCGCCGTAGGGTGGGCACGGCGCAAGGCAGTGCATATCCGCGTGGGCAAAATCGCGGAAGCGCTGTGCCCACGCGCAACCACCGTGCAGGCGATTTTGTCCACCCTACTGGGTGCTCGACTGGGTGCTCGCCTTTTTCTTCTTGGTCTTCGGATCGGTTGGCGCGGTGCCGCTGTTGCGGACATTGCCCCACGGGTCCCTGGTGGTCGGCGCCTGGTCGGGCAGCTTCCGCATGGTGGCCTTGTAGTCCTTTTCCTGCTTGATGGCCGCGTCGACCTCGTCCTGCGTCGTGTATTTGGCGTTCGGCGCGATGATGTTCATCTGCGCATAGGCCGGTGCGGCGAAAGCCAAGATGATGGCCGCGCTCAAGAGTTCTGGTTCGCATCACGATCCTCACCAATCCCTGCCAGTTCGGCGTCGTGCTCCCGAGCCCGAACTTAGCGCTTTGGCCGAGCTTCGCAAGGCAAAGCGTTGTAATCATGGCTCCCACGCCGGAACACAGACGCGGTGTCCCGATGGGGTCTCTTCGACCAGCACGGCGGTGCGATAGATTGCCGACAGCATCGCGGGCGTGACGACCTCGGCGGGCGGGCCGATCGCGCGCAGGCCGCCGTCGGCGATCACGGCGACGCGGGTCGCGACCATCAGGGCGTGATCGGGGTCGTGGGTCGAGAGCACGATGCCGAACCCCTCGGTCGCGAGCGCGCGGATGCGTGAGAGCACCAGCGCCTGGTTGCCGAAATCGAGGCTCGCGGTCGGCTCATCGAGCACGAGGATCGGCGTCTCCTGCGCGAGCGCGCGGGCGATCAGCGCGAGCTGGCGCTGGCCGCCGGAAATCCTGGTGTAGTCGTGCGATGCCAGCTCGCCGATGCCGAGCGTGTCGAGCTTCGCCAGCGCGACGCGCTCGTCGGCAGCGCCCGGGCTCGCGAATGCCCGAAGCCGTGCCGTGCGCCCCATCAGCACCACGTCGAGCACCGAGTAGGAGAACTCGGTCACATGCGCCTGCGGCACGTAGGCGAGCCGCCGCGCGATCTCGGCGGGCGCAAGCTCGCTGAGCGGCGTGCCGTCGATCAGCACCACGCCGCCGAGCGGCGGCTGCAGCCCGAGCAGCGTGCGAAACAGCGTGGTCTTGCCGGCGCCGTTGGGGCCGAGCAGGCAGAGGACTTCGCCGGGCTGCAGCGCGAGCGCGATGTCGCGCCCGACCAGATGGCCGGGGTAGCCGATGGACAGATTGCGCGCTTCGAGTTGCATCGGCGATCAGCTGGGCGAGCACTGAGGTGGCGCTCCCTCTCCCCGCTCTTGCGGGGAGAGGGTTGGGGTGAGGGGCGCTGAGTTGCAGCGAAGTACGTCAGTCGTAACAACTCGCTGAGGCGCCCCCTCACCCCGACCCTCTCCCCCTGAAGGGGGAGAGGGAGCGCGGGCGCTGTGCGTCCCTGACATGAGCAGGCCTACCCCCACGTCTTCTTGCCGCGGGCGAGCAGCCAGAGGAAGAATGGCGCGCCGATCACGGCGGTCAGGATGCCGAGCGGCGTCTCGACGCGCGCGATGCTGCGCGCGGCGGTGTCGACGACCAGCATGAAGGCGGCGCCGAGCAGCATCGAGGCGGGCAGCAGGCGGGCGAAGTTCGGGCCGACGATCATGCGCGCGATGTGCGGCATCATCAGCCCGATCCAGCCGATGACGCCCGAGATCGCGACCACGCACGCGGTCATCAGGGTGGCGGCCGCGATCACGACCGTGCGCAGGCGACCGACATCGACGCCGAGCGAGCGCGCCTCGTCGTCGCCGAGCGAGAGCACGCCGATGCGCCAGCGGTAGAGCACGAGCGGCACGAGGCCGACCACGACCAGCGGTGCCGCGACCGCGAGATCGGACATCTTCACGCCCGCGAGGCTGCCGAGCAGCCAGAACGTGATGGCGGGGAGCTGGTCGTAGGGATCCGCCATGATCTTGACCAGCGAGATGCAGGCGCCCGCGAGCGCGCCGACCACGACGCCGCCGAGCACCAGCACCAGCGTGCGGTCGTGCCCGCGCAGCGCGGCGGCGATGAGGTAGACCAGCGCGACGGTCGCGAGCCCGCCCGCAAAGGCGAGCGCCTGGATGCCGACGACCGGCAGCGACAGCAGGATGCCGACGACGGCGCCGAGGCCGGCGCCGGTCGCGACGCCCAGAATGTCGGGCGACACGAGCGGGTTGCGAAACAGCGTCTGATAGGTGGCGCCGGCGCCGGAGAGCGCGGCGCCGACCACGAGGCCGGCCACGACCCGCGGCAGGCGGACGCGACCGAACGCGATCTCGCCGGGCGCCGGCAGGCCGGTCTCGAGGCCCAGCGCGCGCAGGACCGTGTTGGCCACGTCGGCGAGGTGCAGCGGATAGGGACCGACCGCGAGCGCGAGCGCCAGCGCCGCCCCGAGCAGGACCAGCAGCAGCCAAAAGACCCCGCGCCGCATCGGCTTACGGCCGGCGCCGGGCGGTCGCCGCCGGCAGGACCCGCGGAACCTGTCGCCGTGCGCCCGCAGCCGCCATCACGGCCCCTGCCCTCTGCCACGTCCGCACCGCCATACCCCGCATTCTACAGAGGAAACATGGGGCGTTGGACCCTTTTCGACCCTCTTGGGATCGCGACAGGCCGGCCCGACTCCGGTAATACACATGTCATGGACCTCATTACCACGACGCGCGACCTGGCCGAGGCCTGCGGTCGCCTGGCGAGCCACCCCTTTGTCACGGTCGACACCGAATTCCTGCGCGAGACGACCTATTACCCGCTGCTGTGCGTCGCGCAGATCGCGAGCGCCGACGAAGCCATCGTGATCGACACGCTCGCGGACGGGCTCGACCTCAAGCCGTTCTACGAGCTGATGGCCAACGAGCGCGTGCTCAAGGTCTTCCACGCGGCCCGCCAGGACATCGAGATCGTCTGGCACCAGGCCAATATGATCCCGCATCCGATCTTCGACACCCAGGTCGCCGCCATGGTCCTCGGCTACGGCGATTCGATCTCCTACGACCAGCTGGTCCAGCGCATCACGGGCGACGCCCTCGACAAGTCGCACCGCTTCACCGACTGGTCGCGCCGGCCGCTGTCGCCCGCGCAGGTCAAGTACGCGATCTCCGACGTGACCCACCTGCGCGACGTGTTCGTGGCGCTCGACGCGGATCTCCACAAGCGCGGCCGCGCCGAGTGGGTCGGCGAGGAGATGGAGGTCCTCACCTCGCCGGAGACCTACCGGATGGACCCCGAGACCGCGTGGGAGCGGCTCAAGACGCGCGTGCGCAAGCCGAAGGAGCTCGCCGTGCTGATGGAGGTCGCGGCCTGGCGCGAGCGCGAGGCGCAGACCCGCGACGTGCCGCGCGGGCGCGTGCTCAAGGACGACGTGCTGGGCGAGATCGCGACGCAGGCGCCGACCACGGTCGAGCGCCTCGCCGGTCTGCGCTCGCTACCGCGCGGGTTCGAGCGCTCCAAATGGGGTCAGGACATCCTCGCCGCGGTCGCGCGCGGGCTCGAGCGCGACCCGAAGACGCTGCCGCGCCTCGAGCGGCCGCGCGGCGGCGGCAACGGCAGCGCGACCGTCGAGCTGCTCAAGGTGCTGCTGCGCATGACGTCGGAGCGCCACGCGGTGGCCGCCAAGGTGATCGCCACCATCGACGAGCTCGAGCGCATCGCGGCAGACGATGCGGCCGACGTGCCCGCCCTGCACGGCTGGCGGCGCGAGCTGTTCGGCGACAAGGCGCTGGCGCTCAAGCACGGCAAGCTCGCGCTCGCGGTCGAGGAGAACCGCGTGGTCGCGATCGAGCGCGGGGCGGACTGAGGGTTCGGCCTACGGCGGCGGCGCCTATCCACGCTGCGACGAACGAAGTTATGTTCACCGATCGTCCACCCGAACGCCTGCGGCGAGTGGCCCTCATCTTGGTGGATCGAGCAATAGGTCAATAGCCATGACGCACGACGAAAAGGTCGCGTTCCTGTTGAAGGAGCTGGGCCAAAAGGGGATCAGCCAATACACGACCGCACCGCCGCTCTATCGGCTCCTCTGGCGTCTTGGCATCAAGGTCAAGCCGCCGTTTTTCGTGAGCTTTTGGTTCCTCGCGGTCACGATGGGGGGATATTTCGGCGTCTTCTGGGGCATCTTCATGTGGTTCGTCTTCTGGCAGCAAAGATTGCCCGTGAGTGTTGCGCTTGAAAGCGCGGTATTCGCCGGAGTTTTGTTCGGCCTCAGCATGGCCGCGTATTATCGGTGGAGAGCGGGAAAGCTTGGCTTGCCGCGCTGGGAGGACTATCCGGCCGCATAGCGGCGCCGCGCAGCAACAATTGTCGCGCCACGACGGACCGTTGTCCGCACTGACACGACGGTTGGCTCGCTCGCCGGTCAGCCGCTTCCGGGATCGCCGCTCGATTCGCCCATGACGGCCCGACGCGCCGCCCGCTTGCCCTTTTTATCCGTCCCGGCATTGGCGTGAATGAAGGAAGCGCCCACCGTCTCCCCTCTGTGCCACATCATCCGGCATCGTCGGTGCGCCGGGCCTGTCTGCGACAGCGCAAGAAAAAATTCAGTGAGGTTAAGACCCTCGACCGACTCCGCCAGCGAGACCTTCACTCCCGTTTGCGAAATATCTTCAATCAGGCAATCGCGGCACCAAGTGCCATCGATCGCCACAATTCTCGCCGGATAGCCGAGCTCGAATCGCACGCGATCAGTCTTGCGCTTTTGAACGCCCATGAATTTCTCCTCAGCATCCCCCTCGATGCGAAGCGATTAACCTCTTTTCGTTTCACCCCCCGATATTGCGGCCGCTGCTCGCTCGAGCGATCTGACGTCACGAAGCCAGCATCTGCCGCTTCAGATCGTTTATGGACGCGCTCTTGCGAACCCTGAGAAAGCGCATGACCCGATCAGCCGATTCACGTGAGATCTTCGTATATTGATCCAGATAGCTGATCGCATTCAGGCCCGGGTTTCCTTTCTCCTTTGCTGCCAATTCGAGAAGGGCGCGGACCGTTGTCCATCCCAGACCACAGGATTTGCACGCGATCAGCATGGGATCAGCCTCTTCCTGGGCGAATAGCTGCCTGATCGTGTCCCCTGACAATTCTGTGAGTGCCGAGAGGACAATCACCGTTTCGGTGATCTTTCCGGCCTCGGCGTAAGCGGTCAGCTCGGATTTCAATTTGCCTTTGTCGACTTGGATCGCGTGAGCCGGCACGTTCCGGACTTCAGCCCTGCGATCGACTTCGCGTGCGACCACAGCCGAGACGCTCTGCAGAGTCTCTTGCAGCTTGCTCTTGTCCGCAGGATCGGTTGTTGCCGCCAATAGTCGCTGCTGCACCGTGCTCGTTGCTTGCGCGACCAGCTTCCTGAACATTTCCGGCGACAGATCGGGACGCGAAACGATCGCCGACGCCAAGTTTACGTCCCGCTCCGCCTTCCCGAGCAAGGTCTTGTACCCGCGTGTCGAGAGCCGCGCGCCAGGATTGCGTGCCACCGTCGTCAATACGGCTCGATTGCCACAATCGATCAAAACGTCGGACACCCGTTCCGAGAGCTGCGTCCGGGACGCAATTGCCTCGAGATGCAACTGGCTTTTGGAGTGTGCGATTTCGATAAGCAGGTTATCGTTTAGAACCGGCGACCGGCTGAGCACCGGGCGCGCCACCTCGATATCATCGTGCCGCGAAAGGTGCCCGCAAAGCCGCCGCGGCGCCTTGCTCAAAGGAGCAATCCGCCCGCTCAATTCCGCAAGCGTTGTGCGCTCAATCTTGTCGATGAGGCCGCTCAAGACATCGTCGAAAACATCGATCTCCTGCTCCCCGTAGGCGTCCACGCCATCAAGGAACAAGTCGGCTATCTGCCGCAACGTCTTCGCGCGGCTCTCGATCGTTCCCTCTCGAAAGGCCGTTTCGACGTCGTCGATCAGCGACACAACGGGCGTCACGGTCTGCTCCTACCGTGTTCAGGCCGCCGGAACTCCAGCTTGAATCATTTCGCGCCTTGCGTCGCCCAGCAGCTGCCCGCGGTCGATTGCTTGCGCGTCTATCGCCAAAAAATTCCGGAGCCAGCGCACGCGACGTGGTCCCACGGCGCGTAACATGCCACCAATACTACCTACGATTTATTGCCGAGTGGTAAAAATGCACGCAGAACGCGCGCCGTCTGCGCCAGGCTCTCGCCTACGCCCAGACGTCGCGTTGCCAATTTTGGCATATGAAAGCACGCGAGCGGCCGTAACCCATCCATAGCTGATTCAGCCGATGGGTTTCGCTTCCGCTCAACCCATCCTACACCGCGACCTTGCCGAGGAAGCTCTCGACCTCGCCGCGCAGATCGGCAGCAACGTGGGCGACGGCTTCCGAGGCTTCCAGCAGCGTCTGCGCCGAGGCGCGCGCCTCGCCGGCGCTGCCGGCCACCTCGCCGAGCACCGCCGCGATCGCGCGGGTGCGCTCGGCGGCGCTGCCGACGTTCTGCGTGATCTGCCCGGTCGCGACGTCCTGCTCGCGGATCGAGGCCGCGACCGCGGCGGCGTCCTGCTCGATCTCTTCCATGCGGCTCGCGATCCGGCGGATGCCGGCGACCGCCGCCGAGGTCGCCTCCTGCACGGCCGCGACCTGCTCGGCGATGCTCTCGGTCGCCTGCGCGGTCTGCACCGCGAGCGACTTGACCTCGGAGGCGACGATCGCGAAACCCCGCCCCGCTTCGCCGGCGCGCGCGGCCTCGATCGTCGCATTGAGCGCCAGGAGGTTGGTCTGGCCAGCGATCGCGCGGATCAGCTTGACCACGTCGCCGATCTCCTTTGCGGTCTGCGCGAGGCCGCCGATCTGCTCGTCGGTGCTGTGCGCCTCGCCCACCGCATTGCGGACCATCTCGGTCGTGCGCTCCAGGCGCTGGCTGATCTCGCCGATCGCCCTCGACATGTCGCCGGCCGCGGTCGCGGCCATCTCGACGTTGGTCGACGCCGTGTGCGAGGCCTGCGCGGCGCTCTCGGCGCGCTGCGAGTTCGCGCCCGCGGCGCCCGCCACCGCGCCCGCCTTGCTGCGCATGGTCGCGGCGCTGTCGGTGGTGGATGTCAGCAGGTTCTCGGCGCGCTCGCGGAAAACGCGGATCGCGCCTTCCATCGCGCGGCGCTGCTCCTGCTCCTGTTCGGCGCTGCGCCGCAGCGCGGCGCGCCTCCGCTCGGTGATGTCCTCGTGGGTGTCGACCCAGCCGCCGTCGCGCATCGCGTGGCTCGCGAGCGCGATGATGCGTCCGTCCTTCATCTCGTCGGCGGTGCTGATCGCCTTGCCTTGGGCGGCGCGCGCGACGCAGTCGCGCACGTATTTGTCGGCATCGCCCGAAAACATTCCCTTGGCGCGGCGCAGCTCGAGCACCTCGCGCAGCGGACGCCCCGGCGCGACCTGCTCGGGCGCAAGCGCGAACATCTCGATGTAGCGCGCGTTGCACAGCATCAGGCGCGCCGAGGAATCCACCATGCCGAGGCCTTGCGGCATGTTGTCGAGCGCCGCCGACATGAGCCGGTTGCGTCGGCGCAGGCGATGAATGACGAACGCGGCCGCGGCGAGGAGGCCGAGCAGGACGACGAGCGCGCTGTCGGCCGCCCAGGCGGGCAGCTCGGGCGCTAATGAGGATCCGCTGGCATAGGCAAGGTCGGGAACCGCCAGGCTTGCGGCGACGCCAATTGCGGCGACCGTGATGACGTTTGCCCAGCGATTCCGCATCACTGGCGACAAGTGCGCTTTCAGCATCGACCGATACCCCGGGGTATTAACGGAAAGTAGCCCCGCAAGGGTTGTCTTAAGGTAAATGTTGCGTGCCCAAAGAACGAAAGAAGGATTAACGGCGGCCACGAAATAGGTATCTGTGCACGCACATTCCTCCGCTTGCTGCCGAAAAGCCCAAATCGACCGGCCTCAGAACGCAGATCGGACGCACGGCACGCCCTCCCGGCTCGTCATGTGCGACACATGGACACGGAGCCGGCGGCGCGATACCGCAGAGGCGTCAAACTGTTGCGCCGGGTTCATGCATCGAAAACTCAGGAAATGACGCGGTTCCCGCTTGTTCTTTGCCTGCTCGCCTGCGGCGCCGTGCCGGCCGCGCTGCGCGCCCAACCGGCGCCGCGCGCCGACGATGCGCGCACCTGCGCGACGCAAAGCGGGCCCGTCGCGATCGAAAGCTGCACGCGCGCGATCGCGTCACGGCGGTTCAGGCAGAGCGACCTCGCCCTGCTGCACTATCGCCGCGCCATGCTGCTGCGGGATGCGAACGAGCTCGACCGCGCGATCGCGGACGTGACGGTCGCGATCCACCTCAACGGCGACGCCATCCCGATGTCGGCCGACGCCTTCGACCTGCGGATCAGCCAGCGCAACGCCTACGCGCTGCGCGGCCGCACGTTCGCGGACAAGCGCGACTACGACCATGCGCTCGCCGATTTCGCGGCGCTACTCGCGGCCGATCCGCGCGACGTCTCCGCCTTGATGGCGCGGGCCGGGATCCTGGCGCAGCAAGGCGCGTGCGAGCGCGCGGTCGCCGACTACGGCGCCGTGCTCGCGGTCGATCCGAAAGCGTCGGACGGATATCTCGGCCGCGCGCGCTGCTACGCGGGGCTCGGCGAGCGCGAGCGCGCCATTGCGGATTATCGCGCGGCGCTCGCAGCTGGTGTGTCCGACGCGATCAAGGCTCAGGTGCTTGCGGAATTGGAGAAGCTTGGCGGGGCGCCGTAACGCCACTCGTCGGGATTTATTGCGTAGGATGGGTTGAGCCCCCGGGTCTTGCCTTCGGCAAGCCCGAGGACAGGCTCCGCGAAACCCATCGCCTACGGCCGCTCATAGATGATGGGTTTCGCTGCGCTCAACCCATCCTACGCATCAACGGCGCAAGGACGGCGCGCGTTACCCGCGCGTGACCGTGCAGGCGAGCGGGTGGTGCTTGTGGAAGTTGAGCTCCGCGTCGTCGCGCCAGCCGTCGACCCAGACGCCGCGCGTGATGTAGCGATAGCCCGCACCCATCGGCACGAGGCGGATATGCGCGCCACGGTGGCGTCCGGTGTAGAGATATCCGGTCACCAGATCGCCATCGACCGTCACGGCGCGGGCCCGGATCGGGTAGCTGCGCCCGTTTTCGCACGACAGGACATAATCGGCCGCGTGCGCCATGGCGGCGAACGGGCTCGCAAGCGCCAGCACGAGGGCCGCGCCGGCCACTCGCGTCAAAAATCGTGTCTGCATGGAACGTCCCCAGCTTCCCGCCGAACCTTACGGTAGGGTCGCGTGAGCGGCAAGGGCGTCGGACGCCAAGTCACAGGCGCGACGTCACGGGCTCATCCCAATGCCCGCGGCCCCTGCCTCGTCGACTTCCCGTTTAAGGTGTATGCCTGCCCGACAGTATCGAGCCCAGGTCTGTGTTCCGCTTCAGCCGGCCGGTGCCGACGCGCGGGTTCCCGACGAACGGCTGACTGGAGCCCCCCGAAGCGAGGCTCCGCCGCACCGGTTTACTGCGGAATCCCATCCTATTGGCCGGGAGCGGGCTACGGCACGCCGGCAGCGTTTTTATCCAGTTCCGTCAGGTGGTAAGCCGTGAAGCACGCGCAATGGTCGTCCTGCGGGCGTTGCGACTTAACCACTGTCCCCATTAATTCGGTCCCCCGGGGCCAAGTTCGTTGACGAAACAGTAGTATTAAGAATAGCTTAACGTCACACGGGGCTGAACTGCAGAGTGGCCGAATTTATTCCTGCGGCCACCGCAACCTCAGCGTGCAAATCGTCTGGAAGTCGGGAGCGTCAAGCTCACCGAGTGTGTGTGCTGTCTGCATTCAGCGAGGGTGTTGTCATGGCCGGATCGATTGTTGTCGCGCAGGGTACGACGCCGCCGGGTACCACGCCCCCCAAGGTTGTCACGGTTATCAAACCTGACAGCAATCAGGCGATCACGATCCACCTCGACGGATCGACCAAGCTCGATCTCTCGGCGATCGCCAACGAGAACATCACGCTGGTCCATGTCGGCGACCGGCTGATCATCCTCTTCGCCAACCACGCCGAAGTCACGATCGACCCGTTCTACAGCGACAACGGCCAGCCGCTGCCGAACATCACGGTCGAGCTCGGCCCCGACCACGACGTCTCGTCGTCGCAGTTCGCGACCGATTTCCCGATCACTACCGACCAGTCGGTGCTGCCGGCCTCCGGCGGCCCGAACTCGGTGTCGTCGGGCGCCAACTTCTCGTCGTTCTCGATCGACACGTTCGCGCCGAACGGCACCGGCCTCGCGCTGCTCGGCTCGGAAAGCCCGAATGGCCCCACCGGGACCGAGGCCACGAATACGCCGACGGAGACAATCCCCCCGTCGCTCACCGGCGCACTCGCCAGCGGCACCGTGGTCGAGGGCGGCCTCGTCACCGATACGTTCAATTCGCAGGGCGGCAACAGCCAGGGCTCCGACTTCACGGCGCACGGCGTCACGGGCTCGCTCGACGCGCTGGTGACCTTCGGCACCGGCGGGCCCGCGACCCCCGCGTTCCAGTTCGTCTCGCCGGCAGACGCCAATGCCTGGCTCGCCAGCCTCGGGCTGACCTCGCATGGCTCCGCGATCGACGTCGCGACCATCACGGGCAACACGCTCGTCGCCAGCACGGATGCGGGCCAGCCGTTCGCGCACGACGTCTTCTCGCTCACCGTCAATTCGGACGGCTCGTGGACCTTCACGCTGCTTAATCCGCTCGATCACCCGACCGGCCAGGGCGCGAACTCGCTCGACGTCGACCTCTCGGGCCTGGTCCAGGCAGTCGACGTCGGCGGCCTTGCGGTCACGCTCTCGAAGGACTTCATCATCACGGTCACGGACGACGTGCCCGGCCTTACTGCGGCTACCTCGAGCGGCACCGTCGATGAAGCCGCGCTGGCCGGCCCGGCCGCGCCGGGCGACCTGTTCGGCACCGGCAGCGAGGTGGGCAATCCCGCCTTCCACGCGTCCTTCTCGGGCAATCTCGAGGACCTGGTGTCCTTCGGCGCCGACGGCAGCGCCGCCAAGATCACCGGCGGGATCAGCGAGGCGAACGGCTACCAGTTCGCGGTGGCGAGCGGCGACTCCCACGATTTCTTCGTCCAGTCGCACGGCCAAGAGGTCAACTTCGTCACGATTGCCGACAACGCGCCCGGCGCCGACGGCGTGTCGCAGACGCTGACCGCGTGGACCAATGGCGGGCCGGCGAACGATCCCACCAGCCACGAGGTGTTCACGCTGACGCTCAACGGCGACGGCACCTACGTCTTCACGCTGATCAATCCGCTCGATGACGACATCGGCGATGACAACACGCAGTTCACGCTCGACCTGTCGTCGCTGGTCAAGGGGGTGGACTTCGACGGCGACACGATCCCGCTCGCGGGCGACTTCAGCATCACGGTCACCAACGACACGCCGGGCTCCCTCGTCGTCACCCCTGAGGCCGGCCACGTCGAGGAGACCGCGCTGACGGCCGCCACGGATCAATTCGGCAGCGGCAGCGGCGGCGGCCTGGCCTCCCACACCGGTGCCCTGACCCTCGCCGCCTCATTCGGCGCCGACGGCCCCTTCGAGGTGAACGGCGTCAATGAGGCGGTCCGCTTCGCGATCCCCGAAGGCGGCACTGCGGACAGCGCGCTGCTGCCCGGCATGACATCGCACGGCGACCTCATCGGCTTCTTCACGGTCACGACGTCGGCGGACGAGACGTCCCAGACGCTCACCGCCTTTGCGGGCGGCAGCGTCGCCGACGGCGGCCATGAGGTGTTCACGCTGCTGCTCAACGGCGACGGCACCTACACGTTCACGCTGATCAACCCGATCGACGACCTTACCGGCCCCAACCACGACGTCCCGGCTGCCTCGATCACGCTCGATCTTTCCCCACTGATCGCGCTGCGGGATTTCGATGGCGACCGCGCGCTGCTGCCGCCGGGCGCCTTCACGATGACCCTCAACGACGATCAGCCGCAGGTGAACACCGCGGCAACGGCGGTCACGGCGTCGGTCGACGAATCCGGCTTGGTCTCCGCCTCGCTGGTTGGCGGCACGGACACCCACGGCGACGGCAGCAGCGCGGGCGTCGCCGGCATCTCGGCGAGCGGCACCTCGGGATCGCTGACGCCGCTGGTGAACTTCGGCGCCGACGGCTTCGGCAAGTTCCAGCTCGTCGACGCGACGGCGGCTGGCACTGCGCTCGCATCTCAGGGAATTACGTCGCACGGGTTCCTGGTCGACCATGCGACCGTCACCAACCAGATCGATCCTGTCACCAATGACGTCGTATCGAGCACGCTGACGGCACTCGACTCGAACAACGATGCGGTGTTCACGCTCCAGGTCAACCCCGACGGCTCATGGGCCTTCAACCTGCTCGAGCCGCTCGACAATGGGCCGAACCAGGGCGCCACCGCGACGACGATCGACCTCTCCGGCCTGGTCCAGGCCGTCGACTTCGACGCCGATCCGGTCACGCTCGCGAACGATTTCAAGATCACGGTCAATGACGACGCGCCGGTGGTCTCGAGCGCACCGGCCGTCACCGCGACGGTCGACGAGTCCGGCCTCACCAATCCGCCCAACACCCACGGCAGCGGCAGCCATGCGGGCGTCGACGCGACCTCGGCGCACGGCGATGCGGGCTCGCTGACGGCGCTGGTGAACTTTGGCGCCGACGGCCCCGGGGCGTTCGCGGTCACCAACGGTCCGATCGAGGTCAACTTCAACTCCCTGCACGATGTGCAGGTCCTCCAGGCGCAGGGGCTGGAATCGCACGGCGCTGCGTTGCAAACCGTGTCGGTCACAATCAATCCCAACGGCACTAGCGAGCTGGTGGCGACCGACTCCGCCAATCACGAGATGTTCGACCTCGTCGTCAGCGGCGACGGCTCGTGGACGTTCACCCAGATGGAGTCGCTCGACAACGGGCCGAACCAGCACGCGAGCGGCACGACGATCGACCTGTCGGGCGTGATCCAGGCGATCGACGCCGACGGCAGCACCCTCAACCTCGCGAACGACTTCAAGATCACGGTCGCCGACGACGCGCCGGTGACCAACGGCGCAATGCTCACCTCGGTCGTCTTCGAGGGCGGGTTGACGGCGGCGACCGACACCCACGGCACCGGCAACGATCCGGCCGCGATCATCTCGGTGAGCAGCACCCCGGCCAGCATGCTGCAGCTTCTGGTGAACTTCGGCGCCGACGGCGCGGCCGTGACGGCCTTCAAGCTCGTCGACGCGATCGCCGCCACGAACTACCTCGAGACCCTGAATCTGTCGTCGCACGGCTCCCCGCTCGAGGGAGCGCAATTCAACCCGGCCACCGACACGCTGACGGCGCTCAACGGCAATGGCGACAAGGTGTTCACCCTGACGGTGAACGGCGACGGCTCGTGGACGTTCAACCTGCTCGAACCGCTCGACGACGGTCCGAACCAGAGCGAGAACGGGACGACGATCGATCTGTCCGGCCTGATCCAGGCGGTCGACTTCGACGGCAGCGCGACGACGCTGTCGGGCGATTTCAAGATCTCGGTCGCCGACGACGTGCCGCAGGTCTCGACCACGACGGCGATCCTCGGAACGGTCAATGAAAGCGGCCTGACGTCGGTGACGGATACGCACGGCGTCGGCAACAGTCCCGGCGCGGAGACCTCGCAGACCGGCAGCGGGGTGACGTCGCTGCAGAATCTGGTGTTGTACGGGGCCGATGGCCCCGGCACCTTCGGCTTCGTCGACGCGACGACGGCAGGAACGTTCCTCGCCGCCCAGAACCTCACGTCGCACGGCTTTCTGATCAACGGCGCGACGATCGACACCACCACCCACACGCTGACGGCGACCGATTCGAACGGAGACCACGTGTTCACGCTCACCGTCAATGGCGACGGCTCGTGGACGTTCAACCTGCTGGAGCCGCTCGACGACGGGGCGGGCATGGCGACGATCAAGCTGTCCGGCCTGGTCCAGGCATTCGACTTCGACGGCAGCCCGGTCACGCTGGCGAACGACTTCCAGATCACCGTCACCGACGATACGCCGACGCTGACCGGCTCATTTGTCGGCAGTGTCGACGAGGGCGGCCTGACCGCCGCGACCGATCCGTTCGGCACCGGCAACGATACCGGGGCCGCCATCGCGTCGGGCGGCTCGCTCGGCATCCAGTTCGGCGCCGACGGCGCGGCCGCGGTCAGCGCGGTCTCGTTCGCCGACCCGGTGAACGCCTTCAACAACGTCTCGGCGACCGACACCAACCACAACCCCGTCAGCCTGACGTCGCACGGCGTCGCGCTCGAGTTCGCGCTGATCGATGCGCAGACCCTCGTCGCCTACACGGGCGCCACCGCGCCGACCACGATCAGCGATGCGAGCGTGGTGTTCTCGGTCGTCCTCTCGGCGACGGCGGCGAACGGCAGCTACGACTTCGTCCTCGACAAGCCGCTCGATCAGTCGCTCGCCGGCCCGGGCAGCCTGAACCTGGTATTCGACTTCACCGCCAAGGATTTCGACGGCACCACCGTCACCGGCTCCTTCACGGTCACCGATGCCGACGACGCGCCGATCACCAACGACATCCGCTTGTCCACCGCCATCGAGGAAGGAGCGCTCGAGTTGGGCGTTCCCACTCCGGTGGTGCAGACCGTCGCGGCGCCCGGCCTGACCCAGCTGGTCGACTTCGGCGCCGACGGCGCCGCCGCGACGGCATTCAAGCCGGTCGACAAGACCGCAGGGGACGCCTTTCTCAACTCGCTCCACCTCACGTCGAACGGCAACGCGGTCGACCACACGGTCGTCACCGGCGCGAGCTTGGTCGCGGAGGATACGAACAACAACGTCGTCTTCACCCTCACGGTGAACGGCGATGGGTCCTTCACGTTCGAGCAGAATGCGCCGATCGACGGCGTGCCGGTGAACGGCACACACGCGCTCGACATTTCGGGCTTCATCAACGCGATCGATTTCGACGGCAGCGCCAAGACGCTGCCGGCCGGCGACGTGGCCATCGAGATCGATAACGACCGGCCGGTCGTCGCCGACGTGCACGCGAGCGGCAACGAGAACACGCCGAACCCGCCGAGCACGATCACGACGAATGCGTCGCCGATCCATCTCACCTTGAGCGAGACCGACGGCTTCCCCGGCGTCACCGCGACGTTCACGGTGAACAGCCTGCCGGCGAACGGGACGTTGTTCCTGAGCGACGGGGTGACGCCGGTCGTGGCCGGCACGGCTTACGCCGCGACGGGCGGCACGCTCGGCCTGATCTTCGAGCCGAACGCGTTCTTCGCCGGCACCACCAGCTTCCAGTACACGGCGACCAATTCCAACGGCGCCACCAGCCCGAGCGCCGCGACCGTCACGATCGACGTCTCACCGGTCGCCGATCCGCCGGCGATCGCCAGCGTCCTGCCGGCCGACGTCACCACCGGCGAGTCGACCGACGCGATCGGATCGCAGACCGTCGCGCTCGCGGGTGGCGGCTTCGTCGAGACGTGGCAGGGCAACTCCGGCAGCGAGACCGTTTTCGCCCAAATTCTGAACGCCAGCGGCGCTCCGGTCGGGTCGCCGATCACGGTCGGGACGAATCCGGCTGGCACCAACCCTAATCAGGACGAAACCGGCAACGAGGTCGTCGCCCTCAAGGGTGGCGGCTTCGCGGTGGCGTTCGTAAGCGCCGGCAATCTCTTCATCCAGGTCTACGATGCACACGGCGTCGCGGCCGGCGGCCTGCAGCAGGTCGATACCCACGTCTCGTCGATCGTCTTCCCGGCGCAGCTCACCGCGACCAGCGACGGCGAAGTCGCGGTTCTCTACAGCGGCACCGACAGCAGCAACAATATCGACGTATACACCCGCGTCTTCGCGGCCAATGGGACGGCCGGCCCCGACCAGCTCGTCAACACGGTGCCGGCCGGGGAGCCGCCGCTGGCCAACCCCTTCAACTTTTCGTTCGGCGTGTTCAACACGCCCGGGCCGGAGCAGATGGCGACGCTGCCGCACGGTTACGCGGTGGCGTGGACGGGATTTGCGAACGGTCAGAGCGCCGAGTTCGTCCGGGTGTTCAACGACGACGGCAGCCCGGCCACGCCCGCAATGCAGGTCAGTGCGCCGCCGAGCGGCGCGAACGACGGCGGGTTCGAGAGTGGCCCAGGCGGCATGATCGTCGCGCTCGCGAACGGCGACTTCGCAGTGACGTGGCAAGAGAATGTCGCGGCCATCCCGGCCTTCTCCGAGATTTTCACGAAGGTCTATCACGCCGCAGACAACTACGCGGGCGAACAGACGATTCAGGTCAGCTCAGGCAACGCCACCGGCAATGCCTCGACCGAGAATCTCCAGCAGATCATCGCGCTGAGCACCGGCGGCTATGCCGTCATGTGGCAGCAAGACGATTCCTCCGGCACCGTCGTGGACACGTTCGTCCAGGTCTACGACAACAACGGCCACCCGACCGACAGCAATCCGGCCGACGCCAACGGCATCCAGGTCGCTCTCGGATCGGCCAGTGCCGGCACCGCTTTCCCGGTGCAGATGGAAGCGCTCGCGGGCGGCCACTTTGCGGTCCTGTGGGACACCGCCTCCTCGGCATCGACGATAACGGGCGGAGACCTCTACGTTCGCGTCTACGCGGCCGACGGCACGCCGGTCAGCGGGCCCGTCGAGGTCGCGGCAGCGGATTCCACCAGCAAGATTCTCGGCGTCCAGGTCGTCAAGTTCGCCGACGGCGGCTTCGCGGTCGTCTACGACAAGGTCGTCTCCGACGGCAGCGGCGGCACCTCGGACCACGTCTTCGTCCAGCAGTTCGGCGCCGACGGCACAGCGGTCGGCAGCGCGCTCGCGCTGAAGTCGACGCCGGCCGATCTCGGCAACTTCTCGGGCTTCGAGGAATTCCGCGCCGCGCTGTCGAACGACGGCCTGCTGCTGGTCGGCGGCACGACCTTCGACGCCGGCACCGGCGCCAGTGCGGTGGATTTCGCATCGGTCAACTCGGCGATGGGCCAGGAGAACACGCCGATCGCGCTGGCCAACATCTCGATCCCGTCCGATCCGACCGAGACGTTCAAGGTGACGCTGTCGGGCTTCCCGCCCGGCGCGACCTTCACGGTGAACGGCACGACGGTCGGCGCGCTCGATGCCGCGAGCGGCAACTGGGTCATCTCGGACCCGGCGCAAATCGCCCTGCTCGACGCCGGGCGCCTGACGCTCGTTCCGCCGACAGGCTTCACCGGGACCTTCTCGCTCCACGTCGATGCGGTGTCGAGCGACACGGCGTTGCTGTCCACCGGCTCGACGACGAGCACGGCGGAGTCGACCGCGAACATCACGGTCACGGTGACCGACGCGAACGACGTCACGCTGCACAATCCGGCGGCACTCGCCGCCCTCTCGGGCAGCGGCGCGCAATCGTTCGGCATCGCGGCGCCGGTCGATGCCGACAACGGCAACGATCTCAAGATCACCATCACGGCCGTGCCGGGCTACGGCACCGTGCAGTACACCGACGTCAACGGGACGCACGTCGTCACCGACGGCATGGTCCTGACCGCGGCGGAGCTCACCTCCCTCACCTACACGCCGCCGGCGACCGGCGTCGACCGCGGCGACAACCTCGTCTACACGGTTCAGGACGGCCCGAATTCGGTCGTCGGGTCGATCGCGGTTTCGGTCGCGGACGGCCAGGGCGAGCTGTTCTTCTCGGGCGACGGACAGAGCGGGCAGCTCAATCCGGACCTGTTCACGCTCGACACCACGGGCCACCTCGCCTCGATCCCGCTCAACCCGCCGAACGGCAGCTTTGCCGGCGAGGACGGCGGCTACATCCAGTTCGCCAACGGGCTCTATTTCAACGCCAACACGGATGCGACCGGCGAGGTGCTGTTCCGCCTCGGCGCCGACAACGTCGCGCATGCGGTCACCGACGCGAGCGGACACACCATCAGCGCCATCAATGGGGTCAGCGCCGACTACACGATCTACGACGGCAGCCTCTATTTCATCGCCCAGGGCAGCACGGGCACCGATCTGTTCAAGATCGACCCGACCGGCGTGGTGACCGAGATCAATGTCAATCCAGGCGGGCAACGCGTTCGACCAGTTCAACAGCTTCGGGCTGACCGAATTCGACGGCAAGCTCTACTTCAACGCCTACAGCTCGACATCGACCAACTTCGACAAGACCGCCCTGTTCGAGATCGACCCGAACAGCAATGTCGCGCACGAGGTCACGGCACAACGGCCTTTCGCTGGACAACGCCGGCGAGGACGGCGGCTTCTTCTCGTTCAACGGAGGCCTGTTCTTCAACGCGTTCGATCCGACATTCGGGGACTCGCTGTTCGAGCTCGACGCCAATGGCCTGCCCACGCTGGTCATGTCGGGCGGCTTCCCGATTCCGCACGCATCCGGGGAGACGACGTATTTCCAGACCCTCGGCGGCAACCTCTACGTCACGGAGGAGACGTCTGGGGTTCCTCGACGGCCTATTCCAGATCTACGCCGAGCGGCGGCTTCCAAGCGAGATCCTCTACAGCGGCCACAACTTCGACTTCGTCCGCGCGAGCCTGTCGAACTCGGCGGCCTCACCGGCTTCAACGGCAATCTCTTCTTCTCCGCCGAGACGCCAGACCAGCGACGGCGTGCCCGGCCGCAGCGGCTTTGCCCCGAATCCGGTGCTGTTCCAGCTCGATAGCCATGGAAACGTCGCACCCGTCACCGACGCGGGTCAGCGACTATCCTGATCGATGCCGGCGAGGATGGCGGCTTCGTCACCTTCAACGGTCACCTGTATTTCTTCGCCGATGAGACGATCTCGCCGCCACGCGACGTTACAACCGGGCTGTTCGAGATCGACGGCAGTGGCACCGCCACTCTGGTCGGCGACCCCACCAATCCGGCTCACTCGTTCGGCGACTGCCGATCGCCTCGCCGATGCGCACTTCACAGTATTCGACGGCAACCTCTACTTCGAGGCGGAGACCGGCAAGGGCGACGAGCTGGTCGAGATCGACTCCACCGGCGCCTCCCACGTCATCGACGTCAACCCGACGGTCGGCCCGCCGACCGGCGACGGCTTCCCGGGCGCCAACGGCGGCTTCGGCGTCTACACGCCGATCCAGACCGTGTTCGGCACCGACGGCAACGACCATCTCGGCGGCGGCGCCAATACGATCTTCATCGGCGGCAAGGGCAACGACACCATCACGGGCGCGGGCGCAGGTTCGCACGACACCGCGGTGATCGACTCCAACTTCGCCAACGCCAACATCGGCCTGAACAACGGCGTCGTCACGGTCACGACCGCGAACGGCACCGACACGCTCACCGGCATCGACCGCATCCAGTTCGCCGACAAGGGCCTGCTGATCGTCGATCCGACCGGCGAGTACGGCTTCAAGTCGGTGCAGGCGGCCGTCAATGCGGCGACCGAGGGCGACACCATCTTCGTGCTGCCCGGCACCTACACGGACAGCACGATCAATCCGTTCTCATCGGTTCCGGGCGGACTGTTCATCAACACGCCGAACCTGACGCTGCAGGGCGTCGATGCGACCGGCACGGCGTTCACCTCGGTGAGCGACGCCAACAAGGCGCTGCTGCCGACCATCATTCCGGGCTCGGAGACCGATTTCGGCTCCAACATCTTCATCGGCCCGAACGCCGACAACACCACGCTCACCGGCCTGCACCTGCAGGCCGGGCCGGACACGACCAACAAGCTGCTGGAGATCTGGTCGAACAACGCCACGATCACCAACGACTTCATCGACGTCAACGCCAACCCGGCGACCTACGCGCTCGCCACCGGACCCAATGCCAACGGCCTGTTCGATCCGATTACCGGCTACACCGGCGCGATCGCGATCTACTTCAACGACAACGGCACGCCGTTCACCGACGAGATCGCGAGCTTCAACGTCTCGCACAACATCCTCAACGAAGGCGTCGACATCTCCAACGGCGTCGGCATCCCGGGCTCGATCGCCGCCGAACGAGATCATCTCGAACAATACCTTCGAGGGAACCTTCTCGATCTCGACCGGCCAAGGCCGCTACGACACGGTCGTGCTCAACGGCAACGTTCCGGGCACCGGCTTCCTGTTCGAGCCGAACCAGTTCCCGACTGTCACAGGCAATCATTTCGGCGACAACACCACGCCGTTCCTGATGCGCGGCAGCGACGCCACCGCCGCCGACCTGCCGACCTCGGCGAGGTCGCGGCTTCCTCGCGGCCAACGGCAACCGTCAACACGACTTATGCCTATGTGGAGAAGCCGAACCGGCGACCTCGAGCTCGCCACGCGCGACCTCGGCGGCGGCCCGTTCTTCAGCTTCGCGGTCACCAATACGCATCGACACGCTCGAGCTCGCGCTCGAGAGCGCCGGCAGCAACAACGTGTTCTCCGGCCAGGCGACCTACCTCAATCCGGGCGACACGGTCTTCATCCAGAGCGGGCCGAACGCCCTCTCCTCCTCGATCGACGTCAACAACCTGTCGGTCGAGCCGGATGCCAATTCGGCGCACCTGACGCTGACGATGGCGACGACGCTGGCGGACGGCGAAGCGACGCCGCAGCCGGTGACGCAGCTCACGCTGCTCGACTACGCCGCGAACCAGGGCGCCGACGTCACGGTCGTCGCCAACAATCTCGGCGACACCATCACGAGCGACGACGGCACCAATACGTTCACCGGCGGGACCGGCATCGACACGGTGATCGAAAACGTGCCGCTGCAGGTCAGCAATTTCGCATTCAACGGCACTTCCTGGCTTGTCGGGAAGACGGGCACCACCGACACGCTCACGGGCTTCGAGAAGGTCACCGACAGCGGCGGCCACACCTTCCTGCTGGTCGGCGGCGGCAGCCAGTTCGCCACCATCCAGGAGGCGGTGAACGCCGCCCATGACGGCGACACCATCCTGCTCGCGCCCGGCACCTATCACGAGAACGTCGTCATCGACGGCAAGGCGGTCAACATCGAGGGCTTCGGCGGCGCCAACGGCGTCGGCGGCGCGGTCCTCGACGGCTCGATCACGCAGACCGGCGCGATCGCCTCGAACATGACCATCGAGGGCCTGATCATCGACGCGACCGGCCAGCAGGACGGCATCTCGCTGTCGCCGACGCTCGCGGGGCCCGAGACCGTCACGATCAACAATGTCGCGGTCTCCGGCGCGAGCCAGACCGGCTACATCCTCAATGGCGGCGGGACGAATTTGACCGCCGACGTCACCAACTCGAGCTTCTCGGGCAACGGCTTCGCCAAGACCGCGACCGGCGGCTCGGGCGACATCACCTACTTCGAGTTCCTCGGCAACGCCAACTTCACCAACGTCCAGGTGACCGGCGCCGCGAACGGCACGAACCTCGCGCATGCGGGCGACAACGGCATCCAGATCGCGGGCTTCGACGCGAGCAATCACAACGCGGTCACGAATCCGCTCGGCGACGTCACGTTCGAGAACGTGTCGGTGACCGGCACCTATGCCAAGACGCTGGTCTACATCCAGGGCTACGACGACGCGAGCAACCTGCACTTTACGGGCCCCGGGCTCACGCTCGGCGATGCCACGACGCAGACCGGCTGGACGTCGATGTTCGTCGACCTCGGGCCGCAGGGCGTCACTTACGTGGCCGACCCGACGCAGCCGGCGAGCGTCGACCTCGCAGGCGTCCACCTCGCGGGCTGGAGCTTCGTGCCCGGCAGCGCGACCTTCGCGGCTCTCGCCGCGGCCGGCTACGACGACCTCATCGTCGGGACACCGAACACCACCGACATCACCGGCACGCCCGGCAACGACGCGATCGTCTACAACTGGACGGCTGGGGCCGTCGAGCATATCGACGGCGGCGACGGCACCGACGCCCTGTTCCTCAACGGCACCGCGGCGGCGTCGACCTACAACATCAACCCGATCGACTCGACCCATCTCGGCATCTCCATCGACACGGGGTTCATCTCCATCGGCCCGCAGCCGGTGACGACCGCGAACGCCGCGATCACGACCACCAGCGTCGAAGAGATCAACATCAACCTCGGCAACGGCGGCAATGCCGTCCTGATCGACGGCAACCTGCACGGCGTGGGCGTCGCGACGTCGACCGTCACCGTCAACGGCGGCACCGGCCACGACATCGTCGGGGCCTATGGCATAACCGGCACGCCGGTCGACGTCGTCTTCAACGGCGGCGGCGGCGGCGACCTCTTCCTGATGGGCCCCGGCCACGACACTTTCACCGACACCGGCCAGGGCGAGGCACGCGTCGACGAGGTTACGCTGACGACCAGCCAGTTCAGCTTCAGCGGGGGCGAGTGGACCGTCACGCACGCCACAGGCACCGCCACGCTGAAGGGTGTCAATCTCGTCGATGACGACGACGGCGATCGTTTCCTGCTGGTGAGCCCCGACAGCCAGTACACCACCATCCAGGCTGCGGTGAACGACGCGCACGCCGGCGACACCATCCTGGTTGCGCCCGGCACCTATACGGAGCAGGTCAGCGTCAACGGCCACGGCCTCGACGGCATCTCGATCGTCGGCCTCGGCACCGTGACGATCGACGCGCCCGCGACGCTCGTGAGCACCGGCAACTCGCCGACCAACGGGCGCGATATCGACGGCCTGCTCACGGTCAGCAACGCCAGCAACGTCTCGGTCGAGAACATCCACTTCAACGGCCTGCAGGAGGGCGCCTCGGTCACCGGCGCCAACAACCCGACGCTCGTCGGCATCGCCTACCTCAATGCCTCGGGCACCGTCGACCACGTCGACGTCACCGGCATCCGCGAAGGCCTCGCCGGCTTCGGCGACCAGCGCGGACTCGGAATCTATGTGTCGAACACGGCGCCGGCCGGCGGCACGCCGGTCAACGAGTTCACCTTGACGAACTCCACGATCGAGGACTTCCAGAAGGGCGGCGTCGTCGCCACCAACGCCATTGTCGACATCGAGCACGACACGGTCACGGGCTTCGGCGCGACCGGCCTCACGGCGCAGAACGGCATCCAGGTCGCCGGCTCGACCGGCACGGTGTCGGACAACACCATCACGAACATCGGTTACACGGGCGGCGACGACTCGACCGGCATCCTGTTCTTCAACGACAACAACCTCACCCTCAACGGCAACTCGGTCACGGGCGCCCTGACGGCGGGTGGCCAGACGGTCAACGACCTCGGAATCGCGGGCTTCGACTCGGCGAACATCACGATCAACGGCAACCAGATTGTCAACGTGCTGGAAGGCATCGTCGGCCAGGAGGACGGCAGCGGCGGGCTCGGTACCGTGCTGGGGCCGAACTGGAGCGTCGGGACCACCAACACGGTCACCAACGGCTCGGTCGGCCTCGACTTCGAGGCGTTCGATCCGAACACCAACGCGTTGGCGAGCGCCGACTTCACCGTCACGGGAACGAACAGCAACGACCTGTTCATCGGCGGCTCGGGCACCGGCACCTTCTCGGGCGCGGGCGGCGACGACAGCTTCGTCTACAACGTCTCGTCGGGCGGCAAGGAGATCATCGACGGCGGCGACGGCACCGATACGCTGACGGTCAACGGCACGGCGGCCACGACCTACATCATCAATCCGCTCGCGACCGACCCGACCCAGCTCGGCATCGAGGTCGTGGCCGGCGCCAACCACACCGGCACGGCCGACGCGGGCAACTCCTCGGTCACGACCACGAATGTCGAGGAGATCGTTATCAATCTCGGCAGCGCCGGTGACACGGTCGACATCACGGGCGACCTGCACGGCACCGGGGTCGCGACCTCGACGGTCACCATCAACGGCGGCACCGGCAACGATACGGTCAATCTCAGCGGCCTGACCGGCACACCGGTCGACGTCGTGTTCCACGGCGGCGGCGGCTCCGACACCCTGCTGCTGTCCGATACGACGGCGCCGGTGACGATCGTCGATAGCAACCTCGTCGACGTCACCAGCGTCGAGACGATCAAGGCCGTCACGTCGGGCGACATCAACATCACGCTGGCAACGAACGCGCTCAACGACGTCCTGTCGAGCGGCGACGAGCTCACGGTCGACGTTTCGGCCGCGCTGGGCAAGCTGACGCTCGACGCCCATGCCATGACCGATGCCTCGAACGACACCGCAACCCTCAAGGTGCTGCTCGGGATTGACGGCAACGACGTGCTCACGGGCGGCCCCGGCGAGAACATCTACCAGTTCGGCGCGCCGCCGACCGCCGGTAACGACCAGATCAACAACTTCACGTCCGGGAAGGACGAGGTCGCGGTATCGGCGGCGGGCTTCGGCGGTGGGCTGACGGCGGGCGAGGATGTGAGCGCGGGCGGCGTGTTCGGCAGCGACGCGACGGCCAACTTCGCGTCGCCCAGCGAGCGCTTCCACTTCGATACCGCCAACCAAACGCTCTACTACAGCTCGACCGGCGCCGCCGCGACCGCGATCGCGCTGGCCCACATCGAGGCCGGCGGCACGGTCACGGCGCACGACATCCACGTGGTCGCCTGAACGGCATAGCGCCGGCCGCTTTGCGGCCGGCGGCTCCGCTTTCAAGGGACAATGAGGTCCGCCCGAGCGTATTCGGTTCCTGCGGAATTGGAACGCGCTTAGGTCTGGCTGCGTCATGGCCCGTGCGAGGCGGACGACGCCCGCGCAAGGCTCGGCACCGACGCAGCAGGGCTGGTCTATCCGCGCGTGACCGTGCAGGCGAGCGGGTGGTGCTTGCGGAAGTTGAGCTCCGCGTCCTCACGCCGTCCCCGAGACCCAACCAAGCATTACGGCAGGGTCGCGTCAGCGACAAGGGCGTCGCGCCTCCGATGTGAAGTGTCACCGTCAATCGCGTCGCTCCCGATCTGCCGGCCGGAGGCGCGGATCGGGTGCCGTCGCACGAATTCTTCGCACGAACTCGGGCGGACGGACGCCCCTCGTCCACAAGAAATTCAACGCGGACTAAATGTTGATTGGGCCGGCAATTGGGTCGGCGGGAACGCGGGGCGGCGCTGCGGTATCATTTTCCCCAATCGATTCAAAGGCCAAGGCGCGAAAGCTCACGTAGCGGCGTACCGTTGCCGTTTAACCACGGTCCCCCAAGAATCCGGTTCCGGGAACCGGAGTTTATTGACGAAACGGTAGCATTAAGAATAGCTTAACCTCTTGGATAGGGGGCTGAACCGCATGTCGCAGCGCGACCGTCTGCGACGTCCGCAATTTCAGCGTGCATCCACTTCGAGGCCGGGGAACTGCCGTTCCGTGGTCGCGAAGCATTTTGTCGAGCGAAGGTAATTTGGAATGGCGCGATCGATTGTCGTGGCACAGGCGACCGGTGCACAAGCACCGACTCCCGCTCCCACCCAAATCGTCACTGTCGTCAAGCCGGGCGACAATCAGGCGATCACCATCCATCTCGATGGCTCGACCAAGCTCGACCTCTCGGCGATCGCCAACGAGAACATCACGCTGGTCCATGTGGGCGACCGGCTGATCATCCTGTTCGCCAATCACGCCCAAGTCACCGTCGAGCCGTTCTACGCCGACAACGGTCAGCCGTTACCCAACCTCACGGTCGAGCTCGGACCGGGCCGCGACATCACGGGCGCCGAATTCGCGCAGCAGTTCCCGGTCACCACCGACCAGTCGGTGCTGCCCGCGTCGGGCGGCCCGAACGCAATCTCGTCGGGCGCCAACTTCGCATCGTTCACGCTCGATACGTTCACGACCCCTACTCCGCTCGCGCTTCTGGGACCTGAGACCTTTGCGGGCCCGAACGGCCCGAACGGCAACGGGACCCCGCAGCAGCTCGTGTCGATCACGCTCGACAATGCGGTCGCGAGCGGCACGGTGTTCGAAGCCGGCATCGTCACCGACGGGATCAATACGACCGGCAACAATCACAACCTGGCCGTTACGGCGACCGGCGTTACGGGCTCGCTCGACGCGCTGGTGAATTTCGGCACCGGCGGACCCAACGCGACCCCGTTCCAGTTCGTCTCGCAGACCGCCGCCAATACGTGGCTCACGAACCTCGGGATCACCTCGAACGGCGCCGCAGTCGACACCGCGACGATCACCGGCAACACGCTCGTTGCCAGCACCGACGCGGCCGCGGGCACGCCGCACACCGTCTTCACGCTCACGATCAACGCGGACGGCTCGTGGACCTTCACGCTGCTGGCGCCGCTCGACGACGCGGCAGGCCAGGGCCACAACTCGATCGATGTCGACCTGTCGGGCCTGGTCCTCGCGGTCGACGCGGCGGGCCTGACGCTTCCGCTGTCGAAGGACCTCATCATCACGGTCGTCGACGACGTCCCGCAGCTGACGGAAGCGTTGGAATTGCGCGGCGCCCAAGAGGGCGCGCTGTCGTCGGGCACGGTGGGCGACCTGTTCGGCACCGGAAACGATCACAACGAAGGCGCCTCGACGGTCGTGAGCGGCTCGCTCTCGGCCCTCGTGTCGTTCGGCGCCGACGGCCCCGAGACCGTCACGGTGACGAACGGGGAACAGGGCACCAGGGTCGAGGCGGACGGATTCCAGTTCTCGGTCGCCAGCAACACGATCCACGACTTCAACGTCACCTCGCATGGCCAGGAGGTCAACTTCGTCACGCTGTCGACCACGTCGGACGGCGAGCACGGCGTGTCGCAGACGCTCACGGCGTGGACCAATGGCGGCCCCGGCGGCGAGAACAACGCGCATGAGGTCTTCACGCTGACGCTCAATGGCGACGGCACCTATACGTTCACGCTGCTCAACCCGATCGACAATGGCCCGAACCAGGACGAGAGGTCGGCCGCGCTCGATCTGTCGACGCTGATCCAGGCGATCGACTTCGACGGCGACGTGGTCGGCCTTTCGGGCGACTTCACGATCACGGTGTCGAACGACACGCCGACGCTCAATGACGCAACCGATACGTCGCACGGGGTCGATGAAGGCGCGCTTGCGAGCGGCAACGGCCTCGGCGGCGAGAGCGCCACGACCATCGTGTCGGGCTCGCTCGCCAGCCTGGTCTCGTTCGGCGCGGACGGCGCCGCCGAGACCAAGAGCGGCGCCGCCGATGGCTTCCAATTCGCCGTGAAGGACGGCAGCGCCGTCAACTTCGGCGATTCGCACGGCCAACCCGTCAACTTCGTCACCATCGCGCCGTCCGATGACGGCACCGCGCAGATCCTCACGGCGTGGACCAACGGCGGCCCCGGCGCCGAGAACAGTTCCCACGCGGTCTTTACCCTCGAGCTCGCCAGCGACGGCAGCTACACGTTCACGCTCCTCGCCCCGCTCGATGAAACGAGCGGCGGCCGCGACACGACCACGCTCGATCTGTCCAGCCTGATCCAGGCGGTCGACTTCGACGGGGACACGGTTGCGCTCTCGGGCGACTTCACGATCACGGTCACCGACGACATCCCGGTGACCACCAGCGCGACCGACACGTCGCACGGGGTCGACGAAGGCGCGCTTCTCGGCGGCAACGGCCTCGGCGGCGAGAGCGCCTCGACCATCGTGTCGGGCTCGCTCGCCAGCCTGGTCTCGTTCGGCGCCGACGGCGCCGCCGAGACCAAGGCCGGCGCGACCGATGGCTTCCAGCTCGCCGTGAAGGATGGCAGCGCGGTCGACTTCGGCAATTCGCACGGCCAGCCTGTCAACTTCGTCACGGTGACGACGTCCGATGACGGCACCTCGCAGACGCTCACGGCGTGGACCAATGGCGGCCCCGGCGAAGGGCACGACGCCCACGAGGTCTTCACCCTCGAGCTCAACGGCGACGGCAAATACACCTTCACGCTCATCGCCCCGCTCGATGAATCGAGCGACGGCCGCGACACGACCACGCTCGATCTCTCCACCCTGATCAAGGCGGTCGACTTCGACGGCGACACGGTTGCGCTCTCGGGCGACTTCAAGATCACGGTCACGGACGACGTGCCGGTGCTCGCCGCATCGGCGGAGCCGGTCACGGGCTCCGTCGACGAAGGTGGTCTCACCTCGACCGACACGCACGGCATTGGCAACGATCCGGGCTTCCCGACATCGACGGGCAGCGTGTCGAACTCGGACGGCTCGGGGACGGAGACCTTCGGCTCGCTGGCGCCGCTGATCAGCTTCGGCGCGGACGGCGCGAGCGGCGATGGGTCGACCGCGTTCCGGATTGTCGGTACCGACGCCGCCACCGCGTGGCTCAGCGAGCTCGGCCTCACGTCGCACGGCAATTCCCTGCAGGTCGCTTCGGACGACGGGCACACGCTGACCGTATCGGACGGCAGCAACACGGTATTCACCCTCACGGTCAACGGCGACGGCTCGTGGGTCTTCAACCTGCTCGAGCCGCTCGACCACGTGCCCGGTGGCGGCGAGAACGCGCAGAACGTCGACCTGTCGGGCTTCGTCGAGGCGCTCGACTTCGACCAGGATCCGGTCGGGCTGTCGACCGGCACGGTCTCGTCGGCCAGCGCCTTCAACGTCACCGTGGTCGACGACGTTCCGGTCACGCAGGGCAACCTGGTGCAGAACGGCGACTTCACCGCCGGCAATTTCGATCCTCACCAGTTCAACGGATTCACCTTCGGCATCGCCTTCCCGGGCGATCCGCAGCTCGGCTGGACCGTGTCGGCATCCGATGTCCACGGCGCGACTCAGGTCGAGCTCGAGCGGGTGCCGTCGGGCTACGATCCGTTCAACGACGGCGGCGTCTACATGCCGGACGGCCATTTCCTGGTCGACATGGAGGCCTCGCCGGGCGACATCAAGATTTCGCAGGTCGTCCATAACGTCGTCGACGGCCAGCAATATTCGCTCGAGTTCTTCGCCGGCGCCGGGCTCCCGTTGACGCCCGGCTCCGACGAGTTGCTGGTGTTCTGGGGCAATCAGCAAGTTGCCGACATCATTCCGGGCTCGACGCCGACGCCGTACCTGGTCGAGGTGACCGGCGGAGCGAACGACGCCGCCAACACGCTCACATTCGAAGAAGTCGGCGCGTCCGGCGACTTCATCGGCACCTACCTCGGCGATGTCCTCCTCGAGGCCGGCACGCCCCTCGGCATCGTCGACGAAGGCGGTCTAGCGTCGGGCAGCGTGGGCGACCAGTTCGGCACCGGCAACGATGCAAAGGCCGCGACGATCGCCGGCGGCACGCTCGCGGGCCTGGTCAGCTTCGGCGCCGACGGCCCGGCCGCCGTTGATCCGGCATCGACCGGCTCGACCGGCGGATTCCAGCTGGTCGACAAGTCGAGCGCGCAGGGCTTGATCGCCGGCCTCGGCCTGACATCGCACGACCAGGCGGTCGACGTCGTCGACGTCACCATCAAGAACGGCGTCGCGACCTTGACGGCGAGTACGTCCGGCGAGCCCGGACACGACGTGTTCACCCTCACGCTCGACGAGAGCACCGGCGCGTGGACCTTCACGCTCATCAATCCAATCGACAATCCGCATCTGCCGGCGGGGGTCGGCGAGGATTCCGTCATCCTCGATCTCACCGGCCTCGTTCAGGCGGTCGACTTTGATGGCGATATCGTCCCCCTCCAGGCCGGCAGCTTCAAGGTCGACGTGATCGACGACGTGCCGGTGGCCACCGGCGCGACCGATGTCTCGGGCAGCGTCGACGAGGGCGCGCTTCTCGGCGGCAACGGCCTCGGCGGCGAGAGCGCGTCTACGATTGTGACGGGCTCGCTCGCCAGCCTGGTCTCGTTCGGCGCCGACGGCGCGGCCGAGACCAAGGCCGGCACGGCCGACGGCTTCCAGCTCGCCGTGAAGGACGGCAGCGCAGTCGACTTCGGCAATTCGCACGGCCAACCCGTCAACTTCGTCACGGTAACGACGTCCGATGACGGCACCTCGCAGACGCTCACGGCGTGGACCGACGGCGGCCCCGGCGAAGGGCACGACTCCCACGCGGTCTTCACCCTCGAGCTCAGCGGCGACGGTCAATACACGTTCACGCTCCTCACCCCGCTCGATGAATTGAGCGGCGGCCGCGATACGACCACGCTCGATCTGTCGAGCCTGATCCAGGCGGTCGACTTCGACGGCGACGCGGTTGCGCTCTCGGGCGACTTCACGGTCACCGTCATCGACGACGTCACTGTCATCTCCGGCACGCAGTCCGGCAGCGTCAACGAGGGCGGCCTCACCCACGCCAGCGATCCGTACGGCACCGGCAACGACGCCGGGGCGCCTACTGCTGCGACCGGCTCGCTCGGCATTCACTTCGGCGCCGACGGACAGGCGGCCAGCAGCGCGCTGGTCTTCACCCATCAGGACGCCGCCGCCAATGTGTCGTTCACCGATGCCGAGGGCGGCACGACGCTGACCTCGCACGGCCAGACGGTCCAGTTCGAGTTGCTCGACGGCGGGACGACGCTGGTCGGCTACACCGGTGGCGCGCCGACCAGCGCCTCCGACACGAACGTCGTGTTCTCGGTCTCGCTGTCGACGGCCTCGCCGGACGGCTCCTTCGACTTCGTGCTGCGCCAGCCGCTCGACCAGGCGAGTCCCGGCACCGACAGCCTCAATCTCACGTTCGACTTCACCGCCAAGGACTTCGACGGCGACACCGCCCACGGCACGTTCACGGTCTCCGACATCGACGACGTGCCGGTCACCCAGTTCCCCGTGAACTCGGCGGAAAACCTGATCGAGAACGGCAATTTCGCGCTTGGGGCCTTCACGCCGCAGTCCTACGGCGGCTTCGCGACGCCCGGCAATGTGCCGGGATGGACCCTCGAGCCGTCCGACGTCGGCCCCGCCACACAGGTCCAGCTCGAACGCGTTTTCGATGGCTACCTCGGCGTTACCATGCCGGACGGCGACCAGATGGTCGACCTCGAAGCTACCCCGGGCAATATCGCGGTCTCGCAGGCGGTCGCGGGTGTCGTCGCAGGTGAGACGTATGCGCTCGAATTCTTCGCCGGCGCATCGAATCCGGGCTCGTCCGAGCTCGAGGTGTTCTGGGACGGCCAGCAGATCGCCGATATCCACCCGACCGGCACGGAGACGCCCTATGTCTTCACCGTGGTCGGAGACTCCGGCACCAACCTGCTGACCTTCGAGGAGGTCGGCCCCTCCGGCGACAACACCGGCACCTATCTGGCCGACGTGAGCCTGTGGGGCTCGGCCGGCGCCCCGGTCGGGATCGTCGACGAAGGCGGCCTCACGTCCGGGACGATCGGCGACCGCTTCGGCAGCGGCAACGACCACGGTGCGACGAGCGCCAGCGGCTCGCTCGCCAGCATCGTAAGCTTTGGTGCCGACGGCCCAGCCGCGGTCAATACAAATGCAGCCGTCGCGTCGGGCGGCTTCCAGATCGATGCCGCGAACGCGCAGAGCCTCATCAGCGGTCTCGGCCTCAAGTCGCACGGGGACGCTGTCGATCACGTCGACGTCACGTTCGCCAACGGCGTTGCGACGTTGACGGCGAGCACCTCCGGCCAATCGGGCCACGAGGTGTTCCAGCTCACGCTCGACGAGGGCACCGGCGCGTGGACGTTCACCCTGGTCAATCCGCTCGACGATCCGGCGGCCGGCAAAGATGCCCTGCTCCTCGACCTGTCGGGCCTCGTCAAGGCGGTCGACTTCGACGGCGACGCCGCGGCGCTGCAATCCGGCAGCTTCCTGATCGACGTGCTCGACGATGTGCCGGTTCCGGCGAGCGGCGCGGCCGAGCTCACCGGCCTCGTCAACGAGGGCGGGCTCACCAACGGCAACGAGTCCGGATCGGCCACGACCTTCACTGGCGCGGTTGGCTCGCTCGACACGCTGATCAGCTTCGGTGCCGACGGCCAGAACACGACGCCGTTCCAGTTCGTCTCGAACGCCGCCACGATGATCGGCGACCTCAACCTCACGTCGCACGGCGTCGGCGTCGATTTTGCGACCGTCACCGGCACAACGCTCGCGGCCTTCACGGGCACGCAGGCAGGCGGCGCCGAGGTGTTCACCCTCACGCTCAATGCCGACGGCTCGTGGACCTTCCACCTGCTGGCGCCGATCGACCACAACGGCGCCGAGACGATCGACCTGTCGAAGTTCGTGCAGGCGGTCGATTTCGACGGCGACACCGTCACGCTCGCGGCCAATCAGTTCACGGTTCAGGTGCTGGACGACGTTCCCGTCACCACCACCGGAACCACCAACCTCGTGGTCGACGAAGGCGGCCTGACGTCTGCGAGCGACACGCATGGTGTCGGCAACGACGGCGGCATCATCACGACCTCCGGCGACCTTGCGCTCGACAACCTGGTGAAGTTCGGTGCCGATGGCGCCGGCACGCCGGCATTCCAGCTCGTCGGCACCGAGGCGGCGCAGACCTTCCTCAACACGCTCGGCCTCACGTCGCACGGCGAGAGCCTCGAGGCGGCTGTGGCGAACGGCGAGCTCACCGTGAGCGACGCGGACGGCCATTCCGTCTTCACTCTGACGCTCGCCGCGGACGGTTCGTACACCTTCAACCTGCTCGAGCCGCTCGATCATCCGCCCGGCGGCGGTACGCTCTCGCTCACCTTCGATCTCTCGGGCTTCGTGCAAGCGGTGGACTTCGACGGCAGCGCCGTCACGCTCGCGGCCAACCAGTTCACGGCCCAGGTCCAGGACGACGTTCCGGTGCAGATCGCATCGGCGACCCCCGTCTCGGGTTCGGTCGATGAGGGCGGACTGACCTCGGCGCACGACAGCTACGGCAGCGGTAACGACCAAGGCTTTGCGGTCAGCTTCACGGGAGCCTCCGGCTCGTTGTCGGGCCTGGTCGACTTCGGCGCCGACGGCCCGGGCGCGACCTCGTTCCAGCTCGTCGACCAGGGGGCCGCAGGCCAGTGGCTGAGCGGCCTCGGCCTCACGTCGCACGGCTTCAAGGTCAACTCTGCGGACGTGAACGGCTCGACGCTGACCGCGAACGATTCGAACGGCGACCACGTGTTCACGCTCACCGTCAATGGCGACGGCTCGTGGACCTTCACGCTGCTCGAGCCGCTCGATCAGGCGACCGGCAACGGCGAGAACGCGACCATCATCGACCTCTCGGGCCTCGTCCAGGCGGTCGACTTCGACGGCGACGCCATCACGCTGGCCGACGTGGGGGCCCAGGTCACGACGTCGGTCGCGCTCTCCCCGGGCCAGCCGGTGGACATCCTGCAGGCGGGACAGCTGACGTTCGAGGGGCTGGACTTCGGCGGCACCGCCGTGACCAGCTTCACCACCGACAAGGTCAACGTCTCGGGGCAAGGCCTCGGGATCGGCAACGCCAGTATCGGGGACAACCAAGGCTTCATGATCTCGCGTCCGGGTACGGACGCGGTCTCCTTCGATCTGTTCAAGGTCGGCGGGGGCACCACATCGGTGACGGTGCAGTGGGCGGCCTATGACAGTGCGGGAACGCCCACCTCATCCAGCACCCCAGTCGCGACCGGGACACTCACGGTCAACGTCGACAAGAACGGCGATCCGGTCGTCATCGATCCGCCGGGCACGTTCGACCACCTCGTGGTGCAGTTCGATATCCCCGGCAACGACAAGATCACCGCCAACGACTTCAGCTACACGGCCTCCGACGGCGCGCCGGTATTCTCCGTCAATGTGGTCGACGATGTGCCGGTAATCTCCGGCACCATGTCGGGCAGCATTGACGAGGGCGCGCTCACCTCCGCGAGCGATCCTTACGGCACCGGCAACGACATCCACGGCGCCTCCGCCTCGCTGACGTCGACGGGCACGCTCGGAATCCATTTCGGCGCCGACGGCCAGGCGGCCAGCGGCGCGGTGGTCTTCACCAACGCCAGCGTATCGTTCACAGGGGCCGAGGGCGGCGCGCTGACGTCGCACGGCCAAGCCCTCGAGTTCACGCTGCTCAACGGCGGCACGACGCTCGTCGCCTACACGGGTGCGACCGCGCCGCAAAGCATCGACGGCACCAACGTGGTGTTCTCGGTCACGCTGTCGGCCGCCGACGGCAGCTATGACTTCGTGCTCAAGCAACCGCTCGATCAAGCCGCCAGCGGCACCGACGGCCTCAACCTCACGTTCAACTTCACCGCCAAGGACTTCGACGGCGACACCGCCTCGGGCACCTTCACGGTCACCGACGTCGACGACGTGCCGGTGATCAGCGGCACCGTCTCGGGCACCGTCGAGGAAGGCGCGCTGGCCAACGGCAACGACCCGCAGGGCGTGACCTCGATCACGCAATCGCTCGGCATCCACTTCGGCGCGGATGGGCCGGCCAATGCCGCGATCCCGGCAAGCTCCGGAACGGCTCAGACATTCAATTTCGACCAGCCCGACCCCGCCGTGGAATCGGCCACGTTGAGCAACGTCACGGTCACGTGGAACAACGGCACCGACTTCGTCTCTTTCAACGGCACTGGGGACCAAGCCGGCGGGACCATGGTCACCGTCGCGTCGACCAACGGCACGCCCTTCACGTTCGGCAGCGTAGATCTCGGCTTGTTCACCGGCGCGCAGTCGGGCCACATCACGGTTACCGGGATCGACATCAACGGCAAGACCATCACGGATTCGGTCCTCGTATCGGGGATCACCGCGACTTCGTTCGAAGCTCCGTCTCTGTTCAGCGCGACCGGCTCCCCGTTCGATGGTGTGTTCCTCAAGTCGTTGACGTTCACGCTCGGCAGCGACAGCCTTAACGCTCAGATCGAGTTCGACAATCTCAAGGTCAACACCGGCGGCTCGCCCGCGACCACCGGCCCGCTCTACTTCAGCGACCTGACCTCGGCGGTGAACAACATCTCGGTCACCGACAACAATGTCTCGGTGAACGCCGCGAGCCTCAAGTCGCAGGGTCAGGACATTCACTACGCCCTGCTCAATTCGGAGACGCTCGTCGCCTACACGGGCACGACGCCTCCCGGCACCGCCAATGCGCCCAGCGTCGTGTTCTCGGTGACGCTCTCGGCCGACGCGCCGAATGGCTCCTATAACTTCGTGCTCGACAAGCCGATCGACGAGCTGAACGCCGGCGCGGACAACCTCGCCTTCACGTTCAAGTTCACGGCCCAGGACTTCGACGGCGATACCCAGAGCGGCACTTTCACGGTCACCGACGTTGACGACCTTCCGGTGCTGGCGTCGAGCCCGACCGGCCTTGTCGGCACCGTCAACGAAGGCGGCCTGACGAGCGGCAACGAGTCGGGCTCGGCCACGGCCTTCACGGGCACGACCGGCTCACTCGACGGACTGGTGCACTTCGGCGCCGACGGCCAGAACACGACGCCGTTCCAGTTCGTGTCGAACGCCGCCGCGATGATCGGCAGCCTTGGCCTCTCGTCGCACGGCGTGGGCGTCGATTTTGCGACCGTCTCCGCGTCCGGCACCACATTGACGGCTTTCACGGGCTCGCAGGCCGGCGGCACCGAGGTCTTCACCCTCACGCTCAATGCCGACGGCTCGTGGACCTTCCACCTGACAGCCCCGATCGATCATCTCGGCTCCGAGATGATCGACCTGTCGAAGTTCGTGCAGGCGGTCGACTTCGACGGCGATGCCGTTGCGCTCGTCTCTGGCGACCTTCAGGTCACCATCACGGACGACGCGCCGGTCCTGGCGAGCGGCGCCACCGGCCTGAGCGCCACGGTCAACGAAGGCGGGCTGACGAATGGCAACGAGCCGTCGTCGGCGACAAGCGCCACGGGCGGATCGCTCGACAGCGTGGTTCATTTCGGCGCGGACGGCCAGAACGCCACGCCGTTCCAGTTCGTCTCGAACGCAGCCGCGATGATCGGCGACCTCGGCCTGACGTCGCACAGCGTCGGCATCGATTTTGCGACCGTCGCCGGCACGACGCTCACGGCCTTCACGGGCACGCAGGCGGGCGGCACCGAGGTGTTCACCCTCACGCTGAATCCCGATGGGACCTGGACCTTCCACCTCACGGCGCAGATCGACCATAACGGGGCCGAGACGATCGACCTGTCGAAATTCGTCGAGGCGGTCGACTTCGACAACAGCGCCGTCACGCTCGCGAGCGGCGACCTCACAGTCACTATTATCGATGACGCGCCGGTCCTCGCGAGCGGCGCCACCGGCCTGAGCGCCACCGTCAACGAAGGCGGCCTGACCAACGGCAACGAGTCCGGGTCGGCCACCAGCGCTACGGGTGGATCGCTCGACGGCCTGGTGCACTTCGGCGCGGATGGTCAGAACGCCGCGCCGTTCCAATTGGTGGCGAATGCCGCCGCGATGATCGGCGACCTCGGCCTGACGTCGCACGACGTCGCGGTTGGCTTCGCGACCGTCAACGGCACGACGCTCACGGCCTTCACGGGCACGCAGGCGGGCGGCACCGAGGTGTTCACCCTCACGCTCAATGCGGACGGGACGTGGACCTTCCACCTCACGGCGCAGATCGACCACAACGGCGCCGAGACGATCGACCTGTCGAAATTCGTCGAGGCAGTCGACTTCGACGGCAGCACCGTCACGCTCGCCTCCGGCGACCTGCAGGTCACCATCACCGATGACGCGCCGGTCCTTGCGAGCGGCGCCACCGGGCTCAGCGCCACCGTCAATGAAGGCGGCCTGGCGAACGGCAACGAGTCGTCCTCTGCGACCAGCACCACGGGCGGCTCGCTCGACAGCCTGGTCCACTTCGGCGCCGACGGCCAGAACGCCGCGCCGTTCCAGTTCGTGGCGAACGCCGCCGCCATGGTCGGCGGCCTCAACCTCTCATCGCACGGCGTCGGGGTCGATTTTGCGACCGTCACCGGCACGACGCTCGCGGCCTTCACGGGCACGCAGGCGGGCGGCACCGAGGTGTTCACGCTCACCCTCAATGCAGACGGGACGTGGACCTTCAGCCTGCTGGCGCCGATCGACCACCTCGGCTCCGACACCATCGACCTGTCGAAGCTCGTCGAGGCCGTCGACTTCGACGGCAGCACGGCCACGCTCGCGAGCGGCGATCTCAACATCACGATTACCGACGACACGCCGGTCGTCAGCGGGACCGTGTCGAGCAGCGTCGATGAAGGCGCCCTAACCTCTCCGACCGATCCGTACGGCACGGGCAACGACATCCATGGCGCATCCGCGTCGCTCACCGCCATGGGCTCGCTCGGCGTCCATTTCGGCGCCGACGGCCAGGCGGCCAGCGGCGCGCTCGCATTCACCAACGCCAACGTCTCGTTCACCGGCGCCGAGGGCGGCGCGCTGACGTCGCACGGCCTGGCGGTCCAGACCACGCTGATCAACGGCACGCTCGTCGCCTACACGGGCACGACCCCGCAGAGCACCGACGCCACCAACGTGGTGTTCACGGTCTCGCTGTCGGCCACCGACGGCACCTACGACTTCGTGCTCAAGCAGCCGCTCGATCAGGCCGCGAGCGGCACCGACGGCCTCAATCTCACGTTCAACTTCACCGCCCAGGACTTTGACGGCAGCACGGCGTCGAGCACCTTCACGGTCACCGACATCGACGACGTGCCGGTGATCAGCGGCAGCGTCGCGGGCAGCGTCGACGAGGGCGGCCTCGCCAACGGTAACGATGCGAACGCCGTGACGTCCGCGACCGGCTCGCTCGGCATCAATTTCGGCGCCGACGGCCCGGCACCGGCTGCCACCATCGGCCCGGTCTTCTTCAGCGATCAGACGCACGCGCAGAACAACGTCACGGTGCACGACGCCAGCGGGGCCCTGGTTACGGGTCTCACGTCGCACGGCCAGACCGTGAGCTATGCGCTCATCAACTCGGACACCTTGGTCGGCTACACGGGGGCGACTGCGCCGACCACCATCCACAACTTCGAGCGTGGTGTTCTCGGCCACGCTGTCGACCTCCGGGAACGGCTCCTACAACTTCGTCCTCGACAAGCCGATCGACCACGACGGCGCCGGCGAGGACAACTACACCTTCACGTTCAACTACACGGCCCAGGACTTCGACGGCGATACGTCGAGCGGCACCTTCACGGTCACCGACAAGGACGACGCGCCGGTCACGGTCGGCAGCGCGACCACGAACCTCGTGGTCGACGAAGGCGGGCTCACCGCCGCGACCGACACGCACGGCGTCGGCAACGATGGCGGTCCCACCGCGGACTCCGTTTCGCTCTCGCTCGACAACCTGGTGAAGTTCGGCGCCGATGGCGCCGGCACGCCGGCGTTCCAACTCGTCGGCACCGACGCGGCGCAGACCTTCCTCAATACGCTCGGCCTCACGTCGCACGGCGAGACGCTCACGGCGGCCGTGCAGGACGGCACGCTCACGGCAAGCGACGCTCAGGGCCACCCGGTATTCACCCTGACGGTCGCGACCGACGGCACGGCGACGTTCAACCTGCTCGAGCCACTCGACCATCCGCCGGGCGGCGGCACGCACTCGCTCACCTTCGATCTGTCGGGCTTCGTGCAGGCGGTCGACTTCGACGGCGACGCCGTCACGCTCGCGGCCAATCAGCTCACGATCCAGGTCCAGGACGACGTTCCGGTGCAGATCGCATCGGCGACCCCCGTCTCGGGTTCGGTCGATGAGGGCGGACTGACCTCGGCGCACGACAGCTACGGCAGCGGTAACGACCAAGGCTTTGCGGTCAGCTTCACGGGAGCCTCCGGCTCGTTGTCGGGCCTGGTCGACTTCGGCGCCGACGGCCCGGGCGCGACCTCGTTCCAGCTCGTCGACCAGGGGGCCGCAGGCCAGTGGCTGAGCGGCCTCGGCCTCACGTCGCACGGCTTCAAGGTCGACTTCTGCGGACGTGAACGGCTCGACGCTGACCGCGAACGATTCGAACGGCGACCACGTGTTCACGCTCACCGTCAATGGCGACGGCTCGTGGACCTTCACGCTGCTCGAGCCGCTCGATCAGGCGACCGGCAACGGCGAGAACGCGACCATCATCGACCTCTCGGGCCTCGTCCAGGCGGTCGACTTCGACGGCGATGCCATCACGCTGGCCGACGTGGAGACCCAGGTCACGACGTCGGTCGCGCTCCCCCCGGGCCAGCCGGTGGACATCCTGCAGGCGGGACAGCTGACGTTCGAGGGGCTGGACTTCGGCGCCACCGCCGTGACCAGCTTCACCACCGACAAGGTCAACGTCTCGGGGCAAGGCCTCGGGATCGGCAACGCCAGTATCGGGGACAACGAAGGCTTCATGATCTCGCGTCCGGGCACGGGCGCGGTCTCCTTCGATCTGTTCAACGTCGGCGGGGGCACCACATCGGTGACGGTGCAGTGGGCGGCCTATGAGGGGGCGGGAACGCCCACCTCATCCAGCACCCCAGTCGCGACCGGGACACTTACGGTCAACGTCGACAAGAACGGCGATCCGGTCGTCATCGATCCGCCGGGCACGTTCGACCACCTCGTGGTGCAGTTCGATATCCCCGGCAACGGCAAGATCACCGCCAACGACTTCAGCTACACGGCCTCGGGCAGCGCCGGCGTGTTCACGATCAACGTCACCGACGACATCCCGGTGCTCGCCGGCTCGGCGACCGTCAATGTCGACGAAGGCGCGCTGGCCTCGGACGCCTACGGCTCCGGCAATGATGAGGGCGTGAGCGGCGCGGCCGCCGCTGTCACCAGCTCGATCTCCGGCACGGTGGCGTTCGGCGCCGACGGCACGTCCTTCGACGCCGGCGGCCACAACACCGGCTTCCAGTTCGCTGTCGGCAACGGCACGAAGCAGGACTTCGGCGTCAAGTCACATGGCCAGGAGGTCAATTTCGTCACCCTTTCGCCGGTGACCGAGACCGCCGACCATGGCGCCTCGCAGACGCTGACGGCTTGGACCAATGGCGGTCAGGCCGACGGCGGCCATGCGGTGTTCACGCTGACGCTCGACGGAGACGGCACCTACACGTTCGCGCTGATCAACCCGATCGACCACGCCAGCCAGGGCGAGGACTTCGACGACGCTCGATCTGTCGAGGCTGATCCAGGCGACCGATTTCGACGGGGACACCGTCGCGCTCGCGAGCGATTTCACCGTGACCGTCAAAGACGACGTGCCGGTGATCAGCGGCAGTGTCGCGGGCAGCGTCGACGAGGGCGGCCTCGCCAACGGTAACGATGCGAACGCCGTGACGTCCGCGACCGGCTCGCTCGGCATCAATTTCGGCGCCGACGGCCCGGCGCCGGCTGCCGCCATCGGCCCGGTCTTCTTCAGCGATCAGACGCACGCGCAGAACAACGTCACGGTGCACGACGCCAGCGGGGCCCTGGTTACGGGTCTCACGTCGCACGGCCAGACCGTGAGCTATGCGCTCATCAACTCGGACACCCTGGTCGGCTACACGGGCGCGACTGCGCCGACCACCATCCACGACTCGAGCGTGGTGTTCTCGGCCACGCTGTCGACCTCCGGGAACGGCTCCTACAACTTCGTCCTCGACAAGCCGATCGACCACGACGGCGCGGGCGAGGACAACTACACCTTCACGTTCAACTACACGGCCCAGGACTTCGACGGCGATACGTCGAGCGGCACCTTCACGGTCACCGACAAGGACGACGCGCCGGTCACGGTCGGCAGCGCGACCACGAACCTCGTGGTCGACGAAGGCGGGCTCACCGCCGCGACCGACACGCACGGCGTCGGCAACGATGGCGGCCCCACCGCGGACTCCGTTTCGCTCTCGCTCGACAACCTGGTGAAGTTCGGCGCCGATGGCGCCGGCACGCCGGCGTTCCAGCTCGTCGGCACCGACGCCGCACAGACCTTCCTCAATACGCTCGGCCTCACGTCGCACGGCGAGACGCTCACGGCGGCCGTGCAGGACGGCACGCTCACGGCAAGCGACGCCCAGGGCCACGCGGTATTCACCCTGACGGTCGCGACCGACGGCACGGCGACGTTCAACCTGCTCGAGCCACTCGATCATCCGCCGGGCGGCGGCACGCACTCGCTCCCCTTCGATCTGTCGGGCTTCGTGCAGGCGGTCGACTTCGACGGCGACGCCGTCACGCTCGCGGCCAATCAGTTCACGATCCAGGTCCAGGACGACGTTCCGGTCACCCACGGCGACGTCGCTTCGAACGAGAACCTGATCGTGAACGGCGCTTTTGCGCTCGGCACCTTCACGCCGGATCCGGGTTATGGCGGCTTTGCGGCGCCCGGCAATGTGCCGGGATGGACGATTGCGGCCTCCGACGTCGGCGGCGACCAAGTGCAGCTCGAGCGCGTGTTCAACGGCTATCTCGGCGTGTTCATGCCGGACGGCGACCAGATGGTCGATCTCGAGGCCACGCCGGGCAACATCCAGATCTCGCAGGCGGTCGCGGGGGTCGTCACCGGCCAGTCCTATGCGCTCGAGTTCTTCGCCGGGGCCTCCAACCCGGCCTCGTCCGAGCTCGATGTGTTCTGGGGCGGCCAGCAGATCGCCGACATCCATCCGAACGGCCACGAGACGCCGTACGTCTTCAACGTCACGGGCGGCGCAGGCGACGGCAGCAACATCCTGACCTTCGAGGAGGTCGGACCGAACGGCGACAATACCGGCACGTATCTGGCCGACGTCAGCCTGTGGGGCTCGGCCGGTGCCCCGGTCGGGATCGTCGACGAAGGCGGCCTCACGTCCGGGACGATCGGCGACCGCTTCGGCAGCGGCAACGACCACGGTGCGACGACCGCCAGCGGCTCGCTCGCCAGCATCGTAAGCTTTGGTGCCGACGGCCCAGCCGCGGTCGACACCACCGCGACGGTCGCGTCGGGCGGCTTCCAGCTCGATGCCGCGAATGCACAGGGCGTCATCAGTAATCTCCATTTGATGTCGCACGGGGACTTGGTCGACGTCGTCAGCGTCAACTTCGGGAACGGCATTGCGACGCTGACGGCGAGCACCGGCGGCGAATTGGGACACGAGGTCTTCCAGCTCACGCTCGACGAGAGCACCGGCGCGTGGACATTCACCCTGGTCAATCCGCTCGACGATCCGGCGGCCGGCAAGGATGCGCTGCTCCTCGACCTGTCGGGCCTCGTCAAGGCCGTCGACTTCGACGGCGACGTTGCTCCGCTGCAGTCCGGCACCTTCCTGGTCGACGTGCTCGACGACGTGCCGGTTCCGGCGAGCGGCGCGGCCGAGCTCACCGGCCTCGTCAACGAGGGCGGGCTGAGCAACGGCAACGAGTTGTCGTTGGCGGCCAGCTTCACGGGCGCAAGCGGCTCGCTCGACACGCTGATCAGCTTCGGCGCCGACGGCAAGAACGCGACGCCATTCCAATTCGTGTCGAACGCGTCCGACGTGCTCGCCGGCCTCCACATCAGCTCGCACGACGCCGCGGTCGACTTCGCCTCGGTCAACGGCAGCACGCTCACGGCCTACACGGGCGGCTCGGCCGATGGCACCGCGGTGTTCACGCTGACGCTCAACAGCGACGACTCGTGGACCTTCCATCTCCTCGCGCCGATCGATAACGACGGCGCCACCGGCTCGGCGAGCTTCGACCTCTCGGGCCTCGTCAAGGCGGTCGACTTCGACGGCGATAGCGTCGGTCTCGCGTCGGGCGGCATCTCGATCACGATCACGGACGACACGCCGACGCTGGTGAGCGCTACCGAACCGCTCGCCACCGTCAGCGAGGGCGGCCTGAGCGTGCCAGGGGAGACCACCGACCATTCGGTCCATATCGATGCAATCACCGGCAACGATCAGGGCGCGGCGACCAGCGCGGCGGGCACACTCACCGGCCTGGTGCATTTCGGCGCCGACGGGGCGGCCGCGGGCGGCGGCTTCCACCTGATCGCGCAGAACGACACTGACGCGACCCACGAGGTCGCCGGCCTGAATCTGACCTCGCTCGGCTCCTCGGTCGACCAGGCGACCATCTCGGGCAATACCATCACGGCGATCGCGGCCGATGGCCACGACGTGTTCAGCCTGACGGTCGACGCCAACGGCGACTGGAGCTTCAATCTGCTGGCGCCGATCGACCACTTCGGCACCGACACGCTCGACTTCTCGTCGTTCGTCAAAGTGACCGATGGCGACGGCAGCTCCGTGCCGCTGTCCGGCGACTTCCAGATCGCGGTGACCGACGACGTGCCGTTGGTGACCGGCGCCGCCGAGGTCGACAGCGTCGACGAGCACGGCCTGCGGTCCGACGAGAATCCCACCGGCGGCACCCAGGTCACAGGCGGTCTGCTCAACATCGCCTGGGGGGCCGACGACGGCTCCGCCAAGCATCTCACCTTCGCGGTCGACAGCCAGAACAATCCGATCGGCCCGGTCGACGCCGACGGCCATGCCCTGAGCCTGACCTCGGGCGGCACAGCGCTCGCCTATGAGATCGTGCAGGCGACCGGCGGCACCGAGCTGGTCGCCTACTATAAGGGCAGCGATCCGAGCAATTTCAGCAACACGGTCTTCACGCTCACGCTCAGCACGGTGGACGGCCAGATCGATCAGGGGACCCACGAGGTCATTCCGGGCTACTCGTTCGCGCTGTTCCACCCGCTCGACGAGCCGGGGGCAGGCGCCAACGCGACAGCGCTGAACTTCAACATCAGCGGCTTCGACTTCGACGGCGACTTGGTCGCGCAGACCGTCACGGTCGACGTCAAGGACGACGCGCCGGTCGCGCACCAGGTCAGCGCGACGATGTCCGAGACCGACGCCAGCGCGACCGTCACGCTGGTCGACGGCACCGACTATGCGTTCGGCGCCGACGGCGCGGCCGCGACCTCGGCAATCACCTTCAGCACCGGAACGGCCCACATCACCGGGCCGGCCGGCGAGACGTTCGGCACGGTCACGTATCAGATCAACGGAAACTCGATCGAGATCGATCCGGGCACCGCGTTCCAGCAGCTCGGCGCCGGCGAAAGCGCGACCCTCGACATTCCGTACACGGTCGTGGATTTCGACGGCTCGACCGCCTCGAGCGACATCCTGGTCACCGTCACGGGCGTCAACCAGAACCCGGTGTTCGGCAATAGCGCGAGTTCCGCCACCATCAACGAGGACCTCAACGTCACCGGCAGCGGCGACATCCATACGGTGACGGGCGGCGGCCACTTCACGGATGTCGACTACAACGACACGCACTCGGCCAGCTATTTGTTCGTTTCGGCCGCGTGGTCGGGCGCCGGCAGCTCGGGCTCGATCCCGACCAGCACGTTTGACGACCTCCAGAACGCGCTGACCCTGTCGCTAACAGACAGCACGCACGGTGCAACCGGCTCTGTTTCGGCGACGCTGAACATCGTCGACAAGGATCTCGACTTCCTCGCCAATGGCGAGACCCTGCAGGTCACCTACGACGTCACCGTCACCGACAACAACGGCGGCTCCGCGACCAAGCAGGTCATGGCCACGTTCGACGGCTCCAACGACGCCCCGATGTTCGTGAGCGGCGGCACGACCTCGGGCACAATCCACGAACAAGACAACGTCACCGGCAGCGGCACGTTCGACACGACCTCAGGCGTCGTGCACTTCACGGACGCTGACTTCAACGACACGCACACGGTGACGGCGAGCTACGTGTCCGGCTCGGCGGTCTTGTCGGGCGGCGGCTCGATCCCGCAGCCGACGATGAGCGACCTGATCAACGCGCTCAGCGTGTTCGAGAGCGGCGACAGCCAACACGGCGCCACCAGCAGCATCACGTGGACGGCGAGCATCGTCGACCAGGACCTCGACTTCCTCAACACGGGTCAGACGCTCTCGGCAACTTTCGACATCACGGTGTCGGACGGCCACGCTTCCGCAACCGAGCAGGTGGCCGTCACGTTCGTCGGCGTCAACGACGCCGCAGTCGTCTCGGGCGACACCAGCGGCACCGTCACCGAGGCTGGCGGCGTCAACAACGGCATCCTGAACACGCCGACGGCGAGCGGCACCCTCACCGACGCCGACGTCGACAACACGCCCAACACCTTCCAGGCGGTCACGACCCCGGCAGCAACCCAGTACGGCAACTTCACGATCGATGCTGGCGGCCACTGGACCTACAGCCTCGACAACAGCAACGCGACCGTTCAGGCGCTCAACGTCAACGACAAGCTCACCGACAGCTTCACGGTCCTCACCCAGGACGGCACGGCGCAGACCGTCACCGTCACGATCGACGGCGCCAACGACGCCGCGGTCGTCTCGGGCGACACCAGCGGCACCGTCACCGAGGCTGGCGGCGTCAACAACGGCATCCTGAACACGCCGACGGCGAGCGGCACCCTCACCGACGCCGACGTCGACAACACGCCCAACACCTTCCAGGCGGTCACGACCCCGGCAGCAACCCAGTACGGCAGCTTCACAATCGATGCTGGCGGCCACTGGACCTACAACCTCGACAACAGCAACGCGACCGTTCAGGCGCTCAACGTCAACGACAAGCTCACCGACAGCTTCAAGGTCCTCACCCAGGACGGCACGGCGCAGACCGTCACCGTCACGATCGACGGCGCCAACGACAACCCGGTGTTCGCCCCCGGCGGCACTTCCGGCACCGTCACCGAGGATGCCGGCATCACCAACGGCAGCGACGTCCATATTCTCACTGGCGGCGGCCACTTCACGGACGTCGACGTCAACGACACGCACTCGGCGACGGCCAGCCTCGAGTCCGGCTCCGTATCGTGGACGGGCGGCAGCTCGGCTTCGATCCCGCCCCAGACGATGACCGACCTGATCAACGCTCTGAGTGCGACGGTCACGGCCGACAGCACACACGGCGTGACGGGCACTGTGTCAGCTACGCTGACCATCGCCGACAAGGATCTCGACTTCCTCGGCGCAAACGACACCTTGCAAGCGACCTACGACATCTCGGTCATCGACAACCATGGCGGCGTCGCGACCAAGCAGGTCGTGGTCACCTTCGACGGCGCCAACGATGCGCCGATCTTCTCCAGCGCCGACACGACCACGGGCACTATCAGCGAGCAGATCGGCGTCACCGGCAGCGCAACGTTCGATACGACGTCGGGCGTCGTCCACTTCACGGACGCCGACTTCAACGACACGCACTCGGTCACCGCCAGCCTCGTGTCCAGCTCCGTGTCGTGGTCGGGCGGCAGCTCGGCCTCGATCCCGATCCCGACGATGACAGATCTCCTCCACGCGCTTAGCGTGGCCGAGTTGAATGACAGCCAGCACGGCGCCACGGGCAGCATCACGTGGACGGCAAGCATCGGCGACAGTGATCTCGACTTCCTCGCCACGGGCGAGACCATGTCGGCCACCTACAACATCTCGGTGTCCGACGGCCTCACCTCCGCAACCGAGGCGGTCACCGTCACGTTCGCGGGCGCCAACGATACGCCGGCATTCGCGTCGGGCGGCTCGACCTCGGGCACCGTGCACGAGCAGACCGGCGTCACCGGCAGCCCGACGTCCGATACGACATCCGGTGTCGTCCACTTCACGGATGCCGACTTCGGCGACACGCACGCGGCCGCAGCGACCTACGTGTCCGGCTCCGTGTCGTATTTGGGCGGCAGCACGTCCTCGATCCCCACCCAGACGATGACCGACCTGATCGACGCGATGAGCGCGTCAGTGACGACCGACAGCAAGAATGGCGCGACCGGAGACGTGACCTGGTCGGCGAGCATAACCGACAAGGATCTCGACTTCCTCGGGGTGAACGAGTTGGTGACCGCGAAGTACAATCTGGTCGTCAACGACACCCATGGCGGCTCCATCAGCGAGCAGATCACCGTCACGTACAGCGGCGCCAACGACGCGCCGGTCATCACCGCGACCGACAAGGCGGAGACCACCACGTTTGTGGCCGGCGGCGGCGGCACGGATGCGACCTCCGGCACCATCCACTTCACGGATGCCGACATCCACGATCAGCCGACCGCAACCGTCACCAACGTGACGGCAGTTGGCGGCGGCGGGCTGACGCTCACGTCGGCCGAAATCGCGACGCTTACGAGCGGAACGTTCCACCTCGCCGCAGAGGCGGGCAACACGAACAACGGCGCAATCGACTGGTCCTACAGCATCCCGGATGGGTTGCTGAGCTTCATCGGCAGCGGCCAGACCGCGACGATGACGGAGACCGTGACGGTCAGCGACGGTCACGGCGGCACTGACACCGCCACGGTGGCAGTCACGATTGACGGGCTGACCACGCCGCCCCCGACCGCGACCAGCGTCACCGTCATCGAGAATTTCCAGCACAACTCTACGTTCGATATCCCGGTGGCCAGCTTGCTGGCCGGCGACAGCGACCCTAACGCCACCGTGACCCTGACGGGCGCCTCCTTCGCTGACCCCGATCATCAGTTCATCAGCTTTACGTCGCCGGGATCCACGAGCGTCCCGCTAACCTTCGGCTATACGATCACCGATGCGAACGGGACCTCTGCGCCAGCGACCGTCACGATCGAACGCGTCGATCAAGGCAACAACTTTGCCACCTTCGCAACTAACCAGAGTGACTTCCTGATCGCCCGGGACCACAGCGACCTGACACTCGGTGCGACCGCCGGCAACGACATCCTGGTTGCTGGCGATAGCTCAACCACGACCGACAACGTCGGCAGCGGCAATGATCTCTTCGTCGCGGGGAACAGCGGCACCTATACGCTGAACGGCGATGCCTCCGGGAGCAGCACGTTCGTCGTGGGATTGACGGCCTCGACCGACATCTTCAACGCCAATGGCGTGTTCGGCAACTTGGCCCATACCGGTCACGATGTGATGGAGTTCCTGGGCCCGTCGGACGGGTCGACCCATCAATTCAAAGGATTCGTCACCGGGCAGGACTTGATCGAGGTGTCGAAAATCGGCTTCAACCTGACCTTGGCCGTCGGCAGCGACGCGAGCTCGGTCTTCGAGTTGTCAAACAGCACCGCGTTCATAAACTCTCACAACCAGTTCCACTTCGACACAAGCAACAACACCCTCTACTATAGCGCGAATGGCGGGGCGACTGAGATCGCGCTCGCGCAAATCACGAGCGGTCACCCTGCTGGCACCGACATCCACGTCGTCGCCTGACGCGGCTTAGTTCGAGAGGTTGCAACGAATTCAAGCGAATGACTGCCTGCGGGGAGTCATCTGGGGAGCGGCCGCGTGGCTAAGACCAAGATCATGATCGCGACACCCGCCTATGGCGAGGTGTTCTACACGCCCTATGTGAGCAGCATCCTCCAGCTCACCCGCGCGCTGCAGAAGCGCGGCATCGACTTCGCGTTCAACGCGATCTCCTATTCGGAGATCGCCGAGAGCCGCAATTTCCTGCTCACCCACTGGTTCGACAAGACGGATGCCTCGCATCTGCTCTTCATCGATGCCGACATGGGCTTCCCGGCGGCGCTCGTCACCGACATGCTCGATCTCGACAAGCCGCTGGTCGGCGCCGTCTATCCCAAGCGCACGCTCGACATGAAGAAAGTCGTAGAGCTTGCCGCCGGCAAGGACGGCGCTCGTGCGCTCGCCAAGGCGCAGGATTTCGTGCTGCGCCCGCTGCGCGGCGCACGCGTGTCGACGAGCCGGCCGGGCTTCATCGAGGTCGAGGCCTGCGGCTCCGGCGTCCTGCTCGTCCAGCGCGGCTGCATCGACGCCATGCTCAAGAAGATGCCGCAGATTTCCGACGCCAAGGCGAAGGCCGCCTCCCCGCTCGCCAAGAACCTCGACCGGCTGATCCGCGCTTTCGACGTCGTCTTCGTCAACGACCTGCGGCTGTCGGAGGATTTCTCCTTCTGCTACCGCTGGCGGCGCATCTGCGGCGGCGAGGTGTGGGCGAGCATCGCGCACGAGATCGCGCATATCGGCCTGCACCGCTTCGGCGGAACCTATGCGGACAAGCTCGCCGCCACGCCGCCGCAGGTCGTCGTGCAGCGCGGCGGCAACAAAGTCGTGACCGGTCGCCTGTCGGCCGGCGCGCAATCGCGCGGCGGGACAGAGACCAAGCACTAGATTAGCCGGATCGGTTGGATGAACCGCCTACCGCGGCTCGTTCATTCGGTCGGCCGCCGGAATACCCGGCCGCGCGAGGGCCCTCAGAGAAACAGCGGCCGCGTCGCGACCCAGGCTCCGCCCGCCCCTGCCCCATCGGCCGCCGGCGCCACCGCCTCGCCGCGGTCGGCGTACGGCGCCGCGAACAGCTTGACGCCCTGCGCATCGATGGCGAACAGCGGCGCGAGATGCCGCACGTCGCCGTCGTCGACCAGCTCGGCGCGGCGGTTGTCGAGAACGAGCCAGCGCCCGTCCTGACGCGCCGCCAGGATGGCGTGGTCCTCGCCCAGCGCGTTGTCGCGCGCGAGCACGATGCGCAGATCGGCGGACGCGACGCCGGCCGCGCGCAGCGCCACGTATTTGGCGATCGCGTAGTCCTCGCAATCGCCGCGCAGCGTCGCAAAGGTCGAGAGCGGAGACGACCACAGATCCAGCACGCCGTGCTGCTGCATGTCCGTCATGTAGACGATCGCGCCGTTGACGGCGCGGTTGACTGCGTCGAGCCGCGCACGTCCGTCATGGCTCGCTGCCGCGTCGACCACGGCGATGAAGCGCGTCGCCGCCGGCGTGCACGCGTCGGCAAGCGCGCGGCAGCGCGCCATCGCGTCGATATCCTCGGCGATGTCGAACGACACGCCGCGCCATTTCTGCCACAGCGCGCCTTCCGGCGCCTGGAACGTGAACAAGCCGAACGGCTCGCCGCTCTGCGGCTGCGGCGCGGATGCCTGCGCGTCACTGAGCGTCGACCCGTCGGTCCGCGCGGCGAGGCGCGTTTCGGCGGAAGCGAGCCCGTCGAGCTTCGCCAGCACCTTGTTGATGGTGAAGAAGCGCGCCGGCGCCGCCGCGACCGTCGGCACCGGATCGTGCAGCGGCGGCAGCTCGATGCGCGGCACCGGACCGAAGCCGGTGAGATCGACCACATGCGGCTTGCGCGTCTTGGCGGAGGCGGCGCCGCTGCCGGCCGAGGCGAGCAGGCCGAGCGACAGCAACGTGGCCAAGAGGTACGGCGCAGCCCGCCGCGCGACCCGCGCCGCCCTGCCGGCGAATACTTTGGCGCGCACCGTATTCATCATCCCCGTGCCTCAGAATTTCTGGAGCACGTGGGAAATACACGAGACTATTTGCGATCCCGTGCGAGTAATTCGTCATATTTACTTCAGATTGTCGAGTAAACGGTAGTCATTCGGTAACCAAAACACGGCGGGGCGGGATTATTGTGATGTTTCCGAGAGATAGCCGAGCCGTGAAGGCAATATGCGCGCCGCTGGGCAATGCGCCGGCGTTCGAAATTCGGCGTCATTGCCCGCGCAAAGCGAGCAATCCGTTACTCACGAGAAATGCGTGGGAAGCGTAGGATGGGTTGAGCGCAGCGAAACCCGTCGCTTTACGGCAACCTCATAGATGATGGGTTTCGCGGAGCCTGTCCTTGGGCTTGCCGAAGGCAAGACCCGAGGGCTCAACCCATCCTACGCACGACGCGCTCGCGGCCAGCGGCCGCCCTCGCCTATCGCTCGCGCAGCGCCTCGTCGCGCAGCAGGCGCACCGGCTTCATCAGATAGTCGAGCACGGTCTTCTGGCCGGTCAGCACCTCGACGGTCGCGACCATGCCGGGGATGATCGGCAGCGGATGGTCCGGGTTGCCGAGATGGTTGGTCTTCGTCCGCACCATGATGCGATAGAACGTCTCGGGCTTCTCGCCCCGTTCGTTCGCGTGCTCGTCCGCGATGGTGTCGGCGCTGATGCGCTCGACCTTGCCCTTGAGCGAGCCGAAGACGTTGGAGTTGTAGGCCGAGATCTTCACCACGGCGTCCTGGCCGGGGCGGATGAAGGCGATGTCCTGCGGGCGGATGCGGCCCTCGACGAGCAACGTGTCCTCGAGCGGCACGATCTCCATCAGGCTCGCGCCGGGCTGCACGACGGCGCCGATGGTCGTGACGTTGACCTTGTTGACGATGCCGTACACCGGCGACTTGAGATCGGCGCGCCGCACGCGGTCCTGCGCCGACTTGATATTCTGCTCGAGCACCGCGAGGTCGCCGCGCGATTTGGCGAGATCCTCGTCGGCCTGGGCGCGGAACGAGGCGGTCGCGTTCGCCTTGCGCGCCTTGACCTCGGCGAGCTGCCCCTTCATGTCGGTCGCCTGGCGCGCGAGACGCAGCCATTCGATCTCGGGCACGACCTTCTGGTCGTAGAGCTTGCGGGTGAGATCGACCTCGCGGGTGAGCAGGACCAGCGTCTCGGTCAGCCGCTTTTCCTGCTGGGTGAGCACGTCGACATCGTCGGCGAGCTTGTGCGAGCGGGTCTGGAAGACGCTGAGCTCCGCCTGCACGGCGGCGGGCGCGGCCTGCTTGAGCTCGTCCGGAAAGTCCAGCGTCGCAATCCCCTGCGACTCCGCCTCGAGGCGCTTGACGCGCGCCGCCATGGCGTTGCGCCGCTCGCGCACCTCGCCGAGCTCGGAGGCGAACTTGGTGTCCTCGATGCGGGCGAGCACCTGGTCCTGCTGCACGGTGTCGCCCTCGTGCACGTTGATCGCGCCGACGATGCCGCCTTCGAGCGACTGCACGACCTGGATCTGGCGCGACGGCACCACGCGCCCTGCCCCGCGCTTGACCTCGTCGAGCACGGCGAAATACGACCACACCAGCCCGGCGATGAGCAGCGCGAGGGTTGTGAACAGCAGCATGCGCCAGGTGCGCGGCGTGCGCAGCTCGACGGCGGCGCGGACATCATTGGCGAAGGCGAAATCGGTGGAGTGCATGGGCTGCGCTCTGGGTTTCGCTCAGGCGGCCGGGGGCTCGGAGGCGCGGCGCGGGCCGCCCTGCAGCAGGGCGAGCACCTTGTCGCGCGGACCGTCGGCGACCAGCTTTCCCTTTTCGAACAGCAGCAGCCGGTCGACGAAGGTGAGCAGCGAGAGCCGGTGCGTCGAGATGATCACGGTGAGGTTCTGCTGCGCGAGCGACTTGAGCCGCTCGAGGAAGTCCGCCTCGCTGCGCACGTCGAAATGCGCGGTCGGCTCGTCGAGAAACACCACCTTCGGCTTGCGGATGAGCACGCGAGCGAGACCGATCGCCTGCTTCTGCCCACCCGACAGGCTCGAGCCGCCCTCGGCGATCGGCATCTCGTAGCCGAGCGGATGGCCCGCGATGAAGGCCTCGACGCCCGAGAGCCGCGCAGCCGACACCACTTCCTCGTCGGTCGCGGCCGGGCGGCCGAACGTGATGTTGTCGCGCAGCTTGCCGTAGAAGAGATCCGTGTCCTGCAGCACGAAGCCGATGCCGGTGCGCAGATCGGCCGGGTCGTATTGGCGCAGGTCGATGCCGTCGACCAGCACGCGCCCGTCCTGCGGCTCGTAGAAGCCGACCGTCAGCCGCCCGACCGTGGTCTTGCCCGAGCCCACGCGGCCGATGATGCCGATGCGCTCGCCGCCCGCGATCTTGAAGGAGACCTTCTCGAGCGCGTTCTCGGCACCGGTCGGGTAGCGGAACGTCACGTTCTCGAACGCGATCGCGCCCTGCTCGATGCGGCGCGCCACGTAGGTGCGGTTGGCCGGGCGCTCGCGCTCGAGGTTCATCACGCGGTCGATCGCCTTGAGCGCGATCACGGTCTGGGTCGCGCGCGTAATCACGGTTGCGATGCCGGCGATCGGCGCGAGCGTGCGCCCCGCCAGCATGGTGGCGGCGACGAGCGCGCCGACCGTGATGGTGCCGTCCATGATGAGAAAGACGCCGATCACCACCATCAGCAGGTTGGTGATCTGCTGCGCCGAGCTCGACGCGGTCAGCGCCAGCGAGGCCCAGAAATGCACGTCCTCGCTCGAGCGCGCGGTCGCGGCGATCGAGCGCTCCCAGGCGGTCTGCATGCGCGGCTCGGCGCCGATGGCGCGCACCGTCTCCATGCCGGACAGGGCCTCGACCAGGACGCCGTGGCGCGCCGCCGACTCGGCCTGCAGCCGGCGCATGGCGCGATCGAGCGGACGCTGGAGCGCCAAGCCGATAATGATCATCACGGGCAGGACTGCGAGCGGGATCCATGCCAGCGGTCCGGCGATCATGAAAAGCACCGAAACGAAAAGCAACGCGAACAGGAGATCGGTCGCCGACACCACCGTGCCCGAGGTGAAGAACTCGCGCACCGAGTCGAAATCGCGCATCTGGTTGGCGAGGATGCCGACCGAGCCCGGCCGCTGCGCCATCTTCACGGCCTGGACGTGCTCGAAGATGTTGGCGGCGAGCACGACGTCGATCTTCTTGCCGGTCATGTCGATGATCTGGCTGCGCACGACGCGCAGCACGAAATCGAACAAGATCGCGATGATCAGCCCGACCGAGAGCGCGGCGAGCGAGGAGATCGCGCCGTTCGGCACCACGCGGTCGTACACGTTCCTGATGAACAGCGGCGAGGCGAGCGCCAGCGTGTTGATCAGGAAGGCGGCGAGCGCGACATGGCCGTAGTTCGCCCAGAACCGCCGCACCACCGACCAGAACCAATGGTCCTGCGGCACGTCGCCGGCCGCGACCACGCGCGCGTCGGCGGTGGCGAGCGGGCGCACCAGGAAGGCGTAGCCGAGATAGTCCGCCACCTCGACACCGAGCGGCCGCGGCGCCGCGCCGGGCCCCTCGGACGGGTCGACGATCTTGGTCTGCAGCGGGTTCGCGTCATGCTCCAGGAGGATGCGCGTGCTGCCGTCGCGCATCACGAGCACCGCCGGCAGCACCAGCGCCGGGATATCGGCGAGCGGGCGCCGGATGGGCTCGACCTCGAGGCCGGCGCGCCGCGCCGCGCGATCGAACAGGGCGACCGACAGGCGGCCATCGAGAATGGGCAAGCCGGCAACCAGGGCCTCGCGGCTGAGCGCGCGGCCGTGGTGGGCGGCGAGGAAGATCAGGGCATCCGACAGCGGGTCGCCAGGCGCGAGCGACGGTTCCGGGGCCGGCGCAGGCGGGCGCTCCAAGATTACAGGCTGAACGGACAAGACAATGGACCCCTTGCGACCCTTGCAACCCCTTGGAATGCCCTTTGCGAGCGCTTGGCCGCGTCAGGACGATACCACCGCTAAAATACGGCAATTCTTATGACGGGAGTCTTGCGGAACCCTGAAAGAGGTCCCGCCAAACGGCCGTCACGTGCGTTTTGCCGCTCGACGTCCTGGGGCACGAACCAAAGCCGTTAGAGCATGCTCAGCGCATGCTCCAAAGGCCCTTCGTTCCTTAACGTTACGTTCGCGACTTCGCGCCGGCCTAGCGGGCGGCGCCCATGGTCAGCGGCGCGGCCAGCATCCCCCTCGCCCAGTCCGCGTCGATCGACAGAGCCGTCGGCGGCGCCTGCGGCTCGCCCGGCAGATGCGGAACCAGCAAAGCGGCGCTCGGCCAGCGGCGGCCGACCTCCTCGCCCGGGCTTTCGCCGGCATATTTCATCGGTCCGGGCACGTAGGGCGCGGGCGGCACCTGCGCGGGATTGAGCGGCTCGGGGCCCGAGCGCGGCAGCCTGATCAGGATCGGCGGAAGCTTGGTCGGGAAGATGCCGAGCGGGATGGTATCGAGCGGCGCGGCCTCGGCCGGGACCGGCGACTTCACGTAGGAGAGGAGCTGGCCCATCGCGGCAAGGAGCTGGTAGTCGGCGAACACCGCGACCGAGCGGCTGGACTCGAGCGACACCAGCGCGACGTAGAGCTGGTTCTCGGAATTGAGCAGGTCGATCAGCGAGCGCTGCCCGAGCTCGTATTCCTTGGTGTAGGCGGTGATCGCCTTGCGGTCATAGTCGACCTGACGCAACAGCGCCGCCACGCGACTGGACGTGATGGTGCGCGCGCCCCACGCCTTGTCGAGCGACTTGAACGCGCCGCGCTGCAGGCGCGCATGCGCCATGGTGGCTTCGGTGTAGCGCTCCGACGCCTCGGCGCGCTTCCAGCTGTTGAGCCCGCTGGTGAAGATGTCCCAGCTCAGCACCACCTTGGCGCTCTCGTCCGACTGGCGGCCGAACACCTCGTCGACGTTGCGCCCGCGCGACGCCTTCGCCTCGAGCGAGACCTGCGGCAGGAAATTGCCCGCGGTGCCGTGAAACGCATACTTGGCGGCATCGACGTCCGACTGCGCGGCGCGGATCGTCGGATTGAACTTGAGCGCGACCGCGAGCGAGTCGTCCTTGCTGGCCGGGAGCCCGTTCAATCGTCCGGGCGGGCGCAGGTTGAAAGGCTCCTGCCCGACCACCCGGCGGTATGTCGCCCGGGCGGCATCGAGGCTCTGCTGGAAGTCCGCAAGCTGGGCTTGGGCGGCGGCGACGCGTTCGCGCGCCTGATCGAGGTCGCCCTCACCGGAGCGGCCGCCCTTGAAGCGGGCCTCGACGTTCGCGAGCAGCTTCTGGTGCGCCGCCAGGTTGTCGGACGCGATCGAAATCAGCCGCGTGAAGCGCACCACGTCGATGTAGGCCTCGGCGGCGTCGAGCGCGGTCAGCTCAGTGCGTTCATGCACCCGATACGCGGAGGCATCGACGCGCGCGGCCTGACGCCAGATCTCGTTGATCGAGGACAGGCCGTCGAACAGCTTCTGGCGGACGACGACCGAGGCCGTGCTGCCCTGGAGCCACGCATTGTTGCCCTGCGGCGGCGGCGTGACGTCCTGCTCGTTAAATCTTTCCGGCCCGGTGCTGGCGTCGATGTGGACTTGCGGCAGCAGCGTGGCCTGGCTCTGCCGCAGATTGGTCTCGGTGGCGCGCCGGTTGGCGGACGCTTCGCCCACCGCGGGGTTCGAGCGCACAGCCTCGTTGATGGCGTCGAAAATCGTGAAAGGGCCGCCCGCAATCACGCCCTCTCCCCCGGCGCAGAGAACGATTGCGGCCGGCAACACCCATCTGACAACAGTGGAAAAGCGCATTGCCCCGTAACGCCGCATGGCCACCGGCCATAACCCTGCGGCATCCCCAATTAGCCCTCGACGTTGGTATCAAGTAACTGACCTGACGGCAATCTCTGCGGAACCCCAGGGGCTGAAACGGAAAATTTGCCAGCGGCCTGTTGCAAATGCGCATCATTCACAAGCAGCAATCATGGGTGGCGCCAAATTCACCCGCGCCTACATTCCGCGCAAATCAAAATTCTTCTGAAATCACAATTACATATCAAAAATCATCAACAATTCGATCGAACATCCGAAGGGCCAGCCGGTGGAACTGCCGCTTTGCCACTTCTGAGCCCGGCGAAGGCTCTGCCTCCGAACCGCTGTGGATGCCAGCCAGCCTTAACGAATTGGAAACCATGGGCGCGCCTGGCGGTTGCGCAATTCGGCGGGGACCGGATCAGTCGGTTACCAGCACCGGCTCCCGCCCGATCAGCCGTGCGAGCTGCCGCAGCCGTGCGAACAGGCGCTCGCCCGCGAGCGCCGCGTAGCGGCCCTTGAGCTTCAGCTTGAGCTTGCCGCGCTCGACCCGCAGCGGCGTGTGCGGCAGCACGCCGGGCATCGCCGAGGAGACCAGGTAGGCGACGCGCATCACGGCGCCGAGAATGCGCGCGCGGTCGATCATGCGCGCGGTCGCGAGCTCGCGCACGTGCGGCGCGAGTTCGTCGTCGTTGAGGCCGATATGGCGGAAGAACACCGCGAGCGCCAGGAACGTGCGGCCCGGATGGTCGACGCCGATGAAGGCCGCATGCGCGATGATGTTGAGCGACTGCTCGCCGCGATAGTCCGGATGCGCGCGCCAGCCGATGTCGCCGAGGAGGCAGGCGGCGTGGCGCAGCCGCTTTTCCTGCACGGTCTCGTCGATCCCGGTCGACGCCATGAAGCGATCGGCCCATTCGGCGAGCTCCTCGCCGTGCCGCGGCGAACGCGAACGCAGCAGGTTGAGCTCCTGCGCGCCCGTGATCAGCGCATCGCGCTTCTGCTCCTGCTTGCCGAGCAGCGAGTAGAGCAGCCCCTCGCGCACGCCGAGCGCCGACATCACGACCTGCCTGGGGCGGGCGATGCGCACGATGTTCTCCAGCACCAGCGCCGCATAGGCGAGCAGCGGGCGGCGCGCATCGGCGACGATCTCGATCTGCGACAGCGTGCTCGGGTCGACGCGCTGGACCAGGCGGGAGAACTCGGCCGCCTCCTTGGCCGGAATGACGTAGCCGTGCATCACGTGCAGCGGATAGCCGGTCTGCCACATGTGCAGGCGGCTGAGCGCGCGCCAGGTGCCCCCGACCGCGTAGAAATTGCGGCCGCGCCCGGCCTTGAGCACGCTCACGTCGGCAAGCGAGCGCTCGACGAATTTCTCCGCGTTCTTGAGCGAGCGGGCCGAGATGTCCTGCAGCGCGAGGCCGCCGAGCGGCAGTGTCACGCCCGGCCGCACCTTGCGCCCGCTCACCTCGGCGAGCTCGAGCGAGCCGCCGCCGAGATCGCCGACGATGCCGTCGGCCTGATGGATGCCGGAAATGACGCCGAGCGCCGCGAGCTCGGCCTCGCGGCGGCCGGACAAGACGTCGATGCGGGTGCCGCAGATCTTGCGCGCCTCGGCGATGAAGGCGCGGCCGTTGCGCGCGTCGCGGCACGCGGCGGTCGCGATCGCCCACATGCGCTTGACGCCCATGGTGTCGCACAGGCCGCGGAAACGCATCAGCGCGCCGAGCGCCTTCTCGACCGCGTCGGGCGCGAGCAGGCCGGTGGTCTGCACCTCGCGGCCGAGACCGGCCAGCACCTTCTCGTTGAAGATCGGGGTCGGGCTGCGGGTGAGCCCCTCATAGGCGACGAGGCGCACCGAGTTGGAGCCGATGTCGAACACCGCGATCGGCGGCCCGTGATCGATTCGCCCCTGCGCCGATGCCCCGCGGCGGCCGCGTCGCTTAGGCACGATCCGCCCGCCGCGACAAGCTGCGGGGCGAGGACTCCTTGAGCGATTTGCCGCGGCCCGACAGGCTTGGATTGGTCATGAAGTATTTGTGCGCGTTGAACGGCTCCTCGCCGTCGGCGGCCTTGATACGCGTGGACGCGCCGTCGGGCAAGAGCGTCCAGCTTTGCTCGTTATCCTTGAAGTTGGCGATCATGATCTGATCGAGCACCTGCTCGTGCACGGTCGGATTGAGGATCGGGCACAGCGCCTCGACGCGGCGGTCGAGGTTGCGCGGCATCATGTCGGCGGACGAGATGTAGATCGCGGCTTTCGCGTGCGGCAGCCCGTGGCCGGAGCCGAAGCAATAGATGCGGCCGTGCTCGAGGAAACGCCCGACGATCGACTTGACGCGGATGTTCTCCGACAGGCCCGCCACGCCGGGCCGCAAACAGCAGATGCCGCGCACGACCAGATCGATCTGCACGCCGGCGCGCGAGGCCTCGTAGAGCGCGTCGATGATCTCGGGATCGACCAGTGCGTTCATCTTCATCCAGATCGCGGCCGGGCGGCCGGCGTGCGCGTGCTCGATCTCGCGCCCGATATGCTCGAGGATACGCGCCTTGAGATTGAGCGGCGACACCGCCAGGCGATCGAGCTGGTCGGGCTCCGCATAGCCGGTGATGAAGTTGAACACGCGCGCGACGTCGCGCGCGATCACGGGATCGGCGGTGAAGAACGAGAGGTCCGTGTAGATGCGCGCCGTCACCGGATGGTAGTTGCCGGTGCCGACATGCACGTAGCAGAGCGGCGAAGAACCCTCGCGGCGGACCACGAGCGACAGCTTGGCGTGCGTCTTCAATTCGATGAAGCCGTAGACGACCTGCGCGCCGGCGCGCTCGAGGTCGCGCGCCCAGCGGATGTTCGCTTCCTCGTCGAAGCGCGCCTTGAGCTCGACCACCGCCGTGACCGACTTGCCGGCCTCGGCGGCCTCGACCAGCGCGCGCACGATCGGTAAGTCGTTCGAGGTGCGATAGAGCGTCTGCTTGATCGCGATCACGTCGGGATCGCGCGCCGCCTGCGTGAGGAACTGCACCACCACGTCGAAGGATTCGTAGGGGTGATGGACGACCAGGTCCTTCTGCCGGATCGCCGCAAAGCAGTCGCCGGCGTGGTCGCGGATGCGCTCCGGGAAGCGCGGATTGTACGGCACGAACTCGAGATCGGGCCGGTCGACCGCCATGAGCTGGTTCAGTTCGCTCAGCGCCAGCACGCCGTCCACCAGGAACACCTCGGCGTCGCCGACCGCGAGCGCGCGCTGCACCGACTGGCGCAGCTCGACCGGCATGGCCGCCTCGATCTCGAGGCGGATGACCGAGCCGCGGCGCCGCCGCTTCAGGACGCGCTCGAACTGGCGCACCAGGTCCTCGGCCTCTTCCTCGATTTCGATCTCGGAGTCGCGCAGGATTCGGAAGGCGCCCTGCCCCTTGACCGTGTAGCCGGGAAACAGCCGCGGAATGAACAGGCCGGTCACCTGCTCGAGCGTGACCAGCCGCGCGCCCCCGCCCTCAGCCGGAGACGGCAGGCGGATGAAGCGCTCGACCTTTTGCGGCACGCGGATCAACGCGTTCATCGCCTTGCCGTCGCTCTGGCGGGAGAGATGCAGCGCGATCGAGAAGCCGAAATTGGGGATGAACGGGAAGGGATGCGCCGGGTCGATCGCGAGCGGCGTGAGCACCGGGAAGATGTGGCGCAGGAAATAGTCCTCGAGCCAGGTGCGGTCGGCCTTCTTGAGCGTGTCGGCCTCGACCAGCACGATCTGCTGCTCGGCGAGCTCCTTGCGCAGCTCGCGCCAGCGCGCCTGCTGGTCGTTCGCGAGGCTCGACACCGCCTCGCTGATGCGCACGAGCTGCTCCGACGGGCTCAGGCCATCGGGGCTCCTGTCCGCGATGCCGGCGCGCACTTGGCCCATGAGGCCGGCGACGCGCACCATAAAGAACTCGTCGAGGTTGTTGGCCGAGATCGACAGGAAGCGCACCCGCTCGAGCAGCGGATGGTTGGGGTTCTCGGCTTCCTCGAGGACGCGACGGTTGAAATGCAGCCACGACAGCTCGCGGTTGATGAAGCGCTCCGGGCTGTCCAGCAGGGCCGGCGGCGCGTCCTTGGCGCGAGGCTCCTCGGGATGCGGCTCGGTTCTGGATTCAACAGCAATAACAACAGCTTGTGCGCGATCCGCCATACGAAACACCGCCCTTTCGGGCATTGTCGCGGGCCAAAATGACCCCGCTATGACGATTGTGACATAAGAACCTTAATCGCCCAACCGGTACGGCTCAAAGGCCGCTGGCCGCAGTCGTGCGGCGCATACTTGCGGGACACGGGGGCGGGTCGCAACGCCGCGCAAGAGCCGGTGTCCGGGGACCTTGCGGCGCGTTGGTCGTGGCTGCGTTCTTTGCGGCCGTGACCCGAGCGCCTACGGCGGGCGCCACATCCGCCAGCAACAGGATCGACGCGGCGAGAGAGGCCAGCACGCAGACGGGCGCAAGCGACGAAGGCTTCGACATGACGGTGCTCCTTCGTGCCCGCATCACGGCCGCCGGCACAGCGTATTCGGATCGTTGCAGTTGGGCGGCACGACGATCGGATTGTGGCTCGAACCCGCCCCATGCAGCGGCTGATGCAGGACGATGGGATTGTGGGTGGATCCCGGACCGTGCACCGGATGATGCAGGCCCGAATTCTTCGTCGAGCCGGTCTGACCCGGCTTCGTGACATTAGCGAGCGCAACGCTGCCGGCGCAGAACGCGGTGGCGAACGCGCAGGCGACCACCGTGATGGAGAGCACCCGCGCAACTTTCCTGTGACCGAGCGTGGACATGGTCCGCTCCCTTGGGGTTATCGGCGGCGACCTGCCGCTCGATCATTCGTCGGGTGTCGGCTCGGCCCGGTTCGGGTCGACGCCGGGCTATCTCGACATGTTGTGATCCGGATCACGAAATCGCGGCTGCCGGACACAGGCGCCGCGCCCGGCCAGGCTCACCGGTCGCGCAAGAGCTCGGCGGCGAGCTTGCGGCCGACCTCGCGCCGCTGGCGCAGCGCCTCGCGGTCGAGCTCGGCGACGATCGCGCGGGCGCCCGCGAACGAGCGCTCGATCCGGGTCGGCAGGTAGGCGATCAGCTCCTCGTCGACGCGCAGCTGGCGGTCGGCGAACAGCTTGACCAGCACGGCCCGCAGCAGCGCGTCGTCGGGCGGCGCGAGCGCCACGACCGGAAGCGCGCGCAGGCGCGAGGCGAGATCGCGCAGCCGCACGGTCCAGCCGCTCGGCGGCGTGCGCGTCGTGATGAGCAGGAAAGCGCCCTGCTCGCGCGCGAGATTGAGCAAGTGAAAGAGCGCCGCGTCCTCGCAGGCGCCCGGCTGCAGATCCTCGATCACCAGCGCGCCGGTCGCGAGCGCGGTCGGCACGCCGGCGGCCTCGATCGCGTGGCTCGCAATCGCGCGCGCCCCCGCACTTTTGGCCCAGATCGCCGCCAGATGGCTCTTGCCCGAGCCCTCCGGACCAACCAGCGCCAACGCCCGCGCGGGCCAGTCCGGCCAGCGCTCGATCAGCCCGAGCGCCGCGGCGTTCGGGGGGCCGGCGAGGAAATCCTCGCGGCCGAAGCGTTCGTGAAAGCCGAGCGCAAGCGGAAGCTGGCGCGGAAGCTCGTTCATGTCACGTGCCGGCTGCATTCATGTGGCGCCACCATTCGCGCACGTAGAAGCCGACGGAGAGCAGCGTCAATGCGGCGACCGTCCACAACAGGACGGTCTGGAGCGCGGTCGCGTCGAAGCCGAAGCCGAGCGAGGCGAGCACGATGCACGCGAACAGGATCTGCGCCGCCGTATTGAGCTTGGACACGAGCAGCGGCTTGACCGTCATCGGGCGGCCGAGGAACCAGGCTAGCATGACGCCGCCGATGATCAGGATGTCGCGCGAGACGACCAGGATCACGATCCAGCGCGGGATCGCCTCGGTGATGCCGAGCGACACGTAGATCGAGACGATCAGCGCCTTGTCGGCGAGCGGATCGAGATGGGCGCCGAGCTCGCTCGCCATATTGAGCCGCTTGGCCAGGAAGCCGTCGACCGCGTCGCTCGCGCCGGCCGCGACGAACAGCAGGAAGGCGATCTGCATCTGCCGCTGCGCGATCGCCCAGACGACGATCGGCACCATCAGGATGCGGGCAATCGTGATGAGGTTAGGAAGGTTCAAGCGCAGGCCCCGGTCCGGCCGCCCGGCGCGTGCTCCGGCGAATGCCCGTCCCGCACCGAGGCGGAGATCTTCAGGTCCACCGAAAACAACACGCGCCACACTCAACGGCCCGCCCTGGCGAATGTAGCCTGCCGTACCGGCTTGCCAAGGGAGGATCGCGATACCCAGGGCCACGCGGTGGGCATTGCACCCTGCCCGAATCCGCCGTACCACGCCGACGAACCGTCCAGGGGCGCTTCCATGACGCCGAAAACCCGTCGCGCGCTTCCCGATGCCCCGTCCGGCATCGCGGTCGGGGCCGCGTGAGCGCATGGCGCGCCGCCGCGTCGCGATCCTGATTTCCGGCCGCGGCTCGAACATGGCGGCGCTGGTCGCGGCTGCCCAGGTTCCGGACTATCCGGCCGAGATCGCGCTCGTGCTGTCCAACCGGCCGGACGCCAAGGGATTGGCCGCCGCGCAGGCCGCGGGCCTTGCGGTCGCGACCGTCGACCACGCGCCGTTCGGCAAGGACCGGGAAGCGTTCGAGCACGCCGTGCAGCGCGAGCTCGACACCCATCGCATCGACCTGATCTGCCTCGCGGGCTTCTTGCGGCTGTTCACACCGGGCTTCGTCGGGCGCTGGCAAGGCCGCATGCTCAACATCCACCCGGCCGTGCTGCCGGCGTTCAAGGGTCTCGACACTCATGAGCGTGCGCTCGCGGCCGGGGTCAAGATCCACGGCGCGACCGTCCACTTCGTCGTTCCCGAGATGGATGCGGGGCCCGTGATCGCGCAGGGCGCGCTCGCGGTGCGCGAGGACGATACGGCCGAGACCCTGGCGGCGCGCGTGCTCGCGATCGAGCACAAGATCTATCCGGCGGCGCTGCGGCTCGTCGCCGAAGGACGCGTGCGCGTCGAGGACGGGCGATGCCGGATCGACGGCGCGCCGGCGAGCGACGGCCTCCTGCTCGTGCCGCCGATCGAGTTCTTGAGGCGCGACGCGCGGGCAACAAAAAACCCCCGGGGACACCGGGGGCTACGGGATGACCCGTGGACCGAAACGATCGGTCGGAGCCGCTTTACGCGACCTTGAGATTTTCCGCCGAGGTCTTGCCGCGATTGGTGACGAGCTCGTACTCGACCACCTGGCCCTCGTTCAAGGTGCTCAGACCCGCCCGCTCGACAGCCGAGATGTGGACGAAAACGTCTTTCTCGCCGGTCGACGGCCGGATGAAACCGTAGCCCTTAGTCGGATTGAACCATTTGACGGTGCCCTTTTGCATCGTCTGTCTCCTAGTCAGTCAGAACGTCTTGTGAACGCGCAAATGCACTCGCTGCAATCCGCGCGACAACCCGGCTTTTGGAGGAAGTCCGATACGAGAGCGCCAGCTTTAAAATCGACATGGACGCACAGCGGGCCGGAATGGCCAAAATCCGATTGTGCGTTGAAGAGATACGAGAAATGCGGCCGAAGCAAGGCTCGGCCCTGCGAGTGCCATTCCGAGACACGAAAGCGGCGTGTTGCGCAATCAGCACATCCAGCGAATTGTCGCGATCTCGGCAACACCTAAGCATTGACCCGACGCGGAAAAACGAAAGAATCTCGGACTCGGCGCAGTGCTTTGTCGATGGATGGCGGCTTCGCATATTTCGGTGTCGCGCCGGGGATGACGAGGTTTTAATCGTGCAGAATAAGTGCGCCTCACGGGCCGCCGCCGACGTGCGCCCAAAATCGCCTACCCGCTTTATGTCGACCGCTTTGGCGCGGCGTGCCTTGGCGATCGCGGCATTCATGCTTCTCTTCGGCGCGCACCCGGTGTTCGCGCAGCGAGGACCGCCGCCTCCTCCGCCTCCGACGCCATCGGTCCCGACCACATCCGGGGCAATCGGCGTCGGGTCGGGCTATGCGCTGTACCAACTGGGCTCGCGCTACCTGCAATTCCTCGACGATAAGGGCGGGTCGTCCGCATACAGCAGCCTGTTCGGCACGGGCGCCAATCCGGGCGGTGGCGGCGCACCGGCGCCCGCCGACCAACCGCGCTGGACCGCCTGGACGCAGCTCTACGGCATCTCGGCGCAGACGGGCGCGCAGAACACCTACCCGGGCGACACGCGGCGCACCTATGGGGGCAACGCGGGCCTCTCGTTGAACGTGACGCCCGAGGCGACACTCGGCCTCTCGATCGACCAGAGCCACAGCGGGATCGATATCACCGGTCTACCGCAGCACGCGAGCCTCGACCTCACCCAGGTCGGCGTCAACGGCGCCTACCAGTGGGGCCAGTGGACCTTCTCGGCGGCCGGCATCGCGGGATTCGGCAACGTCGACTCGAACCGGTCCACACCATCAGGGCCCGCGACCGCCTCCTACGGCGCGAATGTGTGGGGCGTGACCGGCGAAGCCAGTTACCTCATCCCGTTCGGCTCGGCCCGCGTCGTCCCGAAACTCGACGCCGATTGGACGCAGACCCACACCGACGCCTACACGGAGTCCGGCGGCACCGACGCCGTCTCGGTGCCGTCGGCGCAGATCGAGCGTGGCCGCATCTTGGCGGGTCTCGAGATCGGCAACACCTGGGTCACCAACGCGACCGTGTTCGACCTCTCGGGCTACGCCAAGGCGGTGGACAACCTGGTGCAGCATGTGCCGGCGCTGACGGTCAGCGCCGTCGGCGGCGGCGTGACGCCCGCGACGGTGCTCGGGGTGACCGAGTCGAAATATGGCGTGGATACAGGCGCAACCGCGTCGATCCGGCTGTCGGCGATGACGCGCCTCTTCGCGACCTATGACGGCAGGTTCCGCGAGGGCTCCACGTCGCACGGCGGCACGCTCGGATTGGAATTCCGCTGGTAGCGCGAAGGTGGGATGGGTTGAGCGCAGCGAAACCCATCGCTCGACGGCTGGCGCATAGATGATGGGTTTCGCGGAGCCTGTCCTTGGGCTTGCCGAAGGCAAGACCCGAGGGCTCAACCCATCCTACGTGGCGTAAGGTCGTATCCAGACCTTGTTGTCGTGGAACGCGGCGCCGCCGTAGGGCGCGATCGCGTCGGCGCCGGTCAGCGTGTTGATACCGCGGCCGTCCGGATAATAGCGGTTCGGCCAGATCAACTCCGCGATCAGCACGCCACGCCGCACGCCGTCGAACAGCCGCGCATGCAGCCGCACCTCGCCGCGCGTGTTGCCGAGCACGACCTCGTCGCCGTCGCGGATGCCGGACGCGGCCGCGTCGTCGGGATGGATCATCACCTCGGGGCGGCCGCGCTCGCGTGTCAGTGACGACGCGGTCTCCGTGAACGTGGAGTTGAGGAAATTGCGCGACGGCGAGGTGGCGAGCCGGAACGGATGCGCCGCATCCGCCTCCTCGATCGCGGTCCAATGGTCCGGCAGCGCCGGCATGCGATCGTAGGGGCCAGCGCGGCGCGGGCTGCGGAACGGCACGTTGGGCCAATCCGGCTTGAAGCGGAATTTCCCGTCCGGCCAGTTGAAGCCACGCACGTAGTGCGCAGTGTCGAAATCCGGCTGGCAGTCGATCCAGCGCTTCGCCTCGAGTTCGCCGATCGATCCCCAGCCGGATTTCTGCAAGGTCCAGTCGATCAGCTCGCGCGGGCTCATCGTGAAGCCCGGATGCTGCGCGCCGAGGCGTTGCGCGAGGCCGGCGATCACCTCGTGGTTGGAGCGGCACTCGCCGGGCGGCTCGATCAGCTTTGGCCCGAGCAAAATGTGCTGGTTGCCGCCCGCCTGATAGACGTCGTCGTGCTCGAGGAACATGGTCGCGGGCAGCACCACGTCGGCGACCTGCGCGGTCTCGGTCATGAACTGCTCGTGCACGCACACGAACAGGTCCTCGCGCGCAAAGCCGCGCTTGACCTTGGTCTGGTCGGGCGCGACCGACACCGGGTTGGTGTTCTGGATGAACAGCGCCGTGACGGGCGGGCCGTTCTCCAGCGCCGCCGCCTCGCCGCATAGGATCGGGCCGATGCGCGACTGATCGAGCATGCGCACCGTCGGATCGCGCGCATCGAGCCCTTCGATCATCGTCTTGTTCCAGTGATAGATGTCGGCGTTGTTGTGGAACGCGCCGCCGCCTTCGTATTGCCAGGCGCCCGTCACGGTCGGGATGCAGCTCGCCGCATGCATCTGGGCGGCGCCGTTGCGCGAGCGCGCAAAGCCGTAGCCGAGGCGGAAATAGGCGCGCTTCGTGGTGCCGGCGAGACGGGCGAATTCCTCGATGGTTCCGACGTCGCAGCCCGTGATCGCGGCCGCCCATTGCGGCGAGCGCGATCGCACATGCGCTTCGAGCTCGCGTGGCGCGTCGCTGAAGCGATCGAGAAAAGCCCAGTCCGCCTTGCCGTCGCGAAACAGGCAATGCATCACGGCGCACGCGAAGGCGCCGTCAGTACCGGGGCGCAGCAGCACCGCGAGATCGGCCTGCCGCATGGTCTCGTTCATGTAGACGTCGACCGCGACGATCTTGGCGCCGCGCTCCTTGCGGGCGCGGATCGCGTGCGTCATCACGTTGACCTGGGTGTTGACCGCATTGGTGCCCCAGATCACCACGAGGTCGGAGCGCGCCATCTCGCGCGGATCGGGCCCCGCGATCCTGCCGGTGCCGGCCGCAAAGCCGACATAGGCCGGGTTGACGCAGATGGTCGAATGGAAGCCCGAATAGCGCTTCACATGGCGCAGGCGGTGGATGCCGTCGCGCATCACGAGGCCCATGGTGCCCGCATAGTAATAGGGCCAGACCGCCTGCGCGCCGTCGCGCTCCTCGGCGCGCAGCAGCTTCTCGGCGACGAGGTCGAGCGCGTCGTCCCAGGAGATCGGCGCGAACTCGCCCGAGCCCTTCGGGCCCGTGCGCCGCAACGGCCGCAGCAGCCGATCCGGATGATGCACGCGCTCGGCGTAGCGGGCGACCTTGGCGCAGACGACACCCGCCGTATAGCTGTTGTCGGGCGCGCCGCGCACGCGGCCGATGGTGCGCTCGTCGAGAAGTTCGACCTCCAGCGCGCAGGTCGAGGGGCAATCGTGTGGGCAGGCGGATGCGCCGATCCGCGTTGCGCGTGGCGTGGAGCGAACGGTCTGGTTCATTCCGCGGGCTGATGCTCCTCGCTCGCCCCGGCCGTCGCGTCGGCGGCCGCCGGGCTCGTGGCACGCCAGATCAAGGCCCCCACGACCACCACGATAGCCCCGATAAGCCCCAGCGCAACCTTGAAAAGATCGAGCCCGAACTGGACCTTGTGAAGGCCCGCCCAGCCGAAGACCTGCGAATCGACCGCGATATCGACCTGCGCAACCGAATGCAGATGACCCTGGAAGATCGGATCGGTCGCGAGCAGCCCGCCCGCCACCCATCCAAGGATCGCGGCGCCGACCCACACCACCATCGGAAACCGCTCGAGCAGCGCCAGCACCAGCGCGCTGCCGCCGATCACGATCGGGATGCTGATGATGAGGCCGAGCCCGAGCAGGACGTATTGGCCGTTGGAGATGGCGGCAACGGCGACGACATTGTCGAGGCTCATCACGATGTCGGCGACGACGACGAGGCGCACGGCGCGCCACAGGTCCTTGGCGGCCTCGGGCGTGCCCTCCTCATCGTGCGCGGCGGGACCCGCGAGCTTGATCGCGACCCAGAACAGGATGATGCCGCTCACGAAACGCAGGTAAGGCAACTGCATGAGCGAGGATATGACCGCCGTGAAGGCAATCAGCAGGAGCGACGCGACGCCGGCGCCGATCACCATGCCCCAGATGCGCTCGCGGCGCGGCAGCCCGCGGCAAGCGAGCGCAATCAGCACCGCGTTGTCGCCGGACAGGAGGCCATTGACGACGAAAATCCAGAAGACGTCCCACCAGAACTCCGGTGAGGACAGATCCGCCGAGAGGTTGATGGCGCCCAACGCGTTCTCCCGAGCCCGGCCGCGCGTCCGCCGGCCCCTCCCCGAGCACTATACAGGACTACGCATAGGATGACGCGTTACGCGCCGGCGCAACCGCCCGCCGCGGCGCGACGGCTCAGCCGACGATCTCGTTGCCGGAGAAGAACTGCGCGATCTCCTTGGCGGCCGTGTCGGCCGCATCGGAGCCGTGCACGGAGTTCTCGCCGATCGATTTCGCGTGTACCTTGCGGATGGTGCCGGCCGCCGCCTTGGCGGGATCGGTCGCGCCCATCACCTCACGGTGCTTGGCGATCGCGTTCTCGCCTTCGAGCACCTGCACGACCACGGGACCCGAGATCATGAAATCGACGAGCTCGCCGAAGAACGGCCGCTCGCGGTGCACCGCGTAGAAGGTCTGCGCCTGCTCGCGCGTGATGCACACGCGCTTCTGCGCCACGATGCGCAGGCCCGCCTGCTCGATCATGGCATTGATCGCGCCCGTGAGATTACGCTCGGTCGCGTCAGGTTTGATGATCGAAAAGGTACGCTCGATCGCCATCGCGTATCGCCCCTTGGAAAATGCCGTTACGGTGCGGCGGGCTTATAGCGGCCGAACCTCGGCGCGGCAAGATCGGATTGCCCGACCGCCGTCAGAAGCGCTCCACCCACGGCCGCACCTCGATCTCCCAGCTCCACGCGCTTTTCGGCTGGCGCAGCAGATGCACGTAGCTCTCCGCGATCGCCGCGGGGTCGAGCATGCTGTCGGGCTTGTCCGCCGCTTCGGCGCGCCGCTCCGAGCGGATGCCGCCGTCGACCACCACGTGGGCGACGTGGATGCCCTGCGGCGCGAGCTCACGCGCCATGCTCTGCGCGAGACCACGCAGCGCGAACTTGCCCATCGCGAACGGTGCCGACTGGGCATAGCCCTTGACGCTCGCCGATGCGCCCGTGAAGAAGATCGCGCCCTTCCCGGCCGGCAGCATCCGCCGCACCGCCGCCTGCGCGACATAGAAGCCGGCGAGCGCGGAGACGCGCAGCGATTTCTCGACCTCGTCGGCGTCGAGGTCGACGAACGGGCCGCGCGTGCGATAGCTCGCGTTATAGGCCACGACGTCGGGTGCACCTTGGGCGTCGAGATCGGCGAACAGCTTCTCGACGTCGGCGCGGCGCGCGGCGTCGCAGGCAAAGACCTGGGCGTTGGTCTCGGCCGCGAGGGCGGCCAGATCCCCGGGGCTGCGCGCCGCAAGCGCGATCGCCAGCCCCTCCTTCGCGAACGCGCGCGCCAGCGCGGCGCTCAATCCGGCACCCGCGCCGACGATCAATGCCTTGCGGAAACCCGTCCCAGCCATCGCCTTCCTCCCGTTCGTCAGCGCATATCCCGGCGAAGTGGATACCGGTTCGCCGGATAGGATATGCGCCAATGCGTGAATTTAGAGCACGTTCCGATTCCATCGGAACGAAACGTGCTCTAGTGATAGAATATCGTGAAGTTGCCGTAATTCGCACCAACCTCATAGTCACATTTCGCGTGGGAGACGAGCATATGCGTAGCTTCATTGCATTCCTTCTCGGCATCGTGGTGACGATCGGTGCCGCTTACGTCCACGATACGGCCGTTGCGCTACCGACCGACAAACCTCTGGTGAACTGGGATCAGTTCGGCACCGTGACGCACAACATGATCGATGGCATCCGCAATCAGTGGAATAGGCTGACGAAGTAAAAAGCCGCGCATTCGCGGGGTGGCGGCGCGGCGGCCGCTGCCGCCACGTCGCCGGATGGATGGCGCCGCAGCAGGGCGCCATCAGGCGGGGCGCGCCGTTTTGCCGTCCTGCCTGGCGTCTTTAATGATGCCGTTGATGGCGCCCTTCGGTCTCGTGGTGGCGCAACGCCGCCACGATCTCCTGCTTGACCATTCGGGTCCCGTCATCGCCCTCGATGAGCAATGCGGTCAGTCCGCGGTCGCCGACGTGGCCGGCCCAGCTCATCGCCTCGTCGAGGGAGGAGAATTCCTTGAACAGCATGCGCTCCCGCTCGAGCGCGCGTCGGCGCCGGCGCCCCGTGCGGGCCGCTGTAGACGCGAAAACTCATCGCTGCCTCCTTGCGTTGTCCAGCCTATCGTGGGGAAACACAAAGCGCGCGCGCACGGTTCCGTGCGCCGGGTGCGCGATGACAAGCCGCTCATGTCAGTTTCAAATCGTGGGTTCAGCGCTATGTTCCACGCCGCAAACGGTCAGGCGCGCCGTCAAAAATGCTGCTGCATCGTCAGCCGATCGAGCTTGCGCCGAAACGAGGCCCGGTGCCGGCCCGCGGTCATCTCATGGATCCCGCGCGAAATGTAGTTGATCGACTGCGCGCTCTCGGCGTGATAGCCGATCAACGCGCCGACGGCGCCGACCGTCACGGGAAAAGCCGCGAGCGCAGCGACAAATACGACCAATGCTATGGCCAGCCACTTCATCGACGGTCGCCCCCATCTGATTTGCCCAGTATAACATCAGGAATGCGGCATCCGCGAGGGGGCCCGCCCGCTATATTATGGCTTGTGGGCGGTGGGCCTGACCGGTCGCCGGCTGCCCCCCGCTGGAGCACGATCCATTCTGGATCGGAGCATTGTCGGCTCCGGGCAGGCTTCGCCTCGATAGATATATGTCAGGAGTTCCCCATGCGCGCCGCCTATTACGAAGCCAACGGGTCCGCCGCCGCGGTGCTGCGACTCGGCGACATCGCGACGCCCGAGCCCGGTCCCGGCGAGGTACGCGTCAGGCTTGCGACCTCCGGCGTCAATCCCTCGGACGTGAAATCGCGCGAAGGGCGCACCCGCAAGATGGCGTTTGCGCGCGTCGTTCCCCACAGCGACGGGGCCGGCACCATCGACAAGGTGGGCAGCGGCGTCGCGCCGGCGCGGCTCGGCGAGCGGGTGTGGACCTGGAACGCGCAGTGGAAGCGCGCCTTCGGCACCGCGGCCGAATACGTGGTGCTGCCGGAAGCGCTGGCGGTGCGCCTGCCCGACCACATCGGCTTTGCGGAAGGCGCCTGCCTCGGCATCCCGGCGATGACCGCCTATCACGCGGTCGCGACCGCCGAGGTCGACAGCGCCTCGACGGTGCTGATCACGGGCGGCGCCGGCGGCGTCGGCCACTATGCGATCCAGTTCGCCAAGGCGCGCGGCGCCGTGGTCGTTACCACGGTCAGCTCGGAAGAAAAGGCAAAGCTCGCGCGCGCCGCCGGCGCCGATCACGTGATCGACTACAAGCGCGAGGACGTCGGCGCGGCGGTCATGGATCTGACCGACAAGGCCGGCGTCGACGCCGTGATCGAGATGGACCTCGCCGCCAACGCGAAGCTCTATCCGGGCGTGCTGCACCCGCGCAGCCAGGTCGTGGTGTACGGAACGGGCGCGCCGGACGCAGCCGTGCCGGCGCAGTTCCTGCTGGTCAACGCCAATGCGATCAAATGGATCTTCGTCTACGAGCTCACCGCCGCCGAGCGCGCGGCCGCGGTCGGCGCCATCACGGAGCTGATGGAGAAAAAGCGCCTGATCCACAACGTGGCGCTCACCCTGCCGCTCGGCGAGATCGTGCGGGCGCATGAGGCGATCGAGCAGGGCAGGACGCCCGGCAACGTGGTCGTCACCCTGCCCTGAGGCGGGCTTGCCCGACGCGAAAAGCAAAACGCCTCCCCGGCATCGTGCCGGGAGGCGTTTCGATCAAATCGCGGTCGGTCGCGCGATCAGTCGTGCTTCATCACCTGCATGATGGGCTTGTCCTTCGGCTTGAGCCGCACGATCAGGAGCTTCGCGCCGCTCGGCTCGCCGACGCCGCGGTGCACCACGTTGGCGTTGACGTGGAAGCCCTCGCCCGCCTTGACGACCCGGTCGGGCTCCTTGTCGACCTGGAGCTTGACCGCACCTTCCATCACGTAGCTGATCTCGTGGCCGTCCGGATGAATGTGCCAGGGCGTCACCGCGTTGGGCGGAATGGTCACGACCTGCATGACCATGTCCTGCGAGTCGCCGCCGACGAGCGGCTCCTCCTTGATGATTTCCTTCGGCGGCACCGGCGACTGCGCGCCGACCATCGCTTGCGTGGCAAGTCCCGCGCCGAACGCGAGCGCGACGGCGGTGCCGAGCAGCAGATTTCGCTTCATGGATCGATTCCTCCCGGTCGGGTGAAGATGTTGATCTGTGATTGTCGGACCGACGGTTCCGAAGGCGGCAGTATAGTGCACGTGTTGCGGCGCTGTCGCCCCTGTCGAGTCCGCCTTGAACGCAGGCGGCTCCGCACGATTCTTGCTTGTCGTATCATAATGTGATACCAAGCCGATTGGCGTCGGTGCTGCATGATCCGAACGTTTCGCGGCAAATTCGCTGAGACAATTCTGCGCACGCGAGTGGTGCCGAAGGGATTCCCGGCGTCGATCGCTGCGGTCGCGCGTCGGAAACTCGTGCAGTTGGACAATGCCGGCTTGCTCGGCGATCTGGCGGCTTCACCCGGGAACCGGCTCGAAGCTCTCAAGGGAGACCTCGCCGGGAAGTATTCCATCCGAGTGAACGATCAATGGCGGATCGTCTTTCGCTGGACGCAGGCAGGTCCCGAAGAGGTTGAGATCTTGGACTACCATTGAGGAGTCGAAATATGGCCAAAAAGCTCGCCCCGATCCACCCCGGCAAGGTGCTGCGCGAGGACTTCCTGCAGCCGATGCAGCTTACTCCTTATGCTGTCGCGCAGGCATGCGGCGTGCCGCGCACTCGGATCGAGAGACTGACCCGGGAAGAAACGCCGGTGACTGCCGACACCGCGCTTCGCTTATCGCGTTACTTCGGGACAACCCCGCAGTTTTGGATGGGCATGCAGACGCAATTTGACCTCGAACGCGCTGAGGACGACTCTCGCGCTGAGTTGCGACGAATCGAGCCGAGGAAGCGAGACGCCGCGTGAGCGTCCTATCCGCTACATCCTGAACACCCCGAACCGCGTCTCGGCGATCGGCGCGTTGAGCGCCGCGGCAAACGCAAGCGCAAGCACGCGGCGCGTCTCGGACGGCGCGATGATGCCGTCGTCCCACAGGCGCGCGGTCGCGTAATAGGGATTGCCCTCGGCTTCGTATTGCTCGCGGATCGGCTGCTTGAACTCCTCCTCCTCGACCTCCGACCACTTGCCGCCGGCCGCCTCGATATTGTCGCGCTTGACGGTCGCGAGCACGCTCGCGGCCTGCTCGCCGCCCATCACCGAGATGCGGGCATTCGGCCAGGTGAACAGGAAGCGCGGCCCGTAGGCGCGGCCGCACATGCCGTAATTGCCGGCGCCGTAGGAGCCGCCGACGATGACGGTGATCTTCGGCACCTGCGCGCAGGCGACCGCGGTGACCATCTTGGCGCCGTCCTTCGCGATGCCGCCCGCCTCGTAGTCGCGCCCGACCATGAAGCCGACGATGTTCTGCAGGAAGAGCAGCGGAATGCGGCGCTGGCAGGCGAGCTCGATGAAATGCGCCGCCTTGAGCGCCGACTCCGAATAGAGGATGCCGTTGTTGCCGAGGATGCCGACCGGGATGCCGTGGATGTGCGCGAAGCCGGTCACCAGCGTGGTGCCGTAGAGCTGCTTGAACTCGTCGAACTCGGACGCATCGACGAGGCGCGCGATCACGTCGCGCACGTCGTACTGCTTCTTGAGGTCGACCGGCACGATGCCGTCGAGCTCGTCCGCCGCATAGGCCGGCTCGCGCGGCTTGGCGAGCGCGATATCGACCGACTTGCGCGTGTTGAGATTGGCGACGCAGCGCCGCGCGATGGCGAGCGCGTGGCGGTCGTCGGCCGCGTAATGATCGGCGACGCCCGAGCGGCGCGCATGCACGTCGGCGCCGCCGAGCTCCTCGGCGGTGACGACCTCGCCGGTCGCGGCCTTCACCAGCGGCGGACCGCCGAGGAAGATCGTTCCCTGGTTGCGCACGATGATGGTCTCGTCCGACATCGCCGGCACATAGGCGCCGCCCGCCGTGCACGAGCCCATCACGACCGCGATCTGCGCGACGCCCTGAGCCGACAGCGTCGCCTGGTTGTAGAAGATGCGGCCGAAATGCTCGCGGTCGGGAAACACCTCGGTCTGATGCGGCAGGTTGGCGCCGCCGAAGTCGACCAGGTAGATGCAGGGCAGCCGGTTCTCGCGCGCGATCTCCTGGGCGCGCAGGTGCTTCTTCACGGTCATCGGGAAGTAGGTGCCGCCCTTGATGGTCGAGTCGTTGGCGATGATCACGCATTCGCGGCCCTCGACCCGGCCGATGCCGGTGATCAGGCCGGCGCCATGGATCGCGTCGTCGTACATGCCGTTGGCGGCGAGCGGCGAGAGCTCGAGAAACGGCGTGCCCGCATCGATCAACGTGGTCACCCGGTCGCGCGGCAGCAGCTTGCCGCGCGCGAGATGCCGCTCGCGCGCGCGAGCAGGCCCGCCGGCCGCCGCCTCGGCGCGGCATGTTTCCAGTTCCGTCACCAGGGCCCGCATGCGCTGCGTGTTGGCGCGAAATTCGGGCGCGGTCGGATCGATGCGCGAGGCGAGAATCGTCATGAGGCCTCCCTCACGGTGCAAGCTGCCCCGGTTGCGATGCAAACGCAACGCGGGCGGAACCTGGCCGCGCCGGGCGGCGCGGAACCATGCCGGGTCGATGTGGTTGTTGAACCAGCAAGCGCGGAACGTCCGCGCTGCCGAAAACGCGCTGATAGCGCGCTGATACTGGAGGATGACGATGAGCAAATGGATCGCCCTGGGCGCCGCCGCGGCGCTGATGATGGGCATTTCGATGGCGAGTGCGCAGACCGCGAGCACGCCGGGCGCGGGCTCGCCGGGCCAGGACCAGAGCGGCGCCAGCGCGGCCGGCAGCGAGCAGACGCCGGGCCAGGCGAAGGTCAAGGACAAGCCGCCGTCGCAGACGACCGGTGCGGCGCCGAAAATGGACGCCCCGAAAGCGCCGGCAGCGAGCGACAAGAATTCGATCCATCAGTCGGGCGGCGACCGCGACTCGCGCGGGCTGCCCAAGCAGTAACCGACGCAGACGTCGTCGCGATCGCTTCCGATCGACGACAAGGCGAGAGCGGCTACGGCCGCTCTCGTCGTTTCAAGGGTTTTTTCCGATGATTGGTGCTTTCCGGTGACTGGTATTTATCGGCGCTTGGATTTGTGTTTGCTGACGGTTTGTTCATCGCGTTCGTTGTGAAACCGGCTATTCCGCGCGACGCTATTTCGCCGACCGCGATTAACCCACTTCATCACAAAAATTGCGTCGCAAGCGCGCATGCGCGCGACGAATGAGGAACCGATATAGCAGCACTTCGTTTTCCGTATGAGCCATCGAGACCGCAGCATGCGGAGGCCAAGGCGGCGCACGCAGAAATCGAACCCGCGAGCGAAAAAATCGGAACCTGAGTGCGCAAGCGAATTGGTGGCTTCGACCATGACCCGTAATCGTGCCTTGGAATCCCGGCTCGGAAATTTGCGCGGGGGACGACACAGCAAAAACGCGCAATGGAGACATATGATGAGAAAACACACCTTCCTGATCGCGACCGCGGTCGCGGCACTTACCATCGGCTCGGGCGCGGCCTTCGCGCAAGGCGCGCCAAACACGAACGCACCGGCCGAAAAGGCCGCACCGGGCGCGCACGGCGGTGCCGCCCCTTCGCATAACGCCGCGCCACCCAATCGCATGGGCGAGAGCGGCCAGAACACGAACCGCGGCCGCGAGACCACTGGCCAGGCGCCGAACGAGCAGCCGGGCATGCAGAAAGGCACGCCGAAGTCGGACCGGCTCAATGAGCGCGGCGAAGGCAACAAGGCGACGAAGCCGAACGAGCGCAGTGAGCGCAATGAGCGCAATCGCTCGACCACCGGCCAGGCGCCGAACGAGCAGCCGGGCATGCAGAAAGGCACGCCGAAGTCGGACCGGCTCAATGAGCGCAGCGAAGGCAACAAGGCCACGAAGCCGAACGAGCGCAGCGAGCGCAATGAGCGCAATCGCTCGACCACCGGTCAGGGCACCAACGAGAACCGCGGCAGCAACATGGAGAACCGCAGCGGCACCAACGAGAACCGCGCCAACGAACCCCGCGGCAACGCGTCGAGCGCCCGCGGTGGATCCGCCAACCTGACCGTCGAGCAAAGGACCAAGATCCACAGCATCATCGTCGGCCAGCGCAGCGCACCCCGCGTCGCCCGTGTGGACTTCGACGTGAGCGTCGGCACGCGCGTCCCGCGGACGGTCCACCTCGTGGCGGTGCCGGAGACGATCGTGTCGATCGAGCCGTCATGGCGCGGCTTCCAGTACTTCCTGGTCGGCGACGAGATCGTGGTGGTCGACCCCGGCACGATGGAGATTGTCGCGGTGCTCCCGGCCTAACGAGGGTCTGCGAGCAAGCGAGTAAAAAGAAGGGGCGGCCGCGCGGCCGCCCCTTTTCGTTACCGATGATCTCGGCGTTGCGTCGTGGCGCGCCCCTCAGGCCCGCACCTCCTGGCGCTGGAAGACGACATAGCCCGCCACGAACAGCACGATCACGATGGCGACCAGCGCTACGCCAAGCGGCCAAGCGACCGCGAGGCTTTCCGAGAGCGGCAGCGGCGCACCCGGAATGGCGCCCTGGAGCTTGATGTATTGCGTCACCGGATCGAGACCCGCCGCGCGGACTTCAGGCGAGAGCAAGGCGTTCGCCGCCTCCGAGAACAGCTGGTTCGGGGAGATACGGGTCAAAGCCTCCATCCACGCGAAGGTCGCGGGCGTCTGAACCCCGAGCTGGGCAAAACGCAGATCGGGAGGTGAGATCACGTTCGCCGCCACCGTCGCCAAGACCGGCCACAGGAACGTCAAGAAGAGCCAAAGCCCTAGCCCGATCAGCACAGCCGTTGCGGCCGAGCGAAAGACGATCGACAACAGGATCGCGAGGGCGAGCCATGTCCCGGCGTAGCACAGCGTGATCGCCAGGAAGGCGATCGACCGCGTTATCTCCTCGCTGCTCGGTAGAATGCCGAGTGTTATGATTCCGAGTCCGACGACCAGGAGCCAAAGGCACAACAGCCCGATCCCGAGAGTCGTCAGGGCGGCGAGAAATTTCCCAAGCAGCAGCGCGTCGCGATAGATCGGGTGCGACAGGATGCGCGACATCGTCCGCCGATTGTACTCGCCGTTGATCGCGTCGAATCCCAGTGCGATCGCCAGCACCGGAATCAGTATTCCAAGGAAGAACACGATCGAAAGCACCGAGCCGCCCGACGTGAACAGCTTGAGGAGGACGAAAGGATCCTCCGCCGTCGTATCCCGGATGTTCTTGATCGCCAGAAGGACGAACACGATGCTGACGACAAGGATCAGGAGCTCCAGCAGCAGCATGCGGATGCTCGACACCTGATCCGCCAGCTCCTTGGCGTACACCGCGCCGAAGCCTTCCCAAGGGGAGCCCTCACGCCGCATCGCGCTGTCCCCCTTCATTGCTCGCCTGCTGGCTGAAGAAGCCGGTGTAGATCGCTTCGAGGCTGGGGTCGTAGACCGAAAGCTGGCGCAGCGCGCCGTTGGCGGCGACCACTGCCCGTGCGGCTTCCGGACGGACGTCGCGGTCGGCGGTGAGACGATAGCGATCGGCGCCGGCGCGCTCGACCGAGCTCACACCCGGGATCGCGCGGAAGCGCGCGTCGAGGTCCGGTGCGGCATCCGCCTCCACCTCGACGACGAAACCTCCGCCCAGCACCTGCCGCGCGAGATCCTTCACGGGCCCCATCAGCACGATGCGCCCGCGCTGGAAGAGCGCGACACGATCGCAGATCCGCTGCACCTGATCGAGCATGTGCGATGACAGCAGCACGCTCACGCCGGCATGCTTGAGATCATTGATCATCTGGATGAACTCGACGGTCGCCTGCGGATCGAGGCCCGAGGTCGGCTCGTCGAGGATTGCGATCTCCGCCCGCTTCATCACGATCTCGGCTAGCCCAAGCCGCTGCCGCATGCCGCGCGAGAAGGTCCTGACGCGCTTCTCGCCGACGTCGGCGAGCCGCACGTGGGTCAGCGCCTCCTCGATACGCTTGCCACGTTCGGCCGCCGGGATACCCATGAGGCGGGCCGAGTAGACGAGATTGTCGATCGCCGTGAGATTGTCGTAGAAGCCGACCTGATCCGGCAGGTAGCCGACCCGGCGCTTGACGGCGAGCGGCTGGCGCACGGGGTCGTGATCGAGAACCCGGATCGCGCCGCCCGAGATCTCGGTGAGGCCGAGCATCATCAGGATGGTGGTGGTCTTGCCCGCGCCGTTCGGGCCGAGCAGCCCGAAGATCTCACCCTTCGCCACCTCGAAGTCGATACCGTCGACGACCGTCGCCTTGCCGTAGCGCTTGGTGAGGCCGTGCGCCGTGATGAGCGGCGCGTTCATCGGCGGCCGAACCGCGCGACGGCGGCCACCATGAACAGAACCGCGACGCCGATGATCGCCCCACCAAACATATATCCTTGATTGGAGGTCGAGACCGCCACGCGGAACTGGCTCGAGGCCACCTCACCTCCGGTCGTCGCGCGCATCTCCGCGACGTAATCGCCGGCGAGCGAGGCCGCGGTCGGCGTGATCTGCGCCTGCACCTCGGCAAACTTGCCGGGCTCGATGCGCGCGATCGTCTTCGGGTCGAATTCGATCTTCCAGCCGCTCGGCGCGGTGGCGGCGAGCTCGACGTTCTCGGCGGGAGCGCTCCCCGTGTTGGTGACGACGATCGGCACCGTGCTCTGCTTCGCCGCCTCCGCTTTGGCGCTGACGAGCCCGTCACGCCCGGTGAGCGCGAGCTGCGGCTGGCCGACGATCTCGAGCGACACGCTGGTCTTGGCGTTGGCGTCCTCGGCCGAGACCGTCACGCCCAAGGGATAGCGCTTGGCATCGGCGGTCGAGGGCGGACGCACGTGCAGCTTGATGTCCTTCGACTGGCCGGCCTCGATCGGGATCGAGGAGATCTGCTGGCTGCCGTAGTTCTCGGTGAACGACGTCTCGAAGTTCTTCGGCGCGTCGGCCGCGAAGCTGACCGTGAGGTTGCGGCCGCTGTCGTTCTTGATCGTGAGCTGATAGTCGAAGGTCGACTTGGACGTGCCGCGCAGCGCCGGCAGCGGCAACTCGACCTTGAGCTTCGCGGGCAATTCCTTGGCGAGCGTCACGGCGATCGGCAGCGAGACCGAGGTGCCCTGCCCTTCCGCCTTGACGGTCAGCGTCTGCGTGCCGATCGGCGTGTTGACCGGCACGTCGAGGCGAAGCTGCAGGCTTACGCTCTGGTCGGTCGTCGGCATCGCGGCCGCGACCGGTTGGCCGCCGCCAAGCAAGGTCGCGGTCCAGCCTTTCGGCACGTCGGTGACGGAGAGCTGATAGCGCTCGGGAGCGAGCCCGTAATTCTGGAGACGCAGCGCGATGGTCGACGTCGCGCCGGGCTGCACCGACATCGCGGGATAATCGGTCAGAAGGTAGAGCCCCTTCACGTCCTTGGGCGCGTCGGCCGCAAAGGCCGGGGCTGCAACCAGAAATGCGGTGGAAACGAGGGCAAGCAAAGAGGCCCGCATGGCGACTTCTCCCGTAACAACGTCGTTTGGTTGGTCGAGGCCGCCCCCACCGCCGGTGACCATGGGAGGCGCCGTCGGATCGGGGCGGTTTTTCCTGCCCGATCGTGACGAAATCGGTACGGACTTAAGGAGTTTTTTTGGCGAAAGCGCAAGTGCGACTTTGCGCCACGACCTGGACGGTTAACGCGGGCGTGGCCGAGCGTGCAGGCCAATCAACCGGGCGAATGATCCGGCCCCGCGCACCACCCAAACGATCGTGGAATAAATTATCACACGAGCGCGCACGCGCCCGTCTTGCCTGGATGTCGGCCGCGCGCCGCCATATGCTGGTGCGACAAAAACGCCGGACCGGAGGACTCCCATGGCCGCCCCGCAAGCCCGCACGCTCGTGCACGCCGATATCAAGCCGGTGACCGATCCGGCGCTCGCCTCGCACTATCTCGACGTGCCCAACATGCCGTGGGAGGCGACCAAATTCCCCGGTATCCGCATCAAGGTGCTCTACAGCGACGACAGCGGCATCACGACCGCGCTTTTCAAACTCGATCCCGGCGCCGTCGTGCCGCTGCACGAGCATACCGCGCTGGAGCAGACCTATGTGCTCGAAGGGACGCTCGAGGACCACGAGGGTGTCGCGGGGCCGGGCCAGTTCGTGTGGCGTCCCGCCGGCAACCAGCACGAGGCGGTCGCGCCGAACGGCGCCGTGCTGCTCGGCTTCTTCCTCAAGCCCAACCGCTTCGCCTATGGGGAGAAGTTCTTCACCGAGGAAGGGGCGAAATGAGGGGATCGTAGATCGTAGCCCCGGGGGGGGGCGATACAAATCAACGCTCACCGCTCAGAGTGCTCACCACGCTTGGCGGCCCTCAGACACCCGTCCCTCTCGTAGCTACAGAGCTTCGCAAGCTGTTCGGGAGTATCGGCCCGTTCCCCGTCATTTTGGCACAGGCGGAATTCCTGCTCGCAAATATGAATGTATAATTGCACTTGGGACGCGTTGGCCTTCTGCCCCTGAGCGTGAGCCAGTGAACCAAAAATAAGGGCGATCAGTAACGCAGTCGCACATCGCAGCATGAAGTTCTCATCTCGTCGATTGGCCGCACACGTCTGCTTCATATCAAATTTTCGTCTTGCTACCAACGCGCGGCCATCCCGATGGGTTGAGATGCTTGGCGCTCTGCGCGAGGCCCGGGTAAGTGTCTCCGACGTCAGCTCACGAGTTCCTTCATGACGCCATAGAGCGCCGCCTGACCTTCGAAGCCGATGCCGGGGCGATCCGACAGCGTGATCGCGCCGTTCTCCACCTTGGCGTCGTCCGCGAAGCCGCCGAAGACGCCGAACACGCCCGGATAGGACTTGGCGCCGCCGAGGCCGAAGCCGGCCGCGATCGCAAGCGACATCTGGTTGCCGCCGTGCGGGAAGAGCGAGGCGCGGCGCCAGCCCTCTTTCTCCAGCATCGCGATCGTCTGCGCGTATTGCGCGATGCCGTAGGCCTGCGGCGGATCGACCTGGATGAAGTCGCGGTCGGCGCGCATGCCGCCGAAGCGCACGAGATTCTGCACGTCCTGCGTCGAATAGAGGTTCTCGCCGGTCGCAAGCGCGCCGGCATAGACCGAGGCGATCTCGGCGTAGAGCGCGAAGTCGAGCGGGTGGCACGGCTCCTCGAACCAGTGCAGGCCGAAGGGGGCAAGGCCCTTGGCGTAGGCGAGCAACTCGGCGCGGTCGAACTTGCCGTTGGCGTCGACCGCGAGCCGCGCCTCGTTGCCGAGCACCTGCATCACGGCCTCGATGCGCCGGCAATCGTCCGCGAGCGGCATGCCGCCAACCTTCATCTTCACCATGGTGTAGCCGGCATCGAGATGGCGGCGCATCTCGTCCTGCAGGTCCCGGGTGGTCTGGCCCGGCCAGTACCAGCCGCCGCCGACGTAGCAGAACATCTTCTTCGCCACCTTGCCGTCGCCGTAACGCTCGGCCAGCACCTGGTGCAGCGGCTTGCCGGCGATCTTGGCGACCGCGTCCCACACCGCGACCTCGATGGTGCCGATGCCGATCGAGCGCTCGGCGTCGCCGCCGATCTTCTCGCGCTGGCGCATCGCGGCGAGGACCTTCTCGGGATCGATGTTCTCACCCGTGGCATCGAGCAGCGACTTCGGATCTGCCCTCAGGATGCGCGGGATGAAACGCTCGCGCATCTGGTGGCCGCAGGCGTAGCGGCCGGTCGAGTTGAACGCGAAGCCCGCGACTGGCTTGCCGTCGCGCACCGCGTCGGTGATGACCGCGACCACCGAGGTGGTCATCTCGGAGAAATCGAAGCTCGAGTTCTTGAGATCGGACTTGAGCGGGATCGCCCGCTCGCGAATGTCGACGATGCGCATTGTCAGAAAGCCCGTATTAAGGGAGCATGATCTCTTCCGAAAACCGGTACCCACTTTTCGGGATCATGCTCTAGCATTTGGATCGGTCGATGATGAAGTCGATCGTCGGTGGGTCGTTTGCCAGGGCGAAGACCGGATGGAAAACGAGCCCACGGACGATTGAGTCTCGGTATTTGGTGCACATGTAGACCGACAAGACCGCTACGAGTTTCTGCTGATCCACGGCCGCCGCCGCTGCGGCGTCGCGAAAGACGAAGCGCAAATCCACGACGCCCTGGTGCGCCGTCGCCCCGGCGAAATGGAACGCGGATTGCGATCGGTTTTCCGCCGGCTCGTTTTCCGTCTTCGCGGCGGCAAGCGCCAGTTCGGTAAGCGTCTTGGCGTCGGCCTGGGCCGGCCTCGGCAGCCTGTCGCAGCTCGACTTGTCGATCGTCGTTTCAACCTGGTCGCGGCCGCCGGACAGGGCCAGAATGTCGTGGATCACGACGCCCTGTTTGAGGTAGTCGATGCGGCTTTCGTTGCAGTAGTAGGACGTCTTGGCGATACGCGCCGGCTCTGCATTGGCCTTGAAACGAGCGAACGCCGCCGCGTCGGTCACGACGAACCTGATCTCGACCACGTTGTCGTGCGACGTGGCCTCCACGAAGGTGATCGGCGACCCCGGCGTAATGTGCGTGGTCGCCGTGATCGTATTGGCGATGGCCCGGGCCATTTCGGCCGGCGTCTTCTGCGCTTGGGTCGCCGCGGTGTTCTGAGCCGCGGCCGCTCCCGACATCGTGCCGACGAGCACTGCGGCGAGAAGAGACCGAGCCGCCGATCCTGCCGAAGTCATTCTGATATTCCGGTCAACGCCGAATGGAGCTCACGCGGCCGCGACATTGGCTCGCGGCACCTTCCCCATTACTCGATCTTCAGGTTGGCGGCGTGCACCACCTTGCCCCACCGCTCCATCTCGCTCTTGATGCGCTCGCCGAATTCCGCCGGCGTGTTGAGCACCGGCGTAAAGCCGATCTTCTCCATCCGCTCGCGGATTTCCGGCAGCGCGCCGATCTTCACCATCTCGCTGTGCAGCTTCTCGACGATCGCGGGCGGCGTGCCGGCCGGCAGCACGAATCCCGTGAGCGTGTCGGCCTCCTGGCCCGGGACGCCGGCTTCCGCGATGGTCGGCACATCCGGGATGGTGGGCGAGCGTTTGACCGCCTCGATCGCAAGCCCGCGCAGCTTGCCCTGGTTGATGAGCCCGATGGTCGGCGGCAGCGCCGTGAAGCCGATCGGCGGCTGGCCCGAGAGAACGCCATTGACGGCGAGACCCGCGCTGGTGAACGGCACCATCACGAGATCGAGGCCGAAGGTCTGCTTGAGCAGCTCTGCCGACAGATGCGGCGTCGAGCCGATTGCGGGCTGCGCATAGGCGTATTTGCTCGGATTGGCCTTCACGAGCTCGATCAGCTCCTTCAAGGTCTTGGCCGGAACCGACGGATTGACGAAGATCACGTTGGGCGACACCGCCGCGAGCGTGAGCGGCGTGAAGCTCTTGATCGGGTCGTACGGCACCCTGGCGTAGAGGCTCGGGTTGACCATGAAGCCGGTGCTTACCACCAGGATAGTGTAGCCGTCCGCCGGCGACTTGGCGGCGGTCGCGGTGCCGATATTGCCGCCCGCGCCCGGCATGTTCTCGACGTAGAACTGGTGGCCGAGGCGCTCCGACAGCTTTTGCGAGAAAATGCGCGCGATGACGTCGGTCGGGCCGCCCTGCCCGAACGGTACGATGACGCGGACATTGTGGTCCGGATAGCTCTGCGCCGATGCGGCTGTCGCTGCGATCAACGCAAGGCCGGCAAGAAGACGAACCATCGCTCGCAAGGCGCTCTCCCCTGGAATTCTTGGTATGCCGCATGTCCTTATCGGCGACCCGGTATGCACTTCGCCGGGGCATGCGCTGGTGCTATATCATCGCCCCAACCGGTGGCGCAGTAAACCCACGTCCCTCCCGCTGCGCTGCCATGTCCCTCCCCGCCTCTCGTTGAAGAAGGAAATCTCATGCCGGCCAAGCCATACACGCGTCAGGATCTGACTGACGCTGCCGAGAAGTACAAGAACTGGGGCAAGTGGGGCCCGGAGGACGAGATCGGCACGCTCAACTTCACAAGTGCTGCCGACATCATCGCGGCCGCCAGCCTGGTGAAGAAGGGCAAGGTGATCTCGCTTGCGCTCAACTTCGACCACACGGGTCCGCAGGGCGCGAAGAGCAAATACCCGACGATGGGGCGCACCAATCCGATCCACACCATGCTGCGCACCGGCACCGACGCTTATTCGGGCGTCCTCGACAAGCGCGGCATCCGCGCGGCCGACGACATGGTGACGATGCCGCTGCAATGCGGCACCCAGTGGGACGGGCTCGGCCACGTGTTCTATGAGAACTACATGTGGAACGGCTACGACTGCCGCGAGGTCACCAGCAACGGCGCGCAGAAGTGCGGCATCGAGAAGACCAAGAACAAGATGGTCGGCCGCGGCGTGCTGCTCGATGTGGCGCGCTACAAGGGCGTGGAGGCGCTCGAGGACGGCTACGGCATCACGTGCGCGGATCTCGACGGGACCGCGAAGAAGCAGAACACGCAGATGAAGCGCGGCGACTACGTGATCGTGCGCACCGGCCAGATGGAACGCTGCATCAAGGCGGGAAGCTGGGACGGCTATCCGGGCGGCGACGCGCCGGGCTTCGCGTTCGAGACGCTCGAATGGATCAGCCAAGTCGAGCTCGCGGCGCTCGCCTCCGACACCTGGGGCTGCGAGGTGCGGCCGAACGAGACCGAGCCCGGCATCAACCAGCCCTGGCACTGGATCACCATCCCGATCATGGGCATGACCATGGGCGAGATCTTCAACCTCAAGGAGCTCGCCGACGACTGCGCGGCCGACAAGACCTACGAGTTCATGTTCGTCGCGCCCGCGATCCCGATCACCGGCGCGGTGGGAAGCCCGGTGAATCCGCTGGCGATCAAGTAACGCGCGGCTCCGCCGCGCGTCATTGCGAGCGAAGCGAAGCAATCTCGCTTCGCTTGCACATGCGCATGCGGGCCCGGATTGCTTCGTCGCGCTTACGCGCTCCTCGCAATGACAACCAAACGCTGAACTGAGAGACCACTATGCAAATCGGACACAACCGCAAGAAAATGACCGGCGCGCAGTGCCTCGCCGACATGCTCAAGGGCTACGGCGTGACCCACGTGTTTCACGTGCCGGCCGTGCTGCGCACGACCTATGCCGAGATGGAACGGCGCACCGACATCAAGCGCCTGCATGTGCACGGCGAGAAATCCGCCGCCTACATGGCGGACGGCTACGCGCGCGCCTCGGGCAGGCCCGGCATCTGCATGGCGCAGGTGATCGGCGCGCTCAACCTCGCGGCCGGGCTGCGCGACGCCTGGCTCGCGCATTCGCCGGTGATCGCCTTCACGGGCGGGCGCGAGCCGAAGAACAAGTTCCGCAAGGTCTACCAGGAGATCGACGACGTGCCGGCGTTCGAGCCGGTGACCAAGTTCAACGCGACCGTCGACGATGTCGCGCGCTTCCCCGACATGGTGCGCCAGGCCTTCCGCGCCGCCACCACCGGAACGCCCGGCCCGGTGCATCTGCAATTCCGCGGCAACGAGGGCCAGATCGACCTCGAAGAGGCCGAGATGGAGCCGCTGGTCGAGGAGCTGTTTGCGAAAGTGCCGCCATTCCGGCCGCAACCCGACCAGGCGAGCGTGCTCGCCGCGCTCAAGCACTTGCAGGCGGCGGAACGGCCCGTGATCGTCGCGGGCGGCGGCGTGCGCGCCTCGGGCGCCGCGCGTGAGCTCCTCGCACTCGCCGAAGCCTTGCAGATCCCGGTCGCGACCTCGCTCAACGGCAAGGACTCGATCCCGGCCACGCATCCGCTATCGGTCGGCGTGTGCGGCACCTATTCGCGCGAGAGCGCCAACCGTGTCGTCAACCGCGCCGACCTCGTCTGCTTCGTCGGCACCGAGACGGGCGGCATGACGACGCACTTCTGGGCAGTGCCCGAGATCGGCCGCCCCTCGATCCAGATCGACATCGACGCGGAAGCGCTCGGCCGCAACTACCCGTTCCTCGCCTGCGTCAACGCCGACGCCAAGGTGACGCTCGCCAAGATGCTCGAGGCCGCGGATCGCGGGAGCGCGCAGAAGCGCAAGCCGTGGATCGCGGAAGCCCAGAAGATCTGCGGCGAGTGGCGCGACAAGTACAAGTCGGCGCTTACGTCCGACGCGGTGCCGATCCGCCCCGAGCGGCTGTGCCACGAGCTGTCGCAGCACGTTCCCGACGACGCGATCGTCGTGGTCGACACCGGCCACGCCGGCATGTGGATGGGCGGCATGTATGACCTGCGCACATCGACGCAGAGCTACATCCGCAGCGCCGGCCACCTCGGCTGGGCGTTCCCGGCCGGGCTCGGCGCCAAATGCGGCGCGCCGGACCGCCCGGTGGTGACGTTCACGGGCGACGCCGGCCTCTGGTATCACATCGGCGAGCTCGAGACGGCGGTGCGCTGGAAGATCAACACCGTCACGGTCGTCAACAACAACGGCGGCGGCAACCAGTCGAAGCGCGGCTTCGACCGCGTCTACGGCGGCACGCAGACCGAGAAGGCGCGCGAGCTGTGGACCTTCAACAAGATGAACTTCGCCCGCATCGCGGAGGACATCGGCGCCCTCGGCATCCGGGTCGAGGACGCGAAGGCGTTCCCGGCCGCGCTCGCGCAGGCGCTCGCGGCCAACCGCCCTGCCCTGATCGACGTGGTGACGGACATCGAGGCGCTGGCGCCGACCGCGGTGGCCTGAGCGCTGCCTCGCGTCCCGGGCGCGGCGCAGCGTGCAGCGAAGCGAAACGGTGCACCGCAGAACCGGGACCCACGCTATTCGCGTATGGGCCCCGGATCAGCAGTGCACCACCGCGCAAGGGCGCGGCGCTGCACTGCATCCGGGGCACAAGGCATCAGCTCAGCTTACTCGCTTCACCTCGGGCCAATCGACCTCGTCCTCGGCGAGTACCCACTCTTCCTTGAGCGCGGCGGTCTCCCATTCCTTCCAGGCCGGGAGCGCCATCACGGCGTCCTTGTAGGTGCGCGCAGGCGCACTGACCTCGACCGCATAGGTCGCCAAGCGCGAGACCACCGGCGCGTACATGGCGTCGGCGGCGCAGAACTTGCCGAACAGGAACGGGCCGCCCTGGCCGAAGCGGGCGCGGCACTCGCTCCACATGGCGTCGATGCGCTTGACGTTGACGGCGGCGTCCGTGGTGAGATGCCGCGTCGCGACCGGGCGCCACATGCACATCGGCAGATGACGGCGCAGCGGCAGGAAGCCGGCGTGCATCTCGTTCGAGATCGCGCGCGCATGCGCGCGCGCCGCGGCGTCGGCGGGCCAGATCCCGGCCTGCGGGAATTTCTCCGCCAGGTATTCGAGGATCGCGAGCAACTCCCACACATGCGTGTCGCCGTCGATCAGCACCGGCACCTTGCCGGTGCCCGAGATGCCGGCGAGCCGCGCCTTGAAGTCGGGCGCATTGAGCGACATCACGGTCTCATCGAACGGGATGCCGGCGACTTTCATCCCGATCCACGGCCGCATCGACCAGGACGAGTAGTTCTTGTTGCCGATGACGAGATGCAGCCCCATGGCGCGCTCCGCTTGAACCGCAAACTCATGAGCGGCGCGGCGCCGGCCGGCAAGCGAATTTTGCTGATCGGATCGATCAGTTCAATTGCGATCGGCGCTGGAGCGCCGGGCGGCCTCGGTGGGGGGGAACCCAAGGCCGCCCGGCCTCCTCACACATGGCGCGAGGGGGGATTACGCCACGTTGTCCATCGTACGGCCGAACCGCCGCGCGGTTTCAGCCAGCTCGTCGGCGAGCCGCGCCGGATCGACGCGGTCGGCCGCCATCACGGCACGGATGAGCGGGTCAGCGAGCGCTTCCGTCAGCGACATGTCGGGGAAGCCGGCGCCGATGCGTGCCCGCTGCCCAAAGCATCCAGGCATCATCATGCGAGCCCCGGGTAGTCGACGTAGCCCCGCTCCTCGCCCATGTAGAACGTTGCCTGATCGGGCGCGTTGAGCGCGGCGCCGCGGCGATAGCGCTCGGGCAGGTCGGGATTGGCAAGGAATGGCACGCCGAATGCGATGAGGTCGGCACCGCGGGCGAGCGCCGCCTTGGCGGCCGCGAGGTCGAAGCCGCCGTTGACGATGTAGGTACCGGAGAAGATTTGCCGCAGCACTGGCGAGAGGCGCTTGTCGCCGTCCGCCACCGGATCGACCGCGTGCAGATAGCCGATGCCGCGGCGGTCGAGCTCGCCCGCGAGATACGCAAACGGGCGCCGCGGGTCGGAATCGCTCATCGAGTTGAACGCGCTGTTGGGGGACACGCGGTAGCCGACTCGCGCCGGGCCCCACACGGCGGCCACCGCGTCGACCACCTCAAGCGGCAGGCGGGCGCGGTTCTCGACACTGCCGCCATAGGCGTCCGTGCGCTGATTGGCGCCATCGCGAGTGAACTGGTCGAGCAGGTACCCGTTGGCGCCATGGAGCTCGACGCCGTCGAAGCCCGCTCGCTTGGCGTTCTGGGCGCCGGCGCGGAACTGGGCGACGATGCCGGGCAGCTCGGCGAGCTCGAGCGCGCGCGGTGTCACCATCGGCTTCGGCCCCTGCGCCGTGAATACGGTGCCGTTCGGAGCGACCGCGGACGGGGCGACCGGCAGCGCGCCGCCGTGGAAATCGGGATGCGAGATGCGGCCGACGTGCCAGAGCTGCAGAAAAATCTTTCCGCCCGCGGCGTGCACCGCGTCGGTGACCGTGCGCCAGCCCCCGACCTGCGCTTCCGAGTGGATGCCGGGCGTGCGGACGTAGCCGACGCCCTGCGGGCTCACCTGGGTCGCCTCGGTCACGATCAGGCCCGCGGAGGCGCGCTGCGCGTAATAGGCCGCAGCGAGCGGGTTCGGGACATTGCCGTCGACCGCGCGGCTGCGCGTCATCGGCGCCATTACGGTGCGGTTCTTCAGCGCGAGGTCGCCCAGCCGATAGGGCGAGAAGACATCGACCTGTTCGGCCGGGTGTGGCTGGCGATCGACGACGGCTGCGGCGGATGGGCTGGCGGACATCGGTGGCTCCTTCAGGTTGGCGACCGGCGAAGCCCGTGACTTTGTCCGCGAGCTATGGTACCGATCGGTAACATCGACTATATAGGTACTGACCGGTAACACCCTGTCAAGAGGAAACTCAGAGGAAAATATGAACGCGCCCGCAAATCCGGCCGCAACCCATTCCAAAGCTGAAGGAATCCCGCCGCGCGCGCGCATCCTGGCGGCCGCCGGCGAGCTGTTCTATCGGCACGGCATCCGCGCCGTCGGCGTGGAATCGATCGCGGAAGCGGCCGGCACCAACAAGATGACGCTCTACCGGCACTTCGCCTCGAAGGACGAGCTGGTCGCCGAATACCTTCGCCAGGAGGCCGGGAAGGCCGATACCTATTGGTGCGCGCTCGAGGGCCGGCATCCGGGCGAGCCGCTGGCGCAGATCCGCGCCTGGGTGGCGGCGATGGCCGCTCACGCCGCCGACTGCAACGAGCGCGGCTGCGCGCTCGCCAACGCGGCGGTCGAGCTGCCCGAGAAGGAGCACCCGGCACGCGCCGTGATCGAGGAGTTCAAGCGCCGTCAGCGCGCCGAGCTGATCCGCCTGTGCGGGCGCGCGGGACTCGCGGACCCGGAGATGCTCGCGGATGAGTTTTTGCTGCTGATCGAAGGTGCGCGCGTCACCGCGCAGAGCATGGGGGCGGATGGGCTTGGGCCACGCCTTGTGCGCATGAGCGAGGCGTTGATTGCGGCGCATGGCGGAAAGTCAACGTCGTAGCCCGCATGGAGCGAAGCGAAATGCGGGGAAAGCGTTTCCGCGGTTAGGGTTTCCCCGGATTACGGCGCTGCGCGCCTCCATCCGGGCTACGGCAACTCAACCCCGTCGTAAAGCCACGCCAGGCAGCGAAACACATCCTCATCCTGCCAGCGCGCGCACGTGTCATTGCGCACATCGCGGGCAACTCCCTCGGCGTGATAGAAGCTCCAGATCGCCCGAGAACTCCAGCGCAAGGCGCGCGGTGCGCAGGAGTCGTGCCTTGGCATAGTGCTCGAACGCGGCCGCGAGGTCGCCGTCGGCCTGCGCCACGAGCTCGGCGAGCACCACGCCGTCCTCGATCGCCATGCAGGCGCCCTGCGCGAAGCTCTGCAGCACCGGATGGGCGGCGTCGCCGAGCAGCGTGACGCGCCCCCTGCCCCAGTGCCGGATCGGGTCGCGGTCCGCGATGATCCAGCGCCGTTCGAGGTCCATCATGTCGGTGAGCGCCTTCATCACGGGATGCGCGCCCGCATAGGTCTTGCGCACCTCGGCCGCGTAGGCGTGCGGGTCGAGCCGTTCCGCGAAGGTCGCGGTGCGAAAGACCGCGACCACGTTGAACAGCGTGCCGTGGCGCAGCGGATAGTGCACGATGTGGAAGCCGGGGCCTCCCCACAGCACCACCTCGTCGCGATACGGGATGCGCGCCGGCAGCTCCTCCATCGGCATGATGGTGCGATGGGCCACGTAGCCGATCGGCACCGGCTCGCCCTCGCTCACGAGCTGCGCCCGCACCGCGCTGCGCAGCCCGTCGGCGCCGATCAGCGCCGCGCCCTCGACGCTGCGTCCATCCGCCATCGTGACGCGCACGCCCGCGTCGGTCTCCGCGAACCCCGTGACGCCCGCGCCGCCCTCCATCGCGATGGTCGGGACCGCGGCGCACGCGTCGATCAGCACGCGGTGGATGTCTTCTCGATGGATGATGATGTACGGATACGTGAAGCGCGCGCGAAAAACCGGCCCGGTCGGGACGTGGGTGACTTCCTCGCCGGAGAGCGCATCGAGCATCAGGATGTTCTTCGGGATCGTTGCCTCGTGCATCACGGCTTCGGTGATGCCGAGGCGGGCGAACATCGGAAACACGTTCGGGCCGAGCTGGATGCCGTAGCCGATCGGCGCGAACTCGGCAGCCTGCTCCAGCACGCGCACGGAAAATCCCTTGCGGCCGAGCGCGAGCGCGGCCGAGAGGCCGCCGAGCCCGCCGCCGGCGATCAGGATCGGTTGCGCCTCTCCCACCTCCCCCTCCACCTTTCATTCCGGTCGCATTTTCAACGGCGAACCGGTCACCACTTCGCCGGAAAATGCTCCGTAGCGCTATTTCCGCGGTGCCGGCGCCTCGACGGGCCCGCCGGCCGCCTTCCAGGCGCCGAACCCGCCCGCGATGTGCGCGACCGGCTTCAGGCCCATGCGCTGCACCGCCTGCGTCGCCAGCGCCGAGCGCAGGCCGCCGGCGCAGAAGAAGACGAAGCGCTTGTCCTCGGCAAAGACCGGCTTGTGGTAGTGGCTCTGCGGGTCGACCCAGAACTCGAGCAGGCCGCGCGGGCAATGGAAGGCGCCCGGCACCCGCCCCTCGCGGGTGAGCTCGCGTGGGTCGCGGATGTCGACGAACACGACGTCCGGGCTGCCGTGCAGCTTGATCGCGTCGGCGGCCGCAAGCGTCTCGATCTCGCGCTCGGCGGCCGCGACGAGCGCGTCCACATGGACCGTGATGTTCTGCGGCATGGCAATTCCCCGACGACAGCCGGGCCATTCTTGCACCGCGCCGCGCAAACGAAAAGCGGCGCAGCCATTGGCCGCGCCGCCTTACGAACCCTAACGCCACCCGCAACGTTACTTGAACGCTGACTTGGACTGTACCTTGAACTCTGACTCGAACCCGAAATGGACGCTACGTGACGCCACGTCGACGCTACTTTCGCTACTCAACCCATGTTGAGCCAGTACGAGAACGCCACCATGGCAACCAGCGCGGCACCGAACCACAGGGAAAGCCATACATCGCCCGGCTCGGACTTCTCGACGTGATGGTCGCGCATCGACATGACCAGCTCCAGCGGTACGCTGCGGCCGTCTTGACGCGTAAGCATGATCCTTTCCGAAAGCCGGTACTCACTTTTCGGGGATCACGCTGTAGACGCCACTCCCGCGGTCCGACTGGGACAGCCGCTTTATTGGTTAAGTTTTGGTAAACAAAAAGGTTCCCCGGTGACATTATTGCGGCAACGGCTCAATTCCCGCGCGCCGTCGCCGGAGGTATTCCGAGATGACGCTGTTCGCGCCCGTCGATCTCGTCGCGCTCGCCTGCTTCGTCGGCGCCTGGCTGACCTACGCGTTCCTGGTCGAGTGGACGGCACGCGGCCGCGACGGGCTCAGCGCGCACATGGATTATTACCGCGAGATCTGGGTGCGGCGTATCCTCCACCGCGAGGCCCGCATGGTCGACATGCAGATCATGACGGCGCTGCAGAACGGCACCGCGTTCTTCGCCTCGACCTCGCTGATCGCCATCGGCGGCACGCTGAGCCTGCTGCGCTCGACCGAAGACGTGCTCACCGTCGTGGGCTCCCTGCCGCTCGCGATCCCGACCACGCGCGCGCAGTGGGAGGCAAAGACCATCGGCCTCGTCATCATCTTCGCCTACGCGTTCTTCAAGTTCGCGTGGTCGTACCGGCTCTATAATTACGTCGCGATCCTGCTCGGCGCGATGCCGCATGCCGACGATAAAGAGACGCCGGAGGCGCAGGCACATATCCGCCGCACCGCGCAGCTCTTCCAGTCCGCCGGCCGCCACTTCAACCGCGGCCAGCGCGGCTTCTTCCTGGCGCTCGGCTATCTGGGCTGGTTCGCCGGTCCCTACGTGCTGATGATCTCCACCGCGGCCGTCGTCGCGGTGCTGTGGCGGCGCCAGTTCGCGTCGGCGTCAAGGCGCGCCGTGATGGAGAGGTGAGCGCGGCCCCACCGGAACCTGCGGTCGTCCGGAGGGTTGCCAAGAGGCTCTGCGCGCCTTCTGGCGCGAAAAATGCACGGAGCGGAGAGCTACGTTCGACACGACGAGGCTCTCGATGAAGATTCACGCAGGCTACCGGATTTCCTACGACTGCCCGCAGCCGACGCCGATGATCCTGCAGCTGAGCGTGCATCCCTCGCGGATCGGCGATCTCGAAGGCCTGGACCGCATCCGGCTCGATCCGCCGCTCCCCGCCAACACCTATCACGACAGCTTCGGCAACTTCTGCCACGTGATCAGCGCCGGCACCGGCCGGCTGACCATGTCGACGGAGTTCGTCGCGCAGGACGACGGCATGCCGGATGCGATCGCGCCTGATGCGCAGCAGCACCCGCTCGAGAACCTCCCGGTCGATACGCTCATTTTCTTGCTCGGCAGCCGCTACTGCGAGACCGACCGGCTGATGAATACGGCGTGGTCGCTGTTCGGGAAGATGCCGAAGGGCTGGCCGCTGGTGCAGGCGATCTGCGATTTCGTGCACGAGCGCATCGCGTTCGGCTACGCGCACGCCAACCCGACCAAGACGGCATTCGACGCCTACACGGAAAGGCACGGCGTGTGCCGCGACTTCGCGCATCTCGCGGTGACCCTGTGTCGCTGCATGAACATTCCGGCGCGCTACTGCACGGGGTATCTCGGCGACATCGGCGTGCCACTGGACGAGAATCCGATGGACTTCGAGCGCCTGGTTCGAGGTCTACCTCGGTGAGCGCTGGTACACGTTCGATGCCCGCCACAATGCGCCGCGCATCGGCCGCATCCTGATGGCACGCGGACGCGACGCGACCGACGTCGCGATCGTCACCTCGTTCGGCCCGTGCACGATGGTGGGCTTTCAGGTGATGACCGAAGCAGTTGCGGCGGCCGTGCCGGCGAGGTGGTGATAGCGCCGCGCCGACGCGAGAAGCGTGGCCGCGGACGTCAATTCCCCTCGACGACGATCAGCATGTCCTCCGCCGCCGCCTGGCGCATCGCGATCAGCGGCTGGTACTCGGGCGAGCGGTACCACGCCATCAGCGCCGCCTTGTCGGGAAACTCGATGATCACGACCCGGTCGGGGCGCCAGTGACCCTCAAGCACCTCGTGGCTGCCGACGCGCGTGAGGTAGCGCCCGCCGTGGCGCTCGATCATCGGAATGACCTGGCGCAGGTACTCGGCGAACTTGGCCTCGTCGGTGACCTTGTGCTCGCCGATCCAATAGGCGCTCACGCGGCGGTCCCGCCCCGGTTCCAGCCGCGCGCGCCCTCGCCGTAGATGTCGAAGCCCTGGTCGGTGACGACGACGGTATCCTCCAGCTTGATGAAGCCGCGCTTGGGATGGGCGAGCGTCGTCTCGACCGAGACCACCATGCCGGTTTCGAGCGGGCGCGTCGCATCATAGGCGTCGTAGGGCACGGGACCCGAGGCCGTCAGGCGCGGCGCTTCGTGGCTCACGAGGCCCATGCCGTGGGCGAGGAAATGCATGTGGTTGTGCTGCTTCGACGCGCGCACCAGCGGATCGGCGGCGGCGTAGACCTCGGCGCCCATCACGCCCGACCGGATCGGCTTCATGGCGGCGCGCTGGATCGTCTCGATCTCGCCGAGCAGATCGTCGAGCTCGGCGTCCGGCTCGCCCTGGATCGCCATGCGGCAGAGATCGCCGATATAGCCGTGATAGTTGCCGCCGGAGTCGAGCGAGAGGATATCGCCCTTCTCCCAGCGCTGCTCGGAGGGCGCGCGGTTGAGGCTCGTGCCGGCCGTGATCAGGCAGTACTCGAAGGTGAGCCCGCGGTTGGTCTCCTCGCGCCGCAGCGCCTCGGTGATCTCGCGCTTGGTCGCGCCCGGGCCGTGCTTGCCGATCACCGCCAGCATCGACTCGATCACGGCTTCCGACGCGATCTTCAGCTTGACGAGCTCGTCCGGGCTCTTCATGGCGCGCAGGCGCTCGAGCACGAACAGCGCGTCGATCATCTCGCTGTCGGCAAATGCGGTGCGCAATGCCGCGCCGGAATCGACCGGCAGGAACGCCATCTCGGCGCCGATATGCCGCGCCGGCACGCCGGCTTTGCGGATATGCGCGATCGCCTTCTGCATCACGTCGATCGAGCCCGACGAGTTGGCCTGCACCTCCGCGACCCACAGCGGATCGTTCTGCGTCTGGAAACCTTCGAGCCGATGCCCGAAGAACGCGGCCTTGTCGGGCGCTCCCTTGGGATAGACGAAGACCGGCAGGTAACGGGAAAGCCCCATCGCGTCCATGTAGTCGAAGAAGAACGCGCGATGGCCGCCCGTGAGGTACTGCACGTTGTGCTTCGACGTCGCGATCAGCACGTCGATGCCGGCGTCCTCCATCAGGCGATCGAGCCGCGCCGTGTCGAACGGTGCGCCCTGTTGCGTCGGCTTGGCGGGGCTGAGCATGGGTCGGCGTTCCTTTGCGATGATCAACCCGATGGCACTCCCGCGACGCGCTCAAGTCAAGGCATCCGGAAGCGATCGGCGCGGGCCGGATTGGTCCGGCGGGCGACTGCGGGCGCCCGGTTGCGCCGGCACCGCGATGCACATAAGCCAGATCGTCATCAGCTAGATCAAGATGAGCCAATTGCCGGAGGCCGCCGTGTTGAGGGATTCTTCCAGTCCATACCGGCTCGCGCCCGATCCCACCTGCGCCGAGGCGCCGCCGTGGCGCTCGCCTGTGCGCTCGCGGCCGTCACCTTGCCATCGGCCGATGCGCAGCGCTCGCGCGAGAATCCGGCGTCGCTGCCCGAGCAGCAGGTCGGCCAGAGCTTCAGCGTGAAGCCGCAGGACCTGCCGGCGCCGTTCGCTAGCCCGAGCGCTTCCAACGGGTCGCAGGTCGTGCCCTACCGCAACCAGACACTACGCGTGCCGGAAGGTTTTACGGCGCAGCCGTTCGCGACCGGTCTGTCCAATCCGCGCCGGCTGCTGGTGCTACCGAACGGCGACGTCATCGTCGCCGATCAGGACAGCGGCCAAATCCTCCGTCTGCATGACCGCGACGGCCGCGCCGACGCGCCCACGCGCGTCGCCACGGGCTTCGACCGGCCGTATGGCCTCGCGTGGCGCAACAACGAGCTTCTGGTCGTCGACCAGCAAGGCATCTGGAGCGTGCCCGAGCACGGGGCCAAGCGGATGCTCACGGCACGCCGCGTGTTCGGCGCCGCCTATGGCCACGAGAACCGCAGTATCGCCATCGATCCCAAGACCGGCGCGCTGTTCGTCAGCGTCGGCTCGATGGCCAATGTCGCGGTCGAGCCCGCCGTGAAGGCGACGATCCAGCGCTTCGATGCGAACGGCAAGAACCAGGCGACATACGCGTCCGGCATGCGCAATCCGACCGCGCTCGCGTTCAATCCCGACACCGGCGACCTGTTCGCGGCCGTGCAGGAGCGCGACGACCTCGGCGACCGCCTCGTCCCCGACTATCTCACCCACGTCGAGCAGGACGCATTCTACGGCTGGCCGTATGCCTATATCGGGCCGAACCCGCAGCCACGGCTCGGTGCACAGCGTCCCGACAAGGTGAAGGCCGCGGTCGTGCCCGACCTCCTGTTCGAGGCGCATTCGGCGCTGCTCGATCTCGTGTTCTACACCGCCGATCAGTTCCCGGCGCAGTATCGCGGCAGCGCGTTCGTTGCGCTGCACGGCTCATGGAATCGCGCGCAGGCAACCGGCTACAAGATCGTGCGCGTACCGTTCCGCAACGGCCGGCCGGAAGGCGCGTACGAGAACTTCGCGACCGGCTTCTGGGTCGGCGGCCTGCATCGCGCCGAGGTGTGGGGCCGCCCCGCCGCGCTCGCGGTCGCCAAGGACGGCGCGCTGCTCGTCGCCGATGACACCGGCGGCACCATCTGGCGCATCGTGTACACGGGGAAGAAGTAGGAAATCCCGTCATTGCGAGGCGCGCATAGCGCGCCGAAGCAATCTCGATCCGCAAGTTCATGAGTTTGCGGATCGAGATTGCTTCGCGGAGTTTATCCTTGGGCTCGCGGAAGCGAGACCCGAGGGCTCGCAATGACAGAGAGGATATCTCACGTTTGAGTGATACGGATATGCCCCCCTTCCCGTCGGCGTTGGAGCCGCGCATGCTCCACCCGCGCCGGGACGCTGGCGCATGCCGTTGCGCCGCCGGTCGGGTGGCTTCCGTTCGTCCATTCGTCACAAGCCTTGTCACACATCCGGAGGACGCCATGCCGCATGAATGCCCGCGCCTCGCGCGCACTCGCCTCGCCTGTGCCGCGATCGCGCTCGCCCTGCTCGCACCCGCTTACGCACAACAGCCGGCGCCGACCCCACAGCAACCCGCATCAGCGTCGACCGATCCGGCGTCCCTGCCCGATCAGCAGCTCGGCCACCGCTTCACCGTCAAGGCCGAGGATCTGCCGGCGCCCTACAAGGGCACGATCGCGGCGGCCCGCTCGCTGATCGAGCCCTATGCGGGTCAGGTCCCGCGCGTGCCGGAAGGGTTCACGGCCACGCCGTTCGCGACCGGGCTCTCGCATCCGCGCCGCCTGCTGGTGCTGCCGAACGGCGACGTGCTCGTCGCCGAGCAGAAGGTCGGCTGGATCACGCTGCTGCGCGACCAGGACGGCGACGGCCGCGCCGACTACATCGAACGCCAGGCCGAGGGCTTCAACGGGCCCTACGGGCTCGCATGGCGCGACAATGAGGTGCTGGTCGCCGACCAGGACGGCATCTGGCGCATCCCGCACCAGCTCGGCAACCTGCGGCCCGGCCGCAATGCGGAGCTGCACGTCGCCGACGTGCCGGCCGAGGAGCGCAAGGGCACACCCCACATCGTCGGCGAGCAGATGCTGACCGCCAAGGGCGTGTTCGGCATCGTGCGCGGCCACGCCAACCGGCACATCGCGATCGATCCAAAGACCGGCGAGATCTTCGTCGGCGTCGGCTCGTCCGGCAACATCGGCGTCGAGCCGGACGTGAAGGCGACGATCCAGCGCTTCGAGCCGACCGGCGGCGGGCAGATGACGTTCGCTTCCGGCATGCGCAATCCGACCGCGCTCGCGTTCAACCCCGACACCGGCGAGCTGTGGGCGACCGTGCAGGAGCGCGACGGGCTCGGCGACAAGCTCGTGCCCGACTACATGACGCACGTCGAGAAGGGCGCGTTCTACGGCTGGCCCTACTCCTATATCGGCTCGAACCCGCAGCCCGGCTTCGCGCAGATGCGGCCCGACAAGGTGAAGGCCGCGATCAAGCCCGACCTCCTGTTCGAGGCGCATTCGTCGCTGCTCGATCTCGTGTTCTACACCGGCGACCAGTTCCCGGCGGAATACCGCGGCGATGCCTTCGTCGCACTCAAGGGCTCGTGGAACCGGTCGGAGCCGACCGGCTACAAGGTCGTGCGCGTGCCGTTCAAGAACGGGCGCCCGCAGGGCTACTACGAGAACTTCATGGTCGGCTTCTGGACCGCGAACACCCATCGCGCCGAGGTGTGGGGACGCCCCGCCGCGCTCGCGGTCGCCAAGGACGGCGCTCTGCTCGTCGCCGATGACACCGGCGGCACGATCTGGCGCATCAGCTACACGGGACCGAAGAAGAAGGACGCGAGCCGGCAGCCGCCGGCGGAGAACACGGGCGCGGCGACGGTGAAGTAGCTGCGCCGCCAGCTGTAGGCCGTCGTCATTGCGAGGCGCGCGAAGCGCGCCGAAGCAATCTCGCTCCGCAGGCGCATGAGCTGGCGGAGCGAGATTGCTTCGCTTCGCTCGCAATGACGGTGAGCGTCAGTTCCGGTAGCTCGGGTCGATCTTGTCGAGCATGCGGAGGTAGGCGGGCCAGTCGGCGGAGCCGCGGCCGCTGTCGTGGCCGACATATTGCTTCACGGTCTTGCGGCAGACCTCGTCGGAAATCTCGATGATCTCGCCGCCGCTCGCCTCGAGCGTGAGCTGGATCTCGGCGGCCTCGATCAGGTGGCGCATCAGCACGAAGGCGTCGCGCGCGCTTTTACCGACCGTGAGCAGGCCGTGGTTGTGCATGATCATGGCGCGGTTGTCGCCGAGGTTCTTGATCAGCCGCTCGCGCTCGCCGAAATCCTCGGTAATGCCCTCGTAGGGGTGATAGCCGATGCCGCCATAGAAGCGCACGGCTTCCTGCGAGATCATGCGCAAGCCGCCCTTGCGGCCCGCGATCGCCATGCCGATCGGCGTGTGCACGTGCACGGCGCAAATCACGTCCGGCCGCCCGCGCATCACGCCGCCGTGCAGCGTGAATCCCGGCCGGTTGACGCCGGCGAACTCGTCGAGGTCGTCGTTCATGTCGACCTTGGCGAGGTTCGACGCCGTCACCTCAGTCCACAAGAGCTCGTGCCGCTTCATCAGGAACTTGGTCGGCTCGCCCGGCACGCGCATCGAGCAGTGATTGTAGATCACGTCGTCCCAGCCGTTGTGCGCGACCAGGCGATAGACCGCCGCGAGGTCGACGCGCGCCTCCCATTCGGCATCCGTCATGCCCTTGGCCTTGGTGGTGACCTTGGCCGCCTTCTTCACCGGCTTGGTGTGGATGTTCATGGGCGATCCTCCTGATGCGGAAAAACGGTCAGCGGTTGCGCAGCTCCGGCGCGCCCGGCTCGTCCTTCTCGAAGTTGAGCTCGACCTTGGCGCCGTTCACGTCGAGGAAGAACATCTGCCAGGTGCCGGTCTCGCCCTGCTGCTGCAGCGCATAGTCGATGCCGCGCGCCTTGAGCTTCGCGGCCATGTCCTTGATGCCGGTCGCGTTGAACGCCATGTGGTCGAGCACGCCGGCGGGCTCGCCGGGCATCTTCACGGGATCGATCACGTGCAGGATCGGCTGGTCGCCCGCATAGAGCCACACGCCCGGCCGGCTGATCGGCGGGCGGTAGCCGATCTTGAGACCGAGCATCTCGGCGTAGAACGCCTCGGTCGCGGCGACGTCCCTGGTCAGGATGGTGAAGTGGCTCATCGTGTGGGCGGGCATCGTAAGACCTCGGCTGTCTCGTCGGAAAAATCGCCGACAGCTTAGCCGAGCGTCACGGCGCGGGAAACAGCGCCGTGCTGCGGCCGGTGGCCCAATATGCAAAAAGCCCCACCCACTCATGCACGGCCGTGTCGGTGCGGCGCAGGCCCGCCGTCACCAATTCCATCGGCATCACGAGGTCGATCCGCCCGCGGGTGCGCCAGTCGACCGGATAGGCCTCGACGGCAAATCCCACATGGCGAAAAACCCCGATCGCGCGCGGCATGTGATAGGCCGAGGTGACGAGCAGCCAGCGCTCGCCGGGCTTCGGCTGCGCCAGCGCCTTGCTGAACACCGCATTCTCCACCGTGTTGCGCGACTTGCCTTCGGCGATGATGCGCGCGTGCGGAATGCCGAGGCTCTCGAGCAGGTCGATTGCGTATTTCGCCTCGATGCCGCCCTTGATCACGAGGCGCGCGTCGCCGCCGCTGTAGATGATGCGCGCATCGGGATATTGCCGCGCCAGCGCGGCCGTCGCCGTGATGCGCTCGGCCAATTCATTGAGGTCGGGCGTGCCGCGTGCCGCGGAAAGCTCCGGCCCGATCGCGCCGCCGAGCACGATGATGCCGGTGGGCGCGCCGCGCGAGGCATCCCACGGCGGAAAGCGATCCTCCAGCGGCAGCATCAGCGCATTGCCGAGCGGGGTCAGGCCCGCGACCAGCAGCAGCACAATGCCGAGGGTCGCGAACGCGCGGCCGGTGCGTTTGAAGCGAGTGAACAACAGCACGACGCCGAGCGCCGCGAGCGCTGCCGCATCGTCAGAGGGCAGCGTGAAGAAGCCGAGGACCTTGGAGAGGATGAAGAACATCGCTCCTTCACCTGTCATTGCGAGCGAAGCGAAGCAATCTCGATCCGCAAATGTTTGTGGCGCGAGATTGCTTCGGCGCGCAACGCGCGCCTCGCAATGACGTCGTCATTTCCCCTTCTTCCAATCCTCGTACCGCTTCTTCGCCTCGTCGTTCGCCGGATAGAGGCCGGGCAGCGGCACGCCCTTCGCGACCTCGCTCACCACCCAGGTCTCGTAGCGCTCGTGCTCCTCGCCCTCGTTGACGACGAAATCGATCAGCGCCTGCGGGACCACGACCGCGCCGTCATCGTCGGCGACGATCAGGTCGCCCGGGAAGATCGCGCAGCCGCCGCAGGCGATCGGCTCGTTCCAGCCCACGAAAGTGAGGCCGTTGACCGACGCGGGCGCCGCCGTGCCGCGGCACCACACCGGCAGCTTGGTCGCGACCACGCCCGCCTTGTCGCGGATGACACCGTCGGTCACGAGCGCCGTGACGCCGCGCTTCGCCATCCGCATCACCAGGATGTCGCCGAAGATGCCGGCGGTCTCAACGCCCATGGCGTCCGCGACCGCGATGCAGCCGTCCGGCATCGCCTCGATGGCGGCGCGGGTCGAGATCGGGTTGCCCCAGCTTGCCGGCGTCGCCAGATCCTCGCGCACCGGCACGAAGCGCAGCGTGAAGGCCGGGCCGATCAGCCGCTGGCCCGAGTGCGCGAGCGGCATCGGGCCGTCCATCCAGCAGCGCCGGATGCCCTTCTTGAGCAGCATGGTCGTGATGGTCGCGGTCGTGACGTGGCGCAGCTTGTCGTATTGGGGCGAGCTCATCGGAATCCTCGTTGGGTGAAACATCAGGGCGCGTAAACCGCCGCCGTCATCGCGCCGGGGCATTCGTTCGCGATTGCTGCCATCTGGCGAAACCTTGCGCCCGCAACGTACACGCCGGGCACTCGCCGCAGCCGTAACCCCATGGGTGGCGGTGCGTGCGGTCGCCGAGATAGCAGGTGTGGGTGTGCTCGACCAGCACGTCGACGAAGGCATCGCCGCCGATCTGTTGCGCGAGCGCGAAGGTCGCCGCCTTGTCGATCCACATCAGCGGCGTATGGACGACGAAGCGCTGGTCCATGCCGAGGTTGAGCGCGACCTGCATCGCCTTGAGGGTGTCGTCGCGGCAGTCCGGATAGCCCGAGTAATCGGTCTCGCACATGCCGGCGACGAGGTGCTTCGCGCCGCGCCGATACGCGATCGCACCCGCAAAGCAGAAGAAGATGAGGTTGCGGCCCGGCACGAAGGTCGTCGGCAGCCCGCTTTGCGCGACCTCGATCGCGACGTCGCGGGTGAGCGCCGTCTCCGAGATCGCCGCGAGCCCCGCGACGTCGACCATGTGGTCCTCGCCGAGCCGCGCCGCCCACGCCGGATCGAGCGCCGCGATCGCGTCGCGCAGGCGCGGCCGCACCGTGAGCTCGACCGCGTGCCGCTGCCCGTAGGCGAAGCCGACCGTCTCGACCCGCGCGAAGCGCTGCAGCGCCCAGGCGAGGCACACGGTCGAGTCCTGCCCGCCGGAAAAGAGGACGAGCGCTGTGTCGGGGGAAACGGACATGCCCCTATTTGTCATTGCGAGCGCAGCGAAGCAATCGCGGTCGGCGAACGCATGAGCCGGCGGGTCGGGATTGCTGCGGCACGCTTCGCGTGCCTCGCAATGACGCGTGACTCACTCATCCCAGTCCGGCGCGCCGCCCCAGTTGACGATGCGGCCGCTTGGACGGGCGAGCTTGCGGATCTCGTCCATCTCGGGGTCGCTGAGGGTGAAGTCGAAGATTTCCATGTTTTCCGAGAGGCGCTCGATCTTGGAGGTGCGCGGGATCACGGCGGCGCCCTCCTGCACCAGGAAGCGCAGGCACACCTGGCCCGCGGTCTTCTTGTGCGCCGCCCCGATCGTCTTGAGGAGCTTGTCGCCGGCCGCGCGGCCGCGCGCGATCGGCGAATAGGCCGTGATGGAGAGGCCGAGCCGGCGCGCGGCGCCGACCACCTTGTCCTGGTCGAGATAGGGGTGCCACTCGATCTGGTTGGTGACGAGCGGCTCGGTCGCGAGATCGACGGCCTCGCGCAGCATCGGCACCGTGAAGTTCGACACGCCGATGTGGTGCGCAAAACCCGCCTTCTTCATCTTGCACAACGCGCCCATCGTCTCGGCGAGCGGGATCTGCGGGTTGGGCCAGTGGATCAGCAGCAAATCGACCTCGGAGAGGCGCAGCCGCACCAAACTCTCCTTGGTCGCGCGCTCGAGCTCGGGCGGCGAGAGATGAGTCTGCCATACCTTGGTGGTGATGAAGACCTGGTCGCGCGCAACGCGCGAGGCGCGCAGGCCCTCACCGACGTCGCGCTCGTTGTCGTACATCTCGGCGGTGTCGATGTGGCGATAACCGAGCCGGAGCGCCTGCTCGACCGCGCGCGCGCAGTTGCGCCCGCGCAGCTCCCAGGTGCCCAGCCCGATCGCCGGTATCTTTGCGCCGTTGGCTTCGACGAATTGCATGCGGGGTCCTCAGCCCATTCAAATGGCCGCCGACCAATATAGGCTCTGATGCCAGGGCGACAAACCGCCCTCGTGCCCCGGGTGCGCTGCAGCACGCAAAATCGGGCATAACGGGAGCGCTTTTTTTCTCTTGCTTGCCTTTTCGCGCCAAATCGGAGATGGCTGAAATCCTAGTCTCGAATTTGTGCGCGCCACCGCCCGCCGCTGCTCGTCGGCCGGGCTTATTCGTTGCCGCGAGCGAGCGCCGTCCCTGCTTGCATCCCTCATCCGGTGGCTGTATTCAGCCCGCGCTTTTCATTGTTTCTATTGTTTTTCGCATTGCTTTCTGGCCTGCCCCGATTCTTCGGACCACGGTTAGCTTGAGACGGCGTCCCTGACCTGCTGCCTGTGCCCCTTGCGGAGCGGGTGATGCAACGGGCCAGGGCGCGGAGGCCCACCTACCGCAGCGCCCTGGCCCGTTGCATGGCAGGTCGCTGCGTTTTTCAGTCGAGCCACGAACTCGTTCGGCGTGAGATAGCCGAGGCTCGAATGCGGTCGCACTTCGTTGTAATGCCGACGCCACGCCTCGATGATGACCTTCGCTTCGGCGCGCGAACGAAACCATTCGAGGTTCAGGCACTCGTCGCGAAATTTGCCGTTGAAGCTCTCCACGACGCCATTCTGCCAAGGCTTGCCGGGCTCGATCAATGCCGTGCCAATGCGTTGTGCGGCGATCCAGGACAACAGGGCCTTGGATACGAACTCTGGGCCGTTGTCGCTGCGCAGGAATGCCGGCGCGCCGCGTGCACTCACGAGGCGCGACAGCACATCGATGACACGCGGCGAGCGGATGCGGCCATCGACCTCGATCGCCAGCCCCTCCTTGGTGAACTCGTCCGTCACCGTGAGACACTTGAGCTGCTGGCCGTTCGCGCAATGATCGAACACGAAGTCGTAGGACCACACCTGGTTCGCCCCGCACGGTGCTTGCGGCCGCGGCCGCGGGAGCGCAACGCGCTTCCTCGGCCTCCGGCGCGGCAGCTGCAGGTTGGCCGCTCGCCACAGCCGGTAGGCGCGCCCCACGCCCATCCGATGCCCGTCGCGGCCGAGATAGATGCGGATGCGGCGGTAGCCGCAGCGCGGATATTGCGCCGACAGCTCCTTCATCCGCGCGATCACGGCCGCGTCCTTGGCCGCCTTGCGGCTTCGGTAGCGCAACGCCGAGCGCCCCACCGAAAACAGCGTGCAGGCCCGTCGCGCCGAGAGACCTCGCTCCCGGCCATACGCAACTTGACGCCGACGAGCCGGCACGCTCACCAATTTTTTAACGCTACTTCCTTCATCACCTCGATCTCGAGGTCGCGTTCGGCAACCAGCTTCTTGAGCCGCTCATTCTCGACCTCAAGCTGCTTCAGCCGCCGCACTTCGTTCCCCTCGAAGCCGCCGAACCGCTGGCGCCATATGTAGATCGCCTGGCCACTGATCCCGTGCCGCTTGGCCACCTCCGCCACCGGCTCGCGATCCGCCTCACGGATGATCGCCACCCTCTGCTCTTCTGTAAATCGGCCTTTGCGCATCGCTCCCTCCGAATCGGGAGCCAGTCTCTCAACTTATCGCTGGTCCGAAAATCCGGGGGCAGGTCATTTCGACATTGTTACCCATTGTTCTTGGGTCGAAGGCTTTTTCGTCGTCCTTTCAATGCCTTGCATTGTAAATTCGTCCAATTTCCCATTGCAGATCCATTGTATTTTTTTTGGGGGCCCTTGGACAGGTTGCGATAGCAACGGAACTGGGTTGCGATCGCAACAGCAAGCGGCGGCACATGCGTGCCGCAGCGCGCCCGGGACACGAGCGTTTTTACAGACCCTGGAAGAGCTTGAGCAGCAGGGCGCGCCGCGCGGTCTCGCGCGCGACGCACGCCGCCGCCATGGTGGTCGCCAGCGTGCCGCGGATCTTGTCGCGGTAGAAGCCGCAGGTCGTGTCCCGATACGCGATCCAGGCGCGCTGCATGTCGCGCAGCTTCGCCTTCTGGCCGTCGTCGAGGTCCTCGCCCAGGGCGCGGAAGTTCTCGTTGAGCATCGCGTCCCAGATCTTGCCCTCGCGGCCGTAGCACTCGGCGGTCGCCACGGTGGTCTGGTTGGCGGGCATCATGGTGCAGGGATCGGCGACGATCGCGAAGATGCAGCGCCGCTCCGCCTCGTCGACATTGTCGGCGTATTTGGCGGCGCAGGCGCGGATCGCCGTGCCGTCGTCCTGGCCGGCCGCAAGGCTCGGCGGGGCGCCACAGAAGAGCGCGAAGGCGAGCGCGGCAAGCGGCAGCAATCGACGGTTCATCGGCGCGATCCTTTGCTTTGAGCCGCTGCCAACTTACCCGCCGACCGTGACGGCGCAATGGCTCAGCCGGTCTTGTCGAAAATCTCCCGGCCGATCAGCATCCGCCTGATCTCGCTCGTGCCGGCGCCGATCTCGTAGAGCTTGGCGTCGCGCAGCAGGCGGCCGGTCGGATAATCGTTGATGTAGCCGTTGCCGCCGAGGCACTGGATGGCGTCGAGCGCGACCGCGGTCGCGCGCTCGGCCGCGTAGAGGATTGCGCCCGCCGCGTCCTCGCGCGTGGTGCGGCCGGCGTCGCACGCGCGCGCCACCGCGTAGACGTAGGATTTCGCGGCATTCATCGTCACGTACATGTCGGCGAGCTTGCCCTGCATGAGCTGGAACGAGCCGATCGGCTGCCCGAACTGCTTCCTCTCGTGCACGTACGGGATCACGGCGTCGAGGCACGCCTGCATGATGCCGAGCGGTCCGGCGGCGAGCACCACGCGCTCGTAGTCGAGCCCCGACATCAGCACGTTGACGCCCTGCCCGACCTCACCGAGCACGTTCTCGGCCGGCACCTCGCAGTCCTGGAACACCAGCTCGCACGTGTCGGAGCCGCGCATGCCGAGCTTGTCGAGCTTCTGCGCGGTCGAGAAGCCCTTGAAGCCCTTCTCGATCAGGAACGCCGTTATGCCGCGCGCGCCCGCGTTCGGGTCGGTCTTGGCGTAGACCACGAGCGTCTCGGCTTCGGGCCCGTTGGTGATCCAGAATTTCGAGCCATTGAGCACGTAGTGCTCGCCGCGCTTGTCGGCGCGCGTCCGCATCGAGATCACGTCGGAGCCTGCGCCCGGCTCCGACATCGCGAGCGCGCCGACATGCTCGCCGGAGATCAGCTTGGGCAGATAGCGCTGCTTCTGCTCGGCGGTGCCGTTGCGGCGGATCTGGTTGACGCACAGGTTCGAATGCGCGCCGTAGGAGAGCCCCACCGACGCCGAAGCGCGCGAGACTTCTTCCATTGCGACGCAATGTTCGAGATAGCCGAGCCCGGAGCCGCCGAGCTCCTCCTCGACCGTGATGCCGTGCAGGCCGAGTGCGCCCATGCGCGGCCACAGGTCGCGCGGGAACGTGTTGCTGCGATCGATCTCCTCGGCGCGCGGCGCGATCTCGTCCTGCGAGAACGCGCGCACCGTCTCGCGCAGACGCTCGGCGTCCTCGCCGAGGCCGAAGTCGAAGCCGGACCAGGTATTGGGGATCATGGCGGCGTTTCCGTTCTCTCCGCCGTCATCGCCCGCGAAAGCGGCGCGTAGGATGGGTTAGGCGCGAAGCGCCGTAACCCATCATGGCTGATTCAGCCGGCGGGTTTCGCTTCGCTCAACCCACCCTACGCCCGCTTTCGCGGGGCATGACGCTGTCATTGGTGGAGATACTAAGTCAGCGCCGCGCCGCCGTCACGCGCTCGCGCGGCGCGCCTCGACGCTCTGCTGCTGGGCCGCGATCAGGCCCTCGATGGCGGCGCGCGGCACCGGCTTGGAGAACAGGAAGCCCTGCATCTCGTCGCAGCCGGCGAGGCGCAGCAGGATGCGCTGCTCCTCGGTCTCGACGCCCTCGCACAGCACCATCAGGCCGAGGGCGCGGCCGAGCGCCATGATGGCCTGGATGATCACGCCGCCGTCCGCCGAACGGCCGAGCGGGGCGACGAACTCCTTGTCGATCTTGAGCTTGTCGATCGGGAAGCGGCGCAGATAGCTCAGGCTCGAATAGCCCGAGCCGAAGTCGTCGAGCGCGATCTTGAGGCCGAGCGCGCGCAATTGCGCGAGCCGCTCCTTGGCCTCGTCCGGATTGTCGATCAGCACGCCTTCGGTGACCTCGAGCATCACGCGCTCGGCCGGCATGCCGGTGTCGGCGAGCACGGCGGCGACGAGGTTCACGATGCCGCGGTCGCGCATCTGGTTGGGCGACATGTTGACCGCGACGTAGACGTCGCGCCACTGCACCGCATCGGCCAGCGCGCGGCGCAGCACGAACTCGCCGAGCTGCGGCATCAGGCCGGTCTGCTCGGCGACCGGAATGAACTCGCTCGGCGGGATCATGCCGCGGACCGGATGGTTCCAGCGCAGCAGCGCCTCGACGCCGACGATGCGCTGCCCCTCGGCCGCGACGATCGGCTGGTAGTGCACGTCGAAGCCCTGCTCGGCGAGCGCGCGGCGCAGCTCGCGCTTGATGAACAGGCGGTCCTGGAATTCCTGCTCCATGTCGGCATCGAAGCCCGCGATGCGCACCGAGCCGCCGCGCTCGAGCGAACGGCGCGCGAGATCGGCGCGGCGGTTGAGCTCCTCGCGCGTGTCGCCATCCTCGGGCGCATGCACGAGACCAACCGTGACCCCGGTCTGCACCGACTGGTTGGCGATCCACAGCGGCCGCGTCATCACCTTGACGCCGGCCTGCGCGGCCGCCACCACCTGGGTCGGCTCGGCCTCGATCACCACGAAGGCGAACTCGGACGGCCCGACGCGGCCGAGCGTCACGTCGCTCGGCATGACGGCGCGCAGCCGCTCACCGACCGCGGCGAGCAGCTCGTCGCTGCCCTGCTCGCCGAGCGTCTCGGCGAGATCCGCGAAGCCGTCGACGTCGATGAGCGCGAAGCTCGCGCCGCCGCCCTCGGCGAGCGCGGCGTCGAGCAGGTCCGACATCATGCGCCGGTTGGGCAGGCCGGTGGCCGGATCCTCGTAGGCGATCTTGTGCGCCTCGGCCTCGCTCGCGGCGAGCTGCTGGGTCGCGGTGGCGAGCTGGCGGATCGCCATCGACGCGAAGGCGATGAGGCAGGCGCCGACGGCGCCGAGCAGCGGCACGATGCGCACCACCGCGTCCATGGTCGGATGCTCGCGCTTCCAGCTCAGCCAGGAGATGATACGGCCCTGCGGGTCGAGCAGCGACTGCACGTCGCGATCGTCCTGCGGCGCGACCGCGTCGAACGCGAGCCCGCTGACGCCCGACATGCGCTCGAACGCACCGATCAGCCCGGCGTCGAGCCGCTTCACCCGCACCAGCAGCGGCGCGCGCGCGTCAACGCGCTCGCCTGCGTCGGCGACGCGCACCGGCGCGACCGCGATCAGCGCGGGTGCGCCATCGAGCATGATCACCTCGGTCGCGACCGGCATGTCGGCGCCCGCGTCCACGCTCCCGCTCGCGCCGGCGCCGCCCTGATCGGCGTGGCCGGCGCGGAAATCCTTGATCACGCGCAGCACCGACGCCGGCATCGCGCTGTCGCGCGGAAACGCGGCGAGCACCGCATCCTTGGCGTCGATCAACGCGGCGCGCTCGGGGCTGTAGCGCGAAAGCCCGACCGGCTCGAGCGCGCGCGCAAGCCCGCGCGCATCGTCGAGGCCCGCGACCGCGAGATCGCGCGTCGCGCGATACGTCATGTCGGCGAAGACGGTGCGAAACTCGTCGACCACGCCGAGCAGCGCGGCGCGCCGCTGCTCCTGGTGATGCACGTCGCTCTCGCGCGCGAGCACATAGCCGAAGATCGCGCAGGCCGCGAACGCGGAGAGCACCACGAGGGCAAACGGCGCGAGCAGACGCGGGGTCTGGCGCCGCCTGCGTCCTCTCTTGTCCGGGGTGCCCATGTGATGCTCGACAGTCGCCGTCCGGTGCTGGAAGGCGTGTTCCGACCCGTCTGCGTTGTACCGCGGGAAGTGTTAATGCCCGGTCGATGCCGCGAGGATTGTGCGGCCGGCCGGGCCGCAAAATCGACACGCCACAAGGCTTTAAGCGGCGTCGTGCCGCACCACCTCGCGCACCGATGCGTCCCGGGATATGCATCTCGCCGCGCGATACTACCGACACGAGCATTCTCGATCTGAAAATGGCCGGCGGGCCGTCCGAAATGGCTATCGCACAAGGTAAGCGCAGCGTGATCCGAACATTGACGCGGGCATTGACGCAGGCATCGACGATCGTGGCCGGCGCGCTGCTGGCGCTGCCCGCAACGGCGCAAAACTGTCCGCGCAATCCCGATGCGCTCGGCACGGCGCGCGTGCTGCATGTCAGTATCGCAACCACGCCGCGCGTCGGGCGCAAACAGTTTCCGAGCACGCTGCCGCTCGCCGCGAAGGAAGTGGTGCTCACGTTCGACGACGGCCCTTGGCCCGGCACCACGCCGAAGGTGCTCGACGCGCTCAAGCGCGAATGCGTGCGCGCGACGTTCTTCCTGCTCGGCCGCAACGCGCTCGCGGCGCCCGCGCTCGCGCGCCGCGAGCTCAGCGAGGGACACACGATCGCCTACCACACGTTCGCGCATCCGCTGCTCAGCAGGATGAGCCTTGCGGCCGCCGACGCGGAAATCGATCGCGGCATCGCGGCGGTCGATCGCGCGGCTTACGGCGACGACAAAGAAGCGAGCCAGCATCCCGCCAAGCCGCACACGCCGTTCTTTCGCTTCCCGGGCTTTGCGGCCTCGCCCGCCTTGCTCGGGCGCATGCAGGCGCGCGGCCTCGTCGTGTTCGGCGCCGACCTGTGGGCGAGCGATTGGAATCCGATGACGCCCGAGCAGGAGCTGGCGCTCATCCTGCAGCGCCTCGACAGTGCGGGGCGCGGCATCATCCTGTTTCACGACACCAAGGCCGAGACCGCCCGGATGCTTCCGGCCTTCTTGCGCGCCATCAAGGCGCGCGGCTATCACGTCGTGCACATCGTGCCGGGTGACTGAATTAACGTTCGTTCATGTCGGCCGGCCGGCGTGAGGCTGTGCACAATCTTGCCGCACGTCATGTCACCCCAAGTCCACGCTGTTAACAAAATCTTATGCCTAACCGATGATGAATTTGGCCGAGCGCCCCTTGAGGCCCTAGTGTGGCCGCCCAGTCGAGAAGGTTTTGCTGAAAGATGCGCGTTCGTGCCCTGTTCGGTCTGCTGCTCGTTATCGGCCTAAGCGTCCCGGCGGCAGCCGCGACCGATTGCCCCGGCAATCCGGATGCGCTCGGCGTGAGCCGCGTGATCGTGGTCGATCCGGCCGAGCACCCGCGCATCGGCACCATGCAGTATCACCAGAGCCTGCCGCTGCAGGACCACGAGGTGGTGCTGACCTTCGACGACGGCCCGCTGCCGCCGTACTCGGCGCGCGTGCTCGAGACGCTCGCGTCGCAATGCACGAAGGCGACCTACTTCATGGTCGGCCGGATGGCGCAGGCCTATCCGGACATGGTCAGGAAGATCTACGAGGCCGGCCACACCATCGGCACGCACAGCCAGAACCATCCGCTGCGCTTCCAGCGCATGTCGGCGGAGCAGGTGCAGAAGGAAGTCGACGACGGCATCGCGTCGGTCGGCGCCGCGCTCGGCGATCCCGCCAAGGTCGCGCCGTTCTTCCGCATCCCGGGCCTGCTGCGCGCCGAGACGCCGGAGAAATTCCTCGCCTCGCGCGGGCTCATGGTGTGGAGCGCCGATTTCCCGGCCGACGATTGGACGCACATCAGCTCGTCCGAGGTGATGCGCCGCGCGCTGATGCGGCTCGAGCAGCACCACAAGGGCGTGCTGCTGCTGCACGACATCCAGCCGCGCACCGCGCTGATGCTTCCGCAGCTCCTGCGCGAGCTCAAGCGGCGCGGCTACAAGATCGTCCAGGTGGTGCCGGCGAGCGCGACGCAGCCGAAGACGCCGACCACGCCCGATCAGTGGGTGCCGGCCGGCACGCCGACCGCGCGCCTGAACTGGCCGGGCGCCGACACCGACATGCAGGCCTTGAGCGAACCGCCGGCGCTGGCGGCGCCGAGCCCGCAGAATTTCGGCCTCGTACAGCCGCTCGGACCGCAGTTCACGCTGGCGCGTCCGGCGCCGCGCGCGCGCCGCCATCTCGGCCGCGGCGAGATCCCGCTGCCGCCGCTCTCGGTGTGGCCGCACGAGATCGGGCCGTCGTCCGGCGTGATCGACGGCGGCCTGCCGGTGCCGAGCCCGTCGAGCTTCGGCTCCGATGCGCCGGGCGCTCCCGCGACGCCGGCTGCCACCGCGGCACCCGGCCCGCGCGCCGACATCACGGGCTCGATCGGGCCCCACCACCACCGCGAACCTGCCGCGCACCGGCATTCCGTGATCTGACTTAACCCTCTCCCCTGCGGGGAGAGGGAGCGCAGGCGCCGTGCCACGACACAAACCATCTCAATGCGGCCGCGGCGCCGCGCGCGCGACGATCGCGCGCGCATCGACGCCGCTCGGCAGCACGCCGAACACGCCGCCCTCACCTGAGAGCCGCGACGCGCAGAAGGCGTCCGCGACCGCCGCCGGCGCGTGACGTAGCAGCAGCGCGGCCTGCAGCGCCAGCACCAAGTCGCGCGTAAGCGCCCGCGCCTGCGCCTCGTCGCCGTGCTCACGGCCCGCGAGCCGGCGCGCCAGCGCGCGACGAACGCCTTCATGCGCGCATCCGCCGCCGCGCCGTCGGCGAGCTCCTGGGCGAGCGCATCGGCGGCGCCCGGCGTGCGCTCGATCGCGCGCAGCACGTCGAGGCACATCACGTTGCCGGAGCCTTCCCAGATCGAATTGACCGGCGCCTCGCGGTAGAGGCGCGGCAGCACGCACTCCTCGACGTAGCCGCTGCCGCCCAGCACCTCCATCGCCTCGCCCGCGAGCGCGGGCGCGCGCTTGCAGATCCAGAATTTGGCCGCCGGCGTCACGACGCGCCGCCACACCGCCGCGGCCTCGCCCGTCTCGTCGTAGGCGCGCGCGAGGCGCAGCGCGAGCATCGTCGCGGCCTCGGACTCGAGCGCCAGATCGGCGAGCACGTTGGTCATCAGCGGCTGGTCGACGAGCTTTTTCTGGAACGCGACGCGATGCATCGCGTGATAGATCGCCTGCGCGACCGCCTGGCGCATCAGCGCGGCCGAGCCGACGGCGCAGTCGAGCCGCGTGTGGTTGCCCATCTCGATGATGGTCGGGATGCCGCGGCCCTCCTCGCCGATCAGCTCGCCCTGCGCGTCGACGAACTCGACCTCGCTCGACGCGTTCGAGCGGTTGCCGAGCTTGTCCTTGAGGCGCACCAGATGGATGCCGTTGCGCTCGCCGTCCGCGGTCCAGCGCGGCACGAAGAAGCAACCGAGGCCCGCATCGGTGCGCGCGAGCACCAGGAAGGCGTCGCACATCGGCGCCGACATGAACCACTTGTTGCCGTTGAGGCGGAAAACGCGGCGGCCGCCCGCGCGCGCGACCGGCTCGGCGCGCGTCGTGTTGGCGCGCAGATCCGAGCCGCCCTGGTTCTCGGTCATCGCCATGCCGACGAGCGCCGAGCCTTTCTGCGCGGCCGGCACGAAGCGCGGATCATGGCGGCGCGCGAAAATGAGCGGCAACCATTCGGCGGCAAGCGCCGCGTTCTGCCGCAGTGTCGGCACCGACCCGTAGGTCATCGCGATCGGGCAATAAACCCCGCTCTCCACCTGCCCCAGCATGTAGGCGCCGGCGGCGCGCGCCACATGCGCGCCGGCGCGCGGATGCGCCCATGGGCTCGCGTGCAGCCCGGCCTCGACCGCGATCTCCATCAATTTGTGCCAGGCCGGATGGAAATCGACCTCGTCGACGCGGTGGCCGTAGCGGTCGAATGCGCGCAGGGTCGGCGGATTGCGGTTCGCCTCGAAGCCGAGCCGGATGGTGTCGGGTTCGCCGAGGCGCTGCCCGAGCGCGCCGAGTTCCGCTTGTGCAAAACCGGCCTGCTCGCGTGCCACCGCCTCGCGCAGCACTGTATCGCTGGCGAAAAGATCGTACGGTTCGAGCGGCGGCGGCTGGTTGGTGATCTGGTGCATCAGCCTGTCCTCGTACGGCCTTAAATATGCTTACAATACGCCCGAGCGCCGCCAACGGACCAAGGAGAATTTCATGGCAACCTCCGTGAAGGACATGATCGCCGCCGCGAACGCCGCGGTGCCGCGCATCACGCCCGCGCAGGCGCGCGACATGATCGCCGGAGGCAACACGCTCGTCGTCGACGTGCGCGACGCGCCCGAGGTGCAGGCGAGCGGCAAGATCGCGGGCGCCGTGCACGTCTCGCGCGGCATGCTCGATTTCCGCGCCGATCCCGAGCTGCCATCACACGACAAGAACTTCGCCAAAGACAAGAACGTGATCGTCTATTGCGCCTCGGGCGGCCGCTCGGCGCTGAGCGGCAAGCTGCTCAAGGATCTCGGCTACGAGCACGTCTACAACCTCGGCGCCTTCAAGGATTGGGCCGAGAGCGGAGGCCAGATCGACAAATAGCGCGACGACCGGCGGACCGACGCCCGCCGCGCGCGCTGATCCGGAGATCGCACATGATCTTTCGCCAGCTCTATGACGGCGTCTCGGGCACCTACACGTATCTGATGGCCTCGCGCCGCGGCGGCGAGGCGCTGATCATCGATCCCGTCCTCGAGAAGGTCGAGCGCTATCTGCAGCTCATCGAGGAACTCGATCTCGACCTCGTCAAGGCGGTCGACACCCACCTGCATGCCGACCACATCACCGGCATCGGCGCGCTGCGCGACCGCACGCAGTGCGTGACCGTCATGGGCGAGAACAGCAAGGCCGACGTGGTGTCGATGCGCGTCACCGAGGGCGATGCGCTCACCATCGAGGGGCTCGCGCTCGGCGTGCTCTACACGCCCGGCCACACCGACGATTCCTACAGTTTCGTGATGCAGGATCGCGTGTTCACCGGCGACACGCTGCTCATCCGCGGCACCGGGCGCACCGATTTCCAGAACGGCGACCCGCGCATGCAATACGAGTCGCTGTTCGGCAAGCTGCTGCGGCTGCCGGACGAGACGCTGGTCTTCCCGGCGCACGACTACAAGGGCGACACGGTCTCGACCATCGGCGAGGAGAAGGCGTTCAATCCGCGCCTGCGCGTCAAGTCGCCCGACGAATATGCCGACCTGATGAGCAAGCTGCACCTGCCCAACCCGAAGATGATGGACGTGGCGGTGCCCGCCAACATGAAGGTCGGGTTCGCGCAGGACGCCATCGAGCGGCGCGGCTGGTCGCTCACCGCCGCGCAGGCGATGGCGCTCGTCGGCGCGCCCGACCTGGTTTCCGGTCTGGCGCTGATCGATCTGCGCGAGACCACGGAGCGCGAGCGCCACGGCGTCATACCGGGCTCGCTGCATGCGCCCTACGGCAAGCTCAAGGAGAACATCGAGCCCGGCGGGCTGCTCTACGAGCTCGCCCAGGCGACCTCGAAGCGGCTGGTGTTCTACTGCGCGTTCGGCGAGCGCTCCGCCATGGCGGTGCAGGCCGCGCAGGACCACGGGCTCACCGGCGCGTGCCATCTCAAGGGCGGGATCGCGGCCTGGAAGGCGGCCGGCGGGCCGCTCGCTCGATAGTCGGGAGGGCGACGCGCGCAGCTACGCGCTGCGGCGCGCGCCTTCAGTCGGACGTATCGGGCTGCGGCTCGCGCCGTTGCGCGGCCGCCGGATGGGCGCTGTCCCCCTGCGGCGGGCGCGCGGCTGCGGCGGGCGCGGGGTCCGCTTCAAGGCTCGCGACCAGGTCGACAAATCGCTGGGGTACGGGCTGCTTGAGCAGGTCGGCGTAGAACGCTCGCAGCGCGGGACCATACGTGTCCCGCAACCAATGAACGTTATCGGCCATCACGCTTCCTCTCGCCTGTGGCAGGCAATCCGCGCGGAAGGAGCCAACGCATATCGCACCGCCAATTAGCGGGATTCGGTGTGCAAAGCCGTGCGCGGGAAAAAGTTCCCAAAAATCCGCCCGCGGGGCGCGAATGGGCGCCGAAGCACACCTCAATACCAGGTGATAGGCGCGTCCCGTAAAATCACGCATCAGCGCGGCGCAGTCAAATCCGCGGCCAGACAGCCTCAAGACCGGTCGGCGCGGTCTCACGAACGGGAGACCTCGCTTCATGGCGACGACGGCTTTCTCCTCGCCTCCACGCAGGCGGCACTCGCGCGGCTCGATACGGCGGACGCGCGCGCCGAATGCCGCGCGCAGATCGAGACCACCCTCGCGTGGGGCCTCAACGTGACCCATTTGGACGCGCACATGAACGTCATGCAGGCGCGCGCCGATCTTCATGAGGTCTATCTCGACCTCGCCGAAGAATTCCGGCTGCCGGTGCGGATGTTCTCGCGCGAGGAAACCGAACGGCAAGGCTTCCAGGCGGCGCACGCGGATATTCGCGCGCACGATGCCGAGTGCCTGACCGACCCGGCGGTTTTGGCGCTGCTGGAGCAGCATGCCATCAAGCGCATCAGCTATCGCGAGCTGCGCGAGCTCCAGCGCGCCAGCTGAGCGCAAATCCGGATTTTCCGAGCGCCGCATGTATTCCCGGATTTCGCTTTCGCTTCATTACGCGCTAGGCTCGGCATCGCTTGGATGGGACATCGGGAAACGGTGGTGGGGGCCATGACTGCAACGTTCGAGCATCGGCGAGCGCGCGGCGGATCGGCGGCGGCTCGCAGGCTTATCGGGATATTCCTCGGCGCCGCCCTCGCGTGCGTCATCCCGTGCGCCGCGGCCGCGCAGGCCACGCCCGCTGCCGCCGCGCAGGTGCAGGCGCGTTACGAGCCGAGCACGACGTTCGCGGCCGTCCACGACATGCTGCAACGGCACAAGGTGCTCGAGAAGGCGCAGCTCTTCATGAGCCCGCTGCGCCTGCCGCGCCCGATCACGATCCGGGGCGCCGAATGCGGCGCGCCCTCGCTCCCGTACGATGCCGACAAAGGCATCATCACGATCTGCTACGAGGCGATCGCCAGCATCCAGGATCTCGCCAAGGGCTCGACGTCCGATGCGGACAAGCTCGCCGCCGTCGTCGCCGGCGGCGTCATCGAGGAGACGCTGCACCGCGTCGCGCTCGCCATCCTGCAGGTGTACGACATTCCGGTGTGGGGCAAGGAAGAGGACGCCGCCGACCTGCTCGGCGCGTTCATGATGCTCCAGTTCGACGAGCATACCGCCCAGATCGCGATCCTCGGCGCCGGCAACCTGTTCATCGTCACGACGTCGTCGATCGGCAAGGTGGACTACGTCTCCGACGTCTCGCCGCCCGCCCAGCGCTTCTACAATTTCCTGTGCATCGCGGTCGGCGGCGACCCGATCGATTTCGGCGCGCTCGTCGACAAGGGCTTTCTTCCGAAGGACCGCGCCGTCAAATGCGGCTCGGAATACGCCACGATCCGCCGGGCCTTCGACCTGCGCGTGATGCCGCATGTCGATCCCGATCTCGTGGTCAAGATCCGCGCGATCGACTGGCTGGGCGAAGAGAAGAATTGAAGGGGGCAGCCATCATGAGAGCCGTCATGGAAGCCGTGATGGGCACGAGACGGACGCGCGCGCTCGGCTGGACGATCGCGGGCCTGATCGCGCTCGGCTGCGCGGGCGCAGCCAGCGCACAATCCACCCAGGCGCCGGACCGGATGGCGATCGCGGTCGACGACAATGACGGCGGCTACCGGGCGACCCAGAACTATGGGGCCGTGCGCGATCGCGTCATCAAGGCGCGGCTGCTCGAGCGGCTGCGCGATTTCCTCTCGCCCGTCCGCCTCCCCCGCTCGGTCGGCGTGCTCGCGGCCGAATGCGACGGCGGCGCGAACGCGGGCCCATTCTACAACGATCGCAGCCGCACCATCACGATCTGCTATCAGTTCGTCGCCGTCGTCGAAAAATGGGCCGACAACGTGGTGGCGGCGGCTCAGAAGGACTCGAAGAAATTTCCGTTCCCGGTCACGCGCGACGAATTCATCTGGGGATTGCTCGGCGGCGTCTTGCTGCACGAAAGCGGGCATGCGCTGTTCGACGTGCTCAACGTTCCGGTGTTCGGGCGCGAGGAGGATGCGGCGGACCAGTTCGCGATCCTGATCGCGCTGCGACTGCGGCCGCCGCTCGCCGAAGCGGCCGTGAAGGGGTACGCCTATTTCTGGCGTACGGCGCGCGATCCCGACGGCGCGATGACGAAGGACGGCAACCTCAACGAGGATTTTGCCGACGAGCACGGTACCCCGTCGCAGCGTCTCTACAACGGCCTGTGCGTCGCCTACGGCCATGCACCGGCGGTGTTCGGGAAATACGTCGAGGCCGGCTGGCTGCCGGAACAGCGCGCCAAGGGTTGCGGGCACGAGTACGCGCAGCTCTCCTCCGCCTTCGCCAGGACGGTGCTGCCATTCATCGACATGAAGCGCATGGCCGAGATGGAGAAGATCGATTGGCTGGCGGCGAGCTACGGGCCCGCGCAGGCCACGCCGGCGCCCACCGCCGCGCCCGCGGGCCAGACCACGGCGGGCGCACATGGACCAGCCGGGGGCGGGAAGACCGTGGACGCGGCACAGTAAGGCGCGATGGCCCACCGTCAGGTTTCATGAGCCAGAATTGATAAAGTTTAGACCCTGCCGATCAGCACTTCGCATTACCTATGCAATTCGTGGTCTTCGTGCCGATTGACCATGCCGCCTTCGCTTGCTCCTGCGTATCAATGCCGGAACGGCACTCGATAATACGGCAACCGCCATTTTGACCCGATACGCACAGCTTCAGCGTATACTCGCGGGCGCCTGCCTCGGTGGATGAACCCCAAGAATAGTTATTATAACCCTTGGAGTCTTTCGCTTGGCATCCCCATCCCGCCAATGCCGGCGATACGCCGACCGCCGCCGTTAGAACCAAACAGCTTGCCACAACGATAAGACGCTTGTGCATTGTCATCCCCCCTTGATCCGATCACCGCGCACCAATCTAAATCCATCGAAACTCCGTTTCAACCGCGCCGCAACGTTTGCAATGCTTCACTGGCGCAACTTGGCGGCGCAACGACCGTTTGCCTCGCGTCCCCTCTTCGCCGCGGCGTATAGCGGACATGAAATCCGGATTCAGTGCCTGGGGAGAGGACCGCTGCGGCCGCCGTCAGATCGGCCACAATGGTTGCTGATGATTTCCCAGCGTCGGCATGTCTGATGAAAGCGTTGCAAAGCGCGAGACCCAACATCGTGCTCAAGCGAAGCGTTGGGTCTCGCGAGTGCTCGACCGAACCTGCGGCCTAAGATTCCGCGCCATGCAGCGCGACCGCCATGGTGGCGGCGGCTGCCGCCGACATCTTCGCTCCGTCATGGCCGACATCGGGAACGTCGATGATCGTCCAGTTGCAGGCAACACCACGCTCGCGGGCGGCGGCGCGGGCCGCGGCCGCATAGGCGTGCGCCCGCGCGTGGCGCGTCGGGCCCTGGCGCATCGCGGGCTCGTCGCGCGGGAAATGCTCGCTGGTCGTGTCGACATCGGCGGTGCCGGCGAACACCATGAGCCCGAACGCCAGCAGCGCGCGCAACGCGGCATCGTCGAGCCCGGCGTCGCCGAGACCGTAGGGAAACGCGACGCCGAGATCGGGCATCGCGTAGGTCCCGGCATTCGCGGTCGCGGCCGCGGCGACGCGATCGCGAAAGCCGAGCGAGATCATGCGATGGACGAACTGCCCGCCCGCCGAGTGGCCGAACAATCCGTAGCGTGGCAACGCCGTAACACCCTGCTCGCGTAGCGACGCGAACACGCGTTCCGGAACCCCGTAGGTCCATTCGGAACGCGGCTTGGGGTGCCCGTCCGCGTCGACGCGGTTGCCGTAATTGTACCAGGCGGCGCCCGGAAAGTCGGATAACGGAAATTCCGGCACGATGACGAGAAGCTGCGCCGCGTCGACCAGCGGCAGCCAATAGTCGCGATAGTCGCCGCCGTTGCGCTGGACGCCGTGATGCACGAACAGCACGGGCGTGCGCGCCGAGTAGCGCTGCGGGCGCGCGGCCCGCAGCACGATGGCGCGGTCCGGCAAGTGGGGATCCGTGTAGGCGACATCGTTGGCGCCAGCCTGTGCCACCAGACCCCGCAGATCACAAGAGTTGTTCGGCACCTGCACCTACCGCGCGTCGCTCGGCAGCAGGACCGCAAGCAATCCGAGCGACACCGCCGCGAGAGCGCGCGCGGCCTTCGGTTGCCGCGCAGACCGATACGAAAGCATTTCGATGACCCCCACCCTGCCAATCCGGAAACCATATAGCGACGCGAATCGCGAGTCCACGCGAGCGCGCCGCGGCTGCGCTGCACGCGTGCGCTTGTTCCGACGAGAAATTCGTGGTCCCGTCGGGAATGCCAATTTCCTCAGACGCCTCGCCGTTCGCCGGCGCGGCTCACTACTATGATCGCTTCCGTGCGCCATACGCGCAGGCGGCAATCGATTTCATCGTCGAGACTTACGATCTCGGCAAGGGCATGCGCGCGCTTGATTTGGGATGCGGCCCGGGCACCATCGCGATCCCGCTTTCCTGCAGCGTCGCCGAGGTTGTTGCCGTCGATCCCGATGCAGACATGATCGCCGAGGGTCGGCGTTTGGCCGCGTCCAGGGGTCGACAGAACATCCGGTGGCTGCAGGCCAGGGCCGAGGACGTTTCGCCCGAGGCAAGGCCCTTTCGAGTCACCGCGATCGGGCAGGCCTTTCACTGGATGGATCGTGACGAGGTGCTCCGGAAGCTCGCGATCCTCACGGCTGACGGCGGAGGACTGGCGCTGGTGAACCCCGGCAAGCGGCGTCCGCAAGAGAGCTGGGAGCCGGTCGCCGATCAGATCGTCGCCGCGTTCCTCGGTCCGCGAACGCGGCATCCGAAATCCAATCCGCATGAGCCCGCACACGAACCGGCGCTGCGCCGGTCGGAATACTTCTCTCAATTCACAGCTCGCGAGTTTCCGAGCACGATTACGCGGGACGTGAGCTCGATCATCGGATGTATCTATTCGACGTCGAGCTCCACCAGATCATTACTCGGCGACGACGCCGACGTGTTCGAGGCGGAACTATCGCGGGCGCTGCTCAGCCTCAATCCGGCGGGTGTTTTCAACGAGCACGTCGAGACCGAAGTCGTCATCGCGCCCAAGGGAGCTCGGTAGGGCCGGGCTCGCCCTGCTCCGCGAAAATCCAACGCGCGAGCCCGACCGCCGCCAGTGCGCCGGCGATCTGCGCCGCAATGAAGGCGGCGACGCCGCCCGGCGCGATCCCCGCATAGGTGTCCGACAGCGCGCGGGCGATCGTCACCGCCGGATTCGCGAACGACGTGGAAGCCGTGAACCAATAGGCAGCCGTGATATAGAGGCCGATCGCATAGGCCGAGCGCGTGCCCAGGATCGCAAGCAGCAAGCCGAATGTCGCGACGAATTCCGCGAACCACTGCCCCGCGCCGGTGCGGACGGTCGCGGACACCTGCCACAGCGGAAGCTCGAACATGGCGTGGGCGGCGAGCACGCCGAGAATGCCGCCGAGCACTTGCGCGCCGACATACAGGGCCGCGACACGCGCCGGCAGCTCGCGGCGCAGCGCGAGCGCGATGGTGACGGCCGGGTTGAAGTGCGCGCCCGACACCGGACCGAACGTGAGAATAAGGACGGTGAGAATGGCGCCGGTCGGCAGCGTGTTGCAGAGAAGCGCGAGCGCGTCGTTACCGCCGGCGAGCTTTGCCGCCATGATGCCGGAGCCCACGACCCCGGCAAGCAGGAACGCCGTGCCCAGGCACTCGGCGCCGCCGCGCTGCGCAAGCGACGCCTTCACGTCGGCTCGCTCGCCTTCGCGGTCGCGCCCGCCATGCGGCCGATCTCGCTGAGCTTGCGCTGCAAGCTCAGTTGGTCAAGCGAGCGCAACGGCAGCGCCGCAAAGATGCCGATGCGTTGATTGAGCATCCGATACGCATCCTTGAACGCGAGCGCGATCTCGGCCGGCGAGCCGGTTGCCTCGGCGGGATCGGGCACGCCCCAATGCGCCGTCATCGGCTGGCCGGGCCACACCGGGCACGCCTCGCCGGCGGCGTTGTCGCAGACCGTAAACACGAAATCGAGCGCGGGCGCGCCGGGTTTGGCAAACTCACTCCATGACTTCGAGCGAAAGCCCGACGTGTCGAAGCCGAGCCCCTGCAACAGTCGCAGCGTTTCGGGATTCACCTGCCCCTTGGGCTGGCTACCGGCGCTGTAGGCATGGAAGCGGCCCGCCCCCACCTTGTTCAAGATCGCCTCGGCGATCACCGAGCGTGCCGAATTGCCGGTGCAGAGAAAGAGGACGTTGTATGGGCGGTCGGTCATCGCGGCACCTCACGCGGCCGGGCAGCCGCACGACGCGGCCGGCGCCGCGACGTCCGCGGCAGGCACGCAACATGCCGTCGCATGTGCCACACGGGCAACGCGCTCACCGCTGCCGTCGCCATAGTCGGTGCTCTCGCCCATGGTGTGGAACGTCTCCCACGCGATGCCGGCCGGATCGTCGATCCACGACTTCTCCGACTTGGCGTAGCAGCACGCCGTCTGACCTTGCTCCACGATGTTGCCGCCGGCCTTGCGCAGCCGCGCGTAAATCTCTTTCAGCTCGTCGCCGCTCTCGGCCTGGATGCCGAGATGGTCGAGCCCGGCTTGCCGGCCGCGCGTCGAGATCGCGAAGTTGACGCGCGGATCGTCGAGCATCCACTTGGCGTAATCCGGCTTGATGATGGAGGGTTCGGCGGCGAACAGCGCCGAATAGAAGCCGATGGATTGCTTGAGATCATCCACGGCGACGTGCACGTGAAACCGCTTCATGGCGGGCTCCCTTCGGTTTGCACAACGCGACCGGCGCGCAAGTCGCGGACGCGCCTTGGCAGCAGTTCTCGGTGAGAAATGAAACGAGGCCGTTCATGGTCTCGAACCGCGCCGCGTAGATCATCGATCGGCCGTCGCGGCGCACCGTGACGAGGCCGGCGACGCGGAGCCGGTCAAAGTGAAACGTGAGCGTGTTGGGCGCGAGCCCGAGCCTTTCGGCGACCTGGCCGGCCGCCATGCCGTCGGGGCCGGCCTGCACCAGCAGGCGGAAGATATCGAGGCGGTTGTCCTGCGCGAGCGCAGCGAGCGCGCTCACGGCTTCCGTCGTTTCCATATTTCAACGATTATAGAAATATTGGGCGAGAGTCAAGGCGCGAAAGGGCAATTCGGCCCGGAAGCATCGAGCCGACCTTCATCGACTTTGAGATCAATTCATCGACGATGAACCCAGGCCGGACGCCTCCCGACAGATCGCTTCGGTCGCGGCGAACGCGCGGCGCCACGGCCGCGCGGCCCGGACGCGCGCCACGACGAGAACGATGGCGTGCCGACAGGCCCGCTCAGCGCCGACCGGCGCGATTCACCGGGCCGCCGCGATTTCCCGGCGTCCCCGGACGCACGCCGACGCCCGGCGCACCGACGCCAACCGTGCCTCGAACGACCGGCCGCGGGCGCAGCACAACGCCCGGCCTCACGATGCAGCCAGACGGATAGCCAACGTATTGGCAGTAAACGGCGGCCTTGGCCGGCTCCACGTTCGTGGAAATTCCGGCAAACGTTGCCAGCGCGACACCGGCGCAAGACCACTTGACGAGGCGAGACATGACTTCTTCCTTCCTGGTTCCTTGCCTCCTGCCCTGCATCTGCGATCAATAGCCGTGCGGGCAGTCCTGTTATTGATGCAGATCAAATCCTGCCGCTGCCTCCATTCGGCGCATGCCCTCACGAGTGGGCCCACGGTCCCGTCATCGACTGCGCCGGGCCGTCCGGCCTTCATCGCGCGGGACGCCCAGCTCCTGGGCCAGTTGATTGAGAGCGGCGATACGATTTTCCGTCGATGGATGCGTCGAAAACAGGTTGTCCATGCCTCGACCGGACAGCGGATTGATGATGAACATATGCGCGACCGCAGGATTTTGTTCGGCCGGCTCGTTTTCGATCTCGTGCGCGCCCGCTTCCATTCTCTCCAGCGCCGAAGCAAGCCATTGCGGGTTTCCGCAGATACGCGCGCCGAGATTGTCGGCCGCATATTCGCGCGTGCGGCTGATCGCCATCTGGACCACCATCGCGGCGAGCGGCGCCAGGAGGGTCATCAACACGGTCGCGATCGGCCCAGGACCGCTATGGTTGTCGCGGTGACGGAAAAGCGCTCCGAACTGCGCCAACATGGTGATGGCGCCCGCAACGGTCGCGGTGATCGTCATGATCAAGGTGTCGCGATTCTTGATATGAGCGAGTTCATGGGCCATGACCCCCGCCCCCTCTTCGGGCGAGAGCATGTCGAGCAGCCCGGTCGTCGCCGCGACCGCGGCATGCTGCGGGTTACGCCCGGTCGCGAACGCGTTCGGCTGCGGGTTGTCCATCAGATAGACCCGCGGCATCGGCAGCCCGGCACGAGCGGCCAGGTCGGCCACCATGTGGACCAACTCGGGAGCCGTGTGCTCGTCGACTTCCTGGGCGCCCTGCGTGGAAAGGACGAGCCGGTCGCCCTTCCAGTAAGCAAAGAAATTCGTCGCGACCGCAACGCAGAAGGCAATCAAGACGCCATTCCGCCCCCCAAACAGATAGCCGAGCCCCATGAGCAAAGCTGTCAGCGCGGCGAGCAGAATTGCGGTCCGCATGTAGTTCATCGCGGTCTTCCTTGCCGTCGGATGCGCAGACCACCGAACATCCCGCCGGCAAAGAAAAATTGACCTAGATCAATACGGCGCGGCGGCAAAAGCGCTCTTTTGAGGCACGCGCGCGTGGGGACTGTGCAGGAGAGCAATATGACACGTGCGTCGCAACTCGCGCTCGCCGCGACCGTCGCGCTGGGCGCGTTCCTCGTCAATGACCACATGTCGCTGACGCAACCGTCGAGCCTCGTCTCGCAGGCCGAAGCGCGGGTCGGTCGACCGCTAAGCGCGGGGAGCGTCGCAGGTGTCGCTCGTCGGCAGGGACGGCGGGCCGGATACGCCGGCGGCGTGTACGGAGCCGGCATCTACCGCGGCGGCCTGTACCGAGCTGGCGCATACGGCGCCGCAGCCACGACGGCTGGCGCGCTCGCCATCTCGCGCTACAGCCAAAACTGGTCGAATTACGGCTATACCGGGTGGGATGACTATGCGAAGCGCAACAGCATCGTCTGCCAGCCCGGTAGCTCCATCAAGTTCGCCGACGGCCAGAACTACCTCTGCCAGTAAGAACGAGAAGCGAGAAGGCGGCTCGAGGGCCGCCTTCCTTGTCCACAGGGCCCTCTAGGCCGCACCCCGGGGAGAGGCTGATGTTCGTCGGAGGACGCTATCGTGCGGATGTATCGGTCGCCCAAGGTAGCTGAAGCCTGGCTTCGCGCAGCAACGCCCGCCAACAGCAACAATCGCGGGCCAGCAGGCAAACGGACGAAATCATCTCTGCCGCAAAAACATCCTCGAGCGGCTTGGGTGATGATTCTTATCTGCGTCGGCGTCGCGGCGCTGTTTGTCCTTGGCTTGGCAGATGCTCGTTAGCAGACGTGGCCCATCCTCATGGCCATTTCGTCTGGTACCAGCTGGTGACGACGGACGTGGAGGCGGCCAAAGCCTTCTACGTCGACGTCATGGGCTGGCGCGCGCGCGACCTGTCGACGCCCGACATGGCCTTCACGCTCTTCACGGTCGGCGCGACTCCGGTCAGCGGATTGATGAGCCTGCCGGAGGGCGCGAGGAAAATGGGCACGGCGCCGTGCTGGACCGGTTATGTCGGCGTCGATGACCTCGACGCCGCCACCGACCAGATCAAGCGGCTCGGCGGTGCCGTCTACGGCCCACCGACAGCGATTCCCGACACCAGCCGCTTTTTGGTTTTTTCCGATCCGCAAACCGCATCGCTCGGGGTGTTGCAGCCAATCGACCCCGATCATGCGAAGCCGGCCGCGATCAACACACCAGGACGCGTCGGCTGGCATGAGCTGATCGCCGCCGACTGCGACACGGCGCTCGCCTATTACGGCGAGCTCTTCGGCTGGCAAAGAGCGGACTCCGACATCAACGAGGTCGGCGCGTATCAATCGTTCTCTGTCGACGGAAAGACGATCGGAGGCATGCTCGCCAAGCCCGCGAGCGTCCCGGCTTCCTTCTGGCTCTACTATTTCAACGTCGCCGACCTCGAGGCCGCGTGCAAGCGCGTGGCCACGCTTGGCGGCCGCGTCCTCGACGGCCCGCTTGAATCGCCGGGGGGCGCGTGGATCGTCCATTGCGCCGACCCGCAGGGCGCCGTGTTCGCGCTGGCCGGGGAGCGCAACAGCAGCGTCGTCGGATATTTCGAAGGTCAGGCATCATACAGTGCGCCCGGCACGCAAACGCGGCGATGGTCCTGGTAGGCGTCAGCCGGGAGCGCCCGGGATCGCGCTGCGACCGATCGCGAATTGACCGACCGGGCCCTCCACGTGGAATTCAATCCCCGTCATCCGGGCGAACAGCTCGATATTGGCGCTCCCGATGGCGCATCCGCCGAGCCCCATGCCGGTCGCCATCAGGTAGAGCGTCTGCATCAATACGCCGACGTCCTTGAGGATGAGGGCGTATGCGATCGAGCTGTACTTCCATGAAACCCGGCCGAAGCGCGCCGCGATCGTGATCAGGACCTGGGGCACGACCGGCTCCCCCATTGCGTATCGGGCTCCCGCCAAGAGCGCCTCGAACTCGTGGGCGCCGGCACCGATGGGCACCAGCGCGTGCGCGCCCGCGTCGTAGTGGTAGAAACCCCGGGTGAGCCCGGCGCATCTATCGACCGCCAGATAGAGCTCGAGTTCGTAGCTCGCGCCCGCGGACGGATAGGGCCTGACCGCATACTCGACGGCCGCGCCGGCGTGGCCCGCATCGACCGCATCCTTCCATGTCGACAAGACAGGCGCGACACCGTCGAGAAAGCGCGCCAGCTCGGCGAGCGTGATCGGCCTGTGCTCATTGAAGCCGCGGATCGAGTGACGTCCGCGCAGCAGCTTCGCGACCGGGTGCCGATTCTTCGACTGCGCGTCGGAGATCTTGCGCAAATCGATTTTCCTCCCCGGCCAGCGAGGGCGCACCGCCGGGAGCGGCGAAATCGCCCCTGCGTGCGGATAAACGCCCCCGACCGGATTGGCGTGCCGGCCCTCCGTGCTGCGCGCGTGGAACAGGAGATCGTGAAAGTCCCAGAGAACGAGGCTGTCGTCCCCCTCGGCCGCTCGGCCGCTGTTGTCGCCGGCAGCCGTGGTCTTGAAAACGATCCGGCAATCGAGCAGCAGTGCCAGAAGCTCGAGCCCCGGGAAGCCAGGTTGCCGACGGAGCTGCCTGACGGATCGAGGCGCCGACAGCATGGCGATCATGGCCGCAACCTTCGCATCGCCGATCCTGAACAAGGCACCGGAGCGCGGCGACTCCAGCACCGTTTCGTTGCCGCGCCGCCGCATGTACGCGAACCGCGACAGGGCAAGCACGTCGGAATCGCGCAGCCGCTGCGTTCGCGGCCAATACTCCGGAACCTGCGGTTCGATCACCACCTGGTCGGCGCCGGTCCGCCTACCCCGAACGCGATACTCGACGAGACCGTGCCTCGCCAATCGCCGGACCAGGACGTCGAGCTCGCCGTCGATGGCGCGGCGGCCGGACGTGAACGAGGCGAGCGGCAGGCCTGCGCGCAGGTCCTGCGCACGCCGCACCGCATTCGCGCTGAAGGTGGCCAAGTCGACCGAATAGCCGTTGAAGCAGGCGGCAATTTTTCCGCTCGCGTCCGCTTCCAGCGCGACATGGCGATTGAGGCAGGCTGAAATCGCCCGCGGGCCGGCATGGCGCTCTCTCCTGGTTCCGCGGGCGCGCATGCCGAGCGGCTCTCACGTATGTGGAAGGAAGGGCGTGAGCTCGGGCTCCGGCCGTGGCCGATCAAGCCATCCAAGCTTGACCGGAACGTCGTAGAGCCGGCCGGACCCGAAGCGGCGATAGAAATGCCGCAACCCCGGAACGATCACCCGGGCCACCGGGACTTCGATGTCGGGCCGCGTCTGATCGAGAACGAGGAAATCGAGCTTCATGCGCCGGGCGACGCGCAGACAGGCGTCCACCTGAGCGCGGGTGTTGTCGAGACGGCCGAGCTTGGCGTCGGAACCTGGTCGGAACGTCATCCGCCCGCGCGGCGTCAAGAATGGATAGTTGCGCAGACGCAACGGCGTGCGGCCGTCGAGCGTCGATTTATCGCCGGTGCCGTTACCCATGACGCCGATGGAGAGGAATTGCGTGAGCTCCGTCAGCGCGCGCAGCAAAGCGATGCGGCTGTCGAAGTGCGCACCCGAACCAAACTCGATGTTCTCCTGCGAATTCCGCGTCCAGTGCGCTATCGCGACGAAGCTCGGAATCCCGAGATCGTTGGTGACGTCGAGCACCCACAGCTTGCGTCCGTTATCGGCAAGCTGGGTCCGCAGGTCGCGCACATAGGCGTCGTGGAACTGGTCCAGATCGAGCTCGGGCCGCCGCAACCGGTTGTACCACCACATTGCGTACGTATCGCGCTCCACCAGCTCGAGGAATCCCTGCACGATCGCTTCCTCGAGCGTGTTGCCGGCCGCGCAGCCGTTCGAGTTGGCGTTGATCTGGCCGGGCCCGCGGTAGAAAAAGTACAACAGGCTGGTCGGGAGAGCCCGGAAGCGCTCGTCGCGCAGCGACCATGCCGGCGACCATTCGATCTCGGCCGAACGATCAAACGGGGCGAGCATCTGCAAAGGCTCTGCATCGGGCGACGCCGCCTGCGCTCGGAACTGGGCGTCGCTGTAGAGCAACACATCATTCGGATGAATGGCCTCACCCGGCGCAAAATCGGTGAAACGCCGTGTCGTCCTGATTTCGTCGCCCTGGAAGATCCCGGAATAGCGCTCGATCGCCTCCATGAGCGCGCTGGCTTCGCCCTGCTCGGCGGTACTTCCCTTGCCGAAGCTGCCGCCGCTCAATGCCGCCCTGAGCTCATCGACCGACTGTGCGGGCGCCGAGAAATTGTGCCCCGCGTAATAGTTGGTGTTCATCGGCACATCGGCATCGATGCGTTCCAGCCGCGAGACCACGCCCGTGAGGGCGCTCACATGCTTGCGGAAGCGCTCAACGGTCGTGCGCGACGAAACCGTCCGATATCCACCGCTCGTCATGACCAGCTTGGCGCCGGCGCCCAGCTTGACCGGCAGCGGTGCGCGGTTCGGGTCGCGCAGCTTCCTGCTGCCGCACACGGGGCATTGCGGACGTGCGGCCACGTTGTGCTTCACGACGGTCGCACCCATCAGATCGAGGCTGAGGATGTGGTCGCGCAAGTCGGTGCGAAAATCGGTGGCGATCGCCTTCGCGATCTCGACGGCGGCAAGCTCGATGGCGCCGCGTCCGACCGAGTTGCGGGCGAGAGGCGAGACGGCGACACGGCGCGCCGATCCGCGGTCGAGAAAGCCCTTGACCTCGCGGTTTCGTATCATCCGGTCGGTCAGGCAGGTCCAGCACGCGCTTTTGCCCGGCCTGAACACCGGTCCCACCAGCGGAAAAAGGCCGGAGGGCTGGACGAGCAGCCAGGGGGTGCGATCTGCGACATGCTGACGATTCAACGTCGCCAGCCGCCCTTCGAGGTAGTCATTCACCAGCATGACGGTCAGGCTGGCCGCGCCCTTCACCACGCGAACCCCGAGCTTGCGCAGCGCGGCGCCGAGCTCGGTTGCGCCCGGCGTATTGATTGCCTGGATGCGCACAGACCACTTCCTGAGATTCGCTTCGGCGGCCTCGAGCGGCAGTCCGATGCTCGTCCAGCAGGCGGCCGCGACATCGGCCGACCGTCCCGATTGCGCCACCACATAGCGGCGGTCGCGCAGACGGTTCACCGCCTCATGGACCTTGTCGGATGGAAAATTTGGCGTGAGATCGCGACAAAGGTTGCGAAACGCCGTTCCGCCGTTTGCGATCGCCGACGCAAGCGCGCAATAGAGCTCGCCGTGCAGGAAGAACTTCCGGTCCTCCGAATAGAGGCACACGACATCAGGCGGAAGCACGTAGACGGTGAAGTTCGGTGCGAACCGCACGATGTCCTTCGGCGCAAAGCCGGTCTTCCGGCCGCCTGTCCTGTGGCCGGCACACACGCCACCACGCTTATCGCCACCAGTACGGTTCGTCATGGTCGGGGTGGTACTCTTGGGAGTTGCGAAAGCGGGTCTGGCGCCCACGCCAGCGTTTCTCGATCAAGAGGGCCGTGAGGTCGGGATGGTGGCAACTGGCATCGCCGGGTCGATCATGGTCTGACCCGGCGATGGTGGTTGCGTATCTGGTTGCGCGCTCGCGCCTGGTCAGCAGACGCGGCAATAACCCCATGTGCTGCAGCAGCTGCAGCTGCAGGCCACGCCCACGCCCACACCCCAACCGACGCCGCACCCTCCGCACCGGCCCACGCCGCATCGCGCCACGCCACAGCGGCCGACGCCACCGCACCTCGCGACAGCGCACCTTCCCGCGCCGCCGCATCGGCCTACGCCGCCGCATCGGCCGCCGCCTCCGCCGCAACGTCCACAGGCCCTGGCGAGCTGCACTTCGCCCTTGATCGATTTGCGGTTCTCCTGGTCGAACACATAGAAGGTCGCCAAGCTGACGTCGGACATCTCCTCCTCACCAAGCGTGACTTCATGGCCCGGTAAATAAGGATGCGACTGCTGATCCGTGATCGGTGCAACCGCAGCGGATGCTCCGCCGGTGAGTGCCAGAGAAACTCCGGCTGCCCCCACTGCCGGCAAGTTTATCTTGCGCCGCTTTTGCTTGGAGCTTTGCTTCACTTGCGCCATCGTCGAGCCTCCTATAGTTCGCGACTCCCCACCTCCGAGATGCTCACCGGACCGAGCACAGCGCCTGTCAAAAAATTTAGCCTCTCGAATGAGCTGGCTCTGGCGACCCGGTGGAAAGTTCAACGATAACTACCTCGCGCAGGACGCGAACTCTTGATCTAGATCAAAAAGGCTGCAGCAAGCTCCGCATGCATGGTGCCTGGCCATGCGATGAGCGACGCATCCAGCCGCCGCAGCGAATCCGCTCGGTTGATCAGTGTCGGCATGCAGGTCGCAGGCGACCGGGCATGGGCAGGATTTTGATCAGCGCTCCGGCGCGCGCATGGCATTGAGCGGCGCCGCCGAAAGGCCGGCGATCATCTCATCACGCGGATCGTCACTTCGTGTTCGGATCACGTGGCGCGACATGGTCAAGGCCGCCGGACTGATCGCGGACGGAGACAAGGGCCGTAAGCGGTGGTCGCGCGCCCTCGCAACCATGGTCGATACGAAGCGCGTCAAGAAGTACAAGGGCGACCGCTACACACCGAACATCACGGTCGGCGACCTGATTGACGACTATGACGAGGTGGACGCCGTGACCGAATTCGCGGGGGACGACGCCAGCGAATAGGGTCGCCGCCGCCGAGACGGCTGCGGACCGCTCGCGCGCCGGCCGCGAGCGCGGGTCGTTACGTCGGCCAGCTTCGTCGCCGCGGCGCTCGGTGGACTGACGCCGCCCCGTGCTCGGCTCTTGATCTTCTAAGGGCGCGCAAGTGAGTGCCGCGTGACATCACACGTGCCTTAAACGGGACATCACACGTGCCTTAAACGGGCACGTGTGATGTCACGGATCGGCACCGCGCTGTCATGTTGAGAGGCGCATGTATCACGCCTTGCAGGCAATTTGTTGTTTGTCAAATGAAATCGAGATGGCCGATTAAGTCACGTTCGCGTCACGCCCGGTCACAAAGAATGCAACGTTACGTTTGCGTGACCGTTTTTTCCCTGATGTCACGCCCTGCTCACCTGCGCCGAGACCAGAGCTTTCGGAGCTGTCCAGGACACCATCCCAATGGAACGATCTGGCGGAATCGCGTAGCTTGCGACGCATGCTTCGTGGGGAAACTGAACTCGTCACCTTCGCTCGCGCGCTCTCGTCAGACTGGCTCGCGCGCATGAGCGGGCCGTTGAGCGTGCCCGCCGCAGCACTCGCGTTGTGGGTCTCGAACGAGACCGCCAAAACGGCCCTCGGCATAACTGCCTTCGTGTGTCTCTGGGCGACCGCATGGCAACTCTGGTACCGAGAGCGCGAGAGAGCAATCCAGTTAGAACAGCAGTTGCAATCGGTGGCCGATCCTATCGCCATGGAGAGGAAAGCGTTCGTCGAACGCGCATTTCTCGGACTCGGCGCTGTCGAAATCCAATGGCTCGATCGAATGCAGATGAGCGGCCGCCCAACAGGCTGCCCGGACGAAACGTGGCGTGCGCTGGAGCGAAGCGGCTTGGTCGAGCGCGATTTCGCCGGGCCAAAAGGGATCAAGGATGAGCTGCGCGTCGCCATCGCAAACGCGCTCTCTGTTCGCCGCGAACTAGCCAACGCGCTTGAGATTGTCGTTGGAGTCGGCTCCAAATATCGCAAGACGGAGACGAACCCCCGGGTCACGACGGAAACGATCTTCGTCGGGCTCCGCAACTCCCACTCGACGCAGCGAATCACAAACTGCAAAATCTTGGTTAGGTTCCCGGAGCAGATTTACGCCTATCCGTGCTTGTTAGACAGTGGTCTTTCGCTTGAACCGCAACACGAACACCTGTCGGCGGTCGCATATTTCTACGACTACAAGATGGGCGCCGCGCCAGTGGATCAAATTCGCGTCCCGTTCAATTCGGGCGGCACGTTCGCGCAGCCGCCTACCTTGCCGATCGAGTCGACGTTCATCGTACTGGACGCCGAAGCCACCGAGACATCGCCCCGCAGCGTCCGTTGCAAGATATGGCTCGATGAAAAGCGGCACCTGCAATTGGAGGAAGCCCCGTGACCGAGTCATGCAGGCCGTTGCTGGCGAACCCGATCGAGCCTGCCTGAAGCGCGCGACGCGAGCTTGCATACAAAATACTCATACTGAATAAATGGCGCTCGGCGGCGCCGCGTGGTTAGCCGCGCATGAAGATCAAGCCCAATCGCAGCCGATTTCGAGCCCACACGAGCGTGCGGCGGGCATTATCCTCGCGAACTCGCCGGCTTGCAGCTTGGCCCGTGTCTCGTGCGAGTCGCCGGACAACTTGTATGGAAGCGAAAAATCAATTCATCACGGTGACAATATGCGCGATAGATCGGCCGTTACGCACGAGCACAATTCCTTTCCGACCCGCCAGGCCTTCCCAATATTTGGCGGGGCTGTTGAACTCCCAAAGCTCATCTCCTTCGGCCATCCGTGTCTTTAGACGCTTCCAGTCTCGATGATCTTGGACACGCTCGACAGCGGATGGCATCTGGCCAGACCCAACATCCTCAACATTGATGCGCGTCTCAAGCCATTCTATCGGAGGAAAGGACGGTTCCGATTTTATCCGTTTGATTTCCTCTTGAGTCCACTGCTCAGCGATCTCAAACGCCTTCGTCAGCACCTCGTCGCCCAAGTTCACATATATCGGGTCCACCATCCTGAGCCTGTGCACAGCGAATTCGCGGATTGTTGAAACGGCCTCAAACGACCATTCGGAATCTATATTATGAGCGACTAAGCGACGTACCGCAGCTAGATCGTCAAGACCAGCATCAATTAGCCAGCCAAAGTCTTCGACTGTGCTCAAAAGGGTTGTTTCGGGCGCATCCCAAAGCTGGAACATCGGCCATTGGGTAGGTGGCTTAAGTTGTCGTAAACGAGAATCCTTACGACGCCTCACCTCAATCATTTCGACGACAATCGCGCTCCGGCTACGCGGCAGATCGAGTTGCCTGACATTGGCGGCACGCGCCGGCCACCATATCCGATTGCTGATAGGAAGGCGACCTCCCCACAACATTTGGATGCAAATCCCGCCGCTGTAGATAACAATGAGTGGCGCGCCCACTATTAATGCCGTGCTGTACGCAACGGATGATAAAGCTCTTTCTTGTGATAGCGGGCCTCGCCCGCTCCCCGATCGTGACGCAAGCTCGATCATCGCGACGACTGCTAAGCCCGTCGCAATCCATCCGATGATTGTCCATTCCCACCAAGTCAAACCCGCTGAACTCCCCAGACGGACGCCAATGATGCGCAATGATCCGACGCCTTCCCGCTCGTCGTTTATGGAGTCCCTAGCGCACGAACACTTCGCGTGTCAGCGTAGAGAAGGTGACTTCGTCAGAGTGGCCATCTTCAAGCTTCTGTTCAAGATAACTTCTGATGCCCTCTAAATCGTTTGTGATTAAGCCGTTCAGTGGCAGCCTCTTGCGTGTAGGAACATGCACAAAGGTCGGACTCCATCCAGTGGCGTAAACCTTCCGTTCCAACCCTCTGCACTTCGCGATTAGGCTTTGAAACTGCGTCTCGTCCGTGAACATCTCCTTGGTTAACTGAAAATTCTGTTCGTGCCCGCCGGTGTAGTAGCTGAGATAGAGCTTCCAATCGTCCGAAATTTTCTCGCCGTGCTCGCCAAGTCTTGATTGCAGGTATCCTAGCAACGCAAGAGGGTCCTTGTTATGCAAGGAGTATTCGAGCCCAACGCCTCTTCTAACAAAATAGAGCCGCCATTCAAATCCAGTGAACCAGACAAATAGGCGTCCAATCCAATCGGTCATCATACGTTCTCCGAGCGCGGCGCCTCCACAGCGCGCAGCCGTGCAAGGAGCGCCTGAGCAATTTCATCTTTTCGATCGCTAGTGTGCTCAAGCCCGACTCGCTTGAAGGCTTGATCGATCACACCCCACTCGACATCCGCGTGAAAAGGCTCATGGAGATACTCTATCGCATCATTGAGCGCGTCGTAGATTTTTACCGATGCACCATACGTGGGGATCGCATCCCTGAGCCCTTTGCCAGCCGCAATCCCGTGAAGTGCTGCCATCAGAGCCCAATGGATGTGTTCAATGTCCATGTTTGCACCCCCTCCCGGGAACGAAGCCTACCACAATATGAGCACGCTTTAGGCCTTCACCTCGACAGTGAGCGCGCGAGCACGTAGACGAGCAAGTCGCCCGCCGCGAACGCGATGGCGGCGATGACGACGATTGCGATCACAAGGAGCGACCTACCGACGATCGACGGCGGCGCAGTCCTCCATGCGTGCGCGAACGATGACCGCGACCACCACAGGAACGGCACGACGCACGCGAGCGCCCACACGATCGCGCGCCAGTACGGGCCACCCGTGAAGCCGTAGTAGGCCGGGCCGATGGCCGACAAGATCACGGGCAGCGCCAAGCTCAGAAAGATCACGCGCACGAAGCCTCCGGCGCTCGGTGTGCCAGTCACGTGCGCGGTCGCTTCCTCCCACATTTTGTCCGTTCGACGTTGCATAATCCGGCCCATCTTGTAGTGCGATGGAGGGAAGAACCACCATAGCGTCCGACGCCACAGCGGCACGGGGCCGATGATGTATCGCTTCCAAATTACCGGGCTCTCGGGGTCGTAGTACCAGGCGCCTTCGGCCTTGGCATGCTCCGCAAGCCCGCGCTGTCGATCCTCATAGTCCTCCATGGCGTCACGCGTGCTCGTCGACGCGCTTGCGCGCTTCCGCGAACGCCTCCTCTTTAGTCTTGCAGCGGATCGGCGGAAGCGCGGAATTGATCGGCGGTGTCTTCGGACTCTCCGGATAGATATTCGCATTCCACATCGGCGGGTTGTGCACCACGTCGATTTGATATCCCCTGTAGCTTTCGGTCTCGACACGCATCATTGATCATCCGGAATCTTGATCGGCTCGCGCTGCGGCGGCTTGCGGCCGGTGCACCGGGGCTCGCCACCGTCGCAGAATTTGGCCCACGTCATCCCCATCGCAGGCACGTGCCGCCGCGTTCGGGAAAGGCATGACCGCCGATGTTCTTGTCAAACGCCATAATGGTCTCCGTGCGACTGAGCGCGGCCGGCGGGGCTCCCACCTTGACATCGGAGGCGCACTGTACACTATTTGTTCTCATGGTATAGAGGATCGGAGAGGCATTTTCGCTCGGATGGCGCGTCACGGCGCGGTGCGTGCGCGGCCGCGAGGACGGCCCAAGCTCGCGCTCCAGCCGCGAGCGCGGCTACCGGCGCGAACTCGATTTCGAAACGCTCGTGTGCACCCGCGGCCGCGCGTTCCCGTTGTCGTCGCTAGGGAGCCGCTTGCGCTGCCTGCGCCGCGGCAACCGGCGCATGGTCGTGATGCTCGAACGGTCAGCACAGTCCGCGACGGGCAGTCGTCGCTAGGATCAAGTCGTATGGGCTCAGCGACGTGACTGAGCGTCAATGAGGGCCGCCGCGACCGCGCAGAAGACGGGTGAGTAGCACTTGTAACTCGGGAAGCGTGCTCGTCTCGCTACTCCAATGATCGTCATGCCTCTCACGATCGTCCAACTCCGCCATCTCGCGGTGGTCACGACCACTAAAAGTGTTGGCTGGCGTCACCGTAAACTTGAACTTGAACCGCGGATTTGTCGTTCGATGGTGACGGGCGCACTCGGTCGCTCAATCTTGTAGTTCGGGCACGAACCGCCACCCATGGTGCCGAGTTGGATCACCGAGTCCGCGGGATCGTGGTGGCCCTGATCGAAGTTCCTGAGAATCCCGCGCATATACGCCACCGGATCAGACAGGACGTGCACTAGATCGCTAACACGTGCATCAGGCGCAATTGACATAGCTTGTCTCCTCGTCTGCCCAACCCGCACACGGATGCGCGTTCGACGCCGAGAATTCAACGATGAAAATTGAGCGCGAAAATCGGACAACACGCGGCGCAGGCGCCAGATGGGCCAAAATGCGGCGCGACCGCGCTGCGCGAACTAACATGGCCTGAAAATAGGTGCGACCGCGTTCCTCGGCTCTCAGCACCAGAATGGCGCCTGAATTGCTCTTCCTGCGCGCCTCGTGCGCGAGCTACGGACCGCTCGTCAATCTTTGAATTTGTGACCCTGGGCGTCCAATTCAGCAGCCATCGCGCGGTCCGCGACGGCATGGACGTAGTCACTCCTAAGCCGGCAGGCCTCGCTTCGGTCCGAATAGAAATCCGCGGCCGAAGGCCCGATCTGGATCGCTTGGGTAAAGTCCTCGCTGGCACGATCGTAATCGTTCGCGCCAAGTCGCGCCTGCATCGCATCCTCAAAGGGAGCGACATACGGCTCACCATAGCGGTGCCCGACCGAGGCCGGCGCATGCCCCACGATCACGTCTAACGCCTTCTCCGGCACGCCGCAGCGGGAGCTCGAGATCGGTGATGCCGATCTCGCGACTCGCTGTGTGTAGCGTTGTGCCGAGCCCGGCCGGCAGGAAAAAGAAAATGGTGCGGTCGAGAGGACTCGAACCTCCACGGGTTGCCCCGCTAGCACCTCAAGCTAGTGCGTCTACCAATTCCGCCACGACCGCATGGGGAGAGGTTGACCGGCGAAGCCGGCACAACGGCGCTGCATGTAACAAATCGACGGTGTGGGGACAAGGGCGGGATGGGGAGCATCCGCATGGGCTGGGAACGGTGCCACATTCCCCACGTCATGCCCGGCACCCCGGTCCGGCCTCCGGCCGGCCCGAGTGTAGACTCTTGCGCCCGACATCCACGTCTTGCCACATCGCCGCCCCGCGAAGACGTGGATGGCCGGGACAAGCCCGGCCATGACGTTGCATTATATATATGCCAAGGCTGCTGGACCGACGGCTTGCCGCCGCAGGCGCCCGCCCCTTACCGCATATCGGGCGTGCGCGGCAGCATGCGCTTGACTTCGACCGCGATCCGGTTGCCGCTGACGACAACGGCGCCCTTGGCGACCGGAAAGTCGTTCGCCAGGATCCGCACCTCGTCGTTCTCGCCGGAATCGAGCTCGATGACGGCGCCCCGGCCGAGGCGCAGCACCTGGTGAACCGGCATCGAGGTCGTGCCGAGCACCACCGAGATGTTGAGCGAGACCTTGTCGAGCGTGGCCATCTAGTTCCTGGGAATCCTGTGCGATCAGCGACTTCCCGAGATGACCACGGCATGGTGAACGAGTGGTTAACGTACGCGACGGCCTCGCCGGCGGCCTCAAGCCGGCGGATGCGCTCGGCCCCGTCGACTGGGCCGTGAGCGCGCGCCCGGTCGGCTACCCGCAGGCGGTCGCCGCCATGGACGCGCGCGCGGCCGCGATCGCGGCGGGCGCCGCGCCCGAGCTGGTCTGGCTGATCGAGCACCCGCCGCTCTACACCTCGGGGACGAGCGCGCAGCCCGCCGACCTGATCGAAGCGCGCTTTCCGGTCTTCGCGAGCGGTCGCGGCGGGCAGTTCACCTATCACGGGCCCGGGCAGCGGGTCGCATACGCGATGCTCGATCTCAAGCGGCGCGTGCCCGACGTGCGCCGCTACGTCGCGAGCCTGGAGGAGTGGATCATCCGCACGCTCGCGGCGTTCGGCGTTGCGGGCGAGCGGCGCGAGGACCGCGTCGGCGTGTGGGTCGCGCGGCCCGAGCGCGGTGTTGGCCACGAGGACAAGATCGCCGCGATCGGCATCCGCCTGCGCCACTGGGTGAGCCTGCACGGCATCGCGCTCAACATCGCGCCGGAGCTCGCGCACTTTACCGGCATCGTGCCGTGCGGCGTCGCCGATGCGCGCTACGGCGTGACCAGCCTCGTCGATCTCGGCGTTGCCGCCACCATGGCCGAGGTCGACGCGGCACTGCGGCACGCGTTCGAGGCGTTGTTCGGGCCGACCGTCGGGGCGCGAGACGCCGCCCTGCCCGAGATCGCCGATGCGTCATTGAACCGGCGCGCCGTCGCCACCGACTGACATGGATAGTAGGATCTGTTGCGAATCTGAGGGCCAGTCGGAATGCACGGGGAACTGTGGAAACGCATCGCCTTCACGCTTGCGGTTCTGCTCGTCGTCCGGCTCGGCGTCACCATCCCGCTGCCGGGGATCAATCCCGAGATATGGACGCAGGTCTTCCGCCAGCATGCGAGTGGCGTGCTCGGCGGCGCCAACCTGCTGTCCGGCGGCGGACTGCGCACCATAAGCATCCTCGCGCTGTCCATCACGCCTTACGTCACGGCCGCCGTGCTGGTGCAACTGTTCACGATGGTCTCGCGGCGGCTGCGCGCGCTCGTCGACGCAGGCGAAGCGGGCCGTCGCGCCATCGAGCTCTACGTCCGCTGCGGTGCCGTGCTGCTCGCGGCGCTGCAGGCCTATGGGATCGCGGGTGGCCTCGAAGCGATCGATGGCGCCGTGACTTACCCACCCCTCCTCTTCCAGCTGTCGACCGTCCTGACCCTGATGGCCGGTACGCTGTTTCTGATGTGGCTGGCCGAGCAGATCACGGCGCGCGGGATCGGCAACGGCATTGCGCTGCTGCTGATCGCCGGCGTGCTTGCCGAGGGGCCGCGCAACCTCGCCGGGCTGCTCGAGGCATCGCGCGCCGGCCTCCTCTCGCAGGAGCAGATCGCCGCCATGGCCATCATCGCCGTCGCCTTTACGGCCGTGGTGATCGGGGTCGAGCGCGCGCGCCGGCTTGTTTTGGTCCGCTTTGCCGAGCAGCAGGTCGGCGATCGCCGCATCGGGCCCCAATCGGTCGAGCTCGCGTTCAAGCTCAACCCGGGCGGGATCATCCCGGCGCTGCTTGCGTCCTGGATCCTGCTGATCGTCCTCTTCGTGGCACAGCTCGCGACTTGGGCGCTCGGGGTGCCCGACCCTCGTCATGGCCTCGTGAGCTTCGTCCAGGGCCAACCGTTTCACGTCGCCGTCTCGGTCGTGCTCATCATCTTGTTTGCGTTCGTCTACACTGCCTTCCTGCACGATCCCGAGCGGCTCGCGCGGCTGCTTGCGATCCGTGGCGGCACCATCGCCGAGCTCGCGCCAGGCACCGCAACGGCGGACCATCTCGACGATACGCTCTCGCGCGTGACGGCACTCGGCGCCGTCTATCTCGCGGCCGTCATGCTGCTGCCGATCGCACTCGCCAACTGGTTGGGATTTCCGTTTGCCATCGGCGGCGTATCGCTGCTGATCCTGGTGTGCGTGACGCTCGACCTCGAGGCGCAGGTGCGCGCCTTGCTGTGGAACATGCGCTAGGCCGTCGGCAGCAGCGAGAACGCCTCGCCGGCCCGGCGCTGGCCGAGATCCTCGAGATGCGCCGCGTGCGCCTCTACCGCATCGACCCGCGCAAGCGAAGGGCCGTGCCGGCAGGCCTCGACCATCGTCGCGACCATCTCGGGCGGGCCCGCGAACACCGCCTCGACCGAGCCGTCGCGCCGGTTGCGCACCCAGCCCTCGAGCGCGCGGCGGCGCGCCTCATGCTCGGCCCAGGCGCGGAAGCCGACGCCCTGCACGCGCCCGCGGATCGTCACGCGGCGGATGGCGCGCGACGCGCTCATGCGACCTCGCCGATCTCGGGCGTTCGCGTGCCGCGCCAGCCGGACGGCAGCCAGCGCGCGAGCGACGCCGCATAGGCGGCGGGCAATCCCACGTCGCGCGCAGCCGCGAGCACGAGCTCCATGTAGCCGGGCCGCGGCACGCCGACGGCGCGCGAGCCGCCGACATAGACCAGCGCGGCGCGCCGGCGCGCGCCGATGCGCACCGGCAAGGTCGCGGCCCGATAGAGACCCTGGTCGATCCGCTCATAGGCGTTGAGCGCCGCGAGGTCGCGCGGCGCGAGCCGCCACAGCACGCCATGCACAACGCCGCCCGCCGCCGGCACGATCGACGCATAGCCGTCGCTCATGACGATGAACCGGTGGCCGTCGAGCCGCCCCGTCCCGATCTCACTCGCCGACCGGCAGCGCGGCCGCATCAGCGCGCGGCTCATATTCGATCCATAGGCGAAGTAGAGGGTCATGATCCGTCAGACGCCTGATCGTCGTCAGCAGCACGCGAGCAATAACGTATATGTTATTGAGTTATGTAGATAAAATAACAAATGGCTGATCGCGCCTGCTCAAGGATATCCGCGCGATGCGCGACGCTTGAGTGGCGATCACTTCACCCTCTCCCTTTGGGAGAGGGTGGCGAGCAAAGCTCGCCGGGTGAGGGTTTGTTCGGAGTCTCCATCGAATCTCCGAGGACCCCTCACCCCTCCCTCTCCCCTGCGGGGAGAGGGAGACTGACGGCCGTGCGCCTCTTACCGGAAGATGCCGGACGCAATTGCTTCGGCGCGCTGACGCGCGCCTCGCAATGACCGCGGCTCACTCGAATTCCAAAATCACCGCGTCGACCGCGAGGCTGTCGCCCTTCTTGGCGTGGATCGTCTTCACGACGCCGTCGCGCTCGGCGCGGAGCACGTTCTCCATCTTCATCGCCTCGACGATCGCGAGGGTCTCGCCGGCCTTGACCTCCTGGCCGACCGCGACCGCGATCGCGATCACAAGGCCCGGCATCGGGCAGAGCAGCTTCTTGCCGGTGTCGGCCTGCGTCTTCACCGGCATCAGGCGCGCGGCCGCCGCCTCGGTCTCGGTATAGACGTAGGCGCGCACCTCGCTGCCGTGCCAGGCGAGGTCGAACCCGTTCGGCACCGTCCGCACCTGCACCGCGACGGCGCGCTCGCCGACGACGCCACGCCACACCGGCTCGCCCGGCACCCAGGCCGAGCGCACCGCGACCTGATGGCTGCTGGCGCCGGTATCGGCGCGATACGTGATCGTGACCGTCTCGTCCCCGCCCAGCGGCACGGCGCCCGCGGCGCCGTCGCCGGGCCCGCTCGCCGCGCCGTTGCCGGTCACCTCGAGCACGCACTCGCGGCCGTCGAGCCAGACATGGCGCACCGTCGCGCGCGTCACCCGCCGGCCGGTGAGCTGGCCCGAGATGCGGCGCTTGCGCGCGCCGAGCCGATGATCGATTGCGGCCGCGACCGCGGCGATCACCTGCGCGCGCTCGCCCTCGGCCGCAATCGGGTGGAAGCCGTCGGGGAATTCCTCGGCGATGAAGCCGGTCGAGAGCTGGCCCGCCTGCCAGCGCGGATGCGCCATCAGGGCGGCGAGAAACGGGATGTTGTGGCGGATGCCCGAGATCGCGAACTCGTCGAGCGCGCGCGACTGCGCCGCGATCGCGCCGGCGCGCGTCGGCGCATGGGTGACGAGCTTGGCGATCATCGGATCGTAATAGAGCGAGATCTCGCCGCCCTCGTCGACGCCGGTGTCGTTCCTCACCGTGATGCCGTCATGGCTCCCCTCGGACGGCGGCCTGTACGTCACCAGCCGGCCGATCGACGGCAGGAAGTTGCGATACGGGTCCTCGGCGTAGATGCGCGTCTCGACCGCCCAGCCGTCGAGCTTCACGTCGGTCTGCTTGAGCGCGAGCTTCTCGCCGGCCGCGACGCGGATCATCTGCTCGACGAGGTCGATGCCGGTGACGAGCTCGGTCACGGGGTGCTCGACCTGGAGTCGGGTATTCATCTCGAGGAAATAGAAGCTCTTGTCCTGCCCCGCGACGAACTCGACCGTGCCGGCGGAGTCGTAGCCCACGGCCTTGGCGAGCGCGACCGCCTGGGCGCCCATGGCGGCGCGGGTCTTGGCGTCGAGCAGCGGGCTCGGCGCCTCCTCGACGACCTTCTGGTTGCGGCGCTGGATCGAGCATTCGCGCTCGCCCAGATGGATGACGTTGCCGTGCTTGTCGCCGAGCACCTGGATCTCGACATGGCGCGGATCGACGATGAACTTCTCGATGAACACGCGGTCGTCGCCGAACGAGGACTTCGCCTCGGATTTGGCCCGCGCGAAGCCTTCGGCGACCTCGGCCCTGGCGCGCGCGATGCGCATGCCCTTGCCGCCGCCGCCGGCGCTCGCCTTGATCATCACCGGATAGCCGATCTCGTCGGCGATCTGCACCGCCTGCCCGGCATCCGCGATCACGCCGAGATGGCCCGGCACGGTCGAGACCTTGGCCTTGGCGGCCGCCTTCTTGCTCTCGATCTTGTCGCCCATGGCGGCGATCGCGGCCGGGTTCGGCCCGATGAACACGATGCCGGCGGCCGCGAGCGCCTTGGCGAACGCCTCGCGCTCGGACAGGAACCCGTAGCCCGGATGCACCGCCTCGGCGCCCGACGCCCGGCAGGCCGCGACGATCTTGTCGATGACGAGGTAGCTCTCCGCCGCCGGCGGCGGCCCGATCGCGACCGCGCTGTCGGCCATCTCGACGTGCAGCGCGTCCTTGTCGGCATCGGAATAGACCGCGACGGTCGCGATCCCCATCCGGCGAGCGGTCTTGATGATGCGGCAGGCGATCTCGCCGCGATTGGCGATCAGGATGCGCTTGAACATGCGGCGCTTTTCGACCCTGGTGGGATCCAAGGCTTGCGGCCACGGTGGCGGAAAGTCAATCAGGTGCTAAAGCGCGATGACGACATCACGCTTTAGCTTGTTGTTCGAGCATGATCTTCTCCGAAAACCGGTGTCTACTTTTCGGGATCATGCTCTAGGATCGGGCAACGGTTCGGAATCCGCCATCCGGCCGCAGTCGGGGAGGAAGACCATGCGCTTCGTGAATATGCGCTTCGTGAAATTGGGATTGCTCGCGCTCTTGGCGCTCGGACTGCTGGCGGCCTGCGCCACGCAGCCGGCGGTCGTGTCGCAGCCGGCCGGACCGCCGGGATTCCTGCTCGGGCTGGTGCACGGCTTCATTTCGCCATTTGCGCTGATCGCAGAGCTTTTCAGCAATGTGCGCGTCTACGCCTACCCCAACAGCGGCGGATGGTACGATTTCGGTTTCTTGATCGGCGCGGCGGCGCTCTTCGGGGGCGGCGGCAGTCAGGCCCGGTGAAGACGATCAGGCCGCGAGGCCCGACATCCTCGCGCGTGACCGTCGGCGGTGCGCCGCGATCCATTCGAGCACGCGCAGGTCGGTGCGGTCGTATCCGGCCGGCAGCCGCGCCACGGCGGCGCGTTGCGTGGCAAGCGAATCCTCGGCCCGGGCCGTGGGAGCGTCCGCGACGGCAATATGCGCGGAGATCGTGCGAGCCTGGGTCATCTGCGCCTTCCCGTTCGAGAACGCCCGCGTCGGTCGGCGGGTTCCTCTTTTCGTGTAGGTCGCACGAACCGTCCGATTGGTTCATGCCGGCATCGACATTTCCCGAAGTCTCAACGGTCAGCGCGGCGCGACCACGGCCCGTCCGTGGCCACGCCAAGGCATTTTGCCCGCCGCAATGGGGCGCCGGCCGCGCACCGAAACGCGAGGCGCGCCAGCGGCTTGCGCGCAGCGGCTGAGAAAAGAAATTTCGCCGGGTGAGCCCGCTGCACGCCGCGGATTCTACCGCCGCACAACGGCTTGGCTAAAATTACCAAATCGCGGGCCCCAACTGGTCCGGTTCCGCACGGCACTCTATATAGAGGCCAGGACGTCCAAGCTGGGAAGTCCAAGCCGGGCTCGCCGCAACCCTCGGAGCCCTCGCGAATTTTCCGCTCGTCCGACCATCGACCGATGGACACATTATTATTCTAGAAGAGGTGCATCCATGGCACTCGCGATCAACGACACGGCTCCCGACTTCGAAGCTAACACCACCGAAGGCAAGATCCGCTTCCACGACTGGATCGGCAATTCCTGGGCGGTGCTGTTTTCCCACCCCAAGGACTTCACGCCGATCTGCACCACCGAGCTCGGCTACATGGCCAAGATCAAGCCCGAGTTCGACAAGCGCGGCGTCAAGATCATCGGGCTCAGCGTCGACCCGGTCGAGAACCACGGCAAGTGGGCGGCCGACATCAAGGAGACGCAAGGGTACGCGCCGAACTACCCGATGATCGGCGACACCGACCTCTCGATCTCCAAGGCCTGGGGCATGCTGCCGGCGGCGGCGAGCGGCGACGCCGCGAAGCGCACCGCCGCCGATAATGCCACCGTGCGCAACGTCTTCGTCATCGGCCCGGACAAGAAGATCAAGCTGATCCTGGTCTACCCGATGACCACCGGCCGCAACTTCGACGAGGTGCTGCGCGTCATCGACTCGCTCCAGCTCACCGCCAAGCACAAGGTGGCGACGCCGGTGAACTGGAAGCCGGGCGAGGACGTGGTGATCTCCGGCTCGGTGTCGGACGACGACGCCAAGAAGCAGTTCCCGTCGGGCTGGAAATCGCCCAAGCCCTATATCCGCATCGTGCCGCAGCCGAAGTAGGCGGCCGCGGCCCGCATATGTCGGAAGGCGCGGTTTCGGCCGCGCCTTTTGCTATTGTGCGCGCCGCGACATCCCGAGCAGGAAGCATTCATGACCGAGCAAGAACTCGCCGACATCCAGCCGCCATTCGCGCGCTGGCTCGGCATGAAGATCATCGACGCCTCGCGCGACCGCATCGTGACCGAGCTCGTGGTGCGCGAGGAGCTCACCAACCGCAACGGCGTGCTGCATGGCGGCGCCGCGATGGCACTCGCCGACAATCTCGGCGGCGTCGCGACCTTCCTCAACCTGCCGCAGGGCGCCGCGACGACGACGATCGAGAGCAAGACCAATTTTTTCGCAGCCTGCGCGCTCGGCGAGACCATCACGGCCGAGACGACGCCGCTGCACCGCGGCCGTTCCACCATGGTGTGGCAGACCCGCATCACCCGCGCCGATGGCCGCCTTGGCCGCGCTCGTGACGCAGACGCAGCTCGTGATGCCGGGAAGGCGGAAGACGGCGTAGCGTTCTTCCTGGTGCGTAATTGCGGCCCCCCTATGCAGCTCCGCTACCACGCCGAGCTATTCGGCTCGAAACGCCTCGAGGCCGCTCTCATCGAATCTCGCGGCAAACCTGCCCGCCTCGTGGTCGAGCACGTGGTGAACCTTGTGACGGCGTTCACGCATGGCGCACCGCAATCCGATGACATCACCTGCGTGGCGATTGTTGCCGAATGAGGCACCGCGCAACATCGCCGTCGAGCCGCCATCCCCGGCACCGATGACTTCTGGCTGCTCGTCGGAGCCGCGCTCCTGATCGACGCACGCCCGGGCCAGACTTCGCCTGTGTGGTAGCGCGCAGTGCACAGGTGTAGTGGACCAAAATCAGCCGCTCCGACGGTCGCCTCGCCGCCCTGGTGACGCAGACGCAGCTCGTGATACCGGGAAAGCGAAAGGCGGGGCGAGCCGAGCGGGCGTGCACACGCCGCTCGAGCTCGACCCACGCTCGCGATTTACTCGGCTTGCATCACCGGCCGTAATTTCTCCAGATCTCTTCGTCCTTTTCGCCCCATTGTTTCACCTCACCTGGACCGTTCGGACGCCCATTCTCAAGACATTTCAGCCAGCGATCCTTGGCTCTCTGCATGCAAGCGTGGAAAAAATCATTCCCATAAACCATGTCTGGCTGGCGATCGAAACACGCTTTTTCTTCCCTCGCTAGCCTATCGTCGCACTCATCGCGGTCATCACCTCGGCCCGCGCCCGCTCCGCTGCCGTAGCCGCGCCGAAAGAACGGTTCCACACTTTGGTTGGCGCCTCGCCTCCACTGCTCCCAGATATCGGGGAATGGCGGCAACCACCACGGCTTCGCCGCGTCCCACTGATAGCTGACGGGCAAAGGCGCTGGTGGCGAGTTGATGCTGCCTAGCGCTGGTGCGACAGTCGACATATTCGTGGCGAACGAGAGCGGCGCTGTCGACCGCTGACCCGATCCGCTCCCGATTGTTGGAGCAAGCGGCGCAAAACCCAGGCTACCAACCGGGGCACTGTCGAAAGCCCGCCCTGTTGACGGCGCCATATACGTCGAACCGTTCGAGTCGTCTCGCGACCGGCTCTCCCAGGCTTGGCGCACTGCCTGCGCCCAAGGCAATTCACCACTCGAACTTGGATCGTCCGCGTCGGATTGATCTGCGCCAAACGTCACGCCGCTGAGAATCCCGTTCCCGGGAAGGGTCCAAGAGTTAGGACGAGCCATTTCAATATTCCTTTGGTTGGGGTGATGCTGCAAAAAAACGCACACGCACGCCGCCGCAAGCGCAGCGATTGCTGGCGACGTGATCAGGTTCAGTCCGACTTAGAAGGAGTGAGTGGGTTTTCCGCGCTGCCGCCACATCGCAGGACACGCGGTCATGGGCGGCACGCCGGTGGCAATCCGCCCGACCTATAAATCAAAACGCCCGCCGCCTTTCGGCGCCGGGCGCAATTCCCTGAATTCCATTTCGGCCAAACGGCAAATGGAACATGAGCACAAGAACCAGTTTGACAAATTACATCACCAAGTCTGTTCGCCGCACGCCCAATCCCAACGGCACCATGCGACGCAATACCTGGCAGCCACCTTGATTTTGGGGTCTCACGAAATGCCGCTAGGACCTCATCTCACAAATACCTGTCCTCTCCCTCCGCCAGATCGCGGATGGTCTGCGGCAGCGGAAAACCATAGCCGGCGCGCAGCCCCGGGCATTTCAATTTGCCGGCCGCATGTGCCTTGCTCGTGTAAAGCTCGGTGCCGATGAACTTCAACGCGATCAACAGCGCCTGCATGGCATCGATGCCGTTACCCGCTCCCAGTTTCGGCTTGTCGGGCCAACCGATCTCGAATGCGCAGCGCCAGTGATCGCCTTTGTCGATCGGTGCGTAGATCGTGATCGGAACCTCGACCTCACGGCGGCCGACCGTAATGATCAGAACGCGGCCGGCGATGCTTCGATCAGGCTCAGCCTCGTTGTGGGTGCGCTCGGGCGATGATCCATCGTTCTCTACGATTGGCGGCGTGTCCCGCAACCGCACCTCAATGTAGCTCCACCACGCCAGATTTCCCTGCGCCTCCAATCTGCCATTGGCAACCAGCACTCGAACGCCGGCCACGATGGCGTCTCTATTGCTCTCGAGGTCGTTGCGCTCACATTCCTTCAGAACGTCGGCAGCGATCCGCGCCACCTTCTGCCATTGCGGACGGACGGCCGAGAGGACGAACTCTTGAATTTGTCGTCGGAAGGCGTCCGCCGATGGCCCCTCGCATAGCAGTATTCGTGATAGGCGCTCGCCACGTCGGGATCGATGCTGCCCGGCGGCAGTTGGTCAAAAAAATCGCGCTCGGCACCGCAATCGGCGTTCCCGCGGGTGAAGACGAGTTGCATGATCTCCCGCAATACGCTTTCGACCGTCGCATAGTCCGACAACTCCAGGGCAATGCGGGCTTTCATGCCCAAGGCGTCGCGTCGATACATGCCGGCCCGCATCGCTACCGCGACGGCCAGGTCCGCGAAGCGCATCGCATCCTCCGGTCGGCTCTCGTGGTAGAGCTTCTGCATCGCCAGCGAGATGAAGGTCGCGGGTTATCGGGGTTGGCGTCCGCATCGGCGAGATGGAGCGCTTCCGCTGCAAGGTAATTGCCGCGCATCTGATGCTCCTGCGCCAGCAGCCAGCGCAACGTACGAAGCCGCACCGGATGCGTCTCGCCGCGGATCTTCTCCTCGAACGCCGGGATGATGTCGGCGTCGACGTGCTCTTCACGCCAACGGTCATGCCAGCGATGGATTTCCATGCTCCGGGCGGCGGGCGCGGATTGCTTCGGCGGCCGCGTGGTTTCCGAGCGCGGCATGCGCCTGGACGAGAAAATGATCGAGGATATCAAGCCGGTCCTGATCTGTTTCCTGTGCGATCCGCTCCTCGATAGCCTCGATGATTCCGTCGCCGGAAAGCGAGCCGCGCAGCTCGTCGCGCCACTGATCGAGCTCGTTGAAGGATTCCGGATAACCCATGGCCCGTCCCAGTAAAGCCGCCTGTTGCGGTCGTCGAAAGAATACGGCAAATATGCGGTCAACCCGCATCTTACAGCATATCGCGCGCCGGGAACAAAACAAGAACATTTGGGAGGCAGTAGGAATCAGGTATCTCCCCGAGTCGCTGGCCACGAACGCGGGGAGAAAGGTAAAGCGGTCGCCCTTGGCGACCATCATGGCAAGGAGGACATGCCATGCTCGGCATCCATGATTTCGGCTGTTCGTCGCGGCAGGCCTCTTGCTCAACATCACGCCGGGGCCGGACTTTGCCTATGTCGTCGCGCGGAGCGCGCAGCTGGGATGGCGCGGCGGAGCGGTGGCAGCGCTGGCGATCGGTGCCGGCTGCTTCGTGCATATCGCGGCCGTGGTGCTCGGCCTCTCGGCGCTGCTCGCGGCCTCGGCGTTCGCGTTCTCGCTGCTCAAATGGATCGGCGCCGCCTACCTCGTCTATGTCGGCATCATGATGCTGTTCGCCAAATCCCGCGAGACACCAGCGCGGGATGCGCCAACCGACCGCGCGCCGCACGCGAACGCCATGCCGCTGCGCACCGTGTTCTGGCAAGGCTTCCTCACCAACGCGCTCAATCCCAAGGTCGCGCTGTTCTTCCTCGCCTTCCTGCCGCAGTTCATCGACGCCGACGCGCCGACGAAGCCCCTCGCCTTCGCGGCGCTCGGGCTCCTGTTCGACCTCACCGGCACCTTGTGGAATCTCGCCGCCGCCTGGTTCGTGGCGCGCGTCGCGACGACACGCTCCTACGCCCGCATCGGCCGCTGGCTCGAGCGCGCGATCGGCGGCATGTTCATCGCGCTCGGCGTGCGCCTCGCCTTGGCGCAGCGCCCTTGACGGCGCATGACGATGACTTTTCGGGGCATGATCCGCCCCGAAAACCGGCTTCCACTTTTCGGGATCATGCTCTAACATCCCGTCGTTGATGGGGATGGAGTCCCCCGAAACCGCCGCAAGGCTGATGAACTCCTACCGGGCGCGCTCGCGTCGGTAGGAGATATTCTCCAGCCTGCCGCGCCCAACGAGGGCACGATGGCGGGACGGTCTGTTTCCCTGGCGATCGCGTTCTGGACGGTGGGTGCCTGCTGGGCAGTCGCGGCCGTCGCGTATCTGTGCGGCGCAAGCACCGAATTCATTGTCCCGCTGACGATCCTCGGCGTGTGCACCGGTATCATCGAGTTCGTCATCAGACGTCGATCATGATCTTTTCCGAAAACCGGTATCCACCCCGGATCAGGTCCGGGGCAAGCTTTTCGGGATCATGCCGTAGGAGGAAGCGAAGGTGAATCTGCAATTCATTCTGGCGGTGGCCGCCGGCGGCGCGATCGGATCGGTCGCGCGCTACCTGGTCGGCATCGGATCGGGCAAGCTCTTCGGCCTCGACTTCCCGTGGGGGACGCTGATCATCAACGTGACGGGATCGTTCCTGATCGGCGCCTTCGTGGCGCTGTTCGCCGCCAAGTGGCAGCTCTCGCAGGCGATGCGCATCTTCCTCACCGTCGGTATCTGCGGCGGGTACACGACCTTCTCGACCTTCTCGCTCGACGCATTTTATCTCGCCGAGCGCGGCGCCCTGATACCCGCCGCGGCCTATGTGCTGGCGTCGGTCGTGCTGTCGATCGCGGCGCTCATCGTCGGCGTCCAGATCATCCGGCTGATACCGTAGCCGCACGCGACGTGAAGCGCCGGCGCGCGGGCATTGCGCGCAGGTTCTGCTTGTCGCAACTCGGGGCATCAGGCAAAATTCGACGGATCATCCCTGGTTGCGAGGGAGCCTCCCGATGATGCCAACGCGAACGCTGATCGTTGCCTTGGCCATGCTTGCCGCCATTCCGGCCGCTCGCGCCGACGACGCGAAGGATGAAAAAGGCTGCGTCTATGCCGACCTGACCTACTCGATCGGCGCGATCATCTGCATCCCGCGATCGAACATAGCCTTGCGCTGCGTCCCGGGAGGTTCGCCTCGCCAAGGAGAGCAGCGCCCGAGCGCCCCCTTCTGGGACTCTGGTGTGGCGGGCTGGCCGGCCGAGCAGCCGGGACAGCGCGTGTGCTTCACCCCGGCACCGCTACGAGAGTGAGCCGCGTCGACGTTCGCTCTCCGACGTCCACTGTCGAATAGCCCCTGCTCGACATCGCCGCCTTCCGCGTCACCGAGATCGTTTACGGTTCCCTTACCACGTCTTCGGGCGCGGCTTGATGCATCGGCGCGAATGCCCGAGTTTTCCGCGGTCGTGTTGACCAGGAGTAAACCATGAGCGGACCGGCCGACATTCCAGGCGACCAGCTGCGGACCATCGTCGAGCGCATCGAGCACATCGACGAGGAGATCAAGGAACTCAACGAAGCCAAGCGGGAGATCTTCACGGAAGCCAAGAGCAACGGCTTCGACGTCAAGGTGCTGCGGGAAGTGATCCGCATCCGCAAGAAAGACAAGCAGGAGCGCGACGAGCAGGAAACGCTCCTCGACCTCTACATGCATGCGATCGAGACGGCCAAGCCGGTCGCCAAGGCGGCCTGACAGCTGAGGGTGCCGGCGGCGACGCCGGCACCCTTTCCCACAACGGCAGACCAGCAGACTCAACTCCTTCCCGGCTCCTTGACGTCCTGCATCGCGCAAATCACTTGCACGTCAGCCCGGGCGGCACCTTGCCCCCATTGCGTTACAGGATGAACCTCCGCGTGGTCAGGCATCCGTCCTTTTTCGGATGCGCATTGCACAACGCAATATTGTCCTCGAGATTGCCCATCTTCATGCCGGTGAGGATCTCGGTCGAGACCATCGCGCAGGCATTGCTCGCGGCGTCTTCGTCGGGCGGCGACTTCGGCGCAGCGGCGGCGCGCGTGATGCCCGCCGATGCAACAGCGGCGAGCGTGAGCAAGTAGAGAAAACGTGTCATGCGATGCCCCAAGGCTGAAGTAGCCCTGGCGGCCGTTATTTTCTGCGGCAATAATTCCGTCAACAGGTTTTGGAGCACGTCACGCCAGGAGCCCCGATGACCACCTCTTCGCTACGCGTCCACGTCCTGATCTCCGGCGGATTCGCGGGCGCCTACGAGCAGCTGGTGCCGGAGTTCGCGCGCCAGAGCGGCATCGAGGTCACGACCGGATCGGGCGCCTCGCAGGGCAGCGGGCCGCACACGATCGGCGCCCAGCTCGCGCGCGGCGTCGCCGCCGACGTCGTGATCCTATCGCGCGAAGGCCTCGCCGAGCTCATCGCCGCGAACCGGATCGCGGCCGGGACGGACGTTGATCTCGCCAGCGTCCCCCTCGGCGTCGCGGTGCGTGCAGGGGCCGCGAGGCCCGTTGTGAGCAGTGTCGAGGCCGTGAGGCAGGTCTTGCTGAACGCCGGACCGGTCGCGATCCCGGGGAGCACCAGCGGCATTTGGCTCAGAGATGATCTTTTTCCGCGCCTCGGTGTCGCGGACAAGATCGACGCCCGGATGACGCCGCGCGGCTCGGACGCCGCCGCCATGGTGGCCGCGGGCAGCGCGGACCTCGCCGTGATGCCGGTCAGCGAGATCCTGGCCGCGCCTGGCGTCGACTTCGCGGGCGCGCTGCCGCCGGAGATCCAGATGATCCAGGTCTTCGCCGCCGCGATCGTGGCGGGCTCGGGCGCGATCGACGGCGCGAGGCGGCTGATCCAATGTCTCACCTCGCCGCAGGCATCCGAGACGATCCGGCGCAGCGGGATGGAGCCGATCGCGTCCTCAGCGTGAGTACAAGCGCGGGTGGGCCCGCCGCGCGCTCGGCGACGGCGGGCGCACAAGTTTTGCGGCGGAGGAGGTTCCCGTCCCCCTCACCGCCCGTCAATGATCGTGGCCTTAATCGTGGCCTTGGCCGCCATCGCCATGGCCGCCGTCATGATCGCCATCTTGGTCGTCATCGCGCTGCGCCAGGTTGGTGCCCGGCGTGAACGACACGCCGCGCAGCACCTCGCCGGAGCGCGCGGTGCGCACCGTGCGGAAGCTTTCGCGCGCCGGCAGTGTCGCGGCCGCCACCGTGTCGGTGATCTGCACGAGCTTGTTCGGATCGGCGCCCTGGTCGCCGTTGCCGCTCACCGTCGAGGTGATCGCCCAGATCGTGACAGTGCCGTTGCGATGCACGCGCCCCGTGATGTTGCGCAGGCCGTCGGTCGCCGGCGACCACGGCAGGCCGGTCGCCGCGTTCTTGCCGGTCGGATAGTCGCGGATCGTGTAGGGCACGCCGAGATCGAGGCCGGCGGAGAGCACGTAGGCGAGCTTCCAGGCGCCGGTGGTCTTGTCGAGCACCCACTTCTGCAGCCCGGCCGTGGTCTGCGCCGCGGCGTCCGTGAAGGTGCCGCTCGCCGCACTGAAGGTGGTGCTGCCGTTGCCTTCGTCCGTCACGTAGACCGTGGTCGCATTGGCGAACCAGACACCGAACGGGAACGCCGTCTTGGTGCTGGCCGTCGTGGCCGGGAAGCCGTTGAGGATGCACATGTTGTAGGGAAACACGCCCTCGGTCTGCAAATTCGCGGCGTTGAACGAGATCGGGGAGGTCGGCAGCGTCACTAGCGGTCGCGGAACGCCTGTTCCGGTCGTCGGGCAGGCAAGCGGATGCTGCTGCGCGTCGAAACCGGAGGTGTCGACGAAGTAGAGCGTGTTGATGCCGTTGCTGCCGCTGCCCTTGGTGAAATAGACGACGTTGTTGAAGATCGTGAGACCGCGGAAGTTGGTGTCCTTGCCGATCTTGTCGGCCTTCTTGGTGCCTGGGATTTGCAGGATGTTGAAGCTGCCCAGTGGCGTCGGGAGGCCCGGGTCGACCTGCTGGCTCAGCGGCTTGTCCTGCGGGGTGAGGATCTGCGCCCCGCCGCCGACGATAATGCCGTTCGGCTGCGGATTGGACCCGTTGCCGGCATTGCCGGCGAGATAGGCGACGTTCGCGCCGCTGTTGACGATCACGGCGCGGCCGTTGTTGCCGCTGTAGGCGTTGGTCTTGGTGAAGCTGAAATGTCCACGCGCGTCCACCCGGGCGACGACGCGATAGTTCTGCCCCGGCACCGGATCGGTCGGATCGATCACGAACGGCGTGTTCGAGTTGGAGACGTCGATCGCGCCGACCGGCGCGAGGTAGCCCATGAAGCTGACGGATTGCCCGTCGGTCGACAGATTGAGCGCGAGTTCGGACTTGGACGAGAAGCTTGTGACCATCTGGTCGGAATTCGGCCCGACCCGGTGCTGCGCGCTGTTCGGCACCTCAAGCGAGCCGACGAGCTCGCCGCTGCGCGTCAGCTCGTCGAGGAAAATCTTTGTCGTGACGCCGAAGCTCGCATCGACGATGTCGTTGTTGAATACCGTCGGATAGGCGCCGTTCGCCGTCGCGGTCCCGCAGTTCGGCGCGACGCAGTTGGGCGGCAGCTGAGTGACGCCCGGCACGATGGTCGGATTGACGTCGTAGACGGATCGGCTGACCAGCAGATGGTTGGGCTGCAATCCGCCGTCGTCGTCCGCCAGCGCCGTCGGGGCGAAAGCCGCGGTCGAGAGCAACAGCGTGGCCGCGAATCCGGGCGGCAATAAAATAAGGCGAGACAATACATGAGTACCCTTCATCGCAAATCTCCCGTGCGCGCGCCTCGTTATGAAACGCCTCCGCCCGAAGTCATGCAGATGTCGTGTTACAGATTGACGAAACGGCGTCGGTCGGCCGAGAAGGCGGACGCGAACGGGCGCCTTTGGTACGCAAGGGTACGCAGGCGCGAATGCGCTCGATCGAAAGTTGCGCCGTTTTGGCAGAACCGAAACTCGCGCGCGTGTTCCGATCGCGGAACCGCGCTGATGCGCTTTACCACCGGCTATTCTGGGGACAACGCTTTCTGCTCGCGGCGCGCGGATTCGATTCTGTTATTGTGATCGGCGGGGTTATTGTGATCCGCGGGGATCACACACTGGGGGGATCGACGAAAATGAAATGTTCTGCGTTGACGTATGCTGCGTTGCTGACGCTTGGCTTGCTCACCGCATCTTGTCCCGCAATGGCCAAGGCGCATCATGGCCACCGCTATGTGGCTCGCACGGTTCATCACACGCGCCTCGCACATCACGCCAACCTGGCTCATCACGTCAACCTGACTCATCACGCCAATGTCACGGCTGAGGGCGAGTCGCATTCCGGCATCACGTGCGAGATGGTTCGCGCCTATGTGGCGCAGGTCGGATTGGCGCAAGCGGCCGCCATGGCGCAGTCCGCCGGCATTACGTCTGCCGAGAAGGAGCGAGCGAAGCGGTGTCTCGCTCAGAAGAGCTGACCTGCGCGCATCGCGGTCTCGCCGTGGCCCACTAAATTCCAGCCGCGCGGTCGGCCTTCAGTCGTCGTAGAGCCGCACACCTCGCTCGGCAGGACAGACGATCCTATCGGGCCTTCACGACGGCCGACGCGCGAGGCGCCGGCCGCCGTAAAACGCCTCATCCAAGATCGAACCAGGCCATAGCCAACGTGGCAGACAGACCGATGGCCGACCAAAGAGACACGATGAGCAGGTCTTTGAAACCTGCCCGCAAGGATGCGTTCGGGCAGGCACGCGTGTTCATGGAAGTCTCCTGCGTGAGAGGGCTCGTTCACCGGGAGGGGTTTCCAACCCGGTGCCCTCGTTCCACAGGAGGTTTGATGGGTTTTTACGCACGGCCAGAGCTGCGCGCCTTGCCAACCAAGAATGCTTCCTCATGGTGAGGAGCGCGGGCGGAGCCCGCGCGTCTCGAACCATGGGCCGCAAACGTGATGGCGCCGCCTGGATTCTGGCCCATCCTTCGAGACGCACTCGCACGCAAGTCGGCTATAGCCGACTTGCGCATCAATGATGCCGATCTCGGGTAGACCCGAGATCGGTGCGAGTGCTCCTCAGAATGAGGCCTCGGCTGTAGCCGGCCGTGGCACGCGAGCCGCGTGCCCCCACTCAGGCGGCCGGACCGGTCTCGACCGCGTGCGCCGGATCCTCGGTCCATTCCGACATGGAGCCGTCGTAGAGCGTGACGCCGCGGTGGTGCAGCAGCTCGCAGAGCACGAACCAGCTCGTCGCCGCCTGGTGGCCGGTGTTGCAGTAGCTCATCACCGGCTTGTCGGGCACGCTCGCGAACAGGCGCTCGAGCTCGGCGAGCGGCAGCAACCGCTGCGTCGCCTTGTCGAACGCGGCAGCGTGATCGTGATGCAGCGCGCCCGGCAGGCGGCCGGCGCGCAGCGCCTGCGGGCTCTTCTCGCGGCCCTCGAAGTAGGAGGTCGAACGCGTGTCGAGCAGGATCGCGCTCGCGTCCGCGACGGCGCGCTCGACCGCGGCGCGCTCGGCGCGCCAGGCCGTATCGAGCGCGACCGGATAGGACGCGTCAGATAGAGCCGCGCCTGCGCCGGCTTCGGTCGCGCGCCCCTCCCCGGCCCAGGCCGCCATGCCGCCGTCGAGGATCGAGACCGCGCCGTGGCCCGCGGTCTTGAACGTCCAGTAGACGCGCGCGGCGGCGGAAAAATCGCCGACCGTCGTGCCGGCCGAGACGATGACCACATGATGCGCGGGCGTCGCGCCGAGGCATCCGATGAGCCGCGCGAGCGTCGCGGCCTCGGGCAGCAGCCCGGACGCCATGCCGTGGGTGCGGCGCCAGCCGTCCTTGGCGTAATCGGTGTGCACGGCGCCCGGCACATGCGCCTGCTCGTAGGCGGCGCGCGCGCCGCCATCGACCGCCGAGCGGATGTCGACGATGCGCAGCCGTGCGTCATCGAGACGCGCCGCGAGCCATTGCGTGGAAACCAGTGGTGAAACGTCCGTCATGCCAACATTCCTACGCCCCGCGCGGCCTATAGCACGCGCGACCGCGGCCCGAACAGCATGGAACCCAAACGGCCGGTCGGCAGTTTACAGGGCGCCCCACCAAGAGGCTTCGGCCATGCGCCCCTCCCGCCTCGTCCCGCTCAGCGTCCTCGCGGCTTCCACCATTATAATGTCGGCCACCGTGCCGACCGGCCCGGCGCTGGCACGCTCGCCCTTCCCGCGCGTGTTCGCGCCGGTCTTCGGCGCCGTCGGCCACCTGCTGCCGCATCGCCACTGGCCTAGGCGCTACCATGCCGGCCGTGTTGCGCCGCGCCCGGACCGATCCGCCAATGTGAACACCGCAAGCGCCGAGTCGCCGAATGCCGCCGCGGGCGGACAGATTGCCGCGGGCGGCCCACTGTTCTGGCCGCAACTCGCCGACGACCTGTTCGACTACGTGTTCTGGACGTCCGGCAACGACGACCGCTTCTGGAGCTATGGATATAATGAGATCGTCGCGGGCGCGCTGCGTCCGAGCCAGAGCATGCGCGCCGCCGCGCCCACGCGCGGCCGCAGCGAGACCTCGGCTCAGACCACCGGGTCGGTTGCGGACACGCCCGCGGCCTGCGCGAGCCAGCAGGGCAGCGAGACCGCCGACGGCCTGACCAAGCGCATCGAGTTCGACCGTGCAGCCGACCGACGCGCAACGCGCAGCGCTCGAAGACCTGCACACCGCCGCGCAACACGCGTTCGACTATTTCGACAAGGCCTGCCCGAAGACGCGCGCGCAGACGCCGACGGCGCGGCTCGACGCCATGGAGGACCGCATCTGGGCGGCGCGCCAGGCGCTGCTGGTGATGCGCGCGCCGGTCGACAAGTTCTACGCGTCGCTCACCGACGCGCAGAAGGCGCGCATGAATGCGCCGTCGAATCCACCCGGTCCGTCGACGGCGCGCGGCGCCGGCTGCAACGAGAGCAACATCGACCTCGCCCGCATGCTCACGGGCGGGCGCGGCCGCCCCGATCCCAAGCAGCGGCCGGGCCTCGAGGCGCTGCAGAAGACCTCGACGGGCCTCTCCCGGCTGCTCGCCTCGTCGTGCCCCGCGACGCTGCCCGCGACCCCGGTCGAGCGGCTCGACACCGCCGACCGCCGCCTCAACTCGATGCTCTACGCCGTGGTCACGCTACGCGCCCCGCTCGACGCGCTCTCCGCCGCGCCCGCGGCAGAGCAACAGCAGCAGCCGCGCGTGAGCGGGCTGCGGCGATAGCCGCACGCATCAATCACACCAAGCCGACTGATGTCTGCTTTACCTCCAAGCGCGGCGGAAAAGCGGACATTCCCCGAGGTCGCATTCGGGCCGATGCTTTGAATCGTCGTTGTATGGCATCGTAATTCTCTCCTGATTCTCGGCGGCGGAGGCGTCATGATGGGTCGGCAGAAGGTCGATCAGAGCCAGCTGTTCTACTGTTCAACCTCGAAGAGCGCATTCCGGCCCGTCATCTCCTGCGCCGCATCAATCCGATCAGTTACGCGGGATATTGGCTGATCTTCGCGAGAAGCTGGGCCCTTCTACAGCGAGATCGGGCGACCTTCGATCGATCCCGAGCTCATGATCCGGATGCTGATCGTCGGCTACTGCTACGGCATCCGCTCTGAACGCCGATTGTGCGAGGAGGTCGAGCTTCACCTCGCCTATCGCTGGTTCTGCCGTCTCGGTCTCGACGACAAGGTGCCCGATCATTCGACGTTCTCGGTCAATCGGCACGGCCGCTTTCGCGAGAGCGATCTCTTCGGCATGTGTTCGAGGCTATGTGCGCGCATGCATGGACGCGCTCTCGTCAACGGCGAAGGTTTTGCGGTCGATGCCAGCGTGATGGAAGCCAATGCCAGCCGTATCGCGGCGTCACACCCGAGGAAGCGATTGGTCGGCGCCGGAGCGCCAGACGCGGCGGTCGCCGAGTTCCTGGGCGGCGCTCGACGACGAAGATCCAAGCGCCGATCGCAAGCCGCCGAAGGTGATCTCGCTGAGCGACCCGTGTCGGCCTGGACCGCGAAAGCGAATAAGCGCGTGCAGTTCGGCTACGGGCTCAATTATCTTATCGACATCGAGAACGCCGTCATCGTGGACGTCGAGGCCACGCCGGCGCGAACTTACACGAGTGCCGCCGCCAGACGATGATCGAGCGGACCGAGCAGCGAATGGGCTCAAGCCACAACTCTCGCGCTGATACAGCCTACGGCACTGGCAAGTTCCTCGGCTGGTGGTTGGCGCCGGCATCGCGCCGCAAATCCCGTGTGGGACAAGAGCGCTCGTGAGGATGGCACCTTCTCACGCAGTGACTTCACCTTCGATCGAGAGCGCAACGTCTACGTCTGCCCCGCCGGTAAGGTACTCAAGACAACGGCAATGTCGGCGACGATCACATGCTGCGTTACCTTGCGTCCAAACCGATGTGATGCATGCAACTCAAATCGCAATGCTGTCCGAGGATGCCCTTTCGCAAGGTCACACGAGATATCAACGAGGATGCTCGCGATCTCGCTCGCGCTCAGATGGGCACGCCGGGTTCGACAGTCGCGCGACGAGCGCAAGAAGGTCGAGATGCTCCCAATCAAAACGCATCATCGCTTTGAGCGCATGCGATGAGAGGTCTCTCCGGCGCCCGCGACGAGTTCCACCTCGCCGCAATCGCGCAGAACCTCAAGACGCTGCGATCCGCGTCTGGCGGCCACCACCAAATGTGCCGGCTGCGGCGTGCCTGAGCGTACGTGGCGTCCAACGGCGTCACCCGTTGGACGCCCCGCAATGACACCCCAGCACATAACAATAGAAAAACCCACCTCGGCGATTATCAACGCTATCAAATGCCGACAAGCCGAGCCCTCGATTGGTGGACTGATCTGTTCGTTCGGTCGCCGTGCGTCATTCCGTTAAGGATATGTAAACGTCGACCTCAATTGGGGGGGAGGCATTGATGAGATTGCAACCTCTGCCTGCCATTCGATGGCGGTTGAACGGTGCAGCATGGCTACACTCGTTACCATCGTGATGGCGGCGTTGCGCTTCGTTGCCGCGCTCGCGGTCGGATATGTTCTGCTGTTTATCTTGAGCTCGACGCTTCTGACCGCGGGCTTCGAGCGCTTCCATGGCGTCATTTTTATCGCCGGCCTGATCCTCATCGTCGCGACGGCGATACGTTTCGCGGTCCCTGGACATGTGAGCACGGTCGATCGCGCTGCCGGGGCGGCGGCCGCGGGCTCGCGCAGAGCCAAATTCGTAACCATCGTCCTGAAGGCGCTGCGCTTCCTTGCCGTGCTCGCAGTTGGATTCTTTCTGTTGTTCGTGCTGCACGTGACACTCCTGTTCGCGGGCGTCGAACGCTTCAATGGCGTCATCGTCGCCGCGGGCCTGGTCCTGACAGTGGCGGCGGCGATGCGTATCGCGGTCCGGGGCCGTCTGAACACGTTCGATCGCGCCGCCGGGACTGCGGCCTCAGGCATATTCACTCTGACCTTCGCGGGCCTGACTCTCGCGGTGTTAGGCGGGCTCGCTTTGCTCGCAATCGTCTGGTTGCCACTGCAATTTGCTGGCGCTGGCCCGGCATTCTTCGACGCGATCGAGGCCTTGTTCGGACGCGCGGCGGCATTTGCCCTCCTGATGCAGTTCGGCATCATGGCGAGCCTCGCTGCCACTTGGTGGCTGTGGCGGCGGCGCAATGGGCAGCCCGATCCGCGGACTTAGCCCAAATTGAGCGCCGGGACCTGCCAGTCTATCCCGCGCGATGACCGCTCCGGGTCACGACCGGCCGTCCCGGCCATGTCGGCAGAGAGTCCGCTTAGCTCCTGACTCCGGACCTATCGCGGCATCGCCGCAAATCGCCGCTTCGGGCCATATCCGGACGATTGCGCTGATCGGGCGTCATGCAGTTAAATGTTTGCGCGGAGGTTTCCCTCTACGATCGGCTCGCAAACGCCTGGGGGCAAGCAGATGAAACGTTTGTCGATTTTCGCAGTAGCGTTCTTGTTTGGCATGGCCGTGTTCGTATGCGCCGTGATGGCAGCTCGGCTTCCGACAAGCACGCTGGTTGTGCAGGTTCTGTCGGTGGACCGAGTGTCTTTCAACCGCGTACCGAGCCGGATCAGTCAGGGCCATGCGGTCGGAGACGTATGGTGGGAAACCACCGGCTTCGTCGCTAAGGCGCGGATTTTGAATGTCATCAGAACCGATCATGGTCTGGCGCCAGGCGAGACCATCGACGTCAGCTACAAGATTCGAACGGCCACGCCGCCGCCATCCCCATTTCACGACGTGCCGCTCAAGGCCGGGCAGACCGTGACACTTGAAGTCATGGGAGGGAACGGAAAATACGAGCGTCGCTGACCCGGGGAAGGAGAGCTTCTGAGCCGGACTGAAGGTTGCTGGCAGCAGTGAAAAATAGTTGAGTTTCGCCAATGGCTCAGTCAAAGGCTGACTGGAATCCTGACGGTCGAATGCCCCGGGAGCAGATCGAATGACGCGGCAGCCGCTTTCGAAAGTCGACCTCTGGGGCAAGCTCACCCAAGCTTGGGATCGTATGACGCTGGAACAGCGTCGGGTCTGGGAGGCAATCCGTGTTCCGCCGGAGAAGTGGGTGCTAACGCCGTACGGAAATCAGGGTGGCGGCTTCTGGATCGCCGGCCTGATCGGTCGGACAGTCGTCTGGTACAACGATATCGAGGAAGGCTTCAATCGATCGCGCTACGAGCGGTATGGCACCATTTCGGACTACTGGTGCAATCAAGACGACTTAGAGATCGCGATTCAAGGGCTCGTCAGTTTCTTGCAAGAAGGCGTCGAGTCTGGCGCGTTCCTCGGGCCGCCGAGACCCGTCGTGTCCGGCGAGAACTGATACCCAACCATCTCGCACCGCTTCAGTGGATTCTCGCCGGACGTTTACAGAAGCGCGCAAGCCACCAATGTCTGCTCCGGGTCTTGGTCGTGTGAAAACGCCCACGCAGATGCATCGACTGGTCGTGACCTCGGCGAAGTGGCTCTGCAGCGTCGATTTTCCGAGTTTCGCGACGGTTGCGGTTTGGAAGCCCTCGTGAGGGGGATTCCAGCGCTCTGAGGTCGCCGCACGATCGAGACGGCCGGAATCTGCCCCGACTATGCCCTCATCGCCGCCAGCAGCGGCTGGGCGCCCATGATGTTCATGACGCGCGTGAGATTGTAAGCCAGGACGTGTAGCGCCATTTCGGTAGCGACACGCGGCAGCGTCTTCATCAGGAAGTGGGTTGCTCCCATCCGGGCCTTGATCGTGCCAAACGGATGCTCGACCGTCTCGCGACGCTGACGCATCTTCTCGGGATGCTCGTCGAGCCGGCGCTGCACCGCTTCGAGAATGTGCTCATGCTCCCACCTGGTGATCCGCCGCTCCTTGCTGGTTGTACAATTGCGCTTGATCGCACAGGTCTGGCAGGCGTTGGTCCAGTAGCGGCGCAGGACCAATCCATTCTCCTCGTTCGTGTAGTGGTAGGGGAGCCTCTCGTCGGCCGGACAGATGTAAACGTCCTCCGCGGCCACGTAGCGGAAGTCCTGCTTGCCAAAGCGCCCCTCCGCTTTTGAGTTGGAGGTCATCGGCTTTGGCAGCGTGACCGTGATGGCCGCTTCCTCGCACGCCAGGATCTGGTCGCTGCTGAAGTAGCCGCGGTCGGCGACGACATCGAGGCTTTCCGTCTCGAGAGTCGCTTTCGCCTCCTTGGCCACATGCGCGAGCTGCGACCGGTCGGTCCCCACATTCGTCACCTCGTGCGTGATGATCAGATGGTGCTTGGTATCGACGGCAACCTGCACGTTGTAGCCCACGACACCGGAGCCTCGCCCGCTCGTCGCCATCGAGCGGGCATCGGGATCGGTCAGCGATATCTGCTGGTCGGGCGCCGCCAGCATCCGTGCTTCAAGGGCCCGCAGACGCTGCATCTCCTCCTTCAGCTTCTCGATCTTCTCTTTCAAGCGACGCGTCTTGGTTCGCAGCGCCTCGCACGGCTCCTGCCGGTCGGCGGTGTCGAGCTGCTGCAGATAACGCGCCACGCTCTCCTCGATCTGCGCCATGCGCCGTTCCATCTTGGCGCGTGTGAAGTTCTTATCGCGGTTGTTCACCGCCTTGAACTTGCTGCCGTCGATCGCAACGCTGGGTTCCTCGAGCAGGCCCATGGTGCGACAGAGCGCAATAAACCGGGCGCAGACCTGCCGGATGGCGCGCCCATTGTCCTTGCGGAAGTCGGCTATCGTCTTGTGATCCGGAACGAGGCGGCCCGTGAGCCACATCACCTCGACATTGCGCCCGGCCTCGCGCTCCAGCCGCCGGCTCGACTGAACCCGATTGAGATAGCCGTAGATGTAGAGCTTCAGCAACACCGCCGGATGATACGACGGCCGCCCGGTCGCCTCAGGCTCGACCCCGCCAAACCCAAGCGCAGCCAGATCGAGCTCCTCGACGAAGACATCGATCGCGCGAACGGGATTGTCCTCCCCGATCCAGTCTTCCACGCATTCGGGAAACAGCGTGCTTTGCCCCCGATCGATCCCTTCGACGAAACGCTTCATCCGATCCCCCGCAAATCGCGCGGGAATCATAACGCGAGAATCACTTCAGCCATCGCGTTTTCACACAGCCAGGGTCATGAGCCGAAATGCTCATCGCGAGCACATCGAGTCCGCTTCGCCCTCGACTTGAGACAATATAGCTGCGTCGCAATGACCCGCCGCTGCGGGCCAAGGGGAGAACCGAAGGCATGTACCTCCAGGGAAGCGTCCGGTAGCATCCGACACTCACCCGGGGGCGAGGCCATGAAAATTCGACGCAGAGGTTTCTTCCGCTTGGCGGCGGGAGCCGTCGCGCTGCCGGCTCTGTCGCGAATTGCCCGCGCCGAAACGTATCCGTCCCGGCCCGTCCACCTCATCATCGGCTATCCGCCGGGCGGATCGGCGGACATGACCGCGCGGCTGTTCGGCCAATGGTTATCGGACCGCCTCGGCCAGCAATTTGTCGTCGAAAGCCGGACCGGCGCCGGGACCAATCTCGCCACCGAAGCGGTCGTTCGCGCGTCGCCCGATGGTTACACGTTGCTCCTTGCGGCGCCCGCGAATGCCACGAATCCTGCGCTGTTCGCCAAGCTCAATTTCGACTTCATCCGCGACACCACACCGGTGGCCGGGCTGATCCGCTTCCCCGATGTGGTCGACGTCAACCTGTCGTTGCCGATCCACACGATCCCCGAGTTGATCGCCTACGCCAAAGCCAATCCCGGCAAGCTGAACTTCGCCTCGTCCGGCGTGGGCTCGACGCTGCATGTCGCCGGCGAATTGTTCAAGATGATGACCGGCACCGACATCATTCACGTGCCGTATCGCGGCGGCGGGCCCGCGCTGATCGACCTGATGAGCGGACGCGTGCAACTGATGTTCGACAACTTGCCGACCTCGCTGCAGTTCATCAAAAGCGGAAAGTTGCGGCCGCTGGCGGTGACCTCGGCGGAACGCGCCGCCGTAGTGCCGGAGTTGCCCGTGGTGGGCGATTTCGTGCCCGGCTACGAGGCAAGCGCGTGGTACGGCCTGGCCGCGCCGAAGGGCACCCCCGACGCCATCGTCGAAAAGCTCAATCGCGAGGTCAACGTCATTCTCGCCCGGCCTGACGTCAAGTCGCAGCTCGCCGACCTCGGCGCTTCGCTCCTGCCCGGTTCGGCCAGCGATTTCGGGAAGCTCGTTGCCGATGAAACCGCGAAGTGGGGCAAGGTGATCAAGTTTGCCGGCATCAAGCCGCAATGAGCCGAACCTGGGAATAAAACGATTCACGACGTCATGGCCGGGCTTGTCGCGGCCATCCACGTCTTTGCCGCCAAGGCGCAGGAATCCGGTGCCGCCGGGCCACCTGTAAATCAATCCTTAACGCCAAATCGGTCGGCCGGAGCGCCGGTCGAAAGAATTTACCAACGCATTGGCCGGTAGACTGGCCGCGACGGATCGAGGGCCTGTCGTCTTGCCTTGGAAAGACTGATGCGTTGCCGGCGCCTGCCGCAGCACGGGCGCGGGCGGCATCGAGTCTATTCGACGGCGATGCGCATGCTCCGCGCCAAACGACAAGCTTGCGTGGTCGGGCATGATGGCTTCCGAGGACGATGGCGGCGTTGAGATCGGCGCCAATGGTGGCGCCGATCTCGGGGCAACCAGCAGCACCGATCTCCTGGCGATGCTCGACACCCTGCTGACGCTCACCGGCGATGCCGCCGCCGCAGCGGCGCTGGCACGACGCGCGCGCCTGCTGTTCGGCTGCGATCATGCGGTGCTGCTGTGTGAAGAAGGCGACGCGCTGCGCGCGATCGCGGGCGATCCACCCGAGAGTGCTGGACGGACCTGGACCGCGTCTGCGGCGCTGCTGCACGCGGTGCGCAGCCGCGTTCTCGCGCTCGACGGCCCCGAGTCCGGCGACGACCGCGCGCTCGTGCCGGCGAGCCTCGTGCCGGCGGGCGAGCCCGCGCTGCTGCTTCCGCTCGCGCTCGCCGACGGCACCGCGGCCGCGCTGCTCATGCGCCGCCACGCCGGCGCGCCCGGCTTCTCGGCCGAAATGGTGGCGCGCGCGCGGCTCTGCTCGGTCGTCGCGATCTCGGGCCTCGCGATGCGCAACGGGCAGAAGGCCGGCCACGAGATCGAGCGCCTGCAGGCGCTGGTCGCCGAGCTCGCGGCGCGCGAGCGCAAGATCGCCGACGACCGCGACGTCTTCAAGACGATCATCGATCTTCTGCCCGTGAGCCTCACGCTGCAGGACGAGGACGGCCGCTTCATCCTGGTCAACGCGGTAGCGGCGAACAACCTCGGCACCGACGCGCAGGTGCTGCTCGACGCCTCGCCGGCCGATTTCCTGCCGCCCGAGGAGGCCGCGCAGCGGCGCGACTGGGAGATCGGCCTGATGCGCTCGGGCACCGCGGTCGCGGTCGAGGAGCGCCACGTCGACCCGGTCGGCGAGCGCATCTGGCTCACCTCGCACAAGCCCGTGCACGTGCTCGACCGCTACCTGCTGATGTCGAGCTCGCTCGATATCAGTGACCGCAAGCACGTCGAGGACGAGCTGGCGCGGCGCGCCTATTTCGACGATCTCACCGGGCTGCCCAACCGCCGCGTGATCGAGCGCCGCGTCGACGAGTTGGTGGCGCGCGACCACGGCCAGACGCACTTTGCCGTCGCGTTCATCGACCTGGATAATTTCAAGCACATCAACGACTACTACAGTCACGCGGTCGGCGACGCGCTGCTGCGCAAGGTCTCCGAGCGCATCGGGCGGCACCTGCGCCCGACCGACATGCTGGCGCGCATCAGCGGCGACGAGTTCCTGCTGCTGGTCGACCCGATCGAGAACGACGAGCACATCCGCGCGCTGGTCGACCACCTGCTGGTCGAGCTCAAGAACCCGTTCCACATCGAGACCTTCGAGATCTTCACCTCGGCCTCGCTCGGCGTGAGCATCTATCCGGAGCACGGCGAGAGCTACGAAGCGCTGCGGCGCAACGCCGACAACGCCATGTACCGCGCCAAGAACAGCACCAAGGGCGCGGCCGTCTATTTCGACACGACCATGAGCGAGACGCTCACGGCGCGCATGGAGCTCGAGCAGCGGCTGCGGCTTGCCATCCGCGACCGCAAGTTCTGCTGCGCGTTCCAGCCCAAGGTCGACGTGCAGACCCAGCAGGTGGTCGGATTCGAGACGCTGGTGCGCTGGCGCGACGAGGGCGGCGAGATCCAGCCGCCGAGCTCGTTCATCGGGCTCGCGATCGAGCTCGGCCTGATCGACCCGATCACGCATTTCGTGCTCGAAGAGGCGGTCGCCTCGATCGAGCGCCTCGACGCCGCGTTCGGCGCCGGCACCACCATCAGCATCAATGTGGCGGCCAAGCAGGCCGGCGATCTGCCGTTCATGCGCTCGCTGATGAAGGCGATCGACGAAAGCCGCTACGCGCGCCGCCTGATGATCGAGCTCACCGAGGACGCATTCGTGGCGCAGGGCCGCTTCCAGAGCGAGGTGCTGCCGATGATCCGCGAGCTCGGCGTGCGCGTCTCGATCGACGACTTCGGCACCGGCTATTCGTCACTTTCGGCGCTCGCCGACATCACGGCGGACGAGCTCAAGGTCGACCGCTCCTTCATCACCGGCATCCACCAGCGCCCGCGCAGCCAGAGCGTGCTGCGCGCGATCGAGTCGCTCGGCCATGCGCTCGGCATGTCGATCGTCGCCGAGGGTGTCGAGACGTTCGAGGAGCTCGCCTACCTGCAGGGCGCCACCCGCATCCGCCAGGCCCAGGGCTTCTATTTCTCCAAGCCGTTCTTCCTCGAGGACCTCATCGCGATGCGCGACGTCGAGCTCGGCGCCCGCCCGACCGAAGCCGCCCGCCCGCGCGCCGAAGGGCGTGGGACGGCCTCGGCGCGGATGATGGGGCGTGGGGAGCGGGACTAATCCCCTTCGTCATGGCCGGACTTGTCCCGGCCATCCACCTCTTCGTCGCCTATCGCAAAGACGTGGATGCCCGGCACAGGGCCGGGCATGACGCGAAAACTGCTTCGATTCAGCGCGAGCGCCTCAGCGCTGCGCGGCCGAAGTCTGGATCGCGCGCAGCGCGGCGAGCGGATCGGGGCGATCGGCGGGCGGCTTCTTCAGCAGGCTGAAGCGGGCGGGATCGACGCCGGTAGGCGCAGCCGCGGGCGGCACGGCCGTGAGCGGTGGCACCGGCGGGATCGGCGCGACGGCGAGCGGCGGGCGCGACGCTGCGCGGTCGGCAGCGGCCGCGCGATCGGCGCGGTCCGCGGCGGCGACGGCGCGCTGCTCATCGGCGTGGGCGCGGTTCATGGTGGCGCTGCGCCAGCGGTCGACCACCGAGGCGATGAAGTTGAGGTCGGTGCCGCTCGCCTGCAAATGCGGGTCGTTCGCGAAGGTGTCGCTCTTCGGCACCAGATGCGGGGGCAGCTCGGGGAACATCAGGCGGGTCGGCAGCGGCACCCCGACGCCGAACGCGAGCGCCTCGCGGGTGCCGAGCGCCGGCACGAAGGCGAACAGGTTGACGGCGGAATCCGACACCGCCGAACGCAGCAGCACCTGGTCGCGCTCGTTCGACATGCGCATGGCGAACAGCGTGCTGCACTGGGAGATGATGGTGGGGTCGAGCTCGGCCGGGCGCTGCGTCACGAGGCCGAGATAGACGCCGTACTTGCGGCCTTCCTTGGCGAGCCGCGAGATCGCGCGCCGGGTCGGGCCGAAGCCGGTGGTGCGGTCGGCGGCCGCGTAGCGATGCGCCTCCTCGCACACGAACAGCATCGGGCAGGCGCCGTCGCTCCACAGGCCGAAGTCGAACGCCATGCGGCAGAGCACCGACACCACCGCGTCGGTCACCTCGGCCGGGAAGCCGGCGAGCTGCATGATCGTCATCGGCTTGCCGTCGATCGGCACGCGGAACAGCTGGCTGATCGCCTCCGACATGGTGTCGCCGCCGACATTGGCGTTCTCGAACATGAAGGCGTAGCGCGGATCGTTGCTCACGGTCTCGATGCGCGTCATCAGCTTGTGATAGACGAGGCGCGACGAGCGGTTCTCGAGCTTGCCCATGCGCTCGTCGATCGTGCCCAGGAGATCGGCCAGGCGGTACGGCACCGGCGTGTCGACCGTGTAGCCGATCGCCTTCGGATCGAAGCGCTTGACGGTGAGCCGCTCGGCGTTGCGGTACTGCGTATACATCGCCTTGGCGAGCGGGATCACCTCGGAGAGGATCTCGATCTCCTCCTCGAGGCCGGGGCGGCCCGCGAAGAAGACGTCGACGATCTCCTCGAAGTTGAACAGCCAGAACGGCAGCTTCATGTTGCCGGGGTTGACCACGAAGGCGCGCTCGCCGAAGCAGCGGCCGTACTCGTTGTGCACGTCGAGCAGGAGGATGCGCAGGTTCGGCCGCGCCTGCAGCACCTGCTGGAGAATGAACGCGACCGCGCTCGACTTGCCGACGCCGGTGGTGCCGAGCACCGCGAAGTGGTTGCTCAGCATCTCGTCGATGTCGACGCCGACCGCGATCGTGGAATCCTGCAGCAGCTGGCCGACCCGGATGACGCTTGCGCCCGGCGAATCGAACACGAGGCGCAGCTCCGCGCTGGTGAGCGCCGTGACCTGGTCGCCGATGGTCGGATAGTCGGTGACGCCGCGGCGGAAGCGCACCGCGCCGGTGCGCTCGCTGATCTCGCCCGTGAGGTCGACGCGCGCAGTGCCGCAATAGCCGGATTCGCGCGACGCGACCTCGACCGAGAGCTCGGTGATGACGCCGATCAGCAGCGCATGCCCGGTGTGGATCTTGACGAACTTGCCGACGGTCGCGCCGCTGCGGTTGACCCCGGCGTCGCCCAGGAGCCCGATGCTCGCGCGCGAGCCGCTGACCGCGTGCACGCGGCCGAGCGGGGCCGAATCGGAGTTGGCCGAGGCGGCATCTCGGCGAAAAGGACCGCGATCTGTCATTGCCATTGCGTGGGTGGAGCCTTCCCCGTGGAACCGGCACTCTAGCCCGCCAGCACTCTAGAAAGCGTAAAGCGGTCCGAACGCATTTTCTGCGCAATCGTGCCGGGTCGTGCGGTTAAGCAACCATTAACGGCGCGCCGCGGGCGGCTTGGGGTGGAAAGATCTCGAGGCAGAAAAAAAGCCGCAAAGATCGATTGACTGGGACGATGCCTATCGATTTTCGCCCATAGCCGCGGCAATTGCCCTTAGGGTAGGGTGCGGCGCGGGTCCGGGAATTTGGGCGCTGGGGGTTCGGGAGGGGATGCGCAGGGCTTCGATACTGGCGGCCGCGATGCTCGCCACAACGCTGGCGCTGTCCGCGCCGGCACGTGCCGAGGATCTCGCCGCGGCCGCCCAGGCCGCGATCTCGCGCTATCGCGCCGAGCACGGCCTGCCGCCCGTCACGGTCGATCCCAAGCTGATGGCGCTCGCGGCCGAGCAGGCGCGCGCGATGGCGCAGGCGGACGCGCTCGAGCACGACGTCGGCCGCCCGTTCCAGGCGCGGGTCGCGAGCTACAGCCCCGACATCGCGGTCGAGAACATCGCGGCCGGCACGCGCACGTTCGCGTCCACGCTCGACATCTGGAAGCACTCGCCCGGCCACGACGCCAACCTGCGCCGCGAGGGCGTGACCCGCTTCGGCATCGCGTCGGCGCCCTCGCCGCAGTCGCGCTACAAGATTTTCTGGTCGCTGATCATGGCCGGCACCAAGCCGCACCACGGCCTGCGCACCGCCGGCGGCCCCGCCATCATGCGCGCCGCGCCCAACCAGGGCCCGATGGTGCGCGTGCGCGCCGAGCACACGGAGCGAGTCGAGCACACCGCGGACGCCGGTTCGACGGGCCTGCTCACCACCGTGAAGGACTGGCTCAAGCCGCTAATACCGGGCACATCGGCGAAGTAGCGGTCGGCGCCAATCTCGAGCTCGAAGCGCCACGGCCGTGGCGCAGAACGGACGCGCGCGATTTGTTGCGATCCCGGCTTTCTCCGACGACGATTTCTTGAGCGTCAGAAGCGGCGCGGGACCGCCCGCTTCGGCTCGAGACCGAGCTTGCGCAGATCGTCGAGCAGGCCGCTCGGTGTGCTGCGCGAGTAGATCGTCAGATAATCGTCATGGCAGACGCGCAGCACGAACTTGTTCGGCTTTGCCGCCACATAGGCGTCCCAGCCCAGGAATATCGCCCAGGCAAGCACCTCGGCGAGGCGATCGCGCTCCCCCGGCTCGAACAGGTGGCCGGGTGCGTCGTACAGATCGCGGGGCTCGCCCATGGTCCTGCGCCACTTCGCATAGTCCAGCCAGGGGCGCGGCGCATGCGGCTCCAAGCTGCGATCCCCGAAGACGAGGTCGGCGCACCATACCAGACACTCTGTATATCGTCCTTGCCCGGCCGCGATGAATTTCGCCATCCCATCGCTGACCTGCCTCGGGTCGTAGAATACTTCGAGCGTCTTAAAGCGATCGGCGCCGCGGCTGCCCGCAATGAGGCCACCTCTATCGATGCCGAGCTTTGCGAAAAAATCCTCGCATTCCGCGCGGATGAGGAATTGCATCGTATTACAAGCCGCGTTCCAAGCTGCGTCCTGAGCCCTATCCTCAGGCCGCTTGGATCAGGGTAGCTTGGTTTTACCGTCTACGGAATTGGCGGCTCGGCATCAACCTTGGGCGCGTTGGTCGCCGTATTCTTAAATCGAGCCCGGATCGGCACACATTTCACGAAACATAACCGGATCGATCATGCATGGGTTTAGCATGATCAACGGTGCCAGCATTCTGGGCCCCGGCAAGGGCACCCGTGGCGGCCCGCGGTAAGGGCCGTGCGCCTCGTCCTCTGTGAGAGGAGCACCCCAACGATTGTATCGCTGACGATCTTTGAAGCCGTCATCCACATCCCAATGACCACCCGGGCGCCAGGGGGCAGCCGCCGTTATTGCGGGCCGCGTCCAGGGTTCGTTCAGCGCCGCCGCTGACGGTCCAGTGGGGTCGGCGGCTGGAAAGACACGCGCTTCAGTCTGCCAGAGGCTCGCGCTCATCAAATCAAAGATGTTCGCCATGCGCCGCTCCTTTACGGTCCTCTTGACGCGAAAATTGGATGGCGCGATGCGGCGATCAGCCATTTCCGGAACGGAACGTAGGCCGCCTCAGTTGGCGGCCTCATCCCTTCGTTGCCTCGGACCTCTTCCTCCAGAAGATCAACGTTGGCCCGCACGTGATGGCCGCCGCAATAGACCGCGACCATCCCGGGCGCCGGCGCCGGCATCATCGTCGGCGTCGCGACCATCGCGCTCATCACCCTGACGCACACCACGATCCGCTCGCTGCTGCCGTGGCTGCCCGAGGGCCTCAAGGACTTCAACGTCGGCATCATCGCGCTGATCGTGAACGTCATGGTGCTCACGGTGGTGAGCCTCGCGACGCGGCATCTCGCGGCGGGTGAGCGCGCCGCCGGCATGCCGCACGCGCAGGCGCGGCATTAGCGCGAATAGCGCCGTGGATTCTCTTTTTGTTCTGATAGAACCGCTGGTCCTGGGCGTTCACGAATCTGGGGTTGGCCCACCTTTTCCGTGGAACCTACATGCCGTCCCCGTAGTTTATGTGCCGGCACACACCCGGGGTAATCCGTCCCGATGACAAGTCGCAAAGATGCGAAACAATATCGGCTGCGCGCCGAACACTGCTTGGAAATCGCCCAGGACATGGGTGACTCGCCCCGGAAGATGGTCCTACTCGACATGGCGCAAGCCTGGATGCGTCTTGCCGAGCAGGCCAACCGTAACAGTCGCGCCGACCTTGTCTACGAGACACCGCACAAATCGAGGAGTAGCGCGTCTAAGGACGAGGCGCCAAGGCCAGCTTCCAATGCAGGCTCTCAGTCTCGTAAGAGCCGATCAGATGCACGAAGCTCGGGCCATGACAATGCGTAGGCCACCTCGGTTGCCGGTCTTCTTCCTCAGGTACTGGTCGGTGGCCCGCATTTTGAATTGACGAGCGGCCGCCGCCCGTCGGGCCACGGTGAGCAGCGCCGCCCGACCGCAACAGCGGGCCCAGCCCAACCAGGCAATAGGCCGTAGCTTCCGAGTTCCGCTCAATTCGATTTGACGGAACCAGGTCCCGCATCAAAACTTTTACCCTTGTCCACTCCAGCGGGTACCCAGGTTGGGAGGTGTACCATGTCGGAAGTCGGCGCATTGTGGGCCAGCCTCTCGCACGACCCCGAGACAGCTCACGCCATCGGATTAGCCTTCGATGAGGCACGTAAGGCGCTCGGGCTAAGCAACAAAATAGACGGCGTGACCCGGCTGCTTGCCGATAGAATCATTGACGCCGCGGCGGCCGGCGAGCGCGATCCGGCCCGCCTGCGCGATGCGGCGATCAGCTATTTCCGGAACGGAACGTAGGCCGCCTCAGTTGGCGGCCTCATCCTTTTCGTTGCCTCGGACCTCTTCCTCCAGAAGATCAACGTTGGCCCGCACGTGATGGCCGCCGCAATGGACCGCGACCATCCCGGGCGCCGGCGCCGGCATCATCGTCGGCGTCGCGGCCGTCGCGCTCATCACCCTGACGCACACGACGATCCGCTCGCTCCTCCCGTGGCTGCCCGAGGGCCTCAAGGACCTCAACGTCGGCATCATCGCGCTGATCGTGACCGTGGTGGTGCTGGCCGTCGTCAGCCTCGCGACGGGCGAGCGCTCCGGCGGCGTGTCGCATGCGCAGGCGCGGCGTTAGGCCGGCGACATCCGCCAGCGCGGCATTCAGCATGCCCCCTTCGCGGCAAAATCGGAAAACATGTGCTCCTGGAGCGCCATCGAGCGGTCCGTTTGCGAGCACGCGGCGAACTTTGGCTGCGGCGCCGCGTTGTCCCGCGACGGAGGTCGCAACATGAACCCGTGGTTTGCCATCGCGCGTGACGCCGCGCGGCTCGCCGTCGAGGCGCAGGGCGTGGTGGCGCTGCGCACGGCGCGTCTCGCCCGCGGCGGCAAGCGCGGCAGCGCCGAGGCGCGACGCATGATCGTCGAGAAAGCCGAAGCGCTGGGCGAGGCGAATGCCGCAGCGGCGCGATCGCTGCTCGCAGGTGACACCGCACCCGTAGCCGCACAAAAGGCGACCCGGATCTACCGCCGGCGTGTGAGCGGAAACCGGCGCAGACTCACGCCGCGCTGGTGGCGCTGGTGGTGAGTTGACCGCCGCTCGACATCCGTCCTCGACATCGGTCAATGCGCCCTCTCTCGCCACTCGGCGCGCCAACGGCGACAACGTACCGCTACGTCCCGGCCGTCGAGGTCTTGCTTATCGACGCCGCCGCCTCGGATGCGCGGCGCCCTGCGCACGGCCGTGTTCCATCGCCTCGCCCGCCATTGCGCCCTGCTCGCGGATCAGCGCCTCGCCAAGCTTGCGGTTCCCCTCCGCGAAGGCACGCGTCTGGCGGCTCAGGTACTCGCTCTGAGCCTGCGTCCACTCGAGCGGGTCCTTGAGGTGAACCATACGGTTGCTGAACTCGCTCGTGTTCTCGACCGCCTGCTCGGCGAGCGCGACGGCGTGCTCGCGCACCATGGCGGCCTGCTGGCCGAAACCTTCGGCGGCGCGGTGGACCATGGTGAGCATGCTGTCGAGCGCCGCCATGCTCTGGCGCATGTTGAAGTCGGTGAACTCCGCCATCCAGTTCGCGCCGGAACCGGCGGCATCGGTCACGCGGTTGAGGTTTTCCTTGGCTAAATCTCGTGGGTGCGACGCCATCTTCCGGCTCCCTCTGTCTGCTGCGGTGCTGTGCTTTGCGCTCCGCTCGGGGTCGACGGTTGCAACCGGCGGAGCCTCGTACCACAACAAGTCGCCGCCGGCCAAAGTTCCGCGACAGCTGGCGGAACTCGCGCGAGCGCGCCTCAGCCGCCGCGCGGGTTGCGGATGCTGTAGCCGCGCAGGCTTCGCACGTGGACGCGCGTGAGGTGTCCGCCCGAGTTGGTTAGACGAGCGGCGCCGGCATCATCGTCGGCGTCGCGACCGTCGCGCTCGTCACCCTCACGCACACGACGGTCGGCTCCCTGCTCCCGTGGCTGCCCGAGGGCCTCAAGGACTTCAACGTCGGCATCATCGCGCTGATGGTGAATGTCGTGATGCTTGCGGCGGTGAGCTTTGCGACGCGCCATCTCGCGTCTGGCGATCACACGGCCGGCCTGCCGCACGTGCAGACGCGGCATTAGCGCGCTTCAGCGCGGCGGGGTCGTCGATGGAAACTTGAGCAGATCGGGCCGCGCCTTCGCTATCCGCCGTGCAAGCTCCGCTTGCACTTCGCCGACAGTCGGATTGGCGCCGGCAATTCCCGGATTGTGTTTCACGAAATTTGGCACGACGCTGATGGCAGGGATATTCGGGTCTTTGCTGACCGCCCTCATGACGTTTCGTCCGTCGCCGGGCCGTCTTGTGGATCGCGTGGTGCCATGCGTCGTCTCCTATTTCAGGTACGATTGCTGGGAATTGGTCGACATGACGTCCCGGCCGACGATCGGCAGGCGGGATAAACCGGCGATGTGGAAGTCGGCGTTCGGCGCGGCGCAAAGGGAGCTGGCGTCAAAGTGACGACACGCTGCAGTCGATATTTCGACATTTTGCTTGCGAAGATTTCACACCGTCGCTTATGACGAAATCCGTTCGCGCCTGTTCGAAGCCGAGGAACGACAACAAATGCGCAAATGCATGGGCCCGAAAGCCGCCCTCTGCGGCGGGTTGCTCTTCGCCCTGAGTTGCCATCCGGCCAGCAGCGGCAAGCTGTTTCCCTTCACCGGATTGGATCACTGCCGGGCACGCGGTGAGCATCGAATCCCCGTACCTGCTTGGCAGGCCCTCTTGTGGGACGAGTCACCCGTTCCGCCGCTGCCCGTCGCAGCCGGCGGGGGCCTCCTCTACATCGTGCTGAGCGACGACATGCGTCTCCCGCAACATCCTCCGTTCGACGTCCGAGCGGGCGGCCTCATCGACACGGATTTGTGCGGAAAAACGTCATACAGTCCTCTCGTCAGTTTCGATGTGCCCAACGACAAGAAAAACCCGTCCGCCGGCGGCGTGCGACTTCATTTCCGGGCCGAAGCCAAGTTCGCCCACGGCACCTGCTCCTATGCCGGCTTCTTCTTCGGCGAGCCGTCATCGCGGACAAAGCAAGGATGGACCGACGTCACCCTCGATCCCTATGACAAGGTCCCGCCGCGCAAGCGCTATTGCCTTGCCGACGTCAATGCCGCACCAAGCCCCGGGCCGCGTAAAGTCCTTCCGCCGTGCGACCGGCGGGCCTCCGACCGCATCCCTATCCCGGTCTAGCAACCGGCAGTCGACGGCGCCGGCGAGCTTGACTCTGCCCCGCCACAGCAACACGGGATGATTGTCTCGATTTCGATCGAGGTCAAAAGAGGCGCCAACGGCGAGTGCACCGGCTCGACGAATGGCGATTTCCGGTTTTCTCGCAAGGAGGCGAACGGCTCCGCCACCAGCAAAGGCCTCGCCGTGGTGCTCCGTGGCAACGACAGCGCCGGTCCGACCTCGTGCCGACTGTCGGGCCTTTATCTGAACGAACCGATCTTCGATGTGCAGGATGGGTGGAGCAAAACGTTCTTCGGGTCGATCGATGCGAACAGAGTGATCGATTCCGGGCAATACTGCCTCGCGCGAGGGAGGGACCAGACCAAATGAGGTCGCACGCCGGAGCGTCCTTGCTGCTGCTCGCCGCCGCCGCTGTGCCGCGCGCCGCCGCAAATCCCGCATTGCCGTCGTGCGCCGCCGCGCCGCAACGACCCAATCACGTCGCTCTGCTGACCACGCCGCTACCCAGGCGGGATGTTCCTTACTATTACTTCGGCTACGCGGCTCCAGAGGACGCGGTCGAGACCTACGATTCTCCGCGAACGCTCTCGGTGATCGTTCCCCCCGAGCGCACCCAGGTTACTTACGAAGTCAAGCTCTTCTTCTACGGCGAGGCCGAACGCGCCAATGGAAAATATTACTTTTCCGGATTCTACAAGAACGGATCGGATGGCGATGTCACGCGGATGTCGTTTCTGCGCCTGAACACATATGAGGTCATTTTGTCGGGACGTTACTGCCTCGATGAAGGTGACGCGCCGAAGGTCCGCTGAGCGGTTGGGAGCCGGGCCTGGAGAGCGGCTCCGCGGGATCTCCGCCATAGATATTGCCGCAGCGGCCCGTCGACATAACGGCGATAGATACTATTACGGCATGCATGCGCATCCGCGATACTCCCCAACGCTCGCCGCGCGCTGATCCGCCTCTGGCGTTCCGCCCCGGTTGATTCGGTACGACACGATCCATTCCGCAGACAGATGCCCGAGCTCATCCTTTCGGTCCATTGCCATCATCACAACGCGACGCGGCCGTCTACGAGGACTGCTCGTTGCGCGCGGCCGTGCGGATCGACGACCACGTAGCTGCGCAGCGACACCACGTGGCGCCGCGTGAGGTGGCCGCCGGAATTCGGATCGTAGGCGAGCGCGCGGCCATCGCCGAGATAGTCGACGATGGCGAGCACGTGATGGCCGCCGCGATGGACCGCGACCATGCCCGCCGCCGGCGTGGCCCTCGGAAAACGCAGCCAGGCGCGCGCAAGCCAGAGCGGCCGCATGGCGCCGTCGATGCGGCCGAAGACGTAGCGTGCGACCCCGCAGCCGCAGAACGCGACATGCGGGCACCCGGCCGGATGCGCGACGACCTCTCCGGCATCGCCTCGGCGAACCCCGGCCTGCCCGCCGTCGCTGCGGAGAAGACCGGTCCGGCCGCGCCGCAGCGCTCGCGAAGGCGGACCCGTCCGCCGTAGCCTTGGCGAAGGCGGGTCCGGCACGCTCACGATCGCGCAGTACATCCCGACGCATTTGACGCGCGCGAGCGCGTGCCGGCGCGCCGCGGCCGGCGTAGAAAACGCGGCCACAATAACAATGAAGACGAGCGTGAGCGCGCCCGCGAGACGGAGCATGGTCGGATCCTCGTGTTGGTGGCGGGAAGCGCCGCCGCGGCGCGCTGTGGTTCAGTGCGACGGCCCGCCGCCGAGGCGGGCGAGCAGCCAGCCGACGAGGCCGCCGCTGCTGCCGCTCAGGAGGGCCGTGAGCATGTGGCCGATCGAGGAGGTCGCGCGGCGGCTGCCGACCTCGCGGTTGCGATCGTCCTCGAGCTTGCGGATCGCGTCCCACATGCGCCGCTGATCGTCGGCAAGGCGCGCGTGCTCGCCCTTGAGGTCGCGCTCGACGCGGTCGATAGTCGCGCGGATGCCGTTGAGATGATCCGCCTTGAGGTCCTGGATCTCCTGCCGGATGAAGTCCTTGACCTCGGCAAAGCCGGCCGCGACCCGATCGGGCATCCGCTCGACCGCATCCTCGACCTTGGCGACGCGCCGCTCCAGCGCGGGAATGCGTTCAGGCATGCTGGCCCCCGTCGATCGCGCCATGGCGGCTCCGTTGGTTGGACGTTAGATGTGGGTAAGGTGCTGGCCGCCCAGCGCTCACAGCGCGTGCGCGAGGCGGGCTATCGCCGCAACATCGTGTGCCGCCGCTTTTTCGACATTTTTTATCTCCTTCTCGGCGAGATCGACCGCGAGCGTGTCCTGCTGCGTCGCGTTCTGCAGCTTGGTCTTGTAGGCGCCGATCAGCCCCTTGATGACCGGGCCGCCGAGGAACGAGAAGAGCGCAAGCCACTGGCAGGCGCCGCCGAGTTGCGCGGTCGCACTGATGCAGCCTCACCCGTCACAGTTTCGATAAATGCGCCTTGAGCTGAGCGAACGAGGCGCCGGGACGTCGCTTGAGGTATGCCGCGGCCAGAGGCATGAGCACCATTGAGGAAGGCGCGAGCCTTCGCAAATCGCTGTCTAAAGAATCCAGTATCGTTTCATCGAGGTTATCGAACGAGCCCGAAAGTGGATGGTCCGCCTCGCAAAATGCATGATAAGCCGCATAATAAACTGGATAGGTGAGCACGGACCAAGCCAAGCTCTCTGTTTCAGATCGCGCCTTCGCCCTGACCTGGGCCCACCCGAGTCCGGTCTCTTCAGAGTTCGAGCATGTCTTCCCATTTGTTCAGGTCGACATGATCGCCTTTTTGCCATTTCAGCGCGAAAGTCAGCGTGTCGCGCGCCAGATGGAAGTCTGGCGACTTCCGGAGGAATTGCAACGCGACATCGGCGGTAAGAAGCGTGAGGCAGACGCGGGCGCGCACAGGAAGATCATCGGCCAGTATAGCGAGCTCACTGGTGCCCTTGTATTCCATTGTCATCAACGGCTCCCGGTAACATACTCTCCGTTTCGGATTATAAGACGCGTGAGTCCGCGTGGGGCAAGACCCGATTTAACGTCCCAAGTGACATGAATCGTCAGCTTCGGATAGAGCTGGCTCAACTGTTTGAGGACGCCCGCGGGCGCATCGGAATCGAGCCCCGATAGGCAGGACGGACATGGGCGTTGTGAGAGATGAATTGTAAGCTCATGTCCGTCCAAGTCCTGTGGCTGTAAGCCGAGGTTCTCTATCTTCCGCTTGAACTGATTTGCAAGGTCCTCCTCGGCGTGCTTTACTAAAAGAGGATTGTCGAAAGGGGCCTCGATTTCGCCCGGCTCGGCCGGCGGGCGACGGGCATCCCGGCGGACGCGCTTCGAGGCACCTTCTAATACTTGACCTTCCAAGCCGGGCACACTGGTTCTCGCGACTCCCACCGTATTGCGGCTTGGCACATTGATGGACGCTCGATAGCTTTGGAGGTCTCGAGCAGCTTCCGGGTAAGGGTCGGGCACAAGCGGAACGATCGCCGGATCAACATGCGGCAATCCCGCGATGTCGGCGCTAGGCTCGACTGGCGGGGTGTGGACGGGCTCGACCGGGGCCGTTGCCGACCGCGGCATCGCGCCGCGCGCGGCATTCGCCGCCTCCGCTTCCACCGCGGCAGGGGCCCGCTGAATTCCCGACGCAGCGGCTGCGCCTCCCAGCATTCCGCCGCCAATCCGTGCGATCGGCTCGGCCCAAGTATTCCTGGCGAGCTGCCCGGCGGTCTCGGACCCGATCGCGGCCATGGTCGCTTGGAGAAGCTTTGCCGCGAGGCTCCCCGGGCCGATGTAGGACATCGGATTGCCGAGGAATTCGCCGATCGTTTCGCCGACTTGTCCCCCCAGGCCCTGCGGCTTCGGCAATGGCCCGGTGACATTGCGTTCAACGATGTCGGTTGCCTCATCGCCCGAGGGCACGTCGACCGGCTGCTGCATCTCGAGTTGTGCCGCCTCCCCGCTGGCGCTGGCTGTGTTGGCAACGCCTTTGAGGATGCCGCGTGGGAGCGACGAGAAGAGATCGCCGATCGCAGGTGCGGGCGGCGCACGCATAGCGGCGATCGCCCGCGCCCGCGCGCCCTGTAGCGCGATGTTGTGATTGCCATACGCCGCGCCGAGATTGGCTTGTCGATCGGCGGCCGGCGTCCCCGATAGAGCGTTGCCGTCGTCCGCTCCAGACGCACGCATCGGTGGCGGCATCGCATCCGCCGATCCGGCATCGACGTTTGAGGACGCGCCGCCGAAGTATTGCGGCACGCCCGAAAGCATCGCCATGCTCGTCAGCCCCGTCTTCGGCGCACTCGGTGGGCCGAACGCCCACATGACGAAGTCATGCGCACGCTTGGCGAGCGTCTGATCAGAGAAGGCGCTATGGATGTCGGGGGCACCCGTTGCGCTAGCTTGTGCCGCAAGCGCCTGACGCATCGCACGATCCCATGACGACACGCTCGCATCGGCATAGGGACGCGCATCGACCGGCGTGGTTGGCCAATTGGACGGTGGCGGCGCCTGGATCGGCGGCAGCGTCCGGATCGGCGCCGACGCCGATGGCCGCGCGAATGCCTGCGTCGGATCGGGCGGCGGCATGAACGGCTGCACCGGCCAGAAGCTGGCCGACATCAGATCGAAGATGGAGGACATGCGGACTCGCGAATGCGGGTGATGGAGTGAGGGCGCGGCCGAGCACGCGGCCGCGCGGCGCTTCATCGCGACGTGCTCGGAACCGTGTGGATCGGTCGGTTGGTCAGGCTTCGGGTGTCAGGCTGATCCGGCGGCGTGTGTTTGAGTTGCCGCGAATGCCGACCAGTGACGTTCCTGAGGTGCGCGCGAAGCGAACCTCGAAAGACGAGAGGCTTGGTCGAGGCAGTTGGGAGGAGATTAATTCTGACGCTTGAATATCCGCGCCACCTTCTCGATCGTGCGCCCACCGAAATAGGCGTAAATCACCGCCTGGAACACGCCCCACCTATTCGGGTCGAGCGCATCCGTCGTGCCGAGCCTGAGCACCTTGTCGTAGACCACGACCTTGAAGGTGAAGACGATGAACGGCGCCGCGAACAGCGGGCGGATGATGGCGGTCGGCCACCAGCCCTGCTCCTGGCGGATGATCGCGGCTTCCGTCTGGCGTTGCGCGATCTCGCCGAGAGATCTCCTTCTCGGCGAGATCGACCGCGAGCGTGTCCTGCTGCGTCGCGTTCTGCAGCTTGGTCTTGTAGGCGTCGATCAGCCCCTTGATGACCGGGAACCGCTACCCGAAGAACGAAGCCGCGTCGTGTTCCGCGCGATGTTTGATCCGTGCGATGACGGCCGTTTCGGTGCCTGGCTTCTTGGCGGCAGCATGCAGCTCCGCCAAATCCGCCTGTTGCCGAGAAAGTTCAGCTTGCTTGATCGGGAAGGAATTGATGTGCGATAGGGCACTCGGCGTGCCGGCGTCCAGGTCGAAGCGCTTAACGATGTACGCAAACAGGGCGTTACAAGCGCGTTCCGCCGCCCACATGGTCTCCTGGCTACCGCGCGAAAGCGCGGTGTCGAGAGCATAAGCCAGCGAAGCAAGCGCGTCCTCCGCAAATCCAAAGCCTTTGAATTTCCCGTTGTAGTAGTCCGCAATAAGCTCCTCGCAAATGGCAAGATCGACCTGAATCTTTTCAAGCTCGAACGTATTCCGCTCGGCGCTATCCCAGAGCTCGCGAAGTATTCTCGGTACCGCGCCGGGATCTCCAATTGGATTGGCTGCGGACGCGCGGATATAGTTCAGAAGCTGGCGCTGCGTACAGGCCGCTGCGAACGCAACACGTAGCCGCTTCGGCAGCGGCTCGATCTGGTCCATTACCTGCTTTCTGTCGAACGTCAGCATGTCGATGCTCGTTGTCTCAGTATGGCGGAAAGACCGCAGTCGTGTCACTCGTCACTATGCCGCCCATTGATTTTATGAACTTCTGGCACTTTCCACATATTGGCCGGGTTGTTGCCAGGGCACGCGGTCGATGAAAGAGTGCCATTGCCTTGGTTAGGGCCGTCACTTCTGCATCAGCGCCCGGCAATTCTGCGTAGATTTCTCCATCTCGTAACAAACGACGCTGACCCTCTTCAAGGTCTTTCTCAGCTCCGCCGCCAATGATCGTCGGTCCGTCTGTGAGCAAAGCAGCGGTCGTTCTGTGCTTCTGCGCCCTCGAGTCCAACGCGCTATGAAAATCACGTGCTTTCTCTGACAGCGCGTCCAGATCGATGCCACGGCGTCGGGCAGCAACCAGAGCACTCGCCGCATCGTACGGAACGAGCGGAATGGTCGCCTCATCAACATATGGTAGCACCGCGCTCGCCGCCCGCGACGCAACCGGAAATGTCCGCGGCTGAAGCAACTCATTGAGCTTGCCGACGAACGGGCCGGTTGCGCGGGCCGACGTACCGCGCGAGGCCGCCGCACGCGCGGCCTGGGCAGCACCGGCTGCCTGGGATATCTCAGCGGCTTCCGCCACCGCGCGGGCGCCAGCGCCCTCCGGTCCGAGAAGGCTGAGCGCCAGATTCCTTGCAACGCTCAAGCCCAGATTAGCGCCGTCATTTGCGGAGAAATGGTCCCAATCGCCGGAGACGACGTTGCCCGAACCGGGCAGAAGAAAATCAGACACTCGCGCAAGGTCGCGGTGAAGGCGGCCGACGGCGTTGAGCGGGTTGACGACATCACCAGGATTGATACTTGCCCCGCCTCGCGCCGGGTAGACTATTTCGGTCCCGGACGGAGTGCGCCAAGTCCAATCAGGCTCGGGCAGTTGCCACGGGGGTGGCGGCAGCGGCGGCAGCTTGAACGCCGGCGGCAAGGGTGCTTTTGGGACAACGCCGGGCGACGCAGTGGGCGCTGGCAGCGACGCTTCATCGGGCAATGTGTCCCATCCGGTGAGAATGCCCAGCAATCTCGCCGCCCTCATCGCGTTCTCGGCTGGCTTGTCGGACGTCGACCACGGCAGTTGATCTGGCTTCGTCGGAAAGCCGCCGTTCAGCAGAAGCGGCATCGGAAAGAGATCGCCTCCGGCTGTCGTCAGCACCGAACCCGGTTGCTGTGCGAAGAGCGCCGACCGGGGGGAGAGTTGCGGACGCATCGCGGCAGTCGCTCGCGCCCGCACACCCTGTCGCGCGATGTTGCGATTGCCGTACGCCGCGCCAAGGTCGGGCGGTTGGTCGGTGTCGGCGGGCACCGGCGGCAGAGCATCGGCATCAGCCGCTGTCGACGCCCGTATTGGCGACGGCGACGCATCCGAACGGGTAGCGAAGACATTCCACGGCGCGCCGCGGATGGATGGCGACGCGCCGGACAGCATCGTGTCGCGCATCGGCCACGCCTGCGGCGAGCCGAACGGCCACATGATGACATCAGGCGCGCGAGCGGCGCCGGCGACCGGCTGGCCGAAGGGGGCGCTGGCGTTGACGTCCGGGTCGTGCGTGGTGCTGCCTTGCACCACACGGCCCTGCATTCCGATCGCCTCCCGCATCGCGCGGTCCCATGCTGACACGCTCGTGTCGGCATCCGGCGCCGTCGGCCAGCTAGGTGGCGCTGGCGCCTGGATCGGAGGCAGCGTCCAGCTCGGCGCCGACGCCGATGGCCGCGCGAATGCCTGCGTCGGATCGGGCGGCGGCATGAACGGCTGCACCGGCCAGAAGCTGGCCGGCATCAGGTCGAAGATGGAGGGCATGGTGGCTCGCGAATGCGGGTGATGAGCGAGATGGAGGAAGCGCACAGCCGCCTGCGGCCGAGGGTCTCGGAACCTCGGCTCGGTCAGTTGGTTAGGTTTTGGCTGTCGGGCTCATTGGGCGGCGGGTGTTTGAGTTGCCGCGGATGCTGACCAATAACCCTCGTCCCTCGAGGGCCGCGCTTCGCCCCCGCTTCAGGGACCAGGTTAACGCAGTTGGGCCGAGATCAATTCTGACGCTTGAATATCCGCGCGACTTTCTCGATCGTGCGGCCGCCGAAGTAGGCGTAGATCACGGCCTGGAAGACGCCCCACATGTTCGGGTCGAGCGCGTCGGTCGTGCCGAGTTTCAGGACCTTGTCGTAAACCACGACCTTGAAGGTGAAGACGATGAACGGCGCCGCGAACAGCGGGCGGATGATGGCGGTCGGCCACCAGCCCTGCTCCTGGCGGATGATCGCGGCTTCGGTCTGGCGCTGCGCGATCTCACCGAGGATCTCCTTCTCGGCGAGATCGACCGCGAGCGTGTCCTGCTGCGTCGCGTTCTGCAGCTTGGTCTTGTAGGCATCGATCAGCCCCTTGATGACCGGGCCGCCGAGGAACGAGAAGAGCGCGCCCCACATGGTGTGCTCCTGGGTTGGCTGTTGGGTCACTCACCTGCGTCGCTGCCCGCGCAGGCGGGCATTCCAGGACGCACGAGCGACCGATTGGAAGGCCGGCATTGCCTTATGGCTTCGCTGCGGCGTACTGGATCGCCCGCGTGCGCGGGCGATGACGGCCCTGGGTGTGGACCGACGTGGTAGAATTCACCCGGTCGCGGCCTTGACCTTGTTGTCGTGCGCGAGCCCGTAGATCGTGAGCACGATGGTCGCGACCGCGATGGCGAGCAGCGCGTATTTCACGATCGCGATCGTGTCCTGGAACGGGCTGAGCTGCTGGCTGGCGTTGCCGAACTGCTCCGCGATGCCGGCCGCGAGCGCCGTCGGACGCCCCCGATAGGCGCTCGCCGCTAGCTACTTGACGCGATCGAACAAATAAAGAACAAAATCCGGTGGACAAAGTCCAGCCCTGCCGGCGCGTAGGTGCGTTCGCAAACAAAGTGGGAGACGCAATACATGCCGATCGCTTTGCGCACGACCGCGCTGTGTGCCGCGCTGCTCGCAGTCCTCGGCACCCAATCGGCCGTGGCCGACTGGCTTTCCGACGAGAGCGGCCTGCCGAGCTGCCGACGCACCGGCGAGGGCCGCGTGCCGATCGCGGTCTGGTCTGACGAGGATACGCCGCCGCCCCCGATGCCCGGTGGAACAGTCGTTTACCTCTCGCTCCGGATCGATCTGGCTTTTGGCGATGACCCCGACAGCCCCTGTGAGACGTCGGGAGGCGAGCGCGCCTTCACGTTGAAATTCCCCAACGATGCAAAGCGACCGGAAGCAGGCGGCGTCCGCGTCCACCTCCGCGGCGACGCCGAGTTCAATAAGGGCGCGTGCGCGCTATCCAGCTTCTACATCACTGCCCCGGCCTCCAACATACGCGAGGGATGGACCGACATGTGGTTGCGCGACACCGAGGGCAGCATCGCCGTCTAACCTCATTATTGCATTGCCGATGCCGAACACCCGCCGCGGCCCGCCAAGCCGAAGGTCTTGCCCGCGTGCAACGGCGCGTCCGACAATCGAACGCCCGTTTCGGTGTGGCGGCCGCAGCTTACGGCCGCCGGCGAGCTCCCCTCGGCACCGCCGCAGGGCGACGGAAGGATCGTTTCAATTGCGATCGACACGAAAAAGGATGCCACCGGCGTCTGCGCGGGGTGGGACCACGGCCATTTCACGTTTTTCACGTTCGTGCTGCCGAAGGGCGTGAGTGCCGCGGAGCCACCCGGCCTCGTCGTCACCCTGCTCGGCAACGAAAAGGTGCTACCGGACCATTGCAGCGTGTCCGGCTTCTACATGAACGAACCGATATTCGACCGTAGCGGAGGGTTTTCCCGAACCTATTTCAGCTCAGTCAATCCGGACAGGGTCATCGACTCCGGCCAATTCTGTCTGGCGCCTTAGGGCATGATTCGGGAAAGTCCACGCCGATTTTGGAGGAGATCATGCTCCGACAGAAATGCTCTCGCATTCGGAGGAACCGATGATGAAGCGCTTCTTCCTGCAACTGGCGTTGATTGTCGCAGCAGGCTGCCCGACTGGCGCCGGCCTGGCCGCCGCAAACCTCGCGTTGCCGCCCTGCAGCAAGTTTCCCAGCGGCAGGATTTATATCTACCCGTGGACAGCCACCCTCGCGAACGGCGTGATGTCCGCGCCGCTGCCAAGCAAAGACCACACGTATTATTACTTCGAATTCGTGGTTGCCGAGCATGACGTGAAGACGTACGCATCGCCGAAAACTTTCTTCGTCGTCGTTCCGTGGAACGTCGCCGGGATTTACCGGTACCATCTTTCCGGCAAGGCCGAGCACGCCAACGGACGGTATTATTTCACGGGCGTGTACGTGAGCGGACGTGACGACGAGGGCGCGGGGGCAGATCGCCAAGATACGCTCGAGATCGTGCTGTCCGGCAGATACTGCTTTGATTCTTCCGGATGACGATCCCGAAGCGATTTGGAGGACCACTCGCTTCGTTCAGCGAAACGGCATGCGGCGCGGCTGCGTGAACTGTCCATTAATTTCGGAGATCGCTTGGCCTACCGTCCTTCCCTTCTTGAAAAGGTCTGGATTGGAACGCGCCGCCTGCGGCACCACCTGTTCGGCAGGCGTGCTCGGGTCCGCTCGCAGCAATGCGGTGGCATCCGAACCAAGGAAATGAGCAAGATAGATATTCAGTGGCGTCAACGGCAGATTCGCTGCATCAGCCTCGCGGCATTTGCTTCGGCAAGACGTTTCGTCGCGCGGTAAGACGTCTCATAGTTCGTGCGCATGTCCATCAAGCCACCGGCTCTCGCCTGATCCAGCGTCAACGACCTCGGATCGCTGCGAACTGACGGGTCAAGCCACGGAGAAATTGTCCGGTGCCCAGCGCGCTGGTGATAGGGGCGCGGACCGGTAGATCATCGACCAGCATGGCCAGCGCAGGTGGGACAACACCCGGCGCGACCTCCGGATTAGGCGCCAGAGAGCTTCGATAAGTGCGCTTTGAGTTGAGCGAACAGGGCGTCAGGATGCTGCCTGAGATATGCTGCGGCCTGATGCATGAGCGCCATCGAGGATGGCTCGAGCTTTCGCAAGTCCTCCTCCAAATCGTCCAGCGCTATTTCATCGGTATTGCAGAACGAGCCCGACAGTGGTCGGTTCGCCGCAAGAATTGCGTGATAGGCCGCATAGTAAATTGGAGTGGTCAGCACACACCAAGCCAAACTCTCTTCTTTTGATCGCTCCTGGGCCCTGACCTCGGCCCATGCAAGTCCGGTCTCCTCGTTGTCGAGCATATTTTCCCATTTGTCGATATCCACGCGGGCGCGCTTTTGCCAATTCAGCGCGAAAGCCAACGTATCAAGAGCTAGATGGAGGTCAGGTGACCCCTGAAGATGGCGCAACGCGATATCGGCCGCAAGGAGAGTGAGGCAGACACGGGCGCGGACCGGAAGGCCGTCAGCCAGCATAGCTAGCTCGCTATTTCCCTTGAGTTCTTGTCTCATCAACAACTCCCTTCGACATACCCTCCGCCTCGGATTATAAGGTACGGAGGATGGCTTGGAATAACACCAGGTTCAACGTCCCAAGTAACATGAATCGTCAGACCCGGATACCGCGTGCTCAGCTGTTTGAGCACGCCCGAACGCGCACCAGAATTGAGCCCTGATAGGCATGGGGGGCATGGAGCCTGTGAGAGATGCAATGTCAACTCACGCCCGTTCAAGTCCTCTGGACGCAATCCGAGTTGCTGTACGTCTCGCTCGAATCCGTTTGCGAGGTCTTCCTCGGCATGCTCCACAAGACGAGGATTGTTGAAAGGGGCCTTGATGTCGCCGGGTTGCGCCGGTCCCAGGCTGGCGTCCTGGCGGACGAGGCGCGAGGCGCCCTGAAATACTCGGCCTTCCAAACCCGGCACATTGGTTCTTCCGACTCCCACGGTATTGCAATTCGGCACGTTAATTTGGGTCCGATACTCTTGTAGATCACGAGCTGCTTCTGGATAAGGGTCAGGCACCAGCGGAGCGATCGCTGGATCAACGTGCTGCAGTCCAGCAATCTCGTCGTTGGGTTCAACCGGCGGAGCCTGGACCGGCCGCACCACTGCCGACCGCGGCATCCCGCCACGCGCAGCATTCGCCGCAGCGACTTCGGCCGCAGCGGGACCGCGCCGCATCACCGACGCCCCGAACTCCGTTTCCCAGCATCGCGCCGGCAATCCGTGCGAGCGGCTCGGCCCGGGTGCCTCTGGTGAGTTGACCCGCTGCCTCGGAGCCGAGCGCCGCCGTGATTGTGCTGAGCACCCTCGCCCCCAGGCTCCTCGCCGGGAAGAGATAAGTCAGCGGATTGCCGAAGAACTCGCCGATCGTTTGGCCGACTTCTCCGGCCGGCCCCTGCGGCCTATGCAGTGGTCCGGTAACGTGCTGCTCGAGGAGCTCTGCTCCTTCATCGCCGGACGGCACGTCGACCGGCTGTTGCATCTCGATCTGCGCAGCCTGCCCGCTGGCGCTCATGGTGTTGGCGAGGCCGTGGACAAAACCGTGCGGGATCGAAGCGAAGAGGTCGACCGACTGCGGCGGAAGCGGCGGACGCATCGCGGTGATCGCTCGTGCCCGCATGCCCTGCCGCGCGATGTTGGGATTGCCGTACGCCGCCCCGAGATCGACCTGCGGGTCGGCGACCGGCGTCTGCTTGAGAGGATCGCCATCATCCGCGGCAGGGGCGTTTGTCGGCGGTAGCACTGCAGCAGCGGATCCGGCGTCGGCCTTCGAGGACGTGCCGCCAAGCGACGGCGGCGCGCTGGAAGGCATCGCCGTCGGCGCCATCTTCGGCGCACTCGGCGGGCCGAACGCCCACATTGCGAAATCGTGCGCACGCTTGGCATCGGCGAGTGTCTGATCAGAGAACGCACTATGGAAGCCGGGGGCATCCATTGCGCTGGCTTGTGGCGCAAGCGCTTGACGCATCGCGCGATCCCACGAAGACGCACTCGCGTCCGCATAGGGATACGGATCGACCGGCGCCGACGGCCAGCCGAGCGCCGCCGGCGCCTGGACTGCGGGCAACGTCCACGTCGGCACCGACGCCGACAGCCGCGGGAAGGCTTGCGTCGGATCGGGCGGCGGCATGAATGGTTGCACCGGCCAGAAGCTGGCCGGCATCAGATCGAAGATGGAGGACATGCGGCCTCGCGGATGCGGGTGATTGAGCGACAGGGAGGAAGCGCGCGTTCGCGCGCAGTCGCGCGAGACGCTTCATTGCGACGGTCTCGGGACCGCGTTGCTCGGCTGATTGGTCAGACTTTGGCCGTCAGGCTGATCTGGCGGCTTGTGTTTGAGTTACCGCGAACGCAGATCAATGCCGCTCATTCCAAGGTACGAGCGAAACGAACCTGGAACGACCACGGAGGCCGTTGAGGCATTTGGGACGAGATCAATTCTGACGCTTGAATATCCGCGCGACTTTCTCGATCGTGCGGCCGCCGAAGTAGGCGTAGATCACGGCCTGGAAGACGCCCCACATGTTCGGGTCGAGCGCGTCGGTCGTGCCGAGTCTCAGGACCTTGTCGTAAACCACGACCTTGAAGGTGAAGATGATGAACGGCGCCGCGAACAACGGGCGGATGATGGCGGTCGGCCACCAGCCCTGCTCCTGGCGGATGATCGCGGCTTCCGTCTGGCGCTGCGCGATCTCGCCGAGGATCTCCTTCTCGGCGAGATCGACCGCGAGCGTGTCCTGCTGCGTCGCGGTCTGCAGCTTGGTCTTGTAGGCGTCGATCAGCCCCTTGATGACCGGGCCGCCGAGGAACGAGAAGAGCGCGCCCCACATGGTGTGCTCCTGGGTTGGCTGTTGGGTCACTCACCTGCGTCGCTGCCCGCGCAGGCGGGCATTCCAGGACGCACGAGCGACCGATTGGAAGGCCGGCATTGCCTTATGGCTTCGCTGCGGCGTACTGGATCGCCCGCGTGCGCGGGCGATGACGGCCGTGGGTGTGGACCGACGTGGTAGAAATCACCCGGTCGCGGCCTTGACCTTGTTGTCGTGCGCGAGCCCGTAGATCGTGAGCACGATGGTCGCGACCGCGATGGCGAGCAGCGCGTATTTCACGATCGCAATCGTGTCCTGGAACGGCGCGAGCTGCTGGCCGGCATTGCCGAGCTGCTCCGCGAGACCGGCCGCCACGACGCTGCCGGTGGTGGTCGCGGCCCCGGTCGCAGGCGTGAGCGGCGGCGCCGCAGTGTCCTCGCCCTTAGCCTTCGCGGTCGCCTGCGCCTTGAGCTCGTCGTGCAGCCCGTTGCGCTGCGGCGGCGTCTCGTTGACGGCCATCGCCTTCGCGGCCTTCTCGACGTGATCGACGCGCGCGAGCCAACCGCGGCCGTAGCGCGGGAACTGGCGGAGCGCGCGGTAGAAAGCGCGCCGGCGCTCGCAGAAGGCATGGAGCGTGGCCTCGGCGCCCGTCGCGTCGGCGCTGAGCGCCATCACCTTGGCGAGCGTGACGTCGCCCATGAAGCCGTCGACGCGTACGCCGACCGCCTGCTGCAGGTTCTTCGCCGCCTGCGCCGGGCCGGTGTTCACGCACGCGTCGAAGAACGCGTAGTCCATGCCGGACGGCAGGCGGTCGCACCACGGCGACCAGTAGCGATCGCGGTAGATCTCGGTGTATTCGGCGGGCGTGATCTTCCACACGTCCTGCGGCGGCAGGTTGTGGCGCGCGCGATAGCCGTCGTATTCGCGCTGGATGATGCCGTAGGCGGTGCGCCCGCCGTGATCGTGCGGATCGTCGTCGAGGCCGCCCTCGTCGACGAGGACGAGCTTGAGCGCGCGCGCAAAATTCTCGGCCACCATGGTTCAGAACTCCCACCTTCGCCTTGATTGCCGCGACGTCGGCCTTGAGCGTGTCGAGCCCCATCGCCTCGAGCGTCTTGAGCCGGTTCTCGAAGTCGACGATCCGGCCCTCGGCGCGCGCCGCGATCGCGCTCTTCTCGCTCTTGAACCAGGCCGCGACCTTCGCCTTCCAGGCCGGCCAGCGCGCCGCGATCCAGTAGACCAGCAGGATGCCGGCGACGCCGAGGGCGGCGCCGAGCGCAAGCGTGAGGGTGTCCATCGTCAGGGGGTCTCCGTTTGGGGGTTCACTTCGTGGGTATTGGGTATTGGGGCGTGCGTTGGTGTTTGCGTTCGCAGGCGCGCGCACGCGGCCGCGGCGAGGTTGGCGGCAAGGGTCGCGCGGGTCGCTCGACCCGGCCAAGGCGATCGGCTAGGCTAGGTGCACGCGCACGATGGCAGCGGCGGACGGAATGCAGCTGCAGGCGCATCCGCCGCGCCGACCCCAAGCTCGCGGCCAACGCGAGCGACAGCCGATGCAGCATCGTTAGCTGTCGGCGCAAGGTAGGTGGACACCGCGATCGGTTGCGGTATAGTTGTACGTTACTGGCCGCAGGCACCGAGACGGAAGATGGGAAAGCCCAACGATTTGCTCCGCGTTCTCGCGGGCCGTTTATCCAAGCAGATGCTCCTCGAAACCCAGGACGCTCTGCAGACGGAACGGGAGCGCGTCCAAGTGTTGATGTCGCGAAACGCCGAGAACCATTCCACGATCCACAGGCTCAACTCGCGGCTCCAAGAGATGGAAGCTCGGATCCCTCAACGGACAAGAGACGAGACATCGGCCCAGTCATAGACCGAGCGCCGCAATCGTCGTGCCGATGATTGTCGCGGGTATCTACGCTCTGCCCAGATGCCTCCGATGTGTAAGCCGGCCGAGACGATCACGGTCGCGTAGTCCGGGTGCACGGTTTGCGGTGCCTGGCTGGACGTTCACCAATGCTCTCGCTTGCACTAGCCCGGAGCTTAGGCGCGGCGCGGCCGACCTCACAGCAGGAGAGATGCGCATCGCTGCTACGGATGATCTACCGGGTTTGGCGAAAGGCGCAGGCGATCAAGGCCTTCGGTATCCGAAGCTGCGCCGCGACTGCCGCGCCATGGGGTCGACGCGATCGAACTCATATTCATATTGTGAGCTCATCGGCGAGAGGTGACGCGGTGCCTTGTTCCTCTCGCAGAAGACGATCGAATTTTGGCGATGCCAAAGCTCGACGCGAGGGTCGTTGAAAACCAGCGGCCGGATGTTGAGGTATATTTATACCCTTCCGGTCGCACGCATCCCGCTCGCCGCTCGCGCCCGGCTCATTTCGGCGCCTTGGCTTTCGCATGGATTGTGACTCTCGCGACACTTCCCCTCTTGGTTGTTAAACGTGTAGATTGCAAGAGACGTCACCCCAAGAGGCTTATCCGTAAATCGGATTCGATCATTCAGCGGGCGCGCCTATCGAGGCCTCCGGCGCCGACTTGGCAGCTATCCCCAGATCAGGCGCGTCCATCGATGGATGTTCGACAAAACCGGTACATGTGAGAGGATCATTAAATCCATCTCTTCCGGCGGTGATTTGTCCGCACCACGCGTCACTAAGCTGATCGATAAATTGGAGAAATGCATCGCAGCGCACCCGAACATCGACAAAATCGGTCTCCATCGCGATATCGGCAAGGCGCTCTTTGCGCGATCGCCTGCGCTCTACAACGGCGAGGGCTGCCCCGATCATCTCAAGCGATACACTTATCCGCCTTTCGTCAGCATTGCGCTCAACAGCCATTGCAATGCGGCATGCTTCTTTTGTCGTGACGCCGATTACAAGGGACGCGCGATTGAGTGGGATGACCTGCCGAAGCTCAATACAGCTATCCGCAACGCGAGGACAATCGACCTGACCGGATGGGGCGAGCCATTCTTCTATCCGCGATTCGAAGACGTGGTCGAACGGATTGTTGCTCTCAATTCTAGCCCGCAGCTTGTCACGTTAACGACCAACGGCAGCTTCCTCTCTGAGAAATGGGGCCGCCTCTTGCGCGGCAGAATCAACCGGCTAGTGATTTCGATCAACGCAGGCACAGAGCCAACCTATGCGGAGCAGATGCGTTATAAGAACGAGCGGTTCACGCTTGCTGAGACCGTGCGCTGCATCAAGGCATTTCAATCTCAGCTCACGCCATTGGACCGTAGCCGGATCGTCTTCCACATGGTGGCCAATACCGACAATTACCGCGAGATCACTGCGCTGACCAAACTCGCGGCCGACCTGAAAATTCCGCGCGTTAACGTGGGCAACTTCATTTGCAGCAACGAGGCACACCTCGAAAAGACGCTGTGGAACGTCAAGAATGAATATAACACCGAGCTCGCGCGTGCACAGGATCTCGGTGAGCAGCTCGGCGTGATCCTTTCCGGTCGACGCTTCTTCTCCGATGAAACGGCGATCACGGGCCCGTCGAAATGCCTAGCGCCGTTCGAAGCGTGCTTCGTCGAAATGCCCGGCAGTGTTTCTCCATGCTGCTTCATGGGGCACTCGCGCATGGGGAACGTCTACGATGATGGTTTCGAGGCGGTTTGGTTCGGAGAGCACTTCACTCGGCTACGGCGGGCGCGCGATCTACCGGCCTGCCAAGTCTGCACGGTGTTCACGCCATTTGATGACGAGATCTCCCATATGTCGGCATTCCTGACGACCAAGGACGTAGAGCACGAGACGCCGACCGATACCTCACTGAGGACCAGCCGCAAGGCCAAGGTAGCGAAGGATGCCGCTAAGGTAACACCCTAATGCGCGACGACCTTTCCCTGCAAAGAAGCTTCGGTGTATGCGAAGCGCGCTGCAGCTATTTCGGCGCTGACTTCGTCCATCTCGGGGACCGCTACGGCTTGGCCGTCGTACACAGAGAGCATGGAAGCCTTGCGCGCTTCATAAAGACGCTGCGAAGACTTCGGCCGAGCCTGCTCGTCGCCATTGGCGCCTACCGGGCATTTACGCGTGCGTCGATAGCGGCCTCAATCCCCGCCAGCGGCATCGTCGCACTCGCGATGCTGTCTGGGGCGGATTTTTTGTAATGTCACGCTTAAAGGACAATCTGCTTTTTGATCTGGGCCGGGTGCTGATCGGCCGCCTCTCGGCGAAGCGTGTTCGCGAGATGTACGAGCATCTTCGCAAGACGGAAGAACTTCTTCGCGAGACTCAAGATCGTCTCGAGGAGCGCACGCGTCAAACAGACATGTTGATGGCGAGGCAGGCGCGCCAACACCAAGAAAACTTCAATTTGCGCCAGAAGCTGTCAGCCCAGGTGGATCACGCGGAGGATCAATACTAGGACCGGTGACGCCAAGGGCGGCGCCGAGCGCAAGCGTGAGGGTGTCCATCGTCAGGGGGTCTCCGTTTGGGGGTTCACTTCGTGGGTATTGGTATTGGGGCGTGCGTTGGTGTTTGCGTGCGCGGGCACCCGGCCGCCTGCGGCGGCCGGTTGTGGCGCGCGCGATAGCCGTCGTATTCGCGCTGGATGATGCCGTAGGCGGTGCGCCCGCCGTGGTCGTGCGGATCGTCGTCGAGGCCGCCCTCGTCGATCAGGACGAGGCGCAGCGCGTGGGGGAAGGTGTCCGCGACCATCAGACGCCCACCTTGGCCTTGAGAGCCGCGATGTCCGCCTTGATCGTGGCGACCTCGGTTGCGACGGCGCCCTTGATTTTGGCATCGACGTCGCCGACCGCTGCGGTGATCTTGGCCTTGGCATCGGCCTCTGCAGCCGCAGCCTTGGCTTTCACCTTAGCCTCAACCCACGCCCATCCGTGCTTGGCAGCGAGACGGCAGAGGATGAGGGCGACGACGCCACCGGCGCCAATGACCGCCCAGAGGATCGGTTCGATGGTATTTCCTTTCATGTGGAGGTTGTGGTAGGATCACAAGATGATCCCGGTCGTCGTAATTAGCTTGGAGCGCAGCACAGATCGGCGCGCCTACATCGGCGCGCATCTTGCTTCACTGGGCATTCCATTTCGGTTCTTCGCTGCGATCGACGGCAACACGCTTTCGCCATCTGCGCGCGCTCGCTATGAGCCCACGATGCCCCTCGGCGCGATGGGATGCGCCGAGAGCCACCTAGCTTCCCTGCGAGAGATCGCGGATGGCGCCGACAAATTTGTATGCACCTTAGAGGACGATGCCGAGATATCACCCCAAGCGCGCACGCTGTTCGATCTCTCAACGCTTCAAGGGCTTCCGATCTTCGACGTGCTTAGGCTCGAAACCCAAACACGGCCCGGCAAGCGGCCATCCATTCCGATAGCGACCTTCGACGGCTTTTCACTGTCATCAGGCTTGCGCCACCATCCGGCGATGACGGCACAGATATTCAGCCGCGAGGGGGCGAGGAAGATCGTTGCGCGTATAGGCTACCTTCGGGTTGCAATCGACGTAGCACTATTCCTTGACAGTTACGTTCCTGGTCTGCGCGTAGTTGAGGCGCGCCCCACGCTGGCGCGACCCTCCGGTATTGCATCCACGATTGGGCCGGGATGCAAGCCGCCTTATTCTCAGCTTGAGGCGCTCGCGTTAAGGCGCCTGCGCATTCGCGAGGTCCGAAACATCGTTTCATTCCTGCGCGCTTGGTCCGTTTCTGATCTTTTGCGAATGCGCTCGATCTAGATCACCCGCAGAATGAACGGCAGCACTATCGCGGGCGGCAGGACAGGGAGCGCAGTGCCGCTGCCGCCGAGCGCAGTACTGGCCGTGATGCCGGTTGTTTTGGTATCCGTATTCAAAGTTCCAGCGAATGGCCCATAATACGTGGTGCCAGATGTTCCCCCTGGAACCCCCACAATATTGCTAGTTGTGTGAAAATGCCCAGGATCAGTGATCGTCGTTGTTAGGGTTGCAGCGGGCAGATTGGCTTGCGCTATCGTCTTATTTTGCCCCCCGCCCGCCGTTCCAAGTGATGTCCCATCGAAATTACCCCCCGCCACAGTGATTCGGCTCGCCGCCGAGCCGCCCATATTGTCGAGGCCGAATACCGCACGTCCGCGCAGGTCCAGCACATTGAACGTGGACGATCCGTCACCGGGGCCGTAGGTGGTACCAACCAGTGCGAAATAAGTCGCGTAAATCGTGCGGGAAATCGCCTGACCGAACGGCAGCACGAATGCGGAATTTGGCGCCGTCGTTCCCGTATAGGGCAGCAATCCGCCGAGCGGGATGCCATAAGGGTTGCCGGCAATGTTGCGAAGATAGAACGCGCCATCCGAGTTGTTGTAGGTCGCGACGTAGGGCGTGCCCTGGATCAGCATGCCCGATTGGAGTTCAAGGCTCGGCCCGTAGCGCAGCGGCTTCGCGCCCAGGCCGTCCACGTTGAGCGTCACCGTGGCGCCGTTCGTGGTGTGCGGCACAAAGGCGATCATCGCGCCGGCCATATGCGCGAGCGTGTCGAAGCCCTGGTTGCTGGCGACCGTGTAGGCCGTGCCACTGCCTGCCGTCGTGATCGTGCCCGACACGTCGTCGCGCCACTCGGCCGTGCGCGCCATCATGGCGCGGGCGCTGTCGTTCACCGAGGAGGGCGACATGCCCTCGGCCCAGTTGATCGTCGGGTCGGCGGTCGCATTCGACGCCGCGGTCTTCGACCATTCCCAGAAAGGCATGTGTCACCCCGTCGGGTTCTACCGGTTGAAAGAGGTCGCCGCGCCGACCTCGCTACAAGGCGGCGCGGATCGCGACCGGAACGAAGATGAAGCTGCCGGTGCGGCCAGCACCACAGGGATTGCTCCGGCCGGGCGCGACGCGCCTAGGATGTCGAGCGGCCCGCCTCGGGGAGGCGCATGTCAAAGGCCCTTCGGGTCGATTCCGAGCTGCTGTAAGCGCTGAATGACCGCGGCGCGCGGGGCGCCCGCCGCAATGGCGGCGCGCGCTCGCCCGAACACATCAGGCGCAGCGGCCGGCGCCTGATTGATGGGCGCCATGCCGGCGTTCGGCCCGACGCCTGCGATCGGCGCCGCGGTGTCGCTCACGCCGCCGCCATTGCGGTAGCCGGCGGGCGGCGCGATACGCTGACCGGAGGTCGCTCCGACGACCGCGCCGGCGAGCGCTGGGACGAAGCCGCGCGCATTGCCGACGTTCATCAGCGCGGCGGTCGCGCGGTCGCCCGCGCTCAGGCCGCCGCTCGTCGGCGCGGCGACGCTCGCCGCGCCCGGCGACATGAACCCGCCGATGCCGCTCGCCAGCGTCGGGATGAGGCCCCTCGCGGTCGCGGCACCCGTCAGCGCGGCGGTCAGGCGATCGCCGAAGCTCGGGGCCGCCTGCGACGGCGCGGCCGCCGGTGACGGCGGCAGCAGATTGCCGAAGCCGTCGAACAGCGCGCCGCCGTTCGCCACCGGCGAATTCATCGGCGCCGCGTTCATCGGCGCCGGCGCGTCGAAACCCTGCGACGCACCGGGCTGCGCGGCCAGCATGGGGCCGAGCCATCCGGGCGACGGGCCCGTCGCGTTTGCGGTCGATTCCGGGTCGGACAGGTATCCATCGAAAAAGCCCATGGTTCACCTCCTCAGGAAGGCCACAAGAATTTTGCGAGCCCGCCGAGCCCCTGCCCGATCGTCGCGAACTGCTGCGCACCCGACATGGTGTTCGTGCCCGTGCTCGAGCCCGAGCCCGTCTGCGTGCCGAACTGCGCCGCGATCGGCGACAGGATGCCGGCAAGCGAGCTGGCATTCTGGATCGGCAGCTGGCTCTGCTGGAGCGCGGCGGCGAGCTGCGTCTGCGCGCCGAGGTTGGGAAGCTGGAAGGCGTTCGGCGCGTTGTTGATGCCGGACGTCAGGATACCGGCGTTGCCGGCGTCGAGATTGCCCAGAACGCCGCCGGTGTTGTTGGCGAGGCCGCCGAGCGCACTCGCGGCGGCGAGCTGGTTACCTGCAGCATTCTGCAGGATGCCGCTGTCGCCCTGCGCGATGCCTTGCGCGATCGCAGCGGCGTTCGCGGGCGAGGCGAGCCGGCCGGCCGCCGCGAACATCGGATTGACGGTGTTCTGCACCTGGGTGTTCACCGCGCCGAGCTGGGCCGCGAGCGCCGGGTTGCTCGACGGATCGAACGCGTTCCCCGTAAGGTACGGCGACAACGCATTCGTGGCGGCGTTGTAGCCGCTGTTCACCGTGTTGGTCGCGGTGCCGTAGTTCGCGCCGCCGTTGAGCTGCGAGAGCACCGCCGAACTGCCGGGCGCCGCAAACGGATTGGGCCCGCTCGCGTTCGCCTGGATCTGGTCGAGCGCATTGGTGACCTGCGGCGTGACGCCGAGGTTGCTCGTGAGCGGATTGATCGCGCCGATGATGCCCTGCAACCCGGTCGCGGCCGGCGCATAGGGTTGCAATTGCGATTGCTGGGTCGACGAGTTGCTGGTCGTAGACGTTCCGCCCATGTTCAGAGACCTTTCCGGATGACGACTTTGACGGTGCGGTAGCCCTCGAGCCGGCGCTGCCAGCCGGGCCGCCCGCAGATTTCCACCGCCGCGCAGCCTTCGGCGCGCGCGTAGTTTTCCAGGCCCGCGATGAGAAAGCCGAAGCGCGGCCAGTCGTGGCCGCCGCACGCCACGATGGTGCAGACCCGCGCGCGCCCCTCGCCCGTCACCTTGGTGACGGCGGCCGCGAGGATCGCGCCCGCCTCGGTCGCGACCCACAGATAGGCGTTGGCGGCGAGCACGTCGGCCTCGACATCGGCAAACCTGCCCATGCCGCCGCGCGCCATCGCGCGGGCGATGTAATGCGCGATGTGCGGCCACAGCCGCGCGACCTGGTCGGGCGGCACGCAGGCGAGCGCGACCGAGGCAGGCTCAACCGAGGCAGACATAGCCGAAGGTCCGGTCGGTCTGCGCGTTGTTGGCGTGCGCGATCGTGAAGGTCTTCTCGCCGACCGCGCTGATGAAGCAGCCGCCCGCCGCGAGCTCGGCCGCCGCATGCGCGGTCACGGGCGAGAGCAGGATGACGCTGCCGCTCGCGCAGGTGAGCGCCGCGACGCTCGTGTGGGTCGCGCCCGCCGCGAGCGTCACGCTGCCGACTGCGTTGGAGCGCCCCTGCGCGAGCTGCGCGATCGCCTGCGCGAATTTCTTCAGGTCCTTCTCGTCGCGGGCGACCACATAGGCTGGCATTGATCATCCCCTCCGTCATGGCCGGGCATAGCCGTTCGAAGAACGGCGTCGCTTCGCTCGCCTATGTCCCGGCCATCCACGTCTTCCTTGCTGCGCGGGTGAAGGTTCGTAGGGTGGGCAAAATCGCGAGCGCAAGCACATCCGCGTGGGCAACCGCGCACCGATCTCGGGCTTGCCCGAGATCGGCATCGAATATGCGCAAGTCGGGCAGGCCCGACTTGCGTGCGATTTTGCCCACGCGGCATGGCCGAGCATGCGCGGTTGCCCACCCTACGGAAGACGAATTATCGCGCCCCCTCCGGCGCGACGTCCGGCTCGACGCCGGTCGCGAAGCTCCACGTCGTGCCGTAGGGGATGCGCACGTTGCCGCGCGCATAGCGGGTCGAGGCACGCTGCGGACAGTTGCCTGTCGCGTCCATCTCGGTCTCGGGCGAGAACGCCTCGGCATCCGTCAGCCGCTCGCGCATGCCGACCGAGCCGAACACGGCCGGCGCATCGGTGATCGGACGGAAGCCGCGCACGAAGGCGCGTCGCCCGGCTTGCGCCTGCGCGCTGGTCGCGAGCGTCGCCTCGAGGTTGGCGCCGCGGAAGAAGCCGAGCTGGTGGCTTGCGTTGAAGCCCGCGATCTCGGGCGTGACCGAGGTCGCGAAGCTGTCGAGCGAGGCCGTCAGGGCATCGAGCGAGCCTCCGGGCGCGATGCTGTCGAGATTCTCCAGCGTCAGCCCCGGCTGCGAGCACGAGCCGAGGAATTCGCCGCTCATCGCGATCGGCGTGAAGCGCGCGAGCACGTAGTCGTAGACGAGCAGCGAGTTGAACACCCCGGTCGCGCCGGCGTTCGACTTGTACGCCCAGAACACGCGGTTGTTCTTCGGATCCGACGCGCCGAGCACGAGCTGCAGGCTGCTCTTGTCGAGGTTGGCGAAGAACGTGCGGTCGACGCGCTCCTTGCCGATCGCGGCCGGGTAGCCGCCCGGGTCCATCTGCTGGAAACCCTGCGCGCCGAGGAAGAAGATCTGGTCGCCCGAGCGGATCAGCGAATACGGCGCATAGAGGCCGCGGTCGTCGCTGATGCGCTCGATCTGGAAGATCACCGGCGAGCCCGGCGCATAGATCATGCGGCGGATGGCCGTGTCCTGGAAGATATTGCCGAACTCGCCGCCCGCCACACCGCGCACGATGCCGCCGTCGGGGAGGTCCTGGAAGTTCGACGAATTGGTCGTGTTGGTCCAATTGGTCGGATCGCCGAGGCCCGACCACTGCACGCGATAGGGATTGTTGAGCAGGCCGGAGAGCACCACGAAGTCGCCGACCACCGCGATGTAGCGCGCCTGCGGCGGCGAGCCGGCGAGATTGCCGAACGCCGTCGAGGCCGTGAGGTCGAAGAACTGCGGCGCGACATTCGCCTGCACCGCGACGACAAAGTTGATGTACTGGACGAACTGCCACTGGTCGCTCGCGGAGACCGACGCGTAGCTGCCGCCGCCGAGGCTCACGTCGGTCCAGGTCTGGTTGGTGTTGTTGAGCTGGTAGAGCTTCGTCGCGGTCGCGGCGAAAATCGCGATCGAGCCGTCGGTCTTGATCGCCTTGAAGAAGCCGCGGCACGCGCCCGGCAGGCCGGCGCTGTAGGCGGCGAAGTCCTGCATCGGGCCGTAGCCGTCGCCGCGCGGCAGCGCATTCGCGACCTGGTCGGTGTAGGACGCTGCGTAGTCGCTCACGTCCGGGCGGTACTCGCCGAACGGAATCACGGCGTCGCTCCCATCACGCGCACCGCCGAGGGCCCGCGCGTCTTGGTGTCGAGCCGGTCGATCTCGTCGAAGATCGCGTCGCGCCGCCCCGCCCACAGCGTGAGGCTGTCGGGATCCTTGACGAAGCCGTGCGCCTCGGCGAGCGCGCCGAAGAGATAGAGGTCGGGCCAGGTCGAGAAGAGCCAGTTGGTGGTCACCGGCGGCGTCTGCGCCGCGAGCGCCGCGAGGCTCGGGACTTTCTGGAAATAGTCGAACGTCAGGTTGCTGTTGTCTGACGGCCCGAGCGTGAGGCTTGCGCCCTCGATGCAGAAGTAGCGCGGATCGCCCTGCTGGAGCGTCGGAAAGAGCGCATGCAGGTAGGACGGATGCACATACTCGAGCTCGCGCGGCACCGCGCCCATCCATGTGACCCGCCGCCACGTGAGATAATCCGCCGGCAGCGTCGCGACCCCGTTCACGGGCGTGAGCGTGACCGTCGCCTCCTGCTGGCGCACCCGCAGCCGCCGGTTCGCCACCGTCTCGAACAGCGTGATGAAGTCGGGGATGTTCACGGCGAGGTCGGAGCGCGCGAGCCAGCTTGCGATGGCGGATTGCAGGTCGGTGTACGTTTGCAGGGGCATGATGTTTCTCGGAGTTCAGGAGAGTGCGCGTGTGAGGCGCGCACGGCGCCTGCGCTCCCTCTCCCCGCATCCGAACTCGGGCCTGCCCGAGTTCGGCACTCATGGTGCGCAAGTCGGGCAGGCCCGACTTGCGATGGGGAGAGGGTTGGGGTGAGGGGCGCTGAGTCTCGGCGAAATACATCGCTCGCAACGACCCGCGGATAGGCCCCCTCACCCCGACCCTCTCCCCCTGAAGGGGGAGAGGGAGAAGAAAGAGCGCCTCACCGATCCACGCGCAGATGCCGCCAATCCGGATCGTCCAGCTTCTTGCGGATGAAGGCGCCGAACTCCTCGCCCGACATGCGCAGCACGTCGGCGCCCTCCTCCGTCATCCACTTGACCAGGACCACGTTCGGAATGGTCGCGATGTGGCGCCCCCAGTCGCTCTTCTGCGGCTGCGACTGCAGCGCCTTGTTGCGCGCGAGGATCGGAGCCACGTCCTGCACGTGCTCGACCGTGAAGCGGTCGCCGTCGGAATCGAGATGGATACGCGCGACGACGTCGCTCATGTCATGAAGCCTTGGAAAATGGGGTTGGACGCGGGTCTTCGGCGCTCGTTCTACCGACGTCGAGCTACTCAGCAGGATTTGCCCGACTTCGACATCAATAGCGCTTAGGTTGGGCAAGCCCGACCCGCGAGGGAAAAGAGCCAGCTCGCGATTTGATCGGAGGGCGGATGAGGGCGCACTCCCCTAAGCCGTTGCTTATAAGCCTAGAATGACCATCTGACCGCGGCGCCTACTTCAGCGGCGAGGGCTCGCTAAGCTTCAACTCTCGCGCCCGCGTGGGACAGAGCTTTTCGAATTGATAGACCAAAGGAACGGTGCCCGACGAACAACCGACATACTCGAAAGGAAGCTGCACGCGCCGCACGGGGAAATTGCCGTCATGGAATTCCAACGTCGCGCGGGCACAATCCGCCCGCGCCAGCAGTTTGAGGTTCCTCACCTTGCGATAGTACCGCGCGACACATTGCTTCACCGTGAACTTGCCACCGTAAGGAATCGTCTCGGCGCCAGGATCGCGATCACAATATTCCTGGACGTCCGCCCGGGTGATGATTCCGCGCATGCGGGCGTGGCTCGTGTCGACGCCGGACATCGCCACCACAGTCCCATTCCAAGTCTTGCACGACGAACGGGGAAAATCGCCGGCCGCCACGCTGGGACCGGCAAGGCAGACGGAAAGAGCCACGGCCACAAGCCACACCTCGTATTTGGCTGGCATTGGTCGATATCCTTTATCGTTGCGTCGGCGATATCGCGTCCGCGAAGTTACTTCGCTCAGATTCCAATGACAAGCCGAAGTTGAGCTGGCCGTAGGCGCTACCTGGCGCTCGCCCAGGGGAGGGCCAACACTCTCCGCGCATTTTCCAAGCGCAACGGTTCGGAGGCGAGATCGCTATACCGGATAAACGGCTTGAGCGCGGCGTTCGCGTCCTCCACGTTATCGGTCAGGAGAAATCTTCGCACGTTCGGCGCTTCCGAACCACGCATCTCGTGGATCACGAAATCGAGCTGCGTGTTCACATCGTTGGCGACGTCCCGCGCGCCGCCGCGAACTTTTGCAGAGCCGGCCAACGAGGGCCTTCCCACGAGAGGAAGCCATGAGCATTTTCCGCGGGATTCACCGCATCGGGTTTGAGATTATCCGATTCTCGCATCATGTTCCCCACGAGCGCCGCCGCCTGGGCAGTATTGAAGCCTCGGTTGAGGAAATAGTCGTACACATAGCGAGGATCGACCCTGCCGTCGGCCGACGGCTTGGGCGTCTGCTGTGATAGTAGCGACGGAACATTGCTCATATCCAGCAATGACGGCGATGGTGCCGAATTCGCCCACCTCGCATCGAATGCGGGTGGAGCGTCTGCAGGCGTGAACCCGCTGACGTTCGGCGACCAAGGCGTCGCCTGCGACATCCCGATGGGCGGCGCCTGCGGCGCGTTCCATGGGCGCCTGTAAGGCAACGGCACCTTGGACGGCTGGGCATTCGACGACGCGCCGCTCGCCTGGGCAGTGTCCGCATTGACAGCGGCGAGCCGCGGCGCCGGGGCGGCCGCGAAGTCGGCCCCACGGGAAGGCGGGGCGTATGAGGCCGGTGGCAGGAAATTGGTCCACGGGGTTGGCGGCGTGCCGCCGGGGCCGGACGCGGCCAGTCCGCCGCTCGGGCCGTCGGCCGGCATGTTTGTCGAGGCAGGTGGCGGGCCCGAAAACTGAGGCAAATTCGCGGGCGCCCAGGCCATGGTCCTGATGAGGTCCAACAGGCTCGGTTGCTTCGGATCGCTTGGATCGTTCGGCGCCATGAGGCGTCTCCTTCTCCGGCTGCTTTGTTGCGGGCTCACCCCAGCTCCGTCACCCACAACGTCCCCGCCGTCGCGGTGACCAAGCCGCCCGTTGCAGCCTGGATCGCGGCGAGCACCTGGCCGGGCGACACCATCACGTACTCGATCGCGCCGGCGGGCAGGAACGGCGACGCCGCGGTCGCCGTGGCGCTGCCGTCGCCGATCTGGACGTTGCATGCGGTGTTCGCCGCGATGCGGATCTGGCGGGTCTGCGCGCCGAACGGCGCGCCGATCTGGGTGGACGAGGCGCCGACCGCGACGGTCTGCGTCGTGAGCTCGCGGCCGCGGCCGAGTTCGACGGTTGCCGGCATGGCGTCACCGGATGATTGCGGCGAACGCGCCCGGGATGCTCGCCCCGGTGCCGCCCGAGGGCGTGAACGTGATGAGGTCGCCCTCGTTCACGGCGGCGCCGTCGAGCGCGCCCGGCTCGTAGATACTTGCAGCACGCGCGCCGGTGCCGGCGGGAATCGTGAGATTGCCGCCCGTGATGTCGCTGCCGCCGTTGATCGTGACGGCGACCGCGATGCTGCCCGTGGTGGTGCCGCCGGCCGCCGCCATCACGCGCTCGACCGTGCCGGCGCGCGGCGCGATCATGCAGGCCGCGACCGGCGTGGTGGCGATCGACGTGGTCGACTCGCACAGCGGCTCTTCCTGGAAGGGCCGCGGAGTGGGGAGGGTCATGGGTGTTGGGTCCTTTGTGAAAAGAAAAAGGGGCGGCATCAGCGCCGCCCCGGGTGTTTATTGAATTCTTGCGCGTAGGATGGGTTGAGGCTGAAAGCCGAAACCCATCGACTGAGCCGGCTGAACGCAAAGCGATGGGTTTCGCTTCGCTCAGCCCATCCTACGGCGCTGAGCGGGATGGCCGGGCTCGCGTTACGCCGTGGTGTTGTCGAACACGCCGCCCGAGGACTTCTCGTTGCGCGCCTCGAGCGTGTACTCGGAGAGCACCTCCTTGCGCTCGCTATCGCCGGTCTTGGCGAGCGGGAGCGAGACCATCTTGCGGCCGTTGAGGTAGGCGCACGCCCACATGTCCGTCTGCAGCACCAGCACGTCGCGCGGCCGCGTGAAGCGGTTGGCGACGACCTTGAGGTAGCCGAAGTCGAAGTTGTAGGCGTCGACCGACGCGATGATCTTCTTGCCCTTGGTCTCCTCGATCGGGGTCGCGCGGCCCGTGAAGGTCGAGAACACCTGCTTATTGAAGCCGCCCGTCATGATCATGTCGGGCTTGCCGCCGTTGTTCCAGATCGACTGCAGCACGGTCTTGAGGCTCGCCTCGGTGAAGGCGCGTTGCGTGCCGTCGGTGCGCGTGCCGGTGCCGTCCGCGGCCGACGGATCGGCGCCGCCCGCGCCCTTCGCGGTGTTCGACTTGAGCCACGAGAGCACCGAGGCGAGCGTGCGCGGGGTCGTCGCGTTGCCGGAGTTCTTCGCCTGGTTGGTGCCGACCAGGATGCCCTCCATGTCGCGCTTGAGCTCCATACCCTTGAGCATCTCCTGGTAGGCCATCTCGTTGTCGCGCCCCGCATGCTCGACCGCCTGCTGGGTGCCCGAGACCTGCGGCACCTTGCGGCTGATCTGCGCGACGTTGCCGAGGCGCACCGTCGGCGTGGTGGTGTCCGCCGACGCGTCGTCGCCCTCGAGCTGCGCATTCGAGGTGTTGACCGCGGCGAGCGCCTGGGTCTGCCACTCGTGCAGCACGGCGGTCGCCTTGGCTTTCTCGATGCCGGTCATGAACGGCGTGTCGGTCGGGTCGATGCGGTAGATCACGTCGCTGAGATCCTCGCGATTGCCGGCGGCCGAGTAGGTCGTGAACGTGTTGGCCGGAAGAGCCATCTTGCTTTCTCCTGATTTTGGTTAGCGGCGTTGCGCGGCGCGGCGGGCGACGAGAAGCGCCGCCGCGTCACGCAGGTTGCCGGATGCGTTGAGACGTTCGGTGAGGTCCTTGACCCGGCCGTCCGCATCCGCGTTGCGCGCGGGCGCGGGGCCGGGGCGTTGCACGTCGGGCACGGGCCGCGGCGCCGGCCTCGATGCCGCCGCCTGGGCCTCGCGAAAGCGCACGCCGTCGCGGATGAGGAGCTGGATGCGGTGATCGCGCAGCGAGAGACCCCGCTGCCCGTGCCACATCTCGCCGAGCTCGCCGTCCGAGAAGCCCAAATCCTTGAGCATGTCGGCGGCCGAGCGCGCCGTCTTGGCCAGCGCCTCGCCGTCGGCGAGCTCGGGCGCCCGCTCGCGAAAGCGGGCGTCCTCGTCGGCCACGAAAGTGTGCCAGCGCTGCGCTGTCGCGTGCGACTGGCGCACTTGGGCGACCTGAAGCTGCTGCTGGACGGCCGCGATCTTCTTCTGCTGCGCGTCCCACTGCACGTAACGCGGCCAGTCCTCGCGCGCCATCTTCTCGAGATCGGCGACCGTCTGGATGTCCGCGAACGCGCCCGCCTGCTGCTCCTGGAGAGAGCCCAGAAGCATGGGCAGGGCCTGCTCGTAGTGTGCCCGTACGTGCTCGGCGGCCTGCTGCTGGGCGCTCAGGCCCTTGAGCCGCTCGGCCGCCTCGTTCTGACGGCGGAGGAAATCGCCCTCGCGTGACCGCTCGCGCTCCGCCAGCCGCTGCTGGGTGTCGCGAGGGAGGCCCCGGAATAGCTCCTTGTCCTCTTTCGTCCATGACCTCGGCGGCTCGATGGGAGCAGCAGCTTCCTGCTGCTGATCGCCCGCCTGCGTCTCACCGGGACCAGTCTCCTGGGCGGTGCCGGCCTCTTGCGAAGCCGATTGCTGTGCGGCGGCAGCGTCATCGCGCGCCTGGCCCGCCTGTTGTTCGTCGTCGTTGCGCGGCACCGCGCCAGCGCGTTCCTTGGCGCGCGTATCCGTCAGCGAGCGCGCGGCCTCGCGTGCGGTGAGCGGCCCATCGCCGCCCGCCGTGCGCTCGACAATATCGTTCTCGCGCGGCGCCTCGACGGCGCTCGCCTGGGTAGTCTCGTCCATGTAAAGCCTCTTGGTTGCCGCCGGCCGTCACACGATGCCGAAGCGCCGGCGCCGCTCGGCGAGATCGTTGAGCTCGCGCTGGGCGAGCTTGCCGTTGTTGAGTGCGTGGCCGAGATGGTCGCGCACCTTGGCGACGACCTGCACGGCCTGCCACAGCCGTTCGCGCGCATCGGTGTCGCGCGCGGCCGTCTCGCGCCAGGCCTTGATGTAGTCGCGATCGAGCGCCGCGAAGGCCTCGATCAGCAGCTCGTCGCGCAAAAGCGCGTCGGCGCGCGCCGCCCGTTCGCCCGCACGCGCGAGCGCGATCTCATCCGCCATTCTCATTCACCATGGTGAGCGTGCGCGAGCAGCAGCAACGCGATGGCCTCGTCGTCATCTTGCTCATGCGCGGCCGCATGGACCGCAGCCGCCGCCTGCGCGCTCGCCAACGCCGCGATCTGTCGCAATTGCGTAACGCCGCGCGCGGCCGCCGCCGCATGGACCTGCGCGAGCGCAGTCGCCGCCGCATCGCCGCGGGCTTTCGCCTCGATCCGGGCCCGCTCGCGGGCGGCCGCAAGCGCCGCCTCGCGGCGCCGGCGGTCGGCGGCACGGCGCGACCGCGCGTCGCGCGCGTGACGCTCCTGCGCCTGCCGCTCCGCCTCTTCGGCGGCGAGCATGTCGCGCCAGCGCTTCCGCGAGAACGTGCCGCCCGAGATCGCCGAGCCGCCGCCGAGCAGGTCGTAGCTGAGATAGACGGGCTCGCCCGCGAGGACGAACGCACCTGTCCCGGCCACCTCGAACGGATCGAACGCGACCGCCAGGCCGGCGAGCGCGAATGCGCCGGATGCCGCCGCCAGGAAAGCCTCGAACGTCGCCGCCTCGCCCGCGAGCGCCACCGCGCCGGCGGTCAGCGCTTCTCGCGTTTGCAGCGGCGCCGCGATCCCGCCGAGCGCGACGGCGACCGCCGACGCAGCAAGCGCCGTCTGCGTCGCGATGCCCTCGCCCGCGAGCGCGAACAAGCCCCGCGCGAGCGGTTGGGCGACCGTGAATGTCGCCGCCTCGCCGGTCAGCCCGAACGTCGCCTGCGCCGCCGCAGCCTGCGCGCGGAACGTCGCGGCCTCGCCGATCAGCGTAAAAGTCGTGACGCTGGTCGCCAGGATCGTGGTCGTCGCCGCCGACGTCGGGTCGGCCGCGACCGCAAGCCGCGCTATGGCATCGCCGGCGATGAACATGGTGTGCCGTTACTTCATTCGCCGATGTCGGGATTCGCCGAGAGGCGATGGAGATGCCGGTGCGAGTAGAGCGGCGACGAGGCGCTGGTCATGTCCTACACCATGATCTCCAGCGCTTCGATAACTGCGACGGGGGTCACCGTGGATCCCCCCCAGGTAGCCACACCTGACGTGTTTCCCGAGGAAATATATACTTGGTATGTCGTCGAACTCGTAGTGCCGGGAATGTCATACCCGAACACTGACGCCGACGCGATAACGTAGCCGCCGCTCTGCTGCCCCGACATGGCGGTACTTCCAAACTGGGTGGTCCCGTTTCGCATCAACTTGGCGAGCGAAGTGACGCCGTTGGTATTGGCCTGTAAGTCATTGCAAGCGCCCGTAACCCGAATGGCGTTACACGCGGCCAATGGAGAGATGGAAACGGATGGCACGGCAGCAACAAACGAGCCCGCCGTCGTCACCGTGTTCGAGTTGGCATAAGCCAGGAAGCTGCGAAGTGCAGTTCCTGGCTTGTTTACCCCGGGTCCGAACAACTGGATTTTCGACGGGACTGCGGTGTAGGTGCCAGGCGTGGTGAGACCCGCAAAGTCCATGTAGCCCAAGATGCGGAACGACTTAGTCGTCAGTGTCGTGCCGTTCGGCGTGTAGAAAGTCGACGCGCTCGTAGCGCCGCTTGTCATCTGGGTGGTGCTTACCGGCGTAGTCTCGTCGAGCGTATCCACCCCTGTGACCGGGCCGGCCATGCCGCTGACGCTCTGCCAAAGAGCTAGCGCAACCGTTCCCGCATTGTCGAAGGCAACCAGCCAGAGGCGGAACGGCGTGCTGGCTGCCACACCCTGTGTCGCTCCGACGATGGTCGAGATCGACAGTGCGCCGGTCACGGCGCGCCAGACGGGGTCGCCATTCGCCGCGGTCGCGTCGCGGAACGGGATGAGGACCGGGTTGGTGTTGCTCGGCGTGCTGCCGTTGTTGCCGGCCACCGAGACGGTGAGAATGCTCGATGCCACCGATGCATTGATCTGCACGTTGATCGGCGTGTCGAAGCCGCGCAGCGGATGATCGAAGCCTGGCAGCAGGTCGCCGCCATCGCTCGCGATTGCCGTGATATAGACCTCCGCGGATCCCGACAGCGAAATTGCGGCGTTGCTGTTGGTCGACTTGACGACGTTGCGCGTCAGCGCCGTCCCGGTGCTCGTGTAGGTGCCGTAGCCGCATTCGCTGTTGGCGCCGTCCTTCACGCCATAGAACACGACGTTCTGATCGACCACGCCGGCCTGGGCAAACGTCAGATAGCCCGAGACCGCGACGCCGAGCGTGATCGTGCCCGTGCCGGCGGTCGCCGTCGTCATCCTGGCGAGGTTGAAGAGCTTGGGCATCGGATCAAGCCAGCTGCAGGACGCCGTTGGTCGGGTCGAACTGAACCTGGAAGCTGTTGCCGGCCGTGATCGTCAGGTTCGTGCCGTAATCGTACCAGCCGATCAGGTTGCCGCCGGCGGGCGTCGAATTGTAGAGCACGCAATAGCGGAACGGCCCGATCGAACCGCCCGTCGCCGTGACCGTCACGTTGTTGAGCTTCAAGATATATGTGCCGCCGGATTGCGCCGAAGACACCAGCGTCGCGGCGCCGCCGCCCGCCGTGTAGCCGTTCCCGGCGGTGATCTCGGTGATGTTGGCAAAAACGGTATTCGTCGCGACCGGCGCCGTGTTGGTCAGTGCGACTTTGAGCGTATCGCTTCCGAGGTTGTGCACCTTATTGGCGACGTCCGCGACGAATTGGTTGAACTTGTTGAAGGAGGCCATGGCGTTCCCATGAGATGGAGTCAAAACGACGCGTCATGGCCGGGCTTGTCCCGGCCATCCACGCCTTGCTTGCTGTGCTGGTGAAAAGACGTGGATGCCCGCGACATAGGCGAGCGAAGCGACGCCGTTCTACGAACGGCTATGCGCGGGCATGACGGAGGGCGTTACTAAATCGGCTCGAGATGACTCACGCGTCCCGCCGCATCGCGCACGACACGCATCGGACGCGGCGTAGTGGCCGGCGGCGCCGGCGGGTGGATGATCGGCGCGAGGCGCGCGATCAGGCCGTCGAGGTCGAGCGGCGGCGCGGGCTGCGGCTGACCGTCGGGGCCGAGGCCGCCGGCGGGCATGCCGCCCGTCGCATCGCCTGTATTGCCGCCCACCTGGCCGCCCATCGCGGCCACGCTCTTGAGCAAGTCGAGGTGCCCGCGCTGCATCTCCATTGCGTGCGTGGCCGCCTTGCGCGTGTCCTCGCGCTCGGCGAGCGCCTTCTCGTGCTCGAACTTGAGCGCCGCGACCGCCATCTCGGCTTGCGCCTGGGCGGCGACGTATTGCTGGTCGGCCTGCGCCTTCGCGGCCGTGAGCGCGATGTGCTGCTGGCCCTGCGCCTGGTCGGCCTGCGCCTTGAGCATGTCGGGGTTCGGCGGCGGCGCGATCGGGGCGCTGGCGGGATCGAGCGGATTGGGCGGCGCCGCCGGATCGAGGAAATACTCCGAAGGGAACTGCAGCCCGGCGAGCTTGACGAACTCGCGCGCCGAATTGTGCAGGTTGCGCTTCGACACCATGCCGAGCTGGATCGCCTTCTCCTGCAGCCCCATCACCTGGCCGAGTGCCGCAAGCTGCGCCTGCTTGGTGCCGGAGCCGAGCCCCACATGCACCGTGAGATGATCGCGCTTCTTCCACTCGCGCGGATCGATCGTGACCCACTGGTTGCGCAGTTGCACGGTCGCCCGCGCCTGCCCGTGCTTGCGGATGATCTCGTGCAGCAGCCAGAACAGATCCTTGATACCGGTCTCGGCGAAAATGCGCGCGATCAGCTTGATCTTCGCCTGCGCGGCCGTGAACACCTGGTTGACCGCCGTCGCGGTCTGGTTTTGCAGCGCGTCGGCATCGATCCCCTGGCCTTGCCGCGTGACGCCGGTGCGCCACTCGCGCATCGCGTCCATGTACTCCATCACCGGAAACGCCTGCGCCGCGATCGACGGTACCACCTGCCAGGTCAGCCCGCCCGGCTGCTTGGTGCGCACGATGCCGCCCGGGCGCGAGACCAGCAGATCGTCGAGGGTCTCGGAACTCGCGAACTGCTCCGCCACCTCGACGCGCGGATTGTTGGCGAGATAGACGTTGTCGAGCACGCCGCGCAGGATCGCGGTCTTGATGCGCTGGATGTCCATCACGAGGTCGGCGAGCGAGCGGCCGAAGAAGCGGTGCGTCTGGATCACCGGCGTCATCGCGGCGAACGGGATGTCGTCGAACGGGACGATGTCGGGCTTGCCGTCCTTGATGAGGATGTCGCCCTGCTGGCCGCCGGTGCGCACCTTGTAGAGGCACGCCTTGCCGTCGCCCGCGTAGTCCATGCGGATGTAGTGCTCGGTCGTCTCGATGCGCCGCGCCGCCTGGTTGTTCTCGTCGCCGGTGTATTCGTACTCGTTGACGGTGTCGCGCCGCACCTCCTCGATATTGGTGAGCGCCGTATAGGTCGGCAGCCGCTTCACCTGGTCGGGGTCGTAGCCTTCGGCGATCAGCTTGTCCTGCTGGACCAGGATCTTGTGGAAGCAATAGTCGCAGTCGCGCAAGCTGCGCGCATTGCGGCTGATGCCGAATTCCTCCGGCGGCACCGCCTCGACGCGGGCCTGCGCGGCGTCCTTCGCGCGCACGCATTCGACGTCGTGCAGCAGCGGGCCGCCTTCCGGCAGATCTTCGCCCAACGGCGGCGGCAGCGCGGGGCGCGCCGTATGCGCCGTGATCTCGATGTCGGGATCGGCCGCGAGGATCGCGAAGGCGTCGTCGGTGAGGTCGTAATAGGTCTCGCGCTCCTCGAGCGTCCTCGTCTCCCACCACACCTTGACGATGCCGGTCTTCGACAGCAGCGCGTCCTTGATGAACGTATAGAGGATGAGGAAGCCGGGGTTGAGCTGGAGGAAGACGTGGTTGACGTAGTCGGTCTCCTGCTCGGCTGCCGCGGTGTCGTTCGGGCCGACGGCGGCGAACTTCACGATCTCGTCGCCCGAGCAGAAGATCTCCATCAGCGACGGCATGATGCCTTCGACCGTGTCGGCGACGTCGGTCGAGACCGCGCGCGAGCGGCCTTCGGATGCCGGCATGTCCTTGTCCATGTCGCCGAGGTAGTAATCCATCGCGTCGCTGCGCTCGGCCGAGAGCTTCGAGGCCGCGATCGCGGCGAGCGCGTCGTTGCGCTCGGCCTCCAGCAGCGCCTTGAGCTCGGTGAGCGACATCTTGGCCATGGGCGGATCGGCTCGCTTGCAACGGCCAGTGGCGCGCGTCGCGATTGCGACGCACGCGCTGGCCTCGTTCTGCGGTGTCGGGTTTATGCGCGCGGCGCGGCCACGGAACATCGGCGATTACGTCGCGGCGCCGCGAAACGGTGACGAAACGCGAAACGCCCGGCAGCACAAAGCTCCGGGCGCCAGAAAGGCAGACTAGAATTTATGACTTCCGCGATTTGCCGGAAAAGCGCAAGCGCGAATGGCGTTATCCCCGCCAATTCGCCAGCACCACTAGGTCGACGTCGGCTCGTCGCTCTTCGTGATGTCCGGCACGTCGATATCCTTGAGCGTCCCGGGCACAATATCGGCGGCCCACTCCGCCCACGTGCCGCGACGCACGATTGCCTCGCATTCGAGGTCGCTCGCGCAGAGGATGATCCGGGTGCCGGCGACCTTCACTTGCGGCGGCGTATCCTTCTCCATGAGCCCGATCCAACCGTTATCGTCGACGTGATTGAAATCGACCTGGACCCTGAACATGGATCGCTCCATCGGCCAGCCGCGCGGGGCGTCCGGATAACCCAGCGGCAGCGCGCCGCCGTAGCATTTCTCCGTGCGAGGCACGACCCTCGCAACCCACGGCCACGCCGCCCCGGGGCCCACGATCGCTTCGCATTCGAACTCGTCGGGCTTGAAGAGGATAACCCGCGTGCCCGGAACCAGCGCCTCCGCCGGCGTGTCGTAGGGAAGCACGATCGCCCCGTCTTCCTGCGTGTTGAAATCAGTCGGCAGCCTGATCATCGACGAATCCTTCGCCGCATCTTTCCCGCCAATGGCAGTCAGCCAAGCATAAGTCCTCAAGCATAAGACCTATCGCGACAAAGGCCTATAGGGATTGGACAATATATGCTGCCGAAAGAGTGCGCTGAGCGCCTGACGCCTCGCGTCCGTCAACTTGTTCGTCCCGGGCGGAAGCATGATGCTGTGATGCAAATACGTCTGCTGGCCCGTCGGTTCGACTGGGTAGCCGAGATGGTTGATGTCTCGCTTGGTCGTGTAGGTCATCTGCCCATTGCGAAATTGCGCCCGCCTGGCGATCTCGTCCACGGTCATGTTCGGCGCAGACGCGGACGAGATTCCGTACTGGCCCGGCAGGCCGTACGTCGACAGCTCGTCCACGCGCAGGTTCTCGGGCTTCGAAAGCCCGCCGCGCAGCACATATTGCGGCCGGTATTCCGGATCATCCGATTGCGAGAACTTCCGCGTGCTGTCTCCCATCGGTTCCGTCATGGCGAGAAGCATCGCGGCCGAGAGCGGAACCGTGGGCAGCAGCGCGAGGAGCCTGCCCGCAGCGGCGGCTTCCGTCGCCTCTCCTGCCACCGGCGCAAGCACGGGCGGAACGAACCCGAGGACTCCGTGGTCCGTGCCGGTGGAGAACTGCGTCGCGCCTGGTGTCACGGGCCGCGACTTGACCAAGGGCTCGGCATAGCGATCGAGCTGATCCGAGGTCGGCACCACCGGGACGAACGGTTGCCCGTGTGGCGTCGGTGGCCGCAGAGCCCAGAAGGTCATCGGCAGCGGACGTGTCGGAACGTTCGCATCGCCGTCACCCGGCCCCATTGGGCCAACAACCGACGATGCAGCCTTGCTGCCGCCGGCTGGCGGCCCGGCGACAAGCCAGGGATCCGGGCCGCGCTGCGCTGGCGTCGGCATGATCGGGGCGAACGACTGTTCCAATTGCGTTGATGGCGGCAGGTCCCCAAAGGTGGGCGGCAGCGATTGCGCTTGATCGTCGGCAATGGACGAGCCGCCGAACGGGACCGCCGATGCGACGCCCGGCGCCGCCCGTTTGCTGCCGCCGGCTGGCGGCACAGCGGCGAACGGAAGATACGGATCGAGCGACTGCCCCGGCCACGATGCCGGCAGCAGATCCCAAAAGCTCGCCATGGGCTGATCTCGGTTCAGGTAGGTATTGGCGGGGAAGTTTTTCTGCGTCATTGCCCGCGAACGCGGGCAATCCAGTACTCACGGCCGGTCGAGGGGGACGCCAACAGTGCCCGATTGATCCGCTGCGGCGCGTCGTTGCGCTCGGCCTCCAGCTCGCTGAGCGACATCTTCGCTAGGGGCGGATCGACTCGCTTGCAGCGGCCAGCGGCGCGCCTCGCGATTGCGAAGCACGCGCGGCCTCATTTCTGCTGTGTCGGGTTTATGCGCGCGGCGCGGCCACGGAACATCGGCGATTACGTCGCGGCGCCGCGAACCGGTGACGAAACGCGAAACGCCCGGCAGCACAAAGCTCCGGGCGCCAGAAAGGCAGACTAGGATTTAAGCCTTCGGCGATTTGCCGCAAAAGCGCAAGTGCGGATGGGATTATCCCCGCCAAAGTCGCGAACCGTAAGGGGCGCTCGGAGCCCGGCGGCCTATCCTCGATCCGGTGGCCGCAGCTTGGAGGCAACCGGAGTTACTTCAATTCCTTGGAGCGGGGCTTGCCATACAGCCATTCGATCGTCTCTTCGGGAATGCCGCGCCGCCGTACGCGCTGGCGGGTGGCTTCCGTGATGGCTTCATCATCGAGGTCGGCCATGATCGCGTCGTGGATAGCGGCATCGCTTACATGGCCGTTCTTGTCCGTCGTGCAGATCTCGTGCACCCCTGATTTCGATTTACGTTCGTCGGTCATCGGTTCGATCCCACGTAGTTGTAGAAACGTTCCAGAGTGGATGCGTCGTTCAGGTCAAGACTACCCTTCCAATACTTGCCCGACAACAGGCGGTTGCCGAGCGGTAGCGTCTCGCCGTCGATCGTCATGGGCGTCCGGATGTCCGCGATATCCCAGATCGTGTGCGGATCAGGATTTTCCAAGATTCCGAGCAACTTCTGCTGTTGCGCGGGCGTAAGATTGAGACTTGGGTCGGTGATTTTGCCTCTGAGCATGGGGCGCAGCGCATCCCACGATTCCTGGGTCGGCACGAAGCCGTATCTCGCCCACGCGTAGCCGCCGCGGTCGAGACCCGCGTTTACCTCCACCCGCGACAACCCGCGCTGCCGGTAATAGTCGACATTCGAGCGCATCAGCTGTTTGACAAGACCGGCATTTTGGACCTCGTCGTTCAACCCAAGGTATCCGTGGTGCGCCACGCCGGTATCGGATGAGATCGAACGGTGGATGTCGCCTATGGGCGCGCCGCGCTCATCGAGCAACTCTCCCTCGAGCCTCGCCGGATCGAGGCTGACCGTGCCACGGAAGCGCTGCGGATCGATCCCGAGCCAGTTGCGGATGAGGTCCGCCTGCTCGCGCGTGTATCGCGGCGCGCCCGCGAGGGCCGGCGACTCCGCGGGTGACGGCGCGACATCCGCGACAGAGTCCGACGCGGCTCCGGGCGCGCCTTGCGCCGTCTCCGCAGTGTCCGGCAGCGCCGACGGCGCCACGCGCGGCACGCGCACGGATTCGACGGACGGACCACTGATGCCGGGCAAGCGCTTCACGAAAGGCAGCGCAAACCCAGTGGCAAAATCGGTATACTTCGACGGAATGCCCGTCGTATCCTCGACCGGTTGCCCGACAACCGTATGGACCGCGGCGTTGATCGGCGAGCCGAGCCAATTAGCCGTGCCCATCGCCATCTTGAGGATGCCAAGATCGTTGAAGTAGCGCAGGGGCGAAATCAACTTTGGTATTTCGTCCAAGGCCGCGGTCGGCAACTGCGATGGCCGTGCCGCGAGGTAGCGCTGGTAGTCGCGCCAACCCTCACGCATCTGGTCAATGCCTTCCAGCGCAAACTGGCGCTGGGTCGGAAGGTAAGTGGTGATCGGCCGGATTGCGGCGGCACCGGCGAGGAGGTGCGTGCCCAGCCCGTCAGCCGGCGCCGGCGGCGCAGCCTGTGCGCCACCCGCAGCGACCTGTCGCGTGACCGGCGATTGATCGGCGGCCGGTGCCGCCTGCGCCAATGCGAGGCCGAGAAATCCCGGGTTGTCCGTCGCGCGAGCGGCGCCGGGAAAGAAAGCTTGAGCGCCGGGCGTCATCGACGCGGGGTTTATCGTAGGGGAAACCCACGGATCCGGCTGAGCCCTCGGCGGCATCATTGCAACGAACGGCTGCCCGTGCTGCGGCGCCGCGGCGGTGTAGGTCCCGGCTTGCGGTGTCGCGACGAGCCAGGGATCCGGACTGCGCTGAGCCTGCGCCGGCATGATCGGGGCGAATGGCTGTCCGAGTTGCGGCGGCAGCAGCAAATCCCGGAAGGTCGGTGGCCGCGATTGCGCTTGATCGTCGGCAATGGACGAGCCGCCGAACGGGACCGCCGATGCGACGCCCGGCGCCGCCCGTTTGCTGCCGCCGGCTGGCGGCACAGCGGCGAACGGAAGATACGGATCGAGCGACTGCCCCGGCCACGATGCCGGCAGCAGATCCCAAAAGCTCGCCATGGGCTGATCTCGTTTTAGGTGGGTATTGGCGGGGAAGTTTTTCTGCGTCATTGCCCGCGAACGCGGGCAATCCAGTACTCACGGCCGGTCGAGGGGACGCCGAGAGTGCCCGATTGATCCGCTGCGGCGCGTCGTTGCGCTCGGCCTCCAGCAGCGCCTTGAGCTCGGTGAGCTACATCTTGGCGGATCGGCTCGCTTGCAACGGCCGGCGGCGCGCGTCGCGATGGCGACGCACGCGCGGCCTGCTCTTGCTGTGTCGGGTTTAGGGGCGCGGCGCCGGTGCGTCGCGTTCGCGGAATATCAGCCGTCGCGCCGCGGCGCCGAAAAGCAAAACGCCCGGCAGTCCGAACCTCCGGGCGCGAAATCGGTAGACTAGGATTTCAGCCTTCGTCGATTTGTCGGAGAAGCGCAAGCGCGAACGACGTTATGCCCACTTATTCGCGACGCGTGGTTCACGAGATCCCCTGACTTCATCCGGGCTGGGCTTGCCGTAACGCCGCTCGACGTCGTCTTCGGCCCAGCCAAAGCGTCGCGCCTGCTCGCCGACGCCCCCAAGAGCGCGTTCGATCGATACTCTTCGTGCGACGCACGTCCGCTGGCCGCTATGACTCTGTACTCGTCGGCCTCGCCGCGGTCCGCATCGACCTTCTGAGGCACGAGCGCTTTGATCTCCCGGGCGAGGTCGTGGAACTCTTGCGTATCCTTGCGGCTCAGCAACTTGCCGCCGCGGTCGATCGCCACGGCTCTTACGTCCTCCATTCCTCCCCAACTCTGGAGAAATGCTTGCCGCCACGATTCATCGGCGTTTTCAAGCGCCGATAGGAGCCCCTCGAGATCATTGACGAGCGAATGCGCGCTCAGATTTCCTGCCTCGAACGCAACCAATCGTTCCAGCATCCGGCGATACTACCGCTGGTCATGTTCATTGCTCGACATCCCCTACCCCTCCCCTCGACGGCTTGCCGTATCTGACGGTGACGCCTCGACCTGTTGCAATATCGCGTATGACGGTGATGTTTTCGTCAGGATCATAGTCTGGATTGTACCGCGTACTTTTCCCGGCCATAAGCGGCCCTCGTGAATTGCCTGATTGACGACATCGGGCGGGATGCCGCGATCCTGCATTTGATCGAATGCGTGGCCAGAGTAAGCCACGCCGTTGAAGGCACCTGAGGAATTGCGCGGCGGTGTCCCTAAAAGCTCCTGTAATGGCGCGCGCCGACTGCAGACGACGCTCGGCGGATACCACCCTGTTCGTAAAACGTGGTATACGGGCGATAAACCTCATGCAGACGGCGGCTCGCGTGTTTCGGGTGGACGCGAACGCGTCGGGTCCCAGCACGAAGCCATTCCCATCAAAATTGGTCATCGGCGAACCAGCCACGTTTCAAGAGCACGCCGCTTACTTGGGCGAGATTCTCGGCCACGATCCTTGCTCTTCGGGCAGGACCTCCCAGGATCGGGCGATGACCTCGTAAACACCGCTGTCCTCCAGGCACATCGCGTAGTGATGCATCTCCTCGTCACGGTACGCCGGGTCCGTGTCGGCGCGGATTTGCTTCACCCATTCCGAATCCTCGACCTCGACGAGCTTGTCGAAAGCATCGAACTGCCAGAGCTCCATGCATCTTTCGGTACGAAAGCGGAAGGCTGGAACACGGTCGAACCGGATGCCTCCGCGAACGACGCCGCTTTTGCGTTGGTAGTCGTAGTGCAGGATGTCGTCGCAGTAGTCCGCAAAATCGAAATAATGCGACGATACAGGAAACCGGTACAAGGTCGTAAGGGAGGGCATTGATCGATCCTCATCGTGGCTTGCGTTCGACGACAGTCGCGATGCCGCGGCTGGAAAGGCCGCTGCTTTTGAGATGCTCATCCAGCCCACGCTCCCACAGCCGATTGCCGGTCACATTCACTGGCCGCCATTGATCGCGCGAGAAGCCCGCACGTTCGAGCGCCTGTGCCGACCGTGTATTCATAATAAGCGTGTTCCCGTCGCGAACAATATAGTTGATCGGGACGTCGTCTGGCGTGAGCTTACCGGAACGCAGGTCATTTGCGACGTCATTTACGCTTCGGCCTTTGAAGGTGCCTTTCCTGCTGAACGTCGGACTATAATCGCGTTGGGTATAGTTGGCACCCTCGAGCACGGACGCACGCTTCGCGGCCGGCTGGACGACACTCGCGGCTTTCGCCGCAGCGTTTTGCGCGGCGGGCGCCGCGACAGGCTGTTCCGCACTTCGAACTGCGTCCGTCACGCTTGGCGCAGCCGCACGTTCTGCGGCCGCCTCCGCGGCCTCAGGCAGAGCCGAACGGGTACCGCGCACCGCACCAGAGCCGAGCGTCGCCACACCCGGCCGTAGGCCTGCCGGAGCACCCGTGAACATCGATGCGATATTCGTCGAGTTTGCGATCGCCTCTTCCCTGAACTTGCCCGTGTAGGGATCCATCGGGTCGGTCGTCATCAGATTGTAGACGCTCTGCGCGAGCCCACGGACCAGACGCTCCGGGAAGAACTGATATCGCTTCTGCCCATTGAGGCCGAAGAGCTTGTTTTCCCACATCGGCGTTACAGCTGGCGTGCCACCCCAAGGCTGATCCATCAGCGCAGGGTTGAGGACCTTGTGACCAAAGACGGTGCGGGCCGGACTAGCCAGGGCACCTTGTGCCGACGGCTGCGCGTTATCTTCCCACGGCACCATGGCCGGCGCCGCAGCCTTGCTGCCGCCGGCTTGCGGCATGGCGACGAGCCAGGGATCCGCACCGCCCTGGGCTTGCGTGGGCATGATCGGGGCGAACGACTGTCCCAGTTGCGTCGCCGGCAGCAGATCCCAGTAGGTTTTCGGTGAAGGCTGCTTCCGATCGTTCGCATCGGGCCACCCACCGGGCGGGCCCGACGGAGCGACGCTCGGCGACGCGGCCTCGCTGACGCTGGCTTGCGGCGCGGCGACGAGCCAGGGATCCGGACCGCGCTGAGCTTGCGTCGGCATGATCGGGGCGAATTGCTGTCCCGGTTGCAGTGGGGCCGGCAAGCCCAAGAAGGCCGGTGGCCACGGCTGCGTCTGATCATCCGTATTGGAGGCGCTGAGTGGGTCCGCCGATGGAACGCTCGGCGTCGCACCCTTGCTGCCGGCGACTTGCGGCGCGGCGAATGGAGAATACGGATCGACTGGCTGCCCGGACCACGACGCCCGCAGCAGATCCAAAAAGCTCGACATGGGCTGATCTCAATTCAGAAGGGTATTGGCGGGGGCGTTTTGATGACGGCCGTAGGCTTAGAGGCTGACGTGGTAAGTCTCCCTCTCCCGACTTCCCGCTCGACGGTGCGGGCGAGATAGGGAGCCGCGGGCCGCCGTTCGAATAACGCGCGTTCACGCCGCGCAAATGCGCGACCGAGGCAGACGCCGGCGGCGCGCGTCGACGCACGCGCGGATTGCTCTTGCTGTGATGGATCTATGAAGCGCAAAAGCGGCGCGGCGCGGTCGCGGAACATCAGCGGTCCGACCGCGGCAGCGCAATCGACACTGCAGACGCGAAGCGCCCGGCAGCACGAAGCTCGGGGCGCGAGAAAGCCAGACTAGGATTTCAGCCTTCGGCGATTTGCAGCAGAAGCGCAAGCGCTTTGCGTTATCCTCGCTTATCTCGCGAGCGCCATGCCTTGAAACATTCAGCTCGGGACGTTGAGCTTGGGACATTGAGATCGTGCGCGCCGCCACCGCGTGCATCGCCTAGACCATTTTCTCGCCTATGGTCCCTTCGGGTGGTAATTCGTCACAATGCTTGAATGTGCCGGGCACGACGTCGGCCACCCATTCGGCCCGTTCGCCGCGGCACGACCGCTTCGCATTCGAGCTCGCCAGGATCGTAGAGGACGATCCGCGCGCCCGGCACCTGCACCTGTGGTGGCGTGTGCTGCGGCCTGATCGCGATCGAGCCGCAATCGTCGGTGTCGTTGAAATCGACCCAGACGCGGAACATCGATCGCTCCATGGGCCAGCCGCGCGGCGCCTCCGGATAGCCCAACGGTAGCGCACCGCCATAATACTTGATGGTATGAGGCACGATGTCGGCGACCCGCGGGCACGCGGTGCCGCCGCGCACGATCGCCTCACATTCGAAGACCTTCGGCTTGAAGAGGATGACACGGGTACCAGGCACCAGCGCGTCTGCAGGCGCATCGTCCGACAGCACGATCGCGCCCTGCTCTTGCGTATTGAAATCGGTTGATAGCCTGATCATCGCTCGGCCCTCCGCCGATCCGCTCGCGAACACCAGGAACAAACAGCGGCTCGTTCACCGCCATGGTCGGCCGCGATTTTCGCGTCAGCGCCCGCCGCGTGGCGCAAATTGCACGGGCCCGCCGTCCAATATAGGCAATCGGTGGGTCCGCGGCCACGACCCGCAGGCTATTTCGGCGGCAGGTACGGATTCGGTTCCTGGTGGAAAAGCGCACCGAGCGCGTCGGCCTGCACAAAGCTCCGGGCGCGAGATCGGCAGACTAGGATTTATGCCTTCGACGATTTGCCGGAGAAGCGCAAGTGCGGATGGCCTTATCCCCGCCAATTCGCGCGGGAGTCAGCGCTCGACGGCCGCCGGGGAATCCACGGCGCGTCTTTGCGGCGGGGTTTTCCATAATGCCGCTCGATCATCTCCTCGGACCAGCCACGGCGCCGCGCTCGCTCGCGGGTATCTCCCATCGCGGCTTCATCATCGCCCTCGGCCAGGATAATGTCTTGGATAGCCGCATCGGTCGCGCGGCCATGCTCGTCCACCTGCAAAACGGTCGCTTGCGTCTCCCCGGCAGCAAGCTGCCGCGTCACCGGCGATTGACCGCCGCCCGAAGCCAACTGCGCCAACGCGAGGCCGAGGAATCTCGTCAACAGAAAAGCCCGAGCGGCGCGTGCCGCTCGGGCCTGTCGATGGGCGGGCGGACCCGCCGGGTTAGCTCGATCGACGCGAAGGCCATCGACCGCTTCAGTACTCCCGCCGAACTTGCGTCCCCGGGGGGAGCGCCGGCCCGACCACGCGGGTCGGCTGGGTGTACACGGGCGTCTGCATCTGCGTCTGCCCGTAGGTCGGCTGGGCGTTTGTCTCGCAGCCGCAGGACTCCGTCGCCGGCGGCGGGACGTAGGCCGTCGGGGCCGGCGCCTCACAGTTGCAGGGCGCCTGGACGTAGACCCTCTTCTCGACCGGGACCCGGACGTAGACCTTCCGCTCGACCGGGACCTGGACGTAGATCTTCTTCTCGACCGGCACCTCGACGATGACCTTCTTCTCGACCGGCACCTGGACGTAAACCTTCTTCTCGACCGGCACCTGGACGTAGATCTTCTTCTCGACCGGGACCGGGACGTAGACCTTCTTCTCGATCACGACCGTACGCCGCTCGACGACCGGGGGCGCGACGTAGACCTGCGGGGCTGGCGCCTCGCAATTACAGGACGCGACCGGCGGCGCGACGTAGGCCTGCGGGGCTGGTGCCTCGCAATTGCAGGGCGCGTAGGCCGGGGCGGTCTGCGCCGCCATCCGCGCCTGACCGATTTGAGCGGCAAGGATTGCGGGAGGCACGTTGCGGGCGGCGACCTGCGGGGGCGCAATCCCGGTTTGTGCGATGCGCGCGGCGAGCACCGCGGGAGGGACGGCCTGCTGGGGGCCGCTCCACGCCGAGGCCGACGTGGTGGCAAGGGCCGAGATCGAGGCCGAGGCGAGCGCGAGGGCCAGGATGGTGGTGCGGGTGTTCATGGGAAGTCTCCTGTGGTGCGAGGGTTTATCGATCCGGGAGGGTCCATCCCTCCTTGCCCTCGATCCACACGGCCTTTGACCCGTTTTTTTTTCGCAGCCGCCGGCACTAAGGATGCAGCCGCCGGCACCAAGGATAATGAGTCCGGGCAGCGCGTGCCGGGCTGCTCAGGTCGCGATGACGTTCCCTTCGTAAGCTGCTGACAAATCAGATGATATTCGACGCCACGCTACCCCACACGCCGCGGCCGTTCGTTCGATTGGGGACTGAACGAATGCCCGCCAGCGCGCCGAGGATAAGGCGCAAGCTGCTTTGGACGCTGCCCGCCGCAAGCACGACAAGGAACGCGGCGGGCATCGAGGCCGAACGCGAGGCTCTCGAAAAGAAGTCGCAGGCCGAGGAATCCCGCTGGCATGAGGAGAGAACCCAGCTCGAAGCCGCGCTGAAGCGGGCGCGCGGATAGAGCGCCGAAGGAAGCCAGCGGATGAAGCCGTTCCGACCGGTCGCTCGGCGGCGCAAGGCACTCTCACACGCTCACCGATATCCCGCACCGGAGCAGACGGCCTGCTAGGCCTGTCAGTGTCCGCGCATCAGGGCCGGGGCGGGCGCATTTTGATCAAGCCGAGTTCACGATGCGGACATTCGCCGGCCCCAAACGTCTTCGACCATGATGTCCAAGGCGGACGAATTCCCTCCCGCCCGCCGGGCTTTTCGTCACCACCCCGATATGCCTCGCTAGGGAGAAACAGTCATGCGTCTTCCTCTGCTCACCACCCCGATGATCGGTGCGGTCCTGCTCGCGGCCCCCCTCGCGCGAGCGACCGACATGGTGCCGCCACAGCCGCCGGCCGCCTATATGCAGCCGCCGGTCGCCGCGGTGCCCGCCCCCGTCATGGTCGAGCCCCCGCCGGTCTATGCCGAGCCGGTCGCACCAGCCGGGCCGGCCGCGTGCTGGCGCTACGGCGCGCGCGGCTGGGGTTGGTACCCTTGTGTCGCCGGACCGCCGGTCTATTGGCATGGCGATCACTACGGCTATCGCGGCGTGCGGCCCTATTGGGCGCGCTACCACGGCTGGCACAGATCATCCTGGTGAGAGCACTGCGATCCTCGCCGCCCCCCTCGAAGCGCGTAGCGCGAAGGCGGAAGCGAGCCACTCGCGTCGGCTGCAGCCGACGTGAGCATAGTGACGATCCATGACACCCTCGCGGCGGATCCAGCGAGGCCGCGGCGATCCGCTGCCTCGCTGGTGGATCTCTCAGCCTCGGGGGATCGTTCCCTGGCGAAGCATCTCAGTCCTTGTCGAAGTCGTGCTTCTCCATGCGGCGATCGTCGCGATCCCGGCCCATCTTGTCGTCGCGATCGGCTGCGCCCGTGGTGGATTTGTTGTGACCGGGCGCCAGACGGGATGCACCTGGCCCGCCTCGCCCTTCGCCCTCCTGCATCTCGTGACCCGGTGAGAAGCCAGACGCGCCCGGGCCGCCCTCTCGCCGCTCGCCGCTGCTGCCGGGCGATTGCATCTCATGCCCCGGCGAAACCGCAGATGCGCCGCCGCCCGCTCCACCACGGGTTTGTGCGTGCACGATCGCGGTCGAGCCGAGCAACAGAGCGGCCGCCGCAGCCATGGAAAGAAGTTTCGTCGTCATCGATGGCTCCTTGGCTTGTCAGTCTCCTCGTGCCAACGCCCCCACATGGAGGGCGTTCCCCGGCATGTTTGGAACTCGCGCCAAGCCGCGCCGGTTAGGCTGGCGCGTGTCCGCACGGGCCGCCGATCGGACCCGTTTGATGTCCAACGCCCCCTCCCGGGCTGTGCTATCCGTCGCAGTCGCCCGAGGACCAGAAGGACGGGACAGGCATCGTGTTGTCGATCTTTCGAGGTACGGCCAATTCCCTTGGCGGCGGCGCCCAAGCGCTGCCGGCCGAGGTGATCTGGATCGATCTGCTGGATCCGACGGATGAAGAAAAGGCGCTCGTCGAATCAAGAGTGGATGTCCGCATCCCGTCCGTCGAAGCCCTGACCGAGATTAAATCGACGAGCCGCCTCGCCGTCGATCACGACGTGGTGTACCTGAGCATCCCGGCCGTGGCGCAAGGCGACACCGACGACGCCCATTTGTCGCCGGCCGGCTTCATCCTGGCCAAGGGCGTTCTCGTCACCGTCCGATTTGAGCCGTTGCCGCTGTTCGACAGCGTCGTCGAAAAAGTGAAACAAGACGATGCGTTGCGAAGCGCAACGGCGGTGTTCACGGCGTTGCTGGAAGCCATGGTGGATCGTGGTGCGGACGTTCTCGAGCGGCTCGGCGGCGAGCTCAACAAGGTGTCGCGATCCGTGTTTCGCGGCGATCATTCTCGACCAAGGCACATTGCGCGCTCGAACAACGCGTTGCGCCGGGCGCTCATGGCCGTCGGCAAGACCGGCGACCGTCTGGCGCTGGCGCGTGATGTGCTGCTTGGAATCGGCCGGGTTGCTCCCTTCCTGCTCGGCCTGCGCAGGGATTGGATCGTTCCGGAATTCGAGGCCCGATTGGAAGCCGTGACCAAGGATATCGGGTCGTTGACCGACTACGAGGATCACCTGGCCAACAAGGTCCAGTTCCTGCTCGATGCGATCCTGGGATTCATCACCATCCAGCAAAATGATCTCTTCAAGATCCTGACGATCGTTTCCGTCGTCGGCATTCCGCCAACCGTGGTGGCCGGCATCTACGGCATGAATTTCAAGTATATGCCCGAGCTCAATTGGGTTGCGGGCTACCCGTTCGGCCTTGCCATGATCGTGTTGAGCGCGCTCATTCCGCTGGCGTTCTTCAAATGGCGAGGCTGGTTTTGATCTCGCCCGACATCAAAGCCACTCGCGCGACTTCATCCACATGTCGGCGTGACGGTTGAGCGGGCCGCCCGACGGGTTGCCGTGCGCGTCGAGCGGCGGCGGCTCGCGCGGGGCCGAGCCGACGGCTTGATGCGGCGGCGTGCCGTGAGCGACGCCCGCTGGATCGTGCTGATGGCCTCGTAGCCGGCTTCTTCGTCGGCAGATGAATGGGCTGCGCGGGCGCCCCACCACCCCTTATAATACCGCTCCGGGAGTGGCCATTTCGCCGCATTTCGCGTATTCTATGGGGCGGTGATTTGGGGTCGCGGCGCGCGTGGGGTGCGCCGCATTGGAAATCGGGGACGGGCACTCTTGATTCGCGTGGGCGTGGCGTCGGTTGCCGCGGGGCTGGCGGGACTGACATTTGCATTCAGTCTGTGCGCCGGAATGATGCTCGGCGGCAAGCGGCCGGACGTCGACGCACGCCTGCGGGTGCAGGGTGTTTCAGGATCTGCCGTTTCAGGATCTGGCGTTTCGGGATCCGCCACGTTCGCGTCCCGCTGGGCGACCGACAAATCGTCTGGCACGCCGGGCACCACGGCGTCGGTGCCCTCCTCGTTCAACAACCGGTTCTCGTCGACGTCGCCCGCGCCGCCCACCCGGTCCTTGCGGCCGTCATCGACCTTCGGCGATCGCTTCGCCGGCGCGAGAGTGCCGGGCGCCGCGCCGGCCCAGTTCGCGCTGGCGTCCGTGCCGTCGACCATTGCGCCCGCCTCCGCGCCGGCTCCCGCGCCGCATGCCGCCGCGCGTGCCCTCATCGCGCGTGTCGCGCCGGCGCGTCATGGGGCGGTCGCGCCCACCCGGGTCGCGAGCCTCGGCGACACGCCGATCCGCACCGCCTATGCGTCCGCCAACTCGGCGAACCGGGATGCGGCAATCGACAATTCGCTGCTGGAGAAGATGACGCCGCGCGATCCTGCGCCGAAGGACTCGGGCACGAACCCCGACATGAGCCACACCGCGATCTACGACATCACGGCGCACGTGGTCTATCTGCCGAACGGGCGGCGCCTCGAGGCGCATTCCGGCCTGGCCGAGCACATGGACGACCTCGGCTCCGTCAGCCTGCGCGACCTCGGACCGACCCCCCCGGGCGTCTACGATCTCGCCATGCGCGAGAGAAGCTTCCACGGCATCGATGCGATCCGGCTCAATCCGGTCGACGACGGCAAGATGTACGGCCGCGTTGGCATTCTGGCGCATCCCTACATGCTCGGCCCGAACGGCCAATCCAACGGCTGCGTGTCGCTCAAGGACTATGACGAGTTCCTCGCCGCGTTCCGCCGCGGCGAGTTCAACCGGCTCGCTGTGGTCGAGCGGCTCGACGGGGATCCGCCCGGCGGGCAGACGGCGACCGGATGGATCGCCAACAAGCTCCGGGGACTCTTCGGACGGTCGTGAGGCAGAGCGTAGCCCGGATTGAATAGAGCGACATCCGGCTCCGCCGCCGCAAGTCGCCACGGCAAGCGGTCATTGCGGCTTGCGGACTGTCTTTCCCCAGGTGATTTCCGGCCTGCGGAGGCCCATCGCGATCCAAGCCGCGATAAGCCTCAACATGAACTTGCCGGAGTGGCCATCATGATTCGGCAAGTCATCGGCAAGCGCGACGCCGTCTTGGCGGTCTTTTGTCATGACCCGCATTTCAAGGGGCGGAGCGCCTGCCGGGAAGCGGTTCCGGTACATCGCCAGCCAATGTCCCTTGGTAAAGTCGAGGAACATTGCCGAATTGCAACACGTGGCAATGATCCGTCGGGTCGGAGAACCAAGCTTGAGCCGGTGCTCTTCGAGATACTCCTGCCCCGTCACACATTGCACGCGATCCTTGCGATATAGGACGTAGCCTGTTCCACCGTCGGGATCGAGCACGGGTGGCGCGGAAGGCAGTTGCTCGAAGCGACGTCCGGCTTCCAATAATCCGCCAGGCAATGGTTAAATTGTCCCGCCGGCTTTTGCATTTGCTGGCGGAGGAAGTAAAACGTGGCGAGCTTCTTCGTGCGATCGTCATCAGCATAAAGATCCACATCGTCGCCGACTGAGTTTGCTCGCCAAAAAGCGTGAACACCGCGCGCGACAAGCAGATTTTTTGCGACGATCCGATCAAGAAGGTTCTGCGCGTCATCGAAAAGTTCCCGCGCGTGTTTGCCAATCTTCGGATCTTCAAAAATCGCGGGGTAACGCCCGCGCAATTCCCAGGCGTGAAAAAACGGCGACCAATCGATGTACTCGGCCAGCGCCCGCAGCGAAAAGGAGCGTACGGTGTCATCCTGAGCGGATCCCGCAGTTTGGTAAACGCGGACGCCCAAAAATTCCGGTTTAGGTGGAACATAGTTGCTCCAACCAATCGGCGTCCGGTTTGCGCGTGCTTCTTCGAGCGTCAGCAAATTCTTTCGCTGTGTTCTTGCGGAATGCTCCTGGCGCAAGCGTTCATAGTCTTCGCGCGTTTTCTTATCGAACGCGGACTTGAGTTCTGCGTTCAGCAGCGAATTGACAACACCCACCGCGCGCGAGGCGTCCAGAACGTGCACAGTACTGGCCTGATAATGCGGCGCGATCTTCACCGCGGTGTGCGCCCGGCTCGTGGTCGCCCCGCCAATCAACAGCGGCAAACGAAATCCTTCACGCTCCATCTCCTGTGCGACATGCACCATCTCGTCCAATGATGGCGTAATCAGGCCGCTCAGGCCGATCACGTCCGCTTGTTTTTCGCGGGCTGTTTCCAGAATTTTTGCGGCCGGCACCATTACGCCAAGATCGACAACGTCGTAGTTGTTACATTGCAGCACTACCCCGACTATGTTTTTGCCGATATCATGCACGTCGCCTTTCACCGTTGCCATCACGATGCGTCCCTGCGGTTTCGCGCCGGCGGATTTCTCCGCTTCCATGAATGGCATCAGATAGGCGACAGCTTTTTTCATTACTCGCGCGCTCTTAACGACCTGCGGCAGGAACATTTTGCCGGAGCCGAATAAGTCGCCGACCACGCTCATACCGGCCATGAGCGGCCCCTCAATTACGTCGAGTGGTCGCTTGCATTTTTGACGCGCTTCCTCCGTATCGACGTCGATGTAATCGGTGATGCCTTTGACTAACGCGTGTTTCAGGCGCTCTTGGACAGGTTCTTTTCGCCATGCTTTATCGGCGACTGGAGTCTTACCTTTTGCTTTTACGTTTTCCGCAAAATCGACTAACCGCTCGGTTGCATCGTCTCTTCTGTTCAACAGCACGTCTTCGACGCGCTCTCGCAGTTCAGGCTCGATTTCTTCATAGACCGCAAGCTGCCCTGCATTAACGATTCCCATGTCGAGGCCTGCGCGGATGGCGTGAAACAGAAACGCGGCATGCATCGCTTCGCGCACCGTGTTGTTTCCGCGAAAGGAAAATGAAATGTTGCTTACCCCGCCACTTACGCGCGCGCCGGGAAGATTCTTTTTGATCCATCGCGTCGCTTCAATGAAATCGACCGCGTAATTGCGGTGTTCTTCAAGGCCAGTAGCGACGGTCAAAATATTTGGATCGAAGATAATATCGCTTCCCGGAAAGTTCGCGTGTTTGGTCAACAAATCATAGACGCGCGCACAGATCTCGATTTTCCGCTGAAAATTATCGGCCTGGCCTTGCTCATCGAACGCCATCACGATGGTTGCAGCGCCATATCGCCTGATTAATCTGGCTTGCCGGAGAAAATCTTCTTCGCCGTTTTTCAGGCTGATGGAATTCACCACTGCTTTTCCCTGCAGGCATTTGAGCCCTGCTTCGATGACGCTCCACTTCGAGCTGTCGACCACAATTGGAATCCGCGTGATCTCTGGTTCGCTGCCGATCAGATTCAGGAATCGAACCATGGCCGCCTCCGAGTCGATCATCCCTTCGTCCATGTTCACGTCGAGCAGGTTAGCGCCGCTCTGCACCTGCTGACGCGCTACAGTCAGAGCCCCGTCGAAATCCCCCGCAAGAATCAGTTTCGAAAACTTCGGCGATCCCGTGATGTTGGTGCGCTCGCCGATGACAACGAAGCCGAACTCCGGCGTAATGTTCAACGGTTCGAGACCGGATAGTCGCAGAATCATGTGTAATTGGTGTTTCTTTCCACAGCACGCGGTGAGAATTTCTGCGTCAGTTTTGCCAGCGCTCGAATGTGATCCGGCGTTGTGCCGCAGCAACCACCTACCACGTTGAGCCAGCCGTTCTCTGCCCACTTCGCGACCTTGGGTGCGAAAGTTTCTGCTGTTTCTGGAAAACCGGTCGGCGAGAGAGGATCCGGCAGACCCGCGTTTGGATATGCGCTCATGTAGTAGGGCGAAACGCGCGCCAGCTCTTCCACGAACGGTTCCATTTCATCCGGACCGAGTGAACAATTCAAACCGACGATGAGCGGCTCCGCGTGCCCGATCGATATGAGCGATGCTTCGACGGTTTGCCCGCTCAAGTTTCGGCCGGATTTGTCAATCACAGTGCCCGAGATCATCAACGGCACGTTGCGTCCGGTTTTTTCCAGAGCATCCGCGATGGCGAACAGCGCTGCTTTTCCGTTGAGTGTGTCGAAAATCGTTTCGACAATGAATAGATCGACACCGCCTTCGAGCAGGGCTTTGGCTTCATCGAAGTAAGTTTGCCGAAGTTGATCGAATGAGACCGCGCGAAATGCCGGATCATTTACGTCAGGTGAAATTGAACCAGCGACCGGAAGCGGCCCCATGGATCCGCCAACAAACCGTTGCTGGCCGGTTTCATTCGCGACCCGATCCGCGGCGCGACGCGCGATCTGAGCGGCTTTAAAATTCATTTCGTGAACGAGCGCGCGAAGATCGGCATCGTCCACCACGCGCTGAAAGAATTCCTGATCTTTGCGACCACGCGTGGGCTCGCCCTGAAACAGGAAATCGTTCAGGCCTATGGTTGTTCCGCTGAAGGTGTTCGTTTCGACAACGTCAGCGCCGGCATTGAGATAATCGGCGTGAATTTCCTCTACGACTTGCGGCTGGGTTAGATTGAGCAGTTCCAGGCTGCCCTTGAGGTCTTTGCCTTTCCAATCGCCGAACCGCTCTCCTCGATACTCCGCCTCGGACAGCTTGTACTGCTGGATCATTGTGCCCATGGCGCCATCGAGAAAGACGATGCGTTCGCGCAGGAGCGCTTCCAGAGGATGAAGACCATTTGTAGCCATGATTGTCCGGGAACTAAAGAGCGTTTCCCTGGCGAATCAAGTAACAAATTGACGTATCATGATGCGTAGATGTGTTTTGAACGAAACGGTTAGCAATGAACGCCCAGGTCGCGGTAAAAATCGAATGCCAAAAGAGTGCGAATCACCTGAAGCGAAAGATAGAGCATTCGCGCCCGGGCACTTGAGAGGCCCGCTGTCGTTGGGCGATTGAGGATTAATCGCCCTCGTCGCGTATCAAATGAAACAGCGCGCAGCTTACGGCGCAATACGGTCGGTGAGAGTGTCCGTATGAGATGCGGTGTGATCACGCAAACGGAACCAGGGACTATCCTTTTTCGTAGTCTGCGCCACACTGTTTTTTTCGCCCGTAGCAAAGTCTTCCCATGAATTGTAGCGGGCGATCGTTAGGAAGGTCCAGTCAGCGCCTTCCAAATGCTGCATCAAGACGTTCCCGGCAGTCGTGTCGCCTGCCGCGCTTGGGGCTTCGCTCAGCATCTTTTCCAATTGCTCGCGATGGCCAGGGGCTGGGCGATAATAGGACACGGAATAAACCGAGCCCGCAGTTTTAGATCCTGAATCGCCGTCAATACCCATGGCGCGGCTGAATTCTTCCCATGAAGGACCGTTGACAAAAGTATCGGTGTGCCACTCGCTCAAGTCACGTTTGTCCGGAGGCACGGCCGTGCCCGCAGCGTCTACAGTCGCTTTGGTACCGAGGTGGGTAATGACTACGTAATCCCAGGCGTCGCCGTCTTGGTGGCGAAGGACAATAAAATGTCCTGGCATCGGGTCATTGGGATTCGGCGTCTTGAGCCAATCGCCTAACTGAACGGCTTTGCCAAGAGCAGCCTTGGTGAAATGGACGTGATAAACATCGGTTCGTTTACCGGCTCCGGCGATTGTGGCGCGCTTGTCACTGGCAGCCTTTGGAGTGTCTTGCGCCTGAACAAATGTGACAGGCAACAGGCTCAATAATGTGATGGCAGTAATAGTGATGATCGATTTCATGAATGTCTTTCCTTTTTGATTTTATCTTGAACGTGAATCTGAGCTGCAGCGCAGGGCCCCGGAAAGAATCGAAGAGTGAGTTTCGTTGCGCCTTTATTGGAGGCTATGTGGCCGGGCTTTGGGGTGTCAATGCTTATCTGGATACCACACATGGTGAGTTTGTTGGCCGTTACGCCTCGCTGTCAGGTCTAGCATTTTTCTTCGGCCTTGGTCATTTGTGTTTCGTCATTTTCCATTCCAGCAATTGTCTCGACTTCTCTGGATGTGACGATTAGCTCAGTGCGCCATGGAGGCGGTGCAGCTCTTCAGGTCGCTCGATCGCAATCAACGAAACACGTTCCTGGCTTGCTTCCTGGGATGGGCACTCGATGCATTCGATTTTTTCCTTCTCACGTTCGTGATCGTGCCAATGGCAGGCGATTTTGGGACGAGCATCGCCGAGCTGACCTACGCAATCACGCTTACGCTGGCCATGCGCCCATTGGGCGCGTTCATCTTCGGATTGCTCGGCGACCGGTTCGGACGGCGCATCCCCCTCATGATCAACATCATTTTCTATTCTCTCATGGAATTGCTCACGGCATTTTCTCCAAATTACACGTGGCTGCTGATTTTCCGCGCGCTTTACGGAATCGGCATGGGCGGAGAATGGGGACTTGGCGCGTCGCTGGCAATGGAGACCCTGCCGACTGCAGCGCGCGGATTGTTCTCGGGAATTTTACAACAAGGTTATGCGTTTGGTTATCTGCTTGCGGCCGTTGTGTATTGGATCGTGTTTCCCTTCTTCGGCTGGCGCGGCCTCTTCGTCGCGGGAGCGCTGCCTGCTTTTCTTGTGCTGTACATCCGTGCGCGGGTGCCTGAATCGCCGGTTTGGCTGCAGCGGCAGCGCGAGACGCGCGATTTTTGGAGCGATCTGCTGGTTGTCCTAAAACGCCACTGGGTTCTCTTTGTTTACGTGATTTTATTGATGACGGCGTTCAACGCCATGTCTCATGGGACCCAGGACATGTATCAAACTTTTCTCGGTGAACAACGCCACTATGGCGTGACGCAGAAGGCCGCGACTGGGATCATTTACGCTGTTGGTGCAATCTGCGGCGGAACGGTGGTTGGTCATCTGTCGCAAAAATGGGGACGCCGTCGCTCGATTATTTTAACTGCGATATTCGGCATAATCGTTATTCCTCTCTGGGTTTTTCCACCGGGCTTCGCGTTTCTTGTCATCGGTGGGTTTGCCATGCAATTCATGGTGCAAGGCGCGTGGGGAATCGTCCCTGTGCATTTGAATGAACTTTCGCCCGGCGCAGTGCGCGGGACCTTTCCCGGGGTTGCGTATCAACTTGGAAATTTGTTCGCCGCCAACACGGCCGTCGTCGAAGCCCGGTTGGCCGACCATTTCCGTGATGCAAGCGGGCATCCGGACTATGCAAAGGCGCTCGCGCTTTTTACGCTGGTGATCTTTTTGGTGTTGATCCTGCTCGCAGCAATCGGGCGCGAAGAGCGCGGAAAGGAATTCTAGCGATGTCCAGTGGACGGCGCGAGGCCCGTGCCGCGTGGGAGGCTCTGGCTGCGTTTGCGGATTGCGCTGCTACCTGCGCCGAGCGCGCGATAAACACCGGAGCCGAAGCGTTGCTCGACAATTGCTTCCGCGATTCGGTCAGCGAGTAGTTCGCGATATTCCCAATCGCGCGCCTGGTTGCCCTCGGAGCGATTGCTCAAGTACCCGCATTCCACCAGCACCGCCGGACAGCTCGCCAGGCGCAGCACGCGAAAATTTGCTGTGTGCACGCCGCCGATTCTTCGGAGTGCGGGATCGTCATCAGTTTGCCCTGGATCCGATTCGCCAGATCGGATGAAGTGCCCGAATGATAGTACGTTTCGAATCCGCGAACACCGCGCCTGCGCGAATCGTTGAAGTGAATGCTGACGAAAATTGCATTTTTCTGCGAATTCTCGATAGCCACGCGATCGTTCAATTCAATAAAGACATCCGAGTTGCGGGTCATCACGGTTTTTAACTGCGATTCGCGCAGCTTGCGGTTGAGACGCTGGGCGACATCGAGGGCAACCATCTTCTCCGGCGGCCCGTAGCGGCGATATGCGCCGCTATCTTTCCCTCCATGTCCCGCGTCCACTACGACGGTATTAAAAGTCTTACCCGTGTTTTTGACCCCAGTAGTCGTGACGGTACTGCAAGCGGCTAACGAAGCGAAAAAAGCGATCGTAACGAGACGAGTGACCTGGCGCGGCATTCTGATCTAATAGCAAAAAATACGTCTTCTACCAAAAATTTTTTCGCGCGAAGCGTAAACGATGCAACGTAATTGGATGATGAGGCTGTCTATTGACCTCAGTTGGAAAAAGCACTTGTGTTTTGTGCTGCCGCGCTTAATGCCTTTACTTCTTTTATGATAATCCGATTTGCGATCCTCCCCTTGTTTCTGGCGCTGAACCTTTCGATGTGCAAGAAGCAGGAAAGTGTCTCCCCGAGCTCGCAGCAGGCGAATGCCTCATCACCAACGCCGGCTGCCGGTTCCACGCCAATCGCGGCGGCGTCTCCGAAGATTACCAAACCGGTTGTCGATCAAACGGCCCAGGTGATTATCTTTTGTTATCATCGTTTGGTGGACAAGATCCGCTATCCCGGCACCGAGATCACGCCCGCCGCGTTTGAAGCACAGATGAAGGAATTAAAGGACCGCGGCATAACAGTCATTTCAATGCAGGATTTGCTCGCCTGGAAACGAGGTGAAAAGAACATACCGCCGCGATGCGCGGTCGTTAGTTTCGATGATGGCTGGAAATCCCAGTACGAGGTCGCTTGGCCGATCATGAAGAAATATGGCTACCCGTTTACCATGTTCATTTACACCGAAGGCGTGCGTGGTGGCTCGTTAGGCGGCGGGGAAGCGATCACGTGGGAACAGCTTGCCGATATGCGCGACAATGGCGTGGACATTGAGGCGCATTCCGCGACGCACCAAGACTTGCGTGAAGGGCATACGATAATGATAGCCAATCCCGGCGGAAAAAAGACCCGGACGAAATTGACCGGGCCCCAATATGAGCAATGGATGCAGAACGAAGTAGTCGGCTCCAAACAACTCCTCGAGCAGCGCCTCGGCATCAAAGTGAATTGCTTTGCGGTGCCGTTTGGGAATTACAACGAGCATGTGAAAGAACTTGCGCGAAATTCCGGTTACGAGGCGATGTTTACCGTTTACGGTCAGCCCATCACCTTTACGTCGCCACTCGATTCGATCGGTCGTTATGCGATTGAAGCGAACAAGCCCAAGGTGTTTGAAGATGCGGTGAAAATGATCGGCACTTCAACTGGAGGCGCTGCAGCGGTGGCTGAAGTCGGCGCGAAAGATCTCTCGACGCAGCCGGCAGACGGCGAAACGGTGCGTACCGCGCTGCCGCTAATCAAAGCTAACCTCAGCGCAATTGGTCAGATCGAGCCTGGCAGCGTGCAAATGCGCGTGAGCGGTCTCGGCGTTGTTCCTGCGAATTACGATCCGAAATCTGGTACGGTGTCATACCAGGTGACACAAAAATTGCACGAGAAATCGTGCACCGTGATTATCAGCGCTAAATCTCAGGGGAAAAAGGTCGAAGCGCATTGGACTTTCGGAATTGAAGAAGGTGCGGCGGGAGCGGCGACCTCCCCCATCCCGACGCCCAAGAAATAGTCGTGCGCGAGCGCGAGGACGTGCTTGCCACCGCGCAAAGATGTGTGCGCTACCCTGAGTTCATGCGCCGCGACGTCTAATTTTTGGCATCATGTTTTCTCAACTCTCTGACAAACTCCAGGACGTCTTCAAAGAGCTGCGTGGGCACGGTACGATCAGCGAATCGAACATCGATGCCGCGTTGCGCCAGGTACGCCTGGCTTTGCTCGAAGCCGACGTCGATTTTCAAGTCGCCAAGAGATTCATTGCACGCGTCAAAGAGCAAGCGCTTGGAGAAGCCGTTCTTCGCAGCATTACGCCCGGTCAACAGATCGTCAAAATTTTCCACGATGAATTAACTACCCTACTCGGAGGCGATGCCGCACCGGTTAATCTGGGAGATTCAGGTCGTATTTTGATCGTTGGTCTTAACGGCTCGGGCAAAACAACTTCCTCTGCCAAGCTGGCCCGTCTTCTGAAAAAGCAGGGTCGCACGCCAGTTTTAATTGCCTGCGATTTGCAACGACCGGCGGCGATCGAACAACTGGCAACGCTGGGAAAACAAATCGACGTCGATGTATTCACTCCTGGTCCAGGCGAGAAGAATGTGGTGCGGGCTGCTGCCGACGCATCCAACAAGGCGAGATCGGCGGGTACGCAAGTTGTGGAAATCTTCGACACAGCGGGTCGTCAGGAGATCGACGAAACGCTGATTCAGGAGCTGAAAAGGTTGAAAGAATTTTTAAACCCACAGGAAACGTTGCTCGTTGTTGATGCCGCCACCGGCCAACAGGCAGTCAGCGTTGCGTCCCGTTTTAACGACGTTCTATCGATTACAGGAATCATTCTGACAAAGCTCGACGGCGATGCGCGAGGCGGCGCCGCATTGTCGATGCGCGAAGTGACGCGGCAGCCAATCAAGTTCACGGGAACCGGGGAAAAGCTCGATCAGTTTGAACTCTTTGTTCCGGATCGACTCGCAGGCCGAATTCTTGGCATGGGTGACGTCGTTAGTCTGGTCGAAAAAGCGGCGGAAGCGGTTAATGAAGAAGAAGCCGCCCGGTTGGAGCGGAAACTGCGCACCGCTTCGTTCGATTTCAATGATTTCCTGGCGCAGTTCAAGATGATGCGGCGGATGGGGCCGCTGGAGAATATTCTTGGCATGTTGCCCGGCATGAGTAATGTGCAGGACCTCTCTGTTGACGAGAAGCAGCTTAAGCGCACGGAAGCCATCGTGCTTTCGATGACGAACGAAGAGCGGACGCGCCCCGACATTTTGAATGCGCGGCGTCGTCAGCGCATCGCACGCGGCAGCGGCTGCACCGTGACGGAGGTAAATGACTTGCTACGACGCTTTGATCAGATGCGAAAGATGATGAAAAGCGCAGGCAAAATGAAAAAGATGATGGCACAACTGGCGCGAATGAGAACTTAACATGGCAGTTTCAATCAGATTACGCAGAGAAGGAACGAAAAACAGCCCTTACTACAAAGTGGTAGTGGCTGACAGGCGGAGCCCGCGCGATGGGAAATTTATCGAGATCATCGGCGCGTACGATCCAAAGAAACCCGGTCACAATAGTACATTGAAGATTGATCGGGTCGAATACTGGATCAGCAAAGGCGCACAACCATCCGATACGGTGCGCAGCTTGATCAAGAAGAATAAGAAAGCAACGGCGACCGCGGAACCGGCAGCCAAAGCGGAGCAAGAAGAGCAGCAATCGGTCCAGGAACAGTCATCATCACCTCCGGCACCTGTGACTGAAGACGCCAGTTAGTATCGGCGCGTTTGTTCAACGGCGGTTCGCTCCTCACGAGGCGTAACCAGCCATGTGGACTGCTGAGGAAAACGGATACCACAGCGCTGGAATCTGGGATAAGCGAAAATTCATGTTTGTTCCTGCTCATCTGTCGCGCCGTAGCTATTGTGCCAACGCGGATTCGTGGTTAGTCTCTCGGGCGCATGAGAGAGTTCCTCGAGTTCGTCATTCGCCAACTGATCGAATTTCCTGACGACATGGTCCTGACGGAAATTCCGAGCGGCAGAACTACCGTCTTTAAGCTGCAACTTCGACGAGGAGACGTCGGTCGCGTTATTGGGCGAGGCGGCCAAACCATTCAAGCTATTCGTGCGTTGCTCGCCAGTTCGGCTGCGCGCCATGGCCAACGGGCGATCCTCGAGATCGTCGAGTAATATGGCTTCGTCTCCGATTCATTATTGGACGTTAGCGGCAGGCCGTTCAACGTTTTCTTTCTAAGTGAAGATCGACATTCTGACATTGTTTCCCGATATCTGTCGCGCGCCTCTTGGTGAAAGCATCATGAAACGCGCTCAGGAAAATGGGATTATCGATCTTCGTATCCATAACCTTCGGGACTGGACCGCGGACAAACATCATATCGTGGACGATGCACCGTTCGGAGGCGGCCAGGGAATGGTGATGAAACCGGAGCCCATTTTTTCGGCTGTTGAAGATCTGCGAAATCAAGCGTCCAAAGTGGTGCTGATGTCTCCCGCCGGGCATCGGTTTGATCAACAAATCGGGGACGCAGCTTTCGCGGGAACCACATCTCATCATTGTTTGCGGGCATTACGAAGGAGTCGATCACCGGGTGATTGAACATCTGGTGGACCTGGAAATTTCCATCGGCGATTACGTGCTCACAAACGGAGCAATCGCAGCGGTCGTCCTTGTCGATGCAATCGTGCGTTTATTGCCGGGGGCGCTTGGCCATGAACAATCGGCGGTAGACGACAGTTTCAACCACGGATTACTGGAAGCTCCGCAGTACACGCGCCCGGCAGAATTTCGCGATTGGAAAGTTCCGGAAGTTTTGCTTTCCGGAAATCATGCCGAGATCGCAAAGTGGCGCAAAGAACAGGCGGTAAAACGCACGCGCGAAAACCGGCCGGATTTGCTGTCACGATTAATCCAGATCATCCCGAATCCGCCTGAGGCGGATGTGGGATCCCATAGTTGTAGCGGGGCGTTCTAGTAATCAGTGCAATCAACCAGCTTCGTGTGAGGGCCTCTCGTCTCCGCGACTCGGGATGACAGACCGGCGTTGTTATTGAGGCGTTTTCCCCAGACACCACACACGCATTAATTCCGCCGAAACCGAACGAGTTACTCATTACGTATTTCAGTTCGGCTTCGCGCCCGTGATTGGGCACAACATCGAGATCACATGAGGGATCGTGATTTGCGTAGTTAATTGTGGGTGGAACCCATTGCCGATCTAAAGCGAGCGCGCAAAGCGCTGCCTCGATCGCGCCGGTCGCGCCGAGCGGATGCGCGTAATAACCTTTTGTCCCACTGACTGGGATTCGTCGCGCATGCTCGCCAAATACTTGTTTGATCGACGCCGTTTCCGCGCTGTCGTTGAGCTGCGTCGAGCTGGCGTGCGCGTTGATGTAATCGATCTGGTCGGGCGCTAATTGCGCGTCGGCGAGCGCCTCACGCATCGCGCGAATGGACGATTCGCCGTTTGGCAAAGGCGACGTCATATGGAAAGCATCGTTATTTAGACTATATCCGAGCACTTCCGCGTAAATGTGCGCGCCGCGGGTACGCGCATGTTCGAGCTCTTCGATGACCAGCGAGGCCCCGCCCTCGCCCATGACAAATCCATCGCGCAACAGATCGAACGGACGGCAAGCGAAGGCGGGATCGCCCGGCCATCTGCTCATGGTTTTGATGATGTCGAACGCGCCCACGGTAATGGTCGTCAGAGGCGCTTCCGCTCCGCCGGCGACAATCACATCCGCAAAATCGTCCCTGATGTATCGCAACGCTTCGCCCACGGATACTGTGCCACTGGCGCAACTGTTCGAATTTGTCGTGCCCACGCCGCGAAAACCGAATTCGATCGCGATATTCGAATGGGCCGAACCACCAAATACCTGGACGGCAAGCGTAGGTTGAACTCCGCGCGCGCCCTTCTTTAGATACCTGAGATACTGTTCCTCGGCCTTGCAAACGCCGCCAAGCGCCGTGCCGAAACTGACACCGATTCGATCCTGCGGCTTTTCGCGGGAATACTCGATGTGCGCATCATCGAGCGCCAGTTGCGCCGACACGACTGCGAACTGTGCGTAGCGGTCGAGTCGTTTCAAACGGTGCGGCGAAAAAAACTCCTCTGGGTCCCAATCCCGAATCTCGCCGGCAGAGCGCACGCGGAAGACGCTGGGATCGAAACTTGCGATGTTATTGATACCGCTTTTTTCCGCGAGAATTGCGTTCCAAAAATTCTCGCGCCCGTGTCCGATGCAGGTAATTGGGCCAATTCCAGTGATAACAACGCGTCTTTGGCTCATGCAGTGACCTTATCTGTGTTTGCCTCGACGTACGATTTCATGCAGTGCAGTGTCTTATTTGCGATGTGATGAATGAAAAAGTCACCGATAATCTTGTCCGCGATGGGCGCTAAAATCTTCACGCGAAATGCCAGGTCGTGTTCGATTTCGACCAGCACTCCTGTCTGGCACTTCCTGAAATGTCCAAACTACGCGCATTCCCTTCGTGAATGCTTTCAAGTGATAGAAAGCGGACTTCAACGCGGTCGCGATCGATGATTTGTTCGGAAGTCCACGAAATGGGAATGCCGGAGCGTGTCGCAGCCATTACGACGACGTTTCGACCCGGGCTCCGTTCGAGGTAACGGATATAGCGATAGTGGGGCAGAATCCGCGGCCATAGCTCCAGGTTCGCAGCCGTCTCGAAGATCGTCATTCTTCGGTGCACACATAATGATGGAGTTCGTCTTGTGCATTCTGATTAGGGTCGATGATGGATTCAAACCGCGCAGTGTATCGATGTTGTGCGGTTTCTATCGAATATTGAATCCTTCCCCGAAAACCAAGTTTGCGAAAGGGAAAAATCTTCGCGTGAAAGGTCGGAGACCGTTTTCGTGCTGTCAAATAGCAAGGGGTGCCTGCCTGGAGCTTGGCGAGCGAGGCGAGTCGCGAACCCTAGGCAGGAACGGTCGCTACTGCCGTAGCGACCGTTCGTGAACCCTTTCCCAAACTGATTCGTATTCCTCAACCACGACCGTGGCTGGTGTGGTCGGCTGCTTGTGCCAGTTCGGTCAGGAGGGCAAAGAACGCTGGCGATTGGCCAATGAAAAGTCCCATGTTCGTTAAGAACGTGACAACGCCCGTGGCAATGCCTTCCGTTTGGTTCGGTCGAATGATGGAACAAATCGGGAGGCTTCGATCCAAGAACGGGCACGGTTCTGGCATGATTAAGTTGTTCTGGAACAGTTCCCCGCCACCCGAAAGATCCGGAAATGTCACCGACACACCAGTTACCGGATCGACAGCAGTCAATGCCGGCGCATTGCCCGCCTTGTCCGACCATGTTTGAAAATGCATGGTCTCGGTAGGGCCGATGCTGATCAGGATTCGCAGGACTTCCGTCATGCGTCGCCCTTAGTGCCATTGAGGGGTAGAGGCTGTTGCCACCTTGTTCGATGGTTGGAAAGTGGAAGGCAGCCGTGTTCGCAATTGCCTGTAGGAAATTGGGATCCGTTGTGTCCGCATCGGTTCTGGGAATCGCCGTGTGCTGGTTTACGGCTAAAGTCGGGACGACCTGCGGAAAGACGTGGTTTGGATCAAGATCCGGGTTGTGACTGTCGTCGCGGTAGCGGGTCCACCAGCTGTTGTCGATCGTGAGTTGGGTCAGGTTAGTAAGTCGTCTGCCGATGAGGGCGGGGTTAACTCCGGTGGCGGTGCTCCCCATCAGGGTCCGAAACGCATCGAGATTTGCAGGAGCCGCTCCCTTGGATACCAGATACGCGTTGAGGAATTGATGATGAGTGATCTCATCGTCGGTATTATCGTGGACGTACTGAGCCATGTCTTCGTCCAGCACAGCCAGGGCGGCGGTGTAGGCTGGATTGCCAGTGCCTCCTGGGACTTCCGGGTCCTGGATGCCGCCGAGTTCGTTGTATTGGATCCAGAAATCGGCCTCGAGTATTTCCGCCGCCGCTGCAAATCGGAGAAGGGCAGCGTCTCCGGGTGTTAGACCCCCGCTAGCCTCTGCCCTTCGGATGCTAGGCAATAGTCCTGCACCGATGGTTCCCGCTCCAACGGCGAGTGATGTACCCAGGAAAGAACGGCGACTGATAGAACGTGTCCGAGGTTTAATTCTCTTCTCCAGGTTGTCCTCGGGAGGACGATTTTCGCTGTTACGAGAATCATTTTCTGTAGAATTAGTGATCGCTTTCATGCCCGTAGAATCGCAGCGATCCACGCCGCGCGCCGGGTGGGAAAAGTTACACTGCTGTTACCGCAAGTAGGTCTACGTCCGACAGCCAAGAGTAGCGGTCATGCTTTCCACTGTAAAAAGCTGTGGAGCCTACGGGATTCGAACCCGTGACCTCCTCAATGCCATTGAGGCGCTCTACCAACTGAGCTAAGACCCCGGTGAAGAATCACAGATTGTAGATTTCGGATTGCGGATTGCAACTGCTCGGCCTGAATAGTTTTGAAGCCGTTTCAGTCGAAACTTGCAACAAAAGGGGATATATGATGTTTAATGGGCAGAGGAACTTAATGAAGCTATCAAGATTCCCGGCACTTTGGTTTGTCGCCGTGCTCGCGATGGGGATTTGCATTAGCACAGCACAAACGAACGCACCCGCGCCCCAAAACGTTCCTCGTGCCGCACCGGGTAATGGTGTTCGAGGGAGTAACGTGCGTCCCAACAACTCAAATGCACCGCACGTTCCCCGTGGACCGGCCAACGTTGGTCAGCGCCCATCCGGCACGCTCCCGAATCAAATGCAAAATCAGCCACCCGCGAATTTTCGATCTAATTATCCGAGGTTCCCCCGGCAATTGGATCCTCAGGCTGGCGGCAGCGAGGGTTCAACAGCACTCGCGAACCGAGAATGTGCAACCGACCGGCGACCTGTTACCACGGAAGCGGAATTGTGCAAACCCCGCTATCGATAACGGACGATCAGCGCACGGTTAGTAGCCGACGATCTAAAGCCGGCCAACGGGTTTTGGTGAAGCGAGAGATTTCCGAAGGCTTGGAAACAATCGCGATCCCTCGCAGCGCACGAAATGGCCATGTGCAACCGACCGTACCGTGATTCAGCGAATCGTGATTCTAAACCGCACAAGACCAAGAAAAATCACCAAACTGGAAGTAATCGGTTCAGCTATTCCGATGCGCTCCGTCGTAATTGGCACGGATGGCATAATCGTGATTGGTGGCGGCAGCATTGTAACAACATCGTTTTCGTCACCGGCGGATATTATTTCCTGGACGCGAGCTATTGGTACCCAGCTTACGGTTATGATCCGCTTAACAACTATTACGATTATGATGGACCAATCTACACCTATAGTAATCTGCTTGCCCGACCAGGTAATTGCGAACGTTCAAGCTGCGTTGCAAGACGCAGGTTACTACTTCGGGGCAGTGACTGGGTCGCTGAGCGTGGAAACGCGAGCGGCTCTTGCTAATTTCCAGCGTGACCAGGGACTGATTGTTACTGGAGCAATTGACGAGCCGACCGTCGAGGCGTTGGGATTGAATAGAAAAACTTCTCGACGTCGTAGCCGCCTCGAGTATCGAGGGCTTCGCCAAAACACGGCGACACAGCTCCCGGCTACACTCGACGCCATTGACTGTCCGTTAAAATCTGGATTCGCTGATGTACCGCGGCAAACGTTTTAGGAAAGGTCGTCTATGAGCGATCTGACCTTTCAAAACAATGTGCCGGATCCGTTGCTTTCCGGGAAAGAATTGCCGACTTTTAAATTCGAATTGGAGAAATCCACCGGAAAAGTAATGGGAAACAGCTTTGGCAAGGAAGCGACTGTCGAACAACTTCCCATCTCGAAGGGAATCGCCGGTGTATCAATGCAACTCGAGCCCGGCGTGATGCGCGAGCTTCACTGGCATGCTACTGCCGCCGAGTGGGCGTTCGTGCTCAAAGGGCGCGTTCGCACTACGGTGATCAATCCTGCCGGTCAAACAGAGACGAACGACTTTGAACCGGGCGATATCTGGTACTTTCCACGTGGCCACGCCCATGTGCTCGAGTGTCTCGGCAACGAGCCAACCATTTCATTTTGATCTTTGACAACGGCTATTTCTCTGAGTTCGGCACATTCAGTATCACCGATTGGATTGGGCATGCGCCCACGCCGCTCCTGGCGAAAAATTTCAGCCTGCCTGAATCGGCGTTTGATGGCTTTCCAAAGGAGGAAGTCTATTTTGCCCGCGGCGCCGTTCCGCCCGAACCGATACCGGAGAATCTCCAGGGACCGCGCGTCTCGCCACCCGAGACGCACAAGTTTCGAATGCTTGCGGGTGCGCCGCACGCGATTTTCAAAGGCGGGCGCGAATGGCGCATCGATTCCACGCGATTTCCAATTTCGACAACAGTCACCGGCGTAATCCTGGACCTCGAACCGGGCGCGTTACGCGAACTCCATTGGCACCCAAACGCCGATGAATGGCAATACGTCATCGATGGCGACCTAACCGTGACAATGTTTGGGTCGCACGGTCGATTCCGAACGGAGCAACTGCACGCCGGCGATGTTGGTTATATTCCACAGGGATTTGGGCACTCGATCGAAAATGTCGGCGGCAAGCCGAGTCGGATACTGATCGGTTTTAATACCGGAAATTACCAGGCGATTGATCTTTCCGCATGGATCGCCGGTAATCCAGTTGATGTTCTGGCTACGAATTTCGGCAAGCCGGCCTCCCTGTTCGAGAAGTTTCCGCGCAAGGACGTTTTCATATCGCCGAATCAATAGCGTTTGGTCCGGCCAAGGCGTCAGCTTGTCGTTTCCGCGCCAACAGCACTTCCAAAAATTTGCGACGGTCGTGGACCGCCGCTACAGGAAGAACTGTCAATAGACTTTGGAGTCATGCAAAAATTGATCGAATGCGTCCCGAATTTTTCGGAAGGTCGTGACCAAAACGTCATTCGGCAGATCACCGATGCGATTGAATCGGTGGACGGCGTTTCGCTGCTGGATGTTGATCCCGGCGCGAGTACCAATCGAACTGTGGTAACGTTCGTCGGCAGCCCTGATGCAGCGGTGGAAGCGGCATTTCGCGCGATTAAGAAAGCGGCCGAGTTAATCGACATGCGCAAACACAAGGGAGCGCATCCGCGCATGGGTGCGACCGATGTTTGTCCGTTTATTCCGGTGAGCAACGTGAGCTGGGAAGAAGCAATCGCCTGCGCGAATCGTTTGGCGAAACGAGTCGGCGATGAATTGAAAATACCCGTCTATCTCTACGAAAAAGCGGCGAAAAATGAATCGCGCTCGAATTTGTCCGTGATTCGAGCAGGCGAATACGAAGGGTTCTTCGAAAAGATAAGACAGCCTGAATGGAAACCGGATTTCGGCCCCGACATATTCAACGAAAAATCAGGGGCGACTGTAATCGGAGTTCGCGATTTTCTTGTCGCTTACAATGTGAACCTGAACACGAGATCGGTGCGGCGCGCGACCTCCGTCGCGTTTGATGTGCGAGAGCAGGGGAGAGTGAAAACCGAAGATGGCACACCATCGGGAAAACCGGTGCTGGATGGGAATGGCGAGCCGGTTCGGATTCCCGGAATGCTGAAGCACGTCAAAGCGATTGGTTGGTTCGTGAAAGAATACGGCATCGCTCAGGTCTCGATGAACCTGACGAATATCGAAGAAACGCCGTTACACGCGGCGTTCGATGCGTGTTGCGAATCCGCAGCCAAACGTGGCCTGCGGGTGACTGGCTCGGAGATCGTCGGCATGGTGCCGAAGAAATGTCTCGTTGATGCGGGGCGATATTTCTTGCGCAAACAAAAATGGTCCGAAGGCGTGTCCGATGAAGAATTGATCGACATTGCCATTCGCTCAATGGGCCTGAGCGAACTGAAGCCTTTCGATCCAAAAGAAAAGGTGATTGAATTCAAAATCGAATCTGCCGAACCAAAGAATTCGCTGGCGAAGATGAATCTGCGCGAATTTTGCAATGAAACGCTGAGCGATTCACCGGCGCCGGGCGGCGGCTCAGTCGCAGCGCTGATGGGCGCGTTGGGCGCCTCGCTAGGCGGAATGGTCGCGAACCTGTCTGCGGGAAAACGTGGCTGGGATGACAAGCTCGAATATTTCAGCGATTGGGCGGTAAAAGCGCAGCAACTCAAGGACGAATTGCTCTCGCTGGTGGACGAGGATACTGCCGCGTTCAACAAAGTGATGGACGCTTTCGCGCTGCCCAAAGAGGCGGCTGAAGAGAAAGCTGCGCGCGCGGCTGCGATTGAGCAGGCGACCAAATATGCCGCCGAAGTTCCGTTGAAGGTCATGGAGACAGCGTCGAAATCTTATGACTTGCTCGCTGAAATGGCCGAAAGAGGAAATCCGGCGTCCGTCTCCGATGTCGGTGTCGGGGCGCTGGCGACTCGCGCGTGCATCGAGGGTGCGGCATTAAACGTGAGAATCAATCTCGCACAATTGAAGGACGAAAAATTTAAGGGTGTGCTTGAGGAGAAAGTGCGAAGCGTCTGTGCACATTCGGTAGCAAAGTTTACAGAAATCAGCCAGGCAGTCGAAAGTAAGTTAGGCAAATCGTGAAGGCACTCGCTGTTCTTCACGCTTCGCAATTGGTCACGCTCGCTGGCCCGAAGCGGCCGCGCGTAGGTGCGGAGTTGTCTGAGATCGGGATTATTCGCGATGGTGGACTGCTGATTCGCGACGGCAGAATCGAGCTCGTCGGCTCCAGCAGTGAGATCGAGAAGAAGACAGGCGAAGCGGAAGTTATCGATGCTCGCGGGAAAGTCGTTCTTCCTGGATTTGTCGATGCGCACACACATTTGGTTTTTGCCGGGAATCGACTGGACGATTTCGAGCGCCGTGCGCGCGGCGACACTTATGAGCAAATCGCGAAGGCAGGCGGCGGAATTTGGTCAACTGTTGAAAAGACGCGAGCAGCGAGTGAAGCCGATCTTTTCGCCCAAACACAACGACACGCAGATTGGTTCCTGCGTTGCGGAACGACAACTGTGGAGTCCAAATCGGGCTACGGACTTACCCTCGAAGACGAACTAAAGATCTTGCGGGTTATGAGACGCCTCAATCAGGAAACGCCGCTGGAAATTGTGCCGACGTTCCTCGGCGCACATGCAGTACCGCGTAAGATGGACGCCGATGAATACGTCGATCTCGTCGTAAACGAGATGTTGCCACGAGTGACTTCGGACAGTCTTGCCGAATTTTGCGACGTATTTTGCGAGCGCGGCTATTTCGATTTCGAACAATCAAGGCGGATTCTTAATTCCGCGAAAGGCCTTGGATTGAGACTGAGGATTCACGCCGATCAACTGAGTAATTCAGGCGCGGCAAAACTGGCGGCCGAATTGAAAGCCGCGACAGCAGATCATTTGGAAAAGACCGATGAGCAAGGGATCGCGGCGTTGAGATCTGGCGGCGTGCAACCGGTTTTGCTGCCGGGCTCAGTCTACGCGCTTGGATCGACGTGCTATCCGCGGGCGCGAGAAATGATCGAGGCCGGTCTCGCGGTCGTGATCGCGACTGATTTCAATCCCGGCTCGTCCCCGACCGCGAGCATGCCGATGATTTTGTCGATTGCCTGCACACAAATGAAAATGTCGCCAGCGGAAGCTATCTCGGCCTCGACGATTAATCCGGCCTATTCGTTAGGCCGGGGCGATCGGATCGGCTCGCTCGAATCCGGTAAGGTGGCGAATTGTTCAATTTTCGATTGCGGGGATTACCGGGAGCTCGCGTACTGGTTTGGATTTCCGCAGACGCACTCAGTGTATGTAAAAGGAAGTAGAGCTCACTAAACACACCAAAGAAGCCAAAAGAAATGGAAGAAGAACTCTTAAAAGTGGAGAAGGGATTTGTTGACGCAATCGCCAAAAATGATCTGGAAGCAATCGAACGATTTGTTACCGATGACTGGATTATCATCAATGCCGATGGAGGAATCATTGATAGGGAGCGTTTTCTCGGAGTAATCAAATCGGCAGCTCTAACTCATGAGATGATGGAGTCCGACGACATGCGAGTCCGTGTCTATGGAGACAGCGCTGTGGTGAGCGCGCTCACTCGCTCGAAAGGGAAATTCATGGGACAGGAATTCACTACGCACGAGCGGTCCACAGATGTTTTTGTGAGGCGCGATGGACAATGGCGGTGCGTCCTGACGCAGCTCACTGCATCTACGAAACAGTGAGGCGGCGTGCACTGCCAGATTCGCGGTAAACTTTGCGACGCGTGCTGAGCGCCGTTACAGTGATTTCATGAAGGTCGAAGTCGAAAAGCAGTCGGGATCTGTCTCGACGCTGCAAATTGAACTGCCGCCGGAGGAAGTTTCCAAGGAATGGGACGCAATCGCCAACAGTTTCGCGCGTTTCGCCAAAATTCCGGGTTACCGGCCGGGCAAAGCGCCGCGCGCGGTCATCGAGAAGAGATTTCGCAAGGAAATTCAGGACGAATTGACCAAAAAGCTGGTGTCCAAGAGTTATCATGAAGCGATCGAACAGGAACAGTTGCGCGTTGCTTCGCTGGCCAATATTGAAGATGTCCAGCTTGGCGAAGACAAGTCGATGCGGTTCCGCGCGACAGTTGTTACAGCACCGGAATTTGAGCTGCCCGAATACAAGAACATTCCGGTGCAATTGCCGGAAACGACGGTTTCCGAGCCGGAGATCGATGCTTCACTTGAGCGCTTGCGCGATCAATCCGCTGATTTCGTCGATGTTCCTGAGCGGGGCCTGGAGATGGGCGACTTCGGCGTCATCGACTTTGAGGGGTCCAGCGATGGCAAACCAATCAGCGAAATTGCGCCCCAGGCGAGCAAGAATCTTCACGGCGGGAAGAAATTCTGGTTGCGTCTCGCGTCCGATAATTTCTTGCCGAAATTTTGCGAACAAATGATCGGCCAGAAGCCGGGCGAAACGCGCACGGTAACCGTCGATTTGGCGACAGATTTCCCGGTAAAGGAACTGGCAGGAAAGCAGGCAAATTACAACGTCACTGTGCGCGAGATTAAGCAGAAGGTGTTGCCAGCTCTGGACGATGTGTTTGCGGCTAAATTGATCCCTGAAAAGACCATGGGCGATCTGCGTAAGATCATCGAACACGACCTCGCGCACGAAAAAGAGCATGAGCGCGAACGAGCGAAAGAAGGGCAGGTCGTGAAATACCTGCACGAGCGAATTCAGTTCGAATTGCCGCCGGCTCTCTTAAAAAATGAGACGCGTCGAATTTTGGCAGACCTGGTGCAACGAAATCGGGAACGCGGTGTTACTGATGAGATGTTAAAGGACAAGGAGAAAGAGCTTATCGAAAGCGCGGCCGGCCTTGCTGCTCACCGGTTGAAGACAAATTTCATTTTGCATCGGGTTGCCGAACAGGAAAGCATCAAGGTTTCGCGGGACGACATCAACGCGCGGCTTCGAGAAGAAGCGGCGCGTTATAACGTTCCGGCGGAAAAAATGCGCAAAGAACTCCAGGAACACGATGGCTTGGACGCATTCGCAGAACAGATTCTGCTGGGTAAGACTCTTGATTTCCTTAAGGCGAATGTTAGCGTCGAGACAGCGCAAGAACCCGCTGTAAAAGAACAAAAATCATGAGTGTATCGAACGAAAATCTTTCCCAGGTGCTGATTCCGATGGTCGTGGAGCAGACTGGCCGGGGCGAGCGCAGCTACGATATCTATTCGCGACTACTCAAGGATCGAATCGTTTTTATCGGAACGCCGATGGACGATCACATCGCTAATCTTGTCATTGCCCAGTTACTGTTTTTGCAAATGGAGGACTCCAAAAAGGACATCAACATTTATATCAATTCGCCTGGCGGCTCAGTCACTGCCGGCCTTGCCGTTTATGATACGATGCAGTTTCTGACATGTGATGTGACTACTTATTGCCTCGGGATGGCCGCGAGTATGGCTGCGGTCCTGCTCTGTGCAGGAACGAAAGGCAAGCGTTTCGCGCTTCCAAATTCCGATATCATGATCCATCAGGTCTCCGGAGGCGCGCAGGGGGCGGCGAGCGACGTGGAACGTCAGGTCGAATACATGTTCAAGCTGAAAAAGCGCCTCATCAAAATCATCGCGCAGCACACCGGTAAATCAGAAGAACAAGTGAGGACCGATTCGGATCGCGACTATTATATGTCCGCCCAGGAAGCAAAGGGTTACGGTTTGGTGGACGAAGTGATCAAGTCTCGCAAGGAGGTGAAGCTACTCGACGGGGCGACTCCTCCCTCCGGCGACCGGTCGGTGGAAGTGGCTGAAACCGCTTTGCCGCGCAAAGTCGGAGGATAGGAGAACGTCTTAGAAGAATATGGCCCGCGCTTCCAACCTCACCATGTGCTCGTTTTGTGGCAAGAGCCACGCAGAGGTTCGCAAATTGATCGCCGGACCAGGCGTTTACATCTGCGATAGTTGCATCAACGTTTGCAAAAGCATCCTCGATAAGGAACTCAACGAAGATGCTCGCCGCCAGTCCTCCAATATCCGTGTGCCCAAGCCGGTGGAAATCCGGCGCGCCCTTGATCAGTACGTCATCGGCCAGGAGACCGCGAAGAAAACGTTATCGGTTGCCGTCCACAACCACTACAAGAGGGTATTGCAAGCTTCGCAGCCTGCTGATGCGTCCGCCGCGTTTCAGCCGGATCCGTTCGCTGACGTTGAGATTGAGAAGAGCAACATTTTGCTGATCGGCCCTACCGGCTCTGGAAAAACGTTACTGGCCAAGACACTCGCGCGGATTCTCGATGTACCATTTTGCATCGCTGATGCGACGACGCTTACCGAAGCGGGCTACGTTGGCGAAGACGTCGAAAATATTATTCTGCGACTCCTGCAGAACGCGGATTACGATGTGAAACGAGCGGAGATCGGCATCGTTTACATTGACGAAATCGACAAGATCGGCCGCAAAACCGACAACGTGAGCATCACTCGCGATGTCTCCGGCGAAGGCGTGCAGCAGGCTCTGTTGAAAATTTTGGAAGGCAGCACGTGCAATGTTCCGCCACAGGGCGGACGCAAGCATCCGCATCAGGAGTATATCCAGGTTAATACCGAGAAAATTCTTTTCATTTGCGGCGGCGCATTTATCGGCCTCGACAAAATTATTCAAAAACGCATCGGCCAAAAAGTGATGGGGTTCGGCAGCCCCACACTCGAAGTTGAGGAGGCGCTGCGAAAGCAAGCAGTCCGCCATGTGGAACCGGAAGATCTGCTCGCTTTCGGAATGATCCCCGAATTCATCGGGCGATTGCCGGTGGTCAGCTCGCTTGATGCGCTGACCGAGGAAGAAATGGTGGCGATTTTGACCGAGACGAAGAACGCGATGGTGAAGCAGTACACCAAGCTTTTCTCAATGGAGGGTGTGCGTTTATCAGTCACTAAAGATGCCTTGCGCGCTCTGGCGGCGCAGGCAGTCACCAAGGGAACAGGGGCGCGTGCGTTGCGGTCAATGCTGGAGCGGATCATGCTCGACATCATGTACGAAGTGCCGAGTCGCGAAGATATCGCTGAGGTCACAATCAATCGGGCAGTAGTGGAAGGCAAAAAGCTTCCCCTAATTCGCAAGAAACAGGACAAAAGCGCGGCGTGAGCCCCGAAGGTTTTCGGGCGAGCTTTCAAGGTTAAAAGAGTTACATCGTTAACAGGGTTGCGAGGTCATAACAGCAGCCAAGTGATTCTTTCGTTGTAACTTCTTTAACGTTTCACTCGGCTATGCGCGTCATCCTTCTCAACACCGGCACGGAGCTTTTGCTTGGCGATGTTCAGGACGCACATCTTGCATTCATCGCGCGCGAGATTCTTCCGCTGGGTTTGCGGATCGAGGAGCGGCGCACTGTTCCCGATTCTGACGCGATTCGACAAACGCTGGCCGAATTGTTTCCACGTTGCGAGATTCTTTTTGTGACCGGGGGCCTTGGTCCAACCAGCGATGACGTAACACGCGAGATGGTTGCCGATCTGCTCGGGTTGGAGCTCCGACAATCTTCGCAGTTGCTGGCTTCGCTCCGGCAAAGACTCCGAGTGCGCGGAATCAAATGGACTCCTGGCATCGCCCGGCAGGCTGACGTTCATGTCGGCGCAGAGGTGCTGTCCAACCAGAATGGCAGCGCGCCAGGCCTTTATTTGCGCGCGAACATCAATCCGGAGATTCAATCTCCGCATCTTTTTTTACTGCCTGGACCTCCGCGTGAGCTTCAGCCAATGTTTCGGGCATTTGTGATACCGATCCTGCGCTCAATCGTCCCAGATTCGGCTTTGATCGAGCGACGCCTCTACAAAATTGCCAACAAAGGCGAGTCGCTGGTGGAGGAGGCGATCGGCGACCGCGTGCTTGCGATTCCCGGTGTTGAGCTGGGGTATTGCGCGCGCCCGGGCGAGGTCGATGTGCGCATTGTCGGGAAAGCAAAGGCCATCGAACAGGCGGACGCCATTATCAGATCGAAGCTGGGGCCCTCGATCTTTTCTGCAGCCGACGAATCGCTCGAAGAAGTGATCGTAAAACTACTGGCGCAGCGCAATCAAACGCTGGCGGTTGCAGAATCCTGCACGGGCGGCTTGCTTGCCGATCGTATCACAAATGTGCCTGGCGCATCGGCAGTTTTTCTCGCGGGCTATGTTTGCTACGCGAACCAGGCCAAGATTGGCATGCTGAATGTCGATCCACAGCTGATCGAGAAGCATGGTGCCGTAAGCGAGCAGGTCGCGTGTGTGCTGGCCGAACATGCGCGTGCGGTGTGCGAAATCCGATTATGCGCTCGCCACGACGGGCGTGGCCGGACCGAGCGGTGGCTCGCCGGAGAAGCCGGTCGGAACCGTTTATGTTGCCCTTGCAACGTCGGGCGAAACGATCGCGAAGAAATTCTTTTTTCCAACTGACCGCGAGACTTTTAAGCAGATTGCTACGCAGGCTGCGTTGGAATTGCTACGCAGAAACTTGATCAAGGAGTAACGGCATCCCCGCCGTTCAATTTTGAAATCGACGGCTGCCCAGGCTGTCGTTGCTTGGAGCGTCAAAGTTTGAGCGGGGAAATTTTGGAGCGTCAGTAGTCACCAACATCGATTGACGTACCGACCTTGGCGTAGTCGTAAAACAATTTTGCCCCATCGACGGATTCGCGGATGCATCCATGCGAGGCGGGGTAGCCAGGCAAAATTCCGATGTGCATCCCGACACCTTCGCCGGTAAGTCGAAGGAACCATTTCATAGCCGCGCCGGCAAAATGCGTTCCGCTCGGCGCGGAATCGCTGCGCGCACTGACGCCGGCACGTACTACGCGGCCGGAGCCGTCCACGAAGTCGCCGTAAAGACTGGAGTGATGATTGGGATCCTTTTCCATCACATTGAAATGTCCTCTCGGTGTTTCGTGTCCGCGCCTGCCAGACGAGATTGGGCCATCGGCTACGACTTGGTCTCCGATCATGAGATAAGCCCGCTGTTTCGGAATCGAGACGACGATACGGGTATTGTCCTGCGTTGCTTGTTTGAGCAACGATTGATTCACCTTTAACGGTTGTCTGCCTCTGAATGAACGTCGACGCTTTGCGCATTGGCGGCGGGGTAGGACTCGGCTGTCGCGGCTTCGGTCCCAGGTGGAATTGACCGCTGGCAGAAGACACAGCCGCGGCCAGCAAAACCAGTCGAATCAACGTCGAAAGTCGCATAGATTAGCCGCCATTGTAGCTGTTTACGCGCCGAATCCAACCCGATAACCATCGGGATTCATGGCGTTCGGTCGGCGAGTTTTGCACCCGTCGAGTCAACACTGCCTTTGCCGCGCGCGCGAATTCATCGACCGCGCCAGCGTCCGAAGTGCCGTGCATGGCTTCCAAGACTTGAAGCAAGCCCCAGCCCTGACCCTGATAACGCTCCGTATGCAGGACGCCTTCTCCCTTGAAATTTACGTAATCGACCAGGGCATAACATCCCTGGGGAGTTTTGGTGAGGCGCTCGAATTGTGTCTTTACGTTGGCTCGATCAGAGGGCGCCGCTTCGGCAAGCATTTTCGGCAACGCGCTTTCTAACCGGGCGATAAGAAATTCCGCCTGAAGATCGATTGTATCGGTGAGAAACCGGCGTAATTGATTCATCTCCGTCGAATGCTCAGCTCGCAAGAAACTCCGTGCGCGAGTTCCAGGGACACGGCTTTTCGCCAGTTCCCAAGAGCAACGTTGGCAGTTTCGCGCCGCGCTTTGAGATAAAGCTCACGAGCTTGGGGAAACTTTCCTCGAATGGTCCCCGGCGGCCCTTTGGGTACCAGATGAAGTGGCCGATGCCAAGTGACGCGAAATCTTCGCCTTCGTTCCACGAAGTGAGGCCGGCAATCGTTCCATTGCATTCGTTTTGCCAGATTTTTTTTCCAATTCTGAGGACGTCAGCATGCGAGAGAGTGATCGCGTGGAGCGGCTTCGGCAGAAGGACGATAAGCGCGGCAAAAATCAACGCGGCCAAAAAGTAGCGGCCTTCGGATCGCGAGCACCCCTCTGTTCTTGACGGGCGGCGTTTATCTATTAGCGTCCCAGTTTCCGCGGCGACCAATTTAACTGAATCCGCGCAAAGAACACCTTTTATGAAACAACTTATCGTCATTTTCAGCGCATCCTTACTTGCATTGCCTTTGTTTGGGCAAGAGAAATCGACACAACTCAAGGACCAGAAAGACAAAGTCAGCTATAGCATCGGTCTGCAGATTGGATTCAACTTGAGCCGGCAAAAGGTGGATATTAGTCCCGAGGTGCTCGCTTCCGGCATCAAAGACGCCCTCGCGGGGAAACCGCAACTGACCCCTGATCAAATCAAGGAAGTCATGGCAACGTTTGAAAAAGATATGGAACAAAAACAGAAACAAGCAGGGGACAAGAATAAGGCAGAAGGCACAAAATTTCTGGAGGAAAACAAAAAGAAAGAAGGCGTGAAGACAACCGCCAGCGGGTTGCAGTACAAGGTCCTCAAAGATGGAAACGGGGCGCAACCGAAGGCCACCGACACGGTTACGGTCAACTACCGCGGAACACTGATCAATGGAACTGAATTCGATAGTTCCTACAAGCGCGGGCAACCAGCGTCATTTCCAGTTAATGGCGTCATCAAGGGATGGACGGAAGCGCTTCAGCTCATGAAAGTGGGATCAAAATATCAATTGTTTATCCCGTCAGACCTTGCCTACGGCGAAAGATCTGTCAGTCCAGACCTCGCCGCCAATTCGACTCTGATTTTTGAAGTGGAACTGCTGGATGCCAAGCCCGCTCCCACGCCTGCGCCTGTGGCTCCGGCGAAAGCCCCCAGCCCAGCGGCCCCGCCGTCGCCAAAGAAATAGGTTGTAGCGGTGCTTGTGCCAAGCACCGGAACCGAACGGCGAGATAGGTGCTTAACACAAGCACCTATCCAGGCAGCAATCAGCGCGCTGCGGCCGCTTCCCATTCGAGGCGGGGCGCGTCGCCCCACAGGTCTTCCAAGCTGTAAAAAGATCGTTTGTCCCGATGAAAAACGTGGACAACGACTTGCAGATAATCGAGCACAATCCATTGGCTCGCGGGAAACCCGTCAATCGCCACGGGCCGGATGGAATGGTCCTCTCTCAAACGGGTTTCAATTTCGTTTGCGATTGCTTTTAGCTGCGGCTCGGACGTAGCCGAGCAAATCACGAAAAAATCCGTGAACGTCGAGATCGCGCGCAGGTCGAGGACGACGATGTCTTCCGCCTTTTTGTTTGAGGCGAGGTCGGCGCAGGTTCTGGCTAAATTTTCCGGGGTTATTTCCGTTGCTCCAGGTAAAGTTTTTCGCGGCGAATGATCTCTTCCACTGCCGGCGGTACGAAATACTGAATCGACCGACCAGTGGCAACTCTCTTTCTGATTTCGGTCGCAGAAATGTCGATTTTTCGGCGAATAACCGGGTAGACATGGCTCGGTCGTTGACCACTTCGATCAAGAACAACAAAACGGACCATCTTTTCCAAGTCGGAGAAGCGTCGCCATTTTGTAAGCTTATCGACGTTATCCTCACCGATCAGGCAGTAAATCGTTGCATCGCCTGTGCGCCGTTTGATTTGCTCGACCGTATCGATGGTAAAAGAAGGGGGTGGGCGCCGCAGTTCGCAATCATCCACAGCGAATCCAGGTTCGTTTTCAATGGCGGCTTGTATCATCAATAATCGTATTTCGTCTCTCGCAATGGGTGCGGCCTTTCGGAGCGGCGAAACGCGAGCGGGAATAAAGATCACTTCATCAGCGCCAAGTCTCTCAAGGGCCTCGCGCGCGACGATAAGATGGCCGTGATGAATCGGATCAAATGTACCCCCGTAGATTGCGATCTTTTTCAACGCTCAACGCTTAACGTTCAATGCTCAACATTCAACTGAAAGCGTCTCTGATAATTGGGCGTTGGACGTTGAATGTTCAGCGTTGGGCGTTACTCTTTGCCGCCCATGAAAGCGGATTTGTACGGCCAGCTGATCATGACCGGTGTGCCCGGGAAGGAAGTAGACGCTAAAACGGCGAAGTTATTCCGGAAAGTAAAACCGGGGGCCTTTATTCTCTTTGGCCGCAATATCGAAAGCGCACCGCAATTGAGAAAACTGATCGATGACCTGCGCGATTTAAGTGACATCGAGCCCATCATCACCGTTGACCAGGAAGGCGGCCGCGTTTCGCGTCTCCGATTGATCGGCAGCGAGCCGCCGAATGCTCAGCAACTGCGCGACACGAACGACATCGAACTCATCCGACGTCATGGCGACATCACCGGCCGGTTGCTCCGTCTTTTCGGTTTCAACCTCGACCTGTGCCCAGTGCTGGACATTTCCTTCGATGACGACGCAGAAAATTCACTGCGCGGGCGATGTTATGGGAAAACAGTCGAGCAAGTCGTTCGCAACGCCGGCGCGTTCAACGGCGCGTTGAGAGGGCAGGGGATCGCGAGCTGCGGCAAACATTTTCCGGGTTACTCCGCCGCGGGCTCTGACGCCCACTATGAATTGCCGCGGATCGATCGCACCCGCGAACAACTGGACCGGAATGAGCTGGCAGTATTTCGCGAATTCGCCAAAGACGTGGACAGCATGATGATCTGTCACGGCTGGTATCCGTGCTTTGAGGCGGAAAAGACGCCTGCCACTTTGTCGCGCCGGATCGTAACGGATTTGCTGCGCAACGAACTCGGTTTCGATGGTCTCGTCATGACTGACGATCTCGACATGGGCGCGATCCTTACCGGGTATCGGCTTGAGGACACAATTCGCCTGGCCATTGCCGCGGGAAACGACATGACCATGATCTGCCATCGCATTCCTGAGATCGAGAATGTACAACGATTCCTCGCTGCATCGCCGGCAGATCAAATCGATCGCGCATTGGAGAAAGTCGCGCGATTCAAAGAAAGACTTACACCACCTGACGAATTTTCCGAAGCTGCTTTCCGCAAGATCGACGACGAGATTTGGGATCTGCGTGTCGCCGTCCTCGGCGAAGAGCGCGCCAGGCAAACGACTCCTCAAAGCGTACAACGCTCGCCTGTAGAGATGTTCTGATCCGCGGACCGCATTCCCGCACGTGGGGGGCATGCATCTTGACCGATTCCGCGACTCCAGACTATTCTCCGCTTTCTGTGCGCGTCGAACTTACCATCCGCGGGATAATTATAGGTGTCGTCCTCACGTTGGTATTGACCGCGGCCAATGTGTATTGCGGTCTCAAGGCCGGTCTCACGTTTTCGACTTCAATTCCAGCTGCGGTGATTTCGATGGCGATCCTCCGGAGTTTCCGCGATGCCACCGTTCAGGAAAACAACATCGTGCAAACGGTTGCATCCGCCGCCGGCACGCTGTCATCGATTATCTTCGTGCTGCCGGGTCTGATTATGATCGGCTGGTGGACCGGTTTTCCATTCTGGATCTCTTTCGCGATCTGCGCACTGGGCGGCATTCTGGGCGTGATGTACTCAATTCCGCTGCGTCGTGCGTTAGTGACTGGCTCGGACCTGCCGTACCCCGAGGGCGTTGCCTGCGCCGAAGTACTGAAGGTTGGCAGTGGAGGCGATGCTAAGAACGCTTCGGACATCGAACATGGACGCGCAGGTCTGTTGGCCGTGTTATGGGGATCGATCGTTGCGGCTGTGTTTGCAGTCATTGTTGCCACGCAAATGTTCGCCGCCGACGTCGCGCAGACCTTCCGAATCGGCCGCAAGGGTGCCGTGAGCGGGTTTGATTTCTCGTTGTCCTTCTTGCTGCTCGCGATCGGCCACTTGGTTGGTCTCTCAGTTGGTATTGCGATGCTCATAGGCGCAGTGATCGGCTGGGGCTGGGGCGTGCCGCATTACTCCGCTCTCGCGCAGGATGTGACGACGGCCGCCGGCGCGCTGGCACAAAGTACCTGGAGCCGCAAAGTGCGTTTCGTCGGCGCCGGTGCGATCGGCGTGTCGGCGATCTGGACATTGCTAAAACTGGTAAAGCCGGTTGCGAGTGGTCTCGCCAGCGCGATGGCTGCTTCGCGCGCACGTAAGGCTGGCAAGAGCGACACGCTGCCAATTACCGAGCGCGACATCCCAATCGGTATCGTCGGTCTCGTCACGTTGGTGTGCATGCTGCCGATTGGCTGGCTCCTCGCTTATTTCGGCAATGAGAGCGGCCTCGGCGCGCATGTGGCGACGCTCACTATTGGCGGCGTGGCGTACGTCGTGTTGATGAGCTTCTTTGTCTCGGCGGTCTGCGGATACATGGCGGGTCTGATTGGTTCTTCCAACAGCCCGCTGTCGGGTATTGGAATTCTGGTGGTGATTGGCGCCGCGTTGCTGCTCGTGCTCGGCGTGAAACCGTACGTGTCGCCGGATTCGGGCAAAGCGTTGATGGCATTCGCGCTTTTCACTACCGCCGTGATCTTCAACGTCGCCGCAATCGCGAACAATAATCTGCAGGACCTCAAGACCGGCCAATTGGTCGATGCGACACCATGGAAACAGCAGGTGGCGCTCGTGATCGGTGTCATCGCGGGCGCGCTTGTGATTCCGCCGGTGCTTGATCTGATGAATCATGCTTATGGCTTCATGGGCGCGCCTGGCGCCGAGCTGCGTCCGAATCCACTGCCAGCGCCTCAGGCCGGACTAATCTCGTCACTCGCGCAAGGCGTCATCGCCGCTGATATCGATTGGAGTCTGATTCGGACCGGTGGACTCATTGGCCTTTTCATTATTCTGCTGGATGAAATCCTCGCGCGCACAACACGGCATATGCGCGTGCCCCCGTTAGCCGTGGGCCTGGGAATTTATTTGCCCACGGCAGAGTACACTAATGGTCGTGGTCGGCGCGGTGGTTGGATGGTTTTTCGACAAGCAAGCCAACCGCAGCCCGCGCCCGGAGGCGACGAAGCAGCTGGGCGTGCTACTCGCGTCGGGTTTGATCGTCGGCGAGAGCGTGATCCTCGTCGTGATCTCTGCAATCGTCGCGTTCTCCGGCGTAGCCGCGCCGCTGGCGTTGGTCGGTCCGGGCTTTGAAACCGCCGGCAAAATCATCGGCGGTGTTGCCTTCGTAGTCATCGCGGCGCTCCTGTATCGTTGGATCTGGCGGTTGGCGACGACAAATAGTGCAGCACGATGTTGATTGCGAGTATGAGCGCGGGCGCGAAGAAGAGCTGGAATTGGTTCCTGTGGATCGGCTTTCTTTTCGCGCTGGCTGGTTTTTTCAGTTACACGTTCTTCGCGCAATTCCCGATCACCCGTGATTTTCCATGGGCGAATCTTTTGTTGTTTGCTGTAGGCGGAATTCTGCTTGTGCTGGGTCTGTTTCGAGCATTTGGCAAACCGCGGGTTTACCGCGGCAAAATCTTGGGACCGATTTTAGCCATACTGGGGATATTTATGTTCGGGTTCTTTTCCTATGTGTTCTTCTATGTGCTGCGGCAGGTCCCGCCTTCGACCGGAGCACCGCGAGTCGGACAAAAGGCGCCTGAGTTCACGTTGTCGGATCAAGACGGGAAGGACGTGTCTCTTCGTGATCTCACCAGTAGATCGAAAGCTGTCGCACTGATTTTTTATCGCGGTTTTTGGTGACCATTATGTAACTCCGAGTTGCGGAGTTTTCAGCAGCGGCTTCAAGAGCTTGAATCGCGCGGGATTCAAGTCGTCGCGATTAGCGTGGACACGCCGGATATTAATCGTCGCCAAAAACAAAAGCTTGGCTACACCTATACATTTCTGTCCGATCCCAAGGCAGAAGTGATTCGGCGTTACGATCTGTTGCATCGCGGCGCAGGACCTAAAGGAACGGATATTGCGCGCCCGGCAGAGTTTCTCGTTGATTCCACCGGGACAATCCGCTGGGTGAATCTCACCGAAAACATCGCCGTACGTGCGCGTCCGGAACAGGTGCTGGAAGCCTTTGAGCGAGGGGAGCAAGCTACCCCTCAATAGTTGCAAGCCAGCGCCGCTCAGCGCTGCGATTGACGGCGCTTCGCCGCTTCAATACGTTGTGCGCTCGTGCATCCGGAACTGGAACAACTTCTTGTCCTTCAAGATCGACAGCAGAAGATCAGGCAAATCCAGGCCGAGATAGAGACCGTGCCGCTGCGGCGGACGAGTCTTGAAGCGCAGCTGGCAGCAAGCGCAAGTGCAGTTGATGCACTGAAACAAAAGGCGCGCCAGGTCGAAGTGGACCGGAAGAGGCTTGAGCTCGACGTGGGGACGCGCACGGAGTCCATCTCGCGTCTCAAGACCCAGCAGTATCAGACGCGCAAGAACGACGAATTTCAGGCGATGGGCCACGAAATCGAGCGATACGAAAATGAAATTCGCAAAATCGAGGATGAAGAGCTCGAGCTGATGGTGCAGGCCGACAAAATTAAGGCCGACCTGGCTGAAGAAGAAAAGAAAGCGGCTGCTGTTAAGGAATCAATTGCACGGCAAACAGCTGATCTGGATGAAAAATCGAAAGCTTTGCAGTCGCGGCTGGAAGAATTGACCAGGGAGGGCGCAGAATTAGCCGGAAAAATCGATGAGGATTTGCTTGCGCGTTTCGAGCGTCTTTTTAAAAGCAAAGGCGATGCCGCAATAGTCGCGATCGAGCATGGAGTCTGCACCGGGTGCCATATGAAGGTGACGAGTGCGACCGCGGCGAGTGCCAGAGCTGGGAAAGAGATTGTAAATTGCGAGAATTGCGGCCGTATTCTGTACGAAGCGTAGTAGTCAAAAGCGTTAAAAAATTGAAAAGTTAAGATGGTCCAAAGCCGCAAGCGCGCCAACCAGTCCGTTTTAACTGCTTAAACGTTTTAACTCTTTTAACTGCCTTTGGCTCACACGTTAAACCGGAAGAAAATCACGTCGCCGTCGCTCACGACGTAATCTTTCCCTTCCAGCCGAATCTTTCCCGCTTCACGAGCTTTCGCCAGGGAACCGGCGGCGATCAGGTCGTCGTAGGAAATGGTTTCTGCCGCGATAAAGCCGCGCTCGAAATCCGAGTGGATAGTTCCGGCAGCGGTTGCCGCTTTGTCGCCGGCGTGGATGGTCCACGCGCGCGACTCTTTTTCGCCGGTGGTAAGAAACGTGCGAAGGCCAAGCAAGTGATAAACCGCCCGGATTAACGCGTGCACGCCAGTGTCTTCCACACCCAAACCACGCAAATAATCCAGCGCCTCCTGCTCACTCAGATCAACCAGTTCGCTTTCCAACTGCGCGCTGATGACGATTGCTTCAGTGGCAAAATGGTGCCGCGCGTATTGGCGAACCGCCGCCACGTACTTCGTGGCGCTGTAGCCCGGGGCGTCGACCCCGGCATCCGAGCGCTTAGTTGCCTCATCGTCGCGGTCAGCGGCCGCGGCTACAGACGCCAAATCCGATTCCGAGACGTTACATGCGAAGATTGTCGGCTTTGATGTGAGCAGAAAGAAATTGCGAGCGGCTGCTTTTTCCTCCGGGGTTAAGCTCGCGGTGATGACTGGCTTACCCGCATCCAGATGGGGCAATAGCTTCTCGACGATGGCGTTTTCGTTCTTTGCTGTTTTATCGCCAGCGCGCACTTCCTTTTGCAATCGATTGTGTCTTTTCTGTAGCGACGCCAAATCCGCCAGCCCAAGCTCCGTATTGATGATCTCAATGTCTCGAATTGGATCGATGGTTGCGCTGACATGATGGACGTTGCTGTCTTCGAAACAACGCACCACCTGAACGATCGCGTCCACTTCGCGAATGTGATGAAGGAATTGATTTCCCAAGCCTTCGCCTGCGCTGGCCCCTTTGACCAGGCCAGCGATATCAACGAATTCGATCGCGGTTGGGACAATTTTCTTGGAATGCGAAATTTGCGCGATTTTTTCCAGGCGCGGATCGGGCACGGTCACAATGCCCAAGTTTGGATCGATGGTGCAAAAAGGATAATTTTCCGCCGGCGCCTTATGCGTGCGCGTGACGGCGTTAAAAAGCGTCGACTTTCCGACGTTTGGAAGACCAACAATTCCGGCGCTGAGCATGATTTTTTTGTTGCGGCCGTATCTGGCCGCCCAAAGCGAGCGACACTCAGAAAGCGCCGCAACAGTTAACAATCGAGCCGGCGGGATTTGAACCCGCGACCTCTTGAACCCCATTCAAGAGGTAGGCCCGGTGATTTTTCATTCTCTTGGGAAAATTCGACCGTATTGATTTTCATTCAAGCGTATTTGTCCTTGTTTTATAGGCAATAATTGCCTAAACGTTTCAGCTTATGCTAAGACCCGCATCTCTCGCTCCACAGCGCGCAAAATGGGCTGGAAACCGCACAACGACTAATGCTAATGGGACATCGCGATGACGGAAAGCGTTTCGTTGTGCATGCGGATGAAAAGTTGGCTGCGTTTGTTGAACTCGAATCCGCGATTCGGGTTGACACGAAACAGCGGCGGACATATCGCTTGTGGAGAGATAGAGTTTCAAATCGGAAATTCCAGCAAGGGAGAAGGGTTATGTTTGCCGTCATTCGCCACTACCATTTTAATCCGAAGGACAGTGCCGAGATCGACCGCCGCGTACGCGAGGAGTTCGTGCCCATCGTTAAGAAGGCGAAGGGATTTGTGCGCTACTATTGGCTCGATACTGGCAAGGGCGAAGCCGCCTCCGTCAGCGTCTTTAGGGACAAGGCCGGTGCGGATGAGTCAGTGCACCTGGCTGCGGAGTATGTAAAAGAGCATCTGTCTAAATTTATTACTCAGAAACCCGAGATTATCGAAGGCCCGATCAAAGCTCACGATTGAACAGGCGGACAATCTCAGCAAAGCCGGTTGGAGTTGGGGCTGCGTCTCAGCGATTGATTCCAGCGGGCTAACGATCTCGATTGCACGTTGCCAGTTTGGTAAACGCGGCTCACAGCATCTTGTGACCGGCTGCGAAACTTCGCGTAGTCAACTGTGTTGCTGACTGCGTTTGGCTTGCCATACCAGAGCCGACCGAATGGCCGCGCATCGGAAAAGTCGTTCTTTGTTGGTCCGCCAGCGCAACGATGCCTCAATTCGTGGCAAAGGCTGATTGAACGCCGGCGAGAAACTCGTCGCCACACTGAGGCTTGATGAAAAAAGCTGCCGCTCCCGCTGCCAACGCTTTCCAGCGCACAATTCGATCGTCGTTTGCAGTCAGGACAATGACCCTGGTCGAAGGTGAAATCCCACTAAGTCGCCGTTGGACTTCCAAACCGTCCATACGCGGCATCCCCATATCAATTACTACTACCCTGGGATGATCAATCTCCGCATGACGCAGGAAAGCGTCCGGGTCGATGAACCTTTCTACCTCCCAACCTGCCGACGCGAGAAGGCGTCCAGTCGCTTTCAGCACCGACGGGTCATCGTCGAGCAACCAGACCGTGGAAGCAGATTTAGCCGCCAGTCCTTGACCGAGTCCGGGGCTCATAGGGGGCGGCGCTCCTCAGGGATTGTGAATTGCCGCGCATTTCTTGTCCGCTCCCTCCGGGGAATAATCCCGCCCGCGAGCGCGACTTCGATACCCTTGGCGATTAACCGCTCAGCTGCCTCGGCGGGGTTCTTCCCGTATAAGCCCGTGTCTACAAGCGCAGACAAATAGCCGTGTACGAGAGGAGTTGTCGAGACGGTAATTTGAACGGATTTTACAGGGTTGGGTTTTCGTGCCATTCTTTTGCCATAATAATGGCATTAATTCATTTGCAAAGCTTTTTCTTTCAGAAAGGAGGAACAACATGAGGCAAGTGGAAAGACAACAATTGATCGAGTTGGGAATACTAACGCCAGACTGTGACCCGAGGATTATTACATCACAAAAGGTGTCCCCGGAGCGTAAACGAAACGTCAGACGATGGGTGAAGGAGAGGGAAGCTATGTCTGGAGCTCTTCTGACCAGGATCTTGGAGCGCCTAAAAAGAGCTTAAAAAAGGGAGGAACAAAATGACAGAAAAGGAAGTCATCCATAAAAAAGAGCGTTTCACTTTTCCGCGCTGCCGTTTCTTCGCTTGTTTAAGGTTGCTGTAGACCTGCTGGCGCAAGTGGACGGCAGCAGTCGGACTGTCCCCTAACGGGTCAAAAGCAGTGGCTCAGGGAATCCGAGCCCGTACGTTTGAAGCCCATTGGATTCCACTTCCTAAATGCCGAATGATCCGGCACGATTCTCGCCGTGCAGCCTTTCAATCGCTTTCCGCGCCGCTAGGAGATCGCGCTGGTGCTCTGGTCGGCGGTTAGGCCCCGATCAATCAAATCCCAAGATCTTGACTGTGGCCGTCGGCTTATCACCGAGGATCTTGTACTGGATCTTCACCGATTTGAGGCGCCCCTTGCGTCCCGGAGCATCCTTCGGAGCCGTCTGTCCTCCTGACTTTAGGGTTCCGACGTCGGTGAGCGTGTCGTCGCTGCAATTGTCCCAGCCAAGGACGACCTGTGTGATCTCTACGTCAGCGCCCTCGACGGCCAACTTTACCTGCTTGACGTCTTTCTGCCATCGATTCCCTTGGGTCTTGATCTCCACGCTGGAATCGGCGGACTTGAGCGCTTGCGAGTCCATCACAAACCACTCGTCAGCTCTGGCGCTGCCCACAGTCCCCAGTAGGACGACGGACGCGGAGACAACGAAAAACGCTGCCATATTATGGATCTTTATCTTCATATTACTAACTCCTTTTCCCCATGATTCTAAGGGCCTGCCAGTCGGGACGATATGGGACCTGGTCTCACTCCTAACAATCGCCTAAAGAGGACCGCGCCCGCTCGTCGCTCTCGTTCTCGGCCTCCTCGCACTTATCAGGAGTGGGTTGACGGCGCTACGCATTACACTTTGTGTCTGGGGCGCTGCGACGTTCATTGCTTTCGTCTTCATAGGAAATGTCATCTAACCAGACGATGCAGCGAACCGCTGGCGATTCACCTACGCCTTGGAAAACTAGTACGCTTCCTGTAATCGAAGCTGACAACTCGCGAACTCTGTCCAGGCAAAGCCGAGCGAGGCGCAATCGTGAAAAGGGCGGGCGCGGCGCGTCTCGATTCGAGACTTCACATCGGTAGCGTTCCCGTCTTCCAACTCGGGGTATTATACCAAGGTATAATAGACAGAACAGCGGCGCATCCCTACTCTCGTCGATCTCAATGCCGGATCACACTCACGATTTCTCCAATCTGTCGGGAGATTTTCCATACCTTCGGCCAGCAAATCTTGGAGAAAATCATGAAACGAAATAAATACATGAGAAAAATTACGAAATTCATTTATGCTGCTTTTGCGGCGTTCGTTCCCAACCCGCTCTTGCTCGCATTCGTCGCCGTTGCGATAGGCGCCTCAACTGCGAACGCCGCGCCGGGTGACCTATTTGTGGGCGACCTTGGCAGCGGCACGATCTATAAATCTGCTCCCGATGGTACACAGAGCACGTTCGCTACCGGACTGGCCAATCCTCTCGGCCTAGCTTTTGACGGCGACAAGGATAACAGGCCGTGAACAAGAAGGCACCCAAGCAGGCTTACCGGGACGCAGCGTCCGCGCTGACTCCCCTGACGGAAGAGCAGCTTTTCAGGCCGGGATCAGGAAAACAGTCCAAGACCACCTCCTCGGCGCAGCAGTCGAGGTCAAAGAGGATGAGGTCGGCAGAGCGATCGATCCGGCTTGGACCGGAGAGCCTCAAGGACCCGGTGGTGCAGGAACTGCGGGCTCTAAGCCTCCCGGTTACCCGGAAGAATTACCTGGAATACTGGACCCGGAGCTAGAGGCGGAGCTGCCGCCGAAAACAATGCCCTTAATGGCAGAACCAACATAACGGAGAAATAATGAAAGGAACCAAGTATATGAAACAGAAACGAGTCTCAGTCATGATCATCGGTGCCACAATGTTACTAGCGTTGATGGCTGGGTGCGCCACCACAACGACCAGTACACAGGACACAGCGAACATGCTCGTAGCCGCCGGCTTTAAGACGATTACCCCCAAGACGACCGCGCAACAGCAAAAGCTCCACCAACTTCAAACTGGCCAGATAGCCACGATTCAAAAAAACGGGGGAACCTACTACATTGTCGCAGACCCGCCTCGGAACGTGGTCTATGTGGGTGGACCTACTGAGTATCAGGCTTATCAACAACTCCGCGCTCAAAAGCACCTTGCACAAGAGAACGTCCAAACTGCTGCGATGTATCAGGACGCATCAATGCAGTGGAGTACGTGGGGTGGCTGGGGAGTTGGCTGGGGACGAATGGGTCATGTGGGAGGGGTAGGACGGGTAGGTGGCGTTGGGCTTTAAGACAACTTGCTGCTCCTGATTGGGTAACTTCGTGTCATTTTGAACATGCTCGAATGTTTGTCGTGAAGACAAACAAAGAGGATGAGCCGTGTAAAAAACTTCAGCCCCCATCGCTTACGCAAATGCACAGAATCCTCTCCCTGATAGGCTGCATCCTTACTGTGTACGCCGTTTGCGCCGTGTTTCTGACGGCGTTTTGCTTTTGTATCAGAGCAAAAAGATTTTAAATTACTGAATGCCTCTTGAGATCGGAGGCAATTTTAGCTGCCAATGGCAAAATCCAAAAAGAACAAGAACAAAGCGAAGCTCAACCTGACGGTGCGTGAGGAGCAACGAAACAAACTGGAACAAATGGCATCTTTAGAGAGCCGTTCCGTCTCCAATCTTGTCGAGGTCATGGCCGATGAACGTTGGGAGCGATTGGCTGAGCAGCAGGGCATTGCTTACGCTAAAACCGTCGCGGAGGCGATGAACCTTAAACTCGACGCGGACAATCCAGCAGACCGAGAGAAATTACGCCGAGCAATTCTCGGTCTTGTCGCCGAGAGAAAAATGCCAAAGTAAAAACGGCATTGTTGAACTTGTCTCATTCTTCTAATCGAAGCTGACAACTCGCAGGCAAAGCCGAAGCGGGCGCGAATAGTCGAAGCAAACCCCCGATAGCACTTTTGCCAAAGTGGGGTTTGCTCTCCGATGAGAGCGTTGAATGGCTAATGGCACGACGAGTGGGTAGCGCGGTGTGCGATTCCCGACGAATCGGCGGGTTTCACGAAAATCGTAACTTTTTTCGAGAACTCTGTCTCATCGTTTCCGGAGAAGTAGGTGTATGCGCCGTAGATACGTATACACGACGTATGCAATGAGGCGGCTGGAAATGAGTTCTCAATGACGAGAAGTCACGGAAGGCCAAACAAGACTTTGCTGCCGTCGTCGTGGTGTTTGGTTCGCCCGCGTGGTCTGAGGTGTCTACCAGGCGGGACTTTCTGTTGCTGCACGGCGGCGGCAGCCCCTTTTATCCCGATAAAATTGAGAATTATCTAAAACGATGAGCATGAAATACCTCGATGTGGAAGGGATTCTTTTCAGCTCAAGTCGCCTAGCATGAAGATCATGAAGATACAAAAGCAAAATACCAAACAAGAATCCAACAGCAAGATTGAACTGGCCTTCATGCGCTTGCTACCGGCTGTTCTGAAAACTGCACTGCTGATCGTCGCGACTGTTGGCACAGCGCAAGCCGAGCCGCGCCAGCACAAACACAACCGCAACTATATCCTGCGCCGCCAAGAGGCTGGGCTGGTGTCAGGCGTCCCAACAACGCGCCGGATCATCGGCAAGCGCGAGATCGACATCTACCGGAACGGGCTGATGTTCGAGAAAGACAACGTCGTCGGCGTGAGAGCAGGCTCTCGATGAAGAGCGAAAGCCAATGAGGGGCGATTACCAAAAGCAGCTGGAACACCGGGACAAACTGCGGGCCAAGAAGCAGCGGCTGGAGGGGTTGCGCGACCTCTACAGGACTTACGAGCAGGCCGGGCAAGTCCCGACACCCAACACTTATATGTGGAAACTGCGGGCAAAGATCCACTCAGTAGAAACACAACTCAGGGTAATGTCCGACTCTGGTGGGATAGGAGAAATGCTACTCGGACGGCTCAGCAAGCGAAAGCTAAACTCCAAACGACAATGATAAGTAACGTATTGATTCTCGCCCAAAGCATGTGGGAAGAAAGGGGCGACTACGAGTGTGGTCAAACTCGTAAACGGTGCACCGTTCGCCGTAATCCAATTCGCGTTGGATTTGGGCTGCAAGCGTGCTCAGGTTTAATCGTCAAGGGCAAGCGCATATCGTGTCCACCGCATTACGATTACGAACATGGTTTTCCATTGATCCGCAGCCTGCGAGCATCAGCCCAACGATCAACATCAGTATTGTTTTCATTTGTGCTTTCCTTGTTGATTGTGGCCGGATCATTCGCCATCCGGCAATCAAAAACGATTCTGGCGCGATCCTGAGCGCGAGGCGCGGCAGTGCGGGATGATCCAGCAATGCACTTGAATAAAAGCTATCGGGGTTGTCACACAATCGTCACTTGGCGGATGTAATGACTCCTTTGTAATCTCGTTTTGCCTCCGATACTGCACTCATGAATCCTGCGGAGCTTTTTCGTCACGATGCTGACGCGTTGCAACTCGCGCCCGGAGATTTTCTTTTCCGAGAAGGCGACAAGCGTGACAAGATGTATGTGTTGTTGGAAGGGGAAATGGACATCCGCCTTGGTGATTATGTGTTCGAGACCACAGGGGCAGGTGCACTGATCGGCGTGATCGCGTTGATCGATGACAGTCCGCGTCCTGCCAACGCTGTGGCGAAGACCGCCTGCCGACTTGCGCCAGTCGATCAACGGCGGTTCCATTTTCTTGTTCAACAGCACCCGTATTTCGCGACGCATGTGATGAAAGAACTTGCTGCTCGCGTTCGCCGCTTGGTAATCCAAAACGATCCTAGCGCGATCCAGAGCGCGGGCCGGGCCGTTGCCAAATCTAGCAACAAAGTAGCAACGGCAATCCGTACACGAAGGAAGGTATAAGCTCTCTCAAGGCTGTGCCGAATTATTCGGCCCTTAGGAAGCGGAAGCATCAGATCAACGCCGCGATGATCTTTGCGCGGGCGGACTTCGCAGCTCGAAGCATGTCCGATCGAAAAAGTTTTTTGGGCAGTATTCGGACAATCCATCATGGCCATCGTTGCCCAAATGAAACTGCCAGCCGCAATACTTGGCTGATGATCAGCGACATGCATGTTATCGGGCCGGCGGGATTTGAACCCGCGACCTCTTGAACCCCATTCAAGCGCACTACCAAGCTGTGCTACGGCCCGCTGGAGCGAATACTGTTTGCCACTTCCGGGTCGGAGGCAAACCTTTCCGTCCGATGCCATGAAAGCGATCATCCTAAAACGTGTGTGCGTTTGCTCTGTCGCAGTCGCAATTCTGCTCTGCGCCACCGGCATGACGCTTGCTCAAACGCGCAGTCGCCTCAAGCTAAACGAAGACGCTTTCGCCTTTGGCGTGCAACTCATTAAACAAGGGCACTTCATCGCGGATCGAAAAGGCTCGTGGAGCCAGCATCGGCCTTCGACCGAGCTCGAGAACGAGTTCATTCGGCAGCATGGCTTCGGCGAGTACGCAAAGTGGCATCTGGCAATCGACGAGCGCTATGCCGAGAACACCAAACGAAGATACAAATTTCCCTATGGCGACTTCAAAAACGTCCATCGCTGCGGCGTGCTTGCTGTCCAGAGTAGAGCGGCTGAGTACAGCTATTCCGAAATCGAAAATGCAGCGGCCCAGCTGAGGCAAATGATCGAGGCGACTCGGAATTCAGTACATTGAGAGTTCGTTGGGTTCGCCTTTATTTCGACGCCCAGGCGGTCAAGAACGCATCGATCAACTCTGGCAGTTCGTCGCTGTAACCACCTTCGAGGATCGTAGCTACGGGAATGTCGAGTTTTCTCAGCCACTCGCCGAACGTGGAAAAATCCTCCCGTTCGAGTGTCATTTGCAAGAGTGGATCACGCGCGTAGGCATCGAAGCCTGCCGAGACAAGTAGCAGATCGGGTTTGAAGGCGACTAATTTATCCAACGCCCGCTTCGCCACCTCGACATGATGATTCCGCGGTGTCCCGGGGCCGAGTGGATAATTCGCCACATTCGCAAAAGATTTTGTGCCCGTTCCAGGGTAACCGGGAAATTGATGAATCGATGCAAAGGCGATCCGCGCATTGTGCGCAACGATCGCTTCGGTCCCGTTGCCGTGATGGGCATCGAAATCCCAAATCGCAACGCGCTGGACCTTTGTTGTAGCCGGGGTCGATGACCCCGGCCGGCCGGCATCCCCGCTACCGGCTACAGCAAGCGCATCGAGCGCGGCGATGGCAACGTTGTTGAAGTAGCAAAATCCCATCGCCCGGTCTCGAGTGGCGTGATGTCCGGGCGGCCGCATGAGACTGAATGCGCGCTCACCCCGCAGCGCTGTTCGCGCCGCGTCGATCGCCGCGCCGGCAGAACGCAAAGTGTGTTCGTAAATCTTTGGGTAAACAGGCGTGTCCGCGTCGAAGTCGCGCGTTGCGTTTCTGATCCTTTCCAGGTGATCGCGCGAATGCGCCCGCAACAGAGCCGCTTCACTGGCAGGCTCCGGCATGCGCCATTCCCAATCAGGATGTCGCTCCTTCAATAATGGAACGCTGCGCGCAACTCTAGCTGGCCGCTCAGGATGGCTGGGCGCTGAATATTCCAGGCAGGATGCGTCGTGAAAAATAATCATGGTGTTTGCATGGTGGCGGTTCAGTGGATATTCCGCTACGACGATGCTAAACGGCCAGAAAATTGTGGTGGTAATGCCCGCTTATAACGCCGCCCGCACTTTGCAACGCACTTACGACGAAGTAATGGCGCAGGGGATTGTCGATCTTGTCATCGTCGTGGACGACGCCAGCCACGACGATACAGTGGCGATTGCGCGCACACTTGAGCGTGTGCAGGTGGAGGTTCATCCGGAAAATCGCGGCTACGGCGCAAATCAAAAAACCTGTTATCGCCTCGCACTGGCCGCGGATGCGGACATTATCATTATGATTCACCCAGACTATCAGTACACGCCGCAGTTAATCCCGGCGATGGCGGCTCTGGTGGGGAGCGGACTTTATCCCTGCGTGCTTGGTTCGCGCATTCTTGGCGGCGGCGCGCTGCGTGGCGGTATGCCTTTGTGGAAATACATCTCGAACCGGTTTTTGACGCTTGCTGAAAATGTTCTTATCGGCGCGAAACTCTCGGAATATCACACTGGTTATCGCGCTTTTTCGCGCCAGTTGTTGGAGCGCCTGCCGTTGGAACGAAATTCTGATGATTTCGTTTTCGATAACCAGGTGCTCGCGCAAATCATCGCACTCGGCTACGCGATCGGCGAAGTAACCTGTCCCGCGCGCTACATGCCCGAAGCTTCATCGATTAATTTTCGCAGGAGCGTGCGCTATGGCCTTGGCTGCCTGGCGACAGCGATGCGTTTTCGTTTGGCGCGTTGGAAGGTCGCATCACCGATTGTTTAGGTCGGCGCAAACAATCGCCGGTTCTTGCGGGTCAATAGCGCACGCGAACCAGAAATAATCCTTCGGCAGGAGCGGCAAAGCGAGGTGAGCCCACCTGGCCGGAATCCAGCCGCGCAGTGACATCCTCGATGCGCATTTTGTCGAGTGCGCATTTCACCAGGGAGCCCACGATCAATCGAATCATTTTGTAGAGAAAACCGTCGCCATCGAACTCGATTGCCACACACGGACCTTCTTGCCGGACGCGCACTGAATAAATTGTCCGGATCGTGCTCTTTTCCTCCTTCCCGCGATTGGCCGCGAACCCGGCAAAATTATGAGTGCCGACAAACTGTTTCGCTGCTCGCTTCAGAATTTTGAAGTCGATCGGACGCGGAGTATGCCAGGCCCGATGACATTCAAAGGGAGGCAGAACAGGGGCCAACCAGATTCTGTAACGATAGATTTTTCCTTTTGCCGAAAGCCGCGCGTGAAAATCATTCGACACATATTGGCAGCGAAGCACGCGAATAGCCGGAGGCAATAACGCGTTGAGCGCTTCGGTCCAACGCGCGGCCGACAAACGGTCGTTAGGAAGATCGGCGTGCGCGCATTGAGCGAGTGCATGGACGCCCGCATCCGTTCGTCCTGCGCCGTGAACGCGAACCGGTTTGCCTAGAACGCGCTCAAACGCGCGCTCTATGTGATCCTGGATCGTGTTGCGATGAGATTGGCTCTGCCATCCGGCGAATGGAGTGCCGTCGTACGCGATGATGAGTTTCAGTCTTCGTGCCATTGATCCTCGTGATCGGTGATCAGTGAACAGTGATCCGCAGCAAGATTTCGTTGTTCACGGATCATAGATCACAGATCATTGATCACTTTTGCTTCCCACATTCGCGACGCGCCAGTCCAAGTAGCTCTGCAAAATCATCTGAGCCGCCACCTGATCGACGTAGCTGCGAGTATCTCGCGTCTTCTTACCTGCGTCACGCAATGCCCGGTGGGCCGCGACGGTGGTTAGGCGCTCGTCCCAGGTAACGACCGGGCATGGCAGGATGGCACGCAATTTTTCGACAAACTGAAGGGCTTCGGTTGCTGCAGCACCAATCTGGCCGTTCATCTGGCGAGGAATGCCGGCTACCACGTGATCGACCTTTTTTTCTCGGACGATTTCCGCGACGCGCGACACCGCCTGCTTGTTTGCTGGAATGGTCTCAAACGGGTGCGCAAGCAACTGTAACTCATCGGATATTGCAGCTCCGATTCGCGCCCGACCAAAATCGAGAGCTAGAATCGGATTCATCGCGCGTTGATTCATTGCAGCTCAGGCGGCAGCTTGCCGATCAGATTTTTGATCTTCTCCGCTTCGTGCCGGTGACAGACCAAAAGCGCGTCCTTTGTTTGCACAACGATGAGGTCATGAACTCCAAGTAGTGCGATGGTCGTCCCGCCCTCCTCGAAAACGATGTTGTTGCTGGAATCGAGCACGATGACGGCGCAATTCGCGGCGTTGCCCTGTTTGTCTTTCTCAAAATAATTCGACACGGCCCTCCAACTCCCGATGTCGTCCCAGTCGAAACTGGCTTCCACCACAAGAACGCGGTCTGCCTTTTCCATGATCGCGTAGTCGAAGGAGATCCGTGGCAATTTGCTGAAGCGTTCACGCAAAGCCTTCTCGAAATTCTTCGGCGCGCGCAATTGAGAAATGAAGTCCGCCAGCTCTGGAGCGTGACGGTTGAATTCGCGGAGTACCTGTAGGCACCGACCAGACGAACATGCCTGCGTTCCATCGGAAATTTTCCTTCCGCAAAAATGATTCGGCAAGATCAAGGTTGGGTTTCTCGCGAAAGCGCACAACCCGATGAATGGCATCGTTGGCTGGGCGCGTCCGCAAACGGACCGGCTTGCCTTGCTCGATGTAGCCGTATCCAGGACAGGCCCAGGTTGGTTTGATCCCGATAGTTACCAGCTCACCCGTCTCTTCGGCTGCGTCGGCAGCCAGCGCCAACGTTTCCTGAAACGCCGCCTGGTTGGAGATGACATGATCGGCGGGCAGAACGAGCATGGTGGCTGCGTGATCGCGAGCCACGACCCATCCAGTGCCGAGCGCCACCGCAGCAGCGGTGTCACGTTTGGCTGGTTCAGCGATGATATTCTCTTTTGGAAAACCCCCCAGCAATTTGCGAACTGCGCTCTCCTGTTCGGCGTTCGTCAGGATCAAAATACGTTCATACGGAACAAGACCCTCGAGCCGAGCCAACGTTTCTTCGAGCAGAGCTTTATCGGAAACGAGGCGCAGCAGCTGTTTGGGGCGGGCACGGCGGCTCAATGGCCAGAAGCGTTCACCACTGCCGCCGGCGAGAATAAGCGCGTATATCGGGGTGGGCATGTAAAAGTGGGAGGGTCTTCCGGGTCGCGAAAATTGCCGTTTCTTTTTCCCAAACGCGACGTATATGGTAGGCGATGTCTTTCCCGATATCCATTTCAAAAACTGCCGAACAGCTTCCGGTTGACCCGCTACTCGTCGTCACACGGGCTGCTATTGGCCTTGGCTTGGGCCTAATGATGGCCGACAAGATCAAACCCTCGATTCGCCAGGCAGCAGCGATCGCGCTTGTTGCGATTGGCGCGTTGGCAGCTGCGCCGTGGCTTGTAAAAATTACGCTGGGCCAGATTAATCGACCGGAATCAGAGTGGGGGAGTCGCGCCCGTTTGCGTTCGATTCGTGGCGATTCGGGTTATAGCTCCGGATACGGACATCTATTAATCACTACAGAGGCAAGCCTGCCGGGCTGCGACGATCTTGAGACTCTGACAATCGCGCGCCTGCCGCTACAGCCGAGAGCTACGTGCCCGTGTTACGCGTGACGACATCTTTCTCGGCGGCTTGACTAATCATTCACGACCATTTGCGCACAGGGTTGCCGTTTGCATCTTGCGCGCTCACTCTTTGGATTTTTTCATCCTGCTCTTTTAGCTGAGAGACAAGGGTGTCCAGGTCCTTCTTCAATTGAGTGATAGTCCCTTCCTGTTTCTGGATCTTGCAATCTTGTTCTTCTACCCTGGCGTGTTCTTTAAGGAATTCATTGAGCAACATCGCGTTCACTGCGTCGTAGCGCACGGTGTAGATTTCCCCTTTTTCGTCGCGCACTACCAGGTCGGGATTTACCTCAGCCACTTCTTCGGCGATCAAACCGAACTGCGAGTGTCGGTCTTGCATCGCTCTTGTAGTGGAAGGTCACCGGCTTGAGCCCAAGAATTGCTTCGCTGGCCTTTCCATCGCTTGATCTCATGTTTGAATCGGCGTGAGGAATTCATTGTGCCTAGCTGACCGTCGGAGTCGATTAGCACTTTGATGGCATCCGCAACTCCTGTTGCCACCCCACGAATGCCAGCGATAAAGGTTTGTGTCTGGAGTTCTGCACGCCAATACGGATAGTGTCTGTGTCGCCATGCAACAGCCAGTTGCCAATGTAGATATTGTTGATCGCCGCGTAGTGAGATCGGTGACCGGCAGCAGCGCCCAAGGCGATATTGCCGGAGCCGGTGGTGTTTGAAAGAGCGTTAGCACCGATGGCAGTGTTGATGTTGCCGGTGTGTTTCGAGGCTCAAAGCCGATCCAGTTGTTGCCGCCGGTTGTATTGGCAGGGCTTGAAAACGGCCGTGTATGTCGCTATTGCAAACGCGCCGCTACCGGTCGCGGTATTGCGGTCACCGTTGTGTTGCTAAGAGAGAGCCTGATAACCATTGGCTGTGTTGTTGCTCCCTCGCGTTGTTGTGCAGGCAGAAACCAATCGCCGTGTTTTGGGTTCCGGTCGTGTTATCAAAAAGTGCAACAGCACCGATCGCCGTATTGTCGTCCGCGGTGGTGTTTTGCGAGAGCGCGGAAATACCGACGGCTGTGTTGTGCTGCCGGTAGTGTTTTCAGTAAGCGCACCAGCACCCGTGGCCGTGTTCGAGTTGCCGTTGGTGTTGCTAAAGAGCGCTCGATTGCCGTTGGCCGTGTTGAAGCTGGCAATAAAGACTCCACTTGGCGTGCCGGAGTTTTCTAAGCCCCCTCCATTGCTAAAGAGAGCAAACGCTCCATTAGCCGTGTTGCCGTTCCAATGATGTTGCTGAAAAGTGCTCCCGCGCCCGTGGCCGTGTTTTCATCTGCTGATGTTGACAAAGGAGCGCGCCGGCGCCAATGGCGGTGTTGAAGTTTCCTTCGTCGTTGCTCCCGAAGCGAAAACCAACCAACTGCCGTGTTGTATACGCCGGTGGTGAGGCCAAAAGGGCGTTGTGCCCTTCTGCCGTGTTGCCGCCGGGATAGCCCCCGTCCGGCGGCGGATTGACTGCCTGTGCCATTGGGGAAAGCGCGAAGCAGCCAAGTGCAAAGAGAACGAGAAATCGTGGAGTTTGTAGATTTTGTGTTTTCATAGGACACAAAGTTTCGAAACAACCCCGTGAGCTTGTCGAGATCAAAATGTCGGCGCTGCAGCTGTAGCCGAGATCGGCTTTGTCATGCCGAAGCGGTAGGCGAAGGCGGATCGTCCCGGTCAGGGAGTGCTACAGAAATGCTTCCGCAACGGAATCAGCCAGATTTCTGCCTTTCCGAGTTAACAAGAAGTTACCATTCGATTTTCGAAGCAGTCCGAGCGAAATAAGCTCTTCCGTTTCTCGTCCAAAGTGTTTCAATTCTGACCCAGCGATCCCTTCGCGCATGCGTAACGACAGCGCAATTCGCTCCGAGCGCTTCATTTCGTTGGTGAGATTTTCGCTGAATCCCCGCGGCGACTGGCCGGAGAGAACGCGATCTGCGTAACTGCGATAATCGCAGACATTCTGCCAGCGTTGCATGCCGACAGTCGAAAACGCGCTCGGACCAACACCGAGAAAATCTTTGCCCAGCCAATAGGCGCGATTGTGAACTGACGCAAAGCCGGGATGCGCGTAGTTGGAAATTTCATACTGCTCGTAGCCGGCGTCTTCGAGGACGGACATAGCCATCTCGAAAAACGCGGCATCTGCGTCCGTGTCCTGCCGAAGTTCACCGCGTGCGTGGCGCATAAAGAATTCGGTGTCCTCCTCGTAGGTGAGACAGTAGGCAGAGATGTGGTCGGGCTGAAGGGCGATGGTTTTCTCCAATGTGAATTTCCATTGCTCGATGGTCTGGCCTGGTAATCCGAACATGAGATCGACACTAATGTTCGCGAATCCGGCAGTTCGTAGAATATGGAACGATTCCTCTGCCTGGTGTGAGTTGTGCTCCCGTCCTAAAACCTTCAGCAATTCATCGTCCCAGGACTGAACTCCAAGGCTAACTCGGGTTATTCCAAGTTTGCGAAGGAGCGCAGCCTTACGCGCTGACACGCTCCCTGGATTCGCTTCGATCGTGCATTCTGCAAGCGATGACAGGTCGAGCCGCTGATGAAAACCTCCGAGCAAAAATTCCAATTGCGAAGTGGTGAGAGCCGTAGGTGTGCCGCCACCGAAATAGATGGTTTCAGTCGATAGCGCAAAAGTTGCGCATTCTTGATCGAGATCCCGCAGTAGAGCCTCGCAAAATCGCCACGTCTGCGAGCGATCGAGCAAATCTTTGTAAAAAGCACAGTACGGGCAGATACGCGCGCAAAAGGGGATGTGAACATAAATGTGCCGAATTGGGTTCATCTCACTTTTCACAAAATTGTGAACGCCTTTGAGGGGATGTAGTTGTGATTCGCAGCGTTACTCATACAATCGCTTGGTCTTCGCTCGACATGACAGAACTCCGGAACGTAGCGCTCATTCTGTTTTGCGCCATTACCTCCGGGCTGGCGCAAACGCCGCCGCAGCCAGCGCCGACTCCGTCGGTCGTGTATTCTGTGCAGAATCCCGCGGCGATCAAAGATTACAGGACGAACCCGCGGATCGTACGCGAGATGGTGAATCGCCTTGTCCTGGCCGCGACCGGTCAGTCTGACGTAGGGAAAGCATGGGCTTCACTCGTCTCGCCCAATGACAGAGTGGGAATCAAAATCTGCGCAGCCGGCGGCGAACTTTTCACGACGCATCACGACATCGTGAATGCGATTGTCGACGGGCTCGCCGCGGCGGGACATCCACGTGGCAGCATTATTGTCTGGGACCGCTCTCTTGGAGGAGTCAAAGAGGCCGGGTACCGGCCGTCAGTCGATGGCTACCAGCTAAAGGCGATCGCACCGCGCGACGGATACGATCCAAAAGCAGTCCTCTCTGCTCCTTTACTTGGGAAATTGATTTGGGGCGATCTCGAATACTTCGGTGACGCAGGCAAAATGCTACCTCTATCCGATACCGAGAACACGAGCAACGTGAGTCATTTTTCCAAGATCGTTTCCACTGAAGTAGACAAAGTCATTAATGTTCCTGTGATGAGCATCAGTGAAACGAATGGGATCGCGGGTTGCATTTATAACATGACAATTCCCAACATCGATAACTGGCGCCGCTTTGCCCAGGGCTCTCGTTTTGGCGCGGAAAGCCTGGCGGAAATCTATGCAAATCCAATCATCGCAAAGAAGGTGGTCTTCAATCTAATGGATGGACTGATTGCGCAATATGCTGGTGGACCGCAGCCCCAACCGAACTACGCGATTCATCATGCGACGCTGTATGCAAGCAAGGACCCAGTGGCTTTGGATGCAATCGCGTTGAAGTATTTTGAACAATGGCGCGTACGCGGTGGTCTGCCCGCGATCGGCCCAATGGCTGCCTATGTCGATTACGCGGGTCAGATAGGCCTGGGTAACTCAGCGCCGAATCGGATCGAAGTAAAAAATATCGGACGATGAAATTTCGCGCTGTAGCCGGGATCGATGATCCCGGCCCTGGATGATGATCATTTGGCGTCATCGAACCTTCGCCGCCGGCATCATCGATGCCGGCTACAACATCGTATGAGCGGCCAGTCACCTTCTCATGCCCGCGCATTACGAACGACCATCCTGCGTTCGGTCTCTCGTTCGTTTTATCTTTCAATACGCCTCTTGCCGCAGCAGTTGCGCGAACCGATTGCTCTCGCGTATCTGCTGGCGCGCACAACAGACACTGTCGCCGACACAACTCGAATCCCAGGAACCGTGCGAATGGAGAGTTTGAGAATGCTCTCGGACGGCATTCAAGGGAAACGTACGCGGGAAATGGTAGTCAATCAGATGGCCTCGTTCGTGCCGTTACAAGAGAATGCGGCCGAGCGAATACTCCTGGATTCCTTGCCCGATTGTTTGGAATGGCTCGAACAAACCGGGGAAGCAGATCGCGACGATATTCGCGCGGTGCTTGAGAAGATCACGCACGGCCAGATGCTTGATTTGCATCGGTTCGATAACCCGGCACAAGTTCGCGCGCTCCAGACCGCTGCCGATCTGGACGAATACACGTATCTGGTTGCAGGCTGTGTGGGCGAATTCTGGACGCGACTTTGCTTCCGGCATCTTCGGGACTTCGCCAGTTTGACTCAGGACGAGATGCTCGCACTGGGCCGGCGCTATGGCATGGGACTTCAGTTGATCAACGTCTTGCGCGACGCCGGCACCGATCTCCGAGGGGGTCGATGTTATTTTCCGGATGACGAGCTTGGCGCAATCGGTCTGAGTGCGGCGCAGATTTTGGCGGAATCGGATCGTTTTCAACCGATCTATCAAAGATGGAGGGAAAAAGCGCAGGATGGTTTGGCGTGCGGGATGCAGTATTCGCGCGCGATCCGGAACCGGCGAGTGCGCGCCGCCACAGCTTTGCCCGCATTAATCGGGGCGCGCACCCTTGCGCTTCTGGGTAAGGCCGGCGCCAGCGCGCTGCATCAAACGATTAAAGTTTCACGCCGCGAAGTGCGTTCGATGGTTGTGTCGCTGGCCATTCATCTCGCATCACGCGAAAAGATCGATGCAATTTTCAACCGATCGAAACTGTAGCGGCGGTCCGTTTGTTGGTAGTAGACTCGGCGAAAGCGGAGGCTCGATGCTTCCCGCCCTGATGTGATTGTTAGCGCTGTAGGCGCAGCCTTCATTCCGAGCCTGGGGCAACGCCCCAGGAGTCGTAGAATCCGGCAACGATCAGCGCTGAAAGCGCGATTCACTTTCAGCGCGCGTTCGATCAAGATTTGCAGCATGCCGCAATCGCACCACCGCTACAGAAAATAATTCCGTTGTTTTTCGCTGATTGGTTTTTCGAGTCGCTCGAGCACTTGCAGCATGTCTTCCCAGACTTTCCGTTTCTCAGAAGGCGACTGGTTCCGCAGCAGGTAAGCTGGATGATACGTAATCATCAACGGGGTGCCGTTGTATAAGTGCCAGCGTCCGCGCAATTCTCGCATCGTCCCGCGCGCGCCAAGCAGACCTTCCACCGCGACTGCGCCCAGCGCGACCAGCACCTTCGGCTGAATAATGTCGATCTGTTCGAGGAGATAAGGCCGGCACATCTGCATTTCTGCCGGCGTCGGTGCGCGGTTCCCAAATGAGCCTGCCGGCATGTCCGGCCGGCATTTAAGAATGTTTGCGATGTAAACGTCCTCGCGCGCGAAGCCCATCGCTTTAATAATTCTCGTTAATAATTGTCCCGCGCGGCCGACAAAGGGTTCGCCCTGCTGATCTTCGTCCGCGCCGGGCGCTTCGCCGATGAACATGATTTCGGCGTCGGGATTGCCAACGCCAAAAACCGTTTGAGTGCGTGAGCTGGCCAGATGCGCGCACTTTGTGCAGCCACGAACGCGTTCGCGAACGGATGCGAGGATCTGCGCTTTATTCGATGTAGTTTGGTGTAGCTGTCGCCCGGTGCGCGACACGTGCGCTTCTCGCTCGCCTTCGCGCTGCTCCGGCGCGGCAGGCAGGGAAGCGGCTAAAGAATGTGCGGATTGCAATTGCTCCAGCGCGTTTCTCGACGCGCACGGGCCGCGATCAGTTGTCTCTCGGATTTTTTCCAACGCAGCGATGACGAGGTCGAGAGCCGGCTGGATCATTGTGGCGCCGATCATCGGAAATTTTGGCGCGGGTGCAATTTATTTGTGGAAACCCGCAGAGATGAGTTCTGAGGCGAGTGACCGCTCCTGTGGGCCAGCCGCCGCCGGGTCAGCGACCCCGGCTACAGCACAAGATTCGCGTGCCTCGCTAGGCGTTGCGCGTGCTCAGCCATTGCAAAGCGAATCGTGCGACTTCGCGCGAATTCTTTAAATCGAGTTTGTCTTTGATGTGCGACCGATGGGTCTCCACCGTTTTGGGGCTGAGATGCAGCAGCTTTGCTATCTCACGCACATCCTTGCCTTTGCCGATCAACTCCAAAATCTCGAGTTCACGGTCGCTAAGTCTCTCGACCGCATCGGTCTCGTCTTCGGATTCGCGATGCGCGAATTTCGTGATTACCTGAGCCGCCATGGCCGGACTGAGATAAGGACGTCCGTTAAAGACTTCGTGAATTGCGTGGATTACATTGGCCATCGCTTCGTGCTTCATGACATAGCCTTCCGCTCCGGCACGCAGCGCGCGTAATGCGTAAAGCGATTCATCATGCATGGAGAGCACCAAAACCGGTAACCTCGAAAATTCTGCACGAATGTTTTTGATAAGCTCAATGCCGTTAGCGCCCGGGAGACTGAGATCGACAATTGCCAGATCGGGATTCAGTTTGCGGATTATTTCCATTGCTTCGGCGGCGTTGCCAGCTTCACCGCAGATCGCAAAACTGTCCTCGGAATTAATCAATTGCTCGAGGCCTTTTCGAAACAGCGGGTGATCGTCGACGATGACGATTCGTTTCGCCTGCGGCAGGTCGCATTTCGGATTCTGGTTAGTCGATCTGGCATGTTTCATTTTAGTCACGACCATTCTCGTGATTCGAATCGGAATGGCTTAAAACGGATTTCGGTTTTGTCGAGATTTCTGTGCGGCGTGTCATTTTATGCCCCCAATAAGAATACGCTGCTCGGCAGACTGTCCGATGCAGGAAATTTAAATTAGGGCGGTTAAGGCTTTCGTTAGTTTTTCCGACAAACGCTCTGGAGGACGTTTTTTTCTCTTATTTGATTCGACTGTTCCGTCGGGCAAATAACAGGCCACACGGGTGCCGCCTTTTTCCGGCGATTCGACTTTCAACCGCCCTCCCATCAGGCGCGCGCGATAATTCATGATGTGAAAACCTAGCCCGCGCGTACCGTTTCGAGCTTTCTGAACTCCGACGCCATCATCGGTTACGCTCAAGACCATTTGCCTTTGCCCGGATCGCTCTAGTTTGACCACTATCTGCCGCGCTTGGGCATGCTTGTTAGCATTGATCACTGCTTCGCGCGCGATGCGATACAGATGTGCCGCGACCGTGTCGTCATCGAGATGAAATGACGGTTTGACTTCCAAACGACATGGCGTTCTCCACATCTCACGGTCAACCAAATCTTCTAATGCTTCCACAAGTCCGGCCGCGTCCACATCGAAGCGATGCAAAGCGCGGGAAAGGTTTCGGGTATCGGTCGCGGCGTTATTCACGAGGTCCGCGATTTTTTCGATGTCTTTCACCTCGACGACTCGATGATTCTTTAATCGCAACCCGACCGATCGGGCCATGAACGCAACTGCCGTCAGATGCTGGCAAATCCCATCATGCAATTCCTGGGCGAGTCGCTGTTGTTCGCGATCGCTGATCTCGAGGATTTCACCCTCCAGGCCCTTCCGTCGTTCGATCTCGCCTTTTAACTCGGCATTTGTTATGCGCAACGCTTCCGTGCGCTGCTCCACCAGCTGCTCCAGAAGTTCTCTTGATTTTTGCAGCGCCGCTTCCGCTTTCTTGCGCGCCGCAAGATCAATCACTACCGCCACAACAGACTTGGGCCGGCCCGCCGCGTCGCGTTCCGGCGCCGTCGGAGACATTCACCCAGAGGGGCGACCCATCCTTGCGAATATAGCGCTTTTCGATTTCGGTTGGTTCGCCCTTTCTCAAGGCGCGCTCAAATGCATGCTTCGTCTTTTCCAGATCGTCGGAATATGTTATTTCACGAACGCTCTTGCCGATTAGCTCCGATTCTTTGTAGCCAAGCATCTTACAAAATCTCGAATTCGCGAATTCGATGCGACCTTTTAGATCGTAGCGTGCCATGCCTGCATTAGCTTGCTGCACGGTCGCTCGAAAGCGCTCTTCGGATTCGCGCAATGCTTCTTCGTCGCGTTTGTGTTCTATCGCCTGCGCAAGTTGGGTCGCAATCGTGGTCGCCAGTTTCAGCTCGTCTTCGGTGAACACATGTGGCGCGTCATAATAGGTCATGAATTTGCCGATCAATTTTTGGCTGCTGACCAACGGAATGAATGCTGCCGCGCGAATGCCTTCGCTTCGAATGGTTGATTTCAGGGGCTTCGGAATATCGGCAATATCGACATCGTTAATGCAAACGGGCTTGGGACTTTTTGCATCCGGTTTCCATGGCGAATGACCTTCTACCGCCTTGCGATATCTCTCTGACAAACCGCGCCAGGCGACAAAGCGCATCACCTTCTCTTTATCGAAAAGCAAAATCGACGCGCGGTGGCAGTCCATAGCGGAAAGAATCGCGTCCAGCGACGCGTCATGAATTTCGCCAACGTTGGTGGCGATGTATTGCAGTTGAGCAAATTGATAGAGTGCCCGCTGTTGTTGCTCTGCGCGTTTGCGCGCGGTGACATCAGTGTTGGTTTCGAGAATTGACGTCGGTCGTCCGCGCACATCTCGGTCCAGCGTCCACCGCGAAAAGACGGTAATAGTTTTGCCGTCCTTTCGGGTATGAACCAATTCACCCGACCAACGATTATTGCGCGCCAAATTTTTTCGAATCTTTTCTAAATTTTCCGGATGCGCCGTCTGTAGCAGCTCGTGCGTAATTTTTCCGAGCGCTTCTTTGGCCGAGAAGCCGTACATTTCCTCCGCGCCTCGGTTCCAATAAACGATCCGGTCTTGATGATCGCGGACGATGATTGAGTCGTTGGTCAAATTGAGGAGCCGCGCCTGTTCAGTCAGGCGTCGTTCCGTTTGTTTTTGGTTGGTGATATCGCGAGCAATTTTTGAAACGCCGACGATTTCGCCTTTCGGGTTTTTGATCGGCGAAATCGTCAACGAAATATCGATCAACTGTCCATCCTTCCGGCGACGAACCGTTTCGTAGTGATCCAATGATTCACCATGGCGAATTCTTCTCAGAATCTCCTGTTCTTCACTTTGCCGGTCTTTGGGAATCAGAGTCAGGACCGATTTGCCGATGATCTCTTTTGGTTTGTATCCAAAGATGCGTTCGGCGCTTTGGTTCCAATCGGTGATGATTCCATTCAAAGTTTTTGCCGCGACCGCGTCGTGGGAGGATTGAACTACCGCGGCCAGGCGCATGGCTGCCGTCTCTGCGCGCTTGCGCTCGGTGATGTCAAAAAGGGAATTGATTGCGCCGATGATTTTGCCGTGAATGTTTCTAAGAATTCGCGGAGCCGGAATCACGTGTCTCCGCTCGCCATCCGGACGTTCGACGATAATTTCCAAATCTTCCGCTTTCAGTTTTTCGCCGCGTAACAGCCGTGCCATCGGGCATTCCTTGTGCGGCATGTAACGGCCGTCGGGATAATAGATTTTGTAGGAGCCGCAGAATCTCGGCTTTTCTCCATTTTGGCCGGGTTCGCGTCCCCACAATTCAACGGCGCGACGATTGTATTCTCGGATGACGCCGTTTGCATCGCACGTATAAACCGCGACCGGCACAAGATCGAACAGATTACGATAGCGCTTCCGCGATTCTCGAATTTTGTCTTCGGTCCGCTTGAGTTTCGTCAGGTCGACGATCGCCGTCTGATTGATGCCGTCCGTATTGCCTCTCATCATCCCTCTAGTAACATCGTCGGCCGGCGATCTACGTGGTGCCTTGAAATGGCGCGCTTTGGCACGGGCGACCTTCGTTTTGCTCATACGCGACCCAACAAATGCAAAAACTCTTGGAACTGACGGTAGACACTACGACGGTCTACCTCAAAGGCAAAGAGCGCTACTGATACCGTCCTCACAAAATCAGCGGAGCATCGCGCTTGCATTTTTGGAATGCCTCGATGCTCTCGGAGCTTTATGAGGACAGCTCATCGAAAAATTGGTGCGCCAGGCCATCACGAGTCCAGAATCGTCTTAAACTTCTACGCGAGATTTCGGGAGTTCCTTCCAGTCGCGATGTCGCTTCCGCGCAAAGGAACCGTCACTGATTAATGGCGGCTATGCGTTCTTCGATGAGATCCCGCTCAACTTCCCAAAACCTCAACGACGAAAGCAGGAGACTGTGTGTTGGTTCAAGCTGGGTGGTTTCGTCCTCGTCCCGCATTCCACGCGGCGATGCCTTGGGACACTTGCTCGATTTTTGCGGTGCCCGTTTGGACTTCGACGTTCTCAAACGTGTCCGCCTTAGTCGTCCCGCTCTCATCAACGGTTCTCCCTTCTCGTGATTCCTTTCCTAGTCACCCCTTGGTTCGTGTCACGATGTAACACCGGTTGTGACAGACTTGTTGCGGTGACTCGCGCTCCAACTTTCGAGATACGAGGACGCGCTCCGTTGTGGTGTGCGGTCGATTGTCTCGGCGCGCGGCCGCAGCCCCGCCAGATATTGGGCGTCGAATGCCCGCAAGGCCGCTGTAACAGTAGCCCCAATCCCTACAATTCCTTCTTCGACGCTTGGGCCGAGCAGCGCGATCCACAGCTCTCCGCGAACAAACAATCTCGGCCGGCGCACCGCTGACGGGCTCCCGGGATGGGCCTCGCAGTAAAGCTCCATCTGTGACATGGCTGCCAGCGCATAGTCCATGATATGGCGGCGACGCAAAGATCGACCGTTTTTGTTCATTCGCGTGTAGAACGCGCGACTCGGTGATCTTGGATGTGTGTTTTTTCTGTGGCCGGGATCGCTGATCGCGGCTCTCGCAACGCGAAGCAACGCTTTCATATCTACCGGGATCGCCGATCCGGGCTACAACGCATGGCACGTAAGGTTTTCACCGATACGCAAATCCACCGCGTGCCTGATTGTGCTCCGCCTTGCTGCGGGTTTATACATCTTTCATGGCATTATCTCCTCCCGCTCCACTGGCCGATGCAGATAAACTGAATGCACTACGGAGGCTCGATCAGTTCCGCGAGTGGCGTTCTCTGGATGACGAACGTTACTGCCTCGTTTGCGGCAAGATTATTACGGGCCGGCAAATCCGGGTAGCTGGTAGTGCAGGCGGAAACGGACCACCAGGACTGAGTTGTCCAACAGAGCGGTGTAACTCAATTCCAATGGATTGGGCGTTACCGCCGGACGAAATTCTGGCTGCGGCAGAGATACTTACGCCTAACGAGTGCAACATTGCTCCTACGAGGCCGGCTGATAGCGGCGTGGCGGCGTAGAACCCAGCGCGACATCGCAATTGCGCAAACTCGTGACGCAGCTAAAACAAGCTTTCTACGCCTGAGGCCCTCCAAGTACTGCGAGCCCGCCAAGACACGGCTTCGCAGAGTTCTGCACGCTAGTCATAGCGTCACCGAATGAGACACGGCCTTTGGCGCATCAAGCAAAGAATCGCGTAGGGTTTTGTCCGATCACACGATCATCCGCCGTCCCGATTGTCTGTTTCGATGTGATGCGCAAAGTGTTTTTGCATGATGACTGCGCATATCAAACTCGACGATCGACTCTCGATCCTGCGTGAGGGAGATCGACTCAGAAAATGGAATTCGCTCGACGATCAGCGGGTTTGCAGAGTTTGCGAGCGAAAGTTCAAAGGGAGGCAGGTCGAGATCCGGCGTTCCCCTGGCGGCAGATATAAAATGTACTGTCCGACCCTTGGATGTCCTTCACAGCCGAATCAATGGTTTTATCCGCAAGCGCCGGTCGTTTCCGAAATAGCTGAGCCGGACTGTTGGCGTGCCGGTAAGCAACCGGCACTCCGCCAGGTACGGTCAACACTACATGCACGTTGTTATCGACTATGATTGGGTCAAACCTTGATCAACCGGGGGTATCTTCAGTGCCAGATGAGGCGCTGATGAAAGCAGTTTCACGCCGTCGCTATGACGCGCTCGCCGAGTTGTATGATCGGCATGGTAAACGGCTGCGCGCAACAATCGACGGAGTTGTTCATGAAGAAGGTGAAGCGGACGATGTGTTGCAGGAGATCTTTATCCAGATTTGGGAAGAAGCAGCTCGCTATTCACCTAAAGCTGGCAAGCCGCTCGGATGGATGGTTACCATTGCGCGCCGTCGTGCCATCGACCGGCTGCGCCGGCGTCAGGCTTATTCTCGCGCGCGAGAGCGTTATCAAAAGCGGGTAACCCAGGAGACGTCACAACTCGACGCGCCAGGCAGATGAAGTTTTCATGTTAAACGATCTGCGTCACTTTCTAAAGGAGTGCATGCGAATTCTGCCGCGACTTCAGCGCGAGGCGCTGGAGCTCGCTTTTTTCAAGGGACTCAGCCACAGGGAAATTGCCGCTGCCACGCATGCTCCCCTTGGCACGGTGAAAACGCGGCTGGAACTTGGTCTTCAAAAGCTCACCCACGCCGTGAAGCCGCTGCGCCACAAAGTGTGAGATAACTCACTGAAAGGGTGGATCGGCTCCTCCGAAGACGATGGGAAATAAATCTCCGAAGGCGCAGATATCGAGGGCGAAGCAAAGTCTGGCGGCAAGCTAGCTTGTTGCCAACGCGTTGAGGATCGACGTGGCGACCATTCCACTGTTTGACGAACCGATGCCGCCGTAGCGCGCTGTGATCGCTTCGCAGGGCTAGCGAAGTAAGACAACAAGCAACACGATTAACAAAATTAAACCCAAACCGCCGCTGGGATAGTATCCCCAGCCGGTGCTGTATGGCCATGTCGGGAGCGCGGCGAGTAAAAGAAGAATCAGAATGATCAGCAGAAGGAAGCGCATAGGTTTGTAGTCGATTCGCATTCAGTGCATTTGTTACGCGTAATTTTTTTGCCGCTACGGGCTGGGCGAAGTGCCGATGTTCACTTCGGTTTTCTCCTTCTTGGTTTCAGTGGTCGCAGGTGGATTTATTACCGTGGTCTGACTTTCCTTCTTCTCGGCGGGCGGTTTTATGATCGTAGTATTACTTTCTTTCTTTTCTGCGGGCGGATTAACCGTTGTCTGCTTTTGCTCGCAAGCTACAAACAGCGCAAGGGCACTAAGTAAGTAAATATACTTTATCATGCACTTGAATCGCGTCTCGGACCCGAAATTGACGGTTTTGTTATTTGGGCACTTGGAAAAGATGGCTTGCGATCATTTCATTTGATGCCCGGTGATGAGGCCGTAAAAGATCAAGACTGCTCCAATCATGGACAATGGAGAAAACGCTCTGCCTTAGTCTTTTTCCTTAGTTCAATGGCGAAAGCCTTAAGGGAGTCCCAACTCGTCTTTCTGATCGCTCATTTCTTCGTGTTTGGACCTACTGAGGCGTATCGCCCATCCTCCGATTGTCAGATTGTTCCCAGTAACACGAGGACGATTACAATCACAAGAATCAAACCGAGTCCTCCGCTGGGATAATAACCCCAGCCGCGGCTATATGGCCACGCAGGTAACGCTCCAATCAACAATAGAATGAGAATGAGTAAGAGAATTGTGTTCATAATTCAGAAACAACGTATTTCACCGCTTCTTCGGATTGGTTAAGCAAAAGCGCCATAGCCAAGGTGCGATTGCTTTTGAGGAGGTGAAAAGAATGCTGCGTTGGGCCTTAATTTTTCTTATAATCGCACTGGTGGCGGCGCTTTTTGGATTCACAGGTATTGCTGCTGCGGCGGCAGGGATAGCCAAATTGTTGTTCTTCCTGTTCCTGGTGATTTGCCTGATCTTTTTTGTTATGGGCATATCGGCAGGCAGAAGAGTTCCATAGGCACTTGCCGATTCCGATTGCGTCAGGTCGAAGCGCGAGACAGAAGAACGCTAGCTGCCTGGTAAAGTAGCTGGGTTCGCGGCTGCGGTGTGTGTGATGCGGGCGAGTTAATTGATGAACTTGCGGGGAGCGGCGATGTAGATGTGGCGAAGGTGGAAATTTGATCGTTCGGATCGTATCGCGTTCAATTTGGTCTGGCTCTTGGTGATTCTCATTGCAGTTCAGCCGTTGTCTTTCTCCGCGGATGCACATAGCCGGATTTGTTAACGGAGGTAGGGTGAATTTCCCACGTCTGACGCTGCGTTGTCGCGTGATCTCTGAAGGTTCAATTCAAGACTCAGAGAAGGGACAATCATGAAAGCATTGGTTGACCTGCGCATGGGAGCGCGCACGAGGGGCGCCCTATGTGATCGGAAAGTTGCCCAGAACAAACGTGGTCGTGACTGTGCCGATGACGCAGGCCGCGTGAATCAGCGTCAGAACGTAAAAGCTTGCTAAGAGACTGTTATAGGATTGCATTGTGTTGGATGCGGACCCTGCTAACTGGATTGCGTGAGTGGCAGTGGCTGGGCGCTCTCATAGCGCGCCTGGCGGTTGGTCTGCTGTTCTTCCTTTCCGGGCGCGGCAAACTCTTTGTCCCAGAACGCCGGGAACAAATGCGCGAGAGTTTGGTCGCCGCCGGAATCCCATTTGCCAGCATTAACGCAATCTTTGTTTCTACGGTCGAATTCGTCTTTGGTCTTCTTCTCATTCTCGGCGCGCTAACGCCGCTTGCATGTATCATGCTTGGCGGCGTAATGGTCGTAGCCATCGCTACGTCCGCGATCAAAAATATCAAAACACCGCCACTACTCGGTTGGCTCTCAGAATTCTTATACCTTCCCGAAGTGCTCTATCTGGTGATTCTTTTCTGGCTTTTTCTTTCCGGCCCTGGCTGGCTCAGCGTCGACCGTTTCGTCTTCGAAGCGCGCTAGCGCTCTCAATTGACGATCAGTCGCAGAGATGACGGCTTGCGCGCGGGGCAGGATCGCGCTTCACGAATGGATTTCGCGCCCGAATCGTCACTCGCGTGTGCATCGATTTATATGGCGCAAGACAACTGATCTCCGGTCCGCATGCGTAATCTTTATCACTATGACGAAACTAGAATTCAAAGGCGGTTGGAACGAAGTGAAAGGCAAACTGAAACAGAAATATGCGCAGTTGACCGATGATGACCTCACGTTTGCGGAAGGGAAAGACGAAGAGTTGCTCGGGCGACTTCAACAAAAACTCGGTAAATCGAAGGAAGATTTGCGAAAAGAGATCGGAGATCTGTAATTATTCGAGACCCTTCCCAGACTTCTGTGATGCACTAGGGATTTCTGCGTGGCGTTCCTAATGCGGCAAAGGTCGCCGGGGCCACCCGCACTCCAAAACATGGCCGTAGAGTATGTTACGCGCTCGCATTTTGGAGTGCGGCGGTGCTCCGCCGCTTTTTAAAGATCCTTGATGGCGAAAAGAGAGCATGAGCAGGAGCATGAGTAAGAGCAAGATCCCGCAACACCGGGGTTACAATTTTCGAAGTTGTGATATATTCGTCCAATGCAAACGCCTGAAATCACCGCTTATTTGAAGACCTACTGTGGTTGGAGCGCCGGTGTGCGCGCCGTGCTGGCCAAATACAATCTTCCCTACACAGAGAAGGACATTATCCAGAACCCCGCGTTCCGCTGGGAGATGGAAACCAAGAGCGGGCAGCCGCTTTCGCCCTGCGTAGAAATTAACGGACATATGCTGGCGGATGTTAGTGGCGAAGAAGTCGAGAAGTACTTGATCGACAACAACCTCGTGCAACCCAGCGACGCGGCCACGGACGTGCCGACCAATGCGCCGTGTGCCACCGAGCAGCACGAGGGCGTTGTGAAGCTGAATTTGTGAGTCGTTGAAACGTTGAAGAGTTGAAGCGTTACAGCGATTTTCCGCTTCAACGCTTTAACGGTTTAACGCTTCAACGATGAAATTGCTCGCTCGTCTCCGATCGAGGAAAAAGAAAGGCGGAAGCCGTCTTTTCCGGTACGGCTGGAAAGTCACGCTGCTCATTCTGATAGCGGGAGCTGGTTTCGCGGTTTTCCTCTTTTACGGAACGTGGGCGTCAACCTTCGACATGAAGAATGTCGGTGAAATGCCGGAGCGAAATACCGTTTACGATGTCGATGGGAAAATTTATAGCCGCCTGGCGGGCGCAAACCGGCTGAAGGTTTCTCTTAGCGAGGTATCGCCGTTCTTTATCACTGCGGTGCTGGCGCGCGAGGACAGTCGCTTTTATGATCACAAGGGGATTGATTGGCGCGGGATCATGCGCGCTTTGGTTCGCGATATCACAAGCGGCTCAGCCAAGGAAGGTGCCAGCAGCATTACGCAGCAGCTCGCCCGAAACAGTCTTCCGCTTGGTGGTCGCACGCTCAGCCGGAAATTGCTCGAAGCAATGGTGGCGCTGCGAATCGAGCGCCAGTTTACGAAACAGCAGATTCTCGAGCTCTACGTAAACAGGATTTATTTCGGCAACGGTTGTTATGGAGTTGAGACCGCTTCGCAGGCGTATTTCGGCAAGAGCGCTTCAAAACTGAATCTCCCTGAAGCAGCGCTCCTGGCGGGATTGATCAGGAGCCCGAATCGGCTGTCGCCGCTGAAAAATCCGGAAGGCGCGAAGATCCAACGCAACGCTGTTTTGGATCGCATGGTGGCATTGAAAAAACTTTCGTCCGCGGATGCGGAAGCCGCCAAACAGGCGAAGGTCGCCGCGCATCCCAGGCGTATGCCTTTCGTTCAGGAGAATTACGCGATGGACGCGGTGCAGCGTGATTTGAATTTGTTGTTAACACAGGACCAGATCGATGACGGTGGTATGTCGATCTACACCACGCTCGATCCGGCAGTGCAAAACACCGCACAAGACGCGCTCGAGACGCAGCTCGCGAAAATCGAGCATCAATCCAATTTTCGTCATCCGGTAAAAGCGAATTATCATCCCCCTGAAAATGGGGAAGGGGATTCGGCCATGCCTTATTTGGAAGGCGCGGTGGTTGTAATTGATAATGCCAGCGGCGGAATTCGCGCGCTCGTCGGCGGCCGTGATTACGCGCAAAGCAAATTCAATCGCGCGCTGGCGCCGGCAAACCGGCAGGTTGGCTCCGCATTTAAGCCATTCGTCTACACGATCGCATTCACTCACGGGCTATTGCCGGGCGCTGCGATCAGCGACGGTCCAATTCGCCCCGGTGAAATCGACGGGGCGGGGAACTGGTCGCCGGGAAATTCCGATGGAACTTACGGCGGGATTCTTCCTTGCTCCTACGGTCTGATTCATTCACGCAACACCATGAGTGTGCGCGTTGGGCAATTCGCCGGGCTCGACCCTGTCCAAAAGGTCGCCAACACTCTCGGCATCTCCCAAAATGTTCCGCACGGCCCGGCCATCTACATCGGTTCGTTCGAGACGGACCTGAAAGATTTGACTGCGGCGTACTCGGTATTTCCCAATGCGGGAGTGCGCAAGCAGTCTTACATCATCGAACGAATCGACGATGCGAACCACAAACCAATTTATCGGTCCGCGCATATCACCGTGCCGGCGCTCGATCCGAGCGCGGCCTGGATGACTTCGCAATTGATGGAAGAAGTCTTGACGCGCGGAACGGCTGCCAACTCGCGGTCACTGGGGTTCCGACTTCCTGCAGCCGGCAAAACCGGTACGACGAACGATTACAAGGATGCGTGGTTCCTGGGTTACACAAGCACGCTGACGTGCGGCGTGTGGGTTGGATTCGACCAGCCGACAACAATTATTTCCCGCGGCTACGGTGCCGCACTCGCGCTGCCGGTGTGGACACAGGTAATGAACAAGGCGGCGCAACATTATCCAGCCGAGCCGTTGCAACCGACGATGCCGATCCAACACGCCACGGTCTGTTCACTCTCGAATCAACTCGCCACGACGGGCTGCATGTCCGCCGGGACGGCGTACGACATCGATTTGCCCGCCGACAAGGTGCCAGCCGGCGCTTGCCAGGTCCATGGTGGCCAACAGTGGCCGTTTGCTCAACAGTTCCAGGGGGTGCCCCAAAAAGCGTTCTCCTTCCCTGGTCGTGTCTTCAAATCATTTCGCAAACTTTTTGGCGGAAGATGAGCTGGTCGTATCCGCAATCAACATTCGCGCACTGATCGGCAATAACTGGAACATCACGGCGAAGTTTGAACACGCTCGTCTGTGTTCGTGTCTTAGACCAAAGTCGGAGTCACCATCGCTGTCGTGAGCAAGATCGACTTCACGGTTAATGGGGCCAGACATGTTGTCGAAGCTGACGACGATACTCCATTGCTTTGGCTCATCCGTGATAATCTCGGATTAAGCGGCACGAAATTTGGCTGCGGAGTTGGCGTTTGCGGTGCATGCACGGTGCTGGAAAATGGAAAAGCAGTGCGCGCCTGTCAGGTTCCCGCTGCGGAGGCATCGTCTCGCCATTTTGTCACGATTGAAGGATTGTCGCCGGACCTGAGTCATCCGTGTCAGCGCGCGTGGCTTCAGGAGGAGGTCGCGCAATGCGGATATTGTCAGGCTGGAATGATCATGACCGCGTGTGGGTTGTTGCAGCAACATCCCGATCCGAGCGATGAACTGATCGACAACGTGATGTCCGACTCAGTTTGTCGCTGCGGCACCTATCCGCGAATGCGCAAAGCGATACGACGTGCAGCGAATGAAATGCGGACGAAGAAACCATGATCACTTCGCGTCGCACGTTTTTGAAAACAGCTGCATTTGGCGGCGCATCGCTCATCATCGGTTTTGACGGACGGCGTTTGCTTCAAGCGAGCAATGCGAGTGCCGTAGGCTCTTTTAAACCGAACGGATGGGTCTGCATTAATTCCGATGGCACTGTCGTTTTGACAATTGGTAAATGCGAGATGGGTCAGGGCGTCCGCACATCATTGGCCATGATTTTGGCGGAGGAACTCGAAGCCGAGTGGACGCGGATCAAATTACTGCAGGCAAAACCGTCAGCTGACTCCGATCTCGGAACCGGCGGGAGCGACAGCATGGCGAGCAGTTGGAAACCGTTGCGGCAGGCGGGAGCTGCCGCCCGCGAAATGCTAATTACCGCCGCGGCTGCACGGTGGAAAGTCGATCGCGACAGCTGCAAAGCAGTAGACGGTGCAATTGAGCACACGGCGAGTGGACGGCGCCTCGAGTACGGTTCGTTAGTCGCGGAGGCAGCCAAAGTGCAATTGCCGGAGAATCCGCCGTTGAAGAACGCGAGCGATTTCAAAATCATAGGGCACCGCATCGCGCGGATCGACGGACCCGACATTGTCTCCGGCAAAGCGCACTATGGGATTGATATCAAGGTTCCGGGAATGTTGTACGCGTCGCTCGAGCGGCCGCCGTTCTCAGGCGCGAAAGTGAAGAGCCTTCAGGAAAATAAGGCTCGGGCTGTTAGCGGTGTGAGGTCGGTGATCAAATTGCCGCGTGGAATCGCTGTCGTCGCGAATTCTACCTGGGCGGCGATCAAAGGCCGGACCGCGCTCGCGGTGGAATGGAGTGAGCCGCCAAAAGACGCTTTCGATTCGGACGCCCATTGGAGAAAGCTCGAAACCGCGTCACGGGAAACGGGATTTGTTACCCGTAAGGAGGAACCGCCGCCCTGGAACAGGCGCGGTTACAAGAACAATCGATGCCACCTATTTTTATCCCTTCTACGCCCACGCGCCGGTCGAAACCATGAACTGCGTGGCAGATGTTCGAGAGAATCGCTGCACGATTTGGGCGCCCACACAGGCGCCGGAACGATTGCAAAAACAAGTTGCTCAACTGCTAGGTGTCGCACCGGCCGATGTGGAGGTGAACATCACTCTGATTGGTGGTGGATTTGGCCGACGCCTTGGAGTCGATTATGGAGTTGAAGCAGCGGACATTTCGCGCGCCGCCAAAGTTCCGATCCAGCTTCTCTGGTCGCGCGCCGACGACATGAAGCAGGGACATTTTCAAGCGGCATCCGTCCATTATCTTTCGGCTGGATTTGACGCCCAAGGAACCCCTCTCGCGTGGAAACACACCAAGGCCGGATCATTTCATAATATTTCGCCGCTCGATCCAAAAGAAATGCGCGACGCGGCGTGGTATCAGGACTGGTCGTGGGGGTGCTATGATGTGCCGTATGCATTTCCAGCGATCCAAACGGCCTACGTTGCGGTCGATCTTCCAGTAAGACATGGGCCGTGGCGATCAGTCTTCGCGCCATCGAGCGTGTTTGCCCGCGAATGTTTCATGGACGAAGTAGCACAAGTGCGGGGGGCAGACCCGCTCGCGTTTCGTTTGGAAATGTTGAAAGGCGCCGACGTGATTAAGGCCGGCTCCACCACTGTCGATCGTCGGAGGTTGCGTCGTGTCCTTGAAACTGTTCGGGATAAATCTGGCTGGAACGGGGCTTCAATTAACCAACGCCGCGGTCGCGGAGTCGCGTGCAATGCCTACGCCGGGCGCACTTACATCGCCTATGTTGTGGATGTCTCGGTCGACCACGAAAATAACGTCCGCGTCGATCGGGTGGTGGCTGTCGTTGATTGCGGCCTCGTTGTTAATCCGGTCGGCGTCGAGCAACAAATGGAAGGTGGAATCATCTGGGGTATTTCGTCGGCGCTAAAAGGTGAAATCACCTTCCATGGCGGCACGGCACAACAAAGCAGTTTCGCTGATTTCGGCGTTGCACGGATGCGCGATACTCCGGCAATGGAAATACACATCGTTGATTCGGATGCGCCGCAACCTTTCGGAATGGGCGAGCCACCGGTGCCGCCGATTGTTCCCGCGATCGCGAACGCGGTTTTTGCAGCAACTGGAACACGGATTAGGCGACTGCCGATTCGGCCCGAGCAACTCAAACACGGCGCTGCCTAACGAGTGACATTGTCGATTAAATCAATTTGTCCGGTGTGATCGGCAGATCGCGCACTCGTTTTCCAGTTGCGTTAAAAACTGCGTTCGCGATTGCAGCGGGCGCGCCAACGATTCCGATTTCACCAATACCGCGCGCGCCGAGATCGGGCATATGCGGATCAGGTTCGTTTATAAAATCGATATCGAATTCCGGAGTGTCGGCGTGCACTGCGACGTGGTAGTCCGCGAGATTGGCATTCACGATTCGACCGGTCGTCTCATCGGGAATTGTGCCCTCCATCAAAGCCATGCTGAAACCAAATAACATGCCGCCCACAATCTGGCTGCGCGCCAGGCGCGGGTTGATCATTCGCCCCGAATGAACCCAGATACACGCTGCAGGATCGTTATGTTAAACTCTGAATATCCCGATCAAATGTCCGGACGACAAGCGGAGCGTCCCGACCAGCAACGTCGATGTGTGCGGACAGAGTTAGGTGGAGCGTTTGTGGCCCATGCCCGGTTGGAGTGACCTTCCATGTCCAGCGTGTGGTTTGCTGGCTCGTGACCGCTTGTAGATCAGGCATCTGCGCTTCAATCCCAAAGCCGCTGCCGATCAGCAGAACTCATTTTTATCGGCTGAAGCAATTGATCAAGTTAGGTAACATTTTAGTAACCTAAACGTTAGCGAGGTTTGCGATTTTTTCGCCACCAAACCGGTGTCGACCGGCGATAGATTACCTAAGTCCGCATTGAAGCCCCGCCGGGGATTTAGTGAACCTTACGGTAGCGGAGATGCCGGCTGTTCGGGTTAAACTGACACAGAAGGAAGAAGTATGGATTGGTTGCATTTGATGTGGAGTATCGCGTCGGTGTGGGCGATTTGCGCTGGGTGCCTAGGGATATTCATTGCGGTGCTGAAGCGCAAAAATAGAGGCTGACGCGGAACAAATTGCGGCGGGTAGGACAAGCGCCTGGCGGCGCCGCGAATAACGCGGGTCTCTTTAAGCAAACCTCAGCTTAATTGGCAGGGTGAGCGTGCAGGCTCAATGCTAAAATCAGGTCAGCGACTGTAGGGAGGCTCCTCAGGTGCGGCCAAGATCCAGCCTGCAGGAAGCGTTGGACCATAGGCCTCTCACGACATGAACATTATTGTTTAGATACCCAGATCGCTGTCTGACCGGTGCTGACCTGATAAAGTGTACAGTCTGGACTGCCGTCGCTGTTAAAGTCAGCTGTGGCTACCAATGCCCAGCCGCCGGGAATAGTTGGCCCCGATGCAGCGTCAACCGGCGTTCGCCGTTGCCCAAACGCTGGGCAATTATTATCGCGGCGCAGATGACAATCAGGGTCGCGTTTTCAATAAAATGAATCAATACGAACGAGCCAACGTAACTCTGATCCGAGCAATCGAGAGAGGGCGATAGCAGCGCGTGCACGTCGCCTGCTTTTTGCGCACGCGCGGGTTTCGGCATGGCCAATGGCCTGATTCTTCTGCAGAAACACAGGCTCAACCCCTCATGCTGCTTGGCCGAGTTTCTGTGATTTGATGTTGTGAACGTTTTGAGCCAAACGTCATCGCGTCGCGCATCGGGATAAAATAACCAGCCGATCATCTTCTCGATTGGCACAAGTCTTTGCACGCTTGGGTCTCCTGAAGCCCATTCGAACAGTTGCACCAGATACCAGCCGGGGTGTGGCTCTCCGATCACCACGCCCTGCCATTCAATTTTGTTGGTCTCGTTTGCGCTGTGGAAGTATTTTCCAACTAGCTTTTCAGGCTGCCCCGACATTTCAGCTTTTCATCGCCCTAAAATTTCAACCCCGGGAATCCCAAAGGGTGGCGGACGATTTTTTACCCGGCTTTTTTCTCAGCCAACAAGACCATGCCATCTATTTTCTGCTTGTATCATGGTGGTTCTTCGCTAATAAAAACAACGCCGCAGCCACCTAACGGCAACTGCGGCGCGCTTTATCTGTTGCTTTTTGATCCTCTTTACCATGCCGATAAAAACTTATTCTTCGTCGCTTGGCCTCGGCGGCCGTGGCCCTTGCCGCCGCGCCGGCGTCGCCCAGGCACGCCCGGCATTGCCTTGATCCCTGCAAGTATTACTACGGATTTTTACCAACAAAGTTTTACTCAACGGAATCGAATTTCGCTCCACAATTGGACGCGCCCGCTGCTCGTATACGCACGGATCATTCGAACCGGCGAAGTAAGCCTGAAGGTTATGCGGTGTGGGAAATCCATCCCGTGATGGCGCTGCAGGTTGTTCAGTAGAGCGTCTTGCCAACTTGCCGCCGCTTCTGATAGGCAGGTGTGCATAAAAGTGAGCTAAATGCTGCTAACGGCTGGTCTGTTCGCGTTATTAGCGATGATCTCCTTACCAACGCCAGCGAAGCCATATCATGCCGCTCATTACCGATTCGTCTTTTCAGGACGATACCAGCGTCGCGTTCTTTCAATTGCGTCGTGTTCGCAGCGCTTCTGGGAGCGATTGTGGCGGCGATCATACCTAAATTGTCTCCGGTGAGCCTGGCGGTGGATCACAGGAATTCCCTTGATCGCCTTTCTATAACCAAGGCCCCAAGAATTAGGAGCGGATGAGTGCCAATCCTGCTTCTCGGAACATTGGCGGACAAGGGCGAAAATCAGTGCACGTTTTCTGACTGTTTGTTCTGACTTTGGCATACAGGCTGATTTTTAGCCCCGTTTTCATAGGTAAATCAGCGGGTGAGGGGAATCGAACCCCCGTGTGCAGCTTGGGAAGCTGCCGTTCTACCATTGAACTACACCCGCGTTTGGGAAGAAGTGAACTCCGAAAGCTTTCGCGAGTGAATGGTGACTGGTGATTGGTGAATAGTCAATATGCCGATTGCCGATGCGGCTCTGGGAGAAAGCGACACGATGACGTGTCGCACTCAAAATCCGCATCGGACGGACTCGTCCTCTGGAGCTTCGCGAAACGGAAGTCCGTCATCGACAATTTCGCACGCAGTGCTTTTGGAGTGCGGCGGTGCTCCGCCGCTTTTTGCAAACAATCACTGCCAGGAAATCACGTCGTCGATCGCGACGCCCGCAGAGTTCTTGGCTCCCGAGCCGCCGGTCCGTCCTTGCCGAGCGACCAAGCGATTACTCCCTGGCTCAACGTTGCGGGCCCAGCGCCGGTGTCGGCAGTATAGGGATTGGCGACTTGATTGTTGTAGTCGCAATCAATGCGAACGACATAGTTGTTGTCCCCACGGATCATAATATCGCCCCACGTTAGCCGCAGCTGTTCCAATCCCCGAACGTGGGGTGTTCGGGTCTTTGACATAAGGCGGGGAAATAAACGACGATCTGACGGGGATTGAGTGGTCGTGATCGAGGCTTCCGCCGCGTAATGAATTGAAAAGAGTTTCGTTCGTATTTGGGATTCCTGCCGGTCCGAATGTTACATCGTCCGTGGCGCGCAGGGAGCGGCGATCGGATACTTTCCGTATTCCGTGTAGTACGCGTTCACCGCGTTGACGATTTGGGTGAGGTCATTTTTTGCCTGTGTTCTCTTGGCTTGATCCTGTACTGCGCGAAAAGCGGGAAAAAGCAGGCCGATCAAGATCGCAATGATCGCAATGACCACGAGTAGCTCGATGAGTGTGAACGCCTCTTGTTGGCCCCTTTGCGTGAGCAGATGGTTAGCTCTGATTCGATTCGAGAATCTCACCTTGGTGGCGGGGAGGTTAAAACAGTTAAAACGTTAAAAAAGGTCAAAGACGTTCCATCACTTTAACCTTATAACGCTTTTACACAAATGGGTCTTCACAATCATTCTCATTGCTTGATGAATGTCTCTCCGTTGATGGAACATTTGCGAGGGAAAATCTCTTCATCCGGCCACACGAAGGTCGAGCTGCGACTACGTGAAACGATGACGTCTTGCAGGACGCTGCGTAACGCCGCGATGTCATTAAAGTTTTTCATGCATGTTTGTTATTGTATCGCCGTATTAACATTTCTAACTCATTCCCATTTCTTCATTTGCTCCGGAAACGGACATTGCGCGCAATCGGAGTTGTCCCGCATACAAAAGTCCTCGTAAATCTGAAGCAAGCCCTGCTGGTGCGCGACGGTTTTCAGGAATTGTTTCCGGCGTGGATCGTTTCCGAAAAGACGCGTCGCCCCTGTTTCGAGTCGGCGGTTCGATAATTGCGCCGGAAGCTTCGCATATTCCGCCCACACATTTTTCCCGAGCGATCCCGCAGGATCGAGATCATGTGCCAGCCAAAACGGAAACAACACATTAGCCAGGATGTCGGTAACGCGCGCTTCGCCAATCAGGGACATTTTTTTTGGCGCCAGCTTTCGAGGTGAGCGTGTAGTGAAAATTCCAAAACGGATGATCCAGCGATTGAAAAAAATGCTTGGCTGCGCTGACGCTGCTCTTACCTGAAGGCGCGCTGAAGGCGAGGCCAGTCGCGCGCGAGGATTGCCAGCGCCGCCAGCCGGCGCTGTGGATGATTCAATGGCCGTGTGCTGCTGAGGCGCCAAATTTTGCCTGGCAAAATCAGCCGCTGCAAATCGTTACGATGCGGCCACCAGTGATCCCACAACTGGCGCACATATTCGCGCGTCGATTTTTTATAGACATCGAGATCAGCCGTTTGCAGGAAGCCAGCCACGCCAAATAACATCGATTCAATGTCCGACGTGGCTTCGCGCAACGATTTCAACGGCAGCCTTTGCGTGATCAGCGTGAAAGGCAGCTTGTTTTCCTTGTAACCAAGCGCGGCGGCCAGCTCCTGAAAGAGCACTTCATTGCGTCCATGACTGTCGATCTTGTGGCGAATGCGCGCAGCCTTTTGTCGCAAGCGAAATTGCGCTGCTGCGTCCAGCACGGAGCCGACGCGTTCTTCGGGCAAATCTTTCAGCGGCGCCTGACAACGACCTGGTCGCGCCAGCGGAATATTCGCACTGAATGCGTCTGGTAGAACCGCTGGATCAATATGAACCTGCGGCACGTTGCGGTTCGATTTCGTCCGCGTGAAAAATTCGCGGTCGCCCCTTTCGACAAACACGTGCAACACAGTCTCGTCAAAAGCCGGATTGGTCGCGTGACCGTGCGTCTCCCAGCTGCGATCCAGAAGATCGATCTCGATGCAACCGCGAATTGGATCACCGCCGTTGATTCGAATCGCGGCATCACGAAAGTCCGGTCCAGCTTCGCGATTCCACGTACCAAATTGGACGACCTCGATTTCGTCTCCAGCGGTGCTGATGAAATGTTTGCCGAAATCTCCAGCAAACCAGCGAGCTTGCAGCTCCAGCTCCGATGGGATTTGCGGCGAGACAAACAGCGCCCGTTCACGAACACGATCGGTATCGCGCAATTGTGCGTAACGATCGGCGAGCAACGTCACGCTTCAAGATTATGAGAACAGCTGTTCCAAATGTCACGCGCGGTGTGACGCGTTTGTGGATTGTGCACGCGTCACCGTATCTGGGAAGCACAGGCTGCCAGCCTGTAGTTGCCGGCATCCCTGTCGGCAACATCGTTGGATACGCAATTCCTGGGCGAAACATTTCCCGATCGCGGCAAGCTGCCGAGATCTGCAGGCTGGCAGCCTGCGCTCCCCAGTACGCTAAAACGCGCTACCCAACCGGACTCACCGATTCTGCCGCGACTTGCTCCTCTATCGCGGGTTCACTGAGGCGGCGTTGCAAATCCTGCACAATCTGCTCGACCAAGGCCGCCTGCGGTCGCGCGAAGACGAACAAATACCTGGGGCCTTTTCCAGCCTCTGGAAAAATGACAAGGTTCTCGGCAAGAAATTTCGGTTCGCGAGTGACGTTTAGCCCCTCCAGATCGATTGCGCGCGCGACTGGGCGTCCACCTTTTCGTGCGACAAAAATGAGTCTGCGCGGCTCTTCATTCGTGGCGACAAGAGCGCCGAACAAATTCGGTGGAATCCGCCAGCCGCGTCCGCTGACGCATGGCGCAGCCCACGCGATCGTTTCGCCCAGAACATTTTCGCTGCCGAAAACGGGTGCGAGCCGCGCCGGCAGTGCCGATGGTAATTTCACAGGCACGTCGCGGTCGGCCGGTCCATTCAGTTTTCTCCAGGCCAGCCATATCTTTACTTTCATCGCGCGCAAAATCCTTGGCGCAAAGTAGAAGAACGCGCCGATGCAGATTAGAAAGATGACCAGGGCAAGAATGGGATTGAAATGCACGAGGGCAAGGCCACCGAGCACCGCCGCATCCTCGCCCAGACTCAACCCGATATTTGAAAATGGTTCCGGCGACGAGTTACTGGCGAGCCGCGTAGCCGCCTTTGCGGTGTGCGCCACCAGGCTGGTGCCACCCGCGAGCAACGCCACAATTATAGTGTATGCCGGACTTGGATGGCCGAGCACCTGAATCGCAAGTAGCGCGCCGCCAATGGGACGGATCACAGTATGAACGGCGTCCCAGATCGAATCGACCCACGGAATTTTATCCGCGAAGAATTCCAAGAAATACAGAATACCGGCAATTGTGATGATCCATGGGTTACCGAGGATCTCGAGCGATTGGTACTGCGGCGCAAGCGTGATCCAGTGAAAGTGAATTGCGAGGCCGGTGACGAAAACTGTCAGGTAAAGATTAATCCCGGCGAGCGCGGCAAGACCGAGAGCGACTGCAAGCAGATCAAGTCTTTCCACGAAGAGACTATACAACGCAGTTACAAGGTTAAAAGAGTTACCTGCCTGAGGCGGGTTACAAAAGGCGGGCCGTTTTAACCCGCCTCAGGCGGGTAGCATTTGTAACGTCTTTAACTTCGCTGATAATCTGCGCCATGCTCGATATTCGCCTGATTCGGGAGAAACCAGATTTTGTTCGCGAGCGCCTTGCCGCGCGGGGTGGAGGGGACGAAGCCAAGATCGATGACTTGTTGCGCGTAGACGTCGAGCGACGCCAAACTGAAACTACGCTGCAACAATTAAACGCCGATCGCAAACGATTGAGCAAGGAAATCGGCGGCAAAAAGTCGCGCGGAGAACCGACGGAGGAGCTCGAGCAGCGCGTGCGCGGGTTCGGCGAAGAGATTGGCGACCTGAATGCGCAGGCAACCGCTGCTGAGGAGAAGCAAAATGATTTGCTTCTTCGGATCGCGAACCTGCCGCATGAAAGCGTTCCGATTGGCAAAGACGCAGCCGCCAATCGCGTGGTGCGCACCTGGGGCGAGAAACCGCGACTAACCAACCCGGCCGACCATGTCACACTCGGCACGAAACTAAATCTCTTAGACATGGAACGCGCCGCAAAATTGAGCGGCAGCGGTTTTATCGTTTTCACCGGTGCGGGCGCGAGGCTGGAGCGCGCGCTGATCAATTTCATGATCGATTTGCACACGCGGGAGCATGGTTACACCGAAATCAGTCCGCCGTTTCTGGTTCGGCGCGATTGTATGGTCGGCACGTCGCAGCTGCCCAAGTTTGAAGCGGACATGTACGGTTTGGAGGAGAACCAGGTCTTTCTTGCACCAACTGCAGAGGTTCAACTAACGAACCTTCATCGCGATGAAATTGTCAGCGCAGCCGATCTTCCCAGGAAATTCGTTGGCTATGCGCCATGTTTCCGGCGCGAAGCTGGCGCAGCGGGCCGCGAAACCCGTGGCATTCTTCGCGTGCATCAATTCGACAAAGTGGAGCTGGTCAAAGTCACGGCACCTGAAAAGTCGTATGACGAACTGGAATCGCTTACGGCTAACGCGGAACGCGTATTGCAGCTGCTCGGCTTGCATTATCGAGTCGTCGAGCTTTGCACCGGCGATTTGGGTTTTGCGGCGGCCAAGAGCTACGACATCGAGGTCTGGTCGCCCGGGCAGGATGCTTACCTGGAAGTATCTAGTTGCTCAAACTGCGAAGATTTCCAAGCGCGCCGGATGCAGCTTCGATTCAAAGATCGCGACGGGAAAAATCGGTTCTGCCACACGCTGAATGGCTCTGGCGTGGCGCTGCCCAGGTTGTTTGCCGCGTTGATCGAAAGCTATCAGCAGCCGGATGGTTCCGTACTGATTCCGGAAAAATTACAGTCCTACTTCGGTGCGGAAAAGATCAATCACGAATGAACACGAATATTGTAGAGCGTTTCTGTGAAACGCCGACCAAGGATTGGCGTCCGCCGCGGCGGACGCCCTACAATTTGTTTGTGTCGATTTGTTTCCACGCGGTTAGAGCCCAAGCCCGCCGGTAATCCTGCTCATTTCTGATTGCGCGAGCGCTTTTCCTTGCTCCACCGCCTGCTGAACCGCGCTGAGGACGATTTCTTCGAGAAATTCCACGTCATTTGGATCGACGACTTCTTTGTCGATCTTGATGGCGAGAACGTCACCGGCGCCGTTTGCTGTCACTTTCACTTTTCCGCCACCCGCGCTCACTTCGACAGTCTTGCTTTCGAGGTCGGCCTGCGTTTTGGCCATTTGCTCCTGCATCTTCTGCGCCTGCTTCATTAGCTTGTTTAGGTTCATGGTGCTTGTGTTGCGACGCACGGGCGGTCGCGCTTTAGGTTTCCGGGACTATCTGAGCGTTGAACAACCCGATCGCTTCTTGAATAAGCGGATCTTCTTTGAAATTTTCAGGCCGAGAACCCTCCGAAGCCGGCGCCTGTCTGGAAGGAAGTTCTTCGTTGACGGTAAGCTTCACACTCCAGTCCGTTCCGGTAATCTCATGGAGCAATGTTTCAAGAAATTTGCGATTGGCTTGCGTCCCCAGGATATCCATCATCGCTTTGTCGCCAGGTGCAAAACCAAGCTGGAAATTGCGCCCTTCGATCCCAAGGACGTGGGCTGCCGCAGCAGAATTTCGTACGAAGGCCTTTTGCGAGGGAATTTTGATGAGAGCCTTTTGCCAGAGTTCATTCGCATCGGGTGAAGTTTCGGCTACGCGAGGCGCGCTCTTGTTATCGCCGCTGCCTGCTCGCGAAATATTTTCGGAGTCGGTGACAGCGGCCTTTCTCGCCTGCGATGGCTCGCCCCCGCGGTCAGCGCCCGCGGCTACAGATTTTCCATCACGTAACTGGCTAAGTTTTTCGATTACTTCGTCCAATGTTGCTTGTCCCAGGCTTTGAATGGCTTTGATGATTGCCACTTCGAAATGCAGCTTTTTATTGGGCACCCATTTCATGCGGCCTTCAGCAGCGGCAAATTGATCGACGAGTTCGAGCAAGCGGTCTGTCGTGACCAGCTCGGCCTGCGCCGCGAGTGATGTTTGCACATCAGCCTCGACATCTTCCTTTAGCGCATCCGGCTTTGCCTTGAAGACCAGCAGATCGCGCAGGTAAGCAATCAAGTCCGACATCAGCCGCATCATGTCCTTGCCGGCTTCGCTTTGCTGATGCAGCAGATCGATCGCGTCCGGAGTTTCACCTCGCAAAATCCGCCCGGTAAGATCGACAACGGTTTGTTCGCTTGTGAATCCAAAAACATCGAGCACATCGTTTTCGCTGATTTTCTCTCCACAAAACGCGACGAGTTGATCGAGCATCGATTCCGCGTCGCGCAAACCACCCTCGGCTCCACGCGCAATCGCATGCGCAGCTGCGGGCTCAAGCGTGATGTTTTCCTTTCCGGCAATGAATTGCAGATGTTTCGCGATGAGGTTTGCCGCAATGCGGTGGAGATCAAACCGCTGACAGCGGCTCAGAATGGTGGGCAGCACCTTCTGGGGCTCAGTGGTCGCGAAAATAAATTTCACATGCTCGGGCGGCTCTTCGAGAGTCTTTAAAAGCGCATTAAACGCTGCTGGTGAGAGCATGTGCACTTCGTCGATCAGGTAGATCTTGTAACGCCCCTTGGCCGGCGCGTATCGAACGTTCTCACGGAGTTGCCGGACGTCTTCGACACTGTTGTTGCTGGCACCATCAATCTCGATCACATCAAGACTGTTGCCGGCGGCAATCTCGCGGCAGTTATCGCATTCGCCGCATGGCGTGACCGTGGGTCCTTTCACGCAATTGAGCGACTTTGCCAAAATTCGCGCGGTCGATGTCTTTCCGACGCCGCGCGGGCCGACGAAGAGGTACGCGTGAGCGAGCCGGTTTTGCGCGACCGCGTTTTTCAGCGTGCGCGAGACATGGGCTTGGCCGACCAGGTCGTCGAAAGTTTGGGGCCGGTATTTCCTCGCGAAAACCTCGTAACTCACGCGCTCAATCTAGCGAAAAAGCTGGCTTGCGAAAGCCTTCGGAGTTGATCGCTGATCGCTGATAGCTAATGGATGGTGAATGACACCAACGCGGTCCGCTGGCTTTGTGGCTCTGCTCATACTCGGAATTGGGCTCGACTCTTCAGGGCGTGAGCCGATCAAGCATCCGCCCGCCACACCTGCTGTTGAAAGCAAAACAGTTCGCGCGCGCGATCTTGGGATTCCATTTGAAGGAACACCGGGAAAGTTCAACGCGATCACCGATGTGCCTGGTGTCGAAGTCGGCTACACGACCTTGATCAGCGGCGAAGGAAAACTAGAAGTCGGGAAAGGCCCGGTCCGCACCGGTGTTACTGCGATCCTGCCGCGCGGGCACGCTTCGCTGAATGATCCGGTCTACGCCGGGTTCTTCAGCTTAAACGGTAATGGTGAAATGACCGGCACGGCGTGGGTTGATGAAAGCGGATTTCTTGAAGGGCCGATCATCATCACGAACACACACAGCGTTGGGGTGGCGCGCGACGCGGTGATTGCCTGGCGTGTCAAACACGGCGCGGCTGATAAGACCGGCTACTGGTGGAGCTTGCCCGTTGTCGCAGAGACGTGGGACGGCTGGCTTAACGACATCAATGGCTTTCACGTTAAGCCGGAAGATGTCTGGCACGCGCTCGATAGTGCCCACGGCGGTGCGCTGGAGGAGGGGAGCGTGGGCGGCGGGACAGGCATGATCTGCTACGAATTTAAAGGAGGAAACGGGACGGCCTCACGCAAAATCGATATCCGGTCGCAAGGTGCCGGAAAAGACGGTGCAGAACAGAGTTTCGTTGTCGGCGTGTTTCTACAGGCAAATTTCGGTCGGCGTGCGCAGCTCACGATCGCCGGCATACCAGTTGGAAAAGGGATTCCGGGTGACGTTTACAAACAAGAAAGCGGCTCGTGTATCGCCGTGGTTGCGACGGACGCTCCGCTGCTGCCAAATCAACTAAAGCGACTTGCCCGCCGTGTGTCGCTCGGGCTTGCTCGAACCGGAGCCGTTTCGGGGAACGGCTCCGGTGATTTGTTCATCGCATTTTCAACTGCGAACCCGAATGTCGCGGGTCCGGATCAAATCACGCATAGTGTGACGACAATCCCAAATGATCTGATGGACCCGATTTTCGCTGCTGTGGTACAAGCGACTGAAGAAGCGGTCGTGAACGCGTTAGTCGATAACCACTCCATGACCGGACGCGACAATCATCGCGTCGAAGCGCTCCCGCACGATCGGTTGCGTGAGTTGTTGAAAAAATACAATCGCTTGCCGTGATCGAATCCGACGGGCGATTATAACGCCGCTGCGATCAGCACCGGCACGATTTTGGTCGCCGCGACTTCGAGAACGTGGATGGTCAGTTTTTCCGCGCGCTCCTGCGACTGCGGCGGTTGGCTGTCGATGAAAATCTGCGCGGCACGTTTCTGATTTTCGACGAAGAAATTGAAGTCATCTTGATCGAGCTCACCTTTGCTAACGAGGACGAGGCGTTCTTCGAGCTTCTGTGCATTCTGCTGAAAGAAAGTGGCAGAATCACCTTTCGCGTCCGCCAATAAATTCTGCAGCTCTTTCTTTGCGTCCGCGACGGTACTGTCGTTGACCTGGTCTAGCACCGAATCGAGTTCGGACGATTTTTTCTGCTTCTTCGGTCGAGGTTTTGCAGGCTTATTCTGTTTTTTTCGCGATGGCATGATCGAAGTTGTCGTTGATGTCGCGCTTCATCTCGGCGGCCAGGGCTTTTGTAATTTTGCCGGTGCTCGCTTTCTTTCGAAGGTGTGCGGCTTCGGCTTTGAATTGGTCCGCAAGATCCTTTAACACAGGCCGACGCGCCTTGAATTTCTCATTCTTTATCGCGTCCTGAAACTTGGCATTGCCTTCCGCAACCTTTGCATCAAACGCCGCGGCATCGAAAGCGTTTGCCCGGAACAGCGAATTGATCGACAAAGGAGATTTCGAATGCGCGCAGGTTCTCGAAACTGACGTCGCTCTCGGGCTTGGTCAGCGTTGCACAACTCGCGAGGGCGAATGCAACTGCGCAGAGAAACGTGTTTCGAACAATGGTATCCTTGGAATTCATAAGGCGCGGGTCGTTAGGTTCTCGATCTTGCGCCAACTCGCTTCCGCATGTCAAGACATAAAGAGGTCTTGTGCGGTGCCTGTTGGGCAGCTACAACGCCCCGACCTATCACCGGTTATCTCGTAGCTTGCTGTAGTGCAGTCGGATCATCGAGTAAGATCCATTCGATTACAGACACTGGCAGACTGCCGTTCTTGATCAGGTCATCGTGGAATTGACCGAGGCGGAAGTTTTCGCCTTGTCGGTCTTTGTAACGGCCGAGCAGATTCATGATCTGCCATTTGCCGGTGATGTAGCTGATCTTTTGTGTTGGACTTGAAGCTGCTCCTGCCGCTTCACCCTCGGCTGCTTCGCGATCCAGTCCGCCGGCATCCATGAAATATTTGACCGCTTGCTCGAAAGTCCATCGGCCAGTGTGCAGATTCACGTCAACTCCGATGCGAGCCGCGCGATAGCGGGACAGGCGCAGAATTTGTCCCTGAGCCGGCGAGTTGTTGGGATAAAGGCCTGTCCGCATGAGCATCTCTTCGCCGTAAAGTGCCCAGCCTTCGATGAACACGGAATCGTCATGCTGACGGCGGATCTCATCGCTTAGATGATTGGCGATTGAAAGCTGAAGGAAATGTCCGGGAATACCTTCGTGTCCGAGAATCGGTCGTGGGTCTTCGATTGCCGCGCGAATATAAAAATTCTTCGATTCCGGATTGTAGGTGGGAATGAAAAAGAATCCGGTTGGATCCTTGTCGTAAACACCGGGAGGATTCATGAAACCGCCGGGGCTGGTTGGCTTGAAGGCCTCGGGCAACTGTCGAATTTGAAACGGACCGAGATAGTCCGGCAAAGACACAAGATTGTGTTCCTTCAGGAAGCTGATCATTTCTGCTTCGCGGCTTTCGTACGCTTTCAGGAACGATTCCTGGTCGGGCGGAATGTGAGCAGCCCGTTTCGGATCCGGATCGGCTAATTTCGGATCAGGCAAAAGCGCCTCGAGGGCGCGATAACGGGCGAGCTCTGCCCGGCCAATCATCTCTACCTCTTCGGCGTTGAGTGGCAGAAGCAAAACGTGCTTGAGATAATAATTATAGTTTGCTTCGCCCATCGGCGTGAAATCGACCATTTTCGGCAGGCGCTTCTCCAACTCGTCGGCATAACTGTGCACAGCAGTAAGAGCGGCATCGCGAGCTTTGATCAGGTCATCGCGCTCGTTAGGCGCAAGACCGGCATCAAGCGCCATCAAACTTTTATTTAAAAGCGGATCGATTGAGCGCGCCGATTGAATCGCCAGCTGCGTATAAAGTTTTACGGGGTTTTGCAGATTGGTCAGGCCTTGCTTCAACAGCGCCGGCATTTGTTTGAGGCGCGACGTCGCAGCGAGCGCCCGTTTCCTGGGCGTATCGTATTCCTTTTTCAGCAGCGAAAAGATCGCATCGGTGCATTCGCGAACGTAAACCTGGGGATTAGTGCGTTCGAATTTCAGAACGCGATCACCAAAATCGACATTCTCCAATTGTGCGCGGAACAGGATCCAGTCGATGCGATCGTTCTTTGGCCAGTTATCGGTTTTCATCGCGCGCACCTTTTCCAGGAGCGAATGCACGTGTTGCGCGCGCTCTGCGATTTTCGCTGGCGAATAATCAGTCAGCCGGTCGTCCCATGTATGCAGTCCTACGTCGCTGCTACGGACTGGGTAATTTTCGTTCCGCCAGGCGTAATACTCGTCCGCCATCTTGCGCAGCGCGTCAGTTGTGTTCGCACTTTTATTCTTAAAAGCGTCGGCGCTTATGCCGGGCGTCGATTTCGTGATCAGTGCCTTGTTTGAAACATCCGGGTTACGCTGGGAAGGGGACTGGGCGACCGCATTGTTTGCAGCAAGAGCGAGCACGGCTGAAGCAAGAGACGAAAAAATAAAGTAATTCACGCCCTGATTCTATTGCGTTCCGTGGAATGTAAAACGGCAAAGGTCGCCACGGCGACCCGCACTCCAAAACGTGGCCGTCGTTGCGAGCGTAGATTACGCGCCTGCGTTTTGGGTGCTCCGCCGCTTTTGGTCGCTCACTGTGCTTCGTCGAGTTCTCGCAACAATTGCTGCTTTAAATGACGACGCGCGGCCTTTTTAATTGCACGCCGCTGAGACGGCCACTGCTTCCTTCTCTGCCTGGCGTTCTCTTCGCGTCCGTCTTTCGACCGACTGTGCCAAATGCGAAATTTTCGGACGGCGCGCGCCGATTTTCCGCTCCTTTGGTTTCGCATAGGGATCCACGAGGAAACGTTAGCGCTTCTTATTCGCGATAAAAAGGACGGGAATAGCAGCAAGTTGAAGAATGACCGAGAACAGTACCACAGCCAGGATCGATTTGTCGTATAAGAGCCCCATCACTGACGCTCCCTAAAAACCATGCAATTCCGTATCCGGTATCAAACAAGCCAAAAGCCGTGCTTCGTTTCTGCGGTGGAATAACGCCGGTAAGCATCGCTTGAAACAGCGAGCCCTGAGCGCTCATTCCAATTCCCCAGAAGATCATTCCAACTAATGCAAAGGCCGATGCGCCCAGAAAAATGAATGGCGCAGCCGCGGCGGAAATCAGAAACGCGAACAACGACACATTCGGACCAAGCCTGTCAAACAACCGGCCCAAAGGAATGGATGCAAGGGCGCTGGCTGCCATCGCAACTGCATAAAACACGGGGATCAAGTTTCCCGGCATGACGTTCGCTTTTTGAAAGTGAAAACCGATCAATGCGAAATCGGCGAACCCGGCGGCAAGCAACGCGCCTGCCACGAAATAGATCCAGTAAGTTTGCTTCAGGTTAGCCGTTGCAAACGTGTGTCCGGCGCCTTCTTCCAACTCGTGCGGGCGCGGGTGAAGAAGCCGGGCCAGGACCAAAGTCGCAAGACAAAGCAAAGCCGGAATGAGCAGAATGCCAAAACCGGTTCGATATCCACCATGGAGATAAAGTACCTAGCGCCATGAGTAACGGCCCGATCGTAGCGCCTGCCTGATCGAGCGCTTCGTTCAATCCAAACACCCAGCCGGCGCCGATCGATTTGCCGGCATAAGAAAGCATCGCTTCCACAGTCGGTTTGCGGATGCCGCGACCAATGCGCTCGGAAACCACAAGACTGGCGGCAAGCGGCCATTGTCTGGTAAACGCAAGCGCGGGGACTGCGAACATATTGATTGCATAGCCGAAGAAAGCGAACGCCCAATGTTTGTGCGATTTGTCGGCGAAATATCCCGAGACCGATCGCAACCCATAGCCCATCAGCTCGCCCAAGCCTGCGACAAACCCGACAACTGCCGCGCTCGCGCCTAACGAACCAAGAAACGGACCTATGATCCCGCGCGCGCCTTCATAGGTAAAATCGGCGAAAAAGTTGGCGATGCCGATGATGAGGACAAAATGCAGCGCCGATCTATTTTTCATTGGCCACTAATGAACACAAATTCTGAAATGCCTAAGCACCAATGTCGAATGACGAATTAATGACGAAGCCAGAATGAAAAATGAAGGGCACCGTCTCTTAGGCGTTTGTTATGAGTCATTCTTTAGGGATTCGTCATTCAGATTTCGTCATTTTCTGAATTCGTGTTTATTCGTGTCCACATGTCACGCCGTAGCTTCAGCGGAGGCGGATTCGCCTGTCCCGCCTAGCCTCCCGAACATGGTTAACACATGAAGACTCTTGGAATCATTGGCGGCCTCGGCCCTGAAAGCACGATTGATTATTACGGGAAAATCATCGCGCTCTATCGTGAGCGCACTGGCGATGGGAGTTATCCCCAATTCATAATCAACAGCATTAATATGAAGAAGGGACTGGATTTCATGGAGGCAAACAACCTCGCTGGCATGGCCAATTACCTGCTTGAGGAAATCGGCAAGCTCGCGCGGGCCGGTGCAACCTTCGGCCTGATCTCGGCAAACACGCCTCATATTGTGTTCGACCAGGTTGCGTCGAAGGCACCAATTCCATTAATTAGTATCGTCGAGGCAACATGTGCAGCGGCACAAGCGCGGAAGTTGAAACGGCTCGCTCTCTTGGGAACGCGCTACACCATGCAGGCAACTTTCTATCCGAAAGTTTTCTCGCGAAAAGGAATCGAGCTTCTCGTGCCAGGTCCGGAGGATCAGACTTACATTCATGACAAGTACCTGAACGAACTTGTGTCGGGTAAATTTCTGGCAGACACACGCGCGGGGCTGCTGGCGATCGTCGATCGCATGAAAGAAAAACACGATATCGACGGGGTTATCCTAGCTGGCACCGAGCTGCCGCTGATTCTGCGTGACCGAGAACACAACGGGATTCCGTTTCTCGACACGACACAGATTCACTGTGAAGCGGCAGTGACTGAAATGTTCTCTGTGATGTCTTATCGCGAACTATGATCACAAGATATTCGACGGCCGCCTCCTTCCTTCTTAGCTTGGCTCTTCGCGATACTAGCTGGTTTCCCGATGCAAGCGCGCCATAATGGCCGCGACGGCGGTTTGGTCAGCCCTGTGCCGTTCCGTGCTGTAAAATCAGCCCATCAGAGTTTGGTGCTGAATGTCGAGTTCAGACTAGCGTTCTTTCCAAGTAACCGGCTATTTGCCGTCCTTAAAATCGCCGTTCTCAGCGGAAATTCCGCGGCGCGTTGTGCCCGCAGTTGGTCCGACGATCCGGCTCGAGTTCCTAGCGCTTGGTTGGACATGGCTAACCTGCGAGCCTTTCCGCCGTCACGAACAGATAGGCTTGTCGATATCATGGCATGTCGTCTTCAGCAGCCCGATTTGCTTAAAAGACGCTATCGAGCACGGTGCGGAAGACTTCCACTGAGGTTCTCCCGACATTTCTGGTGCCGGTTATTATCGCGTTACACGTTTTGATCTTCGTCCGACTGATCCGGACGCGAATTGGTTCGCAGTAACTGCCTGGCAAAGATCGGAATTGGGCGTTGGGGGGACTGCTGCGCGAAGGTGAGCCTTCTTCACGGGCTCCGCGACGCGCGTTTCGGGACGATTTTCAACTTTGTACTGAACTTCGCTCGGCGGCTTCCGTAGAAGGACATGGAGGAGATGCGGGGAACGATGCCGAATACATCGCGTCCGTTTTAAGCTTTTTCGACGTCACCATGAACCCCGGAGGTACTCCTGCTTGGGCACCGCTCCGAGGGGAGCCGATCCCGTGCGCAGAATGTGGATCAACATCGCGCGTTGGACGCGGCCTTTGTCTGAATTGTCTGCTCTGTCGGGGTTTAGGAGCCGATACTTCTAATAATGAAACGCTGGAAGACGTGCTCGTCTGAGATCGATGTGAGCGATCCCGATCGGCGGCTCGGCAATTATCAAATTCTCGACGAGATCGCGCATGGCGGGATGGGAGTTATTTATCGTGCCCGCCAACGGCATTCGCGGCGTATCGTCGCGGTGAAACGGATTTTAGCATACGAGGCTGATTCGCAGGAAACACTGATTCGCTTTCGGCGCGAAGCACTAGCCGCGGCGAGTCTGGATCATCCAAACATCCTCCCTATTTACGAAGTTGGCGAGGACGAGGACGGACTTCCGTTTTTCAGTATGAAATTCGCCGCAGGTGGCAGCTTGCGCGACGCCGCATCCTCCCTGCGGAACGAACCATTCCGCAGCGTGGCGCTGATGGCGAAGGTCGCACGCGCTGTCGAGTATGCGCACGCTCAAGGAATTCTTCATCGTGATCTAAAACCGGGAAACATTTTGCTCGATGGGCGTGGCGAACCTTTGGTGAGCGATTTTGGATTGGCCAAATGGCTCGATACGGCGAGCGATGTTACCCGCACGCTGACGATTTTTGGCACACCGGGTTATGTTGCACCCGAACAAGCCGAGGGCTCAACACGGAGTTTGAGGCCGAGCACAGATGTTTACAGCCTCGGGGCAATTTTGTTCGATCTCTTGACGGGCCGGCCACCATTCCTGGGTGACAACGTGCTCGCTGTTATTCAACAAGCTGCTGAAAAGCCGGCGCCAAAACTGCGCTCTCTCGCGCCAGCGCTCGACCGCGATCTGGAAATCATTTGCGCAAAATGTCTGGAGCGCGAACCGAACGCGCGTTATTGCTCGGCCGGGGATCTGGCCGAAGACCTTGAACGCTGGCTGGCAGACCGCCCCATCATCGCGCGACCGGTTTCGGTCCCGGTGCGCATATGCCGCTGGTCGCGACGCAATCCGGCTGCTGCGGGAATGGCTGTGCTCTTGTTGGCCCTCGGAATAGGCCATCGGGATAATGACTTGGGAAAGTGAGTTACTTCGCCGCCCAGAGAATATTGCAATAGCGGTACTGCCCTTTGAAAATCTGAGCCAAACTAAGGAGAGCGCTTTTTTTGCCGATGCTATCCAAGACGGCATCTTGACCAAGCTAGGCCGGGTGGCCGAGCTCAGAGTAATCAGCCGCACGAGTGTCATGGCATATCATGACGCACGTAATGCCCGGCAAATCGGGCGGGCACTGAACGTCTCTCATGTGCTAAAGGGAAGCGTCCGCTGGGAGGCGGGCAGAATTCATTTAAACGCCCAGTTAATAGATACTCGTACCGACAATCAAGTTTGGGCGGAGGAATACGATCAGGATTTGGCTAACGTGTTTCTAACCCAAAGCGAGATCGCAAAAGAAGTCGCAAATCAGCTTAAAGCCAAAGTCTCGGATGTCGAGAAAGCCGCCATTGAAGAGCCACCGACCTCGGATTTTGTGGCCTACGATTTTTACCTGCGGGCGAGAGACCTTCTTTTGACCCTATTTAGCAGCAGGGCGAAGGCAGACCTGCTCCAGGCCGCCGATCTGCTGAACCAGGCTGTCGCCCGTGATCCCTCTTTTTTCCAAGCCTATTGCCAGCTTGCCTACACCCATGACCAGCTTTACTTCCTTGGCTTCGACCATAGTCCTGCACGTCTGGCGCTAGCGGAAGCGGCGATCCAGGCGGCGTTTCGCATCCGCCCTGAGGCTGGCGAAGCACACCTGGCACGCGCAGATAATCTTTATAGAGGATACCTCGACTACGAGGGAGCCTTGGCTGAACTCGCCGCGGCGAGCCAGACCCTCCCCAATTCTCCCCGCCTATTCGCCCTGAAGGGTTACATCGAGAGGCGTCAGGGGCGTTGGGAGGAATCGACGCGGAACCTGGAGCGCGCGATTGATCTCGACCCGCGCGACTTTTATACGCTCCAGCAGATTGCGATCAGTTATGGAGTGCTCCGGCGCTACGCCGAAGAAAAATCCGTGTTAGATCGCGCGTTATCCATCGCGCCGGGCGATGTCGATACGAAAGTAGCACGCGCGTCCGTGGAATTTCACTGGAAAGCCGATACTCGATCCCTGCATCAAACAATCGATTCAATTCGGGTGACAAATCCCGCTGCCGTGCAGAACATCGCCAATGATTGGCTGAGTTGTGCGCTGGCCGAGCGCGACGTCGCTGCAGCAAAAGATGCTTTAAACGCGTTCGGCGAAATTCCTCTGACCGACTATGCGGTTCACTCAAATCGCCAGCTAATGGAAGGCGTTATTGCTCGCATGATCAATGATGACGAAACGGCGCGGGCGGCATTCACCGCTGCACGCGTGGAGCAGGAGAAAGCCGTTCAAGCCGAACCAAATTACGCTCCGCCGCTGTGCGTGCTTGGTTTGATCGACGCCGGTCTCGGTCGGAAAGAAGAAGCGCTACGCGAAGGCCGACGCGCGGTCGAGCTTCTTCCTGTGGAAAAAGATGCAATCAACGGCCCACTTATGATCGCGTATTTGGCAATGATCGCTGCATGGGTTGGAGAGAAGGATCTCGCCTGCGAACAGCTTGCAATCGCCGTCCGTTCCCCGAGCACTCTCAGCTATGGCCAGCTGAAATTACTGCCGTTTTGGGATCCACTGCGGAAAGATCCGTGCTTTGAAAAAATCGTCGCCTCGCTCGCGCCAAAAGAAACAGCACCAACAACACGCCCGGCACCATGAGAAAGAATGAACGTCACGAGTTTTAGAAAGTCGCCGACTGCTCGTTGTCTCAAATCATGTTGCCGCCGTATCCTAAACAAGCGAGAACCAATTTACAGTAATCACTAATCGGCAAGAACTACGACACGCAGATTTCACACCAATTTAGTCTTGCTAAAGCGCCGCCACTTCAGACACGCTGCCACCCATGATTACGAGACAGGTGAAGTTCGTCGTTGTGTTTGTTTTGGCGCTTGGGGTGGTTATGGCGGCGATTCCTCGCGGCGTCGCGGCGTCCTCCAGTAGTACGATTTACTCCTTCGGCACGACACAGCCAATCGATGGTGGCGTGCCAAAGGGGTCGCTGACTTATGTGAACGGCTTCCTTTTCGGGCGCACGACCACGACCTCTTACCGCCGGCCCATCGCCGGCGCCCACGCCCATCGGCAGCTATGGTGTGATCTTCCACTTCGACCTAACAATGTAGCATCGACTTATACAATCGATCACATGTTCGCCGGTCACGACGTTGAAGGCGGCGGTCTGACGGTGATAATCCCCGTCATGACGCGATGACCCCGTTTAACGATCTATTGTACGGGACCACGTTGGAGGGTGGAACAAACAACACCGGCCTCATCTTTTCGATCGGCCAGGATGGCACTGGCTACCAGGAGCTTTTCAGCCTTGCAAAGAATACTCGGCGACCAGTCGCACAGCTGTTTCGTGGTCGACTGGCAATATTCTCTACGGCATGACGGCCGACGGAGGCGACAATGATCGAGGGTGTGATCTTTTCCTTCAATCCGCTGGTCCTACAGCGACGCCTACATACCACGTCGAATTTCCAAACCTTATACTCTTTCGCTGTGTACACCACCACTGGGGGCGGAGCCGCATGGACGGCTGACACTGGATCCCAACGGGACCACCTTGTATGGGATGACGCGCGAGGGTGGCAGCCAGGGCTATGGCGTCGTATTCAGCATCGACACGAGCGGCAATCATTACAATGTCTTGCACGACTTTGTTGGTGGACATTGACGACGGCGCGACGAGCGATCACGGTTACGTTGTTCAGTCGGGCCACCATCTCTACGGTATGACAACCAACGGTGGGCATCATAATGACGGCGTGATCTTCAAACTAAACATTGACGACCAATCATTCCAGTTGCTTCATAGGTTTGGTGAAACCCATCACGATGGCAAAAATCCTTATGGCTCGCTTCTCCTGGTGGGCGATCTGCTCTACGGCACGACCGCTAACGGTGGCGACAATGACATGGGCACTGTCTTTGTGATCAGATACCGATGGCAACAGCTACCAACGCCTTTACAGCTTCGGTGGACAGACAAATAAGGGACGGCTCTAAACCGATCGATAACGTGGTTCTCGTTAACGGATGGCTCTATGGCATGACAACAGAAGGTGGCGCTCAGGGCCATGGAGCCATTTTCAAGGTGAGTCCAAACCCGAGGCTAGTCCCACTCCGCGCGCCCAGGCCAACCCCGCGGGGCTAGCTGCTCGTCCCTTTGAAATAAGGAGTATCACGACTTGAAACGTGTTACTGGAATCGGCGGAATTTTCTTTAAGGCACACGATCCAGATAAGCTGCACAATTGGTATCGCCTGCACCTTGGCATCGAATGTGAAAAGGAGAACGGAGCGATTTTCAAATGGCGAACAGCGGACGATCCAAACTCGGAGCGATACACGGTCTGGGCTCCATTTCCCGCTAACACCGATTATTTCGCGCCGAGCACAAAGCCTTTCATGATCAACCTGCAAGTCGAGAATCTCGATGAAGTCCTGGCTCAACTGAAGCAAGAAGGCGTCGATGTTGATCCCAGGGTAGAAAGTTATGACTATGGCAAATTCGGCTGGATTATGGATCCAGAAGGAAACCGGGTCGAACTCTGGGAACCAAAGAAGAGCTAAATTAGCAGAACCAGCGTCGCGAACTCTTCATTGGGAAATTGAACTGGGCGGTGAGGGTTTCGAACCCCCGACCCTCTCGGTGTAAACGAGATGCTCTACCACTGAGCTAACCGCCCTGCAGTTGTTTGACTGTAGCGGCAGGCGTGTCGCCTGCAAATTTCTGGGAGCACTCGTTTGCGGCGATTTTACTTGAACAGGGGGCGAGACTTTCGCAAAACTCGGAGTCCTTCAACGGATCTGAATCAGGCGGAGGCATTCTCCCCCGCTGAGGTTCTTCGTCTCTTCCAGACCCGCAATCCCAAAATCAACTCAGCGGGGGAAAGGAAGAAAGGAAGAAAGGAAGAACCATGAATCCACTCACTCACTCCAAAATCTCGAGAATTCTGCCACTTCTCACCGCACTGGCGCTCAGCGCCATGACGGCCAGCGCCTCGGAGAATCTGCCCTTCCGACTTGGGGACGAGGGCACGATAACGTTCACTAGCCCGAGCACGGCGACGACGGCCGGGACGGGCAATGCTACCCACCTGGGTAAAATCACGAGCGACGGGAGCTTAACGATCGTCGGCGAGGCGAGCTGTATTGGTAATGAGGTCGGCTTCTCGGTCGAGATGCAGGACACGTTCACTGCGGCCAACGGGGACAAACTCACGACCGCGATCACCATGCAGTTATGCCCGATTGCGCCAGGGATCTACCATGGCGTCGGGACCTACGTCGTGACGGGTGGCACCGGGCGATTCGCCAGCGCCACCGGCTCGGGAGTGTTCGACGGCACAGGCAATTTCAACACCGGCACGATCATATGCGCGCTGACCGGCACCATTTCGATCAACCACCACTAGTTCTCGCGACATTGTGATGATCTTCCGGTCCGTCAAGTGCGGAGAGGCGGTTAAAGTTGGAGTCCGTGCTGATTCATAAACACCGCGCCAGGGTAAGTCCCCGTGAATCCTGGCTCCTCCCTCGCAGTTTGTTGCACTGGTTCTTCGTGACAAAGCGCCATCGCGACGACGGAAAGCGTTTTGTTGTGCGAGCGGAGGAAAAGCTGACTGCGTTTCTGGAACTCGAATCGGCGATTCGCGCTTCGAGGCGTTAGCGCCTCAGCGTCTGTGCCGATCCTGTAGCAATCAGGGCGTCCGAAAAACTTTTCCGGTGAACGGATCTTTCACGTCCGTTCCGGGCGGAAACTGGCGGACATCGATGTAGCCTGAGTCGGGAGCGAACGGGCTGGTGACGAACCCCTGTTTTCCAGGAACGGGAATGGCGTATGGAATATCGGCTTTTGCGCCTTTAGCTTCTGGAGCGGCCAATGCTGTGCGCACGTTATGTTCGTCGGGCCGTCCGGGACTCGGGCCGACACTTGGCTTGGGCGATTCTGTGTGTTTACTCGCCGGTTGCTTGGTGCTCTTGGTGCGCGATTGCGACTTCTTTTGCGGATGAGAGATCGAATTCCCGATCGCCTTTAAAAAGTCCATGAACGAGCCAGCTTCAGCAATGTCGCCCATCATTAGAAGCCCAATGAGCGATAAGACGACGATCAATCTCGTCATTCGCCAGTGCAACCACTGATAATACTATGACGCGATCTAGTGCACAAACTCGTAGCGCGTTGCGTGAAGAGGATCGTTCGTCGAATCGTGGTATGAGCCAACGCGAAAGTCGCAGCAAAAACGAATAAACCGTTAGGTGACGCTTGAGACACGGCTGGAATTGGAACTTAAAAATCCATGACGGTCGGAAGGAGCTGAAAGATGAACTTTGAGGAATTCCAAAACCAATCGCGACTTTATGTCATTGGCGCACTGGAGCCTGAAGAATTGGAGGAATTTGAGAGAGAGCGCGAAAAGTCCGGCAAAAGGGCGGAAGATCTCATCACACAATGTTACGCATTACATGAATCATTCGCTCTTAGTTTGCGCCCGGAGAAAGCTTCTGCCTCAATCAAAGAACGGCTCACATCGATGGTGCGAGAACGGAAACAGGCGACACATGCCGGAAATGCGGCGGATGTTCGTTTGATGACTGCTGCCACTAAATAACGCCGACAGGATCGATCACGTTGCCCGCTTCATCGTAAAGGCGAATCACAGCGTGATGTGAACGGCCGAAAAACTTGGCAAAGTCGATTGCATTGCTAATTGCGCTTGGCTCGGCGTAGCAGAGTTTAGAGTCCTCGTCTGCCTTGAATCAGATTAATAATCAGGACGACGACCGCAATGACGAGCAGGAGATGAATCAAACTGCCGCCAACGTGGCCAAGAAAGCCAAGAAGCCAGAGCACGACCAGGATGACAATTATAGTCCAGAGCATGGGTATTCCTTTCGGTTGAGTTAAACTTTCGTCAGCGCATTTATCCAGAGGTTCATCTACTCGCCAAGTTTTTTCAGAACATCGAGTCGAAAAAGTTGTGCTTCCCTTTCGCAACTGCAAACGACCTCATGCAGAATCTCTGTTTTAACCCCCGAAAAGTTCAAAGCATTCATAAATGCGGCGGAATCTGCGTATCAGTTACGACACGAGCAACTCGGAAAACCGTTTCCTAATTTCTTCGGCGCAACGCTCCAAGCCTAGCCGAGCTTCTTCGCGAGATTCCTTTATGGATTCCTTCGGGATCATCTCAACGTCTTTCCACACGATTATTGAGTTTTCGAATTCGAAGAACGCTTTCCACACCGTTTGGTTCATAAAGGGTTTCCCCGCCTCCAAAGCGTCTGCGAACGCTTGCTGCGCATTTATAAATTTACCGCGCTGAAGGGGTGTAGGCTTATCGAAAGCAACGGGATAAAGTCGGACAAATTCCCGGTGCGTATTATTCGCCTCGCGCCACACGTCCTGGCAGGCCCTAAATTCCGCTTCGAATTGAACTCTGTGAACCAGATTGGCCCTCTCAAATTGCGCTCGCACGCCCTCAACGATGTCTGTTAAAGCTCGCAAATCTTCCTTCTGCGCGAGGTTCTCTGCTTTCGCCCCTATGTATTTCCGGAGAAAGAACCACGAGAGTCCAATTGCCGCGAGAATTACGAGCAGCTTCCAATCGTTCATAAACGTTCGCAGGCGATTCAGTTCAGTGAAGGTGCTTCATGCAGCTACTGTCTTTATCCACCATTTTATCCACCGACCAAGTTTTTTAAGGGAATTTTGGATAACGTGGGATAAACGATAGACGGCAACAGCACTCTCAAGGCTGGTGCACGAGTTCGATTCCCGAATGCGGTGCTACCCATGGAACGACATTTTGACGCGCATCGCGACAACGGAAAGCGGTTCGTTGTGCGCGCGGATGAAAAGTTGACGGCGTTTCTGGAACTCGAATCGGCGATTCGTCGCACTACCATTAGCGACGTCGGAATTTGATGATTTTCTCTTCGAGTTCGGCCTCAGCTTCGCATTTCGCGACGAATGACTCGAGAGCTTCGTAGATAACATCAGCGACCCCCACACGTTTTCGCTTCGCGACCATGCTAAGCCATTGCATGGTTGGCTGGTCGAGGCGATCGAGCGCCCAACGGCCTTCAAGAACAAAAGGCGTAACCTTGGCGTGTCCCATTTTGGGGAAGGGTTTCACGACACGGTTTCTGCGTCTGATTTCCAACGCGTGCAAGATAATTTGATGTGACTTTCCTGTGACTGAAAACTGAGATTGCCGAGTGCGTCATTTCGTCAAATCTCGCTAGGTGGGCGTCGCCCTAGAACGAGAGCAAAAAGAAGCAAAAAAAGTCCCTAGGTTGTAGTCCTAGCGAATTATCAGGGAAACTTTGGATTTAGCCGAATCTGAAGTGCCTTTCCACAACTCCGGGCCCGCAACCGTTGTTTCAAACGATGTGTTGGTTTTGGCAGCGACTGCGGGAGCAACGGTGCGGAGAGGCGGTGCTTGGGGCTCTGTGCTGATTCATAAACACCGGACCAGGTTAGTCCCCGTTTAATTCCTGGCGCCGCAGTCGACTGCCAAAATTCCGGGAATCGCGATCCCGAGCATGCGACTGAAATGCGGAAGCCGCGTGAACTACGCGTAGTCTCACGACTCCTTACAATCACCCGCGTAGCTTTGGTTGCGTAGAACGAAGTGACGGATGAAAGCACTCCCACGCGGAGCGGCATGTGCTGCGCAGTTGGATTCGTGGTGCTTTTGGCGGGGCAAAGGGTTGAGTTTTTACACTTACACGGTATAAAAGAAATTTGAGCGGGCGACGATGACGCGCATCGGGCGTTACCAGCTTAGGTTTTCCCGACTTTACTGGCAATGCATCCTATCGGCGAGACAATCTCGCCCCGCTCAAAATTTCCTGACAAACTGCGTCGATCAATACGACTTGTGCCACCCCCGCTTCGAGTCCTTGGTTAATGTTGCGACAAGGTTCATTTATCCGACGACGATCCGGGTTTGCTATGAGACCTTGGTCTGATACCCGTCCCTTACGGAAACTTCCTTCAATGCTTCTCTCTTTTGTTTGCGTTTCATTTGCTGAAAAAAATTAGAATCACGAGTGCCCAGCAAAATATTGGTGCGTATGAGTTGCATGGCGCCTAATATGCGCATATATGGCGCGTGTCAAGCGATCAATTTTACAACGACGTTTTTTAGCGTATAAGTTTTATTGCTTTCAGCCTGCGTGATCGGCTGATTGAAGAACGAGGTGTAAAAGACTGCGAATGGCAAAATCCAAAAAGAACAAGAACAAATCGAAGCTCAACCTGACGGTGCGTGAGGAGCAACGAAACAAACTGGAACAAATGGCATCTTTAGAGAACCGTTCCGTCTCCAATCTTATCGAGGTTATGGCCGATGAACGTTGGGAGCGATTGGCCGAGCAGCAGGGCATTGCTTACGCTAAAACCGTCGCGGAGGCGATGAACCTTAAACTCGACGCGGACAATCCAGCAGACCGCGAGAAATTGCGCCGAGCAATTCTCGGTCTTGTCGCCGAGAGAAAAATGCCAAAGCAAAAACGGCATGGTTGAAATTCTCTCGTTCTCTTTCCGGCAAGCATTTTGTAGTGCGAGTTTTTTTTTTTTTTTTTTTTTTTTTTTTTTTTTTTTTTTTTTTTTTTTTTTTTTTTTTTTTTTTTTTTTTTTTTTTTTTTTTTTTTTTTTTTTTTTTTTTTTTTTTTTTTTTTTTTTTTTTTTTTTTTTTTTTTTTTTTTTTTTTTTTTTTTTTTTTTTTTTTTTTTTTTTTTTTTTTTTTTTTTTTTTTTTTTTTTTTTTTTTTTTTTTTTTTTTTTTTTTTTTTTTTTTTTTTTTTTTTTTTTTTTTTTTTAAAAAAAAAAAAAAAAAAAAAAAAAAAAAAAAAAAAAAAAAAAAAAAAAAAAAAAAAAAAAAAAAAAAAAAAAAAAAAAAAAAAAAAAAAAAAAAAAAAAAAAAAAAAAAAAAAAAAAAAAAAAAAAAAAAAAAAAAAAAAAAAAAAAAAAAAAAAAAATTAAACTGTTACTCGCCTTAGCCATAGCGACTGCGTTTTCTCTCGTCCAACCGTTAAGGAGAGACATTGAAGGCCGTACCTTTTAGGTAAACGGGGCGGTCGTTCCGGTTCCTGAGCGGGCTCGAATTACCGATTCTCGGTTTCGCCTTGTTGGCAGTGGCTGCGCTGCGGCGCAAATTGAGCCGCTAAGACCGCTTTGAATCAACCAGAAGTTCGGAAATGCCCGTATTGCTGCACGACATTCACGCCCAACAGTCACAATCAAAGGTTCTGCTCTGTACCAGTGTCGTTGGGACAATCGAGCGAAACTAGAAACGCTTAAACGAAAGTCTGCCAGCGAAGCGGGGTGTCGTCAGGGTCAACGGCGAGCGCGAACACACCGTTGACCCGCGTGAGCAGAGTGTCACGCTTGACGAGAGCAAAGCCAGTGGCAGCCGCAAAGCAGTAACGTTGACGATGGAGCAGGGCGTGGGATTCGCAATCCTGCGTGATGCTGAGCCGAAGGTTAAAACTCTACCGCGCTCAGATCATTATGATCGCGCCCGACGCGATACGTCAGGCAAGGCAGCCTGTCATATAGAAAGAAACAGAAAGGACACCTAAATGATAAATACACTAATCAGAAAAACTGTGGGGCTACTCACCGACACCGATAACGTCTTACAACTGGTGAGCTACATAGGCGGAATGGTGGCTTCATGCGCCTTCGGTATTTGCTTGTTCGCGTTCTTTAGGCGCGACTAAAACAGAAAGGAAAACCATGAAAGTTCATGAAGCACTTCGTATATTGGAGCAAGCGGTAGTAAATAAGCGGCGGCGTGACGCAGATCGTGGAGCGGAGCATCGCAGTCGATCACATCGGGCTGTGATTCGCGTTTACGATGCGGCTGGCAATGTGATTGAAACGCACGAGCACGCGGGTGAGTTCAAAGAGTGGTGAAATTTCTTTTTTATCGCACCGGGCGTCTGTTCCTTGGTAACTTTTCGTCGCGGTTGAAATGGTTATGGAAACCATTCGAGATAACGGCCACAGCGACCGAGTGGTTAAAAAATGCCAGCGCATTGCCGGACTGAAAGCCCTGCTCAGAGAATGGGAGCTATCCGGCGATCTCGACCTTGATTATGTTCGAGGGCTGAAGGCGCGACTGCTATCCGTCCAAAATCAACTGAAGAACATGTGCGGTCATGACGGATCAGAGGGAATGGACGATTGGTAGCACCCCAAATGATAACAGCCCGGGCTGACCTTTCGCCCTAAAAGTGGCAAGCCAATGGCAAACACACTTTTTCTTCGTATTGCCAAAATCAGCGTAAGTATTTGATAATAAACCGCGTGCCTGGAGGGATTCGAACCCCCAACCTTCTGATCCGAAGTCAGATCACTGGGGACGATTTGGAGATAATCATCGACTCAGTATGCAGCCCTGAGCTTTATCCACTTCTTTATCCACCGGCGGCATTTTTTGGGCTTATTTGAGAACACTTGAGATAGAGCGCATATCACGGTTTTACCTATGAAAAAGCAGGTGAGAGCATGTTGGAGAACATGGGCATACTTGTTAGGCACTCGGTGTAAACGAGATGCTCTACCACTGAGCTAACCGCCCCGCAGTTGTTTGACGTAGCGGCAGGCGTGGGCGCCATTGGGTTTGGGTACCCGCGTTTACTGGAAGTCGTCTGCCTGGTCGCTGGATCGAACTTAATGACAGTGGAAGCTGGGCGGCGGAGGCTAACACCTTCAACGTCGTACGGGTCAGCGGTGAACAACTGCAACGAACAAGCCGCAACAGCTATACCCATCACTTGCCAGGTCATTAAACGGAACGTTGGGATGGCATCTGGCGCGTCGTCGTGCTCCGCAAAGTGCAGGAACAAGAAGCGACGGTCACGCAGCTAAAGAAAAGAAGTGAAAAAGGGTCAAGGCGACCCTGCGAGATCAAACCTTAACCGAGGCGCGAGGCCATCGCGAGTTTCACTTGAGGACGCCTTGACCGGGCAATTTCGCAATATATGTTCATTAGAACATGGGACGACTGACCCGAAGCCTGCTGCTAAAACTTCGACGAACGCGTATATCTCTGGCACGACCAAGGCCACGCAAGCGTCCGCAGCAACTTGAACTGAATCTATGGCCGAAGCGTCGTTAAAACCTCTCAAGGCGATCTTAGAGACAATCCGGGAACAAGCGGATTTCGCTCTTAAACAACTTCAAAAATCAGAGGAGGAGCGTTCAATGCGGTGGAGATGTAAAGACTGTCGATACGTTAAACATTTCACCCAGCACGTGCCATTAGAAGCGGCTGGGTGATGTCCCAGATGCAAAAGTACAGAGTTTAGACCTATTCTGTGAGGCGAAGGTAAGGAACGACGGAAACGTTTGGCTACGTGCGGTAATTCGAGCTGTCGCTTATCACCTTTTTTCAGCTTTACTCTTCAACACCTTGCAGCCGACAACATCAAAGCTGGTGCCGCCGCCCCCGCAGCCGATAAAGAGCTGGCCAGCTTCGGCAATGGCATATTCTGTATCCTCGTCGCCTTGCTGCGAGTGCTTCCGAACGGTCGCCCGTACCGCGCGGTCCTTGTGCATGTTGTCAACGTATACCTCTGCAAAACCCGGGTTTCCCCCACAGCCACCCGACACTACGCGAATCCGCGCACAATTGGCGAGGTTACCTGACTGCGCCTCCACCTCTGGGTGTTGCTTCTCCGCCGCACTTTGGCAACCGGTAAGGGCAGCAAGCGCGGTAGCGGTTAACAAAATGGTTCTCACACTCCGCTGGTTTTGCGACCTGGGGGGCGCACATTAGCAGCATGGTCAGCCTCATAAAACCTTAGACATTAATTTGCGCAGTTTCGGCCAGTCTTTTCTTCTGAGCATCAGCCCGCGACAACGGGGATGCCCGCACCTGCAAGGCTCAAATTCTTCGCCCAGATCGAAGTCGTAGTCGATTAAGAGCTCTTCGTCCTGTTCAATTGGCCGGATACTGGTTAACCACAGGCCACCGCGCTTCTTTTTTATGGCGCAATTGGGATAACAACCGTGATTGACGTAGCCTGCCGGACTCCACTGCGGTCGGGCATCCATGTCGTGGTTGGCATCGAACTTGATAACATGGTTCGCGCCGCGCAGTAACATGATTGCGCCTTCTTCCCATGGGATAACGCGGCCTTTGAACTCGATGATCGGCGTGCCTGCCCTGATCGGTAGAGTAGCAAACAACCCTATACCGTTAATTGGCGACCTTCGCTTCTGCCATAGCTGCTTTCGCCGCTGCAGTTTGATCTCCTCCCTCATTCTTTTATTGATTGCATCTTGCTTTTGTCATCCGAAACGAAATTTTTGTAGTTTTGCCATCACGGCTCTCTGAAAACGCCCGCGTGCTCGAGCCTTTCAATAAGGTTGCCGGTTTCATTGTAAACGCGGATCACAGTCATGCGCGCGGCTGTTGTGTCCCGCATACCCGATAGCCTCCGAGATGCGGGGTGTACCACAGCCCGCCGAATGGCAGCGCATCGGAGATTAGATCAAAGCCGCGTTTATCTTTGCGCAGGCGGATTTGTACTCGTGGATCGAGGACTTCAAAAATCAACCAGCCCAAAACGCTGTGCAATCTCGCGGGAATTTTCGTCGCTTCCCAGGGTGGCTTTCAGTTGCCCTGTGAAGTCCTGCTCCAGCGGATCAACGATTGAATGGTACGCCTTTTCGGCGGCATCCGGGTCCTGATTACGGGCGCGTACGTATGCCGCGTACGCTTCGCTTCGCGCTTGGCTGTATTTGATGATTGATTGCGCCACTAAACGCCAATGGCTCTCTTTAGCGTCCGGCGTTGTAAGGTAGCGATCTGCTGCCTGCGCTGCTTGTTGCGCCAGCCAAATCTCGCGGGTTTGACAGGCATTGCTGCTCACTTCGCAAGGCGTTGTCGAGCGCCACGCCTGCTCAAATTGGCCTAACGCTTGGAGCATTGTTTCTTTCTCGTCCGCCCGGAGCAGCGCGGGCATTAAGATTATCAGCCCTACCAGTGCTAGTCGTTTCATAATTGGCATTGAAACACGAAGCGCCGCGCGTTGCAAAGCCGTACAGGATTTTTCGATTCCGACCGGCGTGTTCGATCTCTCTCGCCTCTACGCACTGCCTTCAGCCATTCTGAGACGATTCCTGCTTTCGCGCCGATTCCGGATCCTCCAGCGTTGCAGTGGCCCAAATGAAAACGCGGATCCGAACCGTTGTGAGTTCGCAGCCTACGGATATTTAATGTTACAATTGCGTGACAACACTGTGTCGGCCTGATAGAGACTCGGGGTCAGGACACAGATTTGAGCAATGGTAGTTGCACTCACTAAGCGACAACGCGATACGATCTTGGCCGCATTACGACGATGGCTTAGCTATCCCGCAGCAAGAGAAGCGGACTCCATCGCTACAAACGGAGGAAAACACAAGCCGCTTGATAATTCGGAGATTGAACGGCTCTGCAAACGCATGACCAAAATAGATAGCAAACGCGATGCGGCGCACTTGCTTCGTCAATCAAACAATGGCGTGCACGAGCGGAAACGTTTGAGAACTGTAAGATGACATCTCTCCGCGGAGGGAGCGATGAATACATCTTCGGTGATATCACAAAATATTGCGGATGTTCAATTGTGGCCAAGACGAGTGGGACTGACTCATTAGGATATGAAAATACTGGCCAAACATGTCGCAGCACGGCTTGAAGAACGCTCATTTTGCGTCGTTTTTGAGGGCGATTTGGAGCGTTGCTGGCCACGCAAAGGGATCGCGTGGTCAGAGCGCGAGAGAAAAATCCAAGCTTTCGCCGAATCCCAGGGTTGGACTGCTGCAATTGTCGATGGCGCGTTCGGTACCAGGGCAATATTTCGAAGATTGGAACCCGGGGCTTCCGCGGTTCCTAAGTCCCCCAATCTGTAAGCGCAAGCGAACCGCTCAGTGCAGCGCTGAAAATGTTTCTTCGAAAACTTATTGCGCAGCCTGACGGGAATTGGTTGTTGCTCTGTCGAATAGTGCGACGGCTAACACCGGCAATCGTCGAGCAACGCGATAACTGCGCGCATCGGCAACGCACGACTTTCTTGCCTGGAATCGGTGCTTTGTGGTGCGCTGTTCGGCGAGTCGCCGCTCGTCTCGGCGTTGTTCGCCAATCTTGCGATCGACAAAACCCATCAAACTGTTCTCAATCTTATCCCGGCCGAATAACAGAAACTTTCCATTCATTAGTTGCCCTCCAACTCATTCAAATAAAAGTGAGGTCTTCATTATTGGTCGCCTCTCTTATTTGAGACACAAATGGATCGAATCTATTTCGGCATCCGGATGTCTCTGGCAATGTGGGGAGCGGTTAAGTGAACAGAGTAACCCTCTGACTCACGAGAATTCGAGCCAAGCCTGGATGTCGCAGCGCGTCACCTGTCCAAAAAAAAGCCGCAGGGCTTGGAACCCTGCGGCTTTGATTAGTGTTGTCTGAAACTCCGTGCAGACTCAGTCTAAAAGAACCACGTGATCAATCGTACGCAGATCGCCCATGTTCGCGTAAAAGACACGCACACGAGCGCCGGGTTTGATCGCAGTTTGGACGATTTGGCCGTCTTTGTTCAACACGTGACCTCGTCCGTTCAGGACATAACGGCCCGGACTATTGGACCCGTCCTCGCGAACGACAAGCGTGTTGGTGGGCTGATAACTGGCGGCCGCACCTTCCTCAATCGTCATTTTGATGATCGCTCCCGTTACGGTTATTGGTTCTGTGGTTGTTTGTTTCTTGTTTGTCGAGCCCGGCTGCGCGAATGCCAACGGAGCAAGTAGCAACCAAGCGAGTGTGATAACTAGTGTTTTCATGATGCCTCCTCTTTGATGTTGATTTTTAATACATGTTCTACTGCCCAACTTTCAGGACGTAATCTGCGTCGAACAAGAGCCACTTCGCGTCGTTGCCACAGACCAGTTTTACATCGCTTGCTGCGAGCATAGAACCAATCTCATAAGTGTGCCGATACGGACTAACGAGAACACGGGACTACAACGCCGTCGTCAATAGGCCATGGTTAATGGTCCGCACCCGCCCCACACATTAGGCATTGCTCAATCCAGCAGGATGGCGCATCAATTGGTCTCCCGTTGTAGAATCAATAAGAAAGACAGAATGAAAGAGCACTACTTCGATGATTTGAAAATTGGTGACAGTTTTAGATCCGAGCCGCTAAATGTCACGGAGAAGGAGGTCATCGAGTTCGCGCACAAGTTCGATCCGCAGATGTTTCATCTGAACCATAAAGCTGCAGAGCGAACACTTTTCAAAGGACTCATTGCGAGTGGCTGGCACACGGCTGCCCTTACGATGCGACTCTTTGTGCAAACGTTGAACTTCGCCGAGGGCGCCATCGGGCTTGGTGTTGATGAGTTGCGTTGGCCTAATGCGGTGCGACCGGGCGACGTGCTTACCGTTGAAACGGAGATTCTCGATCTAAGGCCATCGCGATCCAAGCCGGGCTACGGGATCATTCGGTTGCGCAACGTCACTACGAACCAACACGGCGAGATTGTTCAGACAATGCTGGCAAGCGCGATGGTGCCGCGGCGGGTCGATGGCGGGGACCACAAGACCACTGACAACTGACCACCAGACCAAAACATCATGAGAGATTATACAAAAATTGAAGCTTGGAGACTGGCGGATGATTTGACCGTTGCAGTTTATGAACGCACACGGTCATTTCCCCGAGAGGAAATTTGCGAACTAACCAGCCAATTACGCCGTGCTGCTTATTCGGTTCCTGCGAATATCGTCGAAGGAGCATCGCGAGAAGAGCAAGAAAGATTACCTTCACTTTCTTTACATTGCGCGCGGTTCGCTGTCAGAGACTCAGTATTTCATTCACCTTGCCCGGAGACTCGATTAATTATCGTCAGAGGAGGCTGATGCGCTACAGCAACAAACGAAGTCAACGTTTGCCTGTTTGCACGGGCTTATTCGGGTAGTTGAAAAAGAAGCGGGAAAACTCAGCAAAGTGGTCGCAACCGTGACGAGCCTGATAGTGATAGGATTAATGCACTGTTCAGGTGGTCAGTTGTCAGTGCGTCTCGTAGTCCTCTCACCGATTTACCATTTCCATCGCCCAATCGGGATAACGCGCCCCGGCGACGGCTTCGTGAGGAGCGACTTCATCGATGCGCGCCAGATCTTTACTGGTAAGAGCGACATCAAGCGCGCCCACATTTTCCTGCAAATATCTGCGACGTTTGGTTCCGGGAATCGGAACAATGTCGTGTCCCTGAGCGAGCACCCAGGCAAGGGCAAGCTGCGCCGGGGTACATTTTTTCTCGCGAGCGATTTCTTCGACTCTTTTCACAAGCGCAAAATTGCGCTGGAAATTTTCTCCCTGGAATCGGGGCGAGTTTCGCCGGTAATCGTCCTCGGCCAGATCTTCGAAACGCTTGATTTGTCCGGTCAAAAACCCGCGACCTAGCGGGCTGTACGGCACCAAACCGATACCCAGCTCGCGGCATACGCCAAGAACTTCCTTCTCGGGATCGCGCGTCCAGAGCGAGTACTCTGATTGCAATGCCGTGATCGGATGAACGGCATGCGCGCGGCGGATCGTTTCCGCGCCTGCTTCTGACAGACCGAGGAAGCGCACCTTGCCCTTGCCGCACAAGCTCTGCCATGGCGTCAACGGTCTCTTCGATCGGCGTGTCCGGATCGACACGATGCTGATAATAAACATCGATCACATCAACGCCCAGTCTGAGCAAACTTCCTTCGCAAGCTTTGCGGACATAATCCGGCTTACCGCTGATCCCGCGGTAGTCCGGCCGCGCGGGATCACGCAAGATCCCAAACTTTGTAGCAATGACGGCCTGGTCACGATGGCCGCGTAGTGCGCGTCCGAGTAATTGCTCGTTTGTGTATGGTCCATACATATCGGCGGTATCGAAGAACGTGATGCCGAGATCCAGCGCACGATGAATCGTGGCCATGGACTCCTCATCGTCGCGTTCGCCGTAAAAATCCGACATCCCCATGCAACCAAGGCCGATCGCCGAGACAATCGGACCGCCGCGTCCAAGTTTTCGCTGCTTCATACTTGTTAAGATTCGATTGTCAGTTTTATCGCGGCTGCGAAATCGTCAGGCAATCGCGCTTCAAAGCTTTTCCATTCCTGAGTGCGAGGATGGTGAAATCCAAGCTTCCAAGCATGCAACATTTGTCGCGAAAAATCCTTTGCGAGGCGCGGCGCGTAGACTTTATCGCCAAGCACCGGGTGACCGAGATGATGAAGATGCACGCGAATCTGATGGGTCCGTCCGCTGTGCAGCCGGCATTCGATCAAACTGGCGCGCTCGCTCGACCGAACGACGCGATACTCGGTTTTGGCCGCGCGTCCGCGTAAAGCAGACGCGCTCATTCGTTGCCTGTGGACCGGATGTCGTCCGATTTTTTCTTCGATTACTCCAGCCGCCTTGCGCAATCTTCCAGCCACCAGCGCAAGATAAATCTTCTCCACCGTGCGGTCAGCAAACTGCTTGGATAATCCGCGATGGGTTGCATCGTTTTTGGCGACGACAAGACAGCCGCTCGTTTCCTTGTCGAGACGATGAACGATGCCGGGGCGCTCTTTTCCGCCGATTCCCGACAACGTCGAGCAGTGGTTGAGGAGCGCGTTGACCAGAGTGTGTTCGCGATGACCGGCACCCGGATGAACAACAAGCCCAGCCGGCTTGTTGATCACGATGAGATCATTGTCTTCGAAGAGAATCTCAAGGGGGATCTGCTCTGGCAGCGTTTCGATCTTTTCCAGTGGCGGCTCGGTGAGTTGAATCTTATCGCCGCCTCGAACGATTTGGCGTGGCCGGCTGTTTGCGTTGTTGAGTCGAATAAACCCATCGCGGATCAACTGCTGGAGTCGTGACCGGGAAAATTCTGGAAGTCGCTTCGCCAGAAATTGGTCGAGTCGAAGCCTTGCTTCGGTCCTTGATACGACAAGGTCAATTCGAGTCGAATTTTCGCCTGAAAGTTGCCTCATGGATAAGTGAACGCGCGTGCCGTCATAGCCTCGCCAGCGGGCCTGTAGGGTCGGCTGTCCTCAGCGGATAATGCACCGGATTGCCATGCACAATGCAAGTGCGCTGAGGACAGCGTACGCTACAGCACACAAGGGGATGATTCGACAATTTAATAAATTACGCGGTTGCCGCGCGTAGGACTCCCTGTCGACATGGCAGCAGAGCCATTTATGAGTGTGTGTTGCCATTCGTTGCTCTGCAGGGTCTGAATGTTACAATTGCTGCTCAATGGCGAGTGAGCCCACCGCCCAAACATGCTCCGGTTGCGGAACGACCGTGGATACGACCGCGGCAGAACCATTGGCGCGCATCGCCTGTCCTACGTGTGGCAAGAAAATACGCGTGGAGAGAACCTTCGATCATTTCGCTGTGGTCGAGACGCTTGGTGTGGGCGGGATGGGCACCGTTTATAAGGCGCGGGATATGCAACTGGATCGGTTCGTGGCGCTGAAACTGTTGCGAAGAGATCTCGGCGGCGAAGAGGATTACAAAGCTCGATTGCAACAAGAGGCACGCATAGCTGCCGCCGTGAATCATCCTTACGTGATACAGGTATTCGATTCGGGAACAGATCACGGCCAGTTCTATGTGGTAATGGAGTTGGTCGATCACGGAAGCCTCGACGATCTCATGGCGCTGCAACCGCAGTTACCGGAACAGCGGGTGCTCGAGATTGGCATCCAGGTTGCAAAAGGACTGCGTGCCGCACACCGGCGAGGTCTGATTCACCGCGATGTAAAGCCGGCTAATATTTTGTTTGTCGATGAGCACGCAGCAAAAATCGGCGACTTCGGTCTTGCCAGCACCGCGACGCAACGCTGGGCAATCGGAGGTGTCGTTTGGGGAACCCCGGAATATGTCGCGCCGGAAAGATTAAACAACGATCCGGAGGACTTCCGCAGCGACATTTACAGTTTGGGCGCAACACTGTTTCACGCAATTGCAGGCAAACCGCCAATCGAAGCCAGCACAAATTCCGCGACCGCATTGCTCGAATCAAAACAACGGCCACTCGATTTACAGACAACGGCGCCGGACGTTTCTGCCGCGACGGTGGAGGTTTTGCAGAGAATGATCGCAGCTGATCCGGCGCAGCGTTTTTCCTCCTACGACGATCTGGTGGCGGAGCTTGAGCGAGCGTGGCGCGCGCTGGCATTGGAGGATGCAACCAGCGGCGGTGAAGCGCGCCGGCGACGCTGGTCCTCGGCCTTGTCTGGCTTTACTCGTCGCAGCCTGGAAGGGCTAAGAGGGGTTTTACGCTGGCTCCGCGGCCTGCCACTTCTCATTCGCCTGGCTTTACCGGCTATAGTGGCGGCTGGGATTTTGTTCGTTATCGCGCGCAGTTTTTTGCCCTCGTGGACGGAACTGACGGCGTTTGCGACGAGCTGGTTTGATCGCAGTCCGTGGAATAAAGCACTTGCCAGTTATAGAGAGCAAGTCGCCCTTTATCACTTTGCTCAAGCGGCTGAGGAGATCAGGAATGTGAAACTGATCGGCGGATACTATAAACCCGCAGAAGAAGTTGCAGAGAAGAGAGCGCAACTCATGTTCGATTGGAAGAACACTCTGATTGACGATCTCAATCGTGCACACTTCTCGGGTACACTCACAGATAGCTCCGGCGCGCAATATACGGGCATAGTGAGCGCCACGGATGAAGGACTCACCATGAAACTTCCGTATGGGATCGCATGGATCACGTGGGACAAGCTCTCGCCAAAGGAAATACTGGCCGTGTCCAAGTCGTTCATCGATCCAGCAGCGCGTGGCGCAGCAGATCGACAGTGGCGTTGCGCTGTCTTTGCTAGTGAAACCGGGCAAACCGAAGCGGCGAGGGAACTAGCTGAAGCCGCTGCGAGAGCCAATCCTGAATACAAGGAACAGATTTCTGTTCTCTTCCCGGGTATGTCCCAAGCGCCTTAGACAACGCGTTGACGACAACGCGTTCCACCTTCGCGTTTTGTGAAAGGTGGATCCGCTTCTCCGAAGACGATGGCAGCCCACACGCCGAAGGCGCAAGATGGCAGGATGAACGAATTCCCGGCCCTGAGAGTCAGATTTTAGACGAATCATTGCCATAAGTGATTTTTGACGCGACGTTTTCCTGATCGCGATATGGAGCAAAACCCACCACCGCAGTTTCCTTCACCGGAAGAATTGAAGACTAAGATCACGGAGTTCATGAAACAGAACTTCGGCGACCGGGTCTCAGTGGCGACTTTTGCCGAGCCGGAGCCCGCGCCAGCAGCAGAAGAAGAAGAAGAAGAAAAGCCGGAGAAGACCGATCACAAGGAATTCGAATTCAATCTTCTGCCGCGGGACATTAAAGCGCATCTCGACCGCTTCGTGATCAAGCAGGATGAAGCGAAGAAGGTGCTGGCGATCGCCGTTTGCGATCATTACAACCATGCCAATTACCTGCGCCGTCTCGAAAAGGAAGATGCCGCGCGTGCGCAGGAGATTGAATACATCAAGCAAAACGTGATTTTGGTCGGCCCGACCGGGGTCGGCAAAACTTATCTCATCAAACACATTGCCGACCTGATCAAAGTGCCGTTCGTGAAAGCGGACGCCACGAAGTTCAGCGAGACGGGATACGTCGGCGGCGATGTGGAAGATTTGGTGCGTGAGCTAGTACACAAGGCGGACGGTGACGTAAACCTGGCGCAGTTCGGGATCATTTATATCGATGAGATCGACAAGATCGCTGCAGCGGGAAATTTGATCGGCCGGGACGTCAGCGGGCGGGGCGTGCAGACCACGCTGCTGAAGTTAATGGAGGAAACAGAAGTGGCCGTACGCAGCATGAACGATTTGCAGGCGCAATTGCAGGCGGCTTTCGAATTTCAACGCCGCGGCAAGGCAAAACGGGAAACGATCAATACCCGGCACATTCTCTTCGTGGTCAGCGGCGCATTTGAGAAATTAAAAGAACAGGTTGCGCGACGCGTTCGTCACGGTCAGATCGGATTTAGCGCCGAACCGATTCAGGTGATGGACAATGAATTGTTCCGGCACGTGACGACGCAGGATTTTATCGAATACGGGTTCGAGCCGGAATTCATTGGCCGACTACCAGTACGCGTGGTCTGTGAAGACCTGGATGCTGCTGATCTTTTCAGCATCATGAAGTATTCCGAGGGTAGCTTGCTCCGGCAATATGAGCGCGCCTTTCGCGCTTACGGCATTGAGATCAGTTTCGAGGATGAAGCGCTGCGGCTACTGTCGGAAGCTGCTGCCGTGGAAAAAACCGGCGCACGTGGATTGCTGACGGTATTCGAAAAATTGTTCCGCGATTACAAATATTACCTGGCAGGATCCGGCCTGAGCCAGTTGCGTGTTACCGCTGCGCTCGTGCGCGAGCCACAGCGTGTGCTCGACCGATTGATGGCAGAGGGGCACAAACTCGAAGCGCAAATGCTTGAAGCCGGCGCGCGTCAATTTGCAGAGAAATTCAACAATGAGCATGGATTGGAAATTGTTTTGGAGGAAGCTGCGGTGCGGCGCCTGGTCGAGCGTGCGCGAGCTGAGCGGATGACCATGAGCGATCTTTGCTCCCACTTATTCAAGGATTATCAGTTCGGATTAAATCTGATCAAAAAGAACACCGGCCAGGCAAGGTTTGTCATCAACGCCGGAGCCGTCGATGCGCCGGACAAATTCTTAAGTGAACTGGTCGTGCAATCCTATTATCCGGGCGCAGCTGGTCAAAAAGCCTGATTGTTCATGAAGCGCTCGTTGATCACAACGCTCGTAATTGGAGTTGCTGTGGCCATCGTCGTGGGAGTCTTGCATGCAACGAAGGTAACAGCGGGCTTTGAGGCTGGTGTTGCGTACCTTGTTTCCGATTATGCCGGCGCAACGAGGGTCGTGGGCGAAAAGTGGCAGTACGTTTTTGTCGTGCTGATAGCGGCCGGTGTTGCCTGGCTCAGCCTGAAAAACCCCCCGGCTGCGGGACGGTCGCGAAACTATCTATTGTTCGGCTCTTTGTTGGTTGAGCTTCTTGTGCTTTCGTGGGTCTGCTCTCTTTATCGGGTCTTTTTCCAGCCGGTTCCCTGCATTTTTGCAGTCGCATTAGCGGTGGCCTTCGTGGAAGGCTGGACGCTCTTTTTGCGGAGGGACCGCTCGCATTTAGTGCGCACAATTTTTGCCAATCGCCTCTCGACAAAAGAATTTCGTCGTGTCAGCGATGGTCCGTTCGATGGGCAGGCGAAAGCGTACGAAGCGAGTGTGGTCGTCTGCGACATTGCCAATCGACATGGATTCACAAATTTATCTGACCCCGCCGGTTTCGCTGAAACCATGGCCAAATTTATTCGTGAGACTGCCGATGACCTGATCGAGAGAGGAGCTTATCTACAGGCTGCCGATGGCGAGGGCGTCGTGGCCGTTTTTGGATTTCCGAGCGCCAGTAGTCAGCATGCCGAGGATGCGGTGCGTGCTGTTCTCGATCTAACAAAGAAGTTTCGCGAGCGGAGGCAAGAAAACGAAGAAATTTTTGGCGACTGGGACATGCACGCTGGGATCAGTTCAGGCGCGATCGTTGCCGGGGCGCTGAAGGACAGCGTACATCCGGCGCTTTTAGCCAGCGGCGAACCGATTGAACTCGCGCGCAGGTTCTGTGCCCTGAATCACCGGTATGGATCAACGATCCTGATTGATACGCCTACTTTCGATAGCGTGAGCGAGACAATCGTTGCGCGTCCAATTGATTTTGTCAGCGGAACGAACTCGCATGATCGAATCGAAGTCTACGAACCGCTCTGGCTTACCGCTGAAGCCAAACCAGAGCATGTTGCCCGAAGAGATTCTTTCTGGAGCGGCGTGGTTCTGTATCGGGAAAAACGTTGGGCGGAAGCCTATTCCGAATTTCAGAAAGCACGCGGTCCCGAGGGAGAAGACGACCCTGCATTGGAATTCTATTTTCGCCGGCTCGAGCCGCTCGTCCTGCGGTTAACAGAGTCGCCGTTGGAAGAAAGCTGAGCGCGCGTTGAGAAGGACGGAATATCCGGTCGCGATCCGGAATTTGGTTGCGCAACTGCGACAAATGCCGGGAGTCGGTCCTCGCTCCGCGGAGCGGATCGCACTCTGGATGGTACGGGCACGGGACGATAAGCCGGACCAAATAGCGCGCGCAATCACAGACACGCGGCAGTCAATTCGTTCCTGCAAGCTTTGTGGATTTTTTGCTGCTGGCGAAATCTGCGACATATGCGCCGATTCCTCACGCTCGACAGAGCTGCTCTGCGTCGTAGAGCAAGCCACTGACATTCTTCCTCTGGAAAAAACCAATGCCTTTCGGGGGCGATACCATTCTCTTGGAGGGAAGATATCTCCACTCGATCATATTGGCCCCGACGATTTGCGTATTAAAGAACTACTGGAACGCGTCGATCAGGAAAAGATCATCGAAATCATTTTCGCGCTGCCTGCCGATGTCGAAGGCGAATCGACCACAAACTACATTGTCGATCTCTTGAAGGACAAGCCGGTCAACCTTACGCGTATTGCCCGCGGCATTCCGGCCGGCGGCGGCCTCGAATCGGCGGATGAGCTAACGCTTTCAGCGGCACTTTCAGGCAGAACAAAACTGTGATCGTTGAAGCGATAAAGCGTTAAAGGGATGAAGCGCCCGCTTCAACGCTTCAACTTTTCAACGTTTCAACGTTGCGCTAGCATTGACTAACATGTCGTGCGTAAAGATTGATCCAGCATTACACCAGGGGCAAAAGCCGCCCTGGATCAAAGTGCGGTTGCCATCCAATCCGGTTTTCTTTTCAACCAAGGCACTCATTTCCGATCTACGGTTGCATACAGTTTGCGAGAGCGCGCAATGTCCAAACCGATGGGAATGTTGGAGCCAGGGCACAGCCACCTTTATGATCGCTGGCGATCGTTGCACGCGCGCATGCGGATTTTGCGCCGTGACAACAGCTAAACCGTTCGCGCTGGAGGAAGACGAACCGCAGCGCGTAGCCGAGGCGGTCCGCCGGATGAAATTAAAACATGTCGTGATCACGGCTGTCGCGCGCGACGATCTGAAGGACGGCGGGGCCGACCATTTCGCCCATACCATTACAGCGATTCGAGAGATGGATCCTTCGGTGATTGTCGAAGTGCTCGTTCCCGATTTTCACGCGCAGGATTGGTGCATCCAGATTGTCCTCGACGCCGGCCCGGATATCTACAACCACAACATGGAAACCGTGGAACGCCTCACGCCGCTGGTGCGTTCGCGCGCAAAGTACCGTACCTCGCTCGAAGTCTTACGACGAGCAAAGAAACTGTCGTCGAGAGTAGTGACCAAGAGTGGTGTCATGCTCGGCCTCGGCGAGAAGGAGACGGAACTTTTTCAGACCATGGACGATTTGCGCGAGGTCGGCTGTGAAGTGCTCACCATGGGCCAGTATTTGCGCCCGACTGCGAAGCATTTACCCGTGGTCGAATACATCACGCCGGAGCAATTCAATTACTGCGGCGACATTGCGCGCAGAAAAGGGTTTCTCCATGTCGCCTCTGGCCCGCTGGTTCGTAGTTCTTATCACGCGGCCGACTTTCATCCGGTGGTGCGCCGATGACAGAGACCGAGCGCGATCCGCTCGCTCAGATTCGTTCACAAACCGCTGCGGTCATTCCTGCGTATCAGGATGAGAAACATATCGGCGACATCGTGCGTCGAACACGCAAGCAACTCCATCACGTCATTGTGGTCGATGACGGATCGAGCGACCAGACGGCGCAGCGGGCACGAGAAGCCGGCGCGGAAGTCATTACTCATGACCAGAACCGCGGCAAAGGCGAAGCGATCAAGACAGGACTAGCGCACTGGCTCGCCGTAGCGAGTCCGTCTGGCCGTGCGGCGGACGGATTGGATCTACAAGTCACCTGGGTCAGCCTGCTCGATTCCGATGGCCAACATCTTCCAGAAGAGATCGACCGGTTCCTTACGGCGGCAGCTTCCTCGACGCAGCCGACGTTTTTAATCGGCAACCGCATGAACAACTTTGCCGGAATGCCGTTCATCCGGCACGTTGTGAATCGTTACATGAGCAGGCAGATCAGCCGCGTTTGTAAGCAGGAAATCCCCGATACGCAGTGCGGTTTTCGCATGTTGGATCACCAGTTGATTCCACAATTACTTGGGGGCGGAGACCGATTCGATTACGACACCGAAGTGCTCATCATCGCCAGCCGTAAAGGCTACCGGGTTGAATCGGTCCCAATCACGACTGTTTACACCGATCAGGTGAGCAAGATTCGTCCACTGCGCGATGCGATTCGCTTTTTGAAATTGATGTGGCGCTATCGAAAGTTGTAGCGGCAACTCTGTAAGCCGTTCACAGTGTGCCGACGGCACCGGTCGCTTACGTCCGAATCACGATTACGAAAAGCGTGTTCGCCCGCGAAGAACAGTTGTGGCCCGCCTGAGGCGGGTCGCTGACCGCGGCAGTTCTGGACTACCCAACCCTGGAGCAACCGAGGTCAGCTATCTAGAAGCCCATTTCTACGCAGGCGGGAACTCTCTTATGCACGTACGGCATGCGCCGCTGTTTGTTTTCGCTTCTTTCGCCTGCGTGAATGGGCAGCGCGCTGTTCGCGTTTTTTTCGAGTGTAATACGCGTGCCAGTAATGGGCAGCGCGCCATTCGCGCTGCTTCCGCGTGTAATATGCGCGCCAGTACTCGGGCGAGCGTATTCGGCGACGCCCACGCTTTTTCATGCTGGTCTCTACGAAATATTCTACGGAAACTGGAGGGCGAAGTTCCCAAGTTTTTTGCGGGACGGGGCGAATCATTTCGTTTTGGTTGGCGGATTTGTTCAAAAATGATACTTCAGCACGTCATGCGACTTGCCGCTAATGTCTAAACCGGAGCTGGTGGCGCTACGAAGCCGGCTCGCGAAAGAATGAAACTCCGCCCTTTCTACAAGTTAAGGCAAGTGCTAGGCGCGGCTGCAAGTGAATCACGGTTTTCTTGCAGGCACGGGCTTTGAGCTTCTCAGGATCTCTGATTCAGGCGTTAGCGTTGCTGGTTTGCCGCTGAAAATGACGCGGTTTGGCTTTGCAGCGAGCGTTCCGACGAGTTCCTTCGCGTATGTGGTGACCACTTTCAGGTTCAAGAGAGTCACATGCAGTTGTTTCAAGTCTTCCGAAAGCTGTTTGTCCGTCGTTTTGATGAAGGAATCAGCTGAGCCGAACACCTTATCTGCGTCCTTGGCGACAACCTCAAGGTTCGTGATCATGTTTTGCAAGTTGTCCACGTCCATTTTTAGCGAATCGGCCAGTGGCCCCAGCTTCGGCGTGAATTCACCAAGATCTTTTTTCAAACCGGTGACAGTCACATTGAGATTATCAAGTAGCTTATTTGCATTATCGAATAATGGGCCGGCCGCCGCGGTGATTTGTTCAAGGCCGTATGCTGGATGGCCTTCGATCGCCGCGTTGTTTGCCAGCGTTTGACCTCCCGGGGTGCCTGCGGAAAGCGCCACGAATTTCGGCGAAAGCATAGTGTCGGAGCTAAGGGTGGCCGTTATATCGGTGGGCAACGGCGGAACTCCGTCATCGAGGCTCACCGTCACGCGAACCGCGTCTTTCTTGTTCGCGCTCGCCTCACGCTCTTTGGCAGTGAGATGGCGCATCGCGATCACACGTCCTGCTGGCGCGCCTGCGTAACGGACTTCGGAATTAACCTTGATGCCCGTCACATCTTCATAGTTGATCTGCAAAGTACGAGTTGGCTTTTTGAAGCGATAACCCGAAAGCGCGAAAGTCAGCGCTCCTAGCAAGACGACACTGCACGCGATCACGGACAGCGCGACGAAATAATCCGATAGATTGCGTTTCATCAAGCTCATGGCTTCGCCACGTTAAAACATTGAATCGTTAAATCGTTGAACGGCAAGTACGATGGAGCGCTGTAACGACCGAGCGACTCGCACAGGTCGTTCCTCATTTTTTCGTCATTCGTCATTAGTGCTTCGTCATTCATGACGCATCACGCTGTTTTGCGATAAAATCTATGGCGTGCTGCAACGAAGGGTCGCGGTTTCACATGCTGATGGTCTTCGTGTTCTTCCTGTGAAAGATTTAATGGAATCGGACCGTCAGCCTCGCCGTGAATGAATTGCTGCACTTCCGGGTTTGGACTGTTCCGAATTTCGTCCGGCGTACCCTGTGCCACAATGCCGCCGCGTCCGAGCATGATCATGCGCGTCGCGATACGAAAAGCGCTGGTCATATCGTGCGACACTACCACCGCCGTCATGTGCGTCCCATGCGTCAGTTTCAGCGTGAGCTGATCTACTACTGCGGTCATGATTGGATCGAGTCCCGAGGTGGGCTCATCGCTAAACAGCAATTCCGGGTCAAGCGCAAGCGCGCGCGCAAGTCCGACTCGCTTTTTCATTCCCCCACTGATCTCGTCTGGTTTGAGGTCTTCAAAACCTGTCAGGCCTACCATCTGAAGTTTTTGCTTCACGATTTCCTCAATTTCGTCGACGGATTTTGCGGTATGCTGCAGAAGCGGCAACGCAACGTTCTCGCCCACGGTCTGCGAGGCGAGTAACGCGCCGGATTGGAACAGCATCCCGAAACGCAGCCGCACACGTTCAAGCTCGCGCTCCTTCATAGTTGTGATTTCTTCGCCAAAAAGCTTCACGACACCTGAGGTCGGTTTCATGGAGCCAATCATGTGCCGAAGGAGAGTACTCTTTCCACAGCCGCTGCCGCCCATGATAACGACTGTCTCACCCCGGTGAACATTAAAAGAAATGTTATCGAGCACTGTGCGGTCTCCGAATTTTCGGACCAGATCGCTTACTTCGATGATCGTCTCTCCGTTAGTGTTCATCCGCTAAAAAAGAAAATCCCGGTTAGCACCGCGTTCATCACCAACATCGCCAGCAACGCCTGTACGACCGAAGCAGTTGTCGCCTGACCAACGCCTTCCGCGCCGCCTTGGACATTCAGCCCCGCGTTGCATGCAATTGTGATAACAAGCCACGCAAACACGACGCTCTTAATCATGCCTGAATATAAGTCCCAGGGCTCAGCGCTTTCGAGCGCACGCAGCACATAGCCCGCAGTATTGAAATCGAGCGCAAAACGGCAGACTGCCCAGCCGCCCAGGATGCCGATGTAATTTCCAAAGATAGTTAGCGCCGGTAGCATCACCATCATCGCGAGGAAGCGCGGCACGACAAGATATTGAACGGGATTAATTGCCATCACTTCGAGCGCTTCGATCTCTTCCGACACTTTCATTGTCCCCAGTTCCGCTGCCACGGCAGAGCAACTGCGGCCGATTACGATTACCGCGATCAGGACCGGACCCATTTCGCGTAAAAGGGTAAGCATGACCAGGTCGGGAATGTACATTTCCGCGCCGAGGCTTTCGAGAGAATGAGCGGCTTGCATGGCGAGCGTCACACCTACGCTGAACGCCGTCAGCGCCACCATGGGTGTCGCGCGCACGCCGATGGCCACCATTTGCCTGAAGATCGGCGCGATCTTAAAAAATTGCCCGGTAAACGGCGCAATCAAAATCCAGTAGAGCAAACTCAGATTAAGCTGGAGATAGTTTTTCACTTGCCGTTAGAGCGCGCAGAATGACAAGGTCTACGCGCTGACAAAAGCCGAAAGTTCGTACGCTGATTGGAGTTGTCGGCTAACACTTGTCTAAAACGCGATGGCTCAAAGCGAAATCACGGCGATCCGCGCGCTCTTAAGTTCCAAGCCGCGACCTGTTGGATGGCCTGAGCGACGAAAACGCCTGGACGATGTCGGTTCTGTTTGGCCTGTAGCCGACGATGTGAAGGTCGCCACCGTCGATGTCAACGGATTACCGGGCGAATGGTCTATCGTTCCGGGCAGCGATCTCTCCCGCGTTCTGATGTTTTTTCACGGTGGCGGCTATTGCTCCGGTTCAATCGTCAGTCATCGCCGCCTGGTGACAGAGGCGGGTCGCGCCGCTGGAGTTCGGACCCTGGCTATTGCCTATCGATTGGCTCCGGAGCATCCGTTCCCTGCAGCGTACGACGATGTACTGACGGCATGGCGTTTTCTGCGGGACCAGAATATTCCTGCTGCCCACATCGCGATTGGCGGCGACAGCGCCGGGGCGGGTCTCACATTGGCGTTGATCGGCCGGCTGCGCGATGCACAGGAGAAGTTGCCGGGTTGCGCCTGGTTAATTTCGCCATGGACGGATTTGACGATGTCGGGCCCGGCACTTTCAAGCAGGGATGCCGTCGATCCGCTCATTCACAAGGAGTATCTGATTGAATTGGCTGACGCTTATCTGCCAGCGGGAATGGATCGGAAGGACCCGCGTGTTTCTCCTCTTTACGCGGATCTCAAGGGTTTTCCTCCAGTAATAATTCAAGTGGGCTCAGCCGAGACGTTGCTTGACGATGCTACTCGCTTCGCGGCTGTCGCGGGTGCAGCCGATGTCCGCGTGACTCTGGAAATCTGGCCGCAGATGATTCATGCATGGCCTTTATGGAATGCCCGCCTTGAACCCGGCCGCCTCGCGCTCGCCAGCGCCGGCGCATTTATCCGGCAACATCTTTGAGGCCACCCACGGCACTGGCAGACTCGAGCAGCTGCAACAAACCCTTGGTTGCGAAAATCGCCGGGGATTGTCGCCAGAAGAGCGATCGACCACGTTGTTTTTTGTCATTCTGAGCGGAGCGAAGCGGAGTCGAAGAATCTCACTTTGCGTCTTGTGTTGTCGTCTCCGAAAAATCAGAGATGCTTCGACTTCGCTCAGCATGACAGCTTGGCTGGTCTTGGGAGACTAACAGGCGAATGAGTTGCATCCGTCCTTCAGATCAAACCGCGCTTGCGAAATTCGCCGAGATTGCCGCCAGAAGAATGTTCGACCAGATCGATCGTAAATTTCAGCAGGCACACTTCCCAGGCGTCATCGACACCTTGGATGACTGCGCTGAGCGGTTCATTCGCGCTCTGGACCCGGCGTTTAGTGCGATTGATTACCGTTTCGATTGAATCGCGGAGCGTCTGCTCGCTAACATCGGTTTTACGGAACTGAAAGCCGTAACGGAGCACCGCGATGTTCCGGGCGTGCTCGCGCAGTTGATCCGCGTAACGCTCCGCTTTTTCTCCGAATCCTTCCAACAACAGCCGGCAATAATGTTCTGGTGTAAGGATTTGCGGGCGCTCCGCGTGAATTTTTCCATTGCGAATCCGGACCTGATCGACGCGATCCATCAGCTCCGAGATGAGATAAAAATTGAAGCTGGTGCTGCCGAAGGTCGCGATCTGTCGCTCGGGAGCAACGATCACATGGGTGTTTTCAATGGCGTAATCGAAATCATCTCTGGTCATGATGGAGCAAACTAAATTTAGTGTGTCAGGCGACCTCTTTCAAAAACGGAGCTCGATGACCAACAGACAAATCCAATGACGAAGGAATGAAGAGAAGTACCCAATGAGAATTAACGAAGCGAAGACGAAAGGACGCCCGAACGATTGTTCGTCATTCGGGCTTTGTCATTAATTCGAGCTTCGTCATTCTTGCCTACGGGACTTGAGCTTGCTGCTGCTGGCCCTGTGGCGGTTGAAAGAGCGAGAGATATTGACCGTAGCCTTCTTCTTTCAGCTTCTCGACAGGAATAAACCGCAGCGCCGCGGAGTTCACACAGAAACGTTCGCCGGTAGGTGCGGGACCATCATCAAACACGTGACCGAGGTGTGAATCGCTCATTTTTCCTCGAACCTCAGTGCGTTCCATTCCATGGGATGAATCCCGCTTTTCCACGACGTTGCCAGGCGATATAGGCTTGGTGAAACTGGGCCAGCCGGTGCCGCTATCGAATTTATCCAGCGAACTGAACAATGGTTCGCCGGTAATTAGATCGACGTAGATTCCTGCCTTGTGATTGTCCCAGTAGGCGTTGTGAAACGGAGTTTCAGTTCCGCATTCACGCGTGACGTGATACTGGTCCTTGGTCAATTTTTTTTGTAATTCAGCATTGCTGGGCACTGGCTTGGTTGGATTCATTTTCTCAGCTTCCTTTTTCTGTGTTTGAGCATAAGCAAAGAAAATCGAGCCGACAATCACAACGCTGCCCCAAGCAGACCAAACCACAACGTCTTATGCGACCCATGATGCGGCGCGTATTAGATGTGTGCTTTTCATACCCTGAGTTTGTCGCCCCCTTTAGCAGCTAACATTTTAATGTACCTCCAACATGATATACGGCAAATGGATCACGTTGGGCGCGATTTCCTTAAAATAAATTCGCAAACCAACTAGAAAATGGCTGGGACTTCGTCTTTGTCGTAGGCCATTTTTCCGATCAATCGGGCCGTCCGGCTTCCGGGACGCGAATGTAGCGACGCAGCGCAACCAACCCAATCGGCGCGACGGACGCTGCCAGAGCAAAAATAAGCCACATCGTTCCGGAGCGCCGCGGACCGTGTTCGGGACAAAACGCAGCCAGCAACCATCCGCCTGCTCCGACAAGGATTTTGCCAACGAGGAATGGAAGGTACGCCAATGAGCCGTACGATGCTTCCTGCCCTTTCGGTGCGATCGCGGCGGCGTACTCATAGACTCGCGGCGAATAGAACGCTTCGCCGACCGAGAAGACGATCAGATACAGCGCAGCCATGATATAGTAAGGGTGAATGCTTCCCGTGCACTCCGAGGTAGCCATGCCCAAGCCATTGTCCAATGCCGCTCTCAGCGGCAGGCTGAAACCATTCCGTCGGCAGCGCCATTATGAACACTCCAGCGGCACAAATCGCTCCGCCGATGACAACCATCCGATAGGCCGCAAACTTTTGCGTGAGCGCGCCTACGACGGGCACGAGAAAAATGATGACGATCGCGTTGATTGCGGAAAGCTTACCGACAGGAGCGTTGAAGCCGAGCTCGCGAATGCCCCACTTCGGGAACACGTAGTCCATTTGTAGAAAAATGGCTTTGAGGAATCCGATGAAGAGGAAGAAAGCAAGCAACCGGTAGAAAGCAGATTGACTAATCAGACGCCGAAAAAGCTGCGCTGTATCGATCGCGCTTTTACGCACCGTCTGTTCGATGCCGGTCCAAAAAGCGGGCGCTGTCCCGCGATCGCGAGACGATTCATCAATCGCGGGGCCGCCGTTGTTTGCTTCTGCTCCTCGGCGAATAAAATAGATGACGGGAAACAGCACGATTTCGAACATCAGACTAACCATGAACAGTTGCTGATATGAGGTTGGCTCAAATCCGAAGAGACTGACATGCAAATTCAGTTGGCGAACGTAATCGAATATGTACCCGGCTGCGACATAGGCGATGTTCATCACCGCATAGATGAGCGAGAATGAGATCGACCGCTGAGCTACTGTGGAGTAGCGCCGCGTTGCCGCCAACAGCACCGGCGTCCCAAGCGCTTCACCGATTGCCAGCGGGAGAACCCCGCAGGCGAGTGCTAACGTTGGGATAGTGGTAACGACCATCACGCTGCGAGCGACGGTGCAGATGGCGACACCCAGGAAGAAGGTGCGGCGCAAACCGATCGCATCCGTGATCGACCCGGCGAGCAACGTGAAGATGGTCATTGCAGGTGCCCAGACCCAGCCGACCAGTGCTCCCGCGGCTTGATCGCTAAAGCCGAGATCCTTCGACAGCCATAACACCATGGTCTTGTTCGTGACCGAGTAAGCGGTGTAGATGAAGAACTTGATCAGAAACGTGAGCCAAAGCTCGCGTTGCGCTCCCTTGAGCACCGTAAACTTCGCGATAAAACCGCGAAGTCCTCCCGCGGCGATCGGAGGAACGGGCTCTTCCGGGACGATGGCTTCTTTGACTGCTTGGCTCACGGTGGTTGAACTTAAGCTGTCATTCCGAGCGAAGTCGAGGAATCGCGCGGCGCAGCCCTTACGCTAATTTCCGCGGGATGACCTTCGACCTCACAACAAATTTTCGATGTACTTTCGCCGATCGAACGGCGCGAAATCATTCAGTTGTTCGCCCGTACCGACGAAACGCGTTGGGATTCCAAGCTCATCCTGGATTGCGACGACGATGCCGCCTTTGCCGCTTCCGTCGAGCTTGGTGACAATAACACCCGTTAGTCCAATGGCGGTTTGGAATTCGCGCGCCTGGCTGAGCGCGTTGCCGCCAGTCGTTGCATCGACCACGAGCAACGTTTCATGTGGCGCGTCCGGGTCGTGCTTGGCGAGAGTGCGTTTCACCTTTTCAAGTTCTGCCATCAGATTCTTCTTCGTGTGCATGCGACCGGCGGTATCGCACAGCAGAAATTCAATCTTGTCCCTGGCAGCTGCCTGATACGCTTCGTAACAAAGCGCGGCCGGATCGGCGTTATATTGTCCCTTGATCATTTCGACACCCAGCCTTGTTGCCCAAATGCCAAGCTGCTCGATCGCCGCGGCGCGAAAGGTGTCTGCCGCCGCCAGCAAGACGCTATGGCCATCTTTCTGAAGATAACCAGCCAGCTTCGCTGTCGATGTGGTCTTACCAGTACCATTTACACCCAGGAGCAGGATGACATTTGGTCTGCCGGCCAGAGGCCGGATGGCGGCAGAGTCTGCTGGTAAAACGCGCGAAATTTCCTGGCGTACAACTTTCACAACGTCATTTATTCCCATTAACGACCAGGCCTCCCGCTCCTGCAGTGTTTTGATGATGCGAGTGGTCATCGGCACACCGAGGTCCGCGCGAATAAGCGATTCCTCGAGCTCGTCCCAGTCGATGGGTTTACCGGCGAAATGTTGTGCCAGGGATTGAAGAAATTTCATTTCGTGAATCGAGACCCGAGATTCGTGGATCGATGTAACGCTTTAACGGATCACGAATCTCGTTTGGTCACCGGTTCGCGCGCGGGCCGGTCCAAGTCTTTTCTTACGCGATCAAGAATACCGTTGACGAAACGGCCTGATTCGCCGCCACCGTACGTTTTTGCCAGCTCAATCGCTTCATTAATCGAGACCACTGGCGGTATGTCGTCGCGGTAAAGCATTTCATAGATCGCCAGGCGGAGGACATTGCGATCAACCGCCGAAATACGGCGAAATTCATAGTTTTCGCAGTAACGCCGGATTCGTTCGTCGATTTCCGGTAGATGCGCGACCATTCCCTCGATAAGTGGCTGCGCAAACTCGCGCACGCGCTGCGTCGCCGGACAGAATTCCCAAAAATCGTCGATCTTTTCCGGCCCCTCGCCGCGCTGGAGATCGCGCCAGAAATGGTATTGGACCGCCGCTTCGCGTGCTCGCCGTCTTTTGCCCATAAATTACTTCCGAAGTTTCGACATAGCACCGGCGATTTCCACCGCCGCGCGCGCGGCCTCGGTGCCGCGATTAATTGTATTTTCAAGACAGCGCTCGCGTGCCTGACTCTCGTTATCGAAACTGAGCACCACATTGATCACTGGAACACCATAATCAACCGCAATGCGCTGAAGCGCATCAGTCACGGAACGGCTGAGATTTTTCGCGTGGTTTGTTTCTCCGCGCATGATTACGCCGCAAGCGATAATCGCATCGGCTTTTTTCTTTCGCGCCAACTCGCGCACCACCACAGGAATTTCGAACGATCCCGGCACGCGGTGAATCGAGATTGCAGCACCGGGCACAAGCTCATGCAGCTCTTCGGTAGCATGATCAACCAGGCCCTGTACGTATGGCGCGTTAAACCGGCTCGCGACGATTTGCGAATCTGCGTTTTGCCGCAACGCGGGCGGACGAGGTGGAACCGACTTCGACATCTAGAAATGACGAATGACGAATGACGAATGACGAATTAATGACGAAACCAGAATGACGAATGATGAATCAGGGGTGATTTTGAACTTCGTCATTCCTTCGAGCTTCGACATTCGAACTCCGTCATTCACAGCAAATGCCCCAGCTTCGTTTTTTTTGTCTCGAGATATTTTGCGTTGTGCGGATTGGCTTCGCTGCGGATGGGCACCTGCTCCACCATTTCCAGGCCGTAACCTTCGAGTCCGACGACCTTCTTCGGATTGTTGGTCAGAAAACGGAACTGACGCACTCCGAGATCGAAAAGGATTTGCGCACCGAGTCCGTAATCTCGCAGATCGCTGGGGTACCCGAGCCTGGCATTTGCTTCGACCGTGTCGAGTCCCTCCTCCTGCAATTTGTACGCGTGAATTTTTGCCGCGAGCCCAATACCGCGTCCTTCCTGGCGCATATAGACCAGGACCCCGCTCCCTTCCTCCTGAATTTGCCGAAGCGCTGCATGTAATTGATTTCCACAGTCGCACCTGCGTGAACTGAACACGTCGCCAGTGAGGCATTGACTGTGCACTCGCACCAGCGTCGGCTTGCTTTTATCTATTTTGCCTTTGACCAAGGCGAGGTGGTGCTGGCCGTCGAGCTTCGAGCGATATAGATGCAAATCGAAATCGCCGTAGTCAGTCGGCATTTTCACGATTTGCTCCAGCTCCACCAGTTTTTCGCGAACGCGCCGATGCGCGATCAAACTTTGGATTGTGCAGATGCGCAAGCCATGCTTCTTGCGGAATTCCATCAACTCCGGCAGCCGCGCCATGGTGCCGTCATCGTGCAAAATCTCGCAAAGCACTCCCGCTGGCTGTAGCCCTGCCATTCCTGCCAGATCCACGGCGGCCTCGGTGTGACCGGCCCGTCGCAGCACGCCTCCGTCCTTCGCGCGCAACGGAAATACGTGCCCCGGCTGGATGAGATCGTCGGGAGACGATTTCGGGTTCGCGATTGCCAGGATGGTTGTCGCCCGATCATAAGTGCTGATACCCGTGGTCACACCCCGCGCGGCATCCACCGAAACGGTAAAATCCGTTTTATGTTTCTCGCGGTTCTGGGCAACCATGCGCTGCAAGCCGAGTTGCTCCGCGCGCTCGTTTGAAATGGGCGCACAAATCAAGCCGCGCCCATGGGTAGCCATGAAGTTAATCGCTTCGGGGGTAACTTTTTCGGCGGCCATCACCAGGTCGCCTTCGTTCTCGCGGTCGGCATCGTCGGTGACAATGACAATGCGGCCCTTGGCGATGTCGCTTACGACATCGTCAATAGCGTCGAACTGAAATGTCTGCTCCGTCTTGGCGATCATCGAAACTATACAATTACGTCCGCTGACGCAGTGAGCAACTGTTACTAGTCATACGTTGAAGCGTTAAAGCGTTAAGCCGTTGAAGCGGATGAAGCATTCGTCGCTTCAAAATCCGCCTCTGCCAATGAACAAGAGTAAACGAAAAGAGTCGCGCAGCTGTAGCCGGGATCGGTGATCCCGGCCGAGAGTGGCGAGATAAAGCCGGGGATTGCGCAACGGCCGAAAAAAGAAAATGCTACCGAACTGGATAGCTCATGTTGGACAAGTCAGAGAAGATTTTCGTTGCCGGTCATCGCGGCATGGTCGGCAGTGCGCTCGTTCGCCGGCTCGAATCGCGGGGTTTCTCAAACCTGCTTGGTCGCGCCAGATCGAAACTCGATCTCAGAGATGAATCTGCAGTCGCGAAGTTTTTTGCCGACGAAAAGCCAGCTGTCGTTGTTCTCGCGGCGGCAAAAGTCGGCGGCATCAAGGCAAACAACGATTATCCGGTCGAGTTTCTGCTCGAAAATTTGCGGATCCAGAACAACGTCATTCGTTCGGCCTACGAGAACGGCGCACGCAAACTTCTCTTTCTTGGAAGCTCGTGTATTTACCCGAAGCTCGCGCCGCAGCCGATCCCGGAAACAGCGTTGCTGAGCGGACCGCTGGAACCAACCAACGAAGCTTACGCGATTGCGAAGATTGCCGGGATCAAGCTTTGCCAGGCGTACGCTCGCGAACATGGCGCGAATTTCATTTCGGTGATGCCGACAAATCTTTACGGCCCCAACGACAATTTCGATTTGGAAACATCACACGTCCTGGCTGCGCTCTTGCGCAAAGCGCATGAAGCTAAGACGCAGAAGGATTCAGAGTTGATCGTATGGGGCTCCGGAAAGCCGCGCCGCGAATTCCTGCATGTAGACGACCTTGCATCAGCGTGTGTGTTGCTGTTGGAGCAATATGATTCACCGGAAATCATCAATGTCGGGTTCGGCGAGGACATCTCGATTCGCGAACTGGCGGAGTTGATCTGCGACGTAGTTGCTTTCGACGGCGAGCTTACCTGGGATAAAAACAAACCCGATGGCACGCCGCGAAAACTTTTAGACGTCACCAAGCTGCGGGCTCTTGGGTGGAAGCCGTCGATCCCCTTGCGGGAAGGTATCGCCCGAACCTACGAATGGTTTCTTGCAAACTACGCGAGGTAATCTATCGCAAAGCACAGACTGATACGACTCATATGACCCATTGAAGCTACGCAGGGTTGACCCCGATAGCTTTCGGGGTTGACTGCGAGCGGTGATGAAAAACCTGCGCATCGGTGTTGTTGGGGTTGGTCATATTGGGAGCAACCATGCGCGGCTGTATGCGGAGATCCCGTCGGCCGAGTTTACCGCGGTGTATGATGTAGATGCTTTCAGGAGCCGCACCATCGGCGCAAAGTTTGGCGCCACGCCGGCCAAATCGCTCGACGAATTTATTGAGATGGTCGATGCCGCTTCCGTGGCGACACCGACCAATACACACTATCCGATTGCACGCTCGCTGCTTGCGAAAGGCAAACATGTCCTGGTCGAGAAACCGATCACCGACAATACCGCGCACGCTACCGAGCTGGCAGAGTTAGCCACGCGTAGCGGTCTCATTTTGCAAGTCGGCCACGTGGAACGGTTCAATCCGGTTTTAGGTGCACTCGAAACGCATCTGACCCATCCCAGGTTCATTGAAGCGCATCGGCTCTCGCCTTACTCCGAACGCAGCACCGATATCGGTGTCGTCCTTGACTTGATGATCCATGATCTGGAAGTCATTTTGCACTTTGTGCGCTCGCCACTTTGGAGCATCGACGCAGTAGGCGTGCCGGTCCTTAGCCGGAGCGAAGACATTGCCAATGCGCGGCTGCATTTTGAAGACGGTTGCGTGGCAAATGTCACCTCGAGCCGTATCAGTCCCGAGCGGCTCCGCAAGATTCGAATCTTTCAAGAGGACGCATATCTCTCGCTCGATTACCAAAATCAAAGCGGCGAGATCTATCGACGGGTTGGGGGACGCATCACGCGCGACAGAGTCGATATTGAGCGCGAGGAACCGCTTAAGCTTCAGCTCGCTTCGTTTATCGAATGTGCGGGCACCGGGCGCGAGCCGCGCGTTTCGGGTTCTCAAGCCACCGCGGCACTGAAATTGGCAGTCGAAATAACAAAGCGAATCGCGCCCAGTGGGTAGCAGCTCACTGATGTATTCTCATGCCGGACGCTGTAGCCACCGCCCTGTGGGCGGTTTCTTCGGGAGCATCGAGCGGGGACGGGCCGCAGGCCCGTGGCTACAGCGAGAATAGGATCAATGACCATTTATTTCGTCGCCGGTGAAGTGAGCGCCGACAATCACGGCGCTGCATTAATGCGTTCTCTGCGCGAGTTGGACGGCGAACTCCACTTTGTTGGGCGCGGCGGCCCGCAAATGAAAGAAGTCGCCGGCGAGTCCGCCATAGGACGGATCCGCGGTGGCGGACAATTCAAAAATTGGATCAGCGAGGCGGCAGTCCTCGGTTTATGGGAGGTGCTCAGGAAATATGGTTATTTCCGAGAACAGTTTCACGAAACGCTCCAGGAAATTCGGGAAAGCAAACCCGACGCAGTCGTCCTCATTGATTATCCCGGTTTCAATTTGCGTCTTGCGCGTGCACTGCGAACACAAGCGCGGCAACAGAAAGTAATTTACTACATCAGCCCTCAGGTATGGGCTTGGAACCGCGGACGCATCAAGAGAATGGCGCACTTCATCGATCTGGTGCTCTGCATTTTTCCATTTGAAGTCGATCTCTACAACCAGGCTGGATTGCGCGCGTTGTTTGTTGGTCATCCAATGATCGAAAGATTACAGGCGCGGAAGATCGATACGGAGCGCGACCCAAATTTGATTGGACTCTTCCCCGGCAGTCGTTCCCGCGAGGTGCGAAAGATTTTCCCGGTGATGCTGGAAACGGCACGTGAACTTCGGAAGCATAATCGAAATTTTCGTTTCGAAGTTGCAGCGGCATCAGCAGAACTTGCTCAGGAAGTGAACCGGATGCTGAACCCTCACCTTTCTCCTCTCCCTTCGTCAAAGGGAGAGGAGAAAATGCAAGCAGCACCTAAAGGGTTGGAACACACTGCGCCGAGACAAGACGCGATTGGGACGCCTCGCCCCTCAACGAGGGGAGAGGGGAGGGCGAGGGGTGCCGCAGAGTCGGAAGAGCCAAAAGCGATTGAAATCACGGTTGGCGAGACGGCCGCAATCATGCAGCGCGCATGGGCTGGGATCGTCGCCTCGGGGAGCGCCACGTTGGAAGCCGCTTATTTTCGACTGCCGTTTGTGCTGATTTATAAAGTTGCATGGCCAACTTACCTGGCAGCGCGACTCGTGGTAAACGTGAAATATCTTGGCATGCCCAACTTGCTCGCAGACAAGGAAGTCGTTCCTGAATTCATTCAGCACCGCGCAAAACCGAATTCGATTGTCAAAGCCGTGCAGCCGTTGATTGAGGATGCAAATGCGCGCGAGCGGATGATTTCTGAGTTCGATGCGATCGTCCCTAAACTAGGCGATATCGGGGCGAGCCAAAGAGCCGCGCGAGCGATTATTGAAGAGATTGGAAGCGCGACTTAACTAATCACGCCATGAAAATCTGGGATATTTCACGGACCCTTTCCAATGATCTTGCAGAATGGCCGGGTGATCAGCCCTGTCATTTTCGATTAACAAGAGAGAAGACGAAGGGCGAAAGCGTAAATCTGGGCGCGATTAGCATGAGTGTGCACAATGGAACGCACGCGGATGCTAGATTTCATTTCGACACGGACGGCGAATCAATTGAGAAAGCGCCGCTCCAGACTTATCTGGGCCGCGCCACCGTGGTCGATCTTGCGCAAGCTTTCCTAGACGCGAAGGAGAAACATCTGATCACAATCGAGGACCTCCGGCCGTCTGCAGAAGCAATAGCAGCGACCTCTCGGCTCCTTGTAAAAACCGGTCAGTGGAGTGACTCGACTGTTTTCCCCGACAAAATTCCGGTGATCGCAGCCGACGTCCCGGCGTGGCTGCAGAAAAATGGCGTCAGGCTGCTGGGCTTGGATCTGCCGTCCGTAGATGAAATCGATTCGAAGTCGTTGCAGAACCATCACGCGCTGGCCCGTGCCGGCGTCGCGATTATTGAATCGCTCGATCTGAGCAATGTCGCTTCCGGTGTTTATCACCTCGCGGCGTTACCCCTAAAAATCGCCGGCGGCGACGGGGCGCCGATGCGTGCAATTCTGTGGCGCGAGTGAAACGCAGTGAACATTGCCCGCGCTGACTGTCATTCCGAGCGAAGTCGAGAATGGAGCGGCTGGGGAAGCCGCGACATAGACGGGAAGACCGGAGGTTGAGCGAATGGGAAATGAGCGAATCAAATCCATGGACATTTAGAATGAGAGATGTCTTCCGCCTTCGCATAAAGTTCCGGCGCGCCAAGCGACTCGGCTCGACATGACAACTAGCCTGCTTGAAGATCAGCGCACCGTTTGGGTCGTTGCTGCCATAAGCTTTCTCTTGTTTCTCATCGGCAATTTGCCGTGGCAGCTCGATGACTACGATCAGGCAAAGCAAGCATTCACTTCCTTTGAGATGATCAAGGAAGGTCACTGGTTCTATCAGCAGACTCCACATGAACTCGTGGCAACCAAGCCGCCATTGGTGGGATGGATTTCGGCTGGTCTCTTTGGAATAACCAGGTCATGGGAGGTGGCTTGGCGGCTGCCATCGTTCTCTCGCTGCGATTGCGTTGGCGATCTTGTTGTTTCGCGTTGCCAGCTCGGCGTATGGATCAATTGCGGGTCTCCTGGCATTAGGTGCCTTTGGATTAAATCTGCTGAGTCCGCGCCTGGCGACACTCGTGCGCACGGATATGCCACTAGCCTTTGTGATCTTTCTTATTGGCCTCCTGATCTGGCAAAAAATCCAGAGGCAGCACGAATGGACGCTGCGCAATCGAGTTTACCTCTTCGCGCTACTAACAGTCTCAATGTTAATCAAAGGCCCGATTGTTTACGCCTTTTTGCTTCCCGGCATTCTATTGTTTGAGTTGTGGCGCAGGCGACACGCCTCCACGCCGCAGCGAGGTTGCAGCCGAGGCCGGCCAGCATCCACGATCGCAAATGGGTGCGAGCGCCTGGTCTGGCTGGTGGCCATGGATCGCATCGCTGGCTGTCTTTTTGTTATGGGTTAGTGGCGGCATCTTGTTTCAGCCCGGCTTCTTTAATGAAGTGGTCATGCGCGAATTTTTGGGACGTTTTGGCGAAACAATTCATCGACCACAGCCGCTTTATTTTTATCTGCCGCATCTGCTTCACAAATTTGCTCCGTGGAGCATCCTGCTCATCGCGATTGCAATTTTCGATCTGGCGTCGCGCCGATGGAGAATCGGGACGGCATCTCGCGAGATGTCGCCGGATACTGTCTGGCTGCTTTGCTGGGTTCTCGGCGGCTTGATCGTGATGTCACTAATTCCGTCCAAACGCGTCGATAGAATCTTTCCGGTTATCCCACCGCTTTGTTTGCTTTTGGCGGCACAGATCGGGAGCCGATGGTCTTGTAGCCACGGCTCGCGTGTTCCAACGACCGTCGATTCGGATCTGACCAGCCATCCGCCTTCGCCAGGCTACGGCAAGGTAGGCAGGCCGGTGGCTACAGAAAATTGTGCGCACATTTATCGATGGACCGCTGGTGCCCTAATCCTTGCGATCTTGTTTACTGGCGGTTACATAACCTGGAAGGTAATTACCGGCTATCGCGATCATCGTGACGCGCTGGCTGTCTTCGGGCGGGACGTTCGTCGCGAAGCAGAAACGCGTCACTGGCGTTATGAAGTCGTTTCTTCCAAGGATGAAGGGCTCCTGCTCTATTTGCAAAAAAAGCATTACATCGAGCCAGATCGCGCGGTCGCTGAATGGAACGCTGGAAATCTCGGTGCGCTTGTAGCCTCTACCGAGAAAGCTAGAAGTCTTATGCCCCAGCTTCGAGGCGCTACTCCTTCTCAGTTGAAATTGAGCGAGCGAACGAAAGAGCAGGGGACAGGTTACGTCTTGATTACGCGTTGAACTGCCCAAACCTCGACACTAGCTATTCTTAGTGGCCTTGCTGTGACCAGATGTGGCGTTTGTCGGCCTACTGGATTAGCACGCTGACTGTCTTACGTGGTTAAGCGCAGCTCAACGTAAAGACGCCGCCAGGTCTGATCATCGATGAGCCGCCAACGATGACCCGTGCCGGTTGTATCGGCGCCCAGCAAATACCTCGCCTGGACGCCACATACATGCCTCACCGTCGCGAGTCGTGAATTCGAGTGTACCCGACAGAGTGATCACATACTGCACGTGTGGTGCGGTGTGCCAATCGAGGGCTGAACCAGCTGGGGTTTCCTCGAAGTGGACTGCGGTTGCCTGCTGAACGATGCCAAGCGGAATCGTGTTGTATTCAACATGTGAACGGCCATCGGCCCCAATCTTCAGGTGGACGCAACGAATGATTACGACTTTGGAAATATCAGGTGGATTCTGGGTGATCCGACAAAGCACTGGTATGAGTTCCCGTCACTGCGTCAATTCTCCCTAACCCTAGCCCCGGACACATTACCGCCGATAGGCCAGCATGCTGTGTCCATGTCCGGTGATCACTCCTCTTCGATAATGGGACCGGCAGCAACTTTCAGCAACCGCCTGGAGAAACACGCAACTACAGCGCCCCTCGCAAATATCAGATCGATCTGGGTGCTTTTGAGGCGACTGAAACCTGGCATTATTACCCTGACCCGAGTGTTTGTAGCCGGTTCTGCAGTAGCGTTTACGAAGATGCGCCGGAAAACTACGTCATCGATTATACGCTTGGAGCTAATACCTATACCGGCATTGTTGGTCTCGATGGCCCGGATAGTGTGGCTTTCAACTATCGATACGAACTGAATGGTTGTGGAACGGCTTGGAACGCGATTCAGATCCATTGGGAAAACGTGAACCTGGAGTAACGCGCTCGTGGGGAAGGGGGCCAAAGCGTTTCAATCCCGTCCAAGCAATCTACCCGGGCACTTATTAGATTACTACTAGTCGCCTTGTTGAAGCCACACGTAACGCATGCCGTTCCAGTAAATCAGCGCGCTAGCTGCCTCGCTCTGGCTGACAAGAAGCGCATCGCCACGTAGCTTCGGAACACGTTTTCCATTAGCCATTCGGTCCTTGGAGTAGATCTCCCAGGAATCCATCCATTCGAAGTCATCACCGCCGTTGCCAATGGCAGTCCCCCCGCCGAGAATTGTTATCTTGTCGGACGCACCGTTAATAATCGCAATCCCAACCTTCCCTGTGGAGCGTTGCTTCACCAAGACGGCGATGTCCATCTCTCCGTCGCCGTTGAAATCTCCGCGCAGATAGGCTGGGTTCATATGGAAAGAGACATCGTAGTTCTTTGCAAGCGATCCATTGGTGATGGCTCTGTCGATCAGCTCAGGAATGTCAGGCGGATGACCAGTCTTGCCCGGCGCTGGTGACCGCGCGGCATCGCACTCGGTTATCCCTTTCGTTCTTAGATCAACCTGGTACGTGGTGCCACGCTCGGATTTTACGATAAAAGTGCCATCGCGAAGACTCAGTTCGCTAATAAAGACCCACTGAACATCTTCTTCCAGCTTTGGATCAATACGGTTTGTAAAGACCGTCAAATCCCAAAGCTTGCTATTGGTCTGAATATCCCAGGCTTCGATGTATGCTCGCCGGCTTTCGTCATTGGGTGCGACATAACGGATGTTTTCGTAAACCACAGGAGCGACTTTTGCTGGTGGAATACGCTTGGCGGCTGCCAAGCACGGAAGAAACGCCATCACACAAACTAGAAGAGCGAGTCGCATTATGGTCGTCTAGGTCCGTCGTGAGCCTTCGGAAATTGCCTGCGGCTATTGGTTAGCGTCTCCATGCGGCCCGGCCTCAGCGGACGTTAACGAGCGCCAGATTGGTGTTCCGCCGGCGCCACTGGTTGAGTGGAACCCTTGGTTTTCTTTGCGAACTCGTCCCATGGCTGCAACTTCCAGGGGTGCATCTCATACACAAAAATCCCGGACTTTACCGCCGGGTCCGCCGCTACTATTGTCTTCGCCTCTGACTCGTCAGCCACCGCCAATAGAACCGCACCGCCAGCGTCGTCAGTGAGAGGGCCGGCTAGCTTCATGGAACCTTTGATGTAAAGGCTTAGCATGTACTTTCCATGCTCCTTGAGAGGCTGCTCAAGGACCGACTTTCCCACTACCCACGCAGGGCCGGGTCGGTAGATGACGAGGTACGTCGCTTTTGTTTGTTGTTGCTGTGGTTCATTCTCTGCCGCAATGCTCCGAGATGAGGAACATATCAGAGCAAAGATCAGCCCTAGCAAACATGCATTCATTTTCATGTTCGGGTTTTACTGTGACGTTCAGCTATGTTGTGGATTCGAACGCTGATCTGGTGAGATTAATGTCCCGCGAAAAGTTGGGCAAGTCGGAACTGCTTGACCAGTGGTTAGCTTATTCACAGCCTGAGGTTGTAGTGAGGCGACCATGGAGAGATTTGATTCGCTTACTGCGTGTTCGCTGAGGTTTCGACCTTACCGTCTATGTCCGCGGCTTCCCCAGGCGCTCCATTCTCGACTCCGCTGGGAATGATTGCGGGCCGGGGGCAGCCCGGCTCCATCGACATCGAGGGTAAATGGAGACAGCCTGCCCTCAGGCTGTTCTCTGTATTAATTCGATAGTCTCTGTTGTTAGTCTACAGTTATTACTACTTTGCCTCGAGCGTGGCCTTGTTCCAGGTATCGAATGGCATCAGGTAAGTCGCTTAATTTGTAGGTGCGATCGATTACCGGTTTCATCTTTCCCGATTGCATGAGATCGGCCAGCATGGCCAAATCATCGTGGTTTAGGTCCGCCAGCATCATACCCATTTTTTGGCTTACAAACGGGGATAACAGCATTGCTTTGATCGGATTGATCAAAGGACCGATGAGACCTTGTTCGTTTGCACTGCCGCCTCCGATCAAGACATAGATCCCGTTTGGCTTTAGGGCGCGCCTGGATTCCAACAACGAATGGTTCGCAACGTTGTCCAGAATCACGTCGTAACGTTGGTCACCTTTGGTGAAATCCTCCTTCGTGTAATCAATCACGTGATCTGCGCCGAGCGATCGGACCATGTCCAGGTTTCTCGTGCTGCATACACCGGTCACATCTGCACCCGCACGATTTCGCGATCTGCACAGCGAACGTGCCCACACCTCCCGACGCGCCGTTAATCAAGACTTTCTGCCCGGGCTGAACCTTTCCCTTGTCGCGAACTCCTTGTAATGCAGTGATTGCCGCGATAGGCACTGAAGCCGCTTGCTCAAACGTAATGTTGGCCGGCTTCAATGCCACTGCTCGAGGCTCGCGGACGCACACATACTCGGCGAACGCCCCCGTTCGACCGCCGAATACTTCGTCGCCTGGTTTAAATTTCGTGACATTCTTCCCGACTGCCTCCACCGTGCCGGCAAAATCAACGCCCAGCCGTGTGTCCTTTGGTTTGCGCAGGCCTACCCCCATTAGCGCGCATGAAGTAGGGCGTGCCTTCAACAAAGTGCCAGTCGAGTGGATTAACCGATGCGGCGCGAACTTTTACCAGCAGTTGATCGTCCGCCGGAGTTGGTTTTTCGATCTCCTGAAGCTTAAGATTCGGCACACCGTAGTCGCAGTACACAATCGCTTTCATCGGATTAGCAGGAACGGCGGCGTAGCGCTCGCAATCGTTGGTCGATGTCCAGTAGGCGATAAATGCGCAGGCTATCAAGGCGATCAGAATTACGCCTACAGTCCATTTTAGTATGCGTTTCCATCGCTTACGTCGGGGCTTTGGTTGTGTTTCATCGTTCATAACTAGTCCTTCCTCTTTTTTGTTGACCGCATTACCTCATTAGCTAACACGGGTTACTTATCGGCCGAGAGTAGTCCGAGCTGCCTCATCATCGAAAGTTGATCAAATGCCGACCATTCCTCTTTGATTTTGCCGTCGACGATGCGCCAAATCGTAATCCCAGCCAGTTCCGCTTTTTTGCCGGTTGCGGGAAGGCCATTACCTGTCCCGGTATTGGTACCGCGCGCAATCCAGTAGATCGTGACCAGGTCGTCTTCGGCGATCAGCTTCTCCGGCACGATGACAACGTCGGGAAATGCCGCGTGCCACCCCTTCAGTGCAGTTTGGTCTTCCTCCAAGCTGGCGTTAGAATGGAGGCCGTGGTTGACGAAATCCTTGGCGTAAAGTTGTTCAGCGAGTTCGTACCTTCCACGACTTAGAATTTCTTCAAATGCGCGCTTCGCCGTGGCTTTGTTTTGTTCCTGCAAGGTCGAGCCGAAGAGCTGACCCGCAACCAGCATTAGGGCCAGGTAAACTCCTGTTGCAATTCGGGCTGCTTTCTTAATTGGGTTCATACATTCTTCCTTTCTTGCTAATTGGCGGTAATTATTACCTTCCCTCGAGCATGTCCTTCATTGAGATAGCGAAGAGCTTCAGGAGTTTCGCCTAATTTGTAACGCCGATCGATGACCGGCGTTATCTTTCCCGTCTGGATGAGGTCGGCCAGCACGGCGAGATCCTGTTTGCTAGATTTGGTACGGTACTGGGCGAATTTTTGATCGGTGAATGATGACAATGCGCGCGCGGTGAAAATATTACCAGCGATGCGTCCGAGGGCCTCGCTTCCTTTTACCCCGGCTCCGCCCATGCCGGCCAAAACGCAGATGCCTTTGGGATTTAACACGTGACGGCGTTCGGCGAAGGAATGGTTGCAAACGTTATCGAAGATCACGTCGTAACGCTGGTCGCTCTTGGTGAAATCCTCCTTTGTGTAATCGATGACGTGATCGGCGCCAATTGATCGGACAAGATCGACATTCCGTGTGCTGCAAACCGCCGTCACCTCTGCGCCAAAAGATTTGGCGATTTGCACGGCGAATGTTCCCACACCGCCGGTCGCGCCGTTGATCAACACCTTCTGCCCCGGCTGAATCTTTCCCTCGCGCAGGCCCTGCAGCGCAGTAAGTCCGGCCAACGGGAGAGAGGCGGCTTGCTCAAACGAGACGTTCGGCGGCTTCGCGGCCAATGCTCGCTCGGGAGTACATGCATACTCAGCCAGAGCGCCGCGAGAGATGCCGAACACTTCGTCACCCGGTTTGAATTGCGTCACGTTTTTGCCGACCGCTTCCACCTGGCCGGCAACGTCCTGCCCGAGGCGTGGGTCTCTTGGTTTGCGCAACCCGAAGATCAAGCGACCCAGCCACGAATCGCGGATCACGTACGAATCAAACGCGTTGAGTGAAGCCGCACGAACTTTGATCAAGACTTGATTGTCTTCCGGAATCGGCTTTTCAACACTCTTGAGCTTGACGACATCCGGCGAGCCGTATTCACAATAACGCACAGCTTTCATCGGATCAGTTAGAGTGGCGGCGTTGCGATTGCAGTCATTCGTCGACGTCCAGTAGGCGGTGAAACCCCATAGGATCAATGCAAGTAGGATAATGATCGCAGTCCATTTCAAAATGCGCTTTAGCTTCATAGAGCTAAAGAAACACGGGTAAGCGCAGCGAAATGGATTTCCTCGCGCTCTCGGCAATATGGTCCGCTTTCCCAAGATTTGGCGTTTGGATCCCTTTAGATAACAGCCAGACGCTCAAGATCAGTTCGAAGATGGCCATCGGCGAATCGAACCAATAAGGATCAACCGGCTTGGCGAATCCGGGAAAAATGAGGAAAACAAAAGCGCAAATCACGCACCACGCCGATGACACGATGCCGAAGACAGCTAATCCTTTTGGAATATATCTCGATTTGAGCCACAACCAGGCGCAAACAGTCGCGGCTAATCCGAAAAACGGAAGGCCAACGTAGTAATCATCGAAAGTGGCGGCGATGTTTAGCCTGGCGAGCACTTGCAAGTGATCTGCTTCGAAGGCTTGCAGATAACTAGCACCACCCACGAGTCGTAGCGCGCCGAGCATGTTGAGCGTGCTAAAAAGCCACATTATGGCGAAGACCAGACGGAACAATGCTCCAACTAGGGCAAGGCCTTCATTTACTGGTTTAAGAATTACGTAGAACGCTGTGAGGAGAACCACAACGATTGCGCTGTAGGCAAGGAAGCAGGTGAGGGCGACGCGAAATTGCGTTTCGTGCGCCATGATGTTCCTCGCAGTTTCCACGGCATTGCCTCGAACGATGAGAGGATTGAGCAGCACATAGTTGGCAAACACCACGATCACCATGGAGAAGAGGAGACTGAATCCGGCGACTTTTGCAGCCACCCGTTGTGAATTGTCGATCATGCTACTTGTCATTTCAGTTTCCCCGCATGGTCAGGTTTATTCCAAACTAACAACTACCTTTCCGCGAGCGTGTCCTTGTTCCAGATAATGAAGAGCCGCCGGCACTTCATTGAATTTGTAAACCTTGTCGATGACCGGTTTCATTTTCCCCGACTGCATAAGGTCCGCCAGCACCGTCATGTCCTGTTTGTTAAATTGCGCAATGTAGGCGACAAATTTTTGGCTGACGAAGCGTGACCGCAGATAGGCATTGAGCTCACCAGCCAAACGTGTCGCCATTCCGTCGTGCCACCCTGCTCCTCCGAGCCCGGCCATGACGCAGATCCCATTCGGATTCAAAATGCCCCGGCGTTCGTAAAACGAGTGGTTACCAATGAGATCAAAGATTAGATCGTAGCGTTGATCAGTCTTGGTGAAATCTTCCTTCGTGTAATCAATGACGTGATCTGCCCCGATTGATCGGACAAGATCGACATTGCGCGTGCTGCAGACGCCGGTCACTTCCGCGCCAAACGATTTCGCGATCTGGACTGCGAACGTGCCTACACCGCCCGACGCGCCGTTAATTAAGACTTTCTGCCCGGACTGGATCTTTCCCTTGTCGCGCAAACCCTGCAATGCCGTGAGCGCAGCCACTGGGACCGAAGCCGCTTGCTCGAACGTCATGTTCGCCGGTTTCGGCGTGACCCCGCGATCTGTTAAAACGCAAACGTACTCAGCCAGGGCGCCGCTCTTTCCGCCGAAGACTTCGTCGCCGGGTCTGAAGTCAGTGACGTTCTTGCCAACTGCTTCGACGGTTCCGGAGTAATCGACGCCAAGTCGAGTATATTTTGGTTTACGCAGTCCGAGCAACGGGCGAATTACCCATGGTCCACGGATAGTGAGGTCGAGTGGATTTACTGCAGCTGCGTGAACTTTCACCAATAGCTGATTGCCGTTCGGAACCGGTTTTTCGATTTCTTCAACGGTGAGAACATCCGGGGAACCGTACTCGCAGTGAAGAATAGCTTTCATAGGATTGCTTGGCGCGCCGGTTTTGCGAGCGCACTCGTTAGTCGATCTCCAGTAAGCGATAAGCCCGACCAGGAATACCAAAACTAAGGCGACCACAATTACGCGTGCCGTCCATCGTAGAATAACTTTTAGTTTCATTGGCCTAACGAAAGACAAGGTCAGACCGCCGCCGGTTGAAGCGCACTGGGAATGGTTGGTACCTTTGCGCCCTTGATAAGAAGCCAGAGCATGATCGCGAGTTCGCCGAATAAGACTGGCTGCGCGAGTGTAAATGCAGTGCCGTAGTAGGCTGGATAGAACAACGCGATGGGACTGAGAATCACGTAAGCGAAACAGTTGATCATGAGCCAGACTCCGATCCAGCGCGGTAAAAATCCGGAGCGATAGACGAGAAGGCCAAACGGAAAGAGCCACAGACCCCAAAACAGTTCGTTGATAAACGTTCCCTTGCTGTGCAACCGGATAAAGAGCATGCCGAGCGCGTCGCGCTGCGGTTTATCGATAACACTCAAGAAGTCCGCGCCGCGAAACAGAAGATCGGCGGCGATATTGTTCAACGTATCCAGAAAACCGACGGCAGCGGAAACGAGGACGAAGCTGAGCATCAGCAGCGCCCAAGGCTTGCTGACGCCGCTGAGCAAATTGTAAAGCGCGACCCCCAGGCAGATGAAAATTACCGGCATCCAAAGATCGCCGACGATCCAAAGCCGAAACATACTCTCATGATTCAGTATATTCGCCGCTGTCGCCGTGGCATCGCCGCGGACGATCAATTTGTTAGGCACGTAGATCAGGCTGAACGGCCCAACGAACACCATTGATGCGTAGATGGCGCCGGCGATACGGCCGGCTTTCTTGGTTGGATGCATGAGTTTCAACTTTCAGTTCTCTACTAGCTTCATAGACCTAATGGAGAGCTGCGCGGCTTGTTCTTTCCATCGTTCAATCAGCTATCGACGATTCTCTCCATTCATCCTCGGGATTGCATGAGAAAGCAGGTTCATCTGAAATCACAATGGGCCGCGATAACGGCGGAGTCGGACCGCTGCGGCTACCAACGCCGCGGCAACTATCAGCCCGATCCAGAGCCCGGGAGTGGCCAGGTATCTTCCGGGAGTGAGTTGAAGCAGAGAATCAATTGTAACGCCGTGTTGTGGGCGGAACGCGAAAGCTGTGTCACCGGCGCCGAACACGCGATATTTCAGCATCGATACAAAATGCGTTGTATCGAACGCAATCTTCTCAAGAACGCCGATGGCGAGCAGCGGTAACACCGCCCAGAGAAACGTCGCGCGTCGCGCCCATCCGGAAATCAACAGCGCCCAGCCGTAGATTGGGGCATGCCAGAGCGCGATTACGATCAAGCTATAGAGCAGTATCAACGATTGTTGAAACAAATTGAAATTTATCCACGTCGTTCCAGCAAGACCGCTCGGCATCAATGCCGCACTACTGATCAGCATCATGCTGAATTGCGTCACAACAATGATCAGGAAGATGGTGAGCGGCAGGATCACCAGCGGAATGGTGGCCTTCGAGAGGACGGTTGTGAGATCCGAAACCGGAAGCGACTTCCAGAAAAGGATGCTTCGTTCGCGGCGCTCGCCGTACAGCGCGTCGAGACAATAGAAGACGCCGACGACGAATGCGGTCAGGATGATAATCATTGCAGCGATATCGTACGGCATCTCGATCGCGGCCCGCCGATGGGCTGGATCAAGCAACATCGCTAACCGTCGGCGATCTGGCAGATGAAAGGAACCGACCAGGGAACCGAACAACACGACTGCGGCGACGATCAGTGGCGCGACGTAGATCGAACGGTTCTCCCATAACTCGCGTCGCACCGACCAAAAGAACGGCTGGGTCGCCGAAGAGCTGTAGCCGGGGGCGCTGACCCCGGCAGATTCAGGCGTGTTATCCGATTGAGTATTCATGTGGTTACCTCAGGTGCTGTAGCTTGACGCGGGAGCGGCGGTGGTGCGATGGTGTTATTACTCATCACGGCTACGAACAAGTCGGCGATACTGGGCCTGCGTACCTCGCCAAACGCAGCGAGTTGGTCGCGATCGACATGATCGAATAAGCAGGACGCTGCGACCAAACACGGGGCGCTCGTGAATCGGCTTCAGCGCGCGCGCTGCCGTGACATGCTCGGGATTCACCATCACTTCCACGTAGCGCGAGTCGAATTCTTCCATGCTGCATTGGAGCACGATCCGGCCACGGTTGATGAACATGAGATCGGTAAGGACATCCTGGACCTCTTCCACCTGGTGCGTCGTTACGACGATCGTGCGGCTGTGATCGAAGTAGTCGTTCAGCAGTGAATCGTAGAATTGTTTACGATAAAGGATGTCCAGGCCAAGCGTCGGCTCGTCCAGCACCAACAATTTCGCGTCGATCGCCATGACCAGGGCGAGGTGCAGCTGGGCCACCATGCCTTTTGACAATTCTCTTACCTTGCTCGTGCGCTTGATCGCAGTCTTCGCCAGAAAACCTTCCGCTTTCGCGCGATCGAATCGCGGATGGACCCCCGCGACATAGTCCAGCAACTGCGTAACGCGAATCCAACGTGGAAGGACGGCGACATCAGCAATGAAAGAGACGTCTTGCATGAGCTGATCGCGCTCGGTCCATGGGTCGCGTCCCAGCACCTTTAATTCGCCCTTATATGAAGTGAGGCCGAGAATTGCATTGAGTGCGGTTGTTTTGCCCGCGCCGTTGGGACCGACGAGTCCGAGGATGCGCCCTTCTTCAACGCGCAAATCGATGCCGTCGAGCGCGACAGTTGTGCCGAAAGTTTTGCGGAGGCCGAGCGCTTCTATCGTTGCCATGGCGTTAACGACTTTCCTTTCTGTTTGAGTTGCGAGCTGCCGCATCGAGCAATTCTTTTGGATTCAGTCCAAGCCGCTGAATCGTTGCGTGCACCCTGGGCCAATGCTCCGAAAGAAATTTCTGACGCTCGCCTTTGAGTAGTGATTTGTGCGCGCCGTCTTTGACGAACATGCCGAGGCCCCGCCGTTTCTCGACCAGTTCCTCGTCGACCAATTCCTGATAGGCCTTTAGAACGGTGAGGGGATTGACTCGATATTCGGCGGCCACGTTGCGCACGGAGGGCAGGGGATCGCCTTCTTTGAGCACGCCGTCGAGTATCATATGGACGACACGGTCGCGAAGCTGTCGATAAATCGGCTGATTATCATTCCATTCACGATTCATCCTGTGCTCCAAACGCCCTTGCTGACAAGACTCCGCGCGCCGCCCCCGGTGATTGCTCGTTTTGCCTCATATGGTGATATAGTTAACTATAACACTAAATCACGTGCAAGCTTTTTTTAACAATTTTTTAGCTTCAATTTTCAGACGGGTGGAAGAACGGCGGATCGTTTCGATAACGAGCCTGCTTGTGAGCAAGTTTTCGAGCGATTCCGCGCCTCTTGGGTCGCCTCTCCTTTTTGAAGGGAGAGGGGGAGAGTGAGGGTTGATCGAGGGACGGTCGCTCGAACCCCTCACCTTCATCCTCTCTCCCTTTTCCGAGGGGAGAGGCGAGAGAACCGACGCTCAAATAGCGTCAGCGAATGGCCACCAGCCTCATTTTGCCAAGACCTGACGCGGTGAATAGTCCGTTAAATACAAGGTGCGATCCTGGATCTCCCCAACGAGCGGTCCGTTAACTTCGCCCGTCTCCTTCTTGATCTTAATCCATTCCTGATCCTGCAAGAATTTCTTCCAGCGATCGGTCATCGTTTCCTTGTCGGGCCATTCAAGCAGATAAACGAATTCGGTTCGATTGTCTTTTTTAGATTCCCAGGTGGCAACTATCTTGAAGTCGTATTTCGCCATGATCCGCATGGCGTGATCTCGAAACCGGTCGTGAAACGCTTTTTTATTGTTATCAAATATTTCGTAGATTCGTAGCTGATGAATCACACTTTGTTGTTCGCCGGCGCTCGCCAATGAACGCTGCGGGAGTATAACGCTGACCGTCAGTATCACGATTGAGGCAATCAGTATTCTGTATTTCTGTGCTGTAGGACCAGGGATCATAGGTTCTCCTCCTTAACTTTGGTTGCATTTACCCTTTCAATCTTCGGGCGTCGCGCCTTGGCGTTCCGCTCGGTAGTGCTGGTAACCCAGGCGGCCCCTCGTAAGGATAATAATCAAGAGTGCCGTCACTCCAAAGCCAAGTGCGAGGCCAATTGTTCTTCCAGTAGTAGGCCGATACAGCCCCGTCATGATGTCGAACGCACTGATCACCCAATCGGCGGCGCGCAGGAGTTCGCCAGATTCCGAAGAGTCCGCACCCCAAGGCGAACCAGTCTCTGATGTGCTGTCTATTCGTTAGGTTTTCCATCTAACTACAATTCGACGGAAACTTGTCTCGCCTATTTTTGCGTTCACTCCAAGCCGCTCCGGGTAAAAAAGCATGGATTCTTCGCTTCATGACGAGCGAACGGGACAAGCCGAATTGCAGCATTACCGTCCCGCGTTAAAAGAATCCGCGGAGGAACGCGGCTGTTTCATCGGAGATGCCGACGATCTTATTCGTTGCCTGACGATAGAATTTGAAATTGAGCTCGGTCTCGGGTCGACCATCGTTCCAGTCCGAAAAAGGTTTGAGCTCGCTTCGCCCCAGTCGCCGCCTTGCGATCGCGGTGCGTTTGATGGTGATGCTCACGCGCGGCGTTTGCCGGGCGATCCCTCGTTTTTTTGCGATCGCTTTGGCCGACGTGACAATGCCGCTCGCGATGAGACCTGACCCGCCTTCGTTCTCGCTAGCGAAGACGAAGATTGTATCGCCTTTGGCGATGTGCTTGCCACCATACATCGTCTTCTGCGCGGTGAACGCGAACGTTTGCGCCCGCGGATCGCTAACCTCGGCTTTGATCGCGAACATCATGCTCGTCATCTAGCACCATCAATTTCGATGGGCGCCCGTGGGTTCATGGCCTAACGAGAACAAGATCAGCGACCGCGCGAACTAGAAATGATGGTCGCATACTCTCGAGATAGGCATAAGGACGGTCCGCGGTTCGCTGCATCGCCTGGTTAGGCCTCATTTCTGCTTGGTATGGCGACAAACTCTTCCGTTTGGCTTCCATCCACTTGTTCATTGCGTTCGGAGACTGCATGAGGTCTCTCATTTTACTCATCGCCTCAAGATGAGCCTTGTCCCCTTCTCAAACATCTCCTTGCCGTGTTTCTGGCTCATTTTAGCAATCTCTTCAAAGGTGTCTGCGTGGAATTCCAATTCACACGCACCGCCCAATTGTTTGCAGGTCATTGTTCTCATAAGCGTATCGTTTGTTGATTTGGTTTATTGCCTCGAAATAGTCTGAATCGCGGCGACGCCAGCATCATGATATGTAATCGAATTTGCAAGTGCGTCCATGCAGCCTAACTACAATTCGACGCAATTTTGTTTCGCCTATTTCGGGGTTTACTCAGGAGTCGCTCCGGGTAAAGAAAATCATGCTGCCCCATTATGGGAGCTGCCCGAAGCGAGCAAGCCGAACGCTGCAGGCTTCGCGCAAAGTTACTCCGAAGGTTTTTCGCGAGCAGGCGGCTTGGCGGGCGACTCCGTTTTGGGTAAGGGAAGGGAAGCCTGGCCGAACACGTAGCGCCAGCCTGTTGGAGTGCGGACATAAGTGTCGCTAAACCATAGTTTGTAATCGGCTGGTTTACCTCCTTGCACCGACTTGATCCATAGGAGGGCAGTCACCACGGCTGTGTCACCCCACACCCTGACCTTCTGTGTTCCCGGTTCTTCGTCCTGGCGTTCGTAGGTGGCTTCCTTCTTCCGAGCCGAGTCAAGCAGGTCGGCTTTGCTAAAAACTCTGCCACGGCCCGTTACCAGGACGAAGTCGTCGGCTAAAATCTGGTCCATTGTTGTGGCATCGTTAGCTTTCACGGCGGCTTGATATTTGGTGTCCAACGCGGCGACGGCCTTCGCATCGTCTTCCGGAGAAGCGTTTAATTTGATTGCGGTATGGCCAATGCGAAACCACGACGATCAAGATAAGATTTATCAATATTCGCATGTTCCGATTTGTAATTCGACTTGCCGCGTAAATCCAGATCGAATGAATGCGGACTTGGATCGAAGTCGCGACCCGGCCGGGGTCAGCGACCCCGGCTACAACAATTTGCGTCGCATGTTGCGCCAGCAGCCGTGTAATCTCGTGGCTGTCAGTATGTCGGCAGAGAATTTCCCAAAAAAGAATTGGAGACGCTTTGGGCGCCATGGCGGGTGGAGTATTTCGAAAAGGAACCGCGCGACTTGAATTTTCTTTCCGCGGCGGCGCAGGCAAGCGATGACGCCGCGCATTTGGTGATCACACGGCGAAAGAATGCGTTCCTGATGATGAACCGGTATCCATATGCGGTTGGTCATTTGATGGCGGTGCCGTATCGCAAAACGGCGGAGCTCTCTGCGCTCGGTGAGAATGAGATCGTCGAGCTGTGGAATTTGGTCGTCCATGCGCAGGCGCTTTTGCGCGCCGCAACAAAGGCTCAGGGATTTAACATTGGATTAAATCTTGGCGAATGCGCAGGCGCGGGTGTGACGGATCATTTGCATATTCATATCGTCCCACGCTGGAGCGGTGACACGAACTTCATGCCAATCCTCGCTGGAACGCGCGTGCTTGGTGAAGGGTTACGCGCGCTTTACGACAAGTTGATGGAAGCGCAGGCGAAGATCGACGCGAAGTCGCGTCAAGAGATATGAACGGTTGGGTTGACGCGCCGCCACCAAGAAGGGGATTCGGTTGCTTCGGGCGAGGCTGTCTTATTCTTGTTGTGTTTGCGGTTGTGCTGGGAATCGCTTGCTTTGCTGGGATGTATTGGGGTTTACACCGGCACTCGGCAATTTTCCATGGCCTTTATTGGCTGACGAAAGCGCAAGCCATCGGTCATGCGCCCGTGCCGGTACCTGCGTTCACCGCGTCGGACACGCAAATTCAATCGGTCCACGAGCGGTGTGAGGATTTCGAACAAAAGGCCCGAGCGGGTCAGCCCGCCGAGCTTGAGCTGACAGCGGATGACATCAATACTTTGATTGCCACCAATCAAGACGCGCGTGGCAAAATGTTTGTCTCGATTGATGGGGAGCGCTTGCGGTGCCAGGCGAGCGTCCCGCTTGGAGAACTTATCCCCCGGTCGGGTTATTATTTTAACGGCGACATCGGGATCGAACTAAAAAGCGCGGAATCACTTGAGAATCCACAGTTGAACCGAATCACCGTAAACGGCGAGTCTGTTCCGCGCGATCTGTTGAATTGGAAATATCGGTCGAAGCGATTGCGAGATTATCTCGCCGATTACCGGAACGATTCCGGTGTAGGCGCGATTGCAATCCGGGATGGCAAATTGATTCTACGATCGCGGACTGATTGAAGGTAAGGCTGCTGCGATGCGGCGTCCGGTCGGCGCGGCGCGCCGACCCTGCCAGTTATGGCTGCGAGAACTCGCTCATGGCTCAGTATTGCTCGCATGGCAACCCCTCAAATGACAAAACAAACTGTTCTCGACCGCCTTGGTGTATCAATTGTTGTCCGCTAGCACTAACGCCCATGTATGAGTCTTCCATGGCGTTTCATAAGCGGGACCTTCGATTTAGCCACAGTGCAACCGACTAATTCGGCTGCATGATCTCGCGCACAAAGACGTTAAGCTGTCCGTCTTCCTGTTTGCGCACTTCGGTGATCTCGTAGGGCCGCGACTCATCGCGGCTCACTTCCGCCCCCTGCCGCGGTGGAATATAGCCGGCTGGAAATTCGACAATGATACGCGTAGAAGAACCCCCGCCGAAGTGCAGCACCTTGTCCGTGAGCTTCGTGCGCGGACGCAGGACAGCCTTGTTGGCATCAGAAAAATTCACGACGAACTGTCCCTTCAAATAGACGCGTTCACCCGCAAGCCCGTGCTCAGCAACGTCACGCAGATCGTTTGTCGCTATCAGCCGGCCAAGCGGCATTTTGCCAGGCGAAAATGTTTTCCAACTGCCCCCGCCCGCGTTTGAAGCGAGAGCTACATTGGAAGCGTCGGGCGGAGCGGGTTGAGCTGGCAGAACTGGCACTGGGGTTGCCGTTGGAACAGATGGCGCCTGGGCGACTGCTGGAGCTTGAGCATTGGCGGTGTTCGCGGCTGGCGCTGGTGTAGCCGCGGAAAGCTTCGGAGGCGTCGCTGCGGACGCAAGTGTAAAAGGCGTCGCAGCTGGAGCAATGGGTTTCTGTGCTACTACTGGCTGAGGAGGAGTCGATGCTGGAGGTGGGGACTCGAGTTTTTGTTTCTTGCCCCATCTTCTACCTTTTGGCGGCGGCGTGGGATTGGCGAGCTTTTCATTCTTTGCTATGACTGGCGCAGCCGGCGGTGTTCGAATGGCAATCGCTTGCTCGACGCGCACCAATTCATTCGCAGCGGGCGGAGGCGTCGCGCTGGGGCTGAAGCCCGGTATGGAAATCGGACCGCCTTGCGCTATCGCCTTTTTTTGCTGGTTCTCTGCGTAGTGCTGTTCAATTTGCTTGCGTTCTGGAGCCTTAAATAATGGCCAGCCCGCGACGAGGTTGAGACTGAGCGGGGGCTCGAGGCGAAAGGTCCCCAGGCCACGGGTGACAGTGTAGCTTCCGTAAAGCAAGGGCACGGCCGTAATCATCATGCGGCCATCGGCCAGACGCTCGGCGTGAATCACCGAAGAAATGTCATGTGAGCGCTCCAACTTGATTTCCAATCCGACATTAAGCGTCTGTTTCATCAATGGCAGGGCCTCCGGATTCGCCGGGTAAAGATGTTCCATGAGCAATTCGCCGTTATCGGCCGCACTGGTTAAGGCGATCATGCCGGATGTAAATACATCGCCGGGTCCGAGCTCTCGTGCTGCGACAATTTTGTATCTGCCTACCACATAGGGAACCAGGCCGTGCACCGTCTGATAATTCCGAATATAATTGCGTGCCAGCTCCGCATTCGTCCTCGCAAGCTCTGCGTTGCCCATTTCCGAATAACGCTCGTAGAGTTGCTTCGAATTGAGAAATTCGCCTGCCGGAGCGGCGGTCAGTTCAAAACGCTTGGGTGTCTCGATCTTGTGCAGCCTTTGTAAAATCTTGTAACTGTCGGGGCGTTCCGGTTGACTGAAGATGTAAAAACTGCCCAGCCACGCGGCTAACGCAAACCCAATCAGCAGCAGAATGACAACCGTCCAGGCAAAATAATTGATGCGTCGTCTTGGACGAGCGTACGGCTCGTCATATGGATAAACTCCATAGTCCATCAGGCCAGCGCGAGAAGATTACCCTGTTTCAAGCTGATTGTGTCGTTTCAAACGACGAACCGCATCCGCAGGTGCGCGATGCGTTTGGATTTACGACCCGAAAACCGGTGCCGGTCAAACCACCGCTAAAATCCAGGGTCGCGCCGCGCAGATGTGGAATACTTTCGTTGTCGATAAAAAAATGCATTCCATCCCGTTCCACTACGGCATCACCATCTTTTTTTCGTCGAGAGTCATCTCGTAATGCAAACCTGAACAGCCGCCCTTCGCAACCTGGACGCGCAGACCTTTTCGCG